>NZ_JAKQZH010000001.1:1470107-2152396 GCF_022343555.1 Marinobacter sp. C7 | reverse complement strand
TAATTGCTCGTGCGGCTTGACTATATAACACCCAAGACAATTGCGGATAACGCAGAGCGAAAGCTCCAGAAATCAAACATCACTGTCAGTCCAACTGACTGTTCTATCCCGTCCCCCAGTGATCAACCGTTTTGCCTGACGACCATAGCGGTCTGGAACCACCTGATCCCATCCCGAACTCAGAAGTGAAACAGACCAGCGCCGATGGTAGTGTGGCATGGCCCATGCGAGAGTAGGTCATCGTCAGGCTCCTAATACCAAAACCCCCAGCGGCTTCGCCGTTGGGGGTTTTTTATTAGCTGCAAGAAAGAGATGACCTACGAGAGTGTCCGCACCGGTGCCGAAGGCAGAGCGAGCATCGCTCGCTCAGGTAAGGACGAGCACCCCGTCTCGGGGTGCTCCGGGTCATCGTCTGCAGTGCGAAGCACTGCCCGAGGCCAACACCCAGCAATAATCGCGACTTGGCAGCAGAGCCTAACGATCGACTTCTTCGCACTCCCCACTATCTATCCAGGCACTTATTACTGCTTGTCTTTACACAAAACAAAACCCCGGTGCCCATCAGGCACCGGGGTTTTCTATGCACGCGAGAAACCCACCGAAAGGGGAGTCGCCCATCACCCCCGCTTCTGCTTCAACTGCTTGTTCACCATCGCTCTCAAGGCCGCAGGCTTCACCGGTTTATAAAGAATCTGATAGCCCCTCTCGATGGCATCCTCGCGAACTTCAGGGGCCATATAGCCGGTGATCAGTATCCCGGGGATATCTTCACTGATTTCCGCTCTGATGCTGTCCATCGCATCCAGGCCGTTGCGGTTATCGTCCAGCTGGTAGTCGGCGAGAATGATGTCCGGCTGCTGGCCATCGAGTTTTTCCAGCGCGTCCTCAAGACTCTCAGCCGCGGTGATTTCGCATTGCCAGTTCCCCAGCAGTGCAGTCATGCCCTGAAGAATCGTGGGATCATTGTCGATACACAGCACCTGCAGGCCACCCAGGCTCGATACCCGTCTTGAGCCGGAGGAAGGCTTGGTGCTCTGCTGGGTCTGTTCCGGAGCGGCCGAGGGCACGGTAATTCCAAAGACACTTCCACGGCCCTGCACTGAATGGACACTGACCGGATGGTTGAGCATGCCGCTGATCCGGTCGACGATGGCCAGTCCCAGCCCGAGGCCTTTCTTGTCCCGCCCATGCTGGAAGCGCCGAAACTCTTCAAAGATCTGGGCCAGCTGGTCTTCCGGAATGCCGGGGCCGGTGTCCCATACTTCGATCCGGATGTAGCCCTTCAGCCGCCGGCATCCCATCAGGATCTTGCCACTGGGGGTGTAGCGGATTGCGTTGGACAGGAAGTTCTGAACCACCCGGCGCAGGAGTTTGGCATCCGATCTTACCCAGGCCGAGCTCGGCACGACATGCAGTTCCAGGTCCTGCTCCTTTGCGATCGCCGTGAAATCGGTCGCCAGATGGCGCAGAAGATCGTTGACCGGGAATACCGCGATATCCGGCTCCAGGGCGCCGGCATCGAGTTTCGATATGTCGAGCAGCGTACTGATAATCTCTTCCGCTGCACCGAGGGAACTGTCGATATGGTCGACCAGCTCCCTTGTCTCGCCATCATTCGCCTTGCCGGCAAGGGCAGAGGTGAACAGCCTGGCAGCATTCAGGGGCTGCAAGAGGTCGTGACTGGCTGAAGCCAGGAAGCGGGTCTTGCTCTGGTTGGCCTGCTCGGCAACGGATTTCGCCTTGAGCATCTGTTCGTTGATGACCTGAAGCTCCTGGGTACGCTCCTTGACGCGCTGTTCCAGGTAGATGTTGGTCTCTTTCAGCGCCTGCTCGGTGCGACGCATCGCGGTGATGTCCTGGAAGGTCGTTACGTAGCCACCACCCGGGATGGGGCTTCCGTCGATCCGGAGGACCGTACCGTCCGGGCGTTGGCGCTCATAGGACATCGGCTTGCCTTCGCGCATGCTGTTACAGCGGTCGGCGATGATCTCATCGATTCGCCGGGCGGAATGATTGGCGTTGGTAAGGTTATAACGCATCAGGTCTTCCACCGGTCGGCCAACCCGGACAAAGCCTTTGGGGTAATTGAACAGCTCAAGGTACCGATGGTTCCAGACCACCAGTTGCTGCTGGTGGTTTACCACCGAGACGCCAAGGCTTATGTTTTCGATAGCCGATTGCAGCAGTTCCCGGCTGAAGGTCATGGCCTGTGACGCTTCATCGACGATACTGACGACATCCTCGATCTGCATGTCCCGGCCGGTGAGCGTGGATTCCAGTACCACTCGGGCCGTAGAGGCACCTATCACCGAGGCCAGTTGGCGCTCGATGTATTTCATCAGGTGGGTGGAGGCGGGTCGGTGCGGATGCAGGCGAATGGCGTTACGACGCTCGTAATTTCTGAAGATGGTTTCCGACCTCTCCTCTCCCATGAAGCGGTCGGTCAGGGCCTGGAGGTCCGAAATCAGGATCTCGCCCTGCCAACTCTGGTGATGGGCGGTCTCTGCCTTTGGCTGGGGGTCATGGAAAAACGACGCGATCTGTATTTTTTCCCGTACCCGTTGACGGGTCAGCATGGAGAAAACGATGTAGGTTACCGTGTTGATGCCCAGGCTCCAGATAATGCCATGGCTGATCTGGTCGAGGTTGGAGCCGAACAGGGCTGTGGGGCGGGTCCAGCTGAGGCCCCACAGGCCGTTGTTGATCAGGTTGTCGGCGACCCAGCCAGTGGTCGCCAGGGCGGGCAGAAGCAGGGTGTAACACCACATCAGGAAGCCCAGAGCCAGGCCCCAGACCGCGCCCATGTAATTCCCCCGGCGCCAGATGATGCCACCGACCAGTGCCGGGCCGAACTGCGCCGCTGCGGCAAACGACAGCAAACCAAACGCCGTCAGGCTGTAGTCTTCCCCGGCCATCCGGTAGAAGCCATAGGCGGTCAGCAGAACCACAAAGATCGCCACCCGGCGGATACTGAGCAGCAGGTAGCTGAGGTCCGTGCGGCGGTTCATGCCGGGACGGAAGAATTTCAGCAACGCCGGCATGATGATTTCGTTGCTGACCATGGTGGCGATCGCTACCGAGCAGACGATAACCATTGCCGCGGCTGCTGAACCGCCGCCGAGAAATACCAGGATTGCCAGCCACTCCTCACCGGCAAGGATAGGTAGCTGGAGGATAAGAACGTCCGGATTGCCCAGGATTGTGCTGGGCGACAAGAGGCCGGCAGCGGCGATGGGCAACACAAAGGCGCTGGCGACCACCAGATAAATAGGCATTGCCCAGCGCGCCACCTCAAAGTCCCGGTGATCGGTATTCTCCACCACCATGACATGGAACTGTCGTGGCAGGCAGATGATGGCCAGCATCGCCACAAGGGTCTGGGTAATAAATGCAGGGGCTTCCAGGCCGTCTGTTGTCAGTGCCCCGGTCAGGTCTGCGGCCCGGACCTGGCCAAGCAGATCACCGAAGCCGTTGAACAGGCCGAAACCTACGAACAGGCCGACAGCAACAAAAGCGATCAGTTTTATCAGGGATTCAAAGGCGACCGCCTGGATCATGCCCCGGTGATGTTCGGTGGATTCCAGGTGTCGGGTACCGAACAGCACGGTGAAGACCGCCAGGGCGAGGGTGATGTACCACGCCGAGTCGTTCCAGGCTGCGGAACTGAGTTCCCGGTAACCGGTGCCGCTCTCGGACAGCACGTTAAAGCCCATGGCGATCGCTTTCAGTTGCAGGGCGATGTAGGGCACGCTGCCGATCAGGGCAAAGGTGGCGATCATGGCCGCCAGTAGTTGGGATTTGCCGTACCGGGAGGCAATAAAGTCGGCGATCGAGGTACTGTTGTTGCGTTTACTGATGTAGATAATGCGCCGGAGCAATGGCGCTCCGAAAATGAACACCAGCAAGGGACCGAGATAGATCGGCAGGAAGCCGAGGCCTTCCTGGGTGGCGCGGCCAACGGCGCCGTAGAAGGTCCAGGAGGTAAAGTAGACGGCCAGGGAAAGGGCGTAGATGTGGGTTCGCGCCAGGCGCTTTCGGTAAAGTCCCGGGTGTTTGTCACCGGCCCAGGCGATGACAAACAGGATGGAAATGTAGGTAATCGAGATTAATACCAGCAGCCAGGCGCTAATCATGAAACGCTCTTCTCGTTAAAACAGCTTGGAATCCCTGGTTCAAACCTCCGGTCAGCCTGCGCAGACGGTCTGAAACAGCGGGTTACCGGATTCAAGGACCTTCATATTGTCCACCCGGGGCTTTCCATCAGAGCCCAGCGGAACCAGCTCATGGCTCTCGCAGTTGATGATGTGAACCCGATGGGAGACCGCGTCGGTCATCTTTTGTTCGAAGCGGTACAGGGTAAAGCGCACGATGTCCGGGTTGTCTGTATCCCGGGTGATGCTCTCCACATCCACGGTGGAGAAGGCTGTGACGTAGGGGAACACGAAGGTCCATGGGCGCCAGAGTATACCGTCACTCTCGGTACCGACAATTACCGCCTCATCGGGCAGCAGGGACTGCTTGTGATCGTACCAGGTGTACTCGCCATAGATGAGATAGCCGAGCATGCCGGCGCCGGCGAATACCGGGATGAGCCAGCGGGGGGCCTTATTGCGGGTAATGGCGCGGATACCCAGGGCAATACCGGCCGCGCCAAGGCCGCAAAAGACAGTGGCGATAAAGGTCCAGAACATAAATCTACTTCCTCAAAAAAGAACGGGCTCCCTCGATGAGGAAGCCCGTCCAGTATCAACCTGTCAATTCATCGAATGAATCAGGTTGAGTTGTTGCTTAGTGGTCTTGAGCCTGACCGGCACCACGCGGGTAACGGACGCTTTCAACCAGCTCCTGAATCTCAACGGGCGGTTCTTCAGTTGCGTTGGATACAACGAAGGCTACCGCAAAGTTGACGATTGCACCAACCGCACCGATGGACAGCGGGGAGATGCCCAGTACCCAGTTCTCGGGGGTATCCGGCAGGTTGTTGGTGCCCGGGATGAACAGCCAGCCCTTGTACACGAAGATGTATACCAGGGTGAAGGCCAGACCGCACAGCATACCGGCGATGGCGCCAGTGTTGTTTACACGCTTGGAGAAGATACCCATCATCAGCGCCGGGAACAGGGAGGCCGCGGCGATACCGAACGCCAGAGCTACTACCTGTGCCGCGAAGCCGGGCGGGTTGGCACCAAGCCAGGTGGCCACCACGATCGCAACAGCCATGGAGATCCGGGCTGCCAGCAGTTCGCCTTTTTCCGTGATATTCGGGTTAATGGAACCCTTGATCAGGTCGTGACTCACCGCAGAGGATATCGCCAGCAACAGACCTGCCGCTGTGGACAGTGCCGCTGCCAGACCACCGGCGGCAATCAGGCCGATTACCCAGCCAGGCAGGTTGGCGATTTCCGGGTTGGCCAGTACCAGGATGTCCCGGTTAACGGTCAGCTCGTTGCCAGCCCAGCCACGCGCTTCCGCTTCAGGCTGGAAGGATTCGCTGGCGTTGTAGTGCTGGATGCGACCGTCGTTGTTCTTGTCCTCGAACTGGATAAGACCGGTAACTTCCCACTCCTTGACCCAGTTCGGACGCTCTTCATACAGGATCGGAGCAGCGTCAGTGCCATCCGGGTAGATGGTGGTCATCAGGTTCAGTCGAGCCATGGAAGCAACGGCCGGAGCGGTCAGGTACAGCAGGGCGATGAAGACCAGGGCCCAGCCGGCTGACCAGCGCGCGTCGGCAACCTTCGGTACGGTGAAGAACCGGATGATAACGTGCGGCAGACCTGCAGTACCGATCATCAGGGACAGGGTGAACAGAACCATGTTCAGCTTGTTGTCGATGTCGGCGGTGTAGGAGTTGAAGCCGAGGTCGGTGATGACCTGGTTCAGCTTCTCCAGGATCGGCATGCCGGAGTCAGCGTGGGTCGAGAACAGGCCCAGCGGAGGCAGCGGGTTGCCGGTCAGCTGCAGGGAGATGAACACAGCCGGGATGGTGTAGGCGATGATCAGTACGCAGTACTGGGCCACCTGGGTGTAGGTGATGCCCTTCATGCCACCCATAACGGCGTACATGAATACCACAACCGCGGCAATGATCAGACCCAGGGTTGAATCAACCTCCAGGAAGCGGGAGAAGGCAACACCGGCACCGGCCATCTGGCCGATTACATAGGTCACGGAAGCGACGATCAGGCAGATGACCGCTACCAGGCGTGCGTTCTTGCTGTAGAAGCGGTCGCCGATGAACTCCGGCACGGTGAACTTGCCGAACTTACGCAGGTAAGGCGCCAGCAGCATGGCCAGCAGCACGTAACCGCCAGTCCAGCCCATGAGGAACGTGGAGTTGGCATAACCACCGGCGGCAATCAGGCCCGCCATGGAGATGAAAGATGCCGCTGACATCCAGTCTGCACCGATCGCCATACCGTTGGTGACCGGGTGAACGCCGCCGCCGGCAACGTAGAAGTCCTTGGTGCTACCGGCTTTCGCCCAGATAGCAATCAGGATGTAGAGGAGGAACGAGCCCCCTACGAATAGAATGTTGATTGCAAATTGGCTCATTCGTCCTTACTCCTCGTGTACGCCGAATTTTTCGTCGATCTTGTTCATGCGCCACGCGTAGTGGAAGATCAGAGCGATGAAGGTGAGGATGGAGCCCTGCTGGGCGAACCAGAAGCCCAGATCGGTCCCGCCAACGGAAATTCCCGCCAGCATCGGACGAAGCAGGATGGCGCAACCGTAAGATACCAGGGCCCAGACAATCAGACTCCCGAATATCAGGCGGAGGTTCGCCTTCCAGTAGTTTTCAGCGTCGTAGCTATGACCTGACATAGGATTCACTCCTGTGTTGTTGTTGTGGAGGTTGGATGGGTTTTTGGTGAGGTATTTCGGCTAGAGAATTTATTATTCATATAAGTACTTCTCCGACTGTTGTCCCTAATGACTTTACTGGTCAACCAATATATAGATATTGGCAAAAGGTCTAATTCTCAGTAATTTGCCTTGGGATCGGTCAATTTTGTGAAGCGCTTTTGCCCTCCCTCAAAAGCGATGCATGTTTTGCAATCTTCGGTGATATCGAAGTTTGTCATTCAGATCTTTCAGGGTTTTTACATCGTCTTTTCCGGCCTTGTTCAGAGCCACAAGGGTGAGCTCTGCAGTGACAAGTGCATCGGCTGCGGCATGGTGACGTTCGCTTACTTCCAGCCCGAAACAGTCCGCCCAATGGTCCAGGCCCTTGCCACCGGGTTTCGCATCGGGGAAGAACGCCGGTAACAGGTCGGCCACGTCAATCCAGAGATGGGGCTGGGTGTAGCCCAGCACGCTCTTGAGCGTCTTTTCGAGGAACTTCTGGTCAAATGCGGAGTGGTAGGCCAGCACCGGATCGCCGTTCATCCATTCCAGCAGATACAGCAGGGCATCTTCGGTTTCGTGGCCCTGGGTCAGGGCTTCGGGCCCGATGCCATGGATCAGGACCGTTTCGCTGATATCCAGTTCCGGCCGCCGGAGAATCAGGTCGAACTGGTCATCGAGGTGAATCACGCCACCGCTGATGGCCACTGCCCCAATGGCAATCACCTCGTCCTTGGCCGCATTCAGGCCGGTGGTTTCGAGATCAAGCACTATCAGCCGGCTGTTCGAAAGCAGTTGATCGCCCGCGGCTTTGGGAGAGGGCAGATTGTCCCGGTCGTGGTCGCCAATATGGCCGGCTCGGCGACGCTCGAGCCATTGCTTGATGTAGTCCAGCATCCTGTCCGGCTCTCAGAGTTGGTAGGTGACTTCCAGCTTCTGTTGAAGTCGCTGGGCCTGGCGGAAGGACTCCCGCAGGATCCGCCGGTCCAGCGGGTTCAGATCATCCGGGTCAATGTAATTGGTCAGCTCCTCGCCTCGATCCAGCATTTCCTGATGGGCGCGCATGCGAATCGCCTGTATCAGGCTGTAGGCTTCCTTCCAGGCGTTGGCATCCTTGGGGTCGAAGACGCCTTTTTTCGCCAGTTCTTCCATCCGTTCCAGGGTATTGGCGGTTTCCACACCGTTGGCCAGTGCGAATACCCGGACTGCCTCGACGAAGGGCGCCAGCCCCTGTCGTTTGAGGTCCAGTGCGTGTTTTTTCTCATCGTTGAGATAACGGAAGTTGCGGAACATCGTCAGCGGCGGTTTGCGCTGGAACGCGTTGCCGGCCAGCATCTTCTGGAACAGGGCATTCTTGCGGATCCGGGCGAGAACCTTTTCCAGCAACTCGTGCAAGGGCTCGGTCGGACCGAATACTGCCCGCATATCCAGGAAGATCGATGAATACACCAGGTTCTGGGGGGTGGAGGCGTCGATAAAGCGAATGAACCAGTCATCCCATTCGCGGTCACTCAGGCAAAGCTTCGGGTTGCTGGCCATGATGTTGCCCTTGCACAGGGTAAAGCCGCACTCGGCCAGTTCCTTGTTGACGGTCTGGGCAAAGGGAAGCAGTTTTTCCCGGACCTGGTCCTCGGTCATGCCCTCGGGGGTCCGGAACAGGATGCCGTTGTCCTGGTCGGTGAGCAGGGTCTGTTCCTGACGCCCTTCGGAACCGAAGGTGAGCCAGGTGAAGGGGATGCCCGGGTCGTTCTTCTGAATATTCAGCTCGAGAACCCGTCGCACCGTGACGTCATTGAGTGTGGTGATAATCTTCACGACCTGGCCGGAATCGGCACCATGGGCCAGCATGGCGTCCACAAGCCGCGATACGTCGCTGCGCAGGCTCACCAGGGTGCGAAGGTGTGTGGCGGTGCCGATGGTGCGTGCCAGGTTGACCAGATCCACCCGTTGCAGGGCGAAGAGATCGCGCTCCGAGACCACGCCGATCAGGCGCTGCTCGTCGTCGACCACGCACAGGTGGGCAAAGTGGTGCTCGGCCATGAGCATTGCGGCCTCGAAGGCATCGGCATGGGCCGGGAGGCGGCAGGGATCCGGCGTCATCACCTGGCGCACCGGTGTATCGAGCGGGCCTTTCTCCTCGGCGATCATGGTGCGCAGATCACGCAGGGTGAAGATGCCGGTCGGGTGTCGGTTGTCATCAGTGATGATGATGCTGCCGACATTGTTCTCGTGCATGCGGGCCACGGCTTTTCGCACGGGGAGATCCGGGGAACAGACGATCGGATTACGCAGGGCGTAGCGTTCCAGCGGAGTGTCCAGGCTGTTACTGGAACCAATGGAAGCCATGGCTCCGGACTGGATGCGCTGGTTCACCTGATCGAGCAGGCTGCTGACACCCCGCAGGCAGAAATCCCGGAACGGGTCGCTCTCGGAGAACAGGGTGATAAAGGCATCCTGTTCAATACTCAGGCAGAAGGTGTCGCCATCGGCCCGGTGAAGGGTCCGGGTGGGGCGTTCGCCAATCATCGCCGCCAGCGGGAAACACTCGCCCCGACTGATTTCAAAGGTGGTTTCGGTGCGATCTTCTTTTTCGTTGTGCCGTTCGCCACGGATCCGTCCCTGCTTTACTACGTAAAAACGTTTGACGATGCCTTCGTCCGGCGAGAGCACCACATCGCCATCGGCATAGAACCTCAGGGAGGCATGTTCCGCAAAATGTGCCAGGTGAGCATCGTCCATACTGGAAAAAGGCGCATGCTCACGGAGGAAGGTCATGATGGCACGGGTATTCTGGGGGCGGTTACTTTCCTGGTTCGAGGCCATATCCGGATCCATTCGCTCGTTATTATTGTCCGTTTGAGTGTAGTGCAGGGTGCGCTTTCGAGCCCTACGATCTTGGTAGCAAGCGGGACGGGGCGTTGCTTCCTTTATGGTATACCGGGGCGGTGGTAAAGTTCTGACATCAATCAATCCAGAAACAAACTCAGCCATGACCAGTAAAGACGAGCGCCTGGCCTTCTTGGAAGAAATGAAGGACGTCCGGCGCATCCGCAAACCGAACCGGGCCGAGGTCTCCACGCCCAGGGAACTGACTCCGGGTCATCTGGAGCGTCAGCGCGCGGCCGTGGAGAAACCGCTGAAGGATGCGAATCCGCTGACGTCCGATATGGTGGAGCCACTGACCGCGCACGATATTCTCAGTTGGCAGCGGCCGGGCATCCAGCATGGTGTCTTTCGCAAGCTTCGACTTGGTCAGTATCCCATCGAAGCCCGCCTGGACCTGCACCGGATGACCGTTGAGCAGGCCCGGCGGGAAGTATTCACGTTTATCGGTGACTGTGTACGTTACGGCTTACGCTCGGTGATCATCCTTCACGGCAAGGGCGAGCGTAATCCTGACGGCATCGCCCAGCTGAAAAGCTATCTCGCCAAGTGGCTACCCGAGCTTGACGATGTGCTGGCGTTTCATTCGGCCCAGAAACACCATGGTGGCACCGGGGCGGTGTATGTCATGGTACGGAAGAGTGACCGCGACAAGCAGCGCAATCGTGAAATCCACGGAAGCCGCTAGGGCTTCCATTCCTTTCCAGGTTCATGTTGAAAAAACCGGCAAAGCCGGTATCGGAGGTAAGTGTGGTGAAGCAGTTGATTGTGATGGTGTTCTCGGTGCTGGCGCTGGCTGGCTGCAAGGATCGCGTGATCTGGAATGATAACGGCAAGGTCGAGGAAGCCACCGAGGGGCGCGAAGTCTGGAATTCCAACGGTCAGATGGAATCCGGTGAGCGCAAGATCTGGGTAAACAAGGACGGTGAGGAAGTCGTCAAGTAAAGGACCAGGTGTCGACCTGCCCCGGATAACAGAGGTGGCCCGGCGAGAGGCCCCTGCACAGGAGAGAGGCAATGGCATTACGCCTGACCGTAAATGGTGAGACTCATTCGCTGGATATCGAGGCTGACACGCCGCTGCTATGGGTTTTGCGGGACGAACTGGGCCTACCGGGCACCAAATTCGGATGCGGAGCCGGGCTGTGCGGTGCCTGTACGGTGCATCTGGACGGGCAGCCGGTGCGGTCCTGTTCCACGCCCGTGGAAGCGGCTGCGAATCGCGAAGTGACCACCATCGAAGGTCTTGGCAATGGTGATCGATTGCATGCGTTACAGCAGGCCTGGATTGATCACGGAGTGCCCCAGTGCGGCTACTGCCAATCCGGGCAGATCATGAGCGCCGCTCATTTGCTGGCGACCAATCCCTCACCTGGCCGTGACGAGATTGTCGCTGCCATGACAGGCAACCTGTGCCGGTGTGGCACCTACAACCGGATCATCGCTGCCGTGGAATCCGTGGTTGCCGGCAAGAAAGCGGCGCAGAAGGAGGCGTGACATGGTGCTGAACCGAAGGGATTTCCTGAAAGTCAGTGCCGGTGCTTCCGGAAGCCTGATGCTCTCTCTGTCACTGCCCGGATGTTCCGGGCTCCCCACGGGTTACGAGGAGGAAACGGGGGAATGGCGCCCGGATGCCTGGCTGGAAATTACCCGGGATGACCGCATTTACTTCACTCTGGCGCGGGTGGAGATGGGTCAGGGTACCTACACTGGCCTTACCACGCTGATTGCGGAGGAACTGGAGGTGGCTCCGGAGGCCATCGAGCCGCGTTTTGCCCCGGTTGCCGACGAATACAAGAATCCGTTGTACAAGCTACAGCTCACCGGGGGCAGCACCAGCCTCGCCGCCAGCTGGGTACCCCTCAGGGCGGCCGGCGCTTCCGCCCGCGAGATGCTGATCCGGGCGGCCGCAGGCGTCTGGCGGGTCGATGCGGGAGAGTGCTCGGCCACTGACGGGCGCGTGATCCACCCCAATGGCATCGATTCCATGCGCTATGGCCAGCTGGTTGAGCTGGCGTCCAATGAAATTCTGCGCGGGGATGTCGCGCTCAAGCCGTCAGCTGAGTGGAAATACATCGGCAAACAGAACCGCAGGCTCGACGCCCGTGCCAAGTCCACCGGCACTGCCGTGTACGGCATTGATGTCAGCCTGCCGGACATGGTGTATGCGGTGGTTACCCGCTCGCCCCGATACGGCGGCAAGGTGCAGTCGTTCAATGCCGAGGAAGTACGGGCCATGCCAGGCGTTCTCGAGGTCATGGCAATCGATCGAGGAGTGGCTATCGTTGCCGACAGGTACTGGCGGGCCCGCAAGGCGCAGGACGCCTTGAAAGTGAGGTGGGACTTCTCGGAAGCATTGGGCTTGTCCACGCAGGAGGTATTCGAGACCTACCGCAAAGCTGCGGACGAGAATGCCGGCGAGTCGGAGCGCAGTGAGGGTGATGCCGACCGGGCTCTGGAAACCTCTGAAAGAGTGGTGGAGGCGGAATACAGCCAGCCTTATCTGGCCCACGCCACGCTTGAGCCCATGAATGCCACGGCCTGGTACCGGCATGATCATATGGAGATCTGGGCGCCGACCCAGGCCCCGGATCTCGGCCGCATAGCCGCTGCTCGGGTGACCGGTCTGGCCCCGGACGAGGTGACGATCAACACCACCTTCCTCGGGGGCGGCTTCGGCCGGCGTCTGACCCAGGACTATATAGAAGAGGCTGCCGCGATTGCGTTCCGCGTCGACCGGCCGGTGAAGTTAATCTGGTCCCGGGAAGAAGATACCCGCCACGATCTGTACCGGCCGGCCATGCTGCACCGGATGAAGGCCGCCCTGAACGAGGGTGAGCTCACTGGCTGGCAGCACCAGATCGTCGGGCCGCAGATTCTGAACTGGTACGTTCGCAATGCCGCGCCCGCGCAGTTCCCCTGGACGCCCAAATTCCTCTACGACGCCCTGGGCAAGGTTGGGGGCTGGACAGAGGGTATTGCCACCCCGAAGGATATCTCCGCCATCGAGGGAGCTATCGAATATCCGTACCAGGTGGCGAGCATCGATATCCGTCATACCCATATCGACCCGGGTGTCCCCATTACCTGGTGGCGTTCGGTGGGGTACTCCCATAACGGCTTTGCCGTCGAAACTTTCATGGACGAACTGGCCCACGAGGCGGGGCAGGATCCATACCGATTCCGTCGTGGCCTGCTGGCCAAGGAGCCGAGACATCGCGAGGTACTGGACCGGGCGGCCCGATTGGGCGGCTGGGATACGCCGGTGCCGGAGGGCCGGGCCCGTGGCATTGCCCTGATGCGCAGTTTTGGCACCTACGTGGCCCAGGTGGTGGAAGCGGGCCTCGAGAACGGCTCGATCCGGGTGTACCGGGTTGCTGCTGCCGTGGATTGTGGCCAGGTGGTCAACCCGGCAATCGTGGTTGACCAGATCGAGGGTGGTATCCTGTTCGGCCTGACAGCAGCCCTGTATGGGGAAATTACTCTGGAGCAGGGCGAAGTCCGGCAATCCAACTTCCACGACTACCCCCTCATGAGGCACTACGAGCGGCCGGAGGTCGAGGTGGAGATCGTGGACAGCACCGAGACACCAACCGGGGTCGGCGAGCCGGGCGTGCCGCCGGTGATTCCGGCTTTGGGCAATGCGTTGTTTGCGCTGACCGGCAAACGTCAACGGACGCTGCCGCTGAGGGCCGATGTTTGATGCCTTCAGCAGCCCCTTCGTGATTTGCGGGCTGTTCAACCATCCCTATAATAGCGGCAAATAAGGGTCAATGATCTCCGGTCGGCGGGGACACCCCTGGCACCTGGTCCCTGGAGAAATACCTTGTTCGATGTCACCCGATACGCCACAGCGGCAGAATCCATCGTTGAAGCCGGTCGCTTCCTGTACCAGCAGGGCTGGTCGCCGGCGACCAGCAGCAATTATTCCGCGCGGATTGACGATAAGCACGTTGCAATCACGGTTTCCGGCCGGCACAAGGGGCAGCTCGGAGCCGGAGATGTAATGGTGGTGGACCTGTCCGGTCAGCCAGTCCAGAGCAACTGCCGGTCCTCGGCGGAAACCCGCCTGCATACCATACTGTACGAACTGTTTCCGGAGGTCGGGGCGGTGCTGCACACCCATTCCGTGAAAGCGACGGTACTCAGCCGGCTGCTTGAACCGGGAAGGGCGCTGGAGCTGGAAGGGTATGAGCTTCAGAAGGCCTTCGCCGGCGTGCAGACCCACGAATCCGTTCTGACAGTTCCGGTGTTCGATAATACCCAGGATATCGACGCTCTCGCCCGGGAGACCAAGGCCTGGTTTGCGGAGCATCCGGAGCAGCCGGGCTACCTTATCCGGGGGCATGGCCTCTATACCTGGGGCAACACCATGGCTGATTGCCTGCGACACGTGGAAGCGTTTGAATTCCTTTTTGAATGTGAACTTGAAACCATGAGGGTCCGCCCATGACTACCCTGAGCATCTTTGACCAAAGCCAGCCAGAGCAGCCGCACACCGTGACGGAACAACCGTCGGAAATCCGGGAGCTGTTGGCCACCCAGGGCATTCGCTTCGAGCAGTGGCCGACCCGGGATCTGCCCGCCGATGCCAGCCAGGAAGAGATTCTGGAGGCCTACAGCGGGGAAATTGCGCAACTGAAGGCGGAATGCGGTTTTCAGACTGCCGACGTGGTCAGTCTGAACCCGGACAACCCGCAGAAAGAGGTATTCCGACAGAAGTTCCTGGATGAGCACACCCACAGTGAGGACGAGGTGCGCTTCTTCGTGCGGGGCCGGGGCCTGTTCTACCTGCATTTCGGCGACCAGGTTTACGCGGTGATGTGCGAGAAGAACGACCTGATCAGCGTTCCGGACGGCACCCGGCACTGGTTTGATATGGGGCCCGAACCGGAGTTTATCTGTATCCGGCTGTTCAGTAACCCTGAAGGCTGGGTGGCGGATTTCACCGGTGAGGATATCGCCAGCCGTCTGCCGAGGTATGAGGCGCTGGCGGAGGCGAGCGGATGATCCGGGTTATCCTGACAGACATTGAGGGCACCACCAGCTCCATTTCGTTTGTGCATGATGTTCTGTTTCCCTTTGCGGCCAAGCATCTGCCCGGGTTTGTGACCGAAAACCGGGATGTTCCGGCCGTAGCCGAACAGCTCGACGCGGTGGCCGAAAAGAGCGGTGTCGATCGCACTGATGTTGATGGCCTTGTTGACGTGCTCCAGCAGTGGATTCGTGAGGACCGCAAGGAAACGTCTCTGAAAGCCCTGCAGGGTATGGTCTGGGAACAGGGCTACCAGCAGGGTGAGTTGAAGGGTCATATTTACCCGGACGCCGCGGATTACCTGCAGCGGTGGCATGATCGGGGGTTGCGTTTGTTCGTATACTCCTCCGGTTCGGTGAAAGCGCAGAAGCTCATTTTCGGCTTTACCACCGAGGGCGATTTTACGCCGTTTTTCTCGGGGTATTTCGATACCCGGATCGGAGGCAAGAAAGAAGCCGATTCCTATCGTAATATCCTGAAGGAGCTGGGTGTCGAACCGGAAACGGTCCTGTTCCTGTCTGATGTCGAGGCAGAGCTCGAGGCTGCCAGCGCCGTCGGTCTGAAGACCGCCTGGCTGGTCCGGGAGGGTGAGTTGCCCGACACCAGCCGTTTTGTTGCCCGTGACTTTTCGGAGGTAGATACGCTGCTTCGCAAGCGCTGATCCTGCCGAACCGACTACAGGAGGATCCCATGACCGGACGTTGCCTGGCACTCAGGCTGGTGCCTTTGCTGTTGATTCCGGTCCTGTCCGCCTGTAATCCTTTCTCTGAGGCCCGCCCCATGATGGATGAGTATGTGGAGCGGGTCGCGCGGGTTCTGGAGACGGAACCCGAATTGTCTTCTCCCGAGCCCGCCGAACAGATCCCCCGCCGCCGTGACCGGGTGTTGACCATGCCGGAACTGGACATCGGGATGCTCGACTTCCTGTCTTTGTACGGATGCGAACTGCAGTATGTGGTGGGCGAGAAGAACTCCGTCATGGGCCGGGTCATGCAGCCGCTCAATCGCCTTCGATATGAGGTGCGTTTCATCGAAGCGGCTCGCGATTGCCTGCCTGAGGTGGAGGAGGAGAGGCTTGAAGAGGCTCTGCTCAAGGCTATTGAGAGCAAGCGGGAATCGTTACCTGTTGCGGTGTGGAATGCGACCTGGGGCGTAGAAGAAGTCGAGACCCTTTTTACTCTTGCCAAGGGGTATTACCCGGTCGCCCCGGAAGGTGATCCGGTTTCCGACCTGGCCCTGGATGCGCATCAGCTCAGTGCCGCCATGGCCAGGCTGCTCGGTGGGAATCTGGACGTGTCCCTGGATTTTGCCGGCAATGTTCACCAGCGCTGGCAGGCCGAATACCGGGCGGGGCAGCTGATCAACAGTGCCCGGGTCCTGTCGGCCAGGCTGGACGATGCCACAGGCCTGTTGCAGGAACGTCTGGAGGGCAGGCCGTTATGCCTCAATGGCAAGCCGAACAATCAGTCCGATATCGTGCAAAACATGTTTTTCAACATCTATATCGGGGAGATTCAGCCCTACATGGGGGAGATCCGCCGGGCCAGGAGTGCCCTGATCGAGCCACTGGCCAAATTGGCGGAAATGCAGGAGGAAGTGATGCCGGGTAGCTTTCGTACCTGGTACCGGCACCATCTGTCCCTGTCCGCCCCGGAAAGTCTATGGCTTGAACTGGACCAGGCAATGGCAAACCACACCCGGGCCTGGCAGGACCTGCTTGGGCAATGCGGTTTGCGGCCCGGAGCCTGAGACAGAAGGCCGGCGCTTCTAACCGGCCTGCGGGCGATTCACCTTCAGGTGGATCATGGCCACGACAAACAGCAGCAGGGTCAGCACGGTAAGCAGCACCGGTCCCGGCGCGCCCTCGCTCAGCCAGGCTGATACCACCGCCTGGGTAAAGTAGAAGATCACCACGAAAGCCATCCAGATATAGCCGCGGTTGTTGCCCCTGAACACCGGCACCGCGAACGCCAGCAGAGGCACCAGTTTGACGGTCAGCATCAGGGTGATCGAGACACCTTCCACCGGAGCAGGGAAAAAGGTGGTCGCTAACAATGTGGCCAGGACCGCCAGATACAACAGGATGGTCAGGCGTGCGGTCTGTTTGGCTTTTGCGTTGTGGAGCATGGTTGCTTTCCGGTTCAGTCGGACAGTTTAAGGGCCAGGGTGGCCAGGCGCTGGCCAAAGGCCTGGCACAGCTTTTTCTCGTGGTCACTCAAAGGCAGTTGTTCTTCGGTTCCGGCCCAGTGGGAAGGGCCATAGGGCGTTCCGCCGGAACGGGTCTCGCTCAGCGCCTTCTCGGTGTAGGGCAGTCCACACACCACCATGCCATGGTGCAGCAGCGGCATCATCATGGTCATCAGGGTTGTTTCCTGGCCACCGTGGAGGCTGCCGGTCGAAGTGAACGCGCCTGCTGGCTTGCCTGCCAGTGCACCGCTCAGCCAAAGGTCGCCGGTGGTGTCGAGAAAGTGCTTCAGTGGCGCCGCCATGTTGCCAAAGCGGGTCGGGCTGCCGATCGCCAGACCGGCGCATCCGGCAAGGTCGGCCTTGGTGGCGTAGGGGGCACCCTCGTCCGGCACCGGGGGTAGGCTGGCTTCGGTGTCCGGTGAGACCGGTGGCACGGCCCGCAGGCGTGCCTCGATCCCGGTTACCCGAGCCACACCCCGGCCGATCTGGCGGGCCAGCTCCCCGGTCTGGCCGGTGCGGCTGTAGAAAAGGATCAGAATGTAAGGTTCATGCTCTGGCATGGAACAGGGTTTCCTTGCTTGGCGGCTGCGAAATGACTTTGATCTCCATTACAGAATGGAGAGAACGTTCTCCGGCGGTCTGCCAAGTGCCGCTTTGGTTCTACGAATCACAATGGGGCGTTCGATCAGTTTCGGATGCTCGGACATTGCCTGGAGCAACTGCTCCCGGGTGAGATCTGGGTTGTCCAGGCCCAGCTCCTTGTACTCGGATTCCTTGGTGCGCATCAGTTCCCGGGGTTGGCAGCCCAGCATGTCGAGGATATTCCCGAGCTCTTCCGCTGTCGGAGGGGTTTCCAGGTAGCGTATAATCTCCGGCTCGATTCCCCGTTTGTTAAGCAGTTCAAGTGTTTGACGTGACTTGGAGCAGCGCGGGTTGTGGAAAATCCGGGTCGGTTCTGTCATCTTCTGGCCTGATTGTCTCGGATGGATACGGCGGGTTGTCAAAGGCCCGTAGTCTAACAGGAGGAGTTGCCGTGCAGTACCCTGTATCGGGTGGCCGTGCTCGCTGGCCAGTGCTGGCCGCCGTTCTGGTGGCGGTTTTGCTTTCCGGCTGCCAGAAAACCGAATTCGGACGCGCGGAAGGGCCTCCCCTGAATTGGGACAACCTGCGGGGCCAATGGGTGCTGGTCAATTACTGGGCTGAATGGTGCAAGCCCTGCCTGGAGGAAATCCCGGAGTTGAACGAACTGGATAAGGCGCCCGATATTGCGGTGCTTGGCGTCAACTTTGACGGTGTAACCGGAGCGGAACTGGTAGCACTTGGTGAACGGATGGGTATCGAGTTCACCATGCTGGCGGAAGATCCCGCTTCCCGGTTCGGTTGGCAGGTACCGGTGGCACTGCCGGCAACGTTTGTCGTGAATCCGGACGGGGAACTACTGGAAACCCGATTCGGCCCCCAGACAGAAGCGGATATCCGGGCGTTGATCGGCGGCTGAGCCCGCGCCCATGACTGAACACAAGCAGGAACAGCCTCATATTATGGCGCAAACCTTCGTACACCTTCGCGTACATTCCGAATACTCCATGGTGGATGGACTGGTCCGGGTGAAACCCCTGGTCAGTCGTGTCGCCGAGCTGGGCATGCCCGCGGTGGGGCTGACCGAGCAATCCAATATGTGCTCGCTGGTTCGTTTCTACAAGGCGGCCACCGGCGCCGGTGTGAAGCCGATCATTGGCGCGGACCTGTGGCTGGAAAACCCTGACGAGCCGGACAATCCTTTCCGCCTGACACTGCTGGCGAGGGACAATGACGGCTACCTGAATCTGACCGAAATCATCTCCCTCGGTTACACCGACGGCCAGCGCTTCGGCAAGCCGATCATTCAGCGCGCCTGGCTGGAAGAGCGGTCAAAAGGCCTGATCGCACTCTCCGGTGCCAAGCTGGGTGATGTCGGCAAGGCTCTGCTGGCGGGCAAGCCGGAGCTGGCCCGGGAGCGTGCGCAATACTGGAAGAACCTCTACCCGGACAGCTATTACCTGGAGCTTCAGCGTACCGGCCGCCCGGGTGATGAAGACTGCCTGCACCTGAGTGTGGGCCTGGCGTCGGAGCTGGACTTGCCGGTGGTGGCCACCAACGACGTGCACTTCCTGGAAGCGGATGACTTCGAGGCCCACGAGGCCCGGGTCTGCATCGGTGAAAGCCGTACCCTCGATGATCCGCGCAGGGAGAGGCGGTTCAGTGACCAGCAATACCTGCGCAGCGCCGAGGAGATGATCGAGCTGTTCTCGGACATTCCCGAGGCCGTTGAGAATACGGTGGAAATTGCCCGCCGCTGCTCGGTGAAGGTGCGCATGGGCGAGTACTTCCTGCCCAATTATCCGATCCCCGACGGCATGACCATGGACGAATATTTCCGTCATGTGTCGGAAGAAGGCCTGGAAGCGCGCCTGGCGAAAACTCTGAGCAGGGACGACCCGGAATACGACGAGAAACGGGAAGCCTACTACAAGCGCCTGAACTTCGAGCTGGATATCATCATCCAGATGGGGTTCCCGGGTTACTTCCTGATCGTGATGGACTTCATCAAGTGGGCCAAGAACAACGGTGTGCCTGTTGGCCCCGGCCGGGGTTCCGGTGCCGGTTCCCTGGTGGCCTATGCTCTGCTGATCACCGATCTGGACCCGCTGGAATACGATCTGCTGTTCGAGCGGTTCCTGAACCCGGAACGGGTATCCATGCCCGACTTCGACGTCGACTTCTGCATGGAAGGCCGGGACCGGGTGATCGACTACACGGCCGAAAAGTACGGCCGGGAGGCCGTCTCCCAGATCATCACCTTCGGTACCATGGCTGCCAAGGCGGTGGTGCGGGATGTGGCGCGGGTACAGGGCAAGTCCTACGGTCTGGCGGACAAGCTGTCAAAGCTGATTCCGTTCGAAGTTGGCATGACCCTGGAGAAGGCGATCGAGCAAGAACCGCAGCTGAAGGAATTCCTGGAGCAGGATGAGGAAGCCCAGGAAATCTGGGAGATGGCCCTCAAGCTCGAGGGCGTATGCCGGAATGCCGGCAAGCACGCGGGGGGCGTGGTGATCGCGCCCACCAAGATTACCGACTTCTCGCCGCTGTACTGCGATGACGAGGGCGGAAGCCTGGTGACCCAGTTTGACAAGGGGGATGTGGAAGATGCCGGCCTGGTGAAGTTCGACTTCCTCGGTCTGCGGACCCTGACCATCATCAAATGGGCCCTGAACATGATCAACCCGCGCCGGGAAAAACTTGGCGAGGGGACCCTGGACATCAGCACCATCCCGCTGGATGACAAGCCGTCCTTTGAAATGCTGAAGCGGGCCGAAACCACGGCCGTGTTCCAGCTGGAATCCCGCGGCATGAAGGACCTCATCCGCCGCCTGCAGCCGGACTCCCTGGAAGACATGATCGCCCTGGTGGCCCTGTTCCGTCCCGGTCCCTTGCAGTCCGGCATGGTGGACGATTTCATCGACCGTAAGCACGGTCGGCAGCCGATGTCCTACCCGCATCCGGATTATCAGTACCAGGGGCTGAAGCCGGTGCTGGAGCCCACCTACGGGGTCATCCTGTACCAGGAGCAGGTCATGCAGATTGCCCAGGTGATGGCGGGCTACACCCTGGGTGGCGCGGACATGCTCCGCCGCGCGATGGGTAAGAAGAAACCGGAAGAGATGGCCAAGCAGAAGGCCATTTTCCTGGACGGTTGTGAGAAGAACGGCATCGACAAGACCCTGGCCGAGAACATCTTCGACCTGGTGGAGAAGTTCGCCGGTTACGGCTTCAACAAGTCGCACTCCGCTGCCTATGCCCTGGTGTCCTACCAGACCCTGTGGCTCAAGGCGCACTATCCGGCCGAGTTCATGGCCGCCGTACTCACCGCCGATATGCAGAACACCGACAAGGTGGTCACGCTGGTGGAAGAGTGCCGGAACATGAAGCTGGACCTGCTGGTGCCGGACGTCAGCCGTTCCGCCTATACCTTCACCGTTAACGATGACGGTCAGATCGTCTATGGTCTCGGCGCCATCAAGGGCCTGGGTGAGGGTCCGATCGACAGTATTGTGGCGGCGGCCAAAGACGGTCCGTTCGAGGATATTTTCGATTTCTGCCGGCGGGTGGACCTCAAGAAGGTCAACAAGCGAGCCTTGGAGGCGCTGATCCGCGCCGGTGCCATGGACAAGCTGGGGCCGGGCAGGGCCCAGCTGATGGCCAGCATCGACAAGGCTGTCCAGCAGGCGGACCAGCAGTCCCGTAACGACGCCGCGGGCATGATGGATATGTTTGGTGAAATGCTCGAGTCCGGCGGAGAGGACGGTGATGCCTACGCAGACGTGGCCAATGTCCGTGAGTGGCCGAAGAAGGAGCGCCTCAAGGGCGAGAAGGACACTCTCGGCCTGTACCTGACTGGTCACCCCTTCGACGAATACGAGAAGGAAGTGCGCCGGTTTGTCCGCTCATCGATTGCCGACCTGAAACCGAACAAGTCACCCCAGCGTGTGGCAGGCCTGGTGGTTGCCCAGCGCACCATGAAAACCCGGACCGGTTCGACCATGTGTTTCATTACCCTGGACGACCGCAGCGCCCGGATCGAGGCCACCCTGTTTTCGGAAACCTTCTTCGAGAACCGGGAATTGTTGCAGTCGGACCAGGTCATTGTCGTGGAGGGGCAGGTCAGTCACGATGACTACTCCGGCCAGATGAAAATGCGGGTCAACTCGGTGATGGACGTAGCCACCGCCCGGCAACAGTTCAGCCGCGGGCTCAAACTGGAGCTGGCCGCGGAGCAGTTGCAGAACGGGTTGCTGGACAAGCTGGACGAAACCCTGCGGCCCTTCCGCTGTGAGGGCAGCCCGGTATGGATCGAGTACCGCAGTCCGGAAGCCCGGACCCGCATCGAGCTGGGGGAATCCTGGCGGGTGCAGCCGGACGATAACCTGTTGCTGGAGCTCAGGTACCTGGTGGGCGACCAATCGGTTGAACTGGTCTATGATTAAGACCAATGTCCGCTTTAGCCGGTCTGCATGCACTGCTATCTTTGTCCCAAATTCTGGTTTTGGCGGTCCGCGGGGCCGTCAGGCAAATCAAAATGATGGAACATCATGAACCCTAACTACCTGGATTTTGAACAGCCGATCGCCGACCTGGAAGCCAAGATTGAAGAGCTTCGCATGGTCGGCAATGACA
Organism: Marinobacter sp. C7; assembly: GCF_022343555.1. Classification (GTDB taxonomy): domain Bacteria; phylum Pseudomonadota; class Gammaproteobacteria; order Pseudomonadales; family Oleiphilaceae; genus Marinobacter. The sequence goes on along the minus strand of NZ_JAKQZH010000001.1, from coordinate 2,130,232 downwards.
CTGACATCAACATCACCGATGAGATCAACCGTCTCAAGAAGAAGAGCGTCAATCTCACGGAGAGTATCTTCTCGAACCTGCAGCCCTGGGATATTGCCCGCCTGGCGCGGCACCCGCGCCGGCCCTATACGTTTGATTACATCGAGATGATTTTCGATGACTTCGACGAACTGCACGGGGATCGCCGATACGCGGATGACCAGGCCATCGTCGGCGGCACCGCCCGCCTGGGTGACAAGCCGGTTATGGTTATCGGTCACCAGAAAGGGCGCGAGGTCAGGGACAAGGTCAAGCGCAACTTTGGCATGCCCCGTCCCGAGGGTTACCGCAAGGCCCTGCGCCTGATGGAGATGGCAGAGCGATTCAAGATGCCCATCCTGACGTTCATCGATACGCCGGGTGCCTACCCGGGTATCGGTGCCGAAGAGCGGGGACAGAGCGAGGCGATTGCGTTTAACCTCGCGGTCATGTCCCGCCTGAAAACCCCGATCATCTCCACCGTCATTGGTGAAGGTGGATCCGGTGGCGCTCTGGCAATTGGCGTTTGTGACCAGCTCAACATGCTGCAGTATTCCACCTACGCGGTGATTTCACCGGAGGGTTGTGCCTCTATTCTCTGGAAGAGCGCGGAATACGCAGCTCAGGCTGCCGAAGCCATGGGCGTAACGGCGGACCGGCTCAAAGATCTGGGGTTGGCGGACAACGTCATTGCCGAACCGCTGGGCGGCGCCCATCGCAATCCGGAAGAGATGGCGGAATCGCTGCGTGAAACCCTGTCCAAAGGAGTCGCGGAACTTTCCCGGTTGCCCGCGGACGAGCTGGTGTCCCGCCGCTATGAGCGGCTGACCCGCTATGACACAGGACGGTAAACCCGTCCCCGGTTTTGCCTGGCCGGAGGCACTCTGCGCTCCGGTCAGGTCACTCCCCGAGCACAACAGACTCTGGATCGCCTTCAGCGGTGGTCTGGATTCCTGCCTTCTGCTGCATACAGCAGCGCATTGCTTCCCTCAAGACCCGTGCCTTCGAGCCGTTCACATCAACCATCAGTTGCAGGCCAATGCCGCGGAATCCGAGCGGTTCTGCCGCCGGACTTGTGAGGCTCTGGGCGTTGAGTTGCTGGTGCGCCGCGTCGATGTCGAGGCAGGAGTGGGCGCCAGTGGCGGTGGCCTTGAGGAGGCTGCCCGTCATGCCCGGTATGCGGTATTCGAGGAAATCCTGGAATCCGGCGACCTGCTGCTGATGGCGCATCATGCTGATGATCAGGCCGAGACGGTGCTGTTCAGGCTGCTCCGTGGCACCGGCGTGCGGGGACTGGCGGGCATGCCCCGTGAGCGGACACTGGGGGCCGGCCGACTGGTGCGGCCCTTGCTCGAATTCGACAGGGCTCGCTTGTCTCAATGGGCCAATGAAGCGGGTCTGGAATGGGTGGAAGACCCGAGCAACGCTGAAGAACGTTTTGATCGGAACTTTCTCAGACAGAGAATCCTGCCAGCGCTCAAGGAGCGTTGGCCCGGCCTGAATGCCAGGCTCCGGCATAGCGCTGCTGCCTGTACAGAACAGGTGGCGCTGGCAGACCGGCTGGCAGAGATTCAATGGCGTGACTGCGCCCCGGATGGCAGGCGCCTGTCCATCGAGCGACTCGAGCAGCTGCCGCTCCCGGAACGGAAAAACCTGTTGCGTTGGTGGATCCGGACCTCGGGTTACGACCTGCCCTCCATCAGGGATTGGGCGCAGGTTATCGAAGAGCTGATCCACGCCCGGGAAGACGGTGAGCCCGAGCTGGTCGGGGCGGGCTTTGCCATCCGCCGGTTCCGGGGGCGCCTCTATCTGGTTCCGGATCAGCCCGAACCGGAGTCCGCAATTGCCAGGCTCGTGCCCGGCGAACCGGTGCGTTGGTCAGGCTGGCGAATCCGGTTGGAGTCTGCCTCTGGCCACAAACAGGCGCCGCCGGCAATACGGGTATCTACGAGGCAGGGGGGCGAGCGCTTCCACCCGTTGCCGGAAGGGCCGGGAAAACTGGTCAAGAAATGGCTGCAGGAGCAGGGGATTCCACCCTGGGAAAGGGCCCGTATTCCGCTTGTTTTCAGGCGCGACGACGAAGGTGAAACGCTGATCGGAATTGGCGATTTGTGGTGTTCTGGACAATACTCGGGAAGCGCCCCTGCCGCTGGCTGGCGGCTGATTGTGGAGCGGGATTGTGATTGAGTAAGGGGGGGCTTTCTGGTAGTCTGGCGTCCCATCTTGAGATGAACAATCTCCCTCCTTCACCGAACCAGATAATCACGGAATCTGCATGACGCGTTATATTTTCGTCACCGGCGGTGTCGTGTCCTCCTTGGGGAAAGGTATTGCGTCTGCCTCCCTGGCAGCCATCCTCGAGGCACGCGGCCTGAAGGTCACCATTCTCAAGCTGGACCCCTACATCAACGTAGACCCCGGCACCATGAGCCCGTTCCAGCACGGTGAGGTTTTTGTCACCGAAGACGGCGCGGAAACCGATCTGGACCTTGGCCACTACGAGCGTTTCATTCGTACCCGGATGAGTCGCCGCAACAACTTCACTACCGGTCGCGTCTACGAGGAAGTCATCCGCAAGGAGCGGCGTGGCGACTACCTGGGCGGCACGGTCCAGGTCATCCCCCACATCACCGACGAGATCAAGCGCCGGGTAGTGGAAGGTGCCGCCGGCGTGGATGTCGCGCTGATCGAGATCGGTGGCACGGTGGGCGACATCGAGTCCCTGCCGTTCCTGGAAGCCTGCCGTCAGCTCAAGGTTGAGGTTGGCCCGCAGCGCGCCCTGTTCATGCACCTGACTCTGGTTCCGTATATCGCCACTGCCGGCGAGATCAAGACCAAACCGACCCAGCACTCCGTCAAGGAGATGCGTTCCATCGGTCTGCAACCGGATATCCTGCTGTGCCGATCCGAGCACGAAGTGGATGCCAGCTCCCGTCGCAAGATCGCACTGTTCACGAACGTGGAAGAGCGTGCCGTGATTCCGCTTCAGGATGCCAAATCCATCTACGCCATTCCGCGCATGCTGCACGAGCACGGCCTGGATCAGTTGGTGATCGAGCGGTTCAATCTCGATGCCCGGCCGGCTGACCTGAGCGAGTGGGACGGCGTCGTGGATGCGCTGATGCACCCGGAGCAGGAAGTGACCATCGCCATGGTCGGCAAGTATATGGAGCTGCTGGATGCCTACAAGTCGCTGATTGAATCCCTGTTGCACGCCGGCATCAAGACCCGGACCAAGGTCAACATCAACTACATTGATTCCGAAGACATCGAGCGGGACGGTACACGTGCGCTGGAGTCCGCCGATGCCATCCTGGTTCCCGGCGGGTTTGGCGAGCGTGGTGTTGAGGGTAAGATCCGCACCGTGCAATACGCCCGGGAGAACAAGGTTCCCTATCTCGGTATCTGCCTTGGCATGCAAGTGGCGGTCATCGAGTATGCGCGCAATGTCGCCGGCCTGAAGGATGCCCATAGCACCGAATTCCGCACCCATACCCCGGAGCCGGTGGTCGGTCTGATCACCGAGTGGCTGGATGCCACCGGTGAGCGCGAGGAGCGCACCGAGGAATCGGATCTGGGCGGTACCATGCGCCTGGGAGCCCAGGACTGTGTGCTGACCGAAGGTTCCACCATCGCCAACTGCTATGGCAAGAAGACCATTCGTGAGCGCCATCGTCATCGCTATGAGGTGAATAACCATTTCCTTCCGGCCCTCGAGGGCGCCGGCCTCCAGATTTCCGGCCGCTCCAGTGACGGCAAGCTGGTGGAAGTGGTCGAAGCTCCGGAACACCCGTGGTTCGTGGCCTGCCAGTTCCATCCGGAATTCACCTCCACGCCCCGGGATGGTCATCCGCTTTTCAAAGGTTTCGTTTCAGCGGCTCTGGCGCATAAGAAGGAGTCCTGAGCATGGCGCAGAGCACGGTAAACGTTTCGGGCATCGAGGTAGCCAACGACAAGCCTTTCGTGCTGTTCGGCGGAATGAACGTCCTGGAATCTCCGGAACTTGCCATGGAGGTGGCGCAGGCCTATGTCGAGGCGACCGGCAAACTGGGTATTCCGTACGTATTCAAGGCGTCCTTCGACAAGGCCAACCGTTCCTCTGTGCACTCATTTCGTGGCCCCGGCCTCGAGAAGGGATTGCAGATCCTGGCGGACATCAAGAGCAAATTCGGGGTGCCGATCATCTCTGACGTCCATGAGCCGGCACAGGCAGCTCCGGCCGCCAAGGTCTGTGACATCATTCAGCTGCCGGCTTTCCTGAGCCGCCAGACCGATCTGGTGGTTGCCATGGCCGAAACCGGCGCGGTGATCAACGTCAAGAAGGCCCAGTTCCTTGCACCCCAGGAGATGAAGCACATCATCACCAAGTGCGAGGAAGCCGGCAATGACAAGGTTATCCTGTGCGAGCGGGGCAGCAGCTTCGGCTATAACAACCTGGTGGTGGACATGCTTGGCTTCGGCATCATGAAGGCCATGAATGTGCCGGTGATGTTCGATGTGACCCATTCCCTGCAGATGCCGGGCGGCCGTGCCGATTCGGCCGGCGGCCGACGGGCCCAGGTCACTGATCTGGCACTGGCCGGCATGTCCCAGGGGCTGGCCGGTCTGTTCCTGGAGGCGCATCCGGATCCCGACCAGGCCAAGTGTGACGGCCCGTGCGCCCTGCGGCTCAGCCAGCTGGAGCCCTTCCTGCAGCGGGTCAAAGCCGTGGATGACCTGGTGAAAAGTTTTAAACCTATCGACACCGCCTGATTGGCGGTGTTGGTGTTTCATACGGACTATGGGAGCGAGCGGGAACGGCCCTGCGAAAATGTAGAGGGCCAGGGACGGCCCGAAACAAGCGCACATGGATGTGCTTGTAGCGGTTTTCGCAGGGCCGTTCCCGCTCGCTCTGACTCCCAAAATTGAACACGAACTTGGAGACAGAGAAGAATGACCAAGATTGCCAACATCAAGGGCCGCGAGGTTCTGGATTCCCGTGGTAACCCCACTGTCGAAGCAGACGTAATCCTCGAAGACGGAACCATCGGAAGTGCGTGTGCACCGTCCGGCGCTTCAACCGGTTCCCGGGAAGCACTGGAACTGCGTGATGGCGACAAGACCCGGTACCTGGGCAAAGGCGTTCTGAAAGCGGTCGAAGCCGTGAACGGCAAGATCCGTGATGCGCTCGTTGGCAAAGATGCGGCTGACCAGCGTGGTCTGGACAACATCATGTTGGAACTGGACGGTACCGAGAACAAGGCGAATCTTGGCGCCAATGCCATTCTGGCGGTCTCTCTGGCAGCGGCCAAGGCTGCGGCAATCTCTCTGGGCAAGCCGCTGTATGCGCACATCGCGGATATCAACGGTACCTCCGGCCAGTTCTCCATGCCGGTGCCCATGATGAACATCCTCAACGGTGGCGAGCACGCGGATAACAACGTTGATATCCAGGAGTTCATGGTTCAGCCGGTTTCTGCCAAGACGTTTTCCGAAGCCCTTCGTGTTGGCGCGGAGATCTTCCACAGCCTGAAAAAAGTTCTGCAGGCGCAGGGTCTGAACACCGCAGTTGGTGATGAGGGTGGTTTTGCGCCGAACCTGCCGTCCAACGAGGCGGCACTGGCTGTGATCAAGGAAGCGGTAGACAAGGCGGGCTACAAGCTTGGTACCGATGTAACGCTCGCCCTGGATTGCGCCTCTTCTGAATTCTATAAAGATGGCCAGTACCAGCTCTCCGGCGAAGGCAAGAGCTTCGACTCCGAAGGCTTTGCTGATTACCTGGCGGGTCTGTGCGAGCGTTATCCCATCGTTTCCATCGAGGACGGTATGGACGAAAGCGACTGGGACGGCTGGAAAGTGCTGACCGACAAGCTGGGCAGCAAGGTGCAACTGGTCGGTGACGACCTGTTCGTGACCAACACGAAAATTCTCCAGCAGGGCATTGAGAAAGGTGTTGGTAATTCCATCCTGATCAAGTTCAACCAGATTGGCAGCCTGACCGAGACTCTGGATGCCATCAAGATGGCTCAGGATGCGGGCTACACCGCGGTCATTTCCCACCGCTCCGGTGAGACCGAGGACACCACCATCGCAGATCTGGCGGTTGCCACCTGCGCGGGTCAGATCAAGACCGGTTCGCTGTGCCGTTCTGACCGGGTTGCCAAGTACAACCAGCTGCTGCGCATTGAAGAGGCGCTGGATGGCAAGGCGCCTTACCGTGGTCTGAGCGAGATCAAGGGCCAGGGCTGAGGTTCCGGCGGTAAAAAAGGCTTGCCGGCAGCGGTCGGCAAGTAACAAAATGTTAAGGCCATCGCGTTCTGAATGAAAATTCAGACACGATGGCCTTTTTGTACAACCAGTTAGAAGAATTTGTTGTTAATCTACTCTAAGGTCTATACTCATTAGTCAGTGCTGATTTTTTGAACGGTTATTTCTCCGACGGAATTGGAATGAAAACGCTTTGGGCCATCATGGTTGTGTTGATTCTCCTGCTGCAGGTTCGCCTGTGGGTCGGGGAGGGCAGCTTTGCGCAGGTGTGGTCCCTGGAGCAGTCCATTGCCGAGCAGCGTGCGGAGAATGCCGAGCTGGCAGCCCGTAATGATCGCCTCTACGCAGAGGTAAGGAATCTGCGCACCCGGGAGGGGGCCCTGGAAGAGCGGGCCAGGATGAACCTTGGGTTGATTCGCGAGGACGAGACTTTTTTCCTGGTTGTTGAGAACTGAGGACTACCCCGCCTCTCTCCAGACCACGTGCAGACCTCTTATGACCTACCCCAGACTTTGGTTGATTGTTCCCGCTGCCGGCATCGGTAAGCGTATGAAGTCCGAAGTGCCAAAGCAGTATCTGACGCTGGCTAACCGCTTCATTCTTGATATCACTCTTTCTCGTCTCCTCGATAATGCCGATTTCGCCGGCTGTATGGTCCCCCTGAGCCCCCAGGACCACTGGTGGCCGGATACCGAAGCCGTCAAAGATGACCGTATCCAGACGTGCACCGGGGGAAAGGAACGCGCTGATTCGGTGTTGTCGGCGCTCCATGCCTTGCAGGAACAGGCCGATGAGAACGATTGGGTGCTGGTGCATGATGCCGCCAGACCCTGTGTCCATCCTGACGACCTGACAAACCTCATTGGTACCCTTTCGGGGCACCCCGTTGGCGGGCTGCTGGCGGCTCCGGTGGCGGATACACTCAAGCAGGCTGATGATGGCCAGCCGCCGGAGGTGGAGGCGACGGTGGATCGGAGCCGGCTCTGGCGGGCGTTGACGCCGCAGATGTTTCGGTTCGGGGCGCTTACCCGTGCGCTGGAATCGTGTCTGGCTGCCGGTCAGGGAGTGACGGATGAGTCCTCTGCCATGGAATTTTCCGGTAACATGCCGGTTCTGGTGGAAGGGCGGCCGGATAATCTCAAGATTACGGTTCCGTCAGATCTTGCGCTGGCCGGTTTTATCCTGAGTCGGCTGTAACCGGTTCCACCAAACACTTTCTTTTCAACGTTCCGGAGAGATGCATGCGGATTGGTCAGGGCTTTGATGTCCATGCCTTTTGCGAAGGTGATTCCGTTATTCTGGGTGGGGTGCAAATCCCGCACGATCATGGGCTGAAGGCACATTCCGATGGCGATGTACTGCTCCATGCCCTGGCTGATGCGTTGCTCGGTGCAGTTGCGCTGGGCGATATCGGCCATCTGTTTCCGGATACCAGCGACGAGTGGGCCGGGGCCGACAGTCGCGACCTGCTGCGTCGGGTAATGGCCCGGGTCCGTGAGGAGGGCTACGGGGTGGTCAACGTGGACAGCACGATCATTGCCCAGGCTCCGAAGATGGCCCCGCATGTAGAGGCCATGCGACTGAACATTGCCGAGGACCTTGGCATCGCCGCCAATCGGGTGAGTGTCAAGGCCACCACCACCGAGAAGCTCGGTTTTACCGGACGGGGTGAAGGGATCGCCTGCCAGGCAATTTGTCTGCTTGAGCCGGTGAGCACGTGAGCACTGACGACCTCTCGCGGGGGCAGTGGCGCCTGGACTGGCCGACCAGCCACGGTCGGGTTGCCCGGGCGCAGCTGAAAGTACTTCCCGGGGATTTCCGGGTCGAGGAGATTCTGGCCGTTTCCGACCTGATTCCCGGCGAGGGTGAGCACCTGTGTCTCTGCCTCGAGAAGACCGGGGATAACACCGAGTTTGTTGCCAGGCAGTTGGCGCGAATGGCGGGTTGCCGTGGCTTTGATGTCGGTTTTTGTGGCCTCAAGGATCGCCATGCGGTGACCAGCCAGTGGTTCAGTCTCTACCGGCCGGGTATGGAGTCCGACGACGACCTGTTTATCCGGGAGGTGGCCATGCGCTGGCGAGTGCTTGCGTCTTCCCGGGCACCCCGGAAATTGCGACGCGGCGAGCACTCGGCTAACCGATTCACGATCCTGCTGCGAAACGTTGAGGGTTCGGTGCCGGAAATTGATGGGGCATTGAAACGCCTCGGGCAGCAGGGGGCGCCCAATTACTTCGGGCCTCAGCGCTTCGGGCACGAGGGGGGCAATCTCGATAAGGCCCTCAAGGTTGATCCCTCGCAGCTGAATCGTCGTGGCCGCGGCGCAAAACGTGGCTCACGTGGTGGCAGGGACGGGTCGAAAAACGTATTGTACTTTTCGGCGGCGCGCTCGTGGTTGTTCAATGAAGTGCTGGCTGCTCGGGTATCGGATGGTAGCTGGGCCACCTGTCTGCCGGGGGAGCCGGAAGAGGCCCCGGCTGGACCGACGGGACCGATGTGGGGTGACGGCGGGACGACTGCGACTTTGGGCCAGGAAAAGCTGGAACGTGGGGTAGTTGGGCAGTGGCCACAGCTTGAGCGTCTGTTTGGTGCTACCCGAATGAAGCCCGAGCGCCGGCCACTGGTGGTGCAGCCCCGGGAGCTTGGCTGGGAGTGGCTGGCGGAGAATGCCCTGAAAATCTGTTTTGTTCTGCCCCCGGGTCAGTACGCAACCACGGTCCTGGGTGATATTTTCGAGCTGGAGGACATGAGCCTCGGCCGTCATAACGAATAAAAAATGCTAGCGGAGAACACTGTGCGAATTCTGTTATCGAATGATGATGGTGTGCATTCGCCTGGGCTTGTTGCCCTCTATGAGGGGCTTCAGGGCCTGGGAGACCTGGAAGTCGTGGCTCCGGACCGGGACCACAGCGGTGCGAGTAACGCACTGACTCTGAATCGCCCCCTCACCGTTGAGGAACACCCCAACGGTTTTCATTCAGTGGACGGAACCCCCACCGACTGCGTGCACCTGGCCGTGAACGGTCTGTTCGAGGAGCCTTTCGACCGGGTCGTGTCCGGCATCAATACCCACGCCAACCTGGGCGACGATATTATCTATTCCGGCACGGTAGCAGCCGCCACCGAAGGGCGTCACCTCGGTTTGCCGGCGATTGCGGTATCCCTGGTGAACGATGGCCATTTCCATTACGAAACCGCCGCGAGGGTTGTACGCATGCTCCTGGAGCAGGACCGTCCGCTCCAGCTCGGACCGCGTTCGATCCTGAATGTTAACGTCCCTGATCGACCCTGGGAGCAGCTGGCGGGCATTCGTGTTACCCGCCTCGGCCACCGGGAGCGGGCCGAAGGGGCCGTGCCCATGACCTGTCCGAGGGGCAAGCAGCGGTACTGGATCGGTGCTGCCGGGGAGGGCGGTGATGCTGGCCCCGGAACGGATTTTCATGCGGTTCGTGAGGGGTATGTCTCGATCACCCCGGTTCATATTGATATGACCCGCCATGAAGCCCTTGTCCCCTTGAGGGAGTGGGTTGATGAACTGGGCTTCGACGGAGGACTGTCCTCATGAGTGCACAGCTCCAGGGAATTGGAATGACCTCCCGAAGAACCCGTATGCGCCTGGTACAACGATTGCGGGAATCCGGAATCGAATCGGACACGGTGCTGGAAATCATCGGGGAGGTGCCCCGTCATATCTTCCTCGATGAGGCGCTGGCCCATCGTGCCTACGAGGACACCTCACTTCCCATCGGTTACGGGCAGACCCTCTCCCAGCCCTATATCGTCGCCCGCATGACGGAACTCCTGCATCACCACAGGCCGGCTCGTGTCCTGGAGTTGGGTACTGGCTCAGGCTATCAGACGGCTGTGCTGTCGCGGCTGTTCGGGGAAGTTTATAGCGTGGAGCGCATCAAGCCTTTACAGGATCGGGCCCGGGACCGACTGCGGCAGCTTGGCGTGCGCAATGTACTGCTCAAGCATGCGGACGGTGGCATGGGCTGGCCGGAGAAGGGGCCCTTTGACGGCATAATTGTGACGGCCGCACCCGGAGACGTTCCAAAAGAGTTGCTGGCCCAGCTGGCGGACAACGGCGTGTTGATTGCCCCGGTCGGAGAGGAGAAGCAGGTGTTGGTGGAAGTGGTACGTCGTGGCGAGAATTTTGAACGGCGGGAGCTTGAGCCGGTGAATTTCGTGCCCCTGCTCGGAGGAGTGATCCGGTGAGGGAGTCCAGTGAGGCGGCGAGCGAGGCCTCGCCCGACGTGCGGAGAGACCAGCATCCAGCGGCCGTTTTCCTGCGTGGCATGGCCATGGGGGCAGCCGATATCGTGCCAGGGGTGTCCGGTGGCACCATCGCCTTCATAACCGGCATCTATTTTCGTCTGCTGGAAGCCATCAATGCCGCTCCGGTTGCCGTTTTCCGTGACTTGTCCAGGGGACGGTTCCGGGCGTTCTGGGATGCCTGTGACGGTACGTTTCTGGTGTGCCTGCTGGCGGGCATCCTGTCCAGTATTGTGACCCTGGCTTCGGCCATCAGTTTTGCCCTGGCCAATTACCCCATCCTGATCTGGAGCTTTTTCTTCGGCCTGATTGTGGCATCCGTCTGGCATGTGGGCCGGCAGGTGCGTCGCTACCGTGTTGCCCTGTTGGTGCCGCTGCTTGGGGGGATTGCTGTTGCCTGGTGGATTACCACGCTGTCCGGTGCACAACTGTCTCCGTCGGCGCTGGCGTTTTTCGGTTCCGGCGCGCTGGCAATCTGCGCCATGATCCTGCCGGGGATTTCCGGGAGCTTTATCCTGGTGATTATCGGTATGTATGCACCGGTTCTCGCTGCGATCAAGGCGGCGGACCTCGGGATCCTGATGTTGTTCATGGCCGGCTGCCTGGCCGGGCTACTGTCCATAGCGCGGCTGATTACCTGGGCGTTCCGGCATTTCCACGACATGGTCCTGGCGCTTTTGACCGGGTTCATGATCGGTGCGCTGAACAAGGTATGGCCCTGGAAGGAAGTCCTCAGCTGGCGAACCAACAGCTCCGGCGAGCAGGTGCCGCTGAACGAAGCCAGCGTTGGTCCGGCGACCTTTGAACAGCTGACCGGTCAGGACCCACAGGTGCTCATGGCGCTGTTGATGGCAGTGGTCGGTTTGCTTCTGGTACTGGCAATCGAGTGGGTCGGGAGTCGAAAAGTGTTACCTGGCGCACAGAATCAGTGTTCCTCTCGGTAACAAAGGCAACGGGCACGTAACTTGGATTGCCTCTGGAAATATGCAATAAATTAGCTAGTTACTATAAAAACTTTAGAATCTGGATTGATCCTTCGTATTTTTTAGACGGATTTTTCATAACTGGGGCAGCTTTATTCCTGTGAGACTTTTGCGTGGGCTAGTCAATGCCGCACGGTCGGCCTTCCCGCGGTTCCCCTCAGGTGCCACGCCCGGGTCTCGTTGCCTGAAAATACTCCTGGTCGTCGTCGGTCTCATCTCAATGACGGCCTGCAATACCTCGGCAATCTATCAGGATGATCTCTACAACCCGCCCGTTTACTGGGGGCGACACGTTGTCAAACCCGGAGAGACGTTGTACCGGATTGCCTGGCGTTACGGCCGTGACTACCGGGAACTGGGCAGCGCCAACGGCATCGGCCCTCCCTGGACCATCAAGCCCGGCCAGGTCCTGCGTCTGGACCTTCGCGGAACTGTCACATCCTCGGGGCAGAATAACCGGAAGCAGAACGTTGCTGCAGCGCCCTCCAGGGCCGCGCCTCCGGCACCCACACCAAAATCGGCGCCGCGGCCAAAAGTCACCAGGCCGGCAGCTTCGGGAGATTCCCTGGACAAGCGGTCGCAAACCGTAGCCAGTGTCAGCTGGCGCTGGCCACACGCTGGCACCGTAATTGCAGGATATTCAACATCCGGAAAAGTCAACAAAGGTATTGATATTGCCGGAAAAGCCGGTGATGCTGTGAAAGCGGCGGCCACGGGAAATGTGGTCTATGCCGGTAACGGGTTGCTTGGTTACGGTAACCTCATTATCGTGAATCATAACGAGCACTATTTGAGTGCTTACGCCCATAACCGGAAAATTCTGGTGCAGGAAGGGGAGGACGTTAACGCCGGAGAGGTGATCGCAGAGCTCGGGAGCAGCGGTGCGGAACGACCCATGTTGCATTTTGAAATCCGAAAAAATGGCAACCCTGTCGATCCACTCCATTACCTGCCTCCCCGGTAGCCCGAAAGCGAGCAGACCGGAAGACTGCCGCAAGCCTGACCTCCGGCACTTACAGATACCGCGTAAGACAAAACAACAAGAATGACCTGGCCGGATTTGGCCAAACAACAAATGTCCTGAAAAAACGAAGATGAATGAAGCCGAGTCCCGGATAAGAAGAAGTATCGGGCCTTCACACAGGATTATTGAGAGGCGGGGCAAGAAACATGTCAGCAGAGCAAGAAGACATCATTGTTGATCGTGTCGAGGATCTGGATGATTCCGAAGATCAGGTTCTAGCAGAAGAGAAAGCAGAAAAGGACTCGGCGGACAGCGCCGAAGAAGAAATCTCCACCCAGGGACGGTACTTCACCAGCCAGAAGCAGCTGGACGCAACCCAGCTCTATCTCAACGAAATCGGTTTTTCACCGCTCCTGACACCCGAAGAGGAAGTTTACTTCGCCCGTCTTGCCCGTAAAGGTGAGGAGTCCGGCCGTAAACGCATGATTGAAAGTAACCTGCGACTGGTGGTCAAGATCGCCCGCAGGTACGTCAACCGCGGCCTGACGTTGCTCGACCTCATTGAAGAGGGCAACCTGGGGTTGATCCGTGCCGTAGAGAAATTCGATCCCGAGCGCGGTTTCCGGTTCTCCACGTACGCGACCTGGTGGATTCGCCAGACCATCGAGCGGGCCATCATGAATCAGACGCGCACCATTCGTCTGCCGATTCATGTGGTCAAGGAGCTCAACCTGTACCTGCGTGCGGCCCGCGAACTGACCCAGAAACTGGATCATGAACCCTCCGCAGAAGAAATCGCGCGGATGGTCGATAAGCCGGCAGAGGATGTGAAACGCCTGCTGGGCCTGAATGAGCGGGTTGCCTCCATGGATACCCCGATTGGTGCGGGGGGCGAGAAATCCCTGCTCGACACCGTCGCAGACGAGGGAGCTTCGGACCCGGCGGACCTGCTTCAGGACAACAATATGTGTTCCTGCCTGGAGAAGTGGATCGACCAGCTCAGCGACAAGCAGCAGGAAGTCCTTTCCCGCCGCTTTGGTCTGCGGGGCTATCCGGTGAGTACCCTTGAGGAGGTCGGACAGGAAATCGGCCTGACCCGGGAGCGGGTTCGCCAGATCCAGGTGGAAGCGCTTCGCCGCCTGAGGGAAATCCTTGAGAAAGAGGGGCTTTCCGGGAACCTCCTGTTCCAGTAATTCCCGCTGACCTCAGTACAAAGAAAAGCCGGCCAATCCTTTGGGCCGGCTTTTCTGTTTTCATGCCTCGCAAATGAGAACCAGGTGGCGCTCTGCTGCCCGGTGTCGTTGTTAGAATGCGTTGACCGGGCAGGATAGGGTGTCGAGCCCCGGTGACGAGTGAAAACGCATTCAATAATAACGATGGAAAAGGAAAGGACTATGAAGAAGGCTTTCTCATCAGGATTTGTATCCCTGATCCTCACAGCAATGTTATCGGCTCCTGCCGCGGCCCTGACGGTTGAAGGTGTCGATGTTCCCGAGACCTACCAGGCCATGGGCACCGAACTGAAGCTGAATGGTGCCGGTACCCGGTCGAAGTGGTTCATGGATCTTTATGTGGGTGGTCTGTACGTTCCGGAAAGTATCAGTGACGGCGAGGCGGTGATCAATGCTGACGAGCCCCAGGCCATCACGCTGCACATTATCTCGGGAATGATCACCAGTGAACGTATGACCGAGGCGACTCTCGAGGGCTTCAAGGCCTCTACCGATGGCAACATGGCACCGGTTCAGGACGACATCGATCAGTTCATGGCCGTATTCCAGGAAGAGATCAAGGAAGGTGACGTGTTTGATCTGGTCTACCTGCCCGGTGAGGGCGTGCGTGTCCTGAAAAATGGCGAAGTGCGGGATACCGTGGGTGATCTGGCGTTCAAGAAGGCGTTGTTCGGAATCTGGTTGTCCGATAAGCCGGCCCAGGAAAACCTCAAAGAGCGGATGCTGGGTCAGCGCTGATCCCAACCGCTTTTACTTCAATGGGAAGCCGGCGTACCCTCGATGGGCGCGTCGGCTTTTTTGGTTCCGGACCGGTGGGTCAGAGGTAATCCCGCTTCTGTTTGAATTCGCAAAGATCCTCGATGATGCAGGCGCCACACTTGGGCTTGCGGGCGGTGCAGGTGTAGCGGCCGTGGAGGATGAGCCAGTGGTGGGCGTCCAGGAGGAATTCCTTCGGAACCAGGCGCAACAGGCGCTTTTCCACTTCGAGGACGTTTTTCCCCGGTGCAATTCCGGTGCGGTTCGAGACCCGAAAAATGTGGGTATCCACCGCCATGGCCATGTGACCGAACGCGGTGTTGAGCACCACATTGGCGGTTTTGCGCCCGACACCGGGCAGGGCCTCAAGGTCCTCGCGCTTTTCCGGAACCTCTCCGCCATGCTTCTCGATCAGGATCTTGCAGGTTTTGATCACGTTTTCGGCCTTGCTGTTGAACAGGCCGATGGTCTTTATATATTCCTTGAGCCCGTCAACGCCCAGCGCCAGGATCGCTTCCGGCGTGTTGGCCACCGGAAACAGCTTGTCGGTGGCCTTGTTGACGCCCACGTCCGTAGCCTGTGCCGAGAGAATCACGGCAATCAGCAGCTCGAACGGTGACGAGTAGTTCAGCTCCGTGGTCGGGTTGGGGTTGGCATCCCGAAGCCGGGTAAAGATTTCGATACGTTTTTGTTTATTCATCCGTCAGGAATACTGCTCTCAGATGGGGTCAGGAAACATTGCCAGTGACGCGGACACGCTTGCTGCCACTGGTTGCCGGCTCCGGTGCTGTCACCTTGCGCCTGGCCTCCAGCTGGGAATCAATGCCGTTCTTCAGGGCGATCAGCAGTCCCAGTCCGACGAAAGCACCGGGGGGCAACACCATGAACAGCATGTCCGGATAGTTTTCGAAGGGGCGGACCACCCAGTCGGCGGCCATGGGGCCCAACAGCAGGTTCATATCCGCAAACAGGGTACCCTGGCCGATCAGCTCGCGCATACCGCCGAGGACAATCAGTACCGCCAGGAAGCCCAGCCCCATCATGGCGCCGTCCAGCACGGCCGGGCCGGGGCTGTTCTTTGAGGCGAAGGCGTCTGCCCGGCCCAGGATCGTGCAGTTGGTGACAATAAGGGGAATAAAGATACCCAGTATCTGGTAAAGCTCGTAGGTGAATGCCTGCATCAGCAGTTCCGCACAGGTAACGAACGAGGCAATGATCATCACAAAGGCGGGTAATCGGACCGACTCGCCCACGAAGTTGCGGATCAACGATACCGCGAGGTTCGACCCCATGAGTACCATCAGGGTGGCGAGGCCAAGGCCGATGGCATTGACCACCGTACTGGTCACAGCCAGCAGGGGACACAGGCCAAGAACCTGAACCAGCGCCGGGTTGTTGTTCCACAGGCCGTCGCGGATGATTTCTGCAGAGGTCTTGCTCGCCATAATCAGGACGTCTCCTCAAGCCGGTTCAGGATTTCCCGCCGATTCTGGCGGAAGTATATCAGAGACTTCTGGACGGCCTTCACCACGGCACGGGGAGTAATTGTCGCGCCGGTGAACTGGTCAAATACGCCGCCGTTCTTCTTTACGTTCCAGTTGCGCGGTTCCGGGTTGTCCAGGGACCGCCCCTCGAAGCTGTATATCCAGTCGGATTTCTTGGTCTCGACACGGTCGCCGAGCCCTGGTGTCTCCTTGTGGTTCACTACTCGCACGCCAAGCACAGTACCCTGGAGGTCGATGCCGACCAGTAGCCGGATATCGCCTGAATATCCGTCCGGGGCGACGACGGGCATGATGAAGCCCGTGGGCTCGCCGTCTCTTCGCGCCACCCAGACCGTGACCGGCCCCGGGGTTGCGAGCCGTTCACTGGCTGGTAACCGGACAGTATCGTTCAGCAGGTCGTTGTCATGCCGGGATTCCGGGATGATTTCAAACAGTGCCCGGGCCTCCGCCCGTGCTGCTTCCTCCTGGATGCGCTCTTCGGTCAGAGCCTGGGTCACCGCGATGGAACCGCCGGTGATGATGGCGAACAGGCCAAGGCCGATCGCGCTGCGTCGGATGGATTGTGCCAGTGCAGCCATGTCTTACCCCTGATTCTTGCCGGGCAAACCGCGGCGGGGCTTATGGTGGCCATAAGTGCGCGGCGGCGTGTAGTGATCGATAAAGGGCACGGCGAAATTCATCAGCAGGACACTGAAGGCCACCGCATCCGGATAGTTGCCCCACGAGCGGATGATGTAGATCAGCACTCCGATGCCCGCCCCGTAGATCAGTTTGCCCTGGTGGCTGGTCGCCGCCGAGACCGGGTCCGTGGCGATGAAGAAGGCTCCGAGCATGGTGCCGCCGGCCAGTAGATGCAGGGACAGGGGGGCGTACAGGTCTGCATTGGAGCCGAAGGCCAGGCTCATGAGTACCAGCCCGCCGAGAAAGCCCGCCGGAATATGCCAGGTAATGATGCGCAGGAAAACCAGCAGCAGGCCACCGGCCAGGAAGGCAGCGTTGACCCACTCCCAGCCACGGGCGATGCCGTCGCCGAACGTGGGATGCCCGAGAACCTCCGCGGCCGTGTGGGAGGCAATCTTATGCTTGTACTCACCCAGAGGCGTGGCCATGGTCCAGCCGTCGACGGTGGTCTGGGAGGCCGAGAAAATTCGGGCCAGGGTTTCGCCGAATCCGGGCGCACCCTGGAACAGCATGGCTGCTTCGGCCCAATTGGTGGTCATCGCGACCGGGAAGGAAATCAATACCAGGGCATAGCCGACCATCGCAGGGTTGAACGGGTTGGAGCCGAGGCCACCATACAGTTGCTTGGCAATGACAATGGCAGTGATGACGGCAATGGCGGACACCCACCAGGGGGCAAACTGGGGCAGCGAGAGGCCCAGCAAGAGCCCGGTGACGGCTGCGGTGTTGTCCTTCAGGAAAAACGCCACCGGTTTGCCCCGGAGCTTGAGGATTGCTGCTTCGGAAGCGAGGGCGACGGCTATGCACCAGACCACATTAATCAGGTTGCCCCAACCAAAGAAGGCAGTCTGGGCAAGCAGCCCGGGCAGCGATGCCAGGATGACCCAGAGCATGACCCGGGACGTCGGTCGGGCGTTGTGAGCGTGGGGTGATGACTGCTGAACAAATGCCATGGAGATCGGGCCTGGGCTCGGTTAATCGGAGGTCTGGGATTCGGTAGTGCGGGCCAGGGCCTTGCGGGCGTCCGCCAGGGCCTGTTCGGCACGCTGTACACGGTCGTGGTTCTTGGCCACGGCTCGTTCAAGCTTGTCGACATTATCCGCCTGCTGAGCCTTGGCGTCGTCCAGCATGCCCTGCATGGTATCCAGTTTGGATTTGGCCTGGTTCAATTGCTGTTCCAGCGCCTCGATATCGGGCTTGTCGTCGCTGGAACTGGCCGGGGCCGTCTCTTCCGGACCGGTCTTGGCGGCTTTGGCCTTCTTGCGCTCCAGAGCCTGCTGCACAAGCGCTGCCTTGGCGGCACGATCATCAACCGCGTCGCCGGCAGCCGCCGCCTTTTCCGCCTCAGCCTGTTTTTTCGCCTGGGCTTCGGCCGCTGCTTTCGCTCGCTCTTTACGGCGTTGTTCCTTCTCTTGCTGTTCCCGCTCCAGGCGAGCCTGGCGGGCCTCAAAGCGTTCCCGGGCACGATCAGCCTTGATCTGCTCCGCCCTCTGGACCCGGATCTCGCCCTTGGCGTACCGGTAGTACTGCACCAGGGGAATCGAACTGGGACACACATAGGAGCATGCCCCGCACTCAATGCAATCGAACAGGTTAAGGTGCTCCGCCTTCTCGAACTCGCCGGACCTGGAATACCAGAACAACTGCTGGGGCAGCAGATCCATAGGACACACTTCCGCACACTGGCCACAGCGGATACAGGGCTGTTCGGGAGGCGGCGCCGGCAATTCGGCTTCTGTAGCGGCGATCACGCAGTTGGTGGTCTTGGTCACCGGAACTGCGGTTGTGGTCAGGGTGTAGCCCATCATGGGTCCCCCGAGCACGAGACGGCTCACCTTCTGCGACTCCAGCCCTGCCTGTTCCAGCAGGTAATCGATTGGCGTGCCAATCAGCGCCTCGAAATTTCCCGGCTCCCGCACCGCGTCGCCGGTGATGGTGACAATGCGGGAGACCAGAGGGCTGTCCTCAAAGACGGCCCGTGAAACGGCGACGGCAGTTCCGATGTTCTGGCACATCACGCCGATATCGGCAGGGATTCCGGCGTTGGGGACTTCCAGCCCCGTCAGGATCCGAACCAGCTGTTTCTCGCCGCCGGACGGGTACTTGGTCGGAATGACGGCGATCTCGATCTGGGTGCCTTCGCTGGCCTTTTTCATGGCCTCGATCGCCTGCGGCTTGTTGTCCTCGATGCCGATCACGCAGCGTTCCGGCCGCAGGATCCAGGCCATCACCTTGAGGCCCGAAACCACTTCCGATGCCTTCTCCCGCATGGTCATGTCATCTGCGGTGATGTACGGCTCGCATTCGGCACCATTGAGAATCAGGGTATCCACCTTGCGGTCTTTCGGCGGGCGCAGTTTGATGTCGGTGGGGAAGCCGGCGCCCCCCATGCCGGAAATACCGGCCTCATGGATGATCCCCAGCACTGTCTCACGGTCCAGGCTGTGAAAATCCGGGACAGGGTGTCTGTCGCGCCACTGATCCTCGCCATCGGGCGTCAGGGTGATGCACCAGTCACTCATTCCGGAGGGGTGTGGCACCGGCATTTCGGCGATGCTTTCGATAATCCCGGAAGTGGGGGCATGGATCGGTACTCCCATGCCACGCGTGACATCAGCAATCTTCTGCCCCTTCAGAACCCGTTCTCCGACCTCTACAAGCGGTTCCGCCGGCTCGCCGATGTGTTGTTGCAGCGGCAGCACCAGCCGTTCCGGCAAACCGGCTGCCCGGATCGGTCGGGCCGTGGATTGCTGTTTGTTCTCGGCGGGGTGGATGCCGCCGGCGAAATCCCACAACTGAGTCATCAGGCGCTGGCTCCCTGGCGGTCGGTGGCAATGATGCCGGAACTCGGTGGTGTCCAGGTCCAGGTACGGATGTCCGGTTCAACGGTCACCATGTCGATGCAGTCAACCGGGCAGGGCTCGACACACAGGTCGCAGCCCGTGCATTCGCTTTCGATCACCGTGTGCATGTGCTTTGCCGCCCCCAGGATGGCGTCCACCGGACAGGCCTGGATACATTTGGTGCAGCCGATGCATTCGTCCTCCCGAATGACCGCCACACGCTTTGCCTGCTCGACGCCATGCTCTGCATCCAGCGGCTCGGGTTCCACGTCCAGCAGATCCGCAAGCGCCTTGATGGTGCCTTCGCCGCCGGGTGGGCATTTGTTGATGGCCTCGCCCTGGGCGATGGCTTCTGCGTAGGGGCGGCAACCGGGGAAGCCGCACTGGCCGCACTGGGTCTGCGGCAACAGGGCATCAATCTGGTCAACCAGAGGGTTACCCTCAACCTTGAACCGCTCGGAGGCAAAGCCCAGCAGCCCGCCAAAAACAACGGCCAGGGCCAACAGCACTGCAACGGCGATCAGAATGCCCGTCCACATAACAACAAATGCTCCGTCAGACAGTAACCAGGCCGGTGAAGCCCAAAAATGCCAGCGACATCAGTCCTGCCGTCACCATACCAATGGCGGCGCCCCGGAAGGCGACCGGGACATCGGCCACCGCGATACGCTCGCGCATGGCGGCAAACAGCACCAGAACCATGGAGAAACCGGCAGCCGCACCAAATCCATACAGAACAGATTCAACGAAGTTGTTGTTTTTATTAAGGTTAAGCAGTGCCACGCCGAGAACGGCGCAGTTGGTGGTAATCAGGGGCAGGAAGATGCCAAGAACCCGGTAGAGCAGCGGGCTGGTCTTTCGGACCACCATCTCGGTGAACTGCACCACCACCGCAATCACCAGGATGAAGGTGATGGTCTTCAGGAAGGCCAGATCGAGCGGCGCCAGCAGGTAGGTGTAGGCGAGGTAACTGCATACCGATGACAGGGTCAGCACAAAGGTGGTGGCCAGGGACATGCCCATGGCCGTCTCCAGTTTTCCGGACACGCCCATGAACGGGCACAGGCCCAGAAACTGAACCAGCACAAAGTTGTTCACCAGGATGGTACTGACCAGTATCAGTAAATACTCTGTCATCGGAGCTGCTCTTCCTCGCGCTGCCTTACATTACCCGCATGCCCGGGGTCGCGCCGGAGTCCGGAGACAGGATGAAAATGTCCTTGCCGCCCGGGCCGGCTGCCAGAACCATGCCCTCGGACATACCAAACTTCATCTTCCTCGGCTTCAGGTTGGCCACCATCACCGTCATACGGCCTTCCAGATCTTCCGGCTTATATGCGGACTTGATACCAGCAAACACGTTGCGTTCGCCATGTCCCACGTCAAGTGTCAGGCGAAGTAGTTTGTCGGCACCTTCCACATGCTCGGCTTTGACAATTTTAACAACCCGGAGGTCGACTTTCGCGAAATCACCGAATTCTATCTCATCGGCGATCGGCTCCAGATTGGCTGCGGGCTCGGGCTTACCGGTCGCTGCAGGCAGTTCCTCCCTGGAAGCTTCCAGCATTTTCTCGATCTGCGCCATGTCCACCCGGTTCATCAGCGGCTTGAACTTGTTGATGCCGTGGTTTTCCAGCAGTTCAGCCCGGTTGTTCCAGTCCAGCATCGCATTCAGGAACGCCTCGGAGGCCTCGGCGGTCTTCGGCAGAACCGGCGCCAGGTAGGTCATCAGGATCCGGAACATGTTGATGGCATTGGTACAGATCGCCTGCAGGTTATCGTCCTGGCCTTCCTGTTTGGCGATCACCCACGGCTGTTCGTCGTTGACATACTGGTTGGCGATATCCGCCAGTTCCATGATCCGGCGCATGGCTCGGCCGAATTCACGGGCCTCGAAGAACTCCTCGATCTCTTTACCTGCTTCGATGAATTCCTTCAGCTTTCCATGCTCGGTCACCTTGCCCAGCTGACCGTCAAAGCGCTTGGTGATGAAGCCGGCACTGCGGCTGGCGATGTTGACGACCTTGCCCACCAGATCCGAATTCACCCGCGCCGCGAAGTCCTCCAGGTTCAGGTCCATGTCATCGACGCTGCCGGTAAGCTTGGCCGCGAAGTAATAGCGCAGGTACTCCGGATTCAGATGATCCAGGTAGGTGCGCGCCATGATGAATGTACCCCGGGACTTGGACATCTTCTTGCCGTTGACGGTGACGAAGCCATGGGCCCAGACCGCGCTCGGTGTCCGGAAGCCGGCATCATGCAGCATGGACGGCCAGAACAGGGCGTGGAAGTTGATGATGTCCTTGCCGATGAAGTGGTAGACCTCGGCCTCGGAATCCGCCTTCCAGAAGTGCTCGAAATCGATGCCTTCCCGGTTGCACAGGTTCTTGAAGCTGGCCAGGTAGCCGATCGGCGCGTCCAGCCACACATAAAAATACTTGCCCGGCGCATCCGGAATCTCGAAGCCGAAGTAGGGCGCATCACGACTGATGTCCCACTCCTGCAGTCCGGCATCGAGCCACTCGGCGAGCTTGTTGGCCACCTGCGGCTGCAGGGTACCGCTACGGGTCCACTTGGCCAGGAAGTCATGAAAATCCGGAAGCTTGAAGAAATAGTGCTCGGATTGCTTCTCCACCGGGGTCGCGCCGGAGACCGCAGAACGCGGATTGATCAACTCGGCCGGCGTGTAGGTGGCGCCACAGGCCTCACAGTTATCGCCGTACTGGTCCTCCGTCTTGCACTTGGGGCAGGTGCCCTTGATGAAACGGTCTGCCAGGAACATCTCCTTCTCCGGATCGAAGAACTGGGTGATGTTCCGGGTCGCGATGTGCCCGTTTTCCTGCAGCTGACGGTAGATGTACTCGGAGAAATACCGGTTCTCCTCCGAGTGGGTGGAATAGTAGTTGTCGAAGCGGATATGGAAGCCGGCAAAGTCTTCCTGGTGTTCCTGACTGATCCGGTCGATCAGCTGTTCCGGCGTAATCCCCTCCCGCTCGGCCCGCAGCATGATCGCGGTACCGTGGGCATCGTCGGCGCAAACGTAGTAGCAGTTGTGGCCACGCATGTTCTGGTAGCGCACCCAGATATCAGTCTGAATGTACTCCAGCAGGTGACCCAGGTGGATCGGCCCGTTGGCATAGGGCAGGGCGCTGGTAACCAGAATGTCGCGCTGATGCTTGCTCGCTTGCGTCATGGTGATGTCCGAACCTTCTGTTGGTAAGGGTTGGAAAGACAAAAAACGGGGTTCTGTCGCAGATCCTGAATTGATTGCTCCAGGTAAAGCCCCCATATGGTCAGAAACGGGCACAGATGATACCTTCCAAGCAGCAATTTTTCACCTGAAACACCCGTTTCCGTGTTCATGAGCTTATTCCGGAGAATCCGATGACCCAGATTTCCCAGCAGGCCCTGGAAGCCGCTGTCCGCGAATACCGGGACCCTTACCTTGAAAAGGACCTGTACGAGCTTGGCGCCGTCAAAAACCTGAGCGCTGACGAAAGTGGCCAAGTTACCCTGATGGTCGAATTACCATACCCTTCCAAGGGCATTGCCGGAGCGCTCAAACAGATCGTCACCAACGCCCTGGAGAACGTCGACGGCGTTGACAGCGCCGACGTCCACGTTGGCCAGAAGATCCACTCCTACAAAGTCCAGAAGGACATTCCCTCGGTTCCGGGCGTCAAGAACATCATCGCCGTAGCCTCCGGCAAGGGCGGCGTCGGCAAATCCACCACCGCCGTCAACCTCGCCCTGGCCCTCCAGGCCGAAGGCGCAAGAGTCGGCATCCTTGACGCCGACATCTACGGCCCCAGCATCGGCATGATGCTCGGCGTCCCCGAAGGCAAGCGCCCGGACACCCGAGAGAACAAATACTTCGTCCCCATGGAGGCCCACGGCCTGCAAGCCAACTCCATGGCCTTCGTCGTCACCGAGAAAACCCCCATGGTCTGGCGCGGCCCCATGGTCAGCGGGGCCGTCATGCAGCTGCTGCAACAGACCCTCTGGGACGAACTCGACTACCTGATCATCGACATGCCCCCGGGCACCGGCGACATCCAGCTCACCCTGGCCCAGAAAGTCCCGGTCACCGGCGCCGTCATCGTCACCACGCCTCAGGACATCGCGCTGCTGGACGGCAAGAAAGGCATCGAAATGTTCCGCAAGGTCGACATCCCGGTGCTGGGCGTGATCGAAAACATGAGCGTCCACATCTGCAGCAACTGCGGCCACGAAGAACCCCTGTTCGGCCACGGTGGCGGCGAACGCATCGCCGAGGAATACGACACGACCCTCCTGGGCCAGTTGCCTCTGCACATGACCATCCGGGAGCAGACCGACGGTGGCACACCCTCGGTTATCGCCGAGCCGGATTCCGAAGTGGCGCGCCGTTACCGGGACATAGCGCGCCGGGTTGGGGCAGAGCTGTCCACCCGGGAGCGTAACCTGTCCGGTTCAATCTCCAGTGTTTCCGTAACCGAACACTGACCGGATTCGCAGGCGGGCCAGAACGCGGTCCGTTCACGGACGCAGGAAAAGCCGTCCAAAAATGTTGGAGGCCATGGATGGCCGGAAACAAGCGCACATGGGTGAGGCCGAGCGTTTATGAAGCGGAGCTTCATGCGACAGCCGAACGACAGCAATCTGTGATTGCTGGCTGGACCCCGGAGGGGTGCTCGTAGCGGTTTTTGGAAGGCAGCCCCTATGGGCGCAGCCCCCAAATCCTGAGGCCCGAGCCGAAAGCCGCAGCCCAAAAGGCAAGACCTCCACAAGCTTCGACAGACCCCCGGGGAACAGGTAAACTACGCCTCAATTTTTCCAGTGGAAACGAGACTTCATCGATGAGCATCAAATCCGACAAGTGGATCCGCCGGATGTCCGAACAACACGGCATGATCGAACCGTTCGAACACGGACAGGTTCGCGAAACCGAAAAAGGCCGTGTCATCTCCTACGGGACCTCCAGCTACGGTTACGACGTCCGCTGCAGCAACGAATTCAAAATCTTCACCAACGTTCACAGCGCCACCGTCGACCCCAAGAACTTTGACGACAACAGCTTCGTCAACTACACCGGTGACGTCTGCATCATTCCACCGAACTCCTTCGCCCTGGCGCGCACCGTCGAGTACTTCCGCATCCCGCGCAACGTACTCACCATCTGCCTGGGTAAAAGCACCTACGCCCGCTGCGGCATCATCGTCAACGTCACTCCGCTCGAGCCCGAGTGGGAAGGGCAGGTGACCCTGGAATTTTCGAACACCACCAACCTGCCGGCCAAGATCTATGCCAACGAAGGCGTTGCCCAGATGCTCTTCTTCGAATCCGACGAAGTCTGCGAGACCAGCTACAAGGACCGCGGTGGCAAATATCTCGGCCAGACCGGCGTGACCCTGCCCAGGACATGAACGCCAACCAGTTTCTCAAAGCCGTCGCACAACTGCAGGGGTGGCGTGAATGCGCCTTCCTGCTCGCCCTTGCGGAACGCTCGTTTCCGAACTATGCCCTGTTTGCTGACGCCGTTGGCCTGAAAACGGGCGCCAAGATGCGCCAGCTTCTGGACCTTGCCTGGGATATGCTCCAGAAAGACGTCAGCGAGGCCGCGATTCCCCAGTTACTGAGCAAACTCGAGACGCTGTCACCCAGCGTGGACGACTACGACGCCTACGGCGTCTATCCGGCGTTCGACTTCTGCCAGTTACTGGAGCAGGCCCTGCTCAATCGCCTGAATCCCAATAAACATCGGGCAACCGAGGCCTCCCAGCTGGCCACTGCAACGGTGATGAACTTCATCGAGATGTCCGAAGGCGAAGACCTGCCCGAGGATGAGCTCGTGCGTATGCTGGATCATCACCCCCTGATGAAAGAGGACAAGATGTTCCAGCGGGACCTGGTCTTGGCATTGAAACGCCAGCGGGTGCCGAAGGAGTCCTTTATCGCCGAGTTGAAGGCGGATGCCGCCAACGACGGCGTCAGCAATCTCGGAATTGCCCTGGACAGCTAAATAAGCTGGTTGTCCGCGCTACACTTAATGATAAACCCGCTAGTCAGCCCTGATTGGATAGAGCCATGAAACTCTCTGCTTTTGGTCGCAAATTCACCGCCGATGCCGGTATCACGTCCCTGATGGATGATCTGGGAAATGCCATGGCGTCCGGGGATGACATGATCATGATGGGAGGAGGGAATCCCGGGCACATTCCCGAGATCCAGCAGCGGGTACAGGAAATTCTGGCGGAGATGAGCCGGAGCGAGGACGATGTCCGGCGCCTGGTCGGGGTCTACGACCCACCCCAGGGCGAAAAGCAGTTCATTGCCTCGCTGGCAGACCTGCTCAACCGGGAGTATGGCTGGGGGCTCAAACCCGAGAACATTGCCCTGACCAATGGCAGCCAGGCCGCATTCTTCATGCTGTTCAACATGTTCGGCGGCGACTACGGCGACGGTCACCGCAAGCATATCCTGCTGCCGCTGGCCCCGGAGTACATCGGTTATGCCGACGCCGGGATCGAGCCAGAGCTGTTCCGGGCTGTGCAGCCGGACATTTCGTTCACCGATGCCCATGAGTTCAAGTACCGGGTGGACTTCGATGCTGTGGAGGTCACCGGGGAAACCGGGGCGATCTGTGTGTCGCGCCCGACCAATCCGACCGGCAACGTCATCACCGACGGGGAGCTGGCGCGGCTGGAAGTGATGGCCAGGCAACACGATATTCCCCTGATTGTCGACGGTGCCTATGGAACCCCGTTCCCGAACCTGCTCTTTGTGGATGCGCACCCCACCTGGAACGAACAGATCATTCTCTGCCTGAGTCTATCCAAGCTGGGACTGCCGGCCGCCCGGACGGGGATCGTTATTGCGGCCGAGCCGATCATCAAGGCGCTGTCCGGCATCAACGCGATCCTGAACCTGGCCACCGGCAGCTTCGGTGCGATGCTGGCGGAGCCGCTGGTGCGGTCGGGTGAGATCCTGTCCCTGAGCCGCGATGTGGTGTGCCCCTTCTACAAGGCCAAGATGGAAAGGGCGGTTACCGAGTTCCGGAACGCCATGGGCGAGGACAGCTGCCGCTGGTACATCCACAAACCCGAAGGTGCCATGTTCCTCTGGTTGTGGTTTCCGGATCTGCCCATTTCCAGCCTGGAGCTTTACCAGCGGCTGAAGGGCAGGGGTGTGCTGGTGGTATCCGGTCACTACTTCTTCCCCGGGCTGCCGGAAGACGGCTGGCGTCATCGCCACGAATGCCTGCGGGTAACCTATTCCCAGGATGATGAGCGTGTGGCTGAAGGCCTGCGGATTATTGCGGATGAAGTGAAAACGGTCTGGGCGGAGGCCGAAGGCGAGGGTTAATTGCCCAGTTTAGCCTCCTGCAGCCGCAACTCGTAACGACTGCCGTCCGGTTCCACCTGAAGCAGGCGCGACAGCAGAAAATCCTGTTGTGGGTCGAACCACATCAGAGTCTGGCGCCGGGCATTCTCGCCCCGGACCTTCTCCGCTTTCAGCAGAGTGATGGTGTCACCGTTGGTCGAGACCTGCTCTTCGTCGATGACGGCGAACTTCTCTTCGTCATAGTTGTTGCCATCGATGACCTGATAGCTCATTTCCCGCTTGCCCGCCTTGATGTCCTGGCGAAGCTGAAGCTGGTAGCCGAGCGGGTCCAGTGCACCTTCCTTCAGTGGCAGTTGGAAACCGCTATCACGGTAGCTGCCGGTTGCGATTCCCTTGCTCCAGTCAAAGTCGATGGACTGTTCCCGGTCCCGGATGAAGACCCCGGAGAGCCGGTAGCGGTAGCGCAGGGGGATCACCCGGCCGCTTTCCCATTTCAGGACCAGCGATTCGTCGATGTCCGCGATGAATGAATCGACATCCGTGCGGTACAGCCAGATGCCGTTGCCCTGGGAGGTAAGGCTGCGCACGGCGGTGCCATTGATCTCGAGACCCTTGTCCATGGTGGCGGTGTAGCTCACCCGGGAGGGTATCAGCTCGGGGGCCGGTTCCTGTGCCGCGGCGATAATGGGCAATAGCAGGAACCCCAGCAACGTCAGTTGCCGGAATGCCGGGATTCTGCAGTATCTTCTGGATAGTCCTGACACGCGCATGAGCCAAACCTTAAAACTGTCCAAGTCTGCGACAGTGTAGCTCCTACCTGGCGGCATGAGGATGACAATCTGTTCAGTTGTCGGGCAGCCGCATCGGAGCTTTCAGAATCTCGCCGTCGAAGAGGATGTAGTCACTGCCGAGCTGGATCCGGCCCTCGCAAAACCAGCGCACGACGATCGGATACAGAATGTGCTCCTTTTCCTGGACCTTCTCCGCCAGAGACTCCGGTGTGTCGTCCGGAGCAACGTTTACCTCTGCCTGGGCGATCACCGGGCCGCCATCCAGCTCTTCTGTCACGAAATGAATGGATACCCCGTGCAGGGTGTCACCGGCTTCAATGGCGCGCTGATGGGTGTTGAGACCGGTATATTTGGGCAGCAGCGAGGGGTGTATGTTGAGCATGGTGCCACGGAAAGCCCGGACGAAATCCGTGGTCAGAATCCGCATAAACCCGGCCAGAACGATGAGGTCCGGGTTGTGGCGACGGATCTCGGCCATCAGGGCCGCATCGAATTCCTCGCGACTCTCGTAACCGGTGTGGTCGACCACGAAGGTCTTGATGTTGGCCTGGGCAGCGCGTTCCAGGGCAAAGGCCCCGGGGCGATTGGAGCCAACGGCGATGATCTGGCCCGGAAAGTCCCGCTCCTGGCTCGCATCAATCAGCGCCTGAAGGTTGGTGCCGCTACCGGAGACCAGAACCAGGATCTTGGGAAGTGGGGCTTTGTCTGCCTTCATGCCGACAACAGCCCCGGTGCGTAGCGGACCACTGCATCGGATTCGGTATTGTCCGCGCTTTCGAGCACGCCCACCTGCCAGACGGTCTCGCCCATGGCGGTAAGCGTATCCAGGGCCAGGTCCTTCTGATTGGCGGGTACGCAGACGATCATGCCAATCCCGCAGTTGAAGGTTCGGTACATCTCCTCACTGGCCACGCCGCCGGCCTCTTTCAGCCATTGGAATACCGGAGGCAGCTCCCAGCTCTCGGTATCTATGGCGGCGACGGTGCCTGCCGGCAGGACCCGGGGGATATTTTCCGGAAGCCCGCCACCGGTGATGTGGGACAGGGCGCGAACGTCAACTTCACGGATCAGTTGAAGCAGGTTCTTGACGTAAATCCGGGTAGGTGCCATCAGGGCGTTGGCGAGGGTCGTCCCGTCAATGGGCTGCTGCAGGTCAGCATTGCTGACTTCAATGATCTTGCGGATCAGTGAATAACCATTGGAGTGGGGGCCCGACGATCCCAGTGCCAGCAGGACGTCGCCCGGTTGAGCGCGACTGCCATCTATGATTTCGCTACGCTCGGCAACGCCTACACAGAACCCTGCCAAATCGTAATCTTCGCCCTCGTACATGCCGGGCATTTCTGCGGTTTCGCCTCCCACCAGGGCGCAGCCCGCCTGCTCGCAACCTTCACCGATACCGGCAACGACCTGGGCCGCAACATCCACGTTCAGTTTTCCGGTGGCGTAGTAGTCCAGGAAGAACAGGGGTTCGGCACCACCGACCACCAGGTCGTTGACGCACATGGCCACGAGGTCGATGCCGATGCTGTCGTGCTTGTCCAGTTGCATGGCCAGCCGAAGCTTGGTGCCAACGCCGTCGGTGCCGGAGACCAGTACCGGCTCGTTGTAACCGGCAGGAATCGATACCATGGCGCCGAAGCCGCCAAGGCCACCAAGAACTTCCGGCCGGCGCGTGCGGGCCGCTGTGTCCTTGATACGGTTGACGAGATCGTTGCCCGCGTCGATGTCAACGCCGGCGTCGCGGTAAGTCAGGGAGGGCTTCTGTTCGCTCATGGTGTTGTAAGACCGTTGGCAAAAGTGGGACAGGCCGCGGATTTTAACAGCTACTCACTGTATAGGCCATGGTGTATCCTATGCGCCATCCATGCGAACACCAGGGTGATTCATGTCAGTAAAAGGACAATACTTGGCGCGGGTATCCAGGGCTGCCGTGCGGGCGGCCGTTTTGTTGTTGGGCTTTGCCTTTCTGGGTGCGCCGGCTCAGGCAGTAACAGTTTCCGGGCTCTATTCCGTTGAGGTTCCGGTTGACGGCTCCTCCACCGCTCAATTGCAGCAAGGTTATGCCGAGGGCTTGCGCCGCGTATTGGTGCGGGTCTCCGGAAGCCGGGATGTGCTGGCCCGAGACGGTATCCAGTCGGTGCTTGCCGAAGCAGAGTCCCTGTTGCTTTCCTACCAGTTCCTCCGGGGCGAGGACGGTGGTAACCGTCTGCAGATGTCGTTCGGCGCGGTGGGTGTAAACCGCGCACTGGCGTCGATCGATGCGCCCGTGTGGGGAGCCAACCGGCCACTGACCCTGGCCTGGGTTGCCGTCGAGGACCGCGGCTCGCGGCGTCTGGTCACCCAGGGTGGCGGAGCAGACCAGTGGCAATCTCTTTTCCAGCAGGCGGCCAGTGAGCGGGGGCTTCCGCTGGCGCTGCCCCCCGGGCGCTTTCAGGGAGATCGGGAGCTGCTGTCGGAGATCTGGGGCCAGTTTGTCGGACGTGTCCGGTCTTCGGCTTCCGATATCAGTCATGACGTAATGGCCCTGGTGCGTGTCAGCCAGAGTGGCGGTCAATGGCGGGCCGGCTGGGTTTTTGACGGTATGACGATGGACGGTGGCGAGGAAGTGGTGACGGCACCTGACCCCCGGTCTCTGGCCCAGGCCGTCATTGACCGTTGGGCGGATCGCTATGCCGGTCGCTATGCGGTTGCTGCGGGTGAGGTCGGTGATCTTCCGCAGGTTGATATTCTGGTACAGGGCATTCAATCCGTGGCGGACTACGGCAGGGTTACCCAGGTTCTCGAAGGGTTTACGCCGGTCCGCGCGGTGGGTGCTTCGCGGGTTAAGGGGGATCAGCTGACGCTGCGAGTCACCTTCAGCGGCGAACTGGACCAGCTCAAGCAATACGTGGCACTGGACCCCCGCTTTATCCCGCTGGATAGCGGTTCCTTCGCAGCGGAGCCGGAACCGGAGGAAGAAGCGGCAGCGCCGGATGCAGAGGCAGTGCCGGAAACTGAATCCACGCCCGAGGCGGAAGCCAGCCCGGAAGCGGGCGCCGGGGAAGGTGGCACGTCGGAAACGACCGGCGCGGGCAATCAGACGGCGGGTACCGAGCCCGCGACCGAGGCCTTGCCATTGGATGCCGAGGGTGCGGAACAGGCCTTCGAGTCGCTGTACCAGGTGTTGTACTACCGTTGGCAGCCTTCATCAGCCATTGGAAATGCCGGGGAAGAATAGGGCGTTGCCGGAGGGAGCCTTGTGAGATCTCAACGCTGGCGGTGGATACCCAATGCGCTGACATTTCTGCGTATTGTGCTGATAGCTCCCTTTGCCGGCGCCCTGTTACTTGAAAACTACCAGCTGGCCCTGATTATTTTCTTCGTGGCCGCTGTTTCCGATGGCTTTGACGGGTTCCTGGCCAGGCGCTACAACTGGCGCTCCCGGCTTGGTGCAATTGCGGATCCGCTGGCAGACAAGGCGTTGCTGATCACCGCCTACCTGATGCTGACATTGACCTCGGTGCTGCCGACCTGGCTATTCATCGTGGTGCTTGGGCGAGATCTTCTGATCGTTGTCGGCGCGCTTGCCTATCATTACGGCGTCGGGCGATATGACATGGAGCCGAGCATGCTCGGTAAAATCAATACGCTGATCCAGATTGTGGTGGTGCTGGCCATTATCATCCTGCTGGCCGGGTTGCCCATGCAGCCATGGGTCCTGGAAGCGGGTATCCTGCTGGTGGCGGTTTCGGCCGTGATCAGTGGCGGGCACTACATGGTGGTCTGGGGTGTGCGGGCCTGGAGGGCCAAGCAGTCATGAGCGCTTCCCAGCTGGTTCTGGGCGTCAAGTTGCGGGACGATGCCCGGTTTGACAACTTCCACGGAGATCGCAACATAGAGGCCGCACAGCGCCTCAAAGTGATCTGCGATCAACCGGCCGGAGTGCCGGTGGTGGTGATCTGCGGTGACTCGGATACCGGGAAAAGCCATCTGCTGCAGGCCGCCTGCCACCATGCCGAGGCTCGTGGCCGCACCGCCGTCTGCATCAGTATCGTGGAGCTGGAGCCGTTCGGTCCAGAGGCGCTGGCGGGTCTGGACACGCAGGACCTGGTCTGCCTGGACGACCTCGACCGAATTGCCGGTGACCCGGCATGGGAAGAGGCGGTTTTTCACCTTTACAACCGGATTCACGACCGCCATGGCCTGTTAATGGTCAGCCTTTCGGAAGTTCCGGCCTCTCTGGGCTTTCGCCTGCCCGATCTGGTGTCACGGCTCACTCACGGGCTGACTTTGCAGCTGGGCATCTACCGGGATGAGGACCGCCAGACCATTCTCCGGGCCAGGGCCGAGCAGCGTGGCCTGGTCATGAGCGATGATGTCGCCAGTTTCATCATGCGCCGCGCGCCGCGGCGCCTGGGTGATTTGCTGGCCATGCTTGATGTTCTGGACGAGAATTCCCTGCAGGCACAGAGACGGCTGACCATCCCGTTCGTCAAAACGGTCATGGGATGGTGAAGGCCGCAATGATACAAAGGACGGTAAAACCAATTCAGGTTAACGGAGGGACGACATGAGACGGGTTGTATTCAATCAGAAAGGCGGGGTGGGCAAATCGAGCATCACCTGCAACCTGGCGGCCATCAGTGCTGCCCGGGGAAAGCGGACGCTGGTGGTCGATCTGGATCCCCAGGGCAACTCGACGCATTACCTGCTGGGCAGGCCGGCGGCAGAGCTGAGAGATACGGTTGCCGACCTGCTGGAGCAGACGGTGGCGTTTACCGTCTTCAACCGCCGCCCGGACGAGTTCGTGCATGCGACGCCGTTCGACAATCTGTTCGTGATGCCCTCGAGCCCGGAGCTGGACTTTCTTGAGCGCAAGCTTGAAGCCAAGCACAAGATCTACAAGCTCCGGGAGGCCCTGAAAAAACTGGGCGACAGTTTCGATGCGATCTATGTTGATACCGCGCCGGCGCTGAACTTCTACACCCGTTCCGCACTGATTGCTGCCCAGCGGTGCCTCATTCCGTTTGACTGCGACGATTTCTCGCGTCAGGCGCTGTACAACATCCTCAACGAGATCCAGGAGTTGCAGGAAGACCATAACCAGGACCTGGTGGTGGAGGGCATTATCGCCAACCAGTTCCAGCCCAGAGCCAGCCTTCCGCGGAAGCTGGTCATGGAGCTCACCGAGGAAGGCCTGCCGGTATTGCCGGTCCGGCTGTCCAGCTCGGTCAAGATGAAGGAATCCCATCAAAGCCGGCAGCCACTCATTCACATGGCTCCAAAGCATCCGTTAACCCGCCAGTATGAAGACCTGTTCCGGGTCCTGCATGGTGAGGCGGTGGAGCTGGAGCCGCTGACCGACTAGGTAATTGCATGACTGATTCACACACCACCGTTGCCCGGGTAGCGGACAGCCTGCTACAGATCGAGATCGAACTCCGGCAACTGGAGGTCTGGGAGAGCGAACCGCCGCCCGAGGAAGCCTTTCAGAGCGAGAAGCCCTTCTGTCTGGACACCATGGAGTTCACCCAGTGGCTCCAGTTTGTCTTCGTGGAGCGGATGAAAATCCTGATCGAAAATGGCCACCCCTTGCCGGAGGTGTCGGGTATTGCGCCGATGGCAGAGGAGCACTTCCGTGGCCGGCCGGAGTCCGGCCACGGGCTGATCCGGGAACTGGAGAAAATGGACGAGCTGCTGTCCGGGAAATAATTCCGGTCAGTCCAGGCGCATGGACAGATCCACCGCCTTCAGGTCTTTCGTCAGCGCACCGATGGAGATGTAGTCCACGCCGGTCTCGGCAATCGGGACAAGGGTCCGGTCATTGATGCCTCCGGAGGCTTCGAGCCTGGCCTTGCCGTTTGCGACCTTCACGGCGGTTCGCATGTCATCCAGTGAAAACTCGTCGAGCATGATGATGTCGGCGCCTGCCGCCAGTGCCTGATCGAGCTCGTCGAGGTTTTCCGTTTCAACCTCGACCGGGCGGCCCGGCGCAATGCGACGCGCCTCCTCAACGGCTTTGGCAATCGAGCCGCAGGCAGCGATGTGGTTTTCCTTGATCAGAAACGCATCCCAGAGCCCGATCCGGTGATTGTGGCAGCCACCGCAGGTAACCGCATACTTCTCTGCAAGCCGCAGTCCCGGGAGTGTTTTGCGGGTATCCAGGAGTTTGACGTCGGTGTGAGCGACTTTCCCGGCATAGGCCGAGCAGGTGGTCGCCACACCGGACAGGGTCTGAAGCCAGTTCAGGGCGGTGCGTTCGGCAGTCAGCAGGCTGCGGGCGGCGCCTTCCATGGTGAACAGGACCTGATTGGGGGAGACCCGGTCACCATCCTGAGCCTGCCATCGAAGCGTCACCTGGGGGTCCACTTGGCGAAAGACTTCGTCGACCCACGCCCGGCCGGCCAGGGTGGCGGCTTCACGGGTGATGACGCGGCCTGTGGCCAGTTTGTCGGCCGGAATCAGTCGGGCAGTGATGTCGCCGTCCCCGATGTCCTCTCTCAGGCTTTGGGCAACGGTTTCGATTCTGGACTGGCGCAGGAGTTCGGCAGGGAGCATGGTGTCGGGTCCGGTCTGGTCATGGGAAAGGAAATCTGGCGCAAGATTCTAAAGCCATGTTTCCCGATTACCAAATGTGAGGCCTGTCACATTTGACCCTGATGGGCTCCTGTGCGACACATTTGGTGACAAAATCTGACAGAATCTGACGCTAAGAGCTTCTATTATAGTAACTTATACAAACAGGCACTCTACAATCCATGACCCCGGAGTTAGGCAATGGCGCAGGATAACAAGGTAGTCAGCTTTCAGGACCGGAAGCCGGCGGGCCAGTTCTCGCTGCCACCTGCACTGATCCGTTTGCGGGATACTTCGGGCAGGGAACTGAAATCCGTTCTCAACGAGTTTTTTGATCGCTCTGACGATGCCCTGTTCGAACTGGCAGACCGTGCCGGCAACGAACACGGCCAGCTTGCCTATTTCGATGCCATGCGGGAACTCCGCCTCCGCCGCAAATCCATCTCTGTTTCGATCCTGCAGTATGTTTCCCGGGCTTTCAACGAGATCGGCCGGTTTCGTCCGCACGTTGCCCAGGGGGATCTTGAGGAAATAGATCACGACAACCTCAGCCTGATGGACCATGGTGAGCTCGAGCAGCAGGTTGCCATCGATAACCTGGTCAACAAGCTGCGTAACCGCTATGCCGATGCAATCCGGCTGCTGACAGTCCGGGTCAATCATCTTGTCGCCGACATCGAACTCTCCGACAGCCAGATGCCCCTGAGCCCCGAAGTTATTTGTGGTGGTGTCAGTGAGGCATGCGCCGACCTGGATATCGACATCCGGGCCAAGCTGGTGGTGCTCAAGCTGTTTGACAAGCTATTGGTGGGAATCCTTGCCAATTTCTATCAGGACGCGAACAAGACGCTGATCGACGAAGGGGTGCTCCCGGATATGAAACGCCCTCCCGTGGGCAAATCGTCCCCCCCTTCGGCAGGCAAGTCCTCCGGTTCCGCGCAAGGTCAGGCGGCTGCCGGTGGCGAGGAAGGGGCAGGTGCGACCTTCTCGGAATTAAGCGCGTTATTGCGTCAGGGGGACGAGTCCTCCCGTGCAGAGGTCGGCCAGTCCGGCGTTGCGTTCCTGGATACTGACGGGCTGATGTCAAAGCTCAGCCAGGTACAGGTTCAGGTCGTGAGCTGGGAAGTCGATCAGGTGGTACCCCTCAGGGAGCAGATCCTGCTGGTTCTGAAGACGGACGAGGGCAAGCCCCTGCAAGTGGGGCAGATGGACAACGATGTGATCAACCTCGTGTCCATGCTGTTTGATTTCATTCTTGAAGATCGCCAGCTCCATGCGGTGATGAAGGCTCTGATTGCGCGGTTGCAGATACCGGTGCTGAAGGTGGCCCTCAGCGATCCGAACTTCTTCAACCGGGGCGGCCACCCGGTTCGTAAGCTCCTGAACGACATGGCGCTGTCTGCTATTGGCTGGACAGAAAAGAGGCCGGGTCAGCGGGATCCGTTCCGGGAGAAGATTGAATACATCGTGGACCGGATCCTGAACGAATTCACAACCAATGTGTCGCTGTTCGAGGAGTTGCTCCAGGATTTCAGCCATTTCATGGACCTGGATCGCCGCCGCCGGGAGTTGGTCGAGCAGCGCCTCAGGGATGCCGAGGAAGGTCGGGCGCGGCAGGAACGGGCCAATGAAATGGCGGACACCATGGTGTCCGGGGTTGTCAGTAATCGGCAGATACCGGAGCAAGTGCTTGCGCTGCTCGAGCAACCCTGGACCCGCTATCTCCAGTGGGTGTTTCTGCGCCAGGGAGAGCAAAGCGAGGCCTGGAAAGCCGCTCAGGAATTCACGGAACGTCTGGTGTGGAGTGTCGATCCCAGGCCGATCACCGAAACAACGCGAAGCGAGCTTTTACGGGCGATTCCCGCAATCGTGGACGAATTCCGCAAGGCCATGCAGGAAATCTCGTGGGATCCCTTTGCCACGGATTCTGCAATCCGGGATCTGGAACTGGCCCATGTGGATGTCTTCCAGCGACTGGTGACGGCCGTGCCTCAGCCGGAGGCGCCGGCGGGTGCTCCGGAAGCTGCCCCGGAAGAGCCGCTGGCCGATGCCGGTCTCGCCGATGCTGCTGCGGTTTCGGACGAAGACTCCGGCATCGAAGCGGAATGGCTGGCTCGTGCGGACAGCCTTCGGGTTGGTTCCTGGATCGAGCTGAACCGCGACGACAACCGGATCCGCTGCAAGCTGGCTGCCTTTATCAAGGCGACCGGCAAATACATTTTCGTCAACCGCAGCGGAGCGAAAGTGGCCGAATACCCGCGCGAACAGCTGGCCCGGGCCATGGCTGCCGGCGAGATCGGAATGCTGGATGACGGTCTGATCTTCGACCGGGCACTCGAGTCCATCATCGATAACCTGCGCAGCAGCAGAAAAGACTGATGGTTTCCGAATCCGGGATCGACAGACTCAGGGAAACAGGACGCCTTCCGGGGGCTGTCTGGTGGCCTTCGCCCAATTTCGGGCCAAGGCCGGACGGGGCCGGCATCAGCCTGCT
The DNA here is from genome assembly GCF_022343555.1 of Marinobacter sp. C7. Taxonomy (GTDB): domain Bacteria; phylum Pseudomonadota; class Gammaproteobacteria; order Pseudomonadales; family Oleiphilaceae; genus Marinobacter. The sequence continues at coordinate 2,093,566 of NZ_JAKQZH010000001.1, read as the reverse complement.
GGTGGTTCATAACATCAGCCTTCCGCCTGGACAGTTCGGTGGTCCGGAAATCCAGGATTTTTTCTGCAATTGCCTGGATCCGTCCGCTCATCCCTACTTTGAAACCATTGCCCACATTCAGGTATCCGCGCACGCGCTGATTCGCCGGGACGGCGAGGTCATCCAGTTTGTCAGCCTGCTGGATCGGGCCTGGCACGCCGGGCGATCCTGTTTTGATGGGCGGGAGGAGTGTAATGACTTTTCCATCGGCATCGAGCTGGAAGGGGCTGATGACATTCCCTATACCGAGGCCCAGTACCGGAAACTCGCTGACATTGCCCGTCAGGTGATGGCCGCATGGCCGGAGATTGATACCAGCCGGATTGCCGGTCACAGTGATATCGCGCCCGGTCGCAAGACCGATCCGGGCCCCGCCTTTGATTGGGAGCATTTCATGGCCTGTCTGCAGTCCCGCTCCGGATCCGGAGAGCTCGCCTGATGGTGCTCATCGTCTTCCTGCTGGCTTACCTTGTGCGCCGAAAGCTGGACAGTGCCGGACATGTTTCGGGAGACGCTCTCTGGCGATCCTGGTTTCACCGGGGCAGCCGGGTTCACGCGGGCGCCGAAACCAGTGTTGCCGGGGGGCTTGCGCTGGTGCTTTTGCCCGCGTTCCTGAGCGGTTTGCTGGAGTACCTGCTGATCGGTTACGGCCTGCGGTGGCTGGTCTATCCGGTGGAGTTTGTGGTGCTGGTTGCGATGATGGGGGCTCCGGGATGGAAGCGGACCCTGCGGGCCTATTCCGATGCCTGGAGCAGGGACGATATGCAGGCTGCCTGGCATCATGTCCGTGACCGGTTGCCTGTGGAGGATCGCCGGGAGGACAGTTCTGCCGAAAGCATGCACCTGTCGCTGTCACGGGCCTTCATCGTTTCGGTGTTCGAGCGTTACTTTCTGGTGGCGTTCTGGTTCGTGATCGGTGGCATGCCCGCGGCCATAGTAGCCCGCGGGGTGGTGGCGCTGGCGGAGCAATGGCCCCAGGCGGCGGCCCGGCCCCGATTTGTCCGTTGGGCCGAATGGCTGGCCTGGATTCCTGCCCGCCTGGTCTCGGTAACCTTCGGGATTGCCGGTGATCTTGCTGGCTGGCTCAGTGAAGCGAGGAGCTTGCTGCTGGCCCTCCGAAAGCCGGCCGCAGAGGTGCTAGCCGAATCAGCGAACAGTGCTTTGACCGGCTATGCACTTGATCCGGAAAGGTTCCTGCAGGTGCATCCGGACGAGTGGTCCCGTTTCGGTTCCTCCAGCCTGACTGCAGTGAGGGATCTGCTCGATCGGTCGATGCTGGCGTGGCTCTGTGGGCTTGCGCTGCTTGTGATTTCCGGCGCTGTGTGAGGTTTGTGGATCGACGAAATCCGGCCCTTAGAGGCCGGATTTTTTTTGTTCCCAGAGAATCTCTTCACCGCCATCCCGGCGCGCAAGCACCCGCGCGATGACGAACAGCAGGTCCGAAAGCCGGTTGAGGTAGTGACGTGACGCTGTATTGATGGAATCCTCGTGGCCGAGTGCCACAACTACCCGCTCGGCCCGACGGCAAACGGCACGGGCAAGGTGGCACTGGGCGGCCGCCGGTGTTCCTCCGGGCAGAATGAAGTTCTTCAGCGGCGGCAGATGCTCGTTATGTCGATCCAGGGTTTCCTCGAGCCACTGGATATGGTCGTCGCCGATAACCCGGCTTCCGGGAATGGCGAATTCGCCACCGAGATCGAACAGGTGGTGCTGGATGCGGCGCAGGGATTCGATCAGCTCGTCGTCCTGGTCCAGGGTCTCGATCAGCAGACCGATGTGGCAGTTGAGTTCGTCGGCCGTACCCATGGCTTCTACCCGCTGGGCGTTCTTGGCGATACGGTTGCCGTCGGCGAGGCCGGTGGAACCGTCATCCCCGGTGCGGGTGTAGATCTTCGAAAGGCGATTGCCCATCAGGAAACTCCTCTGACTCTTTATGTGGCGACAGTTGTTTTACCCTGTCGGTCAGCAATTGGTTCACCGGTGTGGGGATATCAAGGCGCTGTCCGAGCTGCACCAGGTACCCGTTGATGAAGTCGATCTCCGTGGTCCGCCTGTTCAGGATATCACCGCGCATGGAGGAGGTGTTCCGGGCGGTGTTGCGGGCGACGGTCTCGATCCTCTGGCGCAATTCCCCTGCGGTGGGATCACCAATGCCCTCGGCGGCCATCAGCCCGGCGATTTCCCTGCAGAGTGGATCAATGTGACGCTGGAAGAAATCGTTGGCCAGGATATCGCCATTGGGACAGTCGAGGATGGCCGTGAAGGGGTTGATGCCGGCGTTAACCACCAGTTTTTGCCAGAGCCGAACGAGGATCTGGTCTTCCGCATGGACAACAAGCCCGGTGGTTGCGAGCTGTGCGACGACACCGGGAAGTTCCGGCCGGGCCCTGGGAGTCAGCGCACCAACCCAGGTTTCACCGGAACCGGCATGGACGAGCCGATTCGGATCCGGCCGGTTGGCGCCCTCGGTCGTGGACGCCGCCAGGATGGGACGTTGGGGCGAGGTGTCCGCCACAGCCTGCTGGCTGCCAAGCCCGTTCTGGAACAGAACGATGGGGACCGATTCCGGAATCTTCGGCAGCCAATGCTGCAGGGCAGTCAGGGTGTCGCCGGCCTTGGTGGTGACCAGTAGCAAGCTCAGGTCGTCCGGCTGTTGGAGCCACGGCAGGGCCAGGCTACGCTGGCTGCCCTGGATGGATTCGAAGGAGTAGCTGAGGAGAGCCGGGGCCGGATCAGCATCCGGCCGCGGTAGAAAGGCCACCTGGTCCTGCGGGAGCAGGGCGGCCCAGAGCCGCCCCAGTGAGCCTGCGCCCAGGATACCGATCATGGGGCTTACATCGCCTCGATGTCGGCCCGCTGGTCGCTCAGCCGCTTCAGGCTGCCTTGGGCATCGCGGAGTTTTTCCTTCTCCTTTTCCACCACTTCGGCCGGGGCCTTGGCGGTGAACTTCTCGTTGCCGAGCTTGCCTTCGAGGCGCCCGATTTCTTTCTGCAGGCGGTCCAGTTCCTTGTCCAGGCGTTTGAGCTCGGCGTCCTTGTCGATCAGGCCGGCCATGGGCACAAGGACCTCCATCTCGCCCACCAGCTGGGTGGCGGACATGGGGGCCTTGTCACCCTCGAACCACTCCAGCTTTTCCAGCTTGGCCAGGGAGATCAGGAACTGCCGGTTGTCGTTCATGCGGCGCTGGTCTTCGGCACTGCCGCCCTTGAGCAGAACCGGAACCTGTTTACCCGGCGAGATGTTCATCTCGCCACGGATGTTCCGTACGGCCACAATCACGCCTTTGAGCCACTCGATGTCGGCGGCGACGGCGGCATCCTGCTTGCTTTCGTCCGGCTGCGGGAACGGCTGCAGCATGATGCTGTCGCCGGTCTTGCCCGCCAGCGGTGCGATGCGCTGCCAGATTTCCTCGGTGATGAAGGGCATCATCGGGTGGGCCAGACGCAGAACCGCTTCCAGCACCCGTACCAGGGTACGGCGGGTACCACGCTTGGCCTCCGCACTGGCGTTGTCGTCGTTCAGTACCGGCTTGGACAGCTCCAGGTACCAGTCGCAGTACTCGTTCCAGATGAACTCATAAAGGGCATAAGCGGCGAGGTCAAAGCGGTACTGGTCCAGGTGCCGGATGACTTCCTGCTCGCAGTGCTGCAGCTCGCTGATGATCCAGCGGTCGGCGAGGGACAGTTCTACCGGCTCGTCGTTCACGCCGCAGTCCTCGCCCTCGGTGTTCATCAGCACGTAGCGGGCCGCGTTCCACAGCTTGTTGCAGAAGTTGCGATAGCCTTCCAGCCGCTTCATGTCCCAGTTGATGTCCCGGCCTGTGGTGGCCATGGCCGCCAGGGTAAAGCGCAGGGCGTCGGTACCGTGGGCGGCGATGCCTTCGGGGAATTCCTTCCTGGTGCGCTTGCCGATTTTCTCGGCCAGCTTGGGTTGCATCAGATTGCCGGTCCGCTTCTCCAGCAGGTCATCCAGGCCGATGCCGTCGATCATGTCCAGCGGATCGATAACATTCCCCTTGGACTTGGACATCTTGTCGCCATGCTCGTCCCGGATCAGGCCGGTGACGTAGACCGTGTGGAACGGTACCTGCGGCGTGCCGTCCTCGTTCTTCATGAAGTGCATGGTCATCATGATCATCCGGGCGACCCAGAAGAAAATGATGTCGAAGCCGGTGACCAGCACGTCGGTGGGATGAAAGGTCTTCAGGCGCTCGGTGATTTCCGGCCAGCCCAGGGTGCCGAAGGTCCACAGGGCGGAGCTGAACCAGGTGTCCAGCACGTCTTCGTCCTGTTCCAGAGCAACGTCGGCGGCCAGGTTGTGCTTCTGGCGCACTTCCGCTTCACTGCGGCCGACGTAGATGTTGCCTTCGGCGTCGTACCAGGCCGGAATCCGGTGGCCCCACCACAGTTGCCTGGAGATACACCAGTCCTGGATGTCCCGCATCCAGGCGAAGTACATGTTCTCGTACTGTTTGGGCACGAACTGGATACGGCCGTCCTCGACGGCTTCGATGGCTGGCTTGGCCAGGGTCTTGGCATCGGCAAACCATTGATCGGTCAGCATCGGCTCGATGATCAGTCCGGAGCGGTCGCCACGGGGCACACTCAGCACGTGGTCTTCGATGTTTTCAACGAGCCCGGCCGCTTCCATGTCGGCGACAATCTGTTTGCGGGCGTCTTCCCTTGTCAGGCCGGAGTAGGCGGCCGGCATGGTGCCGTCAATTTCTGTGTTTTCGGTGCCATCGGCGTTAAAGACCTCGGCCACGTCCCGGATGTTGGCGTCCTGGGTCATGACGTTGATCATGGGCAGGTTGTTGCGCTTGCCCACGGCGTAGTCGTTGAAGTCGTGGGCCGGGGTGATCTTTACGCAGCCGGAGCCTTTCTCGGGATCGGCGTGGTGGTCGGCCACGATGGGGATCCGACGGTTAACGAGGGGCAGCAGAACGTGCTTGCCAATCAGGTGTTGATAACGCTCGTCCTCCGGGTGTACAGCTACGGCGGTGTCGCCCAGCATGGTTTCCGGGCGGGTCGTGGCAACAACAACATGGTCTTTGCCGTCCTGTGTTGTAGCGCCGTCAGCCAGCGGGTAGCGCAGGTGCCAGAAGAAACCTTTTTCTTCCTTGTTCTCGACCTCGAGGTCGGAGATGGCGGTATGCAGTTTCGGGTCCCAGTTGACCAGGCGTTTGCCACGGTAGACCAGGCCGTCTTCGTAGAGGCGGATGAAAACTTCCTGGACGGCCTTGTAGAAGCCGTCGTCCATGGTGAAGCGTTCGTTGTCCCAGTCAACGGAGTTGCCGAGGCGGCGCATCTGGCGGGTGATGGTGCCACCGGAGTGTTCCTTCCAGTCCCAGATGCGTTTGATGAACTCTTCCCGGCCGAGATCGTGGCGGGTTTTATTTTCTTCCGCAGCCAGTTTGCGCTCGACGACCATCTGGGTAGCGATGCCGGCGTGGTCGGTGCCGACGGTCCACAATGCGTTGCGGCCCTGCATGCGCTTGTATCGGGTCAGGGTGTCCATGATGGTGTGCTGGAAGGCATGGCCCATGTGAAGGCTGCCGGTCACGTTGGGGGGCGGGATGGCGATGCTGTAGGACTGGCCTTCACCGCTGGGGCGGAAGTACCCTTTGGATTCCCAGTTTTCGTACCACTGGCGCTCGATGTTTTCTGGCTGGTAGGTTTTTTCCATGGGTTTCTGCAGTGACCGTTGGTTGATTCACAAGGGAAAAATTAGACGCCCGATTATACATGGTCGGGTTGTTTGCGGCGAACCTCGCTTTTGATCTTTCAGGACTGCTTGCTTGGGTGTGGCGCCGGAGGAAAAGTCCCTTTCCAAAACACGCTACGAGCACGTCCATGTGCGCTTGTTTCGGGCCGTCCCTGGCCCTCAACAGTTTTGGAAAGGGACTTTTCCTCCGACGCAGCGGCCTGTGAGTAGTTCGCTCGTTAGCGCTTTCGCTGGTCGTGGACTCTGGGTTCGATGCCGAGAGCTCGAAGTTGTTTGAAGTGGGACCGTGCCTGATTCAGTACGTTCGGATCATTGTGGGCCACCAGTGCCAGTCTTTTGAAACGGTCCGCATCCGCCGGCAGGGTGGTGGAGAGGATGATCACGGTATCCCAGTCTTCGGCCACCGGCGGGCACAGCAGGATACCAACGCGGTCGGTGCAGGTGGTGGCTGAATCCGGAATGATGGCATGGGGGATGAACGCGTCGGGGCTGAAGTTCCAGAGGAGGTCGTCCAGTTCCTGGGCCTGTTGCATGGTGTCGCAGACGACGCAGACGCGGTCACCCTGGTGCCAGGCTTTGTCCACGAGTTTGACGGCGTGGACGTTGCGGGCAGCGGGGGTGTTTTTGGCGAGGATGTGGAACCAGTAGCGCTGGTTCCGATCTTCCTGCCCGGACGGGCCGGCAGCGGGGCTGCCGGGGTCCGGGGTGTTCTGGGGCTGACTGTCCTGCATTATTTGCCGGCGTGGGACATGAGGTAGTCAACCAGCAGCGGTACCGGGCGGCCGGTGGCGCCTTTGGCTTTGCCGGAGAGCCAGGCGGTGCCTGCGATGTCCAGGTGGGCCCAGCGGTAGTCTTTGGCGAATCGGGACAGGAAGCAGGCGGCGGTGATGGTGCCTGCCGGGCGGCCGCCGATATTGGCCATGTCGGCGAAGTTGCTGTCGAGCTGGCTCTGGTATTCGTCCCAGAGGGGCAGGCGCCAGGCGCGGTCGCCGGTGCGCTCGCCGGCGGCGAGCAGTTCGTTGGCCAGCTCATCGTTGTTGGCCAGTAGGCCGGTGGCCTGGTTGCCGAGGGCGATGATGCAGGCGCCGGTGAGGGTGGCCATGTCGATCACCGCTTCGGGGTCGAATTTCTTCACGTAGGTAAGGGCGTCACACAGCACCAGCCGGCCTTCGGCATCGGTGTTGAGGATTTCGACGGTCTGGCCGGACAGGGTGGTAACGATGTCGCCCGGACGGGAGGCGCCGCCATCCGGCATGTTTTCGGCAGCGGCCACGACCGCGACGACGTTGATCTTGGGTTTGGTCTCGGCCAGGACTTTCATGGTACCGAAGACACTGGCGGAGCCGCCCATGTCGTACTTCATTTCATCCATGCCTTCGCCCGGCTTCAGGCTGATGCCGCCGGTGTCGAAGGTGATGCCCTTGCCCACGAGAACGTAGGGCTTGTCCTTGGTCTTGCCACCGCGGTATTCCATGACGATCAGCCTTGGGGGCTGGGTGCTGCCTTTGCCGACCGCGAGGATGGTGTTCATGCCCATCTTTTCCATCTGTTTTTCATCAAGCACTTCGGTCTTGATGCAGTCGTGTTCCTTGGCCAGCTGTTTGGCCTGGTCGGCGAGCCAGATCGGGTGGCAGATGTTGGGCGGGGTGTTGCCCAGGTCACGGGTGAAGTTCATGCCGCGGCCAGTAGCGAGGCCAAGGTTGAAGGCGTCTTTGAGGGCTTTGCCGCCGCCGGACGCGACCACGGTCACCTTGTTCAGCTTCCGGGAGGCGGGCTTGTCGCTCTTGAACTGGCTGAAAGTGTAGAGCTGTTCTTCGAGGATACGGCCGATGACGTTCAGCAGGGCTTCTTCGGAGCTGACAGCCGGCTCACCCTTGACCTGGGTGTCCGCCATGGCGATCAGTGCGCTTTTCGAAGGGCCGTCCTTGAGGGCGCCGAGAACGGCGGTAACGGCCTTGCGGAAGTTGGCCGGTGTACGATCGTCGTTCTTGCCGGTGCCGACGACCAGCAGGCGGCTCCAGGGGCGGCCGTCCAGGGGGAATACGCCGGTGCTGCCGTTCTTGCCGGTGATGTCTCCTGCCGTTTGCAGCTTCTTGATCAGTCCGTCGAGCGCTTCGTCCGCGTGGGTGGTCGACTCGGGCCAGTCGCCTTTTTCGGGCACGCCGACGACAAGGCAGTCCGCCTTGGTGGTTGCGATAGCTTTGCTGCTCAGGCTGAAGTTCATGGCAACTCCTGTTGGTTATTCGGAAGAAACGCCCGCGGGGATGCGGGCTGGATGTCTGTTCTAGTCTAGCATTTGGGGGCGGCAGGGGATTTATCAACCGGGTAGAGCCAGTGAGGCTGTGGCCCGGATGTAATTCCCCGGCTCTGTCATTCAGACCAAAGGTTACATAGAATACGCGCTGTTTCCGGATTCCTCCATTCGTTTCCGCAGGTGCGGCCAGAGAGACCGTTTTGAGTATTATTTTCCGTTATCTCATTCGCCAGGTCATGATCAGCATGGTTGCTGTCTCCGGCATCCTGCTGCTGGTCTTTATGAGCGGCCGATTCCTGAAGTACCTGGCCAGCGCAGCCGAGGGCAAGCTGTCGGCCGATGTGCTGGCGCTGATCATGATGTATCGCTTCCCCGGTTTCCTTGAGCTTATTCTGCCGCTTGGGCTGTTCATCGGCATTCTGCTCGCCTATGGCCGCATGTACCTGGAAAGCGAGATGACCGTTCTGTTTGCCTGTGGCACCAGTGACCGGCAGTTACTGGCCAAGACTCTGTTGGGCAGTCTGCCGGTAATGCTGACCGTCGGCGCTATGAGCTTGTATGTGTCCCCATGGGGCATGAAACAGGTGGAATATATTTTTGCCGAGCAGGCCAAGGCGACGGAGTTCGAGATGCTGGCACCGGGCCGGTTCCAGAACCTGCTCTCCGGTGGTCGGGTGACCTACACGGAGGATCTGAGTGATGACAAACGTCGGCTGGAGGGCGTGTTCATTGCCGAATATGGCCGAAACGGGGAAGGTCTGAGCATTATCACGGCGGAGGCCGGTTCCCAGCTTATTGATGAGGAAACCGGGAGCCGCTTTCTGATCCTGGAGCAGGGCGCCAGGTTTGACGGCTCACCCGGGGCGCTGGACTACAAGGTGACGGAATTCGGTGCCTATGGGCTCAAAATCCAAAGTGGCACGGCGCGTGATGTCGAACTCGAGGACGGTGTCAGTACTGCCCGGCTGTGGGCATCGGATGATCCCGAGGACCGGGCAATGCTCCACTGGCGCCTTTCCCTGCCCCTGATCGTTCCCATCATTACGCTGCTGGCCGTGCGTCTGAGCCGGGTCAATCCGAGGCAGGGGCGGTTTTTCCACCTGCTGCCGGCCATGCTGGTCTACATCACTTACCTCGGCCTGTTAATCGTGGCCCGGGATGCCCTGGCTGATGGCAAAGTGCCGGAGTGGGTCGGCATGCTCTGGGTCCATGCCCTGTTCCTGCTGTTTGGTCTCTGGTTGCAGTTTGGTCCTCCCTGGCTGCGTCGGCGCCGTCTGATGAAGGAGGGGGCCGCCCATGCGTAAGATTGACGGTTACACCATGCGCACCGTGGGCGGGGCTATGTTCCTGGTCATGGTGGTGGTGCTGTCGCTGGACCTGATCTTTGCCTTCATTGGTGAGCTCGAGGATACCCGCAACGATTACGACACGCTGCAGGCACTTTGGTACGTGATGCTCACGCTGCCGCGGCGGATTTATGACTACCTTCCGCTGGGGGCGTTCATGGGCTGTCTGATTGGCCTCGGTTCCATGGCCAGTTCCTCGGAGCTTACGGTTATCCGGGCTGCCGGTGTCTCCCTGAAGCGGATTGTGTGGTCGGCCATGAAGCCGGCTCTGGTGGTGGTGCTGCTGGGAGTGCTGATCGGGGAATACGTGGCGCCGCCGGCCGAGCGTTACGCCCAGAGCCAGAAGGCCGTCGCCCTTGGGGCAGGGAAGAACGTGGCGTCCGCCCAGGGCGTCTGGCACCGGGAAGGCAACGTCTTCATGCACCTGAACGCAGTGCAGCCCAACGGTGTGTTGTACGGTGTGTCCCTGTTCCGTTTCAATGACGACATGCAACTGGAGTCCTCCAGTTTTGCCGAGCGCGGGATCTACCAGGGCGATCACTGGTCACTGGAAAAGGTCAGGACAACCCATATCGAGGAGGATGGCACCCGCCTGGAAAAGAGGCAGGTCCTTCGGTGGGAGACCGGGCTGTCTCCGCAGGTGCTGAGCGTGCTCATCGTAAAGCCCGAGAATCTGTCGATGAGCGGCCTCTACACCTACGCAACCTATCTGGGCGAGCAGGATCTGAATGCGGCCAACTACTGGTTGGCGTTCTGGAAAAAGACCCTGATGCCGCTGGGGACGGCGGTGATGGTCCTGGTTGCCATCTCGTTCATCTTCGGGCCGCTCCGGTCCGTCACCATGGGGTTCCGGGTATTCACCGGGCTGCTGGTCGGGTTGCTGTTCAAATACATGCAGGACCTGCTCGGGCCCATGAGCGTGGTTTACGGTTTCAACCCGATGCTTGCGGTGCTGATTCCGATCGCCGTCAATGCGGCAGTGGGCGCCGTGCTCATGCGGCGGGCCGGGTGATCCCCGGCCCCGGTCAGAGTGCTTTTTTCTTCGTTTCTTTCGGTACCTGAACAACGACGCTGTCCGATACCCGATCGGTAACGGACAGCCCGTTGATCGGCAGGAACAGCGCGATAATGGCCGGAATGGTCACGAACAGGGTGACGGGGCCCACGTAATAGCCCGCAAGCATGGTAATGAAGATGACCGCCGCGGCAGTGCCGTAGCGCAGCAGCGCCTGGGTCCAGCTCACGGACGTGCCGTCCAGGTTCTCGATACGGACCCGCCAGACCTGCATGCCCAGGGTCTGGCCGATCCGGGTCCAGAAGTAGGCGAAGAACAGATAAAGCACCAGGAAAAGCACGAAGGTGAGGCCGGGGTCGCCGGACAGCTGGCCGGCTTCGGCCATCTGCTCGTACTGCTCCCAGCCTGTGATCCAGCCGGCAATCATGGTGTACACCCAGGTCGCCACCAGCAGTACGGCAATGCTGATCAGGCCATCGTAGATAATGGCGAGGGCGCGCTTGGTAAACGTCGCTGGCGGGAACAGTTCCTCGGCGTCATGAAAGCGTCGGGGCATGGGGTCTCCTGTGAGGTTTCACGTTTTTCATGTTCTCGGCGTGTGCTAGAGTAGCGGATTTGCACACGCATGTAAGTATTCGTATTCAATCGCGGACCCGAGGGGTTCCCCGCCGGGTTTCTGGAAAGGTATCAAAGGTCTATGAAAACCGCAGAGTTGCGACAGGCGTTTCTCGAGTATTTCAAACAGCAGGGGCACACCATTGTCGAGAGCAGTTCTCTTGTGCCCCACGACGACCCGACATTGCTGTTTACGAACGCGGGTATGAACCAGTTCAAGGATGTCTTCCTTGGCCGCGAAGAGCGCGACTATACACGAGCCACCACCTCCCAGAAATGCGTGCGTGCCGGTGGCAAGCACAATGACCTCGAGAACGTTGGCTACACTGCGCGCCACCACACTTTCTTTGAAATGCTGGGTAACTTCAGCTTCGGTGATTATTTCAAGCGCGAGGCCATCAACTACGCCTGGACCTTCCTGACCGGCGAGGAATGGCTGAACCTGCCCAAGGAGAAGCTCTGGGTGACCGTGTACGCCGAGGATGACGAGGCCTTCGATATCTGGAACAAGGAAATCGGTGTTCCAGAAGACCGCATTGTCCGTATCGGTGACAACAAGGGAGCCCGTTACGCCTCCGACAACTTCTGGCAGATGGGCGACACCGGCCCCTGTGGCCCCTGCACCGAGATTTTCTACGATCACGGTCCGGAAGTTGCCGGTGGACCTCCCGGCAGTCCGGAAGAGGACGGCGACCGATACATCGAGATCTGGAACGTGGTTTTCATGCAGTACAACCGTACTGCCGATGGCGAAATGCTGAAGCTGCCGAAGCCTTCCGTGGACACCGGCATGGGCCTTGAGCGCATTACCGCAGTGCTTCAGGGCGTCCACAGCAACTATGAAATCGACCTGTTCCAGGATCTGCTCAAGGCGGCTTCCGAAATCCTGGGTGGCGTGGGTACTACCGAAGCGTCGCTGCGCGTTGTTGCGGACCACATCCGTTCCTGTGCCTTCCTGATCGCCGACGGCGTCATGCCCTCGAATGAAGGCCGTGGTTTCGTGCTGCGCCGGATCATTCGGCGGGCCGCACGCCATGGCAACAAGCTGGGCGCGACCGAGCCGTTCTTCCATAAGCTCACCGATGCGCTGGTGAAGCTGATGGGCGAGGCTTACCCGCAGCTGGTCAGCAGCCAGAAGCAGATCGAAAAGGTGCTGCTGCAGGAAGAAGAGCAGTTCGCCAAGACCCTGGACAAGGGCCTGCGCCTGCTGGAGCAGGACATTGCCGAGCTGAAAGGGTCCGTGATTCCGGGCGAGACCATTTTTACCCTGTATGACACCTACGGATTCCCGGTGGATCTGACCAATGACATCGCCCGTGAGCGTGGTCTGACCCTGGATTACGAAGGCTATGAAAAGGCGATGGAAGCCCAGCGGGACCGCGCCCGTGCGGCCAGCAAGTTCGGCATCGACTATAACGCCACCGGGCTGAAGCTCGAAGGCCAGACCGAGTTCACCGGTTATGACCATATTGACGGCCATGAACGCATTCGTACCGTTCTGGTCGGCAGCGATGAGAAAAACGCCGAGGCCGGCGATGAAGCGGTGGTGGTGCTTGAGCGTACGCCGTTCTATGCCGAATCCGGTGGCCAGGTAGGCGACACCGGTCTGCTGACCTGGAGTGGTGGCCGGTTCAAGGTGACCGATACCCGTAAGGAAGGTGACAACCACCTGCATATCGGTACCGTGATCGAGGGTGAGCTGTTCCCGGGCCTGGAGGTGGATGCCCGCATCGACCACGCCCGCCGCGAGCGCACCAAGCGCAACCATTCGGCCACCCACCTGCTGCATGCCGCCCTGCGAAAGGTACTGGGTGAGCACGTCAGCCAGAAGGGTTCCCTGGTGGACCCGGACAAGCTGCGTTTCGACTTCTCCCACTTCGAGGCGGTGACGCCGGAGCAGCTGAAAGAAATCGAGCGCCAGGTGAACGAGCAGGTACTGGAAAATACCCCGGTTCAGACCGAGATCACTGACATGGAAAACGCCAAAGAGAAAGGGGCGGTGGCGCTGTTCGGTGAGAAGTACGGCGATACCGTGCGGGTTCTGAGCATGGGCACCGACAACTATTCTGTCGAGCTGTGCGGTGGTACCCATGTGGCTCGTACCGGTGATATCGGGTTGTTCCGTATCACGTCGGAAAGCGGCATTTCCTCCGGCGTTCGCCGTATCGAGGCGGTGACCGGTTTCGGTGCCCTGGAGTGGGTGGAGGAAACCGAGCGTACCCTGCGTAACACCGCGAAGCTGGTACGGGCAACCCGGGAAACCGTGGTCGAGAAAGTCCAGCAGACCCTGGATCGCAATCGTCAGCTCGAGAAGGAAGTGGATGCACTCAAGGCCAAACTGGCCAGCTCCGCCGGCAGTGACCTGGCCGGTTCAGCGGTGGAAGTCGCCGGCCTCAAGGTCGTCGCCGCCGAACTGGAAGGTGCGGACCGTAAGGCGCTGATGGAAACCGCCGACCAGCTGAAGAACAAGCTGGGTGAGGGCGTTGTGGTGCTGGCGACGGTCGAGGATGGCAAGGTCATCCTGGTGGCCGGCGTGACCAAGTCCGCGACCAATCGCATCAAGGCCGGTGACCTGATGAAGCACCTGGCCGCCGAAGTGGATGGCAAAGGCGGTGGCCGGCCCGACATGGCGCAGGGCGGAGGTAACAATCCGTCGAAGCTGGCGGGAGCCCTGGAAGGTGTGCCGGCCTGGGTGGAAAAAAATATCGCTTAAGCAACTGTTTTCCGAAGCGGGCTGGGGTTTATAATCCCGCCCGTTTTCTTTTGATTGGTGGGGTACGGCCCCGCTGAGATTCCCTGTATCGGAGTTTGGGAAAGACATGGCCCTGTTGGTTCAGAAATTTGGTGGTACCTCGGTGGGAACCACCGAGCGCATAGAAGCGGTTGCCGAAAAGGTATGCCGGTTCCGCAAGGAAGGTCACGATGTGGTGGTCGTGGTTTCCGCCATGAGTGGCGAGACCAACCGTCTGATCGCTCTTGCCAGTGACATCATGGAAGAGCCCACGCCGAGGGAGATGGATGTACTGGTATCCACCGGTGAGCAGGTCACCATTGCCCTGCTGTCCATGGCCTTGCAGAAACGGGGGTGTGATGCCCGTTCCTACACGGGTTCCCAGGTGCGGATACTCACCGACAGCAGTCACACCAAGGCTCGCATCCAGCGCATCGATGAACACAACATGCGCTCTGATCTCGAAGCGGGTCGCGTGGTGGTGGTTGCCGGGTTCCAGGGTACCGACGAGAACGGCAACATCACCACCCTCGGTCGTGGCGGTTCTGATACGACGGCAGTGGCATTGGCGGCCGCATTGAAGGCGGATGAGTGTCAGATCTACACTGATGTGGATGGCGTTTACACCACTGATCCGCGGGTTGTTGACAGTGCACGCCGCCTGGAGCGGATCACGTTCGAGGAAATGCTCGAGATGGCGAGCCTGGGGTCCAAGGTACTCCAGATTCGGTCGGTCGAGTTTGCAGGTAAATACAACGTTCCATTACGGGTGCTGTCCAGCTTCCAGGAAGGCGAGGGCACCCTGATTACTTTTGAGGATGAAAACGCCATGGAACAACCGGTTGTTTCCGGCATTGCTTTTAACCGTGATGAAGCCAAACTGACCATTTCCGGTGTTCCCGATACCCCGGGCAGCGCGTCGCGTATCCTGAAGCCGGTCAGCGACGCCAATATTGAAGTGGACATGATCGTCCAGAACGTGGGTGAGGATAACAAGACCGCTTTCACCTTTACCGTTCACCGGAACGACTTCAAGCGGGCCAGGGAAGTACTGCAAGGTGTTGCCGACGAACTGACCGCCGGCCAGGTGGTTGGCGACAGCAAGATCGCCAAGGTCAGCATCGTGGGTGTGGGAATGCGCTCCCACGCGGGTGTTGCCTCCCGGATGTTTGAAGCGCTGTCGAATGAAGGTATCAACATTCAGATGATCTCCACATCGGAAATCAAGATCTCCGTGGTGATCGATGAGAAATATCTCGAGCTTGCCGTTCGTGCACTGCACAGTGCTTTCGAGCTGGACAAGAGCGGGGTGCAGGAAGAGACCTGAATTAGCGGATGCCAGGCTTATCCGAGGGTCTCACAACAAGGGAATCATTAATTGAGTCTATCAGATTGCGTGTTCGCATAAGGGAATGTGCGTCTGTTGATCGATCAGTGATCCCATTATAAAAGTAAGAAGTACAAAAAGTACGCTAAACCATTTTTCGGAACAGGTAGAAGCTCTGGATAGGGAGTAAGGGATATGTTGATTTTGACTCGCCGCGTTGGCGAAACTCTGATGATCGGTGATGAAATCACTGTCACCGTTCTGGGAGTCAAGGGGAACCAGGTTCGTATTGGTGTAAACGCCCCTAAGGATGTTGCGGTACACCGCGAAGAGATTTATCAGCGGATTCAGTCCGAAAAAGGCTCCGAGGAGCCGGAACCGGGCAATCGTTGATCAGTAAAAAGCCGTTCAGGAATCACCCGAACGGCTTTTTTTATATCCGGGCAAATCGAGACTGAAAAATCTCGTGTCAACCCTATGAAAACAGAAAAATTATGGTAGTATACGCCCCGTTCTCAAGGAGAGGTGGGTGAGTGGCTGAAACCAGTTCCCTGCTAAGGAACCGTACGAGCAATCGTACCGAGGGTTCGAATCCCTCCCTCTCCGCCATTTCCTTTTCCGGAAGGCAGAGAACCGTCGAGGTAGCACTCGACAGGAAAGACGAATGCGCGGCTGTAGCTCAGCTGGATAGAGTACCTGGCTACGAACCAGGCGGTCGGAGGTTCGAATCCTCCCAGCCGCGCCACTTTCCCCCAAGTTTCAAGCGGCTGTAGCTCAGCTGGATAGAGTACCTGGCTACGAACCAGGCGGTCGGAGGTTCGAATCCTCCCAGCCGCGCCATATTAAGATCGAAACGCCTCAGTTTGTGTGCCCCACAGATTGAGGCGTTTTGCTTTGTATAGCTGGGAGAATTTGAACCGATAAGAGGTTCGACCGAAACCCACGCAGTGGGTTGAGGAACGCCGGAGCAGCGCGACGGCGGCCCCGAAGGGGGAAGGGCCGAAGGCCCGCCTAATCCTCCCAGCCGCGCCATATCAAATAAAGAACCCCGCCGAGTGCGGGGTTTTTTATTTTCTGACCACGCACCTCTGTTTTGCCCTCAGTCAATTTCTGATTGAACACTATTTGTACAATTCTGACCCTCCCGCCTATGCTTCAGAATGGAAGTAAATCATTTGGCAAGGAGGTCCAACCATGAATAAAACCATAAACGGCTCCTACGATGATCACGACCAGGCCAAGAATACCTGGGATGATCTGATTGCAACCGGTATTCCCAGGGACAATATCTACATCGACGAAGATGCAAAACAGGTCAAGGTGATTGTGCCGTCGGAAACCGAACGAGAGGTCCGCGAGATCTTCGAGAGGCACCGGCTGCACTGACCGCGGGCATTGCGGACCAACAGGGAAAGGAGCAAGTGTATGAGCGGAAAAGATGGTGATGTAGCCGAACGGGGTCGCCGGGACAGACTTATCCAGGAGGAAATTCACGACCCTTACATGGCCCGGAGCAAGCCTCCCGAGCCAACGGTTTGCCCTCAATGCAGTGCCGTTTTCCAGAAAGGGCGCTGGCAGTGGTCGGCTGAACCGGGCGGGAATGTCCACGAGATGATGTGCCCGGCCTGTGAGCGGATCCGGGACGACATGCCCGGCGGCATTCTCACACTCTCCGGGGCTTTCCTCGGTAAGCACCGGGATGAAATACTGAAGCTTATCCGGAACAAGGTCGAGGAAGAGAAGGCCCAGCACCCGATGAAACGCCTGATGGGAGTTGAAGACGGGCCGGAAGGCGAGCTGGTGGTGAAATTTACCGACCTGCATCTGCCCCGGGGCACCGGGGAAGCCATCGAGCGGGCCTACGACGGTGATCTGGACATTCAGTACACCAAGGAGTCGAACCTCGTCCGGGTCTACTGGAAGCGCGACCAGTAATTGTCAGAGTGACCGCCCGGCATCGGTCGCCAGGGCCTCGAACCCCGAAACAAGATCGAGGAGTTCCGACGTGATGACCGTTTGCCTGGCGCGTCGGTAGTCCTTCGTCACATCATCGAGCCTTTCTCCGAGATTACGTTCGGCCGCCTGCATGGCGGCCAGACGTCCCCCGTGTTCACTGGCCTGGGATTCCGCGCAGGCCCGAAAGAGGAGGACAAAAAGGTACTGGTCCAGCAGCCGCCGGAACAGCGCTTCCCGTTCCATGGTGTAGGTGGGTAGGCTTCGGGAGGGCCAGGGCTCCTCTTCCAGGCGATGAAAACGCCTCAGGTTTACCGGTAGCAACTCAACGCCGGTGGGGTGGTAGCCCTGCATTGTGGAGTGGCGGTTGTAGAACAGGTACACATAATGCACGCCGCCCTGTTCACGCCATTGATCAATCTTCAGGAGAATCTGACCGACCGTTTTCGTGATCTGGCTAGCCGAGCCCGGTACCGGAAACACCTCCTCGATAGCTTGCCCGGCATGTTCGAGGCTGGCTGCTGCCCTGGTGCCCACGGCGAGGATTCTGCGGCTGTCCTTTTCCGCAGGAATGCCCTCCATGCGTTCGAGCGCGAATTCAACGATCTCTTCGTTAAAACGACCGCACAGCCCATGGTCCGAGCCGAAAACGACAGCGCCCAGACGGTGCCCCTCAGAGGCTGAGGCCGCCTCGAAGCTTGAACGACCAAAGTCCTTCAGGATCACATGCAGCCCCATTTCAACGGTCCGGTAATAGCCCGAGAGCGCCCTGACGGCTTGCTCGTACTGATGGATATTTGCGGCCGAAAGCGCTTTCATGGTTTTCACGATGCCACGCAGGTCCTCAAGGCTGTCCAGCTGTTTTTGCAGATTCTCCAGTGATTCCATGTCAGGTCCGGTCCGTTTGTGAAGGTGAGAACTCAGCCAGTGCCTCGAGGATGGCGTCGGTGGTCCGCTGCCACTGCTCATCATCGAGCTTTTTGCCCGCGTCGATTTGGGCGCAGATTTCCGGAAGGGTCGCCAGCAGGTGGTGCTGAATTTTCTGCTCGGCCTCCGCCACCTCTTCCGCTGGCAGGCCATCCAACAGGCCGGCGTTTACGGCAAACAGAATGACCGTCTGCTCGCTGGCTCTTAGGGGGCGGTGTTCATGCTGTTTCAGTACTTCCCGGACCCGCCGGCCACGCTCGATGGTGCTGCGGGTCTCTTCGTCGAGGCGCGTGGAAAAGCGGGCGAAGGTCTCCAGTTCCTCGAACTGCGAATAGTCGAGGCGCAATTCGCTGGCGACGCTGCGCAGGGAAGGGTGCTGGGTTTTTCCGCCGACCCTGGATACTGATTTGCCTACGTGGATGGCCGGCAGGAGGCCTTTCTGGAACAGCGCTGGTGACAGGTAGATCTGGCCGTCAGTGATGGATATCAGGTTGGTGGGAATGTAGGCGGAGATGTCCTGGGCCTGGGTTTCTATCACCGGCAGGGCGGTCAGCGAACCACCGCCGAACTCGCTGCGCAGGTGAGTACTGCGCTCCAGCAGCCGGGAATGAATGTAAAAAATATCGCCCGGGTAGGCTTCCCTGCCTGGTGGCCGACGCAACAACAGGGACAGTTCCCGGTAGGCCCGGGCGTGACGGGTCAGGTCATCGTAGACGATCAGCGCATCCCGGCCCTGTTCCATGAAGTATTCGGCCATGGTGGTGGCGGCGTAGGGCGTGATAAAGCGCAGGCCCGGTGGATCGTCGTCCGAGGCGACCACAACCACCGTATGTTCCATGGCGTTGTGTTGACGCAGGATTCCCACCACCTTGGCCACCGACGTGGCACGCTGGCCGACCGCACAGTAGATGCACACCACGTTCTTGTTACGCTGATTGATGATGGTGTCGATGGCAATGGAGGTTTTGCCCGTCTGCCGGTCGCCGAGAATCAATTCGCGCTGTCCCCGCCCGATGGGTATGAGGGCATCGATGGATTTGATGCCGGTCTCCAGGGGTGTGGTCACCGGTGCTCGCTCGATGATTTCCGGTGCCGGCCGTTCGATGGGGCGGCGCTCGTGGAATTTCAGCGGTTTGCCCCCATCCAGCACCCGGCCTGTGGCGTCAATTACCCGCCCTAGCAGTCCGTCACCCACCGGTGTGTCGGTTTCCCGGCCGGTTGCGGTCACCCGAATGCCGGCACTGAGCTTCTCGCTGTCGCCCAGGAGCATGATGCCGACCTCTTCCGGTTCCAGATTGATGGCCACCCCCAGAACGCCGTCGGGGAATGCCACGAGCTCCTCCGAGGTAACACTGGCCAGGCCACGCACCCGGGCTATGCCGCCACCCACCTGCAGGACCGTCCCGGTCTCCTGGCTGTGCAGGGTGAAGTGACTGTCCCGGGCCACGCTCCGGATGGTTGCCATGGTGTTGTCCAGCATCTCCATCAGCATGGCGTCAGCCTCCCGCCCCGGTTGGTTCGAGAGGCTCAAAAGCCCTCTCGATGCTGGCGGAGAGTTCGTCCAGATAATCAGACAGGTTCCAGCTGATCCGCTGGCTTTCGCAGGTGAGCTCGATACCGCAGATCAGCTCCGGTGCCCGGGTGTAGTTCACGGTCAGGTCGGCACCAATCAGTTCGTGAATCGACCGCGTGAGGGTGCCTCGCTGGGCCGGGTCAAGCTCGAAGGAAGTGGCAACGGTGGCAGGCTCCGAAGAACGGCGCATGGCTTCGCGGGTGGCATCATCCAGTGTGTGTAGCTGCCTGACAAAGGTATGGGCAATGCGATCCTCAAGATGTTCGTCGGCCAGGTCCTGCAATGCCTTGCGAATTACCGTTTCGACCACATCCAGGGATTGGTGCCGCAACCCGTCGATAAAAGCGGTCTTTTCCTCACGGATCTCCCGCATCCAGTGGCTGCGGACGCGGGCAGTTTCCTCCCTGGCCTGGTCGAGCATCTGGCTGCGGGTCTGTCGGGCTTCCTGGCGGGTTTCTTCCAGCAGGTCGTCCCGCTCCTTTTCAAAACCGGCCAGTTTCTGCTGATAGCTTTGTTTCTCGTGAATCGCCTCCTGCTCTCGGCTGTTTGCCTCGTCCATCCGGTTCTGTATTTTCTGCTCACGCCGGTCCATGGCCCGGATCACCGGCTGGTACAGGAAACGCTTGAGCAGCCAGACCAGGATCAGGAAATTGACAACCTGGGCCGAGACCGTGATCCAGTTGATTTCCATGGATCAGCCCCCGGCAGCGGCCGTTACATGATCCCAGAACGGATTGGCGAAGATCAGGATCATGGCCACCACAAAGCAATAGATGGCGGTCGATTCGATCATGGCCAGACCCACGAAGAGGGTACGGGTGATGGTGGCGGATTCATCCGGCTGCTGGGCAATGGCACTCAGGGCCTGGGCCACGGCGCGGGCTTCACCGAACGCGGGCCCGATGGAGCCGATGGCGATGGTCAGGCCGGCCGTGATAACCGAGACCATTCCGATCAGGGAAACACTGTCCATAGGCAACTCCTTTACTGTTCCGGGGATGTTTTATTCTGGTTTTCATCGGGCTCGCCATGCTCATGGGCGGAGGTAGCCGAGGCGATGTAGACCATGGCAAGAATGGCGAAAATGTAGGCCTGGATCATGCCGGTGAGTAGCCCGAGCAATTGCATGACTACCGGAAAGAAGTAGGGCGTCAGGCTCAACAGAATGGCAACAATGACCGTGCCGCTCATGATGTTGCCGTACAGGCGGACGGCCAGGGCAACGGTGCGGGAGATCTCACCGATGACATTGAACGGCAGCATCAGCGCGGTCGGCTTGATGTAATGCTCCAGGTACGCTCCGGCACCCTTGCTGGC
Source organism: Marinobacter sp. C7 (assembly GCF_022343555.1). Lineage (GTDB taxonomy): Bacteria > Pseudomonadota > Gammaproteobacteria > Pseudomonadales > Oleiphilaceae > Marinobacter. The sequence continues at coordinate 2,072,745 of NZ_JAKQZH010000001.1, read as the reverse complement.
AATGCCGAATACCGGCACTGCCACAAACACGCAGATGGCGAGGGCCGTAGTGGTGGACAGAGAGCCGGTGGGCGCCAGGTAACCCGGGATCACATTGAGCAGATTGGCCATCGCAATGAACAGGAACAGAGTGCCCACGAAAGGCAGGTAAGGCCCCGGTTGCTGATGACTGACCTGGGCGATCTGGTCCCGAATGCCGACCACCAGCACTTCCAGCAGGTTTTGCCAGCGTGACAGCTCGGGACCATCGGACAGTCGGCGGGTGACCAGCCAGGAGCCTGCGGTGAGCAGGACCATCACCAGCCAGGTAAACACGATCGTCGCATTCAGTTCAAAATCGCCCCATTGCCAGTAAACAATGCTGTCGGGGGTAATGGTCATGCCTCAGGATCCTCCGCCGCCGGTTGGGCCTGAAGCCGGTGTTTCAGGAGCAGCCTGGGCAGCGTAAAGCCGGCGGCTGCCACCAGTAGGTGCTCCCAGCCGGCCACCCGGGCAATCAACAGGAATCCTGCCAGGATGATACCAAACCGGAGCATGAGGCTGGCGAGCATCAGCAAGGCCGGATGGTCTGCCGTCGGTAACCGGCGGACGGTCAGCCAGAGACCCCAGAGAAAGCCGCTGCCCAGCAGGCAACCAAGCGCGAAACTCGCACCATAGCCCAGCATCAGTGCGGTCAGGGATTCTCCTTCAATCATCCTCGCTCTCCTGTTTGATCCAGTACCAGGCATTCAGGCAGCCCAGTGCTACGCCGATAATCAGCAGGGTCAGTGTCCAGGATACCTCCCCGGGCCAGCGTCGGTCGGCCCAGACCCCGATGGCGATGCCGATCAGGGTCGGGACGGCCACTGACCAGCCCACCAGGCCGAACATGCCCAGACCAAACCAGGCAGTACGGCGGCCCCTGGCCCGAGCTTGCCGTTTGCGCTCGGCCCTGCGGCCCACTTTTCGGCCCAGGTTCCCGGGATCGTTGCCGGGCCCGGGCGTGTTGGGGGCATCAGCCATGGAACTCTTCCTTCAGATCGAGGAACCGCCGCAGTGCTCCGGCTTCAAGCCTTGCAAGTGCACTGCGGGCTTTGCGTTCGTGTTCGTCCAGTTCGAGGAAGCGCTCCTCGATCAGTGCCTGCAGCTCCGTGATGTCTGTTCCCGTGACGCCCTGGGGCGTGGATATGGAGACATCGCGCCCGCACTTGACCAGGATGCCCCGGTCCACGGCGGCAAAGTGTTCCTCTCCCTCCTCGGTATAGAAGGAAAGGACGCCCGGCACCAGTGCCGCCACAAAATCAATGTGCCGGGGTAACAGGCAGAACTCGCCGTTTTCCGCCTCGGCAACGATCTTTGAAACAGGTTGCTCCAGCAGTACTTCCGTTGGCAGCAACAGGCGAAGGTTCATGGTGTCCGGGGGCGATTTCCGGTCAGGACTCATGACTGGCCTCCGGGATGTCCACCTCGTCGATGTCACCAATCATGTACAGGGCCTTTTCGCTGACCTGTTCCAAATCGCCGGCCAGAATCCGCTCGCAGCCGGAGATGGTTTTCTCCAGCGGCACCAGCCGACCGCCTTTGCCGGTGAATTGCCCGGTGGTGAAAAAAGGCTGGGTCAGGAACCGCTCCAGTCTCCGGGCCTTGCTGACCGTGGCCCGGTCTTCACGGGAAAGCTCCTCCATTCCCAGCATGGAAATGATGTCCTTGAGATCCTCGTACTCCGCCAGGGTGCTGCGCACGGCCTGAGCTACCCGGTAGTGACGATGGCCAACAATGGTGGGGGTCAGCATTTTCGAGTCGGTTTTCAGGGGATCCACGGCCGGGTACAGGCCCTGGCTGGCCCGCTTCCGGGACAAGACGATGGAAGCGGTCAGGTGGGAGAATATATGGGTCGCGGAAGGGTCCGTCAGGTCATCCGCCGGTACGTACACCGCCTGTACCGAGGTGATGCTGCCGTTTCGGGAGCTGCAGATCCGTTCCTCCAGAGCGGCCAGTTCGGTCGCCAGGGTCGGCTGGTAACCTACCCGGGACGGAATCCGCCCCATCAGGCCGGAAACTTCCGTGCCGGACTGGACGAACCGGAAGACGTTGTCGATCAACAGCAGGACATCCCGCTTCTGCACATCCCTGAAATGCTCCGCCACAGTCAACGCAGCATGACCGACACGGAAACGGGCGCCCGGTGGTTCGTTCATCTGACCATAGACCAACACGGCTTTCTCCAGGACACCGGATTCCTTCATGGAGCTGTACATGTCTTCGGCCTCGCGCATGCGCTCGCCAATGCCGCAGAACAGGCTGATGCCTTCGTACTGCTCGGCCATGTTGTTGATCATCTCGTTGATGAGAACCGTCTTGCCCACGCCCGCGCCACCGAACATGCCGGATTTGCCGCCGCGTTCCATGGGCGCGAGCAGGTCGATGGCCTTGATGCCGGTTTCAAAGATCTCCGTACTGGTGGTGCGTTCGGCGAGTGGCAACATTGGACGGTGGATGGGCCAGTATTCAGCGGTATCGATAGGGGCGCCACCATCCACCGGATTGCCAAAGACGTTGATCATGCGACCCAGCAATGAGGGGCCGACTGGCACCTTGAGTCCGCTACCGGTCTGTCGGACCGGCATTCCGCGGGCCAATCGTCGGGTGGAGTTCAGGGCAATGCAGCGAACCGTAGCGGTATCGAGATGGGTCTGGACTTCCAGCACCACGTGCCAGTCCTTGCCGGTTCGCAGTTCGGCGTTCCGGGGAGGAAGGGGAGAACCGAAACAGACATCCACCACGTTACCCCATACTGCAGTCACGCTGCCCTGGATGTCGGGAAGCCTGCTCCTGCTGATCATGTTGTGGCTCCCGTGGATTCGGCCTGAGCAACCTGTTCCTTCACGCCCAGAAAGCTGTCCGGGCTCACTGAGAGGAAATCGATACCGCAGTTGACGAGGAACGCCGCGAACTCAGGGTGGTCGCTGGGGGCCTGCCCGCACAGGCCTACTTCAAGCCCGTGCCGGTGGGCGGTTTCGATGAGACGGGCAATCATCCGCTTGATGGCCTCGTGGTGGTCGTTGAACAGCTCTGACAGGCATTCCGAGTCCCGGTCGACACCGAAAGTGAGCTGGGTGAGATCATTGGTACCAATGGAGAAACCGTCAAAACGCTTGCTGAACTCGTCGGCCAGCTCGATGTTGGCAGGTACTTCGGCGGTCATGTAAACCGCAAGGCCGTGGTGGCCGCGGGTCAGTCCGTGTGCGGAGAGCTCCTCAAGCACCTTGTCCGCCTCCTCCGGCGTGCGGCAAAACGGGATCATGATCCGGAGATTGTCCATGCCGATGTCATCCCGGGCGATGCGAATGGCCTCACATTCCAGGGCAAACGCCTCGCGAAATCCGGCCCTGTAATAACGGCTGGCTCCACGCCAGCCCAACATCGGATTGGCCTCGCGGGGTTCGAAATCCCGGCCTCCGAGCAGTTTGACGTGCTCGTTGGACTTGAAGTCGCTGGTGCGGATGGTGACCGGTTTCGGGTATTGGGAGGCCGCGAGTTCGGCGATGCCCCGGGCGAGGGTTTCCGTGAAGAAGGCCCCGGCATCCTTCCATCCCCGGGTGAGCTTCGCGAGCTGCCGGCACTCAGCCTTATCCGTTACTCGCCCGGGATAGAGCAGGGCCATCGGATGGACTCCGATCAGGTTAATGATGAGGAACTCCATCCGGGCCAGGCCAATGCCATCGGCGGGCAGGCCCTGCCAGCGTGAGACAGCGGCAGGAATGGCCAGATTAAGCATGATCTGTGTGCGTGTGGCGGGAATGCAATCGGGATTTATCTCCGTGACCTGAAGATCGGCAATACCGTCATAGATAAGACCTTCAATGCCTCCGGCACACGAAACGGTCACGGGGGCACCATCGTTGAGCCGGAAAATGGCATTTCCGGCGCCCACAACGGCCGGGATTCCAAGCTCACGGCAGACGATGGCGGTATGGCAGGTACGGTTGCCATGCGCGGTGACGACAGCATTGGCACGTTCAAGGACCGGAAGCCAGTCAGGACCGGTGTCAGGGCAGACCAATACGCTTTGATCCGGGCAGGTTCGGGCTTCCTGCAGTGAAGCAGCCTTGCAGATGGTACCTGTCGTTAGTCCGGTTCCAATGGCAATGCCCCTGGCCAATTCAGGACCCTGATTTGTGAGGGCGTAATGCTTCATGCAGCTGAGGTGAGGGGGAGGTGGCCTGCGGCATTTGGTCGCAGGCTCGCCCGATGCCAGGTCGGTCGTTGCCGGACCTGCTACTGAGCTTTCCTGCCCCGAAATCGTTTTGTGCCGCACAGGCATACCAGGCTCCGAGAGGGTTTACATTGGGTTCACTCCAAAGATTAGCAGGCCCTCTGCGGATTACCGCTGGAGAGGGGCCGGATTTGAGCTGAGGCAACTTTGGCCTCTTTATTCCAAAAGTATATTTGAATATTCTTTTGGGTATTTCTATGGTTTAACCGGCCACCTTGGAAAACCAGGTATTAACAAAGGACGTCTCATGAGATTTGGAACGAAAGATTTTGACAGGAAGCCGCTCGCCGTTGCGGTCATGTGTTCGGTTCTCGGCGCATCACCCGCGGTATTCGCGGCAACCGTGGATAGCGTCAATACCGATAACCTCTCGGTCCCGCCAGTGGGCGGAAAAACACTGGTCTATACCGACACTGTTGGTACCGCAAGCTTTGGTTGGCTTGACCCGGTCAATGACAGTGGTGAGATCGGACTGGGTCTCTCGGTCTATAACGAATCTTTCAGCGGCACCATTGGTGAGCAGGTATACGATTTTGCGGGCTGTATCATGGCGCAGCCGGATCTCGAGGTGAACTGCAGGGCCCCCGGTGATTCCGGCAAACGGTTCAAATTGAAGACAACGGAAACCAACGGGCCGATCGATCTGGTCTTCAATGTAACCGCCGATGATGCCTCCAGGCTCTACCGGGTGATCGGCAAATTTTCGAACCTCACCGATGGCGGTCTGCAAGGCTTCCGTTTTGAAACCGGTTTTGGGGTCGGCAATGATTTCATGGCCTCGTCGGCAGCAGACGGCCTTTCCTTCGGGATGGTGGCGGACGGTTCCAGCAAACTCTCCGTTGGCCCGGTCGGAAAGTATCCCGGCGGTCTTTTCGGTGGCAGCAAGGTCGAAGGCCTTCCGTTCTTCAGCACAAGCATTGCCGAGTTTACCGAGGGCACCTCAGCCACGACTGAGGACGTTCTGGAAACCGATGGTGTGATTCCGACTCCATACTCGGATCTTTTCGGAGACTGGCTGCCGTTGGCCCAGGTGCCGACAGGGTGGTTCTACGATCACGATGGGAATCCGGCGAACGATTCGATTTTGCTGGCATGGAATGCAGGTACCGCGGAATCGCCTGACTGGCAGGCGTATCAAAAGGTTTTCAATGAATCCGTGACAGTCGATCACGATAATGATGATGCAACTGCAGAAATATCGGCTTCTGCGTGGGATCCTAACAGCCCGAGCTTCGATCCCACTGTTGCGGATGACGTTCAGCCATTGGTTGATACCCTCGATGAAGGCGATCCGGACGGTGCAATTCAGGACGCCATTTCACTCACTCGGTGGGTCGCAGCGGAGCTATACACAGGCTCTTTCAATGTCTTGATCGACGGGCAGGCGGTAACGATCGATCCGGTTGCAGATTGGTCGGGCAATCCTCCCACCGTCATAAACTCGGGGGATGGTTCGCTCTACGCCACCTGGTTTGCAGACGAAGGCGAGGACGGCTTGTATCAGCTGGCTTCGGATTCCTCGTGGGTGACTGTCGATGAAATGAATGCCGAGATCGCGGCCTCGTCCGGCGCTTTGGAACGGGTGCCTGGCTATGTCCAGGGACCGGTTGAAGATCTGGCAAACGTTAACATCAACACGTCTATCAGTGTCTCGGATACGTCGACATGGCCTACCTGTACCGGTGATGGTACCGAAACAACCTGTACATTCACTGTCCGGGTCACCGGCATGAACGACGCCGCTGATGTACCCGCCATCCCGACGGCCCCGAATAATGGCGACACCCTCTTTGGCTGCACCGCAGGCAAGCCGGGTTCACCGTTCGATCCGGTTCTGCCGGGGATGGTGCTGATGGCCCTGGCCGGTCTGTGGGCGCGGAAGCGTCACACCGCCGCCTGATGCAAGTGGCCTAAACGAAAACGGGGCTGAATTTTCAGCCCCGTTTTTTTGTGTCAGGAAAAGCGGCGAACTGTCAGTCACCACCTCCCTGGCCACCAGATCCCTTGAGCTTGTACTCCTCGTTATTGCCGCCACCGGACCCTTTGCCGCCGCGGTTACCCTGGCCGCCATTCATCATGCCCTGACCGTTGCCCTGGCCTTGTCCGCTCCCCATGCCCTGGCGATTACCCTGGCCCTGGGAGCCGTTCATCATGCCCTGGCCATTCATCATGCCTTGCCCGCGGCCCTGGCTGTTCCGGAGTTCCACGCCGCGTTCACGGGCCCGTTCAAGCATGCGTTCGCGATGCTGTTGCAGGTATTGCTGCCGCTCCGCCTGGGTATTGAGATTCTGCATGGTCCGGCGGTGTTCCTGCAGTTCCTGCTGGGTCATCAGTTCGCGGCCAAAGACCGGTTCTCCTTCCTGGGCCGCGAGGGGGAAGCTGGTCATGGTAACCAGCATGGCAACGCCGGCGGAGCGGATCAGAGTGCTCTTCAGTTTCATGGTGGAATCTCCTCCTGATTGAGAATGTCCGTTCAGTCTAGTCCAACGCTGCCGTGCCGGACGTCATAACTAGTACCTACCACATCAGGTCATCAGGGATTTCATAGCCTGCGTAAGGGTCGTCCTCACCCTGGTCATCCTGTTTGCGATCATGCAGGACCACGACCGCGCCTTCGTCCCGTTCCATGATCTTCCGGGCGACTTTTTCCGGTACCACGTCGTAGTTCTCATCGAGTCGAACCACTGCCAGGCGCCCCCGGGAGAGCTGATCCACCATGGTGTCGTCCACGAGGATCTTCTTGATTTTCTTGCCGTCCACAAACTGGTAAGAGGTCTCGCCCCGGCTGCGATCCAGGCGGTTGGTTTCCACCAGCTGGCGGATCTGGGCCTGAATGGCTTTCTTCTCCGCTTCCTTCTGGCGTTGCAGGTTCAGCTGGCGGTCCCGTTCGGCCTTCTCCTCCCGGGCCTTTCGGGCGCGGATTTCCGCCTCGTTGACCTGTACCGCCCCCTTGGGTTGCTGTTTGCGTTGTTTGCGTTTTTCACTGCGGATAGCCTTGGCCTTTTTCTCGTCGGCCAGGCCGGCTTTCAGTAACTGATCCTGTAGGGATGCCATCGATAGCTCCGTTCATTATTTACCAAATCGGGTATCCTGATGGTGTAGTATACGCGCTCGTTTTTGCCTCCATAACCAGCATTGCCTTTCCCCGGGATTTTCTTGTATGTCTTCCTTTAAAGAATTTGGTCTTTCACCCGCCATGGTTGCCAATCTCCAGCAGCTCGGTTTTGAACAACCGACTGAGATCCAGGCCAGGGCGCTCCCCCATTGTCTTGCGGGTGAAGATGTTATTGCCATGGCCCAGACAGGCAGCGGGAAAACGGCGGCCTTCGGCATCGGATTGATCGAGGGGCTTCGGCCGCGGCTGTTTGCTGTGCAGGCGGTGGTCCTGTGCCCGACCCGGGAGCTGGCGGATCAGGTGGCAAAATCCCTGCGAGAGCTGGCGCGGGCGCGGAAGAACATCAAGGTGCTGACCCTGTGTGGCGGGGTTGCCATTGGCCCGCAGATCGGCTCGCTGAGCCATGGGGCGCATGTTGTCGTGGGTACACCGGGTCGCATCCAGGACCATCTGCGCAAAGGCACGCTGAAACTCGACAAGGCCGGTGTGGTTGTCCTGGATGAGGCCGACCGGATGCTGGACATGGGGTTTCAGGACGCAATGGAAGATATCCTTGGCCACACTCCGGATTCCCGCCAGACCCTGATGTTTTCAGCTACCTGGCCGGATGCCATCCGGAAGCTGAGCAGTCGTTACCAGCGTGACCCGGTGGATGTAAGGGCGGAATCCGCCACGGAGAACCCGGACATTCGCGAGCTGTTCTATGAAATCCCCGCCGCTGCCACTGCCGAGGCCGTCATGGCTGTGCTTTCAGAGCGGCAGCCGGCATCGTGCATCGTGTTCTGTACCACCAAACAACAGTGTGATGATCTGGCCGGCAACCTGAGAGAATACGGGTTCTCGGCCCTTGCCCTGCATGGGGATCTGGAACAGAGGGATCGTGACAGTGTGCTTGTGCGTTTCGGAAACCAGAGCTGTTCGGTCCTGGTGGCGACGGACGTAGCGGCACGGGGGCTGGATATCAAATCCCTGCCACTGGTGATCAACGCAGAACCGGCAAGGGACCCGGAAGTTCACACCCATCGGGTTGGCCGGACGGGCCGGGCCGGAGAGGCGGGCCTGGCAGTAACACTCTGCACGCCCGCCAAAGGTCACAAAATCAGCCAGCTGGAAGCAGCGCGGGGCCGGCCGGTGGAGTGGGGCGATACCGAAGCCCTGCTCGCGGTGCCTGTTCGTCCGGTAACGCCAGCCATGCGGACCCTCTGTATTGCCGGCGGCCGCAAGGACAAGGTCCGCCCCGGTGACGTCCTGGGGGCGTTGACGGGGGAGGCGGGCATTCCCGGGAAGGCGGTAGGCAAGATCGATCTGTTTGATTTCCAGTGCTTTGTCGCCATCGAGCGGGAGCTTGCGGGCAAGGCTCTCAAGCGGCTTGAGAAGGGGCGGATCAAGGGGCGGAAAATCCGTGTCCGATATGCCTGATTCCGTTATGGCCCAGTGATCAGAAAAGTTGTCAATTTGGGCCGCGAGCCTCGGAAACCCCGTATGGTAAATCGCCTTTAGGTTGCTCAGGGAAAGCGAAAACGGTAAATTACGCAGGATTTTGCCTCCCGATTTGTCCCGATCGGACTGTTAGACCTTGGTCTAAGTGGTCCGACCGGGCAAGGCGGGGAAATCACACAAACCAATACAGGTAGCTATTCGATATGAATAACCTGATGTCACAAGCCGTTGATTTGATGATCGCAGGCATGGGGTTCGTGTTCGTGTTCCTGGTTATCCTGGTGTTCGCGACCGGCCTGATGTCCAAGCTGATCGGACGGTTTGCGCCGCCAGAGCCGGCAACCCCGGCCAGAACACCACGTGCCAAGCCGAAGGCGCCCACGTCGGTTGATCCTGACACCGCCGAGGCCATCAAGAAGGCGATTGCACAATACCGGTCACGCCACAAGAAGTGACCCGGTACACGATTAGAACCTTTTAACAGAAGGCTGACACGATGACTGACACAAAGAAACCGCTGGGGATTACGGACGTAATTCTGCGTGACGCCCACCAGTCCCTGCTTGCCACCCGTATGCGGCTCGATGACATGCTGCCCATCGCCGAGAAACTCGACAAGGTCGGGTACTGGTCGCTGGAATCCTGGGGTGGCGCTACCTTTGACTCCTGCATCCGTTACCTGGGCGAAGATCCCTGGGAGCGCATCCGCGAGCTGAAAAAAGCCATGCCCAATACCCAGCAGCAGATGCTGTTGCGGGGTCAGAACCTGTTGGGCTACCGCCATTATGCGGATGACGTGGTAGAGCGGTTTGTTGACCGTGCCGCCGAGAACGGCGTGGACGTATTCCGTATCTTCGATGCGATGAACGATCCGCGTAACCTTGATACTGCCATCAAGGCGGTCCGCAAGACCGGCAAGCACGCCCAGGGCACCATCTCCTACACCACCAGCCCGGTGCACACCATCGAGATGTGGGTCGACCTGGCCAAGGAAATCGCCTCCATGGGCGCGGATTCCATCGCCATCAAGGACATGGCCGGTATCCTCAAGCCGTACGTGGCCTATGATCTGGTCAGCCGCCTGAAGAAAGAGCTGGATATTCCGATCCACATGCAGTGCCACGCGACCACCGGTATGTCGACCGCCACCGCCATCAAGGCGGCGGAAGCCGGTATCGACAACGTGGATACCGCGATCTCCTCCATGAGCATGACCTACGGTCACTCGCCCACCGAAGCGGTGGTGGCGATTCTGGAAGGCACCGACCGCGACACCGGCCTGGACCTGAACCTGCTGGAAGAAATTGCCGCTTACTTCCGCCAGGTCCGCAAGAAGTACGCGAAGTTCGAAGGCAGCCTCCGGGGCACCGATTCCCGTATCCTGATTGCCCAGGTGCCGGGTGGCATGCTGACCAACATGGAAAACCAGCTGCGCGAGCAGAACGCCACCGACAAGTTCGACGACGTTCTGGCCGAGATTCCCAAGGTCCGCGAAGACCTGGGTTACATCCCGCTGGTCACGCCGACCTCCCAGATCGTGGGTACCCAGGCGGTACTGAACGTTCTGACCGGCGAGCGTTACAAGTCCATCTCCAAGGAAACCTCCGCCATCCTGAAGGGCGAGTACGGCGCAGCGCCGGCTCCGTTCAACAAGGAGCTGCAGGAGCGTGTTCTGGATGGTAAGGAGCCTGTGACCTGTCGTCCGGCGGACCTGCTTGAGCCGGAAATGGACAAGCTGACCGACGAGCTGAAGAAGCTGGCCGACGAGAAGGGCATCAAGCTGGCGGAAAACACTGTAGACGACGTTCTGACCTACGCGCTGTTCCCGCAAATCGGCCTGAAGTTCCTGGAAAACCGTGGCAACCCGGATGCCTTCGAGCCGGTTCCGACCGCTGAAGACGCCGCACCTGCCAAGAAGGCCGAAGGACCCGAGACGTACACCGTGGATGTCAACGGCAAGAAGTTCGTGGTCGCGGTGTCCGAAGGTGGCGAGATCACCCAGATCCAGGGTGAGGGTGGTGCTGCTTCCGCACCGGCCGCGTCCTCTGCTCCGGCACCTGCTGCCGGTGAAGGTGAGCCTCTGGTGGCACCGCTGGGCGGTAACATCTTCAAGGTACTGGTTTCCCCGGGTGACACCGTGGAAGAGGGCGATGTGCTGATCATCCTCGAAGCCATGAAGATGGAAACCGAAGTTCGCGCGCCTAAAGCCGGTACCATCGGTGAGGTCTTCATCAAGGTCGGTGACGCCGTATCCCCTGATGATGAAATGCTGACAATCGCATAAGGGCCAGCATTCCATGGATAAATTAATGACACTCTGGACAGGTAGTGGCCTGTTCAACATCGAGCTCGGCCAGGTGGTCATGATCGCCATCGGCCTGCTTCTGCTGTTCCTTGCGATCCGCAAGGGCTTTGAGCCACTGCTGCTGGTACCGATCGGTTTCGGCGGCATCCTGGCGAACATCCCGGAGGCAGGGCTTGCCCTGACTGCGGCGGAAAATGCCATCCACTTCGCCCTGAAGAGCGAAGCGAGCCAGGTCCTGGCTGCGCTGGCCGCGCCGCTGGATGTGGCCTACCAGGCCGGCCAGGCGGTCACGCCTGAACTGAAGGAAGCGTTCAAGGTTGCTGTGAAGGAAGCCAGCTACTCTGAAATGGCAATGGCCAACTCCGTTGCACAGGACCTCGGTTACGGCAATGGCATGCTGTACAACTTCTACTCGGTGGTTATTGGTAGCACCATCGGGCCGCTGGTGATCTTCATGGGCGTGGGCGCGATGACCGACTTCGGTCCGCTGCTGGCCAACCCGAAGACCATGTTGCTGGGTGCGGCCGCTCAGTTCGGTATCTTCGGTACCGTTCTGGGTGCAGCCCTGCTGGACTGGACCGGCGTTCTGGAGTTCAACATCCTGGAAGCGGCGGCCATCGGTATCATCGGTGGTGCTGACGGCCCGACCTCCATCTATGTATCCAGTGTTCTGGCTCCGCACCTTCTGGGTGCCATTGCGGTCTCGGCCTATGCCTACATGGCGATGGTGCCGATGATCCAGCCGCCCATCATGAAGGCGCTGACCTCCCACAAGGAGCGCGCCATCAAGATGAACCAGCTGCGTCCGGTGAGCAAGCAGGAGAAGATCATCTTCCCGCTGGTGGTGCTGATTGCGGTGGTTCTGTTCCTGCCGGATGCGGCACCGCTGCTGGGTATGTTCTGCTTCGGTAACCTGATGCGTGAGTGTGGGGTAGTGGAGCGTCTGAGCGATACGGCCCAGAACGCGTTGATCAATATCACCACGATCTTCCTGGGTCTGTCTGTCGGTTCCAAGCTGATGGCGGACAAGTTCCTGGACGCCCAGACTCTGGGTATCCTGGCGCTGGGTATTGTCGCGTTCGGTATCGGTACGGCCTGTGGTGTGCTGATGGCGAAGCTGATGAACCGGTTTGCCAAGGAGCAGATCAACCCGCTGATCGGTTCTGCCGGTGTGTCTGCGGTGCCGATGGCAGCGCGGGTCTCCAACAAGGTTGGTCTGGAAGCCAACCCGCAGAACTTCCTGCTGATGCACGCGATGGGCCCGAACGTGGCCGGTGTTATCGGCTCTGCGGTGGCTGCGGGTGTGATGATCAAGTTGTTGAGCTGATCACTTACCGCTGCTTTGAGGAAACCCCGCCTTTGTGCGGGGTTTTCTTTTTTAGGACTGCAAGACTGCGAACGTTGGGGAGGCGCCTGTGTGGAAACCCTGTCCAGAAACCGCTACGAGCACGTCCATGTGCGCTTGTTTCCGGCCATCCTTGGCCTCCAACATTTCTGGACAGGGTTTCCACACAGGCGCTACCTGGTTTGGGAGTTGTCTTTAACAGACTTAGTGAAAATCTCTGGAGCTGACCGGTAACGAGTTAATCAGATGACTCAGGTCCGACAGTTTCCCCGCCATCACATGGACAATATCGCCTTCTCTTTCCAGTACGCCTTTCACGTGTAATAACCGGGCCGTCAGTAACGGCTTTCGCTGGCGCCGTGCGGTTTCCAGCCAGACCACGACGTTTACGTTGCCGGTTTCGTCTTCGAGGGTGACGAAGGTGACGCCGGAGGCGGAGCCGGGGCGTTGGCGGCCGGTGACGAGGCCGGCGACCTGGACGGGGATGCCGGCTTTGGTGGTTTTGAGCTGTTCTGAGGTGAGGCAGAAGCGGAGGTGGCCCTGTTCCCGGAGCAGCGCCAGGGGGTGACGTTGGAGGGTTAGCCCCTGGCTGGCGTAGTCGGCCACGACGTTCTGGCCCTCGGTGGGTTCCGGGAGCTGGTCGCAGTGCTCCGGCTGGTAGTCGTCCGGGTCTTCTGCGGCGAACAGTTCGGTGGGCTGTTCGTGGTCGAGCAGTTGCCAGTAGGCCTGGTGGCGGTTGGCGGTGAAGTCCGGCATGGCGTTGGCGCCGGCCAGGAGTTCCATGTCGCGCTGGTTGAGGGCGGCCTGGCGGCGGAGTTCTGCGGCGGAGCGGTAGCCGTTGGCCCGGCGGTTCTGGTGGATGCGCTCGGCGCCACTGGCCGAGAGGCCCTGGATGATTCTGAGCCCCAGACGCAGGTGCTGGTCCGGGCCCTCGATGGTGTGGTCCCACTGACTGTGGTTGACGTCCGGTGGTAACACGGTGACGCCATGGCGGCGGGCGTCCTGGACCAGTTGGGACGGGGAGTAGAAGCCCATGGGCTGGCTGTTGAGCAGGGCGCAGTAGAAGGCTTCCGGGTAGTGGCGCTTGATCCAGGCGGAGACGTACACCAGCAGGGCGAAGCTGGCGGCGTGGGATTCGGGGAAGCCGTAACCACCGAAGCCGCAGATCTGCTGGTACAGGCGTTCGGCGAAGTCGGCGTCGTGGCCACGTTCGAGCATGCCGGTGACGAGTTTTTCCCGGAACGGGGTGAGGTCGCCGTGGGATTTCCAGGCAGCCATGGCGCGGCGCAGCTGGTCGGCTTCACCGGCGGAGAAGCCGGCGGCGACCATGGCGAGTTTGATCACCTGTTCCTGAAAGATGGGCACGCCCAGGGTGCGTTCCAGCACGCGGCGGACGGCGTCGTTGGGGTAGTCCACCGGTTCCAGGCCGTGTTTGCGGCGCAGGTAGGGATGCACCATGTCGCCCTGGATAGGGCCGGGGCGGACGATGGCGACTTCAATGACCAGATCGTAGTAGGTTTCCGGCTTCAGTCTCGGCAGCATGTTGATCTGGGCGCGGGACTCCACCTGGAACACGCCGATGCTGTCGCCTTTCTGGAGCATGGCGTAGGTGGCCGGGTCTTCCTGGGGGATGTCCTGAATGTGGAAGGGCCTGCCTTTCTGGTCGCTGATCAGTTCCAGCGCTTTGCGGATGGCGGAGAGCATGCCGAGGGCAAGTACGTCCACTTTCATCAGGCCGAGGCTTTCCAGGTCGTCCTTGTCCCACTGGATCACAGTGCGGTCTGCCATGGCAGCGTTCTCGACCGGCACCAGTTCGGCCAGCGGGCCGGCGCTGATGACAAAGCCGCCCACGTGCTGGGACAGGTGGCGGGGGAAGCCGAGCAGGGTGTTCACCAGGGTAAAGAACTGGTCCGCCACCTGCGGATTGCGGGTGAGGTTCTTGTCCAGGATCTGCTGGCGCCAGTTGGTGGCCTTGTCCCGCCAGTCGATGCCGTCCAGCAGTTGTTCCACCAGGGCCGGATCGAAGCCCAGGGCCTTGCCCACGTCGCGGATGGCGCTGCGGGGCCGGTAGCGGATCACCGTGGCTGCGAGGGCAGCCCGTTCCCGGGTATAGCGGCGGTAGATGTACTGGATGACTTCCTCCCGCCGTTCGTGCTCGAAATCCACGTCGATGTCCGGCGGTTCGTTGCGATCTTTCGAGATGAACCGTTCGAACAGCAGTTCCACGTTGGCCGGGTTCACTTCGGTAATGCCCAGGCAGTAACACACCGCCGAGTTGGCTGCCGAGCCCCGGCCCTGGCACAGGATGCCTTGGCTGCGGGCGAAGGCAACGATGTCCTGGATGGTGAGGAAGTAGTGCTCGTACTTCATCTCCGAGATCAGCTCCAGCTCCTTGCGGATCAGTCCCTGGACCTGGAGTGGGGTGCCCTCCGGGTAGCGCCGGCGCTCGCCTTCGCGGGTCAGGCGTTTCAGGTAGCTGGCCGGGGTTTCATCCTCCGGCACCAGATCCGGCGGATACTCGTAACGCAGGCTGCCGGGTTCGAAGGTGCAGGCTTCGGCAATGCGCAGGGTCTGTTGCAGCCAGGCCTCGGGGAACAGCCGCTGCAGCACCGGCAAGGGGCGCAGGTAACGTTCGCCGTTCTGGAACAGGCAGCGGCCGGCGTTTTCCAGCGTGGTGCGGTGGCGAAGGGCGGTGAGTACATCCTGCAGAGGCTGACGTTCCCGGCTGTGCATGTGGACCTCGCCGATGGCAGTGACGGGGCAGCGTAGCTGGTCGGAGAGCCAACGGATGCGAGCCAGCTGTTGTTCTTCTCCGGACTCCAGAGTTCGGGCGGCGGCAATCCAGAAGCGGAGATCAAACAGCCGGTACAACCATTCGCCGCAAGCCAGGGCCTGGTCTGCGTTCGCTTCGGGTATGGCCGGTGGCAGCCAGAGGCACAGGCAGTCGTCCAGCTCGTGGGTTTCCACATCCCTGAAAAACAGCCGGTACTGGCCTTTCTCGGCCCGGCGGCGCCCTGTGGTGATCAAACGGCATAACTGGCCATAGCCCTTGCGGGTGCGGGCCAGCAAAATAAACCGGGGAGTGGCGGCCCCCGCCGGCGTATCCTCCAGCTCAAACCAGCTGCCGGTAATCAGCTTGACCGGGCTTTCTTTCAGGGCCGCCCAGGCCCGGGGGATGCCGGCTACGGAACAGGCATCGGTGATGGCCAGGGCGGTGTAACCCAGCTCTGCGGCCCGCTCCGCCAGTTCGTGAGGGTGGGAGGCCCCGGTCAGGAAGGTGAAGTTGCTGAAACAGAAGAGCTCGGCGTAGCCGGACATCGCCTTACCCGAACCAGCCATGGATAAACCACCCCTCGCGTACGTCCCGGAAGATCCAGGCCAGCTGGCCGTTTTGCAGCTGGGCGATGTAGTAATCCCGGTGTACCCGCTGGCCGTCCCACCAGCCGCCACTGATGCGTTCCGGCCCGGCGAACCAGGCCGCCGGTGGTTCGGTCAGTGGTTGCGGGCCCTGGAGTAGCCAGAGGGGACGCCGGGGCAGGTGTTCCGGAGCTGCAAGACGGGTCTTGTGTTTCTGTCGCACCTCTGTCGCAGACCAGGCCCGTTCCGGACGATGATCCGCCTGGGGAGAGAGCCGCTTCAGGGCTTGTTCGCCCAGCCGGGCCTGCAGTCGGCTGATCAGGGTGTGCCAGGCCTCGTTCAGATCCTGGTTTTCGCCCAGCAGGTCCTGGCTGGTGGACGCTTCCCTCCCCAGAAAACGCTTCACCGACAGCACCAGGGCAACCACCGGTGCCCGCAATGGCTGCTGCTCCAATCGGAGGCGAATCAGGTTCAGGAAGGCCTCGGCCCGGTGCTCCGGGCCTGAGGTGCGTATGCGCAGACGGGTGTCCTCCTCGTGCCGGTGGCGCAGGATCAGGTGCAGGCTGTCGGTGTCCTGCTGGCGCCAGCACAGGTCGTCTTCCAGCTCCGAGAACATGCGCTGCAACGGGAACAGCAGCCCCTGGGTGTGTTCGATTTCCTGAATGAAATCGGCCTGCTGGCGAAACGAGTGGGGCGGCTGCCAGGGTGTTTGCGGATCCGGCCTGGTGCCCTGGATTTTCTGGACGTGCGCCAGGGTTTCCGGCGACAGCCGGCGGGCCAGTTCCGCTGCGGGCAGGGCGAACACCTCGCCCAGAGTATTCAGCCCCAGCCGTTGCAGACGGGTGCAGGTTTTCCCATCAAACTCCGCGGCCACCAGAGGCATAGTCTCCAGCGCCCTCAGGATATGGCCCTTGTCTGCCGTGCATTCCCCCTTGCCAGCGCGGGCAATCAGCCGGGCCGCCAGGGGCGTGTGGCCAATAGCAATCCAGGCAGTGAGCCGATGCTCGTTCAGGGCCTGCTCCACCGTTTGCCAGACCGCCGGCAGGCCGCCGTACAGCTTCTGCAGGCTGCCGATTTCTGCCAGGAGGCCATCGGGAGGCACCAATACGATGTGGGCCGCGTAGCGGTACAGCCACCTTGCCTGGTCTTCCAGTATCCGGGCTTCCTGCTCGGGCTGTGCCCGTACCATACCCAGTTCCGGAACCAGGTTGATGGCGGTTTTCAGGCGCATGCCGGCACGCACGCCCTGGTCCCGGGCTTCCGGGCAGGCCTGGGTAACGCGCTGGCCGGTGCCTTCCACGATAACCAGAGGGCGTTGGTCCTCCCGGTCACGGCGGATATGGTCCAGCAGCAGGTGTGGAAAATGCAGGTACAACCAGAGCATGAAAACCCTATCGCTGTGAGTGGTTCCAGGGGCCTTGTACCACCCGGGGGGCTTCCCGGAACGTGAGGTCTGCCCGGTGGGCCATGGCCAGGCTGCAGCGCTGGCCGGGCCAGCTGCCCCGGCGCTTGACCACGTTGACCTTCAGGTCCTGGTTGTCGCCGGGCGTCAGCTCCAGGCGCAGGGCGGCCGGGGAGTTCTGCTCCGCATACCGGCGTTCCCGGAACAGCACGCAGACATTGCTGCCGGCCTCCGCGGCCAGTTGCAGCCGGCGGACTTCGCGGGTGGCCAGTTTGCCTGGCCAGGCCAGCACCAGACCGGTAACCGGGGAACGGAGACAGTTTTCCAGGGTCCACAGAAAATCGCCGGCGTCTTCGGTATGAATCATCACCACCTGGTCCAGATCCACGCCTTCCCGCGCCAGGGCCGGAGCATAGGGCGTGTGGGGTGGGTTCAGCCAGAACACGCTCTTGCCCGCTTTCGTCAGCCGCTGCATCAGTGGTAGCAGCAGGTGCAGTTCGCCGATGCCGGGGGCATCCAGCAGGCATTCGCTCAGCGCGCCCCGAGGCCAGCCGATGCCGCCCAGCTGGTTATCCAGCACCTGGTAGCCGGTGGGCTCCGCGGGTTGTGTGGTCCGGCGATGCCGGTGCCCCTGCCAGACACGGGCATCCTGCATCAGTGTGTTCAGCAGCTCGCTCATGGGGAAAAATCTCCGAATACTGTTTAAATATACAGTATTCTGAAAGCGCTCGGATTTCAAGAAGTGAGTGATGTGAGTCTCAGGAAAGCACCGGCGGCTCGCAGGAGCCGCCGGTAGATCGCGCTCCAGGCTGGTCAGTTACCGGTTAGCGCGGGTGCAGCCAGCCCGGCAGCATGCTGTACGGATCCACGTGAACCTCCGGGTTGAAGCCAATGTGCTGGCTCTGCAGGCGAGGCAGCAGCGAGCCATCCTTGATCTGGTCAAAGACATCGGTGCAACCACCCACGAATTCGCCGTTGATGAAGATTTGCGGCAGGGTTGTCCAACCGGTTTTTTCCTTCAGTACCGCACGGATCTGACCGCCCCGGTTACCTTGCTGATAGGCCACGGAGTCCAGGTCGACGGATTTGTAGTCGATGCCGTATTCCCTGAACACCTTGCGAACGGACCAGCAGAACTCGCACCACTCCAGCGCGAACATGACAATCGGGTGTTCCGGGTCATGAATCAGGTCGTCGACTTCGGCCACTGCCGCAGGATCGAGCACCACGGCTTTTTCCTGAGCAGGAGGCGCCTGCGGCACGGTGATATCAAACCGGTAGCCCGGGGTGGAGCGTGACAGCGTCATTTCCTCTTCCGTCATTTCCACCGCTACATCTTCAAACAGCGGAGTGGTCAGGTAGCGCTCGCCGGTATCCGGCAACATGCACAGGATGTTGGCACCTTCCGGAGCCTGTTCGGCAACCTGAAGGGCTCCGGCGAAGGTGGCGCCGGAGGATATGCCGACAAAGATGCCTTCCCGGCGGGCCAGGTCCCGGGCGCATTGCAGGGCGTCGTTACCATTGATGGGCAGGAACTCGTCAATGTTGTTGGCCTGCATGACTTCTTCCGCCAGCTTGGGCACAAAATCCGGTGACCAGCCCTGCATCAGGTGCGGGCGGAACATCGGGTGACTTTCCGAGTGGTCCCCGCTGGCATTCCGTGGCTGGGAAATGCCGCTGGCCAGGATTGCCGAGTTGTCCGGTTCGCACACCACGATCCGGGTGTCCGGGCTCTGGCGTTTCAGGACCCGTGACACGCCGGTGAGCGTTCCGCTTGTGCCGAATCCTGTGACCCAGTAATCCAGCCCGACACCCTCAAAATCGTCCAGGATTTCCACTGCGGTGGTGTGCTCGTGAACGGCGGCATTGGCGGGGTTCTCGAATTGGCGGGGTTGCCACCAGCCATGCTCCCGGGCCAGCTCTTCGGCTTTGGCGACCATCCCGGAGCCTTTCTGTGAGGCCGGTGTCAGGACCACCTTCGCGCCCAGAAACCGCATCAGCTTGCGCCGTTCCACGCTGAAGTTTTCCGCCATGGTGACCACCAGCGGATAGCCTTTCTGGGCACATACCATAGCCAGGCCAATGCCGGTATTACCGCTGGTGGCTTCCACGATGGTCTGGCCGGGCTTGAGTTCGCCACGGCGTTCGGCGTCCTCGATCACGCCAAGGGCGAGGCGGTCCTTGACCGAACCCATGGGGTTGAAGGCTTCGATCTTGACGTAGAGATTGACCCCTTTGGGGCCGAGATTGTTGATACGCACTGCCGGGGTGTGGCCGATGGTATCGAGAATGCTGTTGTAGAGCGTACCCATGATGTGTCTCCTTTATGTTTTCCAGAGGAGGACGCCCTAACCCTTTTCGGGGTACGCCAGGGATCCTTCAAGTATAGTTCAGCCGGCCGCTTCCTCGTTCATCCGGGCCACCTCCTGACCCACCGCCAGCATTTCGTCCACAAGCTCGTCAGCTTCCTTCAGGGTTGTTCTTGCACCCACAAAACAGGGGCGGATGGCCAGCGCGCCATTGACCACGGTTGTGCTGGGAATGGACCGCCCGCGCTGAACCATCCGTCGGTGGATGCGCCGGTTCAGTTCATTCAGGTCGTTCCATCGCTCACTGAGATAGCGAATTCCGCAAATCGACAGTGTGGGCTCAGAGACGACGTCGAGGTTCGGGTGTGCTTCCGCACGTTCGGCCACATGCCGGGCCAGGCTGTTGTGGCGGCAGATCCGTTCGCGCAGGCCGGCAATGCCGATCTCGCGGATCAGGGCCCACACCACTGCCCCACGGGAGGGGGCAGACAGCTCCACGCCCATATCGGCGTAGGGGATGCCCAGGTTGTCCATGGAATGGGCCACGCCCTCGGTGGTGCAGGAACCCTCCAGGTAGGTGGCGGCCTCCTGGGTGAAGGCCCGGTTCAGAAGCTCCCGGTCTTTCACATAGGTAGCGCCAATACCGACCGGAGCGCCCAGCCACTTGTGAGGGTCCACGATCACGGAATCCGCGAGCTCGAGGCCGTCATACAGCGGCTGAACCCGTGGATCGAGAATGCCGGGCAGGCCATAGGCACCGTCCACATGAAACCAGAGGGAATAGGCCCGGGCGGTTTCCCCAATCTCCCTGAGCGGATCGATGGCGCCGCGGTTGGTGCTGCCGGCGTTGGCGACCACCGCGATGGGCACACGGTTTTCACCCTGGTCCGCCATCAGTTGGCGGCGCAATGCCGTGGTGGACATCCGGCCCCCGGCGTCGGTTTCGATCTTGCACACCGATTGCCGTCCCAGACCGAGCACCGCAGCGGCCCGCTGCACCGAGTGGTGGCATTCAACGGAGGCATACAGGCGGCAGGGCCGGCAGACACCTTCCCGGGCCGGGTCAATCCCCAGGCGCTCGAACGCCGACTGCCGGGCGGCACCGAGGGCCACAAGGTTGGCGACCGAACCGCCACTGCTGTAAAGGCCCTTCATGCCTTTCGGTAATCCGAACATGCGGGCCATCCAGTCCAGTGAAAGCTCTTCCAGAAAGTTGAAGGCTGTGAGGCCGATACGTTGGGGTGCCGCAACCGAACCGGCCAGGGTGGCCAGCGCGCCGATGGTGGTGGCGCCGGTGGTGATGAACGCGGTACAGCCGGGGTTGGGAATAGGGGAGCCGTTGGGAATCACCCATTGGCCCAGTTCTGCCAGCACCGCGTCGACGCCGACGCCGTTTTCGGGGACCGGCAGTTCCAGTGCCTGGCGCCAGGTATCCGCCTGCTGCATGGCGTCCGGGTGCCGGAAACTCAGGTACCCGTCCAGCTGCTCACCGAGCCGGGCAGACAGTTCCGCCAAGTGGCCACATTCGGCTTTGTCTGTGTTCATGATCATGACGCTCCCATCTGTTAGACCCGATAACTCCTGGGCGGTTTCGGTCATTAAGGGTTATCGTAAGCTCGGCCTTCTCTCCAAGCTTGGCGGGAAGGCGATTTAAATCTGGTGAAACTCTGAAGATTGCCATACCATCAAAAAACATGGACGAGCGTTTCCGGCTTGGCTTATGCGCTATCGATTCGATGACTTCGAGCTCGATACGGAGTGTTTCGAGCTGACCCGCAGCGGCGTTGCCCTGGCAACCGAACCGCAGGTGATTGAATTGCTTGTCATGCTGGTGCAGAACCGCCACCGGATGCTCAGCAAGGAAGAAATCAACGACACGGTCTGGCGTGGCCGGATTGTCTCGGACTCCGCCCTCAGCAGTCGCATCAAGATCGCCCGCAGGTTACTTGAGGATGATGGCCGGACCCAGCGCTACATCCGCACCGTGCACAAGAAAGGATTTCGTTTCGTTGCCCCTGTTGAGGAGATTGCCGCTGAAAAGGTGGCTGTCAGCGAGGCCCCGGAACCACCATCGGCAGACCCCGGCCCCGCCTGTCCACCCAGGGAACCATTCACTCACAGCGCGAAGCCCGCTGTTGCCGTCCTGCCGTTCACCAACCTGTCCACCGACCCGGACCAGGAGTACTTCTCCGACGGCATAACCACCGACATCATCTCCAACCTCTCCAAGCACCGCTGGCTGGACGTGGTGGCTCGGAATACCACCTTTGGCCTCAAGGGCCGGGCCACGAACCTGCAGGTATTGGGGCAGACGCTGGGCGTTGATTATGTGGTGGAGGGGAGTGTCCAGCGCTCCGGTGACCGGGTACGGGTTAACGTTCACCTGACGGATTGCCACACCGGGCATACGCAATGGGCAGACCGCTACAACCGTCAGATAGTGGATATCTTCGACCTTCAGGACGACATCACCGAAACCATTGCGGCACGGCTGGAACCGGAAATCGGTTACGCCGAACGCAACAAGGTGGTCCACAACCGCCCGGCCAACCTCGAGGCGTGGGATTGCTACCACCTTGGGGTGTATCACTTCTACCGGTTTACCGGGCCGGATAACCGTGAGGCCCAGTGCCTTTTGCGCCAGAGCCAGGAGCTTGATCCCTTTTTCGGTGAGGCCTTTGCCTGGTGGGCCTATGCCGTGATCCTGGGCATGGTGTACTGGGATACCCGGCCAACAGAAGCCCTTTTGAACGAGGCCCTGCAGGCATGTGATCAAGCCCTCGCACTGGTGCCGAACAATGCCACGTTCCATGCCTTGCGAGCCCGGGTATTGCTGGCGCGGCGGGAATACGGCAGCGCCATCAACGAAAACCGGATTGCCATCGAGCTGAACCCGACCTTTGCGGCGGCTTACTGCGGGCTAGGGGATTCGCTGGCCTACGAGACCCGATACGACGAGGCCCTCAGAAACTTCCGAAAATCCATAACCCTCAGTCCGAACGACCCCCAGATGTGGGCCTTTTTGACCTACGGCGCGCTGGCGATGATTTTTCAGGGCGATTACGAGATGGCACTCGAATGGACGGAGCGCGCCGCCACCATTCCCAATTGCCAGTACTGGACCACAGCGCACCGCGCCGTTGCGCTTGCGTACCTGAATCGTCCCACCGAAGCCGCTGCAGCCGTCGTCAGGCTGCGTCAGGAATTGCCCGGTTTCTCAGTAAGCTTCGCGCGGGAAAAACTGTTCTATCTCAAAGAGCAGACTCAGATCGAGCGATATCTGGAAGGACTGCGCCTGGCCGGCGTCCCCGAAACGGTGCCCGCTCTGGCCGGCTGAACATACCCTCTGGATGCGCCGGAAATGCCAGTGCCCGGGTTGATAAACTCCGAACCTGTTCCCAGAGTGGAAGTGTGGCCAAACGATGGAGGTAACGGATGACAGAACTCAGACAGCAAGCCTGCGAAGCGTGCAGCGCTGACGCACCGAAAGTCACCGCTGAACAAAAAGCCCAACTGCGCAAGGACATTCCAGATTGGGAGATTGTGGAACTGGACGGCGAAGAACAGCTTCGGCGTGAGTTCAAGTTCCGCAACTTTGTTCAGGCCCAGGAATTCACCAACAAGGTGGCCGATCTCGCCGAAGCCGAGAACCACCATCCCGCCATCCTGCTGGAGTGGGGCAAGACCACAGTGCGCTGGTGGACCCACAAGATAGGCGGCCTGCACAAGAATGACTTCGTGATGGCCGCCCGTACGGACCAGGCGTACCAGGACATGCAGTGAGGCCTCCGGGCCTCACTGCCCCTGACTTTTCATTTCTCCCGAACAGGACACCGACCGATGGTCGAGAACGAGACCGACAATCCCCTTACCGTCAGGCTCGGCAAAGAAGAGCTGATCATCCGCCGCCGCTACGAGGTGCTCAGCATCATCAACGACTTCTTCATCGCCATCTGGTTCCTGATCGGAAGCATTCTCTTCCTGTTCCCCGAATACGAAACCGCCGCCGTCTGGCTGTTCATTATTGGCAGCTTCCAATTCCTCGTGCGCCCCACCATCCGGCTGGTCAGCCACATTCACATCAAACGAATACCGGCCAGCAACTGGGAGTCCTAGAGGACAGAATCAACGGGACTCCGGACACCGAAGCGCGGATCACCGGAAAGCTCAGCCGCAGGGAACACATACTGCCAGCCAGGCTTCTCGCTGGCATTCGGATACTTTCGTGCCAGCCCTGCAGGCAAATAGACCGAACCGACCCCCTTGAGAAGATCCGCCTGATGCTGGGTGCAGGGCCGAATCGATCTGATGCCGCAGCGGTTCGATCAGACGGTCTGGGAGCAAAGTAATCCGATCCTTGTCACCCTTGCCGCTTCGAACGATCAGCTGCTGCATATCAAAGTCCACGTCTTTAACCCGTAAACGTAACGCTTCATTAATACGCAGGCCAGAGCCATAGAGGAGCATGGCGACAAGCCTGTATTCGTCGCTAAGATTGCTGATGACCGCCTTTGCCTCCTCCGGACTGAACACGGTGGGTAACCGCTTGGGCTTTCTGGCCCGTTCAAAACTGAGTTCGTCCAACGGCTGCCCCAGAAACTCACGGTACAAAAACACAAGCGCATTGAGCGCGACCCTCTGGGTTGCGGTGCTGACGTTTGCCTGCAAAACAAGATGAGACAGAAACGCTTCCACTTCGGCCGTTCCCATGGCCTCAGGGTGTTTTCGATCATGGAACCGGATGAATCGTTTGATCCAGAACAGATAGGTTTTCTCGGTTTTTAAGGCCATGCCGCGCAGGCGGATGAAGCTTCGAACCTTGTCCAGGAAGCGGGTTGGCTGTGCCGGAAGGGGGGAGGGGATATCCATATCCAATCATCCTTGAGGTACTGTTTTTATATACAGTAATTCGCAGGATTGAGAAGTCAAGACTGGACTGCAGGGCGGAGTTATACGAACGCGTTCGCAAAACTCCAAAAAAACGCATGAGAAATCCATGTAACTATCTGATAGTGTTGGAAAGAGGGAAACACTGTGGCGGAGTTATACGCCCAGAATGGTGAGCAGGGGTGGCTCGAGGATGGGCGTATAACTCCGGCGGTAGCCGTGGTGGATTGCTCTCAAGCAACTGGTTTTGAAGCGGTTTTTGGGAAATTCTTGAGAGCTTTTTAATGGAGTTTTACGAACGGGTGATATACGAACGCGTTCGTATAATTAGCTGTTATCTGTGATGAAGAGACGTATCTGGATAGCATTGATCGCTTTGTTGACCATTGGCGATGCATGGTCGGGAGAGAGCTGGGGGCCTGGGATAATCGAGTTTCAGCTTGAAAGCACTGACAAGATCGAAACGATGATTTGGATCTCTGGTTTCTCATACAGTTCTTCCGAGCTTTTATCGTCCATGGGATGTTTTGATAAGTCTGTACTGGTGGGTAGCAGAGAGTTGATACAGGCCATTAACGCCAAGTATAGAGGTGAAACAATAACTTCAGAGCAGGCTACGGCAGTACTGGGTGAGTATTTGCGCTCCAGATACGCCTGCCCAGCATATAACGAGGCAAAGCAATAACAGACGCTACGCGCCGTTGTTTGCAGCGTTATATTTCTTAAACCTCAATCAAGGAAGATCATGAGAATATCGACATTACCCCTAATCGTTCTCTGCCTTTTCATTGGCTTCACCTTTTGGGTTATGGCAGGCGCAGAACAGTCGCTTCTGGCTTTCGGTGCCCAGCTCATGTCCAGCCCAGACACCGCTCAGGTAGTCATTGATCTCTACATTCTGGCCGCGCTAGCTTGTGTTTGGATGTACCAGGACGCCAAAAGCCGTGGCAAAGGTTTGGGCTATCTCATCCCATTCTTCGTCGTAACAGCGGTGTTTGTATCTGCTGGGCCGCTGCTATATTTGGTGCTGCGTGGTGGGCGGGAGCCGGAAGCCGAAACCAGCAGAATCTAACAAGCCGCTTAAGGTTGTTCCCGGCCTGTCGGCCGTCCACCGGACGCCACTGTCGTGGCGCCGCTTAGCTCAGCGTTAGAGTTTGCTCATGATCAGACTGGTGCTTGCATTTTTTATTAGCGCCACAGCAGCTTTAGCTGGAGTGGTCGTAACGGGCATGCTCTATTCTTTTTTCGTTCCAGGCTCACCTTGGGAAGTGGCTCTGCATTTTGGAGAGCCAGCTGCATTAGTTATTTATCCAATAACGTTTGTGGTTGGTCTTCCTCTGTATTGTGCTGCCAGATTACTAAAAATGATTAGTTGGAGTAGGGTCGTATTTGGAGGAATTTTTTTGGCTCTCGTCTATCCGGTGGGTGTCCTAATCTACAGTGATTTTTCCGCAGGGTCTGTGTCAGGATTTGTTATCTGTGGAGGGATTGGCGCGCTAGCAGGTCTGGTCTTTTGTCAGGTCGCGGGAATAAAGCGAGCTTCAGATTAGCTCTAACAAGGTGGTTAACGGGACGCCAACTACGCAGCGCTCCGTTGGCGCCCATTACCACTGGCGTTAAAGGCTAAAGAGAGTTTTCAGTGAACAAGGAAGATCTTTCTCCAGAAGACCAAGCCTACTACAAGCGGTTTGAGCTTAAGCCGTTACGAGTATTGCTGTATTTGCTGGCAGTGGTTTACTTGGTTTTTGTTTATGCGGTTGGTGGTTCCCAGCTCAACGGAGGCTTTTTCAGCGGCGCGGTCGGAACCTTTGTTCTGATTCAAGGCATCGATCTCTCTCAAAGACGACTGATCGTCATTGGCGGATTCCTGACATTTGTGAGCGTCTTCCAGACGATATTATTGGTGTTGTGGTGACTACCGAGAGCTGCCGGAAAGCCTTTAACAAATAGTTGTAGTACGTTTCGGGCCAAGGGCCCTAAACCGGGCGCCCTTGTCAGGGCGCCGCTAAACAAAAGCGTCATGTGTATTTGGAGCACGATCAATGAAGAAGCTGACACTTGTATGTTTGGCGGTGCTGTTGACTGCTTGTGATGTCCAGGTCGAGTCGGGCACTGGATCAATGCAGAAATTCCAAGGTGGGGGGATTACTTTCGAAGTCCCTCTTGAATCAAACAGTGTTTCTCATAGTTCGAGTGGAATTGCATATCAAGGCGACTCTGTGTCAGCAGAAACGGATGGATCGACGTTAATTGTAAATGGGCAGAATTATGGTGCATTGGCGCCCGGCGACATTGTCAATCTCCAAAATCTGCCAAAGGTGCTTGTAAATGGTGTGGAACGAAGCCCAGACACATAACAAGGTGTTGTTGTCGCAGCGCAAGAGGCCGCCCTGCTGGGACGCCTTCGCTGACGCTCCGGCATCCCAAAACTCGGCGTTACGTGTGTTGAGTTACTCTGAGATCATTAAATTTCATTAATGGTGTCACTTGGCACAGTTATGCGCATGAAATTTGCCGATAAGAAAACCTGTTATGGTAAAGGGAAATTTAGGCTTAAGGCGGTTTCGAAATGGAAATGGAAGTGGGGAAAACTTACAACATTGTTTTTTTTGCAGGTCGATACGAAATAGGATACGAGAACTGCGTTAAATGCATAAAAAAAACGACAAAATCATATCGTATTCAAAGAACTGACGGGACTACCACCCTGGTAGGGCAGGATTCAATCGTTGAGTTGACGGAGATCGTCGACGCCACATAACCAAGCGCTCAAATTTGTTACGTCCACGAAAGGCGTGGCCTCCACCGGACAGCCACTGCTGCGCAGGGGCTGCCGTTTAGCTTGGCGTTAGGCAATAAAAGGACTCTCAGGAGCACTTGTGGTTGGCAGAAGTTCGACAAGAAAACGTTTCCTTCTGACAGCTGCCTGCCTGGTTGGTGCAGTCGCATTCTCGGCCGAGTTTTTCGGTCTGTCAGGGCTCATGACTGCGGATTCATGCATGGGAAGCCAGGTAAGAAACGAAGGGCTTCTCTGTGGAATAAGGTCGCTTTTCGTGACTTCCTTCGGGCGTTATGGTGAGAAGGCCTTGTCCGCAGTGGGGAGTATTTTTCTGCTTTACTGTTCTTGGCACATATTCAACATGGACGAGAAAGATCAGTAATGCCTAACCAACCGCTTAAGTTTGTTCCCGGCCTTGCGGCCGTCCACCGGACGCCACTGTCGTGGCGCCGCTTAGCTCAGCGTTAGATAGGCCTTTCGAAAATATGGAATCCAGTCAGTTACCTACAAATGACGAGCTCGAAAAGAGCGCAGCCACAGAGCTCGGATACATACTTTTCGAGTATTCCCGCCTCGATATGGAGTTAGGACTTTTACTAGTCTGGGCTGAAAATGGTCAAAGCCCATCTGTACTTACTAAGAAGTTGAATGACCTCAATTTTAACGGGCGGCTGAAATTGTTGGAAAAGCTGGCGCGGAAAAAATATCAGGGAATGCCTGCAGAGGTTCTCTATGCTTCATGGTTGACTAAAGCCCACGCTATACGAACTATGCGAAACCAATTTTTCCATGGCCGATGGGGTATGATCCCTGATCAGCGACTAGTTGCAAACGTGATCGGCATCCCGACATCAGTTGATCAAAGCGAAACTCGCTACTCAATTGAACAGTTGCATGATTCGATGTTAGCTGTGAAGGAATTACGAGCTGAGCTGATGAATCTTCGGGAAAAATGGCCTATCTAACAAGCGGCATCACCGCGACCGCTTTTCCGCCGCTTCGCGGCTCCAAACCGGCGCATGTGCCGGGCGTTATGTGTAGCCTGAACCTCAAGGATGGGTGTGTGAAAGACTTACTTTCAAGAATACAGTCACTAGTGGTTGGTAAATCAGAACCGCCGAGGCCGGAAGATTTTTCCAGCAAGGGCGAATATATTTGGGCACGGACAATCTATAGAAGATTTCCACCGGGACTTAATGAGCCTGCCAGTAACGTACGGTCTGAGAACGGGGATTTGGTTGAGCTATGGTCTTGGGCAAATGGAGAGAATGGCATCGGCCTGCTGAAACCAGGGTACAAGTTTTTATCTCAGCAAGAATCTGAGCACGAGTATCAAGGCCTGTATCAAAATGCCCCGGTAAAATGGCTTTCAGACTTAACACCGGTTTTCTCTGCACCGAATCAATTCTTAGTGTCCGTAAAAGAGTCAAATGGTTGTATCTACTCCGTCAATCTCTCTATGGGAAAAGCGTTTCTGGTTGCTGGGAGCTTGAGCTCATACCTCACTTTCGTATTTCACTGCCTTCAGAGCACGGATTCACATATTGAGCTCGACCCGGAATCATATGTTGGATATGAAGTTGATGCGGCCAAAGACGCTGGGCTCCATGCCTATTACCCACTGAGAAAAAATAGCGAAACAATAATAAGCCATGTTCTTGATTAGATATGTTAAAACACATAACAAGTCGCAGCAGTACGCGGCCGATGGCCGCCGGACGCCCTTTCCGTGGCTCCTTCGTCGCCACTCCAAGGTCGCCGCTGTGCTTCGGCGTTAAGCATTTTTGCAGAAGTACGGGAGTCATTGTTTGCCAACAAATAAAAACCAGCATTTCGTGCCAAGATGTTACTTGAGGCCTTTTTCGCATGAGGAATCGGGCAAGGCGATCAGGATATTCAATATTGATCGTGAACAAGTAATCGAAGGTGCAGCGGTTAAGCATCAGTGCTCTGGGTCCTACTTTTATGGCGAGGATGAAAAGTTAGAAGCTGCTATCCAGTTCATTGAACAGAAATATGCGGACACTCTGCGTAGAATTCGTGAGCCTAGCTACAATAAATTAGGGGCTGATGACGAATTAATCCTTAAGCGATTTTGGCTTCTTCAATATCTTCGCACGGAAGCTGCCTCTAGGCGGGCCGTCGAGATGAATAATCAAGTAGGAAAGTTGATCGGTGCAGACTCATCTTTCAATCTCGAGATTTGTGATGCAGTCTTAATGGCGATGCATGCCTTTGCAACGGAAATGGATGTAATCGACGATCTGAGAGTCTGCTTACTGAAAAATGCTACTGAAATTCCTTTCGTTACCTCTGATGATCCTGCGATTCTAGCCAATCGATGGTTCCAGACCGATGGCCGACATCGTGGATCAACATTTGGGTTAGGTTCAGCTGGGGCATTGGCTATCTTGCCCTTATGTAAGAATTTAATGTTGATCGCATACGACTCTGATGTCTATTCCATACCCAAGAATGCCGGTATCGCGAAAACAAAAAGAGAGGGTGATGTTCAGTCACTCAATCAACTTCAATTCCTGAACTGTAAAGCGAACATCTTCCCTGGTCAGACATATGATGCTGACGCATTACGACAATCCTTTCAGGCATGCGTAGATCGCCGCCTAGAAGAAAGGCATGTGCTCCATTATTCGGTTCTGGACCAGAACAACGGCGACTATAAGCGATACCGGGTTGTAGACAGCCCCGACGATGAAGACCATCAAGAAGCATTAGTTCATTCACAAACACTTCATCCGAGTCCGCAAATATGGCCATTACTACTGCGATGGAGAAAGAAAGGTTTTGGTATGGTAAACGGCACAGGTATAGGCTGCGTCCGACGGTCGCAAGTTGACAAGCGTCGTGGCCCGCCATTTGAGAGAATGAGTACGGGGCATTGACCATCCATGCCTAACCAATGCAGGCACTGCGACGCCCATTACATTGCGCCTTCGGCTCCATTCCATGGGTGCGCATGCTGCAGGCGTTATACGTTCTATGGCTGAGAATATAATCTTTTACTCAATTTGCCTGTTCTTCTCACTGATCGCCATGGGAGCGGTGTGGAGCCATCGGTATTCCTACACCAAAGTATATTTGGCTCTGTTCTTGGGGATCCCAGCAGCATTGATAGGGATAATGGCTGCGGGTCTTGATGTGGTTAGTATCTTGGATGTCCGGGAGTTCTTTCCGTATACATTTGATGCGGACAATCAGCTTGAGGCCCGCGGTAAAGGAGTTGTTGCCGCTTTACTGATCGCTGCCGTCGTGGCGTTTTTTACATCAACTATGTGCCTTTTGATTCAGGCACGAAAACGTATAACAACTGCAGGCAAGGGGCGCTCCTGACGTCGCGCCCCTTCTGCAAACGTTATGCGACAAGAGCGATACCAACTTCGGAGTAGTCCATGGAAATTCGGAGAGTTTGTATCGTAGGGGCGTCTGGCAAGCTTGGTCAGTACATGATCCAGCATTGCCTGGATCGAGGCTATGAGGTTGTCTGCGTTTGTCGTGAGCGGAGTGTTCAAAAACTCGATAAGTTCAACGGCAAGATCTCCATCGTACCGGGTGCAACCGACGACCGTGAGGTTATCGAGAAGGCCGTCGAAGGATGTGATGGGGTGCTCACCGTGTTGGTGCCCTGGGGAGTCAGCAGCTACTCGGCGGGAACTGCGCAAGCGGTGCTTGATTTTGCTCCGTCTGATGCGCGCCTGATCTTCTCTTGCGGTTGGCATATCACCAGGGATGGAAAGGATGTTTATCCTTGGCCACTGAAAGCGTTTGTGAAGATATTCGGCTGGCTAGCGCGAAAGGCCCGATTCGCTGATCTCAACGATCAAGTGGAGGCCTGTGATCGCATATTCGCGAGTGACAAGCGGTGGACGGTGGTACGTGGGAGCGACCTTGAAGGAGGTGAAAGCCAGGGACTTCCTTTGTGGAGCCGGCATGTCGGGGATCCGGTCCTGAAAAGCAACCTTACGCGACGCGTAGACTTCGCGCTCTTCATGGTTGAGGCGCTGGTAAATGACGACCTGATCCATGAAGCCCCGGCTATTGTCGGGTGCCAGACGCCATCAGCCCTTGCGTTCAAGGCGGCCCGTCAGATCTGAGGCTGGATCGAAAAAGGTTTGGAATTTGTGTTGGCATTGTCACCCAAGAGCTAGTTTGGAATCCGGCACATAATCAGGGAAGTCCACAATCACAGGCGCGGCGACGGCTACTCCATTGCGGTTTCGCCTTCATTTCGCAGCCACCTGTACTTCAGGTGTTAGGCTTTTGAGGTAAGGCACATCCTGCTATGGCAGAGTTACTGGAATTTGAAACTGAGCGGCTACGTTTGCGCCAATGGGAGGAAAGTGATTTCGAGCCGTTCGCTGATCTAAACGCCGACCCACAGGTCATGGAGTTCTTTCCTGAACTGCTGAGTCGCCAGGCGAGTAATGAGATAGCGGAGAAAATTCGTTCACTCATCAAACAGCGCGGCTGGGGATTTTGGGCGGTAGAGGTCAAGGGTTCTGAGCCCTTTATTGGTTTTTGTGGCTTACACGTACCCTCTGCAACGCTGCCTTTCTCTCCGTGTGTCGAGATCGGTTGGCGGTTGTCGGCAGCCCACTGGGGGAAAGGCTACGCATCAGAGGCTGCTCGCGGTGCACTGGATGTTGCGTTCGAGCAGCTAAGGCTTCCTGAGATTGTCTCCTTCACCACAGTTGGCAATCAGCGGTCGCGCCGCGTCATGGAGCGCGTCGGCATGAAGTACAGCGGCGAATTTGAGCATCCTGGTTTGCCCGAGGGCAGCCCGTTGCGGCCGCATGTACTTTACCGGTTACAGCGAGAGCAGTGGGACGAAAAGGCCTGACAATCAGCTCCAGTTCGTTCTGGACTTTCCCGAAACGTCGGGCGTCATGAACCGCGGATGAACCACCCATGGTGTTAACACGATCGCAGGCCAGGACATTTTACGATCGCTTCGGAGAGAAGCAGGATGCTCAAGGTTTTTATGAGGATGCGGCGTTAGGTGATCTCATTGCCCATGCGATGTTCGAGCAGGCGGAAGGCGTTTTCGAGTTCGGGTGCGGAACGGGCCGTCTCGCGTCTCGTCTGCTGGCGAACCATCTTCCTGCTTCCGCGCGGTACCTTGGTATCGACATAAGCCAAACCATGATTGATCTGGCATATAAACGTGTTTCGCCATACGAAGAGAGAGCCCGCGTGGCACTGTCAGACGGCTCCATGTCCATTCCACTGCCAGATTGTTCAGTCGATCGGGTGGTTTCCACCTACGTCCTTGATCTTCTGTCGGAAACAGACACAGATCAGTTAGTTTCTGAGGCGCATCGGGTACTCACACCGAATGGAAAGCTCTGCCTGGTGAGCCTCACGAAGGGCAAGGGTATTGTCGCGCGGGTGGTTTCGGGGCTGTGGTCTGCGATATTCCGTTTACATGCGCCGGTTGTGGGTGGCTGTCGCCCGATCCGACTTGAGTCATTCATCAGTCCACAGTTTTGGGCCGTGGAGTATCGCAATGTCATCACTCAGTTTGGTGTGCCATCGGAAGTGCTCATTGCCAGACCGGTGTTGAACGCCCAACAGGATATTGAAATCGGGCGCGCCGGGAGGGCGCACCGGTAGGCACTTCAGGACCGGCACTGTGAGTGAAAGTCTTCCGATAGCGTTCGCGGCCTACCCACTGGTGCTTTCGGGTACTGCTCTCATTTGGCTGATGGGTCCTGGGAACAAATGCCGGCTCAGTTGGCTAGTACTGGTTTTGACGTGTGGCAGCATAATGGTGTTCGCATTTCTTGCGGGTACCTGGGCCTTCACAAGCTTTTACTTGCGGTACATTTTTCTGGGTTTATTTGCCGTTGTCGCGGGTGCCCTGTACTTCCGAACGAAGCCGGGGAGTGTTTTTACTCGGGAGCGCGGTAGCAAGATTACGGTTCTGCGTTTTTCAGTATTGCTTTTGTTTGCGGTGCTGAACGGCCTGGCAATCCGGTCGCATTACCCATCCGGAAAGATTCTTGATGTCGATTTCCCACTCAGATCAGGTACCTATTACGTGCTCCAGGGCGGGGCCAGTGCAGTCACAAACCCATTCCATGCCCTGAGTGGCAGCAAGATGGCGATAGACATAGTTAAGCTGAACCCGTTCGGCAATCGGGCAGACGGTATCGCCCCGCGAGCGTTGAGCGCCTACGAAATCTTCGGGGAGACACTTTACAGCCCGTGTGAGGGGCGCATTGAAAGGGTTCGCGACAGTCTGCCGGACAACCCTCCCGGACACCCCGACACAGAGCATTCGGAGGGCAACTACGTCGTATTGAGGTGTGCTGAAGCGAATATCTTCATGGCCCACTTAAAGAGAGGCAGCATTCAAGTCGCGCCGGGGAACGTCGTTACTGTGGGGCAACCGTTGGCAGAAATCGGCAATTCAGGAAATTCTCTTGAACCTCATCTTCACATCAGTGCGACCAAAAACAGCATGGAGATCGGGCTCCAATTTAATGGGCGGTCATTGTCGATTAACAGCGTAATAAGCCGAGGGGACGAAATGCAAAGAAGGGCGCTCCAACCGGCTGCGACACTTCCACGAGGCTCAGCGGCCGGGTAAGCTGGGCCGTTATGTTTGTCGAGTATCGAAATTGATTCGCCTGCACCCACAAAAAAAAGAGTGAGATTCCATGTCAATCAGTATCGAAACCGCACGCGGGATGATCCACACCTGGCAGTGCGATCATATGGGCCATGCGAACCTCAGAGCTTACGGAGAGCTGTTCGAACAGTCGCTTTGGCATGTGTTCGCGCATATCGGGCTCACGCCGGAGCTTCTGAGAAGCGGTGCCGTGCACATGGCCGGGGTTCAGCAGAACATCACTTACCGCCAGGAGCTCTACCCCGGTGACTGTGTTGCAGTCCGCTCTGGGCTGGTCGATGTTCAGGAACGCCGGATTACGATGCGGCATGAGCTGCTGAATACGGTCACTGGTGAGGTCTGTGCAATCTGCGAACTCACGGCCGTATGCATCGACCCATCCACACGCCGTCCCAGCAACCTTCCGGCCGAGGTGGCAGCCAGGGCAGCCGCCATGCTTGGCGATGAGAGCGAAATCTAACCCCCCGCGCATTTTTACATCCGGCAATGCTGCCCGGGACAGGGAAGTTCCAAAGTTTCAGGGCCTGCCAGAGTAAGCAGCGATGAAGGGCCGCAGGAGCACCAAACGCCAGGGAGAAGGACATTTTGGCTAATTTTCGTATTGCTTTTACGTTCAGCGTGCCCCAATCAGCTGCCATGCGGGTGTTGCTGAAGCAGTTCATTGGCTACACCGGCTATTTTATGACTGCTTTGACGGCCGCTGTCTGGATGGCTTTGGGTCTGTTTGTCGTTGCTCTGTTCTCTCAGAACGCTGTAATCGTCATTCTGGAGCTGTTGGTGGAGTGGGGCGGTGATGTTTTTGCGCCGATGAAGGAAGGTGGGCGGTTGGTTTTTGGTACCGACCAGATCCAGCGGGGCGACAACGACGTGGACGGACTGCAAGCCGCACTCTCGGTCGTGGCGAGAGCCTCCCTGGTGCTGTATGTTCTGGGTGCCGTTGTGAGAGGGATCTTCGGGAGGAAACTGTTTTTGGCCCGTTCGGTGAAGTACGCATTTGTTCGGCGAATCTCTCTCATTGTATTCGTGGCGATTCCGCTCAGTAGCGTCCTGCGGTTCGAGTCCGGTGTGGGGCCGGATTCTTTCTTTATTGCCGCATTTCTTGCGATCTTTATCGCGCCGATGCTGTTAGTCAGTGGATACTGGTCTGTTTTCTGGAATGAAATGGTGATTCAGGCAATTCATTATGTGGATGCGGGTGGAGAAAATGTACCCACGTTACAGGCGGAGCACTGAAGAGGCTCCGGTTATGGCAGTCACTCTGAAAAGTATACTGTTGGTCGCGTTCCTCAGTCTGATGGCAGGGTGTTCAACTGCCCAGCCCGGGGCCGAAGGTAGCTGGGCCGGTTTCAGTGAAACGGGGAAAGCATCGTATTACGCAGATAGCCTGCAAAACAGAAAGACTGCCAGTGGCGACATCTATAAGCACGAGTTTCATACGGCGGCCCATAAAAAGTTACCCTTCGGTTCGAAGGTAAAAGTGACAAACCTCAGTAACGGCAAGAGTATCGTTGTCGAAATCAATGATCGTGGACCATTTGTGAAAGGTCGCATCATTGATCTCTCGAAATCTGCGTTCAGCCATATTGGTGATACGTCGTTGGGCTTAATCAAAGTAAAAATCGAGGTGCTCAGGTAGCCCGACAATCACCTGTCAAAAAGGCGTTTTGTGCGCTGGAATCAACCGATAAATGTGATCGATCAGTTTTGCATGCGGATGTCGTCTTTCCACCGGAAGCCCACGCCACCGGCCTGCCAAACGCCATCCTTGTTGAACGGATGAGGGCCGGATAAGTTGATGTAGGTTGGCAAGCCAAAGTGGGGGGACAATTCCCGCCCGGCCTTGATCGTGACACGATCCATAATCCTCAGGCCTTGTTCCTCTGCCGGCATGTGCGCCTCTGGCGATGCCCGGTGAGCGACAGCCCAGTTATCGATGAAGAGCAGATCGCCATTGTCGTAGTGATAACGTATTCCGTACCCCTTCTCGAACGAAGTATTCAAAAGATCGTTATAGTCGTTGAACAGCTCCTTCATTTCGGCATCGTTCAGCAACCGGAATTTGTCAGCGGCTGCCGGAGCGTTCTGCAGCTCCTCTATGGAGAGGCCATCTTCCGGGAGTCTCTCGAGAACGGCGCCGGTCATGCCCAGATGAAGCCACACGCTTTTCCGTCCGGAAACAGGGTGCGTGTGGACCACGGGATGAGTCACGCCTGAGGCCGAATTAACAGATACGAGACGTTGCCAGAATTCCTGCTTATCCTGTGGCAGCGCATCGAAGGCTGCACCCTGGTGAGCAAAGTGCGTGCCGCCCCCGCGCTCCGGCGCGCGGGCCATGTAATAGGCTGAATGCGAGAAGGTTGCGGCCTCGAAGCTCCCATCGTTATGCCACTGCGGGCCAACCCCGAGGATGCCGTAGCGGCTGTCATTGGAGCAGCGGAAGATGTGCCGGTTCCTTCCGGGCGTTGCCGGGTGGACGCCGTGAGTGGAATGGATTTCGTGAGCTCCCCACCATTTGCTGGCATTGATAAGTTCATCGGGGGATAGGTCGGTCTGATGCTTGAACACGATGAAGCCGCGGTTCGCCATTTCCACTTCCAAAGCGTCGATGACGGCTTTCGGAAGTTCGCAACGAACATCAGCGCCATAGATCTCGACGCCCAGTGGTTCCAGTTGCTTGAGGATCAAGCCCTCCTTCTCGATCAGGGCAACACGATCGGGGTCCAGGGGAGGTAGGGTAGGTGACGCCGCGTTGGGGTTCTCGGATACGTGTACCATCGTCGTGACTTACCTTTTCGGTCAAACTATAGTCAGCCTAACGCAGTGAGTTTTACAGACAAGGGGGGCAACCCAATCGTACCGGACAGTGTCTGAATCCAGGCCGTCCACGGCGATCCCGCACGCCCGGATCCGTTTTTCGGAGAACAACATGTCGAAAATGGCCGTTAGTGAAGAAACAGCCCACACGGTATCCCCTCGCCAGTGGTTCAGATTAGCTTTGGTGTACCTCCTTGTCCCCCTGGTTCTGTTTGCGTGCGCCTGGGATCCCGGTTGGTGGCAAGCCTGGATCTATTCCCTGCTGATTTTGATCGCCGGTATTGGGGGGCGCATCTGGTCGGAACGGCGGCACCCCGGACTGACGGCCGAACGACAGAATATTGAACATTTCCAGAACGCAAAGGCGTGGGATAAAGTGCTGGCGCCGCTGATGGCGGTGAGTATCAGTTACCCTATGGTTATTGTGGCAGGTCTCGACCATCGCTTTGACTGGTCTTCCGAATTCCCGCTCTGGATCAATGTGATCGGGTTCCTGTTGATCGCGTTCGGTTATGCCTTTGCCGCATGGGCAGTGGTAGAGAACCGTTTTTTCCTCAGTGTGGTACGTGTTCTGACGGATCGAGGGCACGTGGTGTGCGACACCGGGCCGTACCGGTATGTTCGGCATCCCGGTTATGCCGGAAATATTCTTCCACTGCTCGGTATTGTTCTTGCTCTGGACTCGGCGTGGACACTGGTACCCGCGGCGGTGGCAACCATCGTTACGGTGATCAGAACAGCGCTTGAAGACCAGACGTTGAAGGAGGAGTTGCCGGGCTATCGAGACTATGCGGAACGTGTGCGCTATCGGTTGATTCCCGGCATTTACTGATCGAGATGACCACGTGAGAAAGGCTTTCGGCCTGGCGGCGGTTTCGATTCTTTTGCTCGTAGAATTCAGTCTGTTCTACGACTTTTTCTATCCGTTTCGGTTTCTGTGGCGTGAAGGCAAGGTAATCGAGCTCATCCTGTCAGTGGCGGTGTTGCTCTTGAGTTTATCAGGCGCGTTCCTGATATTTTTCAGTGGCCGCAGCCTGTTTCGTAAAATTACCCTGCCGTTTTTCGTATTCTTTTTTCTTTCCAATATCGGCTCCGTGCTTGTCTCGAGCGCGCCCATCGATTTCCAGCAGGCCGACCTGATTGTGAGTTATTTTCAATGGTGGGCCGCGGCGGTGGTTGAGAATATTGGCCTCGCTATACTGCCGCTTTTCATCATTCTTGTACCGCTTATTATTCTCGCTGAACGTTTGCCGGGCCTTTTAAAGTCGGGCATTCCCGGAAAGTTCTACGCCGTTCCAGTCAGTACCGTCGTGCTGGTCGTTATTGTCCTGATCAGTAGCGATGGGGTTTTCGATCGATATCCGTCGTTTTTCAGGGTTCCGGCACTGCTTGTGTTTGCTGCCCAGAGTGACCTTTACGATGGTCAAAGATCCGAGGTGAGTTACTCCGCTTCGATCGAACCGGAGGTTGAGAAAATAGTACTCATTGTGGATGAAAGCATCCGTGCGGACATTCTGGGAATCAATGGGTACACAAAAGACACGACCCCCTATCTCAGTTCTTTGGAAACAGGACTCACCAATTTCGGATTGTCTGCATCGGCTTCAAACTGCAGTGATTATTCCAATCTCATCCTCAGGACGGGGGTTGGAAAAGAGTCGATCCCGGACCCTGATCAAAAGAGTCTGAAGACACCCTCGATCTGGCAATTTACCAGGAAGGCAGGGTATTACAACGTATACCTGGATGCGCAGAGTGCGGAGGAATGGGTGAACTACCAGAACTTCATGAATCAGCATGAAGCCACCTTCATAGACCAGATCCTGAGACTTCGCGAGGACATTAATTATGAAAGCGACGGCGTTGCGCGTGAGAGGTTAATCGCTCTGCTCAAGCAACCCGGCAAGACCTTTATCATCCTGAACAAGTATGGGATCCACTTCCCGTACTTCAGGAGC
This sequence comes from Marinobacter sp. C7, assembly GCF_022343555.1. GTDB lineage: Bacteria > Pseudomonadota > Gammaproteobacteria > Pseudomonadales > Oleiphilaceae > Marinobacter. Next base: position 2,034,127 of record NZ_JAKQZH010000001.1, on the reverse strand, counting down.
TATCCCGAGGAGTCCAACGCCTTCACGCCTGCCCTCGGGCCAGGTGAGCCAATGAATGACAGAGCAAAATCCCTGAATTCATTCATGAATGGAATACGTTGGAGCGTCGATGACTGGTTCCAAGGCTTGTTGTCCGAAAGCGGTGAATTCAGGAACTACGTCATCGTATATACAAGCGATCATGGGCAGAACATCGTTGACGACGGCACCTTGGCCACGCACTGCAGGCCAAGAGCAAACCGGTTCGAGGGTATTGTTCCCATGATGGTTTTCTCCAACGATCCGGGCATCCTCGAACGGTTCGGGGCCGCTCAAAAGACAGGTTATAACCGAACCGGCCATTTTCAGGTATTCCCGACGCTAATCGAACTGGCGGGCTACAATGAATCCTGGGTACGAAGCCGCTATGGAGCCTCTCTCAGTGAGCCTCCCGGTACCCCACCGGAATTCTTTGTGGGAGATGCCTTTGGCCGCGGGTCGGTCAGAAAATGGGTTTCAATCCTTCCGGGAGATAATGAGGCTAACCAGCGGCCATGACTAGCGTGCATTTTGTTGCCGTGGAGGCAAGGAAGAGTCCATAGAAGCGGGTAACCAGGATGCCTTTTGTTCAGAATCAGGACGTGTCGATTTATTTCGAGGATACCGGGGAGGGGATGCCGCTGGTGCTGGGGCACAGTTTCCTGTGTTCCGGGAAAATGTGGCGTGAGCAGGTACCGGCGCTCGCAAATCACTACCGGGTTGTGAACGTTGATTTTCGGGGCCACGGCAGGTCGGGGGAGGTGAAACAACCGTTCACGCTGTATGACGCTGTCTCGGACGTGGTGGCCGTCCTGGATGAGTGCGGCATCGAGAAGGCGATATGGTGCGGTTTATCCGTCGGCGGCATGGTGGCGATGCGGGCGGCAATTACCCGCCCCGAGCGGGTAGCCGGGCTCATTCTGCTGGATACGGACGCCGGAGCCGAACACCCGTTCAGGAAGCTGAAGTATCATTTGATGGGAATGGGCGCCCGGGCTTTGGGGATTAAACCTTTTCTGTCGCCCATCAGTCGGCTTATGTTCGGAGCTTCCACCCGGCGGCAGAAAAGAGCCCTGGTGAGCGAATGGAAGGACGAGTTCGCGACGGTTCACGTGCCCTCGATTCTCAGGAGCCTGGAGGGGCTCATGCAACGGGACTCGGTCCTGGCCCGGCTCCCGGAGATCAGCGTGCCCTCCCTGGTCGTTGTGGGTGAAGAGGATCAATCCCTGCCTCCTGCTGCGTCACGGCAGATTCACGAGCGGTTGCCCAACTCGACCTTTGCAGAGATTCCCGGCGCCGGGCATTTGTCGACACTCGAACAACCCGAGGCCGTCAACAGGGCGATACTCGACTTCCTCGAAACTTCATTCTGATTTGCGCGTCAAATTACGTGCAGTGGCTATTGCGCAGCGCAGTCCGGTTCACAGTCCCCGGAGGAAGCCAAAGTGAGTTATTTCAATAACCTCAATCAGATAGTGGATTCTCTCGAAGCAGACGCATCGACCAGAAACGATCCCATCAAAAGAGCATTCGTTTTTGATGGTAAGCATTTGACCGCTAATGTCGGTGTTGTCCGAGAAAGTGGAAATGCTCTCCATACCCAAAACTACCATGACGAGTTACTGGTGATCATTGAGGGCGACGTGGACTTCAGAGTCGGTGACGAAGTCAGGAGGGTGAGCAAAGGCGATCTCGTCTTCATTCCCCAGAACACCCTCCACGGCCCGATACTCGAGCAAGGGCAGCGTTTTGCGGCACTTTCCGTATTTGCCCCCTACTTCGACAGGTCCAGAAACAATATCGTGTGGGACCGGGAGTCGCCTCAGTAGGCCCCCTTGCTATCGATCCGAGCGGCCAGTGCCTTCAGGTTCTCCGTCGGTTCCCGAACCGGATCAGTCTGATTCAGGCCGCCTGTATGGAAACCCGCGTACCGTTGAAGGCCGCGTTGCCGGTCAGCGCATCGATGCGTTGCCGGTCAGTGACGTCGTTGATGCTTTCCCCGGGTTGTGATTCCGCAATCGACATGCCGGTCTGAGGGCGGTTATGACCCCAGCCTTGCGGGATACTGACCACGCCTTCGAACATGTCGTCGTCAATTTCCACCGGGAGCTGGATGCTGCCGGTCGGGGAGGCCACCCGGGCGGTCTGGCCATCTTCCAGGCCAAGCCTTTGGGCATCGGCTGAATTAATCTTCAAGGTGCAGGGATTCTTGCCCTTGATCAGCCGGTGGGAATTCTGGGTCCACGTGTTGTGGCTGCGCGGGAGCCTGCGACTGATCATTGAGAACGGGTACTCGGTGCCCTGATCCGTTTCCGTCAGTGCGAAGGCATCCAGCCGGTTGAGATCCTCAACGAAGAGCGGCGGCGCGATGTGGATCCGGCCATCCTCGGTCTGAAGGCGCTTTTCCAGGCACGGCTGCAAGGGGCCAAGATCCAGCCCATGCGGGTTTGCTTTCAGCTTTTCGAGGCTCATGCCCTGATCGGCATAGGCGCCGTGCCTGAGACCGCCGTCCAGCATCATTTCCGGTGTCACGCCGTCGTCCTCGAGACCGGTCAGATGCAGTGCCAGCTCCTTCAGGATCTCCCAATCGTGCTTCTGATCCTCGGATTTGGCAAACAGGGGCTCCGAGAACTTGGCCGTGTTGCGCACGGCAAAGGAGTTGAAAAACACATCGAAGTGGGACACTTCCAGACCGGTCGTGGCCGGCAGGATAATGTCGGCATACCGGGTGGTTTCGTTCAGGTAGATATCCACCGACACCATGAAGTCCAGGGATTCGAAGGCTTTCTCCAGGCTGCCGCCATCCGGACTCGAGAGCACCGGATTGCCGGCAATGGTGATCATGGCTCTGATCTGGCCGTCGCCGGGGGTGAGGATCTCATCGGCCAGCGTGGCGACCGGAAACTCACCATTGAAGAACGGCAGTTTTCTGACCCGTGATTCGTAACGCCCGTAGGAGCTGGGTTTGCCTTTCTTGTTGCGCACCAGGTCAAACGCCGGCTGGGTAAACATGGCGCCGCCCCGGCTATCGAAGTTCCCGGTGAGGATATTGAGCACGTTCGTCAGCCACTGGCACAGCCCGCCAAAAGACTGGGTGGACGCTCCCATCCGGCTGTAGCAAACGGCACTGTTGGCGGCGGCCATTTCCCGCGCCAGTCCTCGCAGCGTGTCGGCGGCGATGCCGCAGGCATCGGCAACCCGTTCGGGAGAGTAGGGGCCAACGGCGTCTCCGAGCCGCTCATACCCTTCGATCAGGGGAGCGAGATGGCCAAGATCCACCAATCCCTCGTCTATCAGCGTGTGCACCATGGCCAGGAGCATCAGGGCATCGGTTTCCGGCCGGATAAAGAGATGCTGGTCCGCTTTCCTCGCGGTTTCCGTCCGGCGTGGATCCACCACCACGACTTTGCCGCCACGCTGTTGAATGGCCTTGAGCCGTTTCCCGACGCCGGGTGCGGTCATCAGGCTGCCATTGGAAACAATCGGGTTGGCACCGATGATCAGCATGAAATCGGTATGGTCAATGTCCGGGATGGGGATCAGCATCCCGGCGCCGAGCATGTAGTTCGAAGCCACGTGGTGAGGCAGCTGGTCGGCGGAGGCGGAGCTATAGCGGTTGTTGGTGCCCAGGGCCTTGAAGAATCGGGGCAGCATGATGGCATTGCCGAAGTTATGGGCATTGGGGTTGCCCAGATACACTCCGACCGCGTCTTTGCCATGGGCGTCCTGAATCCCGCGAAACCGGTTCGCTATCTCCGCGAAAGCCTCATCCCAGCTGATCGCCTGCCAGCCGTCGGTCGTGCGCCGGATCGGTGTTTTCAGGCGATCCTTGTCGTTGTAAAAGTCCTGTAGCGCCACTGCCTTGGGGCAGATATGACCTCGACTGAAAGGATCGTCCGCGTCTCCTTTGATCGAGAGAATGTTCCCGTCCTGGTGTCTGATTTCGAGGCCGCACATGGCTTCGCAAATGTTGCAGGTTCGGTAGTGGGTCTTGATTTCGCTCATTTGGACAGACTCGGCCGGTGGTGTTGGAATTGTTATCCACCTGAGTATGCCAGCAGGGACGGAAAAATTAATCAGTCATAAATGACATAATATTGGCTAATACCGCCACAGGGCGTCTCCGGCCTGCACCGGCTATGCTGAAGTAAGATTTGGCAACCTTCGGGTAAGGAGTCCTGTCGTGCGTATAGAGAGCATCGGAGTCTACACGGCTGATTTACCCTATGCCGGCAAGGCTTACGCATTTGCCGGTGGGCGGTCTCACCAGGTCTTTACCAGCACGGTTGTGGTATTGACGACAGACACGGGGCTTGAGGGTTACGGTGAAGTCTGCCCTTGTGGACCCAACTACATGGCCGCTTTTTCTGAGGGGCTCCCTTCCTGCCTGGCGTTGCTTGCCCCCAGTGTGATCGGCGAGGATCCCCGAAACACCACGCATATTGCGGAACGTATGGATCAGGCGCTGACCGGCCATGCGGTTGCCAAGGCAGCCATCGATATCGCCTGCTGGGATCTTTTGGGTAAGGCTGCGGGCCTGCCGGTCTACACACTGTTGGGCGGTCTGCTTACTCCCTCAATGCCCCTGCACAGAATTGTTCCCCTTGATGAACCCGCGGCCATGGAAGCGTCGTTACGCCGTTACCGGTCCGACGGGTTCCGGCATATCCAGATCAAGCTGGGTCATTCCGTGGAAGAGGATATCGAGCTGGTCAGGGCGCTCAGCAGAATGAAACAGCCGGATGAGATCTGGATCGGAGACATCAACGCCGCCTGGCGGCGGGACCAGGCCATGCGATTTTCGAGGGCGACCGAGGATCTGGACATCTATCTCGAACAGCCCTGTGCCGGTTACGAGGAGTGCCTGTCCGTGCGTCGGCGAACCCGGCATCCGGTCAAGCTGGACGAGAGTCTGAATACCCTTGCCGACCTGCAACGTGCGCTGCGTGATGACGCCATGGACGCCATTGCCCTGAAAATCAGCAAATTCGGTGGGCTGACCCCGTCGCGGGTCATTCGCGACGTATGCGTTGCAGCGGGTATTTCCATGACCATTGAGGACGCCTGGGGCAGTGGAATTGCGACCGCTGCCTACGCACACCTTGCGGCCAGCACCCCGACCAGGGCTTTGCTTAATACCACCGATCTGCATAACTACAACACGGTCCAGTTGGCGCACGGGGCGCCTGAGGCATCCGGTGGCCGAATGACGCTGAGCGACCGGCCCGGGCTTGGAGTCACTCCGGATTTTGACCAGTTGGCGTTGCACGATGTGTTTGAGTAGTGATCGATAATGAATGGACAACCAGGAGATAAGGAGGCTTTCATGCGTGATGTTTTTGACCTTGCCGATGAACTCGGACCGGCCAAAGTCCTCCATATTCACGTGCCCCGGGTGGGCCTCAAGGCGATTCTCGTCGTCGATAATGTGGCTGCCGGCCCTTCCATTGGTGGTGTCCGGATGGCCCCGGATGTGTCGCTGACGGAGTGTGCGCGGCTGGCCCGGGCCATGACGCTGAAAAACGCCATGGCGGGGTTACCCCACGGTGGTGGCAAGTCGGTTATTTTTGCCGATCCGAAAATGCCGGCCGCGGAAAAAGAAGAGCTGGTGCGGGCCTTCGCCGGTGCCCTGAGGCACGAAGTCCAGTACATCGCGGGGCCGGATATGGGCACCAACGAGCAGTGTATGGCCTGGGTGCACGATGAAATTGGCCGATCTGTGGGCCTTCCCAGGGAGCTGGGTGGCATTCCCCTGGACCAGCTGGGTGCGACGGGGTGGGGGCTTGCGCACGCCGTTAAAGCCGCGCTGCCGTTTTGTGATCTGGACCTCAAGGGTGCGCGGGTTGCCGTTCAGGGGTTTGGCTCGGTGGGCTACCATGCCGCGCGTTTTCTGGCCGCCGAGGGTGCGGTGATTGTAGGGGCGTCGGACTCCAGGGGAACCGTCTACCGGGAGAAAGGGCTGGACGTGGCGGCGTTGTCGCAATTGAAATCCGAGGGCCGGCCTGTCACCGATTACCGGCAGGGTGAAGCATCCGGGCCGGACGACATCATCGATGTCGAGTGCGATATCTGGATTCCGGCGGCGCGGCCGGATGTGATCACCGAACAGAACGCGGAGCACCTGCAAACCCGCCTGGTTGCCCAGGGGGCCAATATCCCGCTGACGAGCGGGGCCGAGGAACTTCTTCATCAACGCGGTGTGCTCGCGCTGCCCGATTTCGTCGCCAATGCCGGTGGCGTGATCTGTGCTGCAATGGAGTACCACGGTGCTACCCAGACTGCGGCATTCGACGCCATCGCCGAAAAGCTGACCCACAACACCACGCAGGTTCTGAAGGCTGCGACGGAGGAGCGGATACCGCCGCGCGCCGCTGCGGTCAGGATTGCACGGGAGCGGGTTCGCAAGGCCATGGCGACACGTCGTTGGGGTGGTATGGTCTAGATAGAGTTTTTGTCGTAAGCCTTCACCGTCAAAGTGATTTTCCGGTAAAGTCGGAAAATTCTATCCACGCATCAAACGGAGACGTCCCCTGATGAGCGATCCAACGTACACCCCGCCCAGAGTCTGGAAATGGGACCCGGGCAATGGTGGTCGGTTTGCCAACATCAACCGCCCGGTTGCCGGCCCGACCCATGAGCAGGAGCTGCCGGTTGGTGAGCATCCCATCCAGCTGTATTCCCTGGCAACGCCGAACGGGGTCAAGGCCACGGTCATGCTTGAGGAGCTGCTTGAGAAGGGGCACAAGGGGGCGGAGTACGATGCCTGGCTGGTTCGTATCACCGAGGGCGATCAGTTCAGCAGCGGGTTTGTGAAGGTAAACCCCAACTCCAAGATCCCGGCCATGATGGATCACAGTGTGGATCCCGCCATCCGGGTCTTCGAGTCCGGTTCCATCCTGCTTTACCTGGCGGAGAAGTTCGGTGAGTTCCTGCCCCGGGACCTCGCCAAGCGCACCGAGACCTTGAACTGGCTGTTCTGGCAGATGGGCAGCGCGCCGTTCCTCGGGGGTGGTTTCGGGCATTTCTACGCCTATGCACCGGAAAAATACGAGTACCCGATCAACCGCTACACGATGGAGGTGAAGCGTCAGCTGGATGTGCTGGATCGCCAGCTGGCGGACAACCGGTTCATCGCCGGTGACGAGTACACGATTGCCGACATGTCGATCTGGCCCTGGTATGGCGCGCTGGTGAAGAACATGGTGTACGAGGCGGCGGAGTTCCTGGAGGCCCACACCTATACCAACGTGGTTCGCTGGACCAACGAAGTGGCGCAGCGCCCGGCAGTAAAGCGTGGCCGGATGGTCAACAAGACCTGGGGTGATCCATCCTCACAGCTTCACGAGCGCCACGACGCCAGTGATTTTGAGCTGAAGACGCAGGACAAGCTGGAAGGCGCGGCAGGCGAGTAAGTCTCAACGTTCGTGCCGGAAAGCAAAAGGGCAGCCATCTGGCTGCCCTTGTTCGTTTCAGGGATGGGCTTTAATCCTCGTCGACGGAGCTTTCATCCTCAAGGATCAGCTCCACTTCCTCGGAATCGAGAATCTGGGCCTCATAGGTCAGGCCCTGGCCTTCAATCACGCTCACGAAAGCCCGAAGATGGCTCTTTGAGCCGTCCAGCAGGTTGGAATAGGCCAGGATGATCGGGCGTTCATCGGTCTGGTTGATGGCTGCCAGGATATCCCGCATGTCCTTTTCTTCGATCAGGGCGCCAACATAGAGGGCGTTGATGAAGGAGGTCTTGCCCCTGGCCACGAGCTCGTCGTAAAGCGCCTGGAGGTCCTCATTGGTGAATACGCCGATGGTGTCGTTCACCACCGGATCTTCCACATCGAATTTTTCCAGCAGGAAATCAACGGTCGTGGTGTGATCTTCCTCGGACAGTGCGATTTTGGCGAAGACCTGGGTTTGCTGGCCCCAGTGCTGGTCCATGGTCAGGTACACATCCCGGGCCAGCTTTTCTTCCTCACGCATGTATCTGAGATCATCGGTCTCGATGTCGGTGAGCCTGCTGTCGTCCGAATCGGTGGTATCGCTCGCTGACGTTTCTGTAGCTGAATCCAGCACCACCTCCTGTTTGCCGTAACCGGGCCCTCCGGCAGCCAGGGCAACGCTGCCCGCGAACAGGGAGCCGATCAGGGTGGCGGTGATAAAGGGTTTCGTGTTCATAGCTAACCTCTCTCGAACAGGTAATGGGAAAACCCGAATTCACTGTTTAAGACGCTGCTCTCCCAGAAAAGTTCTCTCTAAAAGTTCTTTTTGTGTAGGTAAATGTATCTATCGTCGCCGAAAAGTGCGACAAAATGTCGCATATTGAGTGTGTGGGCAGTCCCGGTCCCTTTCGGTTTTCATTTCGATTCTGTTTCCCCGTCACTGACCATCGTTTTCCCGTGGTCTATCCTTTCAGTCACCCATCATTCCGTATTGCCAAGTGCGTCCCCTCTGAAGGAGTAGTCGATGACAGTACCCGCACCACTGAACATTGATCAGGTTTACCATCGTTGCCCGCTGGAAAAGCTGGATTTCGAGACCACGGAGACTCTGGAGGATCTCGAGCTGCCCTGCGGTCAGGAACGGGTGCTGAGGGCACTGGAGTTCGGCGCCAGTATGCAGGCGAAGGGGTTCAACCTGTTTGTCCTCGGGCCGTCGGGCGCCGGGAAGCAAGAGCTGGTGGAGCGGTTTCTGAGCAAGCATTCCGGTGAAAAGGAAGTGCCGCCGGACTGGTGCCATGTCTATAACTTCAAGAACTCGGACCGCCCGAAGGCACTGCGCTTTCCTGCCGGTCAGGGGCGTGAATTCCGCACGGACATGGCGGGTTTTGCAGACGAGCTGCGTACGGCCGTCCCGGCCACGTTCGAGAGCGAAGAGTACCAGTCCAGAATCCAGGAATTGCAGGAGGAGATGGCCAAGCGCCAGCACCAGGGGTTGTTCGATATCCAGGAAGAGGCCAACCGTAACAACATAGCCATGATCACCACGCCGGCCGGTTTCACCTTTGCCCCCATGCGCGACGGTGAGGTGATCGATCCCGAGGAATACAAGAAGTTCTCCGATGAAGAAAAACAGCTGGTCGAATCGAAGGTGGAGGAGTTGCAGAAGAAGCTCCAGCAGACCATCCAGCAGATTCCCAAGCTACGAAAGGAGGTGCGCGAGCGGGTGCATGCCCTGAATGAAGAGATGGTGCAGATTACGTTGGGCGGCCCGATAGGCGAACTGCGCGAGAAGTGGTCACACCTCCCCGATGTGGTGGCGCACCTGGATGCTGTCCGGGAGGATGTGGTCGAACATGCCGAAGCCTTCCAGGACGGCGAGAGCGGTCCGCCGGCCGGCTTGCTGGTTCGCTACAAGGTCAACCTGCTGGTGGACAACGCCGAGACGCAGGGCGCTCCGGTGATTTATGAAGATTTGCCCAACCACCAGCACCTGACTGGCCAGATCGAGCACCGGGCGCGCCAGGGTACGCTGTATACGGATTTCACCCTGATCAAGGGGGGAGCCATGCACCGGGCCAGCGGCGGGTACCTGATCCTTGATGCCCGCCGTGTCCTGACTCAGCCCATGGCCTGGGAGAGCCTCAAACGAATCCTGTTCTCGGGTGAAATCCGCATCGAATCCCTTGAGCGGCTCTACGGCCTGGTCAGCACCACCAGTCTGCAGCCGGAACCCATTCCGGTGTCGGTCAAGGTGGTTATTCTTGGTGACCGAACGCTCTACTACCTCCTATCCCATTACGACCCTGACTTCCTGGACCTGTTCAAGGTGGAAGCGGATTTCGAGGATGACCTTGATCGCGACGCGGACTGCTACAGCCTCTATGCCCGCATGATCGCCACCATGGCCAGGGGCGTTAAAGCGCGACCGTTGACGCGGGATGGTGTGGCCCGGCTGATCGAGCATGCCAGCCGGCTGGCCAGTGACCAGCGCAAGCTCACCGCCCATGACCGCGTGCTCAGGGATCTGATGAGCGAGGCGGACTACTGGGCCGGACAGGCAGGGACAGAGCTCATCGCAGCTGACCATATCCAGCATGCGATCGATGAACGTGAGTATCGGGCCAGCCGGGTTCGTGAGCGCAGCATGGAGCAAATCACCCGGGGCATTGTGAAGATCGCCACCAGCGGCGAGGAAGTGGGGCAGGTGAACGGTTTATCCGTACTTCGGCTGGGTGCCTCCATGTTCGGCCAGCCCACCCGGATTACCGCGACTGCCCGGCCGGGCAAGGGCCAGGTGGTGGATATCGAGCGGGAAGCCAAGTTGGGTGGCCCGATCCATAGCAAGGCAGTGATGATCCTGTCCCGGTTCCTGGCCAGCCGCTATGCCGGAGATGAGGAGTTATCGCTCTCGGCCAGTCTGGCGTTTGAACAATCCTATGGCGGTGTAGAAGGCGATTCGGCGTCCATTGCGGAAACCTGTGTCCTGCTGTCCGCTATCGCCGGGGTGCCGCTGAAGCAGAGTTTTGCTGTAACCGGTTCCATGAACCAGCACGGCGAGGTTCAGGCCGTGGGCGGAGTCAACGAGAAAATCGAGGGCTTTTTCAATGTCTGCCGGGATTCCGGTGGCCTGGGTAGCCAGGGCGTCCTGCTGCCGGAGAGCAACGTAGAGCATTTGATGCTCAGAGCGGATGTCAGGGACGCCATGGCGGAGGGCCGGTTCACGATCTATCCGATCTCGGACATCAATGAAGCAATCGAGTTGCTCACTGGCATGGAAGCCGGCGTTGCTGATGAAAATGGCGACTACCCCGAGGGCAGCTTCAACCGGAAAGTGCAGGATCGCCTCGCCGCCTTTGCAGAGGTGGGCAAGAAGCGGAACGGTGACAAGGACAACGGTAACGGAGAGGGAGGCAAGGATAGCGATGACTGATCAGCCCCAATCTGTTCCGGATGAATCCGGTCCCGGTCGCGTACTGGTGCTTCTGGACGGCTCCCGACTCAGTCTGGCCGCACTGGAGGCCGCGGCTGACATTGCCGCGCTGCGGGGGAATGACATCCTTGGCGTGTTTGTGGAGGAAGTGAATCTGCTGCGTTGTTCGGGCTTTGACTTTGCCCGTGAGATTGGCGCAAGTTCGGGCGCCGCGCGTCCACTGGATTCGGCCATGCTCGAAATGCGGATGCGCGCGCTTCAGGAGCAGGCGCGCAGATCGTTGCAGCGCGCGGTGGCCAGTCGGGGCCTGCGCCAGGCATTGAAGTTGTGCCGGGGGCGCGTGATTGAGGAGGTTCTCAGTCTGGCTGGCCCCGAGGATCTGGTGGTGATGGGGCGCGTCGGTTGGTCGGCTGCGCCCGGATCCCGCCTCGGATCGACGGCCAGGGGGCTTATTCGCCGGGCGCCGGGTGATGTCTTGCTCTGGGCGGAGCTTCAGCGCCGGCCCGGACACGGCGTGGTTGTTCTTCTCAACGACGACCAGGGCGCCAATCACAGGGCGCTGGCTGTCGGTATCGAACAGGCCAGGCGTCGTCACCAGCCCCTGACGGTGTTGGTGCGCAGTAACCGGGACAATGGTCCGGAGGTGGTCAAGGCGATCGAGGAGCAGCTGATCGCCCGGGGTGCCGGTGCGCGGGTCCGGCTCATTCCCCGAGCCAGTGCGGCAGAGGTGGCCAGGATACTCCGCCGGGAAGCCCCGGCTGAACTCGTTGTCAGCCGCCAGTGCAGTGTTTTCGACGAACAGGGTGCCGATCGGTTACTGGTGGAACTGAACCTGCCGGTCACTGTGACGCCCTGACTCACTCATTCTTTTAGAATCGTTGGTTCCGGATGTTTCTGGATGTTGTCTATATCGTTGTACTGACGGCCGCCGCAGGTGCCTGTATTCCCGCCGGTGGGCTGCTGGCCAGCTTTGAACACATCAGGCCAAACTGGCTTGAACAGGAGTTTCGTCACTTCCTGATTGCCTTTGGTGGAGGCATTCTGCTGGGAGCGGTCGCTGTGGTGCTGGTGCCGGAGGGGCGTGCCAGCATGCAGGATTCGTTATGGAGTATTCCCGTTATCCTGTTGGGCGGGCTGTCGTTTTTTGCCGTTGAGCGGGTGCTGGGCCTCAGGCGCCGCGAGGCTCCGCAGCTAACCGGATTGATGCTCGACTACATTCCCGAAGCGACGGCTCTCGGCGGCCTGATTGTCGTCAGCCCCGGCATGGCGGCTCTCCTTGCGGCACTGATTGCCCTGCAGAATCTGCCGGAGGGCTTCAACGCCTATCGTGAACTCTGCAATCAGCCGGGCTATACCTCGCGGAAGACGCTTGGGTTCATGAGTTCTCTGATCGTGACGGGCCCCGTGGCCGGTCTGCTTGGCTACTTTGTGCTGTCCGATCAGCAGGCAATCCTGGGGGCGATCATGCTCTTCGCTTCCGGTGGGATCCTGTACCTGATCTTTCAGGATATTGCGCCCCAGTCCCGGCTGGACCGGCACTGGGGGCCGCCACTCGGCGCCGTGCTCGGATTCTGTCTTGCCCTGTTCAGCGAGATGCTGGTCGCGCACGCCTGAGGGTGAACCTCAGGCGATCTTGCGGGCGCCTTCCTTGTTGAGGATTTTCTCGATTTCCCCGGCGGACAGGGTTTCTTTCTTGAGCAGGGCCTTGGCCAGGGCCTCCAGGTGGTTCCGGTGTTCGGTCAGGAAATCCACCGTGGCTTTTTCCAGCGCCAGGAGCTGGGTCTGGATTTCGCCGTCAATCAGCTCCGCCATCTTTTCGCTGAATTCCCGTGGTGCGCCCATCTCCCGGCCCAGGAAAACGTGCTCCTCACCGATGCTCAGGCCCAGAGGTCCGAGCTTCTCGCTCATACCCCATTGACCGATCATCTTGCGCAACAGTTTGGTGGCTTCCTTGAGATCGTTCTGGGCGCCGGTACTGACCTCGCCGTAGACAATTTTTTCCGCCGAGCGGCCGCCAAGCATGACCTTGATGCGATCTTTCAGATAGCTCTCTGTGAAGGTGTAGCGGTCTTCCTTCGGGGTCTGTTCGGTCACACCCATGGCCATGCCGTGGGGAATGATGGTGATCTTGGTGAGCGGGTCCGCCTTCGGCATGAAGTAGGCCATGATGGCATGGCCGCTTTCGTGGTACGCGACGGCCTGCTTTTCCTCCGGGGTCAGCTGGGCGTCCCGTTCCTCCCCGAGGATAAGGCGGTCCCGGGCCTCGTCGAAGCACTGGGCGTCGATCTTGTCCTTGTTTTCGCGGACTGCGGTCAGGGCAGCCTCGTTTACGAGGTTCTTGAGGTCGGCGCCGGAGAAACCGATGGTCCGCGCGGCGACTTCGGCCAGGTTCACATCGTCTGCCAGCGGAACCTTGCGGACATGCACGCTCAGAATGGCTTCCCGCGCATCCTTGTGGGGGCGATCGAGGGTAATCGTGCGGTCGAAGCGCCCGGGGCGGAGCAGGGCGGTGTCCAGTACGTCCGGCCGGTTGGTGGCGGCCAGTACCAGAATGTTCTCATGCTCCTCGAACCCGTCCATTTCGGTCAGGATCTGATTAAGGGTCTGCTCCCGTTCATCATGGCCGCCGCCGAGGCCAGTGCCACGGGAGCGGCCGACTGCGTCCAGTTCATCAATGAAGATCAGCGCGGGCGCCTCTTTGCGGGCTGTCTGGAACATGTCGCGGACCCGTGCCGCGCCCACGCCCACAAACATTTCGATGAATTCCGAGGCGCTGATGCTGAAGAAGGGCACATCTGCTTCTCCGGCAATGGCCCGGGCCAGCAGGGTTTTGCCTGTGCCCGGCGGGCCAACCAGCAGTATGCCCTTGGGCATTACCGCCCCGAGCCGACGGAACCGTTCCGGGGCCTTCAGGAAATCGATAATCTCGGTGATCTCCCGTTTGGCCGATTCGATGCCGGCCACGTCGTCCAGGGTGGTGCGGGACGTTTCAGGGCGGGCCCGACGCGCCTTGGATTTGGCGTAATCAAACAGGCCGCCGCCCTGGGTCATCCGCCGCTGGGCGGCGCCCCAGAACCAGAACATCAGGGCCAGCAGGAGAATCCATGGCAGGAATGCCTGGATCAGTTGTTGCCACCACGGAAGCTCCGAACTGGTGGCCCGGATGGTGACGTTGTTTTGCTCAAGGAGGGGCAGCAGTTCCGGGTCTTCCATGGGAGGGCGGACCGTATGGAAGCCGGTCGTCGGTTGGGGGCCCGGGCTTTCACTGCTGAAGTCGGTCATGCCCTGATCGTTGAATAGGCCAACGATCGCCTCTGATTTCAGGGTGACTTCAGCAACCTGGCGTTCGGCCACCGCGGTCTTGAACTCGGAGTAGGCAAGCTCCTGCTGGCGTGGTTGGTCCCCGCCCTGTAACCACAGCACCATCAGGAAGATGGCCGCGCTTAACCAGAGAAAGGCAAACTGGTTGGGAATCGCGGGCTGCTGGTTGTTGTCCGGTTTTTGCTGGTCCGGTCCCTGTGGTGCTGTCATCTGGGCCTCCGGTCGCCCTCCATGATTTTTGCGACGAACACAGACTTGCCGTAGGTCTCGAATGACCACTTCATGGTATCCGAGAGCACTTTCATGACTTCGTCGTATTCGCCAAAAATTTCTGTACTCATACGTCCGGGATACACCTCCAGCCCGGATTGTTCAAGTCGGGCGATGAGATCCCAGATCGGTTGTTTGTAGTCATCCTTGAGCGGATAGCAGCTCAGTTGTACTGAAAGATACATGGTACCTCCTCTCGGATCAGTGACCCGGATCAATCGGTTTCGTTCAATACCCCATGGCCGATGAGGTGCTCCGGCGCGGATCAGCGCCTCCATAGAGCGTACCATCCGGCCCGATCAGGATGCTCTGAATGGCGCCCATGGCGGATTTGGCCACCACCGTGTGGCCCTTGTCCTCAAGCCGCCGAACGGTGTCGGGGCTGACGCCCTGTTCAATGCGGATCTCGTCCGGCAGCCATTGATGGTGTACCCGGGGCACGCTGACCGCTGTCTGTATGTTCATATTATGGTCGATCACGTTCATTACCACCTGCAACGTCGTGGTAATGATCCTGGAGCCGCCGGGGCTGCCGGTGACCAGGAAGTTCCTGCCGTCCCTGCGGACGATGGTGGGCGACATGGAGCTGAGCATGCGTTTGCCCGCTTCCACCTTGTTGGCTTCGCCGCCAATCAGGCCGTAGGCGTTGGGCACGCCGGGCTTGGCGCTGAAGTCGTCCATCTCGTTGTTGAGCAGAAACCCGGCGCCGGCCACGGTAATCCCCGAGCCGTAGCTGAAATTGATGGTGTAGGTGTTGGAGACCGCATTGCCCCAGCGATCGACCACCGAGAAGTGGGTGGTCTCGGGGCTTTCGTAGGCAGCGGGCTCGCCGGGGGCAATTTCGCTGGCGGGGCGGGCCTGATCCGGCTTGATCGTCTCTCGCAAGCCCTCTGCGTAAGCCTTGCTGGTCAGGCCGTCGAGTGGTACGTCTACGTAGTCGGTGTCCCCGAGGTATTGCGAACGGTCGGCGTAGGCCAGTTTCATGGCTTCGGCCATGTGGTGGATGGTGCTGGCAGAGTTGTGGCCCCAGTCCGAAATCGGGTAGCCCTCGAGAATGTTGAGGATCTGGACGATGTGGGTGCCGCCGGAGGAGGGCGGCGACATGGAATAGATGTCATGGCCGCGATAGGTGCCGTGCACTGGCTCGCGGATGGCTGGCTCATAATCCCGGAGGTCCTGCTCGGTGATCAGGCCTCCGTTTCGTTCCATTTCTTCGGCAATGAGGCGGGCGGTTTCACCCTCGTAGAAGCCCCTGACGCCGTTATCGGCAATCCGCTGCAGGGTGGCGGCCAGCTCGGGCTGACGGAAACGCTCTCCTGGCTGCCAGGCGGAGCCGTCTTCCTTGTAGAAGGTTTCCAGCGTCGCGGGCCAGCGCTGCAGCCGGTCCTTTGCCTGCTCCAGTCCTTCGGTGAACCGGTGGGGCACTATAAAGCCCTCCCGGGCCAGCCGGATCGCTGGTGCCAGGGCCTCTTCAAGGCTGATCGTGCCATGGCGTTCCAGCGCCAGTGCCAGGCCGGCCACGGTACCCGGCACGCCGGCGGCGAGGTGGGTAAACCGGCTGCGGTTGGTGACCACGTTGCCATTCTCATCCTGGAACATGGTTTCGCTGGCGGCCGCCGGCGCCTTCTCGCGGTAGTCGATAGCCTCGGGGGCACTGCCGTCGCCCGGAGAGAAAAGCATAAAACCGCCACCGCCGATGTTGCCTGAGCGGGGCTGAGTGACGGCTAGCGCAAAGCCCGCCGTGACCGCGGCATCGACGGCATTGCCGCCATTCCTGAGTACCTCCAGCGCCACTTCCGTGGCGAGGGTGTGACTGGTGGCGACCATGCCGTGTTGGCCCTGGACCGGGTGAAACCGCTCGCCTTCGATAATGGCCTGTGCCCAGGCGCTGGGCAGGCAACTCATCAGCACTAAAAACACGATCGTCCGCATGCGTCCATTCCTCGTTTTAGGCGTTCAGATAGGCTATGATAGCCGGTCATTTTTGATGGTGCGTACCGATTGCCCGCCTTGTGTTTTTCCGCCGGGGTCCCCGTCGCACCAGCTTTCCCGGATTCAAGTTAAGGAAAGGCTTTCATGGAGCATACCTATCGTCTTGTGATTTCCTGCCCGGACCGGGTCGGAATCGTTGCCAAGGTGAGTAATTTCCTGTCCACCTACAATGGCTGGATTACCGAGGCGAGCCACCATTCGGATACTCATACCGGCTGGTTCTTCATGCGTCACGAGATCAAGGCCGAGTCCATCCCGTTCGGACTGGACCAGTTCCGTGCCGCATTCGAGCCCATTGCCCGCGAGTTCAACATGAACTGGCACATCGCCGATTCCGCGCGACCAAAGCGGGTGATCCTCATGTGCAGCAAGGAATCCCACTGCCTGGCGGATCTTCTGCACCGTTGGCACAGCAAGGAGCTGAACGCCGAGATCGTCGCGGTCATTTCCAACCATGATGATTTGCGCCGCATGGTGGAATGGCATGAAATCCCGTATCACCACGTGCCGGTGAGCAAGGAGAACAAGGCCGAGGCATTCGCCCACATCGAGGAACTGTTCGAGAAGTACGAAACCGATGTGGTGGTCCTGGCCCGCTATATGCAAATCCTCCCGGCCGAGTTGTGTGAGAAATACGCCGGCAAGGTGATCAATATCCACCACAGCTTCCTGCCGTCCTTCGCGGGTGCCCGTCCGTACCACCAGGCGTACAGTCGCGGTGTGAAGCTGATTGGCGCCACCTGCCACTACGTGACCCAGGACCTCGACGAGGGCCCGATCATCGAGCAGGACGTCATCCGCATCAACCACAGCGATTCCATCGAAGACATGGTTCGCCTGGGCAAGGATGTGGAGAAGAACGTGTTGGCCCGGGGCCTGCGGGCGCATGTCGAGGACCGGGTGATTACCTACGAAAACAAGACCGTGGTGTTTGATTAAGGCTGCACCACGTTGGCCCGGGAGCGGGCGGACTGTGGTATGCTTGGCGGCTTGTTGAAGAATAAATACGGGGCCCGGAAACGGCTCCCGCACGACTTCCAGATAACGCAAAGGAACCTTTCTCGATGGGTGAGTTAGCCAAAGAGATCCTGCCGGTAAACATTGAAGACGAGTTGAAGCAGTCCTACCTCGATTACGCCATGAGCGTCATCGTCGGCCGGGCCCTGCCGGATGTGCGCGACGGCCTCAAGCCGGTGCACCGCCGGGTGTTGTTCGCCATGTCCGAGTTGGGCAATGACTGGAACAAGGCCTACAAGAAGTCTGCCCGTGTGGTAGGTGATGTTATCGGTAAATACCACCCCCACGGTGACTCTGCGGTATACGACACCATCGTGCGTATGGCCCAGCCGTTCTCCCTGCGCTACCCGCTGGTAGATGGCCAGGGCAACTTCGGTTCCATTGACGGCGATAACGCGGCAGCCATGCGTTACACCGAGATTCGCATGGAGAAGATCGCCCACTCCCTGCTGGCGGATCTGGACAAGGAGACCGTTGATTACGTCGACAACTACGACGGCACCGAGCGGATTCCCGATGTGCTGCCGACCCGGGTGCCGAACCTGCTGGTGAACGGCTCCTCCGGCATTGCCGTGGGCATGGCCACCAACATCCCGCCCCACAACCTGACCGAGGTGGTCAACGGCTGTCTGGCGCTGATCGACAATTCAGACCTGACCGTGGATGAGCTCATGGAGTACATCCCGGGTCCTGATTTCCCGACCCAGGGCATCATCAACGGCCGTGCCGGTATCGTCGAGGCCTACCGCACGGGTCGTGGTCGAATCTATATCCGTGCCCGTCACGAGATCGAGGTGGACAAGAAGACCGGCCGCGAGACCATCGTGATCACCGAGCTGCCGTACCAGCTGAACAAGGCCCGCCTGATCGAGAAAATCGCCGAACTGGTGAAGGAAAAGCGGGTCGAGGGCATTTCCGAGCTGCGGGACGAGTCCAACAAGGAAGGTATCCGGGTTGTGATCGAACTGCGCCGTGGCGAGAACGCGGACGTGGTGATCAACAACCTGTTCGCCCACACCCAGCTGGAAACCGTGTTCGGTATCAACATGGTCGCCCTGATCAATGGCGAGCCGAAGACCCTGAACCTGAAAGAAATGCTGGATGCGTTCCTGCGCCACCGCCGTGAGGTGGTAACCCGCCGGACCATCTACGAGCTGCGCAAGGCCCGCGAGCGTGGCCATATCCTCGAAGGCCTGACCGTTGCGCTGGCTAACATCGACGAGATCATCGAGCTGATCAAGCAGTCCCCGACTGCAGCCGAAGCCAAAGAAATGCTGATGGACAAGGGCTGGGCGCCGGGCGATGTGCTGGCCATGCTCGAGCGTGCCGGCGAAGATGCCTGCCGTCCGGACGACCTGCCGGAGATCTACGGTCTGCGTGAAGGCCTGTATCATCTCTCGCCGGAACAGGCCCAGGCCATCCTGGACCTCCGTCTGCACCGTCTGACTGGCCTGGAAACCGAGAAGCTGCAGAACGAGTACAAGGAAATCCTCGAGAAGATCGCCGATCTGCTCGACATCCTGGGCGATCCGGAGCGCCTGCTGCAGGTGATCCGTGAAGAGCTGGAAGCGATCGTGAACGATTACGGTGACGAGCGCCGTACCGAGATCACCAGCTCCCGCCGCGACCTGACCATCGCCGACCTGATCGACGAAGAGGATCTGGTGGTCACTATCTCCCACGGTGGTTATGCCAAGACCCAGGCCGTCGAGGATTACCAGGCCCAGCGCCGTGGCGGCCGGGGCAAGGCTGCGACCTCCATGAAAGATGAAGACTTCATCGAGAAGCTGCTGGTGGCGAACTCCCACGACACCATCCTGTGTTTCTCCAACCGGGGCAAGGTGTACTGGCTGCGGGTGTTCGAGATTCCCCGGGGCAGCCGTGGTTCCCGTGGCCGGCCGATGGTCAATATCCTGCCGCTGGACGAGGGTGAGCGTATTACCACCTTCCTGCCGGTGAGGGATTACCCGGAAGACCAGTTTGTGCTGATGGCCACCTCCAACGGTGTGGTCAAGAAGACCCCGCTGCCGAACTTCTCCCGTCCGCGCAGCAGCGGCCTGATTGCCCTGAACCTCGACGAGGGCGATACCCTGGTTGGCGCCGCCATTACCAAGGGCGATGCGGAAGTGATGCTGTTCTCAACCGCCGGCAAGGCGGTGCGCTTCACCGAGGACCAGGTGCGGCCCATGAGCCGGACGGCCCGCGGTGTACGCGGCATCCGGATGCCGGAAGGCCAGCATGTGGTATCCCTGATTATTCCGGAAGAGGGCGGTGTGATCCTGACCGCCAGTGAGCACGGCTACGGCAAGCGGACCGCGATTGAGGAATTTCCCACCTACAGCCGGGGCAGCCAGGGCGTTATCGCCATGCAGTGTTCCGAGCGTAACGGTGATCTGGTGACCGCCCTCCAGCTGTTCGATGGCGACGAAATGATGCTGATTTCCGACAAGGGCACGCTGGTGCGGACCCGCACCGATGAGGTTTCCATCCTGAGCCGGAATACCCAGGGTGTTCGCCTGATCCGTCTGGCCCAGGAAGACGAGCGCCTGGTCGGTGTTGAGCGGATTGCAGAATCCGATGATGAAGAGATAGAAGGCGAGGAAAGCGAAGAATGAGCAGGGCGTTCAACTTTTGCGCGGGGCCGGCTACCTTGCCGGAGCCCGTGCTGAAACAGGCCCGGGATGAAATGCTGGACTGGCGTGGTACCGGCATGTCGGTGATGGAAATGAGTCACCGCAGCGACGAGTTTGTGGCCATTGCCGAAACGGCCGAAAAAGATCTGCGTGAATTGGCCGGAATTTCAGACGATTACGCCGTACTCTTCATGCAGGGTGGAGCTTCCAGTCAATTCTCTACCATCCCTCTGAACCTGCTCGGCGATAAGAGCTCTGCGGATTATGTGAACACCGGAATCTGGTCCAGGAAGGCAATTGCCGAAGCGAAACGCTACGGTGATGTGAACGTGGTCGCCAGTTCCGAGGATAGCGGTTTTACCACGGTACCGGAGCAGTCCACCTGGGATACCCGCCCGGATGCCGCTTATCTGCATTACACCCCGAACGAGACCATTGGCGGGCTGGAGTTCGACTTTATCCCGGACAGTGGTGATGTGCCTCTTGTTGCGGACATGTCCTCCACCATGTTGTCCCGCCCGCTGGATGTGTCCCGGTTCGGACTGATCTACGCCGGCGCCCAGAAGAATATCGGCCCGTCCGGCCTGGTGGTGGTCATCATTCGCAAGGATCTGCTCGGCAAGGCCCGCAGGGAAACTCCGACGATGATGAACTACCAGGTCATCGCGGACAACGGCTCCATGTACAACACCCCGGCTACCTATTCCTGGTACCTGGCAGGGCTGGTCTTCAAGTGGCTGAAAGAGCAGGGCGGCGTCAAAGCCATGGGCGAGATCAATCACCGCAAGGCAAAGAAGTTGTATGACTTCATCGATACCAACGATTTCTACGCCAACCCGATTGACCCGCGTTTCCGCTCCTGGATGAATGTTCCGTTCACCCTGGCAGACGATGCCCTGAACGGTGACTTTCTCAAGGGCGCGGACGCCCGTGGCCTGCTAAACCTCAAGGGTCACCGCTCTGTTGGCGGTATGCGCGCGAGCATATACAACGCCATGCCCGAAGCGGGCGTTGATGCGCTGATTCAATACATGGCGGAATTTGCTAAGGAGCGTGGCTGATCATGACGGACGAGAAGACCCGTCTGGGCGAACTCCGGGATGAAATCGACAGCATTGACCAGCAGATCATGGATCTCATCAGTGCCCGGGCCCGCTGTGCCCAGGAAGTGGCCCATGTGAAGATGGCAGCCAACCCGGACGAGGACGTGTTTTTCTACCGTCCCGAGCGCGAGGCCCAGGTGTTACGGCGCATCAAGGACCATAATCCCGGGCCGTTGCCGGCGGAAGAGATGGCGCGGCTGTTCCGCGAAATCATGTCTGCCTGCCTGGCGCTGGAAAAGCCAATGCACATTGCTTTCCTGGGACCGATCGGCACCTTTACCCAGGCGGCGGCACTGAAGCACTTCGGCCATTCCGTAATCAGTGTTCCGTTACCGGCTATCGATGCTGTCTTCCGTGAGGTGGAGTCCGGCGCGGCCCATTACGGCGTGGTGCCGGTGGAGAATTCCACCGAAGGCATGATCAATCACACCCTGGACATGTTCATGTCCTCGCCGCTTAAGATTTGCGGCGAGGTGCAGCTCCGGATTCACCACCACTTGCTGGTGTCTCCGAAGCACAAGGATCAGGAAATTACCCGCATTTATTCCCATCAGCAGTCTTTTGCCCAGTGCCGGCAGTGGCTCGATACCCACCGCTATGGCATTGAGCGGGTGACGGTATCCAGTAACGCTGAAGCTGCCCGCCGGGCCGCCGAAGAGCCCGGTACCGCGGCGATCGCCGGGGATATGGCCGCTGAGCTCTATGGCCTGGAGAAGCTGGCCAACAGCATCGAGGATCGCCCGGACAACACCACCCGGTTCCTGATCATCGGTCGGGAAGAGGTTCCGGCAAGTGGTCAGGACAAGTCTTCAATCCTGGTGTCCATGCGCAACAAACCCGGTGCCCTTTATCAGTTGCTGGAGCCGTTCCACCGCCATGGCATCAGCCTGACCCGGATCGAAACGCGGCCGTCGCCCAGTGGTACCTGGGCCTATGTGTTCTATATCGACTTCGAGGGGCACATGGAGGACGAGACCGTTCGCAAGGTGCTGGCCGAAGTGGACGAAGAGGCGGTAGAGCTCAAGCGGCTTGGATCCTACCCCATAGGCGTTTTGTAACAGGAGGCTTCGAATGGCAGTCGATTACCAGAGTCTTGCGGTCAAAGGTGTCCGTGCCCTGTCTCCCTACCAGCCCGGCAAGCCCATCGAGGAGCTGGCCCGGGAACTGGGTTTGAAGCCCTCCGAAATCATCAAGCTGGCCAGTAACGAGAACCCGCTGGGCCCCAGCGAAAAGGCGCTCGCTGCCGCCCGGGGCGCGCTGTCAGAGTTGTGCCTGTATCCGGATGGCAATGGTTTTGACCTCAAGCAGAGACTGTCCGAGCGGTTTGGCGTACGGATGGACCAGATCACGCTGGGCAATGGCTCGAACGATGTTCTGGAAGTGATTGCCCGCTGTTTTGCGGATCAAGATTCCGAAGTCGTGTTTTCGCAATATGCCTTTGCGGTTTACCCGCTGGTGACCCAGGCCATTGGCGCCAAAGGAGTATCAGTTCCGGCAAAGGACTGGGGGCATGATCTCGACGCCATGGCGGACGCCGTGACTGAGCGCACCCGGCTGGTTTTCGTTGCCAATCCGAATAATCCGACAGGTACCGTGCACACCGCCGATGCGATCGAGGGCTTCCTGGCGAAGATCCCCGAAAACGTGCTGGTGGTTCTGGATGAGGCGTACTGTGAATACCTCACCGGAACCGAGTATCCGGATGGTCTCGAACTGCTTGAGCGTTTCCCCAACCTGATCGTATGCCGAACCTTCTCAAAGGCCTGGGGCCTGGCTGCCCTTCGGGTGGGGTACAGTATCAGCTCGCCCGAGATCGCGGATATCCTCAACCGGGTCCGTCAGCCGTTCAACGTGGACACGGTTGCGCTGGCTGCGGCGACAGCGGTATTGGGCGATGAGGATTATCTCAAGCGGTCCCGTGAAGTGAACGCTGCCGGCCTGAAACAGCTGGCGGACGGCTTTGATCGCATGGGGTTACCCTATATTCCTTCGGCCGGCAATTTTATCGCGGTAGAGGTCGGGGAGCAGGCCCAGGCGATCTACCATGCGTTGCTTGAGCACGGTGTGATTGTCCGCCCGATTGCCGGTTACGGTATGCCGGAACACCTGCGCGTGTCTGTGGGCCTTCCCAGGGAAAATGAGCGGTTCCTCGATGCGCTGGCCGAGGCACTCAGTGGTGCCGGGGAAGGGGGCTGAAGTGGGCGACGGCGAGCCACTTTTCAACCGTGTAGCCATTATCGGCCTGGGGCTCATCGGCGGGTCCCTGGCCAGTGCCATCAGACAGCATCGACTGGCCGGGCAGGTGGTCGGCTATGACCGGCGGGCCGAAGAGCTGGCCTTGGGCGAAGAGCTGGGTGTTATAGATCTGGCAGCCGATTCGCTGGAGCACGCAGTTCGTGGCAGCGACCTGGTGGTGCTGGCGGTTCCGGTGCGGGCAACCCGCACCGTGCTGGCAGAGCTAAAGCCGTTTCTTGACAGGAATGCCGTGTTGTCAGACGTTGGCAGCACCAAGTCCAGTTTTGTGGCGGATGTCGAGGCCGTTTTCGGCGAACTTTCTCCCCACGTCATCCCTGGCCACCCGATTGCCGGTTCCGAGAAAAGCGGTATCCGGGCAGCCAATCCCGAGCTCTTTGCCAATCACAAGGTTATTCTGACCCCCGCCGATAACGCCCACCAGCCTGATCTCAGGCGACTCAGGGCCCTGTGGGAAGGTTGTGGGGCCACCGTGCTGACCATGTCCGTGGCCTATCATGACGAAGTGCTGGCAGCGACCAGCCATCTGCCACACCTCATTGCCTTTTCCCTCGTGGACACTCTGGCCGGTGAAGACGAAAATATGGATATCTTCCGGTATGCGGCTGGCGGATTCCGGGATTTTACGCGGATCGCGGCCAGCGATCCGGTGATGTGGCATGACATTTTCCTGTCGAACCGGGATGCCGTGCTCCGGGTTATTGACCACTTTGCCCATGATCTGGACCAGCTTCGCGCTGCCATCGCCGCTGGCGATGGCGCAACACTGCTCCGGGTCTTCAGTCGCGCCAAGGCGGCGCGTGAACATTTCACCAAGATGCTTTCAGGACAGGCGTACGTGACTAACAACAGCGAAAAGCAGGTAACCTTCCGGCTCAAGCCCGGTGGCTCCATCCGGGGTGACATACGGGTTCCGGGTGACAAATCCATGTCCCACCGCTCCATCATGCTGGGTGCCCTGGCAGAGGGGATTACTGAGGTGAAAGGGTTTCTCGAAGGCGAAGACAGCCTGGCGACCCTTCAGGCGTTCCGTGACATGGGTGTGACCATCGAAGGTCCGGAAGATGGCTTCGTGCGCATTCATGGAGTCGGCATGCATGGCCTGCAGGCACCCCGGGGACCGCTCTATCTGGGTAATTCCGGAACGGCCATGCGTCTGTTTGCGGGTCTGCTGGCGGCACAGCCGTTTGATTCGGAATTGACCGGTGACGCCAGCCTGTCCAAGCGGCCCATGGGACGTGTGGCTGATCCACTCCGCGCCATGGGTGCCGTGATCGATACCGCCGAGGGTGGCCGCCCGCCGTTGAAGATCCGGGGTGGTCACAAGCTGACCGGCATCCATTACGAAATGCCGGTGGCCAGTGCCCAGGTGAAATCCTGTCTGTTGTTGGCCGGGCTTTACGCTGAGGGCGTGACTTCGGTCACCGAGCCTGCGCCCACCCGGGATCACACCGAGCGCATGCTGGCGGGCTTCGGGTACCACGTTCATCGTGATGGTGCGACTGCAAGCGTTACCGGTGGCGGCAAGTTGACCGCGTCTGCCATCGACGTACCCGCCGATATTTCTTCCGCGGCCTTTTTCCTGGTGGCAGCGAGCATTGCACCGGGTTCCGAGCTGGTGCTGCGCCATGTCGGTATGAATCCGACCCGGGTGGGTGTTATCAACATCCTTCGCCAGATGGGGGCTGACATCCAGATCCTCGAGGAGCGGGAGATCGGTGGTGAGCCGGTGGCGGACCTGCTTGTGCGCTCTGCCGACCTCAAGGGTATCGATATTCCGGAAGATCAGGTGCCCCTGGCCATTGACGAATTCCCGGTGTTGTTTGTCGCCGCTGCCTGCGCAGAGGGACGGACCGTACTCCGGGGTGCTGAAGAACTCCGTGTCAAAGAAAGTGATCGCATCCAGGTCATGGCCGACGGCCTCGAAGCACTGGGCGTCGAAACGACAGTGACTCCGGACGGCATCGTCATCGATGGCGGCCAGGAAATCGGTGGCGGGACGGTGAACAGTCATGGCGATCACCGCATTGCCATGTCCTTTGCGGTGGCATCCCTGCGGGCGACCGGCCCCATCGAAATCACCGACTGCGCCAACGTTGCCACGTCTTTCCCGAGTTTCGTGGAACTGGCGTTGCAGACCGGAATCCAGATCAGCTCGGAAGGTGGTGAATGATGGCAGACAGCAATGCCCCCGTCATTGCGGTCGATGGCCCCGGCGGTTCGGGAAAAGGCACCATCACGCAGATGCTGGCGCAGAAGCTGGGCTGGCACCTGCTGGACAGCGGCGCCCTGTACCGGCTGACAGCGCTGGCGGCGACACGACAGGGCGTTTCGCTTGACGATGAGAGTGGCCTGGTCAGGGTGGCCGCCTCGCTGGATGTGACGTTCGAGCCGACCCCTGCCGGACAGCCGGCGAAAGTGTTGCTGGCGGGGGAGGATGTGACCTCCGAGATCCGTACCGAGTCCTGCGGCGACAATGCCTCCAGGGTGGCGGTCAAGCAGCCGGTCCGGGATGCTCTGCTGCAGCGGCAGCGGGACTTCCGGCAAGCCCCCGGTCTGGTCGCCGATGGCCGCGATATGGGCACTGTGGTTTTCCCCGACGCGCCGGTGAAAATCTTCCTGACGGCCAGTGCGGAAGAACGGGCCCGGCGACGTTTTAACCAGTTGAAGGACGCGGGTGTCGATGTTAATATTGATGCCCTTTTAGAGGAGATACGGGTTCGTGATGAACGGGATATGAACCGTTCCGCAGCCCCCCTCAAGCCCGCGGATGATGCGCAAGTCATTGATTCTACGGGGTTGAGTATAGAAGAGGTGTTGGACAGGTGTATGGCCGCAGCAGGTCAGGCCTGACTACACCTTTTTGTCGTTGGAATGCCGGAAACAGCGTTATTTGCCAGCCGCTGGCTGATTCCGGAAATCGTTAACAGACCGTGTTGCTGGTGGCACGGAGTACACTTGCGTTGATCACATAGGACACATAATGAGCGAGAGCTTTGCGGATCTTTTTGAAGAAAGCCTGAAAGAAATTGACATGCAACCGGGTTCCATCGTCCAGGGAACCGTAGTTGACGTCGACAACGACTGGGTCACCGTTAACGCCGGACTGAAGTCCGAGGGCGTTATCCCCGCCTCCCAGTTCCTTAACGAAAAAGGCGAGTTGGAAGTAGCTGTCGGCGATGTTGTCGATGTGGCTCTCGATGCTGTTGAAGATGGCTTCGGTGAAACCCGTCTTTCCCGCGAGAAGGCCAAGCGTGCCGAAGCGTGGAAAGTTCTGGAGAAGTCCTTCGAGGCTGAAGAAGTTGTTAAGGGCGTGATCAATGGCAAGGTCAAGGGCGGTTTCACCGTCGACCTGTCTGGCATTCGTGCCTTCCTGCCGGGTTCCCTGGTAGACGTTCGTCCGGTTCGCGACACTGCGCACCTGGAGAACAAGGAACTGGAATTCAAGGTTATCAAGCTGGACCAGAAGCGTAACAACGTGGTGGTTTCCCGCCGCGCCGTTCTGGAAGCTGAGAACAGCGAGCAGCGTGAAGCTCTGCTGGAAACCCTGACCGAAGGTCTGGAAATCAAGGGTATCGTCAAGAACCTGACCGACTACGGCGCGTTCGTAGATCTGGGTGGTGTTGACGGCCTGCTGCACATCACCGATATGGCCTGGAAGCGCATCAAGCATCCGAGCGAAATCGTGAATGTGGGCGACGAAATCAATGTTAAGGTCCTGAAGTTCGACCGTGAGCGCAACCGCGTTTCTCTGGGCCTGAAGCAGCTGGGCGAAGATCCCTGGGTCGATATCAAGGGTCGTTACCCGGAAGGCTCCAAGGTTACTGCACGCGTAACCAACCTGACCGACTACGGCTGCTTTGCCGAGCTGGAAGAGGGTGTTGAAGGTCTGGTTCACGTATCCGAAATGGATTGGACCAACAAGAACATCCACCCGTCCAAGGTTGTTCAGGTAGGTGACGAAGTTGAAGTGATGATCCTGGATATCGACGAAGAGCGTCGTCGTATCTCCCTGGGCATCAAGCAGTGTGTTGCCAACCCGTGGGAAGAGTTCTCCAGCAACTTCAACAAGGGCGACCGCATCTCCGGTAAGATCAAGTCCATTACTGACTTCGGTATCTTCATCGGTCTGGATGGCGGCATCGACGGCCTGGTTCACCTGTCCGACATCAGCTGGAACGAGACTGGCGAAGAAGCCGTTCGCGAGTACAAGAAGGGCGACGAAGTCGAAACCGTTATCCTGTCTGTTGACCCTGAGCGCGAGCGCATCTCCCTGGGTATCAAGCAGCTGGAAAGCGATCCGTTCGCCGAGTTCGTACAGCTGAACGACAAGGGCTCCATCGTCAAGGGCACTGTTTCTTCTGTTGACGCCAAAGGCGCAACCGTTGCCCTGAACGACGAGGTTGAGGCGGTACTGAAGGCTTCTGAAATCAGCCGTGACCGTGTTGAAGACGCACGCAACGCGCTGAAAGAAGGCGAAGAAGTCGAAGCGAAGATCATCAGCATCGATCGCAAGAACCGCGTAATCAACCTGTCCATCAAGTCGAAGGACGTTGAAGACGACAAGCAGGCGCTGGAAAGCGTCCGCAGCAAGGCCGCTGAATCTTCTGGTGCGACCACCATCGGTGATCTCATCAAGGAACAGATGCAGCAGCAGAACGCCAACAAGGACTAAGTTTCCTTCAGGTGTGAAAAAAACGGGCTCTAAGAGCCCGTTTTTTTTGTGTTTTTTTCTGGTTTGACTAAACTAGGACAAAGAATCGCGGTATTAGGCTGCCGAATAATAAAGAAGAGGGAAGCGCCTCATGACGAAGTCCGAACTGGTCGAACTGATTGCCTCCAAGCAGACTCAGCTGTCTGTGAAGGATGTCGAACTTGCAGTGAAAACTATCATCGAGCATATGTCCCAGTCACTCGCAGATGGTCAGAGAATCGAAATCCGGGGATTTGGCAGTTTTTCCCTTCACCACCGGGCCGCGCGGGTAGGGCGTAATCCGAAGACTGGCGAGGCTGTGAACCTGCCGGCGAAGTACGTACCTCATTTCAAACCGGGAAAGGAACTCCGGGAACAGGTTAACGACAGCCTGAAAAAAGGATTCTAAGGGTCTCGGCAAAGAATTGAAGCTTTGGGCCTGTTGAGCCCTACGGAGTGCTTACGTTATGGCAGGATTGCAGAAAATCCTCATTATTCTGTTGGTACTGGTCCTGATTTTATTGGCACTCGTCTTTTCGCTGAATAACCAGATGGCGGTCTCTCTCAATTTCCTCCTGTTCGAGACCCAGCCCCACGGAGTGGCCGTCTGGATTATCATGGCGTTTGTCATAGGTGCATTGTTCGGTGTGCTGATGACCATGCTGGCGACCGTCCGGACATCCGTGTCGCGGCGAACCCTCAGGAAACGACTTGATCGTGCCGAACAGGCATTGGAGAAATCCAGGGCTCAGAACGACCGGACTCTTTAATGGATATAGTGCTTCAGTGGCTGCTGCTCACTGCGGCGGTCGCGGCCGGCTGGATGGCCGGCCGGCTTGGCAGTAACTCCCGCAGTTCCAGAACCGCCATCTCTGACGAAGACTCGGTCCGCGATCGTCTCCAGTTCCTGTTTACCAACTACTCCGATCAGGCGGTCGAGAACTTTGTGCAGTCCCTCGCGGTCAACAAGGACACCGTCAGCCTGCATCTTTCCATTGGCAGTCATTTCCGTAACAAGGGTGAGACCGACCGCGCAATCCTGATCCACCAGAACCTGCTCGCCCGCCCGGAATTGCCCGGTCGTTTTTCGCCACAGGTCACGATGGAGCTTGCCCTGGACTACCTGAATGCCGGATTGCTGGATCGCGCGGAGGCGCTGTTTCATCAGATTTTGGGAGACAGGGAATACGGCCGACAGGCGGCTCTTCAGCTTATCGAGCTGTACCAGCAGGAACGGGAGTGGAGCAAGGCGGCGGATGTCGCGCGAACGCTCGCCAAGGGTGACTCGGATCTGGCATTGTTCAAAACGCTGGCTTACATCACCTGTGAGCTGTCCGAGCAGGCGCTCAAGCATGATGATCGCTGGACAGCCCAGAAGCTCGCGAAAGAGGCTCTTGAATACGATCGCTCCTGTGTTCGCGCCACGCTTATTCTGATGAGCCTGCTGGTTCGCCAGGGCAGCTTCCGGGAAGCCGGCAAGGAAAGCCTCAAGGTGTTTGACCAGAACCCGGAATTCGGCCCGGAAGCGATTGACCGCCTGATGAAGCTCGAGCGTGAGCACGGTGACGTCGGCCGGCTGTTCAAGAAGCTCCGCAAGCTTTACGAGCAATATCCCAGCACGAGTCTGTTGCTGGCTCTGGTAGAATCGATGGAGCGGTCCTCCGGCCGACCGGCGGCGATTGACCTGCTGCGCCAGGAACTGGAAAGCCGTCCTTCGGTGCGCGGCCTGCTGCGGCTGGTTGAGATGGCAGGTTACGAGAAGGGCATGACGACGGACGAAGGTCGTCTGGTCAGCCGGATCGGTCATCTGTTGCTGTCCAACCGCCCGATCTATCGTTGCGTAAGCTGTGGCTTTTCCGGTCAGCAGTTACACTGGCTGTGCCCGAGCTGCAAGCAGTGGGAAACCATCCGCCCGATCCAGGGCGTGGAAGCTGAATAAATCCGTTACGAATTACCCCCAGGAACCGAACCGTGCAAAACCCTTCTGACCCCAAGATCATCGTTGCTCTCGACTTTCCGTCCCAGGACCCGGCACTGGCCCTGGTCGATCAACTGGACCCGGCGAAATGCCGCCTGAAAGTCGGCAAGGAGCTGTTCACCCGTTCTGGGCCGCAACTGGTAAAGGCGCTGCAAGGGAAGGGTTTCGATGTGTTCCTGGATCTGAAATTCCATGACATCCCCAACACTACCTCTGCCGCCGTTGCCGCTGCGGCCGACCTCGGCGTCTGGATGGTGAACGTTCACGCCTCCGGCGGCGAGAAGATGATGGTCGCCTGCCGCGAGCGCCTGGAAGCCTTCGGTACCGACAAGCCCCTGCTGATCGCGGTCACGGTTCTCACCAGCATGGGCCCGGAAGACCTGGCCGGCATCGGCATCACTGACTCTCCGGAAGCCCAGGTCTCACGCCTGGCCACCCTGACCAGAAATTGCGGGCTCGACGGCGTCGTCTGCTCTGCGCAGGAAGCTCCGAAGCTCAAAGCGGAGCAGGGCGCCGACTTCAGGCTGATTACCCCGGGAATCCGACCGCTGACCGCCGACAAAGGCGACCAACAACGTATCATGACTCCCACGGACGCCCTCAAGGCCGGTTCCGATTACCTCGTGATTGGTCGGCCAATCACTCAGGCGCCGGATCCTCTGGCTGCTCTGGAGGCTATTCATTCTGAGGTGATTGGCCTCTAACCTGGTCGCTGTCCTTTAACCCCGAACTAGCCTGCTGCCTTGGCGGGCTGGTGGTGTGGGGCCGCCCTCCCAAAAACCGCTACGAGCACGTCCATGTGCGCTTGTTTCAGGCCATCCCTGGCCTTCAACATTTTTGGGAGGGCGGCCCCACACCACCGGTCCTGGCATCGGGGGTATCGCAAATGATTTATAAGAGTGAATTTTCGAGTCGGTTGATGGGCGATGCACCCCGCGCGCTCGTAAAGGCGGATATCTCCTGGATTCCAAGGGGCGATGGGTACCTGCTCCCAAAAATGTGCGGAGCCATGGATGGCGGAGCCAAGCGCACATGGATGTGCTCGTAGCGGTTTTTGGGAGCAGGTACCCATTGCCCCCTGCACCAGAACTTGAAGGCTAGGGCAGGGCTAAGTTAACAACAAAGCTTCGAGAAGGAGCTGACAAAAATAAACAAGCACAAAAAAGCCCGCTAACTCATAGAATTAGCGGGCTTTTGAAATATTGGCTCCCCGAGCTGGGCTCGAACCAGCGACAAACGGATTAACAGTCCGTTGCTCTACCAACTGAGCTATCGGGGAACGTCGTCGTGTGACGAGGCGCGTATATTAAGGTGGCTATACCGCCCCGTCAACCCCTGGCAAAAACTTTTTAGCCGAGTGCCTTTTGCAGACGCTCAACCGCTTTTTCCAGGTTTTCCATGCTGGTCGCGAAGCTCAGGCGCATGTGGCCCGGAGCGCCGAAGGCGGAGCCCGGAACGATCGCTACGCCGGCGTCAGTCAGCAGCTTCTCGGCGAACTCCACGTCCGTGCTGACACTGTCATCGGCATCGATGGCGCCCTGGAAGCTGGGGAACACATAGAAGGTGCCGTCGCCGTTGAGGCATTCAACACCCGGCAACTTGTTCAGGGCGTCGACCAGCCAGTCGTGACGCTCCTTGAACGCCTTGACCATCTCGCCCACACAGGCCTGATCGCCGTCCAGGGCAGCGGTAGCAGCGGCCTGGGAGATGGAGCAGGGGTTGGAGGTGCTCTGGGACTGGATCTTCTTCATGGCACCGATGATCTTGGCCGGGCCTGCGGCGTAGCCGATACGCCAGCCGGTCATGGAGTAAGCCTTGGACACACCGTTCAGCACAAAGGTACGGTCATACAGCTCCGGGCAGGCGTTCACGATGTTGCAGAACGGCTTGCCGGTCCACAGGATCGGCTCGTACATGTCGTCGGTGGCGATCATGATGTTCGGGTGCTTCTTGAGTACTTCACCGATCGCCTTCAGCTCTTCCATGGAGTAGGCCATGCCACTCGGGTTGGACGGGCTGTTGATCACGAACAGGCGGGTGCGCTCGGTGATGGCGTTTTCCAGCTGTTCCGGGGTGATCTTGAAGCGGGTGTCCGCGCTGGTCTCGATGATGACCGGCTTGCCTTCGGCCACCAGCACCATGTCCGGGTAGGAAACCCAGTAAGGGGCCGGGATGATGGCTTCATCACCCTTGTTCAGTGTGGCAAGTGCCAGGTTGAAAAAGCTTTGTTTGCCACCACTGCTTACCAGTATCTGGTTGGCTTCGTATTCCAGGCCGTTGTCCCGTTTGAACTTCGCAATAATCGCTTTCTTCAGGGCCGGCGTACCATCCACGGCGGTGTACTTGGTCTGGCCGTTGTTGATGGCTTCAATGGCCGCCTGCTTGATGTGCTCGGGGGTGTCGAAGTCCGGCTCGCCTGCACCCAGGCCGATGATGTCCTGGCCCGCTGCGCGGAGTTCGGCGGCCTTGTTGGTGACTGCGAGGGTGGGAGAGGGCTTGATAGCCTGTACTCGGCTGGAAAGTTGAAGGTCCAAACTTGAGCTCCTTAAAGCTGCGTCTTATTGGGCTGCGATCGGCCGGGGAGGCGCCACTGCTGGCTGAATTTCGCCCAGCCGTCGATCGCACTGATGGTATCATGAAGCCAGCGTAACGCTAAATTTCTCGATGGTATACGTCCGCCCGGGGCGGGCACCGCGAAAATCCGGAGGTTTTCCGCCACTTATGGCAACGAAAGAAACCAGTAACGCCCAGAACGGAGCGTTCAGAGTCGATTCTCCCTACCAGCCCGCCGGTGATCAGCCCAAGGCGATCGAGGGGCTGGTGGATGGTATCCAGTCCGGCCTGGCGCACCAGACCCTGCTCGGGGTGACCGGCTCGGGGAAGACGTTCACCGTCGCCAATGTGATCGAGCAGGTGCAGCGGCCCACCATCATCATGGCGCACAACAAGACCCTGGCGGCGCAGCTGTACGGCGAGTTCCGGGAGTTCTTTCCGGACAACGCGGTGGAGTACTTTGTCTCCTACTACGACTACTACCAGCCGGAAGCCTACGTGCCGTCGTCGGACACCTTCATCGAGAAGGACGCCTCCATCAACGAGCACATCGAGCAGATGCGGTTGTCCGCCACCAAGGCCCTGCTGGAACGGCCCGATGCGATCATTGTGGCCACGGTGTCGTCTATCTACGGTCTGGGTGATCCCCAGTCCTACCTGAAGATGATGCTGCACCTCGACCGCGGCGACCAGATCGATCAGCGTTTTATCCTGCGCCGGCTCGCGGAGCTCCAGTACACCCGCAATGACGTCGAGTTCCACCGGGCCAATTACCGGGTCCGCGGGGATGTCATTGATGTCTTTCCGGCAGAATCCGAAAAAGAAGCCATCCGGATCGAACTGTTCGATGACGAGGTGGAGAATCTCAGCTACTTCGATCCCCTGACCGGTGAGGTGTTGCGTCGGGTGCCCCGGGTCACGATTTATCCGAAGTCCCACTACGTCACCCCGCGCCAGACGGTGCTGGATGCGGTGGAGCAGATCAAGGTGGAGCTGGATGAGCGCCTGCAGGTGCTGCGCGACAACAATCGGCTGGTGGAAGCCCAGCGCCTCGAGGAGCGTACCCGCTACGACATCGAGATGATGCTGGAGCTGGGCTATTGTAACGGCATCGAGAACTACTCCCGTTACCTGTCCGGGCGCAGACCGGGGGAGGCGCCGCCGACCCTGTTTGATTATCTTCCGCCCAACGCTCTCTTGGTGGTGGACGAATCCCACGTGACCATTCCGCAGATCGGCGCCATGTACAAGGGGGACCGGTCGCGCAAGGAAACGCTGGTGGAATACGGGTTCCGATTGCCTTCGGCGCTGGATAACCGCCCCATGAGGTTCGAGGAGTGGGAGCGTATTGCGCCCCAGATGATTTTTGTCTCGGCGACTCCGGGACCCTACGAAGGCGATCACGCCGGTCAGGTGGTGGAACAGGTGGTTCGTCCCACCGGCCTGCTGGACCCGGAAATCGAGGTGCGTCCCGCGTCCACCCAGGTGGATGACCTGCTGTCCGAGATCCGGGCCCGGGTGAAGGTTCAGGAGCGGGTGCTGGTCACCACCCTGACCAAGCGCATGGCGGAAGACCTGACCGACTTCCTGATGGAACACGACATCAAGGTCCGGTACCTGCATTCGGACATCGACACCGTCGAACGGGTGGAAATCATCCGGGATCTTCGCCGTGGCGAGTTCGATGTGCTGGTGGGGATCAACCTGTTGCGGGAAGGCCTGGACATGCCAGAGGTATCCCTCGTCGCGATCCTGGATGCGGACAAGGAAGGCTTCCTGCGTAGTGAGCGGTCCCTGATACAGACCATCGGCCGTGCCGCTCGTAACGTCCACGGCAAGGCGATTCTCTATGGTGACAACATCACCGGCTCCATGCAGCGGGCCATTGATGAAACCCAGCGCCGCCGGGAAAAACAGACAGCGTTCAATGAAGAGCACGGCATCACACCGACCGGCCTGAACAAGAAGATTGCCGATATCATGGAAGGTGCGGCCGGTGGTGGCCGTGGCCGCCGAAAGGCCGAGCGGCCGGGTCAGAAGGCTGCAGAGGAAGCGGAGCAGTACCGGGCCAAGGCCGGAAACCGTTCGCCGGAGGAAGTGCTCAAGGAGGTGGCGCGGCTCGAAGATGACATGTACAAGGCCGCCTCGGACCTGGATTTCGAAACCGCAGCGCGGCTGCGCGACGAGATTGCCGAACTCAAGGAAGCGGCCCTGCGAACCGGCTGATTATCCGGCCCGTTTCGGGCCGACAATCACGGCAGCCTGCAACGGCTGGTTCCGGCCGTAGCTGGACATCCGGGTGAAAACCCGCTTGTCCACCGGCAGGTACTGTTTGTCTGCCACGGTTTCGCCTGCCTGTACGTCGATTTCCGGGTCGTGCAGGTATACAAATTGATTGTCGATGGCACAGACCGTGACCCAGTGGGGCACCCGGCTCCGGTTCAGTTGCCAGGTGCTGATCAGGATGACCGGTATGCGGCCCTCGTGCAGGGCGTTCTCCATCCCCTCAAGGGTTAACGGGTCGTGGTGGAGCTCGATGCCGGTGGCGCCAATGTCGTGCAGGAATCCCTCGTGAACCAGTTCCAGCACCCGCTTCTTGTCTTCATTGCGGACGGTGTCCTTGAACAGCGCACCCTCCTGACTGATCCAGGCACTGGCTTCAAAACCACGGTTCCAGCAAGACAGGGCCAAGCCGTGTGGCCCACAGCCCCCGTGGCCGGCGAGCATGAAAATGGTGGTCGCTTCACGCCAGATTTTCAGCTCCTCCAGGGTGTTGAGTGGTTGTCTCTCGTCCAGGGCGGCCATGGCCATGATGAGGGCGGCCGGCCCGCAGGTGAACTCGGTGGTCTGGGGGTAGTAGGGAACCGGCAGAAACTCTCTGGTCGGCTCGTAATACAGAATCCGCCGCTCGAACCGCAGGGCAGTGCCGTGGTCTTCGTAATAATCGCGATAGGTACCGAATTGCCGGTAACCAAGGCGCTTGTAGAGGTTGATGGCACCCGGATTATCCTCCCTGACTTCCAGGCGCATGATGATGCGGTCGGCCTCGGCCGCTTCTTTCTCTGCCTCGCGAATCAATCGTTCACCGATACCCTGGCCCCGCACAGCGGGCGAAACGGCCACGGAGTAAATCCGGGCCAGGCGGGTGGCTGCGTTCATCAATACCAGGCAATAGCCCACCAGCTCGCCGGCCTGGTCCGCCACGATCAGCCGATCCCGGGGCACCTCCAGAGATCGCCGGAAACTCCGCCGGGAAAGCCGGTCGTCGCTGAAACAACGGTTCTCCAGCTGAACCAGGTTGTCCAGGTCTGTGTTGACGGCGTGGCGAAGGATGACATCGGGCATGGCGTTACTGGCCTTATGGCGGTATGCAGGGCGTGCTGGCGGGCTTCCCTCTGGCGGCTATTATGGTAGAGCGTGGCCGGTACGCAAGCCCCGCCGGCATGCGTAAAAGCACGCACGTTCGGGCGATTGTGTAACTCCGGGGCCGGGCGTATTGTTGCGCAAATCCAGGCGGCCAAACCTTCAGGGAGGAATGCCACCGATGTCCCGTTTGCTCATTGTTGTTGACCGCGCAAAAGACTGGGCCCCTTATTATCCCAGTGAAGACGTTCTTACCTTCGACCAATACCTCCAGTATACCTCGCCCTCCAGCGGCCGGGTCAGGGTTATCAACCTGTGCCAGAGCGCGAAATACCTGAGCAAGGGCTATTACTGTTCGCTTCTGGCCGAAGCCCGGGGCCACCACGTGGTGCCCTCGGTAATGACTCTCAACGATCTCAGCCGCAAGGGCCTGTTTTCGCTGGAGCTGGAAGAGCTGGATCCCAGTGTGCTCAGCTGGCTGGATGCGGCCGGTTCCGAAATCGAGCCTGCGAACCAGGAGAAGGACGCAACCCATGAGGTCAGGATCCGCACTTACTTCGGGCAGGCGGAGCACCCGGACCTGAAGCCGGTTGCCCGGGCGCTGTTCGAGAGCTTTCCGTGCCCCATCCTGGAAATCGTCTTCAAGCGCGGCAAGACATGGCAGATTGCCTCAATGCGGCCTGCGGCGCCTGCGGACCTGTCGGATCAGGAACAGGACCTGTTTGCGGCCGCGCTTGACCGCTTCAGCACCATGGTTTGGCGCAAACCCCGGACCCGCCGCCGCTATCGCTTTGATCTGGCCATGTTGGTAAACCCGGACGAAGCGATACCACCGAGCGATGAGGCCGCGCTCAAGCGCTTCGAGAAAGCGGGCCGTAAACTGGGTATCAATGTGGAGCGGATCACCCGCCGGGACTACATGCGGCTGCCGGAATACGATGGCCTGTTCATCCGGGAGACCACCGCGATTGACCATCATACCTATCGGTTTGCCCGTAAAGCGGAAGCCGAGGGAATGGTGGTCATTGATGACCCCGTTTCCATCCTGCGTTGCACCAACAAGGTTTTCCTGGCCGACTTGCTGAGGAACAACAAGGTGCCCACGCCTAAGACCCTGATCCTGTCCCGTGACCAGAAAGACGCTATGGAGCAGGTCGTCGGCACCCTGGGGTTCCCGGTGGTCATCAAGATCCCGGATGGGGCGTTCTCCCGTGGCGTGACCAAGGCCCGGGATGAAGAGGAGCTGCGGGCAGGGCTCAGGGAGCTGTTCCGGCAATCAGCCCTGGTGCTGGCCCAGGAATACCTGTACACAGACTACGACTGGCGGATAGGTGTGTTGGGCGGGCGTGCGATTTATGCCTGCAAGTACATGATGGTCAAGGGCCACTGGCAGATCTACCAGCACGGTGATTCGAAGGTCGAGAGCGGTGACTTTGAAACTCTGCCCACCTATGAGGTGCCCAGAGGAGTAATCCAGGCGGCGTTGAACGCCACGCGGCTGATTGGTGATGGCCTCTACGGGGTGGATATCAAGCAGTCTGGCAACCGGGTGGCGGTCATCGAGGTGAACGACAACCCCAGCGTCGATTCCGGTGTCGAGGACAAGTTCCTGGGTGGCGAGCTTTACACTCTGATCATGCAGGAATTTCTCTCTCGCATGGAGGCCAAGCGCCGGGGTTGAGCCGGCTGGGCGCGGTTACGCCTCGCCCAGCCAGATTCTTACGCTGCCGAACCAGGGAAAATCCCCGAGTGCCTCACGAACCTTGTCATTGGTGATGCCGCCGGATTTGTCCGGGTTGTCGAAGAACAGTTCCAGATGCACCTTGTTCTTCAAATAATGGAGTCGGAGCCGGCTGTTGGCGGGCAACTCGCCAATCCGGTCTTCCAGTGTGTGGCGTATTTCCTGCCTCGAGGGCAGTCGCTCGGATGTGGGGAGCTGCTCTTCGTCGTTTTCCGCGTCAATATGGAAATTGATGTCGCGGATGTTGTCCAGGGCATCCCGCATGCCCGAAACCACCTGCATGCCAATCTGGTGACCCTCGGAGACGCTGATATCCGGTCTTACCACCAGGTGAATGTCCAGCAGGATGTCGTGGCCCATACGGCGGCTTCGCAGCTCATGGACATTGCGCACGCCGTCGGTGTCTCGGGCAATGGCTTTCAGTGTTTCTGTGTCTTCCCTGGAGAGACCGGTATCCACCAGTTCCTTGACGCTGTCCCAGGTGAATTTCCAGCCGATGTGGATGATGATCAGGGCAATGACCACCGCCGCCAGAACGTCGAGCCATTCCCAGCCCATCATGGCGCCAATGGTGGAGAACAGCACCACGACCGAAGAGAACGCATCGGTGCGGCTGTGCCACGCGTTGGCGATGATCAGGTCCGAGCGGATCGCCTTGCCCACGTGGCGGGTGTAGTGATAGATCCACTCCTTGCCAGCAACGGAAAGTGCCGCTGCCACCAGAACCGGCCAGCCCGGCACGTCGCTGATCCCACCCGCAAGGAGCCGAAGCACGTTTTCCCACGCGAGGGCAGCGCCCACGGCAATTAGGATGCTGCCGAGCAGGAGGGTGCCGAAGGTTTCAATTCGCTGGTGGCCATAGGGATGGTTCTCGTCGGGCTCCTGCCGTGAGATACGCATGACCCCGAGTACCACCAGGTCAGAGGCCACGTCCGTAAAGGAATGAATGCCGTCGACAAGCAGGGCCTGTGAGTTGAAAAGTGCACCGCCGATGACTTTTATGAAACCCAGAACCGCATCAAGAATCATTCCGATTATGGTGACCCGCGAGGCTGCCTTCATTTCCCTGTTCAGTGCCTCCTGGGCCGGGGAGGCTGTGGAAACGGTCTCTTGCATTCGGAACAACTCCGGCGGGTGAATCAGTCAGAAAGTATAGCGTTTATATCGTTTTTTGGGGAAACATACCTGACCGCCGCCAACGTGGGATTTATGCACATGGTTGCATTTCAGTGACGGTGTAAAGAATCTCGATCATATGTAGTCATAGATGTCTTGGGATTCATAACTATATGAAAAATATAAGAAAATAAACTGGTTAAAAAATGATCAATCTGTAGACTGGCGCAGTTATCAAGGGGTCTGAAAGTTTGCCCCTCGATTTTCAACAGGGTTATCCACAGATTCCGTGGAAAAGCTCACGAGGTGTTACAAAGACAAGCAGTTAGAGGTGATTCGGCCAGCGGACGGGATGCTGTGGAAAACTTCCGGTATACTCCCGCCCACTGACATTCAGGGAGTTATCTGATGTACGGCGTTATCCGCAACCTGTTATTTCGTTTTCCGCCCGAACAAGCTCACAATATGGCGCTTGGCAGTCTTGATGTCGCCCAGAAACTGGGATTGTTGAGTGCTTTTTCGCCAAAAATAGATGCATTGCCCGTCAATGTTATGGGGTTGGATTTCCCCAATCCGGTGGGGCTGGCGGCGGGCCTCGATAAGAATGCAGACCATCTGGATGCTCTGGGCGCGTTGGGTTTCGGGTTTATCGAGGTTGGTACGGTCACGCCGAGGGCGCAACCGGGCAACCCGAAGCCCCGGATGTTCCGGTTGCCGGAACACCAGGCGATCATTAATCGGATGGGCTTCAACAATGAGGGCCTGGAGCATTTGATTGACCGGGTGGATCACCGGCATTACCGGGGAATCCTCGGAATCAATGTCGGGAAGAACAAGGATACCCCGAACGAGGAGTCCGAGTCCGATTATCGTAAGGGAATTGCGGCGGTATATTCCCGGGCTGATTACATCACGGTGAACGTGTCTTCTCCCAATACCCCGGGGCTCAGGGACCTGCAGTTCGGCGATTCCCTGAAAGGTCTGTTGGAGGCTATCAAGGACGAGCAGCGCCGTTGCGAACAGGAGACCGGAAAATACGTGCCGATTGCGGTAAAGATCGCGCCGGATATGGATGACACCGGTATCCGGTTTGTTGCCGATGCTCTGCTGAACACCGGTCTGGATGGGGTCATTGCCACCAACACCACCATCAGTCGCGATGCGGTGGCTGGCCATCGCCACGCGGAAGAGGCAGGTGGCCTCAGTGGAGCCCCGGTCCGTGAGGCATCTCTGAGGGTTATCCAGGGGCTGTATGCAGAGCTTGGTGACCGGTTACCCATTATCGGCGTGGGCGGCATTACCGATGGCGAGAGTGCCGCAGAGAAGGTCCGGGCTGGCGCAAAACTGGTGCAGGTATACACAGGCTTTATCTACCGGGGTCCGGCATTGATCAAAGAGGCGGTCGAAGCCATTCGGCGGGAAACGTCAGGGGGCTGAAAAGAAATGGGCCCGCTTAGCGGGCCCGTGCGGGGAATAAACCCCGTTGCGCTTCTTCGCATGGTACGGGGCGGGAGGCCCCGTTTGGGTTACTCTGGGTACTGCATCAAATTGTGTAGAAAAAGATCAGATCAAGATTCGGGGTTGCTGGTGAATGTCCGTCACGCTGATGTGACATTGGCAAGCTTGTGGATACCGGAGACGCCGGTCATGCCCTCCCAGTTATCTGTGCGACCTTCGCGCCACCCGTTCAGCCATTCCTGGCGAACTTCCGTTTGTTCAATCGGGCAGCTGTCTTTCGGTTTTCCGGACACTCCGGCTAGATAACCCCTTTTGTATGCACGGGCGTACATGTCTCTTTTCTGTCTTTTCATGCCGTTCCTCACTGATGGATTAACAGAACAAGCGTGTACACTTCTGCAGTGGCCATGGCGATCCGGGTTTCCCTCCGGGACAACCCACTATTGCCAGCTTTGACCAGAGCAGTCAGGATCCTGTTAACGGGGGTTTTTCGGACCCCCGGAACGACGCGTCAGTTACAAGGTAGAACGAACCTTGAGCACGTGTACACTAATTATTTCATCTATGTGACCGTTTTCTTATATTTTTATGAACTAAAAATGGCGTGGTTGATTTGGAATTGCCGCGAAAAACGGAAACTTACCCGGATTGTTTTTTTACCCAGGAGTTCGTCTTGTCTAAATGTGTCTTTTTTGTAACCTGCCCGAAAGGTGTTGAGTACCTGCTGGGGGACGAGCTCCGGACGTTCGGGCTGGACACGGTTCGCAACGCGCCAGCCGGCGTGTGGGTTGAGGGAGAGTTGGAAGCGGGTTATCGGGCCTGCCTCTGGTCGCGCCTGGCCAACCGCGTCATTCTCAATATCGCCGAGGTGGATGCGGGGAACGGGGACGCCATGTACGAGGGCGTGCTCGGTGTCGACTGGGCGCAGCATATTCCGGAGAAGGGCAGCTTTCGGGTGACCTTTCTCGGCCAGAACCAGGCAATCCGCAATACCCAGTTCGGGGCGCAGCGGGTCAAGGATGGCATCGTGGATGCTTTCCGCGCCAAGGGCGCGGCACGGCCGGCGGTGGATGCAAAGAATCCGGACGTGATTGTCTCTGCCCGCCTCAATCGCAACCGGCTTTCGATTGGTGTGGACCTGAGCGGCCATAGTCTGCACATGCGTGGCTACCGTACCGACAAGGGGATTGCGCCCCTGAAGGAGAATCTGGCGGCGGCGCTGTTGATGCGGTCCGGCTGGCCGGAAATTGCCGGAAAGGGCGGTGATTTTGTCGACCCCATGTGTGGCTCCGGCACGCTGCTGATCGAGGCCGCGATGATGGCACTCGACATCGCGCCCGGGCGTCGCCAGGAACGCTTCGGTTTCGAGAAGTGGCCGGGTCACCAGCCCGAAATCTGGCTCGCGCTCCGGCAGGAGGCCGAACGTCGCGCCCATGAGGGCAAGCAGGGCCGGATTCCCCGGTTTGCCGGATTCGATCAGGATTCCCGGGTTATCGCTACAGCCTGGAGGAACATTCAGCGTGCCGGCCTGGAGGGCGTGGTGCACGTGGAAGCCCGGTCTGTGCAGGAGCTCAGTCTGGAGGGGCAGTGGTCGGAACGGGGCCTGGTGCTGACCAATCCTCCTTATGGCGAGCGACTGAGCGAACGTAAGGAACTGGCGGGGCTCTATCAGGCGCTCGGAGAGGCAGTGAAACAGGCCGTACCGGGTTGGCGCCTTGGCGTCTTTACCGGCGCACCGGAATTTGGCAAATCCGTAGGGCTGCGCAGTTTCAAGCAGTACAAGCTTTTTAATGGCAAGCTACCGGCCCAACTGCTGCTGTTCGAGGTGGCCGAGGATAATGCCATGACGCCCCGGGAACCGGACGTGCCCGGGGAAATCCGGCCGCGCATCGCCAATGAAGAACGCGCGGCCATGCTGCGCAACCGCTTGAAAAAGAACCTGAAAACCATCGGTCAGTGGGCCCGGAAGCAGGGTATCGGCTGTTACCGGCTATACGATGCAGACATGCCGGAATATGCCCTGGCCATTGATATCTACGAGGGGCGGGTGCACGTGCAGGAATATGCCGCACCCAAGTCTGTCGACGAGCGTGCGGCCCGGGAGCGTCTGGCCGAAGCCCTGTCGGTGATTCCGGACGTGCTGGGAATTGAGCGCTCAGAACTGGTATGCAAGCAGCGCCAGCGCCAGACCGGCACCCAGCAGTATGAGAAACAGGCGGCCAGTGGCGAGTTCTTTACCGTTCATGAGCACGGCTGTCTGCTGAAGGTGAACCTGAAGGACTATCTCGATACCGGACTGTTCCTGGACCATCGTCCGGTGCGGCACTGGATCCAGCAGAATGCCCGGGGCATGCGCTTCCTGAACCTGTTCTGCTACACCGGCGCAGCTTCGGCGCATGCGGTCGTGGGGGGTGCCAGTCGCTCCCTGAGCCTGGACATGTCCAGAACCTACGTAAACTGGGCCCGGGAAAACCTGGAACTGAACCACGCCAATCCTGAAAAGCACCTGGTGGAGCAGGCAGACTGCCTCGCCTGGCTGGCGGCAAAGCCGACGCCAGATCAGCGTTTCGACCTGATCTTCATGGATCCGCCGACATTTTCCAATTCCGCCCGGATGGCAGGAGTGCTGGATATCCAGCGGGATCACGCGACTCTGGTGCGCCAGGCTATGGCGCGGCTGACGTCTGACGGTTTGCTGATCTTTTCCAATAATTTCCGCCGCTTCCGGCTGGATGAAGGGCTCGAGGAGGAGTTTGCCGTCGAGGAAGTCTCACGCCATACCCTGGACAAGGATTTCCAGCGCAATCCTCGCATTCACCGGTGCTGGCACATCCGTCACAAGATCTGAGGCAGGAGAGGGGTCAGAATTCGTACCTGACGCCTCCGGAGAACTGGAAGCTGTTCACTTCACTGCCGGTGTCCTCGAACAGCTTGCCGCCCTCGAACACCAGGAAGGTGTCTTCGATGACTTCGAAATCGAGGCCGGCCAACCAGCTGGTACTGAAACCGCTGTCCGGGAATTCGTCACCGAAATTCCGATAGAAGACATTACGGTCCGCGTCCCGGTTCGACAGGGTGGCCTCACCGTGGATGTAGGAAAAACCGAACTGGCCGTAGATGTTGGCGTATTCGCCGAGCGGGTAGTGCATCCCGATGTACCAGCTGGCGAAGTAGTCCACCGCCAGGGTGAAGTCGCT
This sequence comes from Marinobacter sp. C7, assembly GCF_022343555.1. Classification (GTDB taxonomy): domain Bacteria; phylum Pseudomonadota; class Gammaproteobacteria; order Pseudomonadales; family Oleiphilaceae; genus Marinobacter. The sequence goes on along the minus strand of NZ_JAKQZH010000001.1, from coordinate 1,990,558 downwards.
GTCCGGGACCTTCGCATCCTTGTAGCCGCCACCGGCGCGCAATTCGGCGTGGAACAGATCGGTGATGTGGCCGCCGACCACCAGGGTAGCGGCGCTGCCCCAGGCGCGCTCTGCGGCGGGCCCGATGGTACGGTGGTTGATGGCCGTCGCCAGCAGGCCGACGTAGTGTTTGTCTGCCCTTGGAGTGGTTTCCTGGGCGTTTGCCTGGGGGCTGAGCAGCAAGGCGCAGAGGCAGAATGGAGCGAGGGGGGATTGAAGGGCAGTACGTACAACCTTTGTCATTGTTATCGGGCGTCCTGACGGGTGAAAGGTTGGCCCGATTCTGCCTTGTGTAACGGTTTGTTACGTCGACCCGTGTCACACTTCCCCTGTCTGGTCTCGGGAGGGCGGGTTTAGACTTGGGGTCTGAAGAAAGCTTTCTTCAGACCCCGGCTGTTGCTCCGGGGTCAGATGAACGCTTTCATCTGACCCCATCTTCATGCCGAGCCTCAGTCGTCCAGGTAACCCTCTTCCCGCGCCAACAGCAGCAATGCATACACGCCATTCTCCGGCAACTGCGGCTCCAGCCCCTCCTCGATCAGCAGCTGATGGCGGCGATCTTCCAGAGTTTCAACGTCCAGCCCGGTGATCAGCTCACTGATCGGCGCGATCTCGAAGGGCGGCTCGTGGCCGACGGCACTGAAGATCAGGTCCACCAGAACTTCGTCCGGATCCAGGCCGTCCACATACACTGTCTGGTCGGGCAGGTCTTCGTGCAGCTCGCGGACCAGCTCGATGAGTGGCACGCCCTGTTCCATCAGGTAGCGGATATCGGTATCACCCGGGTCGCCGTCGTCAGGAAGCCAGCTCTCATCCGGGGCAATGACTACGGTTTTCATCTGCCCGTCAGCGAGGGACCAGGCGATTGCTGTCGGAAACAGGACATCGTCGGTCTGGCAGTATTCGATATCGAGAAATCTGGGTAGAGGCAAGTCAGTCTCCGCTCCGCCGTATGCGTGGATATAAGGAATGTCACTATGGCCTGTAGGAGCTGAAATCGCTTCATGCCATACTGTTGGAACGCAATTATCAGTCAATCAGGGACATCATGGAACACGTTGAATTTAACAAAGATTTGATTGAATTTCTTAACGACTCGCCAACGCCCTGGCACGCGGTTTCAACCATGAAGAGCCGGCTTGATGCCGCCGGGTTCGAACAGCTGGACGAGCGCGAGGACTGGTCCCTCGACCGTAACCGTGGATATTACGTTATCCGCAACGGCTCCTCCATCGTGGCCTTCCGCACCGGCACGAATGATGTCTCCACTGGCGGTATCCGTATGGTCGGGGCTCACACCGACAGCCCTTGCCTGAAGGTCAAACCCAATCCGGAGCTGCGCCGGAAGGGGTATTTCCAGTTGGGCGTCGAGGTCTACGGGGGCGTGTTGCTCAATCCCTGGTTTGATCGGGACCTGTCCCTTGCCGGGCGTGTCACCCTGCTGAACGAAGCCGGCGAAGTTCAGGATGTCCTGGTGGATTTCCGCAAGCCCGTTGCGTTCATTCCGAGCCTGGCAATCCACCTGGACCGGGAAGCCAACAGCAACCGCTCCATCAATGCCCAAACCGACCTTCCGCCCGTGCTCATGCAGGTGCCCGAGGAGGATACCACCAGCTTTGCCGAACTGCTGAGTCAACAGGTAGCGGCAGAGACCGGCATCAAGGCCCGCAAGGTTCTGGGTTACGAGCTGAGTTTTTACGACGCCCAGCGCGCGGAATTTGTGGGGCTGCGCAATGAGTTCATTGCTTCTGCCCGCATGGACAATCTGCTGAGCTGCTATATCGGCCTGCAATCCCTGATTCATGCCACCGGCGACGAGGCAGCCCTGCTGGTCTGCAATGATCATGAGGAAGTGGGCAGCATGTCCGCCGAAGGGGCGCAGGGGCCTTTCCTGACGGCAGTCCTGGACCGCTGGTGCGGCGACGGGAAGGCCAGGGCGATTGCTCATTCCATGATGATATCCGCCGACAACGCCCACGGTGTTCATCCCAACTTCCTCGACAAACACGACGAGAATCACGGCCCGCTCCTGAACCAGGGGCCGGTGATCAAGGTGAATCACAACCAGCGTTACGCGACCAACAGTCGATCCGCAGCATTGTATCGGCATATCAGCGATGAGCTCGGATTGCCGCACCAGACGTTCGTGGTCCGCAGCGACATGGGCTGTGGCAGCACCATCGGGCCATTGACCGCAGGAAACCTGGGGGTGACCACCCTGGACATCGGTGTGCCCCAGTTCGGCATGCATTCGATCCGTGAGCTGATCGGGGCTGAAGATGGCTTTACGCTGTTCCGCGTACTGGCGGAGTTCATGCAGAGGGAAAAAGTGTTCTAGGATAGAAATGAAAAGGCCGCTGATCGGAAATCAGCGGCCTTTCGGAATAAGTGGCTCCCCGAGCTGGGCTCGAACCAGCGACAAACGGATTAACAGTCCGTTGCTCTACCAACTGAGCTATCGGGGAACAATGTCGAAGTGGCGCGCATATTAAGCGCTTTGGTTTGTGGCGTCAACCCCCTGAATTGAAAGGTTAAAAATTGTACGGAAGCAAGACGTTACGGTACCGGCCGCCGGTATGGCTGCGAAATGGCCACGTGCAATCGGTTTGGCCAACCCTGTTCCGGTCGGTGCCGATGCAGGAGCCGAGTCGGGAGGTTCTGCCCACCCTGGATGAGGATGAACTGCAGCTGGACTGGTACCGGCAGGGCAGCGATCGCCTGGCCATTATCTCCCACGGCCTCGAAGGACACAGTCGACGTCCTTATGTGCTCGGTCTGGCCAGGGCATTGCTGGCGGAGGGCTGGGACGTGCTGGCCTGGAACTACCGTTCGTGCGGCGGGGTGATGAATCTCCAGCCCCGGTTTTATCACAGCGGCGCCACGGAGGACCTGACCCATGTGGTCAATCATGTGCTCGCCGGCGATTACAAATCCCTGTTCCTGTCAGGGTTCAGCATGGGGGGCAACCTGACGCTGCTTTACCTGGGGCAGCAGGGCGAGAGGGTGGACAGCCGCATTTGTGGTGCCGTGACCTATTCTGTGCCATGCGATCTCGCCGGCAGTGCCGAGGTGCTTGCGCTTCCGAGTCGACGGATCTATATGCAGAGGTTTTTGAAAGACCTGCACGTGAAAATGCAGGAAAAGTCGAGAAGATTCCCGGATCTTATTGATACTAAAGGCTTTGAGTTGATCCGGAATTTCCGGGAATTCGATGACCGCTACACGGCACCGCTACACGGGTTCCGGGACGCTGAGGATTACTGGGCCCAGTGCTCAGCCTTGTCGCGTCTGCGCGACATCCGGGTTCCGGCGCTGATGATCAATGCCTCCGACGACCCGTTCCTGTCTGCCAGGTGTTTTCCGGAGTCGCGGAAGCTTCTGGGTTCCCATGTGCGTCTGGAATCACCCCGATGGGGCGGCCATGTCGGTTTTGTCGAGCATGCCCGTGACGGTTTCTACTGGTCCGAACGCCGGGCGCTGGGCTTCCTCAGTCATCTGTCCTGAGCCGCAGGCCCCCGTCATGAACCGTTAGAGGCTGTACGCTCTTCTTGCAGCATTGGCTCGAGTATTGGCCAGACTTTGTCCAGAAGCTTCGGTTGCGCCTGTTCCGTGGGATGAATGCCGTCCGCCTGCATCATGTTGTCGTGGTTATAGATTCCGTCCAGAAAGAAAGGAACCAGTTCGGTGTTGTAGCGGTCTGAAAGAGTCGGATACAGCTCTGCAAACATCCGGGTGTACCGGGGGCCATAGTTTGGCGGCATCTGCATACCCACGAGCAGGGCCTGCGCCCCGGAGTTCTGGGTCGCTTCGATCATGGTCGCCAGATTGGACTCGATTACGTTTGGCGGGAAGCCGCGAAGCCCGTCATTGCCGCCGAGTTCGATGATAACGACGTCAGGGCCGTGCTTCTCAATCAGTTCGGGCAGCCGCCGGGCGCCTCCGTCCGCGGTTTCGCCACTGATGCTGGCATTGATGACCTCCCAATGGCTCAGGCCGTTGCGCTCCAGGCGTTGGCGCAGCAGTTGCACCCAACCGGCTTCCGAACGCACGCCGTAAGCGGCACTGAGGCTGTCCCCCATGATCAGGATGGTATTCTGGCTGGCCAGTGTCGGAGCTGCCAGGGTAGTGAACAGCACCAGAAGGATTGATCTGGCGTGCAGCAATAGCGTATCCATAGAAAATTCGATTACCTTGATTAAACGTATTAAACCATTGAGCCGGGAGCACCCGTGAATCAGATGACCAACCCGACGGCCGAAAACCAGCCACCGATGTTACGAGCGCAGGATCTGACCCATCGGGTCCGCCTGGAAACCGATACGTTGACGATCTTGCAAGGGGTCAACCTGGAAATCAATCGTGGAGAATCAGTAGCGATCGTTGGCCGGTCCGGTTCCGGTAAGACCACCCTGCTGGGTTTGCTTGCCGGGCTGGACACCCCGACGGAGGGGTCGGTGGAACTTGATGGAGCAACCATCAGCCAACTCGGCGAGGACGAACGTGCCAGGCTCCGGGCCAGCCGAGTTGGCTTTGTGTTCCAGTCATTCCAGCTACTGCCCGCACTGACGGCCCTCGAGAATGTCATGTTGCCGCTGGAGCTGGCCGGGTTTGAAGAGCCCGAGAAGCGTGCCCGGGAATTGCTGGAGCGGGTTGGTCTCGGCGAACGTCTGACCCACACGCCGCGTCAACTGTCGGGTGGAGAGCAGCAACGGGTGGCGATTGCCCGCGCTTTTGCGTCCGACCCCGTGGTGCTGTTTGCGGACGAACCCACCGGCAACCTTGATAACCGAACCGGCCAGGCGGTCTCGGATCTGTTGATGGCCCTGAACCGGGAGCAGGGTACCACCCTGGTGATGGTGACACACGACGAGCATCTGGCAGCCCGGTGCTCGCGGCAGTTCCATATTGAAGCGGGACAACTGACCGAGCCCGAAGCGCTCGGGGAGCCGGTGTCCTGATGGCCGCTGAACAGAAACTCATGTCCGTTCGGCGCGACTGGCGGGAACGGGATGTACGGGTAGTACTGGCGGCCCTGGTGATTGCCGTAGCCACCGTGGCCACGATTGCCCTGTTTGCCAGCCAGTTGCAGCGAACCCTGGTTACCTCCGCCAGCTCCTTCCTTGCGGCAGACCGGCAACTGGAAGCCGAAAACGGCCGGCCGATCCCGGATACGTGGTTGCAGGAGGCGGATGCCCGAAACCTTGAAACGGGGCAGATGGTGGAGTTTTCCACCATGGTGTTCGGGGGCGGCGGTTTTCAGCTGGTTTCGGTGAAAGCGGTCAGCAACGAATACCCGCTCCGGGGCGAGATAGAAGTCCAATCCGGACCGGACAGTCCCCGGGAACTGGTCCAGACGGGGCCAAAGCCCGGCGAAGTCTGGATCAATCCGCGACTGTTGCGATTACTGGAGCTTGAGATCGGCGATGCGCTGGAGGTGGGTAACCGTGAGCTGACTGTGTCCGGCCTGTTGATCCGGGAGCCGGACGGAGGTTTCCGGCTGTCAGCCCTTGCGCCGCGGGTGATGATGCATCAGAGCGATGTTGAATCCACCGGCGTGATACAGGAGGGCAGTCGGGTCGAGTACGTGTACCTGTTTGCCGGCGAGGAATCGTCACTGGAAAGTTACTATCAGTGGTTACAGCCCCGCCTGGAGCCCAGTCATGAATGGGAAGGTGTGCGTGACGGCGAAACCTTCTCCCGATCCCTGGAGCGGGCCGAACGTTTCCTCCTGCTGGGTGGCAGCCTGGCCGTGTTGCTCGCAGCCGTGGCGGTGGCCGTTGCCAGCAGGCAATATGCCTTGTCCCAGCGGGACACGGTGGCGCTGTTGAAAACGCTGGGTCTCAACGGCGCCGGCATCGGTCGTCTCTACCTGAGACGTCTGGTTCTTTGGGGAATCACCGGCATGGTGGGCGGCCTGCTGGTAGCTATCCCGCTATTCTGGTTACTGGCCTCCATGCTCAGCGATGTGCTGGAACGCCCGGTGGATATCCATCTGGACCCGGCGGCGCTCATGCCCGCGCTGCTGACTGCCCTGGTTTCGCTGTTTGCGTTTGCCTATCCACCCATTCGGCGCCTTCGCAATGTACCGGCCATGCGGGTCCTGCGCAGCCAGCCCGGTGAGAGCGGCCGGGAAGCATGGCCGGACATGCTGGTGGCCATCGTTGCCATCTTCGGCCTGGTCTGGCTCTATGCCGGCGAGCTGGCCCTGGTGTTATCGCTGCTCGGAGGCCTGGCGTTGTTGCTCGCTTCGCTCGCGCTGCTCGGCTGGGGCCTGGTAACGGCCCTGCGTCGCATCCGTGGTGGAGGTAATGCCTGGCGACTGGCGTTGGTTGGGCTCTATCGGCACCGCAACGCGAGTCTGTCCCAGATCGCCGTATTCGCGATGACCCTGATGCTGGCGGCCACACTGGTGCTGGTGCGGACCTCGCTGTTGAACGACTGGCAGGCTCAACTACCGGAAGATGCGCCGAACCATTTTCTGATCAATATCGCACCGGACACCGTCGATGAGGTGGCCGGGTTCTGGGAGCAGCAGGGGCAGCCGTTGGAAGAGCTGTATCCCATGGTCCGGGGCCGGCTCACCGAGCTGAACGGGGAGCCGGTCAAGGAAGCAGTGAGCAAGGACGAGCGGATCGGCGCGCTGAACCGGGAGCTCAACCTCACCTGGATGGCATCACTACCAGAGGACAACGAGATAATCGACGGTCAGTGGTTCGCCGATAGTGTACAGACCGGTGTGTCGGTTGAAGCGGAACTGGCCGAGCGACTCGGCCTGAAGCTGGGCGACCGGCTGACCTTTACCATTGGGTCGGAAAAGATCACTGAGCCGGTCACCAGTATTCGTACTGTCCAATGGGACAGCATGAAGCCGAACTTCTACATGGCCTTCCCGCCGGGAGGGGCCCTCGAGGGGTTGCCGGCGACCTGGATCACGAGCTTCTATCTGCCACCGCAGAAGAAGACAGCACTGAATGCGTTCTCACGCCAGTTTCCGACTGTGTCCGTGCTGGAGATCGACCATATTATCGGTCGGATACAGGAAATCGTACAGCAGGTGACGCGGGCCATCGAGGCCATCCTGGCCCTGATTCTGGCGGCGGCGCTGGTCGTGATGGCCGCTGTGGTCAGCGCCACCCTGCGGGATCGTCAGCGTGAGGGGGCATTGCTACGGACGCTGGGTGGCCGTCAGACCCTGCTGGTGCGCAGCACCATGCTGGAGTTTGCGGTTTTAGGGGGCTTTGCCGGCTTTCTGGGGGTGGTTGCCGCTGAGGCTGCCGTTTACGCCCTGCAGTTCCGGATGTTCGAGGGGAGCTTCAGCTGGCACTGGCAGGTGATTGTTCCGATTCCCGTGATCAGTGCCATCGTGCTCTCCCTGTTCGGGCGTTGGCAGCTGCGTCCGGTGCTCAGTGTTTCGCCGATGTTGCTGCTGCGCAGGCTGGAGTGAAGACAGTCAGCGGTAGTTCGCGAGAATGGCATCCAGCTCGCCGTTCTCGCGAATTCTGCTCAGCTCTCGATTGAAGTCACCGACAAAATCCTCCCAGCCGCTGGGCAACATGATCCGGAGCCCGACGTTACTGATGTTCTGTTCAGATGAGCGAAATTGATCCTGAAGGCCCTCGTTCCTCAGTAGCCAATTGCCCACCAGTCGGTCGGCGACGGCGGCATCAAAGCGCTTTCCATGAAGCACATACATGAACATGTCCAGATCTCTGGCCACATCGAAACGGCTAATAGTACCGGCTTCGAAGTGCGGCTCCAGCGCTGGGTAGTTGTAACCCAGGTGGGTGACGACGGTTCGTGAGAACAGATCTTGCGGGGTTCGATAAGTCAGCTCGGAATCCTTCGGGATAAAGATTACTTCCTCGACTGCCACCACAGGCTCGGTGAACAGAAACTTTTCCGGCTCATCAGTCCACTCCCTGGCACGGGGAGTGGCATCGAGATAACCTTCAAGCAGCATTTCATCTACCCGTTTACGAGGAATCTTCTCGGCGACCAGATCGTAGCCGAGACGCTTGGTAATCAGGGCCATGACATCCCATATGATGCCCGATTGTTTCCGGTTCTCGACGATCAGGTAGGGGGGGTAGCCGTTCGGCGAAACGTTAAAACGCAACGTCCGGTTCTCGGGAGCCGCGCTGGACACCGCGGGCAGGAGTACAGCCACTGATAGCAGCAAAAAGGCGGTCAGAACGGGGAGGGAGGGCATTCGCTGTTTCATTTTTGGACTCTGATGGCGTCATGAACGTTAATCAGGGTAATCCGGCTACCTCCCTGCCAGCCTGCCGTGCAATTGTTACTGCATTGCCGGCGGATTTCAATTATTCTGATTCTTTCTTTTGCCGTGAATCAAACGGGCCCGCAGGCCCGTTGATCATGGTATTCAAGCCCAGGCCCGGCGCAATACGGCTCGCGCATCCTCCAGGGTGACTTCCTTCGGGTTGAACATGATCGAACCATCATCCAGAGCCATCTCGGCAATGTGATCCAGCTGGTTTTCAAGCACCTTGCCGGTCTCCTTCAGGGTACGGGGCAACTGGCAGCGCTTGTAGAGCTGATCCCGCAGCTTACGGATGGCGGAAATCGTGGCTTCGGCCCGACGGGAGGCCGGTGTCGCCGAGTAGACTTCCGGCCCCTCAAGATATAACAGCAGCTCACCGAGCGGCTCACGGATCGATTCCAGATTGTACTCCAGCACGTAAGGCAGATACAGGCTCATGCAAAGGCCATGAGGCAGGTGGCAGATCGCGCCTGTGGCATGCCCGAGCGAATGGACCAGGCCAACCATGGAGTTGGAGAAGGCAATGCCGGCCATGGTGGAGGCCTGAGCCAGCTCGAGTCGCCCCTCGGTATCCTTCGGGTTGTCCATGACGTTCAGCAGCGACTGACTGATCTTTTTGATGGCGGCCGTGGCGTAGGCATCGCTCAGTGGATTCTTCGCCATGCAGGTGAACGCCTCGGTAGCGTGGGTCATCGCGTCCATGGCGGTTGCTGCTGTGATGTGAGGCGGCAATGTCAGGGTCATCCGCGGGTCGATGATGGCGGCATTGGGCAGCAGGAACGACGAGGTGAAAGGGAGTTTCACGCCCTTTTTTTCGTCGGTGATGACGGCCACGGCCGTAACCTCGGAGCCGGTGCCAGCGGTGGTCGGTACCACAAAGAACGGCTTGAGGGGGTGCTTCAGGATACCCGCCCCGCTGTACCTCGCGATATCATCGCCTCCTTCAGACACCAGGATGTTCACCGCCTTGCCGGTATCGATGGCCGATCCGCCGCCCACCGCAATGATGGCATCGCATTTCTCCTGCCGGTAGATCCCGGCGATATCCCGGACGACCGACGTGGATGAGTCGGGGGGCACGTCATCGTAGATGCTGACGATCTCCAGACCACTTTCTTCGCACGCGGCAATTACCGGATCAAGCAGGCCTGCGGCGCGGACGCCCTTGTCGGTGACGATCATGGGCCGTTTTGCTGCCAGGCCGGTCAGTTCATAGGGAATGTGCTCAAGGGCAGCCTTGCCGGCAATGACTTTGACCGGGCAGAAGAACTCGTAATATTTATGGCTCATTTAGGGTCTCGCTGTCTCGACAAAATTGGTGGCAACCTTCAGGTAAATCCTGGCGGCACTGATCAGCTTTTCCGGTAGATGCAGGCTGGCGGGATATTCCTTCACTGCGCGCTCGGCAATGAGTTTCGGCAGGATGAAGGTTTCGAGCCGGTTCAGTACCCGGGTCATGCGTACTGCGTAGCTCACGTCGCCGTCCACCAGCATGCGGTCATTGGCAAACGCTTCCGATGTCTTTTCCTGGAAGGACAGTACCAGGAAGGCATGGGCGATGTGCTTGAACTGGATGGACAGGTCCACCGGACGGGGAGCGGAGTCCCCGTGGTAGTGGAAATAGCCGTCTCCGATGTGCTCCACGATCAGGCGCGGGCCCTCGGGCATGACCATCATTTCGAACAGGAGTCCCTGTGGAAGTGCGCGGGCCTCGTTCTGCACGGTCTCGTCCACTTCACTGACCGCCTGCAAGGCGCGCCCCATGACCTGGAACATAATGTCCACGTAGAGGCGCCGGGCCTGGAACACCATCGGCTGGATACGTTTGAGCAACATGGCCGTCGTCCATTGTTAGTTGTCGGTAACAGTGATTTTTAGAGTTAATGCTCTAAAAGTCAATGCAGGCAGTGACGAAGATTGTGCGTCGCTGGGGTCATCGGGCGATGGCACAAAAAAAGCCGGGCCGCTTGCGCAGTCCCGGCTTTTCGATCCCGGCTCTTTACTGAGTGAGTGCGGCCAGTTTTCTCTGGGCCTCCTGACCCACATCACCGCCGGCCTTGGCGGCCTGGCTGTAATAGGCGACGGCTTCGTCACGGCGGTTCTGCTTGACGGCGACATCCCCCATGCGGAGGTAGCCGATGGATGTGGGCACCACGTCATTGGCTTTGGTCAGACGGGTCCTTGCTTTGTCGACCTTGTTCAGGGCCAGAGCGTTCAGGCCACTGCGAAGCTGGTACTCGAACATTTCCGGGTACAGCGAGACGGCCTTGTCAAAGTCTGCTTCTGCCTGCTCCAGTTTCTTTTGCTGCTGGTAGATTCGGCCCCTGAGGGAATAGAACATGGCTTCCCGTGGCAGGATGCGGATGGCCTCGTTGACCTTGGCAAGTGCGGCGTCATAATCCTTTTCCCTGGCCAGCTCCAGGGCCTTGTCGTGGGCGTCATAGGCCGGTTGCAGCTCTCTGAGTGTTGCCAGCTTGCGCTGGTAGACATCGGCGCCACGATAACCGCCGGCCCCAATCTTGTTGACGAGTTCTCGGTTCTCCGCCACGCGTTTGGCAGAAGGCGGGTGAGTGGCGAATAGTCCCTGGACGAACCCTTGGTTCCGGCCTTCACTCATTTCCAGGAAAAGCTCCTGCAATTCCACCGCAGCCTGGGGATCGTAGCCAGCCTCCTTCATATAGTTTATGCCGTAATGGTCCGACTCCAGCTCATCTCCCTGGCTGTACTGGGCAAGCGCAAGCTGCGCGCCGAGCGCCGCCCCGCCCATGATCAGCCCGGCCCACTCGTTGTCGGAGACTGCAAAACCCAGTCCGGCAACGCCCAGACTGATCAACTGGGCCTGCTGCATTCGCTGCACGCTGTGGCGGGCTGCCGCGTGAACGATTTCGTGGCCAAGAACCGAAGCCAGCTGGGCTTCGTCATCCAGTTTGGTGAGCAGTCCGCGATTGATGGCAATCTTGCCGCCGGGCAGGGCCCAGGCGTTGGGGGCGCTGCTGTTCAATACCACGAATTCGTAGGGCAGGTCGGGGCGATCACTTACCCGCGCCAGTTTCTGGCCCACCTCACGCACATAGAGGTTCAGCTCGGGATCGACATAGAATCGACCTCCCTGGGTTTGTTGGGTCGGGATGTACTGCTCCGCCCCGATGGCCAACTCCTGGCTCTCGGGAATCAAGGAAAGCTGTTTCTCGCCGGTAACGGGATTGACGGCGCAGCCCGTGACAAATGCTAGGGCAAGAAACAAGAGCCCGAATCTGGATCTGGAAAGATGCACGGTTACCTCCTGTACCTGGGTGCCTGGATTAGATTGGCTTTCTACATGATTGCACGGTTGGCCAGACCTGAACATGCCCGATTTCTGGAGGGCTGGCGTGTCTTGGCGTATTATAGATGGGTGATTCCTTTCCCGGTTTTTTAATTCCTGACTAAGGCCTTTCATGAGTAATTTGCTCGAGCTTGCCTCGCTGCTCTGGTTCTTCATTTGCTGGGTTGGTTACACCCAGTATTCAAAGCGGAGGGCGACAGACAGACCTTGCCTGTCGAACACGCTGGATCTGTACCGGGAAGACTGGATGCGGGTGATGCTGCGCCGTGGCAATCGCATGTCCGACACCTCGGTGGTTGGTAATCTGGAGCGCAACGGTGCTTTTTTTGCCTCCAGCTGCCTGCTGATCCTGGCCGGTATCATCACGGCCCTGGGCTACACCAGCGAGGCCATGGAGGTCTTTGCTGCCATGCCCTTCAGCGCGGTGCCGACCCGGGAGGTATGGGAATTGCGGTTGGTCGTACTGCTGGTGGTGTTTGTATACGCGTTCTTCAAGTTCACCTGGTCCATGCGGATGTACAACTTCGTCGCGGTGATGGTGGGCAGTGCACCCCTGGCCGAAGATACCAAAACCAGCCCGGCGGCCCGGGAAGCCTTTGCCCGCAGTGCCGGTAATATCTGTAACATGGCCGGGGATGCCTTCAACCTGGGGCTGAGGTCCTTCTACTACGCGATGGCAGTGGTTGCCTGGTTCTTCCACCCCATCGCATTCATCGCGGCCTCTACCGTTGTGGTCATTGTTCTCTACCGCCGGGAATTCTGCTCCGATGCGCTGGAGGCGCTGCGCTCCGGCAAAGTGTTTGAGGAAACGGCAGCGGCGAAAGCCGAGCAAAAGACCAAAACCAACTGATCAACAGGATTCTCCTGCATGGATAATCAAACCCGAATAGACCGGGTTACCCGGTTTATCGAAACCCTGAACCAGGCCCGCGAGCTGGGCCTGTCGGTTACCGATGCCGGTGACGGCACGCTCACCCTGTGCCTGCCATACAGCGACCGGATTATCGGCAATCCGGATACCGGTGTGATTCATGGTGGCGCGATAACCACTTTGATGGACACCACGTCCGGCTGCGTTATCCTCTGTGCTCTCGACGACTTCGAACTGTGCCCGACCCTCGACCTGCGGGTGGACTACATGCGCCCGGCCCATCCCCACAAACCGGTATACGCCCGCGCAGAAACCTACCGTATGACCAAAAACATCATTTTTACCCGTTGCGAGGCTTACCAGGATGGCGGCGAGACCATCGCCAATTGTGTGGCCACGTTCATGCGGATAGGAAAAGAGGCCAGTCCCAAGCACTACCGGGACCTGATCGCGGGAGGTAGCCAATGACTGATCCGGAAATTCTCCGTTACACCCAGGAATCCGGGGATTTCTCCCGAATGCTGGAGAGTATTCCCTATGCGACCTGGATTGGGCTGCAGTGCGAGCAATTCGGGGACGACCTCATCTTTCGTCTGCCGAAAAAAGAGAGCAATCTGGGCAATCCGATCCTGCCGGCCATCCATGGCGGCGTGATTGGTGGTTTCATGGAGATGTCAGCGAACATCTATCTGATCATGTCCCGGGAGTCCCTCAGTATGCCCCGCATTGTGGATTTTTCCCTGGACTACCTGCGTGCCGGCCTGAACCGCGAGACCTACGCGGAATGTCGGCTGACCCGCCAGGGAAATCGGGTAGCCAACGTAATGGTCACCGCCTGGCAGAAATCCCGTTCACAGCCCATTGCCACCGCCCGGGCGCATTTCCTCCTCGAAGACTGATCCCTCCCGAGCAATCCGGGGCTTGAAATGCCCCGGTGTGTCCCCATTTTTCCCTCACAGATTAATTCCGTGCATGAAGCAAGTGCGGATGCGTTGCCGAAACACGCTGTGAATACGTCCCTGTACGCTCGGCTCCGCCATCCATGGCTCCGCACGGTTTCGGCAACGCATCCGCACTCGCTTCCCAGAACTGTGAGTTACCTAAGGCAGGAGATAAGAACGCCATGACGGTTGAGACGCAAAAAGAGACTTTGGGTTTTCAGACGGAAGTTAAGCAACTGCTTAACCTGATGATCCACTCCCTGTATTCGAACAAAGAGATCTTCCTTCGTGAGCTGATTTCCAACGCCTCGGATGCCGAGGACAAGCTGCGCTTCGCGGCTCTGAAGGACGACAAGCTCTACGAGGGCGATTCCGAACTGAAAATTCGCCTGGACTATGACAAGGACGCCGGCACCGTGACCCTTACCGATAACGGTATCGGGATGACCCGCGACGACGTGATCTCCAACCTGGGTACCATCGCCAAATCCGGTACCGCCGAGTTCCTGAAGCAGCTGTCCGGTGACGAGAAGAAGGACAGCAAGCTGATCGGCCAGTTCGGTGTTGGATTCTATTCCGCGTTCATCGTGGCCGACAAGGTGGATGTGTTCACCCGCCGTGCCGGCGCGCCGGTAGAAGAGGGCGTGCACTGGGAGTCCAAAGGTGACGGCGAGTTCTCCATCGAGCAGGTGAACCGCGAGCAGCGCGGTACCGAAATCGTTCTGCACCTGAAGTCCGACGCAAAGGAATTTGCTGACGGCTGGAAACTGCGTAGCCTGGTGAAGAAGTACTCCGACCACATCTCCTTCCCGGTGGTGATGAAGGCCGAGTCCGAGGAAGAGGACAAGAAGGGCGAGGACGAAACCGTCAACGACGCTACCGCCCTGTGGACCCTGCCGCGTACCGAGATCAAGGACGAGGAGTACAAGGAGTTCTACAAGCACATCGCCCACGACTTCGAGGATCCGCTGACCTGGTCCCACAACAAGGTTGAGGGCAAACTGGATTACACCAGCCTGCTGTATATCCCGAAGCGTGCGCCGTTTGACCTGTACAACCGGGAAGCGCCGCGTGGCCTGAAACTGTATGTCCAGCGTGTTTTCATCATGGACGACGCCGAGCAGTTCCTGCCGTTGTATCTGCGCTTCACCAAGGGTGTGATCGATTCCAATGATCTGTCCCTGAACGTGTCCCGGGAGATCCTTCAGAACGACAGCACTGTCGATAGCATCCGTACTGCGATGACCAAGCGGGTGCTGGACATGCTGTCCAAGCTGGCGAAGAAGCAGCCGGAGGATTACCAGGCGTTCTGGAACGAGTTCGGCACCGTACTGAAAGAAGGCCCGGCGGAGGACTTCAGCAACCGCGAGAAGATCGCCGGCTTGCTGCGCTTTGCCACCACCCACACTGGCGAAGCTGCGCAGAACGTCTCCCTCGATGAGTACATCGAGCGGATGAAGGATGGCCAGAAGAAGATCTTCTACATCACCGGGGACAACTTCGCTGCGGCCAAGAGCAGCCCGCACCTGGAAGTGTTCCGGAAGAAGGGCATCGAGGTGCTGATCCTGTCTGACCGCATCGACGAGTGGATGATGGGGTACCTCAGCGAGTACGACGGCAAGCAGTTCCAGGATGTGGCCCGCGGTGACCTGGACCTGGGCGAAGTCGAAACCGAAGAGGACAAGAAGCACAAGGAAGAGGCCGCCGAAGAGCACAAGGAACTGGTGGAACGTATCAAGAAGGCGTTGGACGACCGGGTTCAGGAAGTGCGGGTAACCAACCGCCTGACCGACTCCCCCGCATGCCTCGTGGTTGGCGAGTTCGATATGGGTGCCCAGATGAAGAAGATCATGGAAGCCGCCGGCCAGAAAGTGCCGGAGAGCAAGCCGATCTTCGAGATCAACGTTGATCACCCGCTGGTTCAGCGTCTCGAGACCGAAAAGGGCGAGGAGCGCTTCAGCGAACTCTCGGCCGTGCTGTTCGACCAGGCCACCCTGGCCAGCGGCGAGCAGCTGAGAGATCCGGGCGCGTATGTGAGCCGCCTGAACCGGCTGTTGCTGGAGTTGGCTAACTGAGGCGAAGGGCCTTGAACCCGGGGTCAGAAGAACGAGTTCTTCAGACCCCGACCAGTGCCGACATCGGGGTCAGATGAAAGCCTTCATCTGACCCCTTTTTCGTTCTGTCCAGCCTTGATCCAAGCCCGGGGCAGCTAACCCCGGGGTCAGAAGAACGCTTTCTTCTGACCCCACCTTCAACCACAACCCAGGCTCAGCTTGACCCCATCTTTCCCGCCAATAAACAAAAACTCTCAAAGTTAAATTTTTTATTAATTATCCCTTATCCAGCTCCCGCGCTAAGGTGAAATTGTTCTCGTTAACGCAGGAGTCACCCATGACAGCCCTGAAAAAATCCCTTTCGGCAGCATGGTTTGGTGCGCTCACGATACTGGCGGATTACTACGGGAACTACGCCATCGCTCACTAGGGCGACAGGAGTTGGGCGCTCAGGAAATGCTATAGGGAGCTGCTATGAAAGCAGTAGGAAACATTCAAGCAGCCCAATGTGGATGAACTATATTGAGTGATGCCTCCATCACAAAACGCTTGTTTGCCAATGCAGCACAAACAGGAGAGTACGATGACTGATAATACCGGTGGTAAGTGCCCGGTCATGCACGGGTCCAACACTCAGGAACAGGGTGACGTCGCCGCTTGGTGGCCGGAATCCCTGAACCTCGACATCCTGCACCAGCATGACCGAAAGACCAACCCGATGGGAGAGGATTTCGACTATCGGGAAGAGGTGCGGAAGCTCGATTTCGAAGCGCTCGAAAAAGACATGCACGAGCTGATGACCAACAGCCAGGATTGGTGGCCGGCAGACTGGGGTCATTACGGCGGCCTGATGATTCGTATGGCCTGGCACGCTGCGGGCACCTATCGTCTTGCAGATGGCCGTGGCGGCGGTGGTACCGGTAACCAGCGTTTCGCACCTCTGAATTCCTGGCCCGATAACGGCAACCTGGACAAGGCGCGCCGGTTGTTGTGGCCGATCAAGAAGAAGTACGGCAACAAGGTGAGCTGGGCCGATCTCTTTATCCTGGCCGGTAACATTGCCTATGAGTCCATGGGCTTCAAGACTTTCGGTTTCTCTTTCGGCCGCGAGGACATCTGGCACCCGGAGAAGGACATCTATTGGGGTGCGGAGAAGGAATGGCTGGCTCCCTCCGACAGTCGTTACGAAGACGTCGATAAACCAGACACCATGGAGAACCCGCTGGCTGCGGTACAGATGGGGCTGATCTACGTGAACCCGGAGGGTGTCAACGGTAACCCCGATCCGATCAAGACCGGCGAGCAGGTTCGTGAAACCTTCGCACGTATGGCCATGAACGATGAGGAAACCGCTGCGCTCACCGCAGGTGGCCATACCGTCGGTAAGGCCCACGGTAACGGCGACGCCGACGCCCTTGGACCAGAGCCGGAAGGCGCTGACGTGGAAACGCAGGGTTTTGGCTGGATCAACCCGAACATGCAGGGCAAGGCGACCAACGCCATTACCTCCGGCATCGAAGGTGCGTGGACCACGAATCCGACGAAGTTCGACATGGGTTACTTTGATCTGCTGTTCGGCTACGAGTGGCAGCAGACGAAGAGCCCGGCCGGTGCAAACCAATGGGAGCCGGTGGATATCAAGGAAGAACACATGCCGGTGGATCCCACCGATCCCTCGGTTCGTCGCAAGCCGATGATGACTGATGCCGACATGGCCATGAAGATGGATCCGAAGTACCGTGCGATCTGTGAGAAATTCATGGCGGACCCCGAGTACTTCAAGGACTGCTTCGCTCGGGCATGGTTCAAGCTGACGCACCGGGATATGGGGCCGAAGTCCCGTTACATCGGCCCGGACGTACCGGACGAAGACCTGATCTGGCAGGACCCGGTACCGCAGGGCGAGACCAACTACATCGAAGAGGCGGTCAAGGAGAAGATCGACGAGGCCGGTCTGGGCCTGAGCGAACTGATCTGCACTGCCTGGGACAGCGCCCGCACCTTCCGTGGTTCTGACATGCGCGGCGGTGCCAACGGTGCCCGTATCCGTCTGGCCCCGCAGAAGGACTGGGAAGGCAACGAGCCGGATCGTCTGGCCAGGGTGCTGAAGGTTTACGAGAAGATCTCTGCGGAGACAGGCGCCAGCATTGCAGACGTAATCGTGCTCGGTGGTAACCTGGGCGTTGAAAAAGCCGCGAAAGCTGCCGGCTATGATGTCCACGTGCCCTTCCTGAAGGGTCGTGGCGATGCGACCGACGAGATGACCGATGCCGAATCCTTTGAGCCGCTGGAGCCGCTGGCGGATGGCTTCCGGAACTGGCAGAAGAAGGACTACGTGGTCAAACCGGAGGAGATGCTCCTGGACCGTGCCCAGCTGATGGGCCTGACTGCGCCGGAAATGACCGTCCTGATCGGTGGTATGCGGGTGCTGGGCGCCAACCATGGTGGCACCAAGCACGGTGTGTTCACGGATCGCGTCGGCCAGCTGACCAACGACTTCTTTGTGAACCTGACCGACATGGCCAACCGTTGGGAGCCCACAGGCAAGAACTCGTACAACATCGTGGACCGCAAGAGCGGCAACACCAGGTACACCGCGACCCGTGTTGATCTCGTGTTCGGTTCCAACTCCATCCTCCGTGCTTACTCGGAGCTGTATGCCCAGGACGACAACCAGGAGAAATTTGTAAATGACTTCGTGGCCGCCTGGACCAAGGTCATGAATAACGACCGCTTCGACGTGAAGAAGTAACCTGGCAGTATCCGGCCGGGCATCCTGTTTCGGGATGCCCGGCTACCAACTTCCCGCCAAATTCCTTACAATCCGCTCCGCCTGATTTTTGATCAGTCGCCACCTGTTTCTCTTTTCTCAGCCGCTGGAGCCTCCATGCGAATCATCCTTGCCCCGATGGAAGGGCTGGTCGACGCACCTATCCGTGAAACCCTGACCAAAGTTGGCGGGATTGACCGGTGCGTGACCGAATTCATTCGCGTGACACACGGTATGCTTCCACCCCGGATTTTCTACAAGTACGCGCCTGAACTGCACCGTAACTGTGAGACTGAGGTCGGTACGCCCGTGGCTGTGCAGCTGTTGGGTTCGGATCCGGAACAGATGGGCCGCCACGGCCTGAAAGCGGCGGAGTTGGGTGCAACCCAGGTGGACATCAACTTCGGTTGCCCGGCAAAAACGGTAAACAAGCACAAGGGTGGCTGTGTCCTGATGCGCGAGCCCGAGCTGATGCATGACATTACCGCCGCCGTGCGCAAAGCCGTGCCACCGGGGATCCCCGTGACCGCCAAGATGCGACTGGGTTACGACGACCGTTCCATGGGCGTGGCGTGTGGTCAGGCCCTGGAAGCCGCAGGTGCGTCCGAGATCGTCATTCATGCCCGCAGCAAGGTAGACGGTTACAAGCCGCCGGCATACTGGGAGGAGATTGCCCGGGTGCGGGAGGCGGTCAATACCCATGTGATTGCCAACGGCGACGTCTGGACCGTCGAGGATTACTGGCGGTGCCGGGAGGTGTCCGGCTGTGAGGATGTGATGATCGGCCGCGGACTGATTGCCCGGCCGGATCTGGCCGCTCGGATCAAGGCCTCCCAGCGCGGCGACATTTTCACGCCGATGACCTGGTTGGAGGCTGTGGCTCTGGTGCGGGAATATGCTGCCGCCCTGCAGACCCGCCTTGAGGACAAATACGTGACCGGCCGGATCAAGCAATGGCTCAACTTCCTGCGCCAGGGTTTTGCAGAGGCCGAGTACCTGTGGCCGGAGGCAAGGAAAATCCGCCAGGTGGCTCCCATGCTTGCGTGCCTGGCGCAGGCGTTACCCGCCGGAGCTCTCAAGGATCAGGCAGCCTGACCCGTCCCGCCATCGACCGGTTGCTGTAAAGGCCCCGTCAGGGGCCTTTTTTGTGCCTGCCGGGCACTGTTTGCGGGTCTACACTGGTACGAACGGGGAGTCTGGCCGTATGGACAAGGGTCGGTAACAGAGAATGGAAAAACAGGGAGCATCTCATGAGCAATAATATATGGCGGCAGATCCTGATGGGGATTGTTGCCGGTACAGGTTTGTTTGTGGCGGGTGTCGGGGTGGCATATGCCGAGGAAGGCGGGCAGGTGAGGGTAACCCCGCTGGGGAGTCATGACGGCGAGTTCTGTGTGCTGGACCGGGCCATGGTGTTCGAGGATCCGGACGGTACCCGCATCCTCTATGATGCCGGTCGCACCGTGGCCGGCGGCGACGATCCCCGTCTGGGCAAGATTGACGTGGTGCTGGTGTCCCACATGCACGGTGACCACGTCGGTGATCGCCGCATAGAGGCAGTAAACCGGGGCGAATGCGGCTCACCTGAGTTCCCGGTGGTCACCCTGCCACAATCCAACACGGTAGATATTGCTGTGGCCAAGCAGGCCACCATTGTGACTGGCAGTGAAATGCCAGCGTTTTTTGCCGCCAAACTGGAAGCGGCCGGGGCAGATAAAGCCAAATCCCAGTTGGTACGTTTCGGTGCAAGCAAGCGAGTGGGTGGTGTCACCATCACCACAGTGCCGGCCGTGCACAGTAACGGTGTATCACCGTCGTTCCTGACCGGGCCGCTGGCGGACTACCTGAAAGCGGCCGGCGTATCCGCCAGTGTGGGGCCGCCCACTGGCTACGTGCTGACTTTCTCCAATGGCCTTGTGGTCTACCTGTCCGGTGATACCGGCATTACGGCCGAGCAGAAGCTGGTAGTGGCAGACCACTATGGCGCGGAACTGGTGGTGATGAACATCGGTGATACCTACACCACCGGCCCGACAGAGGCCGCCTACGTGATCAATGACCTGATCAAGCCCCGGGCCGTGATTCCGTCCCACGCCAATGAGCCGGCCACCGAAGGCGGCAAGGTGAAAGAGGGCACCCGCACGGCAACCTTCCGTGACGCCGTGGAGGTGCCCGTGCACATTCCCCTCAGTGGTCGCACCCTGGTGTTCAACGGCAGCGGGAAATGCGTGGACATTTGCGACTAGGCCGCCGCCTCAATCCTCGTTCTCCATTTCCGGGGAATACTCGCCGGAGCGGGCCAGGCCATTGAGTCTGGCCCGTTTGTGCATGGCTGCCTGTGCATTTCCTGCATTGGCGGGGTCACCCGCCCAGGCCTTCTGCGCCGGCTCCTGCAGGGCGCGACCATAGGAAAAGCTCAGCTCCCACGGATGGTAGCCCATGCTGTTGATGGCATTGAGATTGACCGTGGCCTCCGCCGGCGTCTGGCCGCCTGACAGGAAGAAGATGCCCGGCACGGCTGCGGGGACGGCGCGCCGGAAAATCATAAGCGTGTGTTCCGCCACCTGCTCAGGGCTGGCGGACGGCGATTCTTTGCCAGGCGTGACCATGCTTGGCTTCAGCACCATGGTCTCCAGATCCACGTGGTGACGATACAGCGCCTTGAAGACCTCCCGCAGCACCGCTTCGCTGACCTCTCCGGCCCGCTCGATGCTGTGGTGGCCGTCGATGAGGACTTCCGGTTCCACAATGGGTACGATTCCCATGGACTGGCAGACCGCAGCGTACCGGGCGAGGACCTCGGCATTGGCCTTGATCGCCTGGCGTGAGGGCAGGGTGTCGGAGATATGGAACACATCCCGCCACTTTGCGAACCGGGCCCCCAGCTTCTTGTAGTCCTCCAGGCGGGATTCCAGACCATCCAGGCCATAGGTGATTTCGTCGCCCGGCGAGTTGACCAACGGCCCCTTGCCCTTGTCGACCTTGATGCCTGGAACAATGCCCTGGCTGGCCAGCAGCCGGGGCATGGCGACATCCTCCAGGCTCAGTTGCTCCAGGGTTTCCTCATACAGGATGGCGCCGCTGATGTATTTGCCCAGGTCGGGCGTCGAGAAGATGATGCTCCTGTACTCCCGGCGTTTGCCTTCCGTGGATTCCACACCGACGGCTCTGAAGCGCTTGGCGATCGTGGGAGTACTCTCGTCGGCGGCCAGGATGCCTTTGCCGGGCTGGACCAGGTCCGCAATGGTTGCGGTCAACTCTTCCTGAATGCTCATTGGGATCTCCTTTACCGGAAACACCGGTGTCCTTTGGGATGCTTGGGGTAATTGTAGACCCTGTACGATGGCTGCAAATTTGACCTACGCTAAGACATACCGAATCAGTCTGGATTAGGCTGGTTACAACAGTTACAGGAAGGATGGAAGGCCGCTATGAAAACGGTTGTGAGTGTAAGCCAGGGATCGTCCGAATATGACTACGAGCTGGAAACGGAATTCCTCGGGCAGGCATTCCGGATCGTCCGTATCGGCACGGATGGCGATATCGAAAAGGCCGAAACCGTCCTCGAGTCGGTGCACCCGCAGGCGGATGCCATTGGCCTGAGCATGATTCATGACCATTACCAGGTAGGCCGGGAGCAACTGGAACACCCGGAAACCGCCAGGCTGGAAGCCTGTGTGCCCGACAAACCGGTCACGACCGGCGCGGGCCTGCGCGGTATCCTGCAGGAGTGGGCGGTTCGCCATACCCAGACCGAGCTGGGGCATTTCTTTGATAATGCCCGGGTGCTGTTCCTTAACGGCCAGGCCGGCTACCGCATCGCAAAATCACTTTCCGAACACACCGAGAACCTGCAGTTTGCGGATCCTTACCTGGATTTCGGGGTTCCCCGGGTGCTGACGTCCCTCGGCCAGCTCGAAACCTACACCCGTCTTACTGCGCCGCTGATGTTCCGGCCAATGGCCGTCAAAGCCATCAACGCCTTGCACCAGAGCCCGGTGTACCGGTTGGGCGAGAGCCTGGTGGCAGGTTCCCTGCACAGTGCGGTTCGGGACTCCCATGTGATCGTGGGTGCGATCGGTGACCTGGAATCCCTCACCGAGAAGGAACTGGACGGCAAGACCATCATTACCTCGCGGGTCTCCGATTCGGTGCTGGACTGGATGCGTTCCCGGCGTGTAGCCATGGTGGTGGACTACAGCCCGTGGCTGGAGGGCCGTCCCATCGGGGTGAACGTGATGGAAGCGATGATCAGCGCGGCCCTGTCACGCACGCCCGAGCAACTGGGGGCGGACGATTTCCTGGAGGTCATCCAGAGCCTGGGTATTGAACCCCGCATTCTTTACCCGGACGGCTATCGTCGGGTGAACCGGTTCGCCTTCGTGATCCACCCGCTGTCCCAGCAGTACCTGACCAAGACCCCGCCGCTGGACTGGGTTGCCAGCGTGTCACCGCCCAAAGTGATGGATCTGGTGGAGAAGGCGATTGCCTACACGCCACCGTTTATCTACTCGAAGGTCTCAGGCATCCGGTCACCGACCGGGGATGAAGTGGAAGGCTGGCTCATCACGGTGGGTGGGACGCCACGGGAAATCATGGCGCATGGTCCCGAGTTTACCTACAGCCGCTTGCTGGCGGCCGCCAGACTGGCGAAGAAACTGGGCGCCCAGATTATGGGCCTCGGCGCCTTCACCAAGGTCGTAGGGGATGCGGGTATCACTGTGGCCAAACGGGCGCCGTTACCGATTACCACCGGCAACAGTTACAGCGCCTCGGGCGCGCTGTGGGCCGCTCATGACGCGGCGAGGAAAATCGGCCGTGTCCACATTGGAGAAAGCGGTAAAATGGCCGGCAAGGCCATGGTGGTTGGCGCGACCGGTGCCATTGGCTCGGTCTGTGCCCGACTTCTGGCCAAGGCGGTGGATGAAATCTACCTGGTGGCTCCGGAGGCGGCAAAGCTGCTCTCTCTCAAGGAAAGCATCGAGCAGGAAACCCCGGGGGCGGTGGTCCACGTGGCCGCCACAACAAACCGTGACCTGGCTGACATGGACATGATTGTCACCGCCACTTCTGGCGCCGGCAAACGCATCCTCGACATCATGAAAGTGAAGCCCGGCTGCGTCATCACGGATGTGGCACGGCCGCTGGATATTCCGGCCGAAGATGTTGCCAAACGCCCGGACGTTCTGGTGATTGAGTCCGGAGAGATCAAGCTGCCGGGTGAGCCGAAAATGAAGGACATCGGGCTGCCCAAAGGCATCGCCTATGCCTGCCTTGCGGAGACCATCGTCCTCGCCCTGGAAGGGCGGTTCGAGAACTTCACCCTGGGCCGGAACATCGAGTGGGAAAAGGTCCGGGAGATCTACAAACTGGGTCTCAAACACGGAATGGAGCTGGCTTCCATTTCCGGCGTCAACGGAGTCTTTACCGAAGAGGATTTCGAAAGAGTGCGGACCCTGGCCGCGGAAGCATCGGAGCCCGCCTAGGCGGGCTCCGGGACTCAGCTGACTCCGTGGGCGCGGAAATGCTCCACGTAGGCTTTGTCCACTTTCAGGATGTGATGGGTGAGCCAGTCCTTCAGAAGCTCCAGCGTTTCATCGCCTGCTGAATCGCCGTTCTCATGCCGATCGATCAGGCTCATGATCTGGCCGGTAAATTTGTTGTGTTCGGCCTTGTGGGCGTCCGTTTCCGGATAGCCGAGGCGCAGAAACAGATCCTCTTCCACAATGAAGTGGTTCATGGTGTAGTCCATGAGCGATTCGAGAATCCCGCTGACTTTCAGTTCGTCAGCTCCATCCTTCAGCGCGTCATGTAGCTGGTTGGTCAGATCCACCAGCCATTTGTGTTGCTCATCAATCTCTCCGATTCCGACTTCAAGCTCTTTACTCCACGGCCAGAATGTCATCGGTGTCTCCCCTGTGTTCCTGTTTATAGTTATGGTTCCAGGAACATCCTATGAACAGGGATTCAAAGGGATATTGACTGACATCAAGGAAGACGGGTGGGATCCCGCCAAAACGTTGGCGGGATCAGCAGATTTGCAATATCCGGACAGCGACTCGTCGGTCAGGCTGGGACTGCCTCACCATGGGCACCTCCGTTACTCAGGAGGAAGGATCCAGTACCCCTGCATACCGCACGCCGCTGAGCAGTGCCATGTCGCGGTTCCAGGTAGAAAGGTCCTCAATGGAGAACTTGCCAAGACTGTCGTGGCCACAGGCCCGGGCCATCACCTGCATGAGCGAGACCGAGCCCTGCAGAAAGTTTTTCAGCTGATGCGCGGACTTGTCCACATCGAGACGCTGGCGCAGATCCTTTTTCTGGGTGGCAATGCCAGCCGGGCAGTTGTTGGTGTTGCAGATGCGCGCGGCGACACAGCCGATCGACTGCATGGCGCTGTTGGCGATGGCGATGCCATCCGCGCCCAGGGCCAGTGCCTTCACAAAATCCATGGGCACGCGCAGGCCCCCGGTGACAATCAGCGTGACGCGCCCACTCGCACCGCGATTATCCAGGTAACGGCGGGCCCGGGCGAGGGCCGGAATGGTAGGCACACTGATGTGGTTCCTGAAAATCTCCGGAGCCGCCCCGGTGCCACCGCCCCGGCCATCCAGAATGATGTAATCGGCGCCTGCATCGAGGGCAAACTGGATATCCCGCTCAATGTGGTTGGCACTCAGCTTGAAACCAACCGGGATTCCGCCGCTGATCTCCCGGACCCGGCCGGCAAAGTTCCGGAAATCCTCCACGGAACTCAGATCGTCGAAAGTGGGTGGTGAAACCGCCGGTTCACCCTCGGGAATACCCCGGACCTCGGAGATCCTGCCGGTGTTCTTGTTGCCGGGCAGATGGCCGCCGGTGCCGGTTTTGGCGCCCTGGCCGCCCTTGAAGTGGAAGCTCTGGACCTTCCTGAGCAGGTCTTCCTTATACCCGAACTTGGCGCTGGCCAGCTCGTAGAAGTACCTGGAGTTCTCCCCTTGCTCCTCCGGCAACATGCCGCCTTCGCCAGAGCAGATGCCGGTACCGGCCAGCTCCGCACCCCGTGCCAGGGCAATCTTTGCTTCTTCGGAAAGAGCACCAAAACTCATGTCGGAGACCAGCAAGGGCATGGTTAACACCAATGGCTTCTTTGCTTCCGGACCCACCACCAGCTCGGTGGTCACATCCACATCTTCCATCAGCGGTTTGTTGGCCATCTGGGCCACCATCACCTGCAGGTCGTCCCAGTGGGGCAGGCTGTGGCGCGGTACCCCCATGGCGGTGACCGGCCCGTGGCTGCCCATGCTGTCGAGGCCATCGCGAGCGAGTTGATGGATGAATTCCACCGTGGGCTCTTCTTTCGTTGCCTTCGCTTTGGGGGGCTTATCCTGTTTATCGGAGCTACCGGATTCCTCGGAATCAGCGGAGCCCTCCGGCGCTTCCTTGCCAACCAGATCGTCACCGAACTGCTGATGGGTGCCGTCACAATAGGGCGGGTTTCCGGTCTGCTTGCACTGGCACAGCACTGCCTCTTCACTGTTCTCCGCCACGAACCGCTGGGGCGTGATGCCGGTCCCCGCGTGGGAGCCATCGCAGAATGGCTGGTTTTCCGAGCGCCCGCAGGCACAGAACAGATATTCCTCGCCTTTTTCCAGCTTGACCTTGGTGGGCTTGTTGTCGGCAATAACTGGCTTTCCCATGGTGCAGGCTCCTGAACCGGTGAGTGATGTGAGGCTACAGGGGTGTACGTTGGCCGATCTTATATCGGACCAATACCGGGGAAAGTGTGGTTGAAGGGGGCGAATCCCGCCACTGGGCGGGATCCGGTCAATGTGCCAGGTGGTCAGTCAAAAAGGCTGCGACGGTATCGAGGACATGTGGCTGCTGTTCGCGATGGGGAACATGACCGCAGTTATCGAGGATGGCCTGTGCCGAGGGACCCTGAACACCTTCCGCAATGCGCCTTGGAAACTCCAGGGTGCCGAACTCGTCCCGATCACCGTGGATGGCCAGCACCGGGCAGCGTACGTGCGCCAGGAACGGATCCAGCTGCCAGCCATGAAAAGCCGGATCCAGCCAGACCTCGGTCCAGGCTTCCAGCACCCAGCGTGCCTTGTCGCCATGGTAACGGGCCAGTTTGTCCATTTGCCCTGGTTTCTGGAACTGGGCTTTGGCGGCCCGGATGCCGTCCAGGGTGTGCTCTTCCACAAAAGCTTGTGAGGCCTCGGTGATGACCAGTTCGCAGTCTTCACCGAATCGGGCCGCAATTATGATTGCCATCGCGCCACCGACGCTGTGGCCGAACAGCAGGAACTTCGAAAATCCCAGGGCCTCCCGCAGGGCGGGGAAATAGACTTCCCCTTCTTCTTCGATAAAACGCTGGGAAGGCAGTCCCTCGCGTGGCGAGGACTGGCCGAAGCCCAGGCGATCGTAGGCAATCACAGGACGTTCCAGCCGACGCGCAAGCGCCTCGGGAAAATCCCGCCAGAGTTTCACGCTCCCCAGGGAATCATGAAGTAAAATCATGGGAGCACGGTGATCCGCGCCATCCGGTGTCCAGGAGCGAACGAACAACTCACCCCCGGGGACATCAACAAAAAGGTCCTGAACGTTCAAGACAGGTTCTCCAGAGTCATTCAATTTTTAGTCAAACGGTAGAATGGCCGCAATCAGGCCACCAGTTCCCGAAGATCACACAGGAACCGGTCCACCTGGGCCTCGCTGGTGGACCAGGAACACATCAGCCGGGCACAATCGCCGATGAAGTTGTAAAAGCGCCAACCCTTTGCCCGCAGCGCGGCCTGCACCGGTTCCGGCATCTCCACGAACACGCCGTTCACCTGTCTGGGATAGCGCAGGCTCACACCGGGTAGCCCGGCCAGGCCTTTCTCCAGACGCGCGGCGCAGGCATTGGCGTGGCGGGCGTTGGCCAGCCAGACATCGTTCTCCAGCAGCCCGCACCAGGGGGCGGAAATATACCGCATCTTGGAGGCCAGTTGCCCGGCCTGCTTGCAGCGCCACTCAAAGTCCTCCGCCAGGTCGCGGTTGAAGAACACCACCGCCTCACCAAGCGCCAGACCGTTCTTGGTGCCGGAAAAGCACAACACATCCACGCCGGCCTTCCAGGTGATCTCGGAGGGGTGAACGTCCAGCGCTGCCACCGCATTGGCGAAACGGGCACCGTCCATGTGGATATTGAGCCGGTGCTTGTCCGCCACGGCACGGATGGCTTTCAGTTCCTCCGGGGTGTAGACCGTCCCCACCTCTGTGGCCTGGGTCAGGCTCAGGGCCTTGGGCTTGGGGTAGTGGATGTCGGTGCGCTTGGTCACCAGGTGCTCGATGCTCGCGGGCGTGAGCTTGCCATCCGGGCCTTCGCCGAGCAGCAGCTTGGCGCCGTTGGACGCGTATTCGGGGCCGCCGCACTCATCGGTCTCAATGTGGGCCAGCTCATGGCAGATCACACTGTGGAAGGACTGCCCGATAGAGGCCAGTGCCAGGGAGTTGGCGGCAGTGCCATTGAACACGAAGTACACATCGCAGTCGGTATCGAACAGCGAACGCAGGCCGTCCGCGGCCCGCTGGGTCCAGCTATCCTCGCCGTAGGCGGGCTCGTCCATCCGGTTCGCCTGCTCCATGGCAGCCCAGGCCTGGGGGCAGACACCACTGTAGTTATCGCTGGCGAACTGTTCGGAATCGGACACGCCGGGTACTCCTGTCTCGGGGATTGGGGTAACAGATTACCTTTTTTTGATAACTGGCATCGAGTTGATGTGTGTCATCCGTCGATTAAGCTTATGGGATTCACCATAGGGACAGCCATTATCACAAAGGAGAAGTCAGCGTGACGGATTCAAAGAAACGGACAGTTCCAGATCCCAGCCTCGACGCTCACATTCGGGCCCTCAAAGCCCGAGGAGTGAACGCAACCCCGGATGCGACCGCCACGCACCTGCACAACGGGATCGACACCCCGCTTCCGCCGGCGGACCTGCACGGCACCTACGTCAATCACCGCCCACTGCCGACCGAGGGCATTGAAGACCGTCGCGCTTACATCATCGGCAGTGGCATTGCCGGCATGGCGGCGGCTTTCTTTCTGATCCGCGACGGCCACATGCCCGCGGAGAACATCGTGTTTCTCGAAGAGGGATCGATCGAGGGAGGCTCTGTGGACGGCGCCGGCAATCCCGAGGAGGGCTACATCGTCCGGGGTGGTCGTGAAATGGAGATGACCTACCAGAACTTCTGGGATGTGTTCTCCGAGATTCCGGCCCTTGAGTTGCCGGAGCCTTTTAGCGTGCTTGACGAGTACCGCCTGGTCAACGATCCGGACAAGAACTGGTCGAAGGCCCGCCTGCTGGAAAACCAGGGACAGATCGCGGATTTTTCCACCATGGGGCTGAGCCGCAAGCAGCAGCTTGAGGTCATCCGGCTGTTGCTGGCCCCCAAGGAAGATCTGGACGATATCACGGTCGAGCAATGGTTCAGTGAGGGTTTCCTGGAAACCAATTTCTGGACCTTCTGGCGCACCATGTTTGCCTTCCAGAACTGGCACTCGGTGCTGGAAATGAAACTCTACATGCATCGTTTCCTGCACCTCATGGATGGACTGAACGACATGACCTCGCTGGTGTTTCCCCGCTACAACCAGTACGACAGTTTCATCCTCCCGTTGATGAACTGGTTGAAAGAGCAGGGGGTGAAGGTTCAGTACGAAACGATCGTTTCGAACCTGAAGTTCAGTACCCGTGGAGGCCAACGCACTGTTACCGGCATCCAGTGCGCGACGGAGCAGGGCGAGAAGACCATCCGGGTACGCAAGCGTGATCTGGTGTTCGCGACGACCGGCTCGATGACCGAGGACACCGCCTACGGCGACGATAACACCGCCCCGGAACTGAAAGACGCACAGGCCCCGGGCGAGTCTTCGGGATGGCAACTCTGGAAGAACCTCGCAAGCCAGTCCGAGGTGTTCGGGCGGCCCGAGAAGTTCTGTGGCAACGTACCGCAATCCACCTGGGAGTCCGTGACCCTGACCTGCAAACCGTCGCCCCTCATGGACAAGCTCAAGGAGCTGACGGTGAATGATCCTTACTCCGGGTTCACGGCAACCGGTGGGATCATCACCTTCACGGACTCGTCCTGGCTGATGAGCTTCACCTGCAACCGTCAGCCCCATTTCCCGGACCAGCCGGACGATGTGATCGTGCTCTGGGTGTATGCGCTACTCATGGACAAACCCGGGGACTACGTCAAAAAGCCCATGCCGGAATGCACCGGCCGTGAAGTCTTGACGGAACTCTGTTATCACCTCGGCCTGATCGATCAGGTGGACGAGGTCATCGCCGCCACCAAGACCCGGATTGCCCTGATGCCCTACATCACCTCCCAGTTCATGCCGAGGGCCAAGGGGGATCGTCCGGAAGTGGTCCCGGAAGGCTGCACCAACCTGGCCTTGATGGGTCAGTTTGTCGAGACGCCCAACGATGTGGTGTTCACCCTGGAAAGCTCGGTGCGGACGGCGCGTATCGGTGTCTACAGCCTGCTGGAGATTCCCAAACAGGTGCCGGACATCTACCCCGGCCAGTACGACATCCGCCGGCTTTTGCGTGCCACCCGAACCCTGAATAACGATGATGCGTTCGTTGGGGAGGGACTGCTCAGGCGTGTATTGGGCGGCACCTATTTCCGCCATATCCTGCCGTTGGGGCAGAACGAGGACAGCGGGGATGTGGAGAAGCCCGGGCTATTTGAGCAACAGCTGAACGCGATCCGCGAGCTATTGGGCGGCAGTCATACCCTGAACGATGCCAGAGACCGGGTTCAGGGTGTGATTGAAAAGATTCGCGGGCGTTTCTGAACCTTCAGTTGCCGTGGGGCGCTCCGGTGGGCCACCATGATGGAAACAAGCCTACCGGAGCGGTGCCATGAGTAACACCCTGCAGTTCGCCGAACAGCAATGCGATGCCATTGATGCGCCCTGCAGGGCGATCCAGAAGATCCTCAGCCCCCGCGTTGCTGACCTCGGCGGGTTCTCGGTACGCCGGCTGTTGCCAACCGCCAAGCAAAGAATGGTCGGCCCCTGGATTTTCTTTGATGAAATGGGGCCCGCGGCTTTCCCGGCCGGGGAGGGCATCAACGTGCGTCCTCATCCTCATATAGGCATCGCGACGGTGACCTATCTTTTCGAGGGCGAGATACTGCACCGTGATTCCTTGGGCAGCTACCAGCCGATCCGACCGGGTGACATCAACCTGATGGTTGCCGGTCGGGGCATTGCCCATTCGGAACGGGAGCGCCCGGAAATTACCTCTAAAGACCACCGGTTGCATGGCCTGCAGCTCTGGCTGGCACTACCGGAAGCCCACGAGGAGACCGACCCGGCCTTCCATCATTATCCCGGTACCGATATCCCGGCGATTGAGATCGACGGTGTTCCCGTGCGGGTGATGATCGGCAGCGCCTACGGTGTGACATCCCCGGTTCCGAGTTTCAGCGAAACCCTGTACCTGGAGGCCACGTTGAAAGCCGGCCAGAGCCTGGAGTTGCCCGAAGCCCCCGAGCGCGCGATCTACGTCGCCAGCGGGGCCCTCAAGGCGCATGGTTCGGAGCTACCGACTCACAGTATGACCGTATTTGCTACGGAACCCGGTGTTTGCGTCACCGCGACGGAGGACGCCCGAATCGCCCTGATTGGCGGCGCGCCCGTGGGCCGGCGTTTTATCGAGTGGAACTTTGTGTCCTCAACCAAGGAGCGGATCGAGCAGGCCAGGGACGACTGGCGGGCAGGCCGGTTTGCGAAAGTGGTGGGGGATGAGGAGGAGTTCATCCCGTACTAGCCTAAAGTAGACTCAGTTGCAAAAACGCCTCTTGCCAACATCGGCAAGAGGCGCAGCCAGTCGATTACTGGAAGGGACTCTCCAGTTTTCCTTTGTATTTGTCGAAGGCATCACCATAGACAGTGCTGTTGCGATCGACCAGTTTCTTTATCGCGGCATTCATCATGTCCCAGGCGTCCATGTCACTGTCGGGGTTATTGCCACCCCCACCAAACTTCACATGCACATTGATGCCATCGTAGGTTGCTTCAGCAAGTACCTTGAGTAGATTGATGACATCCCGGGCTGAAGCATCCAGATCATTCAGGGTGGCCACACTAGGTGCGTATTGCAGGTTGTGTTCCAGATAGTAGCGACCATCCGTGAAAAAGATCTCGGGCCGGTAGAGCGGGTTGTCATACCGCCGTGCGAGTTCCACCGCGTAAGTCTTGTAATACTCTCGAACCTTGTTGGCGAGTATCACCTCGAGGTTCCCGCCCGAATCATAGAGATCCATGATGGTCAGTGCGATATTGGCGTTGGTATCGCCTCTGTCGGCTTCATCGGTCAGGATTTCCCGGATTCGGACCTTCACATCATCGATGTCATCGTCCTTCCTGCGAATCTGAACGCCGTTGCTGGCTGTCAGAGTCTCGCGAACGGTTACGGAACGATTCAGGGCCCGCTGATACTCGTTGTTGTCGTTGAACAAGCGACTGTCTGACGGGCCGATGTAGGAAATACGGTACCCGGTGCTCTGGAGACCTTCTGCAACCGCTTGGGCACGTTCTCTCTGGAGTCTCGCATTCTCGTCGGAGGGCCCGGTACTGTCAGCTGTGCCAAGGATCTGGATTTCCAGAATCTGGTTGCGTTCTCTCAATGCGGCGGCCCGCCGCTCCAACAAATTGCGGAGCGGTTTCAGGTCGTCGCGGGTGATCTCGGAGGAGGCCACCGGGAAGTCGTATACAATGTAGGACAACAACTGAACCAGGTCCGGATTCTCGGCGCTGGACACGAGTCTGTCGGTATTGAGGCCGCCCACCGTGAAGAAGAACGGCCGGGTCATGGAGCGCTGACGCTCGGCTTCACTGATCCTGTTCTCAACCGGTTCCATGAGAGGGAAAAAGGACTCGATGGTGTCTTTCGACGGGGTGGCAAAGAAGCTGTGATTGAAAATCGCCTCTTCATCCAGAGGGTCTGATTTGGCAATCGGAAAGCTGTGCCGTGAGGCGGCCGTTCCGCCGGGTCCGGCGACAGCACTTTCCAGTTCATCAGCCATGGTTTCTGATCCCTGACCAGACCGGGATTGTGCGGCTTTTACGCTGGTGGTCACCTGACCATCGGGTGTGGTTTCAGTCACCGACACATCTCGCTCTCCACCGAAACGTTCCACCAGATCCTTGGAGTTGGTGGACAGCCCGGACGCTGCTTTGCGTCCCATAGCCTCAGACTGGGCCTCTAATGCTTTCTCCCCGGCAGCCTTGGACATCGAACCCTTGCTGACTGCACGATCAATCGCCGCCCGTTTCTTGTCGAAGTTCTTGCCGGCATCCCGCTCTGCTTGCAGCTCTGCCAGTCTGGCCTGCAGCGCATAACCTCCGAACTGTCCGGCCAGGTTGGCGGCAGAGTTCAATGCGCCCATAGCGTTATTCTGGGTGCCTTCCAGACCCGCCATGTCACGGAATGCGCTGTTGCTTCCGAGCGTGCCCAGTATGTCGCCAAATCCCTGGGGTGCCGGCGCGGCAGGAGCATTCTGCAGATTGATGATGGAGTCGGGCATGTCCGTGGGTGTCATGTTCTGAGGCTGGGCTCGGCGGGAGTCAAAGAAAGTGCTCGGGAATTCAGCCAGGGCCGGATCCTCGTCGTTCAGTACCCAGTCGGTTGAGCCGTGATGCTCCTCGCAGGCCTCGCACTGGTCCATGATGGCCTGGGCGTAGAGCCCGTCGGTGGGCAGGCTGACCCGCATAGGCGTAGACGGTGCGCCTTCGCCCTTGTAGTAGTTGAAGGCCTCCTCGTAACTTTCGTGGCCGTTAACGCCGAGGAATGCACCGGCGGCCACCCGGAATACCAGGGAGTTCCCCAGTATGGCGATGGGCTCCCGTTCCACTACCGAGGCGATGGAACGCCGGTCGCTGGAGGAGATGGCAAAGCCATCGAGCAGCATATAGAGTTCGTCCCGGTCCATCGTCCACCAGAGCACCTTGTGGTAGTAGTGCAGGTTGTCGTTGATGTGGTCGAGGATCTTCTCGTTGGCTTCCTCCGCTTCGCGCCTCGGGTTCTGCTTCTCCCAGTTCGACGGATTGAACGTGAGGGTGGCGCTCTCGGTCGGGGCCGGCCGGGTGGTGTCTTCGTCATCCCAGGCGGGCGGAGAGATCAGGTCCTGGGTGCCTGTAGACGCGCGAACCCTACGGTTGTAGTGATCGGTGTGAAATTCCACCGTGGCGCTGGTGACGTTCGCCACCGAACCTTTAGGCAGGTGCTCGGAGGCGGAAAGAGTCAATCGGGTGAGCGCCGCGCGGGTGGTATCCGACAGCGAATCGGTGGGCACGTTGAAATCGACCCGAACGGTACGGTTGAACCGGTACTCGCCCACCAGTGTGAAATCGGCACCCTGAAGCTCTCCACCGGCGGTTTCCAGCTTCAGTCTGTCGACCCAGCGCCGGGCCATGGACGGCGCAATTTCCCGCTGGAAATAGGCATCCCGCTGAGAGGGGCTGTAGTCGCGGATGCGTGCAACGATTTGTCCCACCGGTATTGGCAGAATGCCTGCGTAGGTTTGCCATACCCGGGTGGTCACCTTTTCGCCAACGGCGCCTTCCTCCTTGAGCTGGTCGTCGATCTCCTCCGACACCACTTCATCCCGGGGCCGCTCAATACCGAGCTTGATGTAGATGGAGCCGGCGAGGCTTCGCACCGTCTGGGCCGTTCGTTCGCCGTCGGGTGGAGTGTCCACGCCTTCCCAGTTGTTCGCCACTGCTTCAGCGTATTTAAGGGCCCAGCGCAGTTCCCGTTTCTGCAGGTAGCGTTCAAACACGTCCCGCCACCGGGCAATCCGATTCTGTGTAAAGGGACGGATGGAGAAGGGAACGAACAGGCACTCCCGGACACCTGCAAGTACTGTGTCCACCCGCATATGGCGCAGGATTTCGTGATAGATCACCGTCAGGGAATGGCAATAGTTGGGGTTGCGGACCACTTCCGACACGCCCTCAATCGACTCATCCTGACTGACTTCGTTCACCACCGTGCTTTCAAACTGGCGTAGTGAATCTCCGAATTGTCGCACCGCGTCACGCAGACTCTGTTCCTCGGCTGCAGCGACGCTGCGGCCGCCCTGTTGCCAGCTGCTCGAACTGGCGCGGCCGTGAGCGGCACCACCCCCGATCACCACCGGCCCCATGGCAAAGCCGATGCCGCCGGCGACCCCGGTGGTCTGGGATTTGCTGCCGCCTTTGCTCCACTCGTTCAGGTTGGAGCGGACGGCATCGTTGTAGTCCCTTTCCCGCAGGGTCGTTTGTGAAACCTCTTCGCCGAATTCGGTGCGCTCAGAGCGGATGCTTTGCTCACGGCGGCGCCAGTCCAGTTTTACGATGCGCCGGGTTTGTCGCGGTGCAAGAGTCAGGGTGTGCGCCACGTCGCCAAGGGAGTAACCGTTCGAACGCCATTGTACCCGCCACTCGAGAATATGGCCGCCTGCAACGGACAGGGCCTGGTACTGCGTAGTATCCCCATCCCAATCAATCGGGTTATTGGGGCCTACGGGCTGGCGCCGGTTGAGCCATGGGAGCTTGGGCAATGGCAGGAAATCGATGGCTTTTACCGGCGGCATCAGGAGTGTGTTATCCCGGGGCAGGAACCGGTTCAGGCTTGAGCCTAGATTCTCCAGAATCGGAAATCCACCTCCGGAAGGCAGGTTGCTGCTTTCATTGTTCGCGACCATGGCACTGCGAATCATCATCGGCTGGCGGGCATCTTTCGGGTGCAGCAGGCCACTGTAATCCGGTTTGGTGTTGGCGGTGGACTCAATCTCCGGCTGCTCCACCCGGAATACCGTATGGAAACGGCGTTCTCCGAGAATGCGTGCCGGATTGCTGAATGGCCTGCAATAGGAGCCGGGATCGTCATTGAACAGGTCCGGCTCATTCAGAAGGCTCTCTTCATCGACGTTGAGGGGCGGGTTTTTTCCGTTTTCGGATTGACCGGGTCTGGATGCGTCCGGGGCGTCCGCACCTTTTTCCTGCCAGGGAAGGAGAATGCGAAGATCTCGCTGCGGCAAACGCAGCGTCGGGTCTTCCCGATAGCCGATGATCAGTTCGGGGCCGTTCAGTAACCAGGCCCAGCCGGGTGCTTCGGTTTGTGGATCAAAGTGTCGGTTGATCTGGAACGAACCATCGAACTTGAGATCGGCGGCTGTGAGCGACAACACACCAAGCTGCTCAGCAGTGGTGGCATCCAGCGGCGCCTGACTGGCGCTGGTGCCCAGGGCACCTTCGGTCGATTGGCCCAGCAAGGCTTTCAGGGCATTCTGCTTGGCGGGGGTGTCAACCAGGTCAACGCTCAGAGTGTATTGATCGAACCGCTGTTCTGGCTGGCCGAGTCGTACGAAACGGCCGGAACGCGCCAGCACCGGTTGCTGGTCGGGCTCCAGACGGGTCAGCGCCTGTTTCAGTGTGGCCGACGGAATCACCAGCTTTACCGGTTCACCCTCGCTGGCGGGTGTTCCATCAATCGTGCCAAGGTCTGCGACTTCCAGACCCTGCCGGTTTTCGAGGATGGCATTGATGCTTTGATCAAGAGCGATGGGCTGGAGGATAGCTTCGGCTCGGGCGTGCCGATCAAGCCTGAGAGTATCACTGCCCGGGTGGGTTGTGGCTTCTCCGTCGTCTGTTTTTACCGGAATCTGGTAGGTGATCCGTACCTGAAGTGATTCGGCTTCGGTGCTGTCGACGTTGTCCTTGGGTTCGATGATCAACCGGAGTTGGTCTGGCATGATGATGGGTCCCTTTCTGTTGCTTGTGCATCCCTGCCATCGCTCCGCACCGGAGCAGACTCCTGAGACAATACAACCGGGCCCACGCAAGACCATGCGTTATGGGGCAAGACAACCTTGTCATATCAGGACGTCACTGCGCCAAAAAGCGCGAGGCAATGCCTCTGGCATGCGTCCATTTTCCATGTGCTGGCGAGTAGAAGTGTATGATTTGGCTACGTTCTTTCGCCGGCGACTTGCAGTGAAAGGATCGCGGCTGAGGCCGGCTTTGTAAAGTCTGAACCGCAATTTTGTGCAATA
This sequence comes from Marinobacter sp. C7, assembly GCF_022343555.1. Taxonomy (GTDB): domain Bacteria; phylum Pseudomonadota; class Gammaproteobacteria; order Pseudomonadales; family Oleiphilaceae; genus Marinobacter. The sequence continues at coordinate 1,954,190 of NZ_JAKQZH010000001.1, read as the reverse complement.
AATTTCCTTTAATCCCGGCCAGACTGAGCGAAACATTACCAAGGAGCATCGACCCCATGAGTCTTTCCCTGATTCTGCCCATGTCCGCCTTTGCCCTGGCCGCATCTATCTCGCCGGGACCGGTAAACCTTGTGTGTCTGAGCAGCGGAACCCGTTACCCGGTCTCTCGCGGACTGATTTTCGTAAGCGGCGCCACCATTGGTTTTATCGCATTGTTCATTTCAGTGGGATTGGGGCTGTATTCACTGCTGAACCTGGTACCGGCTTTTGAAGTCGTTTTGCGATGGGCGGGGGTGGCGTTTCTGCTTTATTTGAGTGTGAAGCTGGCCCTCGATAGCGGTCAGTTACCCGAAAAGGCAACAGAAAAGGCGCCTGGTTTCGGGACGGGGGCGCTGATGCAGTGGCTCAATCCCAAGGCTTGGCTGGCCTCGGCTTCCGGCATTGGCGCCTACACCAGTGCCAATGACTTACCGCAGGTGCTGCTGTTCGCGTCGGTTTACCTACCTATCTGCTGGCTGTCGTTGGCGTGTTGGGTATACGCGGGTGCCTTCCTCAGGCAACAGGTCCAGAGGCCAGCGGTATTGGCGACGGTGAATCGGGTGCTGGCTTTACTGCTGGCGGCGAGTTGCCTCTACCTTGTGATCGGCTGATGCGCGCCGGTATTGGTTGGGTGTTGCCGCCATCAGCCGTTTGAAGGCGCGCTGGAAATGCGGCTGGTCGGCGAAGCCGGCATTCAGCGCGGCCTCGGCAATGGCAGTGCCGTTTTTCAGTTGTTGGCGGCCCAGCTGCACGCGACGGTTCACCAGATAGGCGTGGGGCGTGAGTCCGAAATGTTGTTTGAACGCCCGGATCAGGTGGCCGGGACTGAACCCGGACAGCTCGCACAGGATGTCCAGTGAGACATCATCCGCTGCATGCTCATCGAGGTAGAGGGCCAGGTCCGTGAGAATCTCGGGAGTCTTTGGGGCTGTCGTGACGGGTTGCCTCGCCAGTTCATGCATGAGGTCTGACAGAAATTCCACAACCTGCGACTGCTTCTCCAGCAACTCATTCTCGGGCTCAAGCAGGCATTCGGCCAGCTTGCAGTAGCGTTCAAACCAGATCGGATCCGATATCATGGCAGTCGAAAGGTCCTGCCACCGGGGTTCCGGCAGCAGTCCCGCCCGGAACCGAAGGTCGGTCAGCCACGCCGTATCCACATACAACATCAGATACGCCCACGGCTGATTGTCGATGGGATTGCAGGTGTGAACCCACTCGGGGTTCATCAGCACAAGATCTCCGGCCTGGACCCGGTAATGATCATTCCGGTACTGAAATGTACTCTTGCCGCCGGTAATAGCCCCCATCGACCACTGGGTGTGAGTATGCGGGGCATAGCAAACCTCACGCCCGTCTGCGACCTTGCGCAGCTCCACATGGGGCAGACGGGCGTCTCGCCAGAAGATGGGCTTGCTGTTATTGGTGGCTGTTTTCATCTGAAATGGTGCTCGCAGTCAGCAAGAACACCGGATAGCTCCGGTCTTCTTTTTCAATGGCGCTGGCGGACACCACCTCAACATCAGAGAACCCGGCCTGCTCTGCAGCACGGGCGATCTCGTTGCGCTCAAAACCGAAATGGAACACGCCGGTATCTTCACTATGGAAGGTGCCGTCTTCCTTGTCCAGATCGGAAATGGCGATAAAGCCACCCGGCTTCAGCAGCTCCCTGAAGCGCCGGAACATCGCATCGATATCCCGTACATGGTGCATGGTCATGGAGGAGATGATGCCGTCGAACCGCTCGTCTATGGACTCCTTCTCCAGATCAATCTCCTTGATCTCCAGCTCGCAGTTCAGAGAGGCCCGTTTTTCGGAGAGCTGGCGGTTCATGGAAGGGGAAATGTCCACCGCCGTGATTTTCTTCACGTGCGGCGCGATCCGCTCCAGCAAGAGCCCGGTCCCGGACCCGAAATCCATCAGGTGCATGGAGGGCTCGATGTGCGCCTTTTCCAGGATGGTGTTGGCGATGTTGGTGACGTTATCGACGCGGTCGCGGTTCTGCTCGTAGGTGTCTGCTTTGTGGGCGAAGTAGTCTTTGCTCATGGGTCTGGCCACTATCTGGTGAAGGAAACCTTCCCGATTATGCGGCGTCTGTGCTTGAGTTCAAGTTGGAATAAGGTAATTCCAGATTTCCATTTGCCAATGCGGCCGCAATGGCACGGTAGCCCTTTTCGCTCGGATGATAGCCGTCGCTGGCCAGCATCGAGGTATCGGTGATGGTCGGGTAGGTCAGATAGCGGAAATTGTCCGGGTACTGGTTGGCCAGTTGCTGATACAGCCGATCCAGCTGCCGCGCCCGCCAACCCATAATGTGCCTGAGCGGTGAGGGCAGTGCGGTGAACAGGTGCATCGGAGGCACGCTCAGCAAACATATGGGTCCCGGGTAGCGTTTTGAGAGCAGGTTACGAAGCGCCAATAGCTGCTGGCGGAACCGGAACCTCGGGGTGAATCCGGTGGTATCGTTAACCCCCATGCTGAGTAACACCACATCCGCTTCCGGCAGTTCTGCATCTGCCAGTTTCGCGTTCAGCTCGCCCAGCCGGATGCCGTTCACGCCAAACGTGTGCCAGGCAATGGTCTGCCCGGAGCGTTCGTGCAGCTGCGACGCCAGCTGGCTCGCGAGGCCCTGGTGATGGGTGGACACTCCCACGCCTGCGGCCGTGGATTCCCCGATAACCAGAACCCGGAATACTGGCACGCCCTCGCCATACTGGCCGCCGGGGGAACCCTGGGCTTCCGGAAGCCGTGGCGTGTCCCGCCGGGCACGCTTGCCCTGGTAAAGCAATACCGGGAAGAGCAGGGCGGTGGTCAGCCAGAAGGGAAGGTGCATGGTTAAACCTCAATCAAGTATCAAGCGCCTTCTCAACGGCCTGAGCAGCGTGGATTTCCGTGGTGTCATAGAGGGCAACCGGCGTGTCCGTCTGCTGGATCAGCAGCCCGATCTCGGTGCAGCCGAGGATGACCGCGTCGGCGCCGCGGCCGGCCAGGGTAGTGACGATCTCCAGGTAAGCCTGTTTTGAGGCCTGGTTGATGGAGCCCTGGCACAATTCCTCATAGATGACCCTGTGAATGAGTTCGCGCTCCGGCACATTGGGAACGATTACCCGGATGCCAGCGTTCTCAAGGCGCTCCCGGTAAAAGTCCTGCTCCATGGTAAACCGTGTCCCCAGCAGTCCAACACTGGAAACACCATCCCGCTTCAGAACGCCGGCCGTTGCATCGGCAATATGAAGCAGTGGAATCCGGATAGCCTGTTCGATTTCGGGTGCCACCTTGTGCATGGTGTTGGTGCCGATAACCAGAAAATCCGCCCCGGCATCTTCAAGCGAGCGAGCGGCCCGGGACAGAATGCTCGCCGTCCCGGGCCAATTGCCCTGGTGCTGGAGTGCCTCGATCTCGGCAAAATCGACGCTGTAGAGAATAAGTTTTGCAGAATGCAGTCCGCCCAGGCGCGCTTTCACGCCCTCATTGAGCAGCCGATAGTAAGTCTGGGTTGATTCCCAGCTCATTCCGCCGAGAAGGCCAATGGTTTTCATATTTGGTTGCTTTGTATTCAGGATGCAGATTCCGGCTTGATGATCAGCAGGTTAGCAGGATCACCATGGTGCAGCACTACCTTCGCATCTGAATTACCGGCGGTGAACTCCAGAACCTGGCCTGGCCCCAGATCAAGATCCACACGGCAAGCGTCGCCACAGAACAGGCTTATTGAAAGTTTGGCGGTATGGGTATTTTCAATGCAGGCGGATTCGCCGGCACAGATTCTCTCTCCGACATCGGGTAGATTAGTCATAAAGCGTGAGCTCCCTGCGTTATTGGGGGACCAGGCAGAAATCATTCCGCTGGTCACTCACTAGAAAATAGTACGAGTTGACTCACGCTGCCGCTTCAACGCTCAAGTTTTATCCATCGTCAGATACCATATTCCCGCTCTACCTTTGCCACCCGCACACGAAAGCTGGAGTACCATACCTGGTGGCCCAATCGCTGGGCCTCCTGATGTTCTGCATTCTTTTTCCAGTTGCGGATGGCCTCCAGGCTTTCCCAGTAGGAAACCGTAATGCCCAGACCTTCCCGGGCGGATTCCATGCCCAGATAGCCAGGTTGCCGCGAGGCCAACTGGGCCATGCGCTCCGCCATTTCCGCATAGCCATTGTTTCCTTCCGTGCGATGGCTGCTGAAGATCACGGCGTAGTAGGGAGGGGCAGGAGTGTCTGCGATGTCCGTCATGGTGTCCTCGTGGCGTTTGCGTTCATGGATGACGCGGTTCCCCGGATGGGAATTCTCAGTTTTTGGGATCAATCTTGTTGATGGTGCCCTGGGCCAGCGCAACGGTGCGTTCACCGGCCTCTCCCGTTGCAATTACGGTGCACTGGCAGACTGCCTGGTTTCTTCCCGACGAAAGAACCGTGGCTTTGGCGACCAGTTTGTCCCCAATCGCCGGGCGGAGGTAATTGATCTTGTATTCGGAGGTGACCGAATCGCCCAGGACCGAGCCGCCGGCATAGGTCAATGCATTGTCAGCCAGGTAACTGACAACGCCCCCATGAACAAAGCCGTGCTGTTGTTTCAACTCCGGCCGGATTGCGAGTGAAAGAACGGCGGTCCCAGGCTCAAAGACTTCCAGCTCGGTGCCGAGCAGGGCGCTGAATGGCTGGTTCTCCAGTATCCTCCTTCCAAACTCCAGTAACTCACTCATTGAAAGATGTCTCCACAGATATGCCGTCTTCCATAAATTGCTCAGGCAGTTGGTCCACCAGATGGTGCAACTTGTCCGGGTTGCGAACCACATAAAGACCTTCGATACGGTCCCCCGCGATCTCAACCGTCGTTACCTGGGGCAGTCCATCCCGCTCGATGGTTAACCAGCCAGGCAGACCATTCACGCTAACCGGTTTAACCCAATGTGGGCCGGATGAAGACGGCTTCCGAGCCAGCCCCCTGAAAAATCGACAGATCTTGTCGGCCCCGAAGATCACACGCCGCGCGGCAATTCTCTTGCCACCACCGTCGGTATGAAGTGTGGCATGTTCACTCAGCAGGGCCTTCAGTTCCGTGACATCGCCGCTGCGGGCCGCGCTGAAGAATCGTTCGGTCAACTGATTGTGCTGATGGGGCGTTACCGGGTACCTCGGGCAGGCAGCCTGCACTTTCTTTCGGGCCCTACTGGCAAGCTGTCGGCAACTTGCTTCGTTGCGATCGAGGCTAAGCGCGATCTGCCCGAAATCAATCCCGAAGACATCATGCAGCAGGAACGCAGCGCGCTCCAGAGGCGACAACCGCTCCAGCGCCAGCATCAACGCAAAAGTGACATCATTGGCCAGAGCCTCGGCGCCAACCGGAGCCTCCAGTGACTCCACCAGAGGCTCCGGTAACCAGGGACCGACATAGATCTCCCTTTGCCTGTGAACGGCCTTCAGGCGGTCTAGGCACAGCCGACTGATGATTGTGGTCAGGTACGCCCGAACGTCAGTCACCGACGAGCAATCGGAGCCATGCCAACGCAGGTATGCATCCTGTACCACATCCTCTGCCTCGGTTACCGAGCCCAGCATGCGGTAAGCAACTCCGGTCAGATAACGACGCCAGTAATTGAACTGGCGGGCACTGCGCTCCGTCATGGCAAGGTCAGTCACAGTTCCGGTATTTCCCATGTTTCGCTCAACGCCTCATCATTCGGATGAACGTTTCTGAAACCCACACCGATCCGGTTCCAGGCATTGATGACGCCGATCAAGAGTGTCAGATCCACAAACTCCTTCTCGGAGAAGTGGGCAAGTCCCAGCTCGTAGTCCCGGGTGGGGGCCCCAGTCTCCGGGAGCTTCGTCAATGCTTCGGTCCAGGCCAGCGCCGCTTTTTCCCGGGGTGTATAAAGGGCCGATTCACGCCATGCAGACAGAAGATAGAGCCGTACCTCTCTCTCACCAGCTGCACGTGCCTCACTGGTGTGCTTGTGGAGGCAGTAGGCGCAGCCGTTAATCTGGGAGGCTCGAGTGACTACGAGCTCGATGAGGCTTTGTTCCAGCCCACAACGGCGCACATGATCGTCCAGCCTGGACATGGCCGCGATGGCTTCCGGGTTGGCTTTGTAAGCATTCAGGCGTTTCTCCATTTTCTGGTTCCTCTGCAGTGGATGGATCATCTTGATGGGGTTCTACAGAGGTAGACGAAATGGCTTCGGCTTTTGTGACATGGCTGAGAAATTTGTGGCCCGAGCGGTACGTTGGCTTTGGCCTGACGTCTCTCATTCCCCCCGTCGCGCCGCCTCAATGGCCGCAATATCGATCTTGCCCATTTCCATCATCGCCTCGAATGCCCGGCTGGCGGCAGCGGGATCCGGGTCGGCAATGGCCTCGGTCAAGGCCACTGGTGTAATCTGCCACGAGATGCCCCATTTGTCCCGGCACCAACCGCAAGCGCTTTCTTCGCCGCCATTGCCCACAATTGCATCCCAATAGCGATCGGTCTCCTCCTGGTCGTAGGTGGCCACCTGGAAGGAGAAGGCTTCGTCGTGGGTGAAGGCGGGGCCGCCGTTGAGCCCGAGGCAGGGGATGCCCAGGACCGTGAACTGCACGGTCAGGACATCGTCCTTCTTGCCGGATGGAAAGTCACCCGGCGCGCGGAGAATCCGACCCACCGATGAATCCGGGAAGGTATCGGCGTAAAAGCGGGCCGCCTCTTCGGCGCCGCCGTCGAACCAGAGACAAATGGTGTTCTTCGCGTGTTCCATCTCGTTAGCCCTCCTGGCGTAGCTTTTTGCGGCGTGCGATTTCCGCCGGAGTAGGTGGGTCCATGGCAAAGTCACCGGTTGCCACCTTGCCGTCACGTACATAGCGCCCGATGACGATGCCGCTGGGTGAAATCCTGCTCGCGGCCAGCTTGAACGCGGCTGGTTTGGTGCCATTGCCAAACAGCTTCTTGCCGCGGCCAAGCACAATCGGGAAGGTGAAGACGTTGACCTGATCGACCAGGTCGTTCTCGAACAGCGTCTGGAGCAGATCCGAACTTCCTTGGGTAACCAGCGCGGGGCCATCCTCCAGCTTCAGCCGCGCAACATCGGCTGCCGCGTCATTGAGCGCCACCGAGCCCTGCCAGGTCAGATCCAGTCCCTTCCGGGTGGCAACGTACTTGTTGATGGAGTTGAAGGTCTTGGCGATCGAATCGTCTGGTCCGTCCTCGGCATAGGGCCAGTGGGCGGCGAAAATCTCGTAGGTCTTGCGTCCGAGTAAAAGGTCGAAGGGCTGGCCGAACATACGGTCAATCTCTTCGCCAAACACCTCATCCACCATCGGGGCCACCCAGCCGCCGTAGCCGAATCCCCCAGTGGGATCTTCTTCAGGGCCACCGGGCGCCTGCATTACACCGTCCAGCGACACCATGGCGCCAACAATCACTTTTCGCATGAGTTCATCCTCCTGGTTTGCGGTCTTGCACCCAGTAGTCGCATGGGGCACTGCAAAATCGACAGCAGGATTTATTTCAGGTGTGAACCAGTTTAGCTGCTCCTCGGCGCAAACATAATGATCGCCATCCCCAGCAGGGCGACGGCCGAGCCCAGGATGTCCCACGCGGTGGGACGGATACCGTCAACTGCCCAGAGCCACAGTATCGCCATGAAAACGTACACCCCACCATAAGCCGCATACACCCGGCCAGCTGCCGTCGGATGCAATGACAATAGCCAGGCGAATAGGGCGAGGCTGAGGGCGCCGGGCACCAGCAGCCAGACGCTTTTGCCTTCGCGAAGCCAGAGATAAGGCAGGTAGCAGCCGACGATCTCCGCGAGGGCGGTTACAAGAAACAGACCGAGGGTTTTCAGTTCAGGCACTGGATGGGCTCCTGTTGATGGGGGGCAGCATTCAACCGGTTAAAGCATCAGTCTACTGGCCGGTTTCCGCCGAGTCAGGCTTGTTTCACTTTTCCGCGCCGCACGGAGCTGGTGGCAAACCGCCTTCCAGCAGTCTCTGCCATTCAGTTGCAGCGGCCTCCGAAGGGAACGAGCCATGCAACCTTCCGCCGGGAATTGGCGTCCACAGTGTTGCCCTGGTGAACTCACGGTCGGCAACCACGATGCGGACAGGACTGCCCACGTTTGCCTCGGTGAACTCCTTGAAGCTGTTCGCACCGCGCTCGGTCAGCTGGATGAAAACCGGCCAGCCATTTTCGCTCTGTTCCCCGGTTGCCGAACGCTGAACGTAGCCCGAACAAAGGTGAAACTCGGGTTCAGCTGATGCTGTAGCAATACAGGAGATCAACAGACAAAAAAGCCCAATCCGTTTCATGAGATTCTCAGGCTTCCGTGCTGTGGAGCGCTTGCTTGAGGGCATCGAGACTTTCCGGCCCCGCCTCAAGACGCAGGCAGTCAATGGAATCCCGCTCCCAGGATGCCGACGAACCAAGATGAAGGTGTACATTCACCTCCGCTTCGAAAGCCTCCAACAAACCAGCAGGTACCCAGACCAGTTCGGTGCCTCTCAGCTGATTGGGCACCGGGCTGCCACATACGGAGCAGAAATCACTGCGATAACCGGTTGGTTTCTGGAACGAGGTGATCCTGTCCTCGCCTGAGAGCCAGCGGAAGTTCTGCTGATGGACGAAGGTGGCAGCGTTGGCGGCAGATCCGGTGGCCTTGCGGCAGAGGGAACAGTGGCATTGGTAGAGGTTGGGGAGATCGCCCTGGATCTCGAATTGGACTTCTGAGCAGAGGCATTCGCCGTTCATGGGTTATTCCGATTAACAGGGGAACAAGGCCCGTTTTGGGATAAGTGCAAATACAAGTTGTTTCAGTAGCTTAATGCCAAAGGCCTTTCCGCGCACCTCCGGGGCTGTGATTCCGGTTGCCTTGGGGGGAGCCTGATGAATGGCGAAACCAACAGGCTATCGAAGCTGGCTGTCCTTACTGCCTCTACGATTGATGCTGCCAGACTGGGTTTGCTGCTTCTCATGGGCCGACTGGCAGTCGATGCACAACCGAACACCGGGAATGGCCTTGCGCCGGGCCTCCGGAATCAGCGCGCCACACTCATCGCATTCCGTAGCGCTCTCGCCGCCGGCTAACTGGCTGCGTGCGCGCTGAATTTCGTCTTCAACGCTTGCGTCGATCTGTTCCTGAACCGCACCATCACGTGACCATCCACCTGCCATGAGCCCCTCCGGAGTCTGGATGACTGAAACCACCAAACGGTATCATTCGAACACGGGCGCTTAAAGATTGTCCATTACCCACCGAGGAACCGCCATGTCCTATACGAGCCGATATACACCTCAAACGCTCAGTCGTGATGAGCTGGACCAGACCACGGGTCCGATGGTGATCGAATTCGGTACCAACTGGTGCGGGTTCTGCCGAGGTGCACAGGCATATATCAAGGCGGCCATGGACAATTACCCAGACGTTCCGCATGTGAAAGTTGAAGATGGCAAAGGCCGGAGGTTGGGGCGTACATTTGGCGTTAAGCTCTGGCCGACTCTGATTTTTCTGAAGGATGGCAAAGAAATGGCGCGGCTAGTCCGCCCGGAAAACAGCGGCGACATCGAGGGCGTTCTGATAAAAATTCTATAAGGACGTGCGGGCAATTTTGGAGCCTCGAAACAGTGAAAAACTCTCCGGGTAAAGCAGCTCGCGATGCGTTTTATGGGTGTGATCTTCTGTTATCAGGCTCCATGTATACGGAGTGGTGTACACGGCCTCAGGCAGATTTTTCCTTGAGCAACTCATCCATGCGCTCCAGGTACGCAATAATCGACGCATGCTTCGAGGCGGCCTGCTTGAGGGGCGTTTCCAGCGGTACCCTAAGGATATTGAACAGGAATGCATACAGCGTTGCATCAAACGAGGTCACACATTCACCCACTGCATAGCTGTGCTTGTCCAGCTGCCAGGCAATTGCGGCAAGGTCCGCAATTCCGGCAGCATACACCTCCGCCAACGGATGTCGACCGTAACCCTGCCCGGTAAGGCCTCGTCGGATGGCTCGTCGGACCATGCCCGCTACCGGCTGGCGAGCGCCTGATGGCACCATGTTGAAAAAAGCGTCCCTGGTCTGGGGCCAGTACCGGTCGTCTATCCAACGGGAATAGACGATGACAAAATACAGACTTTCCTCACACAGCCGGCGCAGCATGTGGCCAGGGGCGGATTGGGCATCCGAGAGCTGTCCGTCCAGCCGGTCGCCGTAGTTCGCCTTCAGGTAGGTCACGATGTTGCCGCTGTCGGGAACCCGCTGTGACTGATCAACAATAAATGGAAGCTTGCCTCTCGGCCCCCTGAATGGGAGGGTGCTCCGGGCCTGGTAGGGAATCCCGGCCAACCGACAGTAAATTTCGACCTTGAGGCAGAAGGGGCTGATATTCATCCCCCACGCTGGTGCGAATTGGTGAATCTCGATCATGGCATTTCCTGAAGTTGGGAGCGAACCTGAAGGACCAGTTTAACGCCGTGCTCACGTTGGACCCTGCAACCCGTATTCCAGAACAAAAAGGCCCGGTAGTTCTCACCACCGGGCCTTTCCGCCACTTCATCAGGCTACCGCCTCAACCGCACTTGCTATCGCCGCAAGCCAGGCAGGTGGCGCAACCGTCCATCACGATGACCGCCTTGGTGCTGCATTTGCCACACATGGTGGCATTGGCGGGGTAGTCGTTGCTGGTGTCGTCGTTGGTGGCCGTGCTCTGGCTGGCTTCGAACTCGGCGCGCTTTTCGGCGAGGATGCGCTTGGTGGTTTCGCTCATTTCCTCGCTTTCCAGCAGGCCGATGGCTTTCAGGTGCTTCTCGATCACGGCGCCGATTTCGGCGACCAGTGACGGCATGAACACGCCGCCCTTCTTGAAGTAGCCGCCGTTGGGGTCGTACACGGAGCGCAGCTCTTCCACCAGGAAGGTTACGTCACCGCCTTTGCGGAACACCGCGGAGATAACGCGGGTGAGGGCGATAACCCACTGGAAGTGTTCCATCGACTTGGAGTTGATGAACACTTCGTACGGCTGGCGGCTTTCGTGGTCCGTTCCCTCGTTGAGCAGGATGTCGTTGATGGTGATGTACATCGCGTGCTCGGCTACCGGCGGCTTGATCTTGTAGGTGGTGCCCAGCAGGAAATCCGGCCGTTCGATGTACTCGTTCATCTGGACCGGCTTGGTTTCCGCCTGCACCGGCGCCTGGTGCTCGCTCGGTGTTTCGGTATCGGCTTTCTTTACGCGGTAGCCGACGATCTGATTGCTGATTTTGACTGTCATGTTCGTTGTCCTGTTGTCGGTTCCCGGATCAGTACTTGCCGTAGGTGCCTTCTTTGAGCGCATCAAACAGGTTGGCGGCGGTGTGGATTTCGCCGTCGTACTCCACCTGTTCGTTACCGCGCAGGGTCACCTTGCTGCCATCGTCCAGGGTGAACTCGTAAAGGGTGTTCTCAAGGTCTTTCTCTTTCACCAGTACGCCCTGGAAGGCTTCCGGGTTGAAGCGGAACGTGGTGCACCCCTTCAGGCCCTTGTCGTAGGCGTACAGGTAGATGTCCTTGAAGTCCTGGTATGCGAAGTCTGTCGGAACGTTGGCCGTTTTGGAAATCGAGGAATCTACCCACTTCTGGGCCGCAGCCTGGATATCCACGTGCTGTTGCGGCGTTACGTCGTCCGAGGTGGTGAAGTAGGACGGCAGTTTCTTGTCCTCGTCTTCGGAGAACGGCATGGCGCCCGGGTTCACCAGGTGGCGGTAGGCCAGCAGCTCGAAGGAGAACACGTCTACCTTCTCCTTGGTCTTGCGGCCTTCGCGGATGATGTTACGCGCGTAGTGGTGCGAGAAGCTCGGCTCGATGCCGTTACTGGCGTTGTTGGCCAGTGACAGGCTGATGGTGCCGGTCGGCGCGATGGAGGTGTGGTGGGTAAAGCGGCCACCTTTCTCGGCCAGCTGCTTCACCAGCTCCGGCTCCACGTGGGCGATCTGCTGCATGTAGCGGCTGAACCGGGCGTGCAGCAGTTTGCCCTTGAGGATATCGCCGACCTTGTAGCCTTCTTTGGCCAGTTCCGGGCACTTGGTCATCATCTTCGGGGTGATTTCGAACTCTTCGTCCATGATCGGCGCCGGGCCTTTCTCTTCGGCCAGGGCCAGGGACTGGCGCCAGCCTTCCACGGCCATTTCACGCACGACTTCCTCGGTGAACTGTACGGACTCCTCAGAACCGTACGGCATACGCAGCATGGCGAGGGTGGAACCCAGGCCCAGAATGCCCATGCCGTGGCGGCGCTTGTGGGTGATCTCGTGGCGCTGCTCGGCCAGCGGCAGGCCGTTGATTTCCACTACGTTGTCGAGCATGCGGGTGAAGATGCCAACCACCTTGCGGTACTTCTCGTAGTTGAAGCTGGCCTTGTCGGTGAACGGGTATTCCACGAACTTGGTCAGGTTCACCGAGCCCAGCAGGCAGCTGCCGTACGGGGGCAGGGGCTGCTCACCGCAGGGGTTGGTGGCGCGGATGTCTTCGCAGAACCAGTTGTTGTTCATCTGGTTGACCTTGTCGATCAGGATGAAGCCCGGCTCGGCGTAGTCGTAGGTGCTGGTCATGATGGTGTCCCAGATGAACTGGGCCTTGACCGTCTTGTAGATGCGGCAGGCAACCTTGCCTTCGTCATTGACCACATAGCTGTCCTGGACCGGGAAGTCGCGGTACAGGAACTGGGAGGTGTCGCTCAGGTCCAGGCCTTCGTCTTCCACTTCCTTCTGGGTGACCGGGAAAGACAGGTGCCAGTCGTCCCCGTTGCGGACTGCTTCGATGAAGTCCTCGGTGATCAGCAGGGACAGGTTGAACTGGCGCAGGCGCCCGTCTTCGCGCTTCGCCTGGATGAACTCGATCACGTCCGGGTGGTGAACGTCGAAGGTGGCCATCTGGGCGCCACGGCGACCGCCGGCGGAGGACACGGTGAAGCACATGCGGTCGAAGATATCCATAAAGGACAGCGGGCCGGAGGTGGTGGCGCCGGCGCCGGCAACATAGGCGCCACGGGGACGCAGGGTGGAGAACTCGTAACCGATACCGCAGCCGGCCTTGAGGGTCAGGCCTGCTTCGTGGTTCTTCTCCAGGATGTCGTTCATGGAGTCATGGACGGTACCGGAGACGGTGCAGTTGATGGTGGATGTGGCCGGTTTGTGGGCCTCCGCACCGGCGTTGGAGGTGATACGGCCGGCCGGGATGGCGCCGTTCTGCAGGGCCCAGATGAAGTCCTTCATGTGCTTGGTGCGCACGGACTTGTTTTCCACTTCCGCCAGGGCCCTGGCCACACGTTCGTAGGTGGCGTTGATGTCCTTGTCGACGGGTTCACCGGTCTTGGTCTTGAGCTGGTACTTGCTGCTCCAGATATCCAGTGAAGCTTCCTGCATGGGAATCGTTGTGATCACTGCCTGTGCCTTAGCGTTCATTGCCACCCTCGGTTCTTCCAGTATGTCTCTTTTCGATGGCGCCGTCTCCGGCGCCATACCCCTTTGAGTCGTGTTGCGTCTGTCGGTTTCTGTGTCTTGCGGGCCCGGATGGGGCAGATAGGTAAGAAGACCACAAGATGTGGGGGTCCTCCCTGCCTGCCTTTGACGGCCGTTCCCGTTGTGTGATCGTTGCTGTGGGCCTGGCTGAGGCCTTCTCGCGCCTGCCGGGTAGGCAGGTCCGGTTTGTCCTTGTGGCCCTATATGTGGGCTTATTTTTCAAGGAGTATAACAGGATATAGTATTGTGTGAATAAGAACGCAACTATTGATTGAGGGTGCGGGGCAAAGAAAATCAATGGAAAAGGTCTTGAAAATACCGAAAGCCGCGTAAAAACCGGCGCTTGGGAAAGATTGCTCAAAAACACTACATATTGTGGTCAGATTTCGGTCAAATGATGCCAATGATTCGGGATTGCAGGTTTTGTGACTCCTGCACGTACCCTTGCTGGACGTGTCGCTAAAGTGAGCGTGTGGCGTCGTAGTGAAGCAGTGGCCCACAGGAAGTGATAACGACTATAAAAGGATGAAACAATGAAAGGCCTGAAACCTTCTTTACTGGCGCTCAGCCTGGCGAGTGTGCCTGCTGCCGCCATGGCGGAAATCCGCGCCCTGGATGAAGCCGCCATGGGCAGCATCACCGGCCAGGCCGGTGTGACCATCGAGCTGGAAACGCAACTCAACATCGACCGCTTCATCTACACCGATGAAGGCTCCCTTGAGGTAAACGATATCTTTATCGGGGGTACCAACCGGAGTGACCTGTTCCCGGAACTGGGCATCAATCTGATGGGCAGCACCGCCGACGAGAGTAACCTGCTCGACAATATCCGCATCGAGATCGACCTGCTATCCGATGGTGATGCCATCATCAATGTGCTTCCCCAGACCTTTGGCGCCGTTGATATACGAATCTCGACCGGTGCCTGGAATCTGGTCGGGCATACCGACAGCACCACTGTACTGGATAACTTCAATGCTGATTTCCTGATGGGCGGTGCCAACGTGGAAATCGATACCGCCACGGATGTGATGAACTTCCGGGCTGACATCGCCATCGATGACATGGACTTCGACGTGCCGTTCCTGGCATTGGGCCTCCGGGACGTGAGGCTGACGGGCGACACCTACGATCCTGTCCGCAACAAGAACATTCCCGATCTGTTTGCCAAGGTGGATCTGGATATCTACAAGCGTGCGAACCATGCCGGCACCGACAGTCTGGCCGTTGATATGCAGTCGTTCACCGCGGATATGGCGATTGGTGGTGTGCTCGTGGGCGGTACATCCATCGGCAGTATGGCGATGGACGATCTGGCCATCACCAATACCCGGATGCTGATCTACGGGCACTGATTGCGGTCAGTGAAGGGCAACAAAAAAGGCGGGATGGTGTTCCCGCCTTTTTTGATTTTCTGGTCAGCCCAGCAGCAGACTGTCGTCGTCCACTTCAAGGCCCCGCTGTTTTTCGAACAGGCCGAGCAGATCCTTCACCTCCAGCCCTTCCCGTTCCTTGCCGGCAATGTCGAACACCACCTGGCCCTGATGCAGCATCACCGTGCGGGTGCCGACTTCCAGTGCCTGCTTCATGCTGTGGGTAACCATCAGGGCGGTCAGTTTCTGCTCCTCGATGATTTTTTCCGTCAGTTCCAGTACGAAGGCGGCGGTTTTCGGGTCCAACGCAGCGGTGTGTTCGTCGAGCAGCAGGATGCTGGAGGGCGTCAGGCTGGCCATGAGCAGGCTTACGGCCTGGCGCTGTCCACCGGAGAGCAGGCCCATCTTGTCGCCCAGGCGGTTTTCCAGACCGAGCTTCAGCGAAGAGAGACTTTCCCGGAACTGGCTCAGGTACTGCTTCTTGACCGCGGCGGTCAGGCCCCTGCGCTGGCCACGCTTGATGGCCAGGGCAAGGTTTTCCTCGATGGACAGATTCTCGCAGGTGCCCGCGAGAGGGTCCTGGAACACCCGGGCAACCCGTGCCGCACGCTTGTGGGTGGGCAGCCGGGTGACGTCCTGGTTGTCCACGATAATCTGTCCGGTGTCCACAATGACCTCGCCGGCGAGTGCGTTGAGGAAGGTGGATTTGCCGGCGCCATTACTGCCGATCACGGTGACAAATTCACCCTGGTTCACGGTGAGACTCATGCCCCGTAGTGCGGGGTTTTCCAGCGGCGTTCCCTTGCCAAAAGTCAGTCGGAGATCGCTTGCACTGATCATGTCGATTCCTCAGGCCTTTTTGCGGGTGAGTTTGCCGATCACGGAGTTGCGCACGCCCGGCAGGACAATTGCCAGGGTCACGAGAACCGCGGTAATCAGGTTCAGGTCCTGCGCCTGCAGGCCCAGGACATCGGCGTTCAGGGCAAAGGCTATGGCCAGGCGGTAGATAATGGCCCCTACCACGCAGGCAATCAGTGCCCGGACGACGGTGGAGGGTGTTACCAGCGCCTCGCCCCCGATCAGTGATGCCAGGCCGATGACGATCACGCCGACCCCCATGGTGACGTCGGCCGCACCCTGGCTCTGGGCAAACAGCGCACCGGCCAGGCCCACCAGACCGTTGGAGAGCGCTACGCCCAGAACGATCATGGCACCGGTGGCGATGCCCTGGGCCCGTGCCATCCGAGCGTTGGCGCCGGTGGCACGCATAGCGAGGCCGGTTTCGGATTTCATGAAACGCCAGAGCAGGATCAGTGAAACAAAGACCACGATCACAAACAGCAACACCGGCACCTGGTGAAAAGCCAGATCCAGGTCGTACCAGGGTGTAAGCACGGTTTCTTCGGAGAGCAGGGCCACATTCGGCCGGCCCATGATGCGAAGGTTCACCGAGTACAGGGCGATCATGGTCAGGATCGACGCCAGCAGGTTGAGGATGTTGAGCTTGACGTTGAGCAGTGCGGTCACAGCTCCGGCGGCCATGCCGGCCAGTACGGCGGCGCCGGTGGCAATCCAGGGGTTCCAGCCGTCGATGATGAGCATGGCGGCCACCGCGGCACCCAGCGGAAAGCTGCCGTCAACGGTGAGGTCGGGGAAGTCGAGAACACGGAAAGAGATGTAGATGCCGAAGGCAACGAGGCCATAGATGAGACCGGTTTCCAGGGCACCGTAAAAAGCGATTTCACTGAGCATGGGTAGTATTCACTGTGAAAGAAAAACGGGCGGGCCCTTGTGGGGTCCGCCCGTATAGGTCAGGGCGTTTACTTATCGTTTTTGACGACTTTTTTCGCTTCCTTGACGAAGTCTTCGGACAGGGTGATGCCCATGCGCTCGGCGGCGGCAGGGTTCACGAACAGATCCAGTGTGTCCATGGTTTCAACGGGCATGTTGGCGGTATCCGCACCCTCGAGCACCCGGTAGACCATCTTGCCGGTCTGGCGGCCGTGCTCGTAATAGTTGAAGCCAAGAGCGGCAACGGCACCACGCTCAACGGTCGCGGTGTCGGCAGCGAAGACCGGGATGTCGGCGCGCTCGCCCACGGAGATTACCGCTTCGGCGGCGCTGATCACGGTGTTGTCGGTAGTCAGGTAGATGGCGTCGGCTTCACCGACCAGGGAACGGGCGGCGCCGAGCACTTCGGAGGTCTTGGTGGCAGCGGCCTTGACCAGTTCCAGACCACGCTCGGCCAGGCGCTCTTCCAGCAGGTTGACCAGGGAAACGGCGTTGGCTTCACCCGGGTTGTACACGGTACCGATGCGCTTGGCATCCGGCATCGCGCGTTGGAGCATGTCCAGGTGCTTGTCAATCGGCAGCATGTCGCTGACGCCGGTGATGTTGGCGCCCGGTGCTTCCAAGCTTTCCACCAGCTTGGCGCCGACCGGATCGGTGACGGCGGAAAACACAACCGGGATGTTGCGGGCCGCTGCGGCTACGGTCTGCGCAGACGGAGTAGCGATGGCCACGATCACATCCGGGCTCTCACCCACGAACTTGCGGGCGATCTGGGAGGCGATGGCAGAGTTGCCCTGCGCGCTCTCGTGCATCACGGTCAGGTTTTCGCCTTCCTTGTAGCCTTGCTCGGCCAGCTGATCCTTCACGCCCTGGTAGACGGCGTCAAGGGCAGGGTGTTCGACGATCTGCGTGATGGCAACGGTTTTGGCTTCCTGGGCCTGTACCAGGCTTGCTGCTGCCAGCAGGGACGCACCCAGAAGAGTGCGCAGAGTTCTCTTGGCCATATACCCATCTCCGAGTTTTTAGTGGTTTCAGGTGTGTCGGGTCTGACGTCCGGAAAGTGCGAGAGTTTATCACAGCCCGGGGGCGTAAGGGGTAGGGGAAGTTACCGGCCGTACGTTATTCCTGGAAGAAGTTGTAAATTCTAATTGTTTTGCGTTGGTCACGTTTTGACGGGCGAATGTGTGTTGAAATACCCTACGAAAGTCTAATAATACGCCTAATAAGGCGAACAATTAAAAGCACGATGACGCATAAGGAAGGTCCATGGACACAACAAACAAACTTCCCCTGGATATGGTTTACCACTGGGAGAAGGCGAAGAAGAACGACCTCTACATGACGCAGCCTGTGGGCGATGGCAAGGTTGTGGAGTACACCTGGGGTCGGGCGGTGGATGAGGCTCGCCGGATGGCAGCCTATCTGAAATCGCTGAATCTCCCGGAGAAGAGCCGGGTAGGCATCATTTCCAAGAATTGCGCCCACTGGATAATGTCAGATTGGGCCATTTGGATGGCTGGCCACATTTCCGTTCCGCTTTATCCCACGTTGAATGCGGATACCGTCAACTACATCCTCAATCACGCCGAGTGTGAGGTGTTGTTCGTGGGCAAACTGGACGACTGGGACATGATGAAGCCCGGCGTGCCTGACTCGGTCCGTTGCCTTTCCTACCCGCTGAGTCCGCCCAACGATTTTGAAACCTGGGACGATATCGTCAGCAAGTACCCGCCACTGGAAGAGAACGTTCAGCGCGATCCGGAAGAGCTGGCCACGATCGTGTATACCTCGGGCAGTACCGGCCGACCCAAGGGCGTCATGCTGAGCTTCAACAACATGGCGTTTGCTGCGGCCGGCGGCATCAAGACCCTGGGTGTCGGCCCGAACGAGCGGATGCTGTCCTACCTGCCGCTGGCCCACGTGTTTGAGCGCACCTTTGTAGAGCTGGGCTCGCTTTACTCCGGATTCGAGCTGTTCTTTGCGGAATCGCTGGACACCTTTGTTCAGGATCTGCAGCGGGCACAGCCAACCCTGTTCCTTTCGGTGCCCCGTCTGTGGGTGAAGTTCCAGCACGGTGTGCTGCAGAAACTGCCGAAAGAGAAGATGGATCGCCTGATGAAGATCCCGCTGGTAAATCGCCTTATCAAGAAGAAGGTGCTCAAGGGGCTGGGTCTGGACAAGGTCAAGTTGGCTGGCAGCGGCTCGGCGCCATTGTCCCACGATGTGCTGGACTGGTACCGCAATCTGGGCCTGGAGTTGCTTGAGGGCTACGGGATGTCCGAGAACTTCGCCTACTCCCACATGAACAAACCGGGCCGCGCCCGCACCGGTTATGTGGGCGAGGCCCTGCCCGGCGTGGAAACGAAGATCAGTGAAGAGGGTGAGGTTCTGGTCAAGAGTCCTGCCACCATGATGGGCTACTACAAGGACGAGGAGAAGACCCGGGAGGCGTTCACCGAGGATGGCTTCCTGAAAACCGGTGACAAGGGCGAGATTGACGAGATGGGCCGCCTGAAGCTCACTGGTCGTATCAAGGAGATCTTCAAGACCAGCAAGGGCAAGTATATTGCGCCCGCGCCGATCGAGAACCGCCTGATGTCTCACGATGCCATCGAGATGGTGTGTGTGTCTGGTGCCAATCAGACCCAGCCTCACGCATTGGTGATGCTGGGCGAGGAAACTCGTCCCAAGCTTGCGGACGACAATTTCCGCAAGCAGTTGGAAGACAGCTTCAAGAGCCTGATCCAGGAAGTGAACAAGACTGTGGATCCCCATGAGCAGCTGGCATTCATTACCGTGGTCAGCGACGAGTGGTCGATCGAGAACAGCTTCCTGACACCGACCCTCAAACTGAAGCGGAACGTGGTGGAGGATGCCTATCAGGAAAAGGTGGACAGCTGGTACGCCCAGAAACAGCCGGTTATCTGGCAGTAACGGGTAATCCGCACACCATTAAAAGGGCCCGGAATTACCGGGCCCTTTTTGTATCCGGTTCTGTCCGGTGTTTCTGGCCGACGTTAGTCGCATATTGAAAACCGCCGCTCGGGCCTAAACTTCTGGTAGTCAGGAGGAAGTTATGACCCAGTTGGCCCTTTTCCAGAAACGAATCAACGAAGATATCCCCTTGTCCCGTGCGCTGGGCATTCAGCTGCATTCCTGGGACGGCCACGCCCTGGTGCTCAGCGCACCGCTCGAGCCCAATCGCAACCATCAGGGTACCGGTTTTGGCGGCAGTGTTTATTCAGCTGCGGTAACCGCCGCCTGGAGCCTGACCGAACTGGCTCTTTGGGATCTGGGGCTCAGAGGCGCGGTCGTTGTTCAAAGCGGTAACATCGACTACCTGGAACCGGTGACCGGTGACTTCTTTGTAGTGTGCCGGTTGCCCGGAGAAGAAATTCCGGAGCGTTTCCGGAAGAGTCTGGCCCGCCATGGCAAGGGTCGGTTGGATCTCACGGCGGAAGTGTTCTGTGGCCAGCCCACGGTGCTCCCGAAGATGGATCCGGTGGCAGTATTCCAGGGCCGTTTTGTGGTTCAGGACGTGCATTCCCGGGTAGGTCTGTAAGGCCGGTCGCAGTTTGCCAGCCGCTAAGCGATGCTCCGGGTATTGGAGATGGAGCGGCTCATCAGGATGATCGGTACGATGCCGGCCAGGACAATGATCAACGAGGGCAGGGCGCTGTGGAACAGGCGCTCGTCCGAGGCGAACTGGTAAACGTAGGTCGCGAGGGTCTCGAAATTGAACGGCCGGAGAATGAGCGTGGCCGGCAACTCTTTCATGCAATCCACGAACACCACCAGGGCGGCGGTCAGCAGGGTACCCCGGAGTATCGGCAGGTGCACTTTGACCAGGGTTTTGCCGGGCGTGTAGCCGAGTGAGCGTGAGGCCATGTCCATGCTGGGCGTCACCTTCTGTAACGCGCTTTCCACGCTGCCGGCCGAGACCGCCAGAAAGCGGACCGTGTAGGCAAAGACCAGGGCAAACGCCGTTCCGCTCAGCAAGAGGCCGGTGCTGATACCGAAGGTATCCCGCATCAGGCTGTCCAGCCAGTTATCGAAACCCGCCAGGGGGACAATCACGCCGACCGCCAGTACGGCGCCGGGCATGGCGTAGCCCAGGCTGGAGAGGCGCATGAGTATCTGCATGCCCCGGGTGTTATGCAGGCGCCGGCTGTAAGCCAGGATAACGCCGATCAACAGGGTGGTTATGGCTGCAGCACTGGACAGGAACAGGCTGTTCAACGTGTTCCGGACGAAGTCCGGATTCCAGCTTTCCTCAAAGTACTCCCACGCATAAAGGCCCAGGGTTCCGGCAGGTACTACGAAGCCGAGGATGAACGGCCCGGCGCACACGGCAACGCAGATCATCTGTCGCGGAAAGGACATGGTGAAACGGCGGATGGGGTCCCGGTTGTCGCGTGCGGCATACTGCTGCTGGCGTCGGCGGGAGTACCGCTCAAGGGTTACCAGAATCACCACGAACACCAGCATGGTGGTGGCAATCTGTGCGGCACCGCCCAGGTTGCCCAGGTTCATCCAGGTATCAAAGAGCCCCGCGGTTAGGGTCTGCACGGCGAAGAAATCGACGGTACCAAAATCGTTCAGGGTTTCCATCAACACCAGGGACAGTCCGACGGCAACGGCGGGACGGGCGATGGGGAGGACGACCCGGAAGAAGGTGCTCAGTGCCGAATGCCCGAGACTGCGGCTGACTGCAAACAGGGACGGTGACTGTTCCAGGAAGGCCGCCCGGGCCAGCAGGTAGACATAGGGGTAGAGTACCAGGCCGATCATCAGGGTGGCGCCTTCCAGGCTGCGAATCTCCGGAAACCAGTAGTCGGAAGCATTCTGCCAGCCAAACCAGTCACGCAGAGAACGCTGGACGGGCCCGGCGTAGTCCAGCAGGCTGGTGTAGACATAAGCGATGACATACGCGGGTACCGCAAACGGCAGCAACATGGCCCATTCGAAGAATTTGCGCCCGGGAAACTCGCACATGGTCACGGCCCAGGCAGTCGACAGCCCGATCACGAGGGTAATGGCACCAACGCCGACCATCAGCTGGACGGTGGTCCAAAGGTAACGTGGCAGGGTGGTGTCAATCAGGTGCGGCCAGATGTTCTCTTCGGGGAAAAAGGCCAGGAAGATCACTGACAGGACCGGAAGAGCCACAATGGCGGTAATAAGGGTGGCGGAAATGATCCAGCGACGGGAAGCGCGTTTTGCCAGCAAGGGCTGGGTGAGCCCCGGGTCAGCGGCGGTTACGGCCTCGGTCATAATGCTCCCGTCTGTCAAATGAAACTGAGAAAGATTGAGGATTGTAGTCAGCTGTCAGTTGCGCTGCAATGACTCGCGTCATTTTAGGAGCCGATGCCCCCGAGACAGAAAAGGGCGCCGTAGCGCCCTTTTCCTCGATCTATTGTGTGCCGACCTCTTCGATTACTCGCCGTCGTAATCGACGCGGTCAACCAGCTTGACCGCGGCTTCGCGGTTTTCCGCGATGGTCTGCAGCGAGAGCTCGTCCGGGTTGATCTCACCCCACTCGGCAACCAGGCCGGAGGGTTTCACTTCCGGATTTGCGGGGTACTCGGTGTTGGCTTCGGCGTAAATACGCTGGGCTTCCGGTGAGGACAGGAATTCCATCAGCTTGACGGCGTTGTCCCGGTTCGGAGCGCTCTTGGTCAGCGAAATGCCGCTGATGTTCACGTGGGTGCCCCGGCCATCGGCGTTCGGGAAGACCAGGCGAACCTGCTCGGCAATCGGGCGCTGATTCTCGTCCTGCAGCATGTTGCCATAGTAGTAGCTGTTGCCGATGGAAATATCGCACACGCCTTCGGCAATGGCCTTGATCTGGTCACGGTCGCCACCCTGTGGCTTTCGGGCCAGGTTGTCTTTTACGTCCTGCAGCCACTGCTGGGTCCACTCTTCGCCGTGGTGGGCAATCAGGGAGGAGAACAGGGCGATGTTATAAGGGTGTTTGCCGCTACGGGTACAGATGCGGTCGTTCCATTTGTCGTCGGCCAGCTCTTCATAGGTGGTGATTTCACCTTCTTCCACGCGCTCTTTGGAGGTGAAGATCAGGCGGCCACGGGTGGTCAGGGCAAACCATTTGCCTTCCGGGTGGCGCAGGTTTTCCGGAATGTTGCTGTTCAGCACGTCGCTGTCTACGCCCTGGACCAGGTCACGCTCGACCAGCTCGTTGATACGGGAAATGTCGACGGTCATGACGACGTCTGCCGGGCTGTTTCGGCCTTCGCGCTCAAGACGTTCGGCAAGGCCCTGTTTGGCAAAGACCACGTTGGTCTCGATGCCGGTTTCCTTTTCGAATGCATTCAGGAGCGGCTCGAGCAAGTATGCCTGGCGGTAGGAGTAGATGTTGACTTCGCCGTCGGCGGAGGCCGACAGAGGCAAGGCCGCCAGGGCCATCGCAGCAGTTGCTGCCAGTTTCATGCGCATGGTGGAGATTCCTCTGCGTGAGTTGAGTTTGTTTCACCTGTAAGAGTTACAAGCATCTAAAAACAGAAACCATTCTCATTTGGATTGGCGGCAGAGTCAATATCACCTTTGGAATATTTCAGGCAAAATGGTGGTATTCTTCCGAACACTCTAAAAAACTTGGATTTTCTCGAGCCAGAAGGATTCTCAGGATGGATGGCAGAGCCAGAGCAGGGATGATGTGCAGGATCTCGTTTTTATTTATATCGGCCGTGGTCCTGTTGTCCGGCTGCGCCAGTTACTACAGTCATTTCGCCATGTTTCCCGCAGAGAATTCACAGGGTGAGCCGCGGCAGGTCCGGGTGTCCTGGAATACCGCCGAGTACCCGGACTGGTGGTTTCTGGATGACCGGTCGACCGCACTGAAAGTGGAAACCCAGTGTAGTGCCCGTATCTGGCGCCTGCGGGATGATTCCCATGGTGAGGCTGGCGCTTGCGGCCACGGGATCCGTGCCTGTGCGGAGCCAGGGGTGGATCAGGTGGTGGTCAGCCGCCCGGATCTGGATCCGTCCGCCTGTGTTGTTGTGGCCCCGGGCGAGAGCGGTGCGAGGATTGCAGATGTCGAGGGCAGTCTGGAATTGTTGGTGGCCTGCGAGCCTTTGGTTCCGGGGTTCGAGGAGGAGGGTGAGGCAATCAATATGGACTACCTGCGTGCCTCGCCTGTTCCCTACGCCGTCTATACTCGTAAAGTGCCTCGTGGATCGCTGGCTGCCAGTCTTCCGGACTTTGATGAATCGGTTTGCGAACAGTGACGCAAAAGCAGTGTGAGCCAGATTCGGGAGTTACAGTCTGTTTACCTTCAGTTACTTTCTGGATCTTTTAGGGTACGAAACTGTAATGGACTCTTGTGTATGCTGCGTCAGAATGTCAAATATCTAAAAATGAATAAATTTCAGGGGTGACTCTCGTGGGCGTCCAACAGAGAAAAGTTGCGGTTCATGATTTGGAAGTGGGCATGTTCGTGTCCGATCTGGACCGGCCCTGGCATCAGACACCGTTCCCCATCCAGGGGTTCTACATCCGTTCCGAGGATGATATCCGGGCGCTGAAATCCCACTGCCGGTGGGTCATGATTGACGTGGCTGAAATTCGCGAGACCCCGGCTTTCGAGAAGGGAGAGATCAAGCCCGCATTCGGACGTCGCACCCTGAAGCGGGGCGGAGACCGCGAGGAGCTCAAGCTCCCGCCCCTGGCGATCCAGGAGCCGGTGGAATACGAAACCACGACCACCCTGAAAAAAGAAATCAAAGTATCCCGCCGTCTTCTGGATGACGCCGAAATTGCTCTGGAACGCGCGTTCGAGGCGTTGCAGGAAGGAGGCAGCGCGGACCTGCGCCCCGTCGCGGAGATAACCCGCAAGATGGTCGCCAGTGTGATTCGTCACCCCGACGCACTGCTATGGCTGAGCCGGATCCGTGCCCACGACGATTACATCTATCGCCACTCGCTCAATACCTCCATCTGGGCGCTGGTGTGTGGCCGCCACCTCGGTCTCAATGAAGGGCTGCTGAACCATCTGGGTATGGGTTGCCTGCTGTCCCAGGTGGGTAAGACGGTTCTGCCGCGCTCCCTGCTGAATCACGAAGGACAGTTCAGTGCCGAGGACTACGCCCGTTATCGGACCTACGTAGAGAAAGGCCTCGCCATGCTTGAGGGTACCGGTGTATCCCGGGCAGTCCTGAGCGTGGTTGGTGGACACCGCGAGAGACACAATGGCTCAGGTTTCCCCCAGGGCGTTCGGGGCACCCGGATTCCGTTGATGGCAAAAGTGGCGGGTATTGCCGAATATTTCGAGTCGTTGATTGGTCCGAGAGAGGGGGGGGATGATCCCATGACCCCCGCGAAGGCTGTCAGTCTGCTCTACGAGATGAGGAATATCGAATTCCAGGAAGATCTGGTGGAGAATTTCATTCAGGCCATTGGAGTCTACCCCACCGGCAGTCTGGTGGAGCTCAGCGATGGCCAGCGTGGCATCGTGGTATCCCATTCTCCGGAGCGCCGCTTGTGGCCCAAGGTGATGGTCATGACTGATCAGGAGCACCAGCCCCTGAAATCGGCGCATATTATTGATCTTGCCAAGTACAACGAGAGCCGCGACGTCAATGAAGCCCTGATCGTGAAGGAATGCCTGCCGCACGGCTCGGAAGGCCTTGATCCTTCGCGGTATGACGTGACCGGTGCAGAGTCCCGCTGGAGCCTGGGTCGTCTGATCAGCGGATAATCACCCTCAGGCTCTTGCGTATCCAGCGGTAGGTGTTTTCGGGGCGGAAGCTCATCACCAGTTCCGATTCACCGCCGCTGCTTCCACTGACGAAATAGTCCACCTCGGCACTCTGCCAGCTCCATGCGTGTATCGTGACGTCCTCCGGCCGCGTACTGATGGCCTCGATGGCAGACAGTTCGATTGGTCCCCCGATTCGTTTCACCCGGACGCTTTTGATGCCGGTGTCGCTTGCCGGATGGCTGGCTACGTCCTCATCGAGATAATAGCGATTGCTGACCGCTGTCGTGATGTCTTTCAGTTCCCTGCGCAGGTAAGTCCGCGCATCTTCATTGTCGATTTCGTCCATGGTGCGGATGGCTTCCAGGATCCGGTCGCGTTTTGCCTGAAGGTCCTGTCGGTACTCCGTTTCCGGATCCCAGTCCGCCTCGTTCTCCGGTCTCTCGGGAGCATTCTGGATTTGTTCCGGCGTTGGAGGCGGTTCGCAGAGTTCGTCGCCCTCGGGATGGAAACAGATCCTGGCCAGCAACTGGTTGGCTGGTGAGGGTGTCGTGCCCGTGGCGGTGAATTCCGTGGTGGGTACGTTGAAGTCGATGGGGGAGTCTAGCAATGGTAGGGCTGCGTTCAGCTGGTCGATCACCCGTTGGCGGATTTCGATGCCTTCGCCCTCCGGTACGCCCTGGGTCC
The DNA here is from genome assembly GCF_022343555.1 of Marinobacter sp. C7. Lineage (GTDB taxonomy): Bacteria > Pseudomonadota > Gammaproteobacteria > Pseudomonadales > Oleiphilaceae > Marinobacter. Next base: position 1,928,128 of record NZ_JAKQZH010000001.1, on the reverse strand, counting down.
AGTCCAGTAACATCAGCAGGCGGGTCATATTCATCAGAGACGCGTTTTCCAGGAGGTTCAGTTCGGTGCCGGTATGGGTTCGCAGGCCTTCGGCATCGACTGTCGGAGTTTGCAGCGCACTTCGGATCCCGGGAAATAATTCAAGCAGGGTGACGTGGCGCCGGGCCGGCACATTGTCTGCCAGGACCAGGTCTCCGACCCGAAAGCTCACGGTTTCGCCGGGATAATAGCGGAATTCACCATCGGCGCCGGTGGTGCCGCTCTGGCTTGCTGTGCTGAAACTCAGGCCGCTGAATCCGTTGTAGTTCAGCTGCCCGCTGCTGGTGGCGGAACCGCCACCGTCATCGCTGCCAAGGCAACCGGACAGCGAAAGCGAGGTCAGCAGGGTAAGCAGGGGTACAGTTCGGTGAACGGATTTCATGTTTCGGCGTACATCCCGGTCCTGGTGGCTGGCAGCGGACGATCCTGACAGCGTTTTGTAAGTTGTTGTAACCGCATTATAGGGATGGCTGTTGGCAGATATCGCGATTCCTGTCGCAGTTTGGACCTTTGGGCGGGTTGGCGGGCAGGCCCTTGAATTCCGTCAATTTGCCACAATGAATAGCACTCTACTTTTTGGCTTGCGCGGTTGTGCGGGCCGCCATCGAAATCCATCGGATCCGGGATGAGCTATGACCAATGCGCTGGAAATTGAGGGTCTCACCAAGACCTACGGTGACGGGTTTCAGGCCCTCAAGGGGATTGATCTTCATGTCAGGGAAGGGGATTTCTTCGCACTGCTCGGACCCAATGGGGCCGGGAAATCCACGACGCTGGGCATCGTCTGCTCACTGGTCAACAAGACCGCTGGCAAGGTTCGGGTGTTCGGCCACGACATCGATACCAATCTGGCAGATGCGAAACTGAACCTCGGCGTTGTTCCGCAGGAGTTCAACTTCAATCAGTTCGAGAAAGTGTTCGATATCGTGACTACCCAGGCGGGTTACTACGGGATCCCTCTGGCCCGGGCCTCCGTCTCCGCCGAGAAATACCTGAAGAAGCTGGGGCTCTGGGACAAGCGGAACACCCCGGCCCGCATGCTCTCCGGTGGCATGAAGCGGCGACTGATGATCGCCCGGGCACTGGTGCACGAGCCGAAGCTATTGATCCTTGATGAGCCGACCGCGGGTGTGGATATTGAACTGCGCCGATCCATGTGGACCTTTCTCGAGGAAATGAACCGGGAGGGCACCACCATCATCCTGACCACGCATTATCTGGAGGAGGCGGAAGCTCTGTGCCGGAACATTGCCATCATTGACCACGGCAAGATTCTCAAACACACCAGCAAGCGTGACTTGCTGCAGCAGCTGAGTGTGGAGACCTTTGTGATGGATACCGAGAAGGAGCTTTCCGAAGCGCCGCGATTGCAGGAGGTAACCTGCCGCATCAATGACGAGGGTGCGCTGGAAGTGGATGTGGAAAAAGGACAGGGTCTGAATGCGGTGTTTGCCCAGCTCGATCAGCTCGGAATCAAGGTAGTCAGTATGCGCACGAAGGCCAACCGCCTTGAAGAACTGTTCATCCGGATGGTGGAAGAGAATGCTGCCGAAGCCCGCAAGAACGTGGAGGGCGTGGCATGAGGCTTGATGCATTGTGGGTTGCGTTCTATACCATCGTTCTCCGTGAGATTCGCCGGTTTACCCGGATCTGGCCGCAGACGCTGTTGCCTCCGGCCGTCACCATGACTCTCTATTTCATCATCTTTGGTAACCTGATCGGGTCCAGAATCGGCGAGATGGGCGGCTTCAACTACATGCAGTTCATTGTTCCCGGCCTGATCATGATGGCGGTGATCACCAATTCCTACGCCAACGTGGTGTCGTCCTTCTTTTCAATGAAGTTCCAGCGCAGTATCGAGGAGCTGCTGGTATCACCCGTGCCGAACTGGGTGATCCTTGCCGGTTACGTGACCGGTGGTATGGCCCGTGGCCTCGGTATCGGGGTCATTGTCACGGCGCTCTCCCTGGCATTTACGCAATTATCGATTCACAGTCTCCCGATGGTGGTGGTCACGGTGTTCCTGACGTCCGCTCTATTTGCCCTCGGCGGCTTTATCAACGCCATGCTGGCGACCAAGTTCGATGACATCTCAATTGTACCCACGTTCGTGCTGACGCCTCTGACCTACCTGGGCGGTGTGTTCTACAGCATCGACCTGCTGCCAGGGTTCTGGCAGGGCGTGTCCATGGCGAATCCGATCCTCTACATGGTGAACGGCTTTCGTTTCGGCATACTGGGTGTTTCGGACGTTAATCCGTTCGTGTCTCTTGGTATGATTCTGGTCTTCATCGTTGTACTGGCGTTCATTGCCCTGCGCATGCTTGAGCGAGGCAAGGGAATACGCCACTGATTTCAGGAACCGATATGGCTTTGCACAATGCGCCGCTGGGCAAGTCCAGCGAATACCCGGATTCTTACAATCCGACCCTGCTGTTCCCGGTGGCGCGGGAGGAAAACCGGCGCCGGCTCGGGCTTGAGGATGGTCGCTGGCCCTGGTTTGGCGAGGATCTGTGGCAGGCCTGGGAAGTCTCCTGGCTGCGGCCCGGTGGTCTGCCTGCAGTTGCCTGGGCCGAGATTGTCGTACCGGCCGCGTCACCATTCATCATCGAATCCAAGTCCCTTAAGCTATATCTGAACTCGCTGAATCAGCACGTGTTCTCCACGGCTGAGCAGATGGTGGAAACGGTTGTCAGTGACCTCTCCAGCGCCTGCGGTGCGGCGGTCCGGGTGAGCCTGCACAGCGTCGATGAGAGTGGGGAGGCCATCGGGCGCCCGGCAGACTATCAGCTGATTGATGACGAGCCCGTCTCCGACGTGGTGTACCAGTATGCCCCGGAATCCCTGGGGGTTGAGGCGGGGGCAGAGCGGGTTACCGAGAGGCTGTGTTCGCACCTGCTCAAGAGTAACTGTCCGGTGACCGGTCAGCCGGATTGGGGAACGTTGCTGATCAGCTACACGGGCCCGAAGATCGATCGTTCGTCCCTGCTGCGGTATATCGTCAGCTTTCGTAACAAGCAGGATTTTCACGAGCATTGCGTGGAAACGGTCTTCACGGATCTCATGGAGAAATGCCAGCCGGCCGAGCTGGCCGTGTGCGCACGTTACACCCGCCGGGGCGGTCTGGACATCAATCCCTGGCGTAGTACGCAGGCAGAGGGCAGTGCCGGTCCGCGGCTGATCCGCCAATAGCTAATGGGGTTTAGCCAAGCTTGCCGGAGTCAGGGAGGTCTTCTTCGGAGCGAAGGCGGTCGGCGGCATCCTCAAGCGCTTCCAGGATGGCCTTGCGTTCCTTCTCGGTGATCTTGTCGGAGTCGAGGTACATGGCAAAACCGCTGTGCTCGTGTTCCAGGAAGCTCCGGTTCGGGCCCATATCGCGGCGGAAATCCACCACCTCATAGATCGGGACCGGCTTGGCGAAGCCCTTGACCGTGATTTCGCCTTTGTCGCGGCACATGATCCTGTCCTTGATCAGTGAGAACGTCTCGTAGGATACGAGGATCTCCCCGGGTTCAGCCAGGGATTCGAGCCGGCTCGCCAGGTTTACTTCCTTGCCGATAATGGTGTAATCCATCCGGTTTTCGGCGCCGAAGTTACCAACAGTCGTATACCCGGTGCTGATCCCCATGCGGATCTGCAGGGGAGTCTTGATGCCCTGGCTGCGCCACTTCTGGCGCATGATCTTCATGTGTTTGCGCATCTCGATGGCCATGGAGACGCAGGCAAAGGCATCCTCCTTCTGGCCCCGGCTGGTGGGATCCCCGAAGAACACCATGATCGAGTCACCGACAAACTTGTCAATGGTCCCGCCGTATTTCAGGGCCACCTCGGACATACCGTTGAAGTAGTGGTTGAGCAGTTCGGTCAGGGCCTCCGGCTCCATTTCTTCTGAAAGCTCGGTGAACCCCTTGATGTCCGAGAAGAAGACCGCGAGTTTCTTGCGCTGGGTTTCGAGGCGGACATCCCGCTCACCGGTAAAGATTGACTGCCAGACCTGGGGAGACAGGTACTTGGACAGCTTGTGGGAGAGCGCAATCGATTGTTCCCGCTGGTTCTGGATCTGGGTTTTGGCCAGCATCAGGGCACGAGCCTGCTGGTGCGAATAGAAAGCCGTTACGCAGATATAGATGCCGGTGGCCAGGACCGCGCTGATGCTGGTCAGCAGGGGGGCCTGGAATGAATCCGCCGGGCCAGCCAGGGCGACTCCGGATGCCATCGCGGCAGCCATCAGGGTCGTCCCCAGCAGCCATTGACGAATACCGCCGATAATCAGGCAGCTGAACATCATCATCAGGGAAACCGAAACCGCGGGAACGGCGACCAGGCCGGTAAGACCGATGAAGGAGCCGCCCAACACGCAGTCCACCAGCAGCATCTTCTGGCGAATTCGGGGTGAGCGGTTCAGGAAGGTTTTCCGGGTCAGCAGATGGGCGATGTGAGGCCAGAGCAGGGCGCCGGCAACCAGCCACAACAGCCACTGGTCGAACGCGCTTTGCAGAACGCCAATAACGATGATGACCGCAGTGACGGTGTAAGCCAGGATGCGCCCGCTGTAGTCCGGCATCGGGGGGACAGCCGTTGAACTGTTGCCCTGGTCGTGGGCCAGCGCATTACCGGCGCTGCCACTTGCATTTCGCAACTCCGCAGAGGCGCTCATCATCTCAGAAACGAATCCTGCCAATCAGCATGTCTCGAAACATAACCCAGTCCCCCATCAGACTGTATAGTGGGTATTTGAAGGTAGCCGGGCGATTCTTTTCGAACTTGAAGTGGCCCACCCAGGCGAAGCCGTATCCGATAACCGGTAGCGCCAGCAGCCACAGCAGTTTGCCTGAGGTGATCGCCCACACTGCGACGATCAGAACCAGCAGACTGCCGGCAAAATGCAGGCGGCGGCAGGTTACATCACTGTGTTCTTCCAGATAGTAAGGATAGAATTCTGAAAAGTTGCGAAATCCGTTCTGGTCATTCATGGTGCTGCCACTTCATTTATAGTTGTTAACATGGGCCAACCAGAATTGAAGGTTACCAGTATTACGTATAAGCCACAATTCACGTGTGGGCTTCCAGACGGCGCTTTTTGAACACATTTCTTCCTGACAGCGAGTGGATATGACGTCAGTTACCGAGTTTCTTCTCAATCGCAGTTCCCAGCCGCGTCTCACAGCGCCGGCCCCCGACCGCGCGACCCTCGAAAAGGCCTTTGCCTGTGCCGCCCGGGCGCCGGATCACGCACTGTTGCGACCCTGGCGCTATCTGGTGATCGAAGGGGAGGGGTTGGAGCAGCTGGGCAATCTGTTTGCATCCACTTGCCCCAATAATGCAGACGAGTCCGAGATCGAGAAACTCCGCCGTGCTCCGCTGCGCGCGCCGATGATTGTCGTCGGGATTGTGTCACCGAGCGAGCATCCCAAGGTCCCGGAGGTTGAGCAGCTGTTGTCTGCGGGTACCGGCATGAGCTTTCTGGAGTTGGCGCTTCAGGAGGCTGGATTCGGCGTCATGTGGCGTACCGGGCCGATCGCGTATCACCCTGCAGTCCGGGAGGGGCTGGGCCTGTCGGAGCATGAATCCATCATCGGTTTTCTCTATACCGGAACGGTCGCCATGGAGAAGCCGAGGGTGCCCCGCCCCGACGTTCACGAGTTCGTGTCGGACTGGCCGCCGGAACGCCCGTAATGTTATTGCTTTCGAAAATAACGTCAGTATAATCCCCCACACTCTCCGATGGCGGCGTGGTGAAATTGGTAGACACGACGGATTCAAAATCCGTTGGGGTAAAACCCGTGGCGGTTCGAGTCCGCCCGCCGCTACCATCTTCCTGCAGTCTCGAAACCAGTCCATCCCATGAACGTCTCCGACTTTTATTTTGACCTCCCGGACGAGTTGATCGCCCGGTATCCGCTCAAGGAGCGCAGTGCCTCCCGTTTGCTGTGCCTGGAGGGTCTGACCGGCAAGCTTGATCACCTTCGGTTCACAGACCTGCGGGATCTGGTCCAGGAAGGCGACCTGCTGGTTTTCAATGATACCCGGGTGATTCCCGCACGGTTGTTCGGCAAGAAGGAAACCGGGGGCCAGGTGGAAGTACTGGTCGAGCGGGTAACCGGTGAGCACGAGATCCTTGCCCATGTTCGCGCTTCCAAGGCGCTCAAGGACGGACAGAAGGTCATCCTCGAGGACGGCAGCGTGCTGCGCATGGTCGGGCGGCAGGAGGCACTGTTCCGGTTGGAGACCGAAACCGGTGAACCTGTGCTTGAACTGCTCGATCGCATCGGCCATATGCCGCTGCCTCCCTATGTTGACCGCCCGGACGAATCCTCTGACCGGGAGCGTTACCAGACCGTCTATGCCCGCGAGGCCGGTGCGGTGGCAGCGCCAACGGCAGGATTGCACTTTGACGAGGCGATGCTGGAGCAGCTTGAGGCGCGGGGGGTCGAAGCCACCTTTGTTACGCTGCATGTGGGTGCCGGTACGTTTCAGCCGGTGCGTGTGGACCGTATCGAAGATCACGTGATGCATAGCGAGGTGGCGCACGTGCCCGAGGAAACCGTCGAGGCGATCGAACGCACCCGTGCGCGTGGCGGTCGTGTCATCGCTGTCGGGACCACATCGGTACGTTCGCTTGAGTCGGCAAGCCGGGGAGGTCGCGTCCGGGTCTTTCGGGGTGAGACCGACATTTTCATCCACCCGGGCTATCGCTTCCAGACGGTGGATGCCCTGATTACCAATTTCCACTTGCCGGAATCGACCCTGATCATGCTGGTCAGTGCCTTTGCCGGTTACGACAACGTGATGGCGGCTTACCGGGAGGCAGTGGCAGAGCGTTATCGTTTCTTCAGCTACGGTGATGCCATGTTCATCACAAGCCAGGAGCCCAGCCGGGGTATGCTCCTGGGGGCATCTGCCAGCGTTGCAACTACCGAATCCGACGAGTCCGGAGAATCATCGTGACCAATTCCTGCTTCATGTCTTTCGAGAAAATCACCGAAGACGGTCGGGCCCGGCGCGGCCGGCTGACGTTTCCCCGGGGCGTTGTCGAAACGCCGGCATTCATGCCCGTGGGCACCTACGGAACCGTCAAGGGTATGCTGCCTCGTGATATCCACGAGATCGGCGCCCATATCATTCTGGGTAATACCTTCCATTTGATGCTCCGGCCCGGTACCGAAGTGGTCAAGGCTCATGGTGACCTGCATGACTTCACCCAATGGCAGGGGCCGATTCTGACAGACTCAGGCGGTTTCCAGGTATTCAGCCTGGGCGACATGCGCAAGATCACGGAAGAGGGCGTCACCTTCCGGTCGCCGGTGGACGGCTCGAAAGTGGAGTTGTCACCGGAAATTGCAATTCAGGTGCAGCGCGATCTCGGTTCGGACATCGTCATGATCTTTGACGAGTGTACACCGTATCCGGCAACCGAAAAGCAGGCCCGGGAATCCATGCAGCTCTCGCTCCGGTGGGCAGAGCGCAGCAAGAAAGCCCATGATGGAAATCCGGCAGCGCTGTTCGGTATTGTTCAGGGTGGCATGTACGAGGATTTGCGTGATCAGTCCCTTGCCGGTCTCACCGAGATCGGTTTCGATGGCTATGCCATCGGTGGCCTGTCAGTCGGGGAACCCAAGGAAGACATGATCCGCATCCTCGATCACCTGCCGCCGAAAATGCCCGAAGACAAACCCCGCTACCTGATGGGGGTCGGTCGCCCGGAAGATATCGTCGAGGCGGTTCGTCGTGGGGTCGACATGTTCGATTGTGTAATGCCCACGAGGAACGCCCGCAACGGTTACCTGTTTACCTCCACCGGCATCATCAAGATCCGTAATGCCCGTCACCGCCATGATACCGGTCCGCTGGATGAGCGCTGTGACTGCTACACGTGCCAGAATTTTTCGAGAAGTTATCTGCATCATCTGGATAAATGTGGAGAAATGCTCGGGGCACAGTTGAATACCATTCATAACCTGCGGTTCTACCAGAACCTGATGGCCGGATTGCGTGGTGCCATTGAAGCAGGTACATTGTCGGACTTTGTAAGCGACTTCTACGCCCTTCGCGGCGAATCGGTGCCGCCGCTGGCCGGTGCCTGAACGAATTGCCAAACCAACGGAGACAATCAATGAAATCAATGAAATTTCTTGTTGCTGGACTGATGGCCCTGATGCCTGCACTGGCGATGGCCCAGGATCCGGCAGCCCAGGGCATGGGCGTGATGGGGCAGGTGATCTTCTTCGCCGGCTTTATCCTGATTTTCTACTTCCTGATCTGGCGCCCCCAGTCCAAGCGTGCCAAAGAGCACAAGGCGCTCATGTCCGGCCTGAACAAGGGTGATGAGGTTGTGACTTCCGGTGGTGTTGCCGGCAAGATCACCAAAGTGACTGATGACTTCATCGTGATCGAAGTAGCCGACAACGTCGAAATCAAGGTTCAGAAGGTTGCCGTTGCCGCAGCCCTGCCAAAAGGTACCCTGAAGGATATCTGATCCAGGCTATCTGCCTTCCCAGGAACCTGCCTGTCTGATTCTTTCTGGCTGACAACCACGGCCGGCCCCGGGGCCGGCTATTAAGGGAACCCATGCTGAACAAGTATCCGCTCTGGAAAAACCTGGTTATCCTGGTCGCGCTCGTGATCGGGTTTATCTACGCTCTGCCCAACCTTTTCCCCGATGATTTCGCCATCCAGATTACTGGCGCCCGAAGCAGCACCGAAGTGAATGAACGTGTGCTGAACCGGGCGGTCCAGGCGCTGGAGGCCGAGGGCATCGAGGTGAAAAGCAGTTCTCTGCAAGAGCGTGATGCCCTGATTCGCCTGACCAGTTCTGATGATCAGCTCAAGGCCCGCCCCACGGTCCAGCAAGCGCTGGGTAACGAATACCTGGTGGCGCTGAATATGGCTGCATCCACCCCCGACTGGCTCAAAGCTGTCGGTGCCGGCCCCATGAAACTGGGGCTGGATCTGCGCGGGGGGGTCCACTTCCTGCTGGAAGTGGATATGGATACTGCTGTTCAGCAGCGGCTTGAGGCCCTGTCCAGTCAGATCAAGCGTGAGCTCCGGGAAGAGCGGGTTCGGTATCGTGGCGGTGATGTGGTCGCCGGTGATCGCCAGATCGTTCTGAGTTTCCGCGATGAGGGCTCCCGCTCCGAGGCATTTGATCTGGTGAGGGACCAATACAACCAGTTCCTCCTGGACGAGCAGACGCAGGATGATGAGTTCCGGCTGGTGCTGTCACTGTCAGAGGCGGAGGTGAAGTCCATCCAGGAGTATGCCCTGGAGCAGAACCTGACCACCATTCGCAACCGGGTCAACGAGCTGGGTGTGGCGGAGCCGCTGGTCCAGCGTCAGGGCACCGATCGCATCATTGTTGAGTTGCCCGGCGTTCAGGATACCGCGCAGGCCAAGCGGGTACTGGGTGCTACCGCCAATCTGGAGTTCCGGCTTGAGGCGCGTCCCGATGCCCCGGCCGGCGAGACCGAGCAGTACAGCTTCCGGGACAACCCGCAGCGTACTGCCCGCCTCGAGCGTGATGTCATCGTAACCGGCAATAATGTGGCCAATGCCCAGCAGGCATTCGACGAGAACGGCCAGCCGCAGGTCAATATCACCATGGATTCCGTGGGCGGTGACCTGATGAATCGGGCGACACGAAACGCCATTGGCCGTCGTATGGCGGTGCTGTTCATCGAATACCGGACCGAAACCGAAAGCCGGATGGTGGATGGAGAGCCCACCATGGTCGAGAAGCGGGTCGTGGAGAAGGGCATTATCAGTCTCGCCACCATTCAGTCTGCGCTGGGCAGCAGTTTCCGGATCACCGGTCTGGATTCCATTCCCGAGGCGTCCGAGCTGGCGCTGTTGCTGCGTGCGGGCGCACTGGCTGCTCCCATGTACTTCGTGCAGGAGCGGACTATCGGGCCAAGCCTGGGGCAGAAAAACATCGACGCGGGCATGATGTCGGTGGCGCTGGGCTTTGCCCTGGTCCTGGTCTACATGATCATCTACTACCGGGGATTCGGGCTGATCGCCAACGTCTCCCTGACTCTCAACCTCATGTTGTTGATTGCCTGTATGTCCATCCTGTCCGCAACGCTCACCTTGCCGGGTATTGCCGGTATCGTGCTGACCGTTGGTATGGCGGTGGATGCCAACGTTCTGATATTCGAGCGCATACGTGAAGAGCTGAGAGCAGGAGTTGCGCCGCAACTCGCAATCAACGCGGGTTATTCCCGGGCGTTCGTGTCGATCTTTGATGCCAACATCACCACTCTGCTGGTGGCGGTGATCCTGTTCGCCATGGGATCCGGCCCGGTCAAGGGCTTCGCCGTTACCCTGTGCATCGGTATTCTCACGTCGATGTTCTCCGGACTGATGGTCAGTCGCAGTATCGTGAATCTTGTGTATGGCGGTCGGAAGATCGGAAAGCTGTCGATTGGAGGGAAGCTCGCAAATGTCTGAGCTGGAGAATAAACCGTTTGATTTTATGGGGTTCCGGAAGGCCGCTTCCGTCCTCTCCATCGCCCTGATCATTGCCTCGATTGCACTGCTGGCGGCGCGCGGCCTCAATCTGGGTATGGATTTTACCGGGGGCACCTCCGTTGAATTCGAGTATGTCGAGGCGCCGTCACTGGATAATATCCGTAGCCAGCTGGATGAGGCCGGTTTCGAGAAATTCGTGGTTCAGAATTTCGGGTCCGATACCACAATCCTGATTCGCCTGGCAGAAGCGGGCAATGACGAGCTGGCTGTTGAGGTCGCATCTGCCCTGAAAGGGGGAGGTGCAGAGTTCGAGCTGATCAGCTCCGAATTCATCGGCTCCCAGGTGGGCGAGCAGCTGAAGGAAGACAGCGGCCTCGGCCTGTTGTTGGCACTGGCGGTTGTGCTCATCTACGTGGGCATGCGCTTCCAGTTCAAGTTTGGCATCGCCTCGGTGTTGCCGCTGGCTCACGATGTGATCATTGTCCTGGGCGTGTTCGCGCTGTTCCAGTGGACCTTTGACCTGACCGTGCTGGCCGCCTTGCTGGCCGTGATCGGTTATTCTCTCAACGACACCATCGTTGTTGCGGACCGTATCCGGGAAAACTTCCGGAAGATGCGGGTAGGGGATGCCTGGGACATCATTAACACCTCGATCCATCAAACCATCAGTCGGACCATCAACACATCCGGAACGACATTGGTGGTGCTGTTCGCGCTCTACCTTTTCGGCGGTGAAGCCATCAACAATTTTGCGCTGGCGTTGATTATCGGTGTTCTGGTGGGTACCTATTCCTCGATCTATGTATCAGCCAACCTGCTGATCGCGTTCGGTGTGTCCCGTGAGGACATGATGCTGCCGGTCAAGGAGGGCGCCGCAGGACAGGAAGAGGATGAAGAGCCGCCCGAATGGCTCAACCGGATGTGAATTCCGGCCATAAAAAAACCGCCACTCCCTGGAGTTGGCGGTTTTTTTTTTGGCTTGCGGAAATTGCCGGTCAGCGCGGCAGGCGTCCCCGGAAGGGGTGTAGCGTCTTCAGGACTTCCCGGAAGAGTTTCGGGTTGGCCACGACCAGCTGCCGTGCATTGCCGGTGGACGGGTTGCCGGAGAAGTCGCCGGTCAGCGCACCGGATTCCATGGCCAGTGTCACGCCGAGGTCCAGGTCGGCTGCTTCCGGGCGGAAGATGACGGCGGCGTCCAGGCTGCCGGAGGCAACTCGCGCAATATCCAGGACCACACAACCCGAGCTGCGGAACATGGCCGAATCATGGGCGATGACCGAAGCCATTTCGCCCCAGAGCTGTGAGTTTTCGCTCTTGCGGGCCTGGTCCATCAGGTTGGTGGCAATCGCTGCCTTGTCGATCTGCTTGATTTCGGAAGTGCGTACCCGACGGCTGTTCAGGGCTGCACCGTGCCCCCGGGATGCGGAATACTCCTCGCCGGTGATCGGGTTTACGATCAGCAGGTTTTCAGTGCGGTTGTTACGCTTCTGGGAGAGAGCCAGAACGAAGTCCGGGATCCCGCGCAGGAAGTTTTCGCGGCCCAGCACCGGAAAGATGTGCCAGCTCTTTTCACTGGTGCCGGCGCTGGCTTCGTTCAACGGGGCAATCGTGTGGTCCTTGTAGGACTTCTCGAGCTGCTCCTTGAAATTGTCATAAATGGACTGCTCAACCCGATCCAGCTGGCGGCGACGTTCGCTCTCGTCCTTGCCATTGGGTTCCTGGCGCTCGAAATGGGCTTTCAGGTAGTCGGACCCCTGACGCGCAACGCGCAGGGCCATTTTGATTGCTGGTTGCATCTGAGTGTTCATTATCCAGGTGTGTGGAGGCCGGCTATGATAGCAAAAGATGACCTGCCTTGTATGTTTTTTGACTCCGGAAAACCACGGATGGCGGTGGGTTACGGAATTTCCGGAGAGGTGGAAGGGTGGTGGTTCTGGTATCATGTCGCGTTTGGTTCACTCTGCAGACAGAAACGGGCTTTTGACGATGCACAAACCCGCGCTCCCCCTGGAAGGCACGGACACCTACAACGACCGGATTCGCATTGTTCTGGTTGAAACCTCCCACTCGGGAAACATTGGCGCGGTTGCCCGGGCCATGAAGAATATGGGGCTGGGGAATCTGTGTCTCGTCAATCCCAGATCCTTCCCCGATGAGGCTTCATACGCCCGTTCCTCCGGTGCCGCGGACGTGCTCGACCGGGCGCAGGTGGTCAGTAGCCTGGAAGAGGCTATCGAGGATTGTGTACTGGTGATGGGAACCAGCGCCCGTGGCCGGAAGGTTCCCTGGCCAGTGATGCCGCCACCCGAAGCGGCTGAAACCGCGTCAGAAGCAACAGCCGGCGGCACGGTCGCGCTGGTGTTCGGGCGTGAGAACAATGGCCTGAGTAATGACGAACTCCAGCATTGTCACCACCACATCCATATCCCTTCCAATCCGGAATACAGCTCTCTGAATCTGGCGATGGCGGTACAGGTGATGTGTTACGAATTGAGGATGTTTTACCTGCGTAACCTTGAAGGTGACGAGGTTAGCCCATACCTCAAGCCCATGTCGGCGCCGGGCGACGCCGGCTGGGATGTGTCTCCGGCCTCGGTCAGGGATGTGGAAGGTTTCTTCGAGCATCTGGAGCAGATGCTGGTGGACGTGGAATTTCATCGGCGCGAGAATCCGCGCCAGCTTATGACTCGCTTGCGGAGGCTTTTCCAGCGAGCCAGACTGGATCAGATGGAGGTCAATATTCTCCGCGGCATCCTGACGGCCGCCCAGAAGGCTGCCGCAAAGGCACCGAATCAACGTCAATCCACCGATGGAGAGTCATCGGCGACGGGACAGGAAAAAGGCCATGTTTGAACGACTGAGGGAAGACATTAACAGTGTTTTTCACCGGGATCCGGCGGCGCGGAACACGTTTGAGGTTCTGACCAATTACCCCGGCCTCCATGCGCTGCTGTTTCACCGGTTTGCCCACTGGCTCTGGAAACTGGGGCTGAAGTGGCTGGCGAGGACGATATCGACTATTGCCCGTTGGCTCACCGGTATCGAGATCCATCCCGGGGCGACGATTGGCCGCCGGTTCTTCATTGATCACGGCATGGGTGTTGTAATCGGTGAGACGACCGTTATCGGGGATGATGTGACGCTTTACCAGGGTGTGACTCTCGGAGGTACCAGCTGGAACAAGGGTAAGCGCCATCCGACCATTGGTGATGGTGTGGTGATCGGTGCCGGCGCCAAGATCCTTGGGCCTTTTGAGGTAGGTGAGGGCGCGAAGGTCGGTTCGAACTCGGTCGTGACCAAAGAGGTCCCGGCGGGGGCCACCGTGGTCGGTATTCCGGGGCGGGTGATCGTCAAGCGCAAGTCCGAAGACGATCTTCGCCGCAAGGAGATGGAAGAGCGTATGGGCTTCGATGCCTACGGTGTCACGGAGGAAATGCCGGACCCCGTGGCTCGGGCCATGCGGGCACTCCTTGATCACATGCATGCAGTCGATGACCGCATTGAAAACATGTGCAAAGCCATCCGGAAGGTTAACAGTGAATACCAGAACGGAGAGTTGCCGCCGCTGGATGAAGAGGACTTTGACTGCGTCCGGGATGACACGGATACGCGGAGTTGAATACTTGACTGAATTACTTGGTCAATTCATACTCGCACCTGTTAATCGAGATTCAATCCCATCACGGGGCTGACGCCATGAAACTGACCACCAAAGGCCGCTATGCTGTTACGGCGATGTTGGACCTGGCCCTCCACGGGGATCAGGGGCCGGTCAGTCTGGCGGATATATCGTCCCGGCAGGAAATCTCGCTATCCTACCTGGAACAGCTGTTCTCCCGTCTGCGTCGCCAGAAACTGGTTGTCAGCATCCGTGGCCCCGGTGGTGGTTACCGCCTGAGCCGGGATGCGGATCGTGTCTATATCGCGGAAGTGGTTGATGCGGTCAGCGAGTCCCTTGATACCACGCGCTGTGGAAACAAGGGCGACTGCCAGAACGGGGAGAAGTGCCTTACCCACCATCTCTGGTCTGATCTGAGTGATCAGATTCATCAGTTTCTCAGTGAGATCAGTCTCGGGGATCTGATGAAAAAGCATGAAATCCGTCAGGTTGCGGATCGTCAGAACCGTCGCCAGGACGGCAAGGATTCTGAAACCATCAACACCGACCGTCTGACCGACCAGGCGCCGGCCTGATACAGAACGTTCTTACAGATCATGAAAAAGCCCGTATATCTCGATTACGCGGCAACGACGCCCGTTGATCCCGTTGTTGCCGATGAAATGGCCAAATACCTCACGCTCGATGGAGTGTTCGGTAACCCGGCTTCCCGTTCCCATGCCTATGGCTGGCAAGCCGAGGCCGCAGTTGAAGCGGCCCGGCGGCAGGTTGCCGACCTGATTTCGGCGGATCCGCGGGAAATTGTCTGGACCTCCGGTGCCACTGAATCCGATAACCTGGCCATCAAGGGTGCGGTGGGTGATCGCAGCGATGTTCATGTCATCACCTCCAGGATTGAGCACAAGGCCGTCATCGATACCTGCAAATGGCTCGAAAGCCGTGGTATCGAGGTGACCTGGCTGGATCCGGATCCGGACGGGCGTATTCCCCTGGAAAAGGTGACTGCAGCACTCAGGGATAACACGGTCCTGGTCAGCCTGATGTTGGTTAACAACGAACTGGGCTGCATCACGGACATCGCGGCGATCGGCAGCGAACTCCGTGACCGGGGAGTGCTGTTCCATGTGGATGCCGCGCAGGCGGCGGGCAAGATGCCCGTTAACCTTAATCAGGTACCCGTGGACCTGTTGTCCCTGTCCGGGCACAAAGTGTACGGACCCAAGGGGATCGGTGCGCTCTATGTCCGCCGTTCACCAGACGTTCGGATCGAAGCCCAGATGCATGGCGGTGGCCATGAGCGGGGGATGCGTTCCGGCACGTTGCCGACTCACCAGATTGTCGGAATGGGTAAAGCCTTTGCGATCGCCGCTGAGGGCCTTGAGGCGGAAATGGCGCGTCTGGAATCGCTGCGCTCGGCGTTTCTGAAAGGGCTCGACGGCCTTGAGGGTGTGACCCTGAACGGAAGCGAGTCCCACCGGGTGCCGGGTCTGATCAATCTCTCGTTCGAGGGCGTGGAGGCGGAGTCCCTGATGCTCGGGTTGCGGGATCTGGCGGTCTCATCCGGTTCTGCCTGTGCATCGGCAACCATCGAGCCTTCCTTCGTGTTGCGAGGTATTGGCCTGAGCGATGAACAGGCGCATCGCGCGCTGCGCTTTTCCATGGGACGGTTTACCACCGAGGAAGAAGTCGCCTTCGCAAGTTCGCAAATCGTTGATGTCGTTACCCGCCTGCGTTCTGTGCGGTAGGCAGTAGGCCCCGGACTGCGTATAATCGCAGGCCTGAATTTTTAACCCGAACCATACTGGAGACTTACCATGGCAAATGAGCGCACGCTCTCTATCATCAAACCCGACGCAGTCGCCAAGAACGTAATCGGCGAGATCTACAGCCGTTTCGAAAAGGCTGGTCTGCAGATTGTTGCCGCCAAGATGATGCACCTGACCCAGGAGCAGGCTGAAGGCTTCTACGCTGAGCACAAAGAGCGTCCGTTCTTTAATGACCTGGTAGCGTTCATGACTTCCGGTCCGGTTGTGGTTCAGGTTCTGGAAGGCGAAGGCGCCATCCTGAAGAACCGTGACCTGATGGGTGCCACCAACCCGAAGGAAGCCGATGCCGGCACCATCCGCGCCGATTTCGCATCTTCTATTGATGCCAACGCCGTTCACGGCTCCGATTCCGCGGCTTCAGCCGAGCGCGAAATCGCTTACTTCTTCAATGACAACGAGATCTGCCCGCGCGGCTGATCTGGTTGTAAGGGGCAGCCTCCGCTGCCCCGAATTGGTTATTTGATCGAGGTTATGAAATGACAGCTGCTGCTGAAAAAACCAATCTGCTGGGGATGCCCAAGGCCAAGCTCGAGGCCTTCTTCGAGTCCCTCGGCGAGAAGCGCTTCCGTGCGCAGCAGGTGCTGCAGTGGATCCACCAGCGTGGTGTGGATGACTTCGACCAAATGACCAATATGAGCAAGGCGCTCCGGGAAAAGCTCAAGGAAGTGGCAGAGGTTCGGGGGCCGGAGGTCGTTTACGACGAAACCTCGAAGGATGGTACCCGGAAGTGGGTCATGCGCATGGATAACGGCAACAGCGTCGAGACCGTGTTGATTCCCGACGGCGAGCGGGGAACCCTGTGCGTGTCATCCCAGATCGGTTGCAGCCTGGACTGCACCTTCTGCTCTACCGGCAAGCGTGGATTCAACCGGAATCTGACGGCGGCGGAAATTATCGGCCAGGTGTGGGTTGCGCGAAAGGCGTTCATGCCGTTCGACCCCAATGCCGACCGGCCGATTACCAATGTTGTGATGATGGGCATGGGCGAGCCTCTGCTCAACTTCGACAATGTCGTCGACGCCATGAACCTGATGATGGAGGATCTGGCCTACGGGATCTCCAAGCGCAGGGTCACTCTCAGCACCTCTGGGGTCGTACCTGCTCTGGACCGGCTCGGTGAAGTTACCGATGTTTCACTGGCCATTTCGCTCCACGCGCCCAATGATGAATTGCGTAACCAGTTGGTGCCGTTGAATAAAAAGTACCCGATTGCGGAATTGCTCGCGGCAACGCGCAAGTATCTCGGCAGGCTGCCGGACAAACGCAAGGCAACCATCGAGTACACGGTGATCGAGGGGATGAATGACCAGCCGGAGCACGCCCGGCAACTGGTTGCCCTGTTGAAAGGGCTGCCCTGCAAGATCAACCTGATTCCTTTCAACCCGTTCCCCGAGAGCGACTTCCGGCGCCCGAGCATGAATGCGACCCGCCGGTTCCAGACGGTGTTGAATGAAGCAGGTTATATCGCGACCATCCGGACGACCCGGGGGGACGATATTGATGCTGCCTGTGGCCAGCTCGTTGGCAGGGTCGAGGACCGGACTCGCCGGAGCCAACGGTACATTGCAGTGCAGCAGGTTAATCCCTGATTCAGAAACCAGATGCGAGGATTGCAGAACAGTGGTGACTAAACCGGTGATCAGACGTGTTTCCCTTCTGGTGCTAATGTCTCTGACCATGGTGTTTTCCGGATGTGTTACCACCACTGACAGTCGATTCTCCCGCGAAGCCGATCGTCAGGAAGCCCTCGATAATTATGTAACGCTGGCAACCGCGTACATCGGTCAGGGAAACCTTGAGCGCGCAAGGCATCATCTGGATCGGGCCCTCGAACTGGATTCCGATGCGCCGGCCGCACTGGCCGCAATGGGGCTGGTCTACAATTCCGAGGGCGAAGCCGAGCTTGCCGAGTCCAGTTTCCGTAAAGCGATCCGTGCCGATGAAGGCTACACCCGTGCCAGGGTCTATTACGGTGCCTTCCTATACAGTCAGGGCCGGTTCGCCGATGCCCGTGACCAGTTCAGGGCGGCGTCCCGTGATACAGAGTATCCCGACCGTGGCTCCGTGTTCTTCAATCTTGGCATGTCCCAGGAGCGGCTGGATGAGCCGGACAATGCCATCACGTCATACCGCCGGGCAATCGAGTTATCACGAGGCGACGCCCGCCCCCTGCTAGCCTTGTCCCGGGTGCTGGTGGAGCAGGGTGAGTATGAGGCTGCTTCCCGTTACTACAGCCGATTATCCACCGCCATCGCCCGGAATCCACGCATGACGCATTCCGCGGAAAGTCTGTACACCGGCATCCGCATTGCCCGTTATTTCAATAACAAGAACCAGGAGGCGAGCCTGGCGATGTTACTGAAGAACGAATACCCGGAGTCAGTTGAATACCAACAATATAAGGTACTGATTTCTAATGGCCAGTGATGAAAACCCTCAACCAGTGGTAAACGATCCTGTCGGGCTCCAGCTCAAGCGCGCCCGGGAGAAACTGGGGCTTGGAATTGACGATATTGCCCGGGCACAACATCTGCGTCCCGCGATCATCCAGGCCATCGAAAACAGCGAACACACCCGGATCGACAGCGAACTTTTCCTGAAAGGCTATGTCCGGGCCTATGCAAGCCAGGTAGGGCTGGACCCTGACAGCCTGATTGCAAATCTCGACCGCGAGCTGGAACCGCTTCGCGTCGAGCGCGAAAAACAGCATGAAGACAATCCGCTGGTGGACATCGAGCGGCGTCGGCGCCAGAAACGGCGGATGGCGAAGATCCTGATATTGATTCTGGCCGTTGCACTGGCGGGCGTTCTTGCCTACCGCTTTGTCCTGCAGGATGACGGCACGTCCGCGACCGTTGAATCCGTGGAGCAGCCTTCGGAACCGGAGTCGGAACCGGATATGACAACGGCCGGTTCCGCTACCGAGTCGGAGGTGCCGGCGACAGAGGGCGCCGCCGAGTTGGCGCCCCTGGACGATGAGCCGGTATTGTCAGAGGCTGAAACCCCGGCGGGCGAGAGCGTTTCGGAAGAGGCCTCGGAGCCGGCGCCACAGGAAAGTCCGCTTGCGGAACCGGCTGCGGAGTCGGCTGTCGAACAGCCGGTCACGGTCGTTGAGCAGCCGGAGCCCCTTGTGGAGAATCCCGAGGAGCCGGTGGTGGTCGGAGACACAGCACGGCTCCAGATGACGTTCACAGCGGACTGTTGGGTGCAGGTGAGTGATGCCAACGGCAATCGCCTGGTAGCGTCGCTGCAACGCCAGGGCGACAGAGTTGATGTGTCAGGAGATGCGCCCCTCCGGGTCGTGATCGGAGCCGTGGATGCAGTGGGTTCCGTCCGTTTTCAGGGCGAGCCGGTGGACCTTGGTGATTTCAGGGTTGCCAACAACCGTACCGAATTCACGCTGTCCCTCTGACAGGTACAGTCGACATTCTATTGGTCAGTCAGACATGAAACACGAATCCCCGATAAAGAGACGTAAATCCCGCCAGATCATGGTTGGAAATGTGCCGGTAGGCGGTGATGCGCCGATCGCGGTGCAGAGCATGACCAACACCAACACGTGCGATGTGGATGCCACCGTTGCCCAGATCCGCGCCCTGGAGGAAGCGGGTGCCGATATCGTCCGGGTATCGGTTCCGTCCATGGATGCGGCCGAGGCTTTTGGCAAGATCCGGGAGCAGGTATCTGTTCCCCTGGTATCCGATATCCATTTCGACTACAAAATCGCCTTGCGCGTTGCCGAACTGGGTGTGGACTGCCTGCGCATCAATCCCGGTAACATCGGCCGCGAGGATCGTGTGAACGCGGTAATCAGTGCCGCCCGGGACCGGAATATTCCGATCCGGATTGGCGTCAATGCCGGTTCTCTGGAAAAAAGCCTTCAGCGCAAGTACGGTGAGCCCACCGCGGACGCGCTGGTCGAATCGGCCATGCGCCATATCGAGATTCTCGACCGCCACGATTTCCAGGACTTCAAGGTCAGCCTGAAGGCCTCGGAGGTGTTCATGACCGTCGATGCTTACCGGAAGATCGCCAGCCAGATTGAGCAGCCGCTGCACCTTGGCATCACGGAAGCAGGCGGTTTCCGCTCGGGTACTGTCAAATCGTCCATCGGTCTGGGCATGCTGCTGATGGATGGAATCGGCGACACCATCCGGGTCTCCCTGGCCGCGGATCCGGTGCAGGAGATCAAGGTTGGCTACGACATCCTGAAGAGCCTGCGCCTGCGCAGCCGCGGCATCAATTTCATTGCCTGCCCCAGCTGTTCCCGCCAGAACTTTGATGTGATCCAGACCATGAACGATCTGGAGGCCAGGCTGGAGGACGTCAATACCTCCCTGGACGTCGCCATCATCGGTTGTATCGTCAATGGTCCTGGCGAAGCCAAGGAAGCTGACATTGGCCTCACCGGTGGCAGCCCCAGGAACCTGTTCTACATGGGTGGCAAGCCCAACCAGAAGCTGGATAACGCCACGCTGACGGATGACCTGGAACGTTTGATCCGGGAAGAAGTAGCGCGCAGGAAAGAGCAGGAAGAGGCCATCATCGCCCGGTCAGACGACTGACCAGACTTCAGTTCACCAGTTAACCATCAGAAACAGTTAAGGGTTTCACTTGGCTAAGATTCAGGCAATTCGCGGGATGAACGATATCCTGCCGGAGCAGACGCCGGTATGGCAGTTTGTGGAAGCGACCGTACGACAGGTTCTGCGACAGTATGGTTACCAGGAAATCCGTATGCCGATCGTCGAGCAGACGGACCTGTTCAAGCGCTCCATCGGCGAAGTTACCGACATTGTCGAAAAAGAGATGTACACCTTCGAGGACCGGAACGGCGACAGCCTGACCTTGCGTCCCGAGGGTACTGCCGGCTGTGTGCGCGCCGCGGAAGAACATGGGCTGTTGTTCAACCAGACCCGTCGTCTCTGGTATACCGGCCCGATGTTCCGGCACGAACGGCCCCAGAAAGGCCGGTACCGTCAGTTCCATCAGATCGGGGTGGAATGCTTCGGTATGAGTGGGCCCGACATTGACGCCGAGTTGCTGATCCTGACCGCCCGTCTTTGGCAGGCGCTGGGACTGTCCGGGCATACCCGCCTGGAAATCAACTCCATCGGCACGTCGGAATCCCGGAAAATCTACCGGTCCGCGCTGGTGGACTACCTTGGCCAGTACAAGTCGGAGCTGGATGCGGACAGCCAACGCCGGCTGGAAACCAATCCGCTCCGTATCCTGGACAGCAAGGACCCCGGTACCCGCAAGATTCTGGAGAATGCCCCGCGTCTGGATGATTACCTGGACGACGAGTCCCGGGCCCATTTCGACCGCCTGCGTCAGCTACTGGACGCCGCGGGCATCGAGTATACGGTGAACCCGGCTCTGGTTCGCGGGCTCGACTATTATGGCAAGACGGTTTTCGAGTGGATCACGGACAGTCTTGGTGCACAGGGAACGGTTTGTGCCGGCGGCCGCTACGACGGACTGGTGGAGCAGCTCGGTGGCAAGCCTACGTTCGCGGTGGGTTTCGCCATGGGAATTGAGCGGCTGATTCTGTTGCTGGAGACTCTGGACCTGATTCCCGACCACGTGAACAGCAACGCTGATGTTTATGTGACTGCCATGGGCGAGGGTGCGGTGGCCCCGGCGCTGGCACTGGCGGAGAAGCTGCGGAACGAGCTTGCAGACTACGTTGTGGTCACCCACTGCGGTGGCGGTAGTTTCAAGAGCCAGATGAAGAAAGCGGACAAAAGCGGTGCTCGCTACGCCGTGATCCTCGGCGAGAACGAAGTTGCCAGTGGCACTGTGGGGCTGAAACCTCTGCGCTCGGATGAATCGCAGAAGGAAGTTCCCCAGGCAGAGCTTGCCGAAGCACTGGCAGACGCACTTTCAAACTGATTTCAACGTTACAAAAGCAATAATTTTCAACAGGAGTCATCATGGCTGAACTGCGCACCGAAGAAGAACAGGTCCAGGCGATCAAGGATTGGTGGAAGAGGAATGGCAGTTCGTTGCTGATTGGTATCGGTGCCGCGCTTGCCATCGTCTTTGGCTGGCAGGCCTGGCAGAACCACCAGGCCCAGCAGCGGACCGAAGCTGCCAACCAGTTTGCCAACCTGCTGAACGCGTTCAGCAGTCAGGCGGATGAAACATCCAATGAGACGGTTGCCTTTGTCGCCGGCAAGCTGCGGGAGGATTTCACAGACAGTGCTTACGCTATCTACGGTAACCTGATCCTTGCCCGCCAGCAGCTGATGGAGCAGGGCGACCCGGAAGCTGCGGTCGACTCCCTTGAATGGGCGCTGGAAAAGGCCAAGGACCACGCTGCCCTGGCGTTGGTGGTGAAGAATCGGCTGGCCCGTGCCCAGTTTGCCGCCGGCCAGTATGACGAAGCCCTCGCCACCATCGATGGTGTCAGTAATGCAGGTACCTTTGCTCCGATTCTGTCGGAACTGAAGGGTGACATCCTGTTGGCACAGGGTGACCGGGACGGGGCCAAAGAAGCCTACCTGACCGCGCGTGAGCAGAGCTCACAGGGCCGCAGTGGCATTCTTGAACTGAAGCTGTCTGACCTGGGTGTCAGGGAGGACGTCTGATGCCGGGGCTTCGCTTGAGCATCCCGAAATCAGCTCTGTTGGCAGGCCTGCTTGCGCTGGCGGCTCTCAGTGGTTGCAGCACCACGGACACCTTCGAGCAGCCAGCACCGGTTCCGGAAATCGATCCAACCGTCAGGTTCAAGCAGGTCTGGAGCATGTCTGTGGGCGATGGCCACGATGGTGACTTCCTGTACCTGGCACCGCTTAATGCCGGCGACACCGTCTATGCGGCATCTGCCGACGGCGAGTTGGTGGCAGTGGCCCCTGAAAACGGCGAGGTGTTCTGGGAGCGGGAACTGGAGGACCGTATCTTCGCCGGCATCGGTGGTGATGCCAGCCAGTTGTACCTGGTAACCCGTGAGGCTGACCTGCTTGCCCTGTCCCGGGACGGCGGTGAGGAACAGTGGCGAGCATCATTACCGACAGAGGTGCTGGCAGCGCCCCAGTCCAACGGATCGATGGTGGTCATCCAGACGACCGACGGACGTGTGCTGGCGTTCAATGCCGCAGACGGAGAAAAACTCTGGCAATACGATGGTCAGGTGCCGGTGCTTTCGATGCGGGCCGCTGCTGCACCGCTGGTCGGCGGTGACATCGTTATTGCCTCGTTTGCCAACGGCAAGCTGATCGCGCTGGCAGCAGATTCCGGCCAGCCCCTGTGGCAGTACGAGCTCGGTCAGCCCCAGGGGCGAACCGAACTGGAGCGTCTGGTTGATATCGGCGGGCAGCCGCTGGTTCTGGACTCCGCTCTGATGGTGGTGGGTTACCAGGGCAAGCTTGCGCTACTGGACATCCGGACCGGCCAGGAAATCTGGAGCAAGAAGGCATCCAGTCTCTATTCGCCCATGATTGGCAATGGTTCAATTTACCTCGCTTCGGCCAATGGGGATATTGTCGCCCTGCGCGGTTCCGATCGCAGGGAGCTGTGGGTGCAGGACCGCTTGTCCTGGCGACAGCTGACCCAGCCGATGGCGACAGGCGATTATCTGGTGGTGGGCGACTATGAGGGCTACCTCCATGTGGTATCCCAGGAAGACGGCAGCCTCCAGGGCCAGCTTGAATTCGACGATGAGGGTATCCGCGTACCGGCACAACGCCTGAGCAATGGTAATCTGCTCGTTTTTGGAAACAGCGGCCGCCTGGTGAATTTCGAACTCAGGCCAGTAGAGTAACGCATCATTATGACCCCAGTAATTGCCCTTGTCGGTCGCCCGAACGTCGGGAAGTCGACCCTGTTCAATCAGATGACCCGTTCCAGGGACGCCCTTGTGGCGGATTTCCCCGGGCTCACCCGTGACCGGAAATACGGCGAGGGCAACTATGAAGGCCAGCGGTTTATCGTGATCGATACCGGAGGCCTGACCGGAGACGAGGTGGGTCTCGACGCCGAGATGGCACGCCAGTCCATGCAGGCGGTCGAGGAAGCGGACATCGTACTGTTTCTGGTGGATGGCCGCGCTGGTCTGACGGCCGGAGACGAGATGATTGCCGACCACCTGCGCCGGAGTGGTAAACAGGCGCATCTGGTGGTCAACAAGACAGACGGCCAGGACCCGGACGTTGCTGCCTCGGATTTCTACAGTCTGGGCTTCGAGTCCGTCTACCTGATTGCCGCCTCCCACAACCGGGGCATCCGGTCCATGCTGGATGAATTGCTCCCGCGCCCGGAAGATACCGAAGAGGAAGACCGGGCTGACAAGTACCCGGGAATCCGGATTGGTGTGGTGGGCCGTCCGAACGTGGGTAAGTCCACCCTCGTGAACCGGATGCTCGGCGAGGACCGGGTGGTGGTATACGACATGCCCGGAACCACCCGTGACAGCGTCTACATCCCTTATGAGCGTCAGGGGAGCCAGTATACCCTGATCGATACGGCCGGCGTGCGCCGACGCAAGAACGTTCGAGAGGTGGTAGAGAAATTCTCCATCATCAAGACGCTGCAGGCCATCGATGATGCCCACGTGGTGATCCTGGTGATTGATGCCCGGGAAGGGTTGGTGGATCAGGATCTCCACCTGATCGGTTTCGTTCTGGATGCAGGCCGGTCACTGGTGATTGCCGTGAACAAGTGGGACGGTATGGATCCCGATGACCGGGCGCGGGTCAAGGAACAGGTGCAGCGTCGCCTGGACTTCCTCGATTACGCGGACAAACATTACATCTCGGCGCTGCACGGTTCCGGTGTCGGTGTGATGTACGAATCCGTGGAGGCCTGCTACGAATCGGCGATGGCGAAATGGCCGACCAACCGCCTGACCGCAATCCTGCAGGATGCGGTCGCCCAGCATCAACCGCCGATGGTCCAGGGACGTCGGATCAAACTCCGCTATGCTCACCAGGGCGGCTCAAATCCGCCGGTCATCGTTGTGCATGGTAACCAGACGGAATCCTTGCCCGGTGCCTACAAGCGATACCTTGAGAACACCTTCCGCAGGGTATTGCAGGTGACAGGGTCCCCGATCCGTTTCGAGTTCCGCTCCAGCGAGAACCCGTTCGCCGGAAAGGTGGACCGCCTGACGCCGCGTCAGAAGGTCAAGAAGGACAACGACCTGAAAAAGGGTCGCCGCATCCGCAAAACCCGGCAGAAAAGCCTCAAGCGTTAAGCGGGCAGGCTTTACGCCAGCCCGGCATCTTCCACTTGCTTTGCCTGTACCGCCGTAAGGGCGATGGTGAAGACAATGTCTTCCACCAGAGCCCCGCGGGAGAGGTCATTCACCGGCTTGCGCAGGCCCTGGAGCATCGGACCGATACTGACCACGTTGGCGCTGCGCTGCACGGCCTTGTATGTGGTATTGCCGGTGTTGAGATCCGGGAATACAAACACCGTCGCCCGGCCGGCCACCTTGCTGCCTGGAGCCTTGCTGCGCGCGACGCTCTCGATGGCTGCCGCATCGTACTGTAACGGCCCATCGATGAGCAGATCCGGTCTCCGTTCCCGCGCGATGCGAGTGGCTTCCCGGACCTTGTCCACGTCATGGCCCGTGCCGGATTCACCGGTGCTGTAACTGATCATTGCTACCACGGGATCGATGCCAAATGCTTCGGCAGATTGCGCGCTCTGAATGGCGATGTCGGCCAGCTCCTCGGCGTTCGGGTCCGGATTGATGGCACAGTCACCGTAGACCACGACCTGCTCCGGAAGGAGCATGAAGAAAACCGAGGATACCACCCGTGCCTGGTCGTGAGTCTTGATCAGTTGCAGGGCGGGGCGCACGGTGTTGGCCGTGGTGTGAACAGCACCGGAGACAAGGCCGTCGGCCTCATCAAGAGCGACCATCATGGTGCCCAGCACCACGTTATCTTCCAGCATGGCCTCTGCCATTTGCGGAGTCAGCCCTTTGTGCTGGCGGAGATTGACCATCGGATCCACATAACGGTCCCGTACCGCCGCCGGTTCGATCACTTCGATCTCATCCGGTAACGTCAGCCCCAGGGTTTCCGCGACACTGCTGATCTGGTTCCTGTCCCCGATCAGCACGCAGCGCGCCAGTTTTCGTTCGTGGCAGGTGATGGCAGCCTGGATCGTTCTGGGTTCGTTGCCCTCCGGCAGGACTATGCGTTTGTTTGCCGCCCGGGCGCGTTCGGACAGCTGATAACGGAACGCCGGGGGCGAGAGCCGGCTCTGACGTTCCACCCGCAGATGTTCGCGCAACCAGTCCGCGTCGATCCGGGGAGCGACTGCGTCCATCGCCTGTTCAATCCGCTCGGGATCGTCCAGCGGAATAGCGGACGACAGGTTGGCAAGCATGTGGGCGCTTTCATAGGTGTTGGTCTCGGAGCCAAGCACCGGCAAACCGGTATCCAGCGCCCGCCGGCACAGGTCAATAACAGATTGTGCCGGCATCAGGCTGCCGGTCAGCAGCAGTCCGGCCAGCGGAACTCCGTTTAGCGCTGCCAGCGCGGTTGTTACAACAATGTCCTCCCGGTCCCCCGGGGTAACCATCAGGGTGCCGGGTTTGAGCGTGTCGGTCATGTTTCGGATGGTTCGGGCGCACACTGATACGTTCTTGACGCGCCGTTTTTCCATGTCGCCCGCATTGAGTACAGTGATACCCAGTTCCCGGACGATATCGGACACCCGGGGCGCCAGCAATTCCGGTTGCCATGGGACCTGGGCCAGCAATCGGAGCTGGCCCTTGCTGAATACCTGACATTCTTTCTGGTAATCGATCGCCTCTGCCGGCTCCTCGTCCCTTTGCAACGTCAAGCCGGATTTTTCCGGCTCGCCCACCTTGTTGAGGATGGCGGCGATGACGTCCGGATCATTGGGGTCGGCATAGAGCCGGCGGGAAAAGTCCAGTTCCTCATCCAGCTCCGCGGCGCTGCAGTTTTTCGGGGTACTGACCAGGATAACCTCTGAGCCCAGGTTTCGGGCTACTTCGACGTTCAGGCGCGCAATATAGGCTTCGCTCCGGTCTGGTACCAGGCCCTCGATCACCACCACGTCGACTTTGCTGGCGACTTTGTGGAATTCGCCAACCACGTTCTCCATCAGCAGGTCGGATTGGTGCCGGTTGAGGAGTTGCTGGGCTCTCTTCAGTGGAATGGGTTCCGGGGTATCCAGGTGACTGCGGTCGCGGACGAAAGCAACGGAAGAGTCCTGCCCGGCATTGTGCAGAGACTCGGCCTCGTGTACCGACTGACTGAAAGGCTTGTAAAAGCCGACACTGACGCCCACGCGTTCCAGCGCCCGCAACAGTCCGAGACAGACTGAGGTCAGACCGGCATTCATGGAGGTGGGGGCGATAAAGAGACTCTTGGCCATAACGGGTATCCTGGCGTTGGAGATCAGTTCGAAGCGCTGGTGAGGCGGACGGCCTCCCGGGCAATCACGAGCTCCTCGTTGGTGGGAATGACCAGAACCGGAAACCGTGATTCCGGGCTCTCGATGTGACCGCCACTGTATTCGCCTCCGTATCGGTTCAGTTCCTGATCAAGATCGAAGCCCAGAAGCTTGAGGTTGTCCAGGGTCTGTTCCCGTACCCGCGAACTGTTTTCGCCTATGCCACCGGTGAATACCAGAGCATCAAGGTGATGCAGGGAGGCCATCATGGCCCCGATATAGCGGGCCAGGCGGAAACAGAAGACCTCGATTGCAATCCGCGATGGCTCATGGCCGTGTTCGGCCAGGTCACACAGTGTGCGCATGTCATTGGTCTGGCCGGACAGGCCGAGCAATCCGCTTTCATGGTTCAACACATGGTGCAGTTGATCCTGGGCAATGCCCCTGGATTTCAGGTAGTCAAAGAGTCCGGGGTCGATATCGCCACTGCGGCTGCCCATGACCAGACCTTCAAGAGGCGTAAGCCCCATGCTGGTATCGGCACTGAGGCCGTCACGAATGGCCGCAATGCTGCATCCGTTGCCAAGGTGGGCCGAGATGATGGATGTGGTGGCAGGTGTTTTACCGAGGCGCCGGGCGGCTTCTGTCAGCATGAAACTGTGGCTGATGCCGTGAAATCCGTAGCGGCGTACCCCCCAATCCCGGTAATAAGAGTAGGGCACGGCATACAGGTAGGCTTTCGGGGGTAAGGTCTGGTGGTATGCCGTATCAAATACGGCAACGTTAGGTACGCCGGGGAACAGGCTTCGGGTACTGTTGATGCCGGAGAGATTAACCGGGTTATGGAGGGGGGCCAGGCCCGCACAGTGTTCAATTGCCTCGAGGACCTGATCGTCTATCAGGGCGGCTTCCCGGAAGTTCTCACCTCCGTGCACAACCCGGTGCCCGATTGCTGCAGGCGGTCCCGACAGCAGTCCGGAGTCTGTCAGGGCTTTGGTCATGGCCTCCAGAGCCTCCCGATGAGTCGCCCCGGCCGGTAACGGAAAGTCACCCTCCAGTTCCGGGATGCGCGCTACGGCATCGTCGTGGTTGAGGCGCTCTGCCAGCCCGGTAGCGGTACACCGCAGGCTGTGTGAGTCAAACAGGGCCAGCTTCAGCGTAGAGCTGCCGCAATTGACCACCAATATTGCATTTTCCATAACCGTTTCCCGTGTGTTCAGACCGGTATCCGGTGATTGTCTCTGATCCAGGTTTCAAACTCCGTGGCTGGCCGTGGTCTGCAGTAGAAATAGCCTTGCGAATAGTCGCAATTCTCACGTCTGAGGAAGTCGGCCTGGTCCTTTTCCTCAACGCCTTCAGCAATCACTTGCAGACCAAGGCTGTGTGCCATGTTGATAATGGCACGGACAAGGGATGCATCCTCAGGTTCCTTGGTGACATCGTTCACGAAGGATTTGTCGATCTTGAGAACGTCGAAAGGGTAACTCTTCAGGTAGCTGAGTGCCGAATAGCCAGTCCCGAAATCATCAACGGACAGTCTCACTCCCGCCTGATCCAGACGATAGAGGATCGTGGCCGTTTCAATGGAGTTATCGAGGAGCAGGCGTTCGGTGATCTCCAGCTCCAACAGTTCGGGTTTCAGGCCGCTGTTGTTGAGTGCGCTCATCACCGTATCCAGGAATCCGGGATCGCGGAATTGACGGGGCGAGACGTTCACCGATATACCGATGTCCCGGCCTGCGGTTTTCCGCCAGCCGACTGCCGCCCGACAGGCCTCCCGTAGAACCCACTCTCCAACCGGAGTGATCAGGCCGGTTTCTTCGGCCAGCGGAATGAAGCGATCAGGCATGACCAGCCCGAGCGTCGGGTTGTCCCAGCGTAATAAGGCTTCCGCTGCCTGGAGTTCGCCGCTCTCGGTATGGACGATGGGCTGGAAGTGGAGCTGGAATTCATTGAACTCAAGGGCCCGGCGCATGAGCGATTCCATTTGCAGACGCTCATGGGAAACTTCGCTCATTTCCGGGGAGAAGAGCGCAAAGGCACTCTTGCCTTTGTGTTTGGCCTCGTACATGGCGGCATCCGCATGTTGGAGCAGCGTGCCGCTGTTGTCCGAATCGGTGGGGAAGATGGCAATGCCGATGCTCGTGGTAACAAACACTTCCTGGGCGTTCAGGGTGAACGGTGGCTCAAAGGTTTTGAGGATGCGTTCCGCCACCTGGGAGCAAGCGTCCGGCCCGGGCAGACCGGGCAGGATGACCAGGAATTCGTCGCCGCCAAGCCGGGCGACGGTACTGGTCCCTCGCAGACAGCTTGAAACCCGCCGTGCGGCTTCGATGAGCAGGTTGTCTCCGGCATCGTGGCCGAGGGTATCGTTAATGTGCTTGAAGTTGTCCAGGTCCAGGAACATGACGCCGACAAGCGTGTTCTCACGGCGGGCCTGGGCCAGCGCAAGTTTCAGGCGGTCCAGGGCAAGCATCCGGTTAGGAAGGCCTGTGAGGATGTCATAGTTTGCCTGGCGCAGCAGTTGCTGCTCATAGCGTTTACGGATGCTCACATCCTCGCCGAGGATCAGGAAGCCGGTGATTTCGCCGTCGTTATCCTTGATCGGGGTAACGACCAGTTGCTCCCAGAACCGCTCGCCACTCTTGCGAACGCTGTTGACCTCACCCTGCCATACGCCGACGCGCTGCACCTGCAGGCGGATGGATTGCCACAGATTCTGGCGTTCCCGGTTTTGGCCACTCTCATTGCCCAGATCTGCAGGGTGCTTGCCGAGGATAGAGTTCCGGTCGAACCCCGTGAGTTGTGTGAACTTCTGGTTTACGTACTCAATGCGCCACTGGCGGTCGCAGATCAGAACCGAGGAGGGGCTTTGTTCTATGGCCTTGGAGAATTTCCGGATTTCGGCGGCGTCCCGCTTTTGCCTTGCGATGTCGGTATTGAGGCGCTCGCGCATCTGGTTGATGGCATCCACAACCTGCCCGAGCTCATCCCTGTGATTGGCTGGGGAGTCGGGGCGATCCAGGGTGAGCCGCTGGGAAAGATTCGAAAGGGAAAAATCCCGGGCGTAGGCCGCCATTCGGGAAAGGTGCCGGGTGACCAGATACCGGAAAATCCAGAGGATAAGGATAGAGACAAATAATGTTTTCAGGAACTGCGTGACCAGAATGACACCAATCTTCTGTTTCATCTCCCGATATACCCGGTCGAGATTGGCGGTGATCGTCAGTTCACCCAGCCTGAAACTCTGGTCGCCGTCATGCACCAGAGTGAAGCTGTGGGTTTGGGTCTTCGCATTTCGTGGAATATCGCCCATCACCAGTTCGGAATCGGGCTCGATCCTCAGCCTGAGGTGCGTAATGTCCGGCAGACTAAGGATGCCTTCCATCTGGATTTGCAGAAGTTTCTGGTCGAGGGCCCAAAGACTTCTGGCAAGGCTTGATGCGTAACCGGATTCAATCACTTTCAGGCGCTGATCGATCAGGCCCACGTCCTTGCGATAGTCGGAGTAGAGCTGAATGCCGGAAGCGATCAGCGTGAAGACTGAGCTGAAGAGCAGAATCCAGGCCAGCAGCCTGAAAGACAGGGGAGAGCCTGAGCGTAAACGTTGGAAATGCTTCGACAAATTTGGCATGTCGTGAGTACTGCCACCCTGCTGGGAGAGGAAACCAGAGCCTTCGCACCCTTCCGAATATAGCAGTTGTCTTCGGCAAAATCCCTGCAAATGCAGGAAAACTGGAGAGAATTGTGTGACGAATTGGTGTTTTTTCGTATTTGGAGGCGAAAGGCTGGTTTGACCTGGGTCAATACCCTGGTTTCAGGGCCGGCGTAACCTGAGCTTAATCAAGTTTGATAAGTGAAGGAGAGTAATTATGTATATGGACGCCGTGGTAATCGCAGGTATTGTAACCGTACTACTGATGGTGGGCTTCTTCGTGGGTGTTGGCGTCTTTGTGATGAAAGACCAGAAGCAGCACGGGCACGATGCGAAAAAGCATCAGGGTAAGCATGGCGGAAAGCCGGTTTGACGAATTCGGGATTGCTGATCAGCAAGGAAGCTGATTAATCCCGGGCAAGAAGAAAATTGGCGTCCCCTAGGGGGTTCGAACCCCTGTTGCCGCCGTGAAAGGGCGGAGTCCTAGGCCACTAGACGAAGGGGACGCAACGTTTTCAAAAGCTTGCCTCGTCGAGGTGGCGCGTATATTAAGTAAGCCTCGGGGCGGTGTCAACGCTTTTTCCCAAAAAAATCTGGGGATCCACGCGGAGCATCGATTCGATGTCGCTACCGTGCACCGACGGAATCCTCGAGAGCCGCCTCCAGATCCTCGAACCGGAATCCGAAGCCCTCTTCTGTCAGTTTGGCCGGCCGGGCATTCTGCCCCGTCAGAAGAAGCCGGGACATTTCGCCCAGTGCCAGCTTCAGGACCGGTGCCGGCGCCGGAAATGGTGTGGGACGGTGTAACACCCGGCCAAGGGTCCGGGTGAATTCGGCATTGGTGACCGGATTGGGGCTGACCACATTGTATGGCCCCCGGGCGCTTTCCGTATCGACCATCCAGATCAGCGCGTTGACAACGTCCGTCCGGTGAATCCATGGCATGTACTGTTTACCGCTTCCCAGGCGACCACCAAGGCCGAGCCGGAAGGGCAGCAGCATTCTTTGCAGGAAACCGCCGCCCGGACCGGCAACCACACCGGTCCTGGACAGACAGACGCGGGTGTTGCCGTCTTCCAGCTCCATGGCCGCCTTTTCCCAGTCACTGCACAATCGGTGGGTGAATTCATCGTGGGGCGCCGTGTTCTCGGTGACAGGCGAAGCTCCCTGGTCGCCGTAAAAACCCACCGCGGATCCGGATACCAGCACCGTTGGTGACTCTTCCCACGTCTTGATGATCTCGACAAGTTTTGCGGTCAGCAGAATCCGGCTGTCCCTGAGGTCCTGTTTCCGGCTGGCAGACCAACGTTTGTCCGCGATGCCTTCCCCCGCCAGATTGATCACTGCATCGAAACCGGGGCCGGAACGCAGTGATTCGAGGTTGTTGACTGCTTCAACCCGACCGCACAGCGCCCTCACGCTCTCGACTGGCTGTCGGCTTAGTACGGTGAGCTGATCTCCCCGCTCAAGCAAACGGGGGCAGAGTTCTTTACCGATAAAACCGGTGCCGCCGGTAATGAGAATCCGTTTTGCCATAACCTGTGCCTCCGTCATTGTCACCCTGTCAGGGCGGGGAAGTCCTCGCCCGGTCCAGTTGCAGGGTGACCACGTCCTTGATCGCCTCTCCAAGCAGCGGATTTTCGCCGATTGGTGGTGCCAGATGAATTTTTACTCCATGGTCATTTTCGAGGTCCCTGATCATTGCCGGGACGTCTTTTCTCAGGTGCCGGCCTGCAGCCAGGAACAGGGGCACCACCGTATACTCATAGATGTTGTCGGTGATGCCCTCAGCGATGATCTTTTCCAGTGAGGGGGAGGCCAGCTCCATGTAGGCTATACGGGAGCCGGCGACAGCCTGAAGGGTGGGCGCGGCGAGCTGTTCGAAGGTTTCGCACCAACGTTTATCGCTGCTTCCGTGAGCCAAAAGAACGATGCGGTGACTGCTGGTCATTTATGCTCCTGAGTCATCAATTAGGGGAAGCCCGTCGTATTCCTGCACAATTGTGCGCCTTTGAAGCGATTTCAGTCCAAGATATCAGGGTGTGGCTTAATGTTCGATTGGAAAGAGATTCTGGATTTCTGGTTCGGAGAGCTTGACGATCTGGGGCTTCCGGACCGTTTTCACCGGAACCGCTGGTTCCGGTCGGACCGGAAGTTTGACCAGGAGTTGCGGAGGCGATTTCTTTCAATGGTGCTTTTTGCTTCCGAGCAGGGTCTCGACCACTGGCGCACGGAGCCGGGTGGGGCGCTCGCGGAGATTCTTCTGCTCGATCAGTTCTCCCGCAATATCTACAGGGGCGGGGCGCTGGCGTTCGAGCAGGATGCGCTGGCGCGAAAACTCTGCCGGCAGGCGATGCACAAGGGGCAGGATATGGCGCTTGTTCCGGTCCAGCGGGCCTTCCTGTATATGCCCCTGCAACACTCTGAGCGCCTGGAGGACCAGGACCTCTCAGTGGAGTGTTATGGCCAGCTGGCCGCCACAACCAGAGGGGTTCTGGGTGATTTCATGAAAAGCTTCCTGGAATCGGCGGAAGAGCATCGAGCCATTATTCGCAGGTTCAGGCGCTTTCCCCACCGGAACCGGGCCCTGGGACGAACGTCCACCCCCGAAGAAAGAACCTATCTCGAAGGAGGAAAGTCCTTCGGGCAGTGAGCGGCCGATGCAGTATTGGTTCATTTGTTACTGTTCTGTATAAAAAGTGTACGATTTGGCCGGTTTATCATCCATTGCTGATAGAATGCCTCAAAATTCAGGTGGTCCGGAGTCAGCGTAATCCGGATCTTGCCTCCAGATTCTGCCGTGGTGATTGAAGATGCTGTATTTCAGCGAGCGTATTGCTTTGTTCCTGTGTTTGCCGATTTTAACCCTGTTGAGTGTGCAGGCTCACTCAGCACCCCTTGACGACACCCTCGTGGCACGTATGGCCGAGTCTGCGCCCCGGCTGGATTCCAAAGTGCTGTCGATGGCGGTGAGCGCGTCCCGGTGTGCTGTGGGCAACGGAGTGGCAATGCCCGAACGTCTTGCTGTCATAGACTTTTCTTTGCCGTCCAGTCAGGAGCGCATGTGGATTTTCGACGTTCGCACCGGTGACCTTTTACTCAGGGATCTCGTGGCCCATGGCAGGAAGTCGGGCAATTTCCGGTCGACAGCGTTCTCCAATGTGGAAGGCAGCAATATGTCCAGCATCGGTTTGTTCCGGGGCAGTGAGTCGTACTATGGGAAGCATGGCTATTCGCTGCGCCTTGACGGGCTGGAGCCGGGGGTAAACGATCTTGCCCGCCAGCGCGCGATTGTGATTCACGGCGCCGATTATGTTAGTGACAGTTGGGTGGATCAGTACGGACGTATTGGCCGGAGCCTGGGGTGTCCGGCGGTGGATAACCAGGTGATTGAAGAGGTGGTCGATAGTCTCAAGGGCGGCCAGCTGGTCTTCAAATACTATCCGGATCAGGAGTGGCTCCAGAGCTCCAGCTTTTTGCACTGTGACGATACCCGTATGGCCGCAGCTGCCGGAAAAGGGGAAGGTCAGGGTTGATTTGCCTGCCTGCAAATTCAACGAATTGCGCGGTATCTGAACAGATTTTCCAGGCCTGAAAAAAAGTTGAAAAAAAGAGGTTGACGGCCGGAGTCTGATCCGTAGAATACGCCTCCGTTGACGGCAATTACCGTTCAGCAACGCGGGAATAGCTCAGTTGGTAGAGCACAACCTTGCCAAGGTTGGGGTCGCGAGTTCGAATCTCGTTTCCCGCTCCAGATTTCGAAACCCGGCTTTGAAAAAAGCCGGGTTTCTTCGTTTAAGGGCCACGCTCAGCCGCAGCGCCCGAACCGCCTCTCGGTTATACTCGGCAGCCATACCCAGTTCTTTGCAGGAAGGGAGGCGCTCAGCATGAGAATCCACTCGCTTTATCTTTATCCGGTGAAATCGCTGGCCGGCATCCAGGTTGATTCCTTTGCCATGGACGAGTTCGGGCCGGCCGGGGACCGGCGATGGATGATCGTGGATGACGAGCGTCGCTTTGTTACGCAGCGCAATTATCCCCAGCTGGCGCGGATCAACGCTTTTTTTTCAGGCGCCCGTGTCGAGGTGGACATCCCGGGTGAGGGTGCCTTTTCGCTTCAGCCAACCGGGGAAACCTTGCCTGTGCTGGTCTGGCGCGACTGGGTGAAAGCCCGGGTGGGCAATTCAGAGGCCAGTGAAGCGTTATCCCGGTTTTGTGGCCAGCGGTTCCGGTTTGTGTATATGCCGGAAGAAACTTTTCGCCGGATTGATGCGGATCGGGTCGGGGAGTACCGAAGAGTAGGGTTTGCTGATGGTTTTCCATTTCTGATCACCAACCTCGCATCGCTGGATGAGCTGAACGGCCGGTTGGAGAAGCCAGTGGAAATGCGCCGCTTTCGTCCCAATATCGTGGTCGAGGGGGCTGAGCCCTGGGTAGAGGATGACTGGCGGGAGCTGCAGATCGGCGCGCGGCAGTTTCGGCTGGTAAAGCCGTGCTCCCGCTGTATCATGACCACCGTTGACCCGGACCGGGGAGTGAAAGATCCCGCCGCCCAGCCACTTCGCACACTCACAGGGTACCGTCGTACCGACGAGGGCGTCATCTTCGGGATGAACGCCGTCCACGATCAGCCCGGCAAGATCCGGGTCGGTGACCCTGTAAGTATTGTCAAAACGGAGATTACCTGAACGTGCCTTTGTTAACTCTGGATTCGGTTTCCCTTTCCTATGGCATGCATCCGTTGCTGGATGATGCTTCTCTGGTGATTGAGGCCGGCGAGCGCGTGTGTCTTTTGGGTCGTAATGGTGAGGGCAAGTCGACCCTGCTGAAGATCGTCAGCGGCGAGGTCACGCCCGATGGTGGAATCGTGCGCCTGGATGACGGTGCCGTGCTGGCGGTATTGCCACAGAACCTGCCTTCCGATGACACCCGAAGCGCCTACGATGTGGTTTCAGGCGCTTTCCCGGAAACCGGGGAGTTACTCGCCGAGTTTCACCGGCTTTCCCAGCAGGCCGACGAAGCGAGCCTGGAAAAAATGACGCGGGTACAGGAGCGTCTTGAGGCATTGGATGGCTGGCGTCTGGATCAGAAGGTGAACACCATTCTCGGGCAATACGGAATCGATCCGGATCGGCGCCTGAATACGCTCTCGGGAGGCTGGCAGCGCCGGGTGTTGTTGGCACGCGCGCTCGTGGCCGAGCCTGACATTCTGCTGCTCGACGAGCCGACCAACCATCTGGATGTGCCCGCCATCGCCTGGCTGGAGGAGGCGCTGTCCCAGTTCCGTGGCGCCATGCTGTTTGTGAGTCATGACCGGGCCTTTATTCGCCGCATGGCCACCCGGATCGTGGAACTGGATCGCGGAAAGCTGGTCAGTTTTGCAGCCACCTATGACCGTTACCTCGACCTCAAGGAGAAGGCTCTGGAGGAAGAGGAGCGCCAGAATGCCCTGTTTGACAAGCGCCTCAAGCAGGAAGAGGCGTGGATTCGGCAGGGCATCAAGGCGCGCCGGACCCGCAACATGGGGCGTGTTCGGGCACTCAGGGCCATGCGAGAGGAGCACCGGCAGCGGCGGGTCAGGGGCGGCACGGCGAGCTTTGCCGTGGAAGAGGCTGACCGTTCCGGCAAACTGGTGGTAGAGGCCCGGGGTGCCGGATTCGCCTATCCCGATGGTGCACCGGTAATCCGGGACATGGAGCTGACGATCCTTCGGGGTGACAAGATCGGTCTGGTGGGGGAAAACGGAACGGGCAAGACCACCCTGGTGCGTCTGCTGCTGGGTGACCTCAAGCCCACCGAAGGAACCATCCGCCTGGGCACAAACCTGGAAGTTGCCTATTTCGATCAGTTACGGGGCGAGCTGGACCTTGAACGCAACGCCCTGGATAACCTCTCCGAGGGCCGTGAGTTCATCGAAATCAACGGCCAGAGCAAGCATGTGCTGGGCTACCTGCAGGAATTCCTGTTCACGCCCGAGCGGGCCAGGTCGCCTGTGCGGGTGTTCTCCGGTGGAGAGCGGGCCCGGCTTCTGCTCGCCAAGTTGTTCAGCAAGCCGGCCAATATCCTGGTGCTGGACGAGCCGACGAATGATCTGGATGTGGAAACGCTCGAGTTGCTGGAAGAGCAGCTGGCCGAGTTCAAGGGCACCGTCATCGTGATCAGTCACGACCGCGAGTTCCTGGATAACGTGGTGACCGAGACCATTTTTCTGGACGGCACCGGCAGGGTTCGGGAATACGTGGGCGGCTATTCCGACTGGCGCCGGCAGGGCGGGCAATTTCCGTCGGAGCGCGGAGGCAATCGGCCGGACAAACAGGATAAACAGGAAAAATCCGGTGAGCGCACGAGCCCGGATTCCAATGGGGCCAAAGCAGACGCTGAGAAGCCCTCTGCAAAAGCCAAACCCGCCAAGCTCAGTTACAAGCTGAAGCTGGAGCTTGAACAGCTCCCCGCAAGAATTGAAGCGCTTGAACAGGAAGTGGCCGAGCTGCAGGAGACCATCTCGGCGTCGGACTTCTATTCCGGGCCAGCGGACGAGGTCGCCACAACCCTGCAAAAGCTGACGGATGCAGAGCAGAATCTGGAAGCAACCATCGAACGGTGGATGGAACTGGAAGAGCAGGCTGGTCAGTAGGTTTGGTAGGGGCGGCAGGTCGCTCTGCCGCCCTGAGGGTCGTTAGTCGGCGCGGATCAGTGAATCCGGACCGCCAGAACGTCACATTCGGTGCCGTGCAGGACGCCGTTGGCGGTTGAGCCAAGCAGCAGCTGGAAGCCTTTGCGGCCATGGCTGCCGACAATGAC
Source organism: Marinobacter sp. C7 (assembly GCF_022343555.1). Classification (GTDB taxonomy): domain Bacteria; phylum Pseudomonadota; class Gammaproteobacteria; order Pseudomonadales; family Oleiphilaceae; genus Marinobacter. The sequence goes on along the minus strand of NZ_JAKQZH010000001.1, from coordinate 1,890,345 downwards.
GAGGTCCACATCCTGCTCCTTTGCCAGCCGGTGGATCTCGGATTCCGGCCGGCCTACCGTTACGACCTGGTTTTCCTTGGTCACTCCGTATTCATCCCCGTACTTGCCCAGCTGCTCCTTGGCTGCCTTGTCCAGCTGGTCCTGAAGCTCGGTCAGGTCCATGGGGATGTCGCCACCATAGGCATAGCCCACCGGTTCAACAACGTGTACGAGCATCAGTTCGGCGCCGTGGGCGCTGCTCATGGCCTTTGCCTTGTTGAGCACCTGCGGAGCCTCTTCCGTCAGGTCAATGGCAACCAGCATTTTCTTGTAGGCGGACATCGCATCACTCCTTCGCATCGGGCTTACATAGGAAATAGTAGTCCAAATCTAATCGAATGAGTGTAGCGGGAAACTGACAGGTATCAATACAGCGACGGAAAAAAATGAACTCTGACGGGGAATTACACCCCGTCAGCGATTGGTGGCCGGTCAGGAAGCGGAGTTTTCCAGCAGGTCAATGGTGGTTGCCAGGCTGTTGAGAATGCCCTTTGAGTAACGGTCGATCACAAAGCCGACATTATTCTCGTTGTAGTTGATGTATGAGCCCCGGATGAATTGCCATTTTGAGCTGATGTCGTCCAGCAGGGTCTTGAGTTCGCCCTGGGCCGGGCCCTTCCTGACGGTTGCCAGCAATTGATCGAATTCCATGGCCTGTTCGTCGAGGGAAGTCTCGGTGTCCGAGCCCTGGAAGGTCTGGGTGACGGCTGAATTACTCCTCACAGAGTACTTGGCCATCATCTGCGCCATCTTGACCGCGGCCATGCGTGCCGCTTCCACCCGCGGGTTGGTATCCGTTTCGCTGCTTTCCCGGGCGATCGCGTAGAGCTCCGTGGCCATGTTGTTCATGGTGAGGGCCTGGTTTGCCATGTCGGAAACGAGGCGGAGGTCCGGGTATCCACGATTACGCACATCGTTGATGTTGTCCCGCATCAGGGCCTTGAACTTGTCAAACTCCTGATTGAGTGACTCCAGTTGATCCTCGGACAGCACGCCGGCGGTACTCTGGCTGAGGCTGTTCATGGCGTCGTTGGCGGAGTTGATGCCCACCACGATCTCGTTCAGGGTGTCGGTAGCTCCGGTACCGCTGAAGCGATAGTAGGCATCCAGTGCCATATAGTTGCTGATCCGGAAGTTGTGCAGGTCGGACAGAAAGGTATTGGAGCTCTCCTGCGCTTTGGTGCCGAGGGACGTGAGGGCTAACGCGATCAGGCCGATAGCCAGGGATGCAAATCGGAGGCGGGCGTCTTTCATCGGATGACTCTCCGTAATACTGTGTTGTTATTGTCGACCAAAGTCGTACTTCGAAGGTAAATTAACTGTTCGGGCCAATCAAGCTGTTTTGGCAGAACGTACAGTGGCAATTGTGAACAACCGTCAAAGCATTGTGATCAAGCTCACACGAGCTCGATATTTCCATGCCAGGGGCCTGAAATACAACAATTCATTCGTTTTTTTTCGTTGGGTGCCTCCGTTCGCTCGGGGATTTTTGCTCACCCGCAGTAAGAAACAAATTGACAAACGCTCGGTTTTTTTTCATCGTGTGCCCTCACGATTCAAACGACTGTATGAATTTTTGGATCGGAAGATCGGGCAGTGACCGAAATCTCGCTGCACGGGCAGCCGCAAAGACGGACCAGGTCGGGCGGTTGTCAGCAGTTCCAAACACAGACTGGAGATCAGTTGATGATTTACGAAGGTAAAGCCATCACGGTTAAAGAGATCGAAGGCGGGATCGCTCAGTTGAACTTTGACTTGCAGGGCGAGTCAGTCAACAAGTTCAACCGTCTCACCATTGAAGAGCTTGGTGCCGCAGCCGAAGCACTCAAGTCCCAGAAGGATCTTAAGGGCCTGGTAGTTACCAGCTCCAAGGACAGCTTCATTGTCGGTGCCGATATCACCGAGTTCACCGAGCTGTTCGCGGGTTCCGAAGAAGACCTCGTGGCCAACAACCTGAATGCCAACGAGGTATTCAACGCGATTGAAGACCTGCCGTTCCCGACCGTTACCGCCATCAACGGTATCGCTCTGGGTGGTGGTTTTGAAATGTGCCTGGCCACTGATTACCGGGTCATGGCTCCGAAGGCCAAGGTAGGACTGCCGGAAGTGAAGCTGGGCATCTTCCCGGGCTTCGGCGGTACCGTTCGTCTGTCCCGTCTGGTGGGTGTGGACAACGCCGTCGAGTGGATTTCCGGCGGTAGCGAAAACCGTGCCGATGCCGCTCTGAAAGTGGGCGCTGTTGACGCCGTTGTAGGTGCCGACAAGTTGGTTGAAGCCGCGGTTGCCATCATCAACCAGTGCAACGAAGGCAAACTTGATCACATGGCCCGTCGTGAAGAGAAGAAGGGCAAGATCAAGCTCAATGCCATGGAAAGCATGATGGCCTTCGAGATTTCCAAGGCGTTCGTGGCCGGCAAGGCCGGCAAGAACTATCCGGCGCCGGTGGAAGCCATCAAGACCATGCAGAAGCATGCCAGCCTGACCCGCGACAAGGCGATTGAAGTAGAAGCCAAGGGCTTCGCCAAGATGGCCAAGACCAACGTCGCCGCGTGTCTCGTTGGCCTGTTCCTGAACGACCAGGCCCTGAAGAAGAAAGCCAGTGCCTGGGAGAAGGAAGCCTCTGATGTGAACCTGGCCGCTGTACTGGGCGCCGGTATCATGGGTGGCGGTGTGGCGTTCCAGTCCGCGCTGAAAGGCACCCCGATCATCATGAAGGACATCAATCAGGACGGCATCAAGCTGGGCCTGAATGAAGCCAAGAAGCTGCTGTCCAAGCGTGTTGCCAAAGGCAAGATGGACGCCGACAAGATGGGCGATGTCCTGAACAACATCACTCCGACCCTGAACTACGGTGATTTCAAGAACGTAGACCTGGTCGTTGAGGCTGTTGTCGAGAATCCGAAGGTGAAGGATGCGGTACTGCGCGAGACCGAAGACGCAGTTCGCGAGGACACCATCCTGACGTCCAACACCTCCACCATCTCCATCAACCTTCTGGCCAAGAACCTGAAGCGTCCGGAGAACTTCTGTGGCATGCACTTCTTCAACCCGGTGCACATGATGCCGCTGGTTGAGGTTATTCGTGGCGAGAAGACCAGTGATCGCGCCATCGCGACCACCGTGGCTTACGCCAAGGCCATGGGCAAGACTCCGATCGTGGTCAACGATTGCCCGGGCTTCCTGGTGAACCGTGTCCTGTTCCCGTACTTCGGTGGCTTCGCTGCACTGGTGCGTGACGGCGCGGACTTCCAGAAGATCGACAAGGTCATGGAAAAGTTCGGCTGGCCGATGGGTCCGGCGTACCTGCTGGACGTTGTCGGCATGGATACCGCCCGGCACGCCAACGAAGTAATGGCCGAAGGTTTCCCGGAGCGCATGAAGGCCGACTTCAAGTCCGCCATCGACGTGATGTTCGAGAATGACCGTTACGGCCAGAAGAACGACAAGGGCTTCTACAAGTACGAAGAAGACCGCAAGGGCAAGCCGAAGAAAGTTGTCGACGAAGAAACCTACAAGCTTATCGAGCCTGTGGTTAACGGCAAGAAAGACTTCGAGGAAGACGAAATCATCGCTCGCATGATGATTCCTCTGTGCCTGGAAACCGTTCGCTGCCTGGAAGACAACATTGTTGAAGACCCGGCCGATGCAGACATGGGCCTGATCTACGGTATCGGTTTCCCTCCGTTCCGTGGTGGTGCTCTGCGCTACATCGACGACATGGGCGTCGACAAGTTCGTCGAACTGGCAGACAAGTATGCAGATCTTGGTCCTCTGTACGCGCCGACCGAGAAGCTGCGTGAAATGGCCAAGACTGGCAAGAAGTTCTTTGGCTAACCCTAACGAGATTTCCGAACGGAGAAAGATCTATGAGCCTTAATCCGAGAGACGTTGTCGTCGTCGATTGCGTGCGGACTCCGATGGGTCGTGCCAAAAACGGCTGTTTCCGCAACGTACGCGCCGAGACCCTGTCGGCTGCGCTGATTGAAGCACTGTTTGAGCGCAACCCGAAGCTCGACCCGAAAGAAGTGGAAGACGTGATCTGGGGTTGTGTAAACCAGACCAAAGAGCAGGGCTTCAACGTGGCCCGGCAGATTTCCCTGCTGACCCGTATCCCGCACGAGTCTGCGGCCCAGACCGTCAACCGTTTGTGTGGTTCCGCCATGAGCGCCATCCACACGGCCGCCCAGGCGATCCAGACTGGTAACGGTGACGTGTTCTTTGTCGGTGGTGTCGAGCACATGGGTCACGTACCCATGACCGAAGGCTTCGACCACAACCCGGCTGCGTCCAAGTATTCCGCCAAGGCTTCCAACATGATGGGCCTGACAGCGGAAATGCTGGCCAAGATGCACGGCATCACCCGTGAGCAGCAGGATGAGTTCGGTGCCCGTTCCCATCGTCTGGCCCATGAAGCGACCGTTGAAGGCCGGTTCAAGAATGAAATCGTGCCCATCGAAGGTCATGACGAGAACGGCTTTGTGAAGCTGATCGAGGAAGACGAGACCATTCGCCCGGAAACCACCGTTGAGTCCCTGTCTCAGTTGCGTCCGGCGTTTGATCCGAAGAACGGTACCGTGACGGCTGGTACCTCTTCCCAGCTGACCGATGGCGCTTCTGCCATGGTGCTGATGTCCGCCGAGCGGGCCGAGGCACTGGGTCTGACCCCGATCGCCAAGATTCGCAGCATGGCCGTTGCCGGCTGTGATCCCGCAATCATGGGTTACGGCCCGGTACCGGCCACCAAGAAGGCGCTCAAGCGTGCAGGCCTGAAAGTCGAAGATATCGACTTCTGGGAACTGAACGAAGCCTTCGCCGGCCAGTCCCTGCCGGTCCTGAAAGACCTGAAACTGCTGGGTGTCATGGAAGAGAAGGTAAACCTGAACGGCGGTGCGATTGCCCTGGGCCATCCGCTCGGCTGTTCCGGTGCCCGGATCTCCACCACACTGCTGAATGTCATGCAGGCCAAAGGCGGAAAGCTTGGTGTTTCCACCATGTGTATCGGTCTGGGCCAGGGCATCGCCACGGTGTGGGAGCGTATCTGATTCCAGCTGTGGAACTGATCGCTCTGTGTACAGGAGGCCCGGCAATCGCCGGGCCTCGCTGTTTGTGGGCTGTGAAAAAAGGCCTACGGAAAACAAAGAATGGGTTGTCTTGCCAATCTTGACCCTGTAAAACAGTGGGCCTATACAGAATGGCGGTGCTTGTGTGTTTTCTAGCCGCCTGATTTTACAGCGAGTTTACGGTTTGCTGATTATTTGACCGATTTGTCGCCAAGGAAACAGATCTCCGATATGGGTAAAAGTCTCGTAATTGTCGAGTCGCCAGCGAAAGCGAAGACCATCAACAAGTACCTGGGCTCCGACTACATCGTGAAGTCCAGTGTGGGGCACATCCGGGACCTGCCAGTCAGTGGCAGCGGTTCCCAGAGCGACCCCAAGGAACGTGCGCGCCAGGCTGCGCTGACGCGGAAGATGAGTCCCGAAGAGAAGGCCGAGCACAAGAAGCGCAAGGCCCGGGAGCAGCTGGTGGCCCGTATGGGCGTGGATCCTGATCAGGACTGGCAGGCCCGGTACGAAGTCCTGCCCGGCAAGGAGAAGGTCGTCAGCGAACTCAAGCGTCTGGCCAAGTCGGCCGACCACATCTACCTGGCAACGGATTTGGACCGCGAAGGGGAGGCCATCGCCTGGCACCTCCAAGAAACCATTGGCGGCGACTCCGACAAGTACCGGCGCGTGGTCTTTAACGAGATCACCAAACGCGCCATTCAGGAGGCATTCAAGGATCCGGGGCATCTGGACACGAACCGGGTAAATGCGCAGCAGGCCCGCCGTTTCCTCGATCGGGTCGTGGGTTACATGGTATCACCACTGCTATGGGCGAAGATTGCGCGTGGTCTCTCCGCCGGACGGGTTCAGTCCGTGGCGGTACGCCTGATCGTTGAGCGGGAGCGGGAAATCCGCAAGTTCGTGCCGGAAGAGTTCTGGCAGCTGCATGCGGACCTGGCGCCAGAAGGTGCGAAGGAACCCGTGCGCTTCGAGGTGACCCGGTACAACGATCAGCCCTACCGGCCGGTCAATGAGTCCCAGAGCAACGAACATGTAACGCGCCTGAAGGCCGGCAGCTTCAAGGTTGCCAAGCGCGAAGACAAGCCGACCCGTTCACGTCCCTCTGCTCCCTTTATTACGTCGACGCTGCAGCAGGCGGCGAGTAACCGCATGGGCTTCAGTGTGAAGAAGACCATGATGCTGGCCCAGCGCCTGTACGAGGCGGGCTTCATCACCTACATGCGTACCGACTCCACCAATCTGAGTCAGGACGCGGTAGCCAGCTGTCGGGAGTTCGTCAAGAAGCAGTTCGGCGATAAATACCTGCCCGAGAAGCCCCGGGTCTACGGCAGCAAGGAGGGCGCCCAGGAGGCTCACGAGGCGATTCGGCCGACCGAGGTAAGCCGTCGTCCCTCTGACATCACGGGCCTGGAAAAGGACGCAGAGAAGCTCTATGACCTGATCTGGCGCCAGTTCATTGCCTGCCAGATGGCCGATGCCGAGTTCCTGAGCACCTCCATCGTAGTGGCTAATGATGGCTATGAGCTTCGGACCCGTGGCCGTATCATCAAATTTGACGGTTTTCTCAAGGCCGCGCCCCAGTCCAGCAAAAAGGACGAAGATGTGGCGTTGCCGGACATCCAGGTCAACGATCCGCTGGACCTGAAAAAGCTCGATCCGAGCCAGCATTTCACCAAGCCGGCGCCGCGCTATACGGAAGCCAGCCTGGTCAAGGAGCTGGAAAAGCAGGGTATTGGCCGTCCATCCACCTATGCCTCGATCATCTCTACCATCCAGGACCGCGGTTACGTACGTCTGCAGAACCGGCGCTTCTATGCCGAGAAGATGGGCGAGATCGTTACCGAGCGGTTGTCCGAGTCCTTCCCGAACCTGATGGACTTCGATTTCACAGCCCGCATGGAAGACGAGCTGGACGAGATCGCCGAGGGTGATGAAGACTGGAAAAAGGTTCTCAATGATTTCTACAGCCGGTTCCGCCAACAGCTGGAATCTGCTGAGAAAACTGAAGGCGGCATGCGTGCGAACACGCCCACGGAAACCGATATTCCATGCCCGTCCTGTGGCCGGAACATGCAGATCCGCGTGGCCAGCACCGGTGTTTTCCTGGGTTGCTCCGGGTACTCACTGCCACCCAAGGAACGCTGTAAGACCACTATCAACCTGATTCCGGGCGACGAGGTGGTGAGCGCCGATGAAGACGTGGAAGGCGAGGGCGAAACCCGCCTGCTGCGCAAGAAGCGCCGCTGCCCCAAGTGCGGCACCGCCATGGACAGCTACCTGATCGACGAAAAGCGCAAGCTGCATGTGTGCGGTAACAACCCGGACTGTTCGGGTTACGAGGTCGAGGAAGGTACGTTCCGCATCAAGGGCTACGATGGCCCGACCCTGGAATGCGACAAGTGCGGCTCCGAGATGCAGCTCAAGACCGGCCGTTTCGGCAAATACTTCGGCTGCACCAACCCGGATTGCAAGAATACCCGGAAACTGCTCAAGAACGGCGAACCGGCACCCCCGAAGATGGATCCGGTGCCCATGCCCGAGCTGCAATGCCAGAAAGTGGATGACACCTACGTCCTGCGTGATGGTGCTTCAGGTTTGTTCCTGGCAGCCAGCAAGTTCCCCAAAAACCGGGAAACCCGCCCGCCGCTGGTGAAGGAAATCAAACCGCATCGCAAGGAAATCGATCCGAAATACGATTACCTCATGGACGCCCCGGAAACCGATCCCGAGGGCAACCCCACGGTGATCCGCTACAGCCGGAAATCGAAAGAGCAGTACGTCATGTCCGAGAAAGACGGCAAAGCCACCGGCTGGTCCGCGTGGTACGTCAACGGCAAGTGGCAGCCGCGGGAGAAGGGCAAGTAAATTCCGGGAAGAGGCCAAAGCCGGGGTCAGATGAAAGCCTTCATCTGACCCCAATTTCAAGTCATGCTCCGGGGTCTGATGAACTCGTTCATCTGACCCCAACTTCGAGCCCGCCCCAGGGGTCTGATGAACTCCGTTCATCTGACCCCGACTTAAGGTCAACCCCGGGGTCAGAAGAAGGCTTTCTTCAGACCCCTCCTTTACTCGGGGGTCTGATGAACTTGTTCATCTGACCCCATCCTCATCAATACCCCAAACTCACCGAAACTTCCGCAACCGCTGAATCAACGAGGAAGTATCCCACCGGTTCCCCCCCATCGCCTGCACATCCGCATAAAACTGATCCACCAGCGCCGTCACCGGCAAGGTCGCGTTGATCTTGTTCGCTTCCTCCAGGCAAATACCCAGATCCTTGCGCATCCAGTCCACCGCAAACCCGTGGTTGAACTCGCCCTCGATCATGGTCCCGGAGCGGTTCTCCATCTGCCAGGACTGCGCTGCGCCCTTGGAAATCACATCCACTACCTTCGCCACATCCAGGTTCGCCTGCTCGGCAAAATGCAGTGCCTCTGACAGCCCCTGAACCAGGCCAGCGATGGCGATCTGGTTGACCATCTTGGTCTTTTGCCCGCTGCCGGCAGGCCCCATCAGGTTTACCGCACGGCCGTAGTGATCCATCACCGGCTTCGCCCTGGCAAAAGCCTCTTCAGGTCCACCACACATCACCGTCAACTTGCCGTTTTCCGCGCCTTGCTGGCCGCCCGAGACGGGCGCATCGATAAAGGCCTGATTGCGTTGAGCTGCGGCTGCCGCCAGGCGCTCGGCCACGCCCGCCGATGCGGTGGTGTGATCAATCAGGATGGCGCCCTCCGGCGCATTGGCTATGATGCCATCCTCGCCCTCGAACACCTCAATAAGATCCTTGTCCGCACCCACGCAAGTCATGACAAAGTCTGCGCCTTCAACAGCTTCCGCAATCGTTTTGCAGGCGGTTCCCTGGTACTCGTTGGCCCATTGTTCAAGCTTGGCCGCTGTGCGGTTCCAGACACGGACATCGAGGCCGGCTTTGGCCAGGTGTCCGGCCATCGGGTAGCCCATTACACCAAGTCCGATGAAGGTTGCAGTGGTTGCCATATTTATCTCCCGTTGTTGTGATGCGGAATTTTATAGTCTGACGTTAACACAACCGGGCGATAATGGCTGGCCTATCTTGGATTGAGGTGCAGGATGCGGTGGGGATGGTGGAAGGGTCGATTGGGATAAGGCGCGCCTGGCAAATGGAGCCAGGCGCTGGCGGTTTCAGGATGCACTTTCCATTTTCTGCATGGCCTCCCGAAGCACCTTGACGGACTCTGCATGCTTCCCTTGCTTATGCAGGGATTCACCCTGATCACGAAGCGCTTTGACGCTGGCTTCGGTCTCGCTGTCCAGTTGTGCTGTTTGCAGCTGTTGATCGATCTGGCTCATCAGAGCCGGGCATTGACCGGCCACTGCAGCACCGGCAAAGAACATCGCAAATAATAGTGCAGCTATATAACGCATGGTATTGCCTCCTTTTGGCACGCCCTCAGGGAGCATAGCTCACCTGGTCAGATTTTGAGCAAAACATCCTCGTTTGGTTCCGGGCGCGTTAAGAGGATTACGCGCGGCTATGGTGACCCGGATCACACTCTGACCAGAGGGTCGGTGAAATCGATATGTAGCCGTGGAAGAGATTTGATGCTGTTTCTATACTCCTTTGTCTACTGTGTGGACGCACCGCAATGACACTCCCGCCTGAAAATCCCGTTCATTGTCCCGTGCTTTCGCCCGGTTGAATTAACCGGGCCCGGGAAGTGGCCCGTCACCCTGTCGTCATTAAATTGAGGGAATAGCATGGAATTGGTTTACAAGAATGAGAAGCCGTTGCTCAGGATAGCGGTCGTGTTTTCAGCCATCATCTGGCTGGCGTTGTTTGTCGGAACCTTCGGGATTGTCTTGTTGTACCTGCTTCTGGGCTACGTGTTCTTCCTGTTTGCGCATTCCGCATTTATCTCCCACCTGAAAGGTTCGGGCGTGCGGATCAGCCAGGAGCAGTATCCGGATCTTTATGAGCGTCTGGTGCGTTGTTGCGAAAAGGTGGGTGTCAAACAGGTGCCGGAGGCTTACCTGTTACGTACTGATTTCTTTAATGCGCTGGCCACCAAGTTCCTCGGCCGCCACTTTGTGGTGCTCTTTACGGACGTCATTGACGCCCTGGAAGATCAGCCGGGCGCTATCGATTTCTACATTGGTCACGAACTTGGCCACATCCACCGTAAGCACCTTTCCTGGCGGGCGTTCGTGATGCCTGGCTCGTTGTTGCCCGTAGTTGGTCCGGCCCTGCGCCGCGCCGAGGAATATACCTGCGATCGTTATGGCGTTGCCTGTTGCCAGTCCGAGGATGACATCAAGGCCGCCATAGCAGCGATCGCCGCTGGCGATACGCGCTGGAAGACCATAAATGTCGACGCCTACGTCGGTCAGGTGCAGGCCACCAATGGTTTCTGGATGTCGTTCAACGAGCTGACCGGTGACTATCCGTGGCTGACCAAGCGGATGGCGACTGCAGTGGCCCTGGCACAGGGCAGGGAAGTCAAGCATCCTCGGCGTAGTCTGTGGGCCTGGACGCTGTCGATGTTTGTGCCCCGGGTTGGTGGCGGTGCTGGTGGGGCGGCGTCTCTGCTGGTAACGGTCGCGATGATCGGTGTGCTGGCCGCGGTGGCCATCCCGGCATACCAGCAATATACCGAAAGGGCCCGTTATTCAGCCGCTTACTCCCAGGCTCAGGATGTCCAGGAGCGGGTCACTTCCTACGCATATGACAACCAGGCCTGGCCGGTGACCATGCAGGAGCTGGGTTACCCCGAGCTGACGCTGGCGAATGAGGTGCAGAAGTATTCGATTGATGTCTATGAGGAAGGCATGATCGGGGTTGAAATGGGCGTGGATGATGCCGGAGAGTCGGAATACATTGTACTCGAGCCTTCCGTCGATAATGGTGAGATCAGCTGGGTCTGTTACGGCCAGAATGTGAACGAGCAGTATTTGCCGACCGCCTGTCAGTAGGAGCGTGGTGTAACCTTAAAAAGGACCTTCGGGTCCTTTTTTATTTAAAAACAAAAAGGTGCGACTATTTTATAGAAACGGCGTTAACTTCCCCGGGTGTACTAGACTGTAACCAAGGCACCGATCGGGAGGGCACGCTATGGTCATGGGTTATCATCCATCCGGTTCGGCAGGCCCGGGAGATGGCCCCGGGCTTGGTCCCGAACTCTCCACGGCAATCGCGGGGCTCGCCGAGCCCTTTGATTCAGTGGCCGGTATGCCGCTGGATAATTTGTTGGTGCGCATCGGTGATGCCCGGGTCGTGCTGCTGGGAGAAGCTTCCCACGGTACGTCCGAATTTTACCTTGCCCGCGAACGCATAACGCGAGCCCTGATCGAGAAAAAAGGCTTTTCCTTCGTCGCTATTGAGGGGGACTGGCCGGACGCGGCCCGCGTAGACCATTACGTCCGTCACGCCGACTATCCACCTTCCGAGTGGACCGCATTCTCCCGGTTTCCCGCCTGGATGTGGCGGAATGAGGAAGTACGGGGCTTCGTAGACTGGCTTCATGACCACAACAGGGAGCGACCGGTCACAGAGCGGGTCGCGTTTCATGGTCTCGATCTATACAGTCTGTACAGCTCCATCCGAGCCGTCCTTGAGTACCTGGAAGAGGTGGATCCTGACCTTGCGATCCATGCGCGCCAACGCTATGAGTGCCTGGCACCATTCGAAGGCGAACCGGCGACTTATGCCAGGGCAGCGCTCAATCCGCACTACCAGACCTGCGAACAGCCCGTCCTCGACATGCTCAGCGAGTTGCTCAGCCGGCATCGCCGCTATGCGGAGCACGATTCCGACCGTTTCCTGGATGCCGTGCAGAATGCCCGCCTGGTTGCGGATGCTGAGGAGTATTATCGCACCATGTATTACGGCTCCCACAGTGCCTGGAATCTGCGTGATACCCATATGTTCAAGACTCTGGAGTCGCTGTTGGATCACTATGGAGGCAACAGCAAGGCGGTGGTCTGGGCGCATAACAGTCATGTGGGCGACTCCGATGCCACGGACATGAGCCGGCGGGGGGAGTTTAATATTGGCAGGCTCTGCCGGGCCCGTTTTGGTAAGGCGCTCTATACCATTGGCTTCGGTACCGACCACGGCACCGTGGCGGCGGCCTCAAACTGGGATGCGCCGATGGAGGTCAAGCAGGTGAGGCCGGCGCTGAAGGGCAGTTTCGAGCGGCTCTGCCACCAGACGGGTATCTCCGGTTTCCTCCTTCCGCTCAATAAGGCCCGGGGCAGGGCACTTGAGGCGATGTCGGAGCGATTTCTGGAGCGGGCCATCGGTGTGATCTATCGGCCGGAAACGGAGCGCCAGAGCCATTATTTCCGGGCCTGTCTGCCGGAACAGTTTGATGAGTACATCTGGCTGGATGAGACCCGCGCGATCACCCCGTTTGCGACGGAAGTGTTGCCGGGGGTTCCGGACACCTACCCCTTCGGGGTGTAGTTTATCGGGAGCAGGAACGCAAAAAAGGCCGCTGAAATCAGCGGCCTTTTTTGTTCCGGATGGCAAGTCTTCGGGCGACTTACTTCTTCGGATAGTCGCGCTTGTCGGAGCCGGTGTACAGCTGGCGCGGGCGGCCGATGCGGTAGTTGCCGCTGACCATCTCGTTCCAGTGGGAGAACCAGCCGATGGTGCGGGCCATCGCGAAGATCACGGTAAACATGGAGGTCGGAATACCGATCGCCTTCAGGATGATACCGGAGTAGAAGTCGACGTTCGGGTACAGCTTGCGCTCCACGAAGTACTCGTCTTCCAGGGCGATCTTTTCCAGCCGCTGGGCGATCTTGAGCAGCGGATCGTTTTCCAGGCCCAGTTCCTTCAGGACTTCGTGTGCGGTTTCGCGCATCACCTTGGCGCGCGGATCGAAGTTCTTGTAGACGCGGTGGCCAAAGCCCATCAGGCGGAACGGGTCGTCCTTGTCCTTGGCCTTGGCGATAAACTTCTCGATGTTGGCCTCGTCGCCGATCTCGGCCAGCATGTCCAGGACCGCTTCGTTGGCGCCACCGTGAGCCGGGCCCCAGAGCGCAGCAATGCCGGAAGCGATACACGCGTACGGGTTGGCGCCTGTAGAGCCGGCCAGGCGAACAGTAGAGGTGGACGCGTTCTGCTCGTGGTCTGCGTGCAGGATGAAAATCTTGTCCATGGCCTTGGCCAGGACCGGGTTTGGCTTGTATTCCTCACAGGGAACGCCAAACATCATCTGCAGGAAGTTCTCGGAATAGGAAAGGTCGTTCCGCGGATACATGAACGGCTGTCCGAGGCTGTACTTGTAGCACCAGGCGGCAATGGTCGGCATCTTGGCGATCAGGCGATGCGCGGTGATCTGGCGCTGGGTCTCGTCGGTCACGTCCATCTGGTCGTGGTAGAACGCGGACAGGGCGCCGACCACGCCACACATGATGGCCATCGGATGCGCGTCACGGCGGAAGCCATGGAAGAAGTTGCGCATCTGGTCGTGCAGCATGGTGTGGTTCTTGATCGTGTCGTGGAAGCGCTTGTTTTCTTCCTCGGAGGGCAGTTCGCCGTTCAGCAGGAGATAGCAGACTTCCAGGTAGTCCGAGTGATCGGCAAGCTGGTCAATAGGGTAGCCGCGGTGCAGGAGCACGCCGTTGGCACCGTCAATGTAGGTGATGGCTGATTCGCAGGCGGCTGTGGAAACGAATCCCGGATCGTAGGTGAAAACGCCTTCCTGTACCAGGCCTCGTACGTCGATAACGTCAGGGCCGACGGTGCCGGAATAAATCGGTAGCTCAATGGACTTGTCCCCCACCGAGAGCGTGGCTTTCCTGTCGGTCATGGTGCTCTCCTATTTATCAGCTTTGAGAAGCTTTTCTGCATGTGTCGATGCGCTAGAAGGCGCGTATTATCGCAAAACTGGCGGCAAAATATAGGGCGTCAGCTTTTTTTGTCAATGGAGGAAGGCGGAAAAGGAAGAATTTGACTGGTGTTGTAAATCAGGGAAATCCCAAATACTGCTGTCTGGCCGCTGATATCGGATTTGTCAATAATCCTTATAGCTGTCTTAACCCCCGTAATTAGGCGGTTCCGTGAGGGTATCCCGTTTGTAATTGTAAGGGTCACTCCTTATAATCCGTAGCCCGGAATCGGGGATGCACTTTCACGCAAGCTGCAGCATAGCAAGCTATCTGGGTGGCATCCGCCCTCCTGAACCAATCGGTTATCGATAGCGTATCGATCGGCCGAACCTTACATACCAACCATCCGCGCGTCGGCTCGCCCGCTCCGCGGAACCAAGAGAGAGTGTGAGAGCGCTGTGAATAGCAAACGACCAGTAAATCTCGATCTCGGCACGTTTCATTTTCCACTGCCAGCCATTACGTCCATATTGCACCGCATCAGTGGCATCATCATTTTTGTTGGTGTTGCGTTCCTGCTTTATGGGCTTCAGCTTTCCCTGTCCGGGGAAGAGGGGTTCAGTCGGGTAAGTGAACTGCTGGACAGCTTCCTTGCCAAGCTGATTACCTGGGGCATTTTGTCTGCTCTGCTTTACCACCTGGTTGCAGGGATCAAGCACCTGTTCATGGATATGGGCATCGGTGAAGATCTTGAGAGCGGTCGCCTCGCTGCGAAAGCTACGATCGTGGTTTCCGTCATTCTCATCGTTCTGGCAGGAGTCTGGGTATGGGCATGAACAGCGCAACGAATATTGGTCGTAACGGTATCCAGGACTGGATCATCCAGCGGGTCACCGCTTACGTACTGGCCCTTTATACACTGTTCCTCCTTGGCTTCTTTGTGACCACGGATGTTGACTATCAGTCCTGGTCCGCTCTGTTTGGTCAGGGATGGTTCAAGATCTTTACGCTGCTCGCCCTGCTGTCCATTGCCGGGCACGCATGGGTTGGGCTGTGGACCGTTTCCACCGACTACATCAAATCGGCGATGCCGCGTTTCCTGTTCCAGGCTGTCTGCGTGCTCGTGGTTTTCGTGTATGTGGTGTGGGGCATTCAGATTCTTTGGGGGCTTTAATCGATGGCTAACATCAAGACCATGTCTTTTGACGCGATTGTTATCGGTGGTGGCGGTGCCGGTATGCGAGCCGCCCTGCAGTTGACTGAATCCGGTATCAATACCGCGTGTATCACGAAAGTATTTCCGACCCGGTCTCACACTGTGTCTGCGCAGGGCGGCATCACCTGTGCGATCGCAAGTGCCGATCCCAATGACGACTGGCGCTGGCACATGTACGACACCGTCAAGGGCTCCGACTACATCGGTGACCAGGACGCGATCGAGTACATGTGTTCCGTGGGTCCCCAGGCCGTATTCGAGCTGGAGCACATGGGTCTGCCGTTCTCCCGTACCGAGCAGGGCCGTATTTACCAGCGTCCGTTCGGTGGTCAGTCCAAGGACTACGGTAAGGGTGGCCAGGCGGCCCGAACCTGTGCCGCAGCCGATCGTACCGGTCACGCCCTGCTGCACACCCTCTATCAGGCCAACCTGAAGGGTGGTACCACCTTCCTTAATGAGTGGTACGCCGTTGATCTGGTCAAGAACGCCAAGGACGAAGTGGTTGGTGTTGTTGCCATCGAGATCGAGACCGGTGAAGTCTGCTACATCAAGTCCAAGGCCACGGTTCTGGCGACCGGTGGGGCCGGCCGTATCTATGCTTCCACCACCAACGCCATGATCAACACCGGTGACGGTATCGGTATGGCCCTGCGCGCCGGCTTCCCGATGCAGGATATGGAAATGTGGCAGTTCCATCCGACCGGTATCCACGGTGCCGGTACGCTGGTAACCGAAGGTTGTCGGGGTGAGGGTGGTTACCTGATCAACTCCGAAGGTGAGCGTTTCATGGAGCGCTATGCTCCGAACGCAAAGGACCTGGCCGGCCGTGATGTTGTGGCCCGCTCCATGGTTCTGGAAATCCTGGAAGGCCGCGGCTGCGGTCCCGACAAGGACCACGTGCTGCTGAAGCTGGATCACCTGGGGGAAGAAACCCTGAACCTGCGTCTGCCGGGCATCTGTGAGTTGTCCCGCACCTTTGCGCACGTGGATCCGGTGAAAGAGCCGATTCCGGTTGTTCCGACCTGTCACTACATGATGGGTGGTATCCCGACTAACGTTGGTGGTCAGGCTTTGACCCAGGACGAGAACGGCAACGACAAGCCGATTCCCGGTCTGTTTGCCTGTGGTGAGGCAGCTTGTGTATCTGTACACGGCGCCAACCGTCTGGGCGGTAACTCTCTGCTGGACCTGGTTGTGTTCGGTCGTGCGGCGGGTCTGCACATCGAAGAGCAGCTGCGCGGCGGCTTCGAAGTTGACGGCGCCAGTGAAGAGGATATCAAGCGTGCCATGGCTCGCTTGGACCGTCTGAATAACGCTTCCGAGGGTGAGAGCGTTGCAGAGGTTCGCAAGGATCTTCAGAACTGCATGCAGCTGTATTTCGGTGTATTCCGTGATGGCAAGAGCATGGAAGAGGGCTTGAAAAAGCTGGAGGCCATTGGCGAGCGAGTTCGTAACACCAGGCTTGCTGATACGAGTGACGCCTTCAATACCGCGCGCATCGAGGCGCTTGAGCTGGACAATCTTTATGAGGTTGCTCTCGCAACAGCCATTTCTGCGTTCGAGCGTAAGGAAAGCCGTGGCGCTCACGCCCGCAACGACTTTACCGAGCGTGACGATGAGAACTGGCTCAAGCACTCCATGTACTTCCCTCTGGACAAGCGGGTTGGCAAGCGTGATGTAAACTTTGCGCCGAAGACCGTGCCGATGTTCGAGCCGAAGATCCGGACTTACTAAAGGGGAGGATGTAGAGAATGTTGGTAAGCCTGTACCGTTACAACCCCGAGACTGACAACGCCCCCTATATGCAGGACGTTGAGATCGAGATTCCCGCGGGTAAGGACCTGATGGTCCTGGACGTGTTGAATCTGGTAAAGGAAAAAGACCCGACCATGTCCTACCGTCGCTCCTGCCGCGAAGGCGTCTGCGGTTCCGACGGCATGAACATGAACGGCAAGAACGGCCTGGCCTGTATCACCCCGGTATCCCAGGTGGTGAAGAACGACAAGCTGGTGCTGCGGCCGTTGCCGGGGCTGCCGGTCATCCGTGACCTCGTGGTCGACATGAGCCTGTTCTACAAGCAGTACGAGAAGGTCATGCCGTACCTCATCAATGACCAGCCGGCGCCGGCAATCGAGCGTCTGCAGTCTCCGGAAGACCGGGAGAAGCTGGATGGCCTGTACGAGTGTATTCTCTGTGCCTGCTGTTCCACTTCCTGCCCGTCCTTCTGGTGGAACCCGGACAAGTTCATTGGTCCGGCCGGCCTGTTGCAGGCCTACCGGTTCCTGGCGGACAGTCGTGATACTGCCCAGGCGGACCGCCTGGCCAATCTCGACGATCCGTTCAGTGTGTTCCGCTGCCGGGGCATCATGAACTGTGTCAGCGTCTGCCCGAAAGGCCTGAACCCCACAAGGGCTATCGGCCATATCCGGAATCTCCTGCTGCAACGGGCGACCTGATCAGCGGATTCCGACACAGACGCTATACTGTTCTGACCAGGTTAGCACCCCGAAGGCCTCGCTCTACGCGGGGCCTTCAACCAAAGGCTTATGGTCAAAAGTCTTAGTCGGGTGCACACTACGCATGCCGTGACGATAACTTAAAAGGTTTTCGCGGCTTTGCCGAGTATAAAAACCACTGGGGAATGGAAAACATCCGTGTCGCGTGTGGTGGTCAAAGTCATGCCGTAGATTCCCGTATTGACTGAGTTTTACCCCTGACCGACCATACCGGCTCCCCGCACCAGCCCAAGGTGAGCTATTCAAGATGCACGAAAGCATAATGGAGCAGTTGTGGCAGACTTCCCACCTGCAGGGTGGAAATCTTGCCTACGTTGAACAGCTTTTCGAAACCTACCTGACAGACCCCAACGCCGTTCCCGAAGAGTGGAGAAGCTACTTTGACAAGCTTCCCAGCGTTGACGGCTACCACGGCCGCGACATCGTCCACTCTTCCATCCGCGAACAGTTCGAGCACATTTCCCGAAACCAGCGTTTCCTGGCTACCAGCGGTGTTCCCGCCAGCGCCACATCTGACGCGGACAAGAAGCAGATCCGCGTGCTCCAGATGATCAACGCTTTCCGCTTTCGCGGCCACCAGGAAGCCAAACTCGATCCCCTCGGCGTGTGGCAGCGTCCCCAGGTAGAAGACCTGGACCCCAGGTTCCACGAACTTGGCGAATCCGACCTCGATCTCGAATTCCAGACCGGTTCCCTGAATTTCGGTTCCGAGACCATGAAGCTCTCGGACATCGTCGACGGGCTGCGTAAAACTTATTGCGAGAGTATCGGCGCGGAATACATGCACGTTGTCGATACCCGCGTTAAGCGTTGGTTCCAGCAGCGTATGGAACCGGTCCGCTCCCGGCCGGAGTACGAGACAACCACGCGCAAGCACATCCTTGAGCGCCTGACCGCGGCGGAGGGGCTTGAGAAGTATCTGGGTTCCCGTTATCCCGGCGTCAAGCGTTTCGGCCTGGAAGGTGGCGAGAGCCTGATTCCCTGCCTGGATGAGCTGATCCAGCGTGCAGGCTCTTATGGTGCGAAAGAAATCGTTCTCGGCATGGCTCACCGTGGCCGTCTGAACGTTCTGGTGAACACACTCGGCAAAAACCCCAAAGAACTCTTTGACGAGTTCGAGGGCAAGAAACTGGCGGACTCCGGCTCCGGGGACGTCAAGTATCACCAGGGCTTCTCTTCCAATGTCATGACCCCGGGCGGCGAAGTGCACCTGGCCATGGCCTTCAACCCGTCCCACCTGGAGATCGTGTCGCCGGTGGTGGAAGGCTCAGTGCGGGCCCGCCAGACCCGTCGTGGCGATACCGATGGCAGCCAGGTCGTACCGATCGTTATGCACGGCGACGCTGCGTTTGCCGGGCAGGGCGTGGTCATGGAAACCTTCCAGATGTCCCAGACCCGGGGCTATGGCGTTGGCGGTACCATCCACATCGTCATCAACAACCAGGTTGGCTTTACCACCAGCAAGCAGGATGATGCCCGGTCCACCGAGTATTGCACCGATGTGGCCAAGATGGTCCAGGCGCCGATCCTGCACGTGAACGCCGATGATCCGGAAGCGGTCATGTTCGCCACCCAGATGGCCATGGATTACCGTAACGAATTCAAGGGCGATGTGGTCATCGACCTCGTTTGCTACCGTCGCCGCGGTCACAACGAGGCGGACGAGCCGGCCGCGACCCAGCCGCTCATGTACGAAAAGATCCGCAAGTTGAAGACTACGCGGGCCCTGTATGCGGACCAGTTGGTTGAGGCTGGTGTCATCTCCGAAGATGAAGCCAAGCAGATGGAGACCGAATACCGTGACGCCCTGGATAACGGCGAGCACGTTGTCAAGTCTCTGGTCAAGGAGCCCAACACCGAGCTCTACGTTGACTGGACGCCGTACCTGGGTCATGAGTGGACAGCCAAGTGCAAGACCAGCGTGAACCTGAAGACTATCCAGAAGCTGGGCAAGCAGCTCACCTCCCTGCCGGAGGGGTTCAGTGTTCAGCGTCAGGTGTCCAAGATCGTCAATGACCGCGAGAAGATGACCGCAGGCGCCCTGGCCCTGAACTGGGGCTATGGCGAGATGATGGCCTATGCCACGCTGCTGAACGAAGGGCATCCGATTCGCATCACCGGCCAGGACGTTGGCCGGGGTACCTTCTCGCACCGCCATGCGGTACTGCACAACCAGAAAGACGGTTCGACCCACATCTCCCTGCAGAAGCTGTCCGACGACCAGCCGTTGTTCGAGATCTACGACTCGCTGCTGTCCGAAGAAGCGGTCATGGCGTTTGAGTACGGTTACTCCACCACCACTCCGAACGCGCTGATTGTCTGGGAAGCCCAGTTTGGTGACTTCGCTAACGGCGCCCAGGTGGTCATCGACCAGTTCCTGACCAGTGGCGAGCACAAGTGGGGCCGTCTGTGTGGTCTGACCCTGCTGCTGCCGCACGGTTACGAAGGGCAGGGCCCGGAGCACAGTTCCGCTCGCCTGGAGCGCTTCCTGCAGCTGTGTGCCGAGCACAACATTCAGGTGTGCGTGCCGACCACGCCGTCCCAGGTCTTCCACATGCTGCGTCGTCAGGTGAAGCGCCCGTTGCGTAAGCCGCTGGTCGCCATCACACCGAAGAGCCTGCTGCGCCACAAGGAAGCAACCTCAGGACTGGACGATCTGACCTCGGGTACCTTCCAGACCGTGCTGCCCGAGAAAGAGCCGTCCGATCCGAAGAAGGTCACACGCCTGATCATGTGCAGTGGTAAGGTCTATTTTGATCTTCTGGAGAAGAAAAAGGCTGATGAACGCGACGATGTCGCTATTGTCCGTATCGAGCAGCTGTATCCGTTCCCGGCGGATGACTTGGATGAGCTGCTGAGCCAGTACACCAAGCTCAAGAACGTGGTCTGGTGTCAGGAAGAGCCGATGAACCAGGGTGCCTGGTACTGCAGTCAGCATCATATGCGTAATGCGCTGCATCGCCTGAACCCCAAGCTGTACCTTCAGTATGCCGGTCGTGATGCCTCGGCTGCTCCTGCCTGTGGACACATGTCTGTCCATATCGAAGAGCAGAAGAAACTGGTCAACGACGCGTTTGAAATCTGACGAGCTACCGAACTAAGGATTTGTAATGTCAACTGAGATTAAAGCCCCCGTTTTCCCGGAGTCGGTCGCAGAGGGTACCGTCGCGACCTGGCACAAGCAGCCGGGCGAAGCCTGTTCCCGCGATGAACTGATCGTCGATATTGAAACCGACAAGGTGGTCCTCGAAGTGGTTGCACCGGCAGACGGTGTTATTGAGGAGATCGTTAAAGGCGAAGGCGACACCGTTGAAAGCGGTGAAGTGATCGGTAAGTTCAAGGAAGGCGCCGCGGGCGAGTCCAAGCCTGCAGCACCTGCAGCCAAAGAGGAAGCACCGAAGGAAGAGGCCAAGTCAGAGGCCAGTTCCGGTGAGGCGATCCTGAGCCCGGCCGCGCGCAAGCTGGCCGAGGAAAACGATGTCGATCCGAACGCTGTGAAGGGTACCGGCAAAGATGGCCGTGTTACCAAGGAAGACGTTCAGGCACACATCGACAGCGGCAAGGCCTCCGGTGGCGCCGCCAAGCCGGCTGCTGCCGCAGGTATGCCGGAAGTGAATGTGGCCCAGGGCGAGCGCCCGGAAAAGCGCGTTCCGATGACCCGCCTGCGTGCGAGCATCGCCAAGCGTCTGGTGGAAGCCCAGCAGACCGCTGCCATGCTGACCACGTTCAACGAAGTCAACATGAAGCCGATCATGGAACTGCGTAAGCAGTACCAGGACAGTTTCGTGAAGCGTCACGGTATCAAGCTGGGCTTCATGTCCTTCTTTACCAAGGCGGCGACCGAAGCACTGAAGCGTTTCCCGGCGGTGAACGCGTCCATTGACGGCAACGACATGGTGTACCACGGCTACCAGGATATCGGTGTGGCGGTTTCTACCGATCGAGGCCTGGTCGTTCCGGTCCTGCGGGATTCCGACGCCATGGGACTGGCCGACATCGAGAAGAAGATTGTCGAGTACGGAACCAAGGCCAAAGAAGGCAAGCTGGGCATTGAGGAAATGACCGGTGGTACCTTCACCATCACCAACGGCGGTATCTTCGGCTCGCTGATTTCCACGCCGATCCTGAACCCGCCGCAGACCGCGATCCTGGGTATGCACAAGATCCAGGAGCGCCCGATGGCGGTTAACGGTCAGGTTGAGATCCTGCCGATGATGTACCTGGCGCTGTCATACGATCACCGTATGATCGACGGTAAAGAAGCGGTGCAGTTCCTGGTAGCTATCAAGGAAATGCTTGAAGACCCGGCACGTATTCTGCTGGACGTGTGAACTGACACTTAACGAATCAGAGAACGGGATAAATTATGTCTGATAAGTACGACGTCATTGTCATCGGTGCCGGCCCCGGCGGTTACGTGGCAGCCATCAAAGCGGCCCAGCTTGGACTGAAGACCGCCTGCGTCGAGTCCTGGACGTCCAAAGATGGCAAAAGCCAGGTGCTGGGCGGGACCTGCCTGAACGTGGGCTGTATTCCGTCCAAGGCGCTGCTGGAAATTTCTCATAAGTATGAGGAAGCCAGCCACGACTACGAGATGCAGGGCATCATGGCGAAAGAAGTCTCCATGGACATCGCCAAGATGATGGAACGCAAGTCCGGCATCGTTCAGCAGCTGACCGGCGGTATCGCCGGTCTGTTCAAGTCCAACGGTGTGACCTCCATCCACGGCCACGGCAAGCTGCTGGCCGGACGCAAGGTGGAAGTGACCGACAAGGACGGCAAGACCAAGACTTACGAAGCCGACAACGTGATCATCGCTACCGGCTCCAAGCCGATCGAGATTCCGCCGGCTCCGTTTGACGGCGAGTACATCGTCGACTCCGAGGGCGCGCTCGAGTTCAGCGAAGTGCCCAAGCGCCTGGGCGTCATCGGTGCCGGTGTCATCGGCCTCGAGCTGGGCAGTGTCTGGGCCCGTCTGGGTTCTGAAGTCACTGTCCTGGAAGCCCAGGATACCTTCCTGCCGGCGGTTGACCAGCAGGTGGCGAAGGATGCCCTGAAGCAGTTCAAGAAGCAGGGCCTGAACATTGTTATGGGTGCGCGGATGACCGGCGCTGAAGTCAAGCGCAAGCTGATCAACGTCACCTACGAAGACTCGAAGGGCAAGC
The DNA here is from genome assembly GCF_022343555.1 of Marinobacter sp. C7. GTDB lineage: Bacteria > Pseudomonadota > Gammaproteobacteria > Pseudomonadales > Oleiphilaceae > Marinobacter. The sequence goes on along the minus strand of NZ_JAKQZH010000001.1, from coordinate 1,867,526 downwards.
AGGAAGCCAAGTTCGACAAGCTGATTGTTGCAGTTGGCCGTCGTCCTTACACCGACAACCTGCTGGCCGAAGACGCCGGCGTCCAGATGGACGAGCGCGGTTTCATCTTCGTGGACGATAACTGCAAGACCGAAGCCCCGGGCGTATGGGCGATCGGCGACGTGGTTCGCGGCCCGATGCTGGCACACAAGGCGTCCGAAGAGGGTGTAATGGTTGCCGAGCGCATTGCCGGCCACAAGCCGCAGGTCAACTACGACTGCATTCCGAACGTGATCTACACCGCGCCGGAAGTGGCCTGGGTTGGCAAGACCGAAGAGCAGTTGAAGGCAGAGGGTGAGGAGTACAATGTCGGTACTTTCCCGTTCGCTGCCAACGGTCGCGCCATGGCAGCCAATGCAGCCAGTGGTCTGGTCAAGATCATTGCTGACGCCAAGACAGACCGCATCCTCGGTTTCCACGTGGTAGGCCCGCAGGCCTCCGAAATCGTGGCCCAGGGTGTGATCGCGATGGAGTTTGGTTCCAGCGCGGAAGATCTGGCCCTGACCTGTTTCGCACACCCGACTCTGTCCGAGTCCGTGCACGAAGCAGCTCTGGCTGTTGCCGGCGGTGCGATCCATATCGCTAACCGTCGCAAAAAGAAGTAACGCAAACCAGGAATTCTTTAATTCGGGACATTTACTATGAATTTGCATGAATATCAGGGCAAGCAGCTGTTTGCTGAGTACGGCCTGCCCGTATCCAAGGGCATTGCCTGCGATACTCCCAAGGAAGCCGTAGCAGCGGCAGACGAAATCGGCGGTGACGGCTGGGTTGTGAAGGCCCAGGTTCACGCGGGTGGCCGTGGTAAGGCCGGCGGTGTAAAGCTGGTCAAGAGCAAAGAAGAAATCCGTGAGTTTGCCGAAAAGTGGCTGGGTCAGAACCTGGTTACCTATCAGACCGACGAAAACGGTCAGCCGGTCAGCAAGATTCTGGTTGAATCCCTGACCGACATCGAGGACGAGTTGTACCTGGGCGCGGTTGTTGACCGCGGTACCCGTCGGATTGTCTTCATGGCGTCCACCGAGGGCGGCGTTGAGATCGAGAAGGTAGCCGAAGAGACTCCGGAAAAGATCCTGAAGGCCGAAATCGACCCGCTGGTTGGCGCTCAGCCATACCAGGGCCGCGAGCTGGCGTTCAAACTGGGTCTGGAAGGCAAGCAGATCGGTCAGTTCACCAAGATCTTCCTGGGCCTCGCCAAGCTGTTTGAAGACGCTGACCTGGCACTGGTTGAGATCAACCCGCTGGTGATCACTCCGGCCGGTGACCTGCACTGCCTGGACGCCAAAGTTGGTGTCGACGGCAACGCACTGTACCGCCAGAAGAAGATCCACGAGATGCACGATCCTTCACAGGAAGATTCCCGTGAAGCGGAAGCGGCCAAGTGGGAGCTCAACTACGTAGCTCTGGATGGCAACATCGGCTGCATGGTTAACGGTGCCGGTCTGGCCATGGGTACCATGGACATCATCAAGCTGTCCGGTGGCCAGCCTGCCAACTTCCTCGACGTAGGTGGCGGCGCGACCAAAGAGCGTGTTTCCGAAGCGTTCAAGATCATCCTGTCTGACGACGCGGTTCAGGCCGTACTGGTTAACATCTTCGGTGGTATTGTTCGCTGCGACATGATCGCAGAGGGCATCATTGGCGCTGTTAAGGAAGTCGGTGTAAAAGTCCCTGTGGTTGTTCGCCTTGAAGGTAATAACGCCGAGCTGGGCACCAAGGTACTGGCCGAGAGTGGCCTGAACATCATTGCCGCCACCAGCCTGGCGGATGCTGCAGAGCAAGTCGTTAAAGCCGCAGGGGGTAAGTAATGAGCATCCTGATTAACAAAGACACCAAGGTAATCTGCCAGGGCTTTACCGGCTCCCAGGGTACCTTCCACTCCGAGCAGGCCATTGAATATGGCACCAAGATGGTTGGCGGTGTAAGCCCCGGTAAGGGCGGCACCGAGCACCTGGGCCTGCCGGTATTCAACACCGTCCGTGACGCCGTTGAGGCTACTGGCGCGGAAGCCACCGTGATCTACGTGCCGGCTCCGTTCTGTAAGGACGCCATCATCGAAGCGGCCGACGCCGGCATCCAGCTGATCGTCTGCATCACCGAGGGCATCCCGACCATCGACATGCTGTACGCCAAAGAATACGTTGATCGTAAAGGCGTGCGCATGATCGGGCCGAACTGCCCGGGTGTGATCACTCCGGACGAGTGCAAGATCGGCATCATGCCGGGCCACATCCACAAGAAGGGCAAGGTCGGTATCGTATCCCGCTCCGGCACCCTGACTTACGAAGCGGTCAAGCAGACCACTGACTTCGGCTATGGCCAGTCCACCTGTGTGGGCATCGGTGGTGACCCGATCCCGGGCTCCAACTTCATCGATATCCTGAAGCTGCTGCAGGAAGATCCGGAAACCGAAGCGATCGTCATGATCGGTGAAATCGGCGGTACTGCCGAGGAAGAGGCTGCAGCGTTCATCAAGGAGAACGTAACCAAGCCGGTGGTTTCCTACATCGCGGGTGTGACTGCCCCTCCGGGCAAGCGTATGGGTCACGCCGGTGCGATCATCTCCGGTGGTAAGGGTACCGCAGACGAGAAGTTCGCTGCCCTGAACGACGCCGGTGTCAAAACCGTGCGCAGCCTGGCCGAGATCGGCAAGGCCCTGAAGGAAGTGACTGGCTGGTAAGCCTTTCCTCCGGAAGCAAAACCCCCGTGCACCTGACGGTGCACGGGGGTTTTTGTTTTTTGGCCTGTGTCCTTAACTGCGAAGGTCTATCAGACTATAATGCCCGGTCAGCCTCTTTTTCGCGGCGCATCATTAGAAACATAAGGAGTTCGTGCTTTGAGTTCTGTAGATTCCCAGCAACGGGTTTTGTCGGGCATGCGTCCGACCGGAAAGCTTCACCTTGGTCACTACCACGGTGTGCTGAAAAACTGGGTGAAACTCCAGCACGAGTATGAGTGCTTCTTCTTCATCGCCGACTGGCATGCCCTGACCACTCAGTACGATGATCCCTCCGGCATCGAGCAGAGTGTCTGGGACATGGTGATCGACTGGCTGGCAGCGGGGGTGAACCCGGGTTCCTCCACCATGTTCATCCAGTCCCAGGTGCCCGAACACGCGGAATTGCACCTGTTGCTGTCCATGATCACCCCTCTGGGCTGGCTTGAGCGGATTCCCACCTTCAAGGACCAGCAGGAGAAACTGCGGGAAAAGGATCTGGCTACCTATGGTTTCCTCGGGTATCCATTGCTCCAGAGCGCCGATATCCTGATTTATCGGGCCGGAAAGGTACCGGTGGGTGCCGATCAGGTCTCCCACGTGGAGATTACCCGGGAGATCGCGCGCCGCTTCAACCATATCTATGGCCGGGAACCGGGCTTCGAGGAGCAGGCCGAAGGTGCCATCGTCAAGATGGGCAAGAAGAACGCCAAGCTGTACCGGAACCTGAAGAAACGGTACCAGGAAGAGGGCGATCTCGAGGCACTGGAAACGGCCCGTGCACTGCTGAAAGAACAGCAGAATATTTCCCTGGGCGACCGTGAGCGCCTGTACGGCTATATTGAAGGCGGTGGCAAGGTCATCCTCCCGGAGCCGCAGCCTCTGCTGACCCCGGAATCCAAGATGCCTGGACTGGACGGCCAGAAGATGTCCAAGTCCTACAACAATTACATCGGCCTGCGTGAGGAGCCGGACACGGTTGCCGACAAGGTCCGCACCATGCAGACCGATCCCCAGCGGGTCCGCCGTACAGACCCGGGCGAGCCGGAAAAGTGTCCGGTCTGGGGGCTGCACAAGATCTATTCCGATGCCGATACCCAGGAGTGGGTGCAGACCGGTTGCCGCAGTGCGGGCATCGGTTGCCTCGATTGCAAAAAGCCGTTGATCGACGCGATAGTCGAAGAACAGCGGCCTCTGCACGAACGGGCCCGTGAATACGAGAGCAATCCGGATCTGGTACATTCCATCCTTCAGGAAGGTCGTGAGCATGCGCGGGACGCGGCCCGGGATACGCTGGAGGAAGTGCGGGCGGCTATGGGGCTCCATTACCGCTAAGAGTCAGTCGCTGATCCTGTTTCGGTCAGCGTCATCCGAGGGAAGGCTATGACGGACGATACCAGTACCACGGTAGCGGAGGCAGAGCAGGCGCCTGATAATCAGGAGCCGCTGGCATTGGTTTCCGGCAAGCCGGTGGTCGACCTTCCCAAGGATCTGTACATTCCGCCCGATGCCCTGGCGGTGTTCCTTGAGGCCTTTGAAGGGCCTCTGGATCTGTTGCTGTACCTGATTCGACGCCAGAATATGAATATCCTGGATATCGATGTCAGCGAGATCACCCGCCAGTACATGGATTATATCGGGGCTGTGGAGGCGATGAGGTTCGAGTTGGCAGCGGAATATCTGGTGATGGCGGCCACGCTTGCCGAGATCAAATCCCGGATGCTTCTGCCGCGCCAGGAGTCCGAGGATGAAGAGGAAGTGGACCCGAGGGCGGAACTGATCCGCCGGCTGCAGCAGTACGAGCGTTTCAAGCAGGCGGCTGAGGATATCGACGAGTTGCCGCGCATGGAGCGGGACACCTTCGGAGCGTCCGCCGCTCTGCCCAGGCTGCCTTCCAGCCAGCCCCATCCGGACGTGGAGATGCGAGAATTGCTGCTCGCCATGCAGGGGGTGCTCAAGCGCGCGGATCTCTTTACCAGCCACCACGTGGAGAAAGAAATCCTGTCTACCCGAGAGCGGATGTCGCACATCCTGTCCGTCCTTCAGGACGACCGTTTCGTGTCCTTCGAGAGTCTATTTACGTTCGAGGAAGGTCGCCTGGGTGTGGTGGTGACTTTCCTTGCGACCCTGGAGCTGGTCAAGGAGCAGTTGATCGAGGTAGTGCAGGCCGAGACTCTTGGGCCGATTCACGTTCGTGCCCGGGCGGCCAGCTGAACGCTGTCAAACCGAGAACTAACGCAGATACCGGATTCTGATCATGAATGAAGAACACCTGCTAAGGATTCAGGCGATTGCCGAGGCAGCCTTGCTGGCTGCGGGCAAGCCGCTTTCTCTGGAGCAACTGCGGGAATTGTTCACTGAGGATGAGCGTCCTGCCAGGCAGGTGATGGAACATGTCATGGTCCAGCTTGAAGCGGCGTGCGAGGGCAGGGGCTTCGAGTTGAAGAAGGTCGCCAGCGGCTACCGGTTGCAGGTGCGCGAGGAGTACGCACCCTGGGTCGGGAGGCTATTCGAGGAAAAGCCCCAGCGGTATTCCAGGGCCTTGCTGGAAACTCTGGCATTGATAGCCTACCGGCAGCCAATCACCCGGGGCGAAATCGAGGATATCCGTGGTGTAACGGTAAGCAGCAATATCATTCGCACCCTGCTTGAGCGAGAGTGGGTGCGCGTTGTCGGCCACCGGGATGTGCCCGGTCGTCCGGCTATGTATGCCACGACCAAACAGTTTCTGGATTACTTCAATCTGACCGGCCTGGATCAGTTGCCGCCACTCTCGGAAGTGCGGGATCTTGAGGAAATCGGCCGGGAAATCGAGAAGAACATGCAGGGGGAAATCGAGTTTGAATCCCCCGAATCCAGTCAGCAGACCATTCACTGACAATCTATACGTCAGTCATTACCAAGGATTTAACCATGGCGTCAGATCGACCAGGCCAAGGCTCAACAACACGTCAGGAAACAGCGAATGCGGACGCGCCGGAGCGGGTTCAGAAACTCCTGGCCCGGGCCGGTGTCGGGTCCCGCAGGGAAATCGAAGGCTGGATGGAGGCGGGTCGGCTCACGGTCAACGGTCAGCCGGTCAGCCCGGGACAGAAAGCTACGGTAAAGGACCGTTTTGAACTGGATGGCAAACGCCTGGATGTGACCGGTGCGGCGGATGTTCTCCGGCGCGTACTGATCTACAACAAGCCGGAGGGCGAGGTTACCACCCGCAAGGATCCCGAAGGGCGACCGACGGTGTTTGACCGGCTGCCAAGGCTGAAGGACCGGCGCTGGGTGTCCATCGGCCGTCTGGATATCAACACCACCGGCCTGGTGCTGTTTACCACTGATGGCGAGTTGGCCAACCGGCTGATGCATCCGTCCAGTGAGATCGATCGTGAATATGCCGTGCGCATCTTCGGAGAAGTGGATGAGGCGATGATTGAGCGCCTGATGGAAGGTGTGCTGCTCGAGGATGGCATGGCGAAGTTCACGGACATTACACCGGCCGGCGGTTCCGGTGTGAACCAGTGGTTCCACGTAACCCTGCTTGAGGGGCGGAATCGCGAGGTTCGCCGGCTCTGGGAATCCCAGGGCGTGAAGGTGAGCCGGCTGAAGCGCGTGCGCTACGGGCCGATCTTCCTGCCCAGTCGCCTGACGGTGGGCAAATGGGAAGAACTTGACCAGAAAGCGGTCGACCTCCTGAGCCGTACCGTTGGGCTGGACCCGGTGCAGATTCCTGCCAAGACCCCGGGCGAGCAGGCGGCCCACGACCGCCGCCGTCGCAAGGCGCCCTCCCGCCCAGGCCGAAAGGCGGGCGCCAATAAATGGCAGGTTGCTGATTCCGCACCGGAAAAACCCAAAGCGCGGCGTCGTCCGCAATCCCGCAAGTAGGTTGCTGGAAGGTTCCGTCAAAATCCCGGGTGGGGCAATCAAAATGTCGGACAAGGGGGTGGGGCCCGTGCAAGCGTGTGCTAAACTCCAGCGCTTGTGACTGTATTCACCCGGGAAGTGAGCGCCAGAATTTATGAGGTTTCAGGCTCCTGAAAGTTTGTCCGAACAGATTGCCCAGCACCTGGGGCAACGGATCATTACCCGCGATCTCAAGCCAGGCGAGCGTATCCAGGAACTGAAGGTCGCCGGCGACCTGAATGTCAGCCGTGGATCTGTGCGGGAGGCGTTATTGATCATGCAGCGGCGGCACCTGGTGGAAATTTTCCCCCGCCGGGGCGCCGTGGTGTCGGGGCTGACCGCAGAAAGCGTCAATAACCTCTACGATATCTACATCGATCTGCTGTGCATGCTGGGGCGCAAAGTCCTTGAACGCTGGTCCGGCGAGGAACTGGGCGGCGTGATGGGCCAGGTCCGTGAATTGCAGGCGGTTATCGATGCCCTCAACTCCAACAGCGCCGATGCGGCGGAACAGGTAATCGATGCCGGCTTCGGTGTCATGCGCTACGCTTACCGCCTGGTGGAAAATCCCTTCCTGGAAGAGACCCTGGAAAACTTCCGGCCGGCAATCAGCCGCACCTACTTTGTGGCTCTGGAGAATTTCCGGGAAGAAATCGTCGAGACGGCAACTTTCTTCCGCCAACTGGCGGACGCGGCCACCGCTGGCGATGCCGATCGACTCCAGGCGGTTATTCAGGCCTTCGGCGAGCACCAGCGTCAGCAGGTGCTGAGTATTCTCAGGGAGGAGGAGATCGCCTGATATGCGCCTTAAATCGATCAAGTTGTCCGGTTTCAAGTCGTTCGTTGACCCGACCACGGTACCGTTCCCCTCGAACATGACCGCAGTGGTGGGGCCGAACGGTTGCGGTAAGTCGAACATCATTGATGCCGTGCGCTGGGTTATGGGTGAAAGCTCCGCCAAGTACCTGCGCGGGGAATCCATGACCGACGTCATCTTCAACGGCTCCAGTGCCCGAAAGCCGGTTGGCCAGGCCTCTATCGAACTGGTGTTTGACAACAGTGATGGCTCGGCCCCGGGCGAGTTTGCCCGTTTCAACGAAATTTCTGTGCGCCGGCGGGTTTCCCGCGAAGGACAATCAGAATACTTCATGAACGGCGCCAAATGCCGCCGTCGTGATATCACCGATCTGTTCCTGGGTACCGGGCTCGGGCCTCGCAGCTATGCCATCATCGAGCAGGGCATGATTTCCCGGCTTATCGAGGCCAAGCCGGAAGAACTCCGTGTTTATATCGAGGAAGCTGCCGGTATCTCGAAGTACAAGGAACGCCGCCGGGAAACCGAGAACCGTATCCGCCGCACACAGGAAAACCTGGAACGTCTGACTGACCTCAGGGACGAATTGTCTCGCCAGTTGCAGCATCTGGAGCGCCAGGCCGCCGCCGCCGAGAAGTACAAGGCCTACAAGCAGGAAGAGCGTCAGAAGAAGGCGGAGCTGACCGTACTGCGTTGGCAGTCCCTCGATAACGACCTGCAGACCTGGCGCGGCAAGATCCGGGACACCGAGCTGGATCTGGAAAAGCAGCTGACCGAAAGGGTCAGCCTGGAAACCGCTCTCGAATCCCTCCGGGAGAGTCATCAGGACCGCACCGAGCATTTCAACCGGGCGCAGGCGCGCTATTACGAGGCCGGCGCCGACATCGCCCGCATTGAGCAGAGCCTGGAGCACCAGCGCGAACGCAGCCGGCAAACCGCTGCCGAACTGGACCAGGCCATGGCCAACGAGCGTGAACTGGCGCGGGAACTGGAGCAGGACGAAGAGAAACTTGCTGCCATCCAGGAAGAGCTGGACATGATGGAGCCCGAACAGGAAGCCCTGGCGATCCGTTCCGAGGAGTCCGGTGAGAAACTGCAGCAGGCGGAAGACGCCATGAGCGACTGGCAGCACAAGTGGGAAGACTTCAGTACCCGATCTTCCGACGCCCGCCGGCAGGCGGAGCTGGCCCAGTCCCGTATCCGCTCCCTGGAAGATGCGATCGAACAGCTCCGGAACCGGAGTCGCAAGCTGGAGGATGAGCGTGAACTGCTCGAAGGCCAGATGGACCGGGCCGAACTCGAAACCCTGCTTGAGCAACAGGAAACCCTGGAACTCCAGCGGGAAGAGGCATCCGAACGCATCGCCGATATCCAGGACGAGCTCTATGAGGCCCGCCAGCAGCAGCGCGAAGCCGAGAACGCTCTTTCGGATGAGCGCCAGCGAGTCCAGAGCCTCCGGGCGTCCCTCGAATCCCAGCAGGCACTGCTGGATGAACAGCTGGGCAGCCAGGACGATCAGCTGCAGTCCTGGCTCTCCGACCATGACCTCCTCGACACCCCACGCGTGGCCTCTCGCCTCCGGATTGATGACGGCTGGGAATTCGCTGTGGAACAGGTCATTGGCCGGTTCACCCAGGGGTTGGCGCTGCCGGGCATTTCCGACCTCTCTGGTGCCATGGCCACCGCCCCACGGGGATTGGCGATGGTGGATGAGCGTTCCGGGGATACCGGTAGCGGCGCCGGTCTTGCTGCCCGGGTCTCGGGCATACCGGCGGTAACCGCGATGCTCGACGGAATCGACACCGCCGAGAATCTGGATGAGGCGCTGGCGTCGCGCGAGAGCCTGGTGGCAGGTCAGAGTCTGATCACCCGTGAAGGTATCTGGGTTGCCCGTGACTGGATCCTGATGCCGGACTCGGACGCCGGTCAGGTGGGGGTAATCGAGCGCCAGAAAAAAGTTGCAGAGCTGACTGAGCAGCTGGCCAGCGCCGAAGCCGCGATGGAGGCGGCAAACGAACGCCTGGAGCAGCTCCAGGAGCGAACCGAACGGGCCGAAGCAACCCGTGAAGATGCCCAGGCGAAGCTGTCCGATGCCGAGCGTGAGCTAAGTAGCCTGGGTTCCAGGATCTCCGGGCTCAAGGCGAGGGCGGAGCAGATTGATGCCCGCCTGCAGCGGATCAACGAGGATCGCGAGGACGTTGCTGTCAGCCTTGAAGAGCAGCAGGAAAGCCTGCAAATGGCCCGGGAGGAATGGCAGCAGGCGCTGGCCTCCACCGAGGACAGTGACGAGGAGAAGGAGCGTTTGCTGGAGCAGAGAGACACGCTCCGCGAGAACCTGGACCGCCTTCGCCAGGAAGCGCGCCACGATCGCGACCATGCCCATCAACTGCAGCTGCAGTTACAGACTCTGAACAGTCAGCGGGAAGGTCTGAAGCAGACCATTGACCGGATGCAGCTGCAGAAGGAACGGATTCAGGAGCGCCTGGAGATCCTGCGGGAGGCCCGGGAGAACGCCGAGGAGCCCATGGAGGACCTCCAGATGCAGCTCGAGGGTCTGCTCGACCGTCGGCTGGCAGAGGAGGAAAAGCTCGGTGCGGCGCGTGACTCCCTGGAAGAGATCGACCGTGAGGTGCGCGAGAAGGAGCAGTCCCGGAGTCGGATTGATCATGAGATCCAGGATGTCCGCGCCCGGCTGGAAAAGCTCAAGATGGAATCCCAGGCGCTTGAGATACGCTCAGGCAACCACATCGAGCAGCTGTCGGAACTGGATGTGAAACTGCAGGAGGTGCTGGAGCAGTTGCCCGAAGAGGCCAATGAGAAAGACTGGGCCGAGGAGCTGGAAAAAATTGGCAACCGCATTCAGCGGCTGGGAGCCATTAACCTGGCGGCTATCGAGGAGTACCAGGTTCAGAGTGAGCGGAAAACCTATCTGGACAGCCAGCATGAAGACCTGATGGAAGCCCTGGAGACGCTGGATAACGCGATCCGCAAGATCGACCGGGAAACCCGGCAGCGCTTCAAGGAAACGTTCGATCAGGTCAACGGCGGCTTGCAGGCGCTGTTCCCGAAAGTATTTGGTGGTGGTAACGCCTACCTTGAACTGACCGGAGAGGACCTGCTGGAAACGGGGGTCGCGATCATGGCGCGGCCACCGGGCAAGAAGAACAGCACCATCCATCTGTTGTCCGGTGGTGAGAAGGCTCTGACGGCTATCGCCCTGGTGTTCTCCATCTTCCAGCTGAATCCGGCGCCGTTCTGTATGCTGGACGAGGTGGATGCACCGCTGGATGATGCCAACGTTGGTCGCTACGCGAACATGGTCAAGGAAATGTCCAAACAGGTGCAGTTCATCTACATTACCCACAACAAGATCGCCATGGAGATGGCGGACCAGTTGATGGGCGTAACCATGCACGAACCGGGGTGTTCGCGCCTGGTATCGGTGGATGTAGAGGAAGCGGCGGCTCTGGCCGAGGCCTGATGGGCGAGGCTGGTTGAACTGTCACCAAGAATGACAAAAACGCCATATGGCCCGGCAGCGCGTTGTATTCATTACGGGCTTTTCTTAGAGTAGCAACATTATTGAACCTGCACACAGGACAGCAGCACTATGTCTCTTAGGGAATGGTTAATCGCCATAGGTACCCTGGTTATTCTCGGCATCGTGATCGACGGGATCCGTCGGATGCGAAGGGCCCGAAAGGAGTCCATGGCCATCTCGTCGGGGATGGGCGCGGATGATCTGGATGAATCCCCGTTGGAAGAGGATTACAACCCCGAGCTACCCAATGGTGGTGCGCGGACCGTTTCCCGGGATGTCCTCGAGGAGCGTGGTTACGTGAAGCCGGAGCGTTCGAACCGGTTCGGCAATCCGCCGCCGAAGCCGACCAGGCCGGCGAAGGAAGCCCGCACTCAGGAACAGCCGCTTGATGCCGAGCCGGAGTTGACGAAAGAGGATCGTTTTTCATCCGTCGATCAGGACGACCAGGACGACGATTTCCGGGACGCAGGCTGGGGTGCCAATGACGATGTTTCACTTGAGGAGGATATCGTTGGTGAACCTCGCACGGTATCCGTCGAGCCCGGCCGCGCCCAACCCGATGTTGCCGCCGGGCCGGAAGGCCATGAAGAGCCGCCGACCGGTAACGCTCCCCCGATCGTAACCACCGAGGTAGAGGAAGACACCGCACGCCGGAGCCCGGCGGCTCGCCGGTCCGATCAGCCCCTGGCCGGGGCTAACCGACCGGAGGCGCGCGAAGTAATCGTCATCAACGTACTCGCCCGCAGTGGCGGCGAGTTCACCGGGCTCGCCCTCAAGAAGCTATTCGAGGCCTGCGGGCTCGAACATGGTGATATGGATATCTACCACCGCCATGAGCAGTCGGACACCACCAGTCCGGTTCAGTTCAGCGTCGCCAATGCGGTGGAACCGGGTACGTTCAAGCCTGAGGACATCCCGGGCATCAAAACGCCGGGAATCAGCTTCTTCATGAGCCTGCCCGGCCCCTCCAGGCCGTTGCAGGCCTTTGATTTCATGCTGGAAACCGCTCAGGCCGTGGTTCGTAATCTTGGAGGTGAACTCAAGGACGAACGGCGTAGCGTGATGACACCGCAAACCATCGAACATTGTCGCCAGCGTATCCGGGAGTTCGAGCGCAAGCAGCGATCCCAGCGGGTTTGAGGGCCGTAACACCGACAGCGTAATGCCCGGCTCTGGTCCGGGCATTTTTGTGACAGCCGAGAGTGCACATTGATGAGCAAAGCCACGCCCGACATTCTCCAGCGTGCTGAAGAACTGCGGTCCCAGATCGAGGACCACAATTACCATTATTACGTCCTGGATGATCCGCGCATTCCGGACGCCGAATATGACCGCCTGTTTCGGGAGCTGCAGCAGCTGGAGGCTGACTACCCCGAGCTGGCTTCGGACGACTCGCCGACCCGGCGGGTGGGTAGCAGTGCCGAGACCAGTTTTGAGGAAGTGGTGCATCGTCTGCCGATGCTTTCCCTTGATAATGCCTTCAGTGAAGAAGAGCTCAGGGACTTCGACCGGCGGGTCCGTGACCGCGTCGGAGCCGATCAGGACATCGAGTACGTGTGTGAGCCCAAGCTGGATGGGCTGGCAGTCAGCCTCCACTACGAAAAAGGCTCACTGACCGTCGCGGCCACCCGGGGCGACGGCTACAGTGGAGAGGATATCACGGCCAACATCCGCACGATTCCGTCTGTGCCGCTGAAACTCCGGGGAGGCGATGTTCCGGATATGGTGGAAGTCCGGGGTGAGGTCTATATGCCCAAGGCCGGCTTTGAGAAGCTCAACCAGCGGCTGGCAGACCGGGGGGAGAAGACCTTTGTGAACCCCCGTAACGCAGCTGCCGGCAGTCTGCGCCAGAAGAAATCCACGGTGACTGCCAGACGCCCGCTGGAGATGTGTGCCTACAGTGTTGCGGTCACCGACGAGAGTCTCTTGCCGGATACCCAGTGGGACGGCCTGCAGCAAGTGCGGCACTGGGGCTTCCGGATCAATCCGGAAATGCGCAAGGCCCGGGGCGTGGAGGAGTGCCTTGAGGCCTACAACGAACTGATGGCAAAGCGGGACTCATTGCCGTACGAGATTGACGGCATCGTGTTCAAGGTCAACCGACTGGATCTTCAGCAGAAGCTGGGTTTTGTGTCCAGGGCGCCACGATGGGCCATCGCCCATAAGTTTCCCGCCCAGGAAGAGCTGACCGTGATAGAGGACGTGGAGTTCCAGGTCGGCCGCACCGGTGCGGTTACTCCGGTGGCGCGGCTCAAACCGGTGTTCGTCGGGGGCGTGACCGTGAGCAATGCGACTCTCCACAACATGGACGAGATCCGGCGCCTGGATGCCCACATCGGCGACACTGTATTTATCCGCCGGGCCGGGGATGTGATTCCCCAGGTGGTCAAGGTTGTCGTGGAAAAACGCCCGGTAGGTGCCCGGCCCGTCGAGTTGCCAGCGGTCTGCCCGGTGTGCGGTTCGGATGTCATCCAGATCGAAGGCGAGGCCGTTGCCCGCTGTTCCGGCGGTCTGTACTGCCCCGCCCAGAGAAAGGAAGCCATCCGCCATTACGCCTCCAGAAAAGCCATGGACATCGAAGGGCTTGGCGACAAGTGGATCGATATTCTGGTGGATCAGGGCATGGTCAAAACCGTCGCTGATCTCTATCACCTCAAGGTGGAGGACCTGACCAGCCTGGAACGCATGGGCGAGAAGTCCGCCAGCAACCTGGTCAATGCGATCGATGGCTCCCGGGCGCCGGTGCTCTGGCGTTTCCTCTACGCTCTCGGTATCCGCGAAGTGGGTGAAGCCACGGCCAAGGCCCTTGCCGGTCATTTCGGAACGCTCGAAGCGATTGCCGACGCGGATGAAGAGGCGTTGCAGCAGGTACCGGACGTCGGCCCGATTGTTGCCGGGCACATTCGCAGTTTCTTCGATCAGCTACATAACCAGGAAACCCTTCAGGCCCTGAGGGATGCGGGTGTCCGCTGGCAGGAAGAGCTAGTGGAGCAGGGCGAAAGGCCCCTGCAGGGCCAGACATGGGTGCTCACCGGCACTTTGTCCCGGATGACGCGGGACGAGGCCAAAGAGAAGCTCGAAACACTCGGAGCGAAAGTCGCTGGCAGCGTTTCGAAGAAAACCGCCAGTGTTGTCGCCGGTGAGGCGGCAGGGTCCAAGCTGGCCAAGGCCGAGAAACTGGGTGTTCCAGTCCTTGATGAGGAGGGTTTGATGAAACTTCTCAAGGAGCATGGCCTCGAAGGCTGAGCTGCCGGTCACATTCGCGCCGCTGCCCGCGGGCCATGGAGGTCGCGGGCAGCGATTCTGAGAACTCGCGCAGATCCCGTTCCCGGCAAATTGGCTACCATGGCGCTGTTCTGTAACGGTGTGTAAACCGGTTTCCCCGACCGGTGCACGCCCACAATAACAACAGCCCGAAACGGACTCTTCCATGCGCGCCGATTGTCTTTCCAGCATCGCTCCCGGTTTCCGCTTTACCGGCCTCATACTCCTTTCCCTTGTCCTTGGCGGCTGCAAGACCGAGACAGACCCGGACCAGCCAACCATTCTGGGCGCCCCGCCGTCCACCGCCTACCTCGGTGTGGAGTACTACTACAACTGGGGCGCCTACGGGGGTGAGGGTATACTCGATTACAGTCTGACCAACGCACCGTCCTGGCTGGCGCTGGAGGATATCAGCAACAAGGCGCGCCAGGGCGTGATCATGTACGGCGTACCCGGTTTGACCGGGGGAAGTCGGGGCGAAGCGGACCTGGGCAAGACCGAGGATATCAATCTGGTAACCACCGACGGTAGCCTGGCGGGAACCGTTCCGTTCGACATCGAAGTGAAGTACAACCCGCTTGCCCTGGAAGCCGGCAATTTCACCGAGGGGGTGATTCCCGATCCAGGAGCCCCGACAGGTGAGCACTGCGCGTTGCCGGATTTGTCCGCGCCGGGTCAACACACGTTCACCATCAATACCTATGACGAGACAGGCGCCGTTGATGGCGAAAAGCAGGTAACGCTACCGACCCGTCAGGTTGCCCTTAAGGTGACGCTGGACAAGCCCTCAGTAACCCGGGTAGCCGTCGCCTTTGAACTGGCCTCCCAGTACGATCCGACCCGGTGCGATCCCTCTTTCAGCGGCAGTCCGCCCCACCAGCGCTGCGATTTCAGTGCCGCCAATGCCAGTGACGCCATTATCGGAAAGGACATTGTGGGCCTTGGCACCGGCACTCTGGCGCCGGTTGACGAGCAGGGAGACCCGCTGAACTACCTGTCCTACGAGCCAGACGACAATGGCTACCTGAGTCGGGGGGTCGTTACCCTGGAGCCGGGCATCACCGAATGCTATATCCGACTGGAGGTGGTGGAGGATAGTTTCGCCGAACTTTCGGAGTCTGCAAGTCTCATCCTGACCGAGGTGCGCTCCGGACTCGCCGGACTTGGCCCCGGCAACGGCGGGGTACAGGCCAGGGTCACGATTGATGATGATGAACCGGTGGTGGCTCTCGAAACCCTCGGGGGTGGAGTCCGTGACACCCTCAACGTGGGAAGCTACCGCGAATACCGTGCCACGCTCTCCGGGGAGAGGGATGGCGCTGCCCAGGCCCGCCTGGTTCATTCAGGAAGCTCTACGGCAAAGATCGACAGCGAGTTTGTCATCGAGCAGCAGGAAGGTGGCCTGTGGGTTGTGAATCCGACCCTGACGTTCCCCGCGGATCAGGATCAGGCCACTTTCCGCGTACGCGTACCCGCGGACGGGTACAGCAACCCGGACCTGGCGGACCGGTTTATCGAACTGGCGCTCGACGAGCCTTACCAGGCGGGGCGAGAGAACTTCGCCCGACCGGCGGCGGAGACGCTGCTGCGTATCAGCCTGAATGAATTGACGAACCCGATCCTGCTACCTGCCACTGCAGGGTTTGTTCCTGCCGACCTGGCCATTGGTCACAATGGGCGGATGTTCCTTGCCGGTTATGACAGTGCCGATGGTAACCGGGTCAAGGTGAAGATCTTTGACCAGAAGGGAAGCCAACTGCAGGAGGTGGACGTTTCGCCGCCGGGCATAAGTATGCTGCCAACGTCTCCGGTCATCGGTATCGTCAACAGACAGGTTACGGAGAATAACACCAAAGTTGACCGGTATGAGTTTGTTGTCGCCTATCACACCGGTGAGGACATCCCCGGAGCAACCGTCATGGACGGTGACATGGCCCGGGAGGATGTCGTCGCGTCTTTATTCAGGTTTGACAGTGCTCTGAACGGCGGCGAATACGCTCACTACTGGACACTACGCAGCGGCACCACCGGCGAGGACAGGGTCCGGGGCGCCGGAATCAATGCGGACTCCGGCTATGTCATCCTGTCCGGCGAAACCACCGGAGCCTGGCCGGGGCAAAGCTCGGCCGGCGGCGTGGACAGTTTCCTGCAGAGGGTCGACACGGTGCTGGACGGCGAAACGCCGGTGCCGAAGGTTGCCTGGACCCGCCAGGTGGGTTCCGCCAGTGATGATGCCGTGGCGGGGAGTACGGTCCGGGCCGTCACGCCCATATTGTTCGGGTCGGCAAGGGGGGCGGTAGGCGGAGCGGACGTGATCGGCGGGGAGGATGCCTATTTCTACTCCTTCAGCGGTGCCACAACGGCTCCGAAGGTCTACCAGGTCGGTACCGCCGGTGATGAGACGGTGCGTACGGGTCTGTTCAGCGCCAACAATCTCTGGCTGCTCGGGAGCAGTGACGGAGGCTATTCAGTGGCGACGGGCGAGGATGACATACGCACTCTGGCGCGCGAACAGTTGTCCAGCCAGGCGGGTTTCCTGCTGTCCTATTCCTCTACCGGAGGTCTGAATCGGGCTTTCACCCTGAACGACACCGCGGACATAGCTAACGAGTCATTCCAGACCCTGACCGGGTTCGTGGGCGATATCGTGGCCGGGGGCGACTCTGATGGCAACTTCACCGGTGAGGCCGGGAGTTCATCCGGGCAGCGGCAGGGTATTGTGGCCAGGATTTCACTCAACGAGTCCGCCGAGAACGAGGAGAACGTATCGGCGTTTCGGAATGAGTGGCGCTACCAGCTGGTGCTGGATGACACGACGGTTGTCCGTCTGGCCAACTACCGGGACGATGAAATCACCGCCTTGATACACTCAGGGGCGGACTGGATGGTCGTGCTGCTCAGTCCGGAAGGGGAATTGCTGACGCCCCTGAACTGAGGCGTCAGTCTGACCGACGGCGGCACATCCTGTCAGGGCGAACACTGCTGGCGAGTGAGGCCGGCAGGCACGCCGGTTGGCCGGTGATACGGTCCGCCACGTATTCGGCCAGCAGTGGGGCATAGGTGAGACCCTTGCTGCCCAATCCGGTGAGCAGGTAAACGCCCTCCAGTGACTGTCCGCTGCAGTCCTGCATCATTCCAGCCACCGGTTGGTAGTCATGGGTGGTACAGCGGAAGCCGACCCGCCCCTCGAACTCTCCCTGATGCGCCTCGTCCGGAAAAAGGTCCGGCAACATGGCACTGAGCTGATCGAGGTTTTCCCTGTTCGCCTCTTGGGTGACGGCGGGATCGGTGTTGTGCAGATCAAAGGTGGCGCCGGTGACCGCGACACCGTTATGGCTCGGATTGAGGTATTTCTGGCCACAGATGACGGCTTTGGGTGCCCGCATCAATGCCTCTGGAACCTCGGTAACCTGACCGCGTATGGACTTGAACCGGTATTCGCCCTTGAGCGGAATCAGTTCCGGCGTCCTGTGGCCTGCCGCGATAACCACGTTGTCCACGACGATATCCGCGCCATTTCGGCTGGACAGGTGCCACTTGCCGTTACAGGGCACCAGGCGCTCGATCCGGGTGCCGAAACGGCAACGGATGAGGGCGTGACTGGCCAGTTCCCGGCAAACACCGGCGGGCGAGAGCCAGCCGTTGTTCGGAAACCACAGGCCACCGGCACTGACCGGTGTGCCTGTCAGCTCTGAGGCGGTGGCGGCGTCTACGGGGTACAGCAGTTCTTCGGGATACCGGTTGCGGTCGATAAAGCGGGCTTGCCGGTCCTGCTCCTGTGGGTTCCAGGCCAGCTGTAGCAGCCCGGTCGGGTGCCAGAGTGTGCCCTGGTAGGGAGCGTAGGCGCGTTGACTGAAAATCAGCGCGGACAGGGCCAACTCGGTCTGGACGTTGAACTCCACGCCGAGCTTCACATACATAGCCCCCTGGAGGTTTCCCGAGGCAGCTGCGCCGGCGTCTTCCGCCGCATCAATCAGGGTCACGGCTATCCCGCGACTGGCCAGGTTCCGGGCCAGCAGTGTGCCGGCGATGCCTGCACCGATAACCGCTACTGTCCCGGAATCTGGTGGCGATGTGGCAGGTGCGTTTACCTGCATCACTCCGGCAATCATGTCCCGTTTGCGCCCGTAGCCCGGTGTCTTGCGCATCTCGAAGCCTTCGCGCTCGAGTGCACGGCGTATTTTGCCGACGGCGGTAAATGTAGCGAGGGTTGTGCCCGGTTTGCTGTGTCGACGGATGAGGGCGATCGCGTTGTCGAGCCACATGTCAGGGTTCAGCGCCGGGGCAAAGCCGTCCAGGAACCAGGCATCTGCCGCAAATGACAGGCTCTCCCATGCATCCATCACGTCGCCAAGGTACAGGGTCAGGCGTACGCGGCCTCCGTCCAGTACCAGGCGGTGCGTTCCCCGGACCAGAGGGGGATAACTGGTCAGCAATTCTCTGGCCAGAGGCGCCAGTTCTGGCCATAGGTCCAGGGCGCGCTTGAGATCATCCCGCGTGAGGGGGTAGCGCTCGGCCGAAACGAAATGCAGCACAGATCCATTATCCGGACGGCATTCCCGCCAGGCCTGCCAGGCGGCAAGAAAGTTAAGGCCGGTGCCAAACCCTGTCTCGGCGATTACGAATGCGCCCCGGGGGGGCACGTTCCGGAACCGATCCGGTAACCCGTTGTGGCTGAGGAAAACGTAGCGGGTTTCTTCCAGTCCATTCTCCCGGCTGAAATAGACATCGCCAAACCGGGCAGACTCCGGGAGTCCGTCCCGCCAGACCAGTTCAGCCGGCTCTATGGCAGGCGCGGGCAAGCTGTAGTCTGTCATGGGCTACTCGTTGGCGCTGACCACCGTGGCGCTTTGAATGATGACCGGCTCGCGCGGAACATCCCTCATGCCCCGTGCGTACCCGGTCTCGACACCGGCGATGGCGTCAACCACCTCCATCCCGTCGGTAACCTGGCCAAACACCGCATAACCGGGGCCCCGGACTCCGGCGTTGAGAAAATCATTATCGACGACATTGATGAAGAACTGCGACGTCGCCGAGTCAGGATTGCTGGTGCGAGCCATGGCCACGGTGCCCCGTTGATTCGGGAGATCAGGGCTTGCCTCGTTGACAATCGGGTCGCGGGTGGCTTTTCGGGACAATTCGGGGGTGAAACCGCCGCCCTGAATCATAAACCCGGGTATGACACGGTGAAACACCGTACCCTCGTAAAATCCATCCCGGACATATTCAAGGAAGTTCTCGACCGTTTTGGGAGCAACATCGGGACGCAACTCAAGCGTGAATTCGCCCTGACTTGTTACAAACCGGACTTCCGGCACAGCGGCCTTGTCGCTGGCGGACGCTTGTATCGGGGTGGCGATCAGGCAAGCCGCCGTCACAGCGGCCAGTAGCGGAGAAGCCAGGTGACGGAGGGAAGGGAGGTAATGACTCATATCCAGGGCACTCTCGATGTTGTTACTGAAGTTTCGGATGAGGTACATCAGCGGGACCAACTGTGCGAAGCAGGATCTTAGCAGATTGATACCACACAACGGGCGATTGAAGGTGATAAAATGCGCTCTGATCTACGCGGAAATAATAATGACTCAATGGAATCAATAACGACAAGCGACTTCAACGCCTTGCAGGCCTATCTTCGAGATGCCTGCGGTATTCTGCTGGGCAACACGGCCGGGGATCTGGCCTTGCGCCGGCTACGACCGGTATTGGATGGTTATCACCTTGTCTCCGTGGGTGATCTGCTGGAATCTCTCGGCAGACCGGGGCGGCCAGGCCTGAAGGAAGCCGTGGTGGATGCCATCACCCTGAGCGAGAGCCAATGGTTCGGAGAGGAAGCAGCGTTCACGGTGTTGCAGGATTCGATATTACCGGAGATCGCAGAGCGCAAACCCGGCAAGCGGGTGTCTATCTGGTCCGCTGCGTGTGCCACCGGTCAGGAGCCATATTCGGTAGCCATTATTGCAGACGAGTTCCGGGACAGGCACCCGGACGTTCTCGGCGGAATCCGGATCGTAGCTACCGACACGTCCCGAAGTGCCCTGGAGGTCGCCCGAAGGGGGCACTACGAGATTAACCCCAGAACGAAGGAGGTCAGCCTCGGCCGTCGAGAGCGATATTTCGTGCCTCTGGCAAATGGTGGCTGGAGAGTGAGCCCCGATATCCGTGCCCTGGTCGAATTTCGTGAACTGAATCTGCTCCGACGCACTCTGCCGGGCAAGTTCGATGTGGTGATTTGCCAGGATGCTCTGGTCTACTATTCGGCGCACAAGAGGAAAGCTATCCTTACCCGCTTTCACGCTGCCCTGAACCCCGGTGGCTACCTGATTTCCGGGACGCCTGGGCTTGCCGGCGAAATCCCCGATCTTTTTGAACCCGTTGAGTGCCCTGGTGGCACCGTCTACAGGAAAAGGTAAGTCATGCCCCTGAATGTCTGGGTGCTGGTCGCTGCGCAGGCGCTGGCCATGTGTACGGCGCCGTTTATCATCGTCATCGGCAGTATCCAGGGCCGCGCCCTTGCGCCGGCTGCGGAATGGGCCACGTTACCGGTAGGGCTGGTGGTGGTCGGGACCGTGTTTTCAGTCAAGCTGGCTACCTGGCTGATGGAACGGGTCGGGCGCAAGCCGGTCATGCTACTGGGTGCCACGATGGGGATCCTGGCCGGTGGATTGGGTGCGCTGGCTTCCTGGCTCGGCTCTTTCCCCTTACTTTGTGTGGCCGGCATTGTTGGCGGCAGTGGCCTCGCCGTGGTCCACCAATACCGTTTTGCCGCGATGGAGTCGGTTCGGCCGGAGCTTGCGGGATCCGCTGCCGCACGGGTTTTGCTGGGAGGGCTTGGTGCGGCATGGCTGGGCCCCGAAATCGCCACGGTCGGGGCCGGCCCGGAGGAGGCCTATCCGTTCATGGACAGCTGGCTGGGTCTGCTGCTTGTCCAGGCGGTGGCTCTTTTGACGCTGTTTGCAGGCTACCGTTCGAAAGGGGAACTGGTGCGGAAGGAGCATGTTGGCGGCGGTCGGCCGTTGCGTGAAATCCTGGCCAGTCCCCTGGTGCTGGCAGCCGTTGGCGCCGCCGCTATAGGGTACGCGGTCATGAGCTTTATCATGACCGCAACACCGTTGAGCATGACGGAAATGGCCGGCCACAGCCTGGACGATGCCAAGACCGTTATCCAGCTGCATATCATGGCTATGTACCTGCCTTCATTGATCAGCGGATGGCTGACCCGGGTGGTCGGTATTCCGCTGATGATGGCAGGCGGACTGGTTGCCTATCTTGCCTGCGTGCTGCTGGCGGCTGCGGGGATCAGTTTCCACCATTACCTGGGGGCGCTCCTGTTACTGGGCGTCGGTTGGAACTTCCTGTTTGTGGGAGGGACTGCGCTGTTGCCGGAAGGCTATCGGGATTCAGAGCGTTTCCGGGTGCAGGGACTGAACGATATCCTGGTGTTCGGCTCCCAGGCGGCGGCGTCACTCTCGGCAGGGGCGGTCTTTGCGTGGGTCGGATGGTCCGGTCTGGTTATGGTCGCCGTACCGTTTCTGGTGCTTCAGGGCATTCTCGTTTTGCTATGGCTGGCTCGGTCCAGGGCAACACAGAAAATACAGACAGGAGGTGCAGATGCAGATTGACTTTGATGGCATGGACCCGAAAGAGGCCTATCACATACTGACCCAGACCGTGATTCCCAGGCCCGTGGCCTGGGTGCTCAGCGAAAACCCGGATGGTGATTACAACCTGGCGCCATTCTCTTTCTTCACACCCATCACCAGCAACCCGCCACTGCTGATGTTCTCGGTCGGGAAGAAACCCACTGACGGTTCGTTCAAGGACACTCGCGTCAATATCGAAACGAACGGACACTTCGTGGTCCATATTGCGCACCGGGAGATGGCTGAAGCGATGACCGAAACCTCCCGGACCCTGCCACACGGGGAGTCCGAACTGAAAAATGTGGAGCTGGAACTGACGGAATTCAGCGGATCCCCGCTGCCGCGTCTGAAGGAGTGTCGGGTAGCCCTGGCATGTGAACTGTACGAAATCAAGGAAATCGGGGCGGCCCCCCAGTCACTGATTTTCGGCAGGATCAAGGCCATCCACGTCGCCGATGAGGCGGTTACCCGGGATGACAAGGATCGCCTGCGGTTTGACGGGACCACCATCGATCCCCTTGGCCGCCTCGGAGGCAGTGAATATGTCACTTTCGGCGAGATCCTGAAGGTACCCAGACCGGCGTGACTGCCACAAGAGGCCAGAATCCATGGAACAGCTGAATCTCCGGCACCTGTACTACTTCTGGGTGATCAGCCGGGAGGGGTCGATTGCCAGGGCCAGCGAAGTGCTTGATCTGGCCCCGCAAACCTTGAGTGGTCAGCTGGCCACCTTCGAGACGGCAGTTGGTGGCCGATTGTTCGTCCGGGAGCGGCGTCGTTTGGTCTTGACGGATCTCGGACGGATGATCCTTGGCTATGCCGATGACATCTTCGCCCTGACGGGTGAGTTGACGGATACCCTGCAACTGGCACCCTCCGATCGCCCGTTGACTCTCTCGGCCGGAATTTCCGCCTCGATCCACAAGCTGATTGCCTATTATCTGCTGCAGCCGGCCATGGTGCTCAAACGACCGGTTCAGCTGGAGTGCCGGACTGGAAGAACCGAGGATCTCGTACTGAGCCTCAAACGGAAGGAACTGGATGTAGTGCTGGCAGACCGAATGCCCGGGCTGGACGAGCATGGGCCGTTTACCGTGCATCCGGTAGCAGGATCCAGTATCAGTCTGTTTGCCGCGCCCGCGCTGGCAACGACCCTGAAAGATGGCTTCCCCGATTCCCTGAATGGCCAGCCGCTGTTGGCGAATGCCACGGATGCGCCATACTTCGAACGCCTGATGAACTGGCTCTCCCTGCAAGGTGTGCGAATGAAACTGATGGCACGGGTCGACGACAGCGCCCTGATCAAGGTGTTTGGCCGACAGGGCTACGGGGTGTTCGCCGCGCCAACGGTCATACGCCGGGAGGTGTGCCGGCAGTACGAGGTCGAACACATCGCCAGTATTGATGATGTGCAGGACGAACTCTTCGCCATCACCCGTGGGCGGAAGCTTGCCCATGAAGGGGTGCGCGCAATTTGCACAGCTCCCGTCAATTTTGATGCCCTGGGGTCAGACCTTACGAGCTGATGCATCGAAAAAAACGAACGACAAAGATCAAAAAAACTTATTTTCTCGAAGGTGTGTTCGGAGGACTATGGAATTGTGATGTGGCAATTCGGAGGAAGCAGCCATGAAAACGATTCACAAATTCCGCGTTGACGCCGGGAAAGAGCCGACAACCCTGAACCTGAAAGAGGGCTATCGGGTAGTGCGCTGCGAATACATCGTTCCGCACAAGGCCGTTTACCTCTGGGTGGAGCAGCCACTGAATGTGGGTACACCAACCGTTGAGCGGCAGTTCCGCGTGGCTCTCTCCGGTGAGCCGGTGCCGGACCGTTATGATTACCTCGGTACCGCACTGGATCCGTTCGGGCCGGAGGCCTATCACGTGTTCGCCGTGCCGGCCGGTGAGAATGACTTCCGTTATACCCCTGCAAGGGAAGGCGCGAGCAACGACCTCTTCAGCAGCGTCAGTTGGCAATCCTCAGCAATGTCATCCTGATGCACACTCTCTTGGCCCTTCGGGGCCTTTTTTTCTACTTCGTTGGCAACAGTGGAAGGTGGCCGGTCTTGACCCAGATGACCGTCTCCTGCTCCACAAACGGGTGATGCTGGCTCATATGTGGGCTGCGGATCCAGGTACCCGCCGGATATCGCCCGTGCTCGTCGCAAAACTCGCCGGAAAGCACGAAGATTTCCTCGCCTCCGAAATGCCGATGGGGCTGGAACACCTCGTTCGGCGGCCATTTAACGAGCGCTACATGCTCGTGCTCAAAGTCATGCAGGGGCATCACCTGCAGACCGCCAATACCGGGTAGCCATTCTGCTTCGCGAGTATCGATCCGGACGGCCTCCCTGTCTCTGTCGTCGAACTGATGCAATTTGACCAGGAGCGTGCACCCTTCCTTGCTAAAGGGCGCGTGGCCGCTGCCCGGTGGGTTTCTTATATAGGTGCCGGCAGGGTAGTCTCCCGTCTCGTCGGAGAAGACTCCCTCAAGCACCAGGATTTCCTCGCCACGAGGGTGCTCGTGGCGCTTGAAGGATGCCCCCGGCTCGTAACGGACCACACTGGTCGCGTGTCCCCGCTCGGCTTCCTCGCGGGCGAGAGGCTTTCTCATCACGCCTCCGGCAGGGCTGGGTACCCAGTCCATCTCCGCAGTACGGATCACTACCTTCTCGCTGAAATCCATGTTGAGCATGCCAAACCTCTGGGCTATTTACTTGATCAGTGCCTGGATATCCCGGAAACGCGGGTGCCCGCAGTCACGCATCCACTCGAACGCAACCATCTCCAGGGTCACAATACGGGCGCCACTCTCGTTGAGCCGGTCCAGGGCGACATCGCGGTCAAATTCGTTTCTGGAGCCGGTTGCATCCGCGACCACCCAGACCTTGTAACCGGCGTCCAGCAGGCTCAGTGCAGTCTGCATCATACAGACATGAGTCTCACAGCCACCAATGACAATATGTTGCCGACCCTCCGGCAGCTGGTCGATGAGCCCATCCGGACAGGCGTCAAAATGGGTTTTGTCCAGAACAGAGTCGCACAGTTCCCGAACCGGCTCTATATTCGGTCCCAGTTTGTCCGGTATCTGCTCGGTGCCGAGTACGGGAACCCCGAGAAGTCCGGCAATCGTCGCCAGAGTGGTACAGCGGTCTGCAACCTCCTCGCCGAAGCTGATCGCAGGCATGAGCCTTTCCTGGATATCGATAAGGACCAGGACCGATTGTTCTGCTTTCATCAGCATTTTTATTCTCCTTGTTCTGACACGGCAGGTTTGTGGATAGAACTCTTCTAACAATACTCCTCAATCGGATTGACCGGTAACCGGAAACCGGGCCAACGGAAAAATTTTCGGTGATTTCGGGATAGGGTGTTGCCAAGGACCTGAAAAACCATTAAAGTTTGCGCCCTCAAATGAGCGGCAACACCGCTGATTTGGAACAGTTTATTGGAGAGGTGGCCGAGTGGCTGAAGGCGCACGCCTGGAAAGTGTGTATACGTTAATAGCGTATCGAGGGTTCGAATCCCTCCCTCTCCGCCAATACAAAACCCCAGCATTGCTGGGGTTTTTTATTGGCCGATTGGTAGGGTAAGAAGAACCCTCGCGGGTTCGACCGTAGGCTGCGAAGCAGCCGGAGGAACGTCGGAGCAACGCGACGATGGCCCCGAAGGGGTGAGGCCCGCCGGGCCGAATAATCCCTCCCTCTCCGCCAATACAAAACCCCAGCACTGCTGGGGTTTTTTTATGGCTCGAATTCAGCATCTAAACTTGATAGGGATCACTTCCCAGGCAGTCTCTGATTGTGGGTGTTTGACAGCTGGGAATAACCATATATAAAAGGGGTATATCCAGCTGAATGAAGAGGAGCCCTTATGTCTCCACGTCCTTTCTGGTCGCCGTTCTGGGCGGGCATTGCCCTGGGACTGGCCCTGTTTCTGACCTTTGTCCTCACCGGTCATGGCCTGGGTGCCAGCGGTTTTTTCACCCGCCTTACTGCGGAAGCCGGGCAATGGCTGGCACCTGAGTTGACGGCGGCTAACCGTTATCTGGGCGATTACGTCCGTGGCGAACCCTTGCAGGCCTGGATCACCTGGGAAGTGCTCGGTGCCTTTGTCGGTGCGCTGGTGGGTGCGCTGTCCGGCCGTCGATTCAGACCTCAGGTTGAAAGAGGGCCGACATCCGGAGTTGGAAGCAGGCTTGGCCTGGCTCTGGTTGGGGGCGTTCTGACCGGGTTTGGTGCCCGGCTGGCAAGAGGATGCACCAGCGGCCTCGGGCTATCCGGAGGCGCAGCACTGGCGGTCGGCGGTTTTGTCTTCCTGATCTGCTTCTTTGCAGCGGGTTTCCTGTTCAGCTTTATTGTAAGGAGGTACTGGCAATGATCTGGCCTCTCTATGATTCCGGCGTTGCGGCCGGTCTGCTCGCCGGTTTTCTGTTCGGCTTTGTGCTTGAGAACGCGGGGTTTGGCAGCCCGCGGAAGCTCACCGGGCAATTTCGCCTGGAAGACTGGTCGGTATTCAAGGTCATGTTCACCGCGGTTATTGTGGCGGCCCTGCTGTTGTGGCTTTCAAAGCAGATCGGGTTCATGGGGGGCGGCAGCTACTACGTGCCGACGCCGTTCTACGTCGCCATGGCGGTCGGCGGATTGCTGATCGGCGCCGGGTTTGCCATCGGTGGCTATTGCCCGGGCACGTCCGTGGCCGGACTCGCGGGCGGACGCTTTGACGCCCTGGTGTTCATGGTCGGCATGCTGCTGGGCACCGCGTTGTTTGCTGCCTGGTTCGGACCTCTTGAGGAGCTCTATCTCGCCACATCCGGACCGCAGGGGCAAACACTGATGGATCTTTCCGGACTGCCGGAGTGGCTGATTATTGTGGCACTGGCAGCCGTGGCCTGGGGTGGCTTCAGGTTGGGCAGCACGCTGGAGCGCAAGCTTGGCGGGCCGTACCAGGCATCCGACCTTTTTCGGGAAAGCAACAACCACAATTGAAGGAGCACAGCCATGATCAGCTATCGTTACAGGCGCGCTGCATTGCCGGTCGCTATTACCATCGCATTGGGTCTGGGAGTTACCGGGTGCTCCGACTCCCAGAATCCGCCAGCAACCCAGGCTCAGACGAGCAATCAGGCGGCAACCGCGAATCCATGTGCTGCCGCGAACCCCTGCGCTGCGGCCAGCCAGAGTGCCGGCGCTAATCCCTGCGCCGCGGCTAACCCATGCGCGGCGGCCTCTCCATCCGCAAACCCGTGTGCAGCAGGTGCCGGCTCGGCCAATGGAGCTGGTGGGCCCATGCCGGCTGCCGTTCCGCGTGAGGACACGCAAAACCCTGACCGCGCCTTGCCGTATGCCATCGAAAATGACTGGGCCAAGGTACCCTTCGGCAGTGAAATGCCTCCGGTTGTTAAAAACTATAATCGACCGTCGCCATTCATCGCTGCCGGCGGGCATGTAGAGAAGGGGGCAATGGCCGAACTGAAGGCCCAGGGGTTCAAGACGGTGGTCAGTCTGCTCACCGAAGAGGAAGGCGTGGCCGAGGAGGAAGCCGAGGCACACGCGGCTGGCCTGAATTTTCATGGCCTGGGGGTTTCGACCACTGCGCCCACCTGGGACCAGGTAAAGGCATTCTCGAAGATCGCTTCATCGCCGGCGAACTATCCGATTCTGGTGCATTGCGCAAGCAGCAACAGGGTTGGCGCCATGTGGGCGCTGTACCGGTTCCATATGGGCGTGCCGCCGGAAATTGCCATTGAGGAAGGGCGAGCGGCCGGCCTGAAAACCAGCAGGGAAGGTGCTGTCCGGGAACTGATGGGGCTCTGATTGTCTGATGGATATTCATCCCGACCTCGCGGCGATAACAGACGAAGAACTGGAGAACCTCCTGGACTCGGCGAACCGGGTCCGGGAGTGCTATCGCGTGCTTGAAAAGGGTGGTCTGAACATCGTTGGTGAGGTCCTCAAGGGGCAGGGCACCTTCTACGAGATGGAGCATTACCCCAAGGGGGATGTTTTTGACCGGGAAACCCGGAGTCAGTACTACTACCATGCCCACCGTCCAGACAGCGATGAGCACGGGCATTTCCATACCTTCCTGCGGGTGCCGGATGAGGACCATGGCGGGGATCGGACGATGCACTTCGTCGCCATTTCAATGGATGCCTGGGGCTATCCGGTCGGGCTGTTTACCACCAATCGCTGGGTGACCGACGAGCAGTGGCATTCTGCCGAGCAGGTTATCTCCCATCTGGGAGAGTTCGAGATTGACCATGCCTCGCCGAGCTGGCCGGTAAACATCTGGATAACCCATTTCGTAAGGCTTTACAGGTACCATGTCGCTGGCTTGCTTGAGGCGCGTGACCAGGCAATCCTGAACTCGGGACTTCCGCTGGGAGAGATCCTGGAAAACAGGGACTTCGAGGTGTTAAGCCATTGCCCGGTTGACCTGAATGCCTGGCAGGCGACCCTGGTTCGGGAATGCAGGCATCGAAGTCTCTCCTTGCATGGATGAATCTGCCGGCCTCAGGATTTTACCCCGAAACCGTGGAATTCCCCGTTGGCCTTCTGCTCCTCAATCTCGATACCGGTTACTTTGGCCGCAGGCGGCCCTTCCAGGCACCATTGGTGCAGCTGCCGGAGATCCTCGGGGCTTCCTTCAGCGATAACTTCAACGCGCCCGTCCGGCAGGTTTCGAGCATAGCCGCAGACGCCCAGGCGCCGAGCCTCCTTTTCGGTGGACGCCCGGTAATACACTCCCTGAACTTTGCCTGAAATCATCATTTTCCAGCGTTTCTTGTCCATATCGGTCCTGCACTCCGTTACATGTTAGCCTGAGGTCAATCTAACCCCCCGGCCGGAGACGATTCAAGGAAGGGTAGAACCATGTTCACCAAACACAACACCACCAGATTCGCTGACGCCCTGATTTGTGAGGCGGAGGGCCTTGAAAGCCTCCGGGCCGCGCTGGAACAGGCGGGGGTGATTGGTATCCGGGTCCCGGAGGTGCTGCGTGTCAATCACGATGTGCTGGAAATGACGGGCATTCAGTCGAAGCCGGCGACTGACGAAACCCTCTCCATGCTGGGCGAGGGCCTCGCCCTGATGCACCGACTGAAGCAGAGTCAGTATGGCTGGAGCAGAGACAATTACATCGGCCTCTCCCCGCAACCCAACAGGTGGTCGGATTCCTGGGGAGAGTTCTTTGTTAGCGACCGATTGGCCTATCAGGTGAGCAGGATCAGAAATCCGGAGATCCGGAGCGAGTTTGCCAATAACCTGGAACAGTTCGGGAAGGCGCTTGCCCGCTGGCTGGACGGCTCCTGCGAGCACCCGAGTCTGCTACACGGCGATCTGTGGAGCGGGAACGCGCTGTTTGATGCCAGTTCGCCCTGGCTGATTGACCCGGCGGTCTATTGTGGCGATCGGGAAGCGGACCTGGCGATGACCGAAATGTTCGGGGGGTTCGGGCAACCTTTCTACGAGGCCTACGACCGCATGTACGCCCGCACACCAGAGTATTCCCACAAGCGGGATATCTACAATCTCTACCACTATCTCAATCACTACAACCTGTTTGGCGGCGGCTATCTCGGTGGCTGCCAGCGCGGGTTTGACGCCATACGTTCGCTTTGCTCTCAGATGAGCCCGTAACTGCGCAACAGAAAGACCCCGACCGTAACCGTGACGCTTGCCATCAAGGTGGTCAACGCGATGATGTTGGCCGCCAGGCGGTCATTACCCCCGAGCGCTTTGACCATCACAAAGCTTGCGGCCGCGGTCGGACTTGCGAAGAACAGGAACATCAGTCCCAGCTCCGGGCCCCGGAAGCCGGCAAGCCAGGCTGCCGCCGTGCACAGGGCGGGCAACACCACCATTTTCATTGAGCTCGAACCGAACGCTGTGCGGCTGTCACTGCGAATCGAGCTCAGGGAGACGGTGGCGCCGATACACAACAGTGCCAGCGGAAGCGTCAGGGAGGCAAAATAATCGGCACTGGTCATGATCCAGGTTGGAAGGCCAATCTCGAGCCAGGCAAAGGGGATGGCTATCAGAACCGCGATAATCAGGGGGTTACGGACGATGTCATGGAAAATCTTGCGCCAGCTGGCGGACTGTCCGGGCTGATAGGCGATCAGGACAACGACCGACAGTGTGTTGTAGGAGATAATCACCAGGCCAAGCAGTATGCCGCCTGCGGATAAACCGAAGTCCCCGTAAAGGTTGGCCGCCAGGGCGAGCCCGACAATGCCGCAGTTGCCGCGGAAGGCGCCTTGCACGTAGACGCCGCGATCTGCTTTTTGCACGCGCCAACAGGCCCAGAGCCAGGTCAGAGCAAATCCTCCAAGGGTGGCCAGCAGGTAAAACAGCAGGAGTCCCGGGTTCAGGGCGGTGGTCAGGTCTGCGCGGATGATGCTCAGAAACACCAGGGTAGGCAGCGTTGCCTTGAAGACCAGTGCCGAGGCGGTATTGATGAAGGGGGCATCAATCCAGCCAAGACGCCGCAGCCCCAGGCCAATGAAGACCATCGCAAATACCGGCAGGGTGGTTTCCAGTGTCTGGAGAAAAATGTCGATCAGGTTCATTAAGGGGCCGTGGCAAATAGTGCAGGGGCATCGGTGCTGGGAGTGTATACTTTCATTCAGGTTTCCCCAAGGATTTGACCAGCCAGATGAGCGGGTTCAGCGGTTTACAGCGGAATTACCTGAAGATCCAGCCTTGTGGCTGCCTGCTGGTATTGACCGGGTCAATGGATCGCATTGTCCTGTGCAGCGCAAACGCCGAGTATTTCCTCCAGCGTCCCGCAGAATCACTGCTTGAGTGTTCACCGGAACTGATTCTGGGGGCCCGGGTACTCGGGAGGATCCGCAGGGAGCTGGCCCGGGAAGATGCTCTGAGCGGGCCGGTGTCCATTCGACCGGAGAGCAAAGGTCGCAACCTTCGCCTGCAGGTCAACGCGTTCCGCTCCGGCGGCTGGGTGATCGTCGAAATCGAACCGATTACCGGGTTGGGCAGTCGGCGACTTACCGGTACAGTCAGCCGGTGGCTCGCCAAGCTCGCCACTGCTGCAAATCCTGATGAACTGATGAAGATCCTCGTGGACGGTGTGCGGGATCTCGTGCGTTTTGATCGGGTCGTGGTCGCACATTTTGATGAGCAGGGCCACGGCGTATTCCTGGCCGAGAGCAAACGGAAAGGGGTATCGCCCATCCGGGGGCAGCGCTTTTCTGCTACGGCTTACCCTCCCGCTCAGCGCGACAATATGACCAGGCACCAGGTGCGGAGTATTCCGGATGTTCATGCCGGTCTGGTTCCCGTCCTGGTTTCAGACCGGTTGACGAAGGAACAGCTGGCGGATATCGATGCCAGTGGCACGGTTCTGAGGGCGCCATCCAGACGTCAGACGGCGTATCTCAAGTATTTCCGCGCGCAGGCGCTGCTTTCCATTGCGATCGTCGGGCCGGGCGGTTTGTGGGGGTTGGTGACCTGCACAGCGCAAAAGCCCATACCCCTTGCTCCGACTCTCAGGGATGGGGCCCGTACCCTGGTACTGATGGCCACCCAACGCCTGTTTCTGTTGAGATCCCGGATGGAAGCCCAGTTTCTCCAGCGTGTTCATAGATCCCGGGACTTTCTGGCAGCGGATATAACGCTCGGGCTGTCACCCGCCAGGATGCTCGAGAAGTATGCGCCGGATTGGCTGGCCCTGTTTCGTGCACAGGGCATGGCGTATGCGAACAACGGGGACATTTCGGCTCTCGGGGAGGTCCCTCCCGTTGCTGCACTGGAACAGATGGTTGCCAGGCTGAACGCGGAAAAGGGCAGATCCCCCTGGGTCTCTTGTCGATTGGACGAAGAATCGCTGGTCAAGGACCTGGACCTTGGCACGGCCTGTGGGATGCTGGCGGTGCCTTTGCCTGGGGAGCGGGTGACCAGCTGGCTCCTGATCTTCCGTCCCCAGCAGGGGCGGGGTGTTTACTGGGAGGGACGTCCGGAGGCGGACATCCTGACCAGTGCGCCTGGCGAGGAAGAAACGTTCCGGAGGGCCTTCGGCTCCTGGCTGCAAGCAGTCGAGGGCAGCAGCGAGACCTGGAAGCGGGTGGAACGAATCGCGGCCGTGGATCTCGCCGAAGATCTGGCGTTGCTGGCTTCGATCAGCGAGATCACCCGTCTGAACGAATTGCTGAAAGCTGAACAGGCGGCACTGGCACAGGCCAATGAGCAACTCAGCCACGCGGCCAGCCATGACTCTCTCACTGCTCTCTGGAACCGTTACAGGACGGAGGAAGAACTGGATCGGGAGTTGGCCAAGTCCCGGCGTCATGGCCTGCCGTTTTCGGTCCTCCTTCTGGATGTCGACCATTTCAAGCAGATCAATGACTCTTGGGGGCATGCCGCCGGTGATGAAGTGCTCCGGGAGGTTGCCCGGAGAGTCACCAGTGTTTTAAGGCAAGGAGACCACCTGGGGCGATGGGGTGGCGAGGAGTTTGTCATCCTGGCTAACGGTGCAGACCGGCGGGATGGTGTGATATTGGCGGAGCGGATTCGTCACACCGTTTCGGAGGTCGCCGTACCCGGAGTAGAAACCTCGATCACCGCCAGCATCGGAGTGGCCACCTGGCGCCCGGAGGATAAGCGTAAAACGATCGTCCAGAGGGCAGACAGGGCCATGTACGCTGCCAAGAAAAGTGGCCGCAATCGGGTGGAAACGGACGAGGGCCTCTAAGCGGGGCTTTCAGACGAATTTCGCCCATCCCGGCAGGTGATGGGGGAGCAGAAAGCTCAGAATCCTCAGAGAAAGCCGGTTTGCTGGATGGCCATGTAAGCGGCAGTGCCCGCGGCAATGGACAGCAGGGCGTTTCGACGCCAGAGGTGGATTGCTACCACCAGCAATCCGGGAAGTAGCGCGTCTATGCCGGGAGGGGTTGCATTCCAGTCTCCCGAGCGGGTGAGAAATACCGTTGCCAGCAACGCCATGACGGCAGCAGGAAGGTACCTGCCAAGATGCTTGATCAGTGGATGTTCGGTGTGGCGTTCAAAGAAGACGAACGGGATTACCCTGGTCGCGAAGGTGGCCGCGGCGGCCACGGCAATGAAGGAAAGCAGGTAGGGCAGGTCAGCCATGGGATGTACCTTCCTTGCCGTTGGTGTCTCTCAGGCGCCGGTAGTGAAGCAGGAGTACAGCAGTCACGATGACGATGGCACCGATCAGTTGGTGTGCCGGGGATAACAGCAGCATGGCAATACCGGCGGAAGCGGCGCCGGCCCAGATCGGGAAGCCGTCGTTCAGGGCCTTGTATTGCTCGATGGTGAGCACGATAAACAGAGCGACGAGTGCGAATTCTATGCCCGTGCTGTCAAACGCCAGGTTGTCACCGAGCAGGGCGCCAATGGTACAGCCGATCACCCAGTAACACTGATTGAATCCGGTGATCCTGAAATCCAGTTCCTGTTCGTGCTGGCGGTCCGGGCCGCGGCGACGACTGGTAAGCAGGGAATAGGTTTCATCTGTCAGGCCGAATATCAGGTAGGCCTTGCGCCATCCCGCACCCCGAAACTGGCCAAGGAGTGAAAGCCCGTAGAACAGGTGGCGCGCGTTAAGGACAAACATGGCTACAAAAACCTCCAGCATACCGGCCCCGACGGCCAGCAGGCTGACGGCCAGAATCTGCCCCGCCCCGGCATAAATGAGCAGACCCATCAGGGGCGCAGCCCACCATGGGTAATCCAGCTGGGTCGAGAACAATACCCCGAAGGCCATTCCCAGGGGAATGTAACCGAACAGGATCGGCAGCGTCAGACGAAAGACAGACTGATTCATTAGCATCCAAACCGTTGAAAGCGAGGCATGATAGTGAAATACGTCCGGATTTTGAAGTTGCCGGATGTTCCGGGGCTTCTACATGGCGGGTTAAATCCTTAACATACTCATACTCATAGGAGGGAAAATGACCGACGAAGCTGCCCTGCATCCCGAGCCCGATCCCCGGGATGAAAAGTTCGTGGTGGATACCGGTTTACTTACAGAAGACCAACTTCTGGGGCTGGTTGAGGAGTACTGCACCCGCTACCATGGCCTTAATGACACCGAGGACCCGCTTGCAGAGAAAGAACGGGTCCTGGCAGCTGTCCGGCGAGGAGAGCTGGTAGTCTGGTTTGATCCGGTAGAAAATTCTGCCGGACTGGGTATGTCCGAGTAGGGTAGAATCCCGCTGTATTTCATGAAGCCGTGTGCGAGGTGGAATCTTGATCAGGGTATTGGTTGTCGACGACCACGAGCTGGTTCGTTCCGGAATCACCCGGATGCTGGCTGATAACCCGGACATCGACGTGATAGGCCAGGCATCGTCCGGAGAAGACGCCATTGACTTTGTCCGCAAGCAACGGCCCGATATCGTCCTCATGGATATCCGCATGCCGGGTATCGGTGGTCTGGAGGCCACCCGGCGCATCCTGCGCATTGACGACTCCATTCGCGTGATTGTGGTCACCGCCTGTGCAGACGATCCCTATCCGACGCGGGTGATGCAGAGTGGCGCGAGCGCCTACATCACGAAGGGCGCGGACATCCAGGAAATGGTACGAGCCATTCGCCAGGCCCATTCCGGCCAGCGTTACATCAGCCCGGAAATTGCCCAGAAGATGGCGCTCAAGCAGATATCAGGCGACAAGGACGAGAATGGCGAGCTGTCGCTGTTCGAGCGGTTGTCCGAGCGGGAAATGCAGATTGCGATGATGGTCGTGGATTGTCAAAAGGTCCAGGACATCTCGGACAAGCTGTGCCTGAGCCCGAAAACGGTGAACAGTTACCGTTACCGGATCTTTGAGAAGCTGGAGATTTCCAGCGACGTGGAACTGGCCCTGATGGCTGTTCGGCTTGGATTGCTGGATGCCGACAAGGTCTGAGTCCAACACCGAGCACAACGGGGAGTTCGACAGCAAAAACTTCCTGAAGCAGTTGACCGAGCGGCCCGGCGTCTACCGGATGTATGACGCCGCGGGACAGGTGCTGTATGTCGGTAAGGCCCGCAATCTCAAAAAACGTGTCAGCAGCTATTTCCGAAAAACCGGTCTGGCACCGAAGACCGAGGCCCTGGTCGCCAAAATTGATGCTATCGAGGTCACGATTACCGGCAGCGAGACAGAAGCCCTGCTGCTGGAACAGAACCTGATCAAATCCCTGCGGCCGCCCTATAACATCCTGCTGCGGGACGACAAATCCTACCCCTACATTTACCTTTCTTCCCACAAGGATTATCCGTCCCTGACGTTTCGGAGGGGGCGGACCAAGAAAGGCGGCGGCACCTGGTTCGGCCCGTTCCCGAGCTCGGGTGCGGTCAAGGAAAGTCTTAACATCCTGCAGAAGGTTTTTCGTATAAGATCCTGTAGTGAAAGCTATTTCAGAAACAGAACCAGGCCCTGTCTTCAGTACCAGATCAACCGGTGTACGGCCCCTTGCGTGGGTTACATTACCCCCGAGCAGTACCAGGAAGACATCCGCCATGCCGCCATGTTCCTGGAGGGCAAGAATCCGGCCATCATCCATAATCTGATGAATGCCATGGAAAAGGCCTCCGCAAATCTTGAGTTCGAGAAGGCGGCTGCCTACCGTGATCAGATCAACCACCTGCGCCACGTGCAGGAGCAGCAGTCCGTCGACAGTGCCGGGGGCGATGCTGATGTGATAGCCATTGCCCAGGATGCGGGAATCGTCTGTATTGTCGTCATTATTGTCCGCGGCGGGCGGGTTTTGGGTACCAAGGATTATTTCCCCCGGTACTCGATTGAACAGACAGAAGGCGAATTGCTCAGCGCTTTTCTGGGCCAGTATTATTTTGGTGGTAATACCCGCCGCGAAATTCCCCGGGATATTCTGGTTCCGGTGGATGTTGAGGGCGAGGAGCTACTGGCCGAGGCTCTGTCCGAGGCGGCCAACCGCGAGACCCGGATACGTGGTAATGTGCGCGGGGAAAGGCGTCGCTGGCTGGAGCTTGCCATGACCAACGCCCGGCAAACCTTGCTGACGCACCTGGCCAGTAAAGAGACTGTTTACCGCCGTTTACTGGCCCTGCGGGACTTGCTGGATCTTCCGGAAACGCCTTCACGGATGGAATGCTTCGATATCAGCCACAGCCATGGCGAAAACACGGTCGCATCCTGTGTCGTTTTCGACGAGAATGGCCCGCTGAAGAGCGATTATCGACTGTATAACATCGAAAATGTGAAGGCCGGTGACGACTATGGCGCCATGCGCCAGGTGCTGACCCGGCGATACAAGCGTATGGTTGCGGGTGAAGGCAAGCGGCCCGACCTGGTATTTATTGATGGTGGCAAGGGGCAGCTGAACGTTGCCCGCGAGGTGTTTGACGAGCTCGGAGTTTCCGATATCCCGCTTATCGGTGTCGCCAAGGGCGTCACCCGCCGGGCCGGGATGGAACAACTGATTGATGCCATGACCGGAGACGTGTTCCGGGTGCCGGCGGATTCTCCCGCATTGCACCTGATTCAACACATCCGGGACGAGTCGCACCGATTCGCTATCACCGGCCATCGGGCGCGCCGAGACAAGAAGCGGCGGCAGTCCACCCTTGAGGGAATTGAAGGTGTTGGCCCGAAACGGCGACGCGAGCTGATCCGCTACTTCGGCGGGATTCAGGAGATTCGCAAGGCCAGTGTCGACGAAATGACGAAAGTGCAGGGCATCAGCAAGGCCCTGGCTGAAACGATTTACGCAGCATTGCATGACGAATAGGAAGCCCATGAACCTGCCAAACCTGCTCACACTCTCCCGCATCGTGATGATCCCGGTCTTCGTCGTGGTGTTTTACCTGCCTGTGGAGTGGAGCTACATCGTCAGCGCGCTGATTTTCGCACTGGCGGGTGTGACTGACTGGCTTGATGGTTACCTGGCCCGTAAGCTTGACCAGAGCACGCCGTTTGGTGCTTTCCTCGACCCTGTTGCGGACAAACTGATGGTGGCTGTGGCTCTGGCGGTGCTTATTGAGGAGCATTCCGCGGCGCTGCTGACCATTCCGGCCACTGTCATTATTGGTCGGGAAATCGTCATTTCTGCCTTGCGCGAATGGATGGCAGAGATCGGAAGCCGGGCCAGTGTGGCGGTTTCCTACATCGGTAAGATCAAGACGACCGCCCAGATGGCGGCAATTGTCGGTTTGCTGGCATTTCCTCCAGGCAATACGCTGGCCTATGTTGCTATCGCGCTTCTGTATATGGCAGCCGGTTTGACCCTGTGGTCCATGGTGCTGTATCTGAAGGCGGCCTGGGCTGACCTGTTCCCGGAGGAACGGGAGTCAGCCTGACCGCATCGATTTTGCGTCAGTCATCTGTCAGGCAGTTATAGACCCAGATAACGGTTTCCTTTGATAAACGGTTGGCTGCGGCACCGAACGACCGTACGACGTCGTCCAGTTCTCCGCTGTCCGCCGCCTGGCTGAGCCGTCTGTCCCGGACGCACAGACTCTTGCGAGAGCGATTGTCCAGGACCTCCGTATGCAGCTCGATAATCACCTCCGTTTTTCCATTCCGCTGTTCCGCATGAAAGGCAGACAACTCACTGATCAGCGTCAGATCGGTACTGGCCGGGCTGGTATCAGTGACCACATTGGTTAACCCTTCACTCTGCCTTAAAGTGTCTATCAGGTGATCCCTGATCAAGACCGGCGCGCTGTCCCGCCAGCGGGCCAGGCTATAGGTCTGGATCTCGTGAGGCGAGGGGCTGGTCAGGATGCGGGTTCCATTCAGAGGTTCGGACGCAAGCGGCGTATCCACTCTCAGGGACTGCGGACGTCGGGGCGTCAGGCGCTCGACCTGTTCTACCGTACCGAGGCTCATGACCCTTGGTGCTTCCGGAGCGGGAAAGACCGTGCATGCAGTGACAGCAAGCGACGTCAGCAATGCGGCGATACCTTTGACGCGACTCATCATTGATCAACTTCCTTGATATCGGATCCGCCAAGCAGGGTGCCTGCGGGGTTCGCCTCGAGCCGGTGGGCAAACTGGTTGAGATTGCGCAGGGCGCTGCGAAGCTCCCGGATGGCTGGAGTCAGTTCGCCCAACCCCTGGAGCCCCGCATCGAGAGCGCCGGCGTTAGTGCGGGTCAGGTCATCAAGGCGGGTCAGGGTCGGCTGCAGACTGGACAGAGCCTGATCCATGGAGTCCAGCACAGGCGCCACCTTGTCCAGCAGGATGGCATTGGCATTATCGGAAACGTCGGAGACCTTGAGAGCGGCTTCC
Source organism: Marinobacter sp. C7 (assembly GCF_022343555.1). GTDB lineage: Bacteria > Pseudomonadota > Gammaproteobacteria > Pseudomonadales > Oleiphilaceae > Marinobacter. The sequence goes on along the minus strand of NZ_JAKQZH010000001.1, from coordinate 1,829,365 downwards.
TCAGCACGTGTGCCCGCGGCGTCGAACTGCTCCATCAGAGCCAGCAGTTTCTCCCTTTGAGCCAGGAGGGAGTCCGTTGCAGCACGGGTATTCTCGAGAATGCTGGAGATATTCTCCATGTTCTTCTCAGAGAACAGATTATTGGCGCTGGTCAGCAGAGTCTCGGTCTTCTCGATCAGGGCCTGGCCGTTGGTCAGCAGGCTGCTGAATGCAGAAGGATCTGCGTTGATGACCGGTGGGTTGTTGCGATCGCCCTGCAGCACGGGGCTTTCCCTGGTTCCCCCGCGGAACTGCACGCTCATGCTGCCAGTGATGTTGGCGAGGATCAGCCCCACATGGGTGTCCTTGCGAATGGGAACTTCCTGATCCACCCGCACCAGAACGCGAACGTGGCTCGGGTTCTCCGGGTCCAGGGTCAAATCCAGAACCTCGCCCACAGGCACGCCGCTATACAGCACCGGATTACCCTCGGAAAGGCCGGAAATCGGATGGTCGAAGCGGATCTGGTAGTAGGCCCATTCACGATCCGCGGACGATTTGCCCAGCCAGAGGGCAAAAATCAGCGCCGCCCCTACGGCCAGGACAGTGAACAGGCCAATAATCACATGATGCGCCCGGGGCTCCATCAGACGTTTTCTCCTTGTCGCCTCGGTGTTCGGTCAGCGGCCGTATAGCTTGCCGCCCGGCCCCTCGGGCCGTTGAAGTAATCCTGTATCCATTCATCCGGGTTGGCGGCGACAGTTTCCAGTGTATCTGCAATCAGGACACGCTTCCGGGACAGCACGGCGACCCGGTCACAAGTGGAGTAAAGGGTGTCAAGATCGTGGGTGACCAGGAATACCGTTAACCCCAGGGCATTGCGGAGCGTGACAATCAGCTCGTCAAAGGCCGCTGCGCCAATCGGATCAAGACCTGCTGTAGGTTCGTCGAGAAACAGGATTTCCGGGTCCAGGGCCAGGGCTCGTGCCAGGCTCGCACGCTTGACCATACCACCGGAGAGTTCCGCAGGGTACTTGAGCGCCGCATCCGGAGGCAGGCCGGTCAGGGCAAGTTTCATGCGTGCCACGTGCTCCGCGTCCGCGCGCTTGAGTCCGGCATGCTCGATGAGCGGGACGGCGATGTTTTCCTGCAGGTTCAGCGAGGTGAACAACGCGCCACCCTGGAACAACACGCCGAACCGCTGTTCCATTCGTGAACGTGCCCGGGGAGACAGGGTATCCAGGATTTCGCCGAATACCCGGATTTCACCGGATGTGGGTTTGTGCAGACCAATGATGCTGCGCAACAGCACCGATTTTCCGGTGCCGGAGCCACCAACCACACCAAGAATTTCTCCCCGGTACAGGCCAAGGTCGAGATTCTCGTGGACAACGTGATCTCCAAATCGATTGCAGAGGTTGCTGACCTCGATAACTGTGTCCGCTGTGTGCTGCGATTGACCCGTGCCTTCGACTGCCGCCATCGGTTACCACCCCATTTCCATAAAGAATAGCGCAGCGATGGCGTCCAGCAGAATTACGATAAAGATGGACTGCACCACGCTGGAGGTGGTGTGCTCGCCCACGGATTGGGCACTACCGGCCACCTTGAAGCCTTCGAGACAGCCGATGACGGCGATCAGGAAGGCAAAGATCGGCGCTTTGGAAATGCCGACGAGGAAATGGCGCAGGGCAATGTCCCTTTCCACGATGGCCAGGAACTGGGTCAGGGTGATATCCAGGGACAGCACACACACCAGCGCGCCGCCCACCATGCCTGCCATCATGCCGACGAAGGTCAGGATCGGAAGGCTGATCATCATGGCCAGAACGCGCGGTAGAACCAGCAGTTCGATGGGACTCAGTCCAAGGGTTCGGATGGCATCGAGCTCTTCGTTGACCTTCATGGCGCCAATATGGGCGGTGAACGAACTGGCCGTCCGTCCCGCCAGCAGGATGGCGGCGAGCAGTACGCCGAATTCCCGCAGGAAGGAGAACGCCACCAGATTGACCGTATATATGGTGGCGCCGAAATCCTCGAGTACCGTGGCACCGAGAAAGGCAACAACGGCACCGACCAGAAAGGTCAGCAGGGCAACGATGGGAAGGGCGTTCAACCCCGTGTCCTGAATGGACGCCACAAACGGCGTTACCCGCCAGCGCTTCGGTCGGGGCAGCACCCAGGCCATGGCGGCGAGAGTCTGGCCAATGAATCCGAGCAACACCCAGATCAGACGGCCGAGTGCCTCCACCTGCTGGCCGGTATGACCCAGGAACAGGCGAATCGGGGAAACCTTTGGAGGTACCGGTTCCTGCCAGTCTTCCAGGGACCGGGCCACCGCCAGCAACAGGGCCGCCTTTTCTTCCGGCAGGGTTGCTTGCGCAGTTACGTGCCGCTCCAGGGCTTCCGGACCTAAAAAGGATGCCAGTACCGAGGCCCCTGCGGTATCAATATGCTTCAGGGCCGATAGATCCAGAGTGGTCGGTGAGCTCGCCCCGGCACGGAGGGCAGCCAGCTGCTGTGACAACGAGTGGTAGCCCGAAAGAGTCCAGTCGCCGGCAATGATCAGGCGCCCGGACTCGAACCTGGCATTGCCGGCGCCGTTTTCGGCCTCGCCGGGTGCCTTTGACTGGGGAGGGCTTGGTTCCATCTGTGGATGCGTCCGGACCTCGGAAAGTTATTGAATATCAAGCTAATGACAGCTTAGAGATTCAGTAGCTTATCCGCCAGTATCTTTCGGTCTTCCTGATCGTGGCTGGCCAGTACCAGAACCTTGCCAGCGGCCTTGTGCCGGAGCAGCAACGCCCGTAACTGGGTGCGGGCCTCGGCATCCAGTCCGGTCAGGGGCTCATCCAGCAACAGGATGGGCTGATCCCGGAGCAAAGCCCGCAAGAGAGCAACGCGCTGGCGCTGTCCACCGGACAGGTCTCCCGGCATCCGCCTTTCAAAACCGGTCATCCCGACGCTGACGAGGCCGTGCGAAATGGCTTCTTTCTGCGTACGGGTCAGTTTCAGTCCCGGGTGTATCCCAAGTCCGATATTGGTCTGGACGTCCAGATGCTCAAACAGGTTATGCTCCTGGAACAGGCTGGTTACCGGTCGCTCCCATGGGGGCAGCTCATTCAGTAATCGGTTTTCCCAGCGAATGGTTCCGGATTCCGGCGTGAGAAAGCCTGCCAGCAGATTCAGGAGGGTGGACTTTCCGGAACCACTGGGGCCGTTGATGGCAATGCATTCTCCATGATCGACGCCAAACGTGAAACGCCAGATGGTTTCTGTTTCCGGATACCTGAAGGTCAGCCCCTTTACCTCAAGCATGGCGGCCCTCCGCGAGTGCCTTGAACACATTGCCTGCGAGGTTCCTGTGATTACGTCTGTAGCCGGGCAAACTGAAGGCGGCAAAGACCAGCAGCAACAAGCAGACGAGCCACAGAGCCGTGCCGGCCGCAAGGTCCATGCGGTAGCTGCCCAGCTGCTGGTAAAGCAGAACCGGTATCGTGGGTTGTCCCGGCGTGCCGAACAACGCAATAACGCCAAAGTCTCCCAGTGACAGGCCCGTTCCATAGGCCATGGCAAGAGCAAGCGGACGCTTGAGTCGCGGCCAATGCAGCCAGCGCCAACGATACCAGCCGCGGAGCCCAAGCTGATCTGCCTGACGCACCGTGGATTTGTCCAGATTATTCAGCGGGCCTCTCATAAGCTGCGTGACGAACGGCAATGCCATCACCCCGTTTATCAGGGCAACGAGGGCCAGACCGTCATAGGAATTTCCGAGGCTTGGTCGGAGAAGCAGGAACAGCGCCGTGCCCAGGACAATTGGAGGCACCATCAGCGGGACAGCTGTTGCGACTGAAGATAACCTCGAGAGGTGACCACCACCCCGGCTGGACATGGAGAGAACAAGCAGGCCGGAGAACACAGAAAAGGCACCGGCAGGCAGGGCAATGGCAAAGCTACGCAGCGTTGCCTCCGTCATCTCGTTCAGGGGCTGACCACCGTTTATCGCTACCGTAGCGAGTCCGGGCAGGCCGCGGAAGAGGACCGCGGCCAGTGGCAGCAAGAGAAAAAGGGAAAAACATAGCAACAGGGCTACATCCTGGAGCCGCCTGACTCCCTGGCTGTCCGGCCGGGGTATGGATTCCGGAAATTCACGTGCTGGCGAGAGGTTAGCGGACAAACTTCGACGTACCATCAGGAACCAAAGCGCACCGCAGATCAATAACTGCACGACCGCCAGCAGGGCCGCTCGACCGAAATCGAATTCAAATCGCAGAGACTGATAGATGGCTACTTCAAGAGTCGTTGACGCCGGACCGCCGCCCAAGGTCATCACAATGGCGAAGCTGGTAAAACACAGAGTGAATACCAGTGCTGCCACTCCCGGCAACACGCGGCGCACGGCCGGCCAATCCAGGGTGCGCCAGAGCCACCGGCCTTTCAGCCCCAGTTGACTGGCAATACGGCGACGTGGGGCGGGGACCGATTCCAGCGCCTGGAGCAGGATCCGGCCAGCCAGTGGCGCATTGAAAAAAACATGGGCCAGCACGATGCCGTTCAGCCCGTAGAGATTCCATCGGACCGTGGTCCACTGTTCAACGATGGCGGTCAGCCATCCGTGTCTTCCATATACAGCCACCAACCCCGACACTGCCACGATCGTGGGCAGAACCAGGCTCAGCTCCATCACACGCAGTAGCAGTCTTCTGCCGGGGAATCGTGGCTGCCGGACGAGAGCGAGAGCAATGAACAGCCCCAGCAGCAGGCTGAGGGCAGTGGAAACGGTTGCTTGCCAGACAGTGAAGCGAATGACGTTATTCAGGTAACGGTTCCGCCACAGCTCGGACACCTCCGGCAGGTGAGCCTGCCAAAGCAGCGCTGCCACGCCGGTAACGGTCAACGCAATCAGGCCGCAGGCGATGGTCAGGCCCGGGCCAATCTGCCAGGCCGGATGGCTGAATGGCGCCTGCGTGTATCCGAAGGGAGAGTGACGCATCACGGAATCATTGCGTTCAGCCATTCGTCCAGCCAGGCTTTGCGTCTTTCGGCCACCCTGGCGGGGTCGATAAACAGGGTGGCGTCCGGCTGAATCAGTCGAGCAAAAACGTCCGGTAATTCGTCACCCAGGTCTATGGCCGGGTACATCACGTTCTTGAGCGGTATATGGCGCTGGAAATCCGGTGTCAGGATAAATCGCAGGAACTCTCCGGCCAGATCTTTCTGATCCGAGGGCTCTACCATTGCCGCTACCTCAACCTGCAGGTAATGGCCTTCCTCAAATTCCGCCGCCTGGTAGCGATCGGTTTTGTCGATGGCCATGTGGTATGCCGGGGAGGTGGAATAGGAGAGGATCATGGGCGCTTCACCGTTCATGAAAAGCGAGAAATAGCCGTCGCTCCAGCTCTTTGTGGTGGTGAGGATGTTGTCGCTGAGCGCCTGCCACTTCTCGCCCGCACGATCGCCATAGACTGCCTTCATCCAGAGCAGAAGGCCGAGGCCGGGTGTGCTGGTCCGGGGGTCCTGGATGATTACCTGGAGATCGTTGGGGGCGTTGACCAGTTCTTCCAGGCTTTTCGGTGGATCGGGCAGCTCCTCGGTGTCGTAGACGAAGGCAAAATAGCCCCAGTCATATGGCACGAAGAGAGAGTCCTGCCAGTCGACGGGCAGGTCGAGTGCATCAAGCTTGATGTCATGGGGAGCAAGCAGGCCGGTCTGGCGGGCGGTTTCCATGGTGCCGGTGTCCAGTCCGAGAACCACGTCAGCGTCGGTCGACTGCCCTTCAAGCCGCAGGCGTTGCAGTATGTCGCCGCCGCTCTCGAGGACGACATAGTCGAGAGAGCAACCGCATTGTTGCTCGAACGCCTCTTTTACGCCCGGGCCAGGCCCCCAGTCGGCAGCAAACGACGGGTGCGTATAAACAGTCAGGGTGTTGTTATCCGTTGCATTGGCAACGAGTGGCAGGCTAATGGCTGCCAGCAAGGGCAGGGACTGTCTGAGCATGGTTCGCGTCCTCGATCTGGATCGGAGGGGGACCATGCCACGGTTTCATCAGAACGGTGAACGCTCAATCCCTTCGCCGGCATGATCCGGATCAGGTTCCGCGGGTATGGTCTCAGCCCCCGGTGTTTGAGGAGGGCACCCCGTTGAGTGGCAGCCAGTATAGCATGTCAGGCATGTTTGCCCGCCCGAAAACCAGGCGGATCAGTTGAACTCGGGCAGGTCCGGCTTGACCAAAGGCTTGCCAGCCTCCTGCCAGGCGTCGATCCCGCCGGCTATAGACTGAACGTGAATATACCCCATCTCCTTCATCGCCTTGGCGGAGAGGGCGGAACGCCCGCTGTTCTTGCAATAGATCACCATATTCAGCCCCCGATCCTCCAGGGCCGGATCGTTGGTCAGTTTGAACTCGAGAATGCCCCTGGGAATGTTGACGGCTCCCGGGATGTGACCGGCGTGAAATTCGTCTGCTTCGCGCACATCAATCAACAGGTCGGCCTGTTTGATGGCTTCCTCGGATTGTTCCAGTGGAACTTCCCGGATGTCGGCTTTCGCAGCTTGAACCATCTCCTGAACTGTTTTCATCGTGAAAGGCTCCTGAGTATCTGTTGCGGATATTAGTACGTGTACGTGAGGCCAGAAGCGATTGTCGTTATCGCATGAGCATTATAAATCCGTACAGGCTGACCGATATTTTACAAAGTTTGACATTGTTTCTCTAAATGCCCCGTATCAGAGCGAAATCTATGCTGAATTTCTGTGATTTTTAACTTGCTCCCTGATCAGATGGTCTATCTTTGTAGTGGACTGGTCAGTAATTGAACATTGTCGACCGACCAAGGATGTGGCAGTTGGAGGATAACAATAATGGACGTTACACGTGCGCTGAGGAAAGGATCCCTGATTCTGGGAGCGGCCTCCCTGGTTGCCTGCGGTGGGGGCGGGAGCGGGAATAGCGATGGTGGCGATACGGTGGCTGCCCTGGCGTGTGAATCGCCGGACCTTCCGGTGTATACGCTGGAAATGGATACTCAGAACTACGCGGGCCAAACGATAGACATATCCGTGGGGAGCGATATTGGAGGAATGCTGGGATTATACAGCGACCTCGAAGAGGGCTTCACATTGGTGGACAACGTTCGCGGCAATCTCGTCAGCCAGAGCGGTGGGAAGGCTGGTTCCATTCAGTGCAAGGGTGGTGGCACAGCGACAGTCAGTTATTTGGGCTCTGGTACCGATACGGATGAGCAGTGGAGCTTTGACCAGTGTGAGGTTGCGACGGGTGCGGGCTCCGTTCGCCTCAGTGGCAGTTACCGGTACGTGGACAGACAAACGGCGCAAACCAACACTTCCCAGACCCGTGAAGGCTTTGAGGATTACAACATCACGGGAGTGGCCATCGGCTCAGGGGCCGACAGTTCTGACGAAGCTCTGGTCATCAAGGGGCGGAGCGGTTTTGTCTTTGAATATGAATTTGACAGTGAGGATGGTTGTGTAACAGAAGCCATCTCGGGCCTGGAGTATAAACGGGGGCAGCGCTATGTGGCTCTGAGTGCGGCCGAGACTCGGCTCGACCGGGCGGGCTCCTCCACGCGAATCGGGATTCAGGGCAAGCTCGTAGGCTCGTCCATCAATGGCTACGTCAACATAGGAACACCCACTTCCATCCTCTTTGAGGATTCGCAGACCTGTCCGGTCGAGGGCATTATCAGCGTTTCCAGTAACGGTGAAGCGCAGGTCCGGTTTGGCTCCAGTGCAGGGGGGACCGCGCCGGCGACCGGTGTTGCTGTTTGGGTCAACGGGCAATCAGAGAGTTTCGATAACTGCCAGGACATTGGTGTGGCACCACTGTACTGATAAAACGAAAGGGAAGTCACTGCTATGAAAACAAGAACACTATTCGCTGCTATCGCCGTTAGTTCCATCTGGGTATCCAACGCCCAGGCTGTGGAGTTCTATCCCGGATATTTTGGCCTTTCCGTGGGCCAGGCTGAAGTTGATGATTTCTGTTCCGGGGCTGAAATTTCCTCCTGTGACGACAGCGCCGTGACGGCTCGTCTCTATGGTGGTTCCGAGTATATCGGTTTTGCCAACTTCGAGTTTGGCTACCGTTACCTGGATGAAGTTTCCGCGTCGGGCACAGTCGAAGGCCTCGGCTTTGCCTCTGCCGAAGTCGAAGGTCACTTTTTCGATGCGACGCTGCAGCTGGGTATGCCGAGAGCGGGGCGTTTCAAGGTGTTTGCCAAAGCCGGCGCAATGTTCTGGCAGCTGAACTATGAAGCCACTGCGCAGACCAGTGGGGGGAATCTCCGTTTCAGCGACGATGACACCGGGGTCGCTCTCAGAACCGGGCTCGGTGCCAGCTTTAACGTTTCCGAGAATTTCCGGGTACGGGCTGACTGGGACTTTCTCATGGATGTCGGCGACGAGGACGAAACCGGTGAGTCCGACATCAACGTCTTTAGCATCGGCCCCGAATTCCTTTTCTGAACCGAAAGAGGGGTCAGATGAAAGCTTTCATCTGACCCCGCGTCGATGCTCTCCCGCTCTCCGGATCTTCCGTTCGATTCCGTAAAGCGCCCGCCAATCAGAGTGTTGTGCAATTCTTATCAACTACCGGTAACCTTGTGTGCGTGTTGAGACAGCATGTATTCAGACAGGGGATCGCTTGTGCCCAGATTTCTTCATACCGCTGACTGGCAGATGGGCCGGTCGTTCAGCCGATTTGAAACCGAAGATGGTGCCGCGCTGGTAGAGGCCCGATACGCAGCGATTGAAAAGCTGGCACAACTGGCAGTCGAGCAGGAATGCGATGCGGTCCTGGTGGCGGGCGATGTGTTTGACGCCCAGGCGGTTTCCGACCGGACAATCCGCCGAGTCTTCAATGCCACCAGTGTATTCAAGGGCCCCTGGATAATGCTCCCCGGTAACCACGACGCTGCCCTTGCTGAAAGCGTCTGGACACGGGCCCGGCGTCTTGATGCTGTACCCGGAAATATCCACCTGGCGCTGGAGGCCGGTGTCATCCTGCTGGAAGAGCAGCGTCTTGCGGTCCTGACGGCACCGCTGACCCAGCGTCATACCTACACTGACCTCACAGAAGACTTCAAGGATCGGGAAACGCCCCAAGGCTTTCTCCGTATCGGCCTGGCTCATGGCAGTGTGCAGGGGGTGCTGCCGGATGACGTGGATTCAACCAATCCGATCGCGCCGGACCGGGTTGATCTGGCCAACCTTGACTATCTTGCCCTGGGCGATTGGCACGGTACCAAAGAGATCAACGAACGAACCTGGTACAGCGGTACACCGGAACCTGAGCGCTTCCGGAATAACGATGCAGGCTACGCCCTGGTGGTCACCATTCCTGAGCCCGGAGCTGTCCCCGAGATAACAAGCCACGAAATCGCGCGCTATCGGTGGCATCAGTGGCGGGAAACCTTGTCGGTGCCGTCCGACCTGGACAGGCTGATCGAGCGTATGGAAGAACTCCCGGAAACCTCGGTGCTGGATATCAGACTGGATGGTGCCATCACCCTGGAGGGGCTACAGCGCCTTGATCATGCGCTCTCCCTGGCTGAGGCCCGATTCCGGAGCGTGGCCTGCGATCGAGCATCACTCCAACTCGAGCCCACCGAAGATGACATCGCGTCCCTGCACGCTGATGGCTATCTCGGAGACGTCATTGAAGAACTGCAAATGCGTCAGGGAGGGGATTCCCCGGGGCCGGCGCGGGATGCCCTGGCAATCCTGGCGGGAATGCTGAAAAGCCGCGATCAGGGGGTGAACCAGTGAAGCTCCAGCGGCTGCGTATTGAACAGGTGCGGCAGTTTCGAACTCCCATCGCTCTGGACGACTTACAGCCGGGTATCAATCTGATACACGGTCCCAATGAATCCGGGAAAAGCACCCTGGTGCGAGCCATCCGGGCAGCTTTTTTCGAGCGTCATCGCTCCAAATCGGTTGAAGACCTGCGCCCGTGGGGCGACTCTGCTGCCGCCCCGGCAATTGAGCTGAGCTTCGAGCACGGTGGTCATCAATGGTCGCTGACAAAAAGCTTCCTACAGCGAAAACGTTGTGACCTGCAAATCGATGGTCAGAGTTTCAGCGGTGAGGAAGCTGAAGAAAAACTCGCCGAGCTTCTGGGCTACCAGTTCCCGAAAAAGGGCGGTAGTAAGGAGGAACACTGGGGTATCCCGGGGTTGCTTTGGGTCGAGCAGGGCACCGGCCAGGATATCGAAAAGGCAGTTGAGCACGCCGGTGATCATCTGAAGTCCGCCCTGAACAATCTGGTTGGTGAGGTAGCCAGCACCGGGGGCGACGACGTAATCCAGGCCATTGAAAAGCAACGGGCAGAACTGCTGACCGGAACCGGAAAACCCCGGGGAGAGTACCTGCAACTGGAAAAAGAGCGGGCCGGGTTGGAGGCTGAAATCGCTGAACTCGGAGCCCGGATAGAACAATACCAGGCCCAGGTTGATCGCCTCGGAATCCTGACATCGGAGTTTGAGCGAGCCAACAGGGACCGGCCCTGGGAAGAGGCCCGCCGGAGGATGGAGCAGGCGCAGCAGCACTTGCGGCAAGTGGAGTCACTTCAGGCGCAACAATTGAGGGAGCAGGAAACACTCGATCATGTTCGCCAGCATCTGAAGCTGCTTCACCAGAACCGGGAACAGATGCAGAGCCAGGGAAAGAAGCTGGAGCAGAGGGAGGCTGATCTCTGTAAAGCCCGGGAACTCCTGGTGGAGGAAGAAGCCCGCACGCCTGCCCTCGATCAAGCCGTCCGGGACGCTCGTGAGGAATACGACACGGCGGTGAGGATCGTCGAGCAAGCCCGCCAGCATGAGATCAGGACACGGTTGAAGCAGGAGATTGCGCGCCTGCAGGGACAGTATAAGACCTCCCGCCAGAGCCTGGACAAGGCAGCTGAATTCCAGCAAAAACTGGACGAGGCCCGACAACAGAAGCAGGAGAACAGGGTTGATGCCGATGCAGTGCAACAAGCCAGAGCCACCCGGCGCCAACTTGATGAAGAACGGATCCGGTCACAGACGATCGCCACGCGTCTGACGTGGCAGTTGGAGCCCGGGCAAAGTCTGGAGCTGAATAACGAGTCCCTCGAGGGCAAGGGCGAACGCCGCCTCCTGGACGAGAGTACCATGCAGATTCCCGGTGTGGGGCGCTTAGGTATTTACCCGGGTGGTGAAGATCTGGCGAGTGTCCGGCGGAACCTGGCCCGTCTCGAGCAGGCACTGGACGAAAAGCTCCGAGAACTCGGTGTCCGGAGCCTTGATGAGGCAGAACATAAGCTTGCGCACTATCAGGATGCCACAAGCAGGCTGAAGCACTCCGAAGACCTGCTATTGTCGGTTGCGCCCCAGGGCCTGGAACGCCTCCGGACGGTTACCCGGGATACCCTTGCCGAGCTCGAGGCCCGAAAGGAGGAGCTCAATGCTCTGCTGGACGCTTCGGGGACGGCTGACGACTATCCTCCGAGTCTCGCCGATGCCGAGCGCGCAAGAAAACAGGTGGAAAGCCGTCTTTCCGGGGCGGAAGCTGCCCGGCGTCAACATGAGAAGGCAGTTCTGACCGCCAGGCAGAATGTTCAGAATGCCAACCGTGAATGGGAGCAGCTCGCCGAGGAACTGAGCAAGTCTGAAAGCCAGCGCCAGCTTCAGGAGCTGGTTGAGAGAATCTCGGCATCGGAGAAACGGGAATCAGAGCTTGTAACAACTCTCGCGTCACTGGACAAAAAGATCCGTGACGCCAGACCGGACCTGCTGCAACAAGACATCCAACGTTTTCGCCAGGCAGCTGAAACCCAGCAGAAAGCCCAGGAAAACCGTGAGCGGGAACTGAGGGATGTCAGGGTCAGGCTGGAAGCCTGGGGGGCGGAAGGGCTTGAAGAGCAGCTCAGCGAAAAATCCGGAGAGCTTGAGCACGCCAATCGCCGCTACGAGGAACTACACCGTAGAGCGGAGGCGCTTGATCTGCTCTTGAACGTACTGAGCGAAAAGCGCCAGGCGCTGACCCGGCGCCTGCAGGCGCCGCTGCAAAAACATCTGGATCACTACCTTTCTGTGCTTTTCCCGGAAGCAACGCTGGAAGTGGATGAACACTTGATGCCCGGCAGGTTTTCCCGTGGCAGCGAGTTGGGAACGATGACTGAGCTGAGTTTCGGGGCCCGGGAACAGATGGGCCTGATCAGCCGACTGGCGTATGCGGACCTCTTGCGGGAAGCCGGGCGGCCAACCCTGATTATCCTGGACGATACACTGGTGCATTCCGATGCGGAACGGCTGGACGGGATGAAGCGGATTCTGTTTGATGCGGCGCACCGGCATCAGATCCTGTTGTTCACCTGCCATCCTGAAAAGTGGCAGGACCTGGGTGTGGAGCCCCGGGATCTGCAGGCATTGAAGAGTCAGGCTGTATCCTGAAAACGAAAAAAGGCAGCCGAAGCTGCCTTTTTTGTGTCTTGGTCGGTTAATTACAGACCAATCACGTTCTCTGCCTGCGGGCCTTTCTGGCCCTGGGTAACGGTGAACTCGACCTGCTGGCCTTCAGCCAGAGTCTTGAAACCGCTGCCCTGAATGGCGCTGTAGTGAACGAATACGTCGGGGCCACCGTCGCGAGTGATGAAGCCAAAGCCTTTGGATTCGTTGAAGAACTTGACGGTGCCGGTAGTAGTAGACATAAAGATAAATCCTGAATTCGATATTTAATATGTGCCGCCAGGGATCTTGGCGATCTGCTGGTCAGCGATGTGCGGGAAACAAAAAACTGGCGGGATCAAAAACAGGACTTGCTACTGCTTTGCAGCGTCTTATTGATGAAATGCTTTGCTAAATCTTTCCAACGAGGGCCACTGTACCCCTGTTGCTACGAAATGCCCAGCTTTTTCTCATAGGCATTTACACGTGTCGGGAAACTGGTCGGGCCGGCGAACAAACTTTAATCAACAAATCCCTATAAAACAGAAACTTGAAAAAAAGTATTGACGGCAGAACCGTAATCCGTAGAATACGCAGCCGTTGACGAGGCAATGCCTCTGAACACAGAGCGGGAATAGCTCAGTTGGTAGAGCACAACCTTGCCAAGGTTGGGGTCGCGAGTTCGAATCTCGTTTCCCGCTCCAATTTCTCTCCGGTTTGCCGGTTGGAAATCACAATTCAAGTCTCTCAATGCCTCCTGAGAGCAAAAAGCCAGTTTCACAGGCTTTCCCCGGCGCGGTGGCAGAGTGGTTATGCAGCGGACTGCAACTCCGTGTACGCCGGTTCGATTCCGACCCGCGCCTCCAATTTCCATCTTTCCTCAATACCTGAAAGGCTCGCGAAGCAGTTGTGAGTTTGTGGTGGTTTTCCGGCCCGGGCATCCCGTTTTCAGCTACACTTATTAGGCTGAATGTTTGTACGACTTCAGGTCGCTGGATCGCGTCCTCAGATTGCTGTCGGGGTGCGTCAGGTTGGCCGTAGAAGCCAGGCCGAGGGAAGGATGCAGCTATCTTCGGAAACCCGCCTTAAAGCCATACTGGACGGAACCGGTGCAGGCACCTGGGAATGGAACCTGGACACTAACGACGTCATCTTCAATGAACGTTGGGCCGGCATGTTGGGCTATACCCTGGACGAACTTGCCCCCGTTACCTTCGGCACATGGGAGCGTCTCTGCCATCCGGCGGATCTGGATCTGGCCTGGAAAGCTTTGCAGAAATATCTGGATGGGAAAGGACCGCAGTTTGAGTGTGTCATCCGGATGCAGCACAAGGACGGCCAGTGGCGATACATCCATACCCGGGGAATGTTGCTGAACGGCAATGGGCAGCCGCGCTGGCTTATGGGTACCCACCTCGATGTGACGGAAGAGAAAGTGACCGGGCGCAGGCTCGCCCAGTTAGCGGAATCGCTGCCCGGCATTATCTACACCTTCGTCATGGAACCTGACGGGCGTTATTACTTCACCTACATGAGCCGAAAGGTCGAAGATTTTTTCGGGCTTACCGCGGCCGAAGCGTGTGCGAATGCCGAGTTGCTGTTCCAGCATATTCACCCCGATGACCTTCAGGCAGTCCACGACTCGATCGGGAACTCCTTCGCTACGCTTCAGCAATGGGTTTGCGATTACCGCGTGATCAATAGCGGAATGACCGGGTGGTTGAGAGGTGTCGCAAAACCTGAAAGGGAACCTGACGGCAAAGTCATCTGGCAGGGCATGGTCATCAATATTGATGACGAAAAACGGCTTGAGTTGGAGTTGGAGCGTTTATCCGTTACGGATGAGCTTACCGGGCTCTTCAACCGCCGCTATTTCCTCCGAAAGCTGGAAGAGACGGCCACGCAACAGGAACGTTACGGGGGCGAGTTTTCACTGGTTTCCGTGGACCTCGACCATTTCAAGGAGATCAACGATGCCTATGGCCACCCTGTCGGGGATCTGGTGCTCAAACGGTTTGGCCAGCTGATCCAGAATCGTGTGCGGAAGTCGGACGTGGTAGCGCGCACTGGAGGCGAGGAGTTTCTGATACTCATGCCCCAGACTTCCCTGGAGAATGCAGCCCAGGTGACTGACGATCTTCGCAGCGCCATCGAGGCAGAGAGCTTTGTCAGCGACGAGAATCAGGCATTCACCGTTACCATGAGTGCTGGTGTGGTCAGCTGCAGGGAAGAGGTCGTCACCGTTCGGGAGCTACTCTCGGTCTGTGACCGGTCCCTCTACAAGGCAAAGCGCAAGGGCCGTAATCAGGTCATGGTGCAGTATCCCGCGTCAGAAACCCGGGCCTGAAGTGAGCCGGAGAAAGTAGAAAACCCCGCCGAAGCGGGGTTTTATGCGTGCGGTCTATGTCAGATAGCTTCCGGCAGGGGATCCTGAATCACCGTGTGGATGAACTGGATGACGTTGCGTGTATCCTCCGCCTGTTTGACGAAGGCTTCGATGTTGCTGCCGGTGTAGTCGTCGCTGGCAAGTACCCGCTCCCAGACGTCTTCGGTACGGTCGCCATAGGCACAGCTGAGGTCGACCGGTTGACGTTCGACAAAATCAACCTGTGCACCGGAATAGACGGTTTGGGTAGTGTGGTTGAAGGCACTATAGTCGACATAACCACTGGCCAGGCGATTGGTGCCGCACTCCGCTGGATTACTTTGGCAGGCGGTGGTACCTGTCATCAGGAACAACAACCCTTCATCGGTCAATTGCTGCTCCAACTCAGGCTTAATGGCCAGATCTACCGTGGTCCACGAACCATCCTGCATGATTTCAACGCTGCCCTCCAGCTTGCCCCAACGCATCAGCGCCCAGTACAGAGCCAGCCCGGCGAGGGGGGAGTCAACGGTCTGGTAATAATCCAGAGCCCCGGTCCCATCATCTACGCCATATGCCAGGCGGCCAGACAGATCCAGTTTCAGGCCGACAGAAGCGTTGATCGAATTCATGACATCGTACAGAGCCCGGTCAAGAACACGTGGGTTCGTCAGAGCGACACGGACCACATTCAATCGGCCAAGCTCCAGTTCGATCACATCATCTTCATAGCCTTCAACGATTGCGCATTCACCGGAATCCGGGTCGAATGCCATTGGCACGGTGCCGCCATTCACGGAGACCGGCTGGGGGCAATTATTGGCATCCAGAATCGGAACCCCGTCTTCGTCCCGTATCAGCGCCCAAAGGTCGCCAAAGATCTCGCCTTTGTTGGTAAATTCGACGCCTTCGTTCAGTCCAAGCACGGTATTGATGAAAACCAGGCCATCAATAGTCAGGGGCACACTCTTGTTGGAAGCCCCCCCAAGGAAGGCAGCGGCGGCGTGCATCAGGTCAACCCTTCCATCCGATGTGGGTAGCGTCTGCAGTGGGGCTTCCGGCATGTCCTGGATCACATCGTGCATGAACACGATGGTCCGGCGTGCATCATCTGCATGGGTGGTGAAGCCGGCAATGTTCGCGCCGTAATAATCCTCCAGGCCGAAAACCTGCTCCCACGCATACCCCGTGTCATCACGGTAATGGCAAGCGCTGCCGTCGTCATAATACTGGACGTAGCTCAAGAGCTGGGTTGCGTAGTCCAATTGCCGGTCATGAACGGCTTGTGACAGGTCGGCATAGCCATTATTCAGGTCAACGCCATGATCCCTTCCGGGCGTGCCGTCCCGCAGATAGGCGAGGTCACCGAGTTCAAGATCCTCCCGGATCTCGAGCCACTGGGGCGCAATGGTCTGGCCGCCCTCGTGTTTCTCAGGACCATAGCCGGCGATCCGGCCTTCTCTGAGAAGCGCGTTGTAAAGGGCAAGGTTCTCGCGTGGCGAATCAATGGTGCTTTCAATCGGCGCGCCGGTGACCGGATCGCTGGAGACCAGGACCAGTCGTCCCGCCGGATCCATTTTGACGGCCTCGGAGGCATTGATGTTCTTGATCGCCTCTTCCAGGGCACGTGCGAACACCGTGGGGTTCTGGGTCATGGTGCGGACCATGTTCAGCCGACCAATCTCCAGTTCGATGGTGTATTGTTCGTAGCCCTCTTCGACCGTGCACACGGGTTCCTCTTCCAGAGTATCGATGACCATGGGCACGGTATCAGTCGTAGTGCCGTCCGGAAGCGTGATCGTCTCGGAGGCGATGGGCTGCATGCACCCTTGGGCATCCAGAACCGGGACGCCATAGGCATCGCGAACGATCATCCAGAGGTCGCCGAACAGGAACTGCGGATCATTGGGCAGATCGTTCAGGCCCAGAGCTGAGTTGATAAAGATGACAGAGTCCACCGAGAGCGGTATTTCCTTGCCGGTGGCGGCGCCGAGGAACGAGGCGGCGCTATCGAGCACGTTCGGTGAGATATCGGCCTGGACGGTGGTCCCACCATTATCAATAGCGTCTCTCAAACTGCTGAGGCTTGAGGAGCTGCCATCACAGCCTGCGAGAAAAACGGAGGTCAACAGAGTTCCAAGTAAGGCATTTCGATAGTTGCACAGATCAATCATGACCACACCCATTAACGATGTTAAGACGGATTACCGTAATCAACACAAATCCGGACAGAAGTCGTTGACTGGCAACTACATGGCAGACCTCCGAAGGTCGCGCCTACCTCGTTCGCTCTTCCGTACTGAATAACTATAGAACGGAAAGAGATGAGGGCGGATAGATCTGGATCAAGAAATGGCTCCCCCGAGAAAATGGTCCTGGTGGTGGATCTGACCCACGGCAGGTTTTCCGATGTGCCGGCTTGAGGCTACTATTCTCAGGAGGAGCCTCAATTCAAAAGGGGGAGGCACGGATGGCCGGATTACGTTTCAAAGACAGAACAGATGCCGGCGCACAATTGGCCGAAGCTTTGGCGGCGATCCGGATCGAGCCTGGCGCGGTGGTACTTGGTTTGCCCCGTGGCGGCATCCCTGTCGGCTACGAAGTTGCGCGACGCCTGCACCTGCAACTGGATTTCCTGAATATCCGCAAGCTCGGGGTGCCCTGGCAGCCGGAGGTAGCGATGGGTGCGGTTGGGGAAGATGGGGTTCCTCACCTGAATGCGGACCTGGTGCGTTCCCTGGCGATCACATCCGAACAGATCAAACGGATAAGGGACCTGGAACTGAGCGTCATCCGGGAGCGGAAAAAGGCCTACCGGGGGTTCGCGCCAACAGCAGATCTTCAGGGGCGGCAGGTGATCCTTGTTGACGATGGCATTGCTACTGGAGCAACCATGGATCTGGCGATTGAAATGGTCAGAACGGCCGGCGCGCGGTCGCTGATCGTGGCGATTCCCGCGGGGCCTCCGGGCACGTCTGACAAATACGAGGATATGGTTGATCACTGCATCTGCCTGCAGGAGCCTGCCGAATTCAATTATGTGGGGCAGTTCTACCGGAATTACCAGCCGGTCACGGACGACGAAGTGTGCGAGCTGTTGGGCGCAAGTTTTCAGGCGCTCAACCGGGGAGCATCGTGACACCCCGACTGAGCAGGCGCTGAAACTTGCCCGCAGGCATGGGCTTGCCGAGGTGATAGCCCTGCACCTCGTCACAGGCCAGCCGGTCAAGGTGTTCCATTTGAGCTGTGTTTTCGACGCCTTCAGCGATCACTTTCAGGCCGAGACTGTGGGCCATCCGGATAATCGCGAGCACTACTGACGAGTTATTGGGATCCGTGCCCATGTCATGGATGAACGAGCGGTCGATCTTGAGCTTGTCCACCGCAAAGCGGTTCAGGTAGGCGAGACTGGAATAACCGGTGCCAAAATCGTCGATGGCGAGGTGGATACTGCGCTGCTTGAGCCCACGGATGGTGTTATCCACTCGTTCCTGGTTGCCGATAAGAACGGACTCGGTCAGTTCGAGTTCCAGGTATTGGCCTTCGAAGCCGGTTTCGTCCAGGATCGCACCCACCTTGTCGCACAGATCGCCGCGCTGGAACTGGATGGCAGACAGGTTAACGGCCAGCGTGATCGGCGGCAGGCCGAGATCCATCCAGGCCTTACCTTGCCGGCAGGCTTCTTTCAGGACCCATTCGCCAATCTCGACTATGAGCCCGCTTTCTTCGGCGATCGGGATAAACCGCGAGGGAGAGACCCACTCCAGCTCTGGATTGTTCCAGCGCAGGATGGCTTCGGCGCCCGTAATCCGACGGGAGGCCAGATCCATCTGGGGTTGGTAATAGACCTCCATCTCCTTTCTTTCCAGCGCCCCGCGCAGCTTCGCCAGCAGATTCTGGCGTTCGAAGGCTTTCTCCTGCATGGCAGTATCGAAGCGCCGGAAAGTGTTTCTTCCCTCCAGTTTCGCTGCATACATGGCGGTGTCCGCATTGCGGGAGAGTGAGGTGAAGTCAGTGCCGTCGGCGGGATACAGTGCCACCCCCATGGAGACCGATGTGGCCAGATTATGCCCGTCCACTGCAAAACTGTTGGCGAACAGCTGATGCAGGCGGTCCAGTTCATGGACATGGGCTTTCTCTTCCGGCCCCAGTTTCGCAAGTACCATAAACTCATCGCCCGAAGCGCGGGCGATAATGTGGGTTTCTGGCGGAAGGGTTCCGAGACGGCGGGCAACTTCCTTCAGCAGGCCATCGCCGATGGTATGGCCCAGCGAGTCATTGATGTCCTTGAAGTTGTCCAGGTCGAGATACACCAGAGCGTAGCGACTGCCATCGGACATTGCCTGTGCGAGTCGTTCATTGACCTGTTCCTCGAAACGGGCGCGGTTGGGGAGCCTCGTCAACGGGTCGAAGTGGGCCAGAAATTCGATTCGGGCCAGATTGGACTTGCGCTTGGTGATGTCCCGCACGAAGGAGAAGAAGCCGGAGGTAAATGTGCCATCGAACACGTGAGCACTGATTTCCACATCCCGGATGCTGCCGTCTTTGTGGCGCCAGCGGCTTTCCAGGCGCCCGGATCCCTCGGCCATTATCTGGTCCAGCGAGTGTTCGACAGCGGCAGAGTCCATTTCCGCATCCAGATCACGAAGGTTCATTGTCAGAAGTTCGCTCTGGCTGTAACCGGTAATCTCCTCCGTTGCGCGGTTAACCTGAAGGAAGTTGGCCTCGTAGTCCATGACCAACAAACCATCCATGGCGGCCTGAACCATCAGCTCATAGTTGGCCTGGGTCCTGCGATGGTCGGTTACATCAGTGGCTATGGCCCCGCTTCCGGAAATCTGGCCGGCTTCATCGACAATTGGAAAATGAACGGCCTCGAACATCCTCGGCTCATTCTCGAAATTAACGACATCGGTTACCGTGATCGGCTGGCCCTGTTCCCGTGCCCGGTGATCATGGCGGTCGATCGTTGCGGCCGCGGCAGGGGGGAAAACGTCAAAAATGTCTCGCCCCAGGATCTGTTTTTCCGGGAGTCCCACCAGCTTCCGGAAAGCGGGATTGATCAGTGTCAGGTGGCCATCTGCATCGGCCAGATAGATGAGCGCTGGCGAATGTTCGATAAAGGTGCGCGTCAGGGACTCACTCAAAGCCAGTTGGGCCGTCCGCTCGGAGACCAATTCCGACAGGTGTTCTTCATGGCGCTTGAGGTCACGGAAGAGAAACTGGTAGGGCCTGATCAGCCCCGTCACCAGTACACCACGATAGATCAGGTAAGCCGACACAAGCAGCAGGTAATGCCCGAGTTCGTTGGCAAAGCCATAAACACTGACATACTGGGTCAGCGTCAGTGTCGCCAGGATATTGAATACCAGCGAGGTCTCGATCAGATAGAGCACCGGGGGGGCAAAACGTTTTCTCTGCCGGTAGAGCAGTAGCATGGAAACCGCGAAGAGTCCGGCGATAATGTACTCGGAGGTGACCTTGAACCGGGTCAGGCCGGCACCTTCGAGGTAGCTGTCGGGAAACATCCCGAAGAATACGGCAGTTGCCAGAATCAGGGTGGCAGTACCAAAGACCACAAAGGGTGGAATGAGGCTGATGTGCCATCTGACAGCCATGATGCCAATCAGGAAGGCAACAGCTTCAAGATACCGGAATGCAACCCACAGCTGGGTGGGCAGGTTGCCGTCATCCCCGGGAAAAATGCCAATGCCCTTGTAGCTGAGGGTATGGAGCAGCTCGAGGGAGGCTACGAAGATTGCGGCGGTGCCAATCACACCGAGGAAGCTGTTAGATGCCCAGTGCCGGGTGTGCCAGGCAAGTGCAAAGAGCCCGGCGAGCACAACGATCCGGATCATTTCCACCAGAGTGTGGAAAAGCAGGTAGTCGTTGCGGGCAATCAGATGCAGCAAGGCAAGCACAATAACCAGCCCGACCACTTGCGGCAGGGCGATCGGCAGATCGGATCTGGGTGCTTGACTCTGGTACCGTGGCATGGGCTTTCTGCAAAGAGATGCTTGAAGCTTCCAGTCTATACCACCGTGGTATTTTCGGCTCGTGTTTGCGGGAAATTACTGACCCGTCACTGACCATGGTCAATTCGGTGCGCCACTACCGCGGATATCCGGTGATATCACGAATTTTGCGATAGATCGGCTTCAACCTGGGATACATTTCCAGGTACACCTCGGAATACAACCTGTTATAGAGAACATGGGTGTCGGGGTCGGGGTAAAAGCACCTGCCAACGCGGGTCATGGCGCTGACGGCCGATTCAAAGTCCGGATGCAGGCCGAGGCCGACGGCTGCGTCAATGGCTGCACCCAGCCCCGAAGTTTCAAAAGTATGCGGACGTTCGGCGGGCAAACCGAAGATATCCGCGGTCAGCTGCATGGCAGCATCGCTCTGGGAGCCACCACCGGCGACGCGAAGTTTACGAATGGGTACACCGCTGCGTTTTTCTATTCGTTCCTTTCCCTCCCGCAAGGCATAGGCCAGACCCTCGAGAATGGCCCGGTAGATATGGGCCCGGGTGTGAACATCGCCAAAACCGAGGATCGCCCCCTTGGCTTCAGGCCCCGGCTCACGGACCCCGGGCGACCAGTAGGGTTGCAGCATGAGTCCCATGGAACCGGGAGGCACCGTTCGCACCAGTTCGTCAAACAGGGTTTCCGGTTCAATGCCTTGCTGTTCGGCAATTTTCTGCTCCCTGAGACCAAACTCCCGCTTGAACCAGCTCACCATCCAGAATCCCCGGTAGATCATGACCTCGGTGGAATAGTGCCGGGGCAGGGCGGCTGGATAAGGGGGCATCAGCCGTATCGGTTCTATGTACCGCGGGCTGGTGGTATTGATGGTCGCCGTCGTGCCGTAACTCATACAGCCTATGTCAGGGCTGAGGCCGCCAGATCCCAATACCTCGCAGGCTTTGTCAGACGCGGCTGCAATGACGGGAAGCCCCTCGGGCACACCCAGATGTCGGGCAGCTTCCGGGAGCAGGTCGCCGATGCGATCGCCGGGTGCCACCAGATCCGGCAGCTGCTCAGGGGTGACCGGCATGGTTTGCCACTTGAAATCATGTTTGCCGGCCCAGCTGTGTTTCTTGTAGTCGAACGGCAAGTACCCGACCTGGCTGCCGGTCGAGTCGCGATATTGGCCCGTCAGGCGGAAATTGAGGTAGCCGGAGAGCAGCAGGAATTTGTGGGTTTTTGCCCAGATCTCAGGCTGGTTCTGTTCGATCCAGTTGGCCTGGGTTTTCTCGCGAAAGCGGGCAATGGTGTCTTCCAGGCGTGCGAGCCTGAACAGCCAGCCCCAAAGGCCTGGTACCGGCCCTTCGACTCGGGCGTGGCGCTGATCCAGCCAGATAATCGCCGGGCGTAAGGGGTTGCCGTCACGATCAAGATTGATGACGGTGCCCCGTTGGGTTGTCACTGTGACACCAGCTATCTGGTCCGGGCGGGCATCCGTACTTTGCCAAAGTTTGTCGCAGGCTACTCCCAGACTCTCCCAGAAGTAATCCGGGTGCTGCTCTGCCCAGCCGGGCCGGTCTGAGAAATAGGGTTCAATTTCCTGTTTGCCCTTGCCAACCAGATTGCCCCGGGCGTCAAAAAGCAGTGCACGAACGCTCTGGGTGCCGTTATCGATAGCGAGAATCAGGGGTGAGTCGTTCATGTCAGGCTTCACCGGTTGGCAGACTGTAGGCTTGCTGATGCAGCTTGAGATAGCGCCTTTCTTCCTGCTCCCATTGTGGGTCGGACCAACCAAGCAGCGGCTGGCACCGGCGCCGGAGCTCCGGCAGCAAAGCTGAGGCGGCCTCCGGCAACACCAGACCCAGACGAGTCCGGCGAAGCAGCAGGTCGTCAAGGTGTCTCACCTGTTCGTGCCGGCAGGTCCAGGCAAGCTCTGCCCAAAGCACACCGGTATGGGCAATGGGCGCGAGATCGGCTTCTTCAACGACGCCGGCGACATCGGGCCCATACCAGCCCTGCAGGCGCCGCCAGGTCAGATGTGGTACGCCAACGGGTCGGGGTGTGGGTGAGGCCGGTGTGAACACCGGGCGCGAGTCCGGACGCAAGAGGTGCCTCCGACCCTCGCCAAGACCCAGCTCGAGTGCTTCGCGGGCAATGCGCCGGAAGGTCGTCAGCTTGCCGCCGGCAATGCTCACCAGTCCATTATCCGCGCGCAAGACGTGTTCCCGGCTTTCCTTGGATGCGGCTTTGCCGGATCCATCGGTCACAACAGGGCGCACGCCGGCCCACGTTGACAGGATGTTGTTCCGGTCCAATCGGGAGGAGGGGAAGACCCGACCTGCGAAGGTCAACAGGTATTGCACTTCTTCCGGGGTAATGGCGGGCTCGGAGTCAAGGTCCTCATGATGATCGAGATCGGTGGTGCCCAGTACTGTGGTTCCCGCCCAGGGAAAGGCAAACACCGGTCTGCCGTCGTCCGGGTGCAGGAGCGAGACAGCGCAGGACACCGGTAACCGGCTCCAGGGCACCACCAGATGGCTTCCGCGCAGGGGGCGGATGCAAAGGGGGTTGGAGCCGGGTGCCTGTTGCTGGAGAGTTGCAGCCCAGGCGCCCGTGGCATTGATAACCAGCGGTGTTCTGACAGTCACACGGTGGCCGTCTCCGGTATCGATCAGCTCAACTCCGCTGACGCGGCCCTCGTTGCGGAGGACGGTTTTTGCCACGGTGTAATTCAGGCAGACCGCGCCATCCCGACGGGCTTCCTCCAGGACGCGAAGGACCAATCGGGCATCATCGGTAACGCCATCCATAAACAGGCTGGCAGCGTTCAAGCCTTCAGGCGTAAGGCCTGGCACCCATTGAAGTGCTTCGCGCCGGTTCAGGTAGCGTCGGGTGCGGACGCCTGCAATGCAGTCATAGACACCCAGCAATAGTTGAAACAGGCGCGGACCGGGGAAGGATCTGCGGAAATGGGGCATCGCAAAGGGGAGCGGTTCAATCAACCCCGGCGCCTCACGCATCAGGCGCTGTCGTTCCGTTACCGATTCCCGAGTGAGCCGGATATTGCCGTTACCAAGGTAGCGGAGGCCGCCGTGGACCATTTTGGACGACCGGCTGGAGGTGCCCCAGGCAAAGTCCTTCTGTTCCACCAGCAGAGTCCGGAGACCGCTTCCTGCAGCTTCCCGGGCAACGCCGGCTCCGGTGATCCCGCCACCGACGACAACCACATCGAACTCGGGGTTGGCCGAGTCCAGGTCCGTAAGTCTTGCCTTTCTGGCCATCGTTCACTCCACCAGTGTTCCGGGGTTGAGCAGGGCGTCAGGGTCAAACTGGTGACACAGGCCCCGGATAGCCTCCATGCCCAGTTTGCCCTTCTCAACCTGAAGGTAGGGCGCGTGGTCTTTGCCGACGCCATGCTGATGGCTGATGGTTCCGCCGTTGTTGACGATCAGTTCCGAAGTCGAATGCTTCAGTCTCTGCCAGCGGGCGAGCGTCTCTTGATAGGTGTTGGCGGCCCGGAATACGTAGGTGGTGTAGATGCTGCAGCCCTGGCCGTAAAAGTGTGACAGGTGGGTGAACACGTGAGTTCGTTCCTGCTCCTGCGAGAGCCCCTCGCGAAGATTGGACTCCATCAGACACATCAGATTGTCCACGTTTGACCAGTCAGTAGCGGTTTCCAGAGTGTCCACCGCGTAACCCAGCTGCCAGAGGGCCTCGCGCAGATAAGGCATGGTAAAGCGCTTCTCCGCCCATTTTTCGCCCATGCGGGTACCGGTGTAGACACCGCCAAACTCCTTGCAAACGGCTTTGGCCTGGGTCTTGACTGCCTTGCACTGGGATCTGGTGCCAGTAACCCCGAACGTCATCATGCATTTACCACCATCTGCACCACGGAGGGCCAGAAACCTTTCGAGAAGCCGGATCAGCGCCGGGTGGCCCGCCAGGGCCAGTTGTGTTTCTGTTTCCACCGGGTTGCTCAGGCGCAGCATCGACAGCTGGGTTCGTTGCTGGACCAGTTTCCGGCAGGCGGTGCGGGCGCTGTCCCAGTCCGGGAAAAACACCACATGAAAGCTTTCGTGCTCCGGCAGTTCACTGACCCGGACCTTGACGTCGGTAATGATGCCCAGGCGGCCTTCCGAACCGAGGATCATCTCCCGGATGTCCGGGCCGGCACTGGAGGCCGGAAGCGTCGGTATCTCCAGGGTGCCCTGGAGGGTCTCAATCCGGCCTCCGGCAAACATCTGCTCGATGCGCCCGTAACGCAGGGATTGCTGGCCGCTGGAGCGGGAAGCTACCCAGCCACCGATGGTGGAGAGTTCAAAGGACTGGGGGAAGTGGCCGAGGGTATAACCGTGGGCACGAAGCTGGGATTCCACCAGCGGACCGGGGGTGCCGGCACCAAAGGTTGCAATCTGGCTCTCCCGGTCAAGATCGGTCAGTTGGTTCATGTTCGCGAGGCTTACGGTCAGAACCG
The DNA here is from genome assembly GCF_022343555.1 of Marinobacter sp. C7. Lineage (GTDB taxonomy): Bacteria > Pseudomonadota > Gammaproteobacteria > Pseudomonadales > Oleiphilaceae > Marinobacter. The sequence goes on along the minus strand of NZ_JAKQZH010000001.1, from coordinate 1,804,153 downwards.
GCGTTTCGCTCCCGGCCGGATTGATGTGGCCGGCGACGCTGGTGCCGCCCCCATAGGGGATAAGATGAACGTTATGCTTGCGGGCATATGAGAGCAGGGCCTGGACATCTTCGCTGGTACTGGGCAGGGCAACGCCGTCCGGAAAGTCGCCGACATCGCCGCTGCGCAGGGCGAGCCAGTCCGGAAGACTCTGGCCGCGGGCATGCCGGACACGGGTTTCCTGATCAAGGTCTATCAGAGAGGCAGTTTCCTCATCCCGGGGAAGACGGGATTCCGGCACGCGGGCGCACACATCCTCAAGCTTTGCATCATCCAGGGCTCTGCCCGGTCCGATTTTTCCGTCCAGAAAGGCATGCCCCTCTCTGGGCAGGTCAAGTGAAAACTGTTCGTCGCCCCAGCCGTTCCAGCGTCTCATGGTATTGCTCCGTCTGTATCCTTTGTCGGGTTGGCATTCTAGCGTTTGTGGTGCACCCGTCATTGTCGGGTGGCGACATCCCGGCTGTCATTTGCCGCCATCCCTGGTGCAGGGGAATCATGGACGGAGGGACTGGTCCAGGCGCTTATTGAGTTCCTGCCAGCGCGAGAGCTTCTCGGATTCGCCAAGCCTGGTTCGCCTGCCGCCGGATTTGTTCAGCCAGAGGCCCTCGCCATTGAAGCTATAAACCGGTTCAAGATCAGTGCGTTCCGAGGCAGGCTTGATGTCATTTATGAGGTTATCAAGGATCAATGGGTCGGCATCCGGCTCGGGGTACCAGGCCAGAACCATATGAGCCTGGTTCAGCTCCAGGGCTTTTACATAAACCACGCGAAGCTGATCGTCCGGCACCCCCATGGATTTGAGGGTCAGGTACTTCGCGATGGAAAAATCCTCGCAATCACCGGCGTTTGTCGTGAGCAGTTCGATCGGGGTCGCCCAGTAATCCTCTTCGCCCCAATGCTGGATATCACTGACAAAATTGACCCTGTTGAAGAATGAGTTGACCAGCCGGAGCTGACGGTCAACCGGGGCATTGGCCGCGAGATCGTTCAGCCGCTGCCAGTCTACCAGGCGTTGATGGGCTTCCTGGCCGAAATCCTGAAGTACGTAGTTCATCAGGCGGTCGCTCAGCTCCAGTGCGCCGGCCAATGAGACTGCAAGCACCAGGGGCACCCAAGCGGAGCGGCGGGACAGTCCTGGCGCTGCCGAGGTCATGGCCGGGCCTAGTTGTTGTTCCGGAGGCGTTCCCGGAGCTGTTCGAGACGCCGACGGATTTCCTCACGCCGTTGCTGGTCGGCGCTCGGGGTGGAAGGCGAAGTGGTGGTCTGGCTTGATTCAGAGGTCCGGGTCCCGGCTTGCTGTTGCTGGTCGTCGGCAGTAAAGGACATGCCGGCGCGATTGGCCTCTTCCGGGAAGTAAAGATTCTCAAGTTTGCCGGAGCGCTCGATAATCACCCGGTTGGGAAATACCGAGCGCAATCTGGCATTGCCGGGCAGTTCGTCTCCCACCAGATAGACTTCGGTCTTGCTTTTGTCGTCCTCGATCAGCGCGCTGCCGGGAAATTCGCCGCTGGCCGCAAGCACACCACGAAGATAGAGTCTGAGGTTGGTCTCGGGCAGGTTTTCGGTATCGAGTTCGGCGGGTGCGCTATCGGCATCAGGGGAACCAAACAGGGTAAGGGCTGCCAAATCTATCTCGGGAACTTCGCGGGTATCCGGCAGCGACTGCTGTGCCACCTCGCCGGTTGCGGATAAGGCAGGCCCGGTCTCTGTTTGCCAGAACCGGTAGCCCTGCCAGGTGGTTACGGCCAGCATGGCAGCTCCGGCAGCCATTGCGAGAACCGAGGGGAGCCGAGGGTGAATTAACAGCATCGATCATCCTGAGTGCTTGGTGGGCCATTGGAAGGCCCACAGGTTATCAGACTGCAACGTTTTAGTGGCAGTATAGTGTATAGAGTTATTCAGCGGGTCCATATCCTGTGGTAGCCTTTCTGAATTAGTTGAATCAAAAAGGGTTTCCGGGCCAGCCTGGTCTTGGATCCTGACAAGAAGAATGCCTGACGAAAACGAGGACGACCTTGACCACCGAGACAGAAGTTCAGCCGCAGGATGCTCCGCTGGGACGTCTTCCGTTTACCTTTGCCAAGCGCAATGGGGTGATCCTGACGCGTTCGGAAGACGGTGAGCCGATCATTCTTGTACGCCCCGGTGCGTCCCATTCGGCCGTTGCGGAGGCCAACCGCTTGAGCGGTGGCCAGGCAAGGTTTTCCTCGATTGATCCGGACCGGTTCGATCAGGCGCTGAATGCGGCCTACCAGAGCGATTCCGCCGAAGCCATGCAGATGGTTGAAGGCATCGGCGACGACATGGACCTGGCCTCCCTCGCCGATTCGGTGCCGGAAACAGAGGATCTGCTCGAGCAGGAAGACGATGCGCCGATAATCCGTCTGATCAATGCCATCCTGACCGAAGCCGTCAAGACCAATGCTTCGGACGTTCACATCGAAACCTATGAGAAGCAGCTCATCGTGCGCTTCAGGATCGATGGCGTGCTCAGGGAGGTGGTGCAGCCCAAACGGGCCCTGGCGCCGTTGCTGGTATCGCGGATCAAGGTCATGGCCAAGCTCGACATCGCCGAGAAACGGATTCCGCAGGACGGACGGATCGCTCTTCGTGTGGCCGGGCGGGAAGTGGATATCCGGGTTTCCACCATGCCTTCCTCCAGTGGCGAGCGGGTGGTGCTGCGTTTGCTGGATAAGCAGGCAGGTTCGATCCGTCTTGAATCGCTCGGAATGGCGGGGCGTGATCTCAAGGTCCTTCGCAAACTGATTTATCGCCCCTACGGCATTCTGCTGGTAACCGGTCCGACGGGGTCCGGTAAATCCACCACACTTTATGCATCTCTACAGGAGATCAACGACCGCAGCCGGAATATCCTCACGGTCGAGGATCCCATTGAGTACAACCTCCCGGGCATTGGTCAGACACAGGTCAATACCAAGGTTGATATGACTTTCGCCCGCGGATTGCGGGCAATCCTGCGGCAGGACCCGGATGTCGTCATGATCGGTGAGATCCGGGACCTGGAGACCGCCGAGATTGCGGTGCAGGCCAGTCTGACCGGTCACCTGGTGCTTTCAACCCTGCACACGAACACGGCAGTGGGGGCGATCACCCGTTTGATGGACATGGGGATCGAGCCCTTCCTGATCTCGTCCAGCCTGGTCGGCATCGTGGCCCAACGCCTGGTCCGGGTCCTGTGCCGCGAATGCCGGGAGGCCTATACCCCGAGCGAGGAGCATTGCGAGTTCCTCCAGCAGGATCCGGCCAATCCGCCGACCATTTATCGCGCCAAAGGGTGTGAACACTGCAACCAACTGGGGTACCGGGGGCGTATCGGTATCTACGAGGTGGTGGAGATCAACGAGGAAATCAGTTCGTTGATCCACAAACGGGCCGGCGAGCTGGAACTGGAGAAAGAGGCGCGCCGGGACGGCCCGAGTATTCACGCCGACGGGGTTCAGAAAATTCTCGATGGCGTCACCACGGTGGAAGAGGTTCTCCGTGTGACCCACCGGAGCCAGTAAGCCATGCCAGCATACGAGTACAAGGCTCTGGATGCGCGAGGCAAGCAGAAGCAGGGCGTGCTTGAAGCCGATGCGCCCCGGGCTGTGCGACAACAGCTCCGTGAAAAGGGGCTGACGCCGCTGGCGGTAGAACCTGCGGTGGAGAAACAGCGACGGGCGAGTCCGCTCAGTGGCCGGGGATCTCTGACAGCCTCGGATCTTGCGCTGGTCACCCGGCAGCTTGCGACCCTGATCCAGTCAGGTATACCGGTTGAGCAGGCGTTGAGTGCCGCAGCCCAGCAATCGGCGAGGCCACGGATCCGGAGCATGCTCATTGCAATTCGTGCCAAGGTGATGGAGGGCTACAGCCTTGCGGACAGTCTGGGCGAGTTTCCGAAAGCGTTCCCAAGGCTGTATCGATCCACGGTGGCCGCCGGAGAGCATGCCGGACACCTGGACCTGGTGCTGAACCGTCTGGCCGATTACACCGAGAACAGGCAGGAAGCGCGGCAGAAGATCCAGCTGGCGGCGATCTATCCGATCATCCTCAGCTTTGTGGCCATTGCTATCGTGGTGTTCCTGTTGACTTACGTGGTTCCCGACATCATCGAAGTGTTCCTGAAACAAGGCCAGGAATTGCCTGCGCTGACCATGGCGATGCTCGCCATGTCGGAATTTCTGGGCAGTTATGGTGTCTATATCCTGATTCTCCTGGTGCTGGCCCTGGTCGGTTTTCGTGTGGCCTTGCGTAAGCCCGATTTCCGCAAGCGATTCCATAAGCGGTTGCTTCACCTGCCACTGGTTTCCGGCATGGTCCGGGGGGTGAACACTGCCCGTTATGCCAGCACCCTGAGCATTTTGACGACTAGTGGCGTCCCACTGGTCGAGGCCATGAGGATAGCCGGTGAGGTTCTGTCCAACGATTACCTGCGAGAGCGGCTGCGGGATGCTGCCCGCAAGGTAAGCGAGGGAGGTGCGCTGCACCGTTCGCTGGAACAGACCGGGTATTTTCCGCCCATGATGCTGCACATGATTGCCAGCGGTGAGGCGAGCGGTGAACTTGATAGTATGCTTGAGCGAACCGCCCGAATGCAGGAGAACACCCTGCAGTCAAAGATCGCAGCTATTGTTGGCCTGTTTGAGCCAATGATGCTGCTGGTGATGGGAGTGGTGGTACTGATCATTGTACTGGCGATCATGCTGCCGATCCTGAACATGAGCAACCTGGTTGGGTGATATCCAGGCCCGAGGTCCGGGAGTACTTTTCCGGGAACGGAATCCATATCAACGACGAGTGAGAAAATGACGAGCAAGACTATGTACAAAGTGTCCAGACAGCGTGGTTTTACCCTGATCGAGATCATGGTGGTCATGGTGATCTTGGGCCTGCTGGTAGCAATTGTGGCTCCCAACATCATGGGCCGGAGTGACCAGGCCAAGGTCACCATCGCCGAGACCCAGCTGAAGAACATCCAGAGCGCCCTGGATCTGTATCGGTTGGACAACAGCCATTACCCGTCCACCCAACAGGGGCTGGAAGCCCTGGTGTCCAGGCCGAGCGGTAGCCCGGAGCCGAAGAACTGGAACCCTGACGGCTACCTCAAGAGCGTGCCTGAGGATCCTTGGGGCAATCAGTTCCAGTACGTGAGCCCTGGTACCGAGGGGCCCTACGATCTCTACTCCTATGGTGCTGACGGTCAGGAAGGCGGTGACGGCGATGCCGCCGATATCAGTGTCTGGAAGACCGAGGGCTGATCGGCAGTGCATTACAGGGCAACGCACAGCGGTTTCACGCTGATAGAGATTCTCGTTGTCCTGATCGTGGTGGGACTGCTGGCCTCCCTGGCTGTGTTTACCCTGGGTGGCAGTTCGCAACAGCGGGAACTTGAAAACGAAGTTCGGGAGCTTTACTTGCTGATGCAGACGGCATCGGAACAGGCTGTTCTCAATAATCTGGAGATGGGTGTCAGGCTGGAGGACGATGGCTACCAGTTTGTGGCGTTCCAGGACCGTAATGCCGAATGGAAGGCATCGGGAGAGCGGATTTTCCAGCCAAGGAGTTTCCCGGACTGGCTGGTTGCGACCGAATACATTGAAAACGATGCGCCCAGGCTGGCGTCCGAGGAGGACCGCCAGCTGCCGGATATCGTTTTTTTCTCCAGCGGGGAAACCACCCCTTTCCAGATTGAGTTCACCCCAGGCAGCAACACCGATTACATGCACGTACTGGAGTCTGACGGGGTGACCGGTATTCACTGGCGCAAACCCGGTTCAGAGGATGAATCCTGATGGATCGGTCGCGTGGATTCACCCTGATTGAGGTCCTGGTCGCGCTGCTGGTTTTTGGTCTGATTGCAACCGCGGCAGCGGAAGTCGGCAGCCAGTATATCTCCAGTTTCGAGCGGATCCGGGATAAGACTCTGGCCGGCTGGATTGCCGATAATCGCATCAACACCATCCGGCTGGAGGAGGAGCTTCCCGGCATTTCCGAGAACTCCACCGATACCGATTACGGTCCTTTCAGATGGCGCGTCACGACAGCTGTAAAGGCGACAGCCGAGCCGACGATGCGTCGGATCGAAGTGTCTGTGGCCAAGTATACCGATGAACGCAGCAATCCATTGCCGCTGCACACACTTTCCGCCTTCGTGGGGGAGAAGTGATGCGTCAGTCCGGCTTCACCCTCATGGAAGTTCTCATTGCAGTGACCATTACGGCGGTGATTGGTCTCGGTGTCTGGCAGGTTATCAACGGCGTCGTCAATTCCAGGGACCGGGTGAACCAGTTGGCCGAAGAGTTTGACCGTATCCAGCGCACCATGCTTCTTCTGGAGCGGGATATTACCCAAGTGGTGAATCGTCCTGCCCGGGATGTATATGGGGACTTCCAGCCCGCGCTGACCAGCCGGGAGGAAGGTTATGCCCTTTTGCTCACCCGGCAGGGCTGGCGTAACCCACTGGGCCTCCGGCGCAGCGGATTACAGCGGGCCGGCTGGGAATACACCGGTACCGAACTGTTTCGCCGTTACTGGCCAACGGTTGACCAGGGCCAGGAAGACAACAGTGAGAATGTACTGCTGCTTGAGGACATCAATGCCTTTGAGGTGCGTTTCATGAATGGCGATCGCGCCTGGCAGGAAGATTGGCCATCCGATGATGATCTCGCTGGCCTGACGCCGGGCGAGCGCCCGGAATTTCCTTTGCCCCTGGGCATTGAGATTACCCTGGAGCACGAACGGTTTGGCGAACTGGTTCGCACCTTTGCATTGCCGGACTTTGACCCCGCTGAGGCGCAGGGGCTCGTCAATCAGGCTAATGAGGCAGCCACGCAAACGGACGAGGAAGAGGAGGGCGAGCAGCAGCCCGGGCAGCCAGGAGAACAGCAACCAGGCCAGGAAAGTCCTCTCCAGCAGAGCGGGACCTCAGGATGAGGACGCTGTCTGCCAGTCAACCCCTGCAGCATCAGGAAGGTGTTGCTCTTGTTATGGTGCTGCTGGCCATGGCGCTGGTGGTCATGCTGGCTTCGGGGATGACCCAACAACTGAATATCCGGGTCTTCCAGGCCGGGCATTACCTGGCCCAGCAACAGGGCCAGAGCATTGCTCTGGGCGCCGAGGCCTTTGCCCGGCGCATCCTGGTCCGGGATTTCGAGGAAGACAAGGACGACGGCTCGATGGTTGATAGCCTCGACGAGTTCTGGGCGATGAACGCTGCGATCCTCCCCCTTGACGATGGCAACAGTGTGGTTGAGGTCCAGATCGATGACCTGGGCGGCCGTTTCAACCTGAACGATCTGGTTACACCGTCCGGGCAAGTGGATACCCTGGCCAAGGACCGGTTTACCCGACTCCTCATGGCTCTGGGCATCACCAGCATCACCGCGGATGCGCTGATTGACTGGATCGACAGTAACGATCAGACAATCAGTGCCTATGGCGCCGAAGATGGCCAGTATCTGATGGCCGATCCCGGTTATCGCGCCGGCAACCAGCCGTTTGTTGATGTGACAGAGTTGAGGCTGATCGAAGGCATGACCGAGGAAATCTACCAGGCCCTCAGGCCCCATGTCGCGGCCTTACCCGTCAGTGGCGCCGGCATCAATGTCAACACGGCAACGGGACCGGTATTGCAGTCGCTTCATGAGGAATTGTCCGAGGCGTCGATTGCCTCCGTACTGGAAAAACGGGAAGAGGAAGCCTTCAGCAACCTTCAGGATTTCCTCGCCTTGCCGGAGTTTGCCGGCCTGGGGCTCAAGACCGCGGGTCTGACGCTGCAAACCCGTTTTTTTGAAGTTGTTTCCAGGATTACCTACGATAATCGTGTCGTTAACATGGTCAGCACCGTCTTCCGTAACGGGGAGGGTGAGGTCCGGACGGTTCACAGGGATACCGGACAGAAAAACCGAATTACCAAAGAGCCCTATACCATTTCAGAAGGATAGCCATGTCTTATCGCCTTTTTGTCCGGCCGGTCCCGCCGTTTGCGGATATCGATGAGAATCCCGATGCCCAGCTATTCAACTGGGTGCTTCAGGATGCCTCCGGCGATGCCCAGGCCCGGGGCACCGGGGATAACCGGGGAATCATCGAACAGACGCTCGCCCAGAACGCCCTGGAAAACGTGCTGCTGGTTGGCCTGATACCTGGTGAGGATGCCCTTTTCTGCGTGGCCGATATTCCGGCAAAGCAACACCGCTTCATCCTTCAGGCGTTGCCCTATGCTGTAGAGGAACAGATTGCCCAGGACATTGACTCTGTTCACCTTGCGCTTGGCAAACATTCCGAGGACGGCTATCGCGTGGCGGCCATCGATCGGGAGCGCATGGCGAACTGGCTGACCCTGTTCTCGGGGTGGGAAAATGCCCGCCTTGACGCCATTTACCCCGATGCTTCTCTTTTGCCAACCACCGACGGCGGCTGGAGCATCTGCCTGGATGGCGAGGTCGCAATGCTGGTAAGCGACCGGGGCGAATGGTTGAGTATGCAGGCGGCCAACCTGGGTATGTTCGCACACACCCTGGCTGTGCCACCGACCGAGGAAGTTATGGCCGAGGTCCCGGTTACCCTGTATGGCACACCGGATGCGCTTGAGTATCACCAGTCGGTGATCGCGGACCTCAAGGCCCCGGGACGGCTTTCGGTTCGGCAGGAAGAACTGGATCTGATGCCACTGGAACTGCTGACCCATGCCCATCACCATCACCGTTGCCAGCCGATCAATCTCTGCCAGGGTGCGTTCTCGATCAAGGCCGATAAGGACAGTGCCTTCAAACCCTGGAAACCGCTGATTGCCGTGGCCTCACTCTGGTTTGTGATTCAGGTGGCGCTGGAAGCCGGAATGGGCTTTTATTACCAGGGGCAGGCGGAGGAACTGGAACAACAGGCGATGGCCATTTATCGGGAAGTCTTTCCGGATGACCGCCGCACCCATGCCGGCAATGTCCGGCGGGTTCTCGAGGGACAGTTACGGGTTGCCGGTTCCCGGGGCCCGGAACTCGATTTCATTGCACTGATGAAGTACACCGGCCAGCAATATTCCCAGTTGCCGTCGTCCGGTTCGGTGACCTTCAATTCGGTAAATTACAGTCGGGACCGAGGCGAACTGGTGGTGGATATTCGCGCCGACAGTTACGACCGGTTGAGCGCCCTGCGAAACGGTCTGTCCGGTCAGGGGCTTGAAGCCCAGATCGGTTCGGTGGTCAACGAATCCGGCGGCGCCCGTGGCCGTCTGACGGTATCCGGAGGGTAACGGAATGCTGGAACGTCTGAAGGAACAAGCCGCCGTCGGTAAGCTCATTGCGCAGTATGACCAGTTGCCCCGTCGTGATCAGCAGGCTTTGACTGCACTGGGGATTGCCGTACTGGTTGGAATCCTCTATTTCGCGGTGTGGCAGCCGGTGACCGGATTCCATGATCGTGCTGCCAGTGCGCGGGATAATGCGGCTGAATTGCTCAGCTGGATGCAGGCAAACGAACCGGTAATCCAGGGGCTGGCTGGAGCGTCCTCGTCAAGTGCCGCTGCAACCGCGGACAAACCGGCCGATGGCCGGGCCCTCATGGCGTTGGTGACCAGCTCCGCGCGCGAGGCAGGCCTGGCCCTGCAGCGCTTTGAGCCCAGTGGTGACGACGCAATCCGTGTCTGGCTGGACGGCGTACCCTATGCCGACGTTGCCTCCTGGCTTGAGCGGCTCAATACAGAGAATGGTGTGGTTATCGACCAGGCTGCCATGGACCGGGGCAACGACCCGGGCAAAGTTTCAGTTCGTTTGACACTGACAATCTGAGAAAGGGGAAGACGATGACCGACGGCAAAGACAACAAGAACAATCCTGAGCCGGTAATTGTGCGTCTGGACGACACCGCCCGGAATGAAGCGCAATCCATTCTCTATCATGCCTACCGGAATGAGCCGACATTCGAGTACCTGTTTGATCACCGTCGGCCGGGCTACGATCAGCGTGTCCGGGCCACGGTAAGAGAGTTGATCGATCTGTACTTTGAGTATAATCAGGACGCTATTGGCGTAATGGTGGATAATACCCTGGTCGCGGTGGCGTTCGTTGGGGAGCCTGAATTACGGATGAACCTGGCCGAGCAATTCAGCTGGAGAATCCGCATGGTTCTGACCACGGGCTTTGCCTCCACCCGTCGTTATCTCGATTACCATGAGAAAATCCGAAATATGCTGCCCCAGCCTCAGGCGCACCAGCTGCCTTTGATGGGGGTAGACCCGAAATACCAGAACCGTGGCTATGGTCGGCTGCTGCTCAGGACCGTGGAGCGGATATGTGGCGAGAATCCCCGTGGCAGCGGTCTGGTGCTGGATACCGGCAACAGCCGGTATCTGCCTTTTTACGAATCCGAAGGGTTCAGGAGCCTGGGCAAGATTCGCCTGGGGGACTATGAGGACCATGTGTTGTTCCGGGAACTGAAACCGGAAAACCAGACCGCTGCCTCGGGACCCGGTTGAAGTCATCTTTATCAACAGGAGAAACTGTGTCCGACAGTCTGGATTATGATCTGATCGTTATTGGTGCGGGTTCCGGCGGTGTTCGCCTTGCCCGTATGTCCGCCCAGCGAGGGGCGAGAGTTGCAGTTGTGGAATCCCGATACCTCGGCGGAACCTGTGTCAACGTCGGCTGTGTTCCCAAGAAGCTGTTTGTCTACGGTGCCCATGTTCACGAGGACCTGGAAGACGCAGCGGGTTACGGCTGGAATGTACCTCTCGATAATGTCAGTTTTGACTGGTCCACCCTTGTGGCGAACAAGAACGCCGAGATCGAACGTCTCAACGGTATCTACGGACGACTCCTTGAAAACGCCGGAGTGACCATCATCGAGGGCACTGCAACCCTTCAGGATGCCAATACGGTCCTGGTTGGCGGTACATCCTACACAACCAGACATATCACCGTGGCCACCGGCAGCTGGCCCGTTGTTCCTGATGTGCCCGGCAAAGAGCACATCCTGACTTCAAACGAGATGTTCTACCTGCCGCAGCTGCCGAAACACGCGGTGGTCTGGGGAGGCGGCTACATAGCCGTGGAGTTTGCCGGAATACTGGCCGGTCTGGGTGTAGAGACCACTTTGCTCTACCGGGGGGAATTGTTCCTGCGCGGTTTCGATGACGACATTCGTCATTTTACCGAGCAGGAGATGCGCAAGAAAGGCATCGACCTGCGCTTCGGGACCACCATCGAGGCTGTTGAGCCCAACGACACCCACCACCATGTCAGGCTCAGTACCGGGGAAACCCTGGAGACCGGTCTGGTTATGGCAGCAACGGGGCGCCGGGCTCTCGTTGACGGTCTTGGTCTTACCGATCTGGGCGTTGAGCTGAGTGCCTCGGGGCACGTTGTGGTCGATGACGCTTTCCAGACGGCTGTTCCCTCAATTACCGCACTTGGCGATGTCATCGGTACGCCTCAGCTGACGCCAGTGGCTCTCGCGCAGGCCATGGTACTGTCCCGACGCCTGTTCGGTGACGGGGAGGGTGAGATGGACTACTCCGCCATTCCAACGGCGGTATTCTGTCAGCCAAATATCGGAACGGTCGGTCTGACCGAGTCCGAGGCACGGGAAAAAGGCCACAAGCTCAGGATCTACCGGTCCGAGTTCAGGCCGATGAAATACACCCTGAGTGGCCGCGACGAGCGATGTCTCATGAAACTGGTCGTCGACGATGAGTCAGATAGGGTAATTGGCGCCCACATGGTGGGACCGGATGCCGGTGAGATCATTCAGGGCCTGGCCGTTGCGATCAAGGCGGGAGCAACCAAGGCCGAGTTTGATTCCACTCTGGGGATTCATCCGACCTCGGCCGAGGAATTTGTCACCATGAGGGAGCCTGTCGCCTGACAGTGTTGTGAGCCAGCCCGGGTCGCCCGATGGCTGGCTTTCTTGTCTCACTCCTCCCGCAGTGGCGTCCAGCGGCTCAGAACTTCCTGGAGTTTCTCTTTTCGTACCGGTTTGGCCAGGAAGTCGTTCATTCCGCTACCCAGGCAGATGGATTCCGTGGCCGGCAACACGTCGGCTGTCAGAGCGATAATCGGAACACCTTGCTGGCCGTTACTGCGCTCCCATTCCCGGATCTGCCGGGTCGCCTCATAGCCATCCATTACCGGCATCTGGCAATCCATCAGGATCAGGTCATACCCCAGGTGGTTACGCTTGACGGTGTTCACCGCTTCTTCACCGTTTGCCACGGTGTCTGTGTGATAGCCCAGACGCGCCAGCATCGCCGAGGCCACTCGCTGGTTTACCGGATTGTCCTCTACCACCAGAGCGTGGGACAGGTGCTCATCCGGGTTCACGGCGGGAGGTGGCCGTTTGGCAGGGAAGACTCTGACTGTGGGACCCAGCTCGAATGGGAGCTCAAAACGGAAACTGGAGCCCTGGCCGAGGTCCGTTTCCACCTGGATATGACCGCCCATCAGCTCCACCAGGCGCTGGACCAGTGACAGTCCCAGCCCCGTGCCGCCGTGGCTGCGGGTGTTTCCGGAGTCCAGCTGCTCGAAGGAATTGAAGATATCGTGCATGCGTTCAGCAGGCATGCCTTCACCGGAGTCGTTGACTGCACAATTAAGTAGGATCGTGTTTTCTTCGAGGGGGAAGCAGCCTGCCTGAACGGATATGGTGCCCTCGCCGGTGAACTTGATCGCGTTATCCAGCAGCCCTGCAATGATCTGCCGCATTCTACCGGCATCACCAATGACCAGTGGCTTCTCTGGCCACTCACCAAAAAATTCGACACTCAGGGACAGGCCGTGCTGTTCAGCCTGGTGGCGATAGGAGGCTACGCAGTTATTGATGGTGTCGCGGAGGTTGAATTCGCGGTTCTCGAGCTTGATACCGCCGGCATCCATCTGGGCATAGTCGAGGATGTCGTTGATGACCGTCAACAGATCCTCGGTTGACTGGCGGGCGGTATGCAGATAGTCCCGCTGTCGGCAGGTCAAAGGCTCTTCCTCGATCAGGTCAACCATGCCCAGAACACCATTGAGCGGGGTGCGTAGCTCATGACTCATGGTTGCCAGAAATTCAGATTTTGCCTGATTGGCTATTTCGGCTTTTTGCCTCGCGGACTGTGAAGCAGACAGCACCCGGTCATGGTCTGCTTTGAGTCCTGACAAATGCTTAGCCAAATTATTAAGTTTGGACTCTATAATATTGATATCCCTTGAAGTTCCTCGGGATACCGATATAGCCTCCGAATAATCCCCGTTAATCAGCCGGTCGATTCGGGTCGACAACCTGTGTATCGGCGAAAGGATATTTCCCAGGAAGTGCTGGATCACAAGGACCGTAAAGAGCAACAGGGCGGAGCCTACGGCGATCGAGGTCCATAAAATTTCCTGTTGTCTCGCCTTCAGAGCGTGTGTGCTGACGCCAACCTCAATGGTGCCAACCCTGATTGCACCGGAATCAAACCCGAACTCGGGTGCGAACCACTCGTTCGCTTGATTGGAGCCGATTTTCAATGGCAACTGGAGTATCTCTGCCTCGAAGCTCAGGTAGTTGTCGGTCTCCTCGCCCGGGAGTTCGCCAGGGGCCGTAACCATTCCGATTTCATCACCCATGACGTCCGTCACACGGACCCACGCCGCGTTACTGTACTTCAGGGACTGGGACAGAATCTGTTCGAGCGCCATGCTATTCCCTGATACAACGGGATACTCAAGCGCAGGGGCCAGACTGTCAGCAAGCATCTGGCCTCCCGTTATCAGGTCCTTGCGTGCGTCCTCGAGCCGGGCAGAGGTGAAGAATCCCATCAGCACGATAAACATAACCACTGCGGGAAGGGCGCCCAAAAGCAGAAGTTTGCGGGAGAGGGTTATGTTGGACGTATTCACCCTGTTCATTCTCCGGTGCCCTCATACTGCGCCTGAGCTCGCTCAAGTTCCTGATCCAGGGTTTCCTTGTCAGGCAACGGTATGTTCAGTGAACGCGCAACCTGGCTGTTAATCTCAACACTGAAGCGGTCGGGGTATACCGGAGCGGGAAACTCGCCATTTACGAAATAGTATTCCAGCTGGTCTGCAGCGGCTCGGGTCATGGCTGGAAACGGGGCATAGCCCGATGCCAGGGCCCCGGCTTTTACATATGCCTGGCTCGGGCCGATCACGATCCGGTTGCGGCGATAAGCGGTCAGAAGGATGTGTTTGATCGTTCTGGGGTTGTAAAGCATGTCATCAGGGCCAGCCAGGAGAAAATCGCCGTAATTCAACGCTCGCACCAGGGTCGGGATCAGATCCTCCTGGGAATCAACAATGAATACCCGGGGTTGAAGGCCCATGGGTGGCAATTTATCCACGATCGGTTCGTAGAGCTCGGCAGTCTCCGTCGTTGCAATGATGGCGACCTTGGTTGCATGCGGCAGGACCGCCTTGCCAATCGTTGCCTGTAGCTCAAGGGGGACGTTGTAATACACTGCGGATATCTGGCCGGGATTGTCGGCTGCATAGTCCTCGATAAAGGACTCTTCAACCAGCATGGCCAGGATCGGGGCCTGGCGGTTTGCCTGTCGGACGCGGGAAAAAGACGAGGGGCCGATCGCGATGATGGGTGCCTGGTCCGGGGTCGTTGTCTGCCCGTTGTCCAGCGGTCGGAGCACAATGTCTCTGCCCAGTGAATTCTCCAGCAGCTGAATCATGTGCTGATCCAGGGCACGATTGCCCGAGCCCGCCAGATAGGCAGTGTGAGCGGCCCGATCCTGGGCCCAGACCAGAGTGGAGAACAGAACCATAAAAAGGCCGAACAAAGTGCGAAAGCCGGGGCTGCCGCACTCGTGGCCATGTTTTCTGTCCTGCCGCAACTGAGTATTCCTTTCCATACCTTCCCGGGTTACATGCTGTCCTTGGCCGAAAACTCAGAACCGGATACCGGCTTCAGCGAAAAACTGATTGTGGTCCTCTATCCGGTTGTCAGGGCTGATCCAGGCCTTCGGATTGAGGTAATGCTGTATCGTAAAGGCCAGTACGTAACTGTAGTTTAGCGCGTCTACCCGTTTGGCGAGCCGAAAATCGGCACGCTCGAATCGTGTATTCCTTACTTCATTCGTCCAGTAGAACGCCGCGGAGGAAGTCAGGTCCATCGGAAGGTCCTGGATCCACGCAAAACTGCCGGAATGTTGGGCGGACAACCGTCCCAGCAGATCAACAGCGTATTGCTGATCGCTTTCAGAAAGGCTGGTGGGATCACCAACGTAACGGCCGTCCTGATCAAGATAGCCGTACGTTGCGCGCAACATCGTTCCCGAAAATTCCAGTGAGGTTTCAACTTCAAACCCCTCCTGATCAAGGTCGACGTTGTTATCTATGGTCCATTCCTCTTCATTGATCACGCCGCTGATCATGTCGTGGAGGTCATCATTAAAATAGCGGACTTCCATGGAAAACAGCGCATTGTCCAGGTGGAACTGGCCGAAGTAGCTGATTTCCCTGGATGTGATCCATTCCTCTTCCAGATCCTCACCCAGCGTTGACGTTTGCGGATCAACGAGATCGGCGACCCGAAAACGGACCCCGTCGAGCGCCGAGAACGGCGGCTGAACATTGGCAGGGCGGTATGACCAGTCGGGTTCCTGCTCAAATGCATCCGGTGTTCGTACCGCACGGGAAAACACGAACCGGAGGACATGGTTGTCGTTGAAGATGAAATTCGAGGCGGCGCGGGGAGAGAAGTAGCCTTCGCCGGTCGTTGTCGTTCTCTCGTAGTTGCCCCCGGCATTGAAAGTCACCCAGCGGGCCGGTGAGTATTCGGCATTGGCGAATACCCGACTCTGGTAGTTGTGGCCGCGGCCGTTGAAGAAGGTTTCCGAATCGAACGTGTCTTTACGGTAGCCCAACCCTGACACCAGCTGGAGTTCCGGATTGACGATCACTGTGTCCTGGAATTCGAATTCCTGCCGGGATTCCTCTCTGTCCTCATTCAGGACCGCGATGAAGGGTCCCTGATCGGTCGGGAACGTATTGTCAGGAGGAAGGAGGGTGACAAATTCCTCTGCCGGGGTGTTTACCAGCCAGCGCTGTCGTCTTTTCTGGTCCTGGTAACTGGCCTGCAGATGATAGAAATGGTTGGGGGAGGTGCTCCCGTTGAATCGGATCTGCAGATAGTAATCGTCCATGAGAATATCCGGATGGGTTACCGCCCCCAGTTTTCCGGATTTAAACTTGTCTTCTTCATTGACACCTTCCAGTACCCCCGCCCGGAAATCAAAAGAATGCCGGTTGTCGATTTTCAGGATGCTGTCAAAGTTGAAATTGTTGGTGTCGTGGCCGTCATGGAACGGAATCGCTTCGCCGCCTTCAAGTTGCGAGTCGAAGCCATTGGATTTTCGTTTCTCGTAGGACAGGCGCCAGCTGCCGCCGGGGTTGGTGTCACCCACCGAGGTGAATGTTCTCAGGTAGCCCCGGGAGCCGGATGCGGCATAGGCTTCAACGCCGGCGGTGTCTTCAGGGGATCGGGTGATGATGTTAACAGTACCGAGAAACGCGTTGATACCGTAAGCGGCGGAGTTGGGGCCTCGGCTGACCTCAATGCGTTCGATATTTTCCAGCGCAACCGGCATGGCGATCCAGTCCACATCGGCAAGGCTTGCGCGATAGGCGGTGCGCCCATCGATCAGCACCTGAAGGCGCCGTTGCTCGTATTGCGATGTGCCGTGGTAGGTTGCCACAGGGTTGGTGCTGCCGTGGTCGCCCACAACCATCCCGGGCACCAGCCTGAATACTTCAACCAGATTCATGACGCCGAGATCGCGAATCATATCGCCGGTGATGATGGTCGTCGTACCGGGTACCTTGAGCTTTGATTGCCTCAGCCGGGTCGTGGTCAGCACTTCGGGGAGCTCGAAGAGTTCACCGTCAATGGCGAGGATGTCCGGCGACAGTGCGGGGTCGGAAACCTGGGCTTGGGCCGGCAAACAGGCGGCGGATGCGAGCACCAGCACGAATCGGAATTGCCGATGCTGCGGCAGGTTTATGAAACTTAACTGCAATCTTGTCGAAACACTCATGGATCACGTTCTATAATTTGCCGGTCTTTGGAGGTAACTCAGTGTTCTTGTTGTTGTACCTATCGTAGGGGACTACACACTGTTTGTCTCTCAAAATTGTAATCAATCTCGGGGGTGGGAGTTACAGCTCTATGAATTGCTGGGAGATCCTTGGAATCGAACCAACCGGTGACCGTCAGCGGATACAGCAGGCGTACGAACAACAGCTGAAATTTGCCACCGGAGACGAGGCTGAGAGGCTGGATCGGGCTTTTCGTGAAGCAACCGGTGAGGCACCTGTAGCCGGGCCGCAAGAAGACTACGAACCGGCAGAAGCTCCAACGGCTCCCCAGGAGACGGTCAACCGGCGCCCTCTTGACAGCCACGAAGGTCAGATTGTCCGTGAGGTGATTATCCAGATCAAAGCGCTGCTGAACGATTCCGGTCGCAGCAAGGACGTGGGTATCTGGAAAGCCATTCTCTGCGAGCCGCCGGCCGATCAACCGGCTCTGCGACGGGAAATAGCCGCCCAGCTGGAACCTCAGCTACGCCCCATGGCCGAGAATGGGAGCCTGCCTGCGCCCGTTTCCCGCTTTCTGGGCGAATGGTTTGACTGGTACAGCCTGCTGGAGACGCCGGAACAGGTTGATGACAGAACCTTTCCGGAGCTCGACATGGCCGACGAACAGCCGGAACAGCCACCTCAGATGGTCAACTTCTGGCCGGCTGTGATCGGCTGGATCGTGGGGCTGGTGATCCTCGCTTCAATCTTCGGTGGCATGGGCGGGGGATGATGCCCTCGCTTGCTCGATTTTCTCCCGGTATTTCCGGGCCAGGATAGCCCCCACAATTACCTGGATCTGGTTGTAGCACATGATCGGCAGCACAATCATGCCGAATCCGGGGTGTCCGGAGAACAAAACCTTGGCCATGGGGAGTCCGGATGCCAGACTTTTCTTTGACCCGCAAAATACCACCGCTGTCTCGTCTTCCAGGCTGAATCGGAACCGTCGTACCAGAAACCGGGCCATGACCATGAACAAGCCAAGCAGCGCGAAACAGAGGACAACCGCAAACACGATCGCCTGTACCGGGAGGTTTTGCCAGAGGCCGCTCTCCACGGAGTGGGAAAAGGCGGAATAGACAATCAGCCAGATGACGCCCTGATCGTAGCGTGCCATGAGTTTTTCGTTCCTTGCCAGGTAACCGCCCAGCCAGGGCCTCAGGGCATGTCCAACCGCAAACGGCAGCAACAGCTGGATGACAATATCCTTCAGTGCTTCGGCTACCGAGAAGCCTCCGGCTCCGGAAGTGCTTACCAGCAGTAATAGCAGAAAAGGTGTGAGCATCATGCCAAATACATTGGAGGCCGCTGCGCTGCATATTGCTGCGGGTACGTTGCCTCTTGCCATGGCTGTGTAGGCAATGGAGGAGGAGACCGCCGAGGGCAGAACACCCAGATAAAGGAAACCAAGCCCCAGGTCTCTCGGCATCCAGGACGGAATCACATCAGACAGCGCGTTGATCGGCAGCACCGCGAGAGGAAAGAACACGAAGGTGAGGGCGGTAATCAGGATATGCAGTCGCCAGTGCGTCGCACCGGCAATGATCTGTTCACGGGAAAGGGCAGCTCCGTGAAAGAAGAACAAAAATCCCACCGCCACACTGCCCGCCATAGCCAGCCAGTCTCCGATTGTGCCGGTGGCAGGCAGGAATGAGGCCAGAACAATGGCACCCAGTAACAACAGGGTAAAAGTGTCGATGCGAACTTTCATGAACCGGCAACTCCGGGATTGAGGGCGTTCAGACTGGGTTCGAGCAATGCCCGCGCCAGGTGTCCCGCTTTCTGGGCCTCCCCACGACGGATAGCGGCAAGCAGGAGTTCGTGATCTTCCTGGGAGGGCTCGGGTAGATCTGCATCCATTTCTGTGCGCTCAATGGTCTGGCTCACACCATGCGAAAAATAGTCATAGAGCTCAATCAGGGCAGGGTTGTGGGAAGCCATGACCACTGCATGGTGGAAGCGTTCGTCATGGTGGATGCGATCCTCAAGATTGGTTGCCGAACGTGCTCTTGCATCCAGGGCATCCGTCATGCGTTTCAGGTCTGTGTCAGTCCGTCTCAGCGATGCCAGCTTGGCGGCTTCGGACTCCAGCATGATACGAACCTCAAGCTGGTCGGCCAGTTCGGTACGGGCGATGCGTCGAAGGGTTTCCCCCGCATCCCGGGTGGCACGCACATAGGTGCCATCACCCTGACGGGTTTCCAGCATTCCCACATGAACCAGCACTCGGACCGCCTCCCGGACAGTGTTGCGGCTTACCCCAAGGGATTCCGACAGTTCGGATTCCACCGGGAGCTTTGCGCCAATTCCCCAGTCTCCTTTCTCGATGGCCCGTCTGAGACTTTCGATTGCGGTTTCCACCAGAGATCCCTTTCGTATTCTTTCCAGCATTGCATGAACATCCTTCTACCTGATGATCCAATCATCCTATGAATGCGAGAAAACTTCAACGGCAGTGAAACTGCCGTTGTTTTGTCAGTTGGCGGGATTCAGAAACCGGTAGTCGGCGGTATCCACATGCCGGGTAGAAAACCGGTAGGTGAAGGTGAAACCGGGCCAGTTCACCGTGTTCTTTCCGTTCTCATCAAGGTACCAGGAGGTACAGCCGGTATCCCAGACCGAGCCCTTGAGCCCGGCCTGAACCACCTGCGAGAAACGTTCCTGACGGTCCTCCCGGACATCCATGGCTGCTCCGGGGTACTTGTCCAGTGCTTTGAGGCAATCGAGGACATACCGGAACTGGGATTCGAGCATGTAGAGAATCGAGTTATGGGCCAGGTTGGTGTTCGGGCCATACAGCATGAACATATTGGGAAACCCGCTGACGGTGATGCCTTTGAAGGCCACGGCGCCGTCTTTCCAGGCCTCATTCAGGTTTCTGCCGTTGCGCCCCGTGATGGTGATGGGCGACAGGAACTCCGACGCCCGAAAGCCGGTCGCCAGGATGATTGCGTCGGCCGGGTGGTGTTTTCCGTCAGCCGTTATCACGCCGTCGGTAGCGATTTCGCGGATCGCCTCGGTGACAAGGTTCACGTTGGACTGGTTGATGGCCGGGTACCAGTCATTGGAAATCAGGATCCGCTTACAGCCGATCTGGTAATCCGGGATGATCTTACGAAGTTTCTCCGGGTCGGTGATCCGTTTTTGCGCCTCCTTCCTCGCCTGTCGGGCAAAGGTCTCCAGCAGGCCTTTGAAGCGTGTGAAGGCCAATGCCCGGCTTTCGTTCTTCCAGTAGATCAGGTATCGGTAGAGTCGGTCCCACACCGGGAGCTTGCTGAACAGCCACTGCTCCCACGGCCGGAACGGACGATCCGGTTTGGGCAGAACCCAGGCGGCGTTGCGCTGGAACAGGTTGAGGGTGCGCACCTGTTTGGCAATTTCAGGCACAAACTGGATGGCGCTGGCGCCGGTGCCAATCACGGCAACTTTCTTACCGGTGATATCGTAATCGTGGTCCCAGCGGGCCGAATGGAAGATCCGCCCCCGAAACCGGTTGAGGCCTTCGATTTTTGGCCAGGCGGGTTGGTTCAGTTGCCCCGTCGCGGTGATCAGAATATGACTCGTGAGTACCTCACCATTAGTCAGGGTAACGTTCCAGCGATTCAGCCGCTGGTCGAAGCTGGCGTCTGAAACCTCCGAATTGAAGCGGATGTGCTCACCCAGTCCGTATTTTTCGACACAGTGCTCCATGTAACCCAGAATTTCGTGCTGAAGTCCGAATTTTCGGGACCAGTCGTGTTTGGGTTCAAAGCTGTAGGAATAGAAGTGGGACTGAACGTCGCAGGCGGCGCCGGGATAGGTATTGTCGCGCCAGGTGCCGCCCACGCGATTCGCTTTCTCCAGCAGGATCAGGTTCTGGTAGCCCGCTTTCTTGAGCTGGATCGCCATCCCCAACCCGCCAAACCCGGTGCCGATAATGAGTATGGATGGGGACTCGGTGTTTGCTCTGTGCATGGTTCTCGCTGCCCTGATGTTGTTATTTTCATGGACTCACTTCGAGTATAAGGCGACCAGTTTGAGGAATGTATGACTTATTCGCGCTCCGTAGCTGGTCAGAATGCTCAGTCGGGCAGGGAGGCCAGCAGTTCATCCGCGGGCTGATTCAGCAACCCGGTTACCAGTGACTGCTGAAACTGGCGCCGGATGCTGATTGCATAGAACTCCTCGTACACGCCGGGAAGCGCCCCGTAATCGCGCAATACCCCGGTACGCAACTCATCCCTGACCACAACCGGCGGTAATATCGCAAAATTTCGGGTATCGCGGGTAAGCAGCCGCATCATGGCCATGTCATCCACCTCGGCGATAATGTTCGGGTAGACCCCGTGATATTCGCATATCTGGTCGAATGCCTGGCGGACATGGTTGTCGGGTCCGGGCACGATCAGGTTCCTGCCGTGCAGGAATTTAGGCAGCTCAGGCATGCTGGTGTCTCCCGGCGGGCCGATGACACTCACCGGTTGCCTGGCCAGACGCCTTGAGCGCCAGGGATTCTGGTCATCTCCCTGGACCGGCTGGTTGGAAAGGATCAGATCCAGCCGGTGGGCAGACAGACGCCTGAGTAAATCATCGAGGCTCCCACTCTGGAGCTTCAGTTCGAGATCCTTCCGACCCAGCAAAGGGCGAAGGAAACCCTCCTGAAAGTTCCGGGACAAGGTTGCGACTGCGCCAACCTTGAGGATCTCCCGGTTGGTTTGAGCCCCGGAGCGAAACAGGGCCGACAGTTCTTCTCCCTGTCGGAAGATGTCCTCGGCGTAGTTGAAGGCAACCCGCCCCGCTTCCGAAAGCTTCAGCCGGCGGCCTTCACGGATAAACAGATCATGACCGAGGCTCTCCTCAAGTTTGCGGATCTGCCCCGATAACGCCGATTGCGAGATATGCAGTGACTCCGCGGCCTTGGTGAGATGGCCAACCCTGGCCACCGTCCAGAAGTAGTACAGGTGATGATAATTCAGTCGCATGTAAGCAGTCTCTGGTAAAACGTTCTCTTTAAGTGAACGGTTTGATATTTATAAACCATTTTTATCGATGCTGCATCCCCGGCAAAGTATCAGCACGCTGTGAAGGGAGTTAAGCATGATCGAAAGCCTCAGTTTTTTATCCATCCCGGTAATGGTCGGGTGGCTTTTGCTGCCAATCAGTTTCTTTGGAGTTGCCATCTTCAGTAACTGGTCGAGCAACCCTCTGAAAATCCGCCACTGCTGGCGGATTTCCGAGGGACTCCTGCTGGCCTGCCTGGGGGTTACCGGCGTTGTAGGCCTGCTTTTGCTGGTGGATGCCTTGCTTATCGATACCGGACTGCCCGCCATCGGTGCCCGCCTGGGGCTGTACCCCGATGCCCTGGCGGTCTGGATGGGGATGATGGTGGCGTTCATAGGGTGGGTCATTCTCCGTTATGCCCGGGACTATCTGGCCGGCGATCCTGCCCGTGAGACCTTTCTTCCCTGGTTTCTGACTACGCTGGCGTGTGTGCTGCTGCTGGTGTTCACTGATCACATGCTGGTCCTGGCGGGTGCCTGGATCGGTGTCAGCCTCGCTCTACATCAGTTGCTGACCTTGTACAGGGATCGCCCCGAGGCCCGTCTGGCAGCTGCCCAGAAGTTTATTGCAAGCCGGCTTGGAGATGCCTGCGTTATCGCCAGCGTCCTGCTGCTCTGGGATCATTACGGCACCTTCCGACTCCCCGAGATGATCGATGGCGCGGCGGCTGTAGGGCAGTCCTCCACGACACTGGCATGGGCGTCACTGCTGTTGGCCGGCGCTGCGATCCTCAAATGTGCCCAGATTCCGTTCCACGGCTGGTTGCTCCGGGTAATGGAGGCGCCCACCCCGGTTTCTGCACTGCTTCATGCGGGCATTATCAACCTGGGCGGTTTCCTCTGGCTGCGACTGTTTCCAGTGTTTGACGGCTTTACCGCGGGACACGCGCTGCTGTTGGTCGTGGGAGGGGTAACAGCCGTGGTGGCCGTGCTCACCATGATGACACAGACCTCGGTGAAGCATGCGCTCGCCTGGTCCACGATTTCCCAGATGGGGTTCATGCTGTTTGAAATAGCGCTCGGTGCCTATGTACTGGCACTGCTCCACCTGATGGCACATTCCCTCTACAAGGCCCACTCCTTCCTGGCCTCGGGGCGAACCGTCAAAGTATCTGCGGGTTCCTTCGCCTCTGGCGTGTCGGGTACCAGTAATCTGCTGCTCGCCATCGTGGGTGCCGGAATGGCCTCGCTGGTCCTGTGGTTGCTGCCCGAGCTGGTGCAGGGTAAATCGGTGCTGGCCGGCTTGCTTGTGGTTGCGATTGCAAGCGTCATCCTCGGTATCCCGCAGGGTGCAAGCAGGAAAACCCGCGCCCTGGTCGTGCTCCTGGCATTGTCACTGATCCCGGTGTACGGGCTGCTCCATGCCTTGCTGGGCGGTGTGTTCGGAGCCGGCGCGGCGATGGTTCCGCCGCTGGAGGCAACGTTCGTTGCCTGGGTCATCCTGATCAGTCTTTTCCTGCTTTCCGCGCTGATCCTGTTCTACAGCCGCTTCAGGGCTGTACGGATACTTCAGGCGCGCTTCAGTCATGGCCTGCGCCTTGAGCAACCTTTCGAGAGCCTGACGCGTCGGCTTGCCAGTGACGCTCTGCGAGGACCTCGCATGAAACGGGATCATCTGTCCGGCTATGCCGCTACTGCAGGAGAAAAGTCATGACTGCAAAGCTTGCTGTTTCCCTGACCGCCCCGGCGAAAGATATGTCATCGATCCTGCCGGGTATCTGCGAGACGATTGCGCCGATCTGGCCGCTGGATCGCTGGATCGCGGTAAACCCCTGGTGGGGGCTTCGCGATCTTCCGATCAGGGACGCAGCCCGAAAGCTCGGCCAGAATGCGGGCATCGGTGTGCTGATGCCCGCAGAGTTCTATCTCGATGCCTATCAGAGCGGCCGAATCCGGCCTGAAGACCTGCAGCAGGCAATCCGCGAGCAGGGTCTTGATGTGCCTGTCGAGGGCGTGACGGAGGCACTAAAGAAAAGCCGATCGCCTACCCGGCAGGTTTTCTCTGCCCTTGAACACCACGCCGGGCAGAAAGGCCATTTGTCGATGATGGAGGAGGTCAAGGAGCAGATCGGGCGTGTATGCGCCCGCTTCTTTGACGAAAGGCAATCCCGTTGGCGGCCTGAATCGGAATCCGAAAGCCTGTTCGCTTTCTGGCTGGATCAGACCCGTATTGATCCCTGGCCGGGTCGCAGCACAGGCGTCAAGATCACTCGGGATGACCTTGAAGGGTTACCCTCGCAATGGCAGCAGGCTGCCGATCGAGTCATTTCAAGTCTGCCTTATACCGAGGCCGAACTGGCGGCACTGGGGCATAGTCTGCTCTGCAGCCTGACGGGATGGGCGTCCTGGTGTCGGGGCATCGACTGGCGCGCGGGTCTTGAGGGACGGGAGTCCCACGTCTGTTCCCAATTGCTCAGTATTCTTCTGACCTGGGAATGGCTTGCACTTGAAAGACTTCCGGTTCAGAAAAAGGCTGCCTGGCAACGGGGGTGGGCCGCCTGGGATGAGACCTCAGGGGGGGGAGCACCGGACAGCCTTCATGAAAACAGCCGCTGGCTTTTCCAGAGAGCTTTTGAGCTGGCATGGCAGCGGACGCTTGAAACCAGACTGGTAAACGCGGCTTCAAAGCCGGAAAGCGAGAAGGTCACGCCGCCGGCGATCCAGGCCGCATTTTGCATTGATGTCCGGTCCGAGGTTTTCCGGCGCCATCTGGAAATGGGCGGGGCCGGGATCCAGACCATCGGATTTGCCGGATTTTTCGGGATCCCTGTCACTCACCAGGTGCCCGGTCCGAAAGAGGACGAACCCCGGCTTCCAGGCCTGTTGGCGCCCAGTTACCGTTTCAACGAATCCCTGGGTGATCTCAAGTCTGACCTGGAGCTTGGTCGTCGTCTTGATCAGCGGGAGATGACCAGGGAATCGGTTCGCAAGGGAAAGTACTCCAGCCTCTCCACCTTTACGCTGGTAGAGACCACAGGGCTTGCCTGGGCATGGAAACTGATTCGGGACAGCTTAAACCGCAACGGCAGCGGTCATTCTGCTGATGAAGGTCTACCGGAAGGGCGCCTGTGCCATGTTCACGGTGGCGATCCCGTGCGAGACGAGGAGCGCGTGACACTTGCGGAAAACCTGTTACGGGGCATGTCGCTGACCAGAAATTTCGGCACTCTGCTTGTGCTGGTTGGCCACGGTACCCACACCGACAACAACCCCAATGAGGCGGGACTGGCCTGTGGGGCCTGCGGTGGAAAGAACGGAGGAGTAAACGCCAGAATTGCCGCTGAACTGCTCAATGACCGGATTGTCCGCGAGGGTCTGGCTGAGCGGGGAATCCGGATTCCGGACTATTGCTGGGTATTGGCTGCGGAACATTGCACGGTTACGGATCATGTCCGGATTATTGGTCGTGACCGTGTGCCGGATTCACATCTGATCCGTCTCGAGGAACTGGAGCATGCCCTGGCAACCGCAGGTCGCGAAGCACGGCGGGAGCGGGCAACCAGTCTGGGGCTCAACGGAACGACCGATGAGCAGCTTGAGACAGAACTGAAGCGTCGAACCAGAAACTGGGCCGAAATCCGCCCGGAATGGGGCCTGGCCAACAATGCGGCAATCATCTTTGCGAAGCGGGAACGAACCCGGGGCGTCGACCTGGGTGGACGGTGTTTCCTGCACGACTACGATCCTGCCCTCGATGATGAAGGGGGTATTCTCGAGGGGCTGATGACTGCACCAATGGTCGTTGCCAACTGGATCAACCTGCAGTATTTCGCGTCCGTGACCGCCCCGACAGTTTACGGAGCCGGCAACAAACTGCTTCATTCCGTGGTGGGAGGCAATATTGGCGTTATCGAGGGCAACGGCACCGATCTGAGGATTGGTCTGCCCATCCAGTCGGTCCATGATGGGCGGCTATGGCGCCATGAACCGATGAGGCTGACAGTCGTAATTGACGCACCGGAAGCACGTATCCGGACGGTACTCGAAGAGCATCCTGACGTGGCGGCGCTGGTCAACAATGAGTGGTTGTGGCTGTATCAGCTGGGGGATGGGGGAGAGTTGATTCCCTGGAAGGGGTAAGGCCGCCGTAAGCCCGGGGGGGCAGAAGAGCGGTTTCTTCTGCCCCCTATTTTCGTCAAGTCGGGGTCAGATGAACGCATTCATCTGACCCCATCTTCAAAAAAGCCGGATCAATACCGGAGCAACGCCGAACCCCAGGTGAAACCACCCCCAAAGGCTTCCAGCAAGACCACCTCATTACGCTGGATACGGCCATCGCGAACAGCCACGTCCAGTGCCAGGGGAATAGATGCGGCCGAGGTGTTGCCATGCTGATCCACCGTCACCACCACGCGATCCATCGGCAATTTAAGCTTCTTGGCGGTTGCCGAAATGATCCGCAGATTCGCCTGATGTGGAACCAGCCAGTCTACGTCGCTCTTTTCCATGTTGTTGGCTTCAAGGGTTTCGTCGACGATCTTGCCGAGCGTATTCACGGCAACCTTGAACACCTCGTTTCCTTTCATTTCCACGAACGCGAGGCCGGCTTTTACCCGCTCGAAGTCATCGGCGATACCACAGGGAACGTGCAGCAGATCTTCGTATTGTCCGTCTGCGTGAATATGGGTCGACAGAATGCCGGTTTCTTCGCTGGCTTCCAGAATAACCGCACCAGCGCCATCGCCAAACAGAACACAGGTACCCCGATCTTCCCAATTGAGAATCCGCGAGAACACTTCGGCACCAATCACCAGCGCTTTCTTGCTGCTGCCAGTCTTGATGAACTTGTCCGCAACAGAAAGGGCATAGACAAACCCACTGCAGACCGCCTGGATATCAAAAGCCGGACAGCCGTGAATGCCGAGGCGGGCCTGGAGGATACAGGCAGAGCTGGGGAAAATCTTGTCCGGGGTTGAGGTAGCGAACACGATCAGATCAATGTCCCCGGCACTGATGCCGGCGGCCTCAATAGCCCGGAGCGCGGCTTGCTCGGCGAGGTCGACCGTGGTCTGTCCGTCTTCGGCAATGTGGCGCTGTTCGATACCGGTACGTTCCCGAATCCACTGGTCGGAGGTATCCACCAGAGACTCCATGTCCTTATTGGTCAGGATCTTCTCCGGAAGATAGGAGCCGGTGCCAACGATTCGGGCGTAGGTCATGCTTATTATTCCTCAGGTATGCGGTGTTTCTGTCTGGCATTGGTTGCAATGTTGTCATCCTATACCCTGACGCCGGCTTGGGTAATTAGCGATTTGTCAAAGACCCCCCAGGAATGTTCCAGTTCTACTATGATGATGAAGGGGGCAAATTGCCCGCTCAAATTCAGTAAATTGGAGGCGAACCACCATGGGCATTTCCAGCCACGAACTCCACAAGGAATTTCCCGAATACAAGGATCGGATTGAGGAACTCAGAGGCAACGACATGAAATTCAGTGAGAAACTCACCCGTTACTCGGAGTTGGATCAGGAAATCGAAGGGCTGGAGAAAAGAGGCGGACCCATCAGTGATGACAAGATGCACCGGTTAAAAACGTGGCGAGCGCAACTCAAGGATGAGCTCTACCGGGCATTAACAAACAGTAATTAAGCTCTGTCCACTCTTATACAGAATTGGCGGCGTCAGCATTTCCAAGCTGGCGCCGGGCCATAAAGAAAATCATAAGGCGCGCAAGCGCAGTTGTCGCACCAACATACGCCGTAGACTCTCAGCCGTAACCCGCCGTGATGGCCGAACCGCCCAACCAGTGCCCCATGGCATTGGGCCACATTAACCAACTTGGTCTAAAGCTCGGGGCTGTCGTGATCCTGTCGAATTTTTGCCTGATTCTACACGTCGAACTGAAAACCGATGAAAGCCAGCATCGTAATGATGTTGAATCAGAGTATCGAAGAGGGGGCCGGGCTAATGCAGGAGCGAGGTGAAATTGTCAGCTTACTTTGTGAGTTGCGTGCATAGCGCCGGAAAGCCGCCAATAAATCATTAGGGAGAGAACAATGGCCAGTCTGACGATCAATGGGCGCCAGTATGAGCTGGAGGTTCCTGACAACATGCCCCTGCTTTGGGTCATCCGGGATGTTGTCGGAATGAGGGGTACCAAGTTCGGTTGTGGTATCGCGCAGTGCGGCGCCTGTACAGTACACATTGACGGTGTGGCAACACGCTCCTGCGTGACCCCGGTTTCCGCCGTGACGGGGGAAGTCCAGACCATTGAAGCCATGGCAGATGATTCGGTCGGCAAGAAAGTACAGCAAGCCTGGCTTGACGTTGGCGTAGCCCAGTGCGGTTATTGTCAGGGTGGGCAGATCATGAATGCGACCGGCCTGCTCAAGAACAACCCGGAACCGAGCACCCAGGAAATTATCGACGCCATGGCCGGTAATCTGTGTCGCTGTGGTACCTACAATCGCATCCTCGCGGCCATTGAGCGGGTTGCAGGTAAGGAGGTCAGCTCATGAGCCGTTCAGAGGATACGTTGCTGCTAGCCAATGTCAGCCGTCGCGGACTTCTGAAAGGGATGGCCGGGGCTTCGGCACTGGTACTGGCCGCCCGCTGGGATACCGGGCACGCCAATGAAAAGGCCCAGTTTGGTGCCGGCGCCATGCCCGGCGGCTGGATCGATAATCCCAATGTGTTTATTCACATCGACGCCGATGGCGTGGTTACCTTCATCAACAACCGGGCCGAGATGGGGCAGGGCATTCGCACCAGTCTGGCCATGGTGGCCGCCGATGAACTGGGCGCGGACTGGCACCAGGTCCGGGTTGAGCAGGCGCCCGCGAATCAGGACAAATACGGCAACCAGAACACCGATGGTTCCCGCAGTATGCGCCACTGGTATGAACCCATTCGCCGTGCCGGGGCTGCGGCCAGGCTGATGCTGGAGCAGGCGGCGGCCAACCAGTGGGGGGTGCCGGTTTCGGAAGTTCGCACCGATGTTCACAAGGTGGTTCATCCGGCTACCGGGCGGGACCTCGGTTTCGGTGAGCTTGCAAAAGCCGCCCGGGAGCTGGATGTGCCGGGCAGAAATGCGCTGGTTCTCAAATCAGATAGCGAACTGCGTTTCATTGGCAAGGAATCAGGCCTGGTCAATGGTGAACTGACGTCGGCTTACCCCAAGGCCGTTGACGGCGAAGACATCGTTACCGGCAAGGCAGTGTTTGGTGCCGACGTGGACCTCGATGGGACCCTTTATGCGGTCATAGCGCGCCCGCCGGTCTATGGCGCCGGGATAACCAGCGTTGACGACGCCAATGCGCTCAAAGTCCCTGGCGTCAAAAAGGTTATCCGCATTGATACGGCGGATCAGCCTGCCGCCTTCAACCCCCTCGGTGGCGTTGCTGTGGTGGCCTCCAACACCTGGGCCGCCCTGGAAGGCCGCAGGGCACTCAAGATTGAGTGGGACCGTGCGGCGGCCGGCGACAATGCCGACTACACCTCCAAAGCCTACAGGGAGGCACTGGAAAAGGCGGCGCAATCGCCGGGCAAAGTCATTCGTCAGAAGGGCGATACGGAGGCCGCCCTGGAAGAGGCGGATAAGCGGGTGTCTGCTACCTATTACATGTCGCACATGGCTCAGGCCCCGATGGAACCTCCCGTCGCTGTAGTGCGCGTAAGCAATGGCAAGGCCGAAGTCTGGGCCCCGGTTCAGAACCCGCGAGCCACGCGGGACGGAGTTGCGGGTGTGCTGGGACTGGACCGGGAAAACGTCACTGTGCATCAGACTCTGCTCGGTGGCGGCTTCGGGCGTAAGTCAAAGCCTGATTTTGTCAGCGAAGCGGCCCGGATCGCGAAGGAATTCGAGGGGCAGCCCATCAAGCTTCAATGGTCCCGGGAAGACGACATTCAGCACGCATATTTTCACGCGGTCTCTGTGGATCATCTGGAAGCCGGTCTGGATGCGGATGGCAATGCCACCAGCTGGCGTCATCGAACGCTGTCCCCGAGCATTGCCTCCCTGTTTGCCCCGGATCCCAGGCACAAGGGCGAGTTTGAACTGGGCATGGGCTTCAATACCATGCCGTTCAGTATTCCCTCGATTCGTCTGGAAAACCCGCCAGCCCCGGCCCATGTTCGGATTGGCTGGTTCCGGTCTGTCTACAACCTTCCTCACGCCTGGGCTATCCAGAGCTTCGCCCATGAAATGGCCGTGGCAGCCGGTAAGGATCATCGGGACTATGTGCTGGATCTGCTTGGGCCAGACCGGCAGGTGCACAACCTGACCGTCGGGGATGGCTGGAATTACGGTGAAGATCCGGATCTGTACCCGATCGATGTCGGTCGGATGCGGCGCGTCATCGAAAGGGCTACCGAGGAAGCCGGCTGGGGTCGCGAGACCCCGAAGGGACGCGGTCTCGGCCTGGCCTTCCATCACAGCTTCGTATCCTACACCGCCATTGTTTTTGACGTGGAGGTAGACGACGCCGGCGAACTCACCATTCACCGGGCGGACATTGCCTTCGACTGTGGCCCTCAGGCCAACCCCGAGCGGATCCGGGCACAGCTGGAGGGAGCCTGTGTGATGGGCATCGGGGTTGCGCTGAAGAGCGAGGTGACGTTTGAGGATGGGGTTGCCCAGCAGGCCAACTTTGACAAGTACCTGATCCCCAGGATGCCGGACGCCCCGAAAGTGGTAAAAGTCCACCTGATCGACAATCCGGACGACGCCATGGGCGGCGTCGGCGAACCCGGGCTGCCACCTGTGGCGCCAGCTCTTTGCAACGCAATCTATGCCGCCACGGGCAAACGTATCCGGCGCCTTCCGGTTGGTGACCAATTGAGCGGATGACCATGCAGAGCCTTGATTATCGGGTCGTAAAGCAGGCCACTGAATGGCTGGACGAGGGCAGGACCGTCTGGCTGTGTACCGTTCTTTCAACGTTTGGCTCTTCGCCCCGCGAACCGGGATCGCTAATGGTTGCCACAGCCGAGGGCGACCATGTCGGGTCACTGTCCGGGGGGTGTGTGGAGGAGGATTTCCTTGAACGCCTGGCTGCCGGTGACTATTCGTTGCCGGCGGTTACGGTACGCTATGGCGATCATGGCGAAGGACCCTCGAACCCCCGGGTTCGCCTTCCATGCGGTGGCGTCCTCGATGTTCTGGTTGAGCGAATGGTTGCCAATGACGAGAACAGGGCTCACTGCGGGCAGCTCCTTGAGGCCATGGTGTCGGGCCAGGTGGCGCTTGCCCGGCAGGTGAGACTGACGGACGGCGCGAGCTGGTTTGAAAGGTCCCGGTGCAATGGCCCGAGAGTACGTGTAAACCAGGCTGACGAAACTGTGTCCATTCGCGTCGGAGCGCTTTCCAGGCTCATCCTTGCAGGCTACTCAACCGTCGCAGAAGCATGCGCCAGCTTCGCGATCAGTCTGGGTTATGAGGTGATTATTTGTGAACCCCGTGAGGAGGTGATTGCCAACGCCCGGATTCCGGAAGGGGTCCGGTTCGAGCCGGTTTTACCCTCGCTCTATATCAGTGGTGATGGCGTGTGTACCGCCTCGACGGCGGTGGTCGCGGCAACTCATGACCCGAAAATCGATGACCTGGCGATGATGGCGGCTGTCAAAACCCCTGCGGGCTACATCGGTGTCATGGGTTCCAGGAAAACATCTCAGGCACGCGCGGAGCGTCTGCGTCGCTCGGGCGGACTTTGCGAGGACGAGATCAGGCGTATCCACATGCCAATCGGTCTGCAACTTGGCAGCAAGACCCCCGCGGAAATTGCATTGGCGATTATGGCTGATATCGTCCGCGTGAAGCGTGCACGGGAACTGAATGAGCTATGACCGTGCGGCTCAGGAAAATGAGAACACTTCAAACGCCAGTTAGCTGATCCCTTGGCTCACACCAGTCGTCTTCGACCCTCGCTACGTCTGCGCGCCTGCTCAGAATTGACGTAAACCGATTCGGTGAAAGTTGCATTGGCGTGACCGAGCTCTTCGCTGATATGCCGGATATCACCACCCGCTTCAATCGCCTGGCTGGCGCCGGTATGTCGGAGGTAGTGGGTTTCGGATCGAATGGCCAGCATCTGTTTGGCTTCGTCTCGGTATCCTTCCTGCTCCATGCGGTCGGCGGTGGCAACCATTGCCTGCTCATAGATCCGCTGAACCTGCCTTTTACCTATGGCATCTCCCTTTTTGGACGGAAGGATGGGCGTTGAATCGCCCGGAACGGGCAGAGGGGACGTCAGTCCCAGATGGTTACGCCACCGCTTCAGGTAGCTGAGATATGCATCCGGGAGCGTGACCTGACGGGTCTTGTCGCCCTTGCCGAAGACCGAGTAGACCCAGTAGGGTTCCCCGTCGACGATGGTTCGCCTGAAATCGCCGAATGTGGGCGTTCTGATTTGGCCTCGGTCCACGGGTCTTGGGGCCAATTCACTGACTCGCAGAAACAGG
Source organism: Marinobacter sp. C7 (assembly GCF_022343555.1). GTDB lineage: Bacteria > Pseudomonadota > Gammaproteobacteria > Pseudomonadales > Oleiphilaceae > Marinobacter. Next base: position 1,771,617 of record NZ_JAKQZH010000001.1, on the reverse strand, counting down.
CTTTTCATGGTCACGATCACGAAAAGATGGCGCTCATATCTGACATCGGTGCTGGCCAGTGCCGTGAGTGTTTCCAGCAGATACGACCACTGCCAGTCCGTTAGTCGCCGCACTTCGGCATCTTTGTCCTGATTAAGGTTCGGTTTGGCACTCCGGTCCCGTTTGCGGACATCAAGTAACGGGTTTCGTTGCAGGTAATCCTGTGTCACCAGGTATTTGAAAAAAGTCTGCAAGGCTGTCCGGCTGGCATTCAGGCTTGCCTGCGTTATGGAGTAGGGCGCGTTGGTGTCCTTGGACCGCAGGGCCATGGGGCGCCACTGTGGATTGAAAAAACGCTGGTCATTATCGCTGATGAAGGCGGGGTAGATCCCCCGGGACACCCACGGTGCCGGCGGCGTTTTCAGGAAGGTGAAATAGCTGCTGACAAGGTCGGTATCTGCCTGTGAAAGCCGCCGTTTTGCGATCAACCAGGTGTAATTCAGAAACCTCTGAATCTCGCTTCGAAATCGGCTATAAGTCCCTGAAACATCGCTGTATTTCACCAGGAACTTGTGGGAGATACTGAAATCTTTCAGGGCTGACCCGTGATCGATCGGGAGCGCAGCCAAAGCCGCCTGCAGGTCCGGATAGAGCTCGAGATCGGCCTGTTCGTGGATGAGTTCGGCGGTATCGAACAAGGGAAAACCGGGAAATCTGGCTCTTGAGTTCATGCGAGGCGTCTTTTGGGCGACTACAGTGAGTGCTAAATCGTCGGCGCGAGGAATCAATAGGTTACGGAGTAAGTTTCACACAAAGTGCTAAGCAAATTTGAAGCGGAGTCTAGCATAACTAGTCGATTCGAGGTTCCTCAAAAAGTGTTAAGTTCGTGGTCCAAATCAAGCAAGAGCAGCATCAGAATGTCGGTCGATGCTCAGCCGAGCGCTTTTTCGTCTACAGAAAAAGCGTGCTACCGTCATCGAAGTAAGCTTTGCCGAATAATTTCAGAATGTTGACTCTGACGGGAAGAACGAATGAATGTAATTGTGATCGGCGCAGGAATAATGGGCACTACTTTCGCCACCCTGGCGAAGGAACTGGCACCGGGACTGGATATCACCATTCTGGAAAGGCTGGACGGTCCCGGTTCCGGGAACTCCTGGGTGTTCAACAACGCAGGTACCGGGCACGAGGCGAATTGTGAGCTCAACTACACGCCGGTGGACGAAGAGGTTATTTCAGTCGAAAAGGCTGTAAAGATTCACGCCCAGTTCAATGTCGCCAAGCAGTTCTGGGCCTATCTGATCGAGAAGGGAGCGATCAAGGATCCCAAATCGTTCATCAACCAGACCAAGCACTGCACCATCGTCTCCGAGCCGTCGATTCAGGAGCTGAAGCTGCGATTTAAAGAGATGTCGGGACATCACTTCTTTGAGCAGATGCGCTATTCAGAAGACTTTGATGAGATCAAAAGCTGGATTCCTTACATCATGGAGGATCGGCCACGCCATGAGAAGATGGCGGCGACCGTCATCGAGACGGGTACAGACGTTAACTTTGGTGCGCTGACAGAGCAAATGGCCAGGCACGCTGTTGACGATCTTGGGGTAAAGATTGAATACGGCACTCACGTCAAGCGCGTACATCGCAGCCCGGCCGGCAGCTGGCTAGTGGAAACCCAGAGCAGGGGAGTTGATCGCCAGTACAAAGCGGATGTTCTGTTTGTCGGTGCTGGCGGTGGCGCATTCCCGATCCTGAAGAAGAGCCATCTGCCTTTTGCTCGTCGTTTCACCGGTTTTCCGGTTGGGGGGCGTTTCCTACAGGCCGAAATCTCCGCCGAGCAGGCCAAACAATACAGGGCCAAGACCTATGGGAAGGCGAAAGTGGGTGCACCGCCGATGTCTGTCCCGCACCTCGATCTGCGGGTGTCAGATGGAAAGTATTACCTTCTGTTTGGCCCGTTTGCCTCGTTCAAACCGGTGCTGGAGAAAGGGCGGGGGTTCCTCGATTACCTTCGTTCAATGCGGATCCACGATGTTCCGAGTCTGCTGAATGTCGCCCTTGAGCACTTCCCGCTGGTCAAATACCTGGTTTCAGAGACCTTCAAGGGCGAAAAGAGCATGTTCGAGGAGTTGGACAGCTTCGCGCCGGGCATTAGCAAGAAGTTCAACTGGAAGGCGGTCGAGGCCGGCCAGCGTGTGCAGATCATCCGGGATGGGGACCTGCAGATGGGCACCGAGATCCTGGTCTCCAGTGACAAGACCTACGGCACATTGCTGGGCGCGTCTCCCGGTGCTTCGGTATCGCCGGAGGTCATGTTGCGTTGCCTGGAACAGCTTTTGCCGTCTATTTTTACCAGTGAGGAAGCGGAGAAAAAGAAGAAAGAGATATTCCCCGAAGACAATCTGGATGCCCTGGCGAAGAATCCCGAGCGTTACCGGGAAATCCGGGATGCCGTTAATGAGCGGTTGGGGATCAAGCCGTCGGCATCACAGCAGGACTGAGCTGGGGCCAACAAATTGGAGATGAGTTCTGCGGGGGATACATTTTATGTCCAATACTCCCAAATATTGGACATTAAACATATCCACGTAAAAACAGCATGTTACCCATTTTATCTAATGCCTTTCACCTAAGTCGTCATGGGACGCAGAATTCCTGTGAGGTCCGGCGATTACCGGCGAAAACATTTTTGGCGGTGCTGATTAACGGGTTTGGCGGTTGGTCCGCGGAAAGATGGGGTCAGATGAAGGCTTTCATCTGACCCAGAGGATAAAGGGAGATTCCAGCACGGTCAGGCGTCGTCATCCTTGCTGTCATTTTTTTCGGAAAATACTGTGAGAAGAAGGAAGGATAGGACCAAAAATAATACGGCGAGATTTGAGGCCGTTACTTCTCGATCAAACAGGAGAGAAACAGCCTGGGCTATTTCCTTGGTCCAAATGACCATGACGATTCCCAGTGGCAATATTATGGCAAGGAAAACCAGGTTGGCCTTGGACACAGTCATTCACACCCGCAGCATTAGTTTTCGGCTTTCGGAGATGGCCGGGAGGTCCTTTTCACGTAAGGTAGGTGCCTCGAGTGAGAAGTTTAGCACTTTCTGTGGTCGTCCAATTTGTACCCTGGTTCCTCGATGCAAATAATCCAGTACTGCGTATAATGTATATTATGTTAAATCTGGTATTCACTCACAAATCTCGCAATTAGGATCGTTCCAGATTCAGTCAACACCAGAGCCCTTGCGTCCCCTCGCAATCCACCAACCAATAGACATGGCCGTGGCTATCAGGATTGGCCAGATCAGGCTCCAACCCTCGCTCGCTGTCAGAACGAACCAGGGCTGTCCCGAGTGAGTCCAGACGCCTGGTAGGAACCAGACTGCCACCAGACTGCATCCCGTAGCGAACAGCCACCCCAGCCATGTGCAACGATGGTTAGGCCCTGTCCGAACGCTCTGATGGAGCGCCCAGAAGAACCGCCAGATCAGTAGCATGGTGGCAACAGCACCTGCGGACATTATCAGGGGTAAGTGTTCCGCCAAGGTGAAATCATACTGTTCAGGCTTCAAGGCATCCTTCATGGCCAGTTTGGCCGCGGCCCCGCTGGTCAATGGCAGGCCCGCGAGTGAAAGCCCGGGTACTCCAATCAACAGCCAAACGAGCCGGCGGGACCGGCGTTCTGCCGGCATTTTAATTGCCGTGGAAAGAAACAGGCAGCCTTTGGCTAGTCCATGATGCAACGCATACAAGGTAATGGCAGTCAGAAGTGTGGCTGTCTGGGCCGCGTTTGCCATCGCAGCGCCAACCATCAGGGTGATGAGCCCCATCTGACTGATGCTCGAATAAGCCAGAATCGTTTTCGGGCGGATGTGCATCATCCCGAGCATTGCACCGCCGATAGCACCGGTTGCGCCAAGAACCACAAGCGTATTGCCCCAGCCCGGTAGTGATAACTCTCCTATCGGGAGAGTAACGAGCCAGCCAAGTAACCCTGCCTTTATCATTGCACCACTGAGTACGGCACTGGCCGGTGTTGGCGCGACCGGATGGGCCAGCGGAAGCCAGAAATGAAGGAACGGAAGCCCCGCCTTGACTCCGAACCCCGAGACCAGCAAGCCGATGATCAACCAGCTCCGGTCGTAATTCGCAATTGCGCCAGGCAGCTCGGTAAGCAGGATGCTGTCTGCGTGCTGTGCTGCCATTAGCAGACCGGTGAGCAGGGCCATCTCGCCGGCCACTGCTATGGTGAGGTAGACCCGCCCTGCCCGGTTTGCTTCTGCGGTGCCCTCATGGACTACCAGTCCATAGGCCGCAAAGGTCATGAGGGCAAAGAAGCTGTAGAAACTGGCAAGATCTACAGAGATTATCAGGCCCAGGTTTCCGGTTAGCGTGAGGGCCCAGAAGACGCAGAATGCCCTTAGTTTTCGTGTATTCAGGTAACCAATCGCATAGATGCCAGCTGTTGCCCAAAGCGCAGACGTGAGCAAAAGAAAGCTTTGCCGCAGGTCATCAAGCCCCCAGGTACCATCAAGAAGCAACCAGGGCAGCTCAAGCCAGTTTTGGAGTTCGGCGTTCAGTCCCGCCAAGAGTGCCGGGACTGGCAGGAGAGGCAGGCTGTACAGGTAAACTTTCTGCCATCGTTGCCTGAAGGCCAGTAAAAGAGAGCCCAGAGGGAGAACGACGGTCATCAACAACAATGAAGCGGTGATCATCACAGATTTACCTCTCTCGTGATAATCAGCTCGACCCATCCCAGCGGGCTGAAAGGTGCCGAGGCCAGCAGGCCTGCCAATAGCAGGAAGCCCGCAGTCACCAACGGAGGCCATAACAGCCAGGCGCTGGTTTCAGAGCGGCCCCATTGGCGTTCCTCGCGCCATGGATCTTTCTGCTCGCCGAACCAGATTCTTCTGAGTACCGGCAAAAAGTACGCAGCATTGAGCAGACTACTCACCACCAGGACGGCAATTACCCAGTCCATGCCAGCTGCGAGAGCACCGGTCCCCATGGTCCATTTGGTGATGAATCCCGCCAGTGGTGGCGTTCCGATCATGCCGAATGCGGCAAGGGTGAAAGCGACGGAAGTTCCCGGCATTCGCCGCCCTGCACCATCAAGTTCATCTATTCGGTGTAACCCCAGTGTTTCCGCGTAATTACCGGCGCAGAAGAACAGCGTGATCTTCATGACACCCTGATGAACCAGATGAACCAGACCGCCGGCTACGCCCACGGGTCCCGCCAAACAAAGCCCGAGAATGATATAGGACACCTGACTGACGGTTGAAAATGCCAGGCGCCGCTTCAAGTCGGATTGATACAATGCCATTACCGAGCCATAGAGAATGGTGAACGCGGCAATGGCGGCCAATCCCGATAACAAACCCAACGCACCTGCTGTTTCCAGGCCGTAGATTTCGAACACCACCCGGACAATGCCGAACGCCCCCGCTTTTACTACAGCAACAGCATGCAGCAGCGCGCTGACCGGCGCCGGTGCAACCATCGCCACGGGCAACCAGCCGTGCAATGGCACTATGGCGGCTTTTACGCCAAGACCGGCAATCAGAACCACGAAAACGATGGTCAGGGGCATCTGCAGGTCAGGAGCCATATCGGCAAAATGACCGCCCGGTCTGAACGGGAGGTCACCGGAGAGAACGTGGAGCGAAGCGATCCCGAACAGCAAGACTGCACCCCCGGCGAGCGTATAGATGATGTAGGTTCGCCCGGCCCGCAATGCCTGCTCGGTTCCGCGGTGCACCACCAAAGGATAGGTGGAGAGCGTGAGCATCTCGTAGAAAAGAAAGAAGGTGAACAGATTCCCCGCCAGTGCGATTCCCAGGGTACTGGCGACACACAGGCTGAAAAAACCGAAGAAACGGCTTCGATTCGGGGAGTTTTCCAGGTAACCCACTGAATACACCGTGGTCAACAGCCACAGTGCTGCCGAGAGTCCCGCAAACAACATGGCCAGGGCGTCTGCGCGGAGAACGAACTCCACACCCGGGATCATGGGAAAAGCAATCCCGTACGCCTTACCTTGAAATACTCCCCGGATCATCAGGCCGACAAGAAGAAGCTTCAGGATTGCGGCTGTAAGGTTTACAAAGGTTCGAAGCCGGTGCTTTTGCTCAGGCAGGGCGAAAATGATGACAGCCGCAGTAAGGGATGTCATTAGCGCGAAAACCGGTAACAGGGCGGTGGCAGTCATGTGCCCTCCCCGTTGGCGAACGCCAGGGCCATCACCGAGAGTACCGGCTCAGCCATCAGGCCAAGTCCCAGGGAAAGCAGAGCCAGAATCATCGGGATGATTTCAAGGCGGCGGGAAGGGTGAAAGAAATGATCGATATCGGAGTCTTCGACGAATGAGGCTCGATACACCCGGAATACGTAGGCCGCAGACAGCAGCCCCCCGCCCAGAAGCACCACCAGCCACCACCACTGACCGGTGGCCAGACTTGCCTGTAGAAACAGCCATTTTGCGGCGAAACCGCCAGTGGGTGGCAAGCCCATAAGCGATACCCCAGCCAGGCCAAATGAAAACAGTGAAAACGGCAGAAAATGGCTGACACCGGCCAGCGCATTCAACCGATTGCTGCCCACCGACAGGATCAGGTTTCCCGCGGACAGAAACATTGCAGCCTTGGCCAGGGCGTGGCTGATCACCTGCAACGTCATGGCCTGCTGCGCCTGTATTATCACCGCTTCCGTGGTATTCCAGGTGAGCGGAAACAGCAAAAACAGGTATCCGATCTGCGCGACCGACGAGTACGCCACTACCTGTTTAAGTTTTGAATGCCGGAACGCCTGCCAACCACCCCAGAACACCGCCATACCACCCAGTACTCCAAGCAACTGAGCGAGGGCAAGAGAACCCAGGGTGGCTCCGAGCTCAAGCCAGAGCCGTGCCGCGATATAGAACGACCCTTTTACCACCAGGGCGGACAGTAGCGCGCTGACCGGAGATCTCGCGATACCGTGAGCCGGTGGCAGCCAGCGGTGCATCGGGAACAACGCTGTTTTGAGAGCCAGACCGAAAAACATCAGTATCAGGGCAAAACCTGAACCCTCAACTGCGATGTCCTGATTCAATGCGGAGGCAATCCCCGAGAGCGACAGGCTGCCAAACTGGCCATAGAACAAGGCAACGCCCAACAAATAAGCCAGGGAACCCAGTAAAGCAGCCATCAGGTAGCGGATAGCAGCCCGCAAGGCCTCCGACTGCCCGCCAAGTGCAACGAGACCAACCGCCGCGAGGCTTATCAGTTCCAGCCCCACGTACAGGTTGAACAGGTCATTCCCCAGCCAGACCACGTTCAGGCCAGCCCACAGAAACCAGAACAGCGGCCAGAAATACCGGTGCCAGTCCTTGTCAGGATCCAGGTAAAAGCCGGCATGGAGGCCGGAGGCAGCAGCGACCAGCGCGGTGAGGAGAACAAACGTCACCGCCAGACCATCCATCCGCAGTTCTATTCCCAGCGGAGCCTGCCATCCGCCAAGCGGATACTGGAAGCCGCCCTCGGCGGCAACAACCGCCCAGAGAGCCAGCGATACCAATACCTGGATCACTATTCCCAACCAGGTTATTGCCCTGCCCCGTCTGAATCCGGTAAGCAGGGTCAGGACTGCCCAGGCAAGCGGTGTGAACAGCAGTCCGGCCATCAACCAGAGAGTCATTCGTGCGGAGCCTCCCGGGCCTGGCGTGGCCCCGGGGCCGGCGGTGGGTTCTGGGCAGGGTCTTCAAGGGAAGTCTTACCGGAGAGATGGTAATAGCGCCGGATCAAAACCACCGCCAGTGCGGTGGCAGCAATGGCAACCACAATGCCGGTAAGTACCAAAGCCTGGGGCACCGGATCCGGTCCGGAGCGGTGCTGGGCAAGGCCGACCATCACCAGGAAAACCCCGGAACCCATGAGATTGAAGGCCAGAAGTTTCCGCAACAAGTGCGAGATGAGGATGAAACCGAACAGGCCGATGCTGCACAACGCGGCCCCTGCGAGGGCGTACAACAAGAAAGGCGTCATCAGGAGCCGCCCTCTTCCGGTTCCTCTGCATTATTGATCGGAGCAGATACAAACAGTGCCAGCAGCACCATAGCGATGGAAAGCGTAAGAACCGTCTCGATTGCCACTATAAGCGTCCTGGCCATTTCGGGAGGGTATGCCAGGAACCGGCTTCCGGACAGCGCACTGGCTACGGCCACAAGCAGGAATACGGAGAAGCCCAGGGATAGCCCCAGCCGAAGCATCAGTCCCGGGCGCAGAAAGTCCATTGGAATACCCCCAAGGCGCATGAGTACACCGCTTGCGGCCAGAACCGCCCCCGCCTGAAACGCGCCGCCAGGGCGATCGGATCCGGCCCAGAGCAGATATCCGGCGAGCAAAAGCGTCAGAGGTACCAACCAGCGCTGCAATGCATAGAGTAATTCATCCGAGGTGCGAAGTTCCGGATCTTCCAGTGATGAAGTCTTGGCCACTGAGATTCCGGCAATGCCCGCGATCACCAACACACCGATTTCAAGCAGGGTATCGTAGCTGCGAAAGTTCAGAAGCACCGCTGTAACCGGGTTCTCGACGCCGCTATCGTCAAGGTTGCCGGCCAGCAACGCTGGCAAGTCGACCGGTGTAGTCGTTGCCCCAATCTGCCAGATCGAATAGACCAGACCGGATAAAAAGGCAAAACAGACAGCAGTGACTGTCAATATGGCCAGCACGCGGGTCATGGCTTTTTTTCCTTACCGTCCTCGCCTTGGGACTCGTCATTCGAGAGATGCCGGGCTGCGTCCAGTAGTAGCACCCCCGTTAACCCGGCCCCTATTGCTGCTTCGGCAAGCGCAACATCCGGAGCCCGAAGGCGTACCCAGGCCAGCGCCATCAGCAACCCGAACGCAATAAAGAAGACAACACCCCGAAAAAGGTCACGGGACCACAGGACACTCGTCGCGGTTACCAGCAACGCAATAACAAGCAAAATATCCAGCGACCATTCAGTCATTATTATCCTCTGTCGGGGAACCATCCGTGATGCCGCCACGAACGGCTCGCGCCACAAGGTGAGCCGAAGTTGCACTTGCTGCCAAGGCAACAACCCAGATCAGCAGTGTCTTGAGGCCGGCACTGAAGGAAGGCGCCAAAGGCAGCAATGCCAGCACAATGAAGCCCAAACCAAGGTTATCCGCCTTGGTCAGCGCATGGATACGCGTGAGGGTGTCGGGGAAGCGGAAGAGACCGAGACTGCCCAGCGCAAAAAACACACAGCCTGAGACCAGCAGTATCAGCTGAACCACCATCACCAATCCGTCAAACATGGGGTTCCTCTCTGGACTCGGCATTGGCTGACTTACCGGACGCGGCTTCCCGATCAATCCTGACTACCCGTGTCACAAAGGCTGCTACGGCCAGGACTGCCAACACGGCAACGGTCAGTGCCACATCCATCAGGGCTGGCCACGAACCGGCGTATGCCAGCACAAGCAACAATGCGACCCCCGTGGTGCAGAATAATTGAGAGGCCAGCATCCGGTCAGCCGCTTCCGGTCCCCGCCAGATCCGGATCAGGGATAGCAGTAACGTGACCAAGAGAAACGCAGCAACGCTCAACAAGACGCCAGTCATGATTGCGCCCCTTCCCATGGGGCCAGAGGAATCCTGAAGGCCCTGGCGACCTGCGACTCTGCTCTGCGAACGCCCGCCTCTATATCAACACTAGTATCCAGGCAATGGACTGTTAGCAGGTTGTTGTCGAAGTGTACGCTGAGCGTTCCCGGCATCAGCGACAGGGTGTTTGCAAGCAGCCAGCGAGGGCCACCCTCTGGCAGGCGAAGAGAGAGGGTTATCTCTCCGGGTGTAATCGCCAGTGAAGGTGTCAGCAGACGCCTTGCTACATCAACACCGGCAAGAACCGAATGGCCGAGGAAGTAAGCGATGAACTGGACCAGGCCCAGCGGATGAAGACGATGGATGGAAGGAGGAAACAGCAACACGGATAGCCAGGCGACCAAAACAATCACCACTGCCCCGAACCCCCAGGCCGAAGGGGCTCCGAGGGTTAATATCCACCAGAGCCCGGCGAAAAAAACCGCGCGGGCGGCAAAGGTCGCGATGGGTGACGCCAGCGCCGGCTGCATCGGTACTCCTTTTACCTTGTCAGAGGTTCGGGCCAACTAGCGCCCTCCAATAACCTCCAAAAAGCCTAACACAGTGGATTGGATGGCGGCACCGGGTGGAACCAGTGGGATTCCTGATCTAATTTTAGGGAAGGGATAGCAGTCTTGGTCAATGCCATAGGTCGTAATCTCGAACAGTTAACCAGGATTGAACGAAAGGAAGCAGACATGAAACGGATAATCCTATCTACCGCCCTTATTGGCAGCCTGTGCCTGGGGGCCGCGGCTGCGCAGGCAGACTCGCACGGTATGAGTGCGATGCAACTCGCCGAGAAAAAACAGTGCATGGCCTGCCATACCACTGGTAACGAGATGCCTAGCGCGCCCGCTTTCCCGAGTATCGCCCAGAGGTACACCATGGATGAGTTTGATCGGCTGGTTCAGGTCGTTCTTACAGGTGGCGAGGATCACTGGGGATCGGCTGAAATGCCTGAAATGGAAGCACAAGCTGTTGATGAAGGGAATGGACATTATCAACAGACTCGCCCGGAAGTGAGTCAGGAGGAAGCGGAAAGGCTCGTGACCTGGATTCTCGAGATGCGTGAATAAGAGTACGGTGCTGGCTAACGCACAGCCGTATTTTGGCCGGGGCAATTCTATTGCCCCGGCTTGAGCCCTACACTTCCTGTCCGGATAATCAGACGTTAATCAGAACTTCCAGAAAGGTGTACGCAGCTTTGCTTCGATGACCTCGGGGGCAAACCCGGCATCCAGAAGCAGTCGCGGTTCGGTCGTTTCTACGAGGCGTACAAAGTTGCGCTTCATACGCCAACCTTTAAACCAGGTAGCAGCAGTTTTCATCGTTCGTTTCATCCTTATGGGTTTGATGGCAGGCAGCGCATGCCTTGATAGTCGTTAGGTCACTATATTAAAGGTTGTTTTCATTTAATCAGATGCTTAGAAACCACTACGTGCCAGGCTTAAAGCGCCATGCGTGACCGCTGCTGCGTAAGGAAAAGTACTTGCTCCTGGCTCAACAAAAACCCTCACAGACCTCATTTCTGGTGATATATTGATCATGTTCGGCCATACCCTTTCTGGTGGTCGTCAGATTAAGTGGGCGGACAGGCTGTTTTTCTCTGCTGTCAGTCCCTCCTGCTCCTTGCGTTTTCTTCTGAATCAGTCTGAAGGGCGATGGCTTGCCGGCCGTCCTGGCCGGTCATTGGCGACGCTTTGGCTGCGCCTTTTATGGAGGGGTAAATCAATGAAATCGCAAGGGTATTATTATTGTTCAGTGGGCCTGCTTCAGCTCCTTGTTCTTTCAGGCCTGGCAGGCGGCGTGCAGGCCGGTGATGAGGATGGTTTCACTGGCGCACCTGTGGCTGTGGGGAATGGTGCCGCCTGGGTGGTGGTAACGGTCGATACACTCGGGGAGCCTGAATCCGTGTCCGTCGTGATGGATAGCGGCGCCTTGACCGGATTACCTGAAGCCACAGCCGAAAAGTCAGCCTGGGAGTTTCCCATTCCGATGCCTGAATCAGGCCCGCGAACCGGGTATGACCATGTGCTTCTGGACTGGAATCCTGTTGGCCACATGCCTGAGGGGGTGTACTCCGTCGCCCATTTCGATGTGCACTTTTACATGATCAACAATGCGGCACGCGAAGCAATCACCTTCCACGGCGAGGGCCGTGACCGGGCCATGACTGCACCCGATCCGCAATTGCTTCCTGCAGGCTACGTTGTACCGCCCGATGCAGCGGTGGAACGTATGGGAATGCATGCTCTGGACCCAGCCGGAAAGGAGTTCCAGGGCGAGCCGTTCAGCCATAATTTCATTTATGGCTACCACAATGGCGAGTTGATGTTTGTTGAACCAATGGTTTCCCTCACCTTCCTGCAGTCCCTTGCGGACTCGACAACACCGGTAAAAAGGCCCGAGCGCTATAGTTACCCGGGTTGGTATCCTTCGGCGTACCGGATCGGTTTTGACGTTGAAAAAGGTGAGTACACCATCGCGCTACAGGGATTACAGAGATTCGACGAGTAACAGTAACTCAGAAGTACTCGAATTCAAGATCCTGATAAACGCGCCCTGCATTTTTGGCGGCAAGTTCCTCATAGGTGTCGAGGTAAGACCACTGGGACTGGTCGATATTATAGGCATCGTCCAGTCCACCACCCTGCTCCAGGATCTCGGTCACGGCATTACGAAGGAAAACCAGGTACCCCCGGGTTTCTTTGGTGACAACATCCAGGGTGGTTGGTTCACCGTGACCCGGAATCACAATCGCCGGGTCCAGTTGTTCGGTCATCTTGTCGAAAGACTCGATCCAGGATCCGGTGTCGGTATCCTCGAAAACTGCCAGCAGGCGTTGATGGAATCCGAGGTCACCGGTAATCAGCAGCTTTTCTTCGGGGACCCACAGAGCAATGTCCCCGGGTGCATGCCCCGGCCCGAAGTAATGCAGCTCAATGGTCACATCTCCCATGTCCAGATCGTAGCGGTCCTCGAAACCGATGTCGGGCACTGCTACGTAGGTACCTTCGGCCTTTTCCTTGTTCCTGCGTTCCATTGACGCCAGTTTGGCTTCGCCCTGGTGCTCGAATTCCTTGATTGCCTCTTTCTGGGCAATGATCGGAACGCCCTGATCCCGCCAGTAACTGTTACCCAGCATGGAATGCCCCTGGGCATTCTCATTGGCAACGTATTTGACCTCTTTGTCGGTGATGCTGCGAATGGAATTATGGAAAGACTTCGCCAAAAGGTAGTTGTCACCGCCATTGAAGACCACCACGCCCTTATCGGTGATGATAAAGCTCAGGTTGTTGTTGTGACCGTGATTTTCGTAAGTGCCCGGGGCTGTCTCGCCGATGGCCGAGTAGACGCGGTCAGTTACTTTCGTGAGTTCCAGTTTATCCGGAATGCCATTGCCTGCCGAGACAACGCCCGGAACGATCAGTAACGCCAGAAACAGCCCTCGAAAACTCATGATTATTCTCCTTTTACAGCCCCCTGGGCCAACAGACATTGCTATTCCGGATACCGGAACACGGCCTCGGCCAGTGCCGAGTCATCAGGGAGACCGACAATCTTGTGCATTTTCCCGGCTGGATCCTTGTAAATAACCGAGGGGGTTGCCGCGATGGATAGGCTCTCCATCAATCGGTTATTGCTCTGGACCTGCTCCCGAAGCTCCTCGGGAACATTTTCCTCCGAAGCGAGCCAATCCCTGGGAAACTGGCTGTCATGGAACTCCAGCTGTTCCACCGGATTATCCGCTCCAAGTACGCTGGCAGCTTTCGCCAGACTGGAAGGCTGAATGATGCCCACCATGATGTGCCGCAGCTCGATTCCCCGCTCAAGGAATGGCTGCGCTTTTTCCCGAAACGCCACACAGTAACCGCAGTTGGGGTCGGAAAACACATAGACAATTCGTTCAGCATCCCGGGGACCCTCAGATACCCAGGCCGCATTCTCGAGTTTTTGCCAGGCACCGGTCAGATCCGGTTTGGGGAGCCAGTTCCGGATGTGACTTGCGCTCAGATCCTGACCGAAACCGTCAACCATCTTCCCGATGACGACGTGCTCGCCATCCGGCATAAGGTAAAGGGATACCGGATGTCCGTTCCGCCGTCCGACAAATCCTTTCAGCCCTCCGGGTGCCTCAAAGGTGGCTTCCACCTTGAGACCTTCATCAACCAGTACCTGAACTGCGTCCGGATACGCCCCAACTGCCATCGCAGGAAGCATTAATAATGGGGAAACAACTTTCAGAACACTGCGTAGCATTATGATTCCCCTGCATGTTCAGAAAACGTCCATCAGAAAGACGCCATTTCCAGGTCCATTTCTACCGCGGCAACCCCCGCCAGGGCGCAGTTCTCATCCGTTTCCCCGGATGGAGCGCCGCTGACGCCGACACCACCGATGGTCTCGCCACTTGCCTGGATAGGAACGCCTCCACTTGAAAGCAGTACTTTATCGATCTTGCCGACGGAAAATGGCCCGGTGAAACGGTCTTCGAGGGACGAAGTGGGACTTGTGAAAGTCATGGCGGTGTAGGCCTTCCGATAACTGACTTCCAGGGCCAGATCCATGGCCAATACATCCCGCAATACCACCTGGGGATGCCCGCCCCGGTCCACTACCGTGACGGCCACCTGCACGCCTTGCTCCCGGCAGGTTTCGATGGCGGTTTTCGCGATAGTCAGGGCGGTGTCCATGGAAAGTTTCTTGATCTCCACCATCACCGGCTGGTCACTTTCCTGTGCGCTGCAAACACCTGCGGCAGCAAGAGCGGAGACGAGCATCAGGGATTTCGACAGCTTGGTCTTCATGGAACCCTTCCTTTATCAGGTCAGACGATCATGGGCGAACGAGTACATAGCCCTCCTCGACTACATCCAGGATATGGGCAACCCCGACGTCGACCGGGATGCTTTCTGGATGAAGCTCCGGACGGTTTCCGGTTTCTCGCTCGATGGTATCGATTGTGTTCATGCACACAGTGAATCGCACACCCTGGGCCATCAGGCTGCTGATCCTTTCCTGACGACTGTTATCGGCATACAGCAGACGCACACCCGGACCGAAGGTGGTTATCTCGATATCAATTGCGTCCGGGCCATAGTATTCCAGCAGGTTGCCGGCAATGCTCAGGACCTTGTCCTGTTTCTCGGATTCACCATCGCTCAATTGCAGCAGCAGGAATTTCTCGGCAAACGGCTTGCTGTCGGTTGCATGCTCTGCCTGAACAGAGGCTGCCCCTACCAGGAGCAACACCCCGAACAGCACAGCCGTGGTTTCAGCAAAGAAGTTCCTGCTCATCACTTAACCTGCGTAGTCTTCAAGCCCCGGGTTACCCGCTACATTCTTGAGGGCCGGCGTGTTGAACTTGTCGATCTTGACGGTTTTCTCCGATCTCAGATAATCGGCGACCACATCCCAGATCGGCCGACCGGGTGCGCGGGAATTTACCGTTGCCCAGCCTGCAACCTTGTACATCTTGTTAGCGTCAATCGGCTCTCCGTTATCCAGACGCATATCAGAGATGCGACCGTTCATATTGGCAGTGGGGTCGCAGGTGTAGTCCATACCGCCGACGCGAACCATATCGCCACCCTGCTGTCGATACGGATCCTTGTTGAACAGGTTGTCGGCCACGTCTTCCATGATCAGTTTCAGGTCGGCGCCGGACATTTCACGGACATAGGTTTCCGGATAGGTAATCGCTGTGGCATTCATCACGTCGTCCATGGTGATGTGTTCACCCGGGAGCACGGTCGTGCCCCAGCGAAAGCCTGGTGACAGCGAGATCTGGGCGTCCAGGACTTTTCGCTGCGCATCGCAGATCACCTGATCCATGGTGCCGTTAAAGTTGCCCCGCCGATAAAGCAGTTCGTCTGCGATGGCGAGTTTTTCACTCAGTTTGTCGATGTACGGTGCCCGGACATCCTGTATGAAACTGGTCATGGCCGCATCCGGTTTGATCAGGTCCGAAAAGACCGGCAGCAGCTTGTATTCATAGCCCCGAACGCCGTTATTGCCGATATCGAGATCCAGTACGGCGACGTATTTGCCGTTGGTGCCAGCATTGCTCACCAGGGTTTTGCCTCCCGGATTGCTGACTTCAGTCGGCTGCGGGACCGCGTCGTGGGTATGGCCGCCCAGAATGGCGTCGATACCCGTTACGCGGCTGGCCATTTTCAGGTCCACGTCCATGCCGTTGTGCGAAAGCACGATCACCGCGTTAACCTTTTCGTTTTCACGGATCTCGTCGACCAGAGACTGCATCTCGGCCTCCCGGATGCCCATGCGCCAGTCGGGAATGAAATAGGAAGGATTTGCAATCGGCGTATAAGGGAAGGCCTGGCCAATGACTGCAACGCGTTTGCCACCCAGCTCCCGGATTGTATAGGGCTTGAAAACACGGCCACTGGCCTCGTCATAGGCCTCTGCCCCCATGAACATGGCTTCATCCGAGAGGAACACGTTCTGGGCCAGGAACTCCCCCTTGAACGCACTGACATTCTTGCGAATCTGCTCTTCCGGGTAAGTGAATTCCCAGTGTGCGGTCATGATGTCGATGCCAAGGCGGTTACTCGCCTCAACCATGTCCTCGCCGTTGGTCCAGACGGCTGTGCCTGATCCCTGCCAGAGATCTCCGCCGTCCAGCAACAATGAGTTGCCTGCACCGGCCTGTTCACGGAGCTGGTCAATCAGGGTCTTCAAATGAGCGAAGCCGCCGAGCCTGCCGTATTCCTGCGCGGCTTCCGTGTAATTGAGATAGGTAAATGCATGGGATCGACGGCTATCCGACGGAATACCGAAATGATCCAGGAAATGCTGTCCCACCAGGTGCGGCACCCGGCCCTTACTGGGACCAATACCCAGGTTCACGTTGGGTTCACGGAAATGAACCGGTGACAACTGGGCGTGAATATCGGTGAGATGGAGCAGCCGGACATTGCCGAACTTCGGTGCGTCGTACAGTCCCTCGCCGCCTTTTGCCAAAGCAAGTTTCGGGGCAAGCCCGGCTACGGCTGCCGCTTGCATTGCCATCAGGAAGTCTCTGCGGGAAATTGACACTGCACTCTCCTTTCTTTGTCGTTATTGGAGTTAACCGGCTTCCCCGGAGCCCGTAATGCTCTCGGGAAAGCCATTTCCGTTCGGCAAACGGGTTCAGTTACCAATGGCGGCGTTCCGCCATGCCTCTTGCTGCTGTTTTCGTTGCGCGACCGACTCCTGGGCTAACTTGAGAGCCTGCCGGGCCATCGAGGCGGCTTTGTCATAGTCGCCGCTTTCAGCGGATGTTTTTGCCGCTTTCATCCTGTCGGTCGTCGTGGTCCATTGGAAGTTCCCGGCATCCTGATGGGTGCTCTGAGCCTTTGCATAGACTTCATTGAAGTCTTCTTTGGCCCCTGCCTGGGCAGCCAGCGGAACAGACAGGGCAAGCGAAATACCGATGGTCAGTAAAGGCTTGTTCATTGTGTTTCTCCCTTTCTGTTTCGTTATGGCCGGGTAGCCGGGCCAACAACCGGCAGACCGTTGCTCATGTATGTCAGGAAATACTCGAGGTTACGATATTCCTCACTCTGGGCCGGCAGCGGTTCCGCACGGACATTGTTATTGCAGCCGGCAAAACGGCGATGCAATGTGCCCAGTTCACCCCACTTCGAACGGTGTACCGGGAAGTTCGAAGGTTGCCCAAGCGCGGGCGACAGAAAGTCTGCCCGGATCCATTTGCCGGGGTTCTGGACATGACAGCTGGCACAGGAAAAATTCAGTTGGCCCCGCCGGCTGTAATAGAACTCCTTTCCATCCTGGTAGGCCGCCAGAGCATCGGGATCGTCAGGCACCTCGATATTGATGGGCTTGCCCTCGGAGGTGGATGCCATGTAAGCAGAAATTGACGCAATGGCCCCTTTCTTCCATCTCAGAGGCTCCTCACCATTGGCCTCACGGCAACGGTTTATGGCGAGCTCAAGCGTGATCACTTCCTTCTTTTCTGTATCGAAGTACGGATAGTTCTGTCGAATACCGATTCCACCATTCTCGAAGCAGCTGGCGTAGGTCTTGCCATTGGCAAACGGCGTTTCGAACATCTCCTTGCCCTCGGCCACCGCAAACTCGTAGGGTGGAAAATCCTGCATTGATTCCCACTGCTTGCGACGATCTTCGTTCAGTGCGTACTGGCCGTTCACGAACTCCTCGAGCGGTACATCGGGGAACATCTGCTTGAAGTATTCAACCGTTTCTTTCCGGTCCTCTTCCGGTGTAGCTCCCGCCAATGCCTGTGGCATCGCAAGCGCCGCTCCGAGCGCGACCAGAATGACTTTCGCTTTAAGCATGTCCAATCCTCCTTTGCGGCGGTTCAGGGTGAGCCTGTCCGCCGACAATCTTCAGGCGATCGTTGCAGTGGTTGAATCGCTTTCGCCCTCGTTATCGATCCAGCTGATGGTGAGTTCGTCACCCTTTTTGGCTCCCTTGAACCGACACTCAAGAAATGGATCCTTGGATACAGCCGGACCCCAGTTGGCAACGAACACGTTCTTGCCGTTATGGGAAATGGTCAGGACTTTTATGAAGTGGGCCGGAATAACATTACCTGCCGAATCCTTTACAAACCCTGAATCCATCGGATGTCGAACCAGGGCTTTCAGTGATGTCACACCGTTATTCTCTACTGCACGTACTCTGATACTGGACGCCATTGTTGTTCTCCTGTCCGTTTAACTGTTAGCCGCCACAGCCGCCAACGGTCACTTTCACGTTCTGGGTTGCCTTGTAGGCTTTGCCGTCAGAAATCACGACTGCCACCACATCGGTCGTCTCCGCCATCTTCAGGCGATTCGATACGAAGGGCATCGTGCCTTCGGGAATATCAAAATAGGCCGCCAGGGCATTCGGGTTCTTGGCCACCAGAAGCGCGATGCCGGTTACGTTCGGAAGCGCGGTTTCAACAGTGACGGGTACGACCGCACCATTTTGCGCAATCGTAGGCAGATCCATGGTGATCTGGTCGGATTCAGTCGCTTCCATGCCATAGAGTTCTGCAATGGTCTCGTCCACACCCGGGGTACCGAATGCCTTCTCCGGCCAATCGGACGCATCCGGAGCCGTGGCGGCTTCGACGCGCAGCGGCACGATGCCGGAACCCAGTGCAAAGGTGGCAACACCTGCACCCAGCACCCCCTTCAAAAAGCCTCTTCGCCGTTGATCAATCACGGTAACTCCTCCTCGCATTTACAGCGTGTACAGGTAATCAATGACCCGGTTGATTTCTTCTTCGCTCAGGATCATGTGTCTTCCGAATGGCGGCATCACCGTCATCGGATTGAACTGGGTCTCGTCCCAGATGCGTTTGAACAGAATTTCGCGGTCGGGATAGCGGGTTTTCATATCCACAAGTTCCGGACCGATGTTTCCGGTCAGCTTGCCGTCATCCATCTTGTGGCAGGCAAGGCAGTTTCCGTCCTTGCGGCTGAAAGCAAGTTCCTTGCCCCGGTCAATATCGGCCTGGGTAGGTTCGGCGAACACCGGTGCTGTGGCACTCAGTGCGAGTGTGGTCAAGCACACGGAAATTAACCCTTTTCGCATCACGCAGTCCTCCTCGGCACTCATTGGAGCTTTTGCTCCGGTTCAGCCTTCTTATTCTGTAATCCCCTCGTCGAGGGGGCCGGTCGTGCTTGGTGTCAGGTTTTTCCCCGCTGCCGAGTCAGAGACGGTTACCTCTTCCTTGCAGTCTTCCATGCAGCGTTCGTTTTGAACGACAGGGCGCGGGTCCTCCCAGGTGAAACCGTCGTGATTCGGCATCACCACCTCAGGAAGCGTCTCCTTGTTGGCGACAAAGTCACCGTCCACGATGTAATTCAGGTTCAGTACATAAGCAGTGAGGGCATAGACCTGGTCATCCGTCAGCGACTGGGGCGCGAAGAACGGCATTGCCCTATGAATGTAATCCCAGAGGGTTGAGGCGTAAGGCCAGTAGCTACCGACGGTCTTCTCAGGACGGTCTTCGGTCAGGCTGCCCTCGCCACCGGCAAGTTTGGGGTAGCGTCCCATGCCCTCGCCGAAGGCGCCGTGACAGGAGGAACAGTAGGTTTCAAAAACCTGCATGCCTTCATCCACGGAACCACTGCCTTCCGGAAGCCCCGTCCCGTCCGGGCGGACATCAATATCCCAGGCAGCGATCTGTTCCTCGGTCGGGGATTCACCGTACCCGTAGTGCCCCACCGACTCGGCAGCGCCAAGCATGGGCATGGACGCAAGAAGGAAACCAGAACAGACACCGGTAAAGACGCGTGACGATTTATGAAAGCTGAACATTGACCACACTCCCGTCTCCGTTGACTTTCCAGGTCTGGATCGCGTTCTTGTGATAGATGGAATTGGTACCTCGGGCTTCCCGGAGCTGCGCGAGCGTCGGTTGCACGTACCCGGTTTCATCAATTACCCGGGACTGGATAAGCGCAGGGTTACCGTCCCATTTCCACTCAAGGGAGAAGCGGGTCAGTGACTTCGACATCACCGGCTCTCTCAGCTGGGCCTGCTGCCAGTTCTGGCCCCCGTCGACCGAAACGTCCACTGCCTTGACCTTGCCCCGGCCGCTCCAGGCAAGCCCTTCGATCTGACAGATGCCTTTGTTCTTCAGCGGCATTTCCGGACACGGCGACGTGATGACGGACTTGGCTTCCATGACCCAGGTGAAGCCGTGGGCGGTGCCGTCCGGCATCAGATCGGTGTACTTCGAGGTTTCCTCACGCTGCATCCAGGGCTTGTCCCCCACTTCCAGCCGGCGCAGCCACTTCACATGGGTGTTGCCTTCCCATCCCGGGACCACGAGGCGGACCGGATAGCCCTGCTCGCGGCGCAGCGCCTCACCATTCTGGGCATAAGCGACAATAACGTCGTCCAGCGCCTTCTCCATGGGAATACTGCGGGTCATGGCTGCACCATCAGCGCCCTCGGCCAGGAGCCACTTACCTTCGGGTTTGATGCCGACTTCCTGCAGCAGCGTAGAGAGTCGAACCCCAGTCCATTCGGCGCAGCTCACCATGCCGTGCAGGAACTGGAGAGAGTTAAGCTGGGCCCCCCGCCATTCCATACCACCGTTCGCGGGACACTCGATGAAGTTGATCTGGGAAACACTGGGAAACCGCTGGAGATCCTCCATCGAGAGGATGATCGGGCGTTCCACGAGACCGTGAATCATCAGGCGGTGCTGTTGCGGGTCAACTTCCGGTCGACCGGCATGATGGCGTTCGAAGAAAAGACCGTTTGGAGTGATGATCCCTTTCAGATGCTGAAGAGGGGTAAAGCTGATGGATGAAACTTTGTCAGCGGTCAGCCAGGGGACATTCCTGCGGATAACATCTTTTTCGAACGGTGATGGTACGCCGTAGGGGTCAGTCACCACGCCGGGGCCGAGGGATCGGGTCCATGGCGGAATCTCGGGTGGGTACTGTGTCGCTGCGAGAGCCTTGGGGGCGACACCCGCGAGGGCGCCTCCGACCATGGCACCACCCGCGGTGAACAGGCCACTTCTGAGAAAACGTCTGCGTTCTTCTGAGGGTAAGCGTTCTGACTCTTCCAGGGCTATTTTGGACACATCCCGGTTGAGTCGGCGGAGTTTGCCGAGCATATAGTTTTTCTCCTCCTTCGATGCCTTCTAAGGGCAGTCGGCCGGCAATCAGCAGGTCACTGAAAGGCGGTCTTGTTGTTTCTGTTATAAGGATATAATTTATTTATAAACCTCTCGTTTTCAGGTTACAAGTGGTTTTTGAATCGGGATTCATAGGACGTTTGTCGCAAAAGGGGCTTCCCGATTTCCTGGGAATTGATGGAAATCAATGTCAATACAGGCACTTACATGGCAAGGAATCAGATCAAGGGAGGGGCTGGAATGCGGGCAGAAAAAATTGGTGTCAGCGTCAGACTTATCGGGATATTCGTGGTAATGGCTATCGGCTCTGGCGCAAAGGCGGCGGAATCGTCTTCTGGCTATCCCCCGCTCTCGATTCCGTTTGAGGCCGAACCGGTAAGTGCTGAGAACGTTTACTATTTTTCCGGTCAGTCCGGTGTGCCCAGTCAGCAAAACGAAGGCTTCACAGCGAACGCAGGGTTTGTCATTACAGAAGAGAGCGTTGTGGTGTTCGATGCCCTGGGGACGCCAAGCCTGGGAGCGGCGATGATCGACAAAATACGCGAAATGACCACCCTACCCATCTCTCACGTCGTTATCTCCCATTATCATGCAGATCATGTTTACGGCCTTGAGGCGTTCAGGGAGCTGACGGACGCCCAGGTGATTGCCCAGGAAGCATCCAGTATCTATATCAATAGCCCGGATGCAGATAAGCGGCTGCAGCAGCGCAAGCAGGCGCTTTCACCGTGGGTGGGTGAAAGTACCAAGGTGGTCCCTCCGGATGTGACATTTAAGACTGAGATAGCATTGGAATCTGGCCAATTCAGGTTCAGGGTCGTGCATGCCGGGCCGGCACATTCGCCGGATGACAGTCTGATGATGGTTCAGCCGGCGGGGGTTCTGTTCTCCGGAGACATCATTCAGCATGGACGTGTGCCCTACCTTGCCAGCTCAGAAGTGGATACGGGTAACTGGATGCAAGCTATTGACAAGGTGCGGGAAATGAAGCCGAAGATCCTGATTCCCGGCCATGGCAGTGCCTCCGAAAATGCCATGGAGGCGTTGAATTTTACCTACGACTACCTCGGGTATGTCCGGGAACAGATGGGAGCTGCCGTCGAGAACTGGATTCCATTCGAGGACGCCTACGAAGCGGCAGATTGGTCCCGATATAAGGGCTTGCCTGCGTTCGAGGCGTCCAACAAGGCCAACGCCTACCGGGTTTACCTTGAAATGGAGAAAGCCGCGCTGGGTGGCGGCTAGGAATGGTATCAGCGAACCACTTTGGCTTGCTGATTCTCTACGAGCTCCTCAAGGCTGCTGTATTCGCAGTCCTTGCTGGCAAGGAAGCTGTCGGAGGAGTCGACCAGGATGTTATCGTCTCGCATGAAACGCCGGCCCAGAAGCACCGGGTAGGAAAACTTGCCTCGGTCAGTCAGCGAGAACTGGGTGGTGTGGATTGTGCCTGCGATACAGAACTCGAGGTCCACCACATAACGGCGTTGTGAAGGAGCCCCCTTGCGCTTGATGAGAACGGTCCTGCGCACCGGCCGCTCCAGGACGATCACCACGTCGTCATGTTTGAATTCGCCCTCTACCGGCTGATCCTCGTGATCTCCGAGAGGGATCTCGAAGCTTACCCAGCGTTCGTCGTTACGGTTGAATTCTTCAACATTGACCGCGTGCAGGGATGAAGTCTTGGCACCGGTATCGAGCCGCGCCTTCAATCGCAGCCGGGTATCTTTCATGACCACCCACTCCACGAAACCGAGCGTTTCGGGAACCCTGTCTTCCTTTTCTTCAGCCATTGCCGAGGTGGCTGTCAGCGAGAGAATCATCAGAAAAATAGCGAGAATTCGCATTAAAACTCCTTCGCAATTGATTGAAGATCGGAGAAAAACCTTAGAAAACGTTGCTCCAGCTCCGGGCCGTGAGCCTGGATCTCATCGATGATCCCGTCAAACCGGTTCGGAAACCGGACGCGGGCTGCCACACGGTCCAGGGCCTGCCCGATGTTATCCAGATCCTGGTACGCGCCGAACCAGTCGTGATCGATCATCCGGTCCGTAACCCGGGCCATCTGCGGTGGCATCAGGTGTCGGTTCTCGCGCAGTTCCCGATAGGTGCGACGGATGAACCAGTCACAATCCCGATCACTGAATGTGTGCCAGTTCTTGAGCAGGAAATGGTCGTACAGAATATCCAGGGCCACACCGGCAAAACGGCGGCGGCGTTCTGAAAATAACCGCTTGGATTCAAGGACTTCGGGGTGGCGGTCAGTAAACGTATCGACAGCGAAATGGTGACGGACGCCCCGGTGGACTTCCCCCGGCAGCGCCGAAAGCTCAACGCCCCGGGTGAAGTCCCCAAGAATGCTGCCCACGCGGGCCTCAGCGGAATCCGGTGCGAGGAACACGTGGGCGAGATGGTTCAAAACGACTCCTCTTGGGTTAACTCAACGGGGACGATCAGAAATTGACCTGGATACCGACACCAAGGCCGTCGATCTCAACGTTGTCGTCGTCGTAATAACGCATGTACTCGAGGTTACCAGACAGGTTCGGTGCGAACTCCATGTTGGCACCAATACCGTAGGAAACGTCGGAGTCATCGTCTTCGGCGGAACCCGCTTCGAGTTCAATCCGGGTAAAGCCCAATACCGCATACGGAGTTATGGGGGACTCATTGGCCAGATTGAAGGTGGCGTAGCCCCCGTAGAAATTATCCACGGACACATCCACTCCGTTGATGGTGTCATCATCGACGCCAAAGCCCGCGCGGGCCTCAATCCCGAGAAATGGAGTTGCCATCACCCCGACCTTTCCCGAAAGAGTGCCTGTATCGGCGTCAAAGGGGCCGAGCTCGGCGTCCATAAACGTGTAATTCAGGCCGGCATAAAGCCCGCCAACACCGGATTTGTACATGTCCTGAGCTTGCGCCGCTCCGCTGGCCACAATGCCTCCTGAAAGGGTTGCCAGCGCCAGCGCGAGAGATTTTGTACGTGTCATGGTTTGTTCTCCTTAACCGTTCCTTTCGGTGTTCAACTATGAAAATGCACCAACCCCACGATGTTTGCCATAGTAAAGATCCGAATTTACCCGTTATTTACGACGATTTAATTCGTGCTTCATGCCTTGCCAAGGCCCTGATTGCCTTGCGGAAGGCGGGGGCGGCAGGTATTCTGGCGCGGTCTCCCGGTTCAGCTGGCTAGAGCATCCATTTGAGAAATCTAAACCCTGTCATCTTTATTGTCAGCGTTATGTTTGTGCTTCTCAGCATATTCATGACGTTACCGGTGATTTTTCTTGCCGGGTCCGAAGCGCCGAATGCCATGGCGTTTGCGGAATCGGCTGCCATTGTCTGCGTTCTCGGCATACTGGGTATCGTCACCACCTATAACCAGCCGCGGGACCTCAAGCCGCGATTCATGTTCGTGCTCACCGTATCCAGCTGGTTCATCATCGCCCTGCTGTCATCCCTGCCCTTCTACCTGAGTGATCTGCACTTGTCCGCCGCTGATGCCTTTTTCGAGGGCACGTCGGGGATAACCACCACGGGCGCAACTGTCCTGAGCGGACTGGACGACATGGACCCGGACCTGTTGCTCTGGCGCTCGATACTGCAGTGGATTGGAGGTATCGGGATCATCGGCATGTTCGTTGCCGTGCTCCCGTTCCTCCGGGTGGGGGGCATGCGTTTGTTTGCCACCGAATCCTCCGAATGGACGGACAAGGCACTGCCACGAATGAAGACCCTCAGTCGTGGGCTTTTGTTTGTCTACGTGGCGTTTTCGGTGATCGCGGTCCTCACCTACTGGTTATCCGGCATGAGCCTGTTTGATGCATTCAACCACGGTCTCACCAGTATCGCGACGGGTGGTTTTTCCACCTCCGATCTTTCCATGGGCAAGTTCAACGATCTGATTCTTATGGAGGCAACGCTGTTCATGATTATCGGAAGCTTGCCTTTCTTCCTGTTTGTACGTGAAATGCATGGCCAGCATGGTGTGCTGTTTCGGGATCAGCAGGTGCGAATGTTCCTGGCCATTCTGCTGATTGTTCCGGCACTGCTTACGCTCTACCGCTGGTGGGTATCACCGGTGCCCTTTGATCCGCTGCACAACTACGCCTCGACGCTGTTCAACGTCACTTCCGTGGTTACGACCACCGGCTATGCCTCCGAGGATTACAGTGCCTGGGGTCCGCTGGCATTTGTCCTGTTCTTCTTCCTGATGTTCGTCGGCGGGTGTTCAGGATCAACGGCAGGGGGTATGAAGATTTTCCGGTTTCAGTTATCCCTGATAATCCTCAGGGAGCAGTTGATGAGGCTTCTGCATCCGCGGGCGGTGCTGACCCGAAACTATAACGGGCGTTCTGTCAGCGACGAAATCATCTCTTCAATGATCGCCTATACCTTTATATTCCTGCTTTGTCTGCTGCTGATCACGGTCGCCCTGGCCGCCCTGCAACTCGATTTCATTACTGCTTTGTCCGGGGCACTCACTTCCCTGACCAATGTGGGACCGGGGCTGGGGGAGATTATCGGTCCGGCCGGCAATTTCGGCCCTCTCCCGGATGCTGCCAAGTGGGTTCTTTCGGTTGGGATGCTGATGGGGCGACTTGAGATCCTGAGCGTGGTGATTGTGCTCTCACCCGCTTTCTGGCGGGGCTGAGCACTACCTTAACCAGAGTACCGACGAATTCTCCAGCGGCAGGTTCAGGCGATCATCTCTTACCCGGACCCGGGGGGTGTAGTGCCCTTCCGGACGCGCAGGAACCGTACACTGGTAAACCCATCCACAGGCAGAACCCTCCATAGCCTGTTTTCGCTCCATGGAATGTGCCTGTCTGGGCCCGTATTCTGAAGCTTCTGTCACCAGCTCGACCTCTATGCGCTCCGGCGGTACTCCGTCCAGGTAGACATCCACGGTGAAGAGCTGCGTATCACCCTGCTCTTCAACCTCGATCGAGGTGAATCGGAGCCTCGACCAGTGGGCACTGATCTCCCGGGACTCCTGGACCATAGCGTGTGCTGTATCCGGGTCACGCTGGCAGCCCATCGCAACCATGGGCTGGTAGAACCTCTCCACGTATTCGCGAACCATTCTGTTGGCTGAGTAGTGGGGAGTCAGCTGGTCCATACTGGCCCGGATCATCTTGATCCAGTCCTGCGGCCGGCCCTCCTGGTCAACCCGGTAAAATGCCGGGACCACCTCATTCTCAAGAAGATCAAACAGCTCCCTTGCATCCGCTGCATCGTGGTCGTTGGTATGGCTCAGTTCTTCGAACGTGGCGCCGGGCCGGATGGCCCAGCCGACATCGGGATTCCATGCCTCAGCCCACCAGCCATCAAACTGGGACAGATTCAGGCCACCGTTCACAAGGACTTTCATGCCGCTGGTACCGCAGGCCTCCCAGGGATGCCGGGGAGTATTCAGCCAGACATCAACGCCCTGTATCAGTTGGTTTGCGACCCCCAGATCGTAATCCTCGATGAATACCACCTTGCCCTCTGCTTCCGGACGGCGAGAGAAGTGCTTCCACCTCCGGATCAGTGCCTTACCCGATTTGTCATAGGGGTGCGCCTTGCCAGCCAGAACGATCTGAACAGGCTTGTCCCGGTGATTGAGTAGCGAAAGCAGGCGCTCAGGGTCACTGAGTAGCAGGTCCGGGCGTTTGTAATCAGTGAATCGCCGGGCAAAGCCCAGGGTCAGTGTTTCATTGTCGAGAAGAAGTCCGCAGGCAGCTGCCGGGTCATTTCCCGGGGTGTGCTCACAGTGCTGGCTGGCCAGGCGCTGACGCAGGTAGCGAATCAGGCGTTTTCTCTGGGCCAGCCGCATGTCCCACAGGTCCTGGTCCGAAATCGTGCCCATCGGACAGCTGGTTTCCATCGGGCGACGCCAGCGTTCCTTTCCGCAGGCGCGAGTCCAGAGTGCGTCCGACTCCGCGGAATCCCAGCTCGGCGTATGGATACCGTTGGTGACATAGTCAACCGGAATATCCTCTGCCGGCCAACGGGGGAAAAATGGCTGGAGTATCGTCTGGGAAACCTTTCTGTGAATCCGGCTGACACCGTTTACCCGTCCACTCATGTTGAGCGCAAGCCAGGCCATGTTCAGCAAAGGGTCGCCCGTGGCATCATGATCCGAATTGTGGGTCCCCAGATCCATGAGCTGATCCACAGTCAGATCGTGACCAGCAAGCCATGGGCTGAGGTAAAGCTCTATAAGACGCCTTGGAAAGCGGTCGAACCCGGCGGCAACAGAGGTATGGGTTGTGAACAGGTTGGTTGCCCTGGTAGCCATGCGGGCCGTATCAAAGTCGCGCTCTTTGTCAAAGGCCCATCCGAAAGCCCTTTCAATCAGAGCCAGGGCGCAATGGCCCTCATTCAGGTGACACACCGCCGGATCTCTTCCCAGGGCCCGCAATAATCGCCATCCTCCGATACCGAGAACCATCTCCTGCTGTAGCCGTTTTTCCGGATCACCTGTGTAAAGTTCACTGGTGATACCCCGGTCGCCGGGTTCGTTGCGTGGATCGTTGCTGTCCAGAAGCAGAAGTTCGCAATGCCCGACCTGCCCGACCCAGGCTCTCAGGCGTAAATCCCGGCCCGGCAACGGCACGATAACGCGAAGCCATTGGTCATCCTTATCCCGTAGCGGGGATACCGGAAGCATGGTGGGATCATTGTAGGGATAGAATTCGAGCTGCTCACCATCGGTACTTATGGCCTGGCGGAAGTAGCCCTGCTGGTAAAGAAGCCCGACGGCCGTCACAGGAACACCGAGATCGCTGGCCGCCTTCAGGTAGTCTCCCGCGAGCACGCCCAGACCACCGCTATAGAGTGGCAGGGACTCGCTCAGACCATATTCCATGCAGAAGAAAGCAATACCACGATCCAGTTCATCGAGGTCCTGTTCGGAATACCAGGTGCGGGCCCGAACAAACCGTTCGTGGGCATCCATCTGCTCCCTGAACCGGGACAGAAACCCGGAATCCCGGCTGAGTTCATCCAGGTGGTCCCCTGCCACACTATTGAGAACCAGCCAGGCATTGCGGGTGCTGTCCCAGGTTTCGGGATCAAGGGTGCGCCATAACAGATCACTGCCATGATGCCAGCTCCACCTGAGATCCAGGGCAAGGGTGAACAGACCGTTCAGGGCCTCAGGCAACTGCCTGGGCCGGTAGGCCGCTAAAGTCATCTGTGTTCACATCCCCTTGTCTTGCGCCCTGGCCTTCGGTGTTTCCATGATAACTCCTGATGGGGCCATCAATCAGTGGACACGATACTTCGGGGAGGCATCATAGGTCATCGTTGCATGGTGGCTGGCCAGCCAGTTGAGGAGCTTGGAGATGCCGAGCGCATCATTATCCGCTCCATCAAAGTCAAGCCCCAGGCCATCCGGTGACTTCCTGATAACGTGGGCTTTGAGTCTGCGGAGCTGCTTTTCGGTTTTTTCCGGGTAACAGAGTTCCAGCTCAAGCGTCTGGTTCAGCTTCACATCGTCATAGTCTGTGGAAACGAAAACACCCCGGCGCGATGCATTGCGGACCTGTCCTGTGGCGACGGGCATTCCTCGTTTGTAGACAAGAAGTGAAAGTTTGCCGGGGACGCGCTTGCTGAGTCGGTGTTCCATTGGATCCTCCCTGAACAGATACAGCGTTAATCACAAATTGCCTGTTTTTTATACACCAGCACTTTCAGGATCAAATTGATGCCGGTCAATATGTGACCAGTCAAAGCCGAATTCGTTCATGCCGTGAAACTGCTTCCCGGATCTTTTCCGTAAGCTCGTCAGTACACCAGGACAGGTCCAGTTGCCAGGTCCAGTTGCCCTCAACCGTACCGGGGGTGTTGAAGCGTGCTTCTGAGCCAAGTTCCAGAAAATCCTGCATCGGCACAATGGCCAGCCAGCAAACGGATCGGAAGGCCGCATCCACAATTGGCCATGGCATGCCGGTTCCATCGGTACCGAGATATTGGTTCACATAGCCCCGGGTGTGGTCGTCCAGGCTTTGATACCAGCCCAGGCTGGTATCGTTATCATGCGTTCCGGTATACACAAGGTCACCGGGCTCGTGCCGATGCAGCAGATGGGGGTTGTCCGGGCTGCCATCGAAACCGAACTGGATCACCGTCATACCCGGAAGCCTGAAGTCCCTTCGCAGTTGCTCCACTTCGTTGCTGATAATTCCCAGGTTTTCCGCAACCAGCGGCAATCCCGGAAAGCGCTCGAAACAGGCCTTCAGGAAGCTGCGCCCCGGTCCGGCCACCCAATATCCAAACCGGGGTTCTGGCGTGGCAGCAGGAATCTCCCAAAAAGATTCCAGACCACGGAAGTGATCGATCCTGAGCAGGTCAAAGAGCTGGCGCTGGCTCTCGAGCCGTTGCAGCCACCACTGATATCCGTCATTGGCCATGGCGTGCCAGTCGTAGAGAGGATTGCCCCAGTGCTGGCCGTCCGGAGAAAAGTAATCCGGCGGCACACCGGCAACGACCGTCGGGTTGCCCTCGTCATCCAGCTTGAACAGGTGCCGGTTGGCCCAGACATCAGCACTGTCGTGAGCCACAAAGATGGGGATGTCACCGAACAGAAGAACGCCCTGCGCAGCAGCGTAATCTCTGAGTGAGTGCCATTGATACTGGAACAGGAACTGCTCGAACCGGATTGCCTGAACCGAATCCGCATTATTCCGGACGAATTCAGCCACGGCCTCGGGGTGCCTGTCGCGCAGTGGCGCAGGCCAATCGGGCCAACTCATACCCGGCAGCTTCTCCCGAATGCCACAGAAGATGGCGAAGTCTTCCAGCCAATCACCATGTTCGGCGCAGAAAACTTCGAATTCCGGGAAGCGCAGCTGGCCTTCACCGTTAAAAAACCGCTCGGCAGCCAGTTTGCAGAGGGCCCGCCTGTCAGCCTTTTCAGGCGGTTCAAGCTCTTCCGGCCTCAGTAATCCGAGCGTTACGAGTTCTGACAGGTCGATAAATTCGGGATTGCCCGCGTGCGCAGAAAGCGACTGGTAGGGGGAAAGGTCGCTGTGAGTCGGCCCCACCGGTAGTGTCTGCCAGACGCTGAGACCGCTCTTCGCCAGGAAATCCACGAACTGACGGGCGTTGGCTCCCAATATGCCGTATTGCCCCCGAAGTGCGGTC
Source organism: Marinobacter sp. C7 (assembly GCF_022343555.1). GTDB lineage: Bacteria > Pseudomonadota > Gammaproteobacteria > Pseudomonadales > Oleiphilaceae > Marinobacter. The sequence continues at coordinate 1,741,234 of NZ_JAKQZH010000001.1, read as the reverse complement.
GGATGAAGCAGTACTCCTGCCCGGCGGGCCTCGAAGAGTCGCTGCGATATTTCCTCCGTACTCATGGCGCCTCTGCATCCCTGTCATGCCCGGGTCGCATAGCCCCACCCCGGGCGGGCTCACCACCGCCCTGGCTCAGTTGCTGGAACACTGACGGGGGTGCGGGATATCCAATCTGTTCGTACAGGTTAACCAGGTGCCGACGGTACAGACGCTCGAAGTCCTGGACGATCTGGGCTGGATTATAATCGCCGAACCACCAGAACCAGTCAGATCCCTCACACAGGGCGAGCTGGCGCTGCGCGGCTCGCTTCTCGTCCGAATTCAGGCTGCCGTTGTCCATGACCCTGTCATAGTGATTTTTTGCCTCGCACAACAGGTCCCACGCACGGTTCTTGTCGGGGTCGCCAATCCAGGTGGAGAAGGTGCCATAGATCCAGCTTCCGGCGACCAGATGGGGCAACACTACCGGTTCGGATACCGGTTCCTCGAGCAGTTCCCGGTAGGTTGTCAGCTTCAATCGGGGGTGGTTTTCAAGAACCGAGTAAAGCCGATCGAGGAAATGGATGCCATTTTCCGGGTAATACTCCCAGGCGTTCTCGCCATCCAGGATCACAGAGATAACCGGCCGGGCTTTTCCTTTCGCATGCGCAGCGATATTTTCCATGTGGTGGACCAGGTCTCCGACTGCATCGTCGGCATGCCAGTCCGCATAGGTAAATCCGATCAGGTCGGAGAGCCCATCGTCCCGGAAAAAGACCATTACATCGGAGTCGCCGAACCGGAAAGGCTGGTGAATGCCCGCTTCCTCAGGCAATTCCTCTTTTTCCCGGGCCAGATTGATGCTGTTGTGAATCACAGAGTCCCCGCTGGCCGTCCATCGGAACCCGTGTTTCCCCAGCTGGCTCAGAGTTGCCTGGCTCAGTCCGCCCTCCGAGGCCCAGCAGCCCACGGGATCAATGTCGAAGAAGCGCTTGAAGGTTTCCCTCGCCTGCTGCAACTGCCAACTCGCCCTTAATTCGCCTCCGGGGTATCGGGAATGGGATGGCAGGGTTATGTCTGGCATGGCCTCCCTGGCCGACTCCAGATCCAGCAATAGCGGCAGGATCGGATGAGTGTACGGACTGACGGAGAGCTCCACTTGTCCATTCTTTGCCAGATGCCGGTATCTTGGCCCGATCCCCGACATAACCTCGAAAACCACATCAAGCAGTGCCTTCCGGTCATCCAGACTGAATCCGACCCCTTTTTCCTGAAGGCTCTGAACACAGGAATTGCGCTGGCGCACGGTTTCGCCCATCCAGCCCAGGTGGTACCAGACCAGAAGGTCGCTAAGGAAGGTCGGTGCTATGTAACGCTGGATGTCCGGTTTGGAGCGATAGAATTCAGCCAGGTCCGCAAGGCGGGAATATGCCGGGAAACGCTTGATAATCCGATCCGGGTTGGCCCTCAGGGCTTTGTTCATCAGGTCCAGAAACGCCGGGCTCCCCGTGTCGGGCAAGGATTCTGAGACCAGGGCCGCCAGGAGCGGATCCCCAATGTCCCCGGCGCCATGACGCCATCGCTCGATCTGGACCAGATAGTTTTCGATCTGCTCCAGCAATACCGGGGCGAAGTTCACGACGGCCCGAGCCGCTGGATGGGCCTCAAGGTGCGCTGCCATGTCGCTGTAATCCTTGATGGCATGCAGGTAAACCCACGGGAACAGAAACTGGCCGGTTTTCACATCCTGGTAGCCCGGCTGGTGCATGTGCCAGCAAAGCACGACGGGTGTTTTTTTGTCAGAGGCCATGGGGATAGTCCTGCCCGAGCATCTCGGGGGTTACCAGAACAATTCCTTTCGGGGACACATAGAAGCGCTTGCGGTCTTCGTCCTCGTCAAATCCGATTTGGGTCCCTTCCGGGATCTTGCATCCACGATCAATCAGGGCGCGCTGAATTCTGCAATTCCGCTCGATCTCCACATCGGGGTAAATCACCGAATCAGACACCTCGCTGAAAGAGTGAACCCTGACCTGGGAAAACAGCAACGAATGCCGGACCATGGCGCCAGAAACAATGCAACCTCCGGCAACCATCGAATCCACGGCGGTACCACGGCGGTTTTCATCGTCAAAAACAAACTTGGCGGGCGGCAACTGTTCCTGATAGGTCCAGATCGGCCAGTTCGAGTCGTACAGATTCAGCTCGGGGCTCACCCCGATCAATTCGAGATTGGCCTTCCAGAGGGAATCGATCGTACCCACATCCCGCCAGTAGGCGGGCCCATTCTGCACCGGATCCTTGAAAGGGAACGCCATGACCCTCAAACGGCGGATCACCGAGGGGATAATGTCCTTGCCGAAATCGTGGGAGGAAGTTCCCTGTAACTGATGATCCCGGATGAGTTCCTCAAACAGGATTCGGGTACTGAACACGTAAATGCCCATGGAGGCCAACGCCCTGCCCGAGTTATTGGGCATGGGCCGGGGATTCGCGGGTTTCTCCTCAAATTCCCGGATTCTCATCTCGTCATCCACATCCATCACACCAAACGCGGATGCATCTTCGATGGGAACCTCTATGCAGCCAACGGTGATGTCCGCTTCACTCTCCACATGAGCGGCCAGCATGGTGCCGTAATCCATCTTGTAGATGTGATCGCCTGCCAGTATCAGGACATACTCGGGCTGGTGACTTCGGATGATATCAAGGTTCTGCAGCACAGCGTCTGCCGTGCCCTCGTACCAGGAGGTCTCAATCCTTTGCTGTGCGGGCAACAGCTCGACGAACTCGTCGAGCTCCCCCCGCAAAAACCCCCAACCCCGTTGAATGTGGCGAATCAGAGAATGGGATTTGTACTGGGTGATCACCCCCACCTGCCCTATGCCCGAATTGATGCAGTTGGACAGTGGAAAATCGATGATCCGGAATTTCCCGCCAAAAGGAACGGCGGGCTTGGCACGCCATTTGGTGAGATCGTGAAGCCGGGAGCCGCGCCCCCCGGCAAGTACCAGAGCGAGCGTCTGGCGAGTGAGGCGACTGACAAAACGCTTGGCCGTATGCATGAATCCTTCCCTGCAAACCATCTGGCTTGATGCTGTCTGCCGTGCGCCTTTGCGGCACATCGACAGCCCTCTTACCGCCGTAATAATATTAGAACAATATCACGGGATTATGACCTAGAATTGTTACAGGTCATTTTTTGAACGCGCATGCAGGCGTTCAATACCCGGGAACCCGTAAGGAAGATGCCTGGTCTATGGAAAGCCCCACCCTGAGCGACTTTGACTTATACCTGTTTGGTGAAGGACGTCACTGGCATATCTATAATGTGCTGGGTGCCCATATCCAGACCAGGGACGGTGTAGAAGGTGTGCGGTTCGCGGTCTGGGCGCCCAATGCTTCCGATGTGAGCGTCGTGGGCGACTTCAACGACTGGATTCCGGGCCACCATCCGATGACAGCGCACGGAGCTTCGGGCGTCTGGTCTGTATTCATTTCGGGGATTGGCGCCGGCGCCCGGTATAAGTTTGCGATTACCACCCGCGCCGGGAAACAGCTCTTCAAGACGGATCCCTACGGACAATTCTTCGAGTTACGCCCGTCAAATGCGGCCGTGGTGGTCCAACGTGGCAGTTACAGTTGGGGCGATGGTGACTGGCTGGCCCGGCGCAGCCAATGGGTCTGGCAAAAGTCCCCGGTTTCCGTCTACGAAGTCCACGCCGCGTCCTGGCAGCATCATGGATCCGGACGCTGGCTGACCTATCGGGAGCTGGCCGACCAGCTGATTCCCTACGTCCGGGAGCAGGGTTTCACCCATATCGAGCTGCTTCCGGTTACCGAACATCCTCTGGACGAGTCCTGGGGTTACCAGACGACAGGCTATTACGCTCCGACGAGTCGATTTGGCGAACCGGACGATCTTCGTTACCTGGTCGATCAGTGTCACCGAAACGGTATTGGTGTAATTCTGGACTGGGTGCCCGGTCATTTCCCGGAAGACGAACATGCCCTGGCGCGATTCGATGGCACGGCCCTCTATGAGCACGAAGACCCGCGTCGGGGACAGCACAAGGACTGGGGCACCCTGATCTACAATTACGGCCGCCATGAGGTCCGCAACTTCCTGATCGGCAGTGCCCTGTACTGGCTGGACACCTTCCACATCGATGGCCTGAGGGTGGATGCGGTGGCTTCAATGCTCTACCTCAACTACTCCCGCAATCCCGGGGAGTGGCTTCCCAACGTCCATGGCGGCCATGAAAACCTCGAGGCAATCGATTTCCTGAAAAACCTGAACCAGACCTGCCAGAGCCGTTTCCCGGGAACGCTGGTGATTGCAGAGGAATCCACCTCCTGGCCGCGGGTAACACGACCACCGGAAATCGGCGGGCTTGGGTTTAACCTGAAGTGGAACATGGGCTGGATGCACGATTCGCTGGAATACCTGCAACAGGACCCGATCTACCGTCAGTACCACCACGACAAGCTCACTTTCGGGTTGCTGTACGCATTCTCGGAAAACTTCATGCTGCCGCTCTCGCATGATGAAGTCGTGCATGGCAAAGCCAGCCTCCTTAACAAGATGCCCGGCGACGACTGGCAACAGAGGGCAAACCTGCGCCTGCTCTTCAGTTTCCAGTTTACCTACCCCGGCTCCAAGCTCTTGTTCATGGGAGGAGAGTTTGGCCAGCGGCGGGAATGGAGCGAGTCCCGTGAGCTGGACTGGTTCCTGCTGCAGTACCCAGAGCACCGGGGCCTCCAGAAATTGATACAGGACCTGAACGGCCTCTACCGGCGGGAGCCTTCGCTGCACGCACGCGATTACTATGGTGACGGCTTCGAGTGGATCGACTGCCATGACTCCCCGCAATCCGTTATCAGCTATCTCCGTCGCTCGGAAGATGAAGTTACAGTGGTCGTCATAAACTTCACCCCGGTACCCAGGCACCAGTACCGGATCGGCGTTCCATACAGCGGTCGATGGGTGGAGATACTGAATTCAGACTCCGAATATTATGGCGGGAGTAACGCCGGCAATCCCTACGGCCTCGAGGCCAGTGAGAAGCCCTGGATGGATCGCCCCTGCTCCCTCGAACTCACCTTGCCTCCCCTGGCCGCGATCATTCTCAGGCCTGCATCATGAAAAGGGTTCTGTTTGTTACCAGCGAGGTCTTCCCGGTGATCAAGACCGGTGGGCTTGCGGATGTTTCGGCCAGCCTGCCGGAGGCACTGAGCCGTCAGGAGTGTGACGTCCAGATTCTGTTGCCAGGATACCCGGCAGCACTTGAGGCCGCCCGGACCGCCGGCAGCCGGCGTAAGGCACGGCTGAGCATCGGCCAGTACCACGTTACCCTCTGGCGCACGAGACTGCCAGGAACCGCCGTCAGCCTCTGGCTGGTGGATTGCCCCGCCCTGTTCGACCGCCCGGGCAATCCCTACCAGAACGAGCACGGAGAAGACTGGTGGGACAACGCACACCGGTACCACTTGTTCTGCCGGGTCGGGGCAATGATGGCCAGTGGGCAGCTGGGTCTGGGATGGACCCCGGATATCGTTCACTGCAACGATTGGCAGTCCGCTCTGGTTCCCGTGTTCCTGGACCAGCTGCCCAAGCGACCCGGGACCGTTTTTACCATCCACAACCTGGCTTATCAGGGATTGTTTTCCCATGAGACATTCCGGGCGATGGGGTTGCCGGATTCTCTCTGGCGTTTTGACCGGCTGGAGTTCCACGGCCAGCTGTCTTTTATAAAGGGCGGCCTGGTCTATGCGGACAGAATCACTACCGTCAGTCCGACATACGCTCAGGAGATCCAGACGCCGGAGTTCGGTTATGGGCTGGACGGGCTTCTGAGATACCGGGCGGACCGGCTCTCGGGAATCCTGAACGGTATCGACACCCGGATGTGGAATCCCTCCGATGACCGCTATCTCGACTTCCACTATGGGCCAGACAATCTCGGCAATAAGGCACAGTGTAAGGCCAGAGTACAGCAACAGCTGGGTCTGGCGGTCAATGACGCGCCTCTGTTCGGGTCGATCGGGCGGCTGGTTGAGCAGAAAGGTGTCGATTGGGTGCTGTCGGTCATTCCCCCCCTGCTGAAGAAAGGCTGCCAGTTTGCCATTCTGGGCTCCGGCGAGGCCCGCTATACCGGTCCACTTCGGAACCTGGCGCGCGCGCATCCTGAGCAGGTGTCACTGACCGTGGGTTATGATGAACCCCTGGCTCACAGGATCACCGCTGGCGCCGACATGTTCCTGATGCCTTCCCGTTTCGAACCCTGTGGTCTCAACCAGATGTTCAGTCTGCGCTACGGGACCATTCCGGTTGTGCATGCCGTAGGGGGACTGAAAGATACCGTGGTCGACCCGGGCCACGCAGCAGGTAACCGGGCCACTGGTTTCTGTTTTGACAGGCCCAACGAGGATGCCTTCCTGCACGCTATCGACCGGGCTCTGGAGCACTATCACAACCGCAAACAATGGGGCCGCCTGCAGCGCAACGGCATGGCAGGTGATTATTCCTGGAAGTACCGGGCCCGTGAATATCTGGGGCTCTACCAGTCGATTCTGAATGAGCAATGCAAACGTCAATGAAAACCAGACCGAAGGTTCCTTCACAGGAGGACAATCATGAGCAAGGCCACCGAGTTTCGGCTTGAAGCACGCCCCAGGGTTCCGGAAGGTCTGGAACGGCTGGAAGAGTTGGCCAATGACCTGTTCTACAGCTGGGATCACGGCGTAAGAAACCTGTTCGCCCGCATCGACCCCGGTCTCTGGCAAAAGGTCGAGCATAATCCGAAACTCTTCCTCCGCAGGGTGGCCCAGGAGCGCCTGGACGACGCCGCGCAGGACCGTGCTTTCCTCGCGGAGTATCGTCAGGTACTGAGCAGTTACGATGTTTATGTGGAATCCGAGCCGGGCCCTGAAGTCACCGACTTGCTGGATCCGGAGCGGGATCTGGTGGCCTATTTCTGCGCCGAGTTCGGTTTCCACGAAAGCTTCCCGATTTATTCCGGGGGCCTGGGTATCCTCGCTGGCGACCATTGCAAGGCCGCCAGCGATCTTGGTCTGCCTTTCGTGGCTGTGGGCCTTTTGTATCAGCAGGGATACTTTATCCAGACCATTGACGCTCAGGGGCATCAGATCGCCCGGTACAAGTCCCACTCCAGCGATGAACTTCCCATCTCACCCGTGGAGGTGGACGGTGCACCGTTGAAGGTTAATGTTCCCTTCCCCGGCCGAATCGTTACCGCACGGGTTTGGCAGGCCCGGGTCGGGCATATCCGGCTGTACCTCCTGGACAGTAACACCCCGGACAACACTGCGGACGACCAGAACCTCACGCTTCAGCTCTACGGCGGGGACGAATCCACCCGGATCAGTCAGGAGATGCTGCTGGGCATAGGGGGCACACGGGTACTGGAGGCCCTGGGTCTGAAACCCACGGCATGGCATATCAACGAAGGGCACGCCGCATTCCAGATACTGGAGCGTTGCCGTCAGTTGATGCAGGACGGCCTGATGTTCGAGCCCGCCCTCGAAGCGGTTGCGGCCTCAACCCTGTTCACCACGCACACACCGGTACCCGCCGGACATGACATCTTCTCCCGGGAACTGATGCACCATGCCCTTGGAGACTACCTGGAAGAGGCGGGACTGGAGTTTGAAAAGGTTTTTGCCTTGGGCACCCGGGATGGCAGCGACAGTTTCAATATGACCAGTCTTGGGCTTCGGGGGTCCCGTTTTCATAACGGTGTCAGCCGGATCCACGGTGGGGTGGCTTCCGAAATGGAAGGGTATATATGGCCGCAGGTTCCTGCTCCGGAAAACCCGATTGGCTACATCACCAACGGTGTCCACGTGCCGACATTTCTGGCGCCTGAGTGGGCAAGCCTGTTCAATATCCAGGCCCCCACCTGGCAAAGCGAACTGCGCAACCCCGATTTCTGGAAGTTCGTCGACCACATTCCCGACTATCACTACTGGAGCGTGCATAAGGCGCTCAAGCAGCAGATGGGGGAATTTCTGGTGGAACAGCTGGCGCGTCAGCACGAACGCAACGGTACCGGTCATTCCGTGACCGAGCGGATGACACGGCAACTGGTGTCACCGGGAAAAGACACGCTGGTTATCGGTTTTGCGCGCCGGTTTGCCACCTACAAGCGAGCCACACTGATTTTCTCCGACCTTGAGCGGCTCGAACGTCTGCTGACCGATCCCGATCATCCGGTGGTACTGATTTTTGCGGGCAAGGCACACCCCAAGGACAGGCCCGGACAGCAACTGATCAAGGTCATACACGATCTCTCCATGCGGCCGTCACTGATGGGCCACATCCTCCTTCTGGAGGATTATGACCAGGCGATGGCCCGTTACCTGCTCGCTGGTGTCGATGTCTGGCTGAACAACCCGGAATACCCAAAGGAAGCGAGCGGCACTTCCGGCGAGAAAGCGGCCCTGAACGGTGCCCTCAATCTGAGCGTTCTGGACGGCTGGTGGGGTGAAGGTTATGACGGCACCAATGGCTGGGCAATTACGCCCAGAGATACCGGTCTCGATCCCGAGTTCCGTAATGAAGAGGAAGCCAGGGATCTGCTGGATCTGCTGGAGTTCGAGATCATCCCGCTCTACTACGACCGCGCCTCCCAGGGCTATTCGCAGGGTTGGGTAGCCCGCTCGAAAGCGTCCATGAAAACCATCACTCCAAGGTTCAATAGTCAGCGCATGGTTATGGATTACGTGGAACACTATTATGAGCCGGCCTCAGCCCAGGGGCACCGGCTGCTGGCTGACGGTGCAAGTGCCGCCCGTGAACTGGCAGAGTGGAAAGCAAAGGTGCGTGAGGCCTGGCCGGGGGTATCGCTGTCTGTTGTTGGCAACGTGGAATGCCGGTGTGCGTATGACGAAACCGTGGAGTTGCGGGTCGAAGCGGTGCTCAATGGTCTGACAGCCGAGGATGTTCGGGTGGAATGCCTGGTCACACCGGAATGCACCGGCATCCACGACGCACCTGGCACCGACCGGTTCCTGCTGACCATGGAAAGCGAGCAGGACGGTACAACCGTGTTTGCGACACGGGTTCCACCGCCCTACCCGGGACTGCAGACTCTTCGACTCCGTATGTATCCCTATCACCCGGCGCTGACCCATCTCCTGGAGATGGGAGCGATGCTCTGGGTCTAGCGGGAATTGGCCTGGAGTGCTGTAACCACCGGATTGGCGTACATATCCAGCAGGTAAGGCCGGATCGCCGGTTCGCAGGCCTCCAGTCGCCGCTCCATTTCCGCTTCGGCGGCAGCAATATCCGCCGGCGACCAGGTTTCCGCGGTAACCACGGATTCGCTAACCGTCTCCGGAGTTGCATGGGCGTCCGGGTGCAGGCCACGCTGCTGGTAGGCCACCAGGTTCGAGGCATGCAGGTGGTAATTGGCATGCATTTCGTGATCAATCCGACTCGCCAGTTCCTTCGGATTCTCCGGGGCGTCTGCTATGGGGGCGCCGAAGTGCACGTGCACATGCCCCTTGAAGCCGGTGAGGCCTTTGACGATCTGCTCGCTGTCCTCGCCCTCGGTCTTGGTGTAACTGCCGGTCCGCGCCCGGGTTTCAAGCTCTTTGGCCTTATCGACGTCGCAGGGATCGTACTCATAGGAAATGGAAACCGGCACGATATGCAGCCGGTTCATTGCCTCGGCGAAGCTCAGGCCGCTTTTCTTCCGGCTCATGTAGAACATCTTGATGATGGCCGGGTCCGTGTAATCCAGCCCGTCTTTGGCACGCCCTTCCCGCTGGGCAATCCAGATACTGTGATTGGTGTCGATACTGTGATTGATGAAGCCGGACAGGGTCATGTACGCATCCCGCATCTCCCGCGGGCTGGTCATGTTCCTGCGCACCACAAAGCTCTTGTTGAGCCGCATCATCTCGGCAAACACCCGGTTCTGCAGCAGGTTGTCTCCGATGGCGATGCGGGTGGTGTAAAAGCCGTTCTGGAACAACAGGTAGTTCACGACCATCGGATCAAAAACGATGTCCCGATGGTTGGAAATGAACAGGTGGGCACTGTGTTTGTCCAGATTTTCCAGTCCACTGGTGGTTACCCTTGTGGTGGTGCCTTCGACCAGTTCACCTACGTATGTGGACAGTCTGGCCTGCAGGTCATCCACGCGGGTGAAATGGCCGAAATTACTGATCAGCCAGCGGCGAAGGAAGAACCGCAGCAGCCCTGGTGCCCAGCGCTCTATGGTCGGTGACTTGAAGCGCCCGATCATATCGAGAAACTCCCGGTCATTGACCAGGCGCTGGATGGCCGGACCGGTTTCTTCGTCCGAATAGGGACGGATGGCATCAAATTCGTGCATTGAAACCCTGTTGTTATCGTATCTAACGGATTACGCCGGGAATGTCTGGTTCAAAAACCGCGGTATTGTAGCGTTTCTGAGTCAGGTTTGCCTCACCCGAAAGGCACCTTGACCAACCGGTTCGAATATTCTGGTATCATCCCTGCCGCACCAGGGACGTGGTGCCATCTGCCTGTAATCCCCTTATTCATCATGGAAGACACACACGGTTCTGCTATGCAACTCGACCAGGATTTCGAACAACTCGCCACAGAGAAGCCTACTTCAGCCCGGAGAGATCCCGCGCAGATCCTCCATGAAGTGTTCGGGTATGAGTCGTTCCGGCCCCTGCAGGGTGACATTGTTCGGGAAGTCGTCAACGGTGGAGATGCGCTGGTCCTGATGCCCACTGGCGGGGGTAAGTCTTTGTGTTACCAGGTGCCAGCCCTGGTCCGCCCGGGCACGGCAATTGTGATATCCCCATTGATCGCCCTGATGCAGGACCAGGTCGCTGCGCTGCGTGAACTGGGCGTGAAAGCCGCGTTCCTCAATTCCACGATGGATATGGAGCAGGCCCGCGCTACCGAGTACGCCCTGATGACCGGCGAACTCGATCTGCTCTACTGCGCGCCGGAACGGCTGATTCAGCCCCGAACCATCGAACTGCTGCACAATGCTTCCATTTCCCTGTTCGCCATTGACGAGGCCCACTGCGTTTCCCAGTGGGGGCACGATTTCCGTTCGGATTACCTGCAACTGAGCATGCTGGCCGGGGAGTTCCCCGGTATTCCGCGGATTGCGCTGACCGCGACTGCCGATGAGCGAACACGCAAGGAAATTGCTGAACGACTTTCTCTGACTGAAGCCCGGCATTTTGTCAGCGGTTTCGACCGCCCGAATATCCAGTACCGGATTGCCCCCAAGACCAACGCAAACAAGCAGTTGCTGGATTTTATCCGCCGCGAACACGAGGGTGAGTGTGGCATCGTCTACTGCCTGTCCCGGAACAAGGTGGATACGACCGCACGCATGCTCGCGGACAAAGGCTTCACTGCGTTGCCCTATCATGCCGGACTTAACGCCGACGAGCGGGCCAGGCACCAGGAACGTTTCCTGCGCGAAGACGGTGTCATCATCGTCGCCACGATTGCCTTCGGTATGGGCATCGATAAACCCGATGTCCGCTTTGTGGCGCACCTTGATCTGCCCAAGAGTCTCGAAGCCTATTACCAGGAAACCGGCCGTGCCGGTCGCGATGGCAAGCCTTCAACGGCCTGGATGGTGTATGGCTTGCAGGATGTCATCAAGTTGCGGCAGATGCTCGAGGGCTCTCTGGGCAATGACCAGTTCAAGCGGATCGAACGCCAGAAGCTCGACGCCATGCTCGGTCTGTGCGAAGTGACCAGTTGCCGCCGCCAGGTACTGTTACGGTATTTCGGCGACAACCTTGAACAACCCTGCGGCAATTGCGATACCTGTCTGAATCCTCCCGAAACCTGGGATGGCACCGTAGCCGTGCAGAAAGCGCTTTCCTGCGTATACCGGACCGGCCAGCGATTCGGGGTGACCTACCTGATAGATGTGCTGCGGGGTTCGGAGAACGAGCGCATTCTGCAGTCGGGTCATGATCGCGTGTCCACCTACGGCATCGGGACTGAACTGAGTGCCAGCGAGTGGAAATCGGTATTCCGCCAACTGGTGGCTAACGGCTACCTCAGGGCAGACCCTGAGGGATACGGAGCCTTGCAGTTGACGGAGCGCTGCCGCCCGTTGCTCAAGGGCGAGGAAACGGTCTGGCTGCGCAAGGATCCGGTCCAGAAGACGACTTCCGCGGGACGCTCAGGCTCCGGAAAGAAGCGGTTTACTTCCGATCAGATCCAGAATCAGGCGGGCTGGGACCATCTGCGCGCCTGCCGTAAGGCACTGGCTGACAAACAGGGCGTGCCGCCATACGTGATCTTCCACGATGCAACCCTCTTCGAAATGCTGGAACGAAAGCCACGGACCATTGAAGAGCTCGGAGAGATTAACGGCGTGGGTGCGGCCAAACTCGAAAAGTATGGCGAAACCTTCCTTGAGGCCCTCTCACAGATCAACTCCCTGGAGGTTACAGGGTGATCAGCCGTCAGCCGGGGGCGTGAACCCTTTTTTACGGACACGGTAATGGGCAATTGAAGTAGCCACGTGCCTGCCCTCCTCGTCTTTTAGAACTCCCTGCAAGGTGAACTTTGCGCGGCCGGAATCATCGGCGTCGGCTCGAATCCTGGCAACCTCCTCTGGACTGAGGGAAAACTCAACCGTCACATCGGAGTTGGCGGGCTCGTGGAACTGCAATGTCATTTCCTTGAGGATCGGGATGTACGACGGGCCCAGGTCAAACAGGGTCAGGACACCCCCGGGGATCTCCGCCACCAGGAAATAGGCGCCGGCGTAAAGACTGCCAAAGTGATTCTTGTTGCCCTTCAGACGAATCCGGGCGCGGACATAGCCGGGCCTGACCTCCTCAACACTGAAGCGGTTGCGGGGCGCAAAGGGAATGGATAAACCGATAATCCGGTTCACTGCCGCATAGCCTCCGGTTTTCTTGAGCCATTCCAACGGGTGCGCCAGAGTCGCCCGGGGATTCGTCGAAGCGACCCATTGCCCGGTCGCTTCGATCATATTGTCGATCAGTGCCATGTGTTCCATCCTGTGATTCAGACCGAAGAGATGATTGCAACGTAACCCGATGACCGCAAGCCGGTTTTCCCGTTTTTTTGCAAGTTGGCCCACTTCACGTACCTTTTATAGTCTAGAGTGGAATGAGCATTAGATCTGAAAACCGAAACTGAGAGGGAGCTCCGGTTTGGCGTCAAAAGTCCGCAGTCTGCTTCCAATAATCGGTCTTTGCTTTTGGTTCTCGGGACTTGGCCTGCCCGAAGTGGCGGCTGAAGTCGAGCAGTCTGCCGATCAGTCCTCCCGCAAGCAGGCGTTCATGCTCTGGTACCGGAACTACGACAACCCGGCTATCCGCTCTCTGGTGGGGCTCGCCCTCGCCAAGACATCGGAGTATGGCGATTACAGGCTGGTTCGTAGTCGGGAATTGACGCAGGGTCGGGCCTTGTATGAGCTTGCAAACGACAAATCCGGTCTCATCGACATCATCAATGTGGCCACCTCACCTGCACGGGAACAGCGCCTGAATGCCATCCCTGTACCCATCGATGGCGGGCTACTCGGCTTCAGGGTGTGTGTGACAGTCCCGGAAAAGCTTCCCCTGTTCGAGGGCGTCCGAACGCTCGATGACCTGGTGGAACGTGGCATCAGTATTGGTCAGGGCTCGCACTGGCCGGATACCCCTATTCTGAAGGCCAATGGCGTCTCCGTGGTGACCCACTCCCATTATGAAATCCTGTTCGGCATGCTGCGGAACAACCGGTTCGACTGCTTTGCCCGGGGCGTGAGCGAGGTACTCCATGATCTTGAAGTTGAAGGCGACCCTGGACTCGTGATCGAGCCGAACCTTGTTATCGCGTATCCGATGCCCTCCTACCTTTTCGTTGGTCCGGAAAAGGACCTTCTAGCCTATCGGTTGCAGCTCGGTCTGGAACGGGCAATAGAGGATGGCACCTTCGCTGAATACCTGCGGCACTATTTCAGTCGCCCGGTCATGAGTCTCAATCTGGAAGATCGGCACATCATTCGTCTGGAAAATCCGTACCTCACCGAAGAATCCCGTCATCTCGGTCGAAACACTTTGCGTAATTTACAGCAGCGAGTGAAACTCTTTGCAGATTAATATCTGTTAGACTTCCGACAGATTTAAGTGGTCGTTGTACCTTATATACTTTCAAGACGGGAGCCGGACTGAATGGCCCACGAAGAACTGCACCTGAACCTTCGAAACCTCACCCTCGATGATTATGATCAGCTCCAGGAACTGATGGATCTTGTTTATAAAGACATTGGTGGCGCCTGGCCGAAGGAGACCATCAAGGCCCTGGTGGAACAGTTCCCGGATGGCCAGATCTGTATCGAGGACAATGGCCAACTGGTGGCGGTGGCACTGACCGTTTGCGTGAAGTACGAGCGTTTCAGTAACCCGCACACCTATGACGACCTGATCCTGCGCAACGAAAAGATCTGGCACAATGCCAACGGCGACTCCCTGTATGGGCTCGATGTTTTCATCCACCCCGAATACCGTGGCTATCGCCTGGGCCGGCGTCTTTATGAGGCGCGCAAGGAGCTATGCCGGTCAATGAATCTACGGGCCATTCTGGCCGGCGGCCGTATTCCCAGTTACTACAAATACAAGGATCAGTACACTCCCGCTGAGTACATCCAGCGTGTGGACCGCAAGGAAATCTATGACCCGATTCTGACTTTCCAGCTTTCCAATGATTTCCAGGTCACACGGCTGATGCACAAGTACCTGCCGGAAGACGAGAAATCCATGGGCTATGCCACGCTGCTGGAGTGGCGGAACATTCTCTACACGCCCCCTTCCCCGGTGTTGAGCGTCCGGAAAACCCAGGTAAGACTGGGGGCTGTGCAGTGGCAGATGCGTGAGTTCACCTCGGTGGACGAAGTGTTGAAACAGGTGGAGTACTTCGTTGATGCGCTTTCCGACTACAAGAGTGATTTCGCGCTGTTTCCGGAATTCTTCAACGCTCCTCTGATGGGGCTGACAGACCAGATGGACCAGACCCGGGCCATACGTTTCCTCGCCGGTTTTACCGAGCAATTCCGGGATCAGATGTCGGAAATGGCGGTCAGCTACAACATCAATATCATTACCGGCTCCATGCCCCTGTTGGAGGACGACCGGCTTTTCAACGTGTCGTACCTGTGCCATCGGGACGGTCGGGTGGACGAACAACGAAAGATCCACATCACCCCTCACGAACGTCGGGACTGGGTAATCGAGGGCGGTGATACTTTCGAGGTGTTCGATACCGATGCCGGACGTGTGGCCATACTGATCTGCTATGACATCGAGTTCCCGGAACTGGGTCGGATCGCCGCAAGCCAGGACGTCGATATCATCTGTGTTCCCTTCTGGACCGACACCAAGAATGGTTACCTGCGGGTCCGGCATTGTGCGCAGGCACGGGCGATCGAAAACGAATGCTACGTCGTAATAACAGGCAGCGTGGGTAACCTGCCCAAGGTCGAGAATCTGGACGTACAATACGCCCAGTCATCGGTATTCTCGCCTTCGGATTTTGCCTTCCCGCACGATGCGGTCATGGCCGAAACGACACCCAACACCGAGATGATCATGTTTTCGGATATGGACCTGGAGAAGCTGACTCTGGTCCGTAACGAGGGCTCGGTGAACAACCTGAAGGATCGCAGGGAAGACATGTACGAGGTACGGGTCAAGTCGTCAGATGCCTGAAGCGCTCTCCCTCACTATTGAGGAAATGCGTGAGAGGGTGTTCGTAGGGCACTGATGGAATTGCCAATACCGAAAACAATGTCTATTGTTTAATCATTATCCAGCCTGTCCGAACGGTGGACAGGTCGTAGTGGATAGGAATCTCAGCAGAGAACAGGATTCATGAACGAAGCGTTACCGGATCTCATTGCCCGTTTCAGGATCAAGCAGGGCCTCTTCCGCAAAGAATTGGTGGAGGCCGCGGTCTTTGAGCTCGACAGCTACGGCTGCGTAATGAAAACCGACAAGGTCTTCGAACCCGGCGACAGTCTGACGCTGGATCTGGTCATGGATATGCCATTTGAGGAAATCTGCGCACAGAGCGTATCCGGACTCGTGACAGAACGTAGAAAGCACTGCAGCAACTTCTACTACTCCATTGATTTTTCAGAATTTGAACCTGGATCACCCAACCGCGACAAACTCAAGCGGATCCGCGAGGTCCTGTCCAGAAAGCTGTCTCTGAAATCCCGTCGTTCATCTTCAGGTTCCATCTCCGGCTTCCGGCAAATGGCCTGATCGTTACTGTCCGTTCCAACCATCCGTAAGGAGACATTTCATGGCGAAGAAAGCCAAACCGAGCGTCGACAAGATCGTGAAAAAGGTCAACAAGGAGTTCGAGAAAACATCATCGCAGATTGAAGGGCTGATCAACGATGCACTGAAACAGTTCGACAGTCTTCAGACCCAGGTCGAAGAGCCGGTGCGAAAACTGCTCAAGGAAGTGAAAGACCTGCGAGAACGGGAAATGAAGCGCTTCAACGAGGAGTTCGAGCGCCGTTTGAGCGAATTCCAGGAACTTCAGAGCAGCATTCTGGAGAGGCTGGGCGTTGCTGCAAAAGAAGCTGGCTCCGATGTCAAACAACTGACAGATGAAGTCAGCAAGGAGGCTCAGACCGCAGCCAAAAAAGCTGCGCCGAAGAAGCCTGCAGCCAAAAAGACCGGGGCAAAGGGCGCTTCCAAAGCGAAGGGCTCTACAGCCGCAAAGAAAACCTCTGCGAAGGCCACAACCAGGAAGGCGGCCAAGCCGGCAGACAAGAGCGACCTGACCCTCGTCAAGGGCATAGGGCCGGCAACCGCCAAGAAGATGAAAGACGCCGGCATCACCTCCATCGATCAGATTGCCAACCCGTCCGCGGCCGACAAGGAAAAGCTCCAGGCCTTCAAAAGCCTCAAGGGATTTGACCAACTTACCGCCGAAGCCAAAAAAGTTAACTGATGCAAACGCCTGACCAGCCTGTTTTACGGGACATTGTCCTGGTTGGCGGCGGGCACAGCCACGTCGGGGTCCTCAAACGGTTCGCCATGAACCCGGTCCCCGGTGTGCGCCTGACCCTCATTTGCCGCGATACCCACACCCCCTACTCCGGAATGCTGCCGGGCTACGTCGCCGGACACTATAGCTACGATGACGTCCATATCGATCTGAGCCGCCTGGCGGAATACGCCGGGGCACGTTTCTACCGTGACGAAGTTGTCGGGATCGACCGGACAAAAAAGCGCATCCTCTGCCGCAACCGGCCGAATGTGCCCTACGACATCCTTTCTATCAACATTGGCTCGTCCCCGAAAGTGAGCGACGTTGAGGGTGCCGAAGAATACGCCGTGCCGGTCAAGCCCATCAACGGCTTCAACCAGCGTTGGTTGTCGCTGTTGTCCCGCATTGAGAATCATGACGGCCCAATGACCCTGGCAGTGGTCGGGGCCGGCGCCGGCGGTGTCGAGCTGACCCTGGCCATGCAGTTCCGGCTCCGCAAGGAGCTTGCCCAGCGTGGCAAAGACCCAGATCAACTGCATTTTCACCTCTTTGATGCCGCGGACCGGATTCTGTCCACGCACAATGACAAGGTTCGTTCGGTCTTCGAGCGTAAACTGTCCGAACGGGGCGTGAAGGTACATCTTGGTGCTCCGGTATCCCGCGTTGATTCGGGGCTGCTGGTATCGGAGTCCGGCGAAACGCTGCAGGTGGATGAGGTACTGTGGGTCACCCGGGCAGGTGGTCCCGCCTGGCTGGAGGAAACCGGCCTGGCCCTGGACGAAGGTCGGTTTATAAGGGTACGGGATACGCTCCAGAGTGAAACTGACGACAGCATATTTGCCGCCGGGGACATTGCCAATGTCGTCAACCATCCCCGTGAAAAAGCCGGCGTGTTTGCCGTGCGCCAGGGCCCGCCCCTGGCTGACAACCTCAAGCGGCTCGCCACCGGGAAACAGACACGCAACTTCTATCCCCAGAAAAAGTGGCTTGCCCTGATCAGTACCGGCGACAAATACGCGGTTGCTTCCCGGGGAGACGTGGAGTTCCACGGCCGTCTGGTATGGCGCTGGAAAGACTGGATTGACCGGCGCTTTATGCGCAAGTTCAGTGACCTCCCCGCCATGGAGGAATCCGCCACGCTGCCCGATACTGCAGCGGCACAGAATGCCGAAGAAGCGTCCCAGGCCATTTCCGCGGTGGCCATGCGTTGTGGCGGTTGTGGTGCCAAGGTGGGCAGTACGGTTCTGTCGCGCGCGCTGAATGAACTCAAACCGGTCGAGCGGGACGATATCATTATCGGTCTGCACGCCCCGGACGATGCCGCTGTGTTACGCGTACCACCGGGAAAGGCCGTGGTGCATACCGTCGACTTCTTCCGGGCCTTTATTGACGATCCGTACGTGTTCGGCAAGGTCGCCGCCAACCACAGTCTCGGTGATGTATTCGCCATGGGGGCAGAAGCCCAGAGCGCTACGGCGGTTGCAACGGTGCCGTACGGCATTGAATCCAAAGTGGAGGATGTGGTTTACCAGATGATGTCCGGTGCCGTAGAGGTCCTTAACGAAGCCGGTTGTGCGCTTGTCGGCGGACACACCGGCGAAGGTAAGGAACTGGCTCTGGGTTTCGCGGTAAATGGCCTGATTGATCCGGACGAGGTGATGAGCAAGGGCGGCTTGCGAGCCGGCGATGTACTGATCCTCACCAAGCCAATCGGGACCGGTACCCTTTTTGCCGCCCACGCACGCCTGGCCGCCAAGGGTCGCTGGATCGATTCCGCGCTGGCCTCCATGATCCATTCGAACAAGCTTGGGGCCGAGTGCCTGCGCCGATATGGCTCCCGCGCCTGTACCGACGTGACCGGTTTCGGACTTCTCGGCCACCTTGTGGAGATGACCCGTCCGTCCGGCGTGGACGCGGAACTGGATCTTTCCGCCATTCCGGTATTACCGGGCGCGGAAGAAACCGCGGCTGCAGGCATCCTGAGTTCGCTGCAGCCGGCCAACATCCGTTTGCGGCGTGGCATCCGTGACCAGGAGAAGTGGGTGAAGCATCCCCGCTACCCTCTGATCTTTGATCCCCAGACGGCCGGCGGTTTGCTGGCGAGCGTCGCCGCAGATCAGGCGGAAGACTGTGTTCGGGAGTTGAAGGCTCTCGGGTATCCGCACACGGCAATTATTGGTCGGGTCCTTCCACAGGATGAGTCCGGACCAATCGAACCCATCCTCCTGAAGGACTAGCCAGCGCGGACACGCTCGGAACAGCGTTGGCGCGCAATCGCCAACGCCTGTTCCAGACTGCGCTGTTCCCGTTCCGGTGTGAACCGGTCAGCAAGCTCATTCACGTGTGACCTGAGTGTCTGGAGGAATTCCGGCTCGGTCTCTGCCTTGCGGAGCAGTTTGGCCAGCGCCTTCTCGTCGCCGGGTGGGAAATAGCCCGGATAGTCGTTACCCAGAAGTCCCCGGTTCCCGGGAATGTCGCTGGCGAGCACCGGGATGCCGGCCCGGCAGGCTTCCGAAACAACATTGGCGCCGCCCTCCATCACCGAACTGATGACCATCACGTGGCTGCCGGTGAGCAGCTTCCGGGTATTGCGCTCATTCAACTGTCCAAGCCAGCGGAATCGCGGGTTTTCCCTGGCCTCTTGTTCAGCCATCTGCTGCCATTGGTCATTGTGAGCCTTCCCTGCAGACAGTACCTGGATCCTGGAGTCTTCCGGCAGGAGCCTGGCCGCCCGGGCCGCCCGAAGGGAATCCTTTTCTTCCCTCAGGTGACCGACGACACAGACCTGAAAGCGATCAGTGGACCGTTCGGTGGCAACCGGCGGTGCGACGGCAGATTGATAGAGGGTGATCAACTTATCCCGGAAACGCGTGGGAATATCCTCTGCCACTGTGTCATGCAGGCCAATCAGAACATCAGCCATCGTCATCGAGGCGAAGGTTTCCTCTGGAAATTCGGCCTGGTGGCGGTAAACGTCAGTCCCGGTGAGTACCACAATCAACGGTGTTTCCGGCCACCTGCTATGGAAACAGGCAACGGCGCCGTGACTGCGCCAGGCGTGCAGGGCAATGAATGCATCGCAAGGCTCATCCTGATACTCGGTAACGACCTCGACTTCATGGCCGGCATCTTCCAGTAATGTTTTCCAGCGCTCGGCGGTGGCGCGATTACCGGCCCGGGATCCCGGAGCGGCCGGTGTAATCATTATTATTTTCATCGGTTACAATGCTGATCAGGGCCTGAAAGAAAGAAATGTTTGGCTGAGCCAATAAAACCTGCCAATCGTATAGCTGTTCAGAGTTCAGGTAAATCAAGGTATCCTGACTCTCCTCCAAAACCGATCAAAACAGGGATTTCAAATGGCTTTGAATCTGATACGGAAATTTGTGGCTTCCAGCCTTCTTTTCATGACTGCAGCCTCGGCAAACGCGGAGACGTTTGTATTCACGGCAATCCCCGACGAAGATGAGACCAAACTGGTCGAGCGGTTCCGTGGTGTGGCCGACTACCTCTCGGAGCAGCTGGACGTTGAGGTTCGTTATATCCCGGTAAAGTCCTATGCGGCAGCTGTTTCTGCTTTCCGTAACAACCAGGTACAGCTTGCCTGGTTTGGTGGTCTTTCCGGTGTTCAGGCCCGGCGGTTGGTGCCCGGCTCTGAGGCCATAGCGCAGGGCGTGGAGGATGAAGCCTTCCAGACCTATTTCATCGCCAACACCAGCGCTGGCATCGAACCGGCACAGGAACTGGCCGAGCTGGAAGACGAACTCCGGGGCAAGACTTTCACGTTTGGCTCCAAAGGCTCTACTTCCGGGCGCCTGATGCCCGAGTTCCACATCCGTGACACCTTTGGTGAGGCGCCCGAGGACTTCTTCGGCCGCGTAGGCTTCAGCGGCAATCACACCCGGACGCTGCGCCTTGTCGAGGCAGGCACCTATGAGGTAGGCGCCCTGAACTTCCAGGTCTGGCAGAAGGAGCTGGAGGACGGCAATATCGATACCAACGCTGTGCAGGTGATCTGGGAAACGCCGGCCTATCCGGACTACCAGTGGACCATCCGCGGTGATGTGAATGAGCGCTTTGGCGATGGCTTCAAGGCCAGGGTGAAGGAAGCGCTGCTGGCACTCGATGACAAAGCTCTTCTGGAGAGCTTCCCCCGTTCCGGATTCATTCCTGCTTCCAACGAGGACTACGAGCCCATTCGCAAAACAGCCGAAGAGATTGGAATCCTTGATTGATGTCCGGATTTGATCTCTCGGGCCTAACGGCCTCATTTGGGGGAGAGCGCGTCCTTGGGCCGCTTTCCCTCAGAGTACGCGAAGGTGAACAGGTTGCCCTGGTCGGAAAGAGCGGCGCAGGCAAATCCACCCTCATCCGCCTCATCCATGAACAGGTGGGCCGTAACTCCTCCCTCGTTCCCCAGGAGCTGGGTCTGGTCAACGCCCTGCCCGTTTTCCATAACGTCTTTATGGGCCAACTGGACAAGCACCGTACCTGGTACAATACGCTGTCTCTGATTCGGCCTTTCGCTGCCGACCGCGCTGCGGTAAAAAACCTGCTGGACGAATTGGGAATGGCTGAGAAGCTGTGGATTCCCACTGCGTCTCTTTCCGGTGGCCAGCGTCAACGGGTTGCCATCGCCCGGGCGATCTACCGTGATGAAAGCCTGTTGCTGGCGGACGAACCCGTCTCGGCATTGGACGGGCCCAGGGCGCTCCAGGTCATGGCCCTCCTCAGGGACCGCTTTGCAACCAGTGTAATTGCCCTGCACGATGTAGAATTGGCACTGCAGTACTGTAATCGGATTGTTGGCATCCAGGATGGTCTGATCGAGCTGGACGAACCGAGTGACCGCCTGTCGCCCTCCGACATCATGTCCCTGTACTGAGGTTACCGGCTGATTCCATGCTTTCTTATCCCACGGTCAGAGCCAGCCTGATATTTTTCGCGGTCGCGATCGCGGGGCTGCTGTTTGCCGATATTGCCATAACGGCTTCCAATCCCTGGCGGGACCTGGGCAATTTTTTCCTCGGCGTGGTCACTCCCAATTTCTTCAGTTCCGAGGGGTTGATGACTGCCCTTCTACGCACCGTTGCTTTCGCGTTCGTGGGCGTGGCACTGGGCAGTTTTTTCGGGTTCCTGCTGGCACTGGTTTACCGGCTATTACCGGTTCGCATCTTCTGCGCATTCATCCGAGCGATTCATGAGCTGTTCTGGGCACTGATCTTCCTGCAGTTCTTCGGGTTTCACCCGCTGACCGGTGTGCTCGCCATCGCCATTCCCTACTCGGGTATTTTTGCCAAAGTCTATTCGGAGATCCTGGAGGAGGCCGATCCGGAGCCAAGGCGGCTGCTGCCACCCGGTACCGGTATGGTTGCTGCGTTTCTCTATGCCCGAATTCCCGATTGCTGGGACCAGATGCGGACCTACACCGCTTATCGCCTCGAATGCGGACTGCGCTCCAGTGCGATCCTCGGCTTCGTCGGCCTGCCCACCCTGGGCTTTTACCTGGAGTCGTCTTTCTCGCAGGGGCTCTACTCCGATGCCGGGGCAATGCTGATCCTGTTCTACGTTCTGATCGCCTCCATTCCACTCTGGGTACGCCCAAAACTGCTTCCCATCTATATTCTGGCTGCGCCCTTCTTCCTGGGAGAGGGACTGCCGATTGTCTGGGGTAATGTTGAGCGTTTCTTCACTGAAGACATCATTCCCGCCCCCCTGCGCGGCGACGAAGGGCTGACCGGGCTTCTGCCCTGGCTTAACGACCTGATGATAAACGAAGCGCTTCCGGGGATCTGGAATACCATCCTGCTGACTCAGATAGCCCTGGTTGCGACCGGCATCCTGGCATTGCTGGCGTTCCCCCTCATATCCAATCATTTCGGGGGGCCGGTGCGCCGGACCAGCGGTCACGTATTCCTGGTGATCGCCCGGTCAACGCCAGAGTACATCCTGGCCTATATCCTTCTGCAACTCTGGGGTCCCTCCATGCTCCCCGCCGTTGTTGCCCTGGCCCTGCACAACGGTGGCATAATCGGCCATCTGATTGGTCGTCAGACCAACAACATTCGCCTGCGGCCCGATGCACCCGCCGGATTCAACCGGTACACCTGGGAACTGGTTCCCCGCGTGTATCGTTCCTTCCTGGCATTTCTCTTCTACCGCTGGGAAATCATCATGCGGGAAACAGCCATCCTGGGGATCCTCGGAATCTATACCCTAGGTTTCTACGTGGACAGTGCCATCCAGAACATCCGGTTCGACCGGGCCATGGTCCTGATCCTGATCACCGCATTGCTCAATATCGGTGTGGATGCCCTCGGTCGATACATCCGCCGGAAGCTCGCCCTTCAGACCATGCCCACCTGCTGACACCGCCTGAGACCAGCGTCACAAGTTGATAAACGCGGTGTCGCCCTCCTCATTGAATTGCTGAACCGTTGGCAGTTTTTGGACATTACATATTGTTACCATCGCCTCTTTCGGGGAGGTCGATCAAGGTGTTCGAAAATATGTCGTATTGGCTCGTGGTGCTCACGCAGGTGGCCCTGGTTGCGCTCCTGCTTTTGCTTGGGGTTCAGATGTTCCGTGTCTCACGGGAAGGAGCGCTGGCCGGCGGCCCGGGTACCGAGCCTCAGCCGCAACGCAAGAGCCGTCCAATCCATACAGACAGGGCGACGAATAGCCGATACCGCACCGAACTGTTTACCCAGCTCCACATCCTGGCCGCCCTCCAGGAACGTGAATGCCGGGGCAAAGGACTGGACCGGCCGGAAATGGCAACCATCCTCGGTACCTGTGCCACGGCATGGCTCTATGGTGCCGGCTGTGCCCTCTGCGACGAAGCCGACCGCCACTCTGAAACCCTTGCCGGACTGGTTGTGCACATCATAAGCCGGAAAACCGGGATCTCCCGTTCAGAGGCGCTTTCCGTGATTGAGGATCTCACGGTCAATACCCTCTATCTCGCCTGTTTCCGCGCAGGACTGGATGGCGCGAGACACTGGCGCGAGCATAATTATGTTCCCAGCCAATCCGGTCTCTGTGAGTTGGTGGCGGGCCACACGTTTATCTAGGGTGGGCGGTGATTACCGTGCCCGGAAAGTCAGTTTCATGGGGTTTCCACCTACAGCCTGCTCCCCGCTCTGAAGGTCGATCCGCCACTCCATTTCGGAACCGGTCGTGCAGAAGGGCGCCGTGAATCGGGCGCGCCAGGTTTCGCCATGCTGGTGCTTGAGGGGAATCGGGTATTCACCCATGTACATGGACTCGCCCCGCAGTATTGCGAGGAAACGGTCCGGGGCTTCCGGAGCATTCACGGTGATCCGGAACTCGACGCCCTGGTCACCTTCGCCCAGCGATTCCAGCTGGACAAGCCAGGTGCCCGTCTCTCCTTCCCACTGGCAATCCCGCTCCAGCAGATCACACCGGGGCTCATCCGGGCCTGACACCTCGTCGGATCCCGGCGAAGTCAGATAGCGGGGTCCGAACACCAACAGCGCCACCAACCCGATAATCAAACCCGTAACCGCAATTGCCCGTATCATTACCCACCTCTTTTTGCCAAACGCGCATTATGGGGATTTCCCCGATCAAGGCAAAGGTTTCTAAACTGGCGCCAGTCGTGAGAAAATGCTGCGCCTCCTAACTTATCGATCCACCCTCAGATACAGGACATGCCCGTGCAACCGGATATTTCCGTCAGGCACCTGAACAAAACCTATGGCGATGGGTTCCAGGCGTTGAAGAACATCAACCTGGAGATTGAACGCGGCGAGATCTTCGCCCTGCTCGGCCCTAACGGCGCTGGCAAGACGACCCTGATCAGTATCATCTGCGGCATCGTTAACCTGAGCAGCGGTGAAGTCAAAGCGGCCGGCTATGACATCGTCAAGGACTACCGTAAGGCCCGGGAAACCATAGGTCTTGTGCCACAGGAGCTGAACACCGACTCCTTCGAGACTGTCTGGGACGCAGTCTCCTTCAGCAGGGGGCTGTTCGGCAAGGCGCCCAACCCCACCCACATCGAGAAAGTGCTCAAGGCATTGTCGCTCTGGGACAAACGCAACAACCGAATCATGTCCCTTTCCGGTGGCATGAAACGGCGCGTCATGATCGCCAAGGCCCTTTCCCACGAACCGCAGATTCTGTTCCTGGATGAGCCTACAGCGGGTGTGGACGTGGAACTCCGTCGGGACATGTGGGAGATGGTGCGCAAACTGCGGGAGAGCGGCGTCACCATCATCCTGACCACCCACTACATCGAAGAAGCCGAGGAAATGGCGGACCGCATCGGCGTCATCCGGCAGGGTGAGATCATTCTGGTGGAAGACAAAGCCCAACTGATGACCAAGCTCGGCAAGAAAGAGCTCCGGCTGCAGCTCCAGCAAAAGCTTGATCAGGTTCCCGGTGAGCTGACCCTGGAGCCGGTGGAATTGGCGAACGATGGCTGGGAGCTCATTTTCACCTTTGATTCCCAGCAAGAGCAGGCCGGGGTGGCGCGGCTGCTACGGACACTGGGCGATCTCGGCATCGAATACCGGGATCTTCAAACGCGGGAAAGCTCCCTGGAAGAGATTTTTGTCGGCCTCGTCCATGAATAGCCCGACCTGACGGAGAATCGAATGAACCTTTACGGTATCCGCGCAATCTACAAATTCGAAATGGCCCGGATGAAGCGCACAGTGATGCAGAGCGTGCTCTCGCCGGTGATATCCACCTGCCTGTACTTCGTCGTTTTTGGCTCTGCCATCGGCTCGCGCATGGGCGATATCGATAACATCAGCTACGGCGCCTACATCATTCCCGGCCTGGTGATGTTGTCGCTGCTGATGCAGAGCATTTCCAATGCCTCTTTCGGCATCTATATGCCCAAATTCTCGGGCACCATCTACGAAGTGCTCTCGGCACCGGTCTCCTACGTGGAGGTTGTCATCGGCTATGTCGGTGCGGCAGCGAGCAAGTCGGTAATCCTCGGCCTGATTATCCTGGCCACCGCCAGGCTGTTCGTGGACTACACCGTGCTGCACCCGTTCTGGATGTTGTCGTTCCTGGTGCTGACCGCCGTCACCTTCAGCCTGTTCGGCTTCATCATCGGCATCTGGGCGGACGGCTTCGAAAAGCTGCAGATCGTGCCCATGATGATCGTCACGCCGCTGGTCTTCCTGGGGGGCACCTTCTACTCCATCGACATGCTGCCGGAGATCTGGCAGACCATCAGCCTGTTCAACCCGGTGGTATACCTGATCAGCGGTTTTCGATGGGCCTTTTACGGGGTGTCTGATGTGCACGTGGGCATCAGCGTTGCGATGACCATGTTCTTCCTGGCCCTCTGCATGACCACAGTATGGTGGATCTTCAAAACCGGTTACCGGCTGCGGTCATGATGGCTGTGTTTCGTCAAATCAGTTTTTGGCTGGTGCTTGGCCTGGTTTCCGGATGTGGTGTCAGTGCTACACCGGCCCAGACGGAGCTGCCTGTGATCGATGCATGCTTCGTTAACGCCTCGGAGTCTGTTCCGGTCGTACTCGAGGTGGCCAGCACGTCTGAGGAAAGGCAGGTTGGACTCATGGGCAGACCCGAGTTGCCGGCAAAACACGGCATGCTCTTCCGGTATGGGGAGCGGAGGGAGCCTCAGGACGGTTTCTGGATGTACCGCACCCTGATCCCCCTGGACATTGCTTTCCTGGACCGGGAAGGCACCATCCGCAACATACGCGCCATGGTGCCATGCTCCGCTTCAAGTGGCCGGAACTGTCCCACCTACCCGGCGGGCGTTCCTTACTGGTCAGCCGTGGAAATGAACGCCGGTTTCTACCTTTCCAACGGCATCGAGGTAGGTGACCGGCTAATTCAGGGAAAAGAAAACTGCCCGGGGGCGGACTAGCTGTCTTTCCACTCGGGCTCGCGCTTTTCCAGGAAGGCGCAGATACCTTCCTGAGCGTCGTTGGTCTGCATATTTTCCGCCATCACCGTTGAAGTGTACTCATAGGCTTCCGCCAGTGGCATTTCCAGTTGGCGGTAAAACGCGCTCTTGCCGATTTTCAGGGTGTGGCCGGACTTCCCGGCAATAGTGCGGGCGAGCCGGTAGACCGTTTCATCGAGAACCTGCTCGTCCACCACCCGATTGACCAGCCCTATCTGTTCCGCTTTCGGTGCACTGACCAGCTCGCCGGTCAGCAGCATCTCCATGGCGTGCTTGCGGGAAACATTCCGGGAAAGCGCCACCATCGGGGTGGAACAGAACAAACCGATATTCACCCCCGGTGTGGCAAAGCGCGCGGTATCTGCCGCAACCGCCAGGTCACAGGATGCCACCAGCTGGCACCCGGCCGCCGTCGCCACCCCGGCCACCCTGGCAATTACCGGCTTGGGCAGATTCACAATCTGCTGCATCACCTTGCTACACAGGTTGAACAGGCCCAACTGGAATTCATGGCTGTCGAACTGATCCCGTACTTCCTTCAGGTCGTGCCCGGCGCAGAAGACATTACCGCGCGCAGCCAGAACCACGACCCGTGTCTCCGGATCATCTGCCACCCGCGAAAGCTCCTCTGACAAAGCCTCCAGCATGGCCACAGACAGGCTGTTGCGACGCTCCGGCTGGTTCAGAGTAAGTGTTGTAATCCCGTTTTCCGCGTAGTGCGTTACCAATGCATCGCTATCGTCCGTCATGACATTAACCTCCTGAACGTGTTGTCATTCTTTTGAGTCAGTATCAGTCAGGAGTGGATATCTGTCGAAGGGACTTTGGTCGGATCTCCGATTTGCCTGCCCCGCCCGGAGGGTAACGGTTGCAATCGAAGGATTCGTCCTCAGGTTTATACGAGCACTCTTTCGACAACCAGAGAGGAGCCTGCAATGTCCAAATCGCTTATCCTGAGGATCCTTGTGGCCATTGCGATCATAGGTGGCGGTATCTTTGTGATCATCAAAGACGAACCACAACCGCCCACCGGCGACATCAACAGCATTGAGCCCTTGCCCGAACAGGACAGCCCATGACCCGGCCCAAACGCGTCTACCTTGCTGGCCCGGAGGTGTTCTTTCCTCCGGAAGAGCAACAAGCAATCATTACCGAGAAAAAGAATATCCTGCAGAAGCACCGGTGGGAGGGAGTCGACCCTCTCGATGCTGAACTGAGTGTGTCTCAGGAAGAAACGAAACGGCAACACGCCTTTCGGATATACGAGGCAAACCGGGAGCTCATGGACAGTTGTGACGCAATCATCGCGAACCTGACGCCATTTCGCGGAATCAGCGCGGATCCCGGGACCGTATTTGAAGTCGGATATATGGTCGGTCAGCAGAAGCCTGCGTTTGGCTTCAGCATGAGTGGTCTGGACTACCGGCAGCGTGCGGGAGCGGTCGACGCTGACGGGCATGGGCACTCGATTGAGGATTTCGGGCTGGCGGAAAACCTGATGATTCACTGCGGCATTGTGAACTCCGGCGGCACATTGATTACAGCCGACCGTGAGCCCCGTCATCGGTTTTTCGACAAGGACATCTTTGAAAGATGTGTGGAAGCCCTGGTCCGAAAACTAGGTTGACGCCGAAACGGTGCTTCCGGCTTCAGGTTTTACGGCGTCGAAATCATTAATCAGGGAATCCAGAACCCGTTGGTCGCGCCCGGCTTTATTGGCCAGGTAATCTGACAGCACCCCGTCAGCCACTTTTCGCCAGGTCCTGCGCTTTGCCGCCAGATTGAAGTCTTTATTGAGATACAACCGGCCCTTCGATATCAGGGGCGTTGAGTGACAGCGACCGTGCTCTATGTCCCAAATCGCCCTGGCCATCATTTCGACGCCCAATTCAACGACCTTTCGGTATAGGGTGTTCGGGTTATCACGTTCTTCAATGCCGGGCCGGCCCTGATAGACGACATCACCGTCGTCCACACCCTCGGAAACGAAATGGACAGTTGCTCCAATACACTCCGGTTCAGAGTTGTGAATCGCCCAGTCGGTTGTAAACAGGCCCCGGTAGAATTGGGCAAGTCCGCCGTGTAGATTCAGAACACCATGCCCGGGAATGGACAACATATCGGACTTCAGTATGGACGCTCCACAAACGGCAATAATGTCGGGGTTCTGGTCCCTGACCCATTCCCGGTACTCGGCCTTGTTAATGTCGTTCGGCCCCCGGGTATAAAGAACATTGACCCCTTCTCCCGGTTGCAGCGTCCGATCATCACCTCCGAAATCCAGAGAGTTTCCCGGATAATTGTAAGCCTGGCGAGGCTCGACAAACCGCCGGTCCAGCACCTCCGCGACCTTGGCCAGGAAAAGCCCCGGCCGGGAGGCATATTTCATCGCCTTTCTCGGCAGAGGCGAACAATCGCGCTCCGGTATCTGGTTTTCAACCACAATACCGACCACATTCAGCCTTTTCGCCAACTGATTGGCGAAGTAGATGTCTGACTTATCCTGGCTGACGATAACGAGCGTCCGCACTGGTAACCTCACTGTTCCCTAGTCCAGGGGCCTCACCGTTCGGTCTTTCCTGCCGATCATGCGTTTGACCAAAGGTATCAACCGGTATTCAAGTTCATAGAGCGCGCGCATTGTCCAATGACTGCCAAAGAGCTCCACCGTGCAAAGCGACTGATAACCGTTGGCCCAGTTACTCAGATACCAGTAGTCGTCTGCACACGTGTAGTATTGCCGGCAAGTGCCACTTTCGAACAAACTTTTCAACGCCGTGTACTCCAGAATCGAACCGGGAGAATAGGCTTTGAAGCCTTCGTCATAATCAGCCCGAATCGGGTATACCACACCATCACAGGACAGGTGCAGTTCGTATGCCACCGGTTTGTCCTTGCTCCTGATAATCCAGGCACTCAATGTGCCCAATTGCCCGAATGACGCAATCAGGTTCAGAAAAAAACGACGGCTTCGAGAATTGGACCCCAGGTCGTTCCCGATCCTTGACTTCCAACTGTTGGCGGAGATCCGGATCAGCTCATCAACAATGGATTGCTCAGCGGAAATAATCTTTTCCTCAGAGATTGAGAACCGCCCACTTCTGTCAAACTTGTTGCGTTTATTATTCAGGCTTTTCTTCAGTTTTCTCGGCCTCGACCCGTAAAACTCATCCCAGGTCTGATCGATTTGAATAACCGGTGTAGAGAGGCTTGGCTTTTGACCCACCCGCTTCGCAGCTCCACTTGCAGGATTCATCAGGAAGTGATGGAGCTCGCTATTTTCATGAATCTTGAAAAAAACACCGACTTCCTCGGGACCGACTCTCGTCAGTGCAGTCAACACCTCTTTCCTTATCTCCCCGGGAACGGAGGTGTCGACGACAATCGAAGAGTAAGGAGTGTGCCCGTTTGCCGCCAGCCGCAGGACCGTGACGGGGAAACCTCGATACAAGCTCCGCGATCTTACGAGAGGTGCGATCCCAACCAGATCTTCACCCCGGAATACGCACCTGAATTCCATTTCTGTATCGAACGAAAAGGCATCAAGCCAGGAGCGAAGCCAGCCATGGGTCAACGGAAGCGGAACCGGATCGATCCGGGTCAGGAGCCCATCCCACTGGGATTGAATCTCATCAAAGTGATCCAGCGTCCTGACTACTCTCAATTCCACAGCCGGAGGCCTTTTACGCAGCAGACAGTTTATGTTTCACCTTGCGAAGCTGATCCAACATTCCAATGGCTCGCCGCTTGATCCAGAAATTAAGCAGCGGTTGCTGGCACCAATCCCTGATACTGTTCTGCATCCAGAAATAATTGACTGATACATTACGGCCTTCCGCCTCAATGAAGTGCCAGGTCCCGGCAGGAATGAAAAGCGCCTCGCCATCTTCCAGCCACCCACTTAGACCTTTGGCCTCGCCAAGCTTCGGAAAAGCCTTCAGATCCAGCTCACGGCAGTCTATTTTGCTGTCGACTACCCGGTTCTCGAGTAATGCCGTCAGACTGAGCGGACTGTAGGGATACATGCAGTCGGTCTGCTCCGGGGGAAACAGGATAAAACGCTTCCTGCCCTCGAGCATCATCAGCAGGCTGTGTGTCTCATCGTAATGCAAAACCGACTTGTTCCCACCCGGGCCGATATAGAGGTTGGAAACACGGAAGTTGTCTTCGGAAACAAAGGCCGGGAGGTCGACGGAAACATCCCCGGGTAAATCTTCGGACACCCCTTTGCCTTTCAGAGGTTCCAGGGCATAGCAGTCTTGTGAGGTATTCATGGCTTGATCGAACTCGTCCATCGGAATCCGCTCAAAACCAAGGTAATGGTAGATCCCGTCCTCTGACCGTCGCTGGACCCGGATCGACGTCAAGGAATGCCTGAAATACTCATAGTTCCAGTCCCGAAGGAACGGCAGGGCTTCCCGGACACCACTGAGCAAAACCGGCTGCCGGTGCTGAATAAACGGTCTGAAACCTTCCATCCCTGTCGGAAAAGGAACCGTTTCAATGGTTTCCGAACCGGCCAAATCGAACAAGCTCATTGCGAATTTCCTTTTCAATGACTTGCAACTGATTGATTAGGCGACTCAAAAAATGAATATTGATTTCTCTCAAAGACGCCCAAGTCTGTTTTCAAAATATGCCAGGTTCAAATACTGCGCAAGCATCACGATGGTAATAATCAGGCGCTTTATTCTGTCGGCGTCAGACTTTATTACAGGCGGTTTTAATAGATGGTGCCCGGAGCCGGAATCGAACCGGCACGGCCTTGCGGCCGAGAGATTTTAAGTTATTTGAGTCCTTCTTTGAGGAATTTGGAAGAACTTTTAATAAGCTCTTAAAAACAGTCAAATACAGAGCTTTTCTCGAAAACGCTGTTTGCCGTTGTTTGAAGAAATCCGCTAGAATTTGACCGATTTTGTCTACATAGTGTCTACATAAAGACACAAGAGACTCTGAGGAAGCTGCTAGTGGATCACGCCAAAACGACCTCCGATTGCCTGTTCTGTCACCCCGTCGAGAACCGGATTGAGGTTCTGGCGGAGAACGAACTGGCCCTGCTACTCAAAGACAATTACCCCGTATCCCCCGGCCACTGCCTCGCCGTTCCCCGGCGCCATGTGGAAACCTACTTCGATCTGAGCCAAACGGAAATCATCGCGCTCAACGAGCTTCTCCGGGAACGAAGGAAAGCGCTGCTCGCCGAGGACGCCCACATTACCGGCTTCAACGTCGGCACCAATGCCGGCGCTAGCGCCGGACAATCGGTCTTCCATGCCCACATCCATCTAATTCCGCGTCGGGACGGGGATCAGGACAACCCACGTGGCGGGGTTCGCAAGGTGTTCCCTGACAAGGCCAGTTACTGAGGGACCGGTATGCGGATTACCAAGAGCTTTGTCGACAAGGTCGAGATTCCGAGGGTCAAACCCGATGGCAAACCGGCCCAGGCCTTCTACCGGGATTCGGCCATTGCCGGGTTTGGTCTGCGCGTCACCAGCGGCGGCGCAAAGTCGTTCATTGTTGAAAAACGGGTCGATGGTCGGGTCAAGCGGAAAACCCTGGGGCGCTATGGCAACCTGACGGTCGAACAGGCCCGCAAGGAGGCCATGAAATTCCTGGGCAAGGTCGCCTCCGGCATTGATCCGATCCGGGAGGTTCACGAGAAACGCGCCCAGCGCATCACCCTCCAGGACGCCTTCGAGGATTACCTCGCCACCCGGAAGAACCTGAAACCGAACACCCTAAACGACTACCACCGCTCCATGCGCGAGATGTTCAAGGACTGGCAGACCAAGCCCCTCAAGGACATTTCCCGCGATATGGTGCTCAGTCGTCATGCGGAGTATGGACAGCGCAGCCACGCCCGCGCGGACAACGGCATGCGAATCCTTCGCGCCGTGTTCAACCACGCGCTGCAACGCTATCAGGACGCCTCCGGGAAGCCGTTTCTGGTGGCCAACCCGGTCAACGTCCTGAGCCATCAGCGCGCCTGGTACAAAGTGGAAAAGCGCCAGTCCCTGATCAAGGACCACCAGCTCCAGCCCTGGTACGAGGCCACCCTGCAACTGAACAATGAGACCACGCGCGATTACCTGCACCTGGTGTTGCTGACCGGTCTACGCCGAACCGAGGCAGCCACCCTCACCTGGGATCAGATCGACTTCAAAGAGAAAACGCTGACCATCACCGCGACCAAAAACAGCCGGGTTCACCGACTGCCCTTCAGTGATGCGCTTGAGGTGCTGTTGGAGCGGCGGTTTGAGGAACGGTCCAGCCCGTTTGTGTTCCCCAGCGATGCCGAACGGGGGCACCTGTCCGAACCGCGCACGGCCATCGCCCGCGTGACCAAGCTATCCGGGGTAACGTTTACCCTCCATGATCTGCGTCGAACCTTTATCACGGCGGCCGAGCGACTGGACATCCCTGCCTACGCGCTCAAACGGCTGATCAATCACAAAGACCCCAACGACGTCACCGAGGGCTACATCATTTTCGACGTAGAGCGCCTTCGCGTTCCCATGCAAAAAATCACCAACTTCTTCATTCAACAGTTTGAGAAGCCTGACCATGTTTGATCGCTCCGTACTAGACAGAACTGACCCAACAGCGCAGCCGAAGCAGATTATTGCCGATGTCGTTCCAGATCTTCGCTTCACCAATCACCTCGAATATGTCATTCGCCAAGCTCAGAGCAGGCTCGAGAGGCGCAGTCCGGAGGAATTGCGGATCGGTGCAGGTTATCTGGAGCAGTTGTTTAAAGAGGCGGACCAAATCGCTTTCGACCGGGCCTTTTACAAGCGGGGAGCCGAGCCCCCACTTGAGAGAATCAACGATCCCATAGCCTTTTCTTTGCTTTTCCAGGAGCAGGAACTCGATAAGAAAGAGGATTTTCCCGATGCTTCCGCCATCACCTATTTTTCGTTGCTCGCGTTGATCTATGCTCTGGAGTGTCTGGAGTACCTGAAACGGTATGAGGATGCCAAAGAACGAGAACGGGCGGCGATGCACTCGCTAGTTCTGGAGCGCGCCAAAGAAATGATCGCGTTTATTCAGGGAATGGAATTCGAGGGAATTTTCCGCAAAAAACTCGCTACCCAAGCGAATCAAGCCCGTTATCAGCCGTTCAACGAGCTCAAGCAACAGATCTTCGATTTTGTAGATTCAGAGTGCGAGGAATATTCGAATCGAAAGTCTTCCCAGATAGCCTATCTACAATTCAAGGAGGCCATTGATGCCGCAATGGATTCTGACGACCCGGAACATCAGATTGCCAAATGGATAGGACAACACCGCAGGGAGCAGAAGGCAGGTGACGAATGACTTTGTAGGCGAAAGCCTGGAGAACATCAGGGCAGAGATCGAGAGGGGCGTGGGGCAATGCATACTCCAGCTTCAGCAATACGAGTTGGGGTTAAAGCGTTTCTTGTCGAAAACCGTTTTGAGGGGAAATGCCAAAACCCTTAAGAGCTACCACGAGATTCGTAAGGCCGATCTCGCCAATAAAACCCTTGGGCAATTGATCGGACAGATTACGGGCCAATACCTTCTTCCATCCTCATCAGAGGAGGGTTTTCCTGATACGCCAGTTGACCCCGAGGAAAACTCCGATCTTGCCGAACTCCAATTTAGGTTTACGATGCCGCTCTCCCAGGAAAACCACGACGCTCTCAGAGCAGAGCTCTCCGAAATCGTCTCGATTCGAAATGAGCTGGTGCACCACTTCCTGGAAAGATTCGATCTTCAAGATACCGGCAGCTGCAAGGATGCCCTCAATCACCTGACAAGTATCAAAGAAACAGTCTCCCACCACTTCGAAAAATTGCAGGAATGGGACTCAGCTCGAAACGCCGCGGTCCAGCATGCACTGGAATTCTTCGATTCAGTTGATCTTGAATCGCTGCTGAACTACGGATTCTGCCCCGGCCATCCGATTGTTTGGGGCAACACCACTGCCGTACAACTTTTGAAATCGGCAGAAGCGCAGCTGCAAAGCGCCGGCTGGACAGACCTGAGAATGGCTCTCAGGTTAATCAAGCAACAGCGTCCTGACCTCGGCCCCAAAATCTACCAGTGCAACAGCTGGCGGCACCTCCTTCATGCTTCCGGGCTTTTCGAACTTAAAAAGGTAAAGCAGCAGGACCAAAGCACCTCCACCCTTTTTCGAAGTCGATAATCCTACCCTCGCTTAGCGGAGGTATACCTCCGCTTAGTGCAGGTATACCTCCGCTAAGCGCAAGCATTCCGCTCCCCCTCTCCAACGCCTTAAAACTGAAGCCATATCAATCAACACAGGAATATGGCGATGAAAAACCAGCTTCTTACCACAGCGAAAGCCGCAGAAATTCTGGGCGTCAGCAAAGCGTTTCTGGAAAGAGACCGGTGGGCCGGCGCTCGCGTGCCTTTCATTAAAATCGGCAGTCGAGCGGTGCGCTATCGGATGGAGGACCTGGAACGCTATATCGAAAAGCAAATCCGGCGTTCGACCTCGGAGTTGTCTTGATGGCCAACCAATTCTGCCCGGTTAACAGAGCGCTCCCCGTTGGTGGGGCCATCGTCACCCCGTTAACAGGGAGCCCTGTTAACGGGGGATTGGCGCCGATCGCCCCGTTAACGGGGAATCACACCCGAAACCACCACCGTTTTCTCACCCTGTTTAACAGGAATGGACCTGGATTGCTTCAAATCAGGCCGGGGGATTAAGACATGTCAGCTAACCTTCCAATGGGGCCTTTTAACTGGCATAGGCAGGAAGGTCGCCCTTATGCCTTGGGCGACCATCGCTCACGAAAAATGCTCCGCACTGTCGAGGACAAGCACCCTCACCTAAAGCAACGAATTTTTCAGTGTTATCTGCGTATCGCCGACGGCGCCACCTATCACCAGGCCGACATGTGGCTCGAAAGCATCCTGGATCGATTGCACCTGCATGATGACCTGGGCGGCTTAAAGGCCGATTCGCCTTTTGAGTTGTTTCAGTCATTCTCGGAAAAGATTTCCCGGCGGCTTGAGCGAGAGTTTACGGGCCATGCGGTGGCGGTGAACGGAAAAGAAGCCTTGAACCTTTTGATCCGTGAGGTTCACAAGGCCGGAATGGAATTTCCAGTTGAGCCTGACGACCTAACCGACAAAGAGAAGGTGATTCCGGCGCTCGCCCGCGTTTTCGATTCCAACTGGTGGCGACGGCGGCTCAGGAGGAAAGCGTACCTCAGCTCCGAAGGCGTCTACCGGGAGTTGGGACTGGTTTCTAAGGCCACTAACCTCTACGTAAGCGAATACAATTTCCGGCGCAACCTCGCGGCCCAAGCGAGCAACGAGGAGCTGCTATCTCTACTCACTGCAGAAAACCAATTCGGTTACTCAGCGACCCTCTCAAGCCTCAAAGAAAAATCCGTCAGCAACCCCAGAAACCGTCGCAACGAGACGATGATGCGGATTGGTGGCCTGGAAGACTACGCAAACGAACACGGCCACGTTGGCGTGTTCTACACCCTTACCTGCCCTTCCAAGTACCACGCGACCCATCAAAACGGCCACGCCAACGCAAAGTTTGACGGTGCCACTCCGCTCGACGCCCAGAAATACCTTAATCGCGTCTGGGCTCGCGTGCGCGCAGCTCTAAAGCGTACTGGAATCGACTGGTATGGCATCCGGACCGTTGAGCCACACCATGACGGCACGCCCCACTGGCACCTGCTCATGTTTCTGGAGAAGGGAGACCTCCCCGAGGCTAATCGAATCTTTCGCGAACATGCACTTCAAGAGGATGGCGCAGAAAATGGGGCGGAAGAAAACCGCTTCGTCATTGAGGAAATCGACCCCGAAAAAGGGAGAGCCACGGGCTATGTCGCGAAATACATTTCCAAGTCCATCGATGGCTATGAAGTTGGCGAGGACTCCTATGGCAATGATGCTGTCGAGTCAGCAGCTCGAATAAGAGCATGGGCAAGCATCTGGGGCATCCGTCAGTTCCAATTCATGGGATCACCCAGTGTCACGGTCTACCGAGAGCTTCGACGCCTGCGCAATATCGAGGGAGATCGAAAAGGCCTCGTCCAAGAGCTGGAACAGGCGGCGGATAACGGGGATTGGAAACGGTACGTAGAACTCATGGGCGGCACTTGCCTTCGACTGAAAGACCGTCCTCTGCGCGCCCTCATGGTGCCCAAACCTACAGAGAACAAATACCACGAAACCGTCGAACACCTAAAAGGCCTGGTTGGTTCAGCCGGTCGAGTGATCACCAGGATTTATGAGTGGACTATCGGACGGACGAAGCCATCTGAGAACCACCTTCCGGCCGCCGGACTGGAGGAGATTTCTTTAAGAGGCGCGAATGCGCCTCCTTGGAGTTCTGTCAATAACTGTACGTCTCAAAATCACCTGCATGAGGCTCCGCCCCCCTTTTTTAGGTAGCGTTGAATAAGAGTGACGGGGTATCTAAATCATGCCGCCACAGCGTCGTAGTCATCGGTGAAAACGCAGACCTTGAGGTCACCCGCCGTCAAGCATGCGCAGCTATCGTTTAAAGGCGAAACCACACACATTACTGCAGGCAACATGATTGTCCTTGATAGACCACGTCATTTGCCTCCTTTTTTTCTGTTATCGTCAGCGCAGAGCATCTGACAGTTTTCCGCCTCAGTTTTGCCGCCCTCGTGCCAAGGCGTGATGTGGTCTGCATGCATCTCTTCGATTTTGAAAGTGTTGCCGCAGTCCGGGCACACGCCCTTCTGCCTTTCAAACGCTGAACGGCGCATTCTCTCATCGAATTGGCGAATGTTGAGATGTTTTTCTTTGCCATCCAAAACGTAGTGATAAACACCGCGATGGTTAGTCACGTCCGGGTCTTGGATGAGCGCTGAAATGCGACTTTCAAGTTCGTCTGGGTCGAGTGCCACATCCTTATACTCGTTGTATAGTAAACCCCACGGTTGTCCTTTCATTTCTTTCTTACGCTCAACAGGAAAGGTCGCCCTCACCCACGCAACCACGTTTTGGAAGTACACCCACAACTCGTTGGCCTTGGAGTTATGTTGGTGTTTCCCCATGTACTCCCGAATTTTGCCGCCGCTGATCCAATCAAGGACAGTTTCGAGATAATCTTGGCGGATTGGCGAACCTTTCATGAGGTCTCCGGCCACTTGGTACGCGGGGCAACCGGTCTTACTGAAATGCTTCTTGGCGTCTGACAACCATGGACCTGGATAAGTCGCGTTATTTAGTTCCTGATTGGTGAGAACCTTACCCGCAATGTTGATGGTTTCGAACCACGACAATCGTTCGCTGTCTGTGCCCTTACAGAAATACACCATCAATTCGTAGTTAAGGATTTGCTCCTGCTGGTCATCAGTGAGATTGTGAAAGTAAAGATCATTCCACGCGAATTCTCCGTCCACATACTGGCAAATTGAGATCGTGCGCTGCTGACCGTCGATCACTTCGTAGGTTCCATCATCGCGTACGGACCAGTACATGACATTAAGTGGGAAATCTTGGGTGAGTGTGTCTATGACCTTGTTGCGCTCCTTGGCGTTGTAGACAAACTCACGTTGGTAGGGCGGGCGAATGTCGAGCTTACCTCCGTACCCGAAAACACCACCTTCTGCGTCGTCCTCGTAGTCCTCGCACAAATCACGAACGGGGATCTTCTTAAGTTCGATTTCCATCATTCAACCTTCTTGTTCTTTATAAAGACCCGCGCATAAAGCGACTTAAAGGGCTCACCGTCCACAATGTAGTAGGTCTTACCGGATGGTGGTGTATCCAACTTGATAGCAGGAGCATCGTTAAGCTTACCCACGTTGCTCTTTTTCCCGTTTGCATTTACTTGAACCTGCGTAGGGTATGTCTTGCACGATGCTCCGTACCAAGACTGAGAGATGCCAACGATCTCAAACTGATCGGGGTTGTGCTTTGTCAAAAAACCGATCGTGACGCCCATGACGCCTGGATAGTCTTTCGGAATGTCAGCGACCTTGCTGACCTCGATGGCATCAAAGTTGTCATACTTCGGGTACTCGGCGGGGTCATACGTTTTGTAGAGGATAAGGTCCTCGTGTCGCTTCTTGTAATCAAGGTTCGTAAACCAGCACATATTCCCAAAACTGCGCCACTTCTGACCGCTCTCATCTTCCCAATACCGTGTAGCGCGCGGTGTATAGTGAGCCGGAACCCTGAAACTCATATCCCCGCTGTTGGCACCGAGCCACAACTTATTCTGCTGAATTAGCGGAAAGATGCCCTTGTACTTGATTGCGTTTTGGTTCGCCAAAATGATGAATTTTTTTTCATATTTAATGAGTTGATCAACATATTCCCGGAAGAGAGAAAAGGGAGGATTCGTGACGACTATGTCCGCTTGTTTCAGAAGTTCGATAGACTCCGCACTGCGGAAGTCCCCATCGCCTTCTAGAAAGCTGGTCTCTATTTCGTCGTCTCCCGGAATTCGGTCACCATCCTTGTCGCCCTCGTACTCCAAAAATAGCGCGCGCTCGCTGTCATTCTCACTGAACAGATCACGCTTTTGGTTCTTGTAGCAAGTCGCTATCAACTTCCGAAGGCCCAGCTTCTCGAAGTTGTAAGAGAAGAAGTGAAAAAAGGCACTCACC
This sequence comes from Marinobacter sp. C7, assembly GCF_022343555.1. Classification (GTDB taxonomy): domain Bacteria; phylum Pseudomonadota; class Gammaproteobacteria; order Pseudomonadales; family Oleiphilaceae; genus Marinobacter. The sequence continues at coordinate 1,701,699 of NZ_JAKQZH010000001.1, read as the reverse complement.
CGGGGATCATCGCAGTTAAGGTAGACGACTTTCCCCTTGAAGTGCTTCCGATAATGTTTAAGCTCGCGCTCGACATCTTCAAGCTGCGTGTAGAATTCGTCTTCCTTATTTGACTTCGCCCTGCTCAGGCTCGAGTTCTGCGTCTCTGCCATCCTGTTGTTCCTAAGATCGACCGTTTTTTTTCAGATAAATCAATTTGTGGTCTAGCGCTAAATGCCCCGTCGAACATTTTTGAGCCATTCGAATCACGGACTTTGTTCAAGGTGCCGATTGATGTTTACCGGCTTTGGGTCGCCCCACTATTCCATAATTTTCATGAGCTTGTAACCACCTCCCGGCGCAATTTACTAATTTTTTCACCGACGATTATTTGTTGCGGCACATACTGTGGCTCACCAAAGGTCATCCACTCCATGCCAACGAATCCTAGACCACCTCAGAACCTGAACGGACCGGAGCCTCCGTATGACCAACGGACTTTCGTAGATTGATTGACTATTTCCAGGTTTGAGCGCCCTTTTCAGTTGCCTCTCTCTCGCGATAATAAAAGTGACCAAGACGGCAATACCGGGAATCGAATGCAATGCAGTATTTCAACGCACGGCAAGGAATCGAGACAGCAACCTTGCCTACATAAAAAAATCGGAAGTAAAAATTAAAAGCTAAGAAAGGTAAGCTAATGTTTTAAATGGTGCTCCGGGCCGGAATCCAACCAGCATATCCGTGGGGTCGAGAGATTTATCATCCTGGGACTTTGGCACCGAGTCCAAATCAAGATGAAAAACAAGGAAAGTGTGACCGTTCCCTTTACTGTCTGGCCGAATCTCCTCGTGATAACCCAGGCATTCGGCGCTACCCACTTATCTAACGAGCCACTTTAGCTCTTCAGAGACTGCTTACGCCAAGAACTAACCGCTGAGGGTAAGTCGTTCTCGGCATCACTATCTGACCAACAATCCCAAAACGGTATGGTGGCGCTCACAGGTTCATTGATAGGCTTAGCAACCCGAATCCGTGTAGGTAGAAGAGTTGCATCTCCGACCACAAGCGCCTCCCCTGTATCCAATACCGGCAAGAGGTCTCCAAAGCTGCCTAGAGAATCTGGTAAAAGGCGCTTAACCACCGACTGGTCTTCTCCGTTAGTGAGCCTCATTGCCACAACGTTGCTGCACTGACTGACCACTGTTCTATTCAGCTCGGCCGGCCTTTGACTTATAACAACTAGCCCAACACCATATTTCCTGCCTTCTTTAGCCACTCTCTCAAAAATTTTCACCGAGTTATCAGTGGCGCTGGAATTGATATCTTGCGGAATATAAAGATGGGCCTCGTCACAAAAAAGTGCAATTGGATGGCGACTCTCAAACGTTTGCCATTGCTGAATTGAAAATATTAGGCGCGCAACCATTCCGAGTATAAGCGGGAGGATATCTGACGGGACCTCAGAGAAGTCAACGACTTTAACACCTCCCTGATCTTTCTCCTGTGCTGCCCTTCCACCCATCAACAAACTGACGAGATGGTCCAGCCACTCAAATGCCAAAGATTCTTCGCCACTAGGGAACAAGAAACCAAGGCGGCGATCTTCCGTTTTACTAGCAAATCGCTGTATCAAACGACTAAGCTTTCCGTTGAAATCTCCTTTTACAGGTTTACCGCTTGAACCTTTGACCATCTCGTCGTTAAGTTCTTCGAGCTTATCTTTGACGTCTTCGATACGGAAGGGAATCGGACTATCAATGGTAAAGTTCGCCATCACTTCCTTGTGATTACCAGATTCTAGATACGCTTTCTTGGCTTCAACTATGGCTCTAGACATGACCATGGCCTGATTCGGCGCATTCTGGTCAGTCCTGTCGACAAACATCGACAATAGTGCCTCATAACTTAGTAGCCAATAGGGTAAGTGAATTACCCCATCGCCTAATCCTCGTTGCTCTTCAATATCGCCTGGTCCAGCGACCCTTAAGTGTTTGAATCCCTCGCTGGTCAGCGACCGATATTCTCCATGGATATCAAATACGATAGCGTTGGCATTAGACAGGGCTGCGACTTGCTCAAGCATTCTGGCTGTGGTCCAAGATTTACCTGAGCCTGTGCTCCCAACCACTACAGCGTGGCGCTGAAAAAGTTTGTTTCCGTTCAAAAACGCTTCAGCGTCCTGGTCTAAAGTGTAATTTCCCAAAGAAAGACGTTGGCCATCTCCACTAACCGAGGAAATCACCTGCATGAATTGAGTTAAACGCTCACCCTCGAGAGAAAAACAATTTGCATCAATTTCGGGAACTGTTTCCAAGGTGCGGCGAAACACATCACGCTGGGTACCTATAACGTCTATCAAGGTACCAATCAGCGACACACGAAGCATGTTTACTTCGGGAAACGCTTCTTCGACACCCATGTTGTCAGGCTCAGATTCCTCAAGTTTGGTTTCTATGGCGGTTCTGGTAATTTTTTGAATCACCCCAATCAAATGCTGACCAGCAAGACTACTTTGGAGAACAGCTAATCGGTTAACTTGTAGCCTCCGGAGAGATTCAACATCGTCCACTTGAACCACGACCGTCGCAGTATCTACGGAGATGACCTTCCCTAGTGCTTCATGATCTTCATAATCAAAAATGCTCACGTTCAATCTCCAATCGTGACATCAAGAAATTTATCAAGTTGCCAGAGACTTTGTTCCGGTACATGTACGCCATCGGGGGTGAAGTGAGTGTAAATCATCGTGCCCCCTCTATATTCCTCCATTGCCAAGAACTGACGACATCTACCTTTGAATAAGAAATTCTTGGCAGTATCCGTAAGCTCCTTAGTGATTATTACAATGGGAGTATCATTACCCTGACATCTCTCAACTAACTTCGTTTGCAAATGCTCATCATTGAATCCAAATCCTATGCAAAGATAAGACCTAGCCGCATCAATCGCACTGTCAGCAGCCCCAATAATGGTCCTGAAAGGTTCCTGATACCCTCTACGAAATTTGTCTACGCCGGGGGTAATCATAACGGGGGTATACCCCTCAGGCGTCTCCCAGCAGTTTGGAAAGAAGAAAACTTGGTTATCCCTATCTTTAAACCAATCAAAGGAGCCATGAACCTTCCAGATACAGACTGTCCGTACAGGTCTACCAGCCTGATGAACCCTCATATTTTCGTCTCTGGCTCTTCGATTAATGTATCCGTATTCAAACCCAGTGAAATAGGAATACCCCGCTAGGTCGGAAGCATACTCCGCAATGCGGTCATAGTTCGGAGTAACCACATGGATAGTTTGATGGGTACTCTGAAACAGGAAGTGATAAAGCCTTGATAGGGGGAGTGATTCCCTTTCGGATATTGCTCTCAAGAACACATCGTGATCGTGAGGAAACAGGAACGAACGGGTTGAATGGACAATGTGGTCTGTAAGGTGTTCGGGTAATCTTGTCTTGGTCAACGCTGACTCAAGGTCAAGCTGATCAAGCGATTCGCTAAACTGGTTCCAGCCTTGCGCGTCTTCAGAGGACATACCTTTGGGCGGGTTTTCTTTGATATGCGCCCCTAGAGGCCACATTCCTGGTATTCCGTGCGCTGCTGAAGCCCCGCTACCAAGAAGAACTACAGGTGTCTTTGACACACACTCTTGCGCAAACTCGATGGCTTTTTCGAAATCTGACATTTGCTGGCATCCGTTCCCTACCCCGTCCTAAAGAGGTAATACAAATAAACAAAATTGACGAGATTTGCAATCGCCAACTGTCTACATTGCGTCTACATTTCAGTTTATGGATTCAGTGCAGACCAAAAGCTTCAGCTTAACTTATTGATTTATATGGTGCCCGGAGCCGGAATCGAACCGGCACGGCCTTGCGGCCGAGAGATTTTAAGTCTCTTGTGTCTACCAATTTCACCATCCGGGCATTCGGAGGGAGGTTTTGAGGGCGAGAATTGTATAAGGCCATGTGCCGTAACGCAATTCTGAATCCTTTGGGCAATCAGTCTTCTGCAGGTTTCACTGCCCTGCCCTTGTAGATGTAACCGGCGATCTTCGGAGCCTGGGGGATGTACAGGTTTTCAAGTTCCCGGATTTCGAAACCGGCGACACTGAGGAGATCCGCAATATGCCGGTTCAGGTGGCAGCCACCGGCGAGTTTCTTCCAGGCTGGCGTGATGCGGTTTTGCCACTTCCTGACCCCAGGATCTTCGGATTCCCCGTGTTCCAGAAAGAGCAGTTCACCACCGGGCTTGAGCACACGCTTCATCTGTTGGAGCGCTGCCTGCCAGTCCGGAATGGTACACAAGGTGAAGGTGAGCAGGACCGTATCCACGGAATTATCATCCAGTGGTATCTCCTCACCAGGCAGGTCCAGCCACTCCACCTTGATCCGGGAGCGTTGCAGGTTTGGCCGGGCCTTTCGTCGCATACCGTCGGAGGGTTCAAGGCCGTAGACCAGTTCCACCCGGTCGGCATCATAGAACTCAAGGTTGATGGCTGACCCCATCCCCACTTCCAGTACCGTGCCACGCGCGTTGGGGACAACCTGGCTCCGAAGTTTCATCACCTGGCCCATAGAGCAGGCCTTATCTATGATGTGTGGGAGTATCCTGTCTTCGTAAAAGCTCATCGGAGTCACCATAATTGTTTTAAATCAAGCGGTGCGACAATCTGCCCTATCGGTTTGTTTGTGCTGTTTAGTAGCATGTTATCCATCTGCCGGTAATTACAACATAACAATATGAGCTATGGCAGCGGCTGAGCGGGACATAAGGACTCGTTCTTATTGTGATGTGTGGTTTTACCGGAGGTTCCCATGGAACTTGATCCCCTCTTACTATCGCGAATTCAGTTCGCGTTCGTGGTGTCATTTCACGCCATCTTTCCGGTGTTCACCATCGGGCTGGCATCCTACATTGCCGTGCTCGAAGGCCTGGCATTCAAGACCGGCAATCCGGTCTGGCTGAAGCTCTCGGGCTTCTGGACCAAGGTCTTTGCCGTAGTGTTCGGCATGGGCGTGGTCTCTGGCATTGTCATGTCGTTCCAGTTCGGCACCAACTGGAGCAACTTCGCCCAGGCTACCGCCAACTTTCTCGGGCCGGTACTCAGCTACGAGGTAATTACGGCCTTCTTCCTGGAAGCCGCGTTCCTGGGTGTGCTGCTGTTCGGCCGCGACAAGGTTCCCGCGGGCGTTCACCTGTTTGCCGCCATCATGGTGGCCACCGGTACCTTCATCTCCTCGTTCTGGATACTGTCAGCGAATAGCTGGATGCAGACCCCTGCCGGCTTCGAGCTGCGTGACGGTGTGTTCCACGTAACCTCCTGGAGTGAGGCGATCTTCAATCCCTCCTTCCCATACCGGTTCCTGCATATGGGGCTTGCCTCGTTCCTGACTGGCAGCTTCGTGGTCGCCGGTGTCAGCGCCTGGTACCTGCTGAAGGGACGGGAAAAGGAAGCCAATCGCAAGGCGCTGTCCATGTGTCTGTGGCTGATCCTGTTCCTCGCCCCGGCCCAGGCGGTGGTGGGTGATTTTCACGGTTTGAATACCCTGGAACACCAACCCACCAAGGTGGCGGCGATGGAGGGTAACTGGGAAACCTCCTCCAACGTGCCCCTGTTACTGTTTGCAATTCCCGACCAGGAGGCCCAGACCAACCGCTTCGAGATCGGCGTACCGAGCCTTGCGAGCATGATCCTGACCCACGACTGGGACGGTGTGGTACCCGGTCTGAAGGATGTGCCCCGGGAGGAGCAGCCGCCGGTGGCCATCGTATTCTGGTCGTTCCGGGTCATGGTGGGCATCGGTACCCTGATGATCCTGGTGGGCCTGACTGGCCTGGCGCTACGCCGGGGTGGTCGTTACTTCCAGTCTCGATGGTTTCTGCAGGTACTGCGGGTAATGAGCATTGCCCCGTTCCTTGCGGTGCTGACCGGCTGGTTCGTCACCGAGGTGGGGCGGGCGCCGTGGCTGGTGTACGGCATTATGGATCAGGCATCGGCAGTCACGCCGTCACTCACCGGCGGCATGGCATTGTTCACGCTGATCGGCTATATCGTGGTCTATGCCCTTGTGTTCTCCGCCGGCATCTATTACCTGATGCGTGTGCTGTACGTCGGTCTGGAGGATCGTCCCGACGAAGACGAGCATGAGGCGGAACGCCCGGCTCGCCCGTTCTCCGCCGCGCACGTACCGTTCGAATACGGCGATGACGAACACAGAAACCCGGCCGGCCAGGGAGGTCACTGATTATGGAACTGTTCGATCTGCCCCTGATCTGGGCATTCATTATCGGCTTCGGCATCATCATGTACGTTCTCATGGACGGCTTCGACCTTGGAGTCGGCATTCTCTTCCCGTTTGCCCCGAGCGAAGGGGATCGGGACACCATGATGAACTCGGTGGCCCCGGTTTGGGACGGCAATGAGACATGGCTGGTGCTCGGCGGTGCCGGCCTGTTGGCGGCTTTCCCGATGGTGTACTCCATTTTCCTGCCAGCTTTGTATATTGGCGTGTTCCTGCTGCTCGCCGGATTGATCTTCCGGGGCGTGGCCTTTGAGTTCCGGTTCAAGGCGCGGACTTCCCGATACCTCTGGAACTGGGCCTTTGCCGGCGGGTCCACTGTGGCCTCCTTCGCCCAGGGTGCAGTGGTTGGTGCCTACATTCAGGGATTCGAGACGGTCAACGGCGCCTATGCCGGGGGAGCCCTGGACTGGTTGACGCCCTTCACCGTGCTTACCGGCCTTGGCATGTTAGCTGGCTACGCCCTGTTGGGCTCTACCTGGCTGATCATGAAGACCGAAGGACGATTGCAGGAATGGGCTTACAGGATCACTCTGCCATTGCTCGCCGCGGTGCTGGTGATCTTCGGCATCATCAGTGTCTGGACCCCGTTCGTGGACGACCTCGTTCGCGAGCGCTGGTTCTCGAACCTGAGCGTGATCTGGATCCTGCCGGTGCTGACCCTGCTGTGCGCGTTCCAGATTTTCCGCTCGGTGCGTAACCGCTTCGAGGGCATGCCATTTGTGGCCACCATGGGGCTGTTCATCACGACTTACCTGGGCCTGGTGGTCAGCCGCTGGCCGTATGTGGTGCCGCCGGAATACACGCTCTGGGAGGCCGCGTCCGCCTATGAATCCCAGCTGTTCCTGTTGCTGGGCCTGTTGTTCGTCATCCCGATCGTACTGACCTACACGGCCTGGACCTATTGGGTCTTCCGGGGCAAGGTCCGCGCCGGCGAGGGCTACCACTAAATGACAGCTCCGGACCAGCGAAACGTTCGCCGCTGGCTCACGGAGCTCGCCGCTGGCAATCGGCGATGGATACAGGGTGCCGTACTGACCGGCACCCTGGCCGGCATTGCGACTATCGTACAGATGGTCTTGTTGGCACGAATCATTCACCTGGGCGTGCTCGAAGGCGTTCCAGCCTCACAATTGACCGGACTCTTTGTCGCCCTGGTCTTCACCCTTATCGTCCGTGCTGTCTTCCAGGGGCTGCAAACCCGTCTTGCGGCCCAGTGCAGCAAACGGATTCGCCGTTCGGCCCGCAGGCAGATTCATCGGCGTTGGCAGGCGTCAGGTCCGGTCGCCATGGGCCGGGAGTCACCCGGAGCGCTTGCCCGGGAATGGATTGATCACGTAGAAGCCCTGCACGGCTATTACGCCAGGTTTCTGCCCCAGATGCAGTTGTCGGTCATTGTGCCGCTGCTGATTCTTGGGCTGGTTTTCTGGGTCGACTGGCTGGCCGCAACCTTTCTGCTGCTCTCTGCCCCGCTGATCCCCCTGTTCATGGCCTTGGTGGGAATGGGAGCCGAGAAACTCAATCAGCAGCATTTCAAGTCCATCAGTCGACTTTCCGGACAGTTTCTGGACAAAGTGCGAGGCCTCACTACCCTGCAACTGTTCGGCCAGACCGAACCGGCCGCAAACCTCATTGCCCGGCGCTCCGACCAGTACCGGGTCGTCACCATGAAGACCCTGAAGGTCGCCTTTCTGTCCTCTGCGGTACTGGAATTCTTTGCGTCCGTGGCCATCGCGGTCATCGCCATCTACGTTGGTTTTGGGTTGTTGGGATACATCAGTTTTGGTCCCGCCGATGAACTCACCCTGTTCAGCGGATTGCTGATCCTGCTTTTGGCACCGGAGTTTTTCCAGCCATTACGGACTCTCTCTCAGTTTTATCATGACCGCGCGGCCGCGCTCGGTGCCGGCGCCGAGATCCTGGCCCGGCTCCATCAAGGGGTGGAAGGCCCACCGCCACGAAAATCAGTACAATCAGCGCCAGCGGCGAAAGGTTATGAGCATGTCGTTACGATTGATAACGTCACGCTTACCCATCCGGGTGACCAATTGCCATGGTTCCGGAACCTGAATCTGACAATCGAGAAAGGCCAGGCAGTTGCCCTTACCGGACCGTCCGGGGGCGGCAAATCCTCGTTGCTGTATCTGCTGGCCGGCTTTCTGGCACCGGATTCCGGTGAAATCCGGGTGTTTGGTCAGGCTCCCGGGAAGGCCGGCTTTGGCTGGCTGGGCCAGAAAGGATTTCTCGTGCATGGGAGCTGGGCTGATAACCTGAGGCTCACCTCACCCGACGCCTCGGATATTGCCATTGATACCGCACTCCGCCGGGTGGGCCTGGGAGATCTCGTGAACGGCCGCAAGGACGGAATCTACAGCGAGGTTTCCGATCAGGGCCGGGGCCTCTCCGGTGGTGAAGCCCGGCGATTGAGCCTGGCCCGGATATTTGTCGCCGATTACGACCTGATACTGCTGGACGAACCAACCGCCGGGCTCGATTCCGCCAGTGAGATTTTCATTCTGGAAAGCCTCCGCAAGCTGTCTCAGTCCGGCAAGACCCTTATCTTTTCCACTCACCACCATGCCCTGCTCGCCCTGGCCGATCGCGTCCTGACCGTCGACAACGGGGAGGTTGCCGATGCGTGAACTGACGCCCTGGCTTGCCCTGATCTCCCGGCGCCCGTGGCGACTGGTTCTAGGCGGGGTGCTGATTCTGGCGACCCTGGTTTCCGGCATAGCGCTGCTGGCACTGTCGGGCTGGTTCATCACCGATACAGCCATCGCCGGAATCCTGCTTGCCGCCGGCACCCAGGTGGCAGTCAACCTGTATGTTCCCGGCGGTGGTATTCGATTCTTTGCGGTTTCGCGGACAGTGGCCCGGTATCTGGAACGGATCTACAACCACGATACGGTTCTGAGGCTGTTAATGGACATCCGGGTGGCGCTGTTCCGCAAGCTTGCGAGCACCAATCGGGTGGGTCAGTCAAAACTTTCCGGGGCTCAGTGGCTGTCACGCCTGACCAGTGATGTGGATGCGCTGGATACGATCTACCTCAGGGTGATTGCACCTGCCGGGCTAGCCGCGCTCATCACCCTGCTGGTCACGTTGCTCGCCTGGCGTCTCTTCAGTGGCACCGTGGCTCTGGTGCTGCTTGCCACCACCACCCTCAGCTTTGTGCTGGCGACGGCTATCGTCTATGTCCGGACCCGCAAACCATCCTATCGTCAGGCCGATCGACAGGAAGCGCTGCGAACCGCCGTGGTGGAACACATTGAGGGGTTCGCGGAACTGCGCGCGGCCGGACGTACCGGGCGCCACGGCGCCTGGTTGCTTCGCCAGGCCCACCGGATGAATTCGGAGCAAGTTGAAATAGACTCCAGAGTGGGCTGGCACCAGGCCATCAGCCAACTCCTGATCAACCTCAGTGCGGTATTTGCACTCTGGGCCGGCTATGCCCTGTTTGAGTCCGGTGCTATTTCAGGCCCGGTCCTGGTGCTGCTGCCGATTGCGATTCTGGGGCTTGCAGAAGTGTATTCAATGCTACCCGATGCATTCGGCAAGTTGGGCGCTACTGTCTCGTCAGCGGCGCGGCTTAATCGGGATGTCTCGCCAGCCGGCAAAGCTGACAGGATAGCGGTCGACGAACCGTCCGAGGAAATGGCCCTGGTTGCCTCGGACATCGCGGTCAGGCACGAGGGCTTCGCTCCCGTGCTCACCCATTTTGATCTTACCCTGGCCCGGGGCGAACGGATCGGCATTCTGGGGCGGTCCGGCAGCGGCAAGTCGTCACTGGCCGATACTCTGGCAGGACTGTTACCGCCATCCAGGGGGAAACTTGCACGCCAAGCCTGCGTCTACCTGACCCAGCAGACCGTGCTGTTCGACGACACCTTGCGGGCCAATCTGGTGCTCGGGAATCCGGAGGCCAGCGACGCCCAGATGTGGCAGGTGCTGGAACTCGTGGAGTTGGGCGAGCGTTTTGCCCGGGAGCAGGATCAGCTGGATACCTGGCTGGGGAACACAGGCAGCCGCCTTTCCGGAGGGGAGGCCCGCCGGGTAGCACTGGCTCGGGTGCTGCTGAATCCGGCACCCCTGGTTATCCTCGACGAACCCTTTACCGGGCTGGACGCGGACACCAGAGGCCGGATCAGTAAACGACTGGACCGCTGGCTGGAAGGCCGATCTGTACTGAGTCTGGCTCACGGGTCGGAAACTTTGCCGGCAACCGACCGCGTAATTCACCTCGGATGAGCGTTTCTAGCGGGTCTCAACCACTTCGAAGGTCAGGCCCGCTTTTTCCGTTAGCCGTTTAAGCAGGTCGCCATCGAGCAACGACGCGGGAGTCCAGAAACCACCGGGTTTGTCGTCCGGAACGTCGAACGCCAGGCACATGCCGGCTTCACCCAGCATCTTGGCAGTGGAGCCATAGCCGGGATCACGATCACCGGTCACCTTGGTGATCATGGTCTTGCCATCTTCGGTGCGCCCGACGAAGCGAATATCGAAAAAACCGGTGCGTTGCTCTTCGGGGCTCGGCCCCTCTCCGGGCTTGGGCACCAGCTTTTCCACGACCCAACGGGTGGGCTTGATGGCTGAGGCGGTAAAGAACGCACCCAGCGCCGCCGTCATACCGTAGGCACTTGCCCTGCCCTTGAGGCCCCGGCCCGTCATCATGGCCTCGTCATAGGTGAATTCCTTCCCGTAACCTGCGTCCTGCAAGGCGTTTGAACGGTGCACAACACGGGTATTGATCGCACCCATCACAAATGGTGCCAGCCAGACCTGGAAGGTCTTGTCGAATTCTGCGGTCTTCAGGCTCGGTTGGCGGGTTTGCGACCGGTGCTCCGGTGGGCAGATGGAAAAGGGGTTGGCCAGTTCCTTGCGCAGTGCCGGATCGGAGCCTGCTTCCTTCGCAATGTTGATCATGGAAGCGACAGTTCCGCCAGAAAGCCCGCCTTTGGCAGCCTTGACCCGCATACGGACATCCTTGCACGGGGAGCCGAAGGTTTCCCCGGCCTGTTGTTGCAGGAACCAGACACCGAGATCGGAAGGAATCGAGTCAAAGCCACAGCAGTGGACAATACGGGCACCGGAAGATTTCGCCTCCTCTTCGTAGCGCTCAATCATCTTGCGGATCCACTGGACCTCTCCGGTCAGGTCACAATAGTCGGTGCCGGAACGGACGCATGCCCGGACCATGGGTTCGCCATAGAGTGCGTACGGCCCGACAGTGGAAATCACTGCCCGGGTCTGGCCGCAAAGGGTTTCGAGGGAGGCTTCGTCCGATACATCGGCGAGTATGACCGGTAACTTCCCGGCCTTGCTTCCCAGTTCGCTTTTTACGCCCTCCAGCTTATGGCTGGAACGGCCGGCAATAGCCCAATTGACCGATCCGCCTACCCCGTATGTCTCGAACAGGTAGCGGGTCAGGATCTGGCCCACAAAACTGGTTGCCCCGAATACGACGAGGTCATAGGTAGTATTTGGTGTCTTTGCCATCGGAGTTCCTCTCCTTGCATTCAGAATTTGATTATAGGGTTGAGGAATTGGGGCGTGCGCCCATCAGACGGACCAGAATGGCAACGCCCAATCCCCAGAATCCGTTGAGTAACAGTCCGCCAATCCACGTCTGCGCAGTTACCTCCAGCCCTTTAAGAGGAAACACCACAAGCATGGCGACAGCAGTCGGCGCCAGGGCTCCGACGAGGATGTGACCAAGCCAGAACCCGACTCCCGCGAGTCTGCCCAGAGCCAACCAGAGCGCCATACCCCAAAGGCCGCCGAAGAAGGCCAGGGAGACAACCTGGGGCACGCCAAACGGCGGAACCGGTGTCATATTGAATGGCTCGCTGGGCACCATGCCTGCGAGGTAAAAAACCATGAAAAGCCCCTGATGAAAAATCAGGGTCGCCAGAAATCCGGCTATAAATGCCTTGATCCAGACCATTGCTGGGTTCCTTTGTGATAGGGAGATCCGCTAACCGGTTGATTCTCCGTTTACCATGAGACAGCTGCAAATCAAGGTAGCAGCTTTGTGCATTGCTTCCAGTTTCCGAGTTTCTTTCCGGGTCGCGTCTACTCGGCCAATCGTTTGGATTTCAGGTTGCTGCACACTGGCGGCTGATCTCCTGAAACCAACGTGGAGGCCTCCGTTGCTGACATTATTACTGGTACTGAGCGTTATCCTGATCCTGTTCAGTGGTTTTCTCTTCTGGCAGATCCTGGAGCAGAGAAAAGTCATATCCCGGATCATGGAGCAGGACAGCATCGATGAAACCGGATCTGATCCGGAGCTGGTGCTTACGCTCAAAGTGCTTGACCCGATTTCCGTTGCCAAACGGGAATCGCGATCCGCACGGCTGCTTGCCGACCGACTGCCGGTCATGGTGAGCAAGATGGTGTATCAGGAGGTGATGAAGGAGCTCGAGCAGGAACTGCGGGAGCGCGAAATCGATGTCTACATGCAGATCGAATACCGCTGAAGGTGCCGGATATGGTCGCTGAAGTGCTTCTGTCTCTGGTCCTGCTGCTCCCGGCTGCCCTCCTGGCCCTGGTCTTCCGTCAGCTACAGGCCTGCCGGGTTTTGCTAAGAAGAATCAACTCACGGCGGATAGCCAGTCGCAGTGTCATTCAGAAAAGGCGAATGGACCTGATGGAAGTCCGTAACCGGACGAAACTGTTCGAGGAGACGGTTTCCGGTGGCGCGAGTGCGGTGGAAAAGGTGCACAGGGCCATCTCGAGCACTACCTTTGGCCTGATCGACCGATTCTCAAAGGACGACGACTTCAGGGAGAACGCCATGCGGGCACGTGCCACGCACGACCAGACCACCAGTGAGTTCTATGGCGCAGTCCGTACCACCAACCGGGCCCTGCATATTCTGGCGGATACGCTGATTATCAGTAAGGTCGAAAAACGTATCCTCTCCCGTCAGAACCAACGTCCCTCTGACACTGACTGAAAGGCCAAGTGAATCCCGGATTGCTACCAGGCAAGTTCGAGGGAGGTGCCGTCAAGCATTTCCAGCACTGTGCCGTAGTCACGGCAGGTCTCATTCAGCCGGTCACCAAGCCAGGCCGCCTCCCGTGGTGTGGCCCGGTTCAGCCGAAACCGCTCCATGCGCATGGGCACCATCCGAAGGCCTTCCAACAGACCCTTGTCGCGGTCGATCGTTGCCAGATACAGCAGCGACAATTCCGGGTGAAAAGCCTCGTAACCGCGGATGCCTTCGTAGTCATTGATCAGGTCGCCGCAACCATAAAGGATCAGGCGCCCCTTCCACACTTCGATCCCGAGCGGATGGTGAGAGGAATGGCCGTGCACCACGTCGACACCCGCTTCCTCAATCAGCCGGCGCGCAAATAACCGCGCCTCGTCATCCACGTAATAACCCCAGTTGCCACCCCAATGGACCGAGACCACGACCCGGTCATCCGTTCGCCTATATCGTTTGAGGTTCCGGACAATCGCCTCCACCGCCTGATCGTTCAAACCAGGCAAAAGAAACACCCCGCTGCGCCCCTTACCCGCTGCCCAATCCCGGGGAATGCCACTTGATTCGAGCCCGCAGGCAACGACCAGTAGCCTTCCACCGCCGTTCAACGGAAGAGCAGCCGGGGTCATTGCCTCTGTCTTATCCCTGCCAGCTCCGGGCGTCAGGAACCCCGCGGTGCGGAGGACGCGCAGAGTTTCCTCAAGGCCTCCCCGTCCCCAATCGAGTACATGGTTGTTGGCCAGGCTACAAATGTCGAGACGCGCTGCCAGGAGGCAGCCAATGTTGTCCGGGTGCATTCGATAGTGAATGCCTTTGTCGGGCCAGGGGTTATCGTTGGTCGTTAAACTGGTTTCCAGGTTGACGATGCGTGCATCTGGGCGGAACTGATCCAGCACAGGCAGCGCGTCACCCCAGATATAATCACCGGACACCTGTCTCGGTATGGGGCCGGCATCCCTTTCCGCAAGAGCGACATAGTCCCGGGCATCGATCACGCTGGGCTCATATAGCCTTGGTCTGGAGGGAACAGGCATGATCTGGTCGATACCCCGACCGGTCATCACGTCGCCAGCAAAAAAGAGTTTCAGGGGTTGCTTTTTCATCGTTCATCCATCAGCTATTGTCTATAAAATAGACAATAAAGGACGTCGGAGGAATCGCTCATGCTGGATACGAACCCGGACACCGTTTGTCATCTGGTTCAACTGGCGCGGGAGTTTCACGCCCAGGAACAGGTTGTCATACCGACCGACTCCGGTGATGCAAGTGAGGACTGGCATCTGCAGATGCTTGCCTCCCATGCCGGTGACGCCACCCTGGAGGAGTTCCGTTCGGTGATTACCGACCTGGAACCTGATCAGCAACAACAGGTGGTGGCGCTGCTATGGCTGGGCCGCGGCGACTACAGTCTGGAGGAATGGAGCGAGGCGCTATCCTACGCTGCAGACGCGTGGAACGATAAAACCGCCGATTACCTGATCGCCCATCCACTGTTACCGGACTACCTGCTCGAGGGGCTGTCCCTGATGGGCTATTCCTGCGACGACTGATCGATCAGCCTTTGACCACACCCAGGGGACGCAGCCGGGCAACCCGCCGGGCCAGTCCGGCCATCTCCGCGGATTCCACTACCCGGTCTACGTCTTTGTAGGCACCCGGAGCTTCCTCGGCAACACCGCGCATACTGGGGCTCCGGACATGAATGCCCTGGCCCCGGAGGTCATCCACCAGTTTGCGTCCCTGCCACAACTGCCTGGCGTGCCTGCGGCTCATGGCGCGGCCGGAGCCGTGGCAGGCAGACCCGAACGACTTGTCCTCGTTCTCGGCCAACCCTGCCAACACATAGGAAGCCGTGCCCATGGAGCCTCCAATTAACACCGGCTGTCCGCTGTCGCGAAACTCCTGAGGCAACTCTGCGTTGCCAGGACCGAACGCACGGGTAGCGCCTTTGCGATGAACCAATAACTTGCGAGCCCGGCCCTGGACTGTGTGGATTTCCTCTTTGCAGGTATTGTGAGAAACATCGTAGAGCAGGGTCAAAGCCGCCTCGGACACCATCTCCGCGAACGTCTGGCGCGTCAGGTGCGTAATTATTTCGCGGTTCGCCAGGGCACAGTTGGTGGCCGCGCGCATAGCACCCAGGTAACGCTGGCCAACTTCGGACTGTGCCGGAGCACAGGCGAGTTCCCGGTCGACAAGAGCGATACCGGCAGTTTTCGCGGCTTTCACCATTTCCAACAGGAACTCAGTGCCTATCTGGTGCCCGAGTCCCCGGGAACCGCAATGAATGCTTATCACGACTTCGCCGGGTTTAAGACCGAAGCGATTTGCCGTATCGGTGTCATACAGGTCAGTCACCTGCTGCAACTCAAGATAGTGGTTGCCGGACCCGAGGGTTCCCATTTCATCCGCCTGCCGCCTCCGGGCATGGTGAGACACGTGTTCCGGCATGGCCCCGGCCATGCGACCGTGCTCCTCGATATGGTCCAGATCTTCAGCCAGGCCCCAGCCCTGCTCCACGGCCCACCAGGCACCTCCCCTGAGCATTTCGCTCATGCGAAGATCGGACAGGTGAATCTGGCCCACACTGCCAACACCGGCCGGAATGGTATTGAAAAGAGCGTCCATGAGATCCGGGAGTATCGGCCGTACCTGCTCGATCGTCAGTCCGGTGTGCAGCAGGCGAACGCCGCAGGAAATATCAAAACCAACCCCTCCGGCTGAAACCACGCCGCCCTGCTCAGGATCAAAGGCCGCCACCCCGCCTATTGGGAAACCATAGCCCCAGTGGGCATCCGGCATGACATAACTCGCACCCACGATGCCGGGCAGGGTCGCCACGTTCCGGACCTGTTGGTACACCTTCTCATCCATGGCCTCGACCAGTGCCCGGGAGGCGTAAAGCACCCCGGGGACCCGCATATTACCCTTCTGAGGCAGCTCCCATTCGAATTCACTGCGTTGTATAAGCCTGGAAAGGTCCATAATCCGCCTCCGTGCGATCTGCGATCACATAATCAGACGTCCACGACACACTGGGCCCGCCAACGTCCGGACTTCTGACCTACGAAAAGTTCGGTTGCAGTGGCACCTTTAACCTCCACCGCCGGTTGGTGACGATCAATGTCGACAAGCTCGCCATAGGCGGTTCCCCGGAGTTCCGGGCCATCGATGGTGATGTTTATATGATGGAACAGCATACGACGGACGGCCATTTCAAAGATGATGGCATTCAGGAAGGCAAGAAAGAGGAGCTCGGGATCGTCGTCGGACACTTCGATGGGAACAGGAATGCGTGGTATGACAAGATCAGGTTCAGTGACAACTGCGGTAAGGGCAATGGCGGCCTGTTCGAAGGCCTCGCTGAGGGTTTTACCTTCCCCGCGGATACCTTCATCCGCTTCATGATAGAAAAGTTCCCAGCCCATTCCCGGTGGCTCCCTGCCATCTTTACGTCCATTCATTATTGATACCGGGCCAGGGAAATATCAATAAAAAAAGGCACCCTCAGGTGCCTTTTCTCAAGCTATTCTGAAAGTTAGAGAACTTTCTTCAGCTCTTCTTCCAGCTGCGGAACCGCTTCGAACAGGTCCGCGACCAGGCCGTAATCGGCTACCTGGAAGATCGGGGCTTCTTCGTCCTTGTTGATCGCAACGATCACCTTGGAATCGGACATGCCCGCCAGGTGCTGGATGGCACCGGAGATGCCCACGGCAACGTACAGTTGCGGAGCAACGATCTTACCGGTCTGACCAACCTGCATGTCGTTCGGTACGAAGCCGGCGTCGACTGCGGCGCGGGACGCACCAACGGCAGCGCCCAGCAGGTCGGCAACACTTTCCAGCATCTTGAAGTTGTCGCCGTTCTGCATGCCGCGACCACCGGAGATCACGATACCGGCAGAGGCCAGGTCCGGACGGTCGGATTCGGCTTTCTCTTCGCTCACGAAGGCAGACAGACCCGCGTCCTTCACAACGTCCAGCTGCTCAACAGAGGCAGAACCACCTTCAGCGGCAACGGGATCAAACGCGGTCGGACGAACGGTGATGACCTTGATGCTGTCGCTGGACTTCACTGTCGCGATGGCGTTACCGGCGTAGATCGGACGCACAAAGGTGTCGTCGGATTCAACGCGGATGATGTCGGAAACCTGGGCAACGTCCAGCAGCGCAGCAACGCGCGGCATGAAGTCCTTGCCAGTGGTACCGGCAGCGGCCAGAACGTGGCTGTAGCCCTTGCCCACTTCGGCAACCAGCTCGCCCAGGTTCTCGCCCAGGAAGTGACCGTAAGCAGCGTTGTCGGCAACCAGAACCTTGTTCACGCCCTCAGCCTTGGCGGCAGCTTCGGCAACGGCACCACAGTTCTCGCCGGCGACCAGTACGTCGATGTCACCGCCAATGGCCTTGGCAGCCGCTACAACATTCAGGGTAGCCTGCTTCAGGCTGCTGTTGTCGTGTTCAGCAATTACCAGGATGCTCATTTAGATCACCTTCGCTTCATTCTTCAGTTTATCGACCAGCTCAGCTACGTCAGCCACCTTGACACCCGCCTGGCGCGCGGCCGGGGCTTCGACTTTCAGGGTGGACAGGCGCGGAGCAACATCAACACCCAGGTCGGCCGGGCTCATGTTGTCCAGCGGCTTCTTCTTGGCCTTCATGATGTTCGGCAGAGACGCGTAGCGCGGCTCGTTCAGACGCAGGTCGGTGGTGACGACGGCCGGGAGGTTCAGGGAAACGGTCATCAGACCACCGTCCACCTCACGGGTTACGTTGACCTTGTCGCCCTCAACAACCACTTCGGAAGCGAAGGTGCCCTGACCCATGCCGGTCAGCGCGGCCAGCATCTGGCCCGTCTGGTTGTTGTCGGAATCGATGGACTGCTTGCCGAGAATGACCAGCTTCGGCTCTTCCTTCTCAACAACAGCCTTCAGCAGCTTGGCCGCTTCGAGAGACTGGACTTCTTCGTCGGTCTCGACGTGGATACCACGGTCAGCACCCAGGGCCAGAGCGGTACGGATTTGCTCCTGTGCAGCCTTCGGGCCGATGGAAACCACCACGATTTCACTGGCAACACCCTTTTCTTTCAGACGAACCGCTTCTTCAACAGCGATTTCGCAGAACGGGTTCATTGCCATCTTGACGTTGGCGAGGTCAACACCGGTGTTGTCCGGCTTGACGCGCACCTTCACGTTGTAGTCGATAACTCGTTTTACAGCGACCAGAACCTTCATAGATTCCTCGTTCTTCTACGATGGGTTTAATGACTCGCAGTCCCCGCGGAGCCTGCCGAAATTCAGTGCGCACTAATGATGGAGGCAACGCTCAGCAGAATCAATAGCCTCAAACGACGCGCCGGGACTGCTTTAAAAGCCAATTCGACGGTGTTGACCCCGATTGGCAATGAGACGATACTAAAAATCGACTCAAAACACACGATATTTCGGTGTACACGTACAATGCCAAAGCTTAACCCGAATTTCAAACAAACGTTTGTTTGATTTATTAAATGCGGTATGCTTTCGGTTAAATTGGCCGGGTTATTCGGCTCGGGGCAGTCGTCTATAGGCATTTTTACCGGTATGATGACGCCCCTGTAATCGGCCTGCGGGCAAATAATATCCAATAGAAGCTGTTTGAGGAGACCAACGTGGAACGCGAATCGATGGAATTTGATGTTCTGATCGTCGGCGGCGGCCCTGCGGGCCTGTCGGCAGCCTGCCGCGTCATGCAACTGGCGCAGGAAGCCGGCGAAGAACTGACCGTATGCGTGGTAGAGAAAGGGTCCGAGATCGGTGCGCATATCCTCGCCGGTACCGTATTCGAGCCCACTGCCCTGAACGAACTCTTCCCGGACTGGAAAGAGAAAGGCGCTCCGCTGAACACCCCGGTTACCCGGGACGACATCTTCCTGCTGAAAAACCAGGAAAACGCCACCAAGATCCCGAACGCCTTTGTGCCCAAGAACATGCACAACCATGGCAACTACATCATCAGCCTGGGCAACCTGTGCCGCTGGCTGGCCGAACAGGCCGAGCAGCTGGGTGTTGAAGTGTACCCGGGCTTTGCCGCGGCCGAGACCATTGTTGAGGATGGCCAGGTCAAGGGCATCATCACCGGTGACATGGGCGTGGCCCGTGACGGTTCAGAAAAAGACGGCTACATGCCGGGCATGGAACTGCGCGCCAAGTACACCCTGTTTACCGAGGGCTGCCGTGGTCACCTGGGCAAGCGCCTGATCAACGATTTCAAGCTGGACGAAGGCAAGGATCCGCAGCACTACGGCATCGGCATCAAGGAGCTGTGGGACATCGATCCGGCCAAACACGAGCCGGGCCTGGTTATTCACACCACTGGCTGGCCGCTGAACGAGTCCGGCTCTACCGGCGGTTCCTTCCTCTACCACCTGGAAAACGGCCAGGTTTACGTGGGCCTGATCACCGATCTGTCCTACAGCAACCCGCACCTGAGCCCGTTCGAGGAATTCCAGCGCCTGAAGCTGCACCCGGAAATCAGCAAGTACCTGGAAGGCGGCAAGCGTGTATCCTACGGTGCCCGCGCCATCGCCAAGGGCGGCTACAATGCCCTGCCGAAGATGAGCTTCCCGGGTGGCCTGCTGCTCGGCTGTGACGCCGGCACCCTGAACAGCTCCAAGATCAAGGGCTCCCACACCGCCATGAAGTCCGGCCTGCTGGGCGCAGAAGCGGTATTCGAGGCCCTGAAGGAAGGCAAGAGCGGTGAGGAAATCACCAGCTTCCAGAAGCGTTTCGAGGAGAGCTGGCTGTACAAGGAGCTCTACGCCGAGCGTAACTTCGGCCCGGCCATGCACAAGTTCGGTAACGTTGTGGGTGGTGCGATTGCCTTCTTCGAGCAGAACATCCTGCGCGGCAGCCTGCCGATCACCTTCCATGATACCACTCCGGACTACGCCACCCTGAAGCCGGCGTCCGAGGCCAAGAAGATCAACTATCCGAAGCCGGATAACAAACTGACCTTCGACCGCCTGTCCTCGGTGTTCATTTCCAACACCAACCACGAGGAAGACCAGCCGGTTCACCTGAAGCTGACCGATCCGGACATTCCGCTGAAGGAAAACCTGCCCAAGTACGACGAGCCCGCGCAGCGCTACTGCCCGGCCGGCGTATACGAAGTCGTCGAAGCGGAAGACGGCAGCGGCAAGAAATTCCAGATCAACGCTCAGAACTGTGTTCACTGCAAGACCTGTGACATCAAGGATCCTGCCCAGAACATCAACTGGGTAACTCCGGAAGGTGGCGGTGGCCCGAACTATCCGAACATGTAAATTTCGGAGTTCGGAGTGAACATGGGGTCAGATGAACGCGTTCATCTGACCCTTTTTTGTGTACCCCAGGGGTCTGAAGAAAACCTTCTTCTGACCCCATCTTTAACCTTGCCCCCTTTTATTCCAGACACATATTCCAGGCACAAAAAAACGGCCCACAAGGGGCCGTTTTTCGCAAAGGCGGGGATAGAACCTCAAGTTGGGGTCAGACCCCGTTTTCAGGACCCCGCTTCCATTCCCGCCTTCAGGCGCGACTTCAGTGCACGTGGCCGTGCTCCTGCTCTTCGTCAGTCGCGTCACGGGTCTCGACCACTTCCACGTCAAAGTGCAGGGTCTGGCCAGCCAGAGGATGGTTGGCATCGATGGTGACGGTCTCGTCGCCAACTTCCACTACACGAACGATCTGGGGGCCGCCCGGAGTCTGTGCCTGGAACTGCATTCCCGGCTCGATGGTGTCAACGCCTTCGAAGGCAGAGCGCGGAACCGGCTGGATCAGTTCTTCGTTTACTTCGCCGTAGCCTTCTGCCGGCTCAACGGAAACCTTCACCTGATCACCGGAGTTCTTCTCGGTCAGCGCGCTTTCGAGACCACCGATGATGTTCTGCGCGCCTTCGAGGTAAGTCAGCGGCTCACGACCTTCTACACGGGAAGAGTCCAGTTGCTCGCCCTGGTCGTTGGTGAGGGTGTAATGAATGGTAACAACACGAGGTTGGGCCATTTTATCTCCTTGCGTGTCGCAATGACTGCATTTATGAATTAAGGCAATCGAAAGTGATCATGGACAGCCGGACTGCACAGAGGGACTAACGACCACCGGGCCTCGTTAGAGAGCCAGGCTCGATAACAAGTAAGAAAACACAGTTTAACAAGTGACAGGATGCGTTTTCTACCGTGGTTGATGGGGGCAAAGCGGTCTTTTTCAACCGCCCTGCCCGACTTTCCAGAATTTTCCGTGGCTCATAACGCCATAAACGGTTTCTTCGCCAGCGTTTTTTTCAATCACCAGATCCGCCAGCTCGTAGAATGCGGCCGTAACAATCCGGGCTTCGACACCATGGCGAACCTTGACCGTGGGCCGCGGCTCACCCGAATCCGGATACTGCCCCACCTCCAGCGGGTGGTCCTCGCTGATTTCCAGCGTACCACCAACATTGGTGGTAAGGGCCAGCACCTGGTCATCGCCGGAACCACGCACTTCAAGGGAATGCGCCAACAACGGCGTATCCTCAACCTGGATTCGCCACTTCTCGACGGGGGTGACGAGGTAGAATTGGCCATCGTCTTCTCGCCGTAGGATGGTGGAAAACAGCCTGACAATCGCCTCCCGACCCAGAGGCTCACCCTTGAAGATCCATTGGCCGTCCCGGCGAATCACCATGTCCATGTCTCCGGACAGCTCCGGGTGCCACTGTTCCAGCGGCGGAAGGCCCGGCTTGCTGACGGTGTCCTCAACTTCTTTGGCGAAGGTATCCGGATTCTTGCCCATGGCTCAATGCCTCCTAGAGTCCACGCATCCATTCTGCCCGCAGCGGCGCCGCGCCGGGATTGCTGATCGCGAGATTCACCTGATCGAGAAGTTTTGGTTTATCCCTGCCCAGAATACCCTTGAGCACCAGGTAGTTGGAGGCGTGATCACTCCGGAAAACGGTTTTCTCAAGCTCAAGATGCTCCAGGAATAGCCGGATTTCCTCGAACAACCCCTGCTGTGACAAAGGGACGAAATCCTCACCGAAACCGGCGCGGAAGCGATCTTCGCCCTGTGGAAAGCTAACCACCAGGGTGGACAGATAGTCCGGCTGGGTTTCGTTACACAGATGCGCCGTATTAATGGCGTGTTGGCGGGACAGGTTTTCACCCCCCAGGCCATTCAGTACCATAACCGAGCTGGTCAGACCCGCTTCCCGGATCTTGACCAGAGCCGAACGGGTGGACTCCCATGTTTCGCCCTTGTTGACCCGGCGAAGCACCTCGTCGTCGCCGGACTCCATGCCAACGTATAGAATGGCCAGCCCGGCTTCCCGAAGTTCCGCCAGCTCCTCGACACTTTTCTTCGCCAGGTTACGGGGCAAACAATAGCTTGATACCCGCTGAAGATCCGGAAAGGCCGCTTTCAGGTCCCCAAGGATCTCCAGCAGACGACGGGTTGGCAGGACCATCGCATCCCCATCGGCCAGGAAGACTCGCCGGACACCACCGAGCGTCCTGGCAGCGTTCTCGATATCCTTGCGGATTTCATCCGGTTTCCGGGCCCGGAACTTCTTCTGTGGCTGGGTGTACATCTCGCAGAACGTACACTTATTCCAGGAGCAGCCGTTGGTAACCGGCAGTATCAGGGATTTGGCCTCACTCGGTGGACGAAACACCGGCTCGACATAGTCGATGGGAAAGCTGTACATAGGTGCTTCCGAAGTCAGAAAGTGTTTGTGAGTAAGATCAGGGCAAAAACTGGGCTTTCAAGTCCGCGCACCCCGGACCGACCACAGGCATGTCCAGCATTACCGCCTGGGCAGTCATGAAGGGGATACCTCGCCGATGGCCATCAACCAACAGGGTGGACAGGCTCCCGACAAAGGGCATGTGGGAAACGATCAGCAAGCGTGATTCCCGGAACTCCAGCAGGGCATCCAGGCAGGCGCCGGGATCATCATCGGGAGTAATGAAATCCTGCTCATCGATCCGGCAATTCAGAATCTCGGACATGATGCCGGCTGTCTGGCGCGCCCGGACGTAAGGACTGCTCCAGATCAGAGCCGGCCGCCAGGGTGATTCGGCAATCCGGTGCGCCACAGCACCGACTGCATCCCTCCCGGCTTCGGTCAGCTCCCGTTCCTGGTCAAGAGTATGCCAGCTGGCTTCGCCGTGGCGCATGATGCTCAGTTGCACGGCAACCTCCGGGTGATGCAGTTTATTGGCTGATGGTGCGGGGCAGAATGAACTCCACGTCGGAATTCTGTACCGCCATCATCAGGCTATTGATGACCGCCTTGATCGACGCTGTGCCATAGAGAATCTCGTACAGCCCACGCACCAGCGGCATATAGATGCCAATCGATTCGGACTTTTCCTTGACCAGCTTCAAGGTGTAAATGCCCTCTGCCACCTGCCCCAGCTCCTTGACGGCTTCATCCAGGTTCTGACCCTTGCCGACCGCATAGCCGACGCGAAAATTACGGCTCTTGGACGAGGTGCAGGTCACGATCAGGTCACCAACGCCTGCGAGCCCCATGAACGTCATGGGATTGGCACCGAGGCTAACCGCAAACCGGCTCATTTCCGCCAGGCCACGGGTTATCAGCATAGCCTTGGCGTTCTCGCCCATATCCAGTGCGGATGCAAGACCAGCAACAATCGCGTAGATATTCTTCAAGGCGCCCGCCAGTTCAACGCCGTAGACATCAACATTGGCGTACACACGGAAATACTCGCAACCGAGCAGATCCTGCACGGCGCGACGCACATCCGGATCCTTGGCAGCAATCACGGTGGCTGTCAGGTCCCGGGCGGCAATTTCCGCCGCCAGGTTGGGGCCACTCAGCACGCCGATCTGGCAGCGGGGAATTTCTTCCTGCAGGATCTCGCTCATGAGCTTGAAGCCGTGCTCTTCGATGCCCTTGGTGAGACTGACCACGATCTGGCCATCGCGGAAATCGTTGCTGTGCTCCCGGATCACGGCCCGGAAAGCCTTGCTGGGAATGGCGACAAAGACGACCTCGGCCTTGCTGACCGCACCCGCAAGATCCGTGGTGGGCTCGATATCACCCTCGAGTTTGACACCGGGCATGTAGCGACTGTTGATACCCGTTTTCCGAATCTCGTCGGCCTGGGCCTGGTCCCGCATCCAGAAGTGCACCCGGTGGCCGTTTTCACCCAGTACCTTGGTCATCGCGGTTCCGAAACTGCCGCCGCCCAGCACTGCAACGTCATGTGGCGGATTCTGGGCCCCTGAATCGTGGGACGCATTAGTATCAGACATAGTCATTCCGTGTTGTTATCGGATCAGCCGTGCTCTTCACATTCCAGAGCACGCACCAGATTCTTGAACTCTTCCCGGTTCTTCCGGTTCATGCCCATCAGTACCTTGTGGGCGTCGAGAACCTTGTCGCGAACCTGCTGTTCGCTGGCTTTCAGTACCGGAATCTCTTCCAGTTCCTCAATTCGGGAGGCGGGTTCCCGGACAATGATGAAGATCTTGTCGAACCCCATGGAGGTGATGATGCGGGTGATATCAGGATTGGTGGAAATCAGCGTGGGCAGAAAATGGCTCTGTTTCTGGGCTGCCATGGCAATCTTGGCGAGCAGACCGAGCGTCGTGCTGTCGATGATATCGGTCTCGGTAAGATCGATTACCACGGTCTTGAACTGTGGATCCTGGGTAATGGACTCAACCAGATTATCCAGCGTCGAACAAAGGTTCAGCCGGATTTCACCGATAAACTTGAGGACATAAATGCCCTGCTTCTCAGCTTGCAGGATCTTGTAACCAGTCATGTTTCACACTGCCACTATTGAGGG
This sequence comes from Marinobacter sp. C7, assembly GCF_022343555.1. GTDB lineage: Bacteria > Pseudomonadota > Gammaproteobacteria > Pseudomonadales > Oleiphilaceae > Marinobacter. The sequence continues at coordinate 1,676,617 of NZ_JAKQZH010000001.1, read as the reverse complement.
GACGTGCTGTCTGACCTTTTAATGGTATCAGTTACCGATACGATAGCGATATCGTCCGGAAGTTCTGTCATGCCGTCCAGACTCAGCGCCTCGTTGAGAGATGCGATAGTGTGACTACCTCCCGACACGAGTTCAAGTAGTGTCTGCTCCTTTTCATCAAGGGACTTGGCCTGGATGACCTCCAGAATGCCATCGGAAAAGAGCAGGAGCCTGAACGGCTGCTGGAGCGCCACCTCATAGACCTCCCACTGGGGTTCCTCGAATAACCCGACCGGAAGCCCGCTCCCCTCGAGGAATGCCGTTCGGCCTCCTTCAAAGGAGAGGATCGGCATCGGAAAGTGAGCCCCGACAGCATATCGCAGAGTCCGTTCCGACTCTGAGATAATGCCCACAAAAACAGTCACATGCTTGCCAAGCCCTGTATCGAGCAGCTCCGAGTTGATTCGTTCCAGAAAACGGTCCGGGTAAAGAATATCGTCGCTGGATTGCCGCCGCAGGTTACGCTGCAACCGGTTGGTCAGGTTTTTGAGCAGCACGGTCACGAACGCCGAGCTGGCACCGTGACCGGAAACATCGGCGATGTAGACCAGCAATTTATCGTCGGAAATCCGGAAATAGTCGAGGAAGTCGCCGCTGAGATACAGCGAGGGCTTGATCAGATGATCCACATGTAACCCGCCCATCATCTGTTCCCGGTCCGGCAGCATCCGGAGCTGAACCTTTCGCCCTGCCCTCTGGTCAGCCCGCAGTTCCGCAATACCGTTCCTCAGGTCCCGGTTCGCCTCCTCCAGCTCCTGACGGTAAAGCTGGTTCAGGCGGTTTACACGAACCCGGTCCAGGAGCTTCCCGATGACGTCATCCAGGGCACCCTTGTCATCGTTGCATGGTTTGAGAACCACATCCGCCGCCCCGGCACGCAGGGCGCTGATTACCTCGGCACTGGATTCGGTGCTGGTGCAGGCAACGATCGGAGTGAACGTCTCCGACTCTTCAAGCCTGCTGGCGAGTTCGCCAATGGCCTCGGGCCCCAGATCTGCAAAGATGACATCCGGAGTGTTATCGTCGAACAGGCTACGGGCGGCAGCCACATCGGGAAAACCGGTCACATAGAAGCCGCGCGCCTCAAGGTATCGGGAGAGGTCGGTACGGGCCTTTTCGTCGGCGTCAATAATCAGAATGCGCTCGGTGCGCGATGCCATGGCTGTTGCCCTAAACTACCATCGATAAACGATAAATTGGCTTGATAAAGCCTATTCTGGCACGACCCTGTGATATAACAAGGCCAGTTTGGCGATTTGGGGAGATTCCTGACCATGAGACGTGCGGTAAACGATTTGCTCGGAGCTTACGACAAGCTGATCATGGATCCTGTCCACGGTGGTATTCCCCTGTACCGGCACGAAATCGAGGTCATCGATCATCCCCTGTTCCAGCGTCTGCGTAACATCTGCCAGAATGACATCCTGAGCCTGGTATTTCCGGGAGCTACCCACTCCCGTTTCCTCCATAGCGTGGGTGTGATGCACGTCGGAACGCGCATGTTCCGCTCCATGATTGATGCCTACCTGCGCGAACGTCAGCTGAGCGAGCAAACCGATCTGACCCTGAGCCAGCTGGACGCCATCGATTACCTCGCCAAGACGATTCGCCTCGGCTGCCTGCTCCACGACAGCGGCCACTCGAGCTTTTCCCACCAGTTCACCCAGGCCCGTCGCATCCGCGAGCTGATGTCCCGGCCTGACCGGTTCCGCAACCTCTGGACCGGGGTGGATTTTTCGCAATATCACAGTGAGGAACCGGAAGAGCTGGAACACGAACACTATTCAGTGCGGGTTGCGCACGAGGTACTCTGCGCAGTGGATCTTGAAGGCGCCGGACTCGACCGCCGGGATGTCATCGGCATCATGGAAACCACAGAGGTCCGGCCCAGCGAGACCTTCCGCCGCCACGCGGAGACCTTCTGGAACTTTATCGCTGGTGAAGAGGCGAAGTCCGGCTCCATGCCGGACGAAAACATTCCCGGCCTGGTCATGGATCTGCTCTCATCCATCGTATCCGGGGAGATCGACGCGGACCGCGCCGACTACATGCTCAGGGATGGCTTCCATTCTTCCGTCACCATCGGTGGTCTGAACCTGGATCACCTGCTGACCAACTTCCGGTTCGGCTGGGATGTCTCCGAGCCCTGGCTGGGCCTCGCCATCACCCACAAAGGACTGGGCGCACTGGAGGACTTTGTCTACAGCCGCCACCAGATGTACCGGAAAGTCTATGCCCACAAGACTGCACTGGGCTTCGACTGGCTGCTCCGGGAGGCCATCAATGAAGTACTGGAAGATCAGGACAACTTCGAGTGGATCGACACCTGCCTGAGCGACATGCGCTTTTTTGCGGAGCTGACGGACAGTTTCTTCTGGGAAGCCTTCCGCAAGGTGGCGCGCCAGAATCCCCAGAGTTACTCCTTCTGCATCGTCAACCGGGTGAAGCTCGACCACCTGGACACCCGGGAGGATTTCAGCCAAAAGGGAATTGCCCGTCACAGCGAGTGGCTGGCCCGGGAGCTGGGGCTGAACCCGGCGCACGTAGTGACCTGTTCCATGCGTGCCCGGTTTTCCAACATCCAGGATAACTTCAATGGCATCAAAGTCCTGGTGCGCGACCCCATCAACCGGACCCGCTCACTTCGCAAGATCACGGAAGTGAGCGCGTTCTTCAGCAAGTTCAGCGATGGCACCGTCACCCATTTCTATACCCGACCGGATATCACCCTGGCACCGCCCGATAACATGACGGAATAGCAGACTCAGGCCTCCATGGCCTTTACCAACCCGCGGGCACTGTTAAAGGCGCCCTCAACCCGGCCACCATCAAGCCAGTCGCCGGCCAGGCCGATGCCCAGCTGATCGAACCACAGATGGCCCGGGAAATTCTCACCCTCGGCGCGGGCATAGAGCCAGCGATGCGGTACAAGATCGTCCGGCCGGGCATCAGAGCCGGTGAGTTCCTTGAACGCCTTCACCATCTCCGCACCCACCTGATCCGGGGACGCATCGACATGGGCGGTGGTCCACTCCGCGTTCGCGTGCAAGACCCACCACTGCCCGGAATCCTCGCGGCCCGGCTTGCTGGAATTGTTGGCGACCCAATACAACACAGGATGCTGACAGCGGATGCCATCAAAACCGGGGTCCAGATGGTGACTGAAATGCGCCGCCACCGCCCAACAGGGCGCCACAGCCGATACCGATTGCTCCAGGCGGCCGGCAACCTCCCGCAGTCCGCTGGCCTGCATCAGGCCGCTGGTCTGGGCGGGCGGCGCGGTCACGACTATCCGGTCGAAACGACCCACACTGTTGCCGCCGGTATCGACCAGTTCCCACTGACTGTCTTTGCGGGCCATTCTTTCGATGCGGGTCTCGGTGACCAGATCAACATGGGCTGCCAGCGCCCGGCTGATGGCGGTCATGCGGGGAGTCCCGACATAGCGCTCTTCCTCCGGGAAAGGTTCCCGGCTTCCGTCCCGATGCTGGAACACCAGGCGCCCGTGCCAGGTGGTGAAACTGCCTTCCCCTGCGTACCGGGTCAGGAAATCCGGAAAAGCAGGGTTTCTCGAGGTGAAATACTGGGCGCCGATATCTGCAGAACTTCCCGGAACCCGTTTTGCAGCGAGGCGACCACCGGGGCCACGGCTTTTCTCGAACACAGTCACCGAGTGGCCCTGTTCCTTGAGCAGGATCGCCGCAGTCAGCCCTGCAATCCCTGAACCGATGACGGCAATTCGGCGTATAAGGTGTCTGTCGGGTGCTTCATTAAACATCGTGTCTGGTGCATCCAATTTGAGTAACGAATACGTAAAACCCCTCGAGCGTTGAGCGATGCTTCGCCGACTTGGTTTCACACAGAAGTAGAAGGGCAATCAGGGTATGACCCGAGTGCAACACTGGTTTATAAACATTCTGAGGTGGTTCGACTCTGACGCGGGTTCGGATCACATCGACACGAGCTCCCGCTCCTTTAATTTCATCCGGGTGGTGCCATTCATTTTGCTGCATCTGGTATGCCTGCTGGCATTCTACACGGGGGCAAGCGCGTTCGCGGTCGGCTTTGCGGTGGTTTTTTTCCTGATCCGCATGTTTGCCATTACCGGCTTTTATCATCGTTACTTCGCTCACAAGACCTTCAAGACCAGCCGGCCAGCCCAGTTCCTCTTTGGTTTACTGGGCGCCAGTGCCGCGCAGCGTGGCCCCCTCTGGTGGGCAGCGCACCACCGTCATCATCACCAACACTCCGACCGTGAGGAGGATCTCCACTCCCCCCATCACGGAGGCTTCTGGTGGTCGCACGTAGGCTGGTTTACCTGCGACGCCGGATTTTCCATGAATGAACGGCGCGTACGGGACTGGCTGAAGTACCCGGAGCTCCGTTTCATCAACCGTTTCGATTCCCTCGTGCCTGCAGTGGCCGCAGTAGGCATCTATGGCCTCGGTGAGGCTCTGGCGGCCTTTGCGCCCTCTCTGGGGACCAACGGCCTGCAACTGCTGGTATGGGGCTTTTTCATCTCAACCGTGGTGCTTTTCCATGCCACCGTCTCGATCAACTCGCTCTCCCACGTCTGGGGCAAGCGCCGTTTCGACACCAACGATGACAGCCGAAACAACTTCTGGCTGGCGCTGATCACACTCGGTGAAGGCTGGCACAATAACCACCACCGGTGGCCCCAGTCGGTTCGCCAGGGCTTCCGCTGGTACGAGATCGACATCACCTGGTATGGGCTGTGGTTATTGTCCCGTCTGGGCATCATCTGGGACCTGAATCCGATTCCGCGGCACATTCAGGAGGAAACCCGACAGCTCGATGCAATGAGGAGGAAGCAGTCATGACGACAGCCTCAGCGATTGAAGTAGGTACGAGGAATTCAGCCGTTCCTGCCACGATCGAGCACTTTAAAGCGCTATTCAACGAGCTCGATCGCGGAAACCTGAACAGACTTCAGGAGGTTTACAGCGAAGAGATCCGTTTCCAGGATCCTTTTGGCCAAGTCGTCGGGCTTGATCAGCTCACGCATTACTTCGCGGGCGCCTACCAAAACGTCATTTCGTGCCATTTCGAGTTTGGTACACCGGTCGCCAGTGGCCCTTGGGTCGCTCTGCCCTGGGTGATGAAACTCCGGCACAGGCGGATCCGCGGTGGTCGTGAAATCTCTGTGGACGGCATCAGCCACCTTGAAATCGATGACGGCCGGGTAAGGTTTCACCGGGATTATTTTGATGCAGGCCAGCTGCTCTACGAGAACCTCCCGGCTCTCGGGCGGTTCATTCGCTGGATCAAGGGACAGGCAGGATGAGCACACGATTGCAAGGGCCGTCCAACATCTGGATCACCGGCGCAAGTTCCGGTATCGGGGAGGCACTGACCCGGTCACTGGCTCGTGGTGGGCATCACCTGGTGATTACCGGACGAAGGCCCGATGCCCTCGAGAAGCTGGCGGAACTCGCGCCAGGGCGAGTCAGACCGGCGGTTGCAGATACCACGCGCAAAGAAGACCTTGCCTCGATTGCCCCGACTCTCGAGTCGGTCGGAGCGCTGGACATGGCCATCCTCAACGCCGGAACCTGCGAATACCTGGAAATCGACCGCTACAGCAGCGATGTTATCGAAGCGAATATCGTAACCAATGTATTGGGTACCGCCCGTTCGCTGGACATCGCCCTGCCCGCACTCCGCCGGACCCGGGCGTTGGGCCGTCCGGCGACGCTGGTGATCGTCAGCTCTTCGGCCTGGTGGTTTCCTTTTGGCCGGGCGGAGGGCTACGGTGCCTCCAAGGCAGCACTCAGTTATTTTGCCCACTCGCTTCGGGCCGACCTGGCCGCCGAGGGCATTGATGTGGTGGTGGTGTCACCCGGCTTTGTGAAAACACCGCTCACCGACCGCAACGATTTCCCAATGCCCTTCCGGATTTCCGCCGAGGACGCCGCAGAGCGTATCGTCAGCGGCCTGGCAAAGGGCCAGAACGAGATTGCCTTCCCCAAACGGTTCACCTGGACGCTGAAACTACTGGGCGCGCTGCCCGGGGCGCTGGTTGACCGCATGGCCGCCAACATGGCGCGCAAGAGCACTGATCAACAGGAAACAACCGAATGACCAACGAACGTCAGCGTATTGCTGTCATTGGGGCCGGCGTCTCCGGTCTCACCGCGGCCTGGAAGCTCGCGGAGAAACACGATGTTCAGCTGTTTGAGGCCGGCGACTATGCCGGTGGCCACACCAACACCGAGCAGGTGGAGTCCGGCGGCCGCACCTGGCCGGTGAATACCGGTTTCATCGTCTACAACGACTGGACCTACCCGAACTTCATCAAACTCATGGATCGCCTGGGAGTTGCCTCCGAGGTCAGTGACATGAGTTTCAGCGTGGATTGTTCCTCCTCCGGGCTGCAGTATAACGGCACCAGCCTGAACACCCTGTTTGCCCAGCGCAGGAACCTGCTGAACCTGCCGTTCCTGCGCATGATCCGGGAAATCCTTCGGTTCAACCGGGAAACCCGGAGGGATCTGTCCGAGGGCAACATCACCGACGCCGAAACCCTGGGCGAATACCTGAACCGCAACGGCTACTCAAGGTATTTCCGCAACTACTACATCGTTCCCATGGGGGCAGCGATCTGGTCCGCACCCGAGATTGTCCTCGAGCAGTTCCCGATCCGTTTCTTCCTGCAGTTCTTCAACAACCACGGCATGCTGTCCGTGGATGACCGCCCGACCTGGAGGGTGATCAGTGGCGGCTCTGCCGAGTACGTGAAAAAGATGATGGAGCGGATCGGAGACCGCACCCACCTGAACAGTCCGGTCAGTTCGGTGCGACGGCATGAGAACGGTGTGACCATCGAAGTGAACGGCCAGAGCCACGAATTCGACCAGGTCATCCTGGCCTGCCACAGCGACCAGGCACTGGCGATGCTGGCCGATCCGACCGATCAGGAACGGGATGTCCTGGGCGCCATCGCCTACCAGAACAACGACGTGGTCCTGCATACCGACAGCAGCGTGCTGCCTTCCAACCGGTTGGCCTGGGCGGCATGGAACTATTTCATTCCCCAACACAATACCCAGCCGGTGTCGGTCACCTACAACATGAACATCCTGCAGAATTTCCACGATGCCCGGGAAACCTTCTGCGTGACCCTCAACCGCAGCCAGGACATCGACCCGGGCAAGGTCATCAAGCGCTTCGAGTACGCCCACCCCGTGTTCACGCTGGAGGCGGTCGCCGCCCAGCAGCGCTATGAGGAAATCGGTAATCGCAACCGCACCCATTTCTGTGGCGCCTACTGGTTCAACGGCTTCCACGAGGACGGTGTACGCAGTGCGGTACGGGTACTGAGTGATTTCGGGATGGAGATCTGAGTATGGTCAGCCAGTGGCTTGAGGGCTCCGTGCGCCATCGCAGGATGCAGCCAATCAGCCATGCGTTCGAGTATGGCACCGGGATGCTGGCGCTCGATGTGGATGAGTGGAACAGCATCTCCGGGATCAGCCGGTTCTTCTCCCTTGAGCGATTCAACTGGATGTCCCTGCGCCGGGACGATTACTTCCGCCCGAACGTGCGGAACCTGTCGGCGGCGATTCGTGATTACGTGCAGGATGCAACCGGCTGGTATCCGGACGGAACGGTGGAACTGATCACCCACCCCCGCTACTTCGGGTATGTGTTCAACCCCGTGAGCTTCTATTTCTGCTACCAGCACGGGGATGATCCGGCTGAAGGGGCAGTGCCCCGGGTGATTGTGGCGCAGATCACCAACACCCCCTGGCACGAACGGCACGTCTACTGCCTGGAGACCACCGGAGCACAGGCCAACAGCGCCGGATGGCGAACCGAGCGCTTCGGCTTTTCAAAGCGTTTCCACGTATCGCCGTTCAACGGTATGGACCAGGAGTACCAGTGGACCTTCAGTTTCCGGGGCCCGGAGATGCGAATCCACATGAACGTGCTCCAGGAACAGCACAAACATTTTGATGCCACCCTGGTGGTCCAGCGCACCCCTCTCACTCGTAAAGAATTGCACAGAAGCCTGCGCCGTTTTCCGGTGGAAGCGATCAAGGTGGTCGCGGGCATCTACTGGAACGCGCTGCGCCTGAAACTCAAAGGCGCACCGTTCTACACCCACCCGGACAAGCTGTCCGGAGAGGACCCGGCCTATCGCCGGGGGACTGAAGATGCCGGCCTGGATGTAACCAACGGCAATGACCTGAACAGCTCTGGTGGAAGGGTAAGCTCATGGAGAACCTGAATACATCCGTTGATACACGCGAACATGCCGGATCCGTCCGCCTGCCTTTGACGAGCCGGATCGCCCGGCAACTTGTGGTGCAACAACTCAAGGTCCTTCAGCACGGCGTGCTGACTATCAAGGAAGCGGGGGCAGAAACCCTCGTCTTTGGTGACGGAGATACCCGTTACGCCCCGGCTGAACTGATCATCCACGACCACAGCACCTGGCGGGACCTGTTGACCGGCGGCGGTGTGGGTGCGGCGGAGGCTTACGTGGCCGGCGACTGGAACACACCGGATCTGGTGTCACTGCTCCGTTTCTTCACCCGCAATGTCGACCGGATGAACGAATTCGAGGACCGGTTCAGCTGGGTCACCAAGCCGGCCCTCAAAGGCCTGCACTGGCTCAACCGCAACACAAAGGAAGGCTCCCGGAAGAATATCAGCGCCCATTACGACCTGGGTAACGACCTGTTCGAAACCTTCCTGGACCCGACCATGATGTACTCCTCGGCCATTTATCCGCGCGAGGATGCCACCCTGGAGGAAGCGGCGGTCCACAAGCTTGATACCATCTGCCGCAAACTGGACCTTGGCCCGGACGATCGTGTGATCGAGATTGGCACCGGTTGGGGTGGCTTTGCGATCCATGCCGCGAAGCATTATGGCTGCCACGTCACCACCACGACCATTTCCCGTGAACAGCTGGAACTGGCACAGGCCCGGGTAAAAGCCGAGGGGCTCGAGGATCGTATCACCTTGCTGTTCGACGACTACCGGGATCTTGAAGGCCAGTTCGACAAGCTGGTCTCCATTGAAATGATCGAGGCGGTGGGACCGCAATTCCTGGACAGCTACTTCGAGCAGATCAACGCCTTGCTCAAGCCGGACGGTCTGGCCCTGGTGCAGGCCATCAACATGCCCGAGCAACGCTATGTGCGCGCGCTGAAGAATGTGGATTTCATCCAGCGTTACATCTTCCCGGGCAGCTTCATTCCTTCGTTCGGTGCGATTCTGGAATCGGTCCGCAACCGCTCGAATCTGGTGCTGACCCATTCAGAGGATATCGGCTTCCATTACGCCCGCACGCTACGGGACTGGTGTGAGAGGTTCATGGCCAGAAAAGATAGCCTGGAGCAAATGGGGTACGACCAGGCGTTCCGCCGCCTGTGGCATTTCTACTTCGCCTACTGCGAGGGCGGATTCAGCGAGCGGGCCATCGGCGTATCCCAGTTGGTGTTTGCCAAGCCCGGCAACAAGCGCGCGAACATCCTGAGCGTATGATTGCCTCGGAAACCTCCCGAAACATCCTGAACTTTGTCCTGTTTCAGGCGGGCTGGTTGCTTTGTGTGCTGTATCCGAACCGGCTTGCGGTTCTGGTCGTGGCTGGGTTCCTGATTCTGCACTTCGTGCTGGTCAGCCAAAGGCGATTCAGTGAACTACAGTTTATCGGTTTCGGTACCGTGGCCGGCGCCGCCCTGGACACCCTCTGGTTCCAGACCGGCGTGCTTTATTCAGAGACCGCCGAATTGCTGATTGTGCCCCCGTGGCTGGTGGCCATCTGGGCCATTTTCATGACCACCCTGTGCCATTCCCTGGACTGGATCAGCCGGAATCGCTGGCTGCCGTTCATCCTGGCGCCCATCGCCGGGCCCTTTGCCTACTGGTCCGCCAGCAAACTCGGTGCTGTATCCCTGCCTGACCAGACGCTGTCCCTACTGGCATTGGCCGCGGGCTGGCTGGTGGTGTTTCCGATGCTGCTCTTCATTCGCAGGTACCTGTATCCGGAGCTTGCGCGATGAAAACGATGCGTACGCCGGCCCTGGCCGTCCTGTTACTGGCCGCCTTCGGAACGGCCTACGGGAAAACTTTTGAGTTTGCCGGTGAGGCCCGGGCCGAGAATGGGGATGTACTGTACACCGAACACCATCGGGTTGTAGGCGAATGCAGCCAGGGCCTGTTCCGCCCCCTGGACCACCGGGTGGAATACCGCGATCCGGCTCAGAGTGAAGCGTTTGCTGACAAGGTGCTCCGTTATCAGCGCTCTCCCGTTCAACCGGAAGTGGATTTCGATCAGCCCCGCTTTGATGAGTCCCTCCGGATCGCCTACCCCGGCGATGACATCATTGAAGTAGACTGGCAGATGCCCTCGGGTGAAACGCGGGCATTCAATGTTCCCCTTGCGGGTCGAGCCGTGGTTGATGCCGGTTTTGACAACCTGGTTCGCCAGAACTGGTCAGCCCTTCAGGAGGGCCGCCCTGTGGAGTTCCGGTTCCTGGGTCCGACCCGCGGCGAACTCTTTGGTTTCATCCTTGAGCCAAGCGACCACCCGGACCTGGAAGCGCACCTGGAAGTCGCGATCCGCCCCACCAGTATGCTTCTGCGGTTCCTGGTCGATCCCATACAACTGGGCTACAACAGCCAGGGCGCCCTCACCCACTACCTGGGCCTCACCAACATCCGCAAGAACCCGGATACCAACTACCAGGCCCACATTCGCTACGACATCACCAGTTACCCGGAATGTGAACTGACTCCCTGATCCTGTCTGTGCTGCCAAGGCAGCAACCCCGTGCCAGTATGTTAAACTCCGCCGGAACCCACGCCGGAGACCTTCACAGCCATGATGTTTGTATCCTTCAACGTCAACAGTATTCGCACCCGCCTGCACCAGCTTGAAGCTGTTATCAGGGACCTGAACCCGGACGTGATAGGGCTTCAGGAAACCAAGGTGCAGGATGAGAATTTTCCGGTGGAGGAGATACATAAGCTGGGTTACCGGGTCCATTTCCACGGCCAGAAAACCCACTATGGCGTAGCCCTGATGTCGAAGGAGGAGCCCGAAAACGTACTCAAGGGATACCCCTGGGACGGCGAGGACTCCCAGCGCCGGCTGATCACCGGCCAGTTCACCGTCAATGGCGAAAAGCTGACCGTCATCAACGGCTACTTCCCCCAGGGCGAGAACCGCGACCATCCGGTGAAGTTTCCGGCCAAGGAGAAGTTCTACGCCGACCTGATGCGCTATCTGGATGAGCTGAAACAGGAAAGCGGCCATGTGGTGGTGATGGGCGACATGAACATCTCACCCACCGACAGGGACATCGGAATCGGGGCCGACAACGCCAAGCGCTGGCTGCGTACCGGTAAGACCAGCTTTTTGCCGGAGGAGCGGGAATGGCTCGGCCAGGTAGAGCAGCGTGGCTATACCGACGTGTTCCGCTACCTGCACCCGGAAGAGGACAACACCTTCAGCTGGTTTGATTACCGCAGCCGCGGTTTCGAGCGGGACCCGAAACGGGGCCTGCGCATTGACCTGATCATGGCCAGCGACAGCCTGCTGCCCAAGGCCCGCTCGGCCGGGGTTTCCTATGACATTCGCGCCATGGAACGGCCCTCGGACCATTGTCCGGTCTGGGCCAGTTTCGATCTCTGAGGCGCGGCCGGGCGCGACATGAAAAAAATCAAAACCCGCGACCGCATCCTCGACACCAGCCTGGCGCTGTTCAATTGCGTCGGGGAGCCCAATGTCACCACCCTGCTGATCTCCGACGAACTGGAGATCAGCCCGGGCAACCTTTACTACCATTTCAAGAGTAAGGGTGACATCGTCGAGGAACTGTTCGAGAGATTCGAAGCTGAGATGCTGGACCTTCTGGCGGTTCCGGAGGACGCGGATATCAGCCTCGACCAAAACGGCTTCTTCCTGCACCTGATGTTTGAAACCGTGGCGCGGTACCGTTTCCTCTACCAGGATCTGGTCAATGTGCTGTCAAGATACGATCAGCTCCAGGCAAGATTCAAGCGACTGCTGAAAAAGAAGACCGGGGCGTTCGAGGTTATCTGTGAAAGCTTCCGGCGCCAGGGAATGATGAATATCAAAGAAGAAGAGCTTCAGTCCTTGTGCGAGCAACTGACGCTAACATGTTGTTACTGGAGCAGTTTCGATACATTATCACACTTGGAAGACCGGGAATCAGTCGATCCTGGCCGGGGTGTTTTCCAGATGATGCACCTGGTTCTTCCATACCTGACGCCCGAGGAACAGGAGCAGGTCCGGCTGATGAGCCGGGATTACCTCTGAGCTACTCTTCCTCGTCGCTCCCGGACTGATCGCGAAGGCGATTCAGCTCATTTTCAAGGATCTCGATCCGGCGCTCCAGCGCCTCGATCTCTTCCCGACGGTGAATCCCCAGACGGCGTAAAGCACCGGACACTCTCTCATCGAACATGTTCTCGAGCTTGTCCCAGGTTCCGGTGGCTCGCTCACGAACCCCCTCAACCCGGTCTTCGACCGACTTGATCTGTTTGCCGACGACTCCGCGGGTCTTGCTTTCCAACTGCTCACCCTCCTGCACCAGACGCTCGAAAAACCGACCGGTGTCCTCTTCGGCCTTGGTGTAGGCGCCCAATCCCGCCAGCCAGATCTGCCGCGCAGAACCCTTGATCTTGGCGGCCAGCTGCGCGTCGGTCTCCGGCTTCGTGGGTTTCTCGTCTGACATTTATCAACCTCGGGGTGGAAATTTCGAATCTTAGCCCTATTGTATTACACCGCCGACGGGATTGCAGTGGCCCTGAAACCCGCACGGGAAAAGGCCGCAGTATAAACAGACATTCGATATGAAAAAATGTTTTCAAACGAGAGGGGCTCTCGCTTGAAGTGTTCAAAATATGGTCAATACTTCAGCATACCGGTATCCCTGCTGATGCCGGTTTGTCTGGAAGTCTTTCATGGATACTACTCGCACGCCTCTGCCCGGCATCCCTTGCCGGGCTTTTTTTGTGGTATTATTCCCCGTACTTATATGCTTATTACTTTAATCAATTCGCTGTCTTTTTGGAGTAATGAATGATTGAGATTGCCTGGAGTGATTTCACTCCCTGGTCGGCTCTGGCCGGCGGTATTCTGGTTGGTCTGGCTGCGGCCAGTTTTCTGTTGCTCAATGGCCGAATCGCGGGAATCAGCGGCATTCTGGGTGGACTCCTTACCCCCCTCAAAGGAGACATCGGCTGGCGGGTGGCCTTCATGCTGGGTCTGATCGGAGCTCCGGGGGTCTGGTTACTGGCCGGAGATCTCCCTGCCATCGAGATTAACGCGGGCTACCCTGCCCTTATCATTGCCGGCCTGCTGGTGGGTATCGGCACCCGTTACGGCTCCGGTTGCACCAGCGGTCATGGTGTCTGCGGCCTGTCCCGCCTGTCCCTGCGGTCCCTGGCGGCAACCCTCAGCTTCATGGCCACCGGTTTCATTACGGTGTTCGTCATCCGTCACATGCTTGGAGCCTGATTAAAATGAAGTATTCCCTTGCATCCTTGTTTGCCGGCCTGATTTTCGGATTCGGCCTGATTGTGTCCGGCATGGCCAACCCGGAAAAAGTGTTGGGGTTCCTTGATATTGCCGGGCTCTGGGATCCCTCCCTGGCCTTTGTCATGGGTGGCGCCATCATCGTCGGTGTTGTGGCCTTTGCGGTGGCACGTCGCCGTACCCTGTCGTTTCTCGGCTTCAACATGAAAATCCCGTCCAACACCAAGATTGACCGGCGCCTGGTCATCGGCAGCCTTATGTTCGGCGTTGGTTGGGGAATTGCCGGCATCTGTCCCGGCCCCGGCATTGTCGCCCTGGGGGCTGGCGAGACAAAAGCAGCGGTATTTGTCGTCTCGATGGTTGCCGGCATGGCGATTTTCGAATTAATTGAGCGGAACCGGGCAAAAGCCTGAACGATTTCTGGTAATTTAGGCGCACCAAATTTGCGGAGGTACTCCATGGATATCCGAAAAATTGATGACACCATTTCCGTAGCACCTCAGATCAGCGTCGACGATGTTGCTGAAGCGGCTCGCCTCGGGTACAAGACCCTCGTTGCGAACCGCCCGGACCATGAGGAACCCGGGCAGCCGTCCATGGCGGATATCGAAGCCGCCGCAAAAGCCGAGGGGCTGGACTGGGTCTATATGCCGGTTCAGTCCGGCAATATCACGGATGAGGACGTGGATAGGTTTGCCCCGATGATCCGGGAGGCAGAAAAGCCCGTATTGGCCTTCTGCCGTTCCGGCACCCGCTGCACCGTTCTCTGGGCCCTCAGTGCCGCTCGATCCGCTCCGGCACAGGACATTTTCACAAAGGCCCGCAATGCCGGTTACGACATCTCCGGTCTTGCCCCGAGGATGGCGCAACAAGCACAGAACAAGGGATAGCCACCCGCCCATAAACCAGACCAGGGACCGACTTGATGAAATACAAAGGCTCAGAGAATTTCAGCCATAACCAGCCCGATCGGCTGGGCGTATTGGTGACCAATCTTGGTACACCGGATGCCCCCACCACCTCAGCCCTTCGACGCTACCTGGCCGAATTCCTCTGGGATCCCCGGGTGGTTGAGGTGCCCCGGCCCCTGTGGTGGCTGATTCTGAACGGCATTATTCTGCGCATCCGTCCGAAACGCAGCGCCGAGGCCTACGCGAGTGTGTGGGAGGCAGAGGGCTCGCCGCTGCTGCTTCACACCGCCAAACAGGCCGAAGGTATCCGTGAGGCCTTGAAGCAGAAGTATGGACCGAACGTCGTGGTCGGGTTTGCCATGCGTTATGGCAACCCGTCTATCAGCAAGGTGCTGGATGAAATGCAGGAACAGGGCGTGCGCAAGCTTCTGGTGGTGCCACTCTACCCCCAGTATTCCGCCTCGACATCCGCTTCGACATTCGATGCGGTGGCCAGGGACTTCACCAAACGCCGGTGGCTGCCGGACCTGCGCTTCGTCTCGCACTACCCGGACTATCCGCCCTATATCGAAGCTATGGCCCGACACATAGAGGCGCACTGGGCCAACCATGGCCGCAAGGACAAACTGATTCTGTCCTACCACGGGGTGCCCCTGAAATATCTGCTGAAAGGTGACCCCTACCACTGCGAGTGCCACAAGACCTCGCGTCTCCTGGCCGAGCGACTGGGGCTCTCGTCCGAGGACTATATGACCACCTTCCAGTCCCGCTTCGGACGGGAAGAATGGCTGAAGCCGTATACGGACGAGACACTCAAATCGCTTCCTGGCAAGGGCGTCAAATCGGTGGATGTGTTCTGCCCCGGATTTTCCTCCGACTGCCTGGAGACGATCGAGGAGATCAACGAGGAAAACCGTGAATACTTCATGGAGGCCGGTGGTGACGGGTTCAGTTATATATCGGCTTTGAATGCAACACCGGGCCATATCGAGGCTCTGGTGAAGCTGATTGAGGACAACCTTGCGGGCTGGCAGATTCCGACCAATGCCCCGGAAGGCCTGGCCGCGCGCCAGAAGCGCGCGGACCAGCAGAAAGAAATGACCTACCCCGGCAGATCCCTTTAGGGATCCTTCTTATCAACGATCAGTCCGATGATTTCTGGCCACCGGAGACCGGCTCGTCTCCGGTGGCCTTCTCCTTCTCAGTCACCTGAAGATCCGGAACGGACTGGCAGAAAGTGCACTCCTCGGTATCCACCAGTGCCCCCCCGGTCTCTACATAACGAACCCGGTGACTGGCCTGGCCACGGTTGGCCGATACCGCGAACTTTCGGTCTTTGCGTCGGGAAGCTGTGCTGGATCTGTTATCGGGCATAATTCCTCCTGATCTCCCACTATCCCATTATGATGGGGGCTGCAGGACAGTAAACCCAGTACGCACATTCCCGGGGCCGCCTACAGAACAAGCCTCTCCACCAGTCCCTCGGCGCCGGCGAGCTTCGCTGCCATCGATGCAACAGCCAGGTCCTGCAAACCCACCCCGGTACCGTCAAAAAGAGTAATATCCTGCTCTGCCCTGCGTCCCGGATGTCTTCCATTGATCACATCCCCGATCGCGATGATCCGTTCCGGCGCCAGTATTCCACTTGCCGCCGCATGCTGGGATTCTCCAATACTGGTGGCCTGGGCGATCTCGTCGGTGAAGATATCTGCCCGCGAATACAGCATGGGGTCAACCTCCTGCTTCCCCTTCGTATCTGTCCCCATGCACGCAATGTGGGTACCCGGCTTGACCCATTCAGACATCAACAGCGGTTCGGAGGCCGATGTGATGGTAATGATCACATCGGACCGGGCAGCAAGGTCGGGCAATGAAACCGCTTCAAATGGGATACCCTGCTCCTCACAGACCGCTGCCAGGCGTACCAGGTGTTCCGGATCCCTGTTCCAGGCAACGACCTGGTCAAAATCCCGTTGCTCAAGCGCCGCTCTAAGCTGGAACGCGGACTGGTGGCCAGCCCCGACCATGCCCAGAACTCTGGCATCCGGGCGCGCCAGGTGCGCAATGGACACTGCAGAGGCAGCCGCTGTGCGGATCGCAGTCAGGTAGTTGCCGCCTACCAGCGCCGCCAATCGTCCTGTATCAGGGTCAAACAGAACGACCGTTGATTGATGATTGGTCAATCCCTGCCGGGTATTGCCGGGCCAGTAGCCACCGGATTTCACGCCAAGGACCATACCCGCCCGATCGAATCCGGACTTGAACCCATACAGGGCATCGGCATGTCCGATCGCCTCCCTGACGACCGGGAAATTGCGGGCGGACCCGCTCGCCATGGACGCGAACACCGCTTCGACGGCTTCAAACGCCTGCGTTCGACCGATCACGACCTGGCAGGCTTCTTCCGGAACCACGGTTACCTGATGGCCAGTCTGACCAACATTCATTGACGTCTCCATCGTAACCTCCTCAGAAAGCCTTGCCGCGGGCGCTGACGGGCCACAGGGTTTCAACTTTGCCGTTGCGCACCCCCACGTACCAGTCGTGAACATTACAGGTGGGATCGCAGTGTCCCGCCACCAGCTTCAGTTTCTCGTTGACGGCCAAGACGCCTTGAGGATCGGCAATGACCCCATGCTCATCCGAGCACTTGATGTACTCCACATCGTCCCGCCCAAAAATAAATGGCAGACCACTGTCCACCGATTGGGCCTTGAGGCCCGCGTCGCAGATGGCCTTATCGGACTTGGCGTGACTCATGACGCTGGTGAGGATAAACAGGGCGTTCCGCCATTCACCCTGGTCGATGCGGTTGCCCTCCTTGTCCAGGATTCGTCCGTAGTCCGCGTCCATGAAGGCGTAGGAGCCGCACTGGAGCTCGTTGTAAACGCCCGAATTGCTCTCGAAATAGTAGGAACCAGTCCCCCCACCCGACACCAGTTCCGGCGCAAGACCGACCTCCTTCAGCGCGGCGACCGCTTCACGGACCATTGCGATCGCGGCGTCCAGTTTGGCCTTGCGTTCTTCATAGGAGGTCATGTGCTGCATTGCCCCCTGGTAGGCCTGGATGCCGGCGAAGCGAAGGTTCGGTGCTTCATCAATCGCTTTCGCTATATCGACGACCTCTTCTGTCGTGGTGACACCGCAGCGACCGGCCCCGCAGTCAATTTCCACAAAGCAGTCCAGCTGAGTGTCATAGCGCCTGGCGGCTGCCGACAGCTCCGGGACATTGTCAGGGTCGTCGACGCAGACAATGGTCCTGGCGCCCAGCTTCGGAATTCGCGCGAGCCGGTCGATTTTGCCGGGGTCCCGCACCTGGTTGGACACCAGGATGTCCTTGATGCCGCCGCGCGCAAAGACTTCTGCTTCCGAAACCTTCTGACAACACACTCCGACGGCGCCACCGAGCTGTTCCTGCAACCGGGCGACATCCACGGACTTGTGCATCTTGCCGTGAACCCTGTGGCGCATGCCGTGGGCCCTGGCGTAGTCCCCCATCTTCTTGATGTTGTATTCCAGCGCATCCAGATCCAGCACCAGGCACGGGGTCTGGATCTCGCTTTCATCCATGCCAATCGCTGCCGGAATGTCATAGCCCACTTCCAGGCCATCAGTGGTTTTCAGGTTCATGTTTGTCATTACCGATATCCTCGTTGATTGTTATTCAGGTCCAGGGAAGTGCGTCCAGGTCCACATTGCCGCCGGTTACGATCACGCCGACCCGCTTGCCGCGGAACAGCTCGGGGTTCTTGAGAATGGTCGCCAGGGGTACGGCGGAGCTCGGCTCCATGACTATCTTCATTCGCTTCCAGATCAGCTTCATGGCGTCGACAATCTCGTCCTCGCTGGCGGTCAGGATGTCCGAAACGTGATTGCGAACGAAGTGCCAGGTGAGCTCTTTCAGGGGAACCTTCAGGCCGTCTGCGACTGTGTCCGGGGCATCGTCGGCAATGATGTGACCTGCCCTGAATGATCGGGCAGCATCGTCCGCATTGAGAGGCTCGGCGGCATAGATCGCCACCTCCGGCGCCATGTTCGATAACGTCAGGCAAGTGCCCGATATCATGCCCCCGCCCCCAATGGGCGCTATCACGGCATCCAGGTCCGGTACCTGCTCCTGCAACTCCATCGAGCAGGTAGCCTGGCCAGCTATCACCCGCGGATCGTTGTAAGGGTGGACAAAGTCTGCACCGGATTGCGCCACAACCTCGGCAAAAACCGCCTCGCGCGAGCTGGTCGATGGCTCGCATTCAACGATGGTGCCGCCATAACCCAGTACCGCCTCTTTCTTCGCTCGCGGCGCCGTGTGCGGCATGACGACGGTTACCGGGATACCCCGCCGGCCCGCCGCATAGGACAGGGACAACGCGTGATTACCGGAAGAATGGGTAGCGACACCGATTCGGGCCTGGGCTTCACTCAGGCCGAAAACCGCATTGCAGGCTCCCCGAACCTTGAAGGCGCCGGCCTTCTGGAAATTCTCACATTTGAAGAACAGCTCGGCGCCGGTGAGTTCGTTGATAAACCGGGAGGTCAGAACCGGCGTGCGATGAATGTACGGCTCTATGCGCTCCCTGGCGGCCAGGGCGTCTTCAAAGGTCGGTATCTGTTTGATCTGATCGTTCATGGTTTACCTCGCTGACGCGTCAGCCTGCTGTGCGGCGGAAATAGTCCTGGGCGGCACGAACACCGGCCCCCAGTTCAATCGGATAGTTAAGGTCCGCCATCGCCATCTCTATGGTTGCCAGTCCGGACAGCACCATGACGTCGGTGAGCGAGCCCAGGTGGCCGATACGGAATGCAGTGCCGTTCATTTCGCCCAACCCCACGCCAAAGGACACGCCGTATTTTGCAAAGGCGTGGTCGGTCAGCTCATTGCTGTCAAAGCCGTCGGGTACCAGAATGGCACTGACCGTATCCGAGTAGAGCTCTGGCGCCTTGGCGCAAAGCTCCAGTCCCCAGGCACGGACGGCACAGCGAACCCCTTCGGCCAGCCGGTGGTGACGGGCATAGACATTGCCCAGCCCCTCCTCGAACAACATCCGCAGGCTTTCCCGCAGACCGTGAATCAGCTGCAGCGGTGGCGTGTAGGGATAACCGCCCTGTTCGTTAGCCGCCAGCATGGCCTGAAAATCGAAGAACGCCCGTGGCAGACTCGCGTGCTCCGCGGCAGTCAGCGCCCTGGGGCTGACTGCAACGATGGCCAGGCCGGTGGTGAGCATGAAGCCTTTCTGCGAACCGGCGACCGCCACATCCACGCCCCAGTCGTCCATGGCAAACGGCATGGACGCCAGCGAACTGACGCAGTCGACAAACAACATGGCCGGGTGGGAGGCACTGTCCAGAGCGTTTCGCACTGCAGCGATATCGCTCTTCACACCCGTGGCGGTCTCGTTATGGGTGACCAGCAGGGCTTTGATCTCATGCTCCGTATCGGCCCGGAGCAGTTCCTCAAACCAGTCCGCCGGAGCACCGCTGCCCCAGGTGCATTCAATAACCTCAACCTCCAGCCCGTGCCGGCGGCACAAGTCAATCCAGCGCTGGGAAAACATGCCGTACCTGGCAACCAAGACCTTGTCCCCGGGAGACAGGGTGTTACAGATCGCTGCCTCCCAGCCGCCAGTGCCGCTCGCGGGAAAGATGATGACTTCGCCACTATCGGTACCGAATACTGACTTGCACTGGTGCAACACAGGCCCCAGCGTCTCCACAAAGTCCGGCGCGCGGTGATCACGGGTCTGAAGCTGCATGGCAGAACGCAACCGGTCGGGAATATTGGTGGGGCCGGGTATGAAAACGGGATTCTGATCCGACATTGATTCCACTCCGTTTTTGTATTTTTGTCCGGTGGCGGTGTCTTCATTGCTGCTTGCCGCCTTCCAATCCACCGTAGGATTGAGCCATTTTTTGCGCAATACGCAATCATTCCACATTGTGGAAATGCAATTAAATGCTTTTGGCGTTGGATTTTTTTGTCACTTTTTCAGCCAGTTAAAGCGCATATACATAGCTAACGACACATTCCGTATTGTGGAAACTGCGTCCGTATGACAAAATTAGCGTCATGAATTTCCCCCGCGAACCGCTGCCAGCTGAAGGGATAAAGGCATTTCAATGATGGATACGAAAACGGAATCGAGAATTCAGGTAATCGACCGGGCGGCGATGCTCATGGAAGCCATCTCCCGGTACTCCAAGCCGGTGAAACTGAAAACCCTCAGTGCCGATACCGGGCTTGCCCCCTCCACCGCCTATCGAATCCTGCATTCGTTGATCAGCAACCGTTTTGTCGAGCGTGATTCCAAAGGCGACTACCGGTTGGGCCAGCGGCTATTGCAGCTGGGCAACCGCCTCCACACAGACATAGACCTGCGGGCTGTGTCCCTCCCCTACATGGAAGCCCTGTGCAAGCAGCTTGGGGAAACCATCAACCTCACCATCCGCGAGGGCGACGTTGTAATCTACTTCGAGAAGGTCACCCCGAACCGGATGATGCATGTCAACCAGATAGTGGGCAGTCGGGCCCCTTTGCACGTGACAGCGGTGGGAAAACTGATGTTGGGACTGGCGGGAGAGGAAGCCATCCAGGCCTATGCAAGCCGGACCAACCTGCCCGCCTATACCCGCAACACTCTGTCGTCGCTGCCGGAACTGGAGGAGGCATGTATGGAGAGCATGCGCCAGGGCTATGCCCTCGACAATGAGGAAGCCGAAATTGGCGTTGGCTGCATCGGCGTGCTCATCTACGACCGGTCGGGAAACGTGAGCGCGGGGCTATCGGTTTCCGCGCCTATCGAGCGTCGCAAAGATGAATGGATCGCAGAGTTGAAACGCGCGGGAGAGGATATTTCACGCCAGCTGGGTTACCGGCCTGACAGGTAGAGAACCAAACAGCGAGGACCATCAGGAATGCCGGGTAAGGCGGAAAAAGAAGGGAAATATCAGTGCAAACCGGAGAAAAAATGGCGGTGGGCCAGGGATTCGAACCCCGGGACGGCTACTAACCGTCGGCGGTTTTCAAGACCGCTGCATTCAGCCACTCTGCCAGCCCACCTTTCAAAACCATTGCTGCCGTTGCGACAGCGAGGTGCATGATACCGGAATTGCCTGTGCTGTCAACGCCCTGCATAAATCCCGCCGCACTTTTCAACATTAACGGGGTTTAATGGAATCCACGGAGCACTTTATTGTCGTAAATGATTGAAAGTTGCGTATTCGACATTATGATTGGAGACAGTATCCAGTCGTTACACAAACGGAGATGACAATGGAAAACAGAAGATTCGGCGTTCAGAACCAGCAAGGTGCCTATTCCGCGCCTCAGGCTGAGCGCGCGACTACTGGAATCAGCGCTGATGCCATGAAGGTGCTGCGCAACACCTACATGCTCCTGGGGATGACCCTGGCCTTCTCGGCCCTGACCGCATTCCTGAACATGAACGGAACCCACCCGGGTTTCCTTATCACCATCGTAGGCTACATCGGTCTTCTGTTTGCCACCTATAAGCTGAAAAACAGTCCCTGGGGCATCGTGACCACCTTCGCCCTCACCGGCTTCATGGGTTACACCCTGGGTCCCATCATCGGCGCCTTCGTGGCCGCAGGTGCGTCCCAGATCGTCGCCCAGGCTCTGACACTGACTGCTGTCGCCTTCGTTGGCCTGTCCGCAACCGCGATCATCACCAAGAAGGACTTCAGCTTCATGTCCAGCTTCCTGACCGCTGGTGCATTCGTGCTGATCGGTGCCATGGTTCTGGCGTTCATCATGGAGAGCTCTGCCCTACACCTCGCGGTGTCTGCAGGCTTCACCATTTTCGCCTCGATCATGATCCTGTTCGAGACCAGCCAGATCATCAAGGGCGGTGAGCGCAACTACATCATCGCTACCGTGGGTCTGTACGTCTCCATCTACAACCTGTTTGTCAGCCTGCTTCACCTGCTGGCAGCGTTCAGCGGCGAAGACTGATCGCATCTGAAGACAGGTAGTTCGAAGCCCCGGCCTTGCCGGGGCTTTTAGTTTGAGTAAACTGAAACCGCGTTCAACACGGTACCGGCCATGCAGGATTCCAGCCCTCTCTCCTTCACCATCGTTATCACCGGAGCACCCTACAGCTGCCAGGCGCCACAAAGTGCGCTCAGCTTCGCCCAGGCTGCCCTCAGGGCCGGCCACCGCATTGACCGGGTGTTCCTCTACGGCGATGGCGTGCACCTGGCCTCTGCGCTCGCCTCGCCACCCTCCGATGAACCTCACTGGCCCAGGGAGTGGAGCGCGTTCCTCAATGAGCACGACATTCCCGGCGTCGCCTGTATTGCCTCGGCCCTGAGGCGCGGCCTGGTGGACGAGGGTGAGCAAAAGCGCTTTGAGCTGCCTGCCAGTAACCTCTTGCCTCCGTTTACCATCGCCGGTCTGGGTGAATGGGTTGAGGGCCGGATGATGTCCTCACGAACCGTTTATTTTCACGGGAGCGACTGATGAGCACGCTGATTCTAATTGACCAGCCCCCCTATGGCGGCTGGACTGGCCGGGAAGCCCTGGATATGGCGTTTTCACTCGCAGCGTTTGATCAGCCAGTGTCGCTGCTGTTCTGTGGCGCCGGCGTAAACTGGCTTCGAAAGGGACAGGAGCCCGGACAGGTTCGCCAGAAGTCCGTGGAAAAGAACCTTTCGGCCGCGACGATCTTCGGCGTGGAGGCGTTGCTCGCCGATAGCGACGACTGCAACCGTTATGGGCTTGAGGCCGCACAGTTACTGAGCGGCGTGGAGCTGGTTCGCGCCGATGCACAGCTTTTCGCTGGCTATAGCCACACCGCCTTTGCCGGATAACATCATGACCAAGATCCAGACTCTGCACATCCTGAACAAGTCGCCGGAACACCCGAGATTTGCCCGCTGCCTCTCGATGGCAAGCCCGGACGACGCCATTCTGCTGATCGAAAACGGCGTTCTGGGGCTGGCTTCCGCTGCAATCAGTACATCTGGCCAACTCCTGGCCCTGGCACCGGACATGGCTGCCCGGGGACTGGACGACGGCTCCACCTCGTTTGAGACAATCGACTATGACGGCATGGTCGACCTGACCACCCGCGCACAACAGGTAGTCAGTTGGTGAGCCATGAGTGAGCAACAGATGCCGCACCGGAACAATGAGGGTTTTCTGGAGGATGCCTGGGCCTGGAACCCGTCGGTGGCGGAAGCCATCGCGGCCGAGGACGCCATTGACCTATCTGAAAATCACTGGGAAATCATAAGGTTTTTGAGGGATTTTTATAAAAAACATGAAGTTTCGCCGCCCTCGAACCGGCTCTTCGTCAAGGCGGTGAAGGAAGCTTTCGGGGAAGAGAAAGGCAACAGTATTTACCTGATGCAGCTTTTCCCCGGGACCCCGGCCAAGACCGCCTGCCGTATCGCGGGACTGCCCCGCCCGACCAACTGCCTCTGAGACAGCGTGCGGTCAGAACACCAGGTAGGTGAGACTTACGAACTGGAGGAGTCCGGCCAGGGCGCCAAACACACCGCCCACCACCATCAGCTGCAACTCTTCCTCGTGAAAGGCCGGGCGGAGGATGCCCTGAAACTCCTCAGGCCCAAGTGATTTCATCTGGCCGGCCAGGACCTCTGCCACCACCGGCGCCCTCTCGCGATTAAAGGCCGGATCCGAGAAGACATCGCCGGTTGCCGTCACCGCTTTCTGGTAGAGCGCTTTCTTGAGCTCTGTGTAGCCAGTCACTCCCACCGATACCTGGGCGGTCAGCTTCATCACCGGCGAGCTGTCCAGCAGAGGCCGGAGGTGCTTCTGGATAATCGCCCGTGTCCGGTCACCGTGGGCGCCGTGGATCATGGCATCGGCCACCCGCTCGACGGTAATCAGCTCTTCCGCCACCAAACGGGCCCAGACATCGCTGATCTCGGGCTGCCGCCGCAGGAACAGGCCCTGGATCTTCCAGAACAGGAAACGCCTGGGCTCGACCGGCGCAAAGATGAGATTGATTGCCAGCCAGTTGGTCAGAAAACCAACCGCAAAACCGCCAAGGGGCAGTAGCCAGGGTTCTGGATAGCGAATCCATAACGGCACAAGTGCGGCCCCCAGCAGGCCGCCGATGATAGCTCCCAGGTTGATCACCGATTGCAGTTCCACGGAACCGGCCTGCTTGAAAATCCGGTTCATCAGATCCGGATGGCGCTGAAGCTCCCGGCTGAGCAAGGCCTTGAGATCAACCAGCTCGTCGAGGTCGTCACCGAAGTCCTCCACCAGCTCTTCTACCCTTTCCGGCAACGCTTCTCTCGCCCATTTATAGATTCGGTTGCGAACAAACAAAGGCACGTTGTCCCAAAGGATCGGATGATTGTCGTACATGATCTCGTCAATGTACTCGTCCACCCTTGGAGTGATCTGCGAGACAACCTGTTCGACAATGCGTTGCGGCTCAAGTTTTTCATACACGGAATTCAGATCACCGAATTTCTGAAGCGTCCGGTCAATGCAGATGTGCGCCATCTTTTCCGCCTTACGGGGAATAACCCCCTGCCAGCCGATCACACCGTAGCCAATGAAACGGACTGGATGGAAAGACATCTGGATGGCCAACCAGTTGGTCACCCAGCCAGTGACAGCTGCCATGACAGGCACAGACAGGAGTGCTAGGTCGATCAAGAGTTACCCCGGTTGAAATCGCGGCCCAAGGCCGATGAGAATTCGGTTTTCAGGTGCCAGCCACCAGTGTAGAGGCCCGGCGCGTCAGTTTATGTGACCGATGATGAAGTAATGGAAATGTCACAACATTGGCCGTAAAGCCATGGAATGCGGGGAATTGCGGCAGCAAAAACCCCGGCCTGGCGGCCGGGGCTGAGGACACGGCTTACTGGTAGTAAGCGTTTTCGGTGTAGGAGTGATCTGTCACGTCGCGCACGGCGGTAATTTCCGGCACACGCTCCTTCAGGGTGGTTTCAACGCCCTGTTTGAGCGTCAGGCTGACGGCCGAACAGCCCTGGCAGCCACCACCGAAGCGAAGGACGGCCACCGACTCGTCCACGATCTCGACCAGCGAGACATCACCGCCATGGGCCGCCAGGTTGGGATTGATCTCGGAGGCCAGTACGTAGTTGACGCGATCGGGCAACGGTGCATCGTCGTCAATCTTGGGCACCTTGGCGTTCGGGGCCTTGATGGTCAACTGGCCGCCCATCTGGTCCTTGGAGTAATCGACATAGGCCTCCTCCAGGAACGGAACCGAGTTATGGTCCAGATACAGGGTAAATTTGCCCAGATCCAGCTGCTCGTCCGTCGGGACGACTTCATTAGGTGGGCAGTAGGCCAGGCAGGTCTCGGCATTACGGGTGCCGGGCTGGGTGACGAAAATCCGTACGCCCATGCCTTCTACATCCTGCTTTTCAATGAGTTGCGCGAGATAGTCCCTCGCGGAATCTGTCACGGTAACCAATGCCATGTTTTCTACCCGTTTCGAAGTTTGATTCCTATTTTAAGAGAGTTCGCGGGAACATGAAAGACCAAGTAAAATGGTCGGGCTTTAACCGTGTACCGAATTTCCCGTATGAATTCTTGTGCAGGCGCCGACCGCCCGGCACTTGATAATGATCATTCGGACTAAGACGGAATCCTGCATTTTTGCTATGATCCCGCGCCATTGACTGAAACACGACGTTATCCACGACATCCGGAAGAGTTTCCTATGACCGATCGCACGACCCGTCTGGACCAGCTCCATAAAGCCCTCAAGGAACGCATTGTGATTCTTGACGGTGGCATGGGCACCATGATCCAGAACCAGAAACTGGATGAAGCCGCATTCCGGGGTGATCGGTTCAAGGACTTCGGTCGAGAAGTCCAGGGCAACAACGACCTGCTCAATCTGACCCAGCCCGCCCTGCTCCGCAACATCCACGCGGAATACCTGGATGCGGGCGCTGACATAATCGAGACCAACACCTTCAACTCCACCCGCCTGTCCCAGGCCGACTACGGCATGGAAGACCTGGCACGGGAGCTGAACGTCGCCTCGGCACGTCTGGCGCGGGAGATCGCCGACGAGTTCACTGCCAGGGATCCGGGCAAACCCCGCTTCGTTGCCGGTGCGGTCGGCCCCACCTCGCGGACTGCGTCGATTTCTCCGGATGTGAACAATCCCGGCTACCGCAACGTCGATTTCCAGACTCTGGTGGATAACTATTACGAAGCGGTTTCAGGCCTGGTGGAAGGCGGTTCCGATCTGATCCTGATCGAGACTATTTTTGACACTCTGAACGCCAAAGCGGCGATCTACGCCACGCAGCAGTTCTTTATCGACAGTGGCATCGAATTGCCAATCATGATCTCCGGCACCATCACCGATGCATCGGGCCGCACACTTTCCGGCCAGACCACCGAGGCCTTCTACAACTCCATCGCCCACGCCCAGCCCATTTCCGTGGGCCTGAACTGTGCCCTCGGTGCCGATGCGCTACGCCCCTATATCGAAGAGCTGTCAGCCAAGGCCGAAACCTACGTTTCCGCCCACCCCAACGCGGGCCTGCCCAACGAATTTGGCGAGTACGACCAGACACCGGAGGAAATGGCGGAAATCATCGAGGGCTTCGCCAAAGACGGTTTCCTGAACATCATCGGTGGCTGCTGTGGCTCGCGCCCGGATCATATTGAGGCCATTGCCAAAGCGGTCGCCAAATACCCGCCCCGACAGCTCCCGGAACGCCCCAAGGCCCTGCGCCTGTCCGGACTCGAGCCGTTCACCGGTGACGAAAACACCCTGTTCATCAACGTTGGCGAGCGCACCAACGTGACCGGCTCCAAGCGGTTCCTGCGACTGATCAAGGAAGAACAGTACGAGGAAGCCCTGAGTGTGGCCCGGGACCAGGTGGAAAACGGTGCCCAGGTCATCGATATCAACATGGATGAGGGCATGCTGGATTCGAAGGACGTCATGGTGACGTTCCTGAATCTGGTGGCCTCCGAGCCCGACATTTCCCGCGTACCCATCATGATTGACTCCTCGAAGTGGGAGGTGATCGAGGCGGGCCTGCGCTGCATCCAGGGCAAGGCGGTGGTGAACTCGATCAGCCTGAAGGAAGGCGAAGAGGAATTCATCAAGCGGGCGAAAGACTGCATGCGCTATGGCGCCGCCGTCGTGGTGATGGCTTTTGATGAGGACGGACAGGCGGACACCTACGAACGCAAGGTCGAGATCTGCAAGCGCTCCTACGATGTGCTGACCGGCATCGGCTTTAACCCGGCCGACATTATCTTCGACCCGAATATCTTTGCCATTGCCACCGGCATTGAGGAGCACAACAACTACGCGGTGGACTTCATCAACGCCACCCGCTGGATCAAGGACAACCTTCCGCACGCCTCCATTTCCGGTGGTGTGAGCAACGTGTCCTTCTCGTTCCGCGGCAACGATGCGGTGCGTGAAGCCATCCACTCCGTATTCCTCTACCACGCCATCAAGGCCGGCATGAACATGGGTATCGTCAATCCCGGCCAGCTGGTGATCTATGACGAGATCGAGCCGGATCTCAAGGAGCTGGTCGAGGACGTTGTACTCAATCGTCGGGACGATGCGACCGATCGCCTGCTGGAAGCCGCCGAAAAGTTCAAAGGCAAGGGTGGCAAAACCCAGGAAGAGGACCTGGCCTGGCGCGAATGGCCAGTGGAGAAGCGGCTGGAACATGCCCTGGTGAAGGGCATCACCAATTACATCACCGAAGACACCGAAGCCTGCCGCCAGAATGCGAGCCACCCCATCGAGGTCATCGAAGGCCCGCTGATGGACGGCATGAACGTGGTCGGCGACCTGTTCGGCGACGGCAAAATGTTCCTGCCCCAGGTGGTCAAGAGTGCCCGGGTGATGAAACAGGCGGTGGCGTATCTTATCCCCTACATCGAGGCGGAAAAGACCGAAGACCAGAAAGCCAAGGGCAAAATTCTCATGGCCACGGTCAAGGGCGACGTCCACGACATCGGCAAGAATATCGTAGGCGTGGTGCTCCAGTGCAACAACTACGAAGTGATCGATATGGGCGTCATGGTGCCCTGTGACAAGATTCTGGAAACGGCAAAGAAAGAGAACGTGGACATCATCGGTCTGAGCGGCCTGATCACCCCGTCGCTGGACGAGATGGTTCACGTGGCCCGCGAGATGCAGCGACTGGACTTCAACATCCCGCTGATGATCGGCGGCGCCACTACCTCCAAGGCGCACACGGCGGTCAAGATCGAGCCCCAGTACAAGAATGATATCGCCCTGTATGTCTCCGATGCCTCCCGCTGCGTCAACGTGGCCTCCCAGCTGCTGAGCAAGACCGCCAAGCCGGCCTTTGTCGAGGCAGCGCGCAACGAATATGACGAGATCCGCGAGCGCCGGAAGAACCGGGGCGAACGCACCAAACTGGTCACGCTCAAGGAGGCCCGGGCACGGGCGCCTGAAATCAGTTTTGAAGACTACGAGCCGCCCAAACCCTCATTCACCGGAATCCGGGTGTTCGAGGACTATGATCTCAACGAGCTGGTCGACTACATCGACTGGACCCCGTTCTTCATTTCCTGGGACATCTCCGGGAAATATCCGTCCATTTTTGACGACCCCAAGCGTGGCGAGGCCGCCCGTAGCCTGTTCAATGATGCCCAGAAGATCCTCAAGCAGATGATTGAGGAGAACCGGGTGACGGCCCGGGGCGTGATCGGCTTCTGGCCGGCCAATCGCCGTGGCGACGACATCGTGGTCTACACCGATGAATCCCGTAGTGAGGAACTGACCACCCTGCACCACCTGCGCCAGCAGGATGAGAAGGCGCCCGGAAAGCCAATGATGGCGCTGTCGGATTTCCTGGCACCGGAAGATTCCCAAAAGGTCGATTACGTGGGCGGTTTTGCCGTGACCACCGGCATCGGTGCGGAAGAGTTCTCACAGGAATTCAAGGACAGGCACGACGACTACAACGCCATCATGGTGAAGGCCCTGGCCGACCGTCTGGCCGAGGCGTTCGCCGAGCGGATGCACGAACGGGTGCGCAAGGAGTTCTGGGGTTACGCCAGCGATGAAAAGCTCGGCAACGAAGACCTGATCAAGGAACGCTACCGCGGTATCCGGCCGGCACCGGGATACCCGGCCTGCCCGGATCACACCGAGAAGGCGACCCTGTTCAAGCTTCTGGAGGCTACGGAGAAAACCGGCCTCGAGCTGACCGAGCACTTTGCCATGTTCCCCACGGCGGCGGTTTCGGGCTGGTATTTCGCCCATCCCGAGTCCAAGTACTTTGCCGTCGGCAAGATTGGCGTGGATCAGGTTGAGGACTATGCTGAACGTAAAGGCATATCCAAGGCAGAGGCGGAGCGCTGGCTCATGCCCAGCCTCGCCTACGATCCGGCTGAATAAAAGGAGAACAGGGACCCAATGACCCAAACGACCGACAGTGACAACAACAAGAAAGATCGGAAATCGGGATCACCAGGCGTTCTGAAGGTAATGCAAAGCATCCTTGCCGGCGCTTTCGGAGTTCAGTCCGACAAGCGCCGGGAAGAGGATTTCTCCAGCCATAGCCCCTGGCCCTACATCATTGCCGGCATTCTGTTTACTGGAGCGTTCGTGGGAGGGCTGATTCTTGTGGTGCAGGCGGTACTCGCCAGCCAGTGATTTACTGACCGGAAACCCAAACGACCGCGAAGGCCACCACCAGCACGACGACCAGGACCGCAGCGATGGCATCTGCCTGACTGTCTGAACGCATGCTCTTCTTCATGGAAGCACCTCTTTCTCTTTTTTAGTGGTTGTTTTATACCTTCAGTTAAGCAGGAAATTGATATTCGTCCAGCCTGCCTGCAGTGCACTTATCGCCTGAATCGATAAACATATTTTGAAATAATCATTTTGGAAATAAAAACCTGGTGATATCCTGCCGTCCAGATATAAGAGGCAGGACTTTTCCTATGTACGTATACGACGAACACGACCGGCAAATGGCCGCAGAACGGGTCGCCCAATTCCGGGATCAGACCCGTCGGGCCCTGGCAGGCGAACTCAGTGAGGAAGAATTCCTCCCGTTGCGCCTTCAGAACGGACTCTATGTCCAGCGCCTTGCTCCGATGCTCCGAATCTGCGTACCTTACGGTATGTTGCGTTCCGACCAATTGCGTCGTCTCGCCCGTATCACCCGGGATTACGACAAGGGCTACGCCCACTTCACGACCCGGCAGAACGTGCAGCTCAACTGGCCGGCACTGGAAGATGTCCCCGATATTCTGGCCGAGCTGGCAGAAGTGGAGATGCACGCCAACCAGACCAGTGGTAACTGCATCCGCAACACCACCACGGACCAGTTCTCCGGCGTACAGGCCGATGAGATCACAGATCCGCGGCCCTACTGTGAAATCATCCGCCAATGGTCAACGTTCCATCCTGAATTTGCATTCCTTCCCCGCAAGTTCAAGGTGGCTGTAAATGCCTCCGAAAAGACTGACCGTGCGGCGATCCGGATCCACGACATCGGGCTCCAGATGGTTCGTAACGAGGCTGGCGAACTTGGTTTCCGGGTACATGTGGGTGGTGGCCTGGGCCGGACCCCGATGGTAGGCCCGGTCATCCGTGAATTTTTGCCGGAACTGGACCTCCTCACCTATCTAGAGGCCGTCCTGCGGGTCTATAACCGCTATGGCCGCCGCGACAACAAGTTCAAGGCCAGGATCAAAATTCTGGTCAAGGCTCTGACCCCGGAAGGCTTTGCCGAGAAAGTGGAAGCGGAATGGGCCCATATCAAGGATTCACCGACCCGTCTGACGCCGGAGGCCATCGAGCGGATCAAGGGATTCTTCACCGAACCACCCTATGAAGCTCTGGAAAATGCCTCGGATCTGCTGGCCCGCCAACGGTTCGAGAATCGTGGTTTCGATCAATGGCTGAGCCATAACGTGGACGTGCACAAAAAGCCCGGCTACGCGATCGTGTCCCTGACACTGAAGAAGACCGGCACACCACCAGGTGACGTCACGGATCGACAACTGGAACAGATTGCCGACCTGGCGGACGAATACAGCTTCGGGGAAGTCCGGGTCACCCACCAGCAGAACGTGGTGTTGGCGGATGTGCGTCAGGACCGCCTGCTGGAGCTGTGGCAGGCGATCACGCCCATGGGCTTCGGGACCGCCAATCTGAACACCCTGACCGACATCATCTGCTGTCCCGGTGGCGACTACTGCGCTCTGGCCAACGCCAAGTCGATCCCGGTGGCGGAAGCCATTCAGCGTCGCTTTGACGACCTGGATTACCTGTACGACCTTGGCAACATCGACCTGAACATTTCCGGCTGCATGAACGCCTGCGGTCACCACCATGTCGGCAATATTGGCGTGCTGGGCGTCGACAAGAAAGGTGAGGAGTTCTACCAGGTGAGCCTGGGCGGGTCCTCCCATCACGATGCGGATATCGGTAAGATCCTCGGGCCTTCTTTTGCCCGGGAAGACATGCCGGATGTCATCGCCAAGATTATTGATGTGTATGTCGACCATCGTACCGAAGAGGAAGAGTTCCTCGACACCTACCGCCGGGTTGGCATCAAACCTTTCAAGGAGCGGGTCTATGCCTGATGTAATCAAAGCAGACGGCAGTGTCCGTCAGGATAATTGGGTGGTTGTTCCGCGCCCGGAGGAAGGCGAGTCCCTGGCTATTCCATCTGACCAGCCGGCGTTGATTCCGGCCGATCTGTGGCTCGCGGGCTATGGCCATTTTACGGGTAACGACCAGATCGGTGTCTGGTTCGACAGTCATGACGAGCCGGAAATCATTGCTGACAAAGTCAACGAACTACCGCTGATCGGCGTGAACTTCCCCCGCTTTGTGGATGGCCGTGGCTACAGCATTGCAAGGCTGCTGAGGGAGCGCTTCGGCTACCGGAACGAGCTGCGCGCCATCGGGGACGTCCTGCTCGACCAGCTCCAGTTCATGAAGCGCTGCGGGTTTGATTCCTATGTCTTGCGGGCAGACAAGGACATCAGTCAGGCGGCGAAGTGCCTGAACTTCTTCAGCCAGGGCTATCAGGCAGCGACGGATACAGATCTGCCGCTGTTTCGCCGGCGGGCGTGAAGAAGTTGGGGTCAGAAGAAAGCTTTCTTCTGACCCCGATCTAACGTCACCTCACCGGCTATGATCCAACACGATCTTGCCGGCAGACGCCCCCTTCAGAAACGCTTTCAGCGCCTCATCCAGCTCCCCACGGCCAATGTCCCGGGCCGAGGCTTCAGTTTTCGGACACTTCCACTCGCCGGAAAACTTCTCCCAAACCGCCTGTTTGTCCGCCAGTGGAATCTCCACCGAGTCTACACCCAGCAGGTTTACCCCGCGCAGGATGAATGGCAGCACCGTAGTCGGCAGCTGAGGGCCGGCAACC
The DNA here is from genome assembly GCF_022343555.1 of Marinobacter sp. C7. Lineage (GTDB taxonomy): Bacteria > Pseudomonadota > Gammaproteobacteria > Pseudomonadales > Oleiphilaceae > Marinobacter. Next base: position 1,643,740 of record NZ_JAKQZH010000001.1, on the reverse strand, counting down.
AGTCCACAGATCGAGACTGATCCACCCGGCTGGATCTGCTTGAGCAGTTCCGCCAGAGGTGTGCCACCCACAGTATCAACCGCATTGGCAAAGACCGGCTTGAGCAGCGGCTTTTTCTCCTCTTCCAACGCCTCACGCCCGATAACCTCACCGGCCCCCAGGTCCCTGAGACTATCGGCATGATCGGCCTTGCCGCTGATGGCGACCACGTCAAACCCAAGATTGGCCAGCAGCTCGACAGCCACGCTGCCCACTGCCCCGGAGGCACCGCTGACGGCAACCTTACCCTGTTCCGGGCTTGCCCCCATCCGCAGCAATTTCTGGACACAGAGACCGGCTGTCAGGCCCGCAGTGCCATAGATCATCGCCGTACGCGTATCCCACCCGGAGGGCATCGGTACACACCAGGCTGCCGGTACACGGATATACTCGCCGAAGCCGCCATCGGTATTCATGCCCAGGTCGTACCCGGTCACAATTACCTGGCTGCCCACTGCCGGTTTCCCGGTCGTGGATTCCACCACCTCGCCGGCCGCATCGATCCCGGGGGTATGAGGAAACGAGCGTGTAACGCCTTTGTTGCCGGACGCGGAAAGCGCGTCCTTGTAGTTCAGCGACGAATGACAGACGCGGATCAGAACCTCGCCATCCGGCAGATCGGAAAAGTTGAGCGTTTGCTCGCTGCCTTTGTAGTCGCCATCCTTCTCTTCTACACGCCACGCTTTGAATTCGCTGTTCGCTGTCATGGAGTTACCCCACTTGTTGTCAGCTACTGGATCTTCTGATTCCGGAAAGCGCTGAATAGCCGCCAAACCGTGTGCTCCAGGGCAGCGCTGGTGGCCAGCCCCAGTTTTTCCGGGAGCGTTCGCTTGCGCTGGAATGACACTGACACTACGTCTGCACGGTCGCATGCCTCAATGAGATATTCGTCGGAGGTCTTGATCTCGTCGATCAGTTTGACCTCAAGAGCCCTCTTACCGAACCAGATATCACCGTTGGCGACCTTGGCAATATCGACACTCGGGCGACGCTCCGTCACGTACTCCTTGAACAGGCCATGGGTGTCTTCCAGGTCCTCAAGGAACTTCTGGCGGCCTTTCTCGGTATTCTCTCCAAAGATCGTCATGGTGCGTTTATGTTCGCCGGCAGTCAGCACTTCAAAATCCACATCATTTTTCTTCAGAAAACGGTGGAAATTCGGCAGCTGGGCAACCACACCAATCGACCCGAGAATTGCGAAAGGCGATGCCACGATCCGGTCGGCAACACAGGCCATCATGTAGCCACCACTGGCAGCCACTTTGTCGACGCAGGCCGTCAAGGAGATGCCTTTGCTCCGGATACGATCCAACTGGGCTGCTGCCAGACCATAAGAATGAACCAGACCACCGCCGCTTTCCAGGCGAACAACCACCTCATCCGTCTCCGGATTGGCGACACTCAGCACCGCAGAAACCGAACGGCGCAGCTGATCCGTATCGCTGGCCTTGATATCGCCGTCAAAATCCAGGACATAGACTCGCGACGAGGCCTCTTTCTGCTCACCTTCACCTTTGGCCTTGGCTTTTGCGGCCTTTTTCTCTGCTTTCTCTTCCTTTTTACGTGCTTTCAGAAAGGCTTTGCGTTCCCCCTCGCTCATCAGGCGCGCCTGAATGGTTTCCCGCAATTTCTGGTATTTTTCGTTGAGCTTTCGGATCCTCAACTCGCCCTCTCCTTCATGCTCTTCACGCTCCTTTTGAGCAGCAGAGATAATGACGGAAATGATGACGAGGGCGGCAACCACGAAGGTAACGACCTTCGCCAGAAACAGGCCGTATTGTGTCAGGAACTCCAAAATGGCTTCTCCAATGGTTATGCAAAGACAAAAGTGTAACTTACCGAATTACCGGTGATAAGCGGAGCAAAATAATTAAAACAAGCGTTCGATCGAGCTTGACACAACTGCCCGCTAACCATAAAGTCGGATTGCGAGATCGGCTTCGCCAAGACAAGACAACTATTCAGAAGGGCAAGATAATGTCTGTAGCTCAGGTATTTGAAAAACTCGAACAGAATTTCAACGCAGACGCAGCTCAAGGCCTCGACCTGGTGTTCCAGTTCGACATTGAGGACGACAGCACCTATCACCTGGCCATCAACGACGGCTCCTGCAAGCTGCACGAAGGCGCTCATGGCGATCCTTCCGTTACCCTGATCATGAATTCCGATACTCTGCAGGGCATCGTTACCGGCGAAACCGACGGTATGCAGGCGTTCATGGCTGGTCAGCTGCGCGCCGAGGGCGACATGATGCTGGCAACCAAGCTGGGCGAACTGTTCAACATGGGCTGAGCCAAAGCCCTGCTCATAAAAAAACCTGCGCCCTGCGCAGGTTTTTTTATACCTGAACTTCACCCTCACTCATCCCAGAGCTGGACCGCTTGCCGGGCCGCCTCGTTCCCGGGAGTCGCAACAAGCCCCGACGCCGAAAGCCGCACTTCGAACACCGCCCCTTCACGCATGGGCATGAACGTCGCATTTCCATAGACCCCTTCCACAAACGGCAGATTGAATTTCCTGTCCAGCTCCCAGAGATCGGGCCATTTCTGTTCACTCAGGCCAATTACCGTCCTTGGCTTGCTCTGCTCATTCTCCAGCGACGTATATCGACCACTCAGTCGCTCCAGCCGGTAACCGGGCGCAATGCCCAGCCAGCGAACCGGACCGACGAAACGGATGATTCGTGCATCCAGCTGCCACTGATCCCCCCGTACCGACTGAACGACCGGCGACTCCTCGCCGGACTGCAAGGTTACCAGCCACAACTGTTCGCCCTGCCGTTCCGTTGAAACGGTGGCTACCGTTTTCATCCCCTCCAATGACTGATAACCGAGCAGGTTGACGGCAATCACCAGGGTATAGATTCCCAGTATGAGCACGGAAAAAACAGCCATGCCCTTGAGCCACCCCAGGAGCCAACGAGGACGAAGGAAAAACAGCAGGCTTGCAATCACCAGTACGGCCCCGACGACCGCCAATACAATGGTTGCCAGCTCATGGGACATGGGGATTACAAACCTACGTCGTCGAGGGAGGATTCCGCGAGCTTGAGAAGATCCGGATTGCGGTCTTCCCGCTTGCCGATGCTTTCGATGTAGTACTCGAGCGACGTCAACGCATCTGCCAGCGCTTCCAGTACCTGGTGAGCCGGTGCCTGACGTGCATCGAGAAGACGATCCTGGATTGAAGCTGCCACGCGTTTCAGCACGTTGGCCGCGCCCGGATCGTTGACCATCTGCAAGCCGCCCCAGATGCTGTGAAGGGTGGCGGGAAGGTTCGCCAGGTGCAGCTTGTCATAATCCGATTCGATGAACGCGGTGATCGCCCGTTTAGCCAGGGTCAAAGCGCTTCGCGCCTCGTCGGCCACCACAAACATTGCTTCCTGAAGATAGACAGATTCATCCCTTCTTCGCCGGCTACCAGCCAGGGCATCGGTTTCGGAAGTAATGCCGCGAGTGACAATCTGCATCACCGCATCCTCAACCCCCAGAACGGAATCTGCCAGACGATAGAGCTCATCGTCACCGGGAAGGCGGTTGTCCTCTTCCCATTTTCTGAGTCTGGCGGCTTCCTCACGGGATATGCCCGCCAGCTTGTTGAGATCAAGCATCACCAGCGTGTTGGCGAGGCGCTCAAGGGCGTCGGCGATGGATGACAGTTCCGCCAGATCAGGCTCGATACCGCGCTCGATGATATCGAGCTTGTCCTTCAGCTGGTTGAGCTCGTCCTGCAACGCTTCCGACAACGACCTGAGCACATCGCTACCGGGCCCATACAACCGCCGGGCGTGGGCTTCCAGCATGGAATCGGGGAATTCGGCAGGCGCCAGGCGATACGCGGAAAGAATCCGGGTCACTTCCGGGTTTGCAGACCCGCTGCGGTAAAGCAGGTAAATGAGATCCCGAATCAGTGAATCCGGAGCGTCTTTGGCCGTAGCCACCTTGCCAACGTAAACCACTTCGCGGGCATAGCGTTCGATACGCATAAGCATGCGCTTGCGGGCCCTGGTAAAAATCATCGCCCGGTCCAGCATGGTATCGGACACAATTCCCAGCAGGCACCACATCTGCCCCATCGGTGCCCCCTGACACAACCGGGCAAATCCCCGGGCCGCGCGACCGAACAGTTTCTTGCTGACCACATCGTTGCGATCCCGCAGTACGCCCAGCAAGGCCACCTGGAAGGTCAGGCGCATCCGCCGGGCCATGATCTCGTAGTCCGCCTCACTGCCTTCAAAGGTGTCAAGGTGGAGATCCGCGCAAAAATCCGGTCGTTCCTTGACATCAATCTCAAAGAAGCAGGATTCCGGGTAGGGTTTTTCACGACGGGCTTCGCGGAGATCATTGATGACGGGTAACAGCAGTTCCGGGTGATCCTCCCGCTGCTGGTGGTAGTACTCCACATAGCGACGGAGAATGAACAGCGCGCTGTTCAGGGTAGTGAGGAGGATGTTTTTGTCGTCGTTGGCACCAACCGGAACATCGTTGGCCATGGCAACGGCCTCCTGACACAACAGAGTACCGCCACGAAGTTCAACAAGGATGAAAATTCCCCGCAACTGGTTCAGGTAATCGACGCAGTTCTGGAGGTCTTCCCCGCTCTCGCGGTTTTCCTGGAAACGCTCAAGGCTGGATTCTGCCTGCTTGATGGTCTGTTCTATCTCACCCTTGACCAGATCAAACGACTGCGATTTCGTCGCCAGAGACGATTGAACCATAAACGCTTCCTGTTTAATTCGCGGAGACTACCGCGTCCCGTGCCTGACTTTCAGCCCCGCCAAAAAGAGCCGGACTTTGTTGTTATAGGTCAGTTACACCCTCACCGACCGATATTCCGTTTGCCAAAAAACTGGCGAACTTATCATTACTTATAACACAAAACTGATGTTGCTCAACAAAGCAGGAGTGTAACAATTGGTACACGCTGGTCCAGTTCTCACTCCGCCTGCTCTAGCTTGCTCCAGAGACTCTGCCCCGACTGCTTGTCCAGCATCTCGATGAATTCATTATGTGCACTCGCCTCGTCACCGGTCGCCCTCACCACGGAAAGTCGGGGGCGATCGGCCTTGAGGCGGCGAATACCACCGGTAGCCCCACCATTTTCCGAACCGGAATCGAGCGAGAGGGCTGTCTGGCCCCCGGTCATCAACAGATAGACGTCAGCCAGGATCTCGGCGTCCAGCAATGCGCCGTGAAGCTCACGGTTGCTGTTATCGACACCGTAACGCTTACACAGGGCGTCGAGGCTGTTTTTCTGGCCAGGGTGCTTGCCCCGGGCGATGGCCAGGGAATCGACGATCCCGCAGTGGTCAGCCGTCTTGCGGACCGGTTTGAGCCGGGCGAACTCGGCATCCATGAACCCCACGTCGAACGCAGCATTATGGATAACCAGCTCAGCGCCCTTGATGAATTCAAAGAACTCCTCGGCTATTTCGGCAAATCTGGGCTTGTCCGCCAGGAATTCGTTGGTGATGCCATGCACGGTTATGGCTTCCGCCTCCACCTCCCTTTCCGGGTTGATGTAGACGTGATAATTCCGACCGGTCAGCTCACGCTCAATAACTTCGACACAACCGATTTCAATGATCCTGTGCCCGTCATTGGGATCAATGCCGGTGGTTTCGGTATCCAGTACGATCTGTCTCATGCTTCACTCAATTCCGCTACGCCTCGGTTTGCCAGTTGGTCCGCCAGTTCGTTATCCGGCACGCCCGCATGACCCTTCACCCAGTGCCAGTTGATTCTGTGCCTGGCAGTCTCAGCATCCAGCTCACGCCAGAGGTCATCATTTTTCACCGGTTTCTTCGCTGCGGTTTTCCATCCGTTACGCTTCCAGCCGGCCATCCACTCGGTGATGCCCTTGCGGACATATTGGGAATCTGTGTAGAGCTCCACCTCGCACGGGCGCTTGAGAGCTTTCAGCCCGCGGATCGCTGCCATCAGCTCCATTCGGTTGTTGGTGGTGTGAAGTTCCCCACCGTGGAGCGTCTTTTTCGCGTCGCCGTATCGAAGTACCACGCCCCAGCCACCACGACCGGGGTTCCCTTTGCAGGCCCCGTCCGTGTAGAGAATCACTTTATCCGACATTCATACTCCTGAACCCTCGTTAATCCTGACCTTCTGCGCCGGTAATACCGCCGGAATTCCGATAACAGCTTCTGGATGCACCAACGGTGCCGGTGCCGGGCATCGCAATGACCTTGGTTTTCCGCCAGGCCGGTTGCCTGGGAATGCGGCCATAGACCCGCTTTTTGGCAAGGATACAGTAATAGGCGCCAAGAGGCAGGAACCGATTACCCGCCAGCCGGGTATCAATCCACCGATAGGTGTGCCTGCCCGAACGCTGAACAGGAAACCTCAGAAATCGGGTTACCGACGATTCCACGCTGAAACCAAGTAACCTGAGCCAGTCTTCCATGCGCCGCCGAAGCATGAAGCGGCCGCCCCACGGCCCGTCATGCTGGCGCGACAACAGCCGGCGAAGCCCCCACAGGCTCATGGGATTGAAGCCAAGCAGAACGATGGTCCCTTCACCCCTTAGTACCCGGGCGGATTCTCTCAGCACCTGATGGGGGTACGGGGAAAAATCGGGTGTGTGGTGAAGGATAACCAGATCCATGGAATCCGACGGGAAAGGCAGTTCATCGGAATCACATACCGCGACACCCTCTGGCATGTGGGGAAACCAGCGCGGCGTGGTCATGATCTTCTGCACGAAATCGGTCCCGGTGGCCAGCGGCAGGCGGTGGCTCACGCCAATTTGCAGCTGTCTTGCCCCGATCAGGTTGCCGAGCTCGTAATCGCAGAATCGCCGCTGGTCTGCCAGTAACGCCCGACCCAGTGGAGACTGGAACCATCGCTCGAAATTCTCATGCCTTGCCGGATAGTCAATGCTGTCGGTTCGGACCACTACCCTGCCTCCCGCCTTGTCAGCCTCCAGGTTGGGGCCATAGATTTATTGCTCTATCATAACAGTCACATTCTACGAACACATGTGGGGCCGTATGCTGACCATTTCCGCAATTCCTGCTTTCAGTGACAATTACATCTGGTGCCTGGCCGACTCCGATACCGGCAAAGCGCTGATTGTTGACCCTGGGCAGGCAGCCCCCGTGGAGGAGCATCTATCCACGCAGGGACTGACACTGGACACCATCCTGGTCACCCACCATCACCCGGATCACGTCGGCGGCATCAAGGATTTGGTCAAGGCTTATCCGGATTGCCGGGTAACCGGCCCCGCCGAATCGCCGTTCAGGGGCTCCACCAACCTCGTCCATCCGGGTGACGAGGTTGTCTGGGAGTCAATTACCTTCCAGGTCCTCGGGGTTCCGGGCCACACACTGGACCATATCGCCTATTTTACGGACGTTGAGGTCAACGGGCGCCCGGTACTTTTCTGTGGTGACACCCTCTTCGTCTGCGGCTGCGGGCGTCTGTTCGAGGGCACCCCCGAACAGATGCGGCAATCCCTGCAGACTCTGCGCAATCTGCCGGAAAAGACCGCCGTCTACTGCGCCCACGAATATACCCTGGCAAACCTCAGATTTGCCCGAAGCTGGCTGCCGCGGGATCAGGGCCTCGAGGCATTCGAGAAGGAGTGCCAACAGGCCCGGGACGCAGGCGAGCCCACCGTGCCATCGGTTCTGGGGGATGAAAAGCGCCTGAACCCTTTCCTTCGCTGGGACGACCCCGTCGTGGTGGACGCTGCGCGGAATTATTGTGCACAGAATGGCCTGCCGGCGGACTCCGAGAATGCCATCTTCGCCGCGATCCGCCATGGCAAGGACAATTTCTGAGCCGGACGGATTGAAGCCGGGGTCAGAAGAAGGCCTTCTTCTGACCCCATTTTCAACCGCGCACAGGGGTGGTTTTAACATTCCCTGTCGTCATCGTAACGAGCCGTTTCTTGACCCCTGGAAAAGCGCTCTCATAGAATCAGTTTCAGTTTTGTGACCGTAACCCATTCATCAGGCCGGATTTTCCACGCTATTATCTGGCCAAGGCCCTGATCCGGAAACGCTTATGTCGGTCAACCGATTCTCCCTTTTGCTGTTGGCCAGTGCCCTGAGTACTGGCTGTTCCACCTTTTCCACCCCTACCGCCGATCCGCTGGAGTCCCAAAAGGTGACCGTGGCGACCGGTGACGAAGACCTGAAAAATGCCGTTGAATCGGGCAAGGCCTCCGACGCCGCATCAGACGACCCTCTGGATGAAGCCATAGCACCGGAACTTCAAGCGACCGCACGGGACGCCCGGGAGAGACTCGACAACCCCAAACAGCAGGCCGACGACGATGCCGAGAAGGAAAGGGACCTCTGGAATCGCCTGCGCCAGGGCTTTGCCCTGAATCACGACGTCGACAATGAGCGGGTCCGGGATCAACTGAACTGGTACGCGAGTCACCCTAAATACATTAACCGGGTCGTTGACCGCGGCAGCCGGTATCTCCATTACATTCTCAACGAAACCGAAAAACGCGGTCTGCCAGCCGAATTCGCATTGCTGCCCGTCGTGGAAAGCGCCTTTGACCCATTCGCCTACTCCCATGGCCGCGCAGCCGGGATATGGCAGTTCATTCCATCAACAGGCAAGTATTTCGGTCTGACCCAGAGCTGGTGGCATGACGACCGACGCGACATCATCGCTGCAACCGACGCAGCACTGCGCTACCTCGAACGCCTTACCGAACGGTTCGACGGCGATTACACCCTGGCATTGGCCGCCTATAACAGTGGCGGAGGCACCGTCTCCAGCGCCATGCGGCGCAACCGAAAGGCCAATCGGGCAACGGATTTCTGGTCCCTGCAGCTGCCCCGTGAAACCCGCCACTATGTTCCCAAACTGATTGCCCTGGCCAAGATTTTTGACAAGCCGGAGGCCTACGGCATCACACTGCCACCAATGAAGGACACACCCTACTTTGAAGTGGTGGAGACCGGATCCCAGCTGGACCTCGCACAGGCCGCCGAGCTGGCAGGGGTCGATATCGACGAGATCTACCTGCTGAACCCATCCTATAACCGCTGGGCCACCAATCCTGACGGTCCTCATCGTCTGCTGGTGCCGGTTGAGAAGGCCGAGGGCTTCCGCACGGCATTGGCGAACTTCCCGGTCGATCAGCGCGTGTCCTGGCAGAACTACAGCGTGCGGTCCGGCGACAGCCTGATCACCATTGCCCGGAAGTTCAACACCACACCTTCAGTCATCCAGCAGGTGAACAAACTCAACTCGGACCTGATCCGGATCGGCCAGCGACTGCTGATACCTTCCGCATCCCGAGGGTCGGACGCGTATGCGCTCAGCGCCGCCCAGAGGCTTGAGCGCAAGCAGGAACGTAAGCGTGACGGTAACAAGGTGCGCTACACCGTACGCCGCGGTGACACCTTCTGGGATATCGCCCGCGAACATCGGGTATCCGTGCGTGAAGTGGCGGCCTGGAATGGTATGGCCCCCGGCGACCCGCTTATCCCGGGCAAGGAGCTGGTGATCTGGTCCAAGACCAGCCAGCCGACGGTCGTCGCGTCCAACAGTGCACGGGGCAAGGCAATGGTCCGCAAGGTCGGTTACCGGGTGCGTAAAGGCGACTCTCTCTACGCCATTGCCAACCGTTTTTCCGTGAACGTGAATGACATCGCAAGCTGGAACGATCTGAATAAATCACGTTATCTCCAACCCGGGCAAAGTCTGGTACTCTACGTGGACATTCGTAACAGTCCGTAAGCGAACTATGACAAGAACACGGAAAGCCTCGAACCTCACCCTCCTCCTCGCATCGTTAAGTCTGTTGGCGGCCCCGGTAACCGCGGCCGCCGATGAAGCTCAAAGCCTGCAGCCACAACACGGGATTGCCATGCATGGCGCCCCTGATTACCCGGAGGGGTTTTCCAGTTTCGACTACGTAAATCCGGATGCCCCCAAGGGCGGCACCCTGAAAATGGCCGTAGTGGCCAACGGCTTCGACTCCTTCAACCCGTTCGACATCCGGGGAGTTGCGGCAGCCGGAATCAGCACGTACCTCTATGACACTCTGCTTGAATCATCCGATGACGAGCCCTTCTCCGCTTACGGACTGATTGCCGAATCCCTCGAGACGCCAGAGGACCGGAGCTACGTCGTATACAACCTGCGAGAAGAAGCGCGTTTCAGTGACGGCGAGCCCATTACGGCGGAGGACGTCAAATTTTCCTTCGAGATCCTCACCACCAAAGGGCACCCGTTCTACCGCAATTATTACGCCGATGTGCAGGAAGTGGTCATCGAGAACCCGAGGCGGATTCGCTTCAACTTCGACGAAACCACCAACCACGAGCTCCCGCTTATCATTGGCCAGATGCCGATTCTACCCGCCCATTACTGGGCGGAACGTGAGTTCGGGAAAAATGGCCTCACCCCGCCAGTCGGCAGTGGTCCGTACCGGATCGGCAGTTTCGAGGCCGGCCGCTCCATTACTTACGAACGCATCAAGGATTACTGGGGCAAAGACCTGGGGGTTCGCAAGGGGCGCTTCAACTTCGATCGCGTCCGCTATGATTACTACACGGACGACACGGTTGCGCTCGAGGGTTTCAAGGCGGGCAACTTTGATTTCCGACTGGAATCGTCTGCCAAGAATTGGGCAACCGCATACACCGGCCCGATGTTCAGGGACGGATCCGTCATTAAGGAAGCGATCGAGCACCATCGGCCGTCCGGGATGCAGGGTTTTGTTTTCAACACCCGCAAGGCCATCTTCAGCGACCCGAGGGTCCGCGAAGCCCTCGCCTATGGCTTCGACTTCGAATGGGCAAACAAGAATCTGTTCTTCGGCCAGTACACCCGCACCGACAGCTATTTCGAAAACAGCGAGCTGGCATCAAGCGGCCTGCCTGAGGGGCGTGAACTCGAGATCCTTGAGCAGTATCGGGACCGCTTGAGCGAGGACGTGTTCACCGAGGAATACCATCCCCCCACCACCGATGGCCAGCAGGGCTTGCGTGAAAACCTCCGGACTGCGCTGCAGCTGTTGCGCTCAGCCGGTTACGCAATCAAGGAAGGCAAGATGGTGCACACCGAAACCGGGAGACCACTGGCCTTCGAGATCCTCCTGTTCCAGAAGAGCTTCGAGCGCATCGTGCTGCCATTCAAGAATAATCTGGCCAAGCTGGGTATTGATGTAACCGTGCGACTGGTCGACAGCAACCAGTACATCCAGCGGGTGCGTGAATTCGACTACGACATGATCACCCAGGTTCTGCCGCAATCTGATTCGCCCGGTAATGAACAGCGGGAATACTGGCACTCCTCCACCGCGAACGTGACCGGTTCCCGCAACTACATGGGTGTTCAGGACCCCGTGGTTGATGATCTGGTCAGCATGGTAATCCAGGCACCGAACCGGGAAGAACTGGTGCAGCGGGTGCGAGCACTGGATCGCGTACTGCTCCACGGCCATTACGTGATTCCACACTGGCACCTCCGCAAGGATCGGGTGGCATACTGGAACCAGCTGGAACGCCCTGAGGTCACACCGAAGAACGGCATCGACCTGAACAACTGGTGGGTCAAACCCTGAGCCAGCTTCCATAACCCCAGCAGTAACGGAAGGAATCCTCCGCTAGATGGGCATTTACATCCTCAGACGCCTGGCGCTGATTATTCCGACGCTGATCGGGATCATGCTGCTCAATTTTGTCATTGTGCAGGCCGCGCCGGGCGGGCCGGTTGAGCAGCTCATCGCAGAAATGGAGGGCCACGGCAGCAGCGCCCTGGCCCGTGCCGCCGGGGGTGATACCGGAGGCGAAGTGGCTTCCGGCTCCGGCGACAGCCGCAGTTCCCGGGGCATACCGGAGGAGCTGCTCAAAGAGATCGAAGTCATGTATGGCTTTGACAAGCCAGCCCATGAGCGATTCTTCAAGATGCTCGGAGACTATGCCACTTTCGATTTCGGTGACTCCTTTTTCCGGGAACGCAGCGTGATCGAGCTGATCCTCGACAAGATGCCGGTGTCGATTTCCCTCGGTCTCTGGTCCACCCTGATCATCTATTTCATTTCTATCCCTCTGGGTATCCGCAAAGCCGTCACCGATGGCTCACGCTTCGATGTGTGGAGCAGCTCCGCCATCGTCATCGGTTATGCCATCCCGGGCTTCCTGTTCGCCATCCTGTTGATCGTGCTGTTCGCCGGCGGCAGCTATTTCGACTGGTTCCCGCTGCGCGGGCTCACCTCCTCCAATTTCGGTGAACTTGCCTGGTACGAGAAGATCGGCGACTACTTCTGGCACCTGGCTCTGCCGGTGACGGCCAATGTGATTGGCGGCTTCGCCACCCTGACCCTGCTCACCAAGAACTCGTTCCTGGACGAAATCAGCAAGCAGTACGTGGTCACGGCCCGGGCGAAGGGGCTGGATGAAAAACAGGTGCTATACGGCCACGTGTTCCGTAACGCCATGTTGATCGTGATTGCCAGCCTCCCCGGCGTCCTTGTGGCCCTGTTCTTTACCGGGTCATTGCTGATCGAGGTCATCTTCTCCCTTGATGGCCTGGGTCTGCTGGGCTTCGAGGCCGCGCTCAATCGGGACTATCCGGTGATCTTCGGGACCCTCTACATCTTTACGCTGATGGGACTGATACTGAAGCTGATCAGCGATATCACCTACGTGCTCGTTGATCCCCGGATCGACTTTGAGAGTCGGGAGGGGGCCTGAGCATGAAAACCCTGACTCCGATCCAGCAACGGCGACTGCGTAACTTTCGCAATAACCGGCGCGGCTACTGGTCACTGTGGCTATTCCTTGTGCTTTTCGGTCTGTCCCTGCTTGCGGAATTCATCGCCAACGACAAGCCCCTCCTCGTTTCCTACAACGGCGAGTTCTATTTTCCGGTGGTGGAGTCGGTACCTGAAGAGACGTTCGGGGGCTTCCTGCCCACCGAGGCCGATTACCGGGACCCCTTTATCGCAGGCGAAATCCGCGGCAACGGCTGGATGGTCTGGCCTCCGATCCGGTTCAGCTACGACACCATCAACTACGATCTGGAAATCCCCTCTCCCGCGCCCCCTAGCGCCGAGAACTGGCTTGGCACCGACGATCAGGGGCGGGATGTGGCCGCACGGGTCATTTACGGCTTCCGGATTTCGGTGCTGTTCGGCCTGACCCTGACCCTGGCCAGCTGCGTCGTCGGCGTGGTGGTCGGCGCCATCCAGGGCTATTACGGCGGCAAGGTCGACTTGTTGGGGCAGCGTTTTATCGAAGTCTGGTCCGGGTTGCCTGTGCTGTACCTGCTGATCATTCTCTCCAGTATCGTCCAGCCCAACTTCTGGTGGTTGTTGGGCATCATGCTCCTGTTCAGCTGGATGGGACTGGTGGACGTGGTGCGGGCGGAATTCCTGAGGGCCAGGAACTTTGAATATGTCCGGGCTGCCCGGGCCCTTGGCCTGGAAAACCGCAAGATCATGTTCCGGCATATCCTGCCCAATGCGATGGTCGCCACGCTTACATTCCTGCCCTTCATTTTAACTGGCGCGATCACCGGCCTGACCTCACTGGATTTCCTCGGTTTCGGCTTGCCATCCGGCTCCCCTTCGCTCGGCGAACTCATTGCCCAGGGCAAGGCAAACCTCCACGCTCCCTGGCTTGGTATCTCCGCTTTCGTTTCCCTTTCGGTGATGCTCACCCTGCTGGTGTTTGTGGGTGAAGCGGTCCGCGACGCCTTTGACCCCAGAAAGAGTTGATATGAGCGACCTGCTGCAGATTTCCAACCTTTCCATCTCCTTTGACCAGGCGCCGCCGGTGGTGGAATCCCTGTCCTTTTCGGTGCGTAAGGGCGAGACTGTTGCCCTGGTAGGCGAAAGCGGATCGGGTAAATCGGTTTCCGCACTCTCGGTACTGCGCCTGCTCGATTCCAGACACGCCAGTTATCCCTCCGGCGAGATCCATTTCCGGGGTGAAAACCTGCTCCGTGCCAGTGAGAAACGGCTGCGACAGATCCGGGGGCGGGAAATCAGCATGATTTTCCAGGAGCCGATGACCTCTCTCAATCCACTCCACACGGTGGAAAAACAGATCGGCGAGACCCTGGCACTGCACAAGGGAATGCGGGAAACGCAGGCACGGAAACGGACCATCGAATTATTGGAACTGGTCGGTATCAAGGATCCCGAATCCCGGCTCAAGAGCTACCCCCATCAGCTCTCCGGCGGCCAGAAACAACGGGTAATGATTGCCATGGCACTGGCCAACGAGCCGGATCTGTTGATTGCCGACGAGCCTACCACCGCCCTGGATGTCACAGTGCAGAAACAGGTTCTGGAGCTGCTCAAGAGCCTCCAGAAAAGGCTCGGTATGGCCATCCTGCTGATTACCCATGATCTGAGCATTGTCCGGCGATACGCGGACCGGGTGGTGGTGATGGAACAGGGTCGCCTGGTGGAACATGCCGAAACCCACCGGTTGTTTGACCAGCCGGAACACAGCTATACACGAAAGCTTCTGGACGCCGAACCGCCGGAAGCGCCCCTGCCGGCACAGGGCGAGAATGAGATCCTGCTCAGCGTCAATAATCTGGATGTTCGCTTTCCCGTCAAGAAGTCCCTATTCGGCAAGGTCCGGGAGTATTTCCATGCCGTGCAGGAGGCCAGCTTCGAGCTGCCCAAGGGGCAGACCCTGGGTATCGTTGGTGAAAGTGGTAGCGGCAAAACCACTATTGGTCATGCCCTGCTCAAGCTTACGGCGAGCACAGGCCGGTTCACCCTCGGTGGCAACGAACTGTCCGACCTCACTCAGAAGGACTTCCGGCCCTATCGGAAACGGATCCAGATTGTCTTCCAGGACCCATTTGGCAGTCTCAGCCCACGCATGTCCATTGCAGAGATCGTGGGCGAAGGCCTGGAAATTCACGATCCCGAGGGCAAGGACAGCCATGAGCAACAAGTGATCCGCGCCCTCAGGGACGTCGGGCTCGACCCGGAAGCGAGACACCGTTATCCCCATGAATTCTCGGGCGGCCAACGCCAGCGGATTGCCATTGCCCGGGCCCTGGTGCTGCAACCGGACCTGATCATTCTTGATGAGCCCACGTCAGCGCTGGACCGCACGGTTCAAAAGCAGGTTATCCAGCTGTTGCGCGATATCCAGTCCCGTTATGGTCTAAGCTATATCTTCATCAGTCACGATCTGGCGGTAGTTCGCGCCCTGAGCCACAAGCTGCTGGTACTCCAGCATGGAAAGATTGTGGAGTATGGCGACGCGGCTGACATATTCCGGTCGCCGAAGCAGCGGTATACACAGGAACTGCTCAATGCAGCGCTGTTCTACCAGACAACCAATGAACCCACCACTACGACCAATTGAGCGTTACTCCCGGCACAACGGTCAGGGATAATGCTCGAAAATCAGGAACACAGGGAGACACACCCATGGGAATGCTCAGTGGCAAGAAAGCACTGATCGTTGGCGTAGCCAGCAAACACTCTATCGCTTACGGCATCGCTGAAGCCTTTGCCCGTGAAGGCGCCGAACTGGCCTTCACCTACCAGAACGAAAAGCTCCAGTCCCGCGTGGAAAAATTCGCGGACCAGTGGGGCAGCAAGCTGACCTTCCCCTGCGACGTCGCCAGTGACGAAGAAATCGAAAACGTCTTCACCGAGCTGAACAAGCATTGGGACAACATCGACATTATCATTCACGCTGTCGGTTATGCCCCGGCCCACGAGCTGAACGGCAACTATGTCGACGTGACCACCCGTGAAGGCTTCAAGATTGCCCACGACATCAGCTCCTACAGCTTTGTCGCCCTTGCCAAGGGTGCGCGCAAGATGATGCACGAGGGCAGCTCGCTGCTTACCCTGAGCTATCTCGGCGCAGAACGCGTACTCCAGAATTACAACGTGATGGGTCTGGCCAAGGCCTCCCTGGAAGCCAACGTCCGCTACATGGCCGCAAGCCTCGGCAAGGAAGGCATCCGTGTAAACGGCATTTCCGCCGGTCCTATCAAGACCCTGGCCGCTTCCGGTATCGCCAGCTTCCGCCGCATGCTGGCCGAAAACGCCAGACGTGCTCCGCTTCGCCGGAACGTGACCACTGAGGAAGTAGGCAACGCTGCTGCGTTCCTGAGTTCGGATCTGGCCAGCGGTATTACAGGTGAAATCATGTACGTTGATGGCGGATTCAACATCACCGGCATGGGTGAGCTCGAGGAGTGATCCCGCGTTAACCCCGAAGAAACCGGCTCCGATGGCGCCGGTTTTTTTGTGTCCGGCCCAGGGGAATCCGGGGCCGACAGAACGCCGCAAGCGTTGAAAAGGACCCTCAAATAACGCAGTATAAACAACTCGCCGGGGCCTGCCGTACAAGGCTCCCGGAGACATAACCGTTAATAGGTATTCCTCTTTTGAGCCGATCTCAGTTCGGAGGGATATATCGATCAGAACCGGGGAAACAGAACAAAATGTCGGGTAAGAAACTAGAAGATCTGAATGTGGCCAGCACCGAAACGCTGATTACGCCGGAAGCGCTCAAGAATGAAATGCCACTGTCAGACAAGGCGGCCGAAACCGTTGCCAGCAGCCGTCAGGCCATCTACGACATCATGGACGGCAAGGACCACCGCTTGTTTGTGGTTGTAGGCCCCTGCTCCATCCATGACGTGGAAGCCGCCCGTGACTACGCCCAGCGACTGAAAAAGCTCGCAGACGAAGTCAGCGACACCCTTCTGATCGTAATGCGCGTCTATTTCGAGAAACCCCGCACCACCGTTGGCTGGAAGGGTCTGATTAATGACCCACACCTGAACGACACTTTCGACATCGAACAGGGGCTGCACATCGGCCGCCGTCTGCTGCTTGATATCAACGAACTGGGCCTGCCGGCAGCAACAGAAGCTCTGGATCCGATCTCACCGCAGTACCTGCAGGACACTATCGCCTGGTCCGCCATTGGCGCCCGCACCACCGAATCCCAGACGCACAGGGAGATGAGCAGCGGCCTCTCCATGGCGATCGGCTTCAAGAACGGCACCGATGGAAGCCTCGACGTGGCCGTCAACGCCATGAAGTCTGTTTCCCATCCTCACAGCTTCCTCGGTATTGACCAGAATGGTCAGGTCGCCATTATCCGGACCAAGGGTAACAACTACGGCCACGTGGTCCTCCGGGGCGGGGGCGGCAAGCCCAACTATGACTCCGTCAGCGTCGCACTTTGTGAACAGGCCCTGGAAAAAGCCGGTCTGCGCAAATCCATCATGGTTGACTGCAGCCACGCCAACTCCAGCAAAGACCCGGCAATCCAGCCGCTGGTGCTGCAGGACATCTCTCACCAGATCCTGGAGGGCAACACCTCGATCCAGGGCCTGATGGTCGAGAGCAACATCAACTGGGGTAACCAATCCATTCCCGAGAACCTCGCGGATCTGAAGTACGGTGTCTCCGTGACCGATGCCTGCATCGACTGGCCGACCACTGAAAAAGCCATCCGCGAAATGCGGGACAAACTCAAGGATGTCTTGCCCAAGCGCAAGGCCGGCTGACCACCGAACCAACAAAAAACGGGGAGCATTCAGCTCCCCGTTTCGGTCTACGAAGGCAGCCTCAGAGGCTGCCCCCGGGTAAACCCGCAACCCAGTCAAGCTTGTCCCGCAAGGAGACCACCCTGCCGATAATCACCAGGGTTGGCGCCCTGACCTGCTCCGCATCCACCCGACTGACGATTGTCTCCAGAGTTCCGGTTACCACATGCTGCTCTGGTGTGGTTCCCCTGGAAACCAGTGCCACGGGCATGTCCGGAGCCATCCCGTGCTCGATCAGCTGGCGGGAAATAATCGGCAATCCCACCAGCCCCATATAGAACACCAGCGTCTGGTTATTCTGGACAAAATCCTGCCACGGCAGATCGCAGCTGTCGTTCTTGAGGTGACCGGTAATGAACCGAACGGACTGGGCATGATCCCGGTGAGTGAGGGGGATTCCGGCATAGGCGGCACAGCCTGAAGCAGCGGTGATGCCCGGCACCACGTGGAAACGGACACCGGCTTCAGCCAGAGTCTCGATCTCCTCGCCACCGCGGCCGAATATGAACGGATCGCCGCCCTTCAAGCGGACCACTTTGAGCCCTTTACGTGCCAGTTCCACCAGGCGCTGGTTGATCTGTTCCTGTGGCAAGGTGTGGTTAGAACGCTGTTTGCCGACGTGGATCTTCTCGGCGGATTCCGGGATCAGCGCCAGGATTTCCGGCGACACAAGCCGATCGTAGAGTACTACCTCCGCCGACGTGATCAAGCGCCAGGCCTTGAGCGTCAGCAACTCAGGATCCCCCGGACCGGCACCCACGAGGGCGACCTCACCCGCAGAATTATTCGGGTTGTCAGTGACCGGGTTGGCCTTGTACCGGACTGGTGCAGGCCTGCCCGCTATGCCCTCTCCCGGTGCAGGTACGGTTTGCTCACTCATTGGATCCTGTCGATGCCTCCCATGTAGGGGCGAAGAACTTCCGGTACCACGATGCTGCCGTCCTCCTGTTGGTAGTTTTCCATTACCGCAATCAGAGCCCGGCCCACGGCCAGACCGGAACCGTTCAGAGTATGGACGGGTTCGGGCTTACCGGTTTCCGGGTTACGCCAACGTGCATGCATACGCCGTGCCTGGAAGTCCCGGGTATTGGAGCACGAGGAGATTTCCCGGTACTTGTTCTGGCCCGGCAACCAGACCTCCAGATCGTAGGTTTTGGCGGCGGAGAAGCCCATGTCCCCACCACACAGGGTCACCACCCGATACGGCAGCTCAAGTAACTGGAGAACTTTCTCGGCGTGGCCGGTCAACGCTTCGAGGGCAACTTCGGAATCAGACGGGCGAACCACGTGCACCAATTCCACCTTGTCGAACTGATGCTGGCGAATCATGCCACGGGTGTCGCGGCCGTAGGAGCCAGCCTCGCTGCGGAAACACGGCGTATGGCAAACCAGTTGCAGCGGTAGCTCCTCAGCATCCAGGATGGTATCGGACACCAGGTTGGTGGCCGGCACCTCAGCGGTCGGAATCAGGTACAGGGGATTCTCACCTTCGGTCTTGAACAGGTCTTCCTCGAATTTCGGAAGCTGACCGGTTCCGTAAAGGGTAGCGGCGTTCACCAGATAGGGCACGTAGGCTTCTGTGTAGCCGTGCTCACCGGTGTGCAGGTCCAGCATGAACTGGGCCAGGGCACGGTGGAGGCGAGCCACCGGTCCCCGCATTACGGCAAAGCGGGAATGCGCCAACCGGGAGGCGGTTTCGAAGTCCAGGCCCTTGAGGTTTTCCCCCAGGGTCACGTGGTCCCTGGGTTCAAAGTCAAAGCTCTTGGGATCACCCCAGGTGCGGGTCTCGACGTTGTCGTCTTCGCTGGCCCCGGCCGGCACGTCCTCGTCCGGAAGGTTGGGGATACCGGCCAGGAACGAGTTGAGCTCTTCCTGCAACCCGCGCAGCTCGTCCTCGGCTTCAGACCGCTGCTTCTTCAGGCTTTCCACCTCCTCCAGCAGCGGCTGGATATCCTCTCCGGCTGCCTTGGCCTTGCCGATAGACTTGGAACGCTTGTTCTGCTCGCTCTGCAGCGTTTCCGTACGCACCTGGAGAGCACGACGGCGCTCTTCCAGTTGCTCGAAGGCGGCAACATCGAATTCAAAATTCTTGATGGCCAGCCGGCGGGCGATCTCTTCTGTCTGGGTACGGACGCGTTTGGGATCGAGCATGGTAATCCTGATTCTTCCGGTTTGCGTGATGAATTGAATGACAGGCCATTATACCTGCACAGGCGACGGTGACTACCGTGGGGCCTCAGGAATAGCGTTTGTTGGGGCTTGCGGCGTTTCGGTCATCCAGCCGCTGCCGCTTTTCCGCGAGTTTGATCTCGAGCCCCCGGTTGACCGGCTCATAGTACCGGCGGGAGTGGATCGGTTCCGGCAGGTAGGACTCCCCCGCGGCAAACGCCTCCGGCTCATCGTGGGCGTAGCGATAGCTGTCACCGTGCCCCATCGATTTGAGCAGCTTGGTCGGGGCATTCCGGAGATGGGGCGGCACCTCGTAATCCGGATCCTGGCGGATATCAGCCATGCACTGGTTGAACGCCTTGTAAACGGCATTGCTTTTGGGAGAGAGAGCGAGGAAAGTGACTGCCTGCGCCAATGCCAGCTCGCCTTCCGGCGATCCCAGCCGCTCCTGGGCATCCCACGCGTCCATGCTGAGTTGAAGCGCCCGCGGATCCGCATTACCAATATCCTCGCTGGCAATCCGTACCAGCCTGCGGGCAACGTACAGCGGGTCGCAGCCGCCGTCGAGCATCCGGCACAGCCAGTAGAGGGAGCCGTCCGGATCGGAGCCGCGCACGGATTTGTGCAGCGCTGAAATCTGGTCGTAGAAGACATCGCCCCCTTTGTCGAAGCGCCGCAGGCTGGTCTGCATTACCTGCTCCAGCACCGCCTCGGTGATGGTATCCGAGCCATTCTCACCCGGCTCGGCCAAATCGGCAGCCACCTCCAGGATATTCAGCGCCCGACGGGCATCGCCCCCGGAGGCCGAGGCTATCAACTCCCGGACCCTGTCCGGAACCGCCAACCGGCCGTCAAAGCCCTGTTCGGAAGTCAGCGCCCGTTGCAGAAGCAACAGGATGTTGGACTCCTCCAGGTTCTTGAGCACATACACCCGGGTCCGCGACAGAAGCGCGCTGTTCAGCTCGAAGGAAGGGTTCTCTGTGGTGGCGCCCACGAAAATAAAGGTACCGTCCTCGATATGTGGCAGGAAGGCGTCCTGTTGACTCTTGTTGAAACGGTGAACCTCGTCCACGAACAGGAGGGTATCGCGCCCCTCGCTCTGTTTGCGGTTCCGCGCCCGCTCCACGACGGCCCGAATTTCCTTCACGCCGCTCAGTACCGCGGAAATGGTTTCGAAACTCAGGTTACCCACATTCGCCAGCAACTGCGCAAATGTGGTCTTGCCTACCCCAGGGGGTCCCCACAGGATCATGGAGTGCAACTGCCCCTGCTCTACCGCACGCCGAAGCGGTTTCCCCGGCCCCACCAGATGGGCCTGGCCAACATACTCATCAAGAGACCTCGGCCGCATCCGCGACGCCAGAGGCTGAAACCCCTCGGGCTGTCCGAAAAGGCTGTCCTGCATCAGGCTCCGTCCCGGATAATATCCACGCCGTCGGGATACTCCAGAGTGAAGGCGCCGGCGTCAACGGCCCCGTTCACCCGGATATCGTCAAAACTCAGGATGCTCAGCTGGGACAGGGAATCCTTCATCCGCATCTCCTGGAGTTCACCGTCAAAAAAGCTCAGACGCAGTGAAGTAAACAGGGAATCCGGACTGCGTGGCTCCAGGGTGAACTCCCGTGTGAGATCGCCTATGCGGCGCTGTGACACTTTGTAGGTCTCATCCAGGTTGTCGACCTCGCCACTGAGCAGCAATGCCGGCGTAGTCTGCACCCGGTCATCCAGCTTATGGATGGTTACCTGCTCCAGGTCCGGATCATAGACCTCCACGGTTTCCCCGTTACTGACAATGAACTGGGGCAAGGGTGCACTGGTTTCCCAGTAGAACAGCCCGGGGCGCTTGGCCTTGAGTTCACCGTGGGTTTCCTGCACGCGGCTGCCGTTTTCATTCACGACAATCTGGATGAAGTCCGCCTGGAATGACTCATAACTCTTGAGGATCGAGGCCAGCTCGGAGGCCGCTTCGCGACTCTGTTCCCCGTTTTCCTCAGCCGCCGCAGTGCCCAGACTGAATACCAACCCGAGCAACAGGGTAAACGCGACTTTCAACTGACGTACCGTCATAGGCTTAACTCCTAGTCTCTGGGTGGTGGCGGAGCGAGCACTTCACGGGCACCGTTGTGCCCGGCGGCACTGACCACTCCCGACGCCTCCATGGCTTCTACCAGGTTCGCAGCCCGGTTATAGCCAATCTTGAATTTACGCTGTACGGAGGAAATCGACACCCGTCGACCCTCGGTGACAAATGCCACCGCCTCGTCATACAGAGAATCGCCCTCGCTGTCTCCTCCGCCCTCATTAAGCGTCGGCACACCGGGCAGGCTCTCACCTTCGGCGCCGTTAAGAACGTCATCGACGTACACCGGTTCGCCACGGGCTTTCCAGGCGCTGACAACGCGATGGACTTCATCATCATCCACAAAGGCGCCGTGAACCCGGACCGGCAAGCCAGAACCCGGCGGGAGATACAGCATGTCGCCATGGCCCAGCAACTGCTCCGCACCGCCCTGGTCCAGCACCGTCCGGGAATCGATCTTGGACGACACCTGGAACGACATCCGGGTAGGAATGTTGGCCTTGATCAGCCCGGTAATGACATCTACCGACGGCCGCTGCGTGGCCAGGATCAAATGGATACCGGCCGCCCTCGCCTTCTGGGCGATACGGGCAATCAGCTCCTCGACCTTCTTGCCGACGATCATCATCATGTCAGCGAATTCGTCGATCACGACAACGATAAACGGCAGGGTCTCGAGTTCCGGCCGGTTCTCCTCGTCGTTTTCCAGGTACTCATCCGGCTTCCACAACGGATCGAGGATGGGCTCGCCCGCAGCCTGCGCATCCTTGATCTTTCGGTTGTAACCGGCGATGTTACGAACCCCGAGGTTGGCCATCAGTTTGTACCGACGTTCCATCTCCGCCACGCACCAGCGCAGGGCGTTGGCGGCTTCCTTCATGTCGGTGACCACCGGGGCAAGCAAGTGAGGAATGCCGTCATAGATGCTGAGCTCCAGCATCTTCGGGTCCACCATGATGAACCGCACTTCTTCCGGAGTCGCCTTGAGCAGCATGCTCAGGAGCATGGCATTGACCCCGACGGATTTACCGGACCCGGTGGTACCGGCCACCAGAAGGTGCGGCATCTTGGCGAGGTTCGCGACCACCGGGTTACCGCCGATATCGTTGCCCAGGGCAAGGGTCAATGGCGAGGAGCTTTCTGTGAACACCCGAGCTCCGAGCACCTCGGACAGGCGAACCATTTCCCGCTCCTCATTCGGTATTTCGATACCAACGACGGACTTGCCGGGGATGACCTCGACAACCCGCACACTGAGCACGGCAAGGGACCGCGCGAGGTCCTTGGCAAGATTGGAAATCTTGCTCACCTTCACCCCCGGCGCAGGTTTGATTTCGAACCGGGTGATCACCGGCCCCGGATTGACCTCTACCACCTCCACGGAGACGCCGAAATCTGCCAGTTTCTCCTCAAGCAGGCGGGACATGTGCTCCAGGGATTCCTCGGAGTAACCTTTCTCCTTGTGCTCCTCGGGGGGATCCAGCAGAGTCAGAGGGGGAATGGCGCTTTCGATATCCTCGAGCAGGGACCCCTGTCCGGATTTCTTGCCCTTCTCCGTCTTTGGCTGATCCTCTTTTTTGAACGGCGAGATCTTGAAGGAGCGGGAGGCCGGCTGGGACACCGTTTTGGCCGATTTCGGCCGCGGCTCCGGGCTGTCGCCGCTATCCCGCGCACTGAAATTCTCAAGCCGTGCCGGCTCGGCGGGCTCTGATGCACTCAGACCATCCAGGCCAGCCTCCCTGCGTTGGGATGGCGCCTCGGTTTTCCTCTTTCGGGGCCCCAGGCCCGGCAACCGTTGCCACCAACGCTTCTTCTTGGCGAGCCCCGAATCGGTGGCGGTCTCAACCCGGTCATTCACGATAGGCGGCTCTTTCTTTGGCGCCTCCGGAACCTTTTTTTCAGCCTTGGGCTTCGCAGGTTTTTCGCCACTGGACGTAACCAGAGACTTGAGGGATTGCCCGAAGCGCAAAGTCATCCCACCCACCTGGTCCATCAGCCAGAACCAGGACAAACCGGTGGTCACAGTCAGCGCGAACAGGAAGATTGCAATAAGCAGGAGGGTCGTTGCCGGCAGGTTGAAAAACCGGACCATGGCTTCGGAGACTGCCGTGCCCAGTACGCCGCCAGACGAAACACCCAGTCCGAAAACCGAATAAAGGGACAGCAGGCTGGTTGCCGACAACAGAATCAAGAGAAACCCGCCGAAGCGCATCAGGAAAAGCGGCCAGTGCAAGTCCAGCGACTCGTTACGGCGTCGGATCAGCATGATCGCATAGCCAGCAATCATCACGGGGAAGAGGTAGGCCATGTGGCCGAAGAAATCCATGAACAGACTGGCCAGCCAGGCGCCGGTTCGGCCCGCGTAGTTACGGACCGAGGTATCATGGCCGATGCTCGCCCA
The DNA here is from genome assembly GCF_022343555.1 of Marinobacter sp. C7. Taxonomy (GTDB): domain Bacteria; phylum Pseudomonadota; class Gammaproteobacteria; order Pseudomonadales; family Oleiphilaceae; genus Marinobacter. The sequence continues at coordinate 1,619,511 of NZ_JAKQZH010000001.1, read as the reverse complement.
CCCCGGATCGCCGGGGGTGAAAGTAACCAGGGCCATAGCCAGGTAGATCGCCAGGGCGATCAGCGCAATAACCGCGCCCTCGCGCGCGCCCTGTGCAACAAGACGGCGAAAACGCTGCTGCTTTTCCGTAAGTTCCGGGGGTGCTTTCTTAGCTTTTGCGGTTTCGGCCATGAATGCTCTGACGTGTCCGTTACTTTAACTGCCCAGGGCGTCGAAGCCTCGCATCAGATCTGTCTTCAGATCTTCGACGTCCTCGATACCGACCGACAACCGGATCAGATTCTCGGTAATGCCTGCGTGGTCCTTATCCTCAGGAGACAGGCGACCGTGGGTTGTAGTGGCCGGGTGCGTAATCGTTGTTTTTACATCCCCAAGATTGGCGGTAATGGATATCATCCGCGTGGCATCAATAAAGCGCCAGGCCTCCTCGCGACCTCCGTTGACGCGGAACGAGAGTACCCCACCGAAGCCCTTCTGCTGCTTCTTGGCCAACTCATGCTGGGGATGGCTCTGAAGCCCCGCGTAATACACGGATTCCACAGCATTTTGCTGCTCAAGCCACAATGCCAACTCTAACGCATTGTCGCAATGGGCGCGCATACGGATTGGTAACGTTTCCAGCCCCTTATGGAAAACCCAGGCATTGAACGGGCTCATGGTCGGACCGGCTGAACGCAGAAACCCGTAGATCTCCTCCATCAGCTTGTCCGGGCCAACAACGACGCCACCGACACACCGGCCCTGGCCATCGAGGTATTTGGTGGCCGAATGAATCACGATGTCCGCGCCGTGCTCCAGCGGCCGCTGCAGCACTGGTGTGCAAAAGCAGTTATCCACCACCAGGAGCGCATCACTGGCCCTGGCAAGCCGGGACAGTTCCCCGAGGTCGGCCACTTCACACAGGGGATTGGACGGGGTTTCCAGGAACAGCATGCGGGTTTCCGGGCGTATCGCCTGCTGCCATTGCTCATAATTGGTCAGGCTGACAAAGGTCGTCTCCACCCCGAACCGGGCCAGGTATTTCTGGAACAGCACATTGGTGGTACCGAATACACCCCGGGAGCAGATGACGTGATCGCCGCTCTTGAGCAATGCAATGCAGGTGCTGAGAATTGCGGCCATGCCCGAAGCCGTCGCTACGGCTCGCTCGCCCCCTTCCATGGCTGCAATGCGTCCCTCGAACGCCTGTACAGTCGGGTTGGTGAACCGCGAGTAGATATTACCCGGCTCTTCACCACCAAACCGTGCCGCCGCCTGGGCGGCACTCCCATACACAAAACTTGAAGTGGGAAATATGGCGTCGCTGTGCTCAAGCTGGTCCGTGCGGAGCTGCCCTGCCCTCACGGCCAGGGTATCCACGGACATGCCCTCGAGATCCGACTCCGGGATCTGGACGGTTTCTTCTCTGCGCAAGGTCATGGGTGTCTCCTGGCCAGGTTTTGCGGGCAATCAGTCTTCATCGTTGTGAAGATCGATAATGCCGTTATCGGATGAGTCACCACCGGATTTGCTGCGTTTTTCATCCTTCCGGAGATCCTCGAGCTTGTCCAGGTAGGCCCGATCGACGTCGCCGGTAACGTAGTTTCCGGTAAACACCGAACATTCCCAGCCTTCAATCTCGTCGTTCACATCGCTGACGCAGGTAATGAGATCATCCAGATCCTGGTACAGCAACCAGTCGGCGCCAATCAACTCCCGGATTTCCTCGATCGTACGGTCGTGGGCAATCAGCTCACTGGCGGACGGCATATCGATGCCGTAGACGTTCGGATAACGCACGGGGGGAGCCGCGGACGCGAAATAGACATTTTTCGCACCGGCATCCCGCGCCATCTGGACAATTTCCTTACAGGTGGTGCCCCTGACGATGGAATCATCCACCAACATCACATTCTTACCCCGAAACTCCAGATCAATCGGGTTGAGTTTCTGGCGAACGGATTTCTTCCGCATCTTCTGGCCGGGCATGATGAAGGTTCGGCCAATGTAGCGGTTCTTGATGAAGCCTTCCCGGAACTTGACGCCCAGGCGGTGGGCCATCTGCATGGCCGAGGTCCGGCTGGTGTCGGGAATCGGTATAACCACATCAATGTCGTGATCCGGGCGCTCACGCATGACCTTTTCCGCCAGGGTCTCCCCCATACGCAACCGGGCCTTGTAAACGGAGACCTTGTCGATGATCGAGTCCGGACGGGCAAAATACACGTGCTCGAAGATACAGGGATACAGATGCGCCTCATCGGCACACTGCTGGGTGTACAGGGTGCCGTCGGTTTCGATATAGACGGCCTCACCTGGCGCGATATCCCGGACCAGCTTGAACCCGGCGGCGCTCAACGCCACGCTCTCGGAGGCAATCATGTACTCCTTGCCGCCATCCTCGGTCTCTCGCACCCCGTAGCAGGCCGGACGGATTCCGTTTGGATCACGGAAACCGATAATGCCGTAACCGGTGATCATGGCAATCACCGCATAGGCGCCACGGCAACGCTTGTGCACGGCCTTGACCGCGTAAAATATCTCGTCTTTGGTCGGCTTCAGCTTGCCCAGCTTCTGTAGCTCGTGGGCGAAAACGTTAAGCAGTACTTCAGAATCGGAATTGGTGTTGATGTGGCGGAGATCAGTGCGGAAGAGGTCACGCGCCAGGTCGTCGGCGTTGGTCAGGTTGCCATTGTGGGCCAGGGTGATGCCATAGGGACTGTTCACATAGAACGGCTGCGCCTCGGCGGAACTGGAGGTACCTGCGGTGGGGTAGCGTACATGGCCGATCCCGACATTGCCTACCAGACGGCGCATATGACGGGTGTGAAATACATCCCGTACGAGGCCGTTGTCCTTGCGCAGGTAAAACCGTTCGTCCTGAAATGTAACAATGCCCGCCGCGTCCTGGCCCCGGTGCTGAAGAACAGTCAGCGCATCATAGAGCGACTGATTGACGTTGGAAGTACTGACGATGCCGACAATGCCACACATGGATAGGATCTTCTCCGAGTGTTAATACTGAATGTTAACGGGACGCGGACCTGGGTTCCACGTCTTCTTGTCCCTGAGTTGCTTCTGGAGCGTCGGGCCTGGCCTCACCCTCACCCGCCGGCTCCAGAAAACGGGCGAATTCATCACCCAAAGTGCGCCTTGACCAGTCTTCCACCACACCGAGCCGATCAATCATTACGGACTCCCGCCACCAGGTATCCTGCGCCAGCGGGGTGTAGCGAGTGAAGGCAATCCCGACAATCACGACGACCACACCTCTGAGCAATCCGAATCCCATGCCCAGCACCCGATCCGTTGCCGACAGCCCTGTGACGCGAACCAGATGACCAATCATATTATTGATGATTGCGCCGACAATCAGGGTACCAAAGAACAGAATGGCAAAGGCCGCGATCAGACGCACCAGGGGCGTCTCCACGGTGCTTTCCAGAAGAGTCTGCATTTGCGGATGGAAAGTTCTGGCCAGAATGAAAGCACCGACCCAGGTAATCAGTGACAGGGCTTCCCTGACAAAACCACGCTTGAGACTGATCAGCGTGGAAACTGAAATTAGGACAATAATGACCCAGTCAATCCAGATCAGCGCTTCCATGAAAAACCCGGCAGAGAAACGAAAGCGCGAATTCTATCAGGAATCGCAGCGCCACCAAACTGCCGAGGACTCATAATCCGGAATCACCACGCTATTTATCGCCCTCGGTAACAAGGCTGTTGAGATTGAAGGCATCGTCAAGAACCCGCTTGGCGGCTTCTGCTTCCGATTTGCTGGCAAACGGGCCGCTGAAGACCCGTGTGAGCACGGTGTCACCGCGGGTCAGCTCCTGGAGGTGGGAGCCATAACCTTTTTCCCGGACCTGGTCTCTCAGGCGGCGGGCATTGTCCGGATTGCCAAAACTGCCCAACTGGATTACCCAGGCTCCTTCAAGCGAACGGGTGTATTCAGCACTGCCGGCTTCCGCGGGCGCCTCATTTGCCGCCGGCTCCTTCGGCTCCTCTGCGGCACCGGCTACTGCGCCGCTCTCTGCCCCGGAAGCGACACTCTCGGTCTCTTCAGTTGCATCGACCTGACCAGAGAACGGCTCGGAGTTATCACTCGGCTCCTCGATTACGCGGTAACCGGGTGCGGGCTCGGCTTCAGCGGTAGCCGGTTCAGACGTTCCGTCTGGCTGCGGCGATACCGGCGCATTACCGGTCTCATAGACAGGCGGCTCGGGAATCTCTTCCGAAGGCGCATTGACCTCCGGGAAAGGCGGTTCCTCCGGAATCTGGATTGGCGTGGAGGTGCGCTCGGAGTGAGGCTCATCAAAAATCATCGGCACAAAGATAACCGCCAGGGAAACGAGAACCAGTGCCCCGATGATCCTTTGTTTCAGTCCGTCCACGCTGCCACTCCCGTTAACCGTTCCTGTCCAGTTTACTGCTATCGCCGATACTAAACGGCTGGTTCCGATAACTCAAAGCCGTAACCCTTGCCATGGACAAAGTTTAAGATCTGTCGCCCTGAAGGACATCCCGCGCCTCGGCAACGGTGAAAAAAGACCCGAACACAATCACCAGGCCACCTTCCCCTGCCGACGTTCTCGCGGTGTCAATGGCCTCCGCCACCGACGGGCATTGGTTCAACCGGGTCACGCCACCCTGGCGAACCCTCTCCGCCAGGGCCTGGACATTCAGCCCCCTGGGAACGTCCAGCGGCGCCAGGAACCATTCGTCCACCACGCCGGCCATGGCTGCCGAAACACCTTCCACATCCTTGTCACCAAGTGCGGCATAAACCGCAACCAGGCGCTGGCCATCTCCGCGCATGGTCGCCAGTCTGTCCGCTAGCCAGGTTGCAGCGTGTGGGTTGTGCCCCACATCCACCAGCGTGACAGGGTGATCCGAGAGCTGCTCAAACCGACCGGGAACCGACAACCCCAGCAGGGTCGATTCTATCTGCTCGAGGGTCAGTGCAGGCTCCAGGTTCCGGATGGCCACGACAGCCGCTGCCACGCTTTTTACCGGCAACGGACCGGCGGGAAAACGAATCGTTTCATCCCGGTATTCCAGATGCACCTTGGCTGCATCGCCAAGGGCACCATCCTCCGGAAGCCGGAGCTGATAGTCACGGCCAAGCAGATCAAGGGATACCTTTTGCGCCGAAACCTGCTGCAACACCGATCTGGGTGCATCCTCATCAGCGTATACCGCCGGTATTCCCGGCCGCAGGATCCCGGCCTTCTCGAAGCCAATCACCTCACGGTCACTGCCCAGAAAGGCCACATGGTCGATATCCACCGAGGTGATGATGGCAAAATCCGCGTCGAGCACGTTGACCGCGTCCAGCCGGCCGCCAAGACCGACCTCAAGTACCCAATCCTCGACGCCTGCTTCGGCAAAGGCGACGAACGCCGCCAGGGTGCCGAACTCGAAATAGGTCAGTGTGGTGTTACCCCTTGCCTGCTCAACGGCCTCGAAGGCTCGGACCAGGGCCTCGTCGCCGATATCGACACCGTTGATACGCACTCGCTCGTTGTAACGATGCAGGTGTGGGGATGTATAGGCACCGGTGGTGCGGCCGGCACAATGCAACAGCGCCTCGATGGCCGCCACGGCACTGCCCTTCCCATTGGTGCCTGCAACGGTAATGATCCGGCCATGGGGTTTACGGGGAAACAGCCGGCGCAGTACCAGGAGAACCCGGTCGAGACCCAGATCGATTTCGGAGGGATGAATGGATTCCAGGTAGGAAAGCCACTGGTCGGGCGAGGCGTTCGCCCCCGGCGGAACCGGGGGCTTGCCGAAATTGTTACTGCTCGGCGGCATCGTTTTCGGGCTTTTCAGTCACTTCGAACTCGATGGGCTCTTCTGTTCCGGGTTTATCGTCTGCCGTGAACTTGGCAAGCAGATGTGCGCAACGTTCCCTGAGCTGGTGGCGGTGCAGAATCATGTCGATAGCACCGTGCTCCAACAGAAATTCACTGCGCTGGAAGCCTTCCGGCAGCTTTTCCCGGACGGTCTGCTCGATAACCCGCGGGCCGGCGAAGCCGATCAGGGCGTTAGGCTCGGCAATGTTGAGATCCCCCAGCATGGCCAGACTGGCGGAGACACCCCCAAACACCGGATCGGTCATCACGGAGATATAAGGGATGCCCTCCTGCTTCATACGCTCAAGCACGGCTGCGGTCTTGGACATCTGCATCAACGACAGAATCGCTTCCTGCATCCGGGCGCCGCCACTTGCGGAGAAGCACACCAGCGGAATGCGATCCCGCAGGGCCACATTGGCTGCCTGCACAAACTTCTCACCAACCACCTGACCCATGGAACCACCCAGGAAGTTGAACTCAAAGGAGCAGGCCACCAGGGGAACCCCGAGGGTCGTTCCCTTCATGGCAATCAGGGCGTCCTTCTCACCCGTTCCCTTCTGGGCCTGGGAGAGACGATCCTTGTAACGCTTGCTGTCCTTGAACTTGAGGCGGTCCCAGGGCTCCAGATCCGCTGCGATCTCCTCACGGCCGTCCTCGTCGAGGAAAATATCGAGACGACGCCGGGCACTTACCCGCAGGTGGTGGTTACATTTGGGACAAACATCCAGATTCTTCTCAAGTTCCGGCTTGTAGAGAAAGGCCCCGCATTTGGGACACTTCTTCCAGAGTCCTTCGGGGACCCCGGTTCTCTGCTTGGATTCCGAGCGGATCTTGCTCGGCATGATTTTGTCCAGCCAGTTACTCATGATTCAATCCTGTCCTGTGAGGCCTGCCTGCCCTCGGCCTCCGGTTCAGGAGGCCAGGCTGTCCAGTGCTTCGCGCATCGGGTGGAGCAGATCCGTCAGGGCTCGCTTGAGCTCTTCCGTATCTGCCTGATTTCTGGCTATTGTATCGACCAGCACACTGCCAACAATTACACCATCGGATACCCGACCCACGGCAGCGGCCGTTTCCGCATCACGAATTCCGAAGCCGACGCCGACCGGCAAGGCGGTCATTTCATGAATATGGGCAACCTTGGCGGCCACTTCATCGACATTGATTTTAGCCGCACCGGTCACGCCCTTGAATGAAACATAGTACACGTAGCCGGAAGAGTGCTCGGCGATAGCGCGGATTCGCTCATCAATCGTTGTCGGTGCGAGCAGGAAAATGGCGTCAAGCTTGCGCCGGGCGAACAGCGGCGCCACGTCATCCGCCTCTTCCGGCGGCAGGTCAACCGTGAGAATTCCGTCCACCCCGGCATCGGCCGCCGCGTCGGCGAAGGCCTCATAACCCATGGCTTCCATGGGATTGAGATACCCCATCAGGACCACCGGAGTCTTGTCGTCCTCCTTGCGGAATTCCTTGACCATACCGATGACCTGGCGGAGTGAGGTGCCGTGCTTGAGTGCCCGCTCACAGGCCAACTGGATAACAGGGCCATCCGCCATCGGGTCGGAAAACGGTACGCCAAGTTCGATAATATCCGCGCCAGCCTCTACCAGCGAATGCATCAGGCCTACTGTGGCATCCGGATGCGGATCTCCTGCAGTAATGTATGGAATAAGCGCCTTACGCCCCTGGTCCTTCAGGTCCTTTAATACCCCTTGAATTCGGCTCATGCCAGTTTCCGTCCTTTCTTCAGATCTCGATACCATCGAGTTGGGCGATGGTATGAATGTCTTTGTCACCACGACCGGAGATGTTGATAACCAGCATCTGGTCCTTGTCCATTTCCGCGGCCTTCTTCACGCCGTAGGCCACCGCGTGGGCGGTCTCCAGTGCCGGCATGATGCCCTCTACCCGGGTGAGCATACGGAAGCCGTCCAGCGCCTCATCGTCAGTGACCGAAACGTAGTTGGCGCGGCCGATATCCTTGAGCCATGCATGCTCAGGCCCAACGCCCGGATAGTCCAGGCCGGCACTGACCGAATGGGTTCCGGCAATCTGGCCGTTTTCGTCTTCCATCAGGTAGGTACGATTGCCGTGCAAGACACCCGGACGTCCCGCACACAGGGGCGCCGCGTGTTGCCCCGTCTCGATACCCAGGCCGCCGGCCTCAACGCCATACATCTCAACAGTCTCATCGCCGAGGAACGGGTAGAACATGCCGATGGCATTTGATCCACCACCCACACAGGCAACCAGCGCATCCGGCAGCTTGCCGGTCTTGTCCAGCGCCTGTCGGCGGGTTTCACGACCGATCACCGACTGGAAGTCCCGTACCAGGAGCGGATAAGGATGGGGTCCGGCCACGGTGCCAATAATGTAGAAGGTATCGTCGACATGGGAGACCCAGTCGCGCATGGCGTCGTTCATGGCGTCTTTCAGGGTCCGGGTGCCACTTTCGACGGCATGGACCTGCGCCCCCAGGAGCTTCATCCGATACACATTGAGGGATTGGCGCTGGACATCCTCCGCGCCCATGAACACATGGCATTCCAAGCCCAGACGGGCACAAACCGTGGCCGTGGCTACACCGTGCTGGCCAGCTCCGGTCTCGGCAATGATCCGCTTCTTGCCAAGGAAGCTGGCAAGAAGGGCCTGACCGATGGTGTTGTTCACCTTGTGAGCGCCGGTATGGTTCAGATCTTCACGCTTGAGCCAGATCTGCGCGCCACCGGTTTCCCGGGTCAACCGTTCTGCGAAGTACAGCGGGCTCGGTCGTCCAACGTAATCCGCCAGATCCTTGTCGAATTTGGCCTGGAATTCAGGATCCTTTTTCATCTGGAGGTATTCTTTCTCCAGGGTCATCAGGGAATCCATCAGGGTTTCAGAAACAAACCGTCCGCCGTAGGCACCGAAGTGACCCCGTGCATCGGGAAGTGCGCTCAGCATTTCTTCAGTCAGTTTTACAGACACGGTGAACCTCTTTAATGAAGTCGGAAATTTTCTGGATGTCCTTGATGCCCTTGCTGCGCTCGACACCGCCACTGACATCCACAGCCCAGGGTTTCACCTGTGTTACGGCGCGGGATACGTTATCAGATGATAACCCACCGGCCAATACAAGTGGCATGGGGCGGTTTTCAGGGATAAGCTGCCAGTTGAAGGACTGACCGGTGCCTCCGAATTTGTCCGGAACCCAGGCATCCACCAGCAAACCGGCAGCATCCCGGTAATCCTGAAAAGCCGACTCGATCTGTCCTTCCTCACGAACGCGGATGGCCTTGATCCATCGCCTGCCAAAGCTTCGGCAGAACTCAGGCGTCTCATCGCCGTGAAACTGCAGGAGATCCAGCGGTACCTCGGATAACACCCGCTCGACAAATTCCGGCTCGGGATTCACAAACAGTCCCACCGCTTGCACAAACGGTGGGATGTCGCGAATCAGGGCCGCAGCGTGCGCAGGCGAAACCGAACGCGGACTGGGTTCATAAAACACAAACCCGAGAGCATCCGCGCCGCAACTGATTGCAGCTGAGACATCCTCCGGGCGGGTCAGGCCACAAATCTTGACTCTCGTACTCATCGTTCGGGCATCGGTTTTTTGGGATGAATATGGGTTGGTTCAATCGGGTGATTGTCGTCACTCTGGAACCATGGGCGGACAAAACCCGGGCCGCACTCGGCTTTCGGAACTCTATACCCGAAAGGATAGCCAACATCCACCAGATACAGACCGTCAGGTGGTGCGGTTACTCCGGCCACGGTCCGGTCCCTCTCTTTCAGGATCGAGGCAATCCAGTTCACAGACTCTCTGCCATTACCCACCGCCATCAGGGCACCGGCAATGTTTCGGACCATGTGATGCAGGAATGCGTTGGCCTGAACATCAATTACGACGAAATCACCTTTACGGGTTACCGAAATCTTCTCAAGGAAACGGATGGGAGTACGAGACTGGCATCCGGCAGCACGAAACGATGAAAAATCGTGCTCGCCAACCAGCACCTGCGCGGCCTCATGCATCCTGTCCGCATCCAGTGGACGAAAGGTCCAGCTGACCTGACCACGAAGGATTCCGGGGCGAACCGCATGGTTGTAAATCACATAGCGATAACGGCGATAGACGGCCGAAAAGCGTGCGTGAAAGTCGTCAGCCCCTTGCCCGGCCCAGTGGACTGAGATATCCCCCGGGAGCGCGGTGTTGATTCCCATGACCCAGGAGCGAAGATTCCGGACCGAAGGCGTCTCAAAATGGACAATCTGATAACTGGCATGAACACCCGCATCGGTACGACCGGCACACACCAGGTCAACAGGGTGGTTGGCTACTTTCGCAACTGCTTTCGAGAGCTCCCCTTCAACCGACCGCACACCGGATTTCTGCATCTGCCAGCCATGAAAACCCCGGCCATCGTACTCAAAGGCCAGAACCACCCGGCCGTCACCAATTGCGTTGTCTGTGGTCAGTTGCTGTGCTTCGAGGAACAAGGGGAAGTCCGAAAAGATCTTGCTGTAAAAACAAAGCGCCGGCGTTATCCCGTGGACCGGGGCCGGCGCTCGTCACCTGAGGAATTGATTATAACGGATCAGGACAGATTTTTAAGGAGATCCTGGGCTTCTGCCTTCTGGGCGTCATCACCCTCGAGGGCCACCTCCTCAAGAATGTCCCGGGCACCGTCACTGTCACCCATCTCGATATAGGCGCGAGCCAGGTCCAGCTTGGTCGCCGCTTCGTCCGTACCTGCCAGGAAGTCGAAGTCATCGTCCTCGCCAAGCTCGGACTCATCAATTTCGACAGGTGCTGCACGACCGGTCTCATCGCTTGCCACAGGAATCTCCTCTTCGGTAGCTTCGTCAGCGGCAGGCGCCTCCTGCTCCGCCAGATTCTCCAGGGTGCCCAGGTCTTCCAACTCCTCGGTCTCGGCGACTTCCTGCTCCGGGCTGGGCTCTTCGCCCTGACCCATCACATCGCCTTCACCCAGTGTGTCTTCCAGACCCAGCTCATCATCCAGGGGCGCAGCTTCCTCTTCACCATGATTGCCGCTATCCGCAGAATCGGAAAATTCTTCCATCAGAGCCAGATCTTCATCCGAGACATCCAGCTCCAGGTCGTCCAGTGAGGACTCTTCAATTTCCTCACCGCCAAGCTCGTCGTCATCGGCAACTTTATCAAGTTCGGCATCCAGCTCATCCAGGAACGATTCGTCGAGACCACTGAGCTCAGATTCGACTTCTTCGCCTTCCGAATCTGCCGCGGTGGAGGACTCATCTTCGAGGTCCAGGGAGAACTCATCGGCCTGGCTTTCCTTTGACTCTTCTACCGGCTCCTCCAGATCCATTTCAAGAGAGGAGAAATCGGTCTCGTCGCTCTTCTCTTCCGGCTCGACACCCTCTTCCGTCTCCAGGGAGGACAGATCGAATTCGAGCATGTCATTCCGCGTATCGGCACTCTCGGACTCAGACTCCGCTGCACCTTCGGATTTTTCCTCGGCCTGCTCGACATCGCTCAGATCGAATTCAGCAAATTCAGTGTCAAAATCGCCAAATTCGTTTTCAACCTGCTCTTCCCTGGACGCATCATACTGGTCTGCCAGGAGCTCGTCGGAGACTTCAGGCTCGGCAGAAGCTTCATTCGATGCGGTTTCCTGGTCGGTACTGAACGAATCTGAACGCAGCTGCGACTCGAGGTCATCAATACTGGGCACCGACTCGGCCTCCTCGAGACGACTGCGGAGCGCATTGGCTTCGGCCAGCGCATTCTCGTCCTCGAAGGCTGCAACTTCACCAAACTGCTTTTCGAAAGACTGACGGTCCTGATTGTCGGCGTAGAGAGCCAACAGTTTCAGGCGCAGGTCCGTGCGGCTCGGCTCACGGGAAATTGCTGTTTCCAGTGCCTGGACAGCCCTGTCGCTCTGACCGTAGGCCACGTAGCGATCCGCCTCGGCCAGGGCATCAGTAGCCTCCGGAGCCTTGCTCTCTTCGTCGCCGAGATCAACCTCGAAAGAATCGGACTCGCCCTCGGTATCCGTGTTGAGCTCCTCGTAGAACTGCTTTTCCCGATTGGCATTCCGACGCGCTACCAGAAGCAGCAGCAACAGCAGGAGAATCAGGCCGCCTCCCAGCGCGATCTGATACATGGGATTATTGACGATCATGTCAATAATGTTGCCGGGGAAAGCTTTTTGCGGGTCCGTTTGCTGCTGAGCCGGCTGGCTCTGCTCCGGCTCTGCCGGCGCAGCAGCGGTAGCAACCTCTTCCGCTGACTCCTGGCTGGAAGGCGCCGTCTCGTCACCAGCGGCAGAGGCATCAGCAGGCTCGGCGCCTGTGCCTGTCATTTCCGTTGCTGCCTCGTCTGCTGCGTCCGCAGCGGATCCACCAGCAGCAACATCGGCTTCCTCCGATCCATCAGCGGCGCCCTCCGCTGTGGTTGAGTCCTCACCTGCCATATCAGCCCCGGCCGTTCCGTCGGCCTGCTCCGATTCATCAGCGGTAGCTTCGGCACCGGCCTCGGGGGCAGACGCTTCATCCGCGCCCGCTTCTTCTGATCCGGATTCGACGCCATCCTCAGGAGATGCTGTCGGAGCCATCTCGCCCTCACCAGGCGAGACGGCATCAGCGTCGCCCTCACCGGCCATCTGCTGCAAATCGGCAAGCTGGCTGTTCTTGAGTTCAAGCAGACGCTGCAGGGTCTCGACCTGATCCTGAAGGTCGTCAACGCGGCTGTTCAGTTCCGCATTCTCGCGGCGGGCACTTTCCAGCTCTTCCATGGCAACGGCTTCGCCGGCATCAACACCGCCTGGCAGATCACTGTCGCCACCGGCCGATCCACCGTCAGTGGTATCCCGGGAGTCGTTGTCTTCCGCCACCAAAAGCTTCAGCTCAGCGTCTCCACCACCGGTTGCAGCCTGTTCGGTCGGCTGCCCCTGCTGAGGCGTGGGGGTGGCATCAACCGTACGCTGAGGAGACTGGAATTCCTGATTCTGCTGACTGACGATGCGGGTCGCTTCCGCCCGGGTACGGCTCTGGATCTGATCCCTGGTGGGTACTCGCAACACTTCACCGCGTTTGAGACGGTTGATGTTGCCACCAATGAAGGCATCGGGATTGAGGTCCTGGATTGCCAGCATCACCTGCTGCATGGACACACTGTTATCAGGGCGTACTCGCGAGGCGATCGTCCAGAGAGTATCGGACGGACCGGTGGGGCCAAAGGTATTCGCAGAATAGCTGCGGCCGAGTGAGCTTTCAGCTTCGGCCTGACGCCGGATAGATTCACTGCTACGGGTGGCAGGAGCGGAAGGCTCGGAGGTACGCGCAGTCGAACCAGGGGCCGCCACTTGCTCACGAACACCGGAATCCTCGGCATACACAGGAGGATCAACCAGTACTGCATATTCCCGCATCAGGCGGCCATTAGGCCAGGTCAGTTCGAGCAGGAAATTCAGGTACGGCTCACGCAGGGGTTCTCTGGAGGAGACATTGACTACGAGATTGCCGTCGGTGCCGGTCACGACCTCAAAACGGAGCTTGCTCAGAAACTGGTTGCGATCCAGTCCAACGCGCTCATAAGCGGCATCCGAGGCAATATCGACCAGAACATCGCCGGGGCTCACCCCCCTGCTCTGGGGCAGAGTAATTTCCGCATCCAGTGGCTCATTCAGATAGGACTGAAGTTCGATTTCTCCCAGCCCCAGGGCCTGTGCAACGCCGGAACCGAGCCCTCCTGCCAGAGCCAGGGCAACCGCAAGCTTGCGTACCTTCATGCTTTTTCCTTTCCAGTCTCCGTTATTCGTTACTGCTTTTTAAAAACAGAATCGGATGAGGTTGGATGACTTCCGTCTGGATAATGTTCGTTATTATGTCGCGATTTTAATAATCAATTTCGCAAGTATTGTTGATAAAGCCTCGTTTATCAATCAATCAGCTGCAATCCTTGCACCACTTTTTTATCTTTGATTCGGAACCCCTCAGGTTCCCTGAAAATAACAGGGGCGGAGGCCGAAATCAGCCTCCGCCCCTAACCGGTTTTCTGAAACCGGACACAGTTGGCATTAATTACCCCTGTGTAACACTTCTTAACGCTCCTGAAGGATCCGGAGCATGCGGCGCAGCGGCTCCGCAGCGCCCCACAACAGCTGGTCCCCTACGGTGAACGCGGAGATATACTCCGGCCCCATGGCCAGCTTGCGGATCCGTCCGATGGGGATGCTGAGTGTCCCGGTCACCTTCGCCGGAGTCAGCTCCTCCATGGTCGCGTCGCGATCGTTCGGGATAACCTTCACCCAGTCGTTGGCCTTGGCGAGGATGCCCTCGATCTCGGACACCGACAGGTCCTTCTTGAGCTTGATGGTCAGCGCCTGACTGTGGGAACGCATCGCGCCGATACGGACACAGATGCCATCGATGGGAATCGGGTTATCGCTACGACCAAGAATCTTGTTGGTCTCAACACCCGCTTTCCACTCTTCCTTGCTCATGCCGTTATCGAGTTGCTTGTCGATGAACGGAATCAGGCTACCTGCCAGAGGCACCCCGAAGTTTTCGGTCGGGAAATCACCGGAGCGCATGGTGTCAGTCACCTTGCGATCAATTTCCAGGATGGCAGAGGACGGATCGTCCAGCTCCGATTTCACGGCGCTGTTGAGAGCACCCATCTGGTTCAGGAGCTCCCGCATGTGCTTGGCACCGGAACCGGAAGCAGCCTGATAGGTCATGGGAGACACCCACTCGATCAGGTCCTGCTCGAGCAGCCCGCCGAGGGCCAGCATCATCAGGCTGACGGTGCAGTTGCCACCGACGTAATCCTTCACGCCCTTGTCCAGGGCATCATCGATCACGTTGCGGTTAACCGGGTCCAGGACGATCACGGAATGATCAACCATCCGCAGTGTGGAAGCGGCGTCGATCCAGTAGCCTTCCCAGCCTGCGTCGCGCAGTTTCTGGTAGACCTCGCCGGTGTAATCGCCACCCTGGCAGGTCACGATCACGTCCATGGTTTTGAGAGTATCGATATCAAAAGCGTCCTGCAGCGGCGGAACGCCTTCCTTGCCAACATCCGGGGCCGGCTTCCCGGTCTGGGAGGTGGAGAAAAACACCGGATCGATGTCAGCAAAATCGTTTTCTTCACGCATGCGCTGCATGAGGACCGAGCCCACCATGCCACGCCAACCTACAAGTCCAACTCGCTTCATGTGCGACCTTTGAACCTCGTTGATTTATGCCCGCCCGCTACCGTTATCGCTGGCAGGGACAGGATGGATGATCCCGCGGCAACTGCATCCTGTTGCCGTCGGGTCTCAATCGGCCTGAACCTGAATCGCCCGCTCAGAGAGCCGCGAGCACCGCCTCACCCATTTCCCGGGTGGACACTTTCTGCGCGCCTTCAGACATGATATCCGCAGTGCGCAAACCCTGGTCCAGTACCTTGCTGACTGCCGCTTCGATGGCTTCTGCGGCCTTTTCCTCGCCCAGGCTGTAACGCAACATCATGGCAGCACTGAGGATGGTAGCCAGCGGATTGGCAATGCCCTGACCGGCAATGTCCGGAGCCGAACCGTGGCAGGGCTCGTACATGCCCTGCTTCTGCGAGTTCAGTGACGCGGACGGCAACATGCCGATGGAACCGGTGAGCATAGCCGCTTCGTCCGAAAGAATATCACCAAACATGTTGCCAGTCACAATTACATCGAACTGCTTGGGCGCTCGAACCAGCTGCATGGCGGCGTTATCCACATACATGTGGGACAGTTCCACGTCCGGGTATTCACGCTTCAGGTCTTCCATGATTTCCCGCCACAGAACAGTCACTTCCAGCACATTGGCCTTATCCACGGAGCAGAGTTTCTTGCCGCGCTGCTGGGCCGCCTCGAAAGCCACCCGACCTATACGACGAATTTCCGATTCGGTGTAGGCATAAGTGTTGTAGCCCTGGCGCTCGCCATTCTCGAGTTCACGCACGCCACGGGGCTGACCGAAGTAGATGCCGCCGGTCAGCTCGCGCACAATCATGATATCCAGCCCCGAGACCACTTCCGGCTTGAGCGAGGACGCGGAGGCGAGTTGCGGGTAGAGGATGGCCGGACGCAGGTTGGCAAACAGCTGCAGGTTTGAGCGCAGGCCCAGCAGACCCTTCTCCGGGCGTTTCGCCATCGGCAAGCTATCCCACTGGGGACCGCCGACCGCGCCGAGCAGAATCGCGTCGGCCGCCTTGGCTTTCTCAAGCGTTTCCTCAGGCAGCGGCGTGTCTGCTTCATCAATGGCAGCACCGCCGACCAGCGCGCTTTCGAAGCTCAACCCCAGGCTGAACTGGTCGTTCACCTTGTTCAGGACTTTTTCAGCCTCGGCAACAATTTCAGGGCCGATTCCGTCACCCGGGAGCATGAGAATATTTCTGGACATGAAGTTCTTCCTTAAAGTCAGTGAGCTTGATCAGTTGCCGGCATTGAACAGCCAGGGTGCGGTCTGCCTGCGCTTTTCTTCATAGTCGCGGATCAGATCCGCATCCTCGAGAGTCACACCGATATCATCCAGGCCGTTGAGCAGGCAGTGCCGGCGAAAATCATCGACATCGAAACTGAAGGACTCGCCGGATGGCGTGGTCACGGTCTTCGCCTGCAGATCCACTGTCAGCTGGTAGCCTTCATTTTTCTCCGCCTCGCGGAACAACTGGTCAACGACTTCTTCAGGTAAAACAATGGGTAACAAGCCATTTTTGAAGCAGTTGTTGTAGAAGATATCGGCAAAGCTCGGAGCAATAATGACCCGGAAACCAAAGTCATCCAGCGCCCAGGGCGCATGCTCACGGCTGGAGCCACACCCAAAGTTGCTGCGGGCCAACAGCACACTGGCGCCCTTGTAGCGATCCTGGTTCAGCACGAAATCGGGATTCAGCGGGCGCTCTGAGCAATCCTGGTCCGGCTTGCCCTCGTCCAGGTATCGCAGCTCATCAAACAGATTGGGACCGAAGCCGGTACGCTTGATGGATTTCAGAAACTGTTTGGGAATGATCATGTCCGTGTCCACATTGGAACGGTCCATGGGGGCAACAATTCCCTGGTGTTGCGTAAATGCTCGCATGGTCTCTCTCCTGTGGCTCAGTGCATCAATTCACGGACATCAACAAAATGGCCGGTCACCGCGGCGGCGGCGGCCATGCCCGGGCTCACGAGGTGGGTACGACCACCGAAGCCCTGACGGCCCTCGAAGTTCCGGTTCGAAGTGGAGGCACAATGCTCGCCCTGCCCCAGCTTGTCGGCATTCATGGCCAGACACATGGAGCAGCCCGGGTCGCGCCATTCCAGACCGGCCTCGATAAAGATCTTGTCCAGACCTTCCTGTTCAGCCTGCGCTTTTACCAGACCGGAGCCCGGCACGACCATCGCCTGCTTGAGGCTGGGCGATACCTTGCGCCCCTTGACCACAGCAGCGGCTTCGCGCAAATCCTCGATACGGCTGTTGGTACAGGAACCGATGAAGACCCGATCGAGCTGGATGTCGGTGATCTTCTGGTTCGGCTGCAGCCCCATGTACTTGAGCGCCCGGACAATGCCCTCGCGCTTGATGGGATCTTCTTCCCTGGCCGGATCCGGCACGGCCCCATCGACGCCCGTCACCATTTCCGGCGAGGTACCCCAGCTCACCTGAGGCATGATAGCGGAGCCATCGAGTTCGACTACCTTGTCGAAGACCGCGTCGTCGTCGCTGTGCAGGGTGCGCCAGTAGTCTACGGCTTTGTCCCAGGTTTCGCCCTTCGGAGCGAACGGGCGGCCTTTGACGTAATCAATGGTGGTGTCATCTACAGCCACCATACCGACGCGGGCGCCGGCCTCGATGGACATGTTGCAGATCGTCATCCGGCCTTCCATGCTGAGGCCACGGATGGCTTCACCACCAAACTCGATGGCATAGCCCGTGCCGCCGGCAGTGCCAATCTTGCCGATAATGGCCAGCACGACGTCCTTGCCGGTCACGCCGGGACCCAACTTGCCGTTGACCTTGACCAGCATGTTTTTCATCTTCTTCTGCACCAGGCACTGGGTGGCCAGTACATGTTCCACCTCGGAGGTGCCGATACCGTGCGCCAGGCAGCCGAAGGCGCCGTGGGTAGAGGTGTGGGAATCACCACATACGATGCTCATACCCGGCAGGGTAGCGCCCTGCTCCGGCCCGATGACGTGGACGATGCCCTGGCGCTGGTCCTTGATCTTGAATTCGAGGATGCCGAATTCGTCGCAGTTCTTGTCGAGGGTTTCAACCTGGGTCCGGGATACGGGGTCGACAATGCCGTCGATGCCTTTGTCACGATCGGTGGTCGGGACGTTGTGATCCGGGGTGGCGATGTTGGCGTCGATGCGCCAGGGTTTGCGGCCGGCGAGGCGCAGGCCTTCGAATGCTTGCGGTGAGGTGACTTCGTGCAGCAGCTGACGGTCGATGTAGATCAGTGCGGAGCCGTCGTCCCGCTGTTTGACCAGGTGGTCGTCCCACAATTTGTCGTATAAGGTCTTGCCCGCCATGGTTCTCTCTCACTCTCTGGGGGTTTCTGGTTTTGACTTCATTGTTGGCTATGTTACTCCCCTGGCCTGCATAACCTCAATTCATGTTTTTTATTCTTTGCATTCCGTTTCGGCATATTTTACTTTGGGCGAAAGGTCTGGGTTGAGCCCCCGAACCTGTGAATGCCACCAAGAGGAAGGGCCTCGAAATGGATTCCAATTCTCTGAGAGCGTTTCTAACCATTGTCGACCAAGGCTCCTTTTCAGAAGCCGCAGAAGTTTTGCATCTTACCCAGCCGGCGATCAGCAAACGCCTGGCAGCTCTGGAGAACCAACTGGGCGCGAAGCTGATCGACCGTAGCCACCGCGAAATCCGACTGACCGATGCGGGAACCCGATTGCTGCCCCACGCTCGGAAGATCCTGGACGAGATTCACAACGCCCGGGTGGCGCTCTTGGCGGATGACGGAGAGGTAAGCGGAGATCTGGAGATTATCGCGTCGCACCACATCGGCCTGCATCATCTGCCCAATTGGCTAAGGCGTTTTTCCCGTGACTATCCGGAAGTACGGTTGAATCTGCAGTTCATGGAGTCGGATGCCGCTTACGCGCAGATGCTTAAACGTAACGCGGAGCTGGCCTTTGTCACACTCAGTGACAGTATGGGAAGCCAGTTCGTGGTATACGAACAGTGGTCCGATCCCATGGCGTTTGTGGTCGGGCGGGATCATGAGTTGTCGGGACAGGTTTCGGCATCGCTTGAGGATCTTGCCGGCCATCCCGCTCTTTTACCCGATACCACAACGGCCACCTATCGGACTGTCAGTCGCCTTTTTCTCGAGGCGAATCTTCCGCTGAAACAGCAGATACCGACCAATTACCTTGAGACGCTAAAGATGATGACGAGTGTCGGGCTAGGCTGGAGTGTTTTACCGGTGAGCATGCTGGATGAATCGGTCCACCAGCTGGATACCGGGTATCCCGTTAACCGGATGCTCGGAGGTATCGGTGTGGCTGGGCGCCAGCTCAGTCAGGCAGCGCGGGCGCTGCTGTCGGTGGTGCGGGAGGAGGAAGCGGGTGACCCCAAATAAATCATTGACGATCAGGAGACGACATGGGCTTTGACGATTACCTCAAGATTCTGGCCAAGCACGATGGCTCGGACCTTTACCTGAGCACCGGCGCCCCGCCCTGCGCCAAATTCCACGGCTCACTAAAGCCCATCGACCGGTCTCCCATGGGCCCCGGGGCAATCAAGGACATCGCCTACACCATCATGGACGATGAGCAAATCGCGGAGTTCGAACAGGAGCTCGAAATGAACCTCGCGTACAGCATCCGCAACGTGGGCCGGTTCCGGATCAATATTTTCCGGCAACGTAACGAGATTTCGATTGTCGCCCGGAACATCGTGACTGAAATCCCGAACGCCGACGATCTTGGCCTGCCACCCATCCTCAAGGATGTGGTGATGGCCAAGCGGGGCCTGGTGCTCTTTGTCGGCGCAACAGGTTCCGGCAAATCCACATCCCTGGCGGCTCTTATCGATCATCGGAACACCAACTCTGCCGGTCACATCATTACCATCGAAGATCCGGTGGAGTACATTCACCGCCACAAAAAGTGCATCGTTAACCAGCGCGAGGTGGGCGTTGATACCCGGAGCTTCCAGAAAGCGCTCAAGAACACCCTGCGTCAGGCGCCGGATGTCATCCTGATCGGCGAGATCCGGGACCGCGAAACCATGGAGCATGCCCTGGCTTTTGCCGAGACCGGGCACCTGTGCATTTCCACTTTGCACGCCAACAACGCCAACCAGGCGCTGGATCGCATCATCAACTTCTTCCCCGAGGAACGTCGCCCGCAATTGCTGATGGACCTTGCCATGAACCTGCGCGCCTTCGTATCCCAACGGCTGGTTCCGACCGTTGATAAAAAACGTTGTGCGGCCATCGAGATCCTGCTGGGCACGCCCACCATCAGCGAGCTGATCCTGCGCGGTGAAATCGAGGGCATCAAGGAAATCATGGAGAAGTCAGCCAACATAGGCATGCAGACTTTCGATCTCGCGCTGTTCAACCTTTGGAAGGAAGGCAAGATTTCTGAGGATGAAGCGCTGAAGAATGCCGACTCCGCCAATAACCTGCGCCTGAAGATCAAGCTGCACGGTCAGGGAGATGCTGACTCGTCCGCCGCTTCGGGTCCGACCGGAAGCGGTCTTTCGCTCAAGATCGAAGAAGACGAGGAAGATCCGGAAGAGTAATTCAACACGTCAGATATCGTCTGGCGGCGGCCTAAGGCCCCGCCAGGTGATCAACACCGCCAGCGCCATGGCCACAGCGCCCCCCCAAAATGCTGCAGAAGTATTGATACCTTCCACAAGGAAGCCTGAAATCCACGCACCAGCGGCTCCTCCGGCTCCGAAAGTAAGCCCGCTGTACAGGGCCTGGCCCTGGCCATGATGATGTTTGCCGAAAAAACCCTGGATGTACTGGACTGAAATCGCGTGAAGCGCCCCATAGGAAGCGGCGTGCAGAAGCTGCGCGAAGATAAGTACCAGAATCACATCGGTCAGCTCGGCAATCAGCGCCCAGCGAATCATCGTCAGCATCAGCGCCCCGATGGCAATCTGCCGGACCGTGAAACGCCGGGTAAACCTGTGCATCACCAGAAACAGACCGATCTCGGCAACCACGCCGAGGGACCACAACAGCCCGATCGGTAACTTGCCATAACCGTGCTGCTCAAGGTGGATACTGAAAAACGTGTAGTACGGGCCGTGCGAAACCTGGAGCAGGAAGTTCATCAGAAAGAAGGTGACAACCGCCGGATGGGTCACAATTCGCTTGAGGCTGCCCTTGGGGGCCTGCGGTTTAACTTCACCCTTTTCTGATGGCACCAGAAACGCAGATACCGCTATACCTGCGAAAACCGGTAGCAACAGCCATGGGAGGTACCCAACCGGAACAATCTCGAGAATTCCCCCCACTCCGGCTACCGCCGCGATAAACCCGACCGAGCCCCAAAGGCGAACCCGTCCATACTTCTCTTTCTGACTACCCAGCGTGCGAAGAGTGATTACCTCGTACAGGGGCAGGATCGCGTTCCAGAAAAAGGTAAACGCGAGCATCACCAGCAGGAGGCCATAGAAACCAGGCTCGAGGAAGACCCCTGCAAAGAAGAGAGAACCAGTAATAGCGCCAAACCTGACCAACCGTACCCGCTGGCCACTCTTGTCGCCGAGCCACCCCCATACACTCGGGGCAACGATCTTTGTCAACTGGATGGTCGCCATCAGCGTGGCGATCTGAAGATAGGTGTAACCCTGCCCCTCAAGGTACAGAGACCAATATGGAAGCAGTCCGCCCAGAAGGGCGAAGAACCAGAAATAGAGATTGGAAAGCCGCCAGTAAATACCAGGACTCCTAAAGAAGTATCGTGAGATTTGGCGGCTGCGACCCGGCAGACCGTTCAAAAATGTGAAGCGCCATGGATGGCGCGACCGAGCCCTACAGGGACGTATTCACGGGCGTTTTTTGAACGGACTGCCCGGCCGCAGCCGCTTTTCCCAGTTCAAAGGCCAGCAGCATCAAAGCTGCCCGAGGACAGGCGTGGAGACTTCCACATCACCATTCTGACCCCGGTGGCGCAGGTAGTGATCCATCAGAACAATCGCCATCATGGCTTCGGCAATCGGCGTGGCCCGGATCCCGACACAGGGATCGTGACGGCCGGTGGTTATGACTTCCACCGGATTCCCGTTCACATCGATACTGCGGCCCGGCAGACGGAGACTGGAGGTCGGCTTCAGGGCGATGCTTGCCACGATGGGCTGACCAGAGGAAATGCCACCAAGCACGCCGCCGGCATTGTTGGACAGGAAGCCCTCAGGCGTCATCTCATCCCGGTGCTCGGTGCCCTTCTGTTCTACGGAATCGAAACCGGCCCCGATCTCCACACCCTTCACCGCGTTGATACTCATCAACGCATGGGCGAGATCAGCATCGAGACGGTCGAAGATCGGCTCGCCAAGGCCGGGAGGTACCCCTTCCGCCACCACATTAATCCGGGCGCCAATGGAATCACCCTCTTTCCGGAGTGCGTCCATGTAGTCTTCCATTTCCGGCACCTTATCGGCATCTGGGCAAAAGAACGGATTCTGGTGCACCTGATCCCAGTCGAGCTTTTCCGCCTTGATCGGTCCAAGCTGGGAAAGGTAGCCGCGGATCCGGATGCCCAAGCGCTGTTCCAGAAACTTCCGGGCGACAGCGCCGGCAGCAACACGCATGGCGGTTTCGCGGGCAGAAGAACGACCGCCGCCGCGGTAGTCACGAACACCATACTTGTGCATGTAGGTGTAGTCGGCATGGGCCGGGCGGAACTGCTCGGAAATCTTGGAATAGTCTTTGGAGCGCTGATCGGTATTCTCGATGATCAGGCCGATGGGCGTTCCCGTGGTCTTGCCCTCGAACACCCCGGACAGGATCCGTACTTCGTCCGCCTCGCGGCGCTGGGTGGTGTGGCGCGAAGTGCCCGGCTTGCGTCGATCCAGATCCCGCTGCATGTCGGCTTCCGAAAGCTCCAGGCCCGGTGGGCAGCCGTCGATAATGCACCCCAGAGCGGCCCCATGGCTCTCACCGAAGGTGGTTACTGTGAAGAGTTTTCCAAAGCTATTTCCCGACATGATTCAGTATCTTATCCAGTTCTTGTGAGAATTTGGTTTAACTTCGGGCCCGCCAGGCTCGAAGATCTCCCGCCCGCAGCAGGAACACGCCGTCACCGCCGTTTTCAAACTCAAGCCAAGTGAACGGCAGGTCCGGATAGGCCTGGTCCAGGGCGACCCAGCTGTTGCCCACTTCCACGATCAGCAGACCATCTTCGGTGAGGTGGTCAGCCGCCTTCGCGAGGATCCGGTGTGCGATATCCAGGCCATCCGCGCCCGCTGCCAGCCCAAGTTCCGGCTCATGGCGGTACTCGTCCGGCATGTCCGCGAGGTCCTCCGCATCGACATACGGCGGGTTACTCAGGATAACGTCGTAGCGGCCGGTAATGTTCTCGAATACATCAGACTGTACGGTATGGACCCGGTTGCGGACGTCATGAAGATCAATATTCGACTCCGCTACCGCCAGCGCATCCCCGGAAATATCGGACAAGTCCACTTCCGCCTCTTCGAACACCATGGCCGCCCCAATGCCGATACAACCACTACCGGTACAAAGATCCAGAACCCGGCTGATTTCGGTATCACCCAACCAGGGCTGGAGGCCGTTTTCCAGAAGCTCACCGATCGGCGACCGGGGAACCAGCACACGCTCGTCAACATGGAACGGCATGCCCATGAACCATGCCTCACCGAGGAGGTACGCGAGCGGGACACGCTCATTCACCCGACGTTCGATCCGGTCGAGTATCGTGGCCCGTTCGTCCCGGGTAAGTCGGGCATCGAGAAACAGGGTGTTGTTTTCCAGCGGCAGGTTCAGGCTGCGCATCACCAGTTGAACAGCCTCATCCCAGACATTATCAGTGCCGTGGCCAAAGAACAGTGGAGACGCGGCAAACTGCGTCGAGGCAAAGCGAAGGTAATCGCGAACGGTCTGGAGGTCATCGATGGGGCTGGTCACAAGGATCTTTTCCTGTTCTGGCGCATGTCAGCGCGGGATTATACGCTGTTTAGCCCCGCTCCTGCAGCCTAAACCCATCCAGACACGACTCAGATAGCCAACGGGCCGGAACTGCTCCTGTTTGCCTCGAACCGGTCAAGCGCCGCCGTCATCCGCTCCCGCCCAAGCTGAATAAGCTCCGGAGCCTTATGGTAGTCATAGGTTCGGCAGGCGTTCTTGGGTACGTTGACGAGGAGATCCGGGGGATAACCAGCGATCTTGTACTGAACCAATGCACTCTGCATGGTTTCAATGGTCAGGTTCATCACGTCGAATTTGCCGATGCCCAGCTTGTCCCAGTCTATGGTTTCGTGATCTTCCTGATTTTTTTTCTCCGCTGGCTTCTTTCCATGGTGCTTGTGATTCTCTTTCTTGTGCAATTCCTTGCTCAGTTTCTCCTCGGCACTCTCGCCATTGTCAGCCTTCCGGGAGCCCAGCGACTTGATGGTATCCCAGTCAAACCAGCGTGACGCCTTGTCGCGGATAGCATCAACCCACTCCTCCATGTCCGAGGCATCCTGATCATGGACAAAAGCCGCATCCGGAATCCGTTGGCGCCGGTCATCCTCGCCGCTGAGATTGACCGCAACAATGAGGTCCGCGTGGGCAGAAATGGTAGGAATGATGGGCAAGGGGTTCAGCAACGCACCATCCACCAGCACACGACCATTCAGCACCAGCGGAGTGACAACGCTGGGGATGGCCACCGACGCGCGGATAGCCTGGTCCAGCGGGCCCTCCTGGAACCAGACCTCCTTGTGGGCAAGCAGGTCGGTTGCGACCGCCGTATACGCCAATGGAAGATCCTCGATGCGGGTATCGCCCAGCATGTCCCGCACCACCGAAAAAATCTTCTCTCCCCGAATGGCACCCACGGAGCTGAACGTGACATCCAGAAGCTTGAGCACGTCAAACTGGCCCAGCCCGGTCACCCAGTCCTTGTAGTCTTTCATCTTTCCGGCCGCGTACATGCCGCCGATCAATGCCCCCATGGAGCAACCCGAAATCGCCACGATTTCGTAACCGCGCTCCGCCAGGATTTCTATGGCGCCAATGTGGGCATAGCCCCGTGCCCCTCCGCTTCCGAGGGTCAGCGCAACGGTCTGCTTGCGTTTGGTGCCGGCCGGGTGTTTCCGGGTATCTGCAGGAGCCTCCGCCGCAGAGACGTCGGAACTCTGGAGAACCTTGGAAATATTATCCTGGGGACTCTCCGAATCCGGCTTATCCGGGGCGTCGCCATTGGTATCCGGTTCCTTGGCCATGATCTCACCTCGAAATGACGGTTACTTCCACCCGATCTCCCTGGCGATCCGGGTTCTCCATGGGTATGAAGGGGCCAACCACCAGTATCTTCTGCTGCTCACCGGGTATCCCGATTCTCGCCAATACCTCGGAAAGGGATTCCGTCGCACCCCTGGCGCGCTCAAGGGAATCATCCAGCGATTCCTCCGCGCCAAGAGATGAAAAACCGACCAACACAACCACAGCACCCTCTTCCGCGGCGCGCTCCCGCAGGTTGCGGCGGTCGGTCGCCTCCCATTCGAACTTATAGGTAAAGCCGCCCTCGTAAGGGACAATCAGTGGCCCGAAAATCCTGTCGGAGACGGTGTCAAATCCAGGCACAACGGCCCCGTCGCCAAGACTAAAGTGTTCTACCCATACATATTCCCGCAGATTCCCGCGAGTTACGGTGTAAACAAGCGTCAACCAGCGGGTTCCATCCTCAGCCAGCGAACCGGCAACCAGGTAATCCTGCTGCGAATCCCTGCCGTTGAGGACCGCCTGACCGAAAATGCGGTTGGCCCAGATTACGCTCCGGCCACAGCTGACACCGGAACATTCGAAGAGAACGCTGGCGTTTCGCGCCTGCAACAATCGCTGGTAGTAATCCCGCGCTTCTTCCCGACTTGCATCCCGGTTCAGCAGGTACATCCGCCCTTCCCCTGACACCGGCAACCGGGCCATGGTCTCGGAACGGATTTCATCATTCACTTCGCGCACCGGACTAAACAGCACCAGGTGCCCGCCAGACTGAATCCCCGTACTCGTCTCGAGCTCGGACTGCGGAAACGGTTCCGGAAAGCCGGATGCAACCGCTTCCATAGAAAGTGTAGCCAACAGGACCAACACCCCGCCAAGGGATTTGACCAACCGCTTTGTGCTCAATTGTTTAACCATGGGTCAGAAATGCCTTTACCGCCTCTGCGACCGGCCCGGTATCACCATCGAGATGGCAATGGTGTCCGCCCGGAACATCCGCCACTGTGAGATTCCTGATCCGCTCTGCCCGGTCATTCAGGCCCTTGCGCTGCGCAAGGAGGCCTTCTTCGGCGCGGACAAACAACGTTGGAGTTTCGATGGCCTCCAGTGACGCCAATACCTGCTCTTCCGTCATCATGAGAGGCGACGGGTGTCGCAAACGCGGATCAGTACACCATACGTAACCGTCTCGAAACGGTTTCATGTTTCGGGGAACGAGGGTGAGTGCGGCCTCATGGCTAAGCGGGCTGACACCTCCTTCCCGGGCCTTGGCCGCTGTTTTCAGATCCGGGTAAACCACCGACTTGCCGGATCCGTTCAGGCGCTTTCTGATGGCTCTTCGCAACTGGGGAATGGTTTCTTTTACCGGGCGGCTGATGGCACCGAGACTGTCAATCATCACCAGGTGCCGGACCCTTTCCGGGAATGCAGCCGCATAGAGGGCGCTGACGATGCCGCCGAGCGAATGCCCCACCAGATCGACTCGGCTTTCGCCCGCCTCACTGAAATGGCGCTCAATCACCTCCGCAAGATCGGCCACATAATCCATCAGCAGATAGGATTGTCCCGGAGACCGGTGGCCGGATTTTCCATGGCCAGCCATATCAATGGCATGAACATCGGTAATTTTTGCGATTTCGGGTGCCAGCCTGGTAAAGGTAAGACTGTTATCCAGCCAACCATGAAGCATCAGGACTGGTGGTTGTCCTGCGATTCCGGGGTTGGCGGACCATGAAAGACCCGCCAGGCTTATATTCTCGAGTTGCCAGACGGTTTCCGAGCAACACAATCTGCCGGCTGACCTGATGGTTTCAGACATATCATTCATGAAGCGTGCCGCCTCACATGGTGTGCGTGGGGCGATCAGAGCTCAGGGAGCCGGCCAGGTAGGATTCAATCTTCGTCCGAGCAGTTTCATCATCACCGTTGAACTGAACACCGATACCTGCGGCCCGGTTTCCCTGGGCACCCTTAGGCGTTATCCAGATAACCTTTCCGGCCACGGGGATCTTCTCGGGCTCGTCCATCAGGTTAAGCAGGAGGAAAACCTCATCACCAAGCTGATACTGCTTCTGGGTCGGGATAAACAGACCGCCCTGACGGATATACGGCATGTAGGCGGCATACAGCACTGCCTTATCCTTGATGGTCAGGGTGAGAATGCCACTGCGCGCGCCAAAACCTGGGCCCATATCTGACACCTTTTATTGTGTTGTCACGGTAAATCGTTCATACCGGGATACGAAAATCCCTGTCGTTTCGAAATCATAGCAGGTAGCACCCCCATAGGCGTAGCCCCGGGCAGGAATGCCATCAACCTGCTCTTCGCCGCCTGGGCATCAGGGCCTGCCAGGCAAGTAGCAGGCGACTGGCCTCGAGTTCGGGATTGGCGTTATAAACGCCGGCAGCTCTGGACTCACGAATCATGTCCAACAACTCGTGGGCCCGCCAGGCCGGGTTCCGCCTGGCGAGAAATCCGAGCATATCTGCCGCTTCGGAATCTGCTGGCTGGCCACCGGCGGCCATACGAGCCAGGTCGGCGGCCCAGCCCTCAAACAGAAACAGTGAATCTTCCAGCCCCATGGTCTTGAACGCCTTGGCGGCCTCAGCCAACGGCAGCTGCCCCTTCATGAACTGACGGAAGCTGTCGAATGCGTCATCCCTGAGCTTGAGAAAATCACCATTGACATACTCGAGAGCCAATCGGGGTGCGTTACCCGCCAGCATCAGGGCCTTGGCCAGCGCCTCTGCGGAGGGACGCTGGTCTTCGTCCAGCTCCGTTACGCGCGCGACCAGCCACCGCTCCGCCTGCTCACGGGCCGGAACCGGGATATTCAGGGTCTGGCAACGGGAATGAATGGTCGGCAGTACCGGACGCCCACTTTCCTGCAAGAGCAGCAGCGTCACGTCCGGCAGCGGTTCCTCCAGCGTTTTCAACAAGGCATTTGCTGCATTGACGTTGAGCTGGTCGGCCCGGTCAATGATCGCCACCTTGTGATGGGCGACCTGGGGAGAACCCACCGCAAAGGAAGACAAAGCACGGATCTGATCTACCTTCACCATTCGGGATTTTTCCGGCGCGTAGATCCGTACATCCGGATGACTGCCGGCGGCAACAAGCCCACACTGCTTACACTGGCCACAGGCCACAGGGAGACCCGCTTCATTCTTGACCGGCCGGTCGCAAAGCAGCAATCCCGCCACCGCTTCCGCCCAGGCACGCTTACCGACACCCCGCTCACCGTTGATAATCAAGGCATGGGGCAGGCGGTCGTCGGCTACGCGAGCCTGGATCTGTTGCCAGGCCCGTTCGAGCCAGGGCATGTCTCGGGCAATATCGGTCACTTTGCTGGTCCGGATTCTCTGTTTGACTGGCGCCGCGGCGAGGTTTCCCGCAACTGGCGTTTCATGGTGCCAAGTAACCGCCGCATGCGCCGCAGTTCCTGATCGTCGGATTCAGATGCCGCCTTATAGTAATGGCTGTTCACCATCCGGGCAAAACGTCGGGCTGTTTCGGTAACCGAGGGCCGGGCTTGCGCCAGCCGGTCTGCAAGGGTACTGGGCGTTTCACCCTGCCGGACCGGAACGCCGACACTCTCGCAGGTCCGATGCCAGGATAGCAGCACTTTCTGGAAGTCGTCCCGGCGTTCACCCCGACGCAGCTGCAAGGCTGAAAAAATGCCGGCAACCAGCAATCCAGCACCGACAACGCCGGCAGTCAGATAGCCAAGCTCTCGCATCCCGATACCTCCCGGCAAGCGTGACATCAGGTCCATCTGGCTTTGCCCCTGGTAACCGACCACCCACCGCTGCCATTGGTAGTTAATGCGATCGAGCTGGAGGCTGGCCCATTGCACCAGCGCCATGTCACCGTACTTCTGGGCCGACAGAACCTCGTCTTCGAGGAAGGAACCCTCCCCAGCCACTGCGTCCCTGAGGCCGGACTCAATCCGTTCCGGGGAAATCGCTGCGGTTGGATCAATCCTCACCCACCCCCGGCCATCCAGCCATGCTTCAACCCAGGCATGGGCGTCGTATTGCCGCACGATCAGGTATTCGCCACCCGCTCCGGGCTCCCCCCCCTGATAACCGACAACCACTCGGGCCGGAATACCTGCTGCTCTCAGCACGAACGTGGTCGCACCCGCATAGTGGGCGCAAAAGCCCCGCTTGACATCGAACAGGAGGGCATCAACCCCGTCATCGGGCATGGCCGGCGGCCGCAGGGTGTAGAAGTACTGCTGCTCCCGGAAACGACCAAGCAACGAATCCACAATGCCTTCATCAGAAAAGCGCTGCTCCAACTCACGAGCCAGCTCCCGGGCCCTCGGGTTTCCGGAGGCCGGAAGCTGCAAAAACCGGCGCCGCTCTGCCACGCCCAGCTCATTCCCATCACCACCCACCGGGGACTCATCGAGGCTCAGGCGGTAACGCATCGGGCTGTCCGCGGGGCGGCGGAAGCGGAACAGATCATCGCCCTCTTCCACCACGTTGTCAGAGATCGCCGAGGAGCCCTCAAGGGCAAACGCCCAGCGCTGATCGGTCGGCTCCATCAACACGTCATATTCGCGGTCGCCCAGCGCCCCAACACCTCCGTCCATGGCAATGCGACCCGGGCGGCGGAAACGCTCGCCTCTGCCCTGGCGCCAGGTTTCACCATCGAGGTAATCCAGCACCAGACCACGCCAGTAACGATCGCGATAGGCGGGCATTTCGCCTCCGAACGTTGCCCGGAAGGCCCGCTCGCTGCTCTGCGCCAGATTTGAAATGTCGCCCGGTCGCATGGTGTCGGTTATCCCCGAGCGGGCCTCTCCCGACACCAGAGGCACACTCCAGAGCGGTGCCATGCGGGGGAAGAAAACAAACAGCAGCACCACAACCGGCAAGGTTTTCAGCAGCAGTCCGCCCAGGCGGCGCCAGCCGGAGGGCATATCGCTGGGCAGGTCCGGAGCATTGAGCACCTGCAACCCAACCAACAGCAGCGCCACTGCCAGGAAGTTTACCAGTGCCCAGAGGATGTTCTGCTGGAACAGGAAGTTGACCCCGGCCAGGTACACAAGAATGAAAAACAGCACGTAGAAATCCCGCGCCGAACGGGTTTCCAGCCACTTCAGCCCCACCGCCAGCACAAAGAACGACGCCGCAGTATCCACGGTGAACCGGCCTTGCACTGTGGCAACATAAACAGCGATCAGCACCAGCATGATACCACTGCGCAACCAGCGCCCGGGCAGCCGGACCCTGCCTTCCTGCGCAAGCCAGCGCCATAGCGCGAGTATCCCGCAGGCGACGACGAGCCATACCGGAAGCCGGTCCCACTGGGGCGCCAACAGGATCGCAAAACTGCCGATCAGCCACAGCAGGGCATTCGAGGGCAAGGCATTTTCAGGCTTTACTGCCTCCCGCCCAGAAGCGAAAGCCGGGGGCAGTTTCATACCGGAGCTTCCTTCTCCCGCACAGTTTCATGCCATCGCGTGCCATGCGCAGCTGCAACGGAATCTCTCGGGGGAACCTCTCCCCACACTCCCAGGGCACGCAAACAGCGGTTAACGTGAGCAGGCCCGTGATCGGGCTCAATCACCTGCCCCGGCAGATTCAGACCGAACGGAGTATTGCCCCTGGCCCGCTCCAGCACCTGCCAGGCGAGGTAACTCAGTCTCAGCTCGTTGTCCGCACCCGCAAACGCATAGAAGTCCAGCCACTGCGGGTTGCCCTGCTCGCCTTCCCAGTCCGCCACCACCATCTGTCCCGTACGGGCGTAGCGTTTCCACATGACGCGCTGACTCAAGTCACCCTCGCGCCAGGGGCGAAGGTCCGCGTTATCATTTCCGATGGTTGCACGCTGGGCACTGTCCTCGTCTCCGTCTTCAACCGTGCTGCCGGAATCTGGCGCAACCACGGGCCGGGGAAAGATGATCGCCGGCGATACCGGCCTGATCCACGACCAGGCTTTGAGCAATCCGAAAGGAAAGCGGGTTTCGACCCGAATCATTTCCGGCCTGAGATACCCGCGATGGGCTGAAGTAACCAGCAAGGTCACATCCATTGCCTGCCCTGCCGCGATATGGAATGGGGCAACCCTGGAATCCTCACAGGAAAGGCGTATTGAAATGGCCGGACCTTGACCCGCGGACGCGCGAAACCTGTAGGGCACTTCGTCACCGGCAAATCCCTCACCTGGTTGCATGACTGTTAACTGCAGACCTGAGAGGTTACGGTGGGTTTGATGCATGGCGCCGACAAACAGTGCTCCCAGAAGAAACGTGGTGAGATAAATGAGGCTGTTCTGGTAATTGATGCCCGTGATCAGCATCACCAACAGCAAGATACCGAAGACCACACCGGCCCCGGTCGGGAGAATAAAAATGTTTTTCTGATTGAAAGACTGACTGTCTGATCGGGGGACCCGCCGATTCACCCAGCGCTGCCAGCGTTCGCGAAATACTTTGATCATCCTGCCCTTCTGGCCATTTACGAACGGAAAAGTTCCACGACTATACCAATGAAACTGCGGCTTTTTATAAAGATACTGACAATTCAAAGAGACTGATCACAATCCCGCCCGCACTCGGTTGAAAAACTGTCCAACAAACCGAATACTGAGAAGCAGATCAAAGGACGAGGCCACATCATGAAAGGCACACATCTGCTTGCAGGCGCCATTGCAGGCCTGACCGCCAGCCTTGCGGCAAACGCCGGGGTGGAAGCCCTGACCTCCGACGAAATGGTGGAAACCTACGTCAAGGACTCGGCGGTTATCATCGTACCCAGGGAAAAACGAAAATCCGAAGCTGACCGGCGACGCATCATCCGCTCCCTGACCATTTCCCCGGGCGAACCCGTGCTCACCGAATCCGAGGAACAGGCCTACCGGGATCTGCTGCAGAAGTATATGGAAGAAGACCGGGAAGACGCACTGGCCGCAGCGGAAGAGGAGTTTATCCGTCGTGCCCTGTTACTCCCCACCGACCAGCTGGCTGCCGCGCAGCCGATCGCCGAGTTCACCCCTACCATTCCACCACTGATTTTCGGCCAGCAAATGGAAATTCCGGATGAGCCGTTTACCCAGACGTTCCTGAACGATCAGTTGGGAATCGGGTTCGACGGTCAGAATGTGAATTTCTCGATTGGCAATCCGCCGGGGATTGATCAGATCCGTATTCCGGAGGCGATCAATGAAGGGCCGATCAGTTTGACGCCGCGGGCCGGAGGTGGGTTTGATCTTTCTATTGCGGTGCCGGAGCAGTAGCTGGCAGTTTCGCGCTACAACAAAAAAAGGCAGCGGTACAGCTGCCTTTTTTTATGCCCCGCCAAGATTTTGGGGCAAAAAAACGCCCCGCGTCGCGGGGCGTTTTACCAACACTGGTATCAGGTCAGATTAGTGACCGTAAACAGCCAGCCTGGTGTTCTGCACATGCAGGTTGTCCAGAGCGACAGAACCGATGCTGGTTCCGCCGATAGCAACGCCAGCAATGTTCATATCCATCACTACGTTATTGACGTCAACACGCAGCACGTCGGTTGCGGTGGATGCACCGAGACCATTGCCTTTGTAAACGTCCATATTGACGTTCGCGAAGCCAGTAGCAATTTTCAGCTGTTTCTGTTGAGCAGGGTCTGTCAGATCCAAACCAAGTTCTGTTTCGGGAGCCTCTACAGTTCCATCACCGTTGTAGTCAAAGTTATCGCCAGCGCCAGTAATGGACATTCCTTGGATACCAACTGCCAGGAACGGGACATCAAAGTTCATGTTGTTGACCGTAAAGGCAGTATCAATGTTCAGAGAACCATCGCCGGTGCCACCCAGAGTCGTCGCGGCATCTTCGGTGTCGACGCGGATATCGAGCTTGGCCAGCATACCGTAGGCACTCAAGCCGGAGATCAGCGTGGTGCTTTCACCAGCTGTACCTTCCAGAGTCATGGACGAAGCGGTGAAGCCCCAGTCGATGGGAAGCCCACTAATGGTGTGAACCGAAACTACCGCATCGCCGTCAGCAGCGATGTCAATATCGATCGCCAGATCATCCAGCAACTGGGAAGCGGCGAGATCAGGAGTGCCGTCACCGTCGGTGTCGAAAAACGGGTTCGCGCCTGTGATCAAACCAGCACCACCCAGCTCAATGTCGTTAACATTGAAGGAGCCTTCATCGGTGTACTTGAACTGACCGATACTGACCTGGGTTTCCAGTTCAATGGTCACACCGGCCTGACCGGTGACATTACCCATCGCGGAATCGTTCAGTGCCGTCAGTTCTGCCTGTGCGGCGAACGGGGCAGCAGCTACGGCTGTAGCAAGTGCAATTTTCTTCAGGCCTTTCATTCTTATCTCCTTATGAACTCATCATTATTTTTATGTGAGTCTGTATTTTTCGAAGCAGGATCTGTGATCCCACAAATCCATTTAAGATTGTTTTACAGTCCTAATCCGTGATTGCACTCACAATTCTCAACCACACTGAAACGAACGGTTACAAAACGGATTTGCGTCACGTTTTGCTCTTTTCCTGCCCCTCACTCTCCGCTTTCCGGCCGTCGTAGAAGAGTTCATATGGCTTTTTCTGGGTGTTGGGCTTGCCAAAGCTCAGGTCTCCTTGCTCAAAGCGGTACGGAACCACCTGTAGACCTGAAAGCCCAAGACGATGCTCATGTTCAATCGCAAGCACTCGGGTGTTTCCATCCTCCTCGACTTTGCCTGCATAGACTATTGCGGTTGCGAGGATCTTACCGTGTCGGGCGAGCGACTTGAGAGCTGCCCTGAACATCAGCACCTTCATGGTTGCGGCGGCTTTTTCGCCACTTTCGCCCAGCCGGACACGCTTGACTTCACCATCGTTCATCATCATCCAGGCGGCAGGAATGACGACCCCGCTTTGCTCCAGCTCTGCACCTACCTCTTCACGAGCAACGGCCGTTAAAGTCTGCATATGCCTGGCAGCCAGGCTCGCATATCGCTTTATTTCATCCGAGGTCAGCTTTCCGTCAGAGAGTGCGTTGCGATCCGGAATTTCGGCGTCACCTTCGTCTTGCGCCAGTACCGTTTGCGATGCAGAAGTCAGCACGATCAGCACCGATAAAAAAAGTAGTTTCATCTTGGCCATCATAATTTTTGTCCTTATATTCTTTCGTCTTTTGGAGAAGGCCGGGCGTTAGTGCTGTAAAATATCGAGCATTCAGTCGCCCTTGCTTCTTCGTCTTTTTCATTAGATCAGCGGCGCGACAAACCCGACAACGCCCGTTTTGTGCCCTGTTTATCATTCTTCCAAAATTCTTCGGAGGTACCTTGAGCCCGGCTACAACTCGCCAGATTTCCCGGGAAGAGTTCACACGTTTGCTGCAACATGCCTCACAACAGGTTGATTTTGTTCACGTAGGTACTGTTGGAGAAGGTGCGGGACGTGGGACCTGGCGCGGGTTTTCATGCGGGGCTGCGGAAACTCACGTTTTGCAACCGGGTAAGGCGGACAGCCAAACGCTGGTGCAGTTGGCCGGGGAAATGGAATCGCAAACCGCCAGATACACCGAACGCGCAGACAATCCTGAATGCCTCGTCGGTGGCTGGATTGGCTTTCTGAGCTATGAGCTCGGTTATATACGCGAGCCGCGTCTCGCACCCATCTGCCCCACGGTTCCGGTGCCGCTGTTTTCCGCAGGCCTTTATCTCTGGATGGCCAGCCATAACCGGCAGACCGATGATTATTATCTGTGGATTCATCCTGAGTGCCCGCAGAGCCTGATTGAGCAGATCACCGGCTGGCTTTCTGAGGCTGATTGCCAGGAGCTGTGTAGCTGGAAAATTACCGAGCCGTTCAAAGCCAGGCAATCACCGGAATCCTTCAAGGCCAGTGTCCAGGCCATTCGGGATTACATCCAGGCCGGAGACTGCTATCAGACCAATCTGTCCCAGGAGTTTGTGGCGAAGTTTCGCGGCAACCCCTGGTGTGCATTTCAGGCTCTGGCGGCGGAAAACCCCACGCCTTATGGCGCCTTTATCCGCGCCGGAGAATATTCAGTTCTTTCCATCTCGCCGGAACGCTTCCTTGAGATAGAGGGCCGGACGGTAAAAACCAGTCCAATCAAGGGAACACGTCCCCGGGGCAGGACGACAGCGGAGGACGCAGCGCTTGCAGATGAGCTTCAGGCCTCCGAGAAGGACCGGGCTGAGAACCTGATGATTGTGGACCTGCTTCGCAATGACCTGAGCCTGAATGCGGCCACCGGCTCCGTATCAGTGGACGAGTTGTTTGCCCTGGAGTCCTACCGAAATGTACACCACCTGGTCAGCCATATTCGCGCGGAACTGGCTGATGGCGTTTCACCGTTGAAAGCACTGTTTGATGCGTTTCCCGGAGGTTCGATCACCGGCGCACCGAAGATCCGGGCGATGGAGATCATACGGGAGCTGGAACCGCACTGGCGTGGGCCCTACTGTGGCTCGGTGTTTTATTACGGGCTCGATGGCCGGCTGGACAGCAACATAGCGATCCGGACGTTGCTGTGTGATGGCGAGGGGACCATCCGGTGTTGGGGTGGCGGCGGCATTGTGGCGGATTCGGATCCGGAGGCGGAGTACCAGGAGACGTTGGCCAAGGTGGGGTCTTTGATGGGGTTCCTCGAAGAGTTGGAGGTTGGCGAGGAGTGAAATTGGGGTCAGATGAAAGCTTTCATCTGACCCCGGGGTCGGGAGCCCTGGCCTCGGGAGGTGAAGATGGGGTCAGAAGAAAGCGTTCTTCTGACCCCCGAACCGGACGTCAGGGCACCGATCAGCAGTCGTGAACGGCGCTGGCTTTAAGGAATTCCTGCTTGAGGTCGTCGAAGTTGTGGACGGCCGGGAAATGGGGGAATTCGTCGATGACGTTTTGCGGGGCGTGGAAGAGGATGCCCTGCTCAGCCTGGCCCAGCATGGTGGTATCGTTGTAGGAGTCGCCGGCGGCGATGACGCGGTAGTTCAGCAACTGGAAGGCGCGTACGGACTGACGCTTGGGATCGCGCTGACGCAGCAGGTAGTTTGTGATCTGGCCGTCTTCGGCGACTTCGAGTTTGTGGCACAGGAGCGTCGGGTAGCCCAGCTTTTTCATCAGGGGCATGGCAAACTCATAGAAGGTGTCTGACAGGATCACCACCTGGAAGCGCTCGCGCAGCCAGTCCAGAAAATCCCTGGCACCAGGCAGCGGGTCCAGCTCACCGATCACTTCCTGGATTTGCGGCAAACCGTAGCCGTGCTGGTCGAGAATGCGCAGGCGCTGCTTCATCAGCACGTCGTAATCGGGAATATCACGGGTGGTGGCCTTGAGTTCTTCAATGCCGGTTTTCTCGGCGAATGCGATCCAGATTTCCGGGATCAGTACTCCCTCAAGGTCAAGACATGCCAGTTCCACAATGGTCTCCTGATTACGTCGGTCGGTGGCTGAGCTGCCGCTCGTGTTTGATCAGGGGCGTATGATAAGGAAATCCGTGGCGGAATGCATCGTGATTGTGTGCTGTCCCGTCCAGGCAGCATGGCATAAACATATAGATTGTCATTCCTTCAGGCTATGAGGGATTTAATGTTAGCCTGCCTGAACATTGGATAAAGGTACGCTTACGCAATGACGGATATCGACTCCCTACGCGCGGAACTTGAAGGTCAAAGCCCCAGAGCCATTCTCAAGGCCGCGCTGAATCGTTATGACAACATCGCCATCTCGTTCAGTGGTGCCGAGGATGTGGTGCTGATTGAAATGGCGCACAAGCTGACCGACAAGCTGCAGGTCTTCACCCTGGATACCGGTCGGCTGCATCGGGAAACCTATGAGTTTGTGGAGAAGGTCCGCAACCATTACGGCATCGAAATCGAGGTGCTTTTTCCCGACGCGGCGGAAGTGCAGGATCTGGTCAATCGCAAGGGGCTGTTCAGTTTCTACGAGGATGGGCACTCCGAGTGCTGCGGCATCCGCAAGGTCAATCCCCTGAAACGCAAGTTGGCCACCGTCGACGCCTGGATTACCGGCCAGCGCAAGGACCAGAGTCCCGGTACCCGTAACGATGTGCCGGTTGTTCAGGAAGATACGGCGTTCTCCACGGGTGACAAGCCCCTGGTGAAATTCAATCCGCTGGCTAACTGGACGTCACAGGAAGTGTGGGATTACATCCGTATGTCGGAAGCACCCTACAACGCGCTGCACGAGAAAGGTTTTGTAAGCATCGGATGCCAGCCGTGCACCCGGCCGGTACTGCCGGGCCAGCATGAGCGCGAAGGCCGCTGGTGGTGGGAAGAAGCCACCAAGAAGGAATGCGGCCTCCATGCCGGAAACCTGATCGCGAAAGACTGATCAGGTTCCCGAGACCAGATAACTGCCCACCTAGTAGGTGGGCAGTTCCACATCCTTGAACAGCTCCTCGATCTCCGTCCGACTGCCCTGATGCGCAACCGCCGCATCGACCCGCTCTTTGGTGAGGTGGGGCGCAAACCTGAGCATGAAGTCGTACATGTAGCCGCGCAAAAAGGTGCCCTTGCGGAAGCCAAGCCGCGTGACACTGGGACGGAACAGTTTGCGGGCATCCAGAGCAACCAGATCCGTGTCTGTTTTCGGATCGAACGCCATGCTGGCGATAATGCCGACGCCAAGGCCGAGGCGAACGTATGTCTTGATCACATCCGCATCGGCTGCCGTGAACACCACTTTGGGGGTCAGCCCCTGTGACTGGA
The DNA here is from genome assembly GCF_022343555.1 of Marinobacter sp. C7. Lineage (GTDB taxonomy): Bacteria > Pseudomonadota > Gammaproteobacteria > Pseudomonadales > Oleiphilaceae > Marinobacter. The sequence goes on along the minus strand of NZ_JAKQZH010000001.1, from coordinate 1,581,578 downwards.
ACGCCTCATCCAGCTTCGAGCGACCGGTGAAGCCGAACACATAGGTGACCAGCGGGAACTCCGCCAGTTCAGGCAATGTCAGCTCCGGCTTCTGAGCCAGCGGGTGGTCCTTGGGGACGATGACGCTGCGGTTCCATTTATAGCAGGGCATCATGATCAGATCGTTGAACAGCTCCATCGCCTCGGTGGCAATCGCGAAGTCCACCGCTCCGTTGGCCGCCATCTCGGAGATCTGCATGGGTGTACCCTGGTGCATATGCAGAGAAACGTCAGGATATTCCTCGATGAAGCCCCGGATAATCGGGGGCAGCGCATATCGGGCCTGAGTATGGGTGGTGGCAATGCTCAGGTCACCCTTGCGCTGATTGCTGAACTCCTGGGCGATTTTCTTGATGCCTTCCACCCGACGAAGGATCTCCCCCGCTTCCCGGATGATGATCTCGCCACCGGGAGTAATCCGGGTGAGATGTTTTCCACTGCGGGCAAACACTTCGAGGCCCAGTTCGTCTTCCAGCAAACGAATCTGCTTCGATATTCCGGGCTGCGAGGTGAACAGGCTTTGGGCGGTCGCGGACACGTTCAGATCGTGATGGGCAACTTCCCAGATATAGCGCAATTGTTGTAATTTCATCGATTGCTGCACTCCCGCATAAAAACTATGGGTTTAATTCTTTTTTATTATAGATAAAACCTTTTTCAAAGTTTAGACCAAAATTGCATTTACGCATCATTTGACCACCATCTGAGTCATTAGAACGCTTGACTTGTCTGACGCAAAGCACACAATCCGCTAAACGATCACATTTTCCGGCATTCAGGGAACCAATGCTGCTTACCACTAAATTCCTCCGGCCCAGCTGCGATCCGAGAGCGGTTCCCCGTGATCGGCTGCACACCCTGCTGGATCACGCGGGAGCGAAACGTCTGGACCTCGTGATTGCCCCCGCCGGGTTTGGCAAGACGACGCTGGTCAGTCAGTGGTGCGCCCGCGCCACCTGTCCCACGGCCTGGCTCGCACTCGACGAGCACGACAACCAGCCCCGACGATTCTGGCAGTATGTGATCGGTGCGTTCGAATATGCCGGCCTGCCGGGCATGGCCCAATGTCAGAAGCAGCTCGCACAGGAAGAGGACCACGATTCGACCGCAGTCATTACCATGCTGATCAATGAGCTTGCCCGGGACGCCGGTGCCTGGGCGCTGGTGCTGGATGACTACCATTTCATTCAGGATGACTCCATCCATCGCCAACTGGCCTGGTTTCTCGATTACCTTCCACCCGGCGTTCTTGTTTGCCTGGCTTCCCGCACTGAACCGCCCCTCCCCCTTGCCCGGTGGCGGGTCCGGCGCTGGGTGGAAGACATCCACCCGGGCTTGCTCGCATTCTCCGACCAGGAGTGCCAGCAATTTTTCCGGGACACCATGGGGCTCGACATCAACGAAGACGAAGCTCGTAAAATCTGCCGCAAAACCGAAGGCTGGGTTGCGGCGATGCAGTTATCTGCACTCTCCGGTAACAGCAGCATTACCCGGGATGGGCTGGCAAAACCGACCGGAGGCCTTGCGGTAGACGAACGCCACATCAGCGATTATGTATTGAGCGAGGTGCTGGAAAAGCAACCGGCCCACCTGGCCGACTTTCTTCTGGAAACCGCTTGCTGCCCCCGGCTGAATGCCTCTCTGTGTAACAGCATCCGGGGACGTGACGACAGCCAGGAGATACTGGAAGAACTCCTGCGCCAGAACCTGTTCCTGATTCCGCTGGATACTCACAATGAATGGTTCCGTTACCACGACCTGTTCCGGGACGCCCTGGCAAACCGTCTGCAGCACACCCGGCCGGAACTGGCCGAAGGGCTTTGGCGAAACACGGTAGACTGGCTTCTGGCCCATGGCCACGTACAGGAAGCGATTGCCCAGATCGTGCGCCACCAGGACTGGCCGTGGCTGGCCCGGGTACTGTCCGAGCATGGCAACAACCTTATCCACGGCGGTTTTCACCTTCCCGTACTGGATTGGTTGGGCTCGCTACCGGAGCACCTGTTGGGCGACAGCCCACAATTGCAGATGCTGAAGATCTGGGGACTGTTTTTTGCAAACCGCGTCGACAGCCTGGAGCCCCTGCTGGCTGCCCTTGAGGATCTTCTGGACCGGCGTGTCGCGGACTCCCACCCGGATGCCGAGGGAGCGCTCGGGCTGCACAGCGAGATTTCCCTGATTCGCTCCTACCTTGCCCGCTCCCGGAGTGACGACAAGGCAGCCAGCGACCTCACCCGTCGCGTGCTGCAGGAGATCGACCACACCCGGATCCCATTGAAATCCGTTACCTACTACGGAATTGGTCTGGACTGTTTCGGACGCGGCGAATTACCCGAGGCAGAGGATGCCCTTCGGTCTGCCGTCCACTATGGTCAGGTTGAGCGAAAGCCCAGTACCGTCCTCTCCAGCGGGGGCTTGCTGGCCTGGATCCAGTACAACCGGGGCGAAATCGACCTGGCCCTGGAATCCTGTAACGAGGTGCGGCAATGGGTCGACAAGCATTACTCCGACCCGAGCCAACCCCGACTGATTTCCTGCTGGCAGAACAGTGCGCTGAGCGAGATCCACCGGGAACGGAACGAGCCCGAACTCGCCCACAGCCACCTGGCGCCCCTCCTTGAACACGTCAGCAACGGCACCGAACCCGGCCAACACGTGGTGATCCAGTACGTAAACGGGCACCTGGCCTTCAGTGAAGGCAGGTTCCGGGACGCCATCGAAGCGCTGGAGGACGCCTGGCAAATCAGCAGAAAACGCAGGGACCACATTGTATTCGAGCCTCCCGCCAGTGCTGCCCTGCTCGCTCGCTGTTTCCTCGCTGAGGACCTGCCTGAAAAGGCGGCAAGCATCATGAGGGCCGCGGAGAGCGATGAGGCCTGCAACCCCCTGAACCAGGAGCAGTTGCGCATCAGCCAGTCCAGGGTGTTGAACGCCCTGGGCAAGCCCGAAGAAGCGCTCGAGTGTCTGCAGGGACTGAGAGAATCCGCGGTACGCCACGCTCACAACCGGCATCTGGTGGAAATTCTGCTGGTATCTGCCGAAGCACAGGCACTTCAGGAAAGGCACGAAGATGCCAGATCCTTGCTGAATGATGCTCTCGAGCTTGGCGCCGGCTCCGGGTTTGTCAGGCTGTATGGTGAGGAGAGCCTCCGGGTCCGGCAAATGTTGCTTGACCAGCCGACCCTGCGGACACCGGGCAGCTGGAACAGCCGCGTACTGCTCATGCTGCGTGAACTGGAGGACCTGCGGGACCGGAAAGAACAGGAACCGGCCAGCCCCTCAGCTTGCAGCCAGGCATCGATGCCGGCAGCAGACCGGGGGCTCATGGAGCCACTCAGTCAACGGGAAATGGAAGTACTGGCACTGATCAACCAGGGCCTGGCCAACAAGGACATTGCCAGGAAGATGGCCGTCGCCCCCGCGACGGTCAAGGCACACATTCGAAACCTCTATGGCAAACTCTCAGTGGGACGCCGGACCGAAGCCCTGGCCAAAGCGCGGGAGCTCGGACTGCTGGAATCCTGAGGGGTTAGCACGACCCCAAAGTGTGACGAACATCTCATTTAATCACGATTTTCCCGATTCACTACGCCCTTTGGACGATCCGTCTACGCCCCCTGCTCCCTTATTATTCCATCAACGGTGAGGCAAAGCCCCACCTAGGAATTCTGGAACTTCAGGCCTTCAGATTTCTCTTGTACCGCGTTGTTTCGACGCCCGGGTTCGAAAAGAACCCCTTCGCCAGGAGCCGTCCATTTGGGCGGCTCTTTTTTTATCAGTGCTCGATAATCCGGCGGAACGGTGGCAGTGCGTCCAGCAACAGCTGGCCATAGCGGCGGGCAATGATACGCCGGTCCAGGATGGTCACTCGGCCAGTGTCCTTCTCGGTGCGCAGCAATCGACCGACCGCCTGGACCAACTTGACCGAGGCATCAGGAACGGTGATTTCCATAAACGGATTGCCACCGCGCTGCGTCACCCATTCGGCGAGGCTGGCTTCAATGGGATCGTCCGGAACCGAAAAGGGCAAACGCGTGATGACTACGTGGTGCAGATACTTGCCAGGCAGGTCAATGCCCTCGGCAAAGCTGGCCACCCCGAAAAGAACACTCGGCCGACCCTCATCGACCCGGGCGCAATGCTGTCGCAGGACCTCGCCTTTGGCCATATCGTCCTGGGTCAGGATCAACTCCGGATACTCCGGCGCGAGGACATCGCGCACCTGCTGCATCTGCCGGCGCGAGGTGAACAGCACCAGTGTGGCTTTTTCTCCTGCCCAGAGCCCCGGCAAGCGCTCTACCAGAGCATCGGTAAAGGCATCGTCAGTGGGCATGGCTCTCATGGCGGGTACTTCCACGGTCGCCATTTCGCCATAACGGAAGGAACTGGGAACCACCAGAAATTTGCTGGCCTCCGGCAGCCCGGCCCGGGATTTCAGGCGGTCAAACCGGCCCAATGCCGTCAGGGTGGCACTGGTGAGCACTGCGCCATAGGCCCGGGACCAGAGTCTGGCGTACAGCAGGTTATCTGCGAGGACAGGCGAGCTGTAGAGGGTAATGTCCTCCGCGTGGTCCCAGCGCTGCCTCACGGCCCAGCGGGCCGGAGGCGGGCTCTTGGGATTGCGTGCAGGAGTGTCCTGCTCTTCATCAGCCTGTTTTTCCTGGCCGGAAGGTCTGGCCTGGTCACACCACGCCGCCCATAGCCTAAGCTGCTCCTCGGACCGGCTGTGGAAAGAACCGATCACAGGGTACCAGGCCTCGGCAGTATCACGATCTATCTCGTGTTCCTTGCGATCATCAAAGGCAGCCTGGAGTTCATCGGCAAGGGCCCCGAGATGGCGGACCAGCCCGGCCGTGGCGATTCGGGCATCCGCCGCCAGCTCCGCCAGTTTCTCCGGCAATTCACCCTCCGGATAGCGCCACTGCGCACTCCGACGCTCCTCGTTGAATTCCCAGCCGGTGTTATGCTCCGCGTCCTCATAAACCCTCGCAAGGGCCTGGTCCACGTCCCGGGAAGCTGTACTGATTTTGTCCAGGGTCTTGACTGCCTGGGAGCCCGGTGCCAGGAATGGCTGCATCTTCACCAATGCCTGGGACAATTGCTTGAGCCACTGGCGCGTGGCATTCAGGGGAACCGAGGCCGCAAAATGGTTGAGGGCCTTTTCAGGCAGGTGATGGGCTTCGTCAAAGATGAACAGTGCATTTTCCGGCTCGGGCAGGATGGCGCCGCCTCCCAGTGCCAGATCCGCCAACACCAGGTCGTGGTTGGCCACCACGACATCGGCGTCATCCAGATCTTTCCTGGCATCGAAGAAGGCGCAGCTGTCGAAATAGCTGCAATGACGGTTCGTGCACTGCCGGTGGTCCGTGGTGACCTGACGCCAGACGTCGTCGGGAATCTGTTCCGGCCAGTGGTCACGATCCCCATCCCATTTTCTGGAACCATAACTGGCGAGCATTTCCTCGAAGAAGGCCCTTGAGCCGGGTTCGTCGCCAGACGGGGTATCCAGCAGAAACAAAGGCATGGTATCGCTGTCTCCATTGCCCTCGTCGTGGAGCCGGGCCTCCAGGCGGGACATGCACAGGTAACGCCCCCGTCCTTTGGCAAGGGTCCAGGAGAAGTCCAGCTTGCTGTGTTTTTTCAGGTCCGGAAGGTCCTTCAGCACAATCTGGTCCTGTAATGCCACGGTCGCCGTGGAAATGACCAGAGTCTTCCCCAGTGCCTTTGCGACCGGAATTGCAGCGATCAGGTAAGCCAGGGTCTTGCCGGTACCGGTTCCCGCTTCGACCACGCAGGTGGCGGGAGGCGAGGTCCGCTGGCCATCGTTATCGGTGATCTCACCCATGTAACGGGCGATCTCGGCGATCATCAGTCGTTGGCCATAGCGGGCCCGGATGTCCTTGCCAGCCAGGACATCCCGGTAACCTTGCTGGATCTGCTGCTTGATCTCTTCCGTCAGTGCCATCAGCGGGGGCTCACCCAGTCACGGACGGTGCCTACCCTGAACGATTGACCCTGCTTGCTCAGGACCACGCCGTCTTCAGTGATGCGCTCCACCGTCAGACCGCCAAAACGGTCTCCGGCACGAAGATAGTTGTCATTGATCATTACCCGGCTTGACGACGGGTCGGACGAATAGAGGTGACTGTTAAAGGTCAAATCGGGAATGCTCTTCTGGAATGACAGGGGTAACTCGACAAGATGCGGTACCCTGCCTGAGCTTTCGGTTTCAGGCAAGACCGGATCGTCATCCCTTGCACTGACTGAGGGCACAATGATGGTCGGCTTTTCCACAACCTGAGGCGTCGGGACAGACAGAGGTTCCGGGTCCTCGACGTCGCCGGTCTCGGCCACCGGGTCATCCGGAGTTGCCTCCATCGCCGGTTCCGGAGCCATATCAGACGCGACGGGATCCGATTCCTCCCGGGTTTCGCTGCTGGCAGGAGACGGGATCTGCTGTCCGGTCTGGACCGCAACCAGGCCCCGTTCCGGCCAGAACACCACCCCAATAACCGCCGCATTTACCAGTAACGCCAGGGCAACCCACACCGTCGCAGAAAGCCCCCCCTTTTTCTTGGGCCGATGAATCAGCTGGACCTGCTGGCCAAGATCGGGAACTTTGCCCTGACGGCGCTCGGTTTCGGATTTCCGGAGTGCATCGAGGATATAGGACACTGCTTACCCCTTACTGCTCGAAATGCGGGGAACCAGTCGCGGCCCCGGGGCACCCAGATCGTTGTTGATCTGGATAACGGTCATGGCACCGGCAATGCCATCCACCGTCAGCCCCCGGATTTCCTGGTACCAGCGAACCTGTTGTTCTGCCGACATCCGCTTTACCCGACCGTTTTCAGAGGTGGAGGTTGTATACTGGTCGGCCAGCTCCATCATTCTGGCGCCAATCCACAACTGCTCGCCATTGCCGGAGGCGTAGAAGTTGTCACCGGTCATATACTCCGGCAGACGCCACAGTACCCGGTACTCGCCAAACCAGAAGTTTTCCAGGCTGGCAAAGGACATTTCCCGCGCTTCGCCACCGGGGACCACGACCTCCGCGAGGTCTCCGTTGAGGGATTTCAGCACCGCATAGCCAACCTCCCCCGCCTGGTTCCGAAGCTGGAGCATGGCAGGGCGGTTCAGGAACTCGAGGCTGCGGCGCGTCCCCTGTCGTTCAAGGCATCCAAGACCTACAGTCCGGGCGTAGTCGCAGGCAATGGGATTATCCGCGGCCCGGTAACTCTTGCCCCACAGACCAAAGAGCAACCGGAAGGCGCCCGGAGCGTCAACCCGGTCCTCATGGAACTGAAAAGCGGCGAGGGCTTCCCTCGCGGGCCCGGTGTCCGGCGGTCCGGCGTCGGAGGCATCCTCTGAGGCTTCGACCGTCGCCTCCTGTGCCTCGGCCTCCCGCTCGACTGCACCCCCCAGCCCATTTTCGGGTTCCAACGCCAGTTCGAGCGTGTTGGCCAGCGGCCAACGGTCCACCAGCCAGACCGTGCCCATAATCGCAACCAGAACAGAAGCGACCAACATCAGGTACTGCGCCCCTCGGCCAGAACCTTTGCGGGCGGTAACAGGAGTGGAGCCGCCACCCCGGACCTCCTTTGCGGCCTGTTTGATATGACCCGTGGTGATCTCGTGCTCGCCTTCGGCGTAGGCCCCCAGCAGGGCCCGGTCGCTGATCAGGTTGATCAGGCGTGGAATGCCCTGGCTTTCTTTGTAAAGCCGATTGATAGCGCCCATGGAGAAGATATCGCCGCGCATCCCGGCGACCCCGAGGCGATACTTCAGATACGCAGGCAGCTCGGCACGGTTGATGGCATCGAGGTGATAGCGCGCCGTAACCCTCTGGTTGAGCTGACGCAACTCGGGCAGGGACAGGATCTGCTGCAGTTCGGGCTGCCCGAGCAGGACGATCTGAAGCAGTTTCTTCTCGGCGGTCTCAAGGTTGGTCAGCAGCCGCAGCTGTTCCAGCACTTCGGCTGAAAGATTCTGCGCCTCGTCAATCATCAGAACCTTGTGACGACCTGCGGCATGGGCGCTGAGCAGGTCCTGATTGATCAGGTCAACCAACTGCTTGATGGTAGCGCCCGGCTCGTGGGGAATCTCAAGCTCGTCGCAAATTGCCGACAATAACTCCTGGGCGGACAAGCGAGGATTAAGTATCAGGGCGATGTCGACATGTGCCGGGGCATTCTCAATGAAACAGCGGCTGACGGTGGTCTTGCCGGTGCCAACCTCGCCGGTGATCACGATAAAGCCACCCTGCCCCTGGACCCCATACATCAGGTGAGCCAACGCCTCCTTGTGACGCTCACTCAGGTACAGATAGCGGGGATCTGGCGCGATCGAGAACGGCGGTTCCCGGAACCCGAAGAAATCGTAGTACATGGATGTCCAGTCAGATGCTCAGGCACCGGGTAACGGTTTCACCTACCCGGTTTGTCATGTCGGTATGATAGCGCCCGTTTCTGCGGCGTGTCATCTCAGGATGCATTGGAATCGGCATTGCTTATCAGCCGGAGTTCCGCGGTTCGCCGGTTCTGCTTCTTGAGGCGCCTCACACACCGTTCCAGGGTTTTTGAGATCCTGGCATGGGAGCGGATCATCGAAATCTTTGGCCACGTGGCCCGCTCCCCCGCCAGAATCATCTCACGGACATAGTCCGGCTCGGGGTTCGCCAGCATCCGGCTGAAATCCCGCACCGAGTAGGACGGTGCAATGGTGACATCGCCGGAATAGCGCTGGGCCATGATGGTGTACAGCTGCCCCGATACCTGTCGGAGCAGCTCGGGACGCAACCGTTTGCGCAGATAGTCAAACACCCCCTGACCGTGGAACTGGATCTCGGACTTGAGGAGGTGCATCGGCAAACTGGCGAGAGACAGTTTTTCATCCTCGCCCCGGCCGCTGAGGAACGGAACCACGTGCGGGTTGGTCTGGCTGACGATGGTAAAATTCACGTCGTACAGATGCATCAGCCGCTCAATCGGCAAATCACTGACCACGGAGCCATCGACAAACTGCACTTTGGGCATGTAAGGCAGGGCATTACCTTGGAGATCCTTCTTCATCAGCGTGACCGGCGGGAAGATGCCGGGCACCGCGGCACTGGCCAGCGCCGCGCTCCAGACCATCAGGTAAGGTGACGTGTAACCACACAGGAGCCGGGCTTTCTGATGCGCCTGGACGGGCGATACGCTGACGTTGATCGACCGACCGGTACGCTGGTAAGCCTCCTCGAACGTGTATTCGCCAATATTGGCACGCAGGCAGGACCGGAGCTGATCCTGATCCATCAGACCGTCGCCGCGCATGGCACTGAGCAGGCCCCGCCATTTCCAGGCCTTGAGGTTGTGATTTTCCGGGACCAGCATCTCCGGAATCTCGGCGTCGGTATGAACACCCAGAATGCCCGCTATGATGGCACCACTGCTGGAACCGGCGACCACCTGCGGCAACAAGCCCTTCTCCCACAGAGCCTTGATTACCCCGAAATGAAACATGCCCAGGGTGGCACCACCGCTGAGCAGAAGGGTCGGCCGACCATAGCTGGTCAACGTATCGCGAAAGAACTGGAGCTTGTCCGCCACCGGAAAACCGGGCACCGGGTTGTCGCAAAGGTAATCCAGGGACTCACAGACCTGGGTAATGTACTCCTCGATCAGGTGTTTGGTGCCTACCCGCGACCGGGTGTAAAGAGCGGGGTTACCCATATTACCGAGATCGTGGTGCAGCCCCTCACGTAAAGCCCTTTTGAGCCGTTCAAAGTCATTCTGCTGGCGGTACTGTTTGAGGTTGCTCAGACGATCGTAGATCAGCTCATAGTGGTAAAGGTCAGAGTAAAACTCCTCCTTCCACTCGGCGTTCCCCTCGAGGAAGTCCAGCTCCAGGGCGGCGGCTTTCCAGACTTCGTAATTCGGAGCCTCGGCCAGCATCTTCCGGTACTTCGAAATCCTCGCGTCCTTGATCACCTTGCCTCCTCTACGCCTCTTTGGCTCAGAAATCCTCGAGCATCAGGTCTTCATCGTCGCCATTGGCGAACGGATCTTCAGTCACCTTACCATCATTGATCAGGAATTCGCGGCGTTGCAGGAAGGCATTGCGCACAAAGATGTAACTGTCACCGGAAATAAAGCCCTCGGCGGGGATGAGGTCAGCACGCTTGTCCACAATCTGCAGGGCCCGCGCGTAATACACCTCCGGGCTTTCAGCAGCATCCCACAGTGACGGGAAGACAAAGCCATCAGTAGCCAGACCGCCAAAATGCCGGGGCGTGGACGGACCAAGGAACGGCAACATCAGGTAGGGTCCGGAGCCGACTCCCCAATAACCCAGGGTCTGACCGAAATCTTCCGGCCGCTCCGGCAGTTCAAACGCGGTTGCTACATCGAAAAGACCGCCCAGGCCGAAGACTGTGTTGTAGGTAAAGCGTCCGGCGGCAACGACTGCCGATTCCCCCTTCAGCTGCAAAAGGCTGTTGATGAAGTTCCGCACTTCCGTAAGGTTATTGAAGAAGTTGGTGACACCCCGGTCCACCACGCCCGGCGTAAGCGTCCGATAGGTTTGGGCGACCGGCTTCAGGACCCACCGATCAATGGTCTCGTTGAAGGTGAAAACGCTTCGGTTCCAGGACTCGTACGGATCCTTCGGATCAACCGGCGTAGAGCCCTCCGGCGCAGGCTCCTGCATGGCCTGAGCCTGTACTTGCCCCGTCAATAGCACGGCCAGAACCAGCATGACCAGGGAACAGCGCCCGGAAAATAATTGTTTCATCATACACTCTCGGGTTGTGAATCATGTTTCGCTTCGTCGAAAATACCGGCGCTATTCGCTTGTCATTATATTTTTCTTCCGGAGGAGTCCGATGTCAGTACCGGGTAATCTTGTCAGCACCCTGGAAACGCCCCTGCGCTGGGGCGACATGGATGCGTACGGCCACGCCAACAATACAGTTTACTTTCGCTTTTTCGAGGAGGCCCGGATTACCTGGTTCTCATCCCTGAATGTCGGAGGCCCGGAAGAGCCCACCGGGCCGGTCATTATAAAGACCAGTGCCACCTTTCTGAAAGAACTGACCCATCCTGCATCGGTCGTAGTGGAAACCTACGCCGACAAGGCCGGAAACACCAGCCTTGATACTTACTATTTATTAAAAGATGCGACGACCGGGGAGGTCTATTCGGAGGGCTACGCAAAGGTCGTGTGGTTTGACCGCACCGCCCGAACCTCGGCGAGACTGCCGGATACCCTGAGGAATCTGGCAGCCTGCTAGAGTCTCGGATCAGCGGCGGCGAACGACAACGCTGCCGATGGAGTAACCGGCGCCAAAGGAGCAGATCACCCCGAGGTCGCCGGACTGCAGATCGTCCTTGTGCTTGTGGAAAGCGATGATCGAACCGGCAGAACTCGTGTTGGCGTATTCATCGAGAATCACCGGGGCCTCGTCCTCGTTCGCGTCCCGTCCAAGTACCTTTCTGGCGATCAGCTGATTCATGTTCAGGTTAGCCTGGTGCAACCACATCCGGCTCAGGTTCTCCGGTGACAGATCGAGGGCCTGCAGGTGGTTCTGGATCGTCTGGGCCACCATAGGCGAGACTTCCTTGAAAACCTTGCGCCCTTCCTGGACGAAAAGCTTGTCCGGTTTGCCAATGCCGGATTCATCTGCCCGATTCAGGAAACCGAAGTTGTTACGGATATTGTTGGAGAACTTGGTCTTCAGACTGGTGCCCAGTATCTCGAAGCCCTGCCCGGCCCGGGTATTCTCCTCGCGCTCCACCAGGATGGCAGTGCAGGCGTCGCCGAAGATGAAATGGCTGTCCCGATCGCGGAAATTCAGGTGACCGGAGCAGATTTCAGGGCTGACCACCAGCACAGAGCGGGCTGCGCCGTTTTCCACCGAATTGACCGCAGCCTGAAGGCCAAAGGTGGCCGAACTGCAGGCCACGTTCATGTCGTACGCAAATCCGTCAATGCCGAGGGCTTCCTGCACTTCAATGGAGATAGCAGGATAAGCGCGCTGCATGTTCGAACAGGCGACAATAACCGCATCCACATCTGCCGCGGTCTTACCCGCCTGCTCCAGTGCCTCGTTGCAGGCGGCGACCGCCATATCACACTGAACCGAATTCTGGTCGTTGCCGCGCTCGGGGATGTAGGGCGTCATCCGACGCGGGTCGAGGATGCCTTCCTTGTCGATAACATGCCGGCGCTTGATACCGGACGCCTTCTCAATGAAGGCGGACGAGGAGTGCTGCAGTGGGGCAACGTCGCCCCGCTCGATTTCCTCTGCATGTTCGTCGTTGTACAGATCAACGAACTGGTTGAACGCTTCGACCAGCTCATCGTTATCAATTGTTGCAGGCGGTGTGTACAGACCGGTTCCGCTAATGACGGCTTTAATCACGCTAACCCCACGTCAGGACAGTGAAAACTGGATGAAAAAATAATGCACTGTCCGGAATACTATCACAGTCATCGGGATTTTCCCGTTAGCCTTCGTTAACGGCGTCAGACGCGGGTTTTCTCCCATTGCTTGTCCAGGCGCTTTACCGAAACCGTCATCGCGGTACCCAGCTGCTGGGCAAAGAACGACACGCGGAACTCCTCCAGCATCCACCGGTACAGGACCAGCTCCGGATCGCGGACACCCTGGCGCTGCTGTTCATCACGCTTGGCAGCGTACCGTGCCCACAGCGGTTCAATGGCATGCAGGAACTCCCGTTCCCTGCCCATCTCCCGGGGCATCTTCTCGAGCCGCAGCAGGCATGCCTCGAAGTACACGCCGAACCGGGCCAGCCATTCCGGCGGGGTTGCCACCAGGAAGCCCGGATACACCAGGTTTTCCAGCTGGAACTTGAGGTCTGCCATGCTGTTGGCCAAAGCCAGGTTGATCTTGCCCTTGAGCTGTTTGGCCACCTTCTGGTAACCACTCATGGCTTCAAACAGCCTCTCGTCCGCCTCTTCAAGCGCCGGAATGAAATCACCCCTTCCGTCATCGAACAGGCGGTCAAAATCCGCCTGTGATCGGGGTATCTCCTTGTCCAGGAAATGCTGGATCACCGTCGCAAGCAGCAGGTCATCAAGCAGCACACGGGCTTGTCCGACCGGGGCAAACATCAGCGCGGACTGCTTGAACCGGGGCAATTTCCGATCCAGCTCATTCAACGTGCTGCCAAAACGGTTAACGATGAGTCGGGCCACACCCTTTTTCGTGGTATCTTCCGCGGTCAGGCGGTCCAGGCAACGGATTTGTCGGACCGTCTTGCCCAGATCCTCGAGGGCTGGATAAACCGTCACCTCCATACCGCCTTTTTCGGTCTGGACCTGACGAGGCAGTTCACCGAACTGCCAATCGGTGTGTTCGCCCGAAGACTGATCCTGCTTACTGTTGCGGCTAACCGAGGCCAGCGCCTCTTCCGCCTTGCCCTCCAGCTGGGACTGAATCTCGCCGGTTTCGCGGCTTTCCGCCAGCACCTTGCCCTTGTCGCCCATGACCCGAAGATTCATCCGCAGATGCCGCGGCAATTCAGCCTCGGACCACGCTTCCGGGTCAATACGGACACCGGTCATACGGCGCAACTCATCCCCCAGCTGTTGGGTAAGCGGGGCGTTGGAGGGTTGCATGTTGGCCAGGGCGGCATCAACAAAATCCGGCACCGGCACAAAATTACGGCGCAGGGCCTTGGGCAGCCCCTTCACCAGCGCAATGCACTTTTCCCGAAGCAGGCCCGGCACCAGCCACTCCAGCCGGCGGGACGGGATCTGCTTGAGTGCCATCAGCGGCACCTGCATGGTGACACCGTCCCGCTCGCTGGTCGGCTCGAATTCGTAGCTGAGCGGATACCTGACGCCTTCCCACTCCAGATAATCCGGGTACAGTTCTGCCGCCCCGGCATCCACCGGGCGCTGCAACACGTCTGCCTCGGTCAGTTCGAGGTTCCTCAGCTCATCCGCGGAGAGATTCTTCCACCAGGATTCGAAGTGCCGGCCGCTGACAATGTCCGCAGGGAGTCTTTCGTCATAGAAGGCGAAAAGCACCTCGTCGTCCACCAACAGGTCCCGGCGCCTGGTTTTCTTCTCCAGGTTCTCGACGGTATCGAGCATTTCCCGGTTACGGGCAATGAACGGAGCCTTCGAGCGGTAATCCCCTTCTACCAGCGCGCGGCGAATAAACAGGTTGCGGCTTTCGACCGGGTCGACCTTGGCATACGGAATACGGCGCCGGGGCACCACGTCCAGCCCGTACAGGGTCACCTTTTCATAGCCCATCACCTGGGCGCGCTTCTGCTCCCAGTGCGGCTCAAAGTAATTGTGCCTGACCACGTGACCCGCAAGCGGCTCAATCCATTCCGGCTGGATAGCGGCCACCATGCGGGCAAATACCCTGCTGGTTTCGACGATCTCCGCCGCAACGATCCACTTGGGTGCAGATTTGGCGACTTTCGACCCCGGAAAGATCCAGACCTTGCGATTGCGGGTGGCCAGGTACTCTTTCTTTTCAAGCTTGACTGCGACCTGGCCCAACAAGCCAGCGAGGATAGCCTTGTGAATCGGATCGTAACTGGCCGGTTCCTTATTGAAGGCCAGCTTCTGTTCCCGGCAGATCAGAGTAAGCTGACGATGGATATCCCGCCACTCCCGCATGCGCATCCAGCTCAGGAACGTCTTCTGGCACAGTTTCTTGAGCTGGTTCTGTGACATTTCCTGCCGCTGCTCTTCGTACCATTTCCAGATGTTGAGCAGGGTGGCAAAATCGGATTCCTTGTCATTGAACGGCGCGTGGGCCTGGTCGGCCGCCTGTTGCTTGTCCTGGGGTCGTTCACGGGGATCCTGGACACTCAGGCCGGCGATCACCACCAGCGTCTCCGCCAGGCTGCCCTGCTCTGCCGCGGTCACGAGCATCCGGGCCAGGCGCGGATCCAACGGCAGCTTCGCCATCGTCCGCCCCATTCTGGTCAGCCGGCGTTTGTCGTCAACCGCACCCAGCTCTTCCAGCAACTTGTAGCCATCGTTCACCTGCCTCTTGTCGGGTGCTTCCAGGAACGGGAAGTTCCGGATCTCACCCAGCCCGGATGTGGCCATCTGCAGGATGACGGAGGCCAGATTGGTGCGCAGAATTTCCGGATCGGTGTACTCCGGCCGGTTGATGAAATCGGTCTCATCGTACAGCCGGAAGCAGATACCCGGAGCCACCCGGCCGCAGCGTCCGGCGCGCTGGTTGGCGCTGGCCTGGGACACCGGTTCGATAGGCAGGCGCTGGATCTTCGAACGCACACTGTACCGGCTGATTCGGGCCACGCCGGTATCGATCACATAGCGGATCCCCGGCACGGTCAGAGAGGTTTCCGCCACGTTGGTGGACAGTACAATGCGACGCCCGCGGTGAGACTGGAACACCCGGTTCTGCTCCTGATTACTCAGCCGCGAGTAGAGCGGCAGCACCTCGGTGTGCCTGAGGTCCACATGGCGCAGAACCTTACTCAGGCTGCGTATCTCCCGTTCCCCCGGCAGGAATACCAGGACGTCTCCGGGCGGCTGCTTTTCGCTGCGTTCGTGATCCTCGATTTCACTGAGTGCATTCAGCACGCCATCGGTCCAGCCCTGGTCCCGGTCATCCTCGTCCCCGGTCAACGGCCGGTAGCGGATATCGACCGGATAGGTGCGACCGCTCACCTCGATGACCGGAGCCTGATCGAAAAACTCACTGAAGCGATCCACCTCGATGGTGGCGGAAGTGATGATGACCTTCAGGTCCGGCCGCTTGGGCAGTAACTGCTTCAGGTAACCCAGCAGGAAATCGATATTGAGGCTGCGTTCGTGGGCTTCATCAATGATCAGGGTATCGTAGCGATCGAGGAACCGGTCGTGCTGGATCTCCGCCAACAGGATACCGTCGGTCATGACCTTGACCCGGGACTGCTCCGACGTCTGGTCCGTAAAGCGGACCTGGTAGCCGATCTGTTCTCCCACCTGCTCCCCAAGCTCTTCGGCAATCCGGGCAGCGACGCTTCGGGCAGCGATCCGGCGGGGCTGGGTGTGCCCAATGAGCCCCCGAATCCCGCGCCCACTGTTCATGCAGATTTTCGGAATCTGAGTGGTCTTTCCGGAGCCGGTTTCACCGGCAATGATCACCACCTGGTTCTGTTCAATCGCCTCGCGGATGTCATCGACCCGATCGGACACCGGCAACGACTCGGGAAAAGCTGCCGGCTTGTGCAGGGCCTGGCGTTGCCGGACTTTTTCCAGCCCCCGCTCCAGCCAGCCGGCCATTTTTTCCAGATCTTTCTGACCCGGCTTGCCTTTGGTGCGGCCTACCGTCTTCACGATGCGGGCGGCTTCCTGCTGATTGCAGGCATCGAGCTGCTCCATCATGGCTTTGACTGCCGCCAGGGAATCAGGGCGTGGGGATGGGGATACGGGGCTATCGGATGTGGTTTTTGGCATTGAAATGAGGAACCGGTGTAACACTCAGTCGGATTGATTCGAGCAGCACAGTCTATCGGAAACTCACTGCCTTAAAAATGAAAAACCCCGCCGGAGCGGGGTCTTCAGAGTATCACGCGGATTACTTGCTGGCTTCGTCCCGCAGTTCACGGCGCAATATCTTGCCCACATTGGTTTTGGGCAACTCCTCGCGGAATTCGAAATGCTTGGGCACTTTGTACGCCGTCAGCCGCTCGCGGCAGAATTCCTTCAATTCGTTCTCGGTTACGCCTTCCGCGGTGGGAACCAGGTAAACCTTGACCGCTTCGCCACTCTTGGCATCGGGAATACCAACGGCGGCACATTCAACCACCTTCGGGTGCGCGCTTACCACATCTTCCACTTCGTTCGGGAACACATTGAAACCGGACACGATAATCATATCCTTCTTGCGGTCCACAATCCGGATGTAGCCGTCTTCCTGAATCAGCGCAATATCACCGGTCTTGAGGAATCCGTCCTCGGTGAAAGACTTCTGGGTATCTTCCGGCCGCTGCCAGTAGCCACGCATCACCTGTGGCCCCTTGACGCACAGCTCACCGGGTTCGCCCAGCGGGGTCTCGTTCCCCTCATCGTCGAGGGTCTTCACGATGGTGGAAGGAATCGGCAAACCGATGGTACCAATCTGGATCGCACTGTTGGGATTGAAGGTCACCACCGGGGAGGTTTCAGTCATCCCGTAGCCCTCGGAGATTTCACAGCCGGTCACCCGTTGCCACATCTTGGCGGTGTCGCTGGTCAGAGCCATGCCGCCGGAGGATGTGAGCTTCAGGGAGCTGAAATCCAGGTCCTGGAACTCCTCGTTGTTGCACAGAGCAACAAACAGGGTGTTCAGGCCCAGAAAAGCGGTGAACCTGTGGTTCTTCAGCTCTTTCACAAAACCCGGGATATCCCGTGGATTCGGGATAAGCACGTTGTGCGCACCGGCCTCGAGCATGATGCCGCAGTTCAGTGTGAAGGAGTAAATGTGGTAAAGCGGCAGCGGCGCGATGACCACTTCCTTACCCTCTTCAACGGTGTCTTCCATCATTGGCCGGACCTGAAGCAGGTTTGCCACCAGGTTGCTGTGGGTCAACATGGCGCCTTTGGCCACACCGGTCGTACCGCCGGTGTACTGGAGAACCGCGATATCGTCCTTTTTGGTTTCTACCGGAGTGAATTTTTCACGGGCACCGGCACTCAGAACCGCCGGGAGTTTGTGGGCACCGGGGATGTTGAAGGACGGCACCATCTTCTTGACGTGCTTGACCACTGCGTTCATCAGCGTGCGTTTGATCGGCGAATGCATGTCGGCGATTTCAGTAACGATCACATGCTCGATGCCGGTCTGTGGAACCACCTTTTCGGCGTTCTCGGCCATGTTGGCGAGCACCACCAGAGCCTTGGCCCCGGAATCGTTGAACTGGTGCTCCATTTCACGCTGGGTATACAGAGGGTTGGTGTTGACGACAATCAGACCGGCACGCATCGCGCCGAAAACAACCACAGGATACTGGGAAACGTTCGGCATCTGGACAGCGATGCGGTCGCCCGGTTTCAGATCAGTCTTGTTCTGCAGCCAGGCTGCGAAATTGCGGCTTTGGGTGTCGAGGTCACGGTAAGTGAGAGTTGCGCCAACAGCACTGAATGCGGGCCGGTCCGCGTATTTTTTTACGGCCTGATCGAACACATCCACCATGCTCCGGTATTTATCCAGGTCTACCTCGCGGGGCACGCCGGCGGGGTACTTGTCCTGATAAAACTGCTCAAAATCCATCACCATCTCCTGTTTGGCGCTTCTGATTGTAATGGTCGACAAATGCCGGAGTGATCAAAAAATCAACCCGACAAAAGTATCAGCCGAAAAAAAGTGGACAGAGAATAGCAGTTTTGTAATCGATGAGGTAGGTTTCACGCATCACACCGAACAACTGTTTTGCTTTCAATAACGTGCGGAGCACATCATGAACGACACCCTGGATACCCTGGAAAACGTCACCTATGACGAACTCAACGAAGGCGATACCGCCACATTCACACGGACACTCACCGAAGATGATCTTTACCTGTTTGCAGCGGTTTCCGGTGATGTAAATCCGGTACACCTGGACGCCGAATTTGCGGCCAATACCATGTTCAAGGAGAGGATTGCCCACGGCATGTGGAGCGGCTCCCTGGTTTCCGCGGCATTGGCCACGGTGATGCCCGGCCCCGGAACCATCTACCTCGAGCAGAGCCTTGCATTCAAGCGGCCCGTGAAGCTGGATGACACCATCACGGTCAAGCTGAAAGTGCTGCGCAAGGAGCCGAAGAACCGGGTTGTTGTCGAATGCGATGTTCGCAACCAGAACGACCAGCAAGTGGTCGCTGGAGAGGCCAAGGTGATTGCGCCCAAGGAAAAGGTGAAGCTGAACAAGCCGAACCTGCCAGAGATCACCATCGACCGCTAAGCCGGCTTCCTGCCTTTACCCCGCCCCCCTTCCTGTCGGGATTCAGCCCGGCAGGAAATCCACCGGAAACCGCACCTTTCGCCTTTCGACACTGTCAGCGCCAAAGTTGAACATGCGTACGCGCATGGCAATACGCTGCTCGAGGGCCGGGTTCTTCAGCTCCGAACTCACCACCTCGCAGGCCGACACCGTTCCGTCCGGCTCGATGACCAACTCCAGCAAGATCTTGCCGGCCAGCGTAGGGTCCTGTCGCAACTCGCGCTTGTAGAGGGAATAAAGCGCAGTCTTCTGGACATCAAACACCTTGCGGATATTGCTCATGGCCCGCTCGCCCGCGGACGACTTCGGAGAGGGTGGCTCCCCCCTTGCCAAGGTTTGTGCCGCCGGCTCGGGTTTGCGTTCGACCTTTTTGACCTCATGACCCGCCATTGCCACCTCGGCCACCGGATCCTGAGCATTGCTGACGCCCCCACTGCCCTTGAGAACTTCCGTGCGGTCGGGCTCAGCCGGCTTTGATCCGGATTCAGTTCTGACGTTCGCCGCGATAGACGAAACCTGCTCCGACGGGGACTCCCGGAGTGACGCCAGCCGGTCCTTCATGGCCAGCAGGCCCGAGCGGGACGCCGTCTCGCGGGCCTGTTCGACGGTTTGCCCTGCCGGGGAACCAGAGGGGGACGGTGAAGTCGGGGTCGGATGAAGACTTTCATCTGCCCCCTTTTTCTTGGGCAACGCACTCGGGGTCTGATGAACTTGTTCATCTGGCGCCTTTTTCACATCGGCAGCCTCAGGGGATGCCCCCGGGGTCAGAAGAATGCCTTCTTCTGACCCCTGCTTCACCTCCGGCGCCTCAACCAACCTGGCAAGATGCGCAGGCACTTCCTCCACCTCCGCCCTGTCCCACTCCGGAAGAACCACGGACGGAATCAGCACCGCCGGCGGCAGAAACACCAGCAACGTCAGCGCCAGAATGCCCGCAAACCGTCCCCGCTCACCGGGCACCCTCGACCAAGGCAGGCGCGGAGTATGCCAATCCTGAAGCAATGCGGTATCAGCCATTGCGAACCTCCGGTTCTACTGCCAGCCTGACCTGGCGGAACTGCTGGTCAACACAGGTCTGCATGATCCGACGCAGCAGGCGATAGTCGGTATCCCGGGCAGCCATAATGGTGATCGGCAGGCCCTGTTCCGGAATTTCCTGCAAACGTTCACGTCGATAGGCCAGCTCTTCTGACAAACCGGAGATGTGAATGTCCCCCGTCTCGATGCCATCCAGTCTCGCCACTTCCCGACCCTGCAACAGGATGGACCGACCGCTGACCTGCACCGTCAGGTTCTCCACCGCCTGTTGCTCGGCGGTGGAGACCGGAAGCGGTACATCAGTGGAATTCTGCATCACTTTTACATCGGAGGAGTTCACCATCAGGAAGAAAACCAGGATGGTGAAGATATCCATGAGCGATACCAGGTTGAGGCCTCCGGTTTTGTGCATGCGGCCATAATGACGGCGGAGGCGACGGGAACGGTGGGAGCTTTTCATGCGCCCTCCCCCGCGGTCGGTTCCGCCCGATCAGCCAGCACACGGTCCTCGGGCGCATCCATCAGGGAAATGTCCGGAAACAGTTCACCGTCCACGAGGCTGGCGGCGACCACCGCCGGATAGGAACGGACCGTGTCCATGGTGGTGACCAGAGTCTGGTAATCAATCTCGGGGCCCACTTCCAGAACGACATCGGTCTTGTCCGGCACCCGGGATTTTATCCCCCGGAGCAGGCTCCTCAGGTTTTCGAAATCCTGCTTGCCATCGGTTGCGGGCAGGACCCGGAGCATGCCACGTCCGGAATCGGACACTTCAATGCCATCGGGAATCAGGGTTACCACCAGGTTGAACTGGTCAGGTTCGAGGATCTCGCCCTCTTGCACACCCGGAAAGTTCAGCTCGATCATTCGCACCTGACTGAACACCATCCCGAGCAGAAGTACCGGGACAAGCACAATCATCAGGTTCAGGAATGCGGTAATGTCGAGTTCCGGAGAATTCATAATTCGGCGATGTCGGCGTCTCATGGTCGGTTCTCTCCGCAATACCGTTTTGGCCGGGCTTCCGGCGTCATGCCACAGCGCCGCTCGCACGTGAAGGTGTCGGCTCGGAAACGAGGTTAAGCAGCTTGACGCCCGCCATCTCAAAGCTGTCTACAATTTCGTTGGTGCGGGTCTGTAACAGCGCGTGAAACATCAGCAGTGGAATGGCCGACATCAGCCCGAATGCCGTGGTATTCATCGCAACGGAGATACTCTCGGAGAGCAGACTCGCCTTCTGTGCAGGGTCCGCTGCGGCAACTGCAGTGAATGCGGAGATCAGACCGATAATCGTTCCCAGAAGTCCCAGGAGGGTCGCAATATTGGCCAGGGTGGCGAGGTATTGAGTACGTTTTTCCAGCCTCGGCAGGACTTCCATCAGTCCCTCTTCCATAGCGTATTCGATATCCTCACGGCGGCTGTTGCTGACCAGGCGACCCAGGCCTGCTCCCATGATTGAGCCGATCGCACTATTGGAATGGCTGGCGGCTTTCATCGCTCTCTGGTAATCCCTTTTCTGCAATAGTGGCAGGATGGCTCTTTCAAAGGTGACTCGGTTCTTGCGCCCGACCGATGCCAGGAAGATGAAGCGTTCCAGGGTAATCGCCAGCCCGAGTGCAAGCACCACTGCAATCGGGTACATGAAGGGGCCGCCTTCCTGAAAAAAACGAACGATGGTTTCCAGCATTGTTGTTCTCCCGTCTTTACTGCTCAGTTAAGGTTGAATGCCTTCTGGGTCCAGGGTCATGGGGTCAAGCGTCTCCCGAAACCTCCGATGACGCTCCACCACCAGTGGATCGAGGGGTTGCTCAAGTTCGGGCGCCCGGTCTTCCAACTCCACCCGCGGTCTGCGGGGCAGGCTCGGCGGTTGCCAGGGCAGAACGTAAAGGATTCGCGGCTCATCCTCGCCGGTGGTCGCGGAGATGCCGGCAATGTCCAGGGTTACGGACCCGTCGCCCGCCGGCAGCGCCTCCCCTGCATCGGCACCGGCCCCGGCAGTGAACACCGCCAGAGTCATTAGGGTTCCGGAAAGAACGGCTCCCAGATTCTTCACTCCAACCTCCGTTCAAGATCCGCGATCCATCCGGCCACTTCCGTGTCCTGATCCATGGTGAGGTCCCGGTATACCCGGTAGTGGGTCAGGGCCTTGTCGAGATCCAGCAGGTAGATTTCTGCAATCACCGCCAGGTTGTAATGCAGCTCGGCCACCTTGGGCGACCTCGCCACGGCGCGTTCAAGGAGGTCAGCTGCCTCCAGGAACCTGTGCTGTTCTTTCAACGCCAGAGCCAGATTGTTCACCGCTGCCGGATCTTCCGGATTCAGGGTGACCGCCTGCCGCCAGGCTTCGACGGCGGTCTCCCGGTCGCCCTGATCCCACGCAGCCATGGCACGCCTGGCATGATCGGCGGCCAAACCGGTGTCGACCTCTGACCCGGCTCCCCCCTGTGTGCCCGGGCCCGCACAGCCCGAAATCCAGAGAAGCCCGAATAGAACCAGCATCCGGATGGTTCCGACGTCAGGCATCATCGCCCTCCTCTGCTCGTCCGTCCTCAGCATTTCCGCTCATCCAGCGCATCGAGCGCCGATAACGCCCGGGATGCAGACGAGCTAATGCATCGAGGCTTTTTCCGATCCAGTCGTCATAGCCGGCCTGGGCGATGCGCTCATGGTTCCTTGCGTGCAGCTCCAGGGCCTTCTCCTCAAAGGGATAGGCTTCTTCTTCAAGGAGCATCTGGTACTGCATCGCTTCCATCTCGCTGAGCTCCGCCGGCACCGCCGAAGCCATCAGGTCCTGTGCCAGCTCCCGGTACAACTCCGCCCTGCGGTAAAGGAGTTCCGAGCGCACCGAATCACCGCCCAATTGCCCGGCCTGGGCAAACCGCACCCTTGCCGCCTCAAGCGCTGCCTGTTTCCGGTCAAGAGATTGCGCCAGAGGATGGTCTAGCGGGATGTCGGCGAACGCCGCAGCCGCACGGCTACCCAAAACTATTGCGCTTTCGGCACTCCACGCGAGTGTCTGTGATGAATGCCATCGACTGGCCAGTTCCGCATCCACCATGGCAGCCCGTATCTGGTCCGGATCGCTGGCGGATGCCACCAGTCGGTGGCGCATGGTCTGAAGCCGGATGTGCTCCTCGGCATTCAATGGCACCGGTTCGGTGGCAAGGAAATCGCGGTAGAGCCGGTCCCGGCGCCCGAAATCCCCGGCCTGATGATACAGTGCAGCCGCTCGGAGCATGGTTGGCCAGGGGTTAACCTGGTCCGAAGCGAGTTCGAGTAACTCATCGGCCGCCCGGCCCGGCTGACCGGATTGGGTGTAAGCATGAACCAGCTTTTCACCGATGTTCCGGGCCAGTTCATGGCCCGGATAGTTTCGCCGGAACCACTGCAACTCGTTCACCGCTGATTGCCACTCCGACGCTTTCAAGAGTGTATTGGCGGCATCGAATCGGCCCCGGATGGCAATCTCCGAATTCGGCAGAACGTTGCCTACCCTCCGAAAATGAGCCACCGCTTCGGCTACCTTGCCCATTCCCTGTGCCCGCTCCCCCTGGCGGTAGATGGCGGTTGCAAGCTGGTCGAGGAGCAGCCTTCGATCATGCCGAGGCACCGCATCAGAATTATCTGCGTCGATCAGTTTCAAAGTTTGCCGCCAGGCCCGTTCCGCCAGGCCGAACTCACTCCGGGCCTGGCGCACCCTCGCCGTGATCAGCCAGGCAGCATACTGCTGCGCACCGGTGGCATCGCTGCGTTTGAGAACGGCTGCGGCATGGATTGCCGCTTTATCGTATTGATCGGCCTCCAGCCAGCGTGAAGCCACATCAAGCCGGGCACCGGGTACCCTGACATCGCTTCCGAAAACACGGGCAAAACGATCGATCTCGTCCGCCAGTGCCTGCCACTCCGGTTCCACCTGGCGCTCCGCCTTGTCTCGAAGCAGAACAACGGCAGCCCAGCCTGAGTCCGCTGCTTCCTCATAGTGATCGGTTTCATAGGCGGCGGTCCTGAAATTCTCCAGAGCCTCGCCCCATTGCCGCGCCTGGAGGCGCGCGTCTCCGGCCAGGCGCCACACGGGGCCGGCATTCGTTGCCCTGGGCGCGAGCATCTCGTAATAGCTCGCGGCTTGCTCGAACAGCGACAATGAAGCTTCTTCATTGCCCCCGCGAGCCAGATCGGTTGCACCCTCATAGCTGATATCTGCCAGCCAGCGCACGTAATCACGCCAGCGTAACTGCTCCGCAGGTTTCAGGCCTGAGAAAGCTCTTTTCCCGACGAAGGCAGACACATACCCGGACCTGGCCTCCCGCACCTTGTCGGCATCACCCGCCATCTGCCAGACGTCCACTACCTGGGCCAGAAAATGGGGGCTGCTCGCATGGTGAGGGTATCGATGGGCGAAGGCCCTGTTCACCTCCGCACTGGCTTCGTATTGACCCGTGATCGCATACAGGTCCGCCAACCGGTCGAAAGCCAAAGGTGCCCAGGACTGCACGCTGCTCTTACTGAGCCACCGGTCGAGGGCCGCCAGCCCCTCTGTACGGGACGCCATCAACGCGAGTACCCGCAAAGTGTCATCAATGGTCTCCGCCGATGACTCAGGCACTTGCCGGATACTCTCGACAGTTGGCAAAAATCCGTTCAGCACCGAGATAAAAGTGCCCGCCGCCCGATCCCAGGCACGGGTTCCCTGCTTGAACTGGCTCCAGCCAAGCATGTATCGGGCCTTGGTTTTTACCGCCTCGCTGCCGTCGCCTGCCAATAAGGCTCGATAACCGGCTTCAGCCTCTGAATACTGCCCATTGGCGAAGGCCGCCTCGGCGATACGGAAGCGTGCCTCTGGCACCAATGGCGATTGCGGATAGAGGCCAACCAGCTGGTTCAGGCGCTCAAGCGATTGCTCCGCCTGGCCTGTAAGCGCATGCGCCTTGGCCATCTGGTAGAGCAATTCATCCAGGCGGCCGGGAAAGGAACCGCGGGCGAGTATGGACTCATAGCTGCCAAGGACCTCCCGGTAAATCGCGGGCTCTTCTTCTGGCGAATAGCCCAACTCCTTCCCCGACCGATCCCGGATGTTGACCAGCCGGTTCAGGGCATCGACCCGCACCTCCGGTTCGTCGGACGTTTCAAACAGTCGCTGGTAACGTCGGGCCACTTCCGCAGGCGATATGGCAGGCAGAGGCCGGCTTTCGTACTTCAGGAATACCGGTCGCATATCTCCGATGGTTTCGCCGTCGCGCCCCAGCTCTACACGAAAACTTTCCTGGGCAGCCACTGGCGTCGCCAAAACAGCGGCCAGCAAAACCAGACGGACAGACGAGTTCACGAACCTGACCCTCCCAGACTCTCCAGCGCCAGGTATTCATACAGGTGCGCAATCTGCTGCTCGGTCCTGTCCAGAGCGGAAACCATTCGCTGGTCCTGACGTTCCAGATAGGCCAAAACCTGCTTGTCCAATTCATCCTCGGCTGCGCTCAGCAAATCAGCCAGTTGTGCCAAATGACGGCCATTCGCCTGAAGAAGCTGAGTGACCTCGCTTGCAGTCGCCTCAGTCACCGAACCAGGAGAGGAGCTTAGCGCGCCGGTAAACACCTCAAGATCGTGGGCATGGGTGTTCAGCCGCTGCTCGATAGCCGCCAGTGTTGCAACCCGGCCAACGGCCCGCTGTTCCGTGGGCTGTCTCAGGAATTCCAGTAAATAGGCAAGCCGCGGCTGTTGCAGGGAACCGCTGTCTGCCAGAAACCATTCCAGGTCGGAAGCTTTCACACTGGTAACCAGGGCCTGATAGGCTCCCTCATCCCGGACCTGATCCATGAGGGCCTGTAAAACAACCCGCTCGCTCTCGTACGCGGCATTGGCGGCGAGAAACGCTTCACCGGCCTGACCGAGAAAACCTGCGAGATCATAGCCCCTGCCCATGCCAATCCACGCTTCAGCAACTCCGGGATAGGCCAATGGAAACTTCCGCGCACGGTGCCAGCTCTGCATGGCGGCGCGGTGATTGCCCTTCTCGGCGAGTGCGAGACCGTGAAAGTAGAGCGCACGAGGGGTACTCGGGCTATCAAGGGAAACCGACTCAAGAAACCCGATCGCTTTGTCGAGTTCACCATTGCGATATGCCAGGTACCCGGCTCGCAGAAGTGCCTGGTCACGCAGATGCCGGCCACGCTCGTTGTCGTCCTCGGCCCCCGCCATGGCCATCGCCACCCTCAGGGCAACAAGAGCTCGCGAAGGATCAATGTCTTCCCGGGAAAAATCACTGGCCAGGTTCAGGTAGCCGGCAGCCGCCCAATACCCCTCGGGCATGGCAGCAAGGACTTCTCCGGCCTTCCGGAACGCGCCGGCCCGACGATGCTTTTCCGCAAGCTCATATCCGGCCCTGTGCCGGTCCTCACGTTTCGCGTCCGGAGCGTGCTGATCATCGGCACTCCCGACCTCGTGAAAGTGAGGATCCCGGGTCTCCCGTGCGAGGTCTACTTCTGCAAACGAAAACCGCGGCTCGAACGCCGGCGCCCCGGCTGTGAGGCTCAGCTGAATGGCAAGCTCTCCCCGCTGTTTTGAAAACGGGTGGACGGCTTCCCGCCTGACAAAATCCCTGTTTGCCGAACGTGCGGTAACGACTGCCTTGAGTTCGTGCTGACCTTTGCCGAGATGGCCAGCATAAAACGGGCGCATCCCACTCACCTTCTGCGCAGATTGTTCCCGTGGAGAGAACAGCCTGAAGGCCACTGGGCGGTTATCGACCAACAATTCCAGGGAATCCAGCTCAAGACCGTCGGCGGCATCGAGTGTCAGGAAAACTGTCACCCGTGTACCAAGGGTGGCAAGCCGGCTGTATTCAAGGCTCTTTATGCTTTCTGAGTGTCGGTCAGCCTTGTCAGCGAGTTCAGCAACACCATCGTCCAGAGCCGTCGCTGAGGCTCCTGAATAGAAAGCGAGGCAAACCATCAGTCCGATGAAGGCCCCAGTGAACCGGCGAACCTGTCGGCGTCCTTGTGTTTTTTGTGAGCCGAACATACGTCTCCTGCCCTGAGTTATTCCGGCAACGTTCCGTTACAAAGTGACAGGAAGCGTAACACCTGGTAACGAGCAAGAACGGTATCCAGATCACCAAATGAGAAACAGGAACTGTCGGTTTTTTTGACAGTTACGATAGTTCGGGGGTAGGAAAAGAATCAGCGGAGAAAGCTGGAGCACCATACCAGACTGTTTTTGCGATGCTTTCTTGAGATGGCCTGGCAATTGCAGAAGCTATTGCGGCGGGGGTGCCTTCCGGGCAGACCCGCTCAAATATGCCGAGCTTTTGCCGATGCGCTCAACCGCATCGGCTTTTTTGTTCAGGTGGGGGTCAGGTGGAGGTTTTTTAAACCGGGGTCAGATGAACGCTTTCATCTGACCCCATTTTCACTTACTCAGCTGCCTCATCGCCGACTCAAGGCCGTCGATGGTCAGCGGATACATGTGATCGTTCACCAACTGCCGGGTCATGCCCAGGGAACCGCCCGTACCCCAATAACTTTCCGGGAGCGGGTTGAGCCAGACCACTTTACGGAAGTGGTCAGTGACACGCTGAAACCAGGTAGCGCCCGCCTCTTCGTTCCAGTGTTCGATGGAACCACCGGGGTGGGAGATTTCATAAGGCGCCATGGTGGCATCGCCGACAAAGATCACTTTGTAGTCGGGCGTATACTTGTGCAGGATGTCCCAGGTACTGGTGGTCTCATTCATGCGCCGAACATTGTTCTTCCACACGTTCTCGTAGATGAAGTTGTGGAAGTAGAAATATTCCATGTGCTTGAACTCGAGCCGTGCAGCGGAGAAAAGCTCCTCACACACCCGGATGTGCGGGTCCATGGAACCACCCACATCGAAGAAGATCAGCACTTTCACCGCATTGTGGCGTTCCGGGACCATTTTCAGATCCAGGTAGCCGGCATTGCGGGCGGTGGAGCGAATGGTGTCATCCATATCCAGCTGGTCGGCCGCACCCTGGCGGGCAAATTTACGCAACCGGCGCAGGGCCACCTTGATGTTCCGGATACCCAGGGTAATGCTGTCGTCCAGATCCTTGAACTCCCGCTTCTCCCAGACCTTGACTGCCCTGCCCTGGCGGCCGTTCTTCTGGCCGATTCGAAAACCTTCGGGATTATAGCCATTGGCGCCAAACGGCGAGGTGCCACCGGTGCCGATCCACTTGTTACCACCGGCGTGGCGCTCCTGCTGCTCTTCCATGCGCTTCTTGAAGGTCTCAATCAGCTCTTCCAGGCCGCCGAGTGAGTCAATCTGCGCCTTCTCCTCGTCACTGAGGTGCTTTTCGAATTCAGCCCGGAGCCAGTCATCGGGGATCAGCGCTTCCAGCAGATCGTCCAGGTTCTGAATGCCCTCGAAATACGCCTGGAAGGCTCGATCGAACTTGTCGAAGTGGCGTTCGTCCTTCACCAGGCACAGCCGCGCCAGGTAATAGAACTCCTCCATGTCGGCGAAGGCCAGCCGGTTCTGCAGGGCCTCCAGCAGGTCAAGGAATTCACGCAGGCTGGCGGGAACCTTGGCCCGCCGCACTTCGAGAAAGAAATCAATCAACATAAAGCGGGACTCTTGCCGGAAATCAGTTGCGACGGCGCGCCATGAACGCCAGCTTTTGCAACAGGTGCACATCCTGCTCGTTCTTTACCAGGGCACCATACAGCGGTGGCAACGCCGTTCCCGTGTCCTTTTCCTGCAGGGCCTTGGCGGTCAGCTCGTCGGCCATAAGCAGTTTGAGCCAGTCGATGAGTTCGGAAGTGGACGGCTTTTTCTTCAGCCCGGGCACCTTGCGAACATCGAAGAAAACCTCAAGCGCATCGCGGACAATCTCCTGCTGCAGGTTCGGGAAATGCACGTCCACGATGTTCTGCATGGTTTCGTGGTCCGGGAAACTGATGTAATGGAAGAAACAGCGGCGCAGGAAGGCGTCCGGCAATTCCTTCTCATTGTTACTGGTGATAACGACGATCGGACGATGCTTGGCCCTGACGAACTGCTGGGTCTCGTAAACAAAGAACTCCATCCGGTCGAGTTCCAGCAGCAAGTCATTCGGGAACTCGATGTCGGCCTTGTCAATCTCGTCGATCAGGAGGACCACCTGCTCATCGGATTCGAAGGCTTCCCAGAGCTTGCCCTTGACGATGTAGTTGCGGATGTCCTTGACCTTCTCGTCGCCCAGCTGGGAATCGCGCAGGCGGGAGACCGCATCATATTCATACAGGCCCTGCTGCGCCTTGGTGGTGGATTTGATATGCCAGGGGATCAGCCTCATGCCCAGCGCAGAGGCCATTTCCTCTGCCAGCAGGGTCTTGCCGGTGCCGGGCTCGCCCTTGATCAGCAGTGGTCGCTGAAGCGAAATCGCCGCGTTGACGGCCATTTGCAGGTCATCGGTCGCTACATATTTTTCGGTACCGGTAAACTTCATGCTCTGTTTCCTGTCGATTACTTTTTCAGATTTCTGATCAATACCAGGCCGGGCCACTCTCAACGTTTAACGAGACGATAGCGAACCAGGTCCAGGATCCAAACCAGCAACATTACCAGGCCTGCCAGGCCGAAGTTGAACCACGCTATGCTGGCGGTTTCCATGTGGCCCAGGATCAACTCGTACCCTCCATACAGCCAGGCGGGCATCCACCAGCCTGCGACATCCGGTGACTCAACCGGCGTCAGGAGCAGCACCATCAACGCCGACAACAGCAAGGTGCGAACGCCATACAAAGGAATGAGGCGGAACAACCGCTTCATCATGTAGAAGAATATTACGAAGGCAATGGCATAAGCGGCCCAAAAAATCCCATAGGCCATTTGTGTATCCGCGTCTAACATTACAATACCCAGTGAATGATGTGTTCTTCCCAGTCTTCTTCAGGCACCTGTTCTTCTGAAATAACCTTGTGCCGCACCGAAATTCCGGCCTCATGTACCGACTCCGGATCCCCACTCCTCAGCGGGTGCCACGCAGCCAGTCCCCGCCCCTCGGCCAACGAGCGATAGGCGCATGTATAGGGCAACCAGTAGTACTCGCCGACAGCATCCGGTGTGATAACCGTGCAGCCGGGCACTTTCTGAAGCCGCTCGGGGTACACTGTGCAGCGGCAGGTGTCCTGATCCATATAACGGCACACCAGTTCGGTGTGATAGACCTCGCCGGTATCTTCGTCCTCAAGTTTCGCCAGGCAACATTTGCCACAGCCATCGCACAGGGATTCCCACTCCTGCGCGGTCATCTCGTCCAGGCGTTTACGTTGCCAGAACGGGATCTGGGCGATCATTTATCGTTTCGCTCCAGCTTGCGTTTGAACTCGACCACGTAGCTCTCCTGCTCTTCCGGCATCTGCAGGTAGAAGTCTTTCTCGCTGATCGCTTCGAGAACCTGCTTGCCGGTGGTCCGGGCCAGCTTGCGATCCGGGGTGAGGAGCAGGTCCATGGAATGGAGCGGTGCCCCGAAAATGCCCCGGAGACCCTCGGGAAGGTCGTCCCAGTTCTGGCCCCGGCGGACAAATACATAGGTGTCCGCCTTCCGGCTACTCTTGAATACGGAGATGAATTCCCGTTCTTTCATTGTTTCAATATGTCCTCAATCTGGCTTCGAACCGGGGCAAGCAGTTCCTCACGCCAGCCCCGGAAAAACGGATTCCCATCCAACTCTCCGTCCTGCATGAGTTTCTCAAGACGTTTCCTCGGAGCAACCAGTTCCATTGGAATATCAGATGCTTCCGCAACCTTCCTGATGGTTCGCTTTAACTGTTTGAAGCTGGCCTGCTGGTCACGACTCAGGGGAGGCGCAATCCGCTCAAGCCCGGCATTATCGGCAGCGCGGGCACTCCGGACAAGTTCGAGAATGGTTTCGCCGTAGCGACGGACCGCGCCCGACGGTATTCCCTGAATGTCGCCCAGCGCTCGCATGGATGCCGGCAATCTTTCGGCAACCAGAATTAGCAGGGCATCGGCAAACACCCGGTTACGGGGCATGTCCCGGCGCTGACATTCCAGCTCCCGCCAGCGCACAAGCTCTTTCAGAACCGCTTGCTGTTCCGGGTTCAGTGCCCAGCCGCCCCGCAACTTGAGGTAGTGTTGTTCCGGATCGTCCTGGGCAGCAAGCTCGGAGGCAAATCGCTGCGACTCGTCGTAAAGCGCCTCCACCAGACCACGGGGCCGGAGGGATTCGAGCACCCAGTCATACATGGGCTCGAGAAAGCGGATGTCGTCCAGTGCATAGCGCTGCTGAGCGTCGCTCAGGGGGCGGGCCAGCCAGTCTGAACGGGTAGCCGACTTGTCCAGGGTTTCCCCGAACAGGGTTTCGACCAGTCGGGCATAACCCAGGGAAAACCCGGCACCGGCCAACGCTGCGCCGATCTGAAGATCCACTACCCCTGCCAACTCGATCCCGAGCCAATGCCGGAACAGTTCAAGATCTTCACTCATGGCATACAGCAGCTTGGGGATCTCCGGGTTCGCCAGCACCTCCCGGAACACCGGCGAGGCTTCGGCCACATCCGGATCGACCAGGCAGTACTGATCTCCCAGGCCCAGCTGTACCAGCCCGGGGATGGGATAGAAGGTGTTGACCCGCTCGAACTCGGTGTCGAGCGCAAGTGCCTGACCCGGCGTTGCCGCTGCCAGCCATTTATCCAGTTCCTGGGGAGTCTCGATCCAGTGAATGATCTCGGGAGCCGGAGGTACGGTCACGGCCGGTGAAGAAGGTGTCATAAAAGCCTGGTCAGCCTATTCGGAGAGTGGTTTTCGACCGCGGAAGGCGTGGGTCAGTGTGAAGCCATCAACGTAGCCGAGCTCACCGCCTACCGGGATGCCATGAGCCAGACGGGTGATGAGTATGTTCCTGCCATCGAGACGATCGGCAATGTAATGGGCAGTCGCCTCGCCTTCGACGGTGGGATTGGTTGCAAGAATCAACTCTGTGACCCCCTCCTCCCGAACACGATGCAGAAGGCGCTCAATGCCGATTTCTTCCGGACCGACGCCGTCAATCGGGGAGAGATGCCCCATCAGGACAAAATATCCGCCCCTGTAATCTCCGGCCTGCTCAATGGCCAAGAGGTCGGATGGGCTCTCCACCACGCACAGAGTGCCGTTCTTGCGGGCCGGGTTCTCACAGATACCGCAGATCTCGGTATCGGCAAAGTTCTGGCACGAATCACAGCGGCGCACACCATCCATTGCCGTACGCAGGGCCTCGGACAAACGGGTACCGCCGGAGCGGCCCCGCTCCAGGAGGTGGAAGGCCATTCGCTGTGCGGTTTTCTGGCCAACGCCCGGAAGGCACCGCAGAGACTCTACCAGCTCATCAACCAGTGGACTGAAAGCCATCGACTATCCTCGGAATACAACAGACGAACTGATCAGAACGGCATCTTGAAGCCCGGGGGCATACCCATGCCCGACATCATTCCGGACATTTTTTCTTTCTGGTTGGCCTCAACCCGGCGAACGGCATCGTTCACCGCGGCGGCAAGAAGGTCCTCAAGAATCTCCTTTTCTTCCGACATGAGGGACGGATCTATCTCCACCCTGCTCACATCATGGCGGCCATTCATGGTGACTTTTACCAGGCCTGCTCCGGCCTCGCCGGTCACCTCCGCCTTGGCGATCTCTTCCTGAGCCTTCTTCATTTCTTCCTGCATTTGCTGGGCTTTTTTCATCAAATCGCCCATGTCGTTAAACATGCTTTATCTCCTGCTGGTCTCGATGGGCCGGATACTGTCTTCGACTATCCGCGCCTCAAATCGTTCAACAATCGACTGAACGACCGGATCCTTGCGAATGGCGTCCTCGGCCGCCTGCTGACGCGCCCGACGTTGCCGCTCTTCATAGGCAGCCGGCGTATGGGGGCCCGGATCGCCCTGCTCCAGACGTACCTCGATGGAGTCGCCGAAGCGGTTTCTCAAGGCACTGGTGATTTTTTCTTCATGCCGGGCATTAAGCAGGCGGGCGTGGCCCTCGTCAATCGTGAGGACGATGGTATTGCCGTCCTGCGTCATGGCGCTGTGACTGGCCAGGTTGCCAGGCATGCCGACAATGCCGAGATTCCGGAAGTCGCGCTCCCAGACAAAATCGCCGGTTCGCTCCTCGACAACAGGTTCCGGAGCCGGCTCGGTTGACGGGGCAGGCGCCGGCTCAGAATCTGCTTCCGCAACCGGGTCGGGCCCTGCTTCCGGCAGACCCGGTTCATACCCGAATTCCGGTTCTACCTCGGGTGGTTCCTCAGGCAGCGGCGGCTCTTCGTAGACCGGCGCCGGTTCTGGCTCGGGTTCCCGAATCTTCTCCGGGACTGGCTCAGGTACCGGTTTGACTTCGGCCACCGCCGCCGGCTCTACTGATGCCTCGGGCCCGGGCTCGGACACTTGCGCGACCGCGGCGGGCGCGGGCTCATCCCGGGCTTCCCCGGTTGCGGAATCACCACCGGAACCCATCGTGGGCGGTTCCCGCCTGTCGGTACCGGGGCGGAATGCGAGCATCCGTAGCAGAGTCATCTCGAAGCCCATACGGGCATCCGGCGTGATATCGAGATCCTTTCGCCCCATCAGTGCCGCCTGGTAGAACAACTGGGCATCCTCGGCACTGAGCTTTTTGGCCAGTGACTGGACCTGGCTGGCATCACCCAGGGCATTATCGGCACTGCCGGGCACTACCTGCTCCATGGTTACCCGATGGAAGAGGGACAGCAAATCCGCCAGGATCACACTGTAGTCCGGGGCAAAATCCGATATCCGGGCAATTTCAGAAAGCAGGCCCGGCCCATCGCGTTCAACCAGCGCGTTCACGATACGCTCAATGTCCCGCTGATCAATGGTACCCAGCATGTTGCTGACATCACTGGCGGCCAGTTTCTGATTACCGAAGGCGATGGCCTGGTCGGTCAGGCTCAGGGCATCCCGCATACTGCCGTCTGCCGCACGCGCCAGTAGCCAGAGTGCCGGCTCCTCGAAGGGAATGCCCTCCTCGGTCAATACATGCTTGAGATGGCCTGCAATGTGCTCCGGAGTCATGCGCTTGAGGTTGAACTGCAGACACCGGGACAGGACTGTAACCGGCAGTTTCTGGGGGTCGGTGGTGGCCAGCAGGAATTTTACGTGTTCCGGCGGCTCTTCCAGGGTCTTCAGGAACGCGTTAAACGACTGGTTGGTGAGCATGTGCACCTCGTCAATGAGGTACACCTTGTATCGGCCGCGGGTCGGCGCATACTGGACATTATCGGTCAGTTCCCGCATGTCATCGACACCGGTGCGTGACGCGGCATCAATCTCGATCAGGTCAACAAACCGGCCTTCCTGGATCTCCTGACAACTGGTGCACTGGCCGCAAGGATTCGGGGTTACGCCGGTTTCGCAGTTGAGGCAGCGGGCCAGCAGACGGCCGATGGTGGTCTTGCCCACACCGCGGGTACCGGTAAACAGGTACGCATGGTGCAGACGCTGGTTTTCCAGGGCATGGATCAATGCCTGAAGCACGTGTTCCTGGCCCACCATGTCCTCGAAGGTGCGGGGGCGCCATTTACGGGCAAGTACCTGGTAGCTCATGTTCCGTCAACTGCTGTGAAAATGCGATTAACCATAGCATGGACCCGCTTTGATAAGAAGCAAAGTTGGCAGTCTGTCGCCGGGACCGAATCACAATTACGGGCGAAGAATCAGGGAATTAACACATAGGGAGGGAAAGTTGGGGGTGACCCCACCAGCAGATCTCCGGCACACAAATCCACCGCTTCGGCTGCTCCCTTCCGGGCCTGACCGGGTTCACGGTTTCATGTTGCGGAGGCACCAATGGGGCCACCATAACGGCGTTCCGGGGTTTCCCCCGAAAGCGGCGCGCATATTAGCAAATGGGTCTGAAGACTACAACGGGAAATCGCCTGCCCTTGAAATTCAAAGGGGCAAAGGCACTTCATCCTGACGGAACCAGCAAGCCAGGCTGTACCGGGTGCGGTTCGCCGGCAGGACCTCGTGGGGAATTTCTTCACTCAGGAACAAGGCCATCCGGCCGGCTTCGGGAACCACAATTCCGCATACCTCGTTCTCGTTATCCCGGTTGAACACCTGCAGCGCACCACCATCCCCGGGAGCCCAATCGTCATTCAGGTACAGCACCAGGCTCACCACCCGGGAAGCGCGCCCACGGAAGCTGTCGAGGTGCCTCTTATAGAAATCTCCCGGATGATAAGTGGCGTAATGGGTCTCGAACCGTTTCAGGCCCAGAAAAAGACGCTGATTCAGACCGGACCGGATGCTTTCCAGAAAACGGAAGAGTTCAGCCTGGGGCGGGGTAATTCCCTGCAGCCATGCAATGCGGTCACGGCGCACCGCCCGATCCCGGACCAGATCCGAGCCACGCCCGATGCCTGCGCTCTTCATGGCATCGGTCCGGTCGAGGATAACAACCTCCTCCCGGAGCGCCGCCAGAAGTCCGGCGCCCAACCGATCCCGGGTGTCCAAGGACATCCAACCGTGCTCACTCAGACTCTCCGCAACCTGGTCAAGCCAGGCCTCGGAGATACCGGGAACATTCGCATCACCACTATGGGCCGGCTCGATGTCACTCCCCGCAACTGCATCAAGCTCGCGGCTCACAACCTGGGAAAGGGGGTCTCTGATCGGGATAACAGCCGGATTGTCCATTGCGGGCCTCTCTATGAAATCGCCGTTATTTTAGGCACAAATCTCGCCGGCCGGTGAGTTTTAATTTACTCTGGAGATAAGCAGATACACTTAACGGCCAAGCTATTCGATACATTTATGTCAGAAAGCAGTCAAAGACCCTCCCAATCTCTCTCTCCGGGCCAGTGGTCCTTCACGCGCTGGAAAACTATCGGCCACCTTGAAGCCCTGGAAGTCCATCACCCGCTGTTTCGTGCAACCCTGTTCCTCCAGGGGGCACACCTGACACAGTTCATGCCGAGCGACGAACCGGACTGGCTCTGGCTGAGCGAAAGTGCCCGCTTTGAGCCCGGCAAGGCGATCCGGGGCGGCATACCGGTATGCTGGCCCTGGTTCGGCGATCCCCTGAGAAATCCGCCGGCTGTTCGCAAACGCATCCACACCAACAGCGCCCACGGCTTTGCCCGCACAGCCTTATGGAAACTCGAAGACGTTCGGGAAAGCGCACACGAAGTGGAGATCAGCTTGTCACTGGATGCCAACGAGGATTTCGCGGAGGCCTGGAATGGCCATGCACTTGCACTGCTCACCTTCCACTTTTCGGTTCGGGGCTGCCAGCTTGCCCTGACCACCACAAACCTTGGTGACGAGCCCCTCGCCTTCAGCCAGGCGCTGCACACCTACCTGCCTACCTCGGATATCGCCCGCTCCCGGGTGCTGGGCCTGGGCTACAGCCAATACATCGATACCCTGGACAACTGGGAATACAAGAACCAGGAAGGCCCGGTGTATTTCGAGGGGGAGACCGACCGCATATACGAGAGCGGAGAACCTTTGACCATCGTGACTCCGGCGGGAAGCCGAAAACTGACCTCGGTGGGCAGCGACTCGACAGTGGTCTGGAATCCCGGCCCGGAAAAGGCGGCCCGCCTGTCGGACTTTCCTGATGAGGCCTGGAAGACGATGTTGTGTGTCGAAACCGCCAATGCGGGCAGCGACTACAGGGTGCTTAATACCGGCCAGAGCCACACTTTGGGTGTACTGATCGGACGCAAATAACCGGGGAGAACGGATGAGCCTGGCGAGTTACCTGAAATCAAAGCTGATTCCCGCAGACATTGACGAGCATATAAACCGCATCCGTAAGCCCATCGGTTCGCTGGGCTATGACCCCTGGGGCTATAACAATGAAGCTATCAAGTACGGCTTCACTCTCACCCGGCAAATCTACGAGAAATATTTTCGCGTTGAGGCGCACGGTGTGGAGAATGTTCCGGCCGAAGGTCCCGTGCTGATCATTGCCAATCACAGCGGGCAACTCCCTCTCGATGGGCTCCTGATCGGCTATGCCCTGGCCTCCCGCAAACAGCAGCCCCGAATTCCAAGAGCGATGATCGAACGTTTCTTCCCGACCGTTCCCTGGCTCGGCAACCTGCTGAACGAATTCGGAGCTGTGCTCGGCGACCCGGTGAATTGCGCCAAAATGCTTGCCAACGGCGAAGCTGTCATCGTGTTCCCGGAAGGCGTCCGCGGCTCCGGCAAGCTTTACCAGGATCGCTACCAGCTCAAGCGCTTCGGCAACGGCTTCATGCACCTTGCGATGAAATACAAGGCCCCGATTGTCCCGGTGGGGGTGGTTGGCTGCGAAGAGACCATCCCCGCTATCGCCAACATCAAGCCCCTGGCAAAAGCTTTGGGAATCCCCTACGCGCCGGTCGCCCTGCCCGTGGTGCTTCCTGCCAAGGTTCACCTGAATTTTGGTCCGCCGATGTATTTTGACGACCTGGAGATTCCGGAGGAACTGGTAACCGAGAGAGTCGAGCAGGTAAAAGCGGAAATCAGCCGCCTCATCGACAAGGGATTGAGTGAAAGGAAAAAGCTGTTCTGATGGCCAAGCAACGCAGACCCCATATTCTCGTCACCGGTGCTGCCGGCGCCCTCGCCCAGCGGGTAATCAGCCAGCTGCGCGACCACTGCGACCTGGTCGCGGTGGATTTCCGGGAACAGGTTTACCTTGGAGACGATATCCCCAGCTACTGCATCGATTTCACCAAGCGGGTATTCGAGGACCTTTTTCGCCGCTACGAATTTGACGGAGTGATCCACCTCGGCAGAATCCAGTCCAGCCAGTTAACCCGGATGCGCCGTTACAACGCCAATG
This sequence comes from Marinobacter sp. C7, assembly GCF_022343555.1. Classification (GTDB taxonomy): domain Bacteria; phylum Pseudomonadota; class Gammaproteobacteria; order Pseudomonadales; family Oleiphilaceae; genus Marinobacter. The sequence goes on along the minus strand of NZ_JAKQZH010000001.1, from coordinate 1,543,755 downwards.
TACTGGGCACCCAGAAGCTCCTGGACCTGAGCCACAAATACGGCATCAAACGGGTCGTAGTGCTCTCGACGTACCATGTGTATGGCGCCGTGGCCTACAATCCCGCGCTGATCGACGAATCCGCCCCGCTGAAAGCAGCCGGCCTCAGCGCGGACCTCGTAGACTCTGTGGAACTCGAAAACCTGGCAAACATCTACCTGTGGCGCTATCCGGAACTGAACATTACGATCCTGCGCCCCTGCAACATTGTCGGCCCCGGGGTTCGCAATACCATGAGCTCCCTGCTGGGTAGCGAGAATGCGCCGGTTCTTGCGGGTTTCTCCCCGATGATGCAATTCATTCACATCGACGACATGGCCGATGCCATCGTCAAGACCTACAAGAAACCGGTTCGCGGAGTCTACAACGTTGCCCCGGAGGACTGGGTTGCCTACCAGCACGCACTGAAGCTCTGTGGCTGCCGGCGCATTCCCATTCCTTCCATTCCACCGGTGGTTCCGAACCTGATACTGAAAACCCTGAAGCTCAAGAGCTTCCCATCGTATCTGACGGCGTTTTTCAAGTATCCTGTGGTTATTGACGGCAGAGCCTTTGCCCGGGAGTTCGAGTTCAAGCCGAATCGGCCCCTGAAGGAAATATTCCGGTTTTACCGGGAGAACAAGCGGCCGGTGTAGCGACCGGCCCGCTGTCAGGGAACGTGGCAGCAACGCAGGAAGCGAGGGATGCTTAGTGATCTCAGCCTGATCAGCCATAGCTCGGCGGCTATTGCCTTCGGGTTCTTGACCACTCTTGTCGCGACCCGCTATCTCCGGCGGGATGTGGATCGCGCCCTGTTCGCTGCCGCCCTGATAACAACGATCTGGGCCGGAGCACTGGTCACCCAGTCACTCTGGGGTGTTCCCGGCTTTATTCCCCGATACATCATCGAACTGCTCCGCGATGGAGCCTGGGTTGCCCTGTTATTCGCCCTGCTCCGGAACGCCTCCCGCCAGGGCACCCTTCATGGCCGAATGAAGCGAATACTGGGCGCCGCCATTTTTACCCTGATCTTTGCCCTGCTGGCATTCGGAATTCTGGAGTTCATGTTCGGCTGGGAGGTCCTGAACGGCAAAACCCGGGTGCTCGGGCAAATCGCACTTTCACTCATGGGGCTCTCCCTGGTGGAACAGATTTGGCGCAATTCCCCGAATTTCGGCCGTTCCAGCATCAAATACATCTGCATCGGTATAGCCACCATCTTTGCGTTCGATTTCTTCATGTATGCCGATGCCCTTTTGTTCGGCCAGATTTCCGAATCCTTCTGGAACGCCCGCGGCATGGTCAATGCGCTCCTGGTCCCCCTGTTTGCCATCAATGTACTGAATACCCGCAAACAACCGGTGGACTTTCAGTTGTCCCGCTCCGCCGTTTTCCATGCCGGAACCCTGGTCCTGGCCGGAGGCTACCTGCTTTTCCTGGCCCTGGGCGGTTATTACGTCAAGATCCTCGGGGGCGAATGGGGCGATGCCCTAAGGGTCCTTTTCCTGACCATTTCCCTTACCTTTCTTGTCACCCTGCTTCTTTCCCGCCGGATCCGGGCCCGACTCATGGTGCTGATCAGCCAGAACTTCTTCGACTACAAATACGACTATCGTGAAGAATGGCTGAAAATGACCCGGGAAATGGCCAACCTCGGGGACGACCCTCCCCTTCCGATCCGGGTTATCCATATACTGTCAGGCCTGGTCGAGAGCAATGCGGGGGCCATCTGGCTTCGTGACGAGCAGGGCGACTATACGCTCAAGGGATCGGTGAATATGGCCCTTCCCAGGTACACAGTGATTGATTCGAACTCGGACCTGATTCGCCTGTTCCGGGAACGGGAATGGATCGTGGACCTTCATGAATACCGCGATGACCCGGTGAGCTACGATCTGCTGGAGATTCCCGATCCCATCGCCCAGACCCCCGACGCATGGCTCGTCATCCCCCTGTATCTGGACAACGACCTCTACGGCATCGCCATGGTCGGCAACCCCTACGCCCGTCTGGAGCTGAACTGGGAAAATTTTGACCTGATCAAGGTGGTAGCACGGCAATCCTGCAACCTGCTGGCACAGGCTGACGCCCAAAACCGGCTGTCCCGAGCCATGCAATTCGAGGCGGTAAGCAAGGCTTCATCTTTCATGGTCCACGATCTGAAAACCGTGATCGCCCAGCTTTCGCTGCTCGTCAAGAATGCGCCAAAGCACAAGCATAACCCTGCGTTTATCGAGGACATGATCAACACCACGGAACATGCGGTGCGGAAGATGTCCAATCTGGTGGATCACATTCGCAAACCGGATCAGGGCGGCAATGTCCGCCAGCAGGAAATTGATCTGGCAGAGCTGGTCCGAAGCCTCGTCGCACACCACAGTAATCGTCTGCCGGCGCCCAGACTGGAAGGAAATCTGCCGGATGTCCGGGTTCGGGCGGATTATGAGGAACTGCGTAACGTGCTTGGACACCTGATTCAGAATGCTCAGGACGCCACGCCTCCGGACGGCGAAATAACGCTGAACATCAAAACCTCAAGGGGCAATGCAGTGCTCTTCATCCAGGACACCGGTAGCGGTATGAGCGAAGAATTTATCCAGACTTCCCTCTTCAAACCCTTCGAAAGCACCAAAGGGCTCGCAGGAATGGGCATTGGGGCCTACCAGGCGCGGGAATATGTGCGCCAGATCGGGGGTAACATCAGTGTTACAAGCGAGGCGGGAATCGGTTCCTGCTTCTCCGTCAGGATTCCTTTGGTCAATCAGGGGGCAGAAACCATAGACACCGACGATAATCCGCGGGATACCGACACGATCACCCCGGAACAAAACGTCAAATAATTGGCAGTTTTATTACCTCTGAAAAATGCACATTGCAAAGCGTCAATCTTCGGTTAAAAATTAGCTAAGGGAATATTGCGAAACGGATTGTTTCGACTGGATGGCAGCCTGCATTGACAAGGGATGTGTTGTGGTTGTGAGCAGACGACTTTTGATAGTAGAGGATGACCCGGGTCTCCAGAGCCAGATGCGATGGTGCTTCAGTGATGATCTGGAGATATCGGTCGCCGCGGACAGGCAATCGGCGCTGACAGTCCTGAGAAGAGACGAGCCTGGCGTGGTTACTCTGGATCTTGGGCTTCCCCCTGACCCGGGCGGAGCCACCGAAGGTTTTCGCCTGCTCAAAGACATAGTGCAGCTGGCTCCGACGACCAAGGTTATCGTGGTGACCGGACGGGAGGACAAGGAAAATGCGGTGCGTGCGATTGGCATGGGCGCTTCCGATTTTTACCAGAAGCCGCTGGATGCCGATATCCTCGCCTTCGTTGTCAATCGCGCATTCCGGCTCGCCGAACTGGAGCGGGAAAACCGGGATCTTTCCAGGGGTCGCAACGGAACATCCGTCAAGGGCATCGTCGCAGCGAGTCCACAAATGCTTTCCGTCTGCCGAACCCTCGAAAAAGTCGCCCCCACCGACATTACGACCCTCATCACCGGCGAAACCGGCACCGGCAAAGAGCTCTTGGCCCGGGCCCTTCATGATCTGAGCCACAGGGCCGCCAGCCCCTTCGTAGCTATAAATTGTGCGGCTATCCCCGAGAACCTCCTGGAAAGTGAATTATTCGGTTTTGAGAAGGGGGCCTTCACCGGGGCGACCCACAGCAAGAAAGGTAAAATTGAGAACGCTGACGGTGGCACATTGTTTCTGGACGAGATTGGAGACATGCCAATGCCGCTGCAAGCCAAGCTGCTCAGATTTCTCCAGGAGCGGACGGTAGATCATGTCGGTGGCATGACCCCGGTTCCTGTCGATATCAGGGTTGTTTGCGCGACCCATCGGGATGTTCGCAAACTCATCGAGTCGGGCGCCTTCAGGGAAGACCTTTACTACCGAATCAGCGAGATTACCCTTCACGTTCCACCGCTGCGCGAGAGGGAGGGAGACGCACTCCTGATTGCCCAGTCACTGCTTAAATCCCTCACCAGGGAAATGGACCGTTCCACGTTATCGTTTGCAGATGATGCAGCCCAGTCCATCTCCGAGTACTCCTGGCCCGGCAATGTCAGAGAGATGATCAACAAGGTTAAGCGGGCCATCATCATGGCAGAGGGAAAGCTCGTGACGGCAAGGGACCTTGAACTGGAATGCGCAGCCGAAAAACCACTGAATGGTCGGCTCAATCTCAGACAAGTGCGTGAGAGCGCCGAAAAGCAGGCCATTTTGCAGGCTCTGCATTCGAGCAATTTCAACATGGCCCAGGCATCACGGCTTCTGGGCGTGACTCGCCCCACGCTCTATAACCTTACAGACAAATACAGCATTGAAACTTCGGCAAGAGCCGAAGGCATGTGATGTTACGAAGTACCGGTGCACGGATGGGCCGGCGAGGAGTATGACAAAAATGACAGCAAGGAATGGTCTCTCACTTCCGACGGTTCCGACAATGAAGCTCGTCCGACTGGCAATCCTGGCCTGCACACTACTTTGGCTTGGCGGTTGCAGTGATGGGGAAAGCTTGAGCCAGCAGGAACTCAAATACCTGAGCCATGTCGACCAGGCGGTTTTCTTCCAGCGTCAGGGAGAGCTGAAAGCCAGCACGCTCGAAGCGCGAAATGCGATGGAGCTGCGCCCGGATAACCCGACCCCCTATTTGATCGTAGCCGCCAATTCTATACTGGTCGGTGATGGTTTTAGCGCACTCCGTCATCTGGAGCATATGCTTGAGGTCGTTCCATCTGATGCCCTGACCGACGATAACCAAAGCCAACTGAAGTTGCTTCGGGCAGAGGGATTCCTGCTGGAGAAACGATTTGAGGAAGCACTTGCCGAGCTGGATGCATTGAAACCCTCGTCACCTTCGCTGCAACTCGACGCCGCACTGCTCCGGGGACGCATCCTTCTTGCAGCAGGACAGCCAGACGATGCCCGGGAGGCCTATGGCCATGCGCGGGAACTCGATGCCGACTCAGTCGACGCGATTATCGGGCTTTCCAGGGTTGCCTGGGCGACTGACAAGCCCGCACTCGCACGCTCCTTGATTACAGAGGCCAGCGAACTTGCCAATGATGATGCCGAGTTGTGGTTGTGGAAAGCCGAGGTTGCGCAGGCGGAGGAAAACTGGAAGGACGCTGAGAGCGCCTATTTCAGAGCGCTCGAAGATATTGGCCAGTATGATGTGATGACCCAACGCAAATACCAAACCATGTCAGCCCTTATTGAGGTTCTTCGGAAGCAAGGAAAAGCAGCCGAAGCCTTTGTCTACCACGACATCCTGGCCAAATCGGCTCCCGGCGCGCTTAGTGCAAATCTGACAGCCGCCAGCCAGGCCATGAAGGACAATGATCTCGACACCGCCACCCGTTATCTGGAGGAGGTTCTCGCAGAAGTTCCGGAGCACCCGCAGGGTTCGATGATGCTGGGACTGATCTACTTCCGACAGGGTCGGGCCGAGGAAGCCGCACGTCTGCTGGAACCCATTGTGGAGTCCCGCAATATTGAGGAAGCCCGGAAGCTTCTGGCAGCCGTTCGTATACAGATGAATGATCCCGATGGGGCCCGAAAGCTGCTCGACAGCTTGGAAGGAAAACAGCAGGATCCCGAGATCGAGGCCCTGACCGGCATTGCGTCCCTGGCCAGCGGCGACTTTGATGCCGGCGAGGCACTGATTGAAAGCTCCCTATCCCGGAGGCCGGACAATCACAGCCTGCGCATGCGCTATGCGCGATATCTGATGCAACAGGGAAAGATTGACGAAGCGATCGGTCATGCGCGCCAGCTAACCGGCATCCCGGAAACATCCACAGATGCCTGGACGGTTCTCGTCCAGGCCTACCTGGCGGATAACAACGTCAGCGCTGCAAGACAAACCGCGGATGAGTGGATCAAAGCCCATCCCGATGACAGCGCCGCCCTGCTGGCCCGCGGGGAACTGGCACAACGTGAAGGCAGACTCACCGAAGCTGCAAGCTACTTCCAGCGGGCCGAAGAGAATTCACCTGGCAGCGTTCCTGCGTTACTTGCCTCAGCGGGGCTAGCGGTGCAACGGGGCGACACCGACTCTGTCCGTGCCATATACCAGCGACTGGCTTCGCTCGCAGCAGACAATCTGGACCTTGCTCTGCGCGTATCCTCCATGGCTTTCAATCAGGGCCTGGAAAGCGAAGGACTAAACGTACTCAGGCAAGCAAAGGAAAACCATCCGGATTCTCCCAAACCTCTGCTGGCTGAGGCTCGTTATCTCTCGAGCAAAGGCGACCATACCGGTGCGGCCCGGCTTTACAGACTCGCACTCACACAGGTCCGCACAGTCGAAGTAGAGCTTTCTTACGCCCTGGAGCTTTTCAAAGCTGGCGACCGGGATGGAGCTCTCGGGGCTCTGGGGGAGGCATCCGCAAGATTTATGAACGAGGACCGGATCCCTCTCACGCGGGCTTTGCTTGCGCAACGAGCCAACCAACCCGAAACCGCCATCACCGCCTATGAACAGGTTTTGGACCGAAATGAAAACAATCTGATCGCTCTGAACAATCTGGCGTTACTCTACCAGGAGGGCAAACGGCCGGAGGCTCTTCCGATTGCTGAACGGGCCTACAGGTTAGCGCCGGAATCCGGTTCGGTTGCGGATACCTATGGCTGGATTCTTTACCAGAACGGTCATGTTAAAGACGGCCTCCCCATCCTGGAGAAAGCATGGCACCTGGAGCCCCGTAACGGGGAAATCCGGGGTCACCTTATCGAGGCCTACAAAGCCTCGGGACAGGAGGCAAAAGCATCAGATCTTCTTGAAGAGACGGTCACCCGCTGACCTCACCTGCTAGTCGGCCGGTCTTCCCGGCCAGAAATCTTTGGCCATAACGAGGTGACTGCTAACCTCGCCGTCTTTATGGCGAATCTTCAGCTCTCCGACCTTTTCATATCCGCTCTTTCTGACACCGTGCAGCGACTTGGTGTTCAAATGATCGACAAATCCAAACAGCCTTTTAATGCCTTCCCCTTCCAGCAACCGCAGCAGATGCAGGTGTCTCAGCCCCTGAAAGCCTAGCCCCCTGTACTCGGGGTCGGTATAAGCCTTGTAGTTGTATATCGCGTCTCTGGGTAAATTCAGATAAACCCCATCATCAATATAGGCAACCTTGCTGACCCAAACCCATGCATAGCCGGTCAGTTTATCGCCATCCATCTGAACGAGACATCGTGCAACATCCTTCTCCACCCGTTCGATGTCCACGGGCGCAATTTCGAAGGAAGGCTGCTTCATCAGGCTCCTCAGTTCCTCGGGCGTGGCAAAATGAAAATCGTGCCCCTCGGAGGCTTCAAGCGCTTTCGGAATCGGCCTTGGCCTGCTCAGCGCAACGAGAATGAGCCGCTTTGTACCCTTGTGGAGGAAGCCACTCCAGGCGACCGAACACATCTCGGCAAATCCGTGAAGCCTGTATACCTCAACCAGAAAGCTCAGCCGTTTCGCCAGCTTCATCGCACACTCTCCCTTGTCTGCTCGTAAAGGCCGCAGATCTCTTGAACGACCAGATCGGGGTCATTGCCCGGTATGTTATGGCCGGCTTCAGGTGAAGCCGCAATCGTCCTTGCGCCTGAGATCGCTTTGCCAAGCTTTTCCATGTTCTCAAACGGCACGGTTGCATCGCTCTCAGACCATAGAATAGTCACGGGCTGCCGAATCTTCGATACCATCGCTTCCCAGCGCTCACCGTACGACGCCGTGACAGTGAGAGCCTGCAAAACACGGCTGTCCGGGTAGAGTTTTTTGTATATGGGGCTTCTCGCGAGCGCCGCGGCGATAGAATTGAGCCCCCCCCTGTGGAAGAACATCTCGGCTACAGAGGACATTTTCAGTCCGCCCCGCATCCCGGAAGGAGCCATCAACACTGCCCCCACTACACGATCCGGATACGCAGCTGACATCCAGGCTGCGATACTTCCTCCCATCGACGTCCCGACGACGATGGCCCTACCCACCGCAAGCTCATCAAGAAGCGCAATCATTCGTTCTGACTGTGCCGGCACCGTGTAATCCCGCCAAGGCCCGACCGATTCTCCGAACCCCGGTAGATCCACTCTGATATGCTGCCCGCAATCAACCAGACCGGGCCACACCCGGTCCCAGTTATTCAACGAACCATTGAAGCCGTGCAGCAACAGTACTGCCGGTTCACCGCTCCCTCTTGCTTCCAGCCTCAAACGGGCATGGCCCTCGCTCACCTCCAACTCGACGGTCTGTTCGCCCGGAACGGGGGGAACGGTGTACTCATAGGGGCCATATTTTCCCATACCCCAAATAAGTATGCCGCCAAACAAAATACCGACGCTTGCCAAAACTGATATAAAAACACCAAGCATCTTAAGCATCACTCATACCATTCCCTGGGCTTTATATCTTTTATTGATTTTTTTTGAGTATAAATGAATCAAAAATTTTATCCATGGAGCTGGGAATGCGGGATAGCCTTTCCTATACTTTGATACATAAAAATGGATAAGTCCCGAAGGAATAGGGAGTTACAACAAATGACCCACAAGCCATCCAAAACGTTTACTTATACGGTTACTGCACGGGATATCAAACGATTCGCACAGGCGATCGGTGATAACAATCCGCTCTATCATGACGAGGAATTCGCCAAACGATCGCCATTTGGCGCCATCGTCGCACCTCCCCTCTTCTGCCAGTCCATGACGTTCGAGGATGTGCCTCTTGCCGAACTGCCGGAGGACCTTTCTCCCTCGGAACTGGATGTCGATGTCCCGGCGCAGCGTACAGTTGGTGGCTCCAGCCACTATGAGTTCTACCAGTTTATCCGCCCGGGGGATGAAATTACCGTCTCGTCCTGCATCGATTCTGTTACCCCGAAGGAAGGTAAAAGCGGGCCACTTTATCTGGTTCAGGTTGAAACCCGATTTACAAACCAGTTCGGTGAGAGGGTTGCAAAGGAGGTTGCTACTTATGTCAAAAAATAATCTGAACCTGAACATTGGGGCAATTGAAGAAATTTACTCCGGATATGATTTACCCTCGCAGGACTTTCCAATTGATTCGGTGAATATATTTATGTTCAGCGCAGTAACCTGGAATCGTCATCGTATCCATTACGATCACGAGCAGGCCGTTCGGGAGGGCCATAAGGGAATCGTCGCTCAAAGGGGCTTATTGGGAAACTTTCTCTGCCAATATCTGAACAGTATATTTTCAGGGGCATTTATAGAACAGGTTGACTGGAAAGTTCTGAAAAGCGCAGGTCCGGGAGACACCTTAACCTGTTGCGGTAAAACTCTTGAAGTGGTCCCGGGCGAAGATTCCGATGCAGCAATCATCGATCTTGAACTGGTCAATCAATCCGGGGAGCTCGTAACATCCGGTCAGGCTCGCGTTCGGGCAATAAAAGAGACTGACAGAATCAAACCCATCCGGAAACCATTCTAGTATCTGCTGTCCGCGATTCATGCCAGGCGGACAGCAAGGCTCACCAAGAGCGGTTTTTAATGAAAGAAACGGCCAGAGTGTCCTATCGTTTCCTGCGGCAGGAGGTTTGGAACAACCTTCTGCTCTTCCCTTTTTACAACCGCAGATTTCAAGCACTCCAAAGGGAGGCCCGACGGAGTCAATCTCATACCTATACCCGTTTCTACAGATCTGAAGGGCAGCTAAGGGCCCTCACGGAGCAGGTCATCCCCTTCATACAAAGCGGCCTCGATGGTGCCGGAAACGAGCCTGTACAGATAAACATCATGGCCGGTTCCAATGGCGCCGAAGCCGTAACTATTACATCGGTACTGCTGAAGGAATGCCCCGGCCTCAACTTCCGGGTTCACTGTTCAGATCTGCATGAAAGCACGGTGGCCCAGGCCAGGTCCGGGATATACGAACTCTCTGAGGTCGACAACACGGGAGTGCCGGAGGACTTTATAGAACGAACGTTTCAGAAAACCGGTCAACACCTGCGGGTGAGACCCGACATTCTGGACAGGATTACGTTCTTCCAGGCTAATATTGTCTCCGACCCGCTCCCCAAGCTCTATCCTCCCGGCGACCTCGTTTTCATGCAGAATGTGCTGTTTCACCTGGAAGACACGGACGCCCGATCGGCTTTTTCCAACTGCCTTGCTATCGCAAAACCAAGGAGTGCGTTTTTCCTGGATGGGATGCCCCTTGAAATGCGAGTGGAGCTGACCCGGGCGGCGAACCTGGAGCCTTTAAACTACCAGGTTAAAAAGATTCATCAGGATGCCCGCAAGCATGTTCCGGATGATTGGTGGAATTTTTATTATGGGTCGGAGCCGTATTTGTTTTTCCGGATGAACAAACTATACAGGTATGGGACCATATTTCTTAAACAATACGAATGACATACTCGCCAAGTATTTGGACTCAGAACTCCTACACCTTCAATCAATCAAGCCCCACTTAACCCCTCTTCCACTGAAATAACTCATCAATTTAAATAACGAAATATTCCATACATCCAGTGGAACGTCGTCAGCACACAGACGATACTGAATCTTATGTGTGTTACCTATTTCAACCGACAGGGTGAAATATGAACAAATTCATTAGGTTAATTGCAATCTCACTATTCCTTATCCTAACAGGATGCCAGGCATGGCAGTATCAAAGAATAAGCGACCTTCCCTCTCCTGCAGCAATTCCCGAAGTTAGTGAACCAGGAAAAGTAGAGATCTGGTTTTACGACGGCATTTCCGGCACCAAACTGGAAAACCTGACCACTGCAAGTATTTTTCCGGATAAGCCCACTGATACTGACGAACTGACCTCACTTGATTTCCCCGGCAACCGTGGTCCCAATTATGGTGCACTAGTCCGGGGCTACTTAAGCGTTCCTGAGGACGGTGGCTACAAATTTTATCTCAGTGGCAATAACGAAACAGAGTTTTGGTTAAGCAGAACAACTAGCACAGACGACATAAAAAGGATTGCTTACGTTCCAGATTGGACATATCACCAAGAATACACAAAATATAGCTCTCAGATCTCACCGATCCTGTACCTCTCTGCGAGCCAGACCTACTATTTTGAAGTGCGACTTAAAGAAAGCGGGGGCAGCGATAATTTCAGCGTTGCATGGGAGGGACCAGGGATATCCAGACAAATTGTCCCATCCTCCGCTCTCATGACTTATGCCCAAACCCTCCCAGGTTCTGACTCGACTAGCGATGGAACCGATTACAGCCTCGGTTACAAGGTTGGCTATTTTGACGGGAAACAAGGGGTTGCATTCAATCCATCCTACCCTCCCCTTGACAAAGACGGGGATGGGCTATACGACAACTGGGAAGTTGTCATGGAGCTGAATCCTAACGATCCTGGTGACGCCACAAGTGACGTTGACAATGATCTATTAACCGCAATTGATGAATTCGACATAGGAACCTCACCCGTCCGGGCAGACACTGATGGTGACGGAATTCCGGATGGAGGAGAGTTTGCGTTCCAGCTGGATCCCCTGAACAGCAGCGATGCCTCCCAAGATCGCGACAATGATGGCGCCACCAATCTTGAAGAGTACCTTGCCGGAACGGACATGGACAACGAGTCGGATTATCCGGCCACCAGCTCCGATGGGACCTCGACAGATTCAGGAACAGCAGCAGCGGGCAGCGTGACACTGCTATGGACCGCCCCGTCAACCAGGACTGATGGCTCGTCTCTGGCCCTCAGCGAGATCGATTACTATGTTATCAGCTATGGCACGTCGACGGGTTCTCTGGACCAGACAGTGAGGGTGTCAGGGAGTGAGACGTCATATACAATTGAAGGGTTGGATCAGGGAACCTGGTACTTCACGATCAGGGTGGTGGACTCCAGCGGAGTCTCCAGCGACGATTCGAGCCCTGTCAGTTACACCGTCAATTAGAAGTGGATTTGCGCAGGCTGGCCAACATCATGGAGATCCATTGCAGGTAACGGCTAATGGGTCTCCCTGTACAGTAGATTGAAAATAGCCTTTTCGACGAGACCCCTGTACGGCATGGAAACTATCTGAAGCAGGAGCAAATGGAATTTGTGAGTATGAGGTCTCTCCCTGCCAACGTGTTGGTCGGCCTTCTGGCCTTTCCGCTTTTCGGCCTGTCACTCTGGGATGAGTGGTCGGACTATTTTTACCTCTGGTCAAATTCGATCATCTACATCCACGGCTTCCTTATTTTTGGCAGCATCGCCTTTCTGCTATTTCTCAAAAAGCAACAACTCGCAAAGTTCCGGCTGGCTTTCTATCCGTCGGGTTTGCTTGCGCTCACCGCTTTTTCAGCCACCCTCATCGTGGCCAGAGCTGCGGATATTCAGGCCATTCGACTGGCATTGGTTCCGCTGATTATTGTTGCGTGGGGTTTCTGTTTATGGGGACGGCCCTTTCTGAGACATGCCGCGCCGGCAATACTGCTGCTTCTGTTTGCAACGCCAGTTTGGGACGAACTATCGCCTCTCCTCCAACACGTGACGGTTTTTTTTAACAAGCAGTTACTCTCTCTGAGTGATATACCCGCAGTCATCGAAGCCTTCTACATTACAATCCCGGGAGGAGTATTCTATGTGGCCGACGGCTGCAGTGGGATCAGATATCTGATGGTGGCACTTTTTATCGCCGTCTTTCAGGGCATTTCCTACGACGACCCTCCGTTAAAAACGCTGGTTTTGACCGCAATCGCCGCCCTGCTATCAATGGTCTCCAACTGGATTCGGGTGTTTGGCATTATCGTCACCGGATACTACACCAACATGGAGACCTCGCTGTTGTGGGAGCATGAGGTTTTTGGCTGGGTAATCTTCATTTTGATCACACTGATTCCACTCCTTGTCATTTCCGGAAAATGGAATAAAGAGAAATCAGACAGTCAAAAGCACCAGGCCGCAGCAACGCAGTTTTCTCCCTCTCATGAAACAGCGTCGCGGCCGTACCAAAGGTATTCTCGTTCCGTCGTTCTGATGATAGCCATCGCAACATTGCCAGTGATTGTGCTCCCGCTCGTGATGCTTGGCCAGGAAAAGATGCAGTCGGCATACTCCGAAACATGGTCGCCAGAGATGCCCCGCCCAACACCTCCATGGCGAGGCCCTCTGCCCCATGCAGAGTTTTGGAGCCCGAAGTATTTGAATCCGGACATTGTGCTTTCCGGTATCTACATATCGAACAACCATAGGGTTCAGATGCAACTGGTCGGGTACCGGGAGCAAAGGCAAGGCAAGGAGCTGATTTACTATGCCAACTCTCTCTACGATCCCGGTGAGTGGGTCCTGGTCAGACAGAGTTCACGCGACATTGGCCAAACCAATCCCTGGGACCTCACGGAAGTGACGGAAACCGTGCTTTCGTCAAGAACTCAAGCTGAGCACCTCGTGATATGGTCCTGGCTCATGGTGGGAGACTACGCCAGCGCTTCCCCGTTGGAGATCAAGCTAAGGGGTGCCCTGAAGAAACTGAGCGGAGATGGACGAGCCGCCCTGTGGGCGCTTGCCAGCATCTGTAACAGCAGTTACGAAAACAACTGTGAGCATGAAAGAAAAGCTCTCAGGGAATTTCTGGCCCATGGCATCGAGCCCCATCACCGGGAGTTTCTCCGGTAATCAGATTACCCAATACACCGACAACGGCCGCCACGTCCTGGCTTTCCACGCCTTCATGGGCGGGTAGTGTCAGCAACCGGGCTGCAAAATCTTCGGCATTTGGCGCGCCTCCCCGCCTGACCAAGTCTTCCACACCAGGAATCCTGGCTACCGGTTTCCCATAGAAATCGTTGGCACCAATTCCCCGGTCATTGAGAGCGCACACAGCCTGATCCCTGATCGTTCGCGATGGTGCCAGAAACGCAAAACGCAGTACCGACAAATCCCCGGTATTGGAAGCCTTGCCGCCACTCGCAGGAACATTGATCAGTTTCCACTCCAATGCCTCCAGCCTCAGCAGTTCCTTCACATAGATCCTTTGCTGCACCGCCAGTTCCTGCAGGCACTGTGCACCCGACAGCACCAGATCCCGATTCAATTCCAGACGATAAATCGGTGCCATCGGCTTTAATCGGGTCTCTCCCAGGTGCAGAAACGGGCTGCGCTCCAACAGGCCGTAGCAGATCCTGTTCTGCAGCAGTGCATTGAAAATGGCTCGCCGTATCTGCCAGACACGCCCTGCCCTAAGGTGCTTTAACGGATAACACTCAAGTCCTCGATCCAGCTCTGCCATATGGTCCTTCCGAACAAGGAGTGCTCCTCCCCCGGTAAGGTTGATGGGCTTACCTCTCCCGAAACTGAGAATTGAAAAGTCTGCCTCGGCGCCATAAGAGGAAGCGGGGGGATAACTTTGAGCGGAGTCGTCAATGAGCGTAATCTGTCGGTCGGCGCAAAGTTGGGCGATTGCACCGAGGTCCTCGCCATATCCGAGGAAATTCACCGCAACGATTGCGACGGTGGAGTCAGAAATTGCCTGCTGTAAGGCGTTGAGGTCGAGACGCGGAACGCTGGGGCAAAAATCTACCGGCACCGGTGTTGCCCCCTGAGCGACAATCGCAGTCACCAAATCAGGACAACAGTAGGCCGGGATGATCACCTCCGGCTGTGTGCAGCCAGGCCGCCACTTGACTGCTGCCAGCACTGCCATCGCCAGTGCCGCTGTTCCTGAACTGACGAATCGAGTGGCATACCTTGGCTCCCAGGGAAACCGCCTGTTTTTGTGTAGTGACGCCAAGGGTATGGGGTTGCCTACCGGCCTGAGTTTACTGATCATCGACTTTGCCTGATCTCCCTGAATGCCGGATCAATCATCTCCTCGAGGGCTGCCAGACAGTCATCCGTTTACCTCCCAGAAAGCTCAGAGTGGCGTGAGCTATCGCAAGGTTCACCTGTACAAAGAAATAGGGCAACTTGACCAATCCACTCTGCCGCAACGAAGGATAGAGCATTCCGACCCCAACCACTCCGTAAAAAGCGAGTTGCCCAATAAGTGCGAGCAGATAAATGCTCCCGGTGCCAGCCAGTACCAGGGAAGTCAATAACAGAGAAACCAGGAACCATGGTACCGCCCATCGCATCAATTTGTGCCCGAACACCTGGAAGGCAAACCACCCATAGCGCGTTGGATCAAGAACTTCCGGGTGCCGGCTCATCGCTGTCAGGCCCCGGATGATGGTTCGGAGCTTTCGCTGGTATTCCCGCCTGACGTCACTCACGTCCTGATAGAATCCCAAAACGTCTGGAGCAGTCACCGCGATATAGCCGTGCCGGACACAACTGAGGGCGGTGTTGAAATCGCTGGGCGAATAGATATCCCAGTCGTCACAAATCTCCCTTCGGACAGCAAAGAACGATCCGCTCAAACCGACGAGACCTGCCCGTTGGGATTCGAGCCGGCGCAACCACATCTCGTACCTGACATATGCCCCCTCGCCCGCCACGGTACCGTCACGGCTGACGAAACGATCTTCGCTTGAGACGGCCCCTACCCCAGGATCGGAAAAATACGCAACCAGTCGTTCCAGCGAATCCTCCGGAATGGAAGTCGCCACGTCGGAGAACACCAGAATCTCTCCGTTTGCCACCTTGATGGCCTGCAATTGCGCATATTCCTTTCCCTTTCGTTCGTTCGCCCGAACAAGCATGACCCCCTGATTCCGAAATTCGGTAACAATTTGGTCGGTACCATCAGTACTGGCATCGGAGGCAACGATCACCTCCATCCCGGGGTAACTCAATTCCAGGGTGTTCGCAATTTTGTCCCGAATCCGCCCTTCCTCATTGTGGACGGTAATAATCAGTGAAACTTTCGGGGCTTGTTTGCCCCGACCGTCTGACGCGGGCACAGTGCGAGATGGCAGCAGTTTGAGAACGGCGGGGTAGATGAGATAGCTGAACAGCGCCCCAAAAATTGACAACCAAAACAGAAACTTGAGCATGTCCTTCCCATCCATGTGAAGCTGCGTAGACGATATTATTTTATCCAGTATAGACGGTGTTTTTGGTAAAATGTTCTACAATAAATAGGCGATTTCGGTGTCATAAATACGGAAACGGATGATGCCGGAGAAGGACGTTTCAGAGATGGCCCATGGAGTTTGTGGCCAATGATAAGCAGGCCCAAGGAGGGTGAAGCCGTATGCCCGCTTTAGCAGTCGGTGTGAAATCCGCGGCCCATGTTCTGCTGGCTGCGTATGGGTGGGCACACATTCGATATTTGCAGAAACCCACACTGCTGATTCTCACCTATCATCGCGTATTGCCAACAGATCACCCCGAGCGCTCCTCAGAGCAACCAGGGATGGTCCTGAGTCC
Source organism: Marinobacter sp. C7 (assembly GCF_022343555.1). Taxonomy (GTDB): domain Bacteria; phylum Pseudomonadota; class Gammaproteobacteria; order Pseudomonadales; family Oleiphilaceae; genus Marinobacter. The sequence goes on along the minus strand of NZ_JAKQZH010000001.1, from coordinate 1,527,452 downwards.
TGAAATCCTCGATCAGCATATCCTGCTACTTAAGCGGTTACAGGCAACCTTCATCCATCTCGACGACTGGCTGGACTCTCCGGAACTCCGTCCTGAAGGTCTTGCCGTGGCAGTTACGTTTGATGACGGCTGGAAAGACAATTTTGACTATGCTTACCCCGTATTACGTCGACACGAAGTCCCCGCCACAATCTTTCTTGCTACCGCATTTATCGGCACCCGGGACAGGTTTTGGCCCGAACAGATTTTGGAGAGACTAACGTCCGGCACCGTTGGTCAGGACGATCCCTTATCGGACTTGCTCAAACCCTATGTCAAGAATTACCCGATCGCCTCCCGGGCGCTCACGCCACAAGAAGCCGATGAGGTGGTCGAGAAGCTGAAAGCTCTGCCCGACAGCCAGATCTATGCCGCACTGTCTGTACAGAATGGCCGGCAGCAGGAGTCAGGGACAGAAGCTAGAAAACGGAACATTCTGAATGCCGACGAACTCAGGGCCATGGGTGACTCGAACCTCGTGAGATACGGCACGCACACCCGAAACCATTACCGGCTAGATCTTCTGGAAAAAGCCGGACATCCGTTATCTGAGGAAGTAGTCGGATGCATTCAGGACGTACTCAACCTTGGTATTCCTTATTCTCCGATATTCTGTTATCCGAATGGCAGTCAATGTGAAGGTGCAGAGCGCCTTGTCAGGCAACACTATGCCGGGGCATGTACCACCTCCCGCGGGTGGAACCATGCGAGTTCCGACCCATATAGCCTGAAACGAATCAACCTGCATGATGGCAACAGCCATAGCCCTTCGCGTTTCTTCTCCAGTATCGCTCGAGGTCTCCTATGAGAAGCCACGGCGCCCTCGAAACAGCATCCGGACTAGCCGCTCCATTGCGGGTCTTACATGTCGCTTCAGGAGACCTGTGGGCCGGCGCCGAGAACAGCACCTACCATCTTCTCAGAGCGCTTGCGCACAAATGTTCGGTTTATGCAGTACTCCTTAATCATGGAGAACTGGAGAGACAACTGAAGGCCGAATCCATTCCCGTAACCGTTCTCGACGAATACCAGAGAGGGCCATTTCGAATTCTTCGGGATTTACGAAAGATATTGCAGATAATCAGGCCCGATGTAATTCACACTCATCGTCAAAAAGAAAACATCCTTGCCACTATCGCTAACCAGACGACTCTCCACCAACCCTTGATCCGGACCGTGCATGGACTCCCAGAGTCCGGGCGCAATCTCAGAAGTGAGATTATCCGTTACCTTGATCAACTTTTCGGAAAGTACGCCACGAGCGGAATCATTGCTGTATCTGAGGACTTAAAGAATCAACTGGGAACAACTTACCCTCCTCAATCGATCAAACGCATTTATAACGGCGTAGATGCCCAGTTATTGATTGACCGGGTAAAAAAAGCCGACCTCAGGATAGATTTACCCAAGGGTGACCATGTTGGAATCATCGGCAGGTTGGTCCCGGTGAAAAGAATCGACGTGTTTATTGAATTGGCAAGACTAGCAAGCGCGCAAAACACCGATATCCATTTTCATATCATTGGAGACGGACCGGAGAGACGAAGCTTGGAAGCCTTGGCTGGACAAAAACTTATCCAAAACAATCTGACGTTCCATGGCCACCGCGATGATATTCCTTCATGTATTCGAGCCCTCGACGCGATAGTGATGTGCTCGGACCACGAGGGCATGCCGATGGTAGCACTTGAGGCGCTTGCCCTGGGGACACGTTTATTGGTTCATGACGTCGGAGGGCTTCACGAACTGCGTGGCCAACACAATGTATGCCTGATCCCATCCAATCGACCTGAGCTGTATCTAAATGCGTTGTTAGCCAAAGATGATACTGATAAACCCAGGCAGCCAATTCAAGAGGCCCTCACGTCCGAAAGGCAGGCAAGAGAAACTCTGGATTACTATTGGTCGTTCCTCCCAAATATAAGCGATTCAAAAGTCGACGCGACAGACAATTTCAACGATTCCAACTATGGAAGGAAAAGTCAGGAATGAAAGTTCAAGTCATGGCTGACGCCGAACAATGGGAAAGCCTCGTGCCAACTGAGCTTGATCATACGCCATCAATCCTGGTTCTGTTCCACTGTGAATCTAATCCAGGGTTTGCTGCCTCATCACATGAACACACATTTCTGCGGGCAGCGCTCAATCTCGCTGGGAATTACTCCAAAGTTCATTTTGCCTACCGGGATCTCAGTCGCGGCATGACGCCCTCCCTACCCCAAGAATTAGTCAATATCATCCAGATTGATAACAGCTGGAACACCCCCGGCCGACTTTTACCGATTCAGCGTTACATTGAGCAAAACCGGATATCTATCGTTTTCGGCTTTGATCAACCCGTCCGAAGACCTCTCTACCGATACCTGAGAAAAGGCGGTGTAACCACCTTTGTGTCGTATTGGGGAGCCCCGATGAGCTCTTTGAACAAAGGATTCAAGCTCTTACTCAAGCGCGTAGATGCCCGACTCAGTCCTTGGGGGCCAGACCATTACATCTTCCAATCTGAGGGCATGCGCAAAACTGCCGTACACGGTCGTGGCATTCCAATTGCGAAAACCTCGATCGTCAGAACCGGTATCGATACTGACGTTTTCTTTAGAAACCCGAATCAAAGGTTTTACTGCCATGAAAGCTTCAACATACCAAAAGACCGTAAAATTGTTTTCTTCTCAGGGCATATGGAGCCCAGAAAAGGTGTTGGGGTTCTGGTAAGAACGGCGATGCACCTCATTGACCAGGGCTACCAAAAAGCCCACTTTGTCATTCTCGGTAACCGCCATGGACAGGAGCAACCTTATCTCGAATTACTTGGTGAGCACCCTGCACGCAACCATGTCACATTTGGAGGTTATCGGAGTGACATACCAAGCCTGCTGTCCGGATGCAGCCTTGGACTGATCGCTTCCACTGGCTGGGACTCCTTTCCAATGTCATCACTGGAGATGTCTGCAGCTGAATTGCCACTTCTGGTATCTGATCTGCCGGGCCTGAGAGAGACCGTCCATGATGGCGCAGGTGTAACATTCGAACCTGGCAATATTGATGAATGCGCCCGGAAAATACGTCAACTCCTCGATGATCCCGACACTGCCGCTGTCATAGGAAAAAAGGGGCGGGAAAGGGTTTTGAAGGGCTACTCTCGAGTACAGCAAGTTGAGGCTATTGAATCAATAATCCGCACCCACGCCCGACTCAAAAGACCGGAGACCTGATCGGAAACCTCCCATGATCACCCCGTATCTCGACTTCAATCGAACTCTCCTGAGGACAGCATAATGGCTCAGGGGAAACAAATCATCGGACATTCTCTCATTTATGCTCTGGGGAATATCTCACGGCATCTGGTCAGCTTCATTATGCTGCCAGTGTACACGCATTACCTGACGCCAGCAGATTATGGTGTCGTTGGTCTTTTGATATTTTTGGTAAGCCTTATCGAGATAATGTTTGGCGGCCATATGTTCCAAGCAGTTCCGAAATACTATTTTGAGGAAAGGTCAGAAATTCGCCAAAAAAAAGTCGTGTCGACAGCCCTTATTGCCACTTTTCTATTCAGCGGCCTGTCTGCTTTGGCCTTGACAGTATTCCGCGATGGAGCCTCCTTTATTCTATTTGGAAGCGCTGAATACTCACTCTATGTCGCTATGTTCTCAGTGCTTATTCTTACTCATGCATTAGAGAATTATGCATTTACCTATATAAGGATTTTGAAGAAACCCTGGACCTTTATATCTTTAAACCTCATAAAGTTGGGAGTCCAACTCAGTCTCAACATCATCACCGTCGTCATATTGGAACTCGGGCTATTGGGGATCGCAATCAGCGCGATGGCATCATCAATCCTTATTGCTTCCTTCCTGACATATTATACATTATCAAAAACCGGGCTTTCCTTTAACTCCGCCATATTTAGAAAGCTATTCCGATTCTCGTGGCCATTATGGGTATCTGGCATTGCAGGTCTATATATAGGATCTTCCAATAGATTTTTTATCCAATTATTTTCAGATCTGGATGCGGTCGGTCTTTTTGAGCTCGCAGCAAAATTCGGAGCAGTCATTTCCATGCTCATCTGGTTTCCCTTCTCTCAATATTGGCAAACAGAGAGATTCAAAATCGCACAGCAACCTGACTGTATGCCCACTTTCCGAAATGTTTTTCTTTTTGTATCGACGATCCTTGTGTGCTCCGCCATGGGTTTGAGCATCTTATCTAAGCCCGTGCTCGAGTTCATGTCCGACGATTCGTTCCATTCCGCCGTTAAAGCCATTCCCTATCTAGCATTTGCCGCGGTTTTCCAAAGCCTGACTTACTACAATAATTTTAGCTTCCTACTCACGGAAAACACAGGATGGGTAACAAGAAATACCTTCCTGACTGCTACGGTTATAACTCTGCTTTACATAGTCCTTATTCCGAGTTTCAGTTATGTTGGAGCTGCCCAGGCATTCATGCTTGGAACTATTTTTGAATTTTCTATCACGTTCCATTTTGCAAAACGATTTTTTGATATGCACCTACCAATATTTGCCTTTATAATTCAGCTTTTTATTTCGTTCTACTTCATATATCTAGTAAGCTCCGACAGTAATATCCTTCCGCTGGATGCACTTTTCTATTCAATTATCGGATCTTCTCTAAACATATTTACAATATTTATTTACTCAACACCAAGATCGATAGTCATTAATATTTTTTTCAAGGGAAGAGGAAAACTGAACAGTCTACTTAAAAGCTGGCATTAGTGATGCTACTGAGATTGAGGCTCGAAAAATGAAAATCATTAACTTTTCTTATTACTTTTTTCGCTTATGAAATAGTTAGTTATAAACACATCAGCTAGTTACAACCTTACAATTTGAAAACAAATGCTGAAATTGCTTGCGCCCCAATAAGTACCATCGACTATAATCAAAGAACCGCTGGTGAGTGCCAATGCGAAACTTATCAATTTAATCTCCTTTAACATATTCCTTGGAGATCAACGTTATGAAACCATCCAAAATAATCCTAGGAGCATTAGGCCTGTCGTTTCTGGCATCGATATCGACTCCGTCTTTTGCCTGGACCAGAAATCTAACCTTCGAAGATGGGCGAGTGGGCTCCCAGGCACAGGGAACAGCCTCCGACTTTGATGGTGCCTCAGGCGGCTCCTACATCACAGATGAAAGGGTGCTAAGAGGGAGCAAGGCTGCCAAACTGACAGTCACGGGAGGCTCCACCGCGTACGGTGAGTGGGGAGGCGTAATCGATTTTCCGCGGAAGCTGGGAAAAGGAGATGAGATCTGGTTCAGTGTGAACACGTTTTTTCCCGACGGTTTTAATTACGACTCTTCCGGCGAGGGTAGCCACCTGAAGTTCCTCAGGGTCCACGTTAACAACAGTGGTGGCTCGAACGTAGGTTATAACGACTGGTACATCAATCCCGAAGCCTCCTCAATTCCTCACAAATTCATTTTTGAAGGCCAACAGCAGTGGTTCACCTACGGAGCCCCCTCGGATGAACCCCAGCGAGGAACATGGGAGAGTTACGAAATGTATATCAAATTCGATGATGTGCCGGTCGATAGTGGCGGAAATGCCATCGTAAGAGTATGGAAAAATGGCCAGCTACTTCGTGAGATTACCGGAGCGAAAACCCTTCGGAATGCCTCAGATCTCTCGGACCGGGCCCACCTGTTCACCTATTGGAATGGTGGCGCTCCGAAGACCCAGCATATGTACGTCGATGACATTGTTCTCACTTCGGACACGCCTCCTTATCGCGACGCCCAAGGCAACCCTATGGCTACCCAAGTTGGAGACGTGAGTGCTCCTGCGGCACCAGACCTCTCGATCGAATAGTTTTCTGAACACGGATGTCCGGAATGCAAAAGGAATTAAGGACCGATGCCCTATGGATTACGTGGGAGCGGCAGACCCGAAACAGGTCTGCCAGCACCTATGTTGGCGCCCCCCTGCTTGAAATTATTGAACAAAACTCACCGCGACTTGTTCGTTATTTTAAGAGTACCTGGAGGACGCTAGGAGCTGTCAGAGGCTATCGACCCAACTATCTGATCGCACAAAATCCTTCGGTTGTATTGTCGTTACTTGTTTTGGTAATCAAACGTTTCAGAAAATGCAAAGTCATTATCGACGCCCACAACTCTGGAGTATATGGGACGGGAGTCGAAGGAAACCTGCTGCAAAGAGTAAACAATTACATAATTCGAAAGGCGGACGCCGTGATAGTAACGAACTCTGATCTGGCACGCCATGTTAAGGCCCTGGGTGGAAACCCAATAGTTTTGCCTGATCCACTGCCAACACTTAAGAACACCTCCCAAGAACCATTTCACCCGAATAATCGTCTCAAGGCTCTGTGTATCACCTCCTGGAGTGACGATGAGCCTTTTTCGGAAATACTGAATGCTTCATCTCGTTTTACGGGTGAAATCGATTTTTTCTTTACCGGGAATTACCGGAAAGTACAGACGCTCCTTCCTCAGGTCATTCCGGAAAATGTAACTCTGCTTGGATTCGTGGACGAGGATTCCTTTCAACATCACCTTTTTTCATCAGACTTTTGCATAGATTTGACCAAGCGTAACGACTGCATGGTGTGCGGCGCTTACGAAAGCATTGCGGCCGAAAAACCGATTATTCTGACAGATACGCCAGCACAAAGGGAGTATTTTACGAAAGGTGCGCTTTTCTGTGACCCGACAACGGAGTCTATCGCTCAGGAAATCGAAAACATGCAACAGAACATAAGTCGTCTAAAGTGCGAAGCGTCTGAACTGAAAAGTGATATCCTGGAAAAAGAACAAGCTCAGAGGCAACCGGTTATTGAGCAATTCTACAGCTAAGCTAAACACCAATTTTCCTGCCTCAAGGCTCAGGCCTCTGAAGCCTGTCGCAGGCCTCTACTCCGTGAGCACCCGCAAACCGGACAGCTTTTCGGGCTCTTTCTTCACCAGCAACCATCTCTTTTATAATTATATTTTCGCAGGAAACAAAGATCGCAAAATGAATCCACAAAAACGGGTAGTAGACTACGGACACAAACTGCCCAGCGACAACGAAACCAACCAAAGAGATGTTAAGCCCATCTAAAATGTTCACGAAGAGCGGATCCTTGCCCTGAGACCTCAAACTTTTTTTGAGAGCTTTCGTTTTCAGGTATACATAAATAATCATCGACAAGTAAAGTACGAGAGCAGGATAACCAAGGTCGGCTCCAACCTGAATAAAAATATTATGAGGAAGCTCTGCTCTTGAATAAAGCATATCCTCCGGATAATATTTTTCATAATAGGGAATGTAATTATAATAACCGACGCCCAACCACGGGTGGGATTGCATCATTTTAAAGCCATTTTCCCAGTATAATATCCTCTGTTTGGAAGATACATCCTGACCAATGTTCTCAAATCTCATTTTTTGTTCTGGCGGAAGAAGATACCAGATAGAAGCGCCTACCAATAGCACTGAAGCAATAACCTTTAATCTAAGGACGAACTTGAGGTTTTTGAAAAGGATTTGGAAAATCAACGCCAACTGTCCACCGCGAGAGCTGGAACCGAGAACAACCATCATTGCGGTAACAGGCATTGCTGTCAGGATATAATACTTCCATTTTGGCAGGTGATTTCTGAAAGACTTGGCAATCGCCCAAGCAATTGGCCAGAAAACAATCATTTGTATCGCCAATTCACCTGAATTCTGAAAAAATCCTGGAGGCCCCATCAACCCCCAAGTGGTAAAGCTAAATCCTCTTCCCGCCCATGTTAGGGCAAGTGAAAACGACAGCTTGAAACTGGTTAACAAAAATATAAAAATAAATATCAAAAATCTTCTTCGGGTATTAACAATATTTACGATTATGAAATATATTATTATCCAAGAGTATGAATTCTTAAGTACTGAAAATGAAACGTCGGGTTCAATTGCATGCCAACTTGAAAGCAAAATAAAAATGAACCATAAAATTAACCCCTTATTTATTGGCGAACTCACCCACTTTCTTTCATTACCAAAAACAAACCCCAAAATAGCACCAACTACAGCCAACTGCGTCCAAGGTATAAAATCCAGCCAACTATATATGGACTGAGGCCGATAATACTCAAAAAACAGGTACGCACAAACCATCTTGAAAGCAAAGCTTTCACTTAAAAAATGGCGAAATATCGGCTTAACCTTCAGTCCATAAAATGATTCTATTGGGACTTCTTTTTCAACTTTCACAAATCATTCCCTTGACAGAGTCGATAATAATTGACTCACATCTATTAAAGTACTGTATAGAACAATTAAAAGGGTCATGAATATATGCGATACTCTGCGGATGCCAACAACCTATCAATCCAAGTCTTGATACATTTATATTCAATTCTTTTATTAATCTTAGGTGTCTCGGCTCCATGCCAATAATTATGTCATTTTCAGCGAACTCAAAGTCTCGCACATTCTTGGTCCGATGGTTTTCCAGATTGAGCTCAAGTCTTCTGGCAAACTTGATCGCCCTGTCATCTGCCGGATACCCGCTTTCGCATTCTATACCGCATGACGCAGCCACCCTCCCTAATTTTCTTGCGTAAACCTCCGCAAGAGGGCTTCGACATATATTACCCATGCAAACAAATACCAGTCTTTGGTCTTGATCGAGATTTCCAACCCGGAACTGACGATAGAGACCCAGATTCATCACAGCCTGATAAGTCAAAAATCGAAGCATCCCCTTTTTAGATCCGTATTTATGTTCGAGATGTTTCGTCATTGAAGAATCCGCAAGAGCTTCCATCTCAGTTTCCTTGATACTGTTATTTTCTATTTGAATTAGCCTTTTCCGTTTGATTGCCTAGAATCAATACTGTGATTTGAGATATAGACGGAGTTCGCCAATGGCTTATAAGCCTTTGTCCACCCGCTCGGACACAGCAAAGGAGTGCAATCGAGCATGACCCCACACATTCTGATACTTGATGGTAATCAGCGAGCCTCACTCGCGGCTACCCGGTCACTCGGAAAGCGGGGATTGATGGTAAGCGTAGGCGAAGCTACCAGTCAGTCTCTCGCGGGAAGTTCCGGCGCTTGCGCTCGACGAATGCAATACCGTGACCCATTTGAGACCCCCGATCATTTCATGGAGGATATTCAAAATTACGTTAGTACGCATTCGGTCACGTTTTTACTGCCAATATCCGAGGCGACTACCTATATCATTCTGGCGCATCGACACCTTCTACCGAATCACTGCATCCTACCGTTTCCGGATTCCAGTGATTTTGAGATCTTGGCAGACAAGAACCAGCTTTTTCATCTGGCACAAGATCTCAACCTCCCGTTCCCCGAATCCGTCTGGTGCAAGGATCGGGAGGACGGGCGGTTGGCAGTTGATTCAATTCGTAGCTTTCCTGCGGTTCTGAAACCTTCTAGATCCAGGATCGTTTTGCCTGACCGGATCATAACCACCCATGTGGTTATTGCCCATACACGAGAAGCCGTGGAAGCAGCCCTCAGTAGGCACGACTTTTTTTCATACCCGTTTACTATCCAGTCGTTTGTCAAAGGGGAAGGTCAGGGAATCTTTGCCCTTTACCGGGAGGGAAAGGCCATCTGTTTCTTTGCCCATCGGCGTTTGCGTGAAAAGCCCCCAGAAGGAGGAGTGAGCGTGCTTAGCGAATCAACTCGGGTTTCCCCCCGTATGCAAAGCATTGCTAAATCTATCCTGGACCACGCCCATTGGAATGGTGTCGCCATGGTTGAGTTTCGGGTAGCGAAAGATGGGACTCCCTACTTGATGGAAGTGAATCCTCGTTTTTGGGGCTCATTACAACTCGCGATTGATTCGGGAACCGACTTTCCCTACCTGCTTTACCAGTCTCACTGCATGGAAGATCAGTTAATCCCGCCTACTTATCACAAACAGCGCTTACGCTGGCTTCTAGGTGACATAGATCGACTTTACCTGGTCATGAAAGCCCCGTTAAGCAAATATTCGTTGTCCTCAAAATTCATGAACCTGGTAGCCTTCTTCATTCCCCATGCGGGCACCCGCCATGAAGTGAACAGATTTGGGGATATGGCACCGTTCTGGTTTGAGCTAAAAAGGTATTTTAAAACGCTTTTAAAGCGCTGAGGTATCCCGTGAAGCACTATCCGAAAACTCTGGATTTCATGTACTCCACCCAGGTGCAGCATTGCAACAAATCGGCCATATTACTCGGAAAGCCGAAGCGTGGAAGCGAAAACAGATCCTGAGCCGTTTTTCCCTTGACGAAATAGCCAGGCTCGGCACTGACAGCCCCCACGAAGCCATGTTTTCGGGCTAGCGCCTTTTCCCTTTCTGTAAAATCAACAAAGCGCCCCACCGGATAACAGAATACGTTGCTTGGATTGAGAACCTCCTCCAAGAGACGACGCCTGGAGCCAGCAATCTCCTCTTCGGACTCTTCGTCATTAAGACTCGACAATAACTGATGTGTCCGGCTATGTGCGCCATATTGAATAAGAGGACTTTCCAATTCCCGGGCCCTTTTCCATTCAATTGCTTCGTACCCGCTTGGCGCTGAACGTGGGACTTCCACACCCGCTTGAGCGATCACGCTTTCTACTAATGTTTCGGCCTGCATGGGAAGCGAAGCCTTGATGATTGTGCGCAAAACTCGCGACGAAGTTCGACAGTCCTCATCCGTCTGGAAAGTCAATTCAAGTTTATGTTTTCCGAGCGTTATATTCATACATGGCATTTGGACGTTATTGCATATCCAGGATATCTTGGCGTCCCAGGGCCAACTCAAACCATCAAGAAAGTCCGTGATGACAAAACACGTCAAAGGGCACGAATGTGCGGAAAATATCTGAGCAGCGATCTCGATCTGGTCAGCGAATCCATCGTCTATCGTAAACGCGACAAGTTTCCGGAACCGTTCCAGCTCTACAACCTTCAACTGAACGGCCTCATCAAGTGAGATAAACGTAAAGCCCTTCTTCTTTAACCGGGTCAAGGCCTCGTCAACGAAATTCGGATCATGTCCGCTAACATTCACGCCTGGTTTCTCAAAGCGGTGCAGCAGGAAAACCGGAATAATCGGCGGGAAGAACATACGGGCGACCCGGTCCAGCCCGGAGTGGGTCAGCAGATTGATAAAAATTTGTTTGGAGGAGGCCCTTTTGGGTCCTGTAAGCGATGCCGCCATTTATTCACTCCAGAATAATCAGGGCGTTTGAACCTCGTCAGAATGCATCCAGGGTCGGAGCATCTCCTGGTAGAGGGTCTGGTAGGCCTCAAGCATGGCCTGCCGGGAGAAATTTGCTACGGCGTGGCGCTTAGCTGACTGAACCAGCCGTTGGGTGAATTGTTGCGACTCCAGTCGCTCTATCCCGTCAACAATCCCCTGAGAAGAGTCCGCTTGGACCAGGATTCCGGTCTCGTTATCTTTAACAATCTCTTCAGGCCCTCCGCTTCGCGTCGCGATCACGGGAACGCCCGACATCATGGCTTCCACGGTTGAAATGGAGAACCCTTCTGAAATCGAAGGCAGCAGGAAGAAATCCGCCTGGCCCAACAAGGACTCCACATCCTCGCGAAAGCCCAGGAAATGGATATTGCCGGCAAGTCCCGCTGCATTAATCTGGCTCACCAGCTGACCGTAAAGCTCAGCACGCTGATGCCCCACTATCACGAAATGGTGATCTCTGCGTTGAGGTACCAGTTTTGCCGCTGCCTCAACCAACCTGTGATACCCCTTTGCCGGGCGAATATTGCCAATAGAAAGTATGATTTTCGCCGCAGGGGGCAAGCCAAGCTCCTCCCTCAGAGAGCTTGCCCGAGAAATTCCAAACCGGCATGGATCGACCCCATTGTAGATCAACCGCAACTTATGCTTCGGCAAGGCACTGCGGGCATTCAGACTGTCCTGAAGTTGCCCTGAAACACAGACAATCGCACTGGCGCCGGCACCGACAATTTTGAATTTGGTTTTCAGGAAGCGTTCTGCAGCGGCCACGTCGACATTGCCATGAAAAGTCGCAATCATCGGTTTCTGCGTAATCAGGGCCGCTGCAGCACCGTAAACATTCGAGCCAAGTAGATGCGCATGAATCAGGGAAATATCGCGTTGGCGGATCAGTTTAACCAGCTCCAGCAGATACCGGATATTAAAGCTGCCCTTTGAATCGATGATGACGGGCTCAAAACCCAGAGACCGGATCCTTTCACTTACCCACCCTTCACCACGAAGCACGATCGTAGGCTGGTATCCAGCTGAATGAAGCCCGGAGATCAACTCAACAAATACCGTTTCAGCACCTCCCGGGCCTGTCGTATCAATCAGGTGTAACACATTCATACTCGGCGGTTCCTCCGCTCGCTGAACCTCGCTGGACTTCTCCATTACACCGGCACTGTGTCTACCCTTTTACACGGTAAAGAAGTTTGAATGGCAGGCTACGCACTAACATGACCGACTCAACCTGTTCGTGCTGGTTCGCAATGCGTGACTTATAGTTTTCGTTCTTGCCAGTGCCCGCCAGCATGTCAAAGCACTGCACCTGTTCATCAGTGAAAGCCTGTTCAATACAGTAACCAAGATGAAGTGTGCCCAACGCCAGCTTCTTGTGGAAATCAGGCTTGAATCCACCCTGTATGTTGTAGATCCGCCCATTGTGCAAAACGTTGTAAAGAACCGATATCGGCTCACCCTCCCAGGACATGACGGATAACATCGGCTTTCCCCTCTCATCCGGAAGGCGTTCCAGAAATGCCTTCTGAAACTTCATGCCTTTTTCTCCACCAAAACAGGGTCTTCCCCAGCGGGCGCGATGGAATTCGTCCAATTTTTCCAAGAAACGGTCTCTCTCAGCCGATTCTGCATCGACTACAGTAATCCGACCCAAGGATTCCAGAATCTTTCGACGGTTGAATAATTTCAGTCGGGAATTTGATCCTAGTGAGGCCAGGTAGTGGCTGAACTCACCCCTGGTATCAACAGAGTATGAGCAATCGGAGCTCAGAGAGCGCCAGACCCACCCCTCTTGGGCAGCCAGTTTTTGCAGGGCTCTGTAATCCGGTGACTCAACCTTCACATCGCATAATGCGGCCTCGGTCCAACTCTTCGATTTGAGTGCATTGCTTACCGCTCTAAAAACCGATTCCGGAGATTCCTCCGGGCCAGTAAAGCAGTTGTATTCAGTTCTGGGAGTGGAAATGGTGCGATGAGCGGTGCCAACAAACTGAATCGACCGCACCGGGAGGCCTTTGAGAGTGTAGCGAGCTTCATAAAGCCCGGAGGTTTTGCCGTCCCACTCCTGGGTAAGTGTGAAACCTTCGGTATCGCCGTAGGTTTCCCACCAACTTCCCTGCCATGCATGAGTCTGAAAAACACTACTCAAGGCAAACTCCTGACAATGCCTGGTCCGATCATTCGGGTGGTCCAGACTGGCAAATGCTTCCATATCGCTATCAACAAACGATACCTGGGATTGTCCGGGTTCAATTGCGGCAATGACCCACCGTTCGAAAGAAGGTAGTCCCACGCAAGGGGAACGGGCGTTCCCCCCCACTGCTGTTTGAACCGCCAGGTGCCGCCCCCCTTTGAACAGCGACCAAAATCGAAAATGGAATAGTTCCGCTGGATCGCAAACTCCAGAACCTTCCAGTACATCACCATGTTCGCTCCCGACGCATTATGGTTGCGCAGGGTTGACGCCCAGGGAATTTCCATCGTATTGCGGAAACCCGTCAAAAAAGCACCGCCAACCGCTCGCCCGTCCAACCTGACCAGCACAAGCCATGCCCTGCCACTGAGCGTTTCGAACAGGTTCCGGAAGAAATTCTTGCTACAGACCGGCGTCCCAAGGTCCCGCATGTTGTGTGCAAAGACCCTGTAGAAGTCATCCAGCAATTCGACACCACCGATCACCACCTCATCAATTGCCCTCTCGCCACGCCGCGCCTGGGACCGCACTTTCGCAGCCAGGCTTTTCCAGAGGATCGAAGGCTCTGAGGGTAATGGCAACCAGAACGTGTACTTGTCCCTGCGCTGGGGCAAACCGATACCGACATCCTGAATGTGACGAAGCTCCAGGTGTCGTGCTCCCAGGCTCATTCGCCAGGCGTTGGCCTCTTCAACCAACTCTCTGGCAACCGTCGTGGAGTCCGCCAACACGCCTCCATAATTGAAGTAAGGGACCGAACTCACAAAATTACCGAACAGACGACTTTTTAGCTGCACCAGGGGCAACACACCCACCACCCGCGAATCATTATCCAGAGCACACAGGTAACGGGTCTGATGCCCGTAAATATCAGCAATAAACGAATTCACTGCGGTCGTGTGCCAGACTGTACCGGCGGGGTGGGCTTCAACGTAGGCATCCACTGACTCCTTCAACAGATCCGAATCGAAGCATTCACGGATGAAAACCGGACCAGACGCGACCCTGTCGAGAACCGGAGATGGAATTTCGGGAACTCCGCCAGGTGAAATATCTTCAACAGGGGCGCTTACGGCAGTCAGTCGTTTCTTGATGCCTTTCTGCATCTGTTTGATCTGATCTGAGAGATTCCTGATTTCTTCGGTAAGGCGAGCAACATCCTGGCCGGCTTTTCTGAGCTCAGCAATTTCACGACCGAGCTTTCCCTTCGCGGCCCTGAGTTCCTCCAGCCTGTGCTTGTCTGCCTGGATCCGTGATTCCTGGCCAGACAGCTCGTTCACCAGCAAACTCATCACTAACTCACACTATCACTGGATCTGCGGAAAACCGGACATCCGAAAGAACATCCGTCACCGTGCCGAAACGAAAATCGGCCAATAACGACACCAGTCGGTCATAACATTTGTCCAGATTGTTGTAGTGGCGAAAGCGGGACAAGAATCCGACCTTCAGGCGTGGCTGACCGGGATCGACCTCCCAAGGGTGCAAATAGAATATGAACGGCTGCCCACCGGCGTTTATGCGCCCCAAGCCCCATTTGGTCAGCGAATAGGGAAACAACCGGAAATAACCTCCTCCGGCTACCGGGAGGCGATAGCGTCCGAGGGGGCATGTCGAAAGGGGAAATTCAATCAGGCTGGAGCCGTTGGGCGTTTGCAGCCGGTACGGCTGGTGGGGTGTGCCAGGCATTCCATATCTGTCGTGACGAATCGGAAAAATCGAGGAATCCCACTCGAACCCCTCCTCGCAGAGGATGTCCAGCGCCCAGCGGGAGCGCGTCGTTATGGAGTAACTCGCTGCACGGTAGCCTTTTATGGGCTCACCCAGGATATCCTCAAGAATCCTTTTTGACTTCCGGGTTTCTTCCCGGAACACCGCAGGCGACTGGCTGTAAATTAACTGGTGACTGTACCCATGGCTTGCGACCTCATGTCCGGCTGCACGAATTGTGCGAATCAGGCCCGGTGACCGCTCTGCGATCCAACCCAGGGTAAAGAACGTCGCTTTGGTATCAACGTGATCGAGTAAGGTGAGGAGACGGTTGGTATTGGCCTCCACCCGATATTCCATCGAATCCCAATCCTCGGGCCTTACTGCCTCTGCGAGCGCGGCGACCTGGAAATAGTCTTCCACGTCTATTGTCAGAGCATTCCGTATGCTGTCCATGATGCCTTTCCCTGGCCTTGTCATTCAGTAGCCAATCAACGGAACTGATAACTCAGGCCGAGCAAAATCCAGTTTTCATTGTATTCGCGGGAAGCCACTTCACTCTCCCGACGCTCATGACCAACTCTCCCGTTTACGACGAGTTTTCGGCTCATTTGATAATCCAGCCCGACTGCCACGTCGATGACATGATCATTGGAGTCGATTTCGCCACCATAATCGTAGAAATCGTATCCGATGTCCGAGGTGAAATTGACTACCTGGGAAACGGGCCGCCGGTAATTCACCCCCAAGCCGGCCCTGTAATCTGTCAGATCCGTCAGGAGATAGTCTGTTGCGGCGCCGTACGCGGTGAACAGCAACCGACTCCCGTTACTAAACCGTTTATCCAGGGAGCCGCGGATCGCAGTTACTTCCACAGGTGCCGTTTGCTCCAGATTGAAAACAAAGGAACCGATTTGGATGTCGAGGTTCGAGGTCTGGTCTGTTAATTCCCGGGTCGCCTGGACGGAGAGCAGTGTCGAAGGATTAATCTCACGTTCAAGGAGGAGATCTCCGACAATGGCTTCCGCCTCAGTGCCGGAACCGTTCAACCGGCTCTCCAACTGACTGGCACCAATCGATCCGCTCAATCGCGTCACCACCCACTGCTTGGTAAATGTCACCGCCAGGGTGTCAGTGTCGATCTCCTGCCCGGTGTCCAGCTCCGCACGGTCCATCTCGGCAAACAGCCCCGCCGTTGTACCTGAGCTGAACATGTGATTCCAGGCTGCGGACCCGAGATAACGCTCACTGTCAGGCTCCTCCGGCTCGCTGTAATCTGTTTGTTGGTAGGCAACGCGAAACTCCGTTTCATCGACTTGGCTCAGGCGAACATTAAGCACCGGCCCGGTTCGAAAGACGTTTTTGCGGGTGGTGTTATTGGGGGTGTCGGCTTCCCGAGAGTTCTGGTCAACATCCCTTAGCTGGTCGGTCAGTTCCCATGAGACGTTATCGGTCATCTGGCAGTCACCGAAGAAATCCAGATTGCTGTAGATTTCCGGATCATAGGTATCATCGAGCCAATATCCGTAGCCGAATCGCGAGCTCAAATCGGCATTACACCTTCCAGGATCGCTACGATAAGAGACTCCAAGGCTGGTGATAGTTTCGATATCACTGGTCTCGTCTGTTGGAGTGCGCTCCATATTATCGCTGTAACGCCCCTCCACCGAGCCGTCTATCCTGACGGGTTCCGCCAGAACGGATGCACCGGCCAGGGCTAACGCCACCCCTGCAACGGACAGTTTTCGACAGCCGATTATTCTTGCTCTAGCCATTGATCACTGCTCCTACGAACTTCTCCGGAAGGAAAGCCAACGCGGCCTGCTCTACAGCTGTGGGGCTGACACGGCCATGGGGGACAACCAGCATGGCGTAGTCACAGATTTCTCCCAGGATTCGTGCGTCCGGAGAATCGCTGATCGGAGCAGTATCGAACACAATGAATCGGTCCGGGTACCGGCGACGCACAGCCTGGACAAACTGCTTCATCCGGAAAGACGTAAAGAACTCCACCGGACTCTCCCGACGGCTCCCCGCGGGTATCAACCTGAGTCGGGGTATGCCCGTGGGATAGAGTATCTGGGCGATATCGAAATCCGGGTCCTCGAGGAAATCGGTCAACCCATATTCGGGCACCACATCCACCAGGGAGTGGAGTGTCGGTTCCCGCAGGTTGCAGTCGATGACAACGGCGGTCTTGGCCTGGTCAAAAGCGAAAGCGGCGGCCAGATTGAAGGCGACAAACGAACTCCCTGCCCCACTGCTCGCACCACTCACTACCAGCGTGAAATTGTTTCCGCCGGATTTCTCTACGAGTTTCGTTCTCAGATCCCGGAATCGGTTAACCAGAGCCCGGTCCGGAGAGTCGGGATAAATGATCCGCCGCTCTTCGAGGTCTTCGCGGCTTAAACGCCGCGGCTCCTGCATCCGGGCAATCTGTTTGCTGATGACGTAGCGGTCCACGGCACCCGGGCCCAACTCCAGCGAACTGGGGACCAGCATCCGGGAATCATCCCATTCAGAATAGGGAACGCCGTTTCCACTCAACTCACCCTTGGGCTCAGGACCTTGATCAATCTCCCGATTCAGCCAGTACTTGCCCGGATTTTGCTTGCTGTCTTCGTTTTCAAGCCCGCTATTCCCATCCTGGATATCGGGGTTATCGTACGGTCTTTCGCGGCCACTCATGCGATCACCCCCATCATGGTCCCGACAGCTATCGAAACATAGACCAAAGCCACTGCAATCCCGCAGAGAATCACCAGCCTCAGCACACGCCGCTCCCGGCGTTTCTCGTAGGGGGTTTTCATTTCGGGCAATTCAGCAAGCACCGGAAAACCGAGGCTCTCTTCCAGTTGCTGGCGTGCGCGTATTCTCGGATCGATCTGTAGCAGCCCCGCAACCAACCCGAAGGGTGCGAGCAGACCAAGAAACAGACCGGCTACCGCAAAGGTGGAAAATCTCGGACCACTGGTACCCCTCGGAAATTGGGCCGCCTCATTGATACGGTAGTTAAGGCCCTGACCCTCGACATCCAGGTGCATCGATACCCTGGCCTTTTCCCGACGCTTGAGCAGGTCATCGTAAATCTCTTTATTGACCTCCATATCGCGCGTTAGCTCGGCGTATTCCGCTTTGTTGTCCTGAATCCTCTCCATCCGTCGGGCTTGCTCGGCCAGGAGCAATTTCAATGCGCGAATGCGGGTCTCGGTGGTCTGGATACTTGCCCGGGTCTCCGCCAGCGATGACCTGACCTCCTGATAAACGGGGTTGGAGATCGATTCGCCATCCCTTACTACCCTCTCCGGATTTTCCGAGGCGAGGGCCTGTTGGCGCTGCTTCCGCAACTCATCAATCTGCTCGCGAAGAATAACAATGTCGGGATAGGTGTCATGGTACTTGAGGCGCAGGTTATCCAACTGCTCCTGCAATGACTGGATCCGGGTCTGGTAAATGTCCTCCGAGCGTCCCTGCAACAGCATGGGATTGATTCGCGCCAGCTCACCTTCCAGCGACCGGGCCCTGGTCATGAGTTCCTGTCGCTCCATTTCCGCAACTTCGATCTGACCTCGAAGGCTGGCTATCCGCTGATTTGCCTCCGATTCGGTACCATCCACATTTACTGACAGGAAGTTTTTTAGCCGTTCCTCGACACTTGCAAGCTGCTGTTCATAACTCTTGACCTGCTTGTCAATGAACTCGTAAGCGTTGCGGCTTTCGGCCCGTTTTCTCTCGCTGGTCTCCTCTATGAAGAGCTGCCCGAGCTTCTGGGCGACCTGAAACGCCTGATTCGGCGATGCTGCGGCGAAGCCGATGCTGAAATAACTGTCACCTCGGGGTTCGACGCTCACGTTTCTTCGGAGCGTCGCAATTCTATCCTCCAATTCTTCCGGTTCCAGAGTGGCAGCATCAGGCCCGAAAAGAGCGGTGTCTTTAGCAATGGTTTCCATGATACTTCTGCTCCACAGCAACTCCTGAGCCGCAGACGCCCGGTCATTGATCTGGGTAGTGACGGCACTGCCCTCCATCAGTGGTCGAATTATGTTTCTGTCATCGACAAAAATGACCACCTGGGATTCATACTTGTAGGGCCAGAGAAATCCGGCAAGCAGCACACCGAAACTCACGACGGTGAATAACACCAGAGCAAGCCACTTGCGTGACCTCACTTCCCTGAGGATTTCATTTGGTAGTTGGGAAAGGGGCATATCCATAGCTAGTTACCTTTCACGCGACCGCAGCCCTCATGTGAGCCGCTGCGCTGGTCAGAACGCCCGCTCTGGCACACTGAGGATATCTCCGGGGCGCAAACCATAATTGGTTGAGATATCTCCACGGTTGACGATGTCCCCGAGCCGGACCGGGATCACCACCACCTTCCCTCCGCTCTTCCGGTAGAGCTTGGAGTTATTGAGCGAAGCGAACTCGTTTTCACCACCCGCCTCCAGGAACACATCAATTACGGTCATGCCCGCCCGATGGGGCATGGACATCGGTTGCTCCACGGCGCCTGTGACCCGGACACGGTCACTGAACTCGTGGCTTCCCATGCTGGTGACAACAATACTGACCTGTGGCTGACGGATATATGATGCCAGCCGCTCCTCAATGTCATTCGCGAGGGTCTCGGGGGTCTTGCCGCTCGCCTGAATATCACCAACAAGGGGGACCGATATCTTTCCGTCAGGCCGAATTGGCACGGACGTGCTCAGGTCCTCGTTCCGCCAGACTGACACCTGTACAACATCAGTCGGGCCCAGAATGTATTCTTCGACACTCGAGGAGTTATCGACATTCAGAGCACGCTGAATTTCGGCAGAGGAAGAAGCGGTCGGGCCGGCACAACCGGTAGACAACGCTACCGCCCCAAGGGTCGCAATTACGCCCAAGAATCTAAGCATCCGTGACATTTTCAAATCCCCGCTGAGTTCCGTGTTTACATTCCGTGTTCCGGGCGCAATCTTTTCCGGAACTACCTTGATCCCTTCCTGAACAGCACCACTTCGACCGTCTGGATGATAATCAACAAGTCCAGAAGAAGACTCTGGTTCTTGATGTAGTAAAGGTCATATCGCAACTTCTCGCGACTGTCCTCTTCGTTATCGGCGTAGGCGAAGCACAGCTGTGCCCAGCCGGTAATTCCTGGTTTGACCCGGTGCCGTTCGTTATAAAAAGGAATCTTTTCCGCCAATTTCTGAACGAACATCGGGCGTTCCGGCCGTGGGCCAACAAAAGCCATGGTTCCATTCATGACATTGAAAACCTGTGGGATCTCGTCAATCCGGACCTTCCTGATAAAATCCCCGACACGGGTGACCCGGTTGTCGTTCTTGCTGGCCCAAACCGCACCATGTTTTTCGGCATCAGTGACCATGGAACGGAACTTATGCACCCGGAAAACCTCGCCGTTAAGACCGACTCTCTCCTGGCTGTATAGAACCGGCGCAGTAAGGCCATCCTCGATTTTGATCGCAATCACAGTCAGAAGCATAAGAGGAAGACTAAGCAGAATCAGAACACCAGAAGTCGTAAGATCAAGGCTGCGTTTCCAGAATCCTGAGAACCCGGAGACGCTGAAGCCGTCTGAAAAAACGAGCCAGCCAGGCGTTATCATTTCCAGGGCGACCTTGCGGGATTCCCGCTCATAGAAACTGGCCCCGTCAACGATGCGGATCCCCGCCATTTTGCATTCGAGCAGATCGTCCATTGGCAGACCTTTGCGCCGGTCGTCCACGGCAACGACGATCTCACTGATACGATTGGAGAGGACGTACTGATACAACGTAAAGGGGAGTTGAAGCACGTACTTTTCATCCACTTCAACGGGTTCCCCGGGGATGGGAACAAAACCCTTGAGGATAAATCCCTTTCGGTTGAAGGGGGTATGGAGATCGGACAGGAGCTGGCGCGCCCGCCGTCCCGCTCCCAGCACAAGAACTTTGCGTTTGAAGCTGTCCTTGCCCACCAGTCCGAAAAAAACGGTTCTGCCAATCCCGAGCAAAAAGAGTCCAAATACCGAGGCAGTGGTCAGCACCCCACTTCCTCCGAGGTACCATAACCAGTCGGTAAATATTCCGTACGCAAGCCAGGAAACCGGAAGGCTGACGATGAGCGCCAGCAAAGTGCGCAGCATCATCCCGGACATCCCCTCTTCAAGCCGGGACTGGTGCACCCCCAATGCCACCATCACCAGCAGATTGGCCAGAGCGAACACGATACCTGAGGGCAGCACGAATTCGATGCTGTCGAAAAAGAAATCAACATCACCGAAAAAACGAAGAAAAATCGACAGTAAGACCGCAAGTACCAGGATCAGAAAATCAATCAGACCCAGGATTACGAATGGGACGTGGATGTAATGCCGAAACAATCTGACGTGCGCCACGCCAACTCCTTGTGCTTTTCACACCAAGCTACTTAAAAAAACAAGCAACTCTTCCCTGCTTCCCGTGCAGTAAGCTTCTATTTATTTACAAAGTGTAACCCAACATTACAAATGTTCAATCATTAAGTTGTCCAAAATTTACACACTGGGTGTAAAGATTTCTGACACATCAACAGACGTCAAATGACCAATAACTCCATGAAATCACTGACAACTGTTGCTTCCAGCCTGTACTGATCCTCAACCAGTCTGAAGATCCTCTCACACCGCTGCCCCGGAAACCGCGTCGCCAGATTCGCCTTGAACTTTTCTTCCAGCAGAGGAATCCCCTCCTCACGCCGCCGCCGGTGACCGATGGGGTATTCCACCGCCACCTGGTTGGTGCTGGAACCATCCTTGAAGAACACCTGCACGGCATTCGCGATGGAACGCTTCTCGGGTTCCAGGTATTCCCGCGTGTAGCGGGGCTCTTCCACGACTTCCATCTTGTCCCTGAGTTCGTCGATGATCGGATGGGCATCATGGAAGCTGTCTTCGTAGTGCTCTGCGGTAAGGGCTCCGAAAATAAGCGGTACTGCTGTCATGTACTGCAGACAGTGATCCCGGTCCGCCGGGTTTGCCAGCTTGCCCACCTTGGAGATGATGCGGATCGCGGACTCATGGGTGGTGATGACGATCCTGTCGATCTCATCGAGACGATCCTTTACTTCCGGGTGCAGGGTGACCGCGGCCTCGGCGGCAGTCTGCGCATGGAATTCCGCCGGGAAGGAAATCTTGAACAGAATGTTCTCCATCACATAGGAGCCAAACCCCTGAGACAAAGAGAACTGTCGCTCTTGCTCGGGCTTGAGTTTCTGGTCCTTGTTGGTCTTGCTGAACAGGACGTCATAGAACCCCCACTGGGGCGCCGTCAGAACCCCGGGAATGCCCATTTCGCCTCGCATGGCGATATCGGCAAGGCGGACCGCGCGGGAGGTGGCATCGCCCGCCGCCCAGGATTTCCGGGAGCCGGCGTTAGGTGCGTGCCGATAGGTCCTGAGTGCCTGGCCGTCAACCCAGGCATGAGACAGCGCCGACAGTAATTGTTCGCGGTTTGCTCCCATCAACTTCGCGGCGACGGCAGTTGAGGCGACTTTCACCAGGACGACATGGTCCAACCCCACCCGATTGAACGAGTTCTCCAGCGCCAGCACACCCTGGATTTCGTGTGCCATGATCATGGCTTCGAGCACGTCCTTCATCACGAACGGTGGCTTGCCCTCCGCCGTCCGCTTCTGGGACAGGTAATCTGCCACCGCCAGGATGGCGCCAAGGTTGTCGGAAGGATGACCCCATTCAGCGGCGAGCCAGGTGTCGTTGTAATCCAGCCAGCGAACAATGCAGCCGATGTCCCAGGCTGCTTTTACCGGATCCAGCCGGAACTGGGTACCAGGCACCCGGGCACCGTGGGGCACAACCGTACCCTCTGCCAGGGGACCAAGATGTTTGGTGCATTCAGGGAAGCGCAGGGCCAGTAATCCGCAACCCAGGGTATCGATCAGGCAATTACGTGCGGTATCCCAGGCCTCCTCGCTGTCGACCTGGTAGGTCAGGACGTAATCCGCAATTTTCTGGAGTACTTCGTCGTAATCCGGGCGGACGTTGACATCGAATGTGCCAGACATGCTGTTGCCTCCTTTCCTGGTTGTATTTCCCCGGCCAAACAAAAATGCCCCCGGCCGATGACCACCTACCTGAAAGATAGACGGTATACGGCCCGGGGGCATTCTTCATTCAGGCGGTTCAGCCCGGGAATGAATCTCCCGGTACCCTCACCGAACCTTCCATGAGTATCCGCGCACTGCGGCTCATGATGGCCTTGGTGGCGGTCCACTGCCCATTCACTTCCTTCGCCTCCGCGCCAACGCGCAGGGTTCCGGAGGGATGGCCAAAGGTGACATGGTTACGATCGCCGCCACCGGCCGCGAGATTGACCAGGGTACCTGGAACCGCAGATGCCGTGGCAATCGCCACCGCGGCTGTACCCATCATGGCATGATGAAGCTTGCCCATGGACAGGGCCCGAACCAGCACGTCGATGTCACTGGCGGTAATCTGCTTGCCACTGGAAGCCACATAGTCTACCGGTTTCGCGACAAAGGCGACCTTGGGCGTGTGTTGGCGGTTGGCGGCCTCGCTCACGTCCTGGATCAGGCCCATTTTCACGGCGCCGTAGGCACGGATGGTTTCGAACATCTCCAGCGCCTTCGGATCACTGTTGATGTCATCCTGTAATTCGGTGCCCCTGTAATCAATGTCTTCGGCATTGATGAAGATGGTCGGGATGCCGGCATTGATCATGGTGGCCTTCAGGGTGCCCACACCGGGCACTTCCAGGTCATCGACCACATTGCCGGTCGGGAACATGGCGCCCTCGCCATCGGCCGGATCCATGAACTCGATCTGGACTTCCGCTGCCGGGAAGGTCACTCCGTCCAGCTCGAAATCGCCGGTTTCCTGCACTTCGCCGTTGGTGATAGGCACATGCGCAACAATGGTTTTCTTGATGTTCGCCTGCCAGATGCGGACGGTGCAGATGCCGTTTTCGGGAATCCGCTCCCTGGCCACAAAACCGCCGTTAATGGCGAACACGCCCACGGCCGCGGTCAGGTTGCCACAGTTGCCGCTCCAGTCCACGAACGGCTTGTCGATGGAGACCTGACCGAACAGGTAATCGACGTCATGATCCGGCTGTGTGGGGGCAGCCAGGATGACCGTCTTGCTGGTGCTGGAAGTGGCACCGCCCATACCGTCGGTCTGTTTCTGGTAGGGATCGGGGCTGCCGATTACCCGAAGCAGCAGCTTGTCCCGCGCTTCACCGGGAACCTGCGCGGCTTCTGGCAGGTCCTGCAGGCGGAAGAAGACGCCCTTGCTGGTGCCGCCACGCATGTAGGTGGCAGGGACTTTGATTTGGGGAGCATGGGTCATGGTTTTGCTCTCTGTATCTGTGAAGACGGGCTCAGATGAACGCCTTCATCTGAGCCCATTCTTTGGCCGCTGAACCCGGGGTCAGAAGAACGCTTTCTTCTGACCCCTGCTTTGGCGCTCAAGCCGCCCCTTCGGACTCCAGGAAGTCCTGAGCAAAGCGCTGCAGCACACCGCCGGCCTTGTAGATGGACACCTCTTCCGCGGTATCCAGTCGGCAAATCACGGGCACGTGCTCGGTGCTGCCGTTCTTCCGGTGGATGACCAGGGTCAGCTCGGCGCGTGGCGCCGGGGTGCCTTCCACGTCGTAGGTCTCGGTGCCGTCGAGGGCCAGGGTCTTGCGGGTGGTGCCTTCCTCGAACTGCAGGGGCATCACGCCCATGCCGACCAGGTTGGTCCGGTGAATCCGCTCGAAGCCCTCGGCCACGATGGCCTCGACACCTGCCAGGGCAACGCCCTTGGCGGCCCAGTCACGGGAGGAACCCTGCCCGTAGTCGGCGCCAGCGACGATGATTAGCGGCTGCTTGCGCTCCATATAGGTCTCGATGGCTTCCCACATGCGGGTGACCTTTCCTTCCGGCTCGATGCGGGCCAGGGAGCCCTGCTTCACGTTGCCGTTCTCGTCCGTCACCATCTCGTTGAACAGCTTCGGGTTCGCGAAGGTGGCGCGCTGGGCGGTCAGGTGATCACCCCGGTGGGTTGCGTAGGAGTTGAAGTCCTCCTCCGGCAGGCCCATCTTCGCCAGGTATTCACCGGCGGCACTGCTGGCCAGGATCGCGTTGGACGGAGACAGGTGGTCGGTGGTGATGTTATCCGGCAGGATCGCCAGCGGACGCATGCCCTTGAGGGACTTCTCACCGGCCAGGGCACCTTCCCAGTATGGCGGGCGACGGATGTAGGTGCTCTGCGGGCGCCACTGGTACAGCGGGTCACTGGCTGCCTGAGCCTCTTTGGTCACGTCAAACATCGGAATGTAGGTCTGACGGAACTGCTCCGGTTTGACCGACTGCTTTACGATGGCGTCGATTTCCTCATCGCTCGGCCAGATATCCTTCAGGGTGATGGGGTTGCCATCCTTGTCGTAACCCAGGGCATCCTTCTCGATATCAAAACGGATAGTACCGGCAATGGCGTAAGCCACGACCAGAGGCGGAGACGCCAGGAACGCCTGCTTGGCATACGGGTGAATCCGGCCGTCAAAGTTACGGTTACCGGAGAGCACGGCGGTCGAGTACAGGTCCCGATCGATGATCTCCTGCTGGATCTTCGGATCCAGGGCGCCACTCATGCCGTTGCAGGTGGTGCAGGCAAAGGCCACCACGCCGAAACCGAGGTCTTCCAGCTCGGGCAGCAGGTTGGCGTCTTCCAGGTACATCTTGACGGTCTTGGAACCCGGCGCCAGCGAGCTCTTCACCCACGGTTTGCGGGTCAGGCCCAGCTTGTTGGCGTTACGGGCAATGAGGCCGGCCGCCACCATGTTGCGCGGGTTGGACGTATTGGTACAGCTGGTGATGGCGGCGATGATCACCGCGCCATCCGGCATCTTGCCCTCTTCCAGTTCCCAGTCGCCGGCGATGCCGCGCTTGGCCAGCTCGGACGTCGGCAGGTGCGCGTGCGGGTTGGACGGGCCGGCCAGGGTGCGGGTGACCTTGGACAGGTCGAATTTCAGCACCCGCTCATATTCTGCGTTCTTCAGGCTGTCGGCCCACAGACCGGTCTCTTTGGCGTATTTCTCTACCAGGGCGATCTGGTCGTCTTCGCGGCCGGTCAACTTCAGGTAGTCGATGGTCTGACCGTCAACGTAGAACATCGCGGCGGTGGCGCCGTATTCCGGGGTCATGTTGGAGATGGTGGCACGGTCGCCCACGGTCAGGCTGTCGGCGCCCTCGCCGTAGAACTCCAGGTAGGCACCGACCACCCGCTCCTTACGCAGGAATTCGGTCAGGGCCAGCACCATGTCGGTACTGGTTATACCCGGCTGAAGCATGCCGGTGAGCTCGACACCCACGATGTCCGGCAGGCGCATCATGGAAGCGCGGCCAAGCATCACGCTCTCGGCTTCCAGGCCGCCCACGCCAACGGATATTACGCCCAGGGCGTCCACCATGGGGGTGTGGCTGTCGGTACCGACACAGGTATCCGGGAAGGCTACACCATCACGGGCCTGCACCACCGGAGACATTTTCTCCAGGTTGATCTGGTGCATGATGCCGTTGCCTGGCGGGATTACGTCGACGTTCTTGAACGCGGTCTTGGTCCAGTTGATGAAGTGGAAGCGATCATCGTTGCGGCGGTCTTCGATCTGACGGTTCTTCTCGAAGGCGTCCTTCTCGAAACCGGCGTGCTCAACGGCCAGGGAGTGATCCACGATCAGCTGCGTGGGCACCACCGGGTTGACCTTGGCAGGATCGCCACCCTTCTCGGCGATGGCATCGCGCAGGCCGGCCAGGTCCACCAGCGCAGTCTGGCCCAGGATGTCGTGACACACCACGCGGGCGGGATACCACGGGAAGTCCAGATCGCGCCTACGCTCGATCAGCTGCTTCAGGGAGTCCGTCAGCATTGCCGGATCACAACGGCGAACCAGCTGCTCGGCCAGGATCCGGGAGGTATAAGGAAGCTTGTCATAGGCACCGGGCTGGATGTCTTCGACCGCCTGTCGGGTGTCGAAGTAGTCCAGGTCGGAGCCGGGGAGTTGTTTGCGGTATTCAGTGTTCATGGTCGGCGGCTCAAATTTGTGAAGGTGGGGTCTGACCCCCCTCGGGGTCAGACCCCTTTTTAAAGTCTGAACTTGGGGTCTGACCCCGCATGGGGTCAGTCCCCATTTTCACGTCTTATCAGTCGCGCTGATCAATCGGCAGCCACTCGGCATGCTCCGGACCGGTATAGTCCGCGCTCGGGCGGATGATCCGGTTGTTGGCACGCTGCTCTTTCACGTGGGCGGTCCAGCCGGAAACCCGGGACATCACGAAGATCGGGGTAAACAGCTCGGTTGGAATGCCCATGAAGTGATAGGCCGAGGCGTGGAAAAAGTCGGCGTTACAGAACAGCTTCTTCTCGCGCCACATGACTTCCTCGCAGCGCACGGACACAGGGTACAGGACGGTGTCCCCTACTTCTTCGGCCAGCTTCTCGGACCACTTCTTGATGATGGCGTTGCGCGGATCGGACTCGCTGTAGACCGCATGACCGAAGCCCATGATTTTTTCCTTGCGCTCCAGCATGCCCATCAGGCCGGCTTCCGCCTCGTCAGGAGTCTGGAACTTCTGGATCAGTTCCATGGCTGCCTCGTTCGCACCGCCGTGCAGCGGACCACGCAGGGAACCGATGGCTCCGGTAACGCAGCTGTGGATGTCAGACAGCGTGGAGGCACACACGCGAGCGGTGAAGGTGGAGGCATTGAACTCGTGCTCCGCATACAGGATCAGGGAGACGTTCATCACGCGCTCGTGCAGCTCACTCGGCTTCTTGCCATGCAACAGCTCCAGGAAGACACCACCGATGGAGTCGCTTTCGGTGTTGGCGGTCTCGATCCGGACGCCTTCGTGAGCGAAGCGGTACCAGTAGGTAATGATGGCCGGGAATACCGCCAGCATGCGGTCGATCTTGTCATCCTGCTGGCTGAAGTCCTGCTCGGTCTCCAGGTTACCCAGCATGGAGCAGCCGGTACGCATCACGTCCATCGGGTGCGCGTCCTTGGGGATCTGCTCGAGCACGGTTTTCAGGGCCTCGGGCAGGCCGCGGAGGCTCACAAGCTTTTTCTTGTAGGCATCCAGTTCCTGCTGGTTCGGCAGCTTGCCGCGCAGCAGCAGGTAGGCCACTTCCTCGAACTGGGCGTTGTTAGCCAGATCGGTGATGTCGTAGCCACGGTAGGTCAGACCGGTACCGGTCTTGCCTACGGTACACAGGGCAGTTTCACCGGCAACCTGGCCACGCAGGCCGGCGCCACCGAGTTTCTTTGCTTCAGCCATTGTTGTTCTCCCTCGCTCTCATCTTGAACTTGAACATGAGGCTGGACCCAGGGGGTCTGAAGAACGCTTTCTTCTGACCCCGTTTTCAACCCAACCCCATTGTTAGTCGGTAAACCCCGGGGTCAGAAGAAAGTATTCTTCAGACCCCTCACTTCGATCTCAAAAATGGGGTCAGATGAAAGCATTCATCTGACCCCTACTTCATCTTCAGCCCTTGGTCTGCGCAAACAGCTGGTCCAGCTTCTGCTCGAAATCGTGGTAGTTCAGGAAATCATACAGTTCCATTCGGGTCTGCATCAGGTCAACCACGTCTTTCTGGTCACCCTTCTCCAGGATGTTCTGGTAAACAGTCAGGGCAGCCTTGTTCATGGCGCGGAATGCACTCAGGGGATACAGGACCATGCCGGCACCGGCTTCAGCCAGCTCTTTCTTGTTGTAGAGCGGAGTTGCGCCGAATTCGGTGATGTTGGCCAGGATGGGCACATCCAGGGCCTCGGCGAAGGCCTTGTAATCGTCCAGTTCGTGTACCGCTTCAGCGAAGATACCGTCGGCGCCGGCTTCAATGCACGCCTTGGCACGATCGATGGCTGCCTCGAGGCCTTCTTTCTGGAAAGCATCGGTACGGGCCATGATGAAGAAATCGTCGTCCTGGCGAGCGTCAACGGCGGCCTTGATGCGGTCGACCATTTCCTCTTTGGTGACGATTTCCTTGTTCGGGCGGTGGCCACAGCGCTTCTGCGCGACCTGATCCTCAATGTGAACCGCCGCTGCGCCTGCACGTTCCATCTCACGGATGGTACGGGCGATGTTGAACGCGCCGCCCCAACCGGTGTCAATGTCCACCAGCAACGGCAGCTCGGACGCTGCGGTAATCCGGCGCACATCCTCGACAACGTCATTCATCGTAGTCATACCGAGATCCGGCAGGCCGTACGAAGCGTTTGCAACACCGCCACCGGAGAGGTAGATGGCCTGGTGGCCCACTTTCTCGGCCATCATCGCGGCATAGGCATTGATGGTACCCACAATCTGCAGGGGCTGGTTGTCTTTCAGGGCCTTGCGGAAGCGGGCTCCCGGGGAGAGTTTGTTGGACATGGTGTTGGCCTCGTGTTGTTCGGAATTTTGATCTTGGGTTCGTGAAGATGAGGTTTGACCCCGTTTGGGGTCAGACCCCTGTTTCAAATTGTCAGGACGCCTTCCTCGATCTTCTTCTCTATATTGATGCGCGCGGCATTAATGTGTCGCTTCATCAGGAATTCGGCGAGTTCACCGTCCCTTTGGGCGATGGCCTCAACGATACGACGATGTTCCCGAAGCGCCAGGTGCGGGCGCCCCGCGGAGGTGCTTAATCGGTACCGGTACATCCGGACCATGTAGTAGAGGTCACCCAGCAGCATCTGGGCCAGCTTTGCGTTTCGGCTGCCGGTGGCAATACGGTGATGAAAATCGTAATCGCCCTCTGCCTGGTAATAAGCCTGGCCCTGGGCTTGCTCGATCATTCTCTCGTGGCTGTCCAGGGTCGCCTGGAGTTCGGCGATTTCTTCATCGGTCATCCGCTCTGCCGCCTGACGGGCCGCCAGCCCCTCCATCACCTCGCGAATCCGGTACAACTCCAGCAACTCGGCAGCACTGACAGAGACTACTTTCACGCCTGCGTGGGGCCGACGCACCAGCAGACCGCGGGATTCCAGTCGGCCAAGCGCCTCACGCAGCGGGCCGCGAGTCAGATTGAAACGGGAACAGAGCTCAACCTCCCCGATTTTCTCGCCGGGGGCAAGCTCTCCCGTGACGATGGCCGTTTGTAAACAATCAAACGCTTCATCGGCTCGGGTCTGGGATTGGAGAGTAGCTTCAGCCATGCCTTGTCAACAATAGTTACTGGATTAGGCATAAATCTACGCCTGGACCCTATTATTGTCAACAAAAAACCCTGACCCACGGCTGGATTGTCAACATATATCTGAAGCCTAATAAAGCTTCCGATCCTCAGGACGTGGCGGAAAATACTGGTACAGCCAGGTTTCGGTGATAGGTTCGCCGTCCAGGCTGAGATAGAGCCGTAGCTCAATCGGTTCCTCGGATTCGTCCGGAACCACGTCAAACATGGCCCGGTAACCGTCAATTGCCGACAAGGGTCTCGCCGAAGTGATTTCAACCCTGCCCCGACTAACCGAGATTTCCGGGATTACGCTGGATTCCTCCGCCAGCATTGGCAAAAGGCCACCGGCAAAATCAACCACGAATCGCCAGGAGAAGTACTTACGCTCCTGCCCAACCACACCGCCGAGCCCGGTGCGGGTTGCCGCTACCGAAGCCAGCTCGTAGGGTCGGGACGGTGCGCGCTCACCCCAGTGCAGCCGGTAGGAAAAGAGATACTCACGGCCAACCTCCAGAGGCTGGTCCGGGTGCCAGAACGCCACGATGTTGTCGAAGGTTTCATCAACCGTTGGAATCTCAACCAGATCGATACTGCCCTTACCCCAGTTCTCGCGGGGTTCAACCCAGACACTGGGCCTGCGGTCGTAAAACACTCCATCGTCCTGGTAATGATCGAAATTCCGGTCCCGCTGAAGCAGACCGAACCCGCGAGGGCCCTGATCCGCAAAGCTGCTGAACCCCAGCCGGCGAGGATTCCTCAATGGGCGCCACAACCAGTCGCCCGACCCGGTCAGTATGGCCAGACCGTCAGAATCGTGAATCTCAGGGCGCCAGTCGTAGTCCATCCGCCGACTGTTTTCCCCGACCTGATACATGCTGGTCAGTGGCGCAACCCCCACGCGGCTCATCTGCTTGCGGGGGTACAACGCCACATCCACGTCCATGACCAGGTTGCGCCCCGGGTCAATCACGAACGCATAGGCGCCGGTCGTGCTTGGTGAATCAAGTAGCGCCCAGACCTTCAGTGCCTCCTGATCTTTCCCCGGCCGCTCCAGCCAGAAGGCGGTAAACCTGGGGAATTCCTCTTCCTCGCCTGTTCCCGTGTTGATGGCCAGGCCCCGGGCCGAGATACCGTATTGCATCTCCGCGCCGACCGCCCGGAAATAACTGGCGCCGAGGAACGAGGCAACATCGAGTTCGAAGTTCGTGTGGTAATGGACACGGAAGCCCGCAAATCCCAGATCTTCGGGAAGATCACCCAGAGGTTGCTCGCCGTTGTAAGAGAAATAGTCGGGACTGTAGGCCAGCTCGGTAGCCTTGCCATCCCGTACTTCATGGATTCTGACGGGGGCAAGAAAGAACAGCCCCAGGTGGAACAACTGGACCTGGAACGCTGAAGCGGTCTCTTTCCACAACGCGTGGTCCTCCCGGAACCGGATTGCCTGATAGTCGTCCCATGAGAGGTTTTTCAGGGCATCGGGAATTTCTCCCTCGTGACTCTCGTAGGCACGGGTTGCCAGGTTTCTTGCATGCCCCTTTAGCCAGGCATAACTGAATGGCTCTCCCTCGTTCTTCCCACCCATGCCCCAACTCTCCGGCGCCGCATGTACCAAATGCGGCAGCCCGTAGCTTCCCATCGCTGCCAGCAATGCCTTGAGCAAGGTTCTCCTGTCCACAGTGCTCTCCTCCCGCATAGATCAAGGGTTCTTTTCCCGTAATTCAGGACCCGCTTTCCTGGGCCAGGCGTTGAATGCACCGCCCCCAATAACCGGAGGGCGGGGCTATCCACGCCTTGCGATGCAGTTCTCTCAGGGAACGTCTGTCCTGCAGGACCTGGGTGAGTTCAGCCGCAGAGAGTGCCTCAGGTCCGCTCTGAATACATCGCGTAACGGCCATTCTGAGGTTGTCGTCACGTACAGCGGCTCGATGATCCCGGGCGAGGGACCAGTGAAGATGATTCAGATCCGGGCTCAGAACGGCCCGCTGTAATGGGCTGAGTCCGGTCTCTGACGGAGACCCGGCCCGAGCCTTGCGTGCGTCCTCCAGGATCTTCAGTGGCACTTCCTCCTCGGGAATGGTGAGCAGGCGCCGGACCTTCAGTCTCTGGCCGATGGCTATCCGACTGAGGAGAACGGATGTTGGCACCGCCATCACCAGTGGCAGGGCAACAGGAAGAGACCACAGGAAGAACAGACGATCCAGCGACCAGGCAAAAGCGGACCACCCTACCCCGATGACCATCCCGGGCAGATGATGCCGGAACGCTTCGGACCAGGACGTCTCTTCGGTACGGTTTTGCCCGGCCCATTTCAGGGACACATTCAGAAGTGCCGCCACCACAAACCGGCTGTGTGCGAGCATCCGCAATGGGGCGAGCAGGACAGACACCGCGATTTCGATCAGGACACTCGCTGTCAGACGGCCTGGCCCACCAAAGCCGCCGGCGAGGCGATGACAAAACGCATCCGCCAGGGCAAACACTTTCGGCAGGAACAGCAGCAGCGCGGTACTCAGAGCCAGTGCCAGTGCCCACTCGGGCCGCCACTCGGGCCAAAGGGGAAACAGCCCCTGATGGCCCTCGGGGAAGTAGTCAATGGGGGCAAGGGTCATCCGTGCCGCTTCCGCGGTTGTACAGATCAGGAACAGGAGCCACAGGGGTGACGCGACATACGCCATGATACCGTTCAGGAATGCCAGCCGGTGCGCAAACCTCAGGCCCGGCGCTGTCAGCATGATCCACAGGTGTTGCAGATTGCCCTTGGCCCACCGGTTGTCCCTGACCAGTTCATCGGACAGCGTCGGCGGTGATTCCTCGAAACTCTCACCCAACCCGGGTTCCAGCCATACTTCATACCCTGCCCGGCCCATGTAAGCAGCTTCGACAAAGTCATGACTCATAATCGGCCCTCCGAAGATTCCGGGACCCCGGAGCTTTCTCAGGCCGCAAAAGCGCATGAAAGGCCGCACCCTGAGAATGGCGTTGTGCCCCCAGAATGCGGCATCCCCCATCTGGACAGCCGCCAGCCCCGTTGCAAACAGCGGCGAGTAGAAACGATTGGCAAACTGCTGGATCCGGGCGAACAGGGACTGGCCGTTTATCACGTTCGGGTTGGTCTGCAGGATGCCGACCCGCGGTTCGAGCTCCATGAGGCGGACCATCCGGACAAGCGTATCGGCACTGACGAGGCTATCCGCATCAAGCACGACCATGTACTCGTAATGCCGCCCCCAGCGACGCAGGAAATCGGCAACATTCCCGCTCTTGTAGTTCAGGTTGACCGGCCGCCGGCGATAGAACAACCGACCCTCGGCGCCCAGTTCTCTGACCAGCCGATTCCACGCTGCCTGCTCTTCAAGCCAGGTGTCCGGGTCACGGCTGTCCGACAGAATGAAGAACTCGAAATGGTCGAGCTGACCTTTCCGTTGAAGGTCCCGGTAAACCGCCTTCAGGCCGCTGAACGTCCAGTGAACCGGCTCATGGTAGACCGGCATCACAATAGCGGTCCGGGCCACTGGCACCGACTCGATGTCACGATTACGGTGGCGCCGAAGCAATGAGTACCGGTCACCACCCCTCAGCCTCAAGACGAAGCCAAAAGCCGCGACCCAGAAGCCGACTGCGATCCAGGCATAGAGAACGGCAAACAGGCCGAGAATAGCGAGTTCGAGCCAGGTTCCCCCATGATAGGGAAGCACCCACAACAGGTAATAGCAGGCTACCAGAGTCTGGCCAAAAACCAGGCCAATCAGAAGTGCCCGCCGCAGGAACGCAACCCTCCGCCAATTCGTGGAGCTTTCGCGGGAAGGTGCCTGACAGACATCAGTCATCACGGCCATATCCGATACTGCCCCGGAATAGCGGAGGAGTTGCTTTTGGTGCCCTGTTTTCAGGCAGCTCAAAATACCGGGGAATCCTTTCCATGGCCGACTCGAGAAGTGCGTCCTCTTGCTCCTCCTCATCCGCCGAGGCGACGGAATCTTCAATGAGATGAAGGAGCGTGCGGTAACGGTCCACTGTCATGTCGATTCCGGATGCCCTGAGATAGGTGTAGGCCCGGTTAAAGACGTCCTGCAAGGAAATCTCTGCCATGGCATGGTTCCTCCTTGAGAATGACTATTGCACCTGCTTTCTCAGCCCGGTCGCCGGTCCCAGCTGATAAGTCCAGGTTTCACTGACAGGCTTTCCGTCGGCGGACAGTACACCCCGTAGCGCCAGATCCTTTCCTTCCTCCGGCCTGGCCAATATTGACAGTCGCCAGCCATGACGGGCTTCGATGTACTCGGCAAAATGCTCGACAATTTTGCCGCCTCGGGCACTCACTTCACTCACGACCGCGGCATTACGATCCAGCTGATCCATTGCTCCGCCCTGGAAATCGACAATGAAGCGATAGGCCCCTTCGGCTTCGCCGCCTCCAGGCTGCGCGCCGTCGCCGACGAACGTCCTGACCGCCCGGCCCAGAGGATGCCCGCTGATGGATGGTGCCCCGAAAGTGAGTGTGTAAGTCAGATAGCGGCTGTCTCCTGCCGCGACTTGCTGGCGGGGTTTCCAGAACGCGACGATGTTGTCGTTGGCTTCAGAGTCGGTCGGAATTTCCACGAGGACGACCTCGCCATTACCCCAGTCCTCCCCGGGCTCAACCCAGGCACTGGGCCGGAGGTCATATCTTGCCTCGCTGTCCTCAAATCGGGAGAACTCCCGGTCGCGCTGGATCAGACCGAAGCCACCGAGGTTCCCGACCTGATGAAACCCCAGTTGAAGCTCTGCCGGATTCAGCAGGGGACGCCAAAGCCATTCGCCGGATTGCTCATCGTGAATCAGCAGCCCGTCGGAGTCATGCACCTGGGGGCGCCATTGGCCGCGAGGACGCAGGGTGTTTTCACCGTAGAAGAACATTGAGGTTAGTGGGGCCAGTCCGAGCTGGTCCACCTCGCTCCTGAAGAAGAGCCGGGCACCGACCTCCAGTCTCAGTTTCTTGCCCGGATGAACCTCGAAGCGGTAAGCCCCGGTCAGACTGGGACCGTCCAGCAGTCCATAGACCACCACGACATCGCTGCCGCCCTTCGGCCGCTCCAGCCAGAACTCCCGGAACCCGGGGAACTCTTCACCGGATGCCAGGCCGGTGTCCACCGCTATACCTCGGGCCGACAATCCAAAACGCTGGCCAGCCGCCACCCCCCGAAAATAACTGGCGCCGCCGAACACGAGAAACTGGTTCTGCACTCCGGGTTTGCGCAACGGGTAGGTCAACTTGAAGCCGGCATAGCCAAGATCCGCCGGCACGCGCTTTGCGAGTTCCGTTGAAGGATAATCGAACAGGGTTTTATCAAAACCGAGTGGGTGTACCCCCTCACGGTCAATGACGTTCAAAGCCACCGGATGCCGGTAAAAACCGCCGGTCGGCATCATCATCACCTGGAACCGGGAATTGCCGCCGCGCCAGAGGCTGGCCTCGGGGCGAAACCGGATAGACTGATATTGCTCATAACCAAGGTTCTGTAGAAATTCCGGCACCGGCTCAGGTGCCCGGAACTCTTCAGCCGCCAGCGCCTCCGCCCTGGCGGCCACCTCATCAAACCCGAATGCGCCCGCCTGCCCGGAAAGGAGAAGCATCGCAGAGGTGATGAAAAAAATTCTGAGGTATCCGATGCGGACCATTCTGAAAACTCCCTGTTTTCCGTCCTTTGAATGTAACACCCGTGGCGGAGTAGGCCACAAGTGACATCTTCGTAACGGCTAATTAAGGACTTTCAGATGCCCATGTGCAGGGACAGCGCCACATCGGGGACTGAGGGAACGAATACATCCAGGCGATCGGAATCGATCAGACTGCCAACCGTCATATCTGCCCGAAACCTGTCCGAACTGACGTTGAGGGAAATCTCTCCGGCGCTGACAGAGGCAAACCTTTGCCGATCACCTTTCTCAAGAGGCGCCCAGCCACGCATCAGGGAAAAGGATACGGAAGACCGAAAACGGGAAGCAAACGGCATGTGGTATGAGGGGCTGGCTGCGTCAAGACGAAGCCAGCCGCCTTCGGCACTGGAAACGGATTGACCGTTAAAACCGGAAATGAGCGCCGACCCGCCAACGGTAATCCGCTCGGAGCCGGGTAAATCTTCAGGAGCAAACTGGTATCGGCCGCCCAGATCCAGATTCCAGTCCAACACCTGCCGCTGCAGCAACGCCTCCAACTCGAGCCGATGAAACTGTGTACGCTTCTGCATTTCAGTTTCAGCGTATTCGGTGCTCCGGTATTCCATCCCGCCCACAGCGGTCAACTGTGTGGAGGCCCGAAAGCCGTCCCCCAACTCCTCAGCCCCGGAACATTTCAGACCAATGCTCGACAACTGGTGCGCAGAATCGCGGACCCACTCCGCTTCCTCATAAACACTCCTGTCACTGCCGGAATGCCGGATAACCTGATGCACATCCCACCCCAGAACCGAGCCCAGCGAACGGGTTGCAGTGAAGCGGAAAAAACTCTGGTTACCACTGACATCCAGTTGTTGACCCGGCTCCGTCAAAACACCGCGATACTGACTCTCCTCGACTTCCAGCTCGAGGCGGTTACCAATCAAAGGCATGGCATAGCGAAGCGCGAGGGACTTCTGGCCGTCGTCTTCCTTGCGGGAGGCAGAATCACTGAATTGGAGGCCCAGCTCATGCCGGGACCATATCACCCCGTTTGCCGCAAGCGTCAGGTGGCCAGCTGATCGGTCATTGCTGTGACTGGAACTGCCGGATACTTCGATGCGGTTGGAAAGGTAATCCGTCACCGAGTCG
Organism: Marinobacter sp. C7; assembly: GCF_022343555.1. Classification (GTDB taxonomy): domain Bacteria; phylum Pseudomonadota; class Gammaproteobacteria; order Pseudomonadales; family Oleiphilaceae; genus Marinobacter. The sequence continues at coordinate 1,490,293 of NZ_JAKQZH010000001.1, read as the reverse complement.
AGCACACTGGTGGCCTCGTATACCCACGCTCCTGCCACGCCCCGATCCTGTGCTCCCTCGGTAACAGCGGGCACGGACACGCACAAAATCAGTGCAGTAATGTTCAGTGCGCGCAAATCCCGCTCCTCTTCGGTCACGTCAAAATTACAGATCCGTTATATAAGAGGCGCGAAAATTCTCCTAGAGGATGTTGCCAATCTTTACAATTTTAATCCTGCAATCAGTGCTATATAAACAAAACCTCACAGAGTGACTTAACACTCCGCATGCTTACCATCCGGTAATGCTCGGTTTTTCATAGCAAATGCCCCATCCCTGCAATTTGCCCCCTGAATTGGGTTAAACTCGGCACAGTTTGTGTTTGTACTGGATTACCCCAACCCTTAAGGACAACTGGAATGATCAAGAAATGCCTGTTCCCCGTTGCCGGCTACGGTACCCGCTTCCTGCCGGCCACCAAGGCCATGCCCAAGGAGATTCTGCCGGTGGTGAACAAACCACTGGTGCAATATGGCGTTGAGGAGGCGGCTGCTGCCGGTATCCATGAATTCGGGTTCGTCACCGGCCGGGGCAAACGCGCTATCGAAGACCATTTCGACATCAGCTACGAGTTGGAGCACCAGATTGCAGGCTCCGGCAAAGAGGATCTGCTTACCTCGATACGGGACCTCATCAACCACAACAGCTTTGCCTTTACCCGCCAGAATGAAATGAAGGGCCTCGGCCACGCCATCCTGACGGGCCGGAACCTGGTGGGCGATAATCCCTTTGCTGTGGTCCTGGCGGATGATTTCTGCCTGGGTCCCCAGGATGGTGAAGGCGTGCTTGAGCAGATGGTGAAATTGTATAACCAGTTCCGCTGCTCCATCGTCGCGATCGAGGAAGTCCCTGCCGACGAAACTCACAAGTACGGGGTGATCGCAGGGGAATCCATGAAAGACGGCCTGTTCCGCATCACCGACATGGTGGAGAAGCCTGCCCCCGAGGATGCCCCGAGCAACCTTGCGATTATCGGTCGCTACATCCTGACACCGGATATCTTCGACATCCTCGAACGCACACCCGCAGGTAAGAATGGTGAGGTTCAGATCACCGACGCTCTCATGGAGCAGGCAAAGAATGGCTGCGTCCTTGCCTATCAATTCAAGGGCCGACGCTTTGACTGTGGCAGCATCGACGGCTTTGTCGAGGCCACCAACTACGTCTACGAGAACATCTACAAGAAGAAAAAATAGGGAGGTTGCTGGCTCTCAGCGGCCCAGCAACTGGAAAACCATGCGCCGGTTCTCCGTAGACGTTCTGCGGAACCGGCGCAGAAGTTCACTCTCCTCGTCAGTCAGCTGGATACGCTCGATTTCCTCCTCCAGCTCCTTCAACGCCACCGACAGATCGTCGCTGTTACTAAAGGCCAGGCCCGGCAGTTCCAGCTGGCCACCCTCGCCCTGAGCTTCCAGATCCAGGAGGTGTTCCAGTGGTGTTTCGGTCTTCAGGCAAAGATCCAGCAGCTCTACAACGCCCGGGTAACTGCGCTGACGGGCATCAGTGGCCTCCCAGCTGAGTACCCTCGCTTCATCAACACCGCACATTTCGGCGACATCCCAGGAGGACAGCCGCCCCTGCTCCCGGAGCTGTCGTAGGCGACGGTTGAACGATTGAAGATACCGCACGTGATCTCCCTCATTGCCAGCATATACCGTTAATTTTTGTACACTATCAACTACTTTTATTCTAAACCACAAAAATCTGCCAGCACGGTATCTTTCGCCCGTCGTCTCGGGGACGAGCCCCCTTTCCCCTAGACTAATCGCCACTTCCTTTTTTAGTTTGCAAACTATACATTGGGGTGTTTTATTCCCTTCTCGATACCGGACACCCAATGACCGACGCCCATAAATCAGACCTGTTACTGGTGGTTGTCACCCTGCTTGCCGCTGTCAGCTGGATCTTCTCGAAAGAAGCCATCCTGCTGATGCCGCCGCTGATGTTCATGGCAGCCCGGTTCCTGATTGCCGGTATTTTTCTTGCCGTTTTCGCCCGAAAAGCCATTCTCGCCCTGAGCGCCGATCAGATTCGCCGGGCACTGGGCGTAGGCCTGGTGTTCGGGATCGCCATGAGCTTCTGGATCATGGGGCTGGTCAATATCGAGAGCATGGGAGAAGGCGCCTTTCTGACCAGCCTCGGGGTAGTCATCGTGCCCATCATTGCCAGGCTCGTCTTCCGTGAGTCACAGCCCGCGAGCACCTGGCTGGCGATTCCGATTGCCATTGCCGGTCTGGCCCTGCTCTCCCTGAAAAACGGCTTTCGCCCCGAGGCCGGGCAGCTGTATTTCGTTGTCGCAGCGACCATCTTCGCCCTGTACTTCACGCTTAACACTCGGGCTGCGAACCAGAGAACTATTGTTAACCGGCGGGGAGAGACGGTAGAGAAGCAACGGGTTCCCGCCCTGCCCCTGACCGCCCTGGCATTGACCACGGTAGGCATCGTTACCCTGATCGAGTCGGCGATAGTCGAGCCCTGGAGCCCGACGCTGACTGATCCTGCGCCCCTGCTGATCTGGTGGGTGCTGGCCAGTGCCATCATCGGCACTGCCGGCCGCTTCCTGGTGCAAACATTTGCCCAGAGTCTGTCTGCCCACAGTCACGGCGTTGTGATATTGGTACTGGAGCCGGTGTGGGTTGCCCTGTTCGCCGCCGGATGGTTTGGCGAGACCATGGAACCGCTGCAACTGGCCGGTTGCGGGCTGATCTTTGCTGCGCTCATTGTTAACCGCTGGAGCGCCCTGAGCCGGGCACTGAAGGACTGGATGCGGCAGCGCCGTTCCGGAGAAAAATCCGCATAAAAGTGGTTGACCACCACCGTCAAAATCCGTATCTTACGTCCCCGTTGCAGGACACAGGACCATAGCTCAGTTGGTTAGAGCGCTACCTTGACATGGTAGAGGTCCCCAGTTCGAATCTGGGTGGTCCTACCAATCCTGCCAGAGATTCTGAAAGCCGCCCCGGGAAACCAGGGCGGCTTTTTTGATGTCTATTCTGCCTTGTTCCGATCCTGCTCGACCAGGATCAACTCCCCAAGATCAAACCCTTCGGCCTTCGCACGGTCCTTGAATGACGCAAGCGCCTCTTCGCTTACCTCCGGCGTGCGTGAAAGGAACCAGAGATAATCACGGTCATACCCGGTGACATAGGCGTAGGAATAACCCGCCTCATCCAGCTCGAACACCACGTAGGAATCGTAGAAGGGACCGAAGAAAGAAACCTTGAGATGACCGGTACTCTCCCCCTCTACAAACACTGCACGACCGACGGCTTCCTTCCATTTGCCGACCTTGTCATCATACCCCCGGTTAACAACCTCGATGCTGCCATCCTCGTTGAGGCTGTAGCGCGCACTGACGTTGCTCAGCCCCTCCTCAAAGGAATGATCCAGCCGGGCGATCTCGTACCATGTGCCGAGATAACGCTGGGTGTCGAACCCGGTAACCGGCTCCATGCCGTCAGGGACGCCGGTGCAGCCGGCCAGTGCCAAAGCCGTGATTCCCGCCAGAAGAGATCTCATGATTCGCAGCCTGCTCGGTGAATTCCCAGGAACCTACGCACCAGTTCTCGGGGAGTTTTCTCGGGGTAGTAGGCAATTTCCAGTATAATCTTCCTGGTTATCCGCCTTTCAGAGCCCTAGCGTACATCATGCGAACCACCCTCGACCTTACTGTTTCTCAGGACCAGAACGCCGTGGACGCCCTTGCAGGGGCCTCCGACTTGCCCAAACAGCGCATCAAGGATGCCATGACAAAAGGAGCCTGCTGGTGGACGGTCAAGGGCAAGCAGGTGCGCCTGCGCAAGGCCAAGCGGGAGGTGAAGGCTGGCACACGGTTGCAACTGTTCTACGACGACGCCGTGCTGGCCAGGAAGCCGGAACCGGCGGAACTGCTGGAAGACCTGGGCCGTTACTCGGTGTGGTTCAAGCCCCACGGAATGCTGGCCCAGGGATCCCGGTGGGGAGACCATTGCAGCCTGCTGCGATGGGCAGAAACTTCGCTGAAAAGGCCCTGTTTCCTGATTCACCGCCTCGATGCCGACGCTGCGGGGTTGATGCTGATTGCCCATGACACCAGGGCCGCCGGCGCTTTGTCGCAGTTATTCTCTGGAAGGTCGGTTACCAAGGTATATCAGGCAAGGGTAACGGGACTGCTGGAAGCAAAAGACCAAATCGTTGACGCACCTGTGGACGGAAAAGCAGCCGTCAGCCATATCACCACGCTGGCGCCGGATGAAGACCAGCAAACCACACTGGTCGAGATCCGGATCGAAACAGGCCGCAAGCACCAGATCCGACGCCACCTCTCAGGGATCGGCCATCCGATCGTGGGTGATCGGCTCTATGGCAAGGCGGCGCCTGGCCCGCTACAGCTGCTTGCAAGGCTTCTGGAATTCGAGTGCCCGATCTTCCGCCGCCGGGTTCTGTTGCAGGTCCCCGAGGCACGCCTTCTAGAGTGATGCGGCGGAACGGGCCGCCTGGTCGTACAGCCCCGAGATACCCCTCAGGAAACTGGCAATGGAGCCCAGGTCAGTATTGGAGAATCCGAGTGTCCTCAATGAGTCCACCAGGCAGTTTTCCCGGATCTCGGCGTAAGTCTGACAGACTGCCTCACCCTTTTCGGTGATGGAATAGAAGGTTTCCTTGCCACGGCGCTCCGATACCACTACCTCGTGCTTCAGGAGCTTCTTCAGCGCGTAGGTGACCGTGTGGGTATCCTCCACGTTCAGAACCAGGCAGATATCCGCGGATTTCTTGGAACGCCCCCGGTGGTTCACGCTGTGCAGGACAAGGATGTCCAATGGGCTCAAATCCGGGAGACCCGCCGCATTCATGCAACGAACCATCCAACGGTTGAAGGCATTTCCGGCGACAATCAGCCCGAACTCCAGCTCCGAAAGTTCCGCAGCGCGGCCGGACAGATGTGACGAGGACACGATTGGGCCGACCGTTTTACCGACCGACGACTCCTCGTTACCCCGCTCGACCGCTTCCTTGTTTGCGCTCTTTTTCATAGGCCCACCACGACGATCCTGTTCGATACCAATACTGGCCTGCCCGGTCCTCCCGGACAGGCCGCGAGTCTATCAATTCCCCATCTGATTGGGTAGGTAGGTAACAATCTCCGGGAAAACGGTGATCAGAAGCACCCCGGCCAACAGCAACAGGAAGTAAGGCAGTGCAGCCATCGCCACCCGTATGATGTTTTCGCCCGTCAGCCCCTGAATCACAAACAGGTTGAAACCGACCGGCGGCGTTATCTGACTCATCTCCACCACGATAACCAGGTAAATCCCGAACCACATAGGGTCAATGCCCGCAGCCTGTACCATCGGCAAAATCACGGAAGTGGTCAGCACCACAACCGAGATACCATCCAGGAAGCACCCGAGCAGAATAAAAAACACCGTCAGGGCCAGGAGCAGCATGTAGGGGGACAGTTCCAGGGTATTGATCCAGGACGCCAGGTCCCTGGGAATACCGGTGAACCCCATGGATACCGTCAGAAAATGGGCGCCGACCAGGATGAAGGCGATCATGGTAGACGTTTTCACCGTTCCCATCAGAGCCTGACCGAAGGTTTCACGGCTAAGCGACCCCCCACGCCAGGACAGCAGGTGTGCAAGCGCCACACCCACCGCGGCCGACTCCGTCGGTGATGCCAGGCCGGCATAGATCGAGCCGATAACGCCAACAATCAGCAGGACGACCGGAATCAGAGGCTTGCTGCGCCGGATCTTTTCCGCCAGCGGTAAAGCCTCCTCCTCTTCAGCAGGAACACCTGAGGGGTTCAGCCTGGACCAGATACCCACGTAGCCGGCGAACAACACCATCAGCAAAAGACCGGGAAGGATGCCCGCCACGAACAACCGGGCAATGGACTGCTCGGTGGCCACGCCATAAACGATCAGAATGATCGAGGGGGGAATCAGCAGCCCCAGGGTCGCGGACCCGGCGAGGGTACCCAGGATCTGCTTGCGATCGTAACCTCGCTGGGTGAGCTCGGGAACGGACATCTTCCCGATTGTCGCCGCGGTTGCTGCCGAGGACCCGGAAATCGCTGCGAAAATACCGCAGCCGATGATATTAGTGTGCAGCAACCGCCCGGGGATTCGACCCACCCACGGTGCGATGCCGGTAAACATTTCTTCAGACAGGCGGGACCGGAACAGTACCTCGCCCATCCAGATGAACATCGGCAAGGCGGCCAGTTCCCACGAGGCACTGGCACCGTAGAACGAGGTCGCCAGGCTGTCGCCCACCGGAATATTACTGAAAAAATGCAATGCTGCCAGGCCGGTAGCAGTCAGGGCAAAGGCCACCCACAACCCGGCTCCAAGCAGAATCAGGAGCCCTGCCAGAAGTACCAGGCTCATCCAGATCATGTCCATGGTATTACTCCTGCGGGGCTTCGTCTTTGAGGTGGGTGATGCGGCCGGTAATAAGCCCGATCAACGCATCCAGCAAGGCGACTACAAGCCAGACCAGCCCGATAACCATGACCGCCTGGGGGATCCAGAGTGGCACTGGCACCATGCCGATGGACACATCACCAAAATCGTAGCTGTCGTAGGCCAGCGATACGCTGAACCAGGTGCCATAGGCGGTGATCGCCAGGGCAACCACCGTCACCAGAATGTCCAGGGCTCGCTGGACACTCTCCGGCAGAGTTCTGTGCAAGAGATCGACCCGGATGTGCCCACCCACCGTCAGGGTGTAAGCCAGTCCGGTGAACGTCGCCCCGAGCAACAGAAACCCTGCCAGTTCCGCCAATCCGGGAACCTGCAGGCCCAGGGCATTCATGCCCAGGGTCAGCAGGGCCTTGTCGAGAATTCGCCCCGACACCTGCAGCACCACCATGACCATGATGGCGATCAGCTGCAGTGCCGAGATGTATCCGCCAAGGCGGTACAGAGAGTCCAGAAACCTGCGCATGTAGATGCTCCCGGATTGTTCTTTTCAGGGGTATCAGGAATTAACGGGCTCGATAGGCTTCGATGAGGGCTTTGCCATCTTCGCCGGCACGCTCCAGCCACTCCTGCTCCATCGTTGCGCCAACTTCCTGCAGCCGCTCGACCAGTGCCTCACTGGGCTCGCTGACGACAATTCCGTTGTTTTCCATGATCTCGATCTTGGCGTCGGTTTCGGCCTTGCTGGCCTCCCAGCCCCGCTTCTCAGCTTCAGCTGCCGCGGTCTCGATCGCACTTTGCACGGACTCCGGAAGTCCCTCGAAGGTCCGGGTGTTGACGATCACCATGTTCTTTGGCAACCAGAGCTGCGCATGGTTGAAATGGCTCAGGTAATCCCAGGCTCGGGTATTGGCTCCGGTTGACGGGGATGTGATCATCGCGTCCACACGACCGGTTCCGAAAGCGGTCGGGATATCCGGAACCTCAACCTGGGTCGGGACCGCACCGAACAGTTCGGCAAGACGTTCACTCGACTTGTTGTAGGCGCGCATCTTCACACCCTGGAGCTCTTCCCCGGTCTCCACCGGAAACTTGGTATAGATACCCTGTGGCGGCCAGGGCACCGCGAACAGCAATTTCAGTCGCTGGCGTTCAAGACGCTCGGCCAACACCTCACGGGATGCCTGCCAAAGCTCCCATGCCTCGTCGTAGTTGCTGGCCAGGTAGGGAACCGAGTCCACCTCGAACAGAGGATCCTCATTCGCCAGTCGGGACATGATCAGTTCACCAATGGGAACGAGGCCACGGCGAACGGAGTTCTTGATTTCGGGGTGCTTTATCAGCGAGCCGCCGCTGTGGACTGTGATGTTCAGCTCACCGTCAGTGGCTTCACGCACATCCTCTGCAAACTCGCGAATATTGACCGTATGGAAATTGGAATCACCATAAGGTGTTGGCATATCCCAGTTGGTCTCGGCCTGCGCGTGCCCGATAACCACAGACAGCGTCAACGCAGCCAGGTGCTTGGCGTTAATTTTCATCTTCTCCTCCTTTGCCCCGGAAATTGACACCCGGGCAGCTCATTCATGGTTGTTGTTGTCGGCGTCTTGATGGACACCAGGCGCACATTGGCACATCCAAGCTGTGCTTTATTTAATCAAGTTAGCGACGATAGCCCTCCCTGTCAAACGTTTTGTCAGAAAACAATACGTATTTAAACCTTGTTTTACGCATAATTTATCGATAAATTGATTTCGTAGATCATTTTTCAGGCAGCGGACACTGCCTGACAGGAATCAATCCGGAGGCGGTAATGTTTTTGAACTGCGACATCGGCGAGAGCTTCGGCGCCTGGACCATGGGCATGGACGAACACGTCATGCCCTTCATCGACCAGGCCAACATTGCCTGCGGATTTCACGCCGGTGATCCTGTCACCATGCGCAAGACCGTTCGCCTTGCAATGGAACACGGCGTATCTTTGGGTGCCCATCCCGCCTACCCCGACCTTCAGGGATTCGGCCGCCGTTCCATGGCCCTCCACCCGGAAGAGATCACCGCCCTGGTGAGTTATCAGGTGGGAGCACTGAGCCACATTGCCGGTTCCGAGGGCGGCATTCTCAGCTATGTGAAACCCCACGGGGCGCTGTACAACGACATGATGAGGAATGAAGAGATACTCGAAGGTGTTCTCAGGGCCCTCAGTAGCTCTCCGCATCCCCTCTCCCTTATGGCCATGACGACCGCTGATAACCGCAAACTCAGGGCCGCCTGCGCGCGACATGACATTCCATTGATTCTGGAGGCTTTCGCCGATCGCGCCTACGACGAACAGGGGTTCATTGTTTCCCGAAGTCGGCCCGGTGCGGTCCACAGGAGCCCGGATACCATAGTTCGGCAAGCCTGCAACCTGGCGGAGGGCCTCCCCATAGAGACCATAGAGGGAACGTCTCTGAACCTTGAGGCAGATACCCTCTGCGTCCACGGCGACAATGCAGACTCAATCGCAGCGGTACGGGCGATCCGCGAAGCCCTGGGAGAACGGGTGTAATGTTCTGGCGATATGAAGTGACCGGCGTAGACACCATCACCCTTCATTTCGGTGACGCAATTGATATCGCTCTGGTTGACCGGATCCAGCGGGCAGCAAGAACACTGGCGGATAAACTGGAGGGGCGACTGATAGATATTGTCCCATCCTATACAACTCTGCTATTGCGTTACGACCTGCTATCAGACGATCTTGCCTCCCTCGTAGCGGGAGTAAGCGACGCCCTTTCGGCCCTGCCGGAGACCGGAGCAGAAAAGGGCTCGCGCCAGGTCATCGAGATACCTGTCTATTACGCACCGAGTGTCGGCCCTGACCTGGAATCCATTGCCACCCACTCCGGCCTCACCCCGGAGCAGGTAATCCAGAGGCACTGTTCCGGGGTGTACAACGTATTCGCTATTGGCTTCGCCCCCGGTTTTGCCTACCTGGGTGAAGTGCCCCCGGAGTTGGCCACGCCCAGGTTAGCGACGCCGCGCCCGAAAGTACCTGCCGGAACCCTGGGCATCGCCGATACCCAGACCGCCCTTTACCCCCTGGAATCACCCGGTGGATGGAACCTGATCGGCCGCACCCCCCTGAGTCTTTTTGACCCTGGTCGTGAACGCCCGGCTCTGCTTGAAGCCGGACAACAGGTGCGCTTCCGGGCCATCAGCCGGGACGAATACCTTGAACTCGGGGGCAGGCTGGACGACTTGCCCTGGGCGTCAGAACTCCCGGACGAGCCAGATACAGGGGATCAAAAATGACCAATCAGCCCGGCTTCACTTTTACCAAACCGGGGTTCCTGACCCTGCTGCAGGATGGCGGCCGCCGCGGAGCCATGCACATGGGACTGGCCACCGGTGGCGCGATGGACCGGCACGCCTGGGCCTGGGCCAACCGGTTGCTGGGCAACCCATATGGGACACCCGCGCTGGAAATCACCTTCGGAGGAGTTGAATTCAGATCTCACCTGGATACCCAGATCGCAGTTACCGGCGCAGAGGTGCAATGTGCCGTTAACCGCGAACCCCGTGCACTGTGGAGCACCATCAACCTCAAGGCCGGAGATACCGTCTCCCTCAGTGCACCCAAGAGGGGTGTAAGGACCTATCTGGCGGTGCTCGGAGGGTTTCAGGTCAAGCCGGGGCTGGGCGGCAGTTGCGCCACCTTCACGCGCGAGGGCACCGGTGGTCTGCAACAGGACGGCCGCCCACTGAACGCCGGCGACCACCTGCCCTGCTCCGAAAATCAGGCCACTGTTCCTAACAGAAAAGTCTCTGATCACTGGCGGCCGGATTACAGAGAGGAACTGGAACTCTCGGTTATTCCCGGCGCACAGATCGATCGTTTTCCCGCACGGGTCCTTGAGACGTTTTTCAGTGAGCCGTATACCCTGACCCCACAAACAGACCGTATGGGCGCCCGCCTGAAGGGGCCTGCATTGGAAACAACGGGGCAGACCCTGATTTCCGAGGGCACCAGCCTTGGTGCCATCCAGGTGCCATCGGACGGGCAACCGATTCTGCTGCTCAACGACCGACAGACGATCGGGGGCTATCCCAAGCTGGGAGCGGTTACACCCCGCAGTCTCGACGCCCTTGCCCAGAGAGCTCCGGGAACGAGACTCCGGTTCCGGCCCATCACACTGCACGAGGCCCAGCTTGAGGAGCGAGAGTTTCTGGAATTCTTTTCCAGAAACCTCTGACGCCTCCCAAACTTCACGGTCCGGGATCAGACCTTGTAGAAATCCCGGTACCAGTCCACGAAGTTGGCGATTCCCTCTTCCACGGTAGTCGATGGCTTGTAGCCCACATCTTTGATCAGGTCATCGACATTGGCATAGGTGGCCGGCACGTCTCCCGGCTGCATGGGCAGCAGGTTTTTCTCTGCCTTCCTGCCGATACGCTCCTCGATGATCTCGATGAAACGGGACAACTCCACCGGATTGTTGCTGCCAATATTGTAGAGCCGGTACGGCGCCTTACTGGTCCCCGGATCGGGGCGCTCGCCGCTCCACTCATTGTTGGGTTCAGCGACGTGGTCGAGGGTGCGGATCACGCCCTCGACGATGTCATCGATGTAGGTAAAGTCACGACGGTGGTGGCCATGATTGAACACGTCGATCGGCTCACCGGCGAGGATTTTTTTGGTGAAGATGAACAGTGCCATATCCGGCCGTCCCCAGGGACCATAGACCGTGAAGAAGCGCAGGCCGGTGGTTGGCAGGTTATACAGATGGCTGTACGTATGAGCCATCAGTTCGTTGGCCTTCTTGGAGGCGGCATACAGGCTCAGGGGGTGGTCGACGTTATCGTGCACCGAGAATGGCATGGTCTCGTTGGCCCCGTAGACCGAACTGCTGGAGGCGTAGACCAGGTGTTTTACATCGTTATGGCGGCAACCCTCGAGGATGTTCATGAAGCCAACCAGATTCGCATCCACGTAAGCGTGGGGATTCTCCAGGGAATAGCGCACTCCGGCCTGCGCGGCCAGGTGCACCACTCGTTCAGGCTTATGCTCGCTGAACAAGGCTTCCATGGCAGCGCGATCGGCAACATCCTGGCGGATCTCGGTAAAGCCGGGTTTACAGGTCAGCCGCTCAAGGCGAGCTTCCTTCAGGCTTACATCGTAGTAGTCATTGACGTTGTCAACGCCGATCACCTCATCACCGCGATCCAGCAGGCGGTGCGCCAGGTGTGAGCCAATGAATCCAGCGGTTCCCGTAACGAGAATTTTCAAGGTCCAGTCTCCATAAAACGTTCGTTTCCTGAGATCCCAAGTTTACCGAATCGGCCGTTCCGGCAACACCACAGACCAGGTCAGACACAAAAAAAGAGCGCCGCAGCGCTCTTTTTCAGCTATTCGACCAATAATCGATCAGAACGTCAGACCGACACTGGCAAAAGGACCGGACAGCTCGACATCCATCTTGTCATCGTCATCTTCGTAGTCGATGGACATCTGACGGTAGCCGGCACGCAACTGCAGCAGCGACAGTTCGTACTGGCCGTAGACATTGAAGTCATGCAGGGAGTCGCCATCGAAGCTGATCAGGTTACCCTCACCACCCACGGAGACACCGGTAAGCGGCAGATCGAAACGGGCAGCGGCATAGCCCATCGGGATCACACCTTCCACCGTGGTTTTACTGACAGGGAAAAGGCCTGCCCGGTCGCGAACCACGAGCTCACCGTCCAGCCTGCGCGCGGTAAGGCCCAGATCGAGGTTGACCCAGTTGTCCAGGACCTCGTAGTAGAAGGTTGCATCCAACTGGTCCAGGTCAAGCCTGGAATCGACTTCGGTGCCTGCCGAAATCTGGTCAAAATCCTCCAGCCCGAGCCGGCCACTGCCGTTCTGGGAAATGGAAGTGTAGTTCACCCGCACGTTCGGCAGCACCGGCACCGGATGCTCAAGATAGGCGGTGAAATTGGCATTGCTGTCGCTATCGAGGTTCAGATCGTTCTCGATATCAACCGCAGAGCCCTGGTTGACCACCTTACCGGAAAGGTCGGAATCCCAGTAGCTGACGCTGGCACCAACGCCGACAACATCTGCACTGGCCAGAGGCGCGGCCAGCGCCACGGTGCCACCTACTGCAAGGATCAGTTTACGCATAAGATACCCTTCTGATGGTTTTTGTATTGATTGCGATTCAGTCGAACTCTATGCCGAGACGGCGACCGACCTCCTCGTAGGTCTCGATCACATCTCCGAGTCCCTGGCGGAAACGATCCTTGTCCATCTTCTTGCGGGTCTCCTTGTCCCAGATGCGACAGCCATCGGGGCTGAATTCGTCACCAAGGACGATATCACCGGCGCTGCGGCCGAATTCCAGCTTGTAATCCACCAACAGCATGCCGGCATCATCGAACAACTTCTTGAGCACGTCATTGACCTTGTAGGTCAGCTCTTTCATGCGTGCGAGCTCGTCTCCGGTCGCCCAGCCGAAGCTCTCGGCAAGGGATTCGTTGACCATGGGATCGTGCAGCTCATCATTCTTCAGGAACAGCTCGAAGGTGGGCGGGTTCAGTTCCTGGCCCTCTTCCACACCCAGTCTGCGGCACAGGCTACCCGCAGAGATATTGCGAACCACGCACTCCACCGGAATCATGTCCAGCTTCTTCACCAGGGATTCGGTGTCGGACAGCAGTCCCTCGAAATGGGTGGGGATACCCGCGGCTTCCAGCTTTTCCATGATGAAGGCATTGAACTTGTTGTTCACCATGCCCTTGCGATTAAGCTGCTCTTTCTTCTGGCCGTCAAATGCCGAGGTGTCATCCCGGAAAACCATCACAAACCGTTCCGGATCGTCGGTACGATATACGGACTTGGCCTTGCCTGCGTAGAGTTCTTCGCGCTTTTCCATTGAAATCTCCGGAGGGGGCACGCGTCTGCGCCCCCATTCAATCAGTAAAGGTATTCAAAGAGTTGGTTGAGCAAATCGGATGTCGTGTGCTCGCCGTCGTAGCTCTCTAGCCGGGTGGCCTCAATAAACACCGCGCCCTCGCGTTCTTTCACGGCCACGGTATGGGTGTGCCTTGGCTTTTCCTTGTCGCTGAACCAGTCGAACCAGCCGGATTCCTTCTCTTCCTCTGTGCGGAAATCGACGTAGAGCCAACCCTTGCTGCGATTCAGGTCCACAACCGGGATCCCGGCTTCCTCAAGAGCGCGATTGGCCTCGGCCCAGGACCGGCCGTAGTCGAGATCCATGCGGATGGCGACGGCCTGTTCGTTCTCCGTCTCCAGGTTCACGAGCGGCTCACTGGTCATACCCGAGGCCGCCCTGGAGAAGGATTTGCTCTCCTCCCGGGATTTCAGGAACTCACCAAGGTCCGCGAGCAGCTTCTTCTGCAGGGCCATGGCTTCGGCCGAGGGGTTTGCGATGTCCTGCCAGGGCAAAAGTTCGCCGGGCCGCTCAGACATTTCCACCCGGCGAACCTGGATCTCGGTGGTCTTGCGCCGGATACCGGGGGACATCCGCAACTGGACAACCGTCATCGGCTCGGACGCCGACGCCTCGTTGGCCAGCCCCACCAACTCCCTGGCCTGCCTGCTGAAGTTGGCCAGCTCACTCTGGAGCAAGCCCAACTGCGGACTATCATAAGCCACGCCAAGCCCGCGCTCATTCATGTAAGCGGTGGTCTGGGGCCAGAGCCGACCAGGGACGTCATTTACCAGAAGCCAGGCACGGCCGTCGAGCTCCTCGATGACATAGTTCTCATCCAGAATCTCCGAGGTCATGTCCGGCGGCCGGGGAATATCGGACGGATACATCTTCCCGGTCTCGGCGGCGTTGATCTCACGGATCGGCATGACCTGGCTGAAGCGGGATTCATCCGCGCTCGCCGGCAACTCCAACGGCGTGCCTTCTTTGGCACTGACGTACCGTTCAGAACGGTCTTCAAGCAGGCTGCAGCCGGAGGCCGTTGCCAGCAGCAACAACCCCGAGACGGCAAACATTGATCTGTACATACGGGGGAAACGGGTTCCTGAAAGAACCTGCATCGGGTTACTCCGGTTCAGGGACGATTTCAGCAAGTTCAGAGTACGCCTGAGGCTTTCAGGGCTTCTTCAACTTCCGCGTGGAACTTCTCGCTCAGCGGCGTCAGCGGCAAGCGAATACCCTCGCTGATCATCCCCATGCGGTGCAATGCCCATTTCACCGGAATCGGGTTGGCCTCCAGGAACAGCTTGCGGTTCAGCGGCATCAGCAGTTCGTTCAACCGCTCGGTTTCTTCCCGGTTACCGGAGATAGCCGCTTCGCACAGCTGCGCCATGGATTTCGGCGCCACGTTGGCCGTCACCGAGACATTGCCCTTGCCGCCTGCCAGCATCAGCTCAGCGGCGGTGGCATCGTCACCCGAGTAGACCGCGAGGCGACCGTCCAGGGCCTTGATCAGTTCGGCGCCACGGGGAATATTCCCGGTGGCATCCTTGATGGCGACGATGTTCGGAATATCCGCCAGGCGCAGGACCGTCTCGTTCAGCATGTCGCAGGCCGTGCGACCGGGAACGTTGTACAGCATCTGGTTCATACCGGGGACCGCCTCGGCAATCGCCTTGAAATGCTGATACAGGCCTTCCTGGGTCGGCTTGTTGTAGTATGGAACCACCAGCAGGCAGGCGTCGGCACCGAGCTTGTGGGCTTCGGTGGTCAGCTCGATCGCCTCACGGGTGCTGTTGCCGCCGGTACCCGCAATGACAGGAATTCGTCCGTTGACACGTTTTATGATCCGGCCGATGGTCTGGCAATGCTCTTCCGGGTCCAGGGTTGCGGATTCACCGGTGGTGCCCACAGCCACGATACCGTGCGTGCCGTTTTCAATGTGAAAGTCCACCAGTTTGTCCAGCTCCTCCCAGTGAATATCACCGTTTGGATGCATGGGCGTGACCAGTGCGACAAGGCTACCCGTAATCATAAAAGCTCCGTCCGAATAAAACCGATATGGTAATGTTGGGCTCGAACTGACACAAGGGAATTAAAGGAGAAGTCATGTCATCCGTCGAATTGAACAAGCCCGTCCCCGATTTTGAAGCGCCGGCGACCGGTGATCAAACGGTCCGCCTGGCTGATCTTCGCGGCCAGAATGTCGTGATTTATTTTTACCCCAAGGACAACACACCCGGCTGCACCACCGAAGGTCAGGACTTCCGCGACCGGATGAAAGCGTTTGTGGAACTCGATACCGAGATCTTCGGCGTGTCCCGGGACGGCCTCAAGGCTCATGAGAATTTCCGTGCCAAGCACGAGTTTCCGTTTCACCTGATTTCAGACAAGGACGAAAGCCTCTGCAAGCTGTTTGACGTCATCAAACTGAAGAAGCTGTATGGCAAGGAGCATCTGGGGATCGAGCGCAGCACCTTCCTGATCGACAAGGAAGGCGTGCTCCGAAAAGAATGGCGGGGCGTCAAGGTCAAGGGCCATGCCGAGGAGGTGCTGGAAGCGGTCAAAGCCCTTTAAGCAAAGCCTCAGGCCAGCTCATCGGTCGGTGAAGAGGTCATGTCCTTCACCGGCCAGGCGGCAAACACTGCCTTGAGCAGGGTCGCCAGCGGAATGGCGAAGAAAACCCCCCACAAGCCCCAGATGCCACCGAAAAACAGCACCGCAACAATGATGGCCACCGGGTGCAGGTTGTTGACCTCCGAAAACAGAATAGGCACCAGAACGTTGCCATCAAGCGCCTGAATAACCCCGTACACCACCATCACCCAGATAAAATGGGTGCCCCAGCCGAAGGCGAAAAGCCCGATCATGGCAACCGGAATGGTCACCACCGCCGCACCGATGTAAGGGATCACCACGCTCAGACCCACCAGTAATGACAGCAGCGCAGCGTAGGGCATGCCCAGCAGCTTGAAGGCAATGTACGTCGCCCCACCCACGATCAGAATCTCCACCGCCTTGCCACGGACGTAGTTGGCACACTGCAGATTGACCTCATGCCAGATCTTGAGCATGAGCGGGCGCTGCGGAGGAAGCAGGCGGGCGATGGCCCCCAGCAGCACTTCTTTGTCCTTCAGGAAAAAGAACACAAGAATAGGGACCAATACCATGTAGATCAGCAGAGCTACCAGATCCGGGATACTGGAAAGGGAGAAGGAAACCAGCCACTGGGTCATCTGCCCTACCTCCGTGGAAACCTGCTGGTATACGGTATTCACGGCGTCCGCGGAAATCAGCTGTGGGTACTGATCGGGAAGCAGCTCGAGGTAGGACTGCATCTCCCGGATGATGCGAGGGGCCTCCCCGGCCAGATTGGTCACCTGGGTCCATACCAGTGGCAAGAGGCCGAAGAGAAAGCCCACCAGCACGCCCAGAAACACCACGAACACCCCGATGATCGCGACGATCTCGGGTATCCCCAGCTTGTTGAGCTTGGTCACCAGCCCCTGGAGGATAAACGCCACGATCAGCGAGGCAATGGCCGGCGCCAGCATGGCACCGAACCAGATGATAAATGCCGTCCCCGCCACCAGAATCAGCGCAAGGATGACAGCTTCTTCATCTGAAAAGTATTTGTGCGCGAGACCGCGTAAAATCCTGACCATCAACGTCTCCGAAAGGTTAACCGCCGCACTTTATCACAAACCTGTATTCGCCATTGGCTTCAGTGGAACTTACCAGGGTGTGGCTCGACAACGAGAGGAAAGCCGGAATATCCCGGGCCGAACCGGAATCGGTAGCAATAACCTCGAGTTCCTCTCCGGGGGACATTCCATTGAGCTCGAGCTTGGTTTTCAGCAGAGGCATCGGACAGCGCAGCCCGGTAGCATCCAGTGTACGGTCAACCATAATGAAGACGCACCATCACAACTAGTGGAATTGACAACGCGGCATTATGCCGCGAGATGCCGGGTATTGCATCTCAATAGCTGCTAATCTCATGCTCAGAACTTTTAGCGGTAAGACACTGTCCAAGCGGCAGTCCGGACCAGAGGCAACTTGCAGTACATGAAACTTGATCATGGCCGAAAACCCTCCAGCCGAGGGATCCTGAAAGCAGCAGTCTTCACCCTGTCGGCTTTGCTGGCAACGTCCCCTGCCCCCGCCCAGGAGACCTCCCTGCCGAGCATCGGCGGCTCTGGCGGCGGGCTGATTTCGGGCCAGCAGGAATCCGAGATTGGCCGGCAGGTCATGGTCTCCATCCGGCGATCTGCGCCACGTATCACCGACCCTCTGGTGTATGATTATCTGAGCGCGATTATCTATCGACTGGTACCCTCTGCCCCGCTGCAGAACCGCGAGCTTACCCTGGCGCTGATCGACAGCCCCCAACTCAATGCGTTTGCCGTTCCGGGAGGCATCGTAGGCGTCAATGGCGGCCTGTTTCTGGACGCAAAGACGGAACAGCAATTTGCCTCGGTACTCGCCCACGAGCTCGCGCACCTCAGTCAACGCCATTTTGCCCGGCGCCTGGAACAGCAGGAAACCAGTGCACCACTGACACTCGCGGGCATGATTGCCGGGATTGTCTTGTCGGCGGTCACCCAGTCAGACATCGGGCTGGCCGCCATCGCCGGCACCCAGGCGCTGTCCGTTCAGAACATGCTGGCCTATAGCAGATCCCATGAACAGGAAGCCGACCGTGTCGGCATGGACATTCTCGCCAGTGCCGGCATGGATCCCCGGGGCATGCCGGAGATGTTCGAGATCATGATGCGGAATAACCGGTTGCAGGGGAACCAGGTCCCGGAATATCTGTCCACCCACCCACTGACACAGAGCCGGGTTGCCGACACCCGCAACCGGGCGGAGCAGTACCCTCACCTTGAAATACGAGACGGGCAGGAATATCACCTGATGCGCAGTCGCCTACAGGTGCACTACGCCCAGTCTCCGGATGTGGCGGTGGACACGTTCAAGTCCTATCTCGACCGCCCGGATGCCCGAAAAAACCATGCGATCCGCTACGGACTTGCCGTCGCCTACCAGGCCAACAACCAGCTGGCCGAAGCCGAGCAGGAGTTACGGGAGCTGCTGGAACAGAATCCTGGAAGGATCACGCTCCAGGTAACCCTGGCCGAAGTCCTCAATGACCGGAACAAGAGCGAAGAAGCCCGGACCCTGCTCAAGGAAGCACTGACCCGAAACCCCGGTAATTATCCGATCACCTACACCCTTGCCCAGACCGAAATCACCTCCGGAAACGGGGCCGCAGCGGCCGAGTTATTGAGAGAGCTGACCCGGAAGATGCCAGAACAGGAGCAGCTTTGGTCACGCCTCGCCGAAGCGGAGGGCATGGCACGCAATATCGTCGGAGTACACCGTGCCAGGGCCGAGTACGATGCCCTGATGGGAGATCTGGAATCGGCCCAGCGCCAGCTGCGCCAGGCCCAGGAAAAGCTGCCGGCCGGATCGCCCCAGCGCCAGGCCGTCACGGAAAGACTGGCTGAGATCACCCGGCGGCTTCAGATACAGCGTAACAGCTGACCGGACCGGGGGATCCAGGACTGGTCAGGCGTTGCCAGCAGCCTTGAGGTTCATGTTGGCGGTGAAATCGAGCATCCGCTCCAGCGGCTTGAGCGCCCTCTCCCGCAATGCCGGATCCACGAATACCTCCTGGCTGCCGGTCTGCAGCACATGCAGCAGGTTCTCAAGGCCGTTCATCGCCATCCACGGGCAGTGTGCACAGCTTCGGCAGGTAGCACCGTTGCCAGCCGTAGGCGCCTCAATAAGAGTCTTGTTGGGGGCCAACTGCTGCATCTTGTAAAAGATGCCGTTGTCCGTGGCGACAATAAACTCCGGGTTGGACATTGTCTGCACTGCGTGAATCAACTGGGAGGTGGAACCAACGACATCGGCCATCTCCACCACGGCATCCGGCGACTCCGGGTGGACAAGGACTGCCGCATCCGGATACAACGCCTTCAGGTCCTCAAGGCCGCGGAATTTAAACTCCTCGTGAACAATGCACGAACCGTCCCACAGCAGCATATCAGCGCCGGTAGTCTTCTGGACGTAATGACCCAGATGCTTGTCCGGAGCCCACAGGATCTTTTCGCCCCGCGCGTCCAGATCTTCCACGATGGCCTGGGCACAGCTTGAGGTCACAACCCAATCCGCCCGCGCCTTTACGGCGGCCGATGTGTTGGCATACACCACTACGGTACGGTCAGGATGCTCATCACAGAACTCGGCGAACTCGTCGGCAGGGCAACCAACATCGAGCGAGCAGGTCGCTTCCAGAGTCGGCATCAGGACCCTCTTCTCAGGATTGAGGATCTTGGCTGTCTCACCCATGAAGCGGACGCCGGCCACAACCACTGTGGACGCCGGATGCTGATTCCCGAAACGTGCCATTTCCAGGGAGTCCGCCACACAGCCCCCGGTTTCCTCTGCCAGCCGCTGGATATCCGGATCCGTGTAGTAATGAGCAACGAGCACGGCATCCCTGGCCTTGAGCTCCTCCTTGATTCGGGCCTCGAGTTCCGCTTTCTCACTGTCACTCAAAGGCTTGGGCTCCGCTTCGTGTGCCAGGTGCTCCTGAACAAGGATACGGTCTTCTGCTCGTGTCATTCCTGCATCTCTGTGTTGCGTTAACCACCGAAGTATATCACCTCGGTCCTTGTTTTCATGGGCCTGCAACGCCTGTGTCACATACCCGAAAACAGACTTTATCCATTACGGGACTATTAATGGGATCTTACAGGCAAAAAAAAAGAGCCCGAAGGCTCTTTTTCCACAGGATCCCGGGAGATCCCGTTAT
>NZ_JAKQZH010000001.1:0-1470007 GCF_022343555.1 Marinobacter sp. C7 | reverse complement strand
TTGGTGGGTCGTGAAGGATTCGAACCTTCGACCAATTGGTTAAAAGCCAACTGCTCTACCAACTGAGCTAACGACCCTTGACTGGTGACCAGCTTTTGCTGGTCGATACCGCCCGAGCTCAAACGAACGGTACCCGGAATTTGGTGGGTCGTGAAGGATTCGAACCTTCGACCAATTGGTTAAAAGCCAACTGCTCTACCAACTGAGCTAACGACCCAAACGAGGCGCATATAGTACTGATATTTTTCCGGTGATCAACCCCTTTTTCGAGTAATCCCCGGATTTTTTTCCTGAGCCGGATTAACCATTTGCGGAAGACAGGAACTTCTTCGCAAGCTCCGCGGCGCCGCTGTTCGGATAATCATCAAGAACGCTCTGCATCCGCCGGCGAGCCTCTTCCGATTCTCCCAGCCGATCCAGAGTCACACCCAGCTTGTAAACAGCATCCGGCGCCTTGCGATGATCCGGGAAACGGGTCGCCACAATGGTGAAAGCCTGCTTGGCCTGCTCCAGTTGGGGCTTGACCAGATAGACTTCCCCCAGCCAGTAATACGCATTCACCGTCAGGTCCCCTTCGGGATATTTGTCGATAAACTCGTACAGGCGGGTAATGGCCTCATCATAGGCTTTCTGGTTCCGGATGAGATCCTGGATCTCGTTGTAGGCTTTGCGCTCCTCGGGGCCGGGCTGGCGATATTCGCGGGTTTCCACCGCCTGAGTATCGCCACCCCCCGACGGAGACGGCGAAGCAGTTGCCGGCTCCGGCTTGCTCGCCATCTTTTCCGAGAGATCAAGGATGCGCTGGTCCAGATCGATATAACGATCGCGGCCCTGCTCCTGCAACCGGGTGATCATATGCTGCTGTTCTTCCACCTGGCCCTGCAACCTGCGCACCTCCTGCTGGAGCTGCTGAATCATATAGAACAACTCAGCGGTCGCCTGGTTGCCAGCGGAACTCCGCTGCGCCGACGTGGAAGACTGCGCCTGTACCGGCCCCACCTGCGCGAGCGCAAGCGGAACCAGCATTAACGCCACGAGCCGTTTTCTCATGGATACACCCGATCTGTGTCAGTTCGCGGTTTAATCAAAAACCAGTTCTACCCGACGGTTCTGTGCCCAGGCACTCTCTGAGGAGCCCATGACCGCCGGCTTCTCTTCACCATAGCTTACGGTTTCAATCTGGCCACGTGAAGCACCATTGACGATCAGGAAGCGCTGTACGGCATTGGCACGACGCTCGCCCAGGGCCAGGTTGTATTCTTTGGTACCACGCTCATCCGCGTGACCTTCCAGACGAACATTCTGGCCGGGGTTGTTCGCGAGGTACTGGGCATGGGCCACCAGGACGTCACGGGCTTCGGGCTTGATCTCGGCGGTATCAAAATCGAAGTAGAAGGTAGTGATGTCACGCAGCGCTTCCATCTTGGCGCGCTCCTCGGCAGCCATGCGCTCTTCTTCGGTCAGCGCGGAAGAGGAAACGCCGCCCTCGTCGTCACCGCCGTAGACGGTGGAGCCATCCTGATCTACAGGCGCAACGTCGGAACCATAGGCACCCTCATCCATGGTCTCACCGGTGGAGCTACAACCGGCAAACAGGCCTGCAGAAAGCAGCATGGCGAGAACTTTGGTGTGCATAGACAGTTTCATGTTCATTTCCTTTCAGTGGCTTCAGTTTATTGATTGAGTTCGAAGACCCGGGGCGCTCACTTGACGATGGGGCCCCAGGCCGGTTCACGGACATCCCCTTGCGATGCCGGCAGGCTGTACGCCGCACCGCCATCGGCAGAGATCACGGTCAACACGCTGGTTCCACTCTGTTTGGTGGCATAGATCAGCATGCGACCGTTGGGTGATACGCTCGGTGATTCGTCGGATTCGGTCCGGGTCAACACCGTCTCCTCACCATTCTTGAGATTGGTTCTGGCAATGTGGAACGCACTGTTTCTCTGGTGCACGTAATACACGTAATCCCCGGAGTTATCCGGCCGTGGCCGCGCATTGTAGCGACTGCCAAAAGTGATCCGGCGGGGCTCTGCCCCGGGTGTTTTCATATGGTAGATCTGTGGCCCGCCGGAACGGTCGGAGGTAAAGAAGATGCCGTCACCCGTGTGGTCATACGTCGCCTCGGTATCAATTGCCCAGTGATTGGTGAGCTTGGTCAGTTCCCTGCTCGCCAGATCCATCCGGTACACTTCGGCGTTGCCGTCCTTCGAGAGCGTCATCAGGAGTGAGCGCCCATCCTCAGACCAGGCCGGCGCGGAATTGAGGCCACTGAAGTCAGCTACCTTGGTGCGCTGGCCGGAAGACAACTCATGAACGTAGATTGCCGGCTTGCCTGTTTCGAAGGACACGTACGCCAGCCGCTTGCCATCAGGAGACCAGGCCGGGGACAGGATCGGCTCCTGGCTCTCGAGCCGGATCCGGGCACGCTTGCCGTCCACATCGCTCACCTGCAGGCGGTAGCGGGGTTTGCCCTTGAAACTGTCAAGTGTGACGTAGGCCAGCTTGGTGGAAAAAGCTCCCGGCACGCCGGTTATGGCCTCGTAAACCTTGTCACTGATGTGATGGCCAAGGGTACGCAGGCCATTCACCGACGCGGCCGCAGTTTCACCGAGAATACGCTTCTCCTGGTTCACATCGAATAACTCGTACCGCGCAACGACCCTGTCACCGTTGCGGCTAAGCTCACCGACCAGCACATAGCGCTGGCCAAGCATGCGCCAGTCCCGAAAGTACACTTCCTCACGACGGGAGGGCAGGCTCAGCATTTTCTCCGCCGGTAGGGGGCGGAACTCCCCGCTCATCGCCAGATCGTCCCGCACGATGTTGGCCACCTTGTCTCCGGGTGGAATCGCTCCGTTCTCCGCAAAGGGAACAACGGAAATCGGGAGGGCGGCATCGGCTCCTTCCGTAATGCGAATAAGCAGCTCGGCCCGCGCCCCGGTTGCCAGCATGATCAGGGCAACCAGCGCTGCGGCCACGGTTTGGTATGAAGTCGTCCAGGTCCGCTTTGTCATGATCCTTCCTGCTTCCTTATCTCAACCGGCGCGGGTTGAACTCAATAGTAAACTGACGGAAATAACGCTCGAAGGTTTCCCTGTCATCCGGTATCGGGTAACGGTTCAATGAGCGTACCGCACTCAGTGCCGAGTTATCGAACGCGGTGTTACCGCTGCTGCTAACCAGCCTGACACTTGCCAGCTCCCCGGTCGGTAGCAGCGTTATCTGCAGCCGGGCGGTCATTTCTTCCGTCGCCGAAGACGGTGGATACCATGCCTGACTGAGCCGCTCACGGATCAGCCCCTGGTATTTTTCGCTTTCGGACAGCATCTGTGCTTCTTTTGCGCGAGCCGCCGCAGCCTGCTGTTGTCGACGCGCCTCTTCAGCCTTCGCCTTGCTGGCCTCCTCCGCGAGAGCTTCCAGCTGTTGCTCCTTCAGCCGACGCTCGGCTTCCTTGCGGGCCTCTTCTTCCTTCCGGCGGCGTTCGGCTTCTTCCTGCCTGCGCTGCTCTTCCAGTCGCCGCTGCTCTTCCTCGGCTTTCTTGCGCTCCTCTTCCTTGCGCTTGCGCTCCTCCTCGGCTTTCTGTCGCTCGCGCTCCCTGGCTTCCGCCTCGGCTTTCTGCCGCGCGGCTTCCCGGGCTTTGGCCTCTTCACGCTCCCGCGCCAGGGCTTCCTGTTTCTTGCGCTCTTGCTCGGCCTTTCGACGGGCCTCCTCTTCCTGCGCCTTTTTCTCCGCTATCCTGCGCGCCTCTTCTTCCTTTCGGCGGCGCTCCGCCTCCGCCGCAGCCTTTTTACGCTCTTCTTCGGCCTGGCGCCGCTGATCCCTATCCGGCTGGTCGTCGGGCTCCACCACCGGGCTTGGCTTTGGCTGTTGCTGGGTGATAAGCCGCGCCGAAATACTGCGGGGTGGCGGCTCGTCAACAGGGTTGGTCCAGGACCAGCCCGCCAACGCCACAACTACGATGAGCAGGTGCAGCAACACCGACAACGCAACCGGAGATTTCCATGGCGGCGTACCGGTACTTATTACCCTGCGATCCTTATTCTTCACAACAGCTCCGCGCGTTCCTGGCTCACTTGTCATCCGGGGATGGTTCGGTGATCAAACCGATACTGGTGGCACCGGCCCCCTGCAACTCCGCCATCAGACGCACGACCGTGCCATACTCCACATGCTCGTCACCGCGCACCAACACCTCGCCGTTCGGGCGCTGGGACAGGATTTTCGCTACCCGCTCCCGCACATCTCCCAGGGACATGGGATCGCTGCTATCATCGCCGATTTCCATGTAGTAGGCACCGTTGGTGTCCACCGACACCACTATCGACTCCACATCCTTGTCAGACTGAATGGGATCCGATGTGGTTTCCGGCAAGTCCACTTTCACGCCCTGGGTCAGCATCGGCGCGGTCACCATGAAAATCACCAGCAGCACCAGCATCACGTCGATGTAAGGAACTACGTTGATTTCCGACATCGGTTTTTTCCGCTGCTGCGGCATCATCCCCATGCCTTTCATATCACCCGGCTCCGGCAGTTGCGTTCATTCATCAGGCAGCACTCTGCTCGCTCGCATGCACGCGACGGTGCAGAATGCTGGAGAACTCCTCAGCGAAGGTCTCGTAATTCTTGAGCAGCGCGTCGGACATCGCCGAAAAGCGGTTGTAGGCAATAACGGCCGGGATTGCGGCGAACAGGCCCATGGCTGTAGCAATCAGGGCTTCCGAAATACCCGGCGCGACCGTTGCCAGAGTTGCCTGCTGGACCTGGGCGAGGCCCCGGAACGAATTCATGATCCCCCACACGGTACCGAACAGGCCCACATAGGGGCTGGTTGAACCGACCGTTGCCAGAAATGGCAGGTGGGTTTCCAGACGCTCCTGCTCGCGGGAGAAGGCGACTCTCATTGCACGCTGGGTACCTTCCATAACGGCATCGGCATCCCGGCTCTGCTGACGCAGTCGGGAAAACTCCTTGAACCCGGCGCGGAAGACCGCTTCCACTCCGGAAAACGGCGTCGGCTCTGCGTTTACTTCCCGGTACAGCTGGCCGAGGTCCATGCCGGACCAGAACCGCTCCTCAAACTCCACCTGCGCCCGCTTGGCCTTGCGAAATACCTGAAGGCGCTGGAAGATCAGGGCCCAGGAAATCACCGATGCCAATCCCAGCAACAGCATGACCAGCTGTACCAGTAACCCGGCATTTGAAATGAGATGCCATACAGAAAGTTCTGACTCCACCTTTTACTCCTGGCTGGTTCCGTTAGTTGGGTCCGGATGCTGAACGTTGCGCTTCAGCAGGTCCTGCATATTATCGGGCAAACGCCTCGGTCTGCCGGTATCCAGTGCCACGCAGGCCACGCGAACATCTGCCTCGCACAGTAACGTCCGGTCACTGGCTCGCAGGACGCGCTGCCTGAAATTCATCCATACCCGGCCGTATGCCACGGGCTCGGCGGTAACCAGCAACTGATCATCCAGGCGGGCCGGCACCGAATAATGGATGTTCATTCGCTGCACCACATAGCTGATATTGTCTGCCAGGCCTGCCCGGAGACCGACCCCGCAACTGCGCACCCACTCGGTACGGGCGCGCTCCATGTAATGCAGATACCTGGCATGGAAAACGATACCACCAGCATCCGTATCTTCTATGTAGACCCTGATGGGTAGCTCAAAGACTCGGGCGTTGGCTGTATCAGTCAAACAGGTCACCCCCGCCTTCCGATTTGGGAGGCACCACTCCGAAATGCTGGTAGGCGTTGGAAGTCACCATGCGCCCACGGGGCGTACGTATCATGAATCCCTGCTGTATCAGGAAAGGCTCGAGCACATCCTCGATCGTCCCCCTCTCCTCGCTGATAGCTGCCGCGAGGCTTTCAACGCCGACCGGACCGCCATCGAACTTTTCGATCATGGCCAGCAACAGTCGGCGGTCCATATGATCGAAGCCCTGGTTGTCCACCTTGAGCATGTTCAGCGCCTGGTCCGCAATCTCGGCGGTAATCCGGCCGTTGGAGCGCACTTCGGCAAAATCCCTGACCCTGCGCAGCAGCCGGTTGGCGATCCTCGGAGTACCCCGGGAGCGCCTGGCAATCTCGAAGGCACCAGCCTCGTCAATCGCGACGGTCGAGAGCCGGGCAGAACGGATGATAATGTCGGTCAGATCCCGGGTGTTGTAGAACTCCAGCCGCTGCACGATACCGAAACGATCCCGCAGCGGAGAGGTAAGCAGGCCCGCGCGGGTGGTTGCACCCACGAGAGTGAACGGCGGCAGATCCAGCTTGATCGAGCGGGCGGCCGGCCCCTCCCCGATCATGATATCCAGCTGATAATCCTCCATTGCCGGATACAGGACCTCCTCGACCGCAGCACTGAGCCGATGAATCTCGTCGATAAACAGCACATCGCCTTCTTCGAGGTTGGTCAGCATGGCTGCCAGATCACCGGCTTTTTCCAACACCGGTCCCGAGGTGGTCTTGATGGCGACGCCCATCTCGTTGGCGATGATATTGGCAAGGGTGGTTTTGCCCAGACCGGGCGGACCGAAAATCAGGACATGGTCCAGGGCTTCCCGGCGGCCACGGGCCGCGGAAATAAAAATTTCCATCTGCTCCCGAACCGAGGGTTGGCCCACATACTCGGACAGCAGCGTCGGACGGATGGCCCGATCCTGGACCTCCTCATAGTCACCGGTTCCGGCTGAAATCAGTCGGTCGGATTCAATCATGGCATCACCCGTTCTATGGGAATCAACATCGTGCCTGTGCGCCTGCCCTGCAAATCAACGTTGACCCAATTGTACAAACGGGCCCCTGACTGTCACGTTACGCTCTCTACAGGTTTGGCGCCACTCAGGCGACATATTACCGTCAGGTCATCCGGCGGGAATCATGTTCCGCAGGGCAAGGCGGATCAGGGTCTCGCTGGTTGCCCCTTCCTCGGCAACCTTGCTGATCGCTTTTGCAGCTTCCTGTGGCTTGTAGCCAAGGGCAATCAAGGCCGCCTCGGCTTCTTCCCTCGGATCCGGACCAGCCAGTACCTGTTCAGAGGCAGCCCCGCCGGCAACTGTCGCGCCCGGCGACATCGGCACGAACTGACCTTCAAGTTGCCCGATCCGGTCGGCCATTTCAATAAGCAGGCGCTCTGCGGTTTTCTTGCCGACACCGGGCAGCTTGACCAGCGCGTTGGCATCCTTGACCTCGACACAACGGATGAACTGCTGCGCATCGAGACCGGACAGGATCCCGACGGCCAGCTTAGGGCCGACACCATTGACCTTGATCAGCAGCCGGAACAGATCCCGATCCAGCTTAGCCGCGAAGCCATACAGACTCTGGGCATCCTCGCGTACGGCAAAGTGAGTATGAAGGGTAACTTCCTGACCCGATTCGGGCAGATGAAAAAAAGTGGTGTAGGGAATGTCAATTTCGTAACCCAGCCCGGCGCACTCCACCAACGCCTGCCCGGGGGTCTTGTCGACCAGAATGCCTCGGATACGACCTATCAAGGGGTAGCTCCTGTGGCTCCTGGGAGCCGGTTATTGTTGTCTGACCCGCCCGCTGCGGACCTTGCCGCCGTTCCCTGCCAAACGCAGCACACTCTGACTCATGTGGGCATGGCACAGCGCAATCGCCAGGGCATCGGCCGCATCGGCCTGGGGTTTACGGGACAGAGACAAGAGGGCCTGCACCATGTGCTGAACCTGGGACTTGTCTGCCCCACCCTTGCCAACCACCGCCTGCTTGACCTGCCGCGCCGAATACTCGTGCACCGCCAGGCCACTATTGGCGGCACTCACAATGGCCGCGCCGCGGGCCTGTCCCAATTTGAGGGCGGAATCCGGATTTCGGGCCATGAACACCTGCTCTATGGCGAACTCCTCCGGCCGATACTCACCGATCAGTGTGGCAAGGCTGTGGAAGATGGTCTGGAGCCGCTCGGCCATGGGCTTTTCCCCGACCCGGATACAGCCGCTGTCGATATACTCGATTACCCGGCCTTCGGCACGGATGACCCCGTACCCGGTAATCCGGGAACCGGGATCCACCCCGAGAATGATCGGCACGATCAGGCTCCAGCCATGGTCAGAGGGATTCCATAATCTCTGCGGAGATATCCGCGTTGTGGTAGACGTTCTGCACGTCATCCAGGTCCTCAAGCATGTCGATCAGCTTGAGGATGGTTTCCGCACCATCCCGGTCCAGTTCGACCCGGGTGGAAGGCACCATGGTGACTTCGGAGTTGTCTGGCTGCAGCCCCGCCTCAACCAGGGATTCCTTGACGTCCAGGTATTCCTCCGGCGTGGTCACAATCTCATAGGAACCATCCTCCTGTTCCTGCAGGTCCTCGGCACCGGCTTCCAGCGCGGCTTCCATCAACCGGTCGCCGTCCACTTCCGGACTGTAGGAGATGATGCCCTGCTTGGTGAACAGGTAAGCCACGGAACCATCGGTACCGAGATTACCACCGAACTTGTTGAACGCGTGACGAACCTCGGCAACAGTCCGGTTCTTGTTGTCGGTCATGGCCTCGACAAAAACCGCGACACCCCCAGGGCCGTAACCCTCGTATGTCAGCTCCTCGTAGTTGCTGTCATCGCCACCGCCGGCGCCACGCTCGATCGCCCTCTCGATGGTGTCCTTCTTCATGTTGGCCGTCAGGGCCTTGTCGACAACGGCCCGGAGCCTGGGATTGTCGTTGGGATCACCGCCGCCCAGGCGGGCGGCGACGGTCAGTTCCCGGATGATTTTGGTGAAGATCTTGCCACGCTTGGCATCCTGGGCTGCCTTGCGATGCTTGATGTTGGCCCATTTACTGTGACCAGCCATGCCTAACCTCCGTCCATCGTCCGGGGAGCGGGCCGGGCCCGCCCCCGACTGTCAGAATTTACTCGCTGTCTTCGGCCTTGTTGCCCTCAACCGGCTTGGCGGAACGGCGCAGACGTATATGCAGCTCGCGCAGTTGCTTCTCGTCCACCTCGCCCGGCGCCTGGGTCATCAGACAGGTGGCGCTCTGGGTCTTCGGGAAGGCAATGACGTCCCGGATGGAAGAGGCGCCGGTCATCAGCATGACCAGACGATCCAGACCGAACGCCAGACCACCATGGGGTGGGCAACCGAACTTCAGGGCGTCGAGCAGGAAGCCGAACTTGGCGCGGGCTTCTTCCTCACCGATACCCAGGATGCGGAACACAGCTTCCTGCATTTTTTCGTCGTGGATACGGATGGAACCGCCGCCGAGCTCGGTACCGTTCAGCACCATGTCGTAGGCGCGGGACAGCGCGTTGGCCGGATCCGCCGCCAGTTCTTCCGGCGAGCAGGACGGTGCAGTAAACGGGTGGTGAATCGCGGTGAGTCCGCCATCCGGGGTTTCCTCGAACATCGGGAAGTCCACAACCCACAGCGGCGCCCACTCGCAGGTGAGCATGTTCAGGTCATGACCCAGTTTCACACGCAGCGCCCCCAGGGCTTCGTTGACCACCGTAGTCTTGTCGGCACCAAAGAACACGATGTCGCCGTCTTCTGCACCCACGCGCTCCATGATGGCCTGGGCCACGTCGTCACCGAGGAACTTGATGATCGGAGACTGCAGACCTTCAACCCCTTTGGCCAGTTCGTTGACCTTGATATAAGCCAGCCCCTTTGCACCGTAGATACCGACAAACTTGGTGTAGTCGTCGATCTGTTTACGGGTCAGTTCGCCGCCTTTGGGAACACGCAGGGCAGCAACACGGCCTTTGGGATCCTTGGCCGGGCCGGCGAACACCTTGAAGTCCACCTTTTCAACCAGGTCATTGACGTCCACCAGCTCCAGAGGAATACGCAGGTCCGGCTTGTCGCTGCCGAAGCGCTGCATGGCCTCTGAATGTGGCATGCGGGGAAATTCCGGCAGAGTGACATCGAGAACATCCTTGAACAGGGAGCGAACCATGTCCTCGTTCAGCTCCATCAAGGTCTTCTCATCGATGAACGATGCCTCGATGTCCACCTGGGTGAATTCCGGCTGACGATCGGCCCGCAGGTCCTCGTCCCGGAAACACTTGGCGATCTGGTAGTACCGGTCAACGCCGGAGACCATCAGCAGCTGCTTGAACAGCTGCGGGGACTGGGGCAGCGCGAAGAAGGAACCCTCGTGGGTACGGCTCGGAACGAGGTAGTCACGGGCACCTTCCGGGGTTGCACGGGTCAGGATCGGGGTTTCCACGTCCATGAAGCCGCGGCTGTCCAGGAAGTTCCGGATGTAGCTGGTAACCCGGGAGCGGAACCGCAGACGGTTGATCATTTCCGGACGACGCAGGTCCACGAACCGGTAGCGCAGGCGCACGTCCTCGCCCACGTCTACGTGCTCGTCCAGGGGGAACGGGGGTGTGGCGGCAGCGTTCAGGATGGTCAGCTCTTTACCCAACAATTCCACCTGGCCGGTGGGCATGTTGTTGTTCTCGGTACCCGCCGGACGACGACGCACGCGGCCGGTGACCTGAATCACGAATTCGCTGCGGACCTTCTCCGCCAGGGCAAAGCTTTCAGGGGTGTCCGGATCGACAACCACCTGGGACATACCATCCCGATCTCGCAGATCCAGGAAGATAACCCCACCATGGTCACGGCGGCGGTGTACCCATCCGCAAAGTGTGACTTCCTGATCGATGTGGGATTCGTTGATCCCACCGCAATAATGACTGCGCATACCGGTTCCCGTTACGTTTGATGTATTCGTTTAACTCAATTGTCTGGGCAAGCTGGTGGAGATGGCTTTCCGAAACCGTGCGGAGCCATGGATGGCGGAGCCGAGCGTACACGGACGTATTCACAGCGTGTTTCGGAAAGCCATCTCCACCAGCTTGCTTGCAGCAAAGTGTGGATCGCGAAAATTTTTGCGACCTTACTGGAAAAGCGGCCCATTATAAACACAATGAGACCGAAAATCAGGCGCGCTGGTGTGCAAATCAGGCACTCGGATGACTGTGGGATAGCTGGCCGCTAGAATGCCCTCTTCACAAAGCCGGTTGGAGCCAGAAGTTGACCACCAGAGCGGAACAAAAACTGAAAACCCGACGCGCCTTAATGGACGCTGCACTCTCGCAGCTCAGTGCCGATCGGGGCTTCGGCAGCCTCAGTCTCAGGGAGGTTGCACGGGAAGCCGGTATAGCCCCAACATCCTTTTACCGCCACTTCTCGGAACTGGATGAACTCGGACTCGCTCTGGTGGACGAAGGCGGTGTCGCCCTCCGCCAACTGATGCGCCAGGCCCGCAAACGGATCGCCCGGGATGGCAGCGCCATCTCCACCTCCGTGGATACGTTCATGGAGTACCTGGGCAACAACGCCAACCTGTTCCGATTGATGCTGCGCGAAAGAACGGGTGTTTCCAAACCGTTCCGGACAGCGGTGAAGGCGGAGATCGATCATTTCGTGACGGAACTGGCCGATGACCTGCGCCGATTTGCCGAGGAACAGGGCAAACCCCTGGTGGATGCACGTCTGGTAGCAGAGGCAATGGTGACACTGGTTTTCAACCAGGGCGCCGAAGCACTCGATGCCACCCCAAAGGAAAAGGAAGAACTGAAAGTGAAGCTGAAAACGGAGCTCCGGATGATCCTGGTGGGCTCACAAACGCTTGCCCGAAGGCGCTGAACGATTCAGGCCAGGCCAGCCAGCACCGGATCCAGCACTTCCCTGACCCGCGCAAGCTCAGCGTCTTCATAGGGTACCGGAGGCTGGGCACCCCATACGGGACCCGGCCAGGCCGGATCCCCTTCGAAGCGAACGATATGGTGGATGTGAAGTTGCGGCACCATGTTACCCAGCGCCGCAACATTCATCTTGTCACCTTTGAACGCCTCCATCATGGCGCGGCTCAGCGCGGACGACTCCGTCATCAGTCTCTGCTGTTGCGCTTCTGGAAGTTCATAGATCTCGCGGATGCCTGCGATCGCCGGCACCAGGATGACCCAGGGCCAGGTTTTCTCATTCATCAGCCGGACTTCGCACAGGCGGGTCCTGCCCAGCAGGAAGGTATCCGCAGCCAGTCGCTCATGTAACTCGAATTCCCGGTCCATGACTACACCACCGAGTGGAACTGGTTACGCCCGCGGCCGATGGCATAGTAGGTCAGGCCATAGCGATCCAGCATTTCGGGTTCATAGAGGTTGCGACCATCGAAGACTACCGGCTCCCGCAGGTTTGTCGCCACCACCTCAAAGTCCGGGGAACGGAACTCCTTCCATTCGGTGCAGATTGCCAGCACGTCGGCACCCTTGAGCGCCTGCTCCTTGGTTCCACACAGGGTCAGCCCCGGCTGGTCGCCGTAGATACGCTGGGTCTCCTCCATGGCTTCGGGATCAAAGGCCTGAACAGAGGCTCCGGCTTTCCACAGATCTTCCATCAGCGTGCGGGAAGAGGCCTCGCGCATGTCGTCTGTATTGGGCTTGAACGCCAGCCCCCACAGTGCCACAACCTTGCCCTCCAGACTGCCCTGGAAATAATGGCTGATCTTGTCAAACAGCACGTGCTTCTGGGCGTGGTTAACGTCTTCCACAGCATTGAGCAGTCGGGCGTCATAGCCGCAGTCGCGGGCGGTGCGCGCCAATGCCTGCACATCCTTCGGGAAGCAGGAGCCACCGTAACCACAGCCCGGATAGATGAAGTGGTATCCGATGCGGGGATCGGACCCGATACCCCGGCGCACCGCCTCGATATCCGCCCCCAGCCGTTCCGCCAGGTTGGCAATTTCATTCATGAAACTGATTTTGGTTGCAAGCATGGAGTTGGCAGCGTACTTGGTCAGCTCCGCTGAACGGACATCCATGAAAATCATCCGGTCGTGGCTACGGTTGAACGGATAATAGACTTCACGTAACAGATCCGCAGCCTTCTCGCTGTCGGTTCCGACAATGATACGGTCCGGCTTCATGAAATCGTTGATAGCCGCACCTTCTTTCAGGAATTCGGGGTTGGAGACCACATCGAATTCCAGCTCAAGACCACGATGATCCAGCTGTGCCTGCAGGGCTGCACGCACCTTGTCACCGGTACCAACCGGAACCGTCGACTTGTCGACCACCACCTTGTACCCATCCATGTACTGGCCGATGGATCTGGCAACGGCAGTGACGTACTGGAGGTCTGCCGAGCCGTCTTCATCGGGCGGGGTTCCCACGGCAATGAACTGGAGTACGCCGTGTTTTACCGCTTCCTCGGTGTCGGTGGTGAAAGCCAGCCGGCCCGCTTCCACCGTGTGCCGGACAATCGCGTCCAGACCCGGTTCGTAAATGGGAATCTGGCCATCGCGGAGTCTGTCGATCTTTGCCTGGTCCACGTCCATACAAAGGACATGATGGCCAACGTCAGCCAGGCAGGCGCCGGTTACCAGTCCGACATATCCCGTACCGAAAATTGTGATCTTCATGGGTTACTTCTCAAACCTGTCCAAATGGGTAAAAAGGTCGAAACTCACTGTTTGCCGGAGGCTTTTTTTCTCTGCCAGATAGCCTCCCAATCGAGGGCCGTCCTCACAATTGTTTCCAGATCATCATGGTCCGGCTGCCAACCGAGGGTTCCTCGGATCAGGGTGTTATCCGCCATCAAGGCTGCCGGATCGCCCGCTCGCCGGCCGGTTTCGGTGACCGGAAAATCAACGCCAGACACCTGCTTGACCACGTCGATTACCTCGCGAACGGTAAACCCGCGACCATAACCACAGTTAAGAACCTTTGAATCGCCGCCCTTCGCCATGTAATCCAGCGCCATAACATGGGCCTTGGCGAGGTCTTCCACATGGATGTAATCACGAATGCAGGTGCCGTCACGTGTTTCGTAATCCGTACCGAACACACTCATGCCATCCCGTTGTCCCGTAACGCACTCACAGGCGACCTTGATCAGGTGCGTCGCCTCAGGCGTTGCCTGCCCGAGCAGGCCATCAGGGTTGGCTCCGGCGACATTGAAATAGCGCAGGATGACATAGTTCAGACTCGACGCCGCCGCAAGATCCATGATCATCCGTTCGCTCATCATCTTTGATGCCCCGTACGGATTGATCGGAGCCAGCGGCAGGTCTTCGGTCAGTACCTGCTGCTCCGGCATGCCATAGACCGCCGCCGTGGAGGAGAAGACCATGTACGGAACCTGATATCGTTCCATGGCCTTCAAAAGGTTCAGGGTGTTACGGGTGTTGTTGCTGTAATACTTGAGGGGATTGGCCACTGATTCGGGCACGACTATGTGGGCGGCAAAATGAAGAACTGCCTCAAAACGGTGCTCGGAAAACAGCCGATCAATGGCCGCCTCGTCCGCCAGATCCCCCACCACCAGCTCGCCGGCGGTCACGGCCCAACGGTAACCGGTGGAAAGGTTGTCATAGACAACAATATCGTGACCTGCCTCAGCCAGCTGCCGGACCACGTGACTACCAATATATCCGGCTCCGCCGGTAACAAGTACTTTCATGGGTACAGGCTACTCCTTCCCTGGGGATGATGACTGGCGCTGGCGCCGGATTTCCGCCCGGCGTCGGCTGAAAAAGTCGCTGATAATCTCACTGCACTGCTGCTCAAGCACACCACCGACCGAGTCCACAGCCCAGTTCAGATGGGGTTCGTCCAGCGTTCGCCGGGCAGACTCAACGGCCCCCGCCTTGGGCTCCGCGGCACCGTAGACCAGGCGACTGATGCGGCCGTGCACAATTGCTCCGACGCACATGGTACATGGCTCCAGCGTTACGTAAAGCGTTGCCCCGGACAAACGGTAATTACCGACCCGGGCAGCGGCATCCCGCAGGGCCCGGATCTCGGCGTGGGCGGTGGGATCACAACCGGAGATGGGGGCATTGAACCCGGCGCCAATTTCTTTGCCGCCGAGAACGACGATGGCGCCAACGGGTACTTCTCCTGCCACTGCAGCCTGTTGCGCCAACTGCAGAGCGCGGGACATCCAGTATCGGTCGCTTGAGATCTCGGGCATGGTCGCTTGATCAGTCAGTTTCAGCTCGGGCCGGGAAAAATACCATAGCTGACAACCCGAGACCACGCGCACAACAATTACCGTCGAGCTACCGGCCTTTCATTGGTACCAGATGCTGGACAAACCAGTCCCGGGTCAGGCGGGCAACCTGTTCCATTGTTCCCGGCTCTTCGAACAGATGGCTGGCGCCGGCCACAATTTCCAATCTCGGTTCAATTCGCATTTGACTTGCCGCCCAGCGGTTCATTCCGATGACCGCCTGATCAAGACCACCCACGATAAGGAGCGTTGGCGCCTCGACCAGGGGTAAATCCTCACCGGCCAGATCCGCCCGTCCACCACGAGAAACCACCGCAGCTACAGCTTCGGGACGCCGGGCAGCCGCAATGAGTGCTGCAGCTGCGCCGGTGCTGGCTCCAAACAGCCCTATCTGGAGGTCACAGACTGACGCCTGTTTACCGAGCCAATCCACCGCACCGATCAGACGCCGACTCAGCAAACCAATATCGAAACGCAGCCTCCGGGTCTGCATGTCGATGTCGTTCTCCTCCGCTGTCAACAGATCGAAAAGCAAGGTAGCCAGACCACCCTCATTCAGGAACTGCGCAACAGCACGATTACGCGGACTGAAGCGACTACTGCCGCTGCCGTGGGCGAAGACGACGATCCCCTGAACACCGTCGGGAACACTCAGGCTACCTTCCAGCTCAATTCCCTCGGCCCGGACCTTGATTTCGCTCGAATACTCGTTTGTGTTCATGTGTTCCACGCCCTTGCCAATTGGGTGGTCACCTCCTCATCCGAAACCTGACTGAAATTCGCATACCAGAGGCCTATGGCCGTAAACGGTTCAGGCATGGCAAGACAGACCACGGCATCCGCTTCCCTGCGCAATGTGGCAACCGTATCGGGAGGGGCGACCGGCACCGCGACAACCAGTTCTTTCGGGTTCTGCTTGCGCAACGCCTTGATAGCGACGCGCATGGTCGCGCCGGTGGCAACACCGTCATCCACCAGAATGACGCATTTGCCAGCGATTTCCGGCCAGGGGCGGTCTCCACGGTAGGCCCGTTCCCGCCTTTCAAGCTCCTCCTGTTCGCTGGCCGCGACCTTTTCGATGGTCTCTTCAGATACCCCCAGGTAAGACACCAGTTCTTCGTTGAGCACCCGGACTCCCCCACTCGCTATTGCACCCATAGCCAACTCACGCTGTCCCGGCGACCCCAGTTTTCTGACCAGCATGAGGTCCATGGGGGCATCGAGGGCCTGGGCCAGCTCGAAGGCTACCGGCACACCACCA
The DNA here is from genome assembly GCF_022343555.1 of Marinobacter sp. C7. Taxonomy (GTDB): domain Bacteria; phylum Pseudomonadota; class Gammaproteobacteria; order Pseudomonadales; family Oleiphilaceae; genus Marinobacter. The sequence goes on along the minus strand of NZ_JAKQZH010000001.1, from coordinate 1,453,745 downwards.
CGGGGTAGAGCCAGCACCAGCAGGTCCTGGCGGTCGCGATAATGCTCCATGGCCCTCGCCAGGGCCCGACCGGCGGTGATCCGGTCCTTGATTGGCAGTTCCATAGGCAGTGCAGTCCCGCAAAGAGCGCCCCTCAATGGACGCATTTTTATCATTGCCGTAACAGAAAGCATTGGACAACTATCGGGAAATCTCAACGTGGATCTGGCTATAGCGGGACCAATAACAAAAAACCCAGCGTAAACGCTGGGTTTTTTTTGACTGTCTGTTCTCAGATAGCAACAGGGAACAGATTCCGGATCATTCCCACTCTATCGTCGCGGGCGGCTTGGAGGAGATGTCATACGTCACCCGGGACACGCCACTGATCTCGTTGATGATCCGGTTGGAGACCTTCTCCAGCAGATCGTAAGGCAGGTGGGCCCAGCGGGCGGTCATGAAATCGATGGTCTCGACGGCGCGCAGGGCCACCACGTACTCGTAACGACGGGCGTCGCCGACCACCCCAACCGACTTGACCGGCAGGAATACGGCAAAGGCCTGGCTGGTCTTATGATACAGGTCGGCACGGTGCAGCTCTTCCAGGAAGATGGCATCGGCACGGCGGAGAATATCCGCGTATTCCTTCTTCACCTCGCCAAGGATGCGGACACCGAGGCCCGGTCCCGGGAACGGGTGACGGTAAACCATGTCGTACGGCAACCCCAGCTCAAGACCGATCCGGCGGACCTCGTCCTTGAACAGCTCCCGGAGCGGCTCTACCAGCTTCATTTTCATGGTTTCCGGCAGACCGCCCACGTTGTGGTGGGACTTGATCACGTGCGCCTTGCCGGTCTTGGAGGCTGCAGACTCGATCACGTCCGGATAGATGGTGCCCTGGGCCAGCCAGTTCACGTCCTTGATGTTGGCCGCCTCGTCGTCGAACACGTCGATAAAGGTGTTACCGATGATCTTGCGCTTCTGCTCCGGATCATCCACGCCTTTCAGCTTGGACAGGAACAGGTCTTCGGCGTCGACGCGAATGACCTTGACGCCCATATTGCTGGCGAACATATCCATGACCTGGTCGCCTTCATGAAGACGCAGCAAACCGTTGTCGACAAACACACATGTCAGCTGGTCGCCGATGGCCTTGTGCAGCAGCGCTGCGGTTACCGAGGAATCCACGCCGCCGGAGAGGCCCAGGAGAACTTTCTCGTTGCCGACCTGCTCCCGGATCTGGCGCACCGCATCATCCACGATCTTGGCCGGCGTCCACAGCGCCTCACAGCCACAGATGTCCAGCACAAAGTGTTCAAGAATGCGTTTGCCCTGGAGGGTGTGGGTCACTTCCGGATGAAACTGAACGCCATACAGATTGCGACTGGTATCCTGCATGGCGGCAATCGGGGCGCTTTCTGTGGAGGCCAGCAGTTCGAAGCCTTCCGGCATCACCACTACCTTGTCACCATGGCTCATCCACACGTCCAGCAGGGATTCCCCGGCGGGCGTCAGGTGGTCAGTAATATCCGCCAGCAGCGGGCCCTTGGCGCGTACCTTGACCTGGGCATAGCCGAACTCACGCTTTTCGGAGCTGGCAACCCGGCCTCCAAGCTGCTCCGCCATGGTCTGCATGCCATAACAGATTCCGAGGACCGGAATGCCACGGTCAAACAGCCCTTCCGGCGCCCGCGGGCCGCCCAACTGGGTTACGGATTCCGGGCCACCCGCCAGAATAATCCCCTTGGGATTGAACTCACTGAGCTCTTCATCGGTGATGTCAAAGGCCTTGATCTCACAGTACACGCCAATTTCCCGGATACGACGGGCAATCAGCTGGGTGTACTGGGAACCGAAATCAAGAATCAGGATACGGTGGTCGTGGATGTTCTGGGCCATGGAGTCCTCGGATCACAAATAAACAACGCGGCCCGTTCCGGGGCCGCGTTCATTGGGGTCATTCTTAACCGATACGGTAGTTGGGCGCTTCCTTGGTGATGGTCACATCATGAACGTGACTCTCACGCATGCCGGCGTTGGTGATGCGAACGAATTCCGGCTTGGTGCGCATTTCTTCCATGGTGGCACTACCGGTATAGCCCATGGAGGCACGCAAACCGCCCATCAGCTGGTGGACAATGTTACGCATTGGCCCCTTGCAGGCTACACGACCTTCGATACCTTCAGGCACCAGCTTTTCGATGCCCTTGCTCGCATCCTGGAAATAGCGGTCACTGGAGCCCTGCCCCATGGCGCCGAGGGAGCCCATGCCACGGTAGGCCTTGTAACTCCGCCCCTGGAACAGCTCCACTTCGCCCGGGGCCTCGTCGGTACCGGCCAGCAGGCTGCCGATCATCACGCTGTGGGCGCCGGCTGCAATGGCCTTGGCGATATCACCGGAGAAACGCACACCACCGTCGGCGATCAGGGGTACACCCCGATCCTTCAGCGCCGCCGCAACGTTGGACACCGCCGAGATCTGGGGCACCCCGATACCGGCAACAATGCGTGTGGTACAGATGGAGCCGGGGCCGATACCGACCTTCACCGCGTCCGCACCGGCATCTGCCAGGGCGATGGCGGCGTCGGATGTGGCAATGTTGCCACCGATAACCTGAACCTCGGGGAAGTTCTGCTTCACCCAGCGTACGCGTTCGATAACGCCTTTGGAGTGGCCATGGGCTGTATCAACCACGATCACGTCGACACCGGCCTCGGCCAGCGCGGTAATCCGGGCTTCGGTATCGCCACCGGTGCTGACTGCAGCGCCCACACGCAGGCGACCTTGCTCGTCCTTGCACGCCAGGGGATAGTCCTTGGCCTTCTGGATGTCCTTGACGGTGATAAGCCCGCGCAGTTCGAAATCGTCATTCACCACCAGCACTTTTTCGATGCGGTGACGGTGCAGCAGCTCCTTCACGTCATCGAGGCTGGCGCCTTCCTTGACGGTCACCAGCTTGTCCTTCGGTGTCATGATGTCACGGACCAGGGTGTCCATGCGGCTTTCGAAGCGGATATCACGACCGGTAACAATACCCACCAGATCGTGACCGTCGACCACCGGCAGGCCGGAAATATTATTGGCCATGGTAATGTCGACCAATTCACGTACAGTGGTGTCCGGCGACACGGTGATCGGATCCTTCACCACGCCGCTCTCGAATTTCTTGACCTTGCGAACCGCAGCTGCCTGCTGCTCCACAGTCATGTTCTTGTGCATGATACCGATGCCACCTTCCTGGGCCATGGCGATGGCCAGTTCGGCGTCGGTTACCGTATCCATGGCAGACGATACCAGCGGAATGTTCAGGGTGATATTCCGGGTCAGCTGGGTCTGGAGGCTGACCTGATGGGGGAGAACTTCCGAGTATCCGGGAACAAGCAGAACATCATCAAACGTGAGGGCTTCTTCAGCAATTCGCAGCATTGGGATCCGCCTTTTGAACGTGCTAAGTTTGGAAATCCTGTACCGCGCCCTGAGCGGCGCGACAAAGCAAAATCCTTAATCGATCTATTATAAAGTGGTGGCTCTGGACAGTAAACCGCACCATTTTTAAGGTCTGGTTGCATCTTTTTGAATTTCCGATATTTTTACCGCGAAATTTTCGGCTATTGCGTATAACCAACCACGGAGCACGGCCTTGACCCCCTCCTTCCAGGATTCCCAGCCCTCTTTCGGTGACACTGGCAGCCTGCGTCCGACACGCGCACTGAGCGTCAGCGAACTCAATCATCAGGCCAGGCACCTGCTGGAATCCAGTTTCATGCAGGTCTGGGTGGAAGGGGAGCTTTCCAGCTTCTCCCGCCCCTCTTCCGGCCACTGGTATTTCTCCCTGAAAGACCGAAAATGCCAGGTGCGGTGCGCCATGTTCCGGGGTTTCAACCAACGGATCCGGAGCATTCCGAAGGAAGGCGATCAGGTCCGGATCCGGGGCAAGGTCACCCTCTACGAGAGCCGGGGTGACTTCCAGATCATCGTCGAACACATCGAGCCGGCAGGGCTCGGCGCCCTTCAGCAAGCGTTCGAGGAACTGAAACGCAAGCTTCAGGCCGAGGGCCTGTTCGAGGCGGCACGCAAGAAGCCGATCCCGACCCTGCCCCGGCATATCGGGGTTGTTACTTCGCCGACCGGCGCTGCCATCCACGACATCCTGACGGTGCTTTCGCGCCGATGCCCGGCCATACCGGTCACCCTGTATCCGACCGCGGTCCAGGGCAAGGCAGCGACCAGTGATATCGTCCGCGCCATCGAGCAGGCCCAGAGCCATGGCGTCGCGGACGTACTGATCATCGGTCGCGGTGGTGGCTCGCTCGAGGACCTCTGGTGTTTCAACGAGGAGGCAGTTGCCCGCGCCATTGCCTCCTGCCGGATCCCGACCGTCAGCGCCGTCGGCCATGAGGTGGACGTCACCATCGCGGACTTCGTGGCGGACCTGCGGGCCCCGACTCCCTCAGCGGCGGCCGAGAAGATCTCTCCGGACCAGACCCAGTGGCTGAGGCAGCTGTCCGAACAGGAACTCCGAATCACGAATGCCGCGCGGCGCGCCCTCAGGCGCCTCACGGTGCAACTGGAACACCTTTCAGCAAGACTCAGAGACCCCCGCCGGCAACTCCAGGAGAAAGCCCAGAGGATGGACGAACTGGAGCTCCGGCTGGGCAAGGCGATCCGGCAAAAACTTGAACGCCATGAGGTTCGAGCAGAGAACCTCTCCCAAAGGCTGGCCATGCAGTCACCCGGGAAACAGCTGGCCACCAGCCGAGAAACCCTGGGCCGCATTGAAGAGAGACTTTTCGCGGCCACCCGACTGACCATCAGGGAAAAAGCGAAGCATATGGAGCATCTCGCCCAAACCCTGAACGTGGTCAGCCCTCTAGCCACCCTGGGCCGGGGGTATGCCATTGTCCGGGGACCCTCGGGCGACATTATCCGCAAAGCGGACAACCTTTCTCCCGGGGACCGGGTATCTGCGCGGGTCGCCAGCGGCGAAATCGAAGCCAGCGTGATCTCCGTCAAGTCGGGACAGGAATAACCCGGTCAAAGCACGTTACTAAGCCTATGGTCTACTGGTCGGTGAACTCAAAGTGCCTAAAGTTGTGGGAAAAGCACAACATCACAAAAACAACAGGCACAATGAGGTGGAATCTATGGATTATAATTCCGAGTTCCGGCGCTCGATCGACCAGCGTGACGAGTTCTGGAGAGAGCATGCCGACCAGATTGACTGGATCGAAGCGCCGAAGACCATCTGGCAGCCAAAGGACAATGGCCATGGCGAGTGGTTTCCCGACGGCGTGCTCAACACCTGCGACGTGGCCCTGGACGCCAACATTCGTGCCGGCAGGGGCGACCAGAAAGCCCTGATCTACGACTCACCGGTCACCAACACCCGGCAATCCTATACCTTCAACGAGCTGACCGCCGAGGTTGCCCGGTTTGCCGGCGCCCTCAAAGCCAAAGGTATCAGCAAAGGGGACCGGGTCATCATCTATATGCCGATGATCCCCCAGGCTGTGATTGCCATGCTGGGATGCGCCCGCATTGGCGCCATTCATTCGGTGGTATTTGGCGGTTTTGCTGCACATGAACTGGCAGTCCGTATTGAAGACGCCGAACCCAAGGCACTGATTACCGCCTCCTGCGGCATCGAAGTAAACCGGGTGATCGAATACAAACCGCTGGTCGACAAGGCTATCGAGCAATCCAGCCACAAGCCGGAATTTTGTGTGGTGTACCAGCGCCCCCAGGCGCGGGCCACGATGCTCGATGGCCGCGACGCTGACTGGGAAGCGGTCATGGACGGCGCCGAGCCGGCCGACCCGGTACCGGTAAAATCAACCGACCCTCTCTACATCCTTTACACCTCGGGCACCACGGGCAAACCGAAGGGTGTGGTGAGGGACAACGGTGGCCACGCTGTCGCTCTGAAATACAGCATGAAGCTGGTCTACGATGCCAACCCGGGGGACGTCTACTGGGCAGCGTCCGACGTCGGCTGGGTGGTTGGCCACAGCTACATCGTCTATGGCCCCCTTTTTGCCGGCTGCACCACCATCCTTTATGAAGGCAAACCGGTGAAAACCCCGGATGCCGGAGCTTTCTGGCGGGTGGTACAGGATCATGGCGTCGACCTGCTGTTCACCGCCCCCACGGCGTTCCGGGCAGTCCGGAAAGAAGACCCCGAAGCGGATGAACTGAACAAGTACGACATCAGTTCCCTCAAGCGGATCTTCCTCGCCGGCGAGCGCCTCGACCCGCCAACCTATGAGTGGCTGAAAGAACACACCGGCCTGCCCATCCTCGACCACTGGTGGCAGACCGAAACCGGGTGGGCGATTTGCTGCAACCCGGTGGGCATTGAAATGATGAAAACCAAGCCCGGTTCCGCCACGGTGCCATCTCCTGGCTACAACGTTCAGGTGATCGACATGAAAGGCAGCCAGGTTCCCGCCGGACAGCAAGGCCAGGTAGCGGTCAAACTGCCTCTGCCACCGGGCTGTATGATGACCGTCTGGGGAGATGACGAGCGTTTCCGAAAAACCTACCTCGACCCGATTCCGGGCTATTACAGCTCGGGTGACGGCGGCTTCATCGATGACGACGGCTACGTCTTCATCATGGGCCGGACCGATGACGTTATCAACGTTGCCGGTCACCGCCTCTCCACCGGCGAGATGGAAGAAGTGGTGGCTTCCCACCCCGCCGTCGCCGAGTGCTGTGTAGTAGGTGCCCACGACGAGCTGAAAGGCCAGGTGCCCATTGGCCTGGTACTGATCAAGGACGGCGCTACCATCGATCATGATGAGCTGGAGGAAGAACTGGTAGAGATGGTGCGTGACAAGATCGGCGCCATTGCCTGCTTCCGCCGGGCCATGGTGGTGGAGCGGCTACCCAAGACCCGGTCCGGCAAGATTCTGCGACGGGTGATCCGCCAGATTGCCGATGGTGAGGAGTACACCGTACCCAGCACCATTGATGATCCGGCAATCCTGGAAGAGATCAGTCAGCAGTTCCGATCCTGAGCATCCAGCTCGCGAACATCGTGGCCGACCGCATGAAAGTGGCCGGCCACGATGCCTCCCCGCCCGCCATGTTTCTGCCAAATCCTTGTTTTTAAAACGAATAAAAGCTTCAAAAAAAGCGTTGACGCTCCCGAAACTCGGTCTATACTGAAATTGCTGTGAAAATACAGCGGTATTTAGTGAATGCGTTACAACGTCGTGCCTCCGCGCTTTTCGTTGCCCTTCTCTCAGTACTCTCTGGATTTCTCAGCAAAGTTCCATCAGGAATTCGAAGGTCCCGTGAGGGCAAACTTTAGAAAGACAGGAAAGATCAATGTCCGATACAAAAACCGGCCACGTGAAGTGGTTCAACGAGTCCAAGGGCTTTGGCTTTATCGCTCAGGACGGTGGCAGTGACGTATTCGTTCACTACAGCGCAATCAACGCATCCGGTTTCCGCACCCTGACTGAAGGTCAGCAGGTGCAGTTCACCGTAACCCAAGGCCCGAAAGGCCCGCAGGCGGAAAACGTAACTCCGGTGTAACCGGGTTAAGTGGACCGTTCCTTGCCCCTCACGGGCATTGGAAACGTAATAAGCCGGCATGATGCCGGCTTATTTTTTTGCCTTCGACTTCTTTCCTCAGGCGTGAACCAGATCGGCGTTTTGTTCCGCTGAGGGCATATCAGCTCCGACAGCCTGAGCGACCGCAGAGAACAACGCCTGCAGTGTCGCCGACGTGGTGTCCTCGGCAAGGGCCGCGGCGCTGCAATGCTGACCATTTGCCGTCAGACGGATACACGCCAGGGCATTGGCGTTGGTCCCCTCGCCCAGCGCAAACTCGTCGTAAGCCTCGACCGCGATGGTGATACCAAAGCGGTTCTCGAGGGCCTCGGAGACCGACTCTACGGCCCCAAGACCACGACCTTCCAGGCGAACCGGCGAGACATCGGTGCCCAGGACCACGTCGGCGCGAACGCCTTCGTCATCCCGATGCAAATCATAGGAACGCAGGGCCCAATCGGAATGCACTTTCAGGTACCGGTCCTCGAACAGACGATGGATGGTGTGCGAGTCAATCTCCCCACCTTCGGTCTCCGCCTCACGCTGTACCACCTTGCTGAACTCAATCTGCAGCCACCGCGGCAGACTGATGTCGTAATCCCGTTCCAGTACGTAAGCCACGCCGCCCTTGCCGGACTGGCTGTTGATGCGAACGACTTCCTCGTAGCGCCGGCCCACATCAAACGGATCGATGGGCAGATAGGCAACGTTCCAGACATCCCCTTCCTTACGGCGTGCCAGACACTTGCGGATCGCATCCTGGTGACTGCCGGAGAAAGCCGTGAATACCAGTTCGCCGGCGTAGGGATGCCGCGGGTGCGTGGAAATTTCCGTACAGGCTTCCACGACCTCGGTGATCTCTGCCATACCGGACAGGTCCAGGGTCGGGTCTATGCCCTGCGAATACAGGTTCATGGCCATGGTGACCAGGTCCATATTACCGGTACGTTCGCCGTTGCCCATCAGGGTACCCTCGACGCGATCGGCACCGGCCATCACCGCCAGTTCGGCAGCGGCCACGGCACACCCCCGGTCATTGTGGGTGTGAACGCTGATGCTGATGTGCTCCCGGCGCTGGATGTTGTCGCAGATCCATTCGATCTGGTCCGCGAACACGTTCGGGGTCGCCATCTCCACGGTCGCGGGCAGATTGATGATCACCGGCTGTCCCTGGTCCGGACGCCACACTTCGGTCACCGCATCGATCACTTCGGCGGCAAAGTCCAGCTCAGTTCCGGTAAAGCTTTCCGGGGAATACTGGAAACTCCATTCCGTGTCCGGGTAGCGGGTGGCGATCTCTTTCACCAGCCTGGCGCCATTGACGGCGATGTCCCGGATACCGGCCCGATCCAGACCGAACACCTGCTCTCGCTGGACGGTGGACGTGGAATTGTAGACGTGCACGATGGCGCGTTTCGCACCTTCCAGAGCCTGGTAGGTGCGCTCGATCAGTTCCGGACGCGCCTGGGTCAGAACCTGAATCTTCACATCATCGGGAATGCGGTTTTCCTCGATCAGCTTGCGGCAGAAATCAAAGTCCGGCTGACTGGCCGCCGGAAAGCCGATTTCGATTTCCTTGAAGCCGAGCTTGACCAGCAAATCGAACAGGCGCTGCTTCTGGGCCACGGACATGGGCTTCACCAGTGCCTGGTTACCATCACGAAGGTCCACGGCACACCAGGTGGGAGCCTTTTCGATCACATTGTCCGGCCAGCGACGGTCGGTCTTTGCGATCGGCTTGAATGCCACATATTTGCGATGATCAAAAGCCATGGAAGGATTCCTTTCGATTGCCGGTGAAGTACTTTATTTAGTTACTATGCTAACTCAGACCGGAGAGTATTTGATTGCTATTTAAGGCTCCAAAGGAGTAAATTTGAGCATATGCAACCAATTAATGAACCCAGGCCGCAATTTTATGCTCAAGCAATCCAGAGAACTCGTTAAAATTGACAAAACGGACCGGCGTATCCTCGAAGAACTTCAGAAAGAAGGCTCGCTGACCAACCAGGAACTGGCCGAGAAGGTAGGACTTTCACCCTCTCCCTGCCTGAGGCGGGTCAAGGCCCTCGAGGAGGCTGGCGTCATCCTTCGGCGGGCCACCATCCTGGATCACAAGAAACTCGGGCTGTCGCTGACCGCAATCATCCTGATCGGCATGGACCGCCACACCCCCGAACGCTTCGCGGCTTTCGAGGAAAAGGTCTCCGGTTACCCGGAGGTCCAGGAGTGCTACCTGATTACCGGCCAGGACGCCGACTACATGCTCAAGGTGGTGGTCCCGGACATGGACCATTATCATCATTTCCTGCTGAACCACATCACCCGAATCCAGGGGGTCAGTGGCGTCCACTCCAGCTTCGTGCTCAGACGGGTCATAGACAGCACGTCCCTGCCTCTGGGCTATCTCTCCTGAATCAGCGAATCAGCTCCCGGACATAGGCGCCGGCCATGCATTTGAGCTCCTCGACCAGCTGTCGGCCCTGGTCTTCGGGCAGGGTCACCGCCAGGCGCAGGATATTGCCCGCCGAGCGGGGCAACAGAAGGCTGGCCGTCCAACGACGGGTTTCGGGAATCTGGGGGCACTCCTCTTTCAGTCTGGCATCCAGATCCTGAGCGTTGCTATAGAGTTCCCGCAGGTCCAGCTCCCGCAACTCGGGCATCGCCTCAACACCGCTCCATATGGCCGAATACGCCGGCTCGGTGCGGTAGAACTCGTAGAACTGGTCGATGAGGATATCCACTGCCTCGATCAGACCGAGTTCCGGCAGGCGCTTGCGCAGCGCCTTCTCCATCTTCTCCACATGTTGCTCGGCGATGGCGTGAACGATTGCTGCCTTATTGGGGAAGTACCGGTAAAGCGACGCCAGGGACATGCCCGATTTTCGGGCGATCGCGGACATGCTGGTAGCGTCCACTCCTATGTCATCAAAGATGGTCGCAGCATGCGACAGGATGGCGTTTACCCGCTCACGACTGCGGGCCTGGACAGGCTGTCGGCGAGGGGCAACATCAACAGTTTCATCAGTCATCATCTGTACCTTGTCTGGCTGGCTCCGTACAATAACCACCACTTTACGACATAATAAGACGCCGGCGGCGAGGATCCGCCTGTCCATTAGTCTAACCATTCTGATTCAAGCCATACGGAAGAGACGATGCGAGCAAGCCGTTACCTGATAGCCACCCAGAAAGAGACCCCCGCTGACGCCGAGATAATCAGTCATCAGCTGATGCTGCGTGCCGGTATGATCCGGAAGCTGGCCGCCGGCCTGTACACCTGGCTGCCGATGGGGCTGCGCACCCTGCGCAAGGTCGAGCGGATTGTTCGTGAAGAGATGGACAAGAGTGGTGCCCAGGAAGTGCTGATGCCCGCGGTACAACCGGCGGAACTCTGGCAGGAATCCGGCCGCTGGACCCAGTACGGTGGCGAACTGCTGCGCATGAACGACCGTCATGGCCGGGATTTCTGCTTCGGCCCCACCCATGAAGAGGTCATTACCGATCTGATTCGCAATGAGCTCAAGAGCTACAAGGAGCTGCCGGCCAATTTCTACCAGATCCAGACCAAGTTCCGGGATGAGCGCCGACCAAGATTCGGGGTAATGCGCGCCCGCGAATTCGTCATGAAGGACGCCTACTCCTTCCACCTGGATGCGGAATCGCTGAACGAGACCTACCAGGTCATGCACCGCACCTATTGCAGCATCTTCGACCGCCTGGGGCTGGATTATCGCCCGGTGCAGGCGGATTCGGGTGCCATTGGCGGTAGTGCTTCCCACGAATTCCACGTACTGGCTTCCTCCGGTGAAGACGACATCGTGTTCAGCACCGACAGCGACTACGCGGCCAACATCGAAAAAGCGGAAGCCGTTGCACCTGCCGGAGAGCGCCCCGCGCCCTCGGAGGAAATGAAGGAAGTCCACACACCGGACCAGCGCACTATCGACGCCATTGCCGATTTCCTGAGCATCGACGCCGCCCGCACCGTCAAGACACTACTGGTGAAGGGTGAAGAGGATGAAAACGGGCAGTCCGGTCTGGTCGCACTGATCCTGCGCGGGGACCACACCCTGAACGAAATCAAGGCTGAAAACCTCGAGGGCATTGCCGAGCCACTGACCATGGCGACTGACGAAGAGATCAAGAACGCGACCGGGTGCGAGCCCGGCTCCATTGGTCCTGTCAACCTGTCGGTGCCAGTCATCGTGGATCGCAGCGCCGCTCACCTGGCGGACTTTGTCTGTGGTGCCAACAAGGATGATTATCACCTGACAGGCGTCAACTGGGAGCGCGATGTACCGCTGGGTCGCGTTGAGGACCTTCGCAACGTGGTTGAGGGTGACCCCAGCCCCGATGGCAAGGGCACTCTGGAAATCCGCCGCGGTATCGAGGTGGGTCACATCTTCAAGCTGGGCAACAAGTACAGCAAGGCCATGAACGCCACGGTCCTGGATGAACACGGCAAGAGCGTGGTCATGGAAATGGGCTGCTATGGTGTCGGCGTGTCCCGGATCGTGGCCGCCTCCATCGAACAGAACCACGATGACAAGGGCATCATCTGGCCCGACGCCATTGCTCCGTTCGAGGTGGCCATCGTGACCCTGAACGCCCACAAGTCACCCACGGTGGCCGAGGCCGGCGAAAAGCTCTATGAACAACTGCGCCAGGCCGGCTTTGACGTACTGCTGGATGATCGTAACGAACGTCCCGGGGTCAAGTTTGCCGACATGGAGCTGATCGGTATTCCACACCGGTTTGTGGTTTCCGACCGGGGGCTGGCCGCGGGTACCCTCGAGTACAAAGGCCGCAGGGATGAAGACAAGCAGGACATCCCGGTTGCCGAAGCCCTTCCCTTCCTGATCAACGCGTCCCCGCGCAAGGGTCTCTGAAAGCGGGACTCAGGCTAACGGAGGGAGCCCGGCACCACCTACCACGCCGGGCTCCATCTCCAGAACCACACCAAACTGTCTTCGGACCGACTCCCGTATCCGACCGGCCAGATCCAGAACATCGCGACCGCTGCCTTCGGCATGGTTCACCAGAACCAGTGCCTGCCGGTTGTGCACCCCTACCCGCTGATTCCGGTATCCTTTCCAACCGCACTGATCAATCAGCCATGCTGCGGCGACCTTTACGCCGTGCACCTGGGGATAGGCCGGGATATCCGGATATTGCTCCTTGAGTCGTTCGTAGAGTTCCTCGCTAACGACCGGGTTCTTGAAAAAACTGCCCGCGTTTGGGATCTGTTGGGGATCCGGCAGTTTACGGCGACGAATGGCCATTACCGCCTCGGCTACCGCCAGAGCATCCAGTTCCCTGTCCGGAAGGCTGGCCAGGTACTCTTCAAGATCCCGGTAGCCTAACTGGAGCGGCTTGCTGCGCGACAGCCGCAATCGTATCTCCGTAATGACGTAACGGCCGCCATTGCGCTTGAAAAGGCTGTCCCGATAGCCGAACCCGCATTGATCGCCAGCCAGACGAAGCCAGGTACCGGTCGCGCGGTCAAAAGCAGTGACGGACACCAGCGTGTCGCAAAGCTCAACACCATAGGCGCCTATATTCTGAACCGGGGCAGCGCCGGCTGTGCCCGGGATCAGGGCAAGGTTCTCGATGCCCCGGTACCCGGACTTCGCTGCATAGAGTACGGCCTCGTGCCAATTCTCTCCCGCGCCCAGCACCAGGGTGGCCTCATCACCCTCAATCTGCTCCCAGTGGCGGTCCCGAATCGCCATGTGCACGACCAAACCGGGGAAGTCGCCCTCAAACACCAGGTTGCTGCCGCCCCCCAGGAAGAGCACCCGAAGATCGCGCTCCTGCGCCCATGCCAGGGCGTTCTCAAGCGTTTCAGCTTCCTGCAATTCCAGAAAGTACCGTGCCCTCGCGGGTATATGCAGCGTGTTGAGCGTTTGCAGGTCAACCTGCTCCTGAACGGAAACCTGGAGCTTCAACGGAGGCGCCCCCGGATCTCGTCAAGAAGCCCCTGACCCGCCTCGTGGATGAGGTCCAACACCAGTTCAAAGCCATCCTCGCCCCCATAGTAAGGATCGGGAACCTCGTCGTGGCTGGACTTGCCGTAGGAAAGGAATAACTCGGGGGCGGTGCCGCCATTCTGGTGCCAGATATCCGTCACGTCCGCGAGGTTCTGACGGTCCATAACGAGCACATAATCGAACTCATCCAGATCGGTCTCGACGATCTGGCGCGCCCGGAGATCACTGATATCGATGCCACGCTTGCGGGCGGCTTCCCGCGCCCTGGCGTCGGGCGACTTGCCGATGTGCCAGTTGCCGGTTCCGCAGGAATCGATGTGGATACAATCCGACAGCCCGGCCTCTTCGACCAGGGAACGGAAGACGCCCTCGGCACTCGGAGAGCGGCAGATATTTCCGAGACAGACAAACAGGACCCGGATACGGTCGCTCATGATCACCTCTCCTGTTTCGTTGCCAGCCACGCACGGACACGTTCGAGGTCGTCCTCGGTATCCACTCCGGCAGGAGGATTCTGCGCGGCTATATCGACGTGGATTCGGGCACCGTTGTATAGCGCCCGCAATTGCTCGAGGGATTCCACCCTCTCGGTCGGAGCCGGCGGCCAGCAAACGAACTCGCTCAATACGCTGGCCCGGTAGCCGTAGATACCGATGTGCCGGAAATAGCCCACACCATCCGGGAGCGACACCAGCCCCCTGGCGGAATCCATGCCCGATGGCCACTGGTCCCGAGCCCAGGGAATGGGCGCACGGCTGAAATAGTGGGCCATACCCTGATGATCGAAGACCACCTTGACCACATTGGGATTGAATACCGGCCCGATGTCGTGAATCCGCTCACACAGGGTGGCAATCGAGGCCTCAGGATAACGCTCCAGGTTTTCCGCCACCTGGTTGATCAACGCGGACGGAATGAGGGGCTCGTCGCCCTGGACATTCACGACCCGGTGATCCGGGTCAAGTGCCAGCTTGCGCGCCACTTCTTCCAGCCGGTCCGTGCCACTGGCATGGTCCGGAGAGGTCATGACCACTTCGGCCCCGAAACTGTCGCAAGCTTCCTGGATCCGGCGGTCGTCGGTGGCCACAACCACGCGTGAGGCCCGGCTTTCCGACGCACGCTCACAGACATGACGAATCATCGGCTTGCCTGCGATGTCGGCCAGCGGTTTACCCGGCAGACGGCTGGAGGCATAACGGGCAGGAATTACAACGGTGAAGGACATGGTCTATCCCCTGGCGGATCGCATTCAGTGCTTTTCGAGACGTTCGTCTGTGCTCAGGGTCCGGGCCTCGCTGGCCAGCATAACCGGAATCCCTTCGCGGATCGGAAACGCCATGGCATCCTGGTAACAGATCAGCTCGGTTTTCTCCTGATTGAGCTTTAGGTCGCCCTTACAGACCGGGCAGGCCAACATGGCAATGAGCTTTTTATCCATGGTCGGTTCTCATCTGGTTTGAATCGGTTAACTGTTGCGAGCACTCTTCGAGCCGGTTGAGAAAGGCCTCGATGAAGCAGTCCGGCAATTCGGCCTCCACCTCCAGATACCAGGCATTATCCGGCGCAAACTCCCGGCATTTTACGGCGTCCTTGGCGGTCATAACCAGCCATTCGCCGGGTTCGACCGAGAGATCCCGAGCCCGGTATCGGTGGTGGTCCGGAAAGGGCGTTTCGCGCACCTGCGCACCCAGTTGTCTGAGCGTACTGAAAAACCGCGCGGGATTTCCGATGCCGGCGAGGCCATGAACTCTCCGCCCGGCAATCTCGGCCAGTGGCGCATGGTGCCCTGTCGTTACCTGGATCAGCGAGGACGGAAGCAGACGCATGGGAAAAAGCTCCGGATGCTCCAGCCCCTCGAAGCTCTCGAGCCGGCCCGATGGATCCTCGTTTTCCGCACCGTTGACGACGACGAAGTCGACACCCGACAACCTCGACACCGGCTCCCGGAGCGGCCCCACCGGGATCATGGCACCATTGCCAATGCCACGGCGGGCATCGAATACTGCGAGCTCGATGTCCCGTGGCAATGCGTAGTGCTGGAGGCCATCGTCACAGATCAGGACATTGCCCAGAAACCGGGACAGGGCGAACGCGGCACCCCGACGTCGCTGGGGATCGACCACCACCGGCACACCTGTTGCCTGCGCCAGCATCACCGGCTCGTCGCCGGCAGCCGACGGATCGCTGTCACTGTCAACCAGCAATGGGTAATGGCCCGACTTGCCACCGTAACCCCGGCTCAGAATGACCGGGCGCCAGCCGGCGGCTGACATTTCCTTGACCAGGCGTGCCGTCAGCGGAGACTTGCCGGTACCACCGGCGGTAATGTTGCCAACGACCACGACCGGCACAGGAAGTGGCTCATTCCGCAGTTCCCAGGCCTTGCGACGGCGGGAGTCACCGATGGCGCGATAGAGCCAGGCCAGTGGCGCCAGCCAGCCGAGTGGACGGCCCCTGCCATACCAGACCCGGTCCACCAGGGAAGTCATGAATACTCGCTGAACTGCATCTGGTGCAACTGGGCATAAGCGCCACCAGTCGCCAGCAACTCCTCGTGGCGGCCGGATTCGACAATTCTGCCCTTCTCCATCACCAGGATCCGGTCTGCCTTCTCGATGGTCGACAGCCGGTGGGCAATGACCAGGGTCGTCCGGCCCTGCATGACCGTTTCCAGAGCTTCCTGGATGTGTCGCTCTGACTCGGTATCCAGTGCGGAGGTGGCCTCGTCCAGAATCAGGATGGGCGCATCTTTCAACAGCGCGCGAGCTATCGCGAGACGCTGGCGCTGGCCACCGGACAGCATCACCCCGTTATCCCCGATCATGGTGTCCAGCCCCTCCGGCATCCGGTCGATGAACTCAAGGGCGTGGGCTTTTTCCGCCGCCGCGCGGATCTCCTCGCGAGTGCAATGCCTCAGGGCACCGTAGGCGATGTTCGCGGCGATGGTGTCATTGAACAGCACCACGTTCTGGGTCACCAGGGCGATCTGATCACGCAGGGCCTTGAGTGAATACTCCCGCAGGGAATGATCGTCGATGCGTATATCGCCACCGGTAAATTCATAAAACCGGGGCAGCAGACTGACGAGCGTCGACTTGCCACTGCCCGAGCGACCGACGAGAGCAACGCTCTGCCCGGCTGGAATGGTGAGGGAAATATCCTCGAGGACATTGTCCAGCTGGTCGCGATACCGGAAGGACACATCGTCGAACTGGATATTTCCGGCAACGCGATCCGGCGAATAGGTGCCCGGATCGGGCTCAGGCTCTTCATCGATGGTTTCGAATACATCGTGTGCCGCTGCCACGCCTTTCTGGATCCTGGCGTGGATGTTGGTGATCTGGCGAATGGGCTTGGCCATCGTGGTGGCCGCCGTAAGGAACGCCACCAACTGGCCAGTGGTCATTTGGCCCCGGATTTCGGGCGCGAGCATCATCCAGACCAGTGCCGCAATCGCGATGGCCACCAGAACCTGGATAACCGGCACGCTGATCGCCTGGGTAGCGGCCATTTTCAGGCTCTGCTTCAGGTTCTGATCATTAACATGCCGGAAACGCTCCTTTTCGTACCCTTCTCCGCCAAAGGTCCGGACAACCCGGTAGCCGGTAATGGACTCCGAAGCCACGTGGGTGATGTCACCCATGGAACCCTGAATGCGCTTGCTGATCTTGCGGAAGCGCTTGCTGGCATAGCTCACCACCGCGCCGATGATGGGCCCCACCGTGAGAAACAGCAGAGTCAGCTTCCAGTTGGTATAGAGCATGAAACCGAGCAGGCCAATAACCGTCAGGCCCTCTCGCAGCGCCGTGGTCACCGCGTTGGTCGTGGCCTCGGCCACCTGCTCGACATTGAACGTCAGCTTCGACACCAGTCTGCCGGACGCGTTGTCGTCAAAATAACGGGACGGCAGAGCCATGAGTCGCTCGAACAGGTCGCGGCGCAGGGAATTGATGACATGGCGGCCCACGTAACCGATGAAGTAGGTGCTCATGTAGGTGCCAAGTCCACGGGAGGCAAACACACCCACGATCAGTAACGTCAGCAGCAACCGGTTCTGGTCGGTGGGATTTTCAATGGCGGTGATGACATATTCCATGGCCGCCGCCATACCGGTGGAGGCCGCGGCATAGATAACGTTACCAATCACCGCCAGAGCAAAAGCTATCCAGAACGGCCTGGCATAGGAAAGCAGGCGCTTGTAGGTTTCCCAGCTACCCTTGTCCAGAGCAGCCGGGGCTGCAGGCTCCGGGTTATTCACCAGCATCAGCCTCCCGCTCCGTGGTAATGCTCAGTTTGGCAAAACCCAGGCGGCCGGCAACATCCATGGCGCGAACCACATACTCATGAGGCGTACGGGCATCCGCGGTAATAATGAATGGCAGGGAGTTGTCACCTTCGGCCAATTCGCGCACCCCCCGCTCGAGGGTCTCCCGGCGGTTGTTGACCAGCGTGCGATCGTTTAGAACGTACTGGCCCTCGGCGTTGATCACCACATCGATCTGCTTCACCTCAGCCGGTTTGGCAGGCTCGCCACTGGCCTCGGGTAACTCGACCTGCAGATGGCTTTCCCGGGTAAAAGTGGTGGATACCATAAAGAAAATCAGCAGCAGGAAGACCACATCAATCAAAGGGGTCAGGTCGACGCCGACTTCCTGGCTTCTCTGGCGCTTGAACTTCACGGCGTTCAGGCTCCTTCCACGTCGATTTCGCGGTCTCCGTGCACCACCTCAACAAGTTTGATGGCCTCCTGCTCCATGTTGACCACAAGCTCATCAACACGGCGGATGAAATAGCGATGACAGATCAGGGCCGGAATCGCCACACTCAGCCCGGCAGCGGTGGTGATCAGAGCCTCGGAAATACCACCGGCAAGGTTACCGGCGTTACCGACACCGGCCAGCTGGATCTCGGCAAATACCTTGATCATACCGATAACGGTACCCAGCAGGCCGAGCAGGGGCGCGATGGTTGCCACAGTGCCCAGCGGGTTCAGGAAACGCTCCAGCTCATGAATTACCTGGCTGGCCTCATGCTCTATGCTTTCTTTCATGATTTCGCGGCCATGCTTGGCATTGAGCAGGCCGCCCGCCAGAATTCGCCCGAGGGGAGAAGATGCCTGAAGGGCCTTGAGTTTTCGACCGTTCAGATCCTTTTTCTTGATCCAGTGCCAGAGTTCGTTGATGGTCTGGGGTGGAGCAACCCTGGAGGCCCGGAGGGTCCAGAAACGCTCAAGGACGATGGCCAGAGCCAGGATGGAACAGGCAACAATGGGCACCATCAGAATGCCGCCGGCTTTCAACAACTCGAACACGCTTGGTCTCCCTGGTTAGTTACAGCCGCGCTACTTTAGCATAGCTGCCGTTCCAGGCCACACCCGTTGTGTCACGGTATTTTACATTGGTCACGGGCCAACCCCTTCCCGCCTATCCAGAATGGTGAATCATGTCTCATTTCATTTACCACGAGGCCATCAGGCGTGGAATTGAGAATAATTCCTCCGGAACACGCAGTATTCATGGCGACCGCTCCAATCTTTCCGTACCGCGCAACCACATCCGGGTGCGGGTGACCATAGCGATGCCGGTAACCGGCGGTGTAGATAACAAGATCCGGACTCAGGGTATCGACCCATCGCTCCGAGGATGAGGTCTTGCTGCCGTGGTGAGGGGCTACAACGACCCGATCCCCGGGCCGAGTCGTTGCCAGCTCAGGACTGCCCAGGAAGGCCGTCTCGATCTCCTCGGTGATATCACCCGGCAAAATCCACTCGACGCCTGTCACCCTGTGCCGTACAAGGAGAACGCAGGACGCATCGTTGCCCGCCACGGCGCCCGGACTTCGCCAGAAAACCAGCTCCAACTCTCCCAGCATCCTCTGATCCGGCCGGCAAACATCGACCGGAACCTCGGCCGGGACCTCCCCATCCCGGAGGGCATCCGGCTCACCGGCAATCACGCGCCCGACCGGCAGGCTGCGGACCAGCAAGCCCACACCACCGGCGTGATCCCTGTCTCCATGACTGATCACCAGGTGATCTATGCGTCGGACGCCCAGGTCCCGCAAATTGGGCAGGATGGTTGATTCCACTGCCGAAAACACACCCGGTACCGCGGGGCCCGTATCGTAGAGCAGAACGTCCCGACCATGGCGCACCAGAACAGACAGCCCCTGCCCGACATCCAGGATTCGCATTTCGGGCACAGCCACCTCCCGGTTTACCGCATCGGTGCCGGGTTTAGGCTCCGGCAGCAACCAGAGAATCAGCCCGAACGAAACCAGCGCCGGAAACCACGGCAGCGGCAAACGCAGCGCCAGCAAGCCGGATGCAGCACCAAGCACCAAGGGCGCCGCAGAGATTGCGGTAACAGACATTTGCCACTCCGAAAGCCGGATCAGGAACCACCACAGTACCCCCAGCACGGCATCCATCAACGGAATCATCAGATCCGCCGCGTCCGGAACCAGCGCCGCTGCAATGCCACCGATAATAATAATCGGCATGATCACGACGGATACCCAGGGAATGGCAATGAGGTTGGCCATCAGCCCGGCAACGGGCTGCCCCTGACCAAATTGTGCAAGGACAGGCCAAAGCCCGATAAAAACGGCCAACTGGGCCAGCAACAGTCCGGAGAACCAGCCGCTGGCCCCCAGCCGCCCAGCAAAGGTCGTGAGCAGAATGGCCACGGCCGTGAAGGACAACCAGAAGCCCTGATCCAGAGGCGCCAGGGGATCAAACAAAAGGACGGTTGCGAGCGCCAGTGCCAGGGAACCCCAGGGCGAGACCTCCCTGCCGCAAACCAATGCCCAGGTGGCAATCACCACCATGATGAGCGCCCTGCGAGTCGGCACTGTGAACCCCGACACCAGTGCGTAGGCGACGCAGCTGGCGCCAATCACTGCAAACACGCTCCAGCGTAATGAGGCCTCGGAAAGCCGGTGGCCGGGTACGGCAATCATGGTCCGGCGGGCGACAAAACCCGCACCCATGGCCACCAGGCCCAGGTGCAAGCCCGATATGGCCACCAAATGAACGGTTCCGGTGGCCTTGAGCACCTCCCAATGGCGCGACTCCATCGCGCCGCGGTTACCAATCATGAGGGAAGCAATCAGAGGATAGTGACTGGCGCCGGAAAAGCGGCTGCTCACCCAGCGCGCAATTGCCTGATGGGTGGCGGTAAAGTGGCAGTACAACTGGCACGGCAGCGAGCCGGCAGGCTCGGCGGCCCGGACACTCCCGGTCGCGCGGAAGCCTTTGCCGAACAGCCAGGTTTCATATCTGAACCCGGAAGGGTTGAGGTTTCCATGGGGTCGCTTCAGCAATACCGTCAAGCTCAGGCGATGGCGCTGCAGCATTTGCGCATCTCCTCCATACCAGCTCAGACGAAGCCTCCGGGGCAGGTCCGATTCCGGCATTCCGGGCCATCCGGTGACACAAAAACTGAAGCGCAGGCTGTTGAAGCTGCCAGGGGCCGGGATGTCACAGACGTAGCCTTCGACCACCAGAGGAACCCGTTCCAGCTCTGAAGGCAGGCGCTGACCCAGTCGATCCCCGGCGTGCCATGCCGCCCACCCGAGGCCGGAAAGCAGTGCGGCAGCCACCAGAACCAGCTTCCGCGGCACCGGCGACTTCAACACCAATACAGTGTAAAAAGCTGTCACAGGGACTGCCGGGAGCCACCACGACACTGGTAACACCGACAAACGATAAAGTAAGATAACGCCGCACGAGAATGCGAGAGCGCAGAGAGTAGTCAGCCTGCGCGATTGCGGCTTATACGGCTGTTCAGAGCTGGTATGACTCGCGGACAATCCATGTCCTCCTGATATTTTTCGCCGGCAACATTCCTTATTGCCGGTGTAATCACACGCTTACAGGCAGAACTTCCTATGCCAAAGAAGTTCATGAAACGATATCTGCCATCACCGGAAAGGGTGCAGTCGATGAAGTCACTGCACTTTCTGGGCGATATCCTTCATGAACCCAACCTGTGGCATATCAACCGTCACAGTGTCGCCAGGGCCTTCCTGATCGGCATCTGGTTCTGCTTTATCCCCATGCCCTTCCAGATGCTGGCAGCGGCGTTGTTCGCCATCTGGTTCAACGCCAACCTTCCCCTGTCCGTGGCACTGGTTTGGATCAGTAACCCGGTCACCATGCCGCCGATGTTCTATTTCAATTACAAGGTCGGCGCATGGATCCTCAACAGGCCGGTGCTGGCCTTCGAATTCGAGCTTTCCTGGCCCTGGATCAGCGAACGGCTCATTGATATCGGAATTCCCCTGTACCTGGGCTCCCTGATCTGCGCCACCGTGTTTGCCTGCTTCTCCTACCTGGCCATACAGTATCTCTGGCGCCGGAAAATCCGTTCCGACTGGCGGGAAAGACGGCTGGAACGACACAAACGCCGCCGCGCGGCCAATCAGGCCTCCTGAAGCAGACGCCCCTGCTCCAGCCGCATCACCCGCCCCAGGCTCCGGGCCATGCGCATATCATGGGTTACCATGACAAAGGCAATTCCGAACTGGTCACGGAGGGCTTCAATCAGTGCCTGGACCCCCTCTCCGGTGTGCTCGTCCAGATTCCCCGTGGGCTCGTCCATCAGGACACATTGAGGTTCGTTTACCAGGGCCCGGGCAATGGCTACGCGCTGACGCTCGCCCCCTGACAGCTCGCCCGGCTTATGGGCCAGGCGGGCGCCAAGGCCGACCTTTTCAAGCAGGGCTGATGCCTTGTCACGGGCAGCCTTGACCGGAAGCCCCCCAAGCGCGCAAGGCATCATGACGTTCTCCAGCGCCGTGAATTCGGGAAGCAGATGATGGAACTGATAAACAAACCCGAGATGCCGGTTACGGAAACGGGCCCGGCCCGCCTCCGACATGCTGTGAATATCCTGGCCACAGATATGGATCCGCCCGGAAGACGGCTTGTCCAAACCGCCCAACAGGTTGAGCAGCGTGGTCTTGCCCGCACCGCTGCTTCCGACAATGGCGACCGTCTCGCCGGAGCCAACTTCCAGCGAAATATCCGAGAAGATCGTGAGTTTTTCAGGGCCTTCGTTGTAGGTGCGGGTAACTTCCCGGCAATCGATGACCAGTGCCTTGTCGTTCATGGGTGCTGTTGCCTCACTCATACCGCAGCGCCTCCGCCGGATCGATTCGGGATGCCCGCCAGGCGGGATAAATGGTTGCCAGCAGACTCATGGCCAGCCCGGCACCGCTGATTATCAGAACGTCCTGTATCTGGAGCTGTGACGGCAGATAGCTTATGAAATAGACATCGGCGCTCAGGAACTTGTGCCCGAGGACCTTTTCAAGCCAGGAGATAAACGCGCTGATGTTCAGCGCCCCGAGCACACCGAGAGTGGTGCCCACGAGGGTTCCGAAAACGCCGATCACCGCACCCTGAACGATAAAGATCCGCATGATACGGCCGGGTGTTGCCCCCATGGTCCGGAGAATGGCGATATCCCCGGTCTTGTCGGTAACCACCATGACCAGGGTCGAAACTATGTTGAACGCGGCAACCGCCACGATAAACATGAGCAGCAGGCCGATCATGGTTTTCTCCATGCGGATGGCCTGAAACAGGTTGCCGTGGGTACGGGTCCAGTCCGAGATATAGTAGCGACCGTCCAGAAGCCGCGCGGCTTCTTCCGCCACCTTTGGAGCCGCGAACAGGTCGTCGACCAGCAGGCGTACCCCTTGGGCCTTGCCGCCCGTCCTCATCAGCTTGGCGGCATCGTCCATGTGTACAAGCGTATAGTTGCCATCAAGCTCGGCACCCACACTGAAAATTCCCTTGACCGTAAATCGCTTGAGCCTGGGCAGAACGCCCGCCGGAGTCACCGACGCCTCGGGCAACACGACCGTCAGTCGATCCCCTACCTTGAGACGCAGGCTCGCGGCCATCGTCTTGCCCACGATGATGCCGAACTCACCGGAGACCAGATCGTCCAGGGCACCCTCGACCATGTGATTCTCGATGATGGACACCGTGCGTTCCTGGTCGGGCAGGATGCCGTTCAGCATCACCCCGCGGACGTCGCCCCCGCCCGTCACCATACCCTGGCCCTGGATAAAAGGAGCGGCGGCCAGCACCCGCGGATGTTCCTCGACGCGGGCATCCACCCTCTCCCAGTCAGGCAGCGGACCAGAGCCCTGGATTACCGCATGGGGCACCATGCCCAGGATTCGTTGCTTGAGCTCCCGGTCAAAACCGTTCATTACCGACAGAACGATGATCAGCACCGCGACACCGAGCATCAATCCAATCATGGAAGTCAGTGAAATAAACGAGATGAAATGATTACGACGTTTGGCTGCGGTGTACCGCAAACCGATATAGAAAGATAAGGGTCGGAACATGAAGGAGTGCTGCTCTGTTAGAATCCCTGAATGGCAAGCTCGGCGTGGTCGAGCGCATTATGGCCCTTGTCGAAAATAGGTTGCAACCTGGCATCCCGCACCCCGGGTGTGAAAGCCTTGGCAAAAAACTCGGGCCCAAACAGTATAAACTGGGGAAAAGCGGGTGACTTTTGCTAGTCTTTTTCGGATATTACGTTTTATCCATGTCCTTCCGGAGCGTCCCGCAAGGACCCGAGCTGTAGCGTGAATGGAGAGCCATCAATGAGAAACAACAAAACCCTGTTCGGTGTATTGGCCGTGACGGCCGCCCTGTCGTTTGCACCGGCCAGCGGTGTCCTGGCTGACGAGCTTCGGACTCCGGTAGGAAGCCAGGCAGACCGGAACCAGGGAAACTATCCGAAAGCGGGGCTGTCCCAAACCTCGGTTCGTGAAAAATGGGGCAACCCGATGGACGTGCGTGGCCCCGTTGGCGAGCCTCCGATTACCCAGTGGCACTATCAGGATTTCGTCGTGTACTTCGAAAACGACCTGGTGCTTCACACCGTCCTGAAACGCCGAACTGGAAGATAACAAAAATACACCGCTGACCGGCATCTTTTCACGGCTTTCGTCCTGACGCCGGGCCGGTCCTTGGTTAGAATGGCGGCTTTTGCGAGTTAAGGTAGCTTCAACAGTGACTTCTAGACGCGTGTTGCCCGCGGAATGGGCACCTCAAAGTGCCGTAATGCTGACCTGGCCCCACCCCGGCACCGACTGGGCTTCCCGGCTGGATGAGGTGGAGCCGGTCTTTGACGCGATCGCCCGTGCGGTGCTTCGCTTCGAGCACCTGGTCATCAGCTGCGAACATGTCTTCCGCGTTCAGGAACTGGAGCGCGATCTTAACCGCTATGCCCAGGAGAACGGCCTGCCCGGACGCGTTGTGACCGTTCCGGCGCCGGCCAACGACACCTGGGCCCGGGATCATGGCCCGATAACCGTCGAGATCGGGGACGGCCCCGAGTTGCTCGACTTCCGCTTCAATGCCTGGGGCGGCAAATTCCCCTGGGAAAAGGACGATGCCCTCAATCGACACCTGGCCAATGCCGGAGTGTTCGGGGATTCACCGCTCAAATCGGTGGATTTCGTGCTCGAAGGCGGATCCATCGAATCCGATGGTCAGGGCACGCTTCTGACGACCAGCGAGTGCCTGCTTACGCCCAGCCGGAACCCGAGTCTGGATCGCACAGCCATAGAACACCTGCTGTCTGAATTCCTGGGAGCAGATCGGGTGCTCTGGCTCAATCACGGCTACCTGGCCGGGGACGACACAGACAGCCACATTGATACCCTGGCCCGCTTCTGTGCTCCAAACCACATCTGTTACGTTGCCTGCCCCGACAAGGAAGACGAGCACTACACTGCTCTGGCCGCCATGGAAGAGGAACTGCGGGAATTCCGGCAACCCAATGGTGAGCCTTACCAGCTCACGGCGCTGCCCTGGCCAGATCCTGTTTACGATGATGACGGCGAACGCCTGCCGGCCACCTACGCGAATTTCCTGATCATCAATGGCGCGATCCTGATGCCAGTCTATGGTGTCGCCCAGGACGACGAGGCCATCGAAACCGTTCGGGGCATCTTTCCGGATCGAGAGATCATCGCCATTGACTGCAGGCCACTGGTTTACCAGCACGGCAGCCTGCACTGTGTGACCATGCAAATTCCCGCAGGAGTGGTTAATCCATGAACAAGGGCCGCGACAGCCGAGAACTGCACATCGCAGCAATTCAGCAAGCCTGCAGTGAAGACAAGGCCGCCAGCCTCGCCACCAGCGAAAAGCTGATTCGTGAGGCGGCAAGTCAGGGCGCGGAACTGATCGTCTTGCAGGAGTTGCACGCCACCCTGTATTTCTGCCAGACCGAGGACACCTCGGTCTTTGAACTCGCGGAACCAATCCCCGGTCCGACCAGCGACCGGCTGTCAGCGCTGGCCCGGGAGCTGGGCGTCGTGCTGGTCGGATCGATTTTCGAACGGCGCATGAACGGCGTCTACCACAACACCGCCGTGGTGTTTGAACGGGACGGAGCAATTGCCGGCATCTACCGGAAAATGCACATCCCCGATGATCCCGGCTTCTACGAGAAGTTCTACTTTACCCCCGGTGATGCCCGATTCAACGACGGCCGTGATGGATTCACCCCCATCGACACGTCGGTCGGAAGGCTGGGCGTGTTGGTGTGCTGGGATCAGTGGTACCCCGAGGCTGCCCGCCTCATGGCCCTGGCGGGCGCCGAGGTCCTGATTTACCCCACGGCCATCGGCTGGGATGTCACCGACGATCCCGACGAACAGGCCAGACAACTGGAAGCGTGGGTTACGGTCCAGCGCGGCCACGCCGTCGCCAACAACCTCCCCGTCATCGCACCGAACCGGGTGGGTACCGAGCCGGACCCGTCCGGTCAGTCGGAGGGCATCCGCTTTTGGGGCAACAGCTTTATCTGCGGCCCCCAGGGCGAATTCCTTGCCCGCGGCGACCAGGAGAACGAATGCATCCTCTCTGTCACCCTTGACCGCACCCGCACGGAATCGGTTCGCCGGATCTGGCCGTATCTCAGGGACCGTCGTATCGATGCCTATGGCGATATTCTGAAGCGGGTAAGGGACTGAGAGTCGGATGAAGAAACTGGTGGACAGCGTTGTCGGTGAACTGAACAGCATTCTCCTGGGTAAGGACCGGCAGGTACGCCTGGCACTGTGCGGGCTGCTGGCCCGGGGACACCTGCTGATCGAAGACATTCCCGGGATGGGTAAAACCACCCTGTCCCATGCCCTGGCCAAGGTCATGGGCCTGAGCTACCAGCGTATCCAGTTCACCAACGACCTGTTGCCTGCGGATGTGCTGGGCTACTCCATGTACGACAAGGCTGCGGGCACCCTGGTCTTCCACCCCGGCCCCATCTTCGCACAGGTAGTCCTGGCAGATGAGATCAACCGGGCGTCGCCCAGGACCCAGAGCGCATTACTCGAAGCCATGGAGGAGCGCCAGGTATCCATCGAGGGCGAAACGCGCCCCCTGCCGGAGCCGTTCTTCGTGATTGCCACCCAGAACCCCATCGAACAGGGCGGCACCTTTCCTCTGCCAGAATCCCAGCTGGATCGGTTCCTGATGCGCCTGCGGCTCGGATATCCGGATCCGCGGGCGGAACGGGAGCTGCTCGAGGGAGAGGACCGTCGTGCCATGACCGACCGCCTCGGCACGCTGCTGTCTGCCGGAAACCTGCGGACCCTTCAGGACGGGGCCGCCCGGATCACGACAAGCCCGGCGCTTCTGGACTACGTGCAACGGCTGCTGGAACAGAGCCGGCGTATGCCCGGCCTGCTCTACGGCCTTTCCCCGCGGGCCGGCCTTGGTCTGCTCAGGGCCGCCAAAGCCTGGGCGATGATGGAAGGCCGGCACCACGTACTTCCCGATGATATCCAGGCGGTCTTTCCAGCAGTGGCCGAACACCGGCTCGAGCAGGGTGAATCCGGAAAAAGCGCGGAGCGGGTGCGTCAATTGCTGGCGACAGTCTCGGTACTTGAATAAAAACCTTCTGACCACATAGCAAGGTTTTATAACCGGAATTAGCCGAAACAAATGGCACCTTCCGCAATTCATGTTAGCCTTTTGCCATTTCCCGAACCCACGCCCTGACCAGTGGGCATCCATTTTCAAACATCAGTGAGAGACATTCATGAGCGACACCCAACACTCCCGACTGATCATCCTCGGCTCAGGTCCCGCCGGCTATACTGCAGCAGTCTACGCAGCCCGCGCCAACCTGAACCCGACCTTGATTACCGGCATTGAAGTCGGCGGCCAGCTTACCACCACGACTGACGTCGACAACTGGCCCGGGGACAATGATGGTGTTCAGGGACCGGAGCTCATGCAACGCATGCAGAAGCACGCGGAGCGATTCGAGACCAGCATCGTTTACGACACCATCAACGAGGCTGACCTGCGCAACCGCCCCTTCCGACTCAAGGGTGACGGCGGAGAGTACACCTGTGACGCCCTGATCATCGCCACCGGCGCCTCCGCCATGTACCTGGGCCTGGAATCCGAAGAGAAATTCAAGGGCCAGGGCGTCTCCGCCTGCGCCACCTGTGACGGTTTTTTCTACCGCAAGCAGAAAGTCGCGGTCATTGGTGGGGGCAATACCGCGGTAGAGGAAGCGCTGTACCTCTCCAACATTGCCGACGAGGTCACCCTGGTGCACCGCCGTGACAGCCTGCGGGCTGAAAAAATCCTGCAGGACAAACTGTTTGAGAAGGCGGAGAACGGCAACGTCAACATTATCTGGGACCACACCCTGGACGAGGTGCTCGGTGACGCCACCGGCGTGACCGGCATGCGCATCAAGAGCACCAAGGACGACTCCACCCGGGACCTCGAGCTCGCAGGTGTGTTCATCGCCATCGGCCACAAACCCAACACCAGCCTGTTCGAAGGCCAGCTGGACATGGATAACGGCTACATCCGCATCCGTTCCGGCCTCGAGGGGATGGCGACCCAGAGCAGCATTCCGGGCGTATTCGCCGCCGGTGATGTTGCCGACCACGTCTACCGCCAGGCAGTGACCTCTGCCGGTTTTGGCTGCATGGCCGCACTGGACGCCGAGAAGTTCCTGGATCAACAGGACTGAGCCGGGCCGGAGAAACTGGAGCAGGATGACCACTCTCCCCTGGCTAGAACCGGACCAACTCTGGTTCCCCCCCGCCGAGGAAGCCCTGGACGACCCCGATGGTCTTCTGGCCCTCGGCGGCGATCTTTCGACAGAACGACTGGTCCTCGCCTACCGGAACGGCATTTTTCCCTGGTACAGCGACGACCAGCCCATTCTGTGGTGGTCCCCCGACCCGCGCTGCGTGCTGTTTCCGCCCGACATCCACATCTCCCGCAGTCTGCAACGCACCCTGAATCAGGGACGGTTCCGAGTCACCGCAGACCGGGCCTTCAGTCGCATTATCCGGCTCTGTGGGTCTACCCGGGCAGAAGGCACCTGGATTACCGATGACATGGTGGCGGCCTACACCGAACTGCACCGGCAAGGTATTGCCCATTCCATCGAAATCTGGAATCGCAATGACGAGCTTGCCGGGGGAATGTATGGGGTCGCACTGGGACGCTGCTTCTTTGGCGAATCCATGTTCTCCCTGGAAACCAACGCCTCAAAGGTGCTGATGGTTTATCTCGCAAATCAGCTGCGGCTCTGGGGCTACCGGATGATGGACTGCCAGGTGGAGAGCAGTCACCTGCTGACCATGGGAGCGCGAAGCATTCCCAGGGCGGAGTTTTTATCTATACTCAGGGCATGTGTTGATCAGAAACCGGACCAGTCCGACTGGACCTTCACCTGGGAATGGCGTGGGCCGGAGGTATGAATGAGTAACCTCAGAACCCTGGTTTTTTTTGCGACTCCCCCCCATGACTGCAGTTACCTGCCCGATCGTGAGGCAACCACGATGTTTGTGGATCCCAGGGCCAACATCGACAAGAAACTGTACAGTCAGCTGACTGCCCTGGGTTTCCGGCGTAGCGGCTCCCATTACTATCGCCCCCATTGCGAGCACTGTAACGCCTGTATTCCTGTTCGCCTGAAAACCGACGAGTTCCAACCGGACCGGAGTCAGCGACGGGTACTGAAAAGGAACGGGGATCTCCAGTGCGCCCTGGTGCCCGCACGCTTCGCGGAAGAATATTATTCACTCTACGCCCGCTATATCAACGAGCGGCACAGTGATGGGGACATGTACCCCCCCTCCCGGGACCAGTTCACCTCATTCCTGGTGGAAGGCGCCACAGATTCCTGGTTCCTTGAGATGCGTCTCGACGGCAAATTGGTCGGGCTTGCGGCAATAGATGTCCTCGATGACGGCCTGTCGGCAATCTACACAGTGTTTGCACCCGAGCTGGACCATCGCAGCCTCGGAACATTCGCGATCCTGTGGCAGATCGAGGAAGCGAAACGTCGCCGCCTGCCGCACCTTTACCTCGGTTACTGGATCAAACAGTGCCGGAAAATGAACTACAAGACCCGTTTCCAGCCTATTGAGGCCTTGCGCGACGGCCACTGGCGGACGATGGATGAGATCTGACTTTGCCAAATGACGACAAATCAGGCAGAATTGCGCAATTTAAAATCACGAGAAGCATATCCAAAGCGAGGTTTCTACTGAATGGCGAAATCAGATGTCATTGAAATGGAAGGCGTAATCATTGACACCCTTCCCAACACCATGTTCCGCGTTGAGCTGAGCAACGGCCATGTTGTGACTGCTCACATTTCCGGCAAGATGCGCAAGAACTACATCCGTATCCTGACCGGCGACAAGGTCAAGGTTGAACTGACCCCCTACGACCTGAGCAAGGGCCGCATTGTTTACCGCGCCCGTTAATGTGCCTCAGTGACATCTGAAAAACCCCGCCAAGGCGGGGTTTTTTGTTGGCTGCAAAATAAAAAAGCCGCTGCACCAGGCAGCGGCTTTGCCAATGACAGAAGTACTGGAGCAATCAGACGGCTTCCGCAGGTTCGTCCTCGTACTCGAACTCCAGCTCATCGCCTTTCAGATGGACGTAGACCTCGCCGCCATGCTCGGACAGACGCCCGAACAGGATCTGCTCCGCCAACGGCCGCTTGATCTTGTCCTGGATCAGGCGGGACATCGGCCGCGCACCCATCGTGGCGTCGTACCCGCGCTCTGCGAGCCAGGCCTTGGCCTCCTCATCCACATGCAGAACCACATGCTTCTCGTCAAGCTGCGCCTGCAGCTCGGTGAGGAACTTGTCGACCACATGGGTGATGGTCTCCTTCTGGAGGTCACCAAACTGGATGATGCCATCGAGCCGGTTACGGAACTCCGGTGTGAAGGTTTTGGTGATCACCTCCATACCATCGGTACTGTGGTCCTGCTCGTTGAAGCCGATCGAACGACGGGCCATGCTCTCGGCACCGGCGTTGGTGGTCATCACCAGAATCACATGGCGGAAGTCCGCCTTGCGGCCGTTGTTGTCGGTCAGGGTACCGTGATCCATCACCTGCAACAGCAGGTTGAAGACTTCCGGGTGCGCCTTCTCGATCTCGTCAAGCAGCAACACACAGTGCGGGTGCTTGTTGACAGCCTCGGTCAGCAGACCGCCCTGGTCGTAACCGACATAGCCCGGCGGCGCACCTATCAGGCGAGACACGGTGTGCCGCTCCATGTACTCGGACATGTCGAAGCGCACCAGCTCGATACCCAGCACCTTGGCCAGCTGCTTGGTCACCTCGGTCTTGCCTACCCCGGTGGGGCCGGCAAACAGGAACGCGCCCTCCGGCTTCTCCGGAGCCTTCAGGCCCGCACGGGCAAGCTTGATGGCTGTGGCCAGTGATTCGATGGCCGGATCCTGCCCGAACACCACCATCTTGAGATCCCGCTCCAGATTACGGAGCAGATCCTTGTCACTGGTGGAGACATTTTTCGGCGGAATGCGCGCGATGTTGGCCACCACGTCCTCGATTTCGGAGACGTCGACGGTCTTCTTGCGCTTGTTTTCTGGCAGCATCCGCTGACGTGCACCGGCCTCGTCGATCACGTCGATGGCCTTGTCCGGCAGATGGCGATCAGTGATGTACCTGTCCGCCAGTTCCGCAGCAACGCGGAGGGCCTTGTCGGTGTACTTCAGATCGTGGTGTTTCTCGAAATTCGGCTTGAGCCCTTTCAGGATCTGATAGGTATCTTCGACACTCGGCTCGTTGACATCGATTTTCTGGAAGCGCCGTGCCAACGCACTGTCTTTCTCAAAGATGCCCCGGAATTCCTGGAAGGTGGTGGATCCGATGCAGCGAATCTCGCCGGAGCTCAGCATTGGCTTGAGCAGGTTGGACGCATCCATCACGCCCCCGGACGCGGACCCGGCACCGATGATGGTGTGGATCTCGTCGATGAAGAGAATTGCGTGCTGCTGTTTTTTCAGCTCGCCGAGCAAGCCTTTCAGGCGCTTCTCGAAATCGCCCCGGTATTTGGTACCGGCAAGGAGTGCGCCCATGTCGAGGGAGTAGACCACAGCGTCAGAAATAATGTCCGGCACCTGTCCGTCCACAATCCGCTTGGCCAGCCCTTCAGCGATGGCGGTCTTGCCGACGCCGGCCTCACCCACCAGAAGCGGGTTGTTCTTGCGGCGGCGAGCGAGGATCTGGACCACCCTCTCAACCTCATGTTCACGGCCGATCAGCGGGTCGATACGGCCCTGACGCGCCTGCTCATTCAGATTAGTGGCATAGCTCTCCAGCGGCCTGGACTGGGAACCTTCCTCCCCGGCTTCATCGTGGGAGGCCTGGTCGTGGCCTTCCTGGTCCTCGGCGCCCTGGACCCGGGAAATGCCGTGGGAAACGAAATTGACCACATCAATCCGGGCAATGCTTTGCTTCTTCAGCACGTACACTGCCTGGCTTTCCTGTTCGCTGAAAATGGCAACCAGCACGTTGGCGCCGGTGACCTCTTTCTTGCCCGAAGACTGGACATGGAACACTGCCCGCTGCAACACGCGCTGGAAGCCCAGGGTGGGTTGCGTTTCACGTTCGCTGTCATTACTGGGAATCAGCGGGGTGGTGGAATCGACGAATTCCACCAGCTCTTCCTCAAGGCGCTTGAGGTCAGCACCACAGGCTTTCAGGACGCCCACCGCCGATTCGTTGTCAAGCAGGGCCAACAGTAAATGCTCCACCGTCATGAATTCATGACGCTTGTCGCGGGCATTTTTGAAGGCCGTATTCAGCGTAATTTCAAGATCTTTGCTCAGCATGGGCCACCCCAACGTCTGTCAGTCCGCACGTTCAATCTCGCAAAGGAGCGGATGTTCGCATTCCGAGGAATACTGGTTCACCTGTGCTGCCTTTGTTTCTGCGATGTCTCGGGTATATACCCCACATACGGCTTTTCCCTGCGTATGGACGAGCAGCATCACCTGCGTCGCCTTCTCCTCGTTCATTCCGAAGAACTTCATCAATACATCCACCACGAAGTCCATGGGGGTGTAGTCATCGTTCAGAAGCACCACCCGGTATCGTGCCGGGCGCTTCAGAGCAGGCTTTTCGGGCGCAACACTGAGGTCGTCCTGTCGGCCCGGCTGATCTTCCTCCCCCTGATTCAATATTAGTAGAGAATTGTCGATAGTCCGCATGTTTCTTTACCGGTTAACTCGGTGTCCTCGGTTAAATGTGGTTGTCCGGGGCCGGGTTTTCAAGCGACCCGAATCCCCGGACGTGAGATATTTATCAATACGGGCATCATACCGTTTCCGGACCGCGTTAAACCACACATTACCGCGATAGAAACTATTGACTCCCAGCGCGGTTTGGTCGACAGTTAAGAAGCATTGTAAAATAATGTAAACGTATACGATGCAAACGTAACCGAGCACGCAACCGAGTAACAGGATCCCGGCGGAGTTCCGGGATCCAGGGTGTAACCAATAATAAGAACTGACAGCAAAGGAACAGGGGAGTTCATCATGCCAAGAGGCAAGGTCAAGTGGTTCAACAACGCCAAGGGCTACGGATTCATCATCGAGGATGGCTGCAGTGACGACCTGTTTGCTCACTTTTCCTCGGTTCAGATGGATGGCTACAAGACACTGAAAGCCGGTCAGGCCGTAACCTTTGACAAAAAACCCAGTGATAAGGGCATTCATGCAGTCAATATCGTGCCTGAGGAAACGCCCTCCCGGCAGTCTCAGACACCATCCGGAAGCAGTAGCGAAAAGAAGTCCGATTCCCGCGACGAGGGCCATGGAGACTACCCACCGCGGGCAGTAAACGCCTGAATCGGCACTCAGTTTCCTCATACCTGCCGGACAGTCGGGTATGAACCGGAGGGCTGGCATTGATGTCAGCCTGACTGTTGAACAACCCGGATCACGAAAGCGGGCAGCTGCAGGCTCGGCCCCTGCAGGGAGCTTATGCCCGGCCCCGGGTTGCCAAATCCCCCGATTCCGGTACCCTGCAGACAATCATCCCATCGACGATCAGCGGTCCAGATAACGCCGTATGTCCGAACTCGTTCTGTTCAACAAACCGTTTCAGGTTCTCTGCCAGTTTACCGACCGACAAAACAACCCGGACACCCCTCCTCGCCAGACTCTGGCCGACTGGATTCCTCTTGATAATGTGTACCCGGCCGGTCGTCTCGATTTCGATTCCGAGGGCCTCCTGCTGCTTACCGGGGATGGATCCCTGCAAAACCGGATTGCCTCGCCCTCCCGGAAAATGCCGAAAACCTACTGGGTCCAGGTCGAGGGCGAAATCACTGGGGAAGCGCTCTCACGGCTCGCCACCGGAGTCCAACTGAAAGATGGCAAGACCCGTCCCGCCAAGGCCAGCAGAATGACGGCGCCCGAGGTATGGCCCCGTACTCCGCCGGTCCGCCACCGGGAATCAGTGCCCACCAGCTGGATCGAGCTGACCATCACGGAGGGCAAGAATCGCCAGGTTCGCCGGATGACGGCTGCAGTCGGCTTCCCCACCCTCCGTCTGATCCGGTACCGTATCGGAGACTGGACCCTGGACAACCTGGCTCCGGGCGAATATCGCACCCTGACAGTACATATGCCGGCCAATCATCAGCCGGCCAGACAACAACACCGGAGGAGACGCTCCCGCTCATGACCTGGACTCCCCACGCTACCGTTGCCGTTATTGTCGAAGATGACCGTGGGCGTTTTCTCATGGTTGAGGAAATCAGCAGTGGTCGGATTGTATTCAACCAGCCCGCCGGGCATGTCGAAGAGGGCGAGCCCATCCTCGACGCCGTTCGCCGGGAAACCCTTGAAGAAACCGGTTGGCAGGTGGAGCCTCGCCATTTTCTCGGGGTTTACACATACAAGGCACCCGCCAACGGCGTCACCTATTACCGCTTCTGCTATTACGCCGAGGCGGTTCAGCGGCGCTCCACCGAGCTGGACGACGGCATTATTGCGGCCCACTGGCTTGATCTTGACGAAATCCGCCAACTCGGCAGCAAGTTGCGAAGCCCCCTTGTGCTCCGGTGCATAGAAGATTACCGAAATGGACGCCGTTACCCTCTCGACGTGGTCGTTGATACGCAGACGTGATTGCGCGGAAATGCTAGAATCCGGCGTTTTAGCGGCAACAGGGCTGACATGAACACAACACCCGAAACCAAGTCTCCGGAATCCACCCGCGTCATCGTCGGCATGTCCGGCGGCGTCGATTCCTCCGTGGCTGCCTGGCTCCTGAAACAGCAGGGCTATCAGGTCGAGGGCCTGTTCATGAAGAACTGGGACGAGGACGAC
Source organism: Marinobacter sp. C7 (assembly GCF_022343555.1). Taxonomy (GTDB): domain Bacteria; phylum Pseudomonadota; class Gammaproteobacteria; order Pseudomonadales; family Oleiphilaceae; genus Marinobacter. The sequence goes on along the minus strand of NZ_JAKQZH010000001.1, from coordinate 1,418,530 downwards.
GGCACCGAATATTGCACCGCCATGACCGACCTGGCCGACGCCCAGGCCGTCGCCGACGACATTGGAATAACGCTGCACACCGCGAGCTTCGCGGCGGAATACTGGGACCGTGTGTTCGAACACTTCCTGTCCGAGTACAAGGCCGGACGCACCCCCAACCCGGACATCCTGTGCAACAAGGAAGTGAAGTTCCGCGCCTTCCTGGACTATGCCATCACTCTGGGTGCCGATTACATTGCCACCGGTCACTACGCCCGCCAGCGTCCCCTCGATGGCGACTCCGGCCGGGCCCTGCTGCTGAAGGGTCTGGATCCCAACAAGGACCAGAGCTACTTTCTCCATGCGGTTTCCGGCGAACGAATCGCCCGCACCCTGTTCCCGGTCGGCGAACTGGAGAAGCCCGAAGTACGCCGAATCGCCGAAGAACAGGGCTTTGTCACCCATGACAAGAAAGATTCCACCGGCATCTGCTTCATTGGCGAGAGAAAATTCCGGGACTTCCTGAAACAATACCTGCCGGCCCAGCCCGGTGATATTGAAACCCCGGATGGTCAGGTCATCGGCCGGCATCAGGGCCTCATGTATCACACCATCGGCCAGCGCCAGGGGCTGGGTATTGGGGGGCTCAGCAAGTTCGGAGATGAGCCCTGGTACGTGGCTGACAAAGACCTTTCACGCAACGTGCTTATTGCGGTCCAGGGCAAGCATCATCCCCTGCTCTTTTCCCGGGGCCTCGTCTCCGGCACGATTGACTGGGTTGCCGGAGAGGCGCCAGCCGGACAGTTCCGCTGCAAGGCCAAGACCCGGTATCGTCAGCCTGACCAGGACTGCGAAGTGACCGTAATCGACGGCGGCGTGAAGGTCGTATTTGACGATGCCCAGCGCGCAGTAACCCCCGGCCAGTCCGTGGTCTTCTATGACGGCGAGATTTGCCTCGGTGGCGGCGTGATCGAGGAGACCTGGCGTGACGGCGAAGACCTTCCCTTGCGCCTCCGGACCCCCGAACAGAAGGAAGCCAGCGCATGAGCCGCACCCTGCATGATCAGACTCTGGCGCTGGCCGGCGTGTTCCAGGCTGCCAACCTGGTGCAGCAGATTGCCCACAACGGACAATGCAACCCGGCATCCCTGGAGACCTGCATCCGTTCGCTTTTTGCCACGGATCCGGCCTCAACTCTGGATGTCTATGGCGGTGAACTGTCCGATATCCGGGAAGGACTGGTTACCCTTTCCACGGTCATGAGCCAGCAAAGCAAACAGCGGGATATCGAGGTGCTCAAGTATGTGCTCAACCTGATTCACCTGGAGTCCAAGCTGAACCGGCGCTCCGACATGCTGGAGGTAATCGGCAGCCGCATCGATCAGGCCCGCCATACCGCAAGCCATTTTGGCTATATCCACGCCAACCTGATCGGCAACCTGGCCTCGATCTACGCCGACACCATCAGCACCTTCCGGCAGCGCATCCAGGTAACCGGCGACCCCGCGGTCCTTCAGCGGGAAGAGAATGCCGACAAGGTGCGCGCGCTCCTGCTCGCCGGCATCCGCTCGGCCGTGCTCTGGCGCCAGTGCGGCGGCCGCCGCTGGCAGCTGATCTTCTCCCGGCGCAAGGTCATCCATCACGCCCGGGAACTGGCCGAGAAGGCGCGCCAGCCGCTGTAACGGCAAAGCCGGGATTAACGCTGATTCAACGGGCCTGCTGGTGTATCATTGGCACCCCTGTTTCCCAGTTTGTTTCGATTCTTTGATCACTTGAGAGGTTTTCGATGGAACTCACCGCCCTGACCGCCATTTCCCCGGTCGATGGACGCTATGGCAGCAAAGTCAGCGTATTCCGCAGCATCTTCAGCGAGTATGGTCTGATCCGTAACCGGGTAACCGTCGAAATCCGCTGGCTCCAGAAACTGGCCGCGCACCCCGGTATCACCGAGGTGCCTGCGTTTTCTGACGAAGCGAACAGCTTCCTCGACAAGCTGGTCAGTGAATTCAGCCTCGAAGATGCAGAGCGCATCAAGGAGATCGAGCGCACCACGAATCACGACGTCAAGGCCGTGGAATACTTCATCAAGGAAAAGATTGCCGGGGTACCCGAACTGCATGCGGTCACCGAATTCGTGCACTTCGCCTGCACCTCCGAGGACATTAACAATCTGTCCCACGGGCTGATGCTCCGTGAAGGCCTGGACCACGGCCTGCTGCCGGGCATGGAAAAGGTTATCGACAAACTGACCGAACTGGCGAGGGAGCATGCCGAACAGCCCATGCTGTCCCGCACCCATGGTCAGACCGCCTCCCCCACCACCGTAGGCAAGGAACTGGCCAACGTGGTCTACCGCCTGCGCCGCCAGTTGATGCAGATTCGCGAAGTGGAGATCATGGGCAAGATCAACGGCGCGGTGGGCAACTACAACGCCCATCTGTCGGCCTATCCGCAGGTGGACTGGGCAGCCAACGCCGAGGAATTCATCGAAAGCCTGGGGCTCGACTGGAATCCGTACACCACCCAGATCGAACCCCACGACTACATTGCCGAGCTGTACGACGCCATTGCCCGGTTCAACACCATCCTGATCGATCTTGACCGGGATGTCTGGGGCTACATTTCCCTGGGTTACTTCAAGCAGAAAACCGTGGAAGGCGAAGTCGGCTCCTCCACCATGCCGCACAAGGTCAACCCGATCGATTTCGAGAATTCCGAGGGCAACCTGGGTATCGCCAACGCCCTGTTCGATCATCTGGCCGCCAAGCTGCCAATCTCCCGCTGGCAGCGGGATCTGACCGATTCCACCGTTCTGCGCAACCTGGGCGTTGGCTTCGCCCATAGCCTCATTGCCTACGAAGCGACCCTCAAGGGCCTGGGCAAACTGGAAATCAACCCGACGCGCCTGGACGAGGACCTGGACCACGCCTGGGAAGTCCTGGCCGAGCCGATCCAGACTGTCATGCGCCGCTACAATATCGAAAAGCCCTATGAAAAGCTCAAGGCTTTGACCCGGGGCAAGGCAATGACTCCCGAAGTGATCAAGAATTTCGTGGAAACCCTCGACATTCCGGACGCTGCCAAGGCAGAGTTGATGGCCCTCACACCGGGCAACTACATTGGTAATGCCATCGAGCAGGCGCGCAACATCTGATAGCGGGAGCACACCATGGATATGCTTGGCGGACTGACACCTTCCGAATTTCTGCGGGACCACTGGCAGAAAAAACCCTTGGTGATCCGCCAGGCGTTCCCCGGCTTCCAGTGCCCGGTCAGTCCTGACGAGCTGGCCGGACTGGCCTGCGAGCAGGGCGTCGAATCCCGAATCGTCATCGAGAATGACAAGGGCAAGCCCTGGCAGCTGCACAACGGGCCCTTCACCCCGGACCGCTTCAGCGACCTCCCGGAACAGGACTGGACGCTGCTGGTGCAGGGGCTGGATCACTGGGTGCCGGAAATTGCCGATCTGCTCGAACACTTCCGGTTCATTCCCAACTGGCGGCTGGACGACATCATGGCCAGCTATGCGCCGAAAGGCGGCAGCGTCGGCCCCCATTACGATCAGTACGATGTGTTCCTGCTTCAAGCCCAGGGCCATCGCCGCTGGACCTTCGGCGGCCATTGCGACCATACCTCGCCCAGAGTCGAAGGCACACCCCTGCGGATCCTGAGCAGCTGGAGCGGAGAGGAAACCGTCACGCTGGCTCCGGGCGATATGCTCTATCTTCCACCGGGCATCGGTCATCACGGCATTGCCGAGGACGACTGCATTACCCTGTCAGTGGGATTCCGGGCGCCCACCGTCGATGATGTCCTGACCGGTTTTACCGACTTCCTGTGCAGCCAGTCAGACGCCGCCGAGCATATCAACGATCCCGACCTCAAGGTCCAGGGCAATCCCGGCACCATAGCCCCCGAAGTCATTGACCGCCTCAATGGCATCGTCCAGGAGAAGATCGGCGATCGGCGCCAGCTTGCCCTCTGGTTTGGCCAGTATGCCACCGCACCGAAGAGTCTCGATATCGTGGTGCCCGCGGACGAGCCCGCCTCCGAGGAGGACCTGGCAGAAGCGATTGGCGCCGGCGAGCAACTTCGCTGGAACGAAGGTTCCAGGTTCGCCTTCTATGAACTCGGCAATGATACCGCCCTGTTTGTGGATGGTGAGCAATACCTCCTCAAAGGTGATGCCCGCCCGCTGGCTCCGCTGCTTTGCGCGGCAGCGCGGGTCGATATGTCTGCACTCTCCGGATTTGCTTCCGACCCGGCCCTGCTCGGACTGCTGACGACTCTGTACAACCAGGGTTCGGTCTATTTCGAATAGGAGTGTCATGACTGTCCGGATTCGCAAATACAGCTGGCAGCTCGCTCCGGGCCACATCCGGGACATCCGACAGCGCGTGTTCATCGAGGAACAGCAGGTACCACCAGCGCTGGAGTGGGACGACACTGACGAGATAGCAGATCACTTCCTGGCAGTACTGCCTGACAACACACCGGTAGGCGTGGCCCGGCTGTTCTCCAGCCTTGATGAAACGGCCCACATCGGCCGCATGGCAGTCCTGCCGGAACATCGGGGGCAAGGTATCGGAGAGGCCTTGCTCCGGCACCTGCTGGCCGAAGCCGCGGATCAGTATGACGAAATCCGGCTATCGGCACAGGAGCATGCCATTCCTTTTTATGAACGCTCGGGTTTTCATGTGTGCTCGGACGTCTACGACGATGCAGGTATTCCCCACTACGACATGCGATGCCTCGCGCCAGAGCTGGCCGTAGCCGAACTTGAGGAACGCGACTACCCTCTGCTGCTGGAGCAAGACCGGAAAAGCTGGCTGTTTTCCACCGAGACCCGCATGCTGGCCCTGATGGATTCCCTGGCAGGCCAGGCCGGGCAGCGAATCTGGCTGTATGACCGACTGCTGGAACACGACCTGTACGACCGTTTACGGTTCCGGGAGCTGATCTCCGCGCTCGCCCGTCGCCACCGGCTCAGCGAAGTCCGGCTGCTGATCCACGATGACAAGCCCCTGGTCAAACGTCGGCACCAGCTGGTGGAGCTGATGCGCCGATTACCCAGTCGCATGGAGCTCCGGCTGGTGAACGAGGACTACCCGGTGGCAGATCAGCCGTTCATGCTGATCGATCGGGAGGGGGTACTGTACCGCCACGACTTCTACAAACCCGACGGTTTCTGCAACTTTTCCGACAGTGGCCGGGTAAAGCTGCTGGCGGAAACTTTCCAGCGGATGTGGGACTGCGGGCGCAGCTCACTGGAACTCCGCCAGCTACCGCTCTGAGTGCCGGACCGGCGCGGGATCAGCAGACTCGAAACGGGCACCGAAGGGCGCAAACTCCGTATCCACTTCCTCGGCTACCTCAGCGATGAGCTTTCTCAACCACTGGTGGTCGGTGTTGTGCTGGAGCAACGGACTCCATGCCATCTTCAGCTCGAACGGCGGTATCTCGAAGGGTGGCACCTTGACCACCAGATTCGCATTATCCTTCTGCAGCCAGGCCGCCCTTGACGGCAGGGTCGCGATCAGGTCGTGCTGCTCGGCCAGCAGCATCGCCACCTGGTAGTGGCGGGTGAATACGGATATCTGACGCTTGGCCCCCATCCGCCCCAACGCTTCGTCGACCCAGCCCAGGCGCTGGACGTCTTTCGGATTGACCCCCACACCAACACCGAACCCGGTCTTGCTGACCCAGATGTGGCTTGCATCCAGATAGGTATCCAGAGTGAACGGCTCCTTGAGGATCGGGTTCCGGGCGTTCATCAGGCAGGCAAAGTACTCGGTCCAGAGTGTTTTCTGGTGAAAGGACTGGGGAATCTTGTCGAAACGGTTGATCGCCATATCGAGCCGTCCCTGCTCCACGTCAAGGAAGCTGACATCGCTGGGTGTCAGGACATCCAGGGTGACATTGGGCGCCTCCTGGCGGATCCGGCGAAGCACACGCGGCATGAGGCAGGACTCCGCATAATCACTGGCCATGATGCGGAACACGCGATGGCTTTCCATCGCGGAAAACGGGGTTTTCTCCTGTACCGCCTGCTCGATATCGGACAGGATACCCCGGACCAGCGGCTGTAGCTCCCTCGCACGCTCGGTTGCTGTCATACCTTCGCTGGTTCTTACCAGCAGCGGATCGGCAAACAGGTCCCGCAGTCGACGAAGACCATTGCTCATGGCAGGCTGGGTAATTCCGAGATGGTTCGCGGCCTTGGTAACGTTGCGCTCCCGCAGCAAAACATCCAGGTACACCAGCAGATTGAGGTCGACACGGGAAAGATCCATCGGATACTCCGGGCGTTGATTCCGAAAAAGACACGCTGGGCCGGCAGCGAGCCAACCACCACATTCATAACAATAATACAATCACTAGATTAAATTCACAAAATCAATATTACTTACCCACCTGCCCCCTTTACACGGATTCCATCCACCGTTTCTGCTACTCTTCCCCTCGGGTGTTGATTACTATCAGCAGACCGCGACCCACTCGTTAAGCTCGAACGTTCAACCTGCCGGGATCAGGAATAGCAACTACCCGTGACCAATACTTTCAAAAAGCGTCTTTCCTACAGACTGACCCGAGACACTATTCTGGTAGCGATGGCGCTGGGGCTGATACTGAATCTGGTACAGATCACCCTCGACTATTTCAGTGCCCGTGATTCCATGGAAGCCGAAGTTAATGCGCTGATCGAAATCAGCCACAGCCCGGCCTCCCAGATAGCCTACAACATCGATGTCCGCCTCGCGGAGGAACTCCTCGATGGCCTGCTTCGCCACCCCGCAACCATTGATGCCCGGATTATCGACAACGAGGGCCATACCATGGCTGCGGCCAGCCAGAGCAGCCCGGTTTCGCCCTACCGCTGGCTCAGCGATCTCCTGTTCGGAGACAGTCGTTCGTTCAGTTCGGAACTTGAGGTCAGGCAACTGGCGAACCTGCCCCTGGGCAGACTGGCTGTCACCATAGATACCTTTCATTACGGATCTCAGTTCCTCAAGCGAGCTGCCTACACGTTGTTTAGCGGCCTGCTGAAAAGTCTGGCTCTGTCCGGCGCCCTCCTGGCAATTTTTTATCTGGTACTTACCCGCCCCATGATGAACGTCATCGGTGCGCTCAGCCGGGTTTCCGCCGATTCTCCCGAAAAAATCCGGCTGCCCGTGCCCGCACGGCACGAGCAGGACGAGATAGGCACCATGGTCGGCATTATCAATCAGCATCTGGAAACCATTGACTCCAGCCTGGAACAACTCCGGAATGCGGAAAGCGCTATCAAGAACTACTCCAGTCAGCTTGAGCAGGAAGTCGCTGACCGGACTCGGGAAATTTCGGATAAGAATGAGGCATTGCAGCGGGGCAACCGGGCACTGGTCCGGGCCAAGGAAGATGCTGTCCGCAGAGCCCGATCCCGGGCCAACTTTCTCGCCAGCATGAGCCACGAGATACGTACCCCACTCAACGGCGTCCTTGGCATGCTCGGCGTGGCACTTGAAGGCGAACTGGATCCGGTTCAGCGCAACCGCCTGGAAATCGCCCTGAATGCGGGGCAGAGCCTTCTGGGACTGCTCAATGACATCCTGGATATTTCCAAAGTCGAAGCCGGGAAGCTCAGCCTTGAAAACATACCCTTCAGCATGCGCCTCCTGATCGAGGAATGCGCCACACTGCATTCGCAGCAGGCCCGCTCCAAGGGTATCGATCTGGTCACCGAGATTGATCCCGACCTGCCGGAAACCTTTCTGGGTGACCCTACCCGGACACGGCAGATTCTCAACAACCTGATCAGCAACGCGATCAAGTTCACCGATGCCGGCCACGTAAAAATCAAGGCCACCCATTCGGGCGGGAGCATGCGGCTGGAAATCATCGACACCGGCATTGGCATGTCCCGTGAGGGGTTACACCGGATTTTCTCCCCCTTCTCCCAGGCGGATAGCGATACGACACGGCTCTACGGGGGCACGGGGCTCGGCCTGACCCTGTGCCGTCAACTGGTGGAGCGTATGCACGGGCAGATTATGGTGGACTCCCGGGAAGGTAACGGCACCCACTTTACCGTCACCCTGCCCCTGCCCGTGCACGAGGAACCGGCGCCGGCAGCCGGGGCTCAGCTAATTCCCGAGAAACTGAAACAGATTGGCGTTGCACTTGCGGTGCCGCCGGCGCATCCACACCGTCTGGCACTGGAGAGCCAGTTGCGAGCCTGGGGAATCCCGGTGAGGGGGGCAAGCCGACACCCCGAGGGTATCCTGTTGTCTGCAATTGACGCGGGTGACACGGAAGCCATAGCGTTTGCAGATGCCTGGCCCGGCGAAGGTGTCATCCTCGCCGACGCCAGAGGCAACAGTGTAAATGCACAGACAGGTCATCAGGTGCTATCGCTGCCGGTAAAAAGGGACGAACTGTACCGATGCCTGTGCAGGGCCGCAGGCCTGATGCCAGCGGACAAAACGAAAGAACTGAAGAAGGAACAGCCGGTCGGCACCACCCGACCACTGTCTATCTTGCTCGTGGAAGACAACCAGGTAAACCAGCTCGTCGCCAGCAGCCTGCTGAAAAAGCTGGGGCACCGTGTAGACCACGCGGAGAACGGAAAACGAGCGCTGGAGGCACTGAAACATTCCGACTATGACCTGGTCCTTATGGATTGCCAGATGCCGGTCATGGACGGTTACGAGGCTACCCGAAAGATACGGGAGAACCCTGAATGGCAGGACTTGCCCGTGATTGCGGTAACAGCCAATGTCATGCAAGGCGACCGCGACGATTGCATTGCCGCGGGCATGAACGACTATATCACCAAGCCCTATAACCGGGATGAGCTCCGCAGCACGATCAGTCGCTGGTCCCGACCTGATGCTCGATCGTCTCAAGCACTGACTTGAGCTCATCCCTGATTGCCGTCAGCCGTCCCGGTGGCAGGTCGATACTGCACAGCAACCTGCCAGGCACGTTAGCGGCCCGCTTTCTCAGCCCCTGCCCCTCAGGCGTAAGCGCAACCACCACGGATCGCTCATCCTCCGGATCCCTCTCGCGGTGGAGCAAACCGCGCTCCGACAGGCGTTTGAGCAGGGGCGTGAGCGTTCCTGAATCCAGTCGCAACCGGCGCCCGAGATCCGACACATGGGTTACCCGCCCCTCATACTCTCGCTCCCACAACACGAGCATGACGAGATACTGGGGATAGGTAAGCGCAAGCTCCCTGAGCAACGGGCGGTACAGTGCGGTGACCGCACGGTTTGCCGCATAGAGGGCAAAGCAGATCTGGTTGTCCAGCGCCAGCGCCTGATCGCTATCCATAGCCTTCAGAGTAGCTCTTCAATGTCCGCCCGGATCGATTCCGGCTTGGCGGTGGGCGGGTACCGACGAACAACGCGACCACTGCGATCGACCAGGAACTTGGTGAAATTCCATTTTACCTTTTCCGACCCCATCAGCCCCCGAGCCTCCTTTTTAAGGAACTTGTATAGCGGGTGGGTGCCCTCCCCGTTCACCTCGATCTTGGCAAACATGGGGAAATCCACACCATAATTCAGACTGCAGAACTGGCTGATCGCATCGTCGGTGCCGGGATCCTGGTTCATGAACTGGTTGCACGGAAAACCGAGCACCTCCAGCCCCTTTTCATTCAGATCCTTGTAGAGCTGCTGCAAGCCCTCGAACTGAGGGGTAAAGCCGCACTTGCTGGCCGTGTTCACGATCAGCAGCACCTTGCCGCGATAGGCATCCATGCCCTGTTCGTTACCCTTGATATCGCGAACCTTGAAATCGTAGAGACTTGACTGCGCCATAAATCACTCCTTTTATATTTTGCACAATCTAATTGTGCAAAATATATATCGGAAAGCCATGCCCTAACAGGCCACTTGGTCACAAAACCGGGAACCCGCCTGAGGTTTACCCCCTAAATCCGCCACAATTCGTCATAATTCCCCTGTTGTAGCCTGCCCTCGCTCCGCTAGAATAAAGCCTGCCACCAAATGGATGGCTGCGTAACCGTATTACCTTTCAAGGAACCCGAATCCATGCAGAACTACTACAAGTCCGCCAAGCTCGATAACGTCTGTTACGAAATTCGTGGAGTGGTTCTGCGCGAGGCGCGTCGGCTGGAGGAGGAAGGTCACCGGGTCCTCAAGCTCAATATCGGCAACCCGGCCGCCTTCGAGCTGGATGTGCCGGAAGAAATCCAGCAGGACGTGATTTACAACATGCACCAGGCCCAGGGCTACGTCGAGTCCAAGGGGCTGTTCTCTGCCCGCAAGGCAGTCATGCATTATTGCCAGCAGCGGGGCATCGACAAAGTGGACATCGACGACATCTACCTGGGCAATGGCGTCAGCGAGCTGATCGTGATGTCCATGCAGGCGATGCTCAACACCGGTGACGAAGTGCTTATTCCGGCTCCCGATTATCCGCTCTGGACCGCAGCCGTCACTCTATCCAGCGGCAAGCCGGTACACTATCGCTGTGACGAGGAGCAGAACTGGTTCCCGGACATAGACGATATCCGCAAGAAAATTACCCGCCGCACCCGGGCCATCGTGCTGATAAATCCCAACAACCCGACCGGTGCAGTCTATTCGACGGAATTGCTGGAACAGGTCATCGAACTGGCACGCAAACATAACCTGATAGTCCTGTCGGATGAGATCTACGACAAGATCCTCTACGACGGGACCCGGCACGTTTCCACTGCCTCTCTGGCCGATGACGTCCTGTTCTTCACCTATAACGGCCTGTCCAAGAATTACCGGGCGGCCGGTTATCGCTCCGGCTGGATGATCATCAGTGGTGCCAAGCACCGCGCCCGAGATCTGGTGGAGGGCATCGAGATGCTCTCCAACATGCGCCTGTGCGCCAATGTGCCCGCCCAACTCGCCATCCAGACGGCCCTGGGCGGTTACCAGTCCATCGACGACCTGGTGGCGCCGGGCGGGCGCCTGTTCGAACAGCGCGAGACCGCGTGGCGGATGCTGAACGATATTCCCGGGGTCAGCTGCGTGAAACCCGAGGGGGCTCTTTACCTTTTTCCGAAGCTCGATCCGAAGAAGTTTCCCATCGTCAATGACGAGAAACTGGTACTGGATCTGCTGCTTCAGGAAAAGATCCTGCTGGTCCAGGGTTCTGCCTTCAACATTGATGACAAACAGCATCTGCGCGTGGTTTTCCTGCCACGGGAGGATACGCTCGAGGACGCGATGGGCCGCCTCGGCAATTTCCTGAGCAAATATCAGCAGTAACGGTCACATTATGGCGGATATTCATGTCGAGGAATTCTACAAGGACGTTGCCATCGCTCTGGTCCAGCTCTACGGCGTCTTCCCGCGCCGGGTAAACCTGTTTGTGGAGGATATTGCAGGACCCGACGAGCCGGACGAATTCGGCCTCCACAGCAAGCGGCACATGGCCTGTTTCGGCGCCCTGCTCTGGCTCGAGGAAGAAGGGCTGTTACGCTATGTGGACACCATCCGCCAGGAAGCCCTTGACCAGGCCGTTCTGACCCGCAACGCCTTCATCCGTCTCAGCGCCCCGGCATCCCAGGCCCTGGCCGACGCAGCCGGCGTCCAGACGGACGAGACCGAGAACCTGCCCCGGTCGGTCCAACGCGACCTCTCTACCCATATCCACCTGATTCGCCAAGCCCTGAAGACCGGCAACTCCGCGCGTATCAGCCAGGTGGTGCAAGCGACGTTTTTCGCCGACAGTAGCCATCATTAAATCGCGGTAATACTCTTGAAGCCGAGAACCCGGGCCGCATATTCCGGTCAGATGGGTGATTTGTGTCTTTGACTGAACTTTCAAGGAATTAACATGCGCATACTGCTGTTTCTGGCGACCAACCTTGCGGTCATTGTGGTTGCAAGCTTTACCCTGCGCCTGCTGGGTGTCGACAGTTACCTGAGCCAGCAAGGCATCGAGTACGGCTCGTTGCTGGCCTTTGCCGCGGTGTTCGGCTTTGCCGGCGCCCTGATCTCGCTGTTCATCTCCAAGCCCATGGCCAAGTGGAGCACCCGGGCCCAGGTGATCGAATCACCGCGGACTCCGGCCGAGCGCTGGCTGGTCGATACGGTGGCGGAACTGGCCCGCAATGCCGGCATCAAGATGCCTGAGGTGGCCATTTTCCCGGCATCACAATCCAACGCGTTCGCCACCGGCTGGAACAAGAATGACGCGCTGGTTGCTGTCAGCGAAGGTCTGCTGCACCGCTTCAACAAGGACGAGATCCGGGCTGTTCTTGGGCACGAAATCGGCCACGTGGCCAATGGCGACATGGTGACACTGGCCCTGATTCAGGGTGTGGTGAACACGTTCGTAATCTTCGCGTCACGGGTGATCGGCTCGTTTGTGGACCGGGTGGTGTTCAAGAATGAGCAGGGCCACGGTATCGGTTTCTTTGTGGTCAGCATCGTGGCTGAAATCGTGCTCGGCATCCTGGCCAGCACGATTGTGTTCTGGTTCTCCCGTCGTCGGGAGTATCGGGCGGATATTGCCGGCGCCCAGCTGGCAGGCCGTTCGGCGATGATTAACGCTCTGGCGAGGTTGAAGCAGGAAAGTGAAGTGCCGGATCAGATGCCGGATTCACTGCAGGCGTTCGGTATCAACCGCGGCGCGCGGGCGGGGCTGAGTGCCTTGTTTATGACCCATCCCCCGTTGGAAGATCGGATTCGGGCATTGCAGGAAGCTGAACTGAAATAACGCCTGAGAGGGAGTGTGTCGCCCGCTCCGCCGGTGGGAGGGCCTGTCCGAAACACGCTCCTTGCGGCACCCCTCCGGGGGCCAGCCTGCAATCATAGATTGCAGTCGTTCGGCTGTCGCATGAAGCTTCGCTTCATAAGCGCTCGGCCTCACCCATGTGACGCTTGAGCTCCGCCATCCATGGCTCCGCACAGTTTCGGACAGGCCCTCCCACCGGCGGAGCTACTTTTCAAATACCCTCGGACTCCGTGGCACTAGCTAGATTTTCAGCTTGAAACCGATGGCTCGGAAACTGTCCTGCAGGGATTTACTGGTCCCTTTCAGTTGGACTTTCAGGCTCGAACATTCTCTTCGCACCGGATAATCCCGGCGCAGGCGGTCGAACGCCGCACCTCTTTCATCGGCGCTACCGTTCATTGCCAGGCGCAGGCGGGCATCGTCCTGCCTTGGGTCGTAACAGGCCCTGAGGGCGGTTTTGATGGCCTGATCCTCATCGGCTGCAGAGGTGAAGGAAACCTTGCTCAAGGCGGGTTCCGGAAGGAACTGGCCGGCCTTTTTCCGGACCGGCAGGCCGAGGAAATAGCTGAGCGCCTTGTAGATCATTTCGGTGCCCTGAACCTTGCCTTCGAGGCTGTAACCGGCGATGTGGGGCGTTGCCAGCCAAACCAGGTCTGCCAGTTCCGGGTCGATCTTCGGTTCCCGTTCCCAGACATCGAGGGCGACGAGCGGCGGGTTGGCGGAAGTCAGGCGTTGCTTCAGGACGGAGGTATCGATCACCTCGCCGCGGCCGGCGCTGATCAGGAGCTGGTCGGAGGTGAGCCCGGCGAGTTCGCGCTCTCCGATCATGTGGAACGTGGCGTGGGGGCTGCTCCGGGTCAGCGGAGTGTGGAGACTGACCACGTCGCATTCCATGGCCTCTTCCAGGCTGACGAATTCAGGACCCTGTTCACCCTCCCGTTCGGCTCTGGGCGGATCACAGAGGCGAATCGTGAAACCGAGTCGCTCCAGCTTGGCCGCCAGTTCCCCGCCGACATTGCCAACGCCGACAATACCCACGCTCAGGTCGGTCCAGTCAGTCAGACCACGCCTCTCTGCATACAGTGACAGCACCGACAGGACGTATTCGACCACGCTGTTGGCGTTACAGCCCGGAGCAGCGGAAAAGCGGATGCCCTGCTCCTCCAGCCACTGGAGGTCGACATGATCAGTTCCGATCGTCGCGGTTCCGACAAAACGCACCCGACTGCCTTCCAGCAAATCACGGTTTACCCGGGTGACCGACCGGACCAACAGGATGTCTGCATCGCGGACGTCGTCAGAAGTCACATGGCGGCCGGAGACCCGGCGAATCTCGCCCATGTCCCCGAAGAAGGAGTCGAGTAACGGGATATTCTCGTCAGCTACGATCAGCATGGTCTTTTGCGTCCTTCAATTCCTGCGCTGGCGCTGGGAGCCACGACCGCCCTGGGGACGCCCACCGCCACCGCTGCGGCGGCCACCACGCTTGCGGGTGATAGCGGGTTTTTCCAGAGGAGCTCTCAGGGTATCGTCGGGGACTTCGGTCTTCAGCTTCTGTTTGATATAGCTCTCAATCGCCGGGAGGGTGAACGAGTCGTCCTCACCGGCCAGGCTGACCGAGACACCATGACTGCCCGCCCGACCGGTCCGGCCGATACGGTGCACATAATCTTCGGCGTTGTCCGGAAGATTATAGTTGAACACATGGGTCACGCCGTTGACGTGTATACCACGGCCGGCAACGTCGGTGGCGACCAGAACCTGGATATTGCCTTTCTTGAACTGGTCGAGGGTGCGCAGCCGTTTGTTCTGGGCAATTTCGCCGGACATCAGGGAGACTTTGACACCCTGGTTCTTCAGATCTTCTTCGAGGTCCCGGCACTGGTCGCGCCGGTTGGCGAAGACGATGGCCTTTTCCACTTCCGGGCGTTTCAGATAATTGACCAGAACTTGCAACTTTTCATCTTCACCCAGCAGGTAAACCGTTTGCTCAACCCGCTCGGCGGTTTTCTGCTCGGGCTCGATTTCCACAAACTCGGCGTTCTGGGTCCACATGGATGCCAGGTTGAGCACATCCTGGTTGAACGTGGCACTGAACAGCAGAGTCTGGCGCGCATCCTTGGGAGTACACTTTCGGATAATGCGCTTCACATCGGGAATGAACCCCATGTCCAGCATCCGGTCGGCCTCATCGAGGATCAGGATGTCCAGCTGGTCCAGGAACACGTCCTGGGAGCCCAGGAAGTCAATCAGCCGGCCCGGGGTAGCCACCAGGATATCCACGATCTCGTTCTGCAACTGGTCCCGCTGCTTGTCGTAATTCATTCCGCCAACGACGGTTACCACGTTGTGACCAGTGTGCTGGCAGAGCTGCTCGGCGTCCTTGGCAATCTGCATTGCCAACTCCCGGGTCGGCGCGAGTGCCAGCACGCGAGGTTCGGAGGCAAAGCGCTCCTTCGCGGGAATCGGGGTTTCGAGCAGGGTCTGGATAGCGGTAATCAAAAAAGCTGCCGTCTTCCCGGTACCGGTCTGGGCCTGACCAATCAGGTCTTCACAGGCCAGAGTCCAGGGCAGCGTTTCTGCCTGGATCGGGGTGCAGTACTCAAATCCGATAGCGGTGATGGCGTCCAGCAGACGCTTGTCCAGATTCAGGTCGCTGAACCTGAGATCGCCGGTGTGTTTTGGGTCAGATGTCATACAGTCTCTGTATTCCTTACTCTGTCGGAAAGCGAATTGGGAGGAACCACACGTTGCACATCCCGTTGCCAGGCGTTGTCGAAGTCCTGGCCGGTTCCGTAAAAACTCTTCAGTGCGTCAAAAAATTCCTGGCCCCGGGGCGGCAGCCCATCGGCCAGATAACGTTCGGCCTGTGCGTGAACATTGGCACGGAATTGTTGTTCGTCGCTGGCCCCGTCTCCGGAGAGGTTGTCCACACTGATATGGAAACGGGAACCGGCTGCCACTGAAAACAACCATTCCTGGGCCTGTGGCCTGATCTCAACCCGTTCAAAGGCCCGCTGTTGCTCGGGGGTTCGACCATCCGGACAGTACCAGTAGCCGTAATCGTGAAGTGTGCGACGATGCTCACCGGCGATACACCAGTGGCTGATTTCATGCAAAGCGCTGGCATAATATCCGTGCGCGAACACTACCCTTGCCAGACCGGATGGTCCGTCTGCAGGCAAATACTCGGGTTCTGAGCCGCCCCTGACCAGGATTGTCCGGAATGGCTCCCGGAACAAGTCATTGAACAGCATGATAAGATCGTTTGGACTGTGATTCATTGGTTGGCTATTGTGCGACTTTAGCGCATGCAATACCAGACCACCGGGAACTTTACCAGCAACCCTGTGTCCACTGCCGTCGAAGCAGGTACCATTCATACACTTACAACCGGGAAATTGCACTGCAAATGACAAGCCCGAGCCTTGCCGAACGCATTTACCAGACAGCTCTTACCCTTTTCGCCATCCTGGCAACCTGCCTGGCCCTGTTTGTGTCCCCGGCCTACGCGCTCGGCAGTTCGGGTTCCGGCTCAAGCCTTTTCGGCGGGGGCGGCGATTTCCTGCCGGTCGATGAGGCTCTGCCCTTCAGCTATACCACGGATCAGGGGTCTGTCTCGCTGAACTGGAGCATTACTCCCGGCCACTATCTGTACCAGAATCGGGTCAGTGTCGCCGCCGTCACCGACGGCGTCACGCTCGGCGAGCCCTCGTTCTCGATGCAGGGTGAAACCACCAATGACGAATTCTTTGGTGAAGTAACCGTCTTCTACGAGCCGGTGGAGGCTCGGGTGCCAGTCACGCTGCCGGATGGCGTCCGGGAAGCCACGCTGGAGGTCACTTACCAGGGCTGTGCAGAAGCAGGGCTGTGCTATCCGCCCCAGACGCGGGAAGTCCTGTACTACCCCGGTGGTTCGGGCGCCAGTGCAGCCACGACCGGCAACACCGCGGACTCCGGTGCAGCCGGCACCGCCCCGGCGTCTGTCGACACGGATTCGGCGACGGGTCTGGCGGGCTTTCTCTCAAAGCAGTCCGTCTTGGTCATTGCCGGGCTGTTCTTCCTGCTGGGCCTGGGCCTGACCTTTACTCCCTGCGTCCTGCCCATGGTGCCTATCATCTCAACCCTGGTTTCGGGGCATAACACCCGCACCACGGGCCATGCCCTGATGCTCTCGGGAAGTTATGTACTGGGAATGGCATTGACCTATGCCGCTGCAGGTGTTCTGACCGGACTGTTGGGCGCCAGTTTCAATCTGCAGGCGCAGCTCCAGTCTCCATGGGTCCTGGGCATCTTTGCCACACTGTTCGTGGTATTCGCGCTGTCCATGTTTGACCTGTTCGAGATCCAGCTTCCCCGGTTTATCCGGGATCCGCTCAACAACGCCAGTCACAAGTTGACCGCTTCACGGGTCGCGGGTATTTTCGGCATCGGAGCGCTCTCGGCACTGATCGTTTCTCCCTGCGTCTCAGCGCCACTGGCAGGCAGCCTGTTGTATATTTCCACCACACAGAATGCGGTAACAGGCGGTGTAGCCCTGTTCGCGCTTGGGCTCGGCATGGGCGTCCCGCTGATCCTGGTTGCGGTTGGCGGCCGTAAGTTGCTGCCCACCACCGGTCACTGGATGACCGCCGTAAAACACTTCTATGGCGTCATGCTCCTGGCGGTTGCGATCTGGCTGGTGGAACGGCTGGTACCGGCGTGGGTGGCGCTGACGCTCTGGGGATTACTGATTGCGGTCACGGGGGTTCAGCTCGGCGCCTTTGACGCCGCCCGGGCCGGATGGCAACGGACCCGCAAGGGTCTGGGGCTGGTCATGTTTGCTTACGGTCTGGCGTTGCTCGCCGGGGCCGTCGGTGGCGCCAACGACCCACTCAAACCACTGGCGCCCTTCACGGTCGCGTCATCGGCCCCCGCAAGCAATGCGAATGACGCACACGCCGGATTCCGGAGAGTCGAAGAACCTGCGGAGATTCGCCGACTGTTAAAGGTTGCCCGCGACCAGAATCAACCGGTCATGCTCGACTTCTACGCGGACTGGTGTATTTCCTGCAAAGTCATGGAACGCAACGTCTTCAGCGATGCCCAGGTGGGTCAGGCGTTGTCGTCCTACACCCTGCTGCAGATTGACATGACCCGAAACACACCGGAACAGCAGGGGCTGCTCAATGAGCTGGGCCTGTTCGGGCCGCCTGCGATCCTGTTCTACCGGGCTGACGGCAAGGAACTGGAAAACCAGAGAATCCTGGGCGAGATGGACAAGGAGGAGTTCCTGCAACACCTTGAGCAGTTACCGATCCGGACCTGACGGCCCGGGTTATCCGCCCCGACGGATCAGATAGACAAACTCCCCCTCCTGCTCTGCCTGACTGATCAGCTCGTGACCGAGAAACTGACAGAAGCGCGGAATGTCCCGGGTGGTGGAAGGGTCGGTAGCCACCACACGCAACACGCCACCAGGTTCGACATCGCTGATGCGATTGTGGAGCATCATTACCGGCTCGGGGCAGAACAGGCCACGGGCATCGAGTTCAGCGTCAAATTCACTGGCCGTCAAACGTTGTCTCCTTCTGGTTCAGCTGATTTTTCAGAAATACGTGCTAAATTACTGTTTATAACAGGTAAAAAAGTTGGAGGATAACCATGATACGGGTTTTGATCGAACGCCATATCGCCGAATCCCTGGAAGAGGCCTATGAACAAAGGGCCCGCCTTGTGCTTCAGCAGGCAGTGGCAGCGCCCGGTTTCATCTCCGGAGAGACCCTCGTCGACAGCCACGACCCCAATCACCGGATCACCCTGGCCAACTGGCGCTCGGAAGCCGACTGGGATCGTTGGTTCCACTCGCCGGAACGCCGGGACCTGATGGCGGAACTGATCCCCATGATGGACAAGGATGAAGCCGTCACAGTGCTGCAGCAGAACGCAATCTGATCGACTCCGGTCAGCCTGTGCGTTCGATGAAGCAGGTGATCTCTTCCCTGTCATGATACAGGTGGCGTGCGTGCAGGCGGAAGCCGACGCCCGCCCGGCCCAGTCCCTCTTCAATGATATCCCGGCAGATCAACCATTCTTCATAGCGCTTTTTCATCGGCAACTTCAGGTTGAATACCGTAAAACGGCATAATCCGGAACCGACCCAGTCCACGGCCAAACGTGCTGTTTTTCGCGGCTGATCCACAATGTCGCAAACCATCCAGTCAATGGCGCGCTTCGGTCGCCAGCTGTATCCATCGGCGCGCACATGTTCGACCTGGCCGGAGGCCATAAGCTCAGAATCCATTGGCCCGTTATCGACCGCGGTCACCAGCATGCCCTGACGCACCAGTTGCCAGGTCCAGCCACCGGGTGCCGCGCCGAGATCCGCAGCTTTCTTTCCGCCTCCCAGATAGTCCAACTCCTGTCCGGGTGGCAGAAATACCTTCCAGGCCTCTTCCAGTTTTAGCGCCGAGCGACTCGGCGCCGAGGAAGGTAAACGGAGCCGCGGGATACCACCGACAAAACGGGCACAATTGCTGCGGAGACTGAAACCGACCACGGCATGGCCGAAATCGGTCAGAAAGATCTCCAGTCGCGCAGGCGTCTCGGCCTCTGCAGCCTGCAGCCATCCTGCACCCCGGAGCCCCCGGGACAGCGGCGCCATCCACTTCCGCGCAAAGTTGCCCAGGTCCTTGTCGGTATTGTTCTCCAGCAGACGAACTTCGACCCGGGCGCATTCCGGCACGCCCCCGTCCAGCTGGCGGAGCCCTTCAATGATGGCACCCACACGGTCCTCCGCTGGCAGTTCCAGCCGACCAAGCACAACCAGCCAATCGCGGACAAATACAAGGTTCTCAAGCCTTACCCTGGCCAACAGCTCTTCCGCGGGTTCCGGACCGGGCAGTGAAAACCAGACCACCCCCTCACCCCTGACGGGTTCGAAAAAACCATACAACCCCGCTTCCATCGCGGAATCCATTAGTTCACGTCCGGCCTCGGCCTCAAAGCCGGGCCGACAGAATGCGAGAATCTGTTCCATGCTGCCCCTGTAGCGGACTCTTGCTGAAAGCCGCAAATTTGAAACTGTTTAACAGTGAAGATTGTGTACGTTGGCTACACTTCCAGCTCACTTTCTTGCTGGAAGCACTGAATGTCACTTCTGACCCGGCTGATGTCTGTAGCCATGATCTGCTGCCTTCCTGCCCTGGTCTGGGCCGGTCAGCCAGGCATTACGGACACGTGCCCCTTACTTGATGTGACCGACGACAGCGCCCGGCATAATCTGATGAACCATGTCTGCTACTACAGCGCCGATCCGGAAGAAGCCGCCCACCAGGCGCTATCGCCGGAGGAGCTGCCCGAATCACTGGCCTGGTCCCCGGCGGATGGCCACGATCTGGTGTTCAGCCATACCCAATCCGTTTACTGGCTGAAACTGCAACTGATCAATAGCGGCAACACCCGCGGCCTCTGGTATCTCAAGCTGGATTATCCCCTGCTCGACGAGGTCACATTCTGGACCTACGACAGTGATGGCGCCATCGCTAAACTCGCAACCGGCGACCAATATCCGTTTGCATCCAGGGGCATAGACTATCGGTATTTCCTGTTGCCCGTCACCATCGGTGCCGGGGAACTGCGTGAGGTAACGATCCGAATCCGCAGCAGCGGCGCCCTCAATGTGCCCCTTTCCCTGGAAACTCCGGCCGAGGTGATCGCCACCAGCAACCACCTTACCCTCACTCATGGGCTGTTCTATGGTGCGCTGGCGATCTTTGGCGCTTTCAACCTGCTTTTATTCTTCAGCTCCGGAACGGTCTATTATTTCTACAATGCCTTTTACATGGCCGCGATGGGTCTGTTTCTGTTCGCCATGGGCGGCTTTGCCAACCAGTATTTCTGGCCGGAGAGCGCGGGCTTTGCCAATACATCCATTCCGTTGGCGCTGGCCCTTTGTGCTCTGGCAATGACCCTCTTCGGTCGCTCGTTCCTCGAAGTGAAACCGGACACGCTCGCCAACACCACCCTCAAGGCCCAGGCCTGGTTATGTATCGTCCTTTTGGTGCTTACCTTCATTCTTCCTTATAACAAGACGATCATCCTCAACACGGTGCTGGCGCTGAGCGTCATCGCCAGCCTGCTGGTTTCGGCGGGTATCCGCTGGCGCCAGGGCTATCCGCCCGCCATCTGGTACCTGCTGTCCTGGATGGTCATGCTCGTAGGTGCCCTGATCTATGCCCTGGCCGCTTTCGGCTATCTTGCCGATTTCCTCGCCCGGGAATCGCTGATGCAGGTAACCATTGGCGGTCAGGTCATCCTGCTGAACTACGCCATGGTCCAGCGCTGGCGCCTGCTCAACCAGAAACTGCTGGACGTGGAGCACAAGGCCCGCACCCAGCTGGAATTCAAGGTTCACGAACGCACTTCCCAGTTACGCAACGCCATGCGGGAGCTGGAACAAGCCAACCGAAAACTGGCCGCACTGAGCCTGAACGATCCGTTGACCGGCCTGTACAACCGCCGTCACCTGGACAATATCCTGCCGGAACTCTGTGCCGAGGCCCGGAGAACCGGGCAACCCCTTACCCTTGCCCTGATCGATGCCGACCGGTTCAAGGCGGTGAACGACACCTGGGGCCATGGATTCGGGGACACCTGCCTGCAACTGATTGCCGATATCCTCACCCGCCATGTAAAACGGCCCAGGGATATTGCCATCCGTTTCGGCGGCGAGGAATTTGCAGTACTGTTACCAGGCGCCGACAGCGAGGGCGCCCGCAAGGTTTGCCAGGCGATCCTCGATGAACTCCGGAACACCTCCCTGGAAACACCTGACCGAAAGACCCTGACCATGACCCTGAGCGCCGGCATCGCCGAACTTGCCAGCCGGGAAGATCAGCAAACACTGTTCCGCCGCGCCGATGATGCCTTGTACAGGGCCAAAGCCTCCGGACGCGACCGGGTTCAGATCGCGGAGGGTGAGCCTATCGACTGGAACATACCCTCGACTCAGTAAATGAGCGGACCTGACTGGCAGCCTTCCCGATCAGATCCTGTCGGGATTCCGGCTGACGGGCCAGCGGTTGGAAATCGTGATTACCACCCTCCAGCCAGACGACCTGGCAGGCTCCGAGCTCCTCCTGCCACCCAGCAACTTCATCGGGCTTGCCGAATGGATCCCGGGTTCCCTGAATCACCAGGATGGGGCAATCAATCCGGGGAAAATGGTCGACACGCCAATTGTCGGGCTTGCCCGGGGGATGAAACGGGTAACCGAAGCACACCACCCCATCTATTCCGGCGTCTTCTGCCGCAAGGATGCTGGCCATTCGACCGCCCATGGATTTGCCCCCGATAACAACGGGGCACGCATCTCCAACCTCTGCCCGTACCGTCGCAAGGACGCTCCGGAAACGCTCGAGAAGTCGGGGCTGCCGGTCCGGTGGTCGTTTCTTACCATCTTGCCGCCGCTTTTCCATATAAGGAAATTCGAACCGCACCGTCGCGACCCCCTCCGCATCCAGGGCAGCGGAAAGCTCGTTCATAAAGGGCGAATCAGCCGGTGCGCCAGCACCATGGGCCAGAACCATTACGACTTTCGGCTGATTTTCGTAGTAATTGCTCTTAATCAATTCCACTGAATTCACCTCTGCCAGATCAGGGGCTATCATACCCGATAGCAAGCAGCAATTACCCAGGGCGCAACCCTCTCTTCGCGAATGATTCACATGCTCGCCATGTCGCTGATTTCGGTGAATTTGACGGATATCAGGAGTTGACCTGAGTCATTGCAAACAGCTAATGGTTTCTCCATACTTGCGCCCGCATAATTCCCCATCCTAAACCCATTGGTAAGGCTATGAGCACAGTAAATGCAAACCTGACATACAACTACAAGGTGGTGAGACAGTTCGCCATCATGACAGTGGTATGGGGTATTGTAGGAATGGCTATGGGTGTGCTGATCGCAGCGCAGCTCGTCTGGCCATCCCTCAACCTCGACCTGCCCTTTACCCACTTCGGCCGGCTCCGGCCGCTGCATACCAACGCCGTTATCTTCGGCTTTGGCGGAAGTGCCTTGTTTGCCACCTCCTATTACGTAGTCCAGCGTACGTGTCAGGCCCGCCTGATATCGGACGGTCTGGCGGCGTTCACTTTCTGGGGCTGGCAGGCAATCATTGTGGCAGCAGCCATCACCCTGCCAATGGGCCTTACTACATCCAAGGAGTACGCCGAGCTCGAGTGGCCGATTGACATCGCCATCGCCGTGGTCTGGGTAACCTACGCCCTGGTGTTCTTCGGAACGATCATGAAGCGGAGCACGCCGCACATTTACGTGGCCAACTGGTTCTACGGTGCGTTCATCATCACGGTTGCGGCCCTGCACATCGGCAACAACATGGCGCTGCCCGCCACGGCCTTCAAGTCCTACTCTGCATACGCCGGTGTCACCGACGCCATGATGCAGTGGTGGTATGGCCACAACGCCGTCGGTTTCTTCCTGACCGCCGGCTTCCTGGGCATGATGTATTACTTCGTTCCCAAGCAGGCCAACCGTCCGGTTTACTCCTATCGCCTGTCCATCGTTCACTTCTGGGCGCTGATCGCTACCTACGTATGGGCCGGTGGCCACCACCTGCACTACTCTGCACTGCCTGACTGGGCGCAGACCGCAGGCATGGTTATGTCCCTGATCCTCCTGGCTCCGTCCTGGGGCGGCATGATCAACGGCATGATGACCCTGTCCGGTGCCTGGCACAAACTTCGCACCGATCCGATCCTCCGCTTCCTGGTGGTCTCCCTGTCCTTCTACGGCATGTCTACCTTCGAAGGCCCGATGATGTCCATCAAGACGGTAAACGCACTGTCTCACAACACTGACTGGACCATCGGCCACGTTCACTCCGGTGCGCTGGGCTGGGTTGCCATGATCAGTATCGGTGCGGTCTACCACCTGATCCCGAAACTCTGGGGCCTGCAGGCCATGTACAGCACAGCCCTGATCAACGTGCATTTCTGGCTGGCCACCGTCGGCACCGTTCTCTACATCGTTGCCATGTGGGTTAACGGCATCATGCAGGGTCTGATGTGGCGCGCAGTGAACGAAGACGGCACCCTGACCTACAGCTTCGTGGAAGCCCTGGAAGCCTCCTACCCGGGCTACTTCGTCCGCTTCCTGGGTGGCGTGATCTTCCTGAGCGGCATGCTGATCATGGCATACAACGTGTACATGACCGTTCGTCAGAAAGAAGCGGTTGCAGCTGACAGCGCTGCGGCTCAGGCGGCGTAACGGGAGAGAGATCAGATGAAACACGAAATTATTGAAAAGAACATTGGCCTGATGATCGTGCTGATCGTTCTGGCCATCAGTGGCGGGTTCCTGGTGGAAGTTGTGCCCCTGTTCTTCCTGAAGCAGACCAATGAGCCGGTTGAGGGTCTTGAGCCCCTCTCCGCTCTGGAGCTGGAAGGCCGGGATATCTACATCCGCGAAGGCTGCCATGTGTGCCATACCCAGCAGATCCGTCCTTTCCGTGCGGAAACCGAGCGCTATGGCCACTACTCCGTTGCGGGTGAGTTCGTTTACGACCGCCCGTTCCTGTGGGGTTCCAAGCGTACCGGCCCGGACCTCGCCCGTGTTGGCGGACGTTATTCCGATGCCTGGCAGCGCCAGCATCTGTATAACCCGCGCAGTGTGGTACCGGAATCCAACATGCCGGCGTTCCCCTGGCTGTTCGAGAACCGTGTCGATCATGAAAGCATCGATGACCGGATGCAGACCCTGCAAACACTCGGCGTACCATACACCGACGAGCAGATCGCCGCTGCGTCCGCCGACATTCAGGGTAAATTCGAAATTGAAGCGCTGGTCGCATACCTGCAGCAGCTGGGTACTGTGATTTCAGACAAACGGTGATCCCATGGATATCAATGAGTTACGCGGAATTCACACCCTTCTGGTAATGGCGATCTTCCTTGGCATCGTCTGGTGGGCCTACAGTGCCCACCGCAAGAAGGCCAATGACGAAGCGGCACACCTGCCCTTTGACGATGACGACGTGGAAAAGCGTACTCTCGAACAGGAAAAAACGGAGAAGAAACAATGAGTACCTTCTGGAGCATCTGGATCAGTGTGATCGTGCTCGGTACTGTTTTTGGCTGTGCTTGGCTTCTGTGGGCAACCCGGAAGAACCAGACCACTGATGTCGAAACAGACCGCACCATGGGCCATTCCTTCGATGGCATTGAGGAATACGATAACCCTCTGCCAAAGTGGTGGTTCTATCTGTTCATGGCGACCTGTGTGTTCGCTCTCGGTTATCTGGCACTGTATCCGGGCCTCGGTAACTACAAGGGCCTGCTGGGCTGGACCTCCACCAACCAGTGGGAAGCCGAAGTGGCCGCGGCCGAAGAGAAATATGGCGAAATCTATGCCCAGTATGGCGATACCCCGGTACCACAACTGGCTACCAACGAGGACGCCCTGAAGATCGGCCAGCGCCTGTTCGCCAACAACTGCGCGGTATGCCACGGCTCTGCGGCCCGCGGCCAGGTTGGCTTCCCGAACCTGACCGACGATGATTGGCTCTACGGCGGCACGCCGGATGCCATCCTCGAAACCCTGCACAATGGCCGTATGGGCAACATGCCCGCCAAAGGCACCATGCCCAGCATGACCAACGAGCAGGTGGATCAGGTGGTGAACTATGTGCTGAGCTTCAGCGGTCGTGCCGAGGATCCTGAGGCAGCCGAAGCCGGAGCGCAGGTATTCCAGCAGGCGTGTGTGGCGTGCCACGGCCCGGATGGCAAGGGTAACCAGGCCATGGGCGCACCGAACCTGACTGACAACACCTGGCTGTACGGGTCCACCTACGACTGGATCAAGGAAACCGTCATGAACGGTCGCCAGAACCAGATGCCCGCCCAGGCCGGACGCCTGACCGAGGACCAGATCCAGATCCTCGCGGCTTACGTTTACAGCCTGTCCAACTGAGAATGATCCGGCCGGGGCGCATCCCTGCCCTGGCCCGGTCTTTTCAACCCTGTGTCTGCCCGCGCGGGCACAGGCTTGAAAAGATCAGCAGACCCACCGAGGCCCGCTCCCCGTTTTATCCTTTCATCGGGAGGTTACGATGAGCAGTGAGATTCCGGTCAAACAGGTTGACCCTTCGTCTGATTCCTCCAACAAAAACAAAAAAACCGAAACCGTTGAGCTCTACGCGAGCCGAAAGAAGATCTATGTCAAGGAAGTAAAAGGCTTCTTCCAGCGAATTCGGAACGTAAGTCTGACCCTCCTGATGGGTATGTATTTCCTGTTCGTATGGATCACCATCGATGGCCAGCCGCTGATCCATTTCGACCTCCCTGCACGGGAATTCCACCTCTACGGCATGACCTTCTATCCCAAGGATTTCATCCTGCTGTCGGGGATGCTGATCATCTGCGCCTACGGTCTGTTTTTTATCACCACGCTGTTTGGCCGGGTCTGGTGTGGGTATACCTGCCCGCAAACGGTGTGGACCTTTATCTTCATGTGGGTTGAGGAGCGGATCGAAGGTAGCCGCAACAAGCGGATGAAGCTCGACAAGGCACCGAATTCCGGCGCCAAAATAGCGAAGAAATCCGCCAAGCATGCAGTCTGGCTGCTGATTGCGCTGGCAACCGGCCTCACGTTTGTCGGGTATTTCTACCCCATTCGCGAGTTGATTGGCGACCTGTTCACTCTCCATGCCAATGGCTGGGCCTACTTCTGGGTGGCCTTCTTCACCGTGGCCACCTATCTGAACGCCGGCTGGATGCGTGAACAGGTATGCCTGTACATGTGCCCGTATGCGCGCTTCCAGTCGGTGATGTTCGACCCGAACACCCGGGTTGTCTCCTACGACCCGAACCGTGGCGAGCCCCGGGGCAGCCGCAAGAAAGGCGTTGATCCGGAGGAACTGGGCCTGGGGGACTGCATCGACTGTGGTCAGTGTGTCCAGGTCTGCCCCACCGGCATCGACATCCGGGACGGACTCCAGTACGAGTGCATCGGCTGCGCCCTGTGTATCGATGCCTGTGACGAAGTCATGGAGAAGATGAACTATCCCACGGGTCTGATCCGGTACACCACGGAGAATGAGCTCGAAGGCAAGCAATCCAAGTTGCTCCGCCCCCGAACCTTTGGCTACGGCATCATGTTGGTACTGATGATTTCAGCAATCATCGTTACCATCGCCACCCGGGTGCCGGCCCAGATGGACGCCCTGCGTGATCGTGGCGCATTGTACAGTTTCAATGGTCAGGGCCGGATCGAGAACTCCTATACGTTGAAGATTGCCAACATGACCGAAGTACCACAGGTTTTCTCGATCTCTGTGAGCGGCCTCGAGGACATCCAGATCCTGACCGACACCAGAGTGACCGTTGAAAGTGGCGAGAACCGCTCCCTGCCGACGGTGGTGGACGTTCCACCCGAGTCCATCGCCGAATCCAACAACGAGATTCGTTTCCGGGCAGTTTCCGAAACAGATCCGTCACTGAAACTTGAAACTGAAAGCCGGTTTGTCGGTCCAACGCGCTGATTTGTACAATTAGCTCCGGTTAACCGGCTTGAATAGAGATGAAGCATTATGAGTGAACACGCCCCGGTGGCACCCTGGTACCGCCAACCCTGGTTCTGGTTCCTGACCATTTTCCCTTTGGCGGCCATTGTCTGGTGTACCGTCATGATTGTGGTCGCCAGTAACATGAAGGACACCATGGTAACCGACGACTACTCCAAGGAAGGGCGCGGTATCAACCTCGAGATCGCTCGTGACCAACTCGCCTACAGCATGGGTATGGTCGGTGAAATGAATTTCGATGACCGCAAGGTGACCCTGAAACTCGATACCGACGCCGGCCCTGCCCAGTATCCGTACGTGGTGCTGAACCTGTTCCACCCCACCCTGGCGGAGCGGGACCGCACCATCCAGTTCCGGAATGAAGGCAGCGGTTATTACTCAGGCACCATGCTTCACGACATCGAGGGCCGCTGGTACTACGATCTGCGGGGGCCCGAGAACAAGTGGCGCCTCAAGGGCGAGGCCTGGCTGCCAACGGAAGATGGCCTGACCATTCAGGCGGAAAAACCCGTTAAGGGGTGAGTACCCTGGACTGCTTCCATTGCGGCGAGCCTGCCGAAGGGAACCCACCCATCACCCTGGAGCTGGACGGCACCACAAGGTACTTTTGCTGCCAGGGCTGCAAGGCGGTTTGCGAGACCATCCACAGCGAAGGTCTGACAGGCTTCTATGACTTCCGGACAGAGCCCGCGGTAACACCCCGGGAGCTGTCGGCGGCCGAGCTCACGCGCCTGCGCGAGCTGGACCATCCCCTGGTCCAGCAATCTTTCGTCTCGCCCGTCAAAGGTGGTCAGGAGGCTAACCTGCTGATCGGCGGCATTACCTGTGCCGCCTGCATCTGGCTGCTCGAGAACCACATGAAGCAGCAGCCGGGCGTCCAGAGTTTTTCGGTCAACCACACCACCCAGAGAGCCAGACTGGTCTGGTCACCAGATCAGGTCAGACTGAGTGATCTGCTGGTCGCGATCCACCAGCTCGGGTACACCGCGCGCCCCTACCAGGCCGATGAAGTCGAGGAGCAGTTGAAAGCGGAGCACCGCTCGATGCTGATTCGCCTGGCGGTGGCGGGTATCGGGTCATTCCAGAGCATGATGCTCGCCTTCCCACTCTACTTCGAGCTGGTCAACGATCTGTCTCCGGAGTTCGTGGCATTTTTCCGCTGGTTCAGCCTGTTGGTCGCGACGCCGGTGGTGTTCTACAGCGCCCGGCCTTTTTTCAGCAACGCCCGAAGGGACATCCGCAGCCGGCACCTGACCATGGACGTTCCTGTCGCCATTGCCATCGGCCTCGCATACGCGGCCAGCGCCTGGGTGACGGTATTCGGCGGCGAAGAGGTCTATTTTGAGTCGGTGTGCATGTTTACTTTCTTTCTGCTGCTCGGCCGCTACGTCGAAGTCCAGGCCCGCTACCGCGCAGGTTTGACCGGCAATGCCCTGGCAGGATTCCAGCCGGCCGTGGCGGCACGGGTGAACGGAAACGAAACCGACATTGTTCCGGCCCACGATATCCGCCCGGGCGATGTGGTCAGGGTCCGTCCGGGTGAGACCCTGCCGGTGGACGGCAGCATCGTGCGGGGTGAGTCCACTCTCAACGAAGCGGCGTTGACCGGAGAATACCTGCCCGAATCCCGAGGGCCCGGGGACAAGGTCCACGCCGGTAGCATTAACGGCGAGAACGCCCTCGATGTGCTCGTGGAGAAGTCCGGCGCCCAGACACGACTCTCCGGTATTCTCCGGGTCTTGGACCGGGTCCAGTCCGAGAAGCCGCCGGTTGCCCGCATGGCAGACCGGATCGCCGGCAAATTTGTCGGCAGGGTCCTGATTCTTGCGCCTCTGGTCTGGATCGGCTGGTGGCTGGCAGGTGCCGACAACGCTTTCGATATCACGCTGTCAGTGTTGGTAGTCACCTGCCCGTGCGCCCTGTCCCTGGCGACGCCGACCGCGATTACCGCGGCGACCATGCGGCTGCGGAAGCTGGGGTTCCTGCCCACCCGGGGGCACACCCTGGAGTCCATGAACACGATCGATACGGTCATCTTTGACAAGACCGGGACACTCACGCGAGGCGAATTGAGCCTTGTGGGCCAGCACAGCATCGGCAGCCAGGATGACGAAACCTGTCTGTACCTTGCCGCCGGCCTGGAGAAATTCTCGGAGCACCCGATCGCCCGTGTGTTTCATGATCGCCCCGCTGCGGCCATCGAACATGTCCGTAACCATGTCGGAGGCGGTCTGACCGGGCAGCTGGGGGAACAGAGCTATGCCATCGGCCACCTGGACTTTGTGGCCCAACACACCTCGGCACCATTGCCGGAGCGCAGTGAATCCACCGGCATGGAGATCTGGCTGGCCTCCGAAACCGAATGGCTGGCCTGCTTCCGACTCGATGACGAGCCACGCACCGATGCCGCCGAGACCATCAAGGCCCTCCAGAAGGAGGGGATTCGCACCATTCTGCTCAGTGGCGACCGAAGTGGGCACGTGGCCCGGGTCGCCGGGGCGCTGGGCATCACCGAAGCCATTGGTCAGGCGTCTCCGGAACAGAAGCTTGAGGTGCTCGAGGAACTCACCAGCGAAGGCCACAAGGTGATGATGGTCGGGGACGGGCTGAACGACCTCCCCTCCATGGCCGGTGCCGGGCTTTCGGTGGCCATGGGGAGTGCCGCCGACCTGACCCAGCTTAAAGCCGATGCCGTGCTTCTCAATGGACAGCTCAGACAACTGGTCGAAGCACTCAATACCAGCAGGCAGACCCGAGGGGTGATCCGTCAGAACATGATCTGGGCCCTGGCCTACAACCTTTGTGCCCTGCCTCTGGCTGCCGCAGGGCTGGTCCCGCCCTGGCTGGCTGCAATCGGGATGTCTGCCAGCTCGCTGATCGTGGTACTCAACGCACTCAGGCTGAGTGCAGGCAACAGCCGGGATGCAGCCAGACCGGTACCGGTTGGTGCCGAGGCGTTGTCCTGATACCGTAAAAGTCACACTTCGAAACGAGGTAAGAGCCGTGCAGATTGTAATGGTCCTCGTACCATTGATGCTGATTCTGGTTGCCGTGGGGATCGCCCTGTTTGCCTGGGCAGTCAAGAACGGCCAGTACGACGACGTGGAAGGCCCGGCCCATCGCATCCTCTATGACGATGACAAGGACATGATTCCCCGGGAGGCCCGGACCGACAAACCGGACCAGGACGATGACAAACCGGAGCAGGATGCGGGGCAAGAAGGCCCGGACAGTGCCGGACCGAAAACCTGATGGCAGCAGATCTCTACCTGAGCTATCCCAGCGCCTTTCTGATCGGCCTGCTTGGTAGCACCCACTGCCTGGGAATGTGCGGCGGTATCAGCGCCTCGCTGTCCATGGCCCTGCCGGTCGGTCGGGGATTCCGATTCCGTCAGTCAATGATGTTGCTCGCTTTCAACTTTGGAAGAATCGGAAGCTACACTCTGATCGCGGCATTGATTGCAATCCTCAGCACGGGCGCCGCCAGCCAATGGGCCCTTGCCGGAACGGTGTTGCGGACCATCGCGGGGGTGCTGCTGATTTTCATGGGCCTGTCCATGGGTCAGTGGTGGCAGGGTATCCGCTATGTGGAGAACGTCGGTGCTCCGGTTTGGCGGAAGCTATCACCGCTGACGCGCCGGTTGATGCCGATCAACCAGCCGGGACAGGCGCTGGCACTCGGTGCTCTCTGGGGCTGGCTGCCCTGCGGCCTGGTCTACAGCACCCTGGGATGGGCGGCATTGCAACCGTCTGTCCCCTCGGCCGCACTCACCATGTTTTTCTTTGGCCTGGGCACCCTGCCTTCCATGCTGGCGACCGGTTATGCCGCCAACTGGATTCGCGGAGTGCAGAAGCATCGCGCTGTCCGGAAAGTCAGCGGCGCGCTGCTTGTGCTCTTCGGCCTGTGGACGCTGCCACTGTTCTGACGGTGGCAATCACCTAGATGTTGAGGACGTCCAGGCGACCGAAATCCGGGCTTGTTTCCGGCTCCGCCGACTGAACCACTGCCTGACGCTTGCCGCCGAGGCGCTTGCCTTCCTTGAAGTCGTACAGGTTCGGATCGGCCAGGTGGGACGGCTCAACGTTACACATGGCCCGGAACATGGTTTCCAGCCGGCCAGGGTGCTGTTTGTCCCAGGTCTGGAACATATCCTTGATCACCTGGCGCTGAAGGTTTTCCTGGGAGCCACACAGGTTGCAGGGAATGATGGGAAACTCCCGAAGCGCAGCGTAGCGGGCGATATCCTTTTCACGGGCGTAGGCCAGCGGGCGGATGACGGTGTTTCGGCCATCGTCACTGTGGAGCACCGGCGGCATGGACTTGAGCTTGCCCCCGTAGAACATGTTCAGGAACAGGGTCTCGAGCAGGTCATCCCGGTGATGGCCGAGGGCAATCTTGGTGACCCCGTGCTCCTCGGCAAAGTTGTAGAGGATGCCGCGCCGCAGGCGGGAACACAGACCACAAGTGGTCTTCCCTTCAGGCACCTTCTCCTTGACGATGCTGTACGTGTCCTTCTCGATGATGTGGTACTCGATTCCCAGTGATTCGAGATACTCCGGCAGCACCTCCTCCGGAAAACCGGGCTGCTTCTGATCCAGGTTGACGGCAATCAGTTCAAACGAGACGGGCGCGCTCTTCTGGAGGTTGAGCAGGATATCCAGCATGGCGTAGGAATCCTTGCCACCGGAGAGGCAGCACATGACCTTGTCACCGGCTTCAATCATCGAGAAATCGGCAATCGCCTGGCCCATTTCACGGCGCAAACGTTTCTGCAGTTTGTTCAGCTCCAGTTTCTGGCGCCGATCCTGCTCGGAAGCGGGGGACTGGTCAGCGGCATTGGCGATCATAGCTTCGGACATAACAATCACGTTCTTGAGGTCAATGAGGCTGCGATTATACGCATCACGGGGTTGCAGGGACAGGATACCGGATAGGGATATACTGCAACCGCACGATAAACCCGATGAAAGGACAAGCCTTCCCTGAAGCAGTGCTCTGGCCTACCATACCGTCCATGAGTGACACTGCCCTGACCGCCCGGGGGAACGCCGAGGCCTCCACCCGTATACTTGATCACCAGATCCAGCACCTGCTCGTGGCTGTGGAACACGAACTCCGCCAGGCGCCCCGAGGCACCAGCGAGCTGGCCCTGATCCGTTCGCTCCAGGCCCCCCCCTGGGAACTGATCGGAGAGGTCAGTTTCAGTGACCCGGAAAAGCTCTATCCCGTCCATTTCCTGTTGTTCCACGTACTCTACCGGCTACGGGATCAGTTGGCAGAGGCCGGCGAATGCCTGGAAATATCGCCATTGGATATCAGGCTGACAACGCAGCCGGTTGTTTCGGGCACCGGTCTGCCTGACCGGGAAGACGGATTGCGACGTTTCTACCTGGATCTCGAACGGTACCGGATGCCTGAAGACACAATCCGGAAAATGATGGCAGACTTCTGGTCCGGGAGAGCGCCTGAGGCTCCCCCACGGAGCGAGCTGCTCAAGGCGGCAAAGTCGCTGGGCTTCGAATCCATTCCGGGAGATTTTGTCAGCATCAAGCACCGGTTCCGCCGCGCGATCATGGAGGCACATCCGGACCGCGGCGGCGACACGGAATCAGTGCAGGAGCTGAACCGTGCCTTTTCCCTGCTCAAGGCCCACTTCCGGCCTGATCGACACTCAGACAGAGGGAATTCCTGATGCCAAGAATTCTTGCCTTTACTCTATCCGCAATGGCGCTCTTCAGTACCTCTGTGCGGGCGGATCTGGTAGTCCTCCAGTATCACCATGTCAGCGATTCCACGCCTCCCGCTACCAGCACGTCCGTTTCCCTGTTCGAGGCCCAGCTGGAAATGATTGACGACCTCGGACTGGAGGTCGTCCCCCTGCTGTCCGGGACACGCACCGCGCTGCAGGAGAGCAATGAAGCGAATGCCATCGCCCTGACCTTTGATGATGCCTATGACTCGGTGTACACCACGGCAGCGCCCATACTGGCGTCCCGGAGTTATCCCTACACGGTGTTCGTCAATACCAATGCCGTTGGCCGGCCCGGCTACATGACGTGGGACCAGCTGGAGGAATTGGCAGGCCGCGAGGGTGTCACCCTGGCAAACCACAGTACCGATCACGGCCATCTCCCCAGGAAACCGGGAGAATCCTCGAGACAGTGGCAAAAGCGTGTCCAGGAGAGCCTTGATGGCGCCCAACAGGAGCTTCGGCAACGCCTGGATATCAACACCCCGATGTTTGCCTATCCCTACGGGGAATTCGATGCCGCCCTGGAAGCGCATCTGTCAGACAGGGGCTGGTATGGCTATAGTCAGCATTCCGGTGCCATCGGAATCCATTCGGCTCCCACGCGGCTTCCACGGTTCCCCATGGCCGACGCCTACGGCCAGCTGGACAGCCTGGAGAACAAGTTGCTGAGCCGCGCCTTTCCCGTAGAGGCCGAAGACCTTCCGGATGGTGTAATAACCCGGAATCCGCCAATCCTCGAGTTCGCACTGGACGACCCCCTGACCGTTTCCGGGCTTAACTGTTTTGCATCCGGGATGGGCCGGATAGCTGTCAACGCCACCGACGATGGGCGGGCCCGGGTCCAGGCCCCGGAAGCTTTCGACAGTCGGCGCTTCCGTTACAACTGCACTCATCCAGCCGACGATGGACGCTTCTACTGGCTGTCCCAGCCGTGGCTGGACCTGAGCCAACCGGAAGACTGACCAAGTGAGGACATCAGTCCCCGCCGGTCACGAGCCTGAGCGACAGTTCACCCTCACTGGCGTGTGGTATCGATAGCGGGCCCCGTTTGGTTTCTGTCACCGTTTGCCCCCTGAGATCCTCGGCACGGGTGAAGATGAGTACCCATCGTTCACCCCGGGCCGGGAACGCAGGCAGCCAGGCTTCGAGGTAAGCCCGGGAATGCCAGCTCTCGGGTTCGAATACCATCGCCATGTCCGTCACCACCCGAACCGGCCGGAGATTCCCATCAAGGAAGGCCAGTGATGGCACAAACAACCCGTCTCGGGCAAAAGAGCGCAGTCGGAAGACGAAATCGGGATATTCCCGAGCACTGGGAAGGGCAAGCAACGCAAAGGGGCTCGATCCAGTACTGAAATCATGGCGGTCCGATGCCCCACGGATATCCACCTCGAACTCCCGGCCAGGGGGCCAGGCCTGGCGCTCGCGTGCGGTGATAGTTTCACAACAACGTGAGGCAAACCGATCGAAAAACCGGTCTTTTCCCTCGATGCCCAGAATCGCGAAGGCATCCGGATCGTAGCCCTCCACGGGGGCGGCGGGTTCCGGAGCCGGACCGGGCTGGTGAATCCGGGCGGGCGTTATTTCAACCGGCGGAGCCACTCTGCCCTTCTGGACATCGGTCCGGGTGTCCGGGGTGTAATAACTGACCCGAATATTGCCCTCTGCATCCCGCCAGGTGAAGTAGGGCCTCGGCTCCCCCGGCCGGACATAGCCATCGCGGGCCAGTTGCTCGGCATCGGGGTAGTTCTCAAGTGTGTATTCGTCGTCCTCCTCAAGACCCGAAGTACCGTGTTTCCCGGTCTCCGGGGGCACAGAGGCCTGCTCACCGGCAGATACGCGCTTCTGCGTGTCGGTGCCCCCGGCCTCGGGCTGGTCCGGAATCGGCGAATAGCGTACCCGCCCCTGCTCATCCACCCAGGTGAAATAGCCCTCCCGTTCGCTGACCGGAGCCCCACCAACCTGGCATCCGGCCACCACGGCGACAGCAGCAACAAGCAGGATCTGGCGGCAAATGTTTCGGGTCACGGCGCTTACCTTTCGATAGCCAGGCGGACGGTCAGAATTTTGTGCGGAAACTGAGACCGGCCATCACCACCCGCAGAGAGGTCTTGATATCCAGACCGGCATAGGGGTTGTAGATGATATTGGTGATGTTATCGCAGTTGACGTTGCAGCTGGTATCCGCGGGAATGGTTTCGATCGAGTGCAGGTAACTGAGATTCATGTCGATCTCGGTGTCCTTGTCCCATTTGTAACCCATACCCACGCTGTAGAGATTGGCGCCGCCAAAGGGTGCCATGACCTGTCGCTGGTCGTCGGGAATCACCGAGTCACGGATCTCGACACCGGCCCGCAGGTCAAGGCGGGACGATACATGAAACTCCGCACCGAAGGCCCAGTTCCACTGGCTCTTGAAACCGAGGGGCAGGCGCAGGGTGTTTGGGGTGGCGTTGTCCGGCGACAGAATCCGTGCGGCATTCAGGAATTCCAGGTTCCGGTCGAAGCGGAATACAAAGGCATCCCACTGGGCGTAATCCGTCCAGCCGATGTCGGCATTGAGGGTCAGCAACGGATGCACATCCATGCTGATACCGGTCTGAAAGTGCTGCGGGTACACCAGGTCCATACTGACATTCCCGGCTTCCCGCGGCGCGCCCGATGGCAGACTGAGAATCGCCGAGGTGATGGCGCCGAGCACCGAGCCGTTAACGCTTTGCCAGAATCCGGACCAGTCGTCGGTGTACTCGATCTCGAAGGTGCCCTTCATGTTCATGTCGGCTTCGGAGGTATAGCTCGCCCCCCACCGGAACCAATCCGTCGGCTCCCACATCACTCCCAGGGCATAGGTGGGTGAGAGGGTTTCCTGAACGTTGATGTTCAGCGCACCGATATCGTCCCAGGGCCCGACATTACCGCCGCAAAGCGCCAACCAGGGCTGGAGCGGCTCATCCCCGCTTTCGCAGTTGAACGCGTCCTGCAGGATCTCGGCGACCCCGAGCAGCATGTTCGGGGCACGCATATACTGGTCAGCCGCAATCCCCATATGGGACAGATGAATACCCGCACCCACCGACCATTGGTCGTTGATCTCATACCCGACGGTGGGTGACAGATAGGTCGTACGCTGCAGCGCCGTGGCCTGAGGCTGATAACGGCCCGGATCATCCTTGTCGCGATAGAAGCCGGCGGCCAGGGGCAGGTAGAACGCGTTGGCAAACGTCAGCTTCGACCCGGGCGGATTGACGCTGATACCGGCCGAGGGTGCCACCGCCGGTCCCGGCGGAGCCCGCAGAATGCCATAGCCTGGCAGATACAGGGCCACGTTGTTGGTATGACTGTGGGTGTTGGCGACGGGATCCCGCTGTTTACCCGTCAGCGGGTCCGTCTCCAGGCCGTCAATACCGAAGATTTCATAGCCCTCCGGGGCGGTGAAATCCGCGTCGATATCGAGGTAGACACTCATCAGGTTTACTTCAAGCTGACGACCGTCCAGCCTGGTCAGCCCCGCCGGATTGTAGTGAATGGCCATCACCCCGGGTGGATCTGCCGTGACCGCGTTACCCAACGCCAGAGCCTTGGGGTGAATCGTCAGGTTTTGAGCCAGCTGGGCCTGGGCGCCAAACGAGATGGTCGTGGCGATCAGTGCCCCGAGAATCTGCCGTTGGTGGCTGTTATGTCCCATGAATGCCTTCCCTTCCCGTAATTCGTGGACCGCAACACTCACTCTTTGAGACCAGAGAAGTTAATGGGCAGGGATACCCCCACGGAGAAATCCGGCGCATCCTCGGTCAGGCCGATGCCCAGGCTGGTGTTCACGATGGTGGTATCGCTGACACGGGTCCCGAGCGACATGCTCAGGAAACCGGTCATCTGGTCCTGAGCCACGGCCTGCTCGCCGTTAGAGAAGGTCAGGATGGTTTCGTCGCTGTAGCTCAACTGGGCCGAGATGCTCAGGGAGATGTCGTAGGAAAGCGAATAGGCAAAGCCGGCCGAGCCGGAGAGGCCGAATCCGGGCTCGACCTCCACCAGCAGACGGGCCCCGCGAACCTGGTTCAGGTCCTCGGCCGGAAGGTTGTAGGTGGCGCTCACAGATCCGAAAACCACAACGGGATCCAGGACCTTGGACAGGCTCACGCCCCCGCCCGCAGAGTAGTAGCCGCTGCCCGTGGACAGCTGTTCCTTGATGTCGATTTCGTAGGGGCTGACGCCGGTCTTGGTGGTCAGCGTGCCGAAAAAGGTCGTCGACATTTTGCCCGGCACATAGGCAAATGGCTGCCAGCGGCCCGTAAAGGACACGTCGCCAAAGTCGTAGATGCTCAGCTCATCCTCGGTATCGTATTTGACGACCAGAGGAATGCGGGTGCCGACAGTAAGGTTGTCCAGCAGCCCGTAATCGTAGGAAAAGGCATTGGTAAAGTTGTGGGTGGCGGACGGAACCACGTCCAGATTGCGGACCGAGCCGTTGGTAATGGCCAGGTCGAGACGCTGGTCCGCAGTGTAGGAATAATCAAACGAATAGTTCAGCGAGTGAGTGCCTTTCTTCTGCAGAGAGTAGTTCTTCTCGGCAGCCTGAAACACTTCTTCCAGCTGCTTGGAGGCGTCCTCGTCCCCCTCCTGCCTGGCCAGCGCTTCCCGGGCCTGGTCCACGCTTCCTTCCTGAGCCAGCACTGGGCCTGGAAACAGCGCTGTGGCGGAAACAAGGATAAAACCTCGCACAAACCAACGATTCATCCTGACTCCCTTATTTTATTTGTAGTGATTCTGTGCCGGGTCTTGCGCCCGGGAATTAGTTGCGGCGGTAATGCAATTGTTTTCGGGTGTTTTCGACACTACCGTCCGGATTGTTTTTCTGGCGTTCGAGCAAGTTGTTAATGCGTCTTTCCGTGGCCTCGTGGAAATCCGGAATCCGTTCCAGTGCCGGCAAGGTCATGGTCTGGTCGTCTACAAAGCGCAGGTCTTCCTCTTTCAGCTCGAGGTTATCGAGGGGTTTGTCACTTCCGGGAAACACGATAAACAGCACATTGTCGTCCCACTTTTCCTCGAACTGGGCCAGGGTGAAGGAAATGTTGCCCACCGAAGGATCCGCCAGGTAGACCCGACCATCCCGGATGGTGCGCAGTACCACGAAGTGTTTGAAACCGGCATGGTGGATCGGAACGATGGCCGGGTGATCGAGGTCGATGAGGTCTTCGATGCTCGCCCGGAAGCCGCCGGAGGGGTAACCGAGAGCTGTCACCAGTCGTTTCATGTCCAGCATGGAAAAGGCGCGGCGCTGAACGATGCGTTCGCTCTCACCGTAATGCAGCAACCCCTCCATTACCTGTCGTTCCGACAGGGTGCGGCCGAGATAGTAGTTGAGCACCGTGGTCAGGGCCGCACTGCCGCAGCTATAGTCGTACGCCTGCCGGACGATGTTCCGGTACTTTTGTTCGACCAGTGGCTCCACCCGGAAATCCGAACGCAGTTTTACCGGACTTGCATCCACGTCCTGCTCGATGACAATGGAGCCTTTCTCGAACGGCTCCACCACGGTTGCTTCCTGCACCATGGTGAATGTAAGAATGGATCCGGCGAGCACCAGCAGCATGTCAGATGAGGTTCCTGTTTTGATGACCCGCAGTGTTAATCGGGTTACATGTTGTTACGGTAAGATACCGAAATACCGGACCCCTTAAAGATAACTGTGCCTCAAATCTGTCTCTGGGAAAGCTTCCCTACAACAACGTTTTGCGAACTGGTTCATGGCAGGAACAACAAAGCCCGCGGAAGCCATTAAGCTTGTCGCGGACGTGGGCACTGGCGTCAGCGGGTGTAACTGCAGGTCTTGTCAGAGGGTGAAGACAACCCCCAGGAGGGCATAACAAAGCACCGTTACCACCACGACGCCCATCAGGTTCAGGGCAAAACCGGCGCTGATCATATCGCCGATTTTCATGTCGCCACTGGAAAAAACGATGGCATTGGGTGGCGTTGCCACCGGCATCATGAACGCACAGCTGGCGGCAATCGCGGCGGGAACAGTGAGCAACAGGGGCGACACGCCCTGGGACATGGCCAGAGCCCCCAGCAACGGCAGGAACGCGGCAGCGGTGGCGGTATTGCTGGTCACCTCGGTCAGGAAGATGATCACCCCCGCCACGATAGCAATCAGCAATAACGTTGGCAGGGTTCCGGCCGCGCCCAGGGAGCCGGCAATCCACTCGGCAAGTCCCGAACTGCTGATCACCCCCGCCATCGCCAGACCGCCCCCGAACAACAGCAGTACGCCCCAGGGGATACCCTTGGCAGTCTCCCAGTCCATCAGAAACTGGCGCTCCCGGGTATCAACAGGAATCAGAAACATCGCGATGGCCGCTGCAATCGCAATACCGGTATCGCTCAGCCAGGGCATCAGGCCCTCGGACAACAACGGCCGGAAAATCCAGGCGGAGGCGGTGAGCAGGAACACCAGCCCCACCAGTTTCTCTGCCTTGCCAAGCGGCCCCAGGGCCGCCAGCTCATCTCGGATCAGATCACCGCTGTCATCCTGATGGGCCAGCCCGAAATCCCGACGGGTCAGCCACCACC
This sequence comes from Marinobacter sp. C7, assembly GCF_022343555.1. Lineage (GTDB taxonomy): Bacteria > Pseudomonadota > Gammaproteobacteria > Pseudomonadales > Oleiphilaceae > Marinobacter. The sequence continues at coordinate 1,378,920 of NZ_JAKQZH010000001.1, read as the reverse complement.
AGGCCAGCGCCAGCATAAGCATGCTCACCGGAACACCCAGCACCATCCATTGGGCAAAACCCACCGCGATACCCTGGTTTTCACTCAGGTAGGCCGCCAGCAGAGCGTTAGGCGGGGTTCCGATCAGAGTTCCGATGCCACCGATACTGGCGGAGTAGGCAATCGCCAACAACAGTGCCGTGGCGTAACGGCGGACACCTTCCGGGTTGGAACCGTCGGCCATGGCAATGACGGACAGACCAATGGGCAGCATCATGATCGCCGTGGCCGTGTTGCTCACCCACATGCTGAGGAAGGCGGTCGCCAGCATGAACCCGGCGATCTGCCGCCTCGGCTTGTTTCCGACCGCTTTCAGGGTCAACAGTGCAATGCGACGGTGAAGATTCCAGCGTTGCATCGCCAGACCGAGGGTGAATCCTCCAAGAAACAGGAAGATGATCGGATGCGCATAGGGCGATGTGGCCTGCCCGACCGAGCCCAGCCCCAGCGCCGGCACCAAGACGATGGGCAACATCGCGGTGGCGGGGATCGGAATAGCTTCGGTACTCCACCAGGTGGCCATCAGCAGCATAAGGCCGAGGGCGGCCCAGGCTTCTTCCCCCATCGTTTCCGGGGCCGGAAAAAACAGCGTGAAGAGGAGAAACAGGGCACCGAGCACCAGCCCGATGACCTGGCTCGCCGGCAGCCCGCCGGACCGGTCGGTACCGTCTTGAAGTTCAGGCATAAGAACAGGTTTCCATGAGGTTCAATACAGGTCGGTCTGGATTGGATTCAGGATGGCACCCGGGCAAGTTGTCGGTCATGGACGCCCCCGAGCAATAACAGCGCCGCGATAGCACCGAACAGGGCCCACGCCATGTCCGACTGGGTATCCCAGACATAACCCTGGGTTCCGAGGAAGGCTTCTGCTGCCTCGTCACTCAGCAAGGCCACCCACCATTCGATCAGCTCGTAGAAAGCGCTGACGGCCAGGCAGAAGCAGACAATAAAAAACGAAGGCCAGCCTGCCCGCGCGAAGACGTCCAGCCGGATAACCACCTCGCGCGCAATCATCGCCGGGATGAAACCCTGGGCCAGGTGCCCGAGCTTGTCATAATTGTTGCGTTCCCAGCCGAACCAATCCCCGAGATGGTTGAACAGGGGAACTTCGGCATAGGTGTAGTGGCCACCCACCATCAGGATCACGGCGTGTACCAAAATCAGCCAGTAGGCCAGGGAGGTCAGGGGAAAGCGGAAATAACACCAGATCACCAGAGCAAAACCGATTACGGCGGGAAGGACCTCCAGAACCCAGGTCGCACGGTCCCTGGGGTCGATCCCGGACCATACGAACACTGCCAGAAAAATTCCCACCCAGGCCAGGATAGCTGCCGGTTTCTGCGCCATACAATGCACCCCCTTGTCCGAAATGTCCGGTTGACTGGTAATCACTTCTTGCCTCTTCAGCGAGTGCGTATCCTGACCCCGTCCTCCAATTGGCGGTCCGGGTGCCTCACCACAAGATCCCCCGGTGACAGGCCGTCCAGAATCTCGGTCTGCAACCCGTTGCTCTGCCCGGTCTCCACTTCTTGACGATGCACGATATCGTCGAGAGCAACAAACACATAGGCCTGCCCCCGGGAACTGAAGATAGCGGACGACGGTGTCGAGAGCACGTCTTCGGCAGACCAGAGGACGAACGTAGCATCCACCCGGTAACCGTCTCCGAGGGATTGCCACTGTTCAATCGGGCTGACGATATCCGCCACGACCTGCACCCTCTGCTCTTCCACCCCCAACGCTGAGATATCCTCAAAGCCAACCGGCTCGACACGTCGCACCACACCTTCAAGCTCCGGACCACCCCAACCGTCAAAGCGAACCGCCATTTCCGGCTGAAGTTTTACCGCATCGAAACTGAGCACCTCGATCACCACCTCCAGGGCCCGGGGATCGCCGACTTCAACAATCGGATTCCCCCCCTGGATGACACCTTCGCTCTTCCGGGCAACCGATAGAACCGCGCCATTGACCGGGGAACTCACCACCACACGCTCCTTCGGGTGCTGGCCGTCGGTGCGCGCGGCGGACACTTCTAGACGCGTGCGCGCTGCAGCGAGCTCATGGGCCATAACCTCCTCATCGAAGCGGGCAGAACGCAGGATTGCCCTCGCCCGATCGGCTGCTGCCCGGGCCTGTTCCAGTTGCTCGGCAGACACAAAACGGTTTTCATTCCGATCGCCAAGGGACTTCAGTCTTTCGAATTCCTGTTGTGCGAATCTGGCCTCCGCCTCGGCCGCACTCACCTTCTGCCGGGCCGAATTCAGCGCCGATCTCGCCGATTCCACTTTGGCTTCGGCCTCGGCGCGGCTCCTTGCATCCAGGATTGCGGATGGCATCGGATCCACCTCCGTCAGAACCTGTCCGGCGTTGACATTGTCACCAACCTCCAGCATGACACGGTGCAGGTAACCGGAAACCGGTGCCGAGATCAGGTAACGGTCCTTGACCCGGGTTTTGCCCTCCTCGGTGATCACAACTTCCAGCGGACCTCGGCTCACCGTCGCCAGATCCACCCAGACCGGATCAGGGCGCAAGGTGATGGTTACTGCACCTACCGCCAGCACGGCACAGAATGACCAGAACAGCACTTTCCCGTATGAACGCTTCAACTTCACCTTTCCCTACCCCTGCCTTGATAACTGTAGCTATGTTCCATGCTTTGCTATTCCCGCGTCTTGAGAACGGCAACCAGATCGAGGTGTCGCAGGCGCCACCAAGCAATGGCTCCGGAGGCCACGGCTGAGAGCACCACCACGGACGCGGACATGCCCAGCGTGCGACCGGTGATCAACAATGGCACCCGGTAGAGTTCGGTCTGCAACGCAGTAACAATGGCGGTCGAGAGGCCATAACCGGCCAGCCATCCGAGCGGTATGCCAAGGATCAACATGATGGCTACCTCACCAAGAAGAATATGAGCCACTTCATTCCGGGTAGATCCGAGCACCCTCAAACTGGCCAGTTCCCGGCCCTTCTCAGCCAGGGAAATGCGGACCATGTTGTACACCACACCGAAAGCAATAATGCCTCCGAGCAGGCTATTGAAAAAGGTAAAGGTGAGGAAGGTCTTCGCAAGGGTCTCATAAAAACTGTCCAGCATGGACTGTCGGATGCCGATTCCCAGAATCCCCGGCGTTTCCCGGAGTTCCCGGTAAACCGTTCCGGTGTTCCCGGGGTCGAGGTTAAGCAGTGCCTGGTTAACCACAGGGCCTTCTCCCAGCGCCCGATTAAGCGCCGACAAACGCATGTAGGCACCGACGCCCAGGAACTCGCTGGTGACGCCTGCCACCGGGAGCTCAACGACCCGTCGATCACCCTCCAGGATTTCAACAGAAAGGGTCTGGCCGGGTTGTACACCCAGTCGTTTCGCCAGAAAGTCTGTCAGCAAGAGCCCGCCCTCCGGCAGGTCAACTGGCCGCATTTCCTGGTCGATTACGAACTGAAGGTTGGCGTCGGCAGGCATCCCGTTAATGGCGCCACGCCATTCCCGGTGCTCCCGGATCAGCCTGGCGGACACCACCCGACGGCCTTCCAGGTAACGGATCCCGGTCTGCCGTTCGAGCCCGTAAAGCACAGACGCGCTCAAGGGATCGGTGAAAGTGGCAACCACGTCTTGTTGCTGCACGCGGGCAAACTGGGAATGCACCATGAGATTCACGGAATCGAACTGGAAGTTACCCACGAGCACAATGGCGCTGGCCATGGCAATGCCCGCAACCGATAGCAGCGACTTGGCCGGTCGTCGCAATAACTGGCGGGTGATCATGCGTGATGGCTGACTGAATCCGGCCGGTGCGAACAGGCGTTCTGCCAGGCTGACCTTGTAGCGGGCCGGTCCCTCCGGGCGCATGGCTTCGGCCGGTGGCAGGGATGCCGCCTTCCGGATGGCCTGGAGCCCTCCCAACCATGCGGTTCCAACCGTCAGAACCGCCAGCAGGGCAAGCCACCAGGGGCTGAGATGGAACAGCAATGCCGGAAAACGGTAATACTCCATGTACATACCGGCCATTCCCTGCCCGGCCCAGAGTCCCAGCGCCAGACCCAACAGCAGACCAAAAACGGCAATGGTCAGGACCAGCTGACTGTAATGCCAGCCGATCTGACCATTGCTGTATCCGAAGGCCTTGAGAATCGCAATGATGTCGCGCTGGGTACCGATCAGACGGTTTATCACTACATTGAGCAGAAACATGGCGACGGTCATGAAAATCACCGGGAAAACCGTCGCCATGGTCTTCAGCTGATCAAGATCATCACTGAGAAAGCGGTGGGAATACTGATCGTCCCTTCCGAATGCGCCTGTGGCCCCATAGCGGCCCAGTAGCCGATCCAGCTCATCGATAACACCGGCCTCCGGCACATTGTCACGGACCCGGACCACGAGACTGTTGAAAGCACCTTTCATGTCCATCGCAGCGGCCAGTGCATCCACGTTCATCCAGAGCACGCCGTAGCGCTCGTAATCGGGCAACATCCCGCCCGGCGGTATCACATAGATGAATTCGGGGGATTCCAGTACGCCCGTCAAAACCAGAACCTGGCGGCGGCCATTGATGATCGCGGGGAAACGGTCACCGGTCTTCAGGCCGTGCGCTTCGGCAAAACTGCCAATGACAGCAACCTCGCTTGCGCGCCCGGGCTGTGGCAAACGCCCCTTCCGCAGAAAAACCCGGTTAACCTCAGGCTGCCCCCCTGACGGCAGTGAGATCAGGCGTGCCGACACCGGCTCCGTAAACCCCGGCATCTCGAGCTTCGCCGCTCCTTCAACTCGTGCGGTGTAACGAGTGATACCCGGAATCTGTTCCACCTGCTGGAGAACATGGAGGGGCGCGCGTTTAAGCAGCGCAAAGACGTGGGCGAACTGATGCTGTTCGTAATAGCTTTCACGGGTGAGCGTCAGGGACGAATAGTTTACCAGTGCCATCACGCAGACACCGACGCCACCGGCGATGACAAGTGCGATGGCCAGGACCTGCCCCCGCATTTGCCACAGTTCCCTGCGAATCTTGGTGTTGAGAGCCGGGGTGGTCAGGGGCATGGGGTCACCAGGTCAGCGTCTTGGGGTCCTGCCGCTCGGCATTGCGCGACTCGCCACTGATTCTGCCATCCGACATGGTGATGACCCGGTCGCCCATGCCGGCAATGGAAGCGTTGTGGGTGATGATGACCGTGGTCGTTCCGGTCTCCCGGTTGGCCTTATTCAACGCCTGTAATACCAGTACTCCCGTGGCCGAATCCAGCGCCCCGGTCGGTTCGTCGCAAAGCAGGACGTCGGGGCGTTTGGCGACGGCCCGGGCAATGGCCACCCGCTGCTGCTCACCCCCCGAAAGCTGGGCGGGAAAGTGGTCCATGCGAGGCTCCAGCCCGACCAGGGCCAGCGCCTCTTCCGGAGTCATCGGGTCGGATGCAATTTCGGTTACGGCCGCTACATTCTCCCGGGCAGTCAGGCTGGGAATCAGGTTGTAGAACTGAAAGACGAAGCCGACATGTTCCCGGCGATAACGGGTAAGCTCAGCATCACTCGCCTGGCTCAGATCGTGATCCAGGTAATGCACCTCGCCCGCGGTTGGCACGTCAAGGCCGCCGAGGATGTTCAGCAGGGTCGATTTTCCGGAGCCGGAGGCACCCAGCATAACCACCAGCTCACCGGCATACAGGTCCAGATCAACCCCTCTCAGAGCATGCACCTGCACTTCGCCCTGATCGTAGACCTTGGTAACACCACGGGTCTGGAATACCGCCTCGCTGCCCACGGAATCAAGGTACCGCGCTTTTACTGAGTCAGTCACCGGCACAGTCGACGCAGAGCGTGGTGTAGGGCAACACCTGCAACCTGCGAGGGTCTATTTCCTCCCCACAGGATTCGCACTCTTCACCAACACCGTCGTTGATTCGTTCAAGGGCATGCTCAATCTGAACGAGTTCGGCGCGCGCTTCACTCTCCAGGGAATCAACCACTTCATCGTTCTGCGTTTGCGTCGCCTGCTCCTCAAAATCCTTGTCCAGGGCACCGTCTTCGCGTTTCTGGTGGGCATGATAACGAGTCAGCCGGGCCTGAAGATCGGCTTTCAAGGCTTCCAGTTCGGATTTACGGTCAGTCATGGCGGATTACGGCTCCTCTGAGCTGTCTGGGAAAATTAACGCCTACACTAAAGCATAAGCTGAACCCTGGATTGATGCCTGTCAAAAATCGCACCTGAGCCAGGGTAATGAACAGAAGGCCTGCCATCGCTCTACCCGACACAATGTGGCAACATGCCGCATTTCTGGGACGGCGGAGTAATTCGGATGATCTACACCACCATTGCGGCCCTTGGCGCCGCGCTGATCCTCTTTGTGTGGCTTGGCCTGAGGGCCCGGTTGGCGGAAGGCAATCTTGACGATTATGTAACCGCGCGGAACTCGCAGGGAGCGCGGGCCCTCGGTCTTTCGTTCCTTGCTTCGGGGATGGGGGGCTGGATACTCTTCGCGCCTCCGGAAATCGGTGCACTTGTCGGGCCCCTGGCCCTGGCGGGTTATGCTCTGGGCGCCGCCCTGCCCTTTATCGTATTCGCCTTCTGCGGCCCGGCAATCCGACGCAGATTGCCACGGGGTCGCAGCATCGGCGAGTTTGCCGAGTCCTGCTATGGCACCGGCGTGCGACGTTATGTCTCCGCCATTTCCGTGCTCTACATGCTGTGTTTCGTGACCGCTGAACTGACCGCCATTGGCGCCATCACCTCCCTGCTTTCCGGTGTGAACGGCGACCTGGTGATCCTCGGTGTGGCCGTGACCACCCTGCTCTACACCGCCTGGGGAGGTCTCAGGGCAAGCATCGTTACCGACCAGTGGCAGTCCTTTTTGTTGATTGGTTTGCTTGCCATCGTCGGCTTCGTGGCCATCGATCGGGTTCCGGATGTTTCTGCCGCGGCGTTACCGGACGTGCCGGCCAGCAGCGCCCTGGGCGTCGCGCTGACGCTCATTATTGCGGTAACCGCAGCCAACCTGTTCCATCAGGGCTACTGGCAAAGACTCTGGTCAGCCCGCGACACCGATGCCCTGAGCCGCGGTGCCCTCATTGGCGGCGTCATCACCATTGCGGTGGTTGCCGTGGTCGGAGGCCTGGGTATTGTCGCCGCCGTGAGCGGAATTGAACTGGGCCAGCCTCCGATTCCCTTCTTTGCATTGCTGGCCGATGCACCCACCTGGCTGGGGCTGGCTGCCCTGATCCTGGCGATCACCCTCGTCGCATCGTCTGTCGACACATTGCAGAACGGCCTCGCGTCACTCGCCGTTTCTGAGAAGACCGGGCTGTCGCTGACCAGCGCCCGCTGGATTACGGTGATCCTGATGATACCGGTGGTACTGGTTGCCCTGCAGGGTATCTCCGTTCTCCGCCTGTTTCTGATTGCCGACCTTCTTTGCGCAACAGCGGTGATTCCGGTCCTTCTCGGACTGTGGGGCCGGATGACCACCCCGGCGGCGGTGACCGGAGGCCTGGCGGGACTGGCGGGCGCCATCCTGCCAGGCTGGGTGGCGAGCGGCACCCTCACTTCAGGTCTTCTGGCGGCCAGCTTTCCCGACAGCATACCAACCCTGCCGCCGTTTCTCGGTGCCCTGGCGACGTCCGGACTGATCAGCGTTGTGATCGCGCTGCTCCAGAGCCGCCAACGTGCACCCGAAGCCTGAGGCTTGCCCGGCAATCGGTTCGGATCCGGATCTATAGACAGGTCCGGGTCTGAGCTGAGGCAGCGCCTCATCTCCCGACCTCCACCTTGCTGCGCCCCGGCTCTTCGGGAAGCCCTGCGTCGATTTCTGAGGATTTTCGGGGGCCGGCAGTCACGTTCCGGCCCCCTTTTTTTCCCTGTTCAGTCACCCCGATCGGCAATGTAATCGGTAATGGCAGCGTAGAACTCCATTTCGTCGAAGCTGTCCGGCCCGACACCGATCACATCCAGGTGATCCTGGTTGATGACATAGCTTGAGGACGTCATCTGGGTGCTGTTCGGATGGTTGATGTCACTCACGTAACCCAACCCGGTCTGAACCCAGGCGTAATCAAGACAGCCCCAGCACTCGTAATACTCCATGCGATAGCCCTGTTGCTGGCTGTTGATGCCAACAAGGCCGTCGTCATCCCGGTCCCCGGCATAACCATCGCCCTGCCCGGCTGCGCCGTCACCGTTACAGTCGTCGTAGCAGTAGCCGTCACCATCGATGTTGTAGATGAATTCGGACAACAGCCACAGCGCAGGGTTCACACTGCTGCCTTTCTGCGCCGTCATCATCGACACCGAATTGGCGACGTAGTTGGTGCTCGAAGGATACTTCTGGTTGAAAGCCTTCATCCCGGTGGTTACGCCGTCGTTGGGGTCGTAATCGTCATACACCAGCTGCTTGGCACCGGCGATGGCATCGTTCCCGCTGCCATAGACAACGTTGCCATAGTAGTTGGCGAGGGTTTCGGTGATCTGGTTGATGTAGTGGTCCAGGATGTATTTGGCCGCCGGTGAACCCCGATGTGGCGATGAGACACTGACGTGGGTCTGGACGACACGGTAACCCTTGCGTTCCCGCAGCAGCCGGGCCGCCTTGCGTGAATCGATCCCACCCTGGGAGTGGGAGATAATGTTCACACGGCTGGCCCCCGACGTGGCCATATAGCTTTCGATGTTGTTCGCCAGCTGATAGCCACGGACCTCCGAACTCTGGAACGGAGTCACCGAGGAGACAAAGCTGCGCTGGTTATCGTTGATATCGCCGTTGCAGCTGGATTCCAGGAATTTGTCACAGGGATCGAGCACAAACGTGCCGTAATCATCGCCCCAGTAATCGTATCCCAGAATATCGTCGAATCCGGCCATGCCATGGGCAAAAACCACCGGATATTGCGTGCGGTTGGCATCCCTTGCCAGGGTCGCGGGTGCGATCACCATCCCGGTGACCAGGAGCATCACTGCGCCCACCCTTGTCAGGGCACTTTCGTTCTTCATGGTGTTAGCCTCTTGTTTTTTTTGTGCGCTTGACCACGGTACTGCTACCTGTTCCACCTGGACACAGGCAACCGGGTGCCTAAAAAACAGGCACCCCATTTCTAGCCCATATCCACCCGACCCGTTGTGAGAAAGATCACATCTGCAACAATTAGCTGATACCTTCTCATTTTTTGCATTGGCTCACACTGCCGACAACCGGAGCCTGCTACGTTTGGGGCCGGTTCATAACAACAATCAAAGGTGACCGGTGTGAAAGGAAAGAAAATCTCGGTGCTGGTTATCGGTTCTGCGCTGATCGGGGCCCTGGTTTATCAATGGGCCGGAAGCGACCCAACCGCAGCCACGCAGCCCGGCATGGACTCAATACAGGAAACGGCGACTGCGGAAACTCCACCGATTCCACCCAAGCCCGCGGCTTCAGCTTCACAGGAAGCGCCTTCGCGAAATGATGATCTGGAAGCCTTCCGGGAGCGGTTGATGGCCCGCTTCGCAGGCCAGCTTGATCACCCGAGCGGCCAGATACGGTTGCTCGAGGAGCTAATGCGTTACCTGAACCAGTTCGACCCCGAACATTGGCGCGAAAGCCTGTCGGCGCTGCTGATGAGCTGGTTTCCCGAGCGTAGTGAAGAACTGTTGAACCGGGCTGAAGCCATGATCGCCTACCAGGATTTCATGGAACGGGAGCAGTACACGCTGCGCTCCATGGGGCCGGAGGAGCGTAGAGACTTTATCTGGGCCAAACGCCGGGAACTGTTTGGTGAGGCCGCCGACGAAATCTGGCAATCCGAGCTGCGCAACCATGCCCTGAGCCAGTCGCTCAAAGAACTCGATCAACAGTCGGGGGCCACCCTCGCCAAGGCCGAGGCGTACACCCGTGCAATCGAGGATGCCTATGGCGAAGAGGCCGCCCGCGTCATGGAGCGACGGCGCCAGGAGCTGACTGATCGGTTTCTTTCCCTTGCCTCGGTGCAGGAATCACTGCACGAGCAGGCACCGGAACAACGTTATGAAACATTGCGCGGAATCCGCCAGCAACTCGGAATGGAAGAACAGGCTCTGGACCGTTGGGATCAGCTTGACCGAACCCGGGACGACCGCTGGGCCAAAGGCGAGACTTACGAAACCAGGCGCCAGGCCATCGTCGAAAAATACCAGCCCGGACCTGAGCGGGAAGAGGCGCTGGACAACCTGAGCCGGGACATTTTTGGCAATGAAATGGCAGCGATTATCCGGGATGAGGAGAAAGCGGGCTACTACCGGTACCGGGAGAGCCGTGTGTACGGACAGAATTAGCAGAGAAATTCCCCCAAGGCGTGATTTGGGGGAATAGTCGGGCGCAGGAAACTCCCTCTCAATCCGGCGATGTCTCTGGCATCTTTGAGCATTTACGCAAGCTTGGGCAATTTGGTAATCGCCACCCTGCAGGGCTGCAATTCGACCCTCCCGCGCCCGCTCCGGTTCGCCCTGCTTGAGGCTGCTCGGGGGCAAAGGACGCCCTGATTCCGCCCCGGGCACTCCGATTGACATATATCAACTGCCTACAAACTGTTACCTAAATTTCCACCTTCGTCCCATTGTTGGTCTTATCATCACCGTTGACACTTACGTGCGCGTAATTACAACAATCAGAAACTACATTCCACCGAACCGGTGGTATTGCTTGGAGGCCAACTTCCATGACTTTGAGAAAAGTCCTGTTTTCCGCCTGCCTGCTCATGCTGGCAAGCTCCACTATCTATGCTGAAACCCTGAAGATAGCTCTCAACTACCCGCAGACCGGGCGCTACAAGGACCAGGGCCTGCAACAACGGCTCGGCGCCTTTCTGGCCGTGGATGAAATCAACAAGGCCGGCGGCGTAATGGGACAACCGCTGGAACTGGTCATCCGTAACACGCGGGGCGAGCCCAAGCAGGGTGCGCAGAATACCGCCGAGCTGATTGACCGGGAAGGCGCAAAGATGGTGTTCGGCGGGGTATCCAGTGCCGTGGCCATCGCCTCCGGCAAGGCGGCCCGGGACCGGGACACCATCTACTTCGGCACCCTCACCTACTCAAATGCCACGACCGGCGCTGAAGGCCACGAGTACATGTTCCGTGAGCCCTACAACGCCTGGATGACCGCCAAGGCCCTGAGCCAGTACCTCGGCCGCAACCATGCTAATGAAGAGTATTTCTACATTACCGCCGACTACACCTGGGGCTGGTCCGTCGAGGAATCCGTGCGCAAGTTCTCCGGTACCGAAGACACCAATGCCCATCAGGGTGTGAAGACACCGTTCCCGCGGGCGCTGATTTCCGATTTCCGCGGTGCCCTGGAACAGGCGATGGCCAGCGATGCCAAGGTCCTGATGCTGGTGCTGTTCGGCGATGACATGGTTCGGGCTCTGAACGTCGCCTACGAAATGGGAGTCCTGGACAAGATGCAGGTGGTGGTTCCCAACCTGACCCTGGGCATGGCCCGGCAGGTCGGGCCGACCATCATGTCGGGCATCGTTGGCGCATCCCCCTGGGTCTGGAACCTTCCGTACGAGAAGAACTATGCCCGTGGCAAGGAGTTTGTGGAGGCCTTCTCCGAGCGCTACGAGATGCGCCCGTCAACCTCGGCAGCTTCCGCCTACAGCATCATCTACCAGTACAAGGACGCCGTGGAGCGGGCGGGCACCACCGACAGTAAAGCAGTCATCCGCGCGCTGGAAGGACACCATTACAGCCTGCTCAAGGACGAACAGTACTGGCGCGAGTTTGACCACCAGAATATCCAGACCGTACACGTAGTGAAGGTCAAGGACCGGAACACTATCGTTGCGGACGAATACAGCTCGGATTACTTTGACATCATCGACTCCATGCCCGGCGACGAGGCCGCCCAGACCCGTGAGGAATGGGAAGAGCGCCGGCGTGAGGCGGGCAAGTCCACCCGACTCTGAAACCGGTCCGGTCCTTCCAGGGAGGACCTCATCGGGCGGGGCATCAGACCCGCCCGACACCTCCTCCCTCTCCACTCCCTCCGCAATCGTCCGCCAAGTCGTTAAAAAGCTGCAGAAAGCCTCCCGAAACACTAAACTCGGAGCATATTCCCTTGAGTCGATAAGCAGGAGGCACCCGAGTAATGACAAGGAAGCAGGATGACTATGATGTTGTGATCGTTGGCGGTGGCGTCAACGGTACCGGCATCGCCATGGATGCCGCCGGGCGTGGGCTGAACGTCCTGCTTTGCGAGATGAACGACCTCGCCTCTGCTACATCATCCTCCAGCAGCAAACTTATACACGGCGGGCTGCGCTATCTCGAACACTATGAGTTCCGGCTGGTGCGAGAGGCCCTGGCAGAGCGAGAAGCGCTGCTGCGCAATTCGCCCCATATCATGTGGCCCATGCGCTTTCGCCTGCCGCACCGGCCACATCTGCGACCGGCCTGGATGATCCGGACCGGGCTATTCCTGTATGACCACCTGGCCAAGCGTGAGCTGCTGCCAGGCTCCCGAGCCATCAGTTTCGATGAGAGCGACCCGCTCAAGCCGGAGATCACCCGCGGTTTCGAGTATTCCGACGGCTGGGTGGACGACGCCCGCCTGGTGGTCCTCACCGCCCGAAAGGCGCAACAGTGTGGGGCAACCATTCTGACCCGGACCAAGTGCATCAGGGCCGATCGGGGCGTCGACCACTGGGGGGTTACCCTGAAGAACACGATCGACGGCAATCAACGGACGGTTACCGCCAGAGTGCTCGTCAATGCCACGGGCCCCTGGGTCAGCCGGCTGTTCGGGGAATCCCTCTCCATGCAGGCACCGAAAATGATCCGGATGGTCAAAGGCAGTCACATCGTGGTGCCCAGGCTCAACAAGGGAACGGAGGCTTACATTCTCCAGAACGAAGACGAACGCATCGTGTTCGTGATCCCATACGAGGACAGGTTCTCGCTGGTCGGCACGACGGATGTGGACTACGAGGGAGATCCCCGGGAAGCAACCATCTCTCCTGAGGAAACGCACTATCTCCTTAAAATCGTCAATGACCACTTCAGGCGGCAGTTGTCGCCCCGGGATGTCGTCTGGTCATACTCGGGGGTACGGCCACTGATGGACGACGAGGAAGGTGACGCCCAGAAGGCTTCACGGGACTACTCGTTCGAAGTGAACCGGGAAGACAACAAAGCCCCTCTGATCTCGGTATTTGGCGGCAAGATCACGACCTACCGCAAACTGGCCGAGGCAGCCACGGAGAAGCTGTGCCAATTCTTTCCGGACGCCGGCCCACCATGGACCCGGACTGCGGTTCTGCCCGGAGGAGAGTTCGACGACCATGAATCCCTGAGCCTGAAACTCCAGTCTGACTTCCCCTGGTTGGCGCCGGATATCATAAGCCGCTACGTGCGGACCTATGGTACGTGCACATACGACTTCCTCAGCGATTGCCGGTCCCCGGAGGACCTCGGGATTCGGTTTGCCGGGAACCTGTATCGGGTCGAAGTGGATTATCTGGTGCAACACGAGTGGGCCATGACCGCGGAGGATGTTCTCTGGCGCAGGACGAAACAGGGGTTGTTTGCATCGGAGGAGGATATTCAGGCACTGGAGCAGTACCTGAGTAAACCGACGGTGAAGCACAAAGTTCCGAGAGCCACCGACCAGCCGGCGCCCGCCGGTCACTGACTGTCCGGGTGGCCAAGCACCAGGGCGATACGCGCCCGCAAGGCGGGCACGACGTCCTGTTCGAACCAGGGATTATTCCTTAGCCAAAGGTTATTGCGGGGGCTCGGGTGCGGCATCGGTATCGTGTCCGGCCAGTACTCTCGCCAGGCCCGAACATTCCCGGTCACGGACTTGTGCTGACCTCCGAGGTGCCATGCATGTGCGTACTGGCCAATCAGCAGAGTCAGTCGGATACGCGGCAGCCTGGCCAGCAGGGTTTTTCGCCAGGCCGCGGCACATTCCGGTCTGGGCGGAAGATCACCGGACTTGCCCGTTCCCGGATAGCAGAAGCCCATGGGCAGAATGGCCAGCTTTTGCTCATCGTAGAAGGTATCCCGGGTTACCCCCATCCAGTGCCGAAGCCGGTCACCACTCGGGTCGTTGAATGGCAGACCGGTCTCATGCACCCGGCGTCCGGGTGCCTGGCCCACCACCAGGATTCTCGCCGATTCACTGAGCTGAACCACCGGCCGGGGCGCGTGGGGCAGCACATCCGCGCAGATCGTACAGGCCCTCACCTGCCGCACCAGCTCATCAAACGGTAATCTGTCCAGATCGTCCGCCATAAAAGTCGCCTGTTATCCGGATACGATCAAACCTCCGGGTTACCCAACGCTTCCGCGGCCCCCAGCAATCCGGTGTAGGGCTCGGTGACCACATAGACCGGCGTGTACTCGAGCAGCGGGCGCATACGTCCCTTGTCCTCAAAGCCGTTTCTGAACGGGCTCTCCAGGAAGAACTCCAGAAACCTTGGCAGGATACCACCACACAGGTAAACCCCGCCCAGACTGCCCAGGGTCAGCACGCCGTTACCGGCGGTACGCCCGAGAATCTCGCAGAAGTGACGCAGGGTTTCCCGAGCCAGCGAATCAGTGCTTTCCAGGGCCGCCGCAGTGATCTTTTCAGGCGCATCCAGTGGCGCCGCCACGCCCCGGATCTCGGCGTGGGCCTGGTAGAGGTTGAGCAGGCCCTGACCACACAGGATTCGCTCCACCGACACGCGACCGAACCGGGCTTTGAGAATCCGAAGAATACCCATCTCGACGTCATCGGTCGGGGCAAAGTCCACATGCCCACCCTCGGTCATCAGCGGTACCCAGCCGTTGTTGATGGGCACCAGACCAGACACCCCCAGGCCGGTGCCCGGCCCCATTACCAGGCGCGGCCTGCGCGGATCGCCGGGGCCACCGCAGACATGCACAAGGTTGGTCTGCGGCACATGCGGCACACCCAGGGCCATCGCCGTAAAATCATTGATAACCTTGAACGCTGACCAGCCAAACTGCTGGCGCACGTCCTCGGTATCGAATCGCCAGTGATTATTCGTCATCCGGACCTGCGTACCCCGGACCGGTGAGGCGACCGCAAGACAGGCCTGAGTGACAGAATTGACCCCCACCCTTTGAAGGTAGTCAACAACCGCCCGGTCCAGGTTGTCGTACTCAGCGCATGTCAGTACTTCTATAGCCTGCGGTTGCACATCCCCCTGCTCTACCAGGGCGAATCGCGCATTGGTACCCCCGATATCGCCAACCAGGGAATAGTGTTTTGCCGTCATGCGTCGTGATTCCAGAAAAAGCTCGCACCCTGCTCAGGGTTGCTGGCTGACCGGCGCAGCCAGCCGAACAACTCCCGCCCATAGCCGTGATGATACGCGGACAGATCTGCTTTTGCAGACTCCCTTTGATCGAACTCCTGCCCGTCCACCTT
Source organism: Marinobacter sp. C7 (assembly GCF_022343555.1). Classification (GTDB taxonomy): domain Bacteria; phylum Pseudomonadota; class Gammaproteobacteria; order Pseudomonadales; family Oleiphilaceae; genus Marinobacter. Next base: position 1,363,503 of record NZ_JAKQZH010000001.1, on the reverse strand, counting down.
CACCGACAACGATCCATTCTCGGCATCCAGGCAAATCACATCGCCATCGCGTACCCGGGCGAGCGGACCGCCATCCAGGGCCTCCGGGTAGACGTGAATCGCCGCCGGTACCTTGCCGGAGGCACCGGACATCCGCCCATCGGTAACCAGACCGACCCGGTAACCGCGATCCTGGAGCACACCCAGATACGGTGTAAGCTTGTGCAACTCCGGCATGCCATTGGCTTTCGGGCCCTGGAACCGCACAACCACGATACAATCCTTATCCAGCTTACCCGCCTCAAAGGCCGCCTTCAGCTCATTCTGGTCATTGAATACCACAGCCGGCGCTTCGATGTGATGATGCTCCGGAGCCACTGCCGACACCTTGATCACACCGCGGCCCAGATTACCGTCAAGCACCTTCAGCCCGCCATTGGGCGCAAACGGCTCAGCGGCGCTGCTGAGTACTTCCGGCCACTGACTCTTGTCGACCGCAGGCTTCCAGGTCAGCGTTTCACCTTCAAGCCCGGGCATCTGCGCGTAGCGCTCCAGACCATGACCGACCACCGTTTCAACATCGTTGTGCAGATAGCCGGCGTTCAGCAGCTCCCGGATAAGATAAGGAGTACCGCCGGCCTCATGGAAGGCATTGACGTCCTCCTGACCATTCGGGTAAATCCGGGTCATCGACGGGACCACGGAAGACAGCTCCGCGTAATCGTTCCAGTCAATAATGATACCTGCCGCCCGGGCAATGGCGATCCAGTGGATAGTGTGGTTGGTGGAGCCGCCGGTCACCAGCAGGGCAACCAGGGCATTGACGATCGACTTCTCATCCACCATGTCGCCCAGGCCAAGCTCACCGCCATGGGGCTTCGAAAGCCGGATAACCTGTTCCGTGGCCGCGCGGGTGAGCGCTTCTCGCAACGGTGTGCCCGGATTCACGAACGCGGCGCCGGGCAGATGCAGACCCATGACCTCGACCAGCAACTGATTGCTGTTGGCGGTGCCATAGAAGGTACAGGTGCCGGGGCTGTGGTAAGACTTGCTCTCGGCCTCCAGCAACTCATCCCGGCCCACCTTCCCTTCGGCGTATAACTGGCGAATCCGCTGCTTCTCCTTGTTGGGCAGACCGGAAGGCATGGGCCCGGCCGGTACCAGGATTGTAGGCAGATAACCGAAGCTCAGGGAGCCAATCAGCAGACCCGGCACAATCTTGTCACAGATACCCAGCAACAAGGTGGCATCAAACATATTGTGACTGAGAGCCACCGCAGTGCTCATGGCAATGGTATCCCGGGAAAACAGACTGAGCTCCATACCCGGCTGCCCCTGGGTAACGCCATCGCACATCGCCGGCGTGCCGCCGGCAAACTGGGCCACCGACCCCATACCGTGCGCAGCCTCACGAATGATATCCGGGAACTTTTCATAGGGCTGATGGGCCGAAAGCATATCGTTGTAGGCCGACACCATGGCCACGTTGGCCTTGTTCATGAACTTGAGGGTGTCCTTGTCAGCCTGATTACAGGCGGCAAAACCGTGGGCGAGGTTGCCACAGGACAGGGTGCTGCGATGGGGGGACTGCGCTTTCAGGGCATTCATCCGGTCGAGATAGTCCTGCCGGGTGGTCCGACTGCGCTCGATGATTCGCTGGGTAACCTTGTCGATGGTGGGGTGCATGGCGAACTCCATTGCTTCGCAAAATTTGATTGTCGGTTATTGATGTAAGTTTACTTACTTTTTTTGATCATTCTACCCAGAGAACGTTCATTTATTATTTTTTTGTTGTTATATTTACTACATCTTGAGCGGTAACCGAACAAAAAACAGTCAAAGAAGGAGTCAAGACATGACTATCCGCATCGCAATCAACGGTTTCGGCCGCATCGGTCGCAACGTTCTCCGGGCACTTTATGAAAATAACTACCGAAAGCAGATCCAGATCGTTGCGATCAACGATCTGGGCGACGCAGAAACCAACGCCCATTTGTTGAAATACGACAGCGTTCACGGCCGCTTCGACGGCGTCGTCAGCCACGACGCCGAATCCCTGACTGTAAACGGTGACCGCATTGCCATCACCGCGATCCGCAACCCCGAAGAACTGCCCTGGAAAGACTTCCACATAGACGTGGTTTTCGAGTGCACCGGCCTGTTCACGAGTCGCGACAAAGCAGCTGCCCACCTCAGTGCCGGCGCCCGCAAGGTAATCATCTCGGCCCCCTCCCCGGACGCCGACGCAACTGTGGTCTACGGTGTAAATCACCACACCCTGGAAGCCGGACACGATGTCATCTCCAATGCCTCCTGCACCACCAACTGCCTCGCCCCGGTCGCGGAAGCCCTGCACCAGGCGGTTGGTATCGAAAGCGGCCTGATGACCACCATCCACTCCTACACCAATGACCAGAAACTCAGCGACGTCTACCACACCGATTTATACCGGGCGCGCTCTGCCACGCAGTCCATGATCCCGACCAAAACCGGCGCTGCGGCTGCTATCGGCAAGGTAATTCCCGAGCTTGATGGTAAACTGGACGGGCTAGCAGTCCGTGTTCCGACCATCAATGTATCACTGGTGGATTTCGGCTTCATTGCCGGCCGGGACACCACGGTCGAGGAAATCAATGAAGCGGTCCGGGCGGCAGCGGAAACCAATCCGGTCCTCGGCTTCAATACCGAAAAGCTGGTAAGCATTGATTTCAACCACAACGCGTTGTCCAGTGTGTTTGACGCAAATCATACCCGGGTGCTCGGTCGCCATGTAAAAGTCATGGCCTGGTATGACAATGAGTGGGGCTTCTCCAACCGGATGCTCGACAACGCCATCGCACTCGTCAACGCCGGCCAGTAAACAGACCAAAGGACAGATACCATGCTCAGGCGTACCAAGATAGTCGCCACCCTCGGTCCCGCCACGGACACCCAGGAAGCCCTTGCCGCTATTATCAGGGCCGGCGTTGACGTAACCCGACTCAACTTCTCCCACGGCAGCGCCGACGAGCACATCGCGCGGGCGCACAGAGTTCGGGAAGCAGCCGCCTCCCAGGGACGCTTCGTCGCACTCCTGGCCGACCTCCAGGGCCCCAAACTGCGCATCGCCCGCTTCGCCGGGAACAAAGTGTTCCTGGAGGCCGGCCAGACATTCATCCTCGATGCCGCCATGGACAAGGAAGCCGGCACTTCCGATCGGGTCGGCATCGACTATGAGCAACTGATTGCCGACGTTGCGCCGGGCGACATCCTGGTACTGGACGACGGGCGTATCGAAATGGAAGTGACCTCGGTGGATGACCACAGCATCACCTCCACCGTCCTGATTGGCGGCCCCTTGTCGAACAACAAGGGGCTGAACAAGCGTGGTGGCGGCCTTTCCGCCGAGGCGCTGACCGAGAAGGACAAGCAGGACATAGTCACCGCCGCCAAACTGGGTGCGGACTACGTGGCTGTCTCCTTCGTGCGCACCGCTGAGGACATGCACACCGCCCGCAGGTTGTTGCGCGAGGCAGGATCGGATGCCGGGCTGGTAGCCAAGATCGAGCGTGCCGAACTCGCCCACGATGAAGCAGCCCTGGATGCGGTGATCGAGGCATCGGATGCGGTCATGGTCGCCCGCGGCGATCTGGCGGTGGAAATCGGCGACGCGGAACTGGTCGGCGTACAGAAACATATCATCAACCGGGCACGATCTCTTGACCGGGTGGTGATCACCGCCACCCAGATGATGGAATCGATGATCACCAACCCGATGCCGACCCGGGCTGAAGTATCGGACGTCGCCAACGCAGTCATGGACTATACCGATGCCGTCATGCTCTCCGCCGAGACGGCCGTGGGCGACTACCCGATCGAGGCCGTCGAAGCGATGGTGCGGATCTGCCTGGGCGCGGAAAAGCATCCCTCCATGCACCAGTCCAAACACCGCATCCACGAAAGCATGGAACACGTTGACGAGGCTATTGCCCTGTCAGCCATGTATGCCGCCAACCACCTGGACGGCGTCACGGCAATCATCTGCATGACCGAGACCGGGGCCACCCCCCGGCTGATGTCCCGCATCAAGTCGAGCCTGCCGATCTTTGCCTACTCGCGACACCACACCACCCAGCATCGGGTTGCCCTGTTCCGCGGCGTCCAGACGGTGCCGTTCGATTCCGCGACGATTCCGCACGAGCAGACCAACGCTCTGGCCGTGGCTCAACTGGTCGAGCGTGACGTGGTCAAGGACGGCGACCTGGTAGTGATCACCAAGGGCGACTACGTCAACGCCCAGGGCGGAACCAACACCCTGAAGATCGTGCGGGTCGGGTCGGACATTCGCTGACCCCGCCACGAAGACAAAAAAGCCCACCGCGTCAGGTGGGCTTTTTTGTGGATCGATTGACCGCTCAGAGGCTGGCAAGACTCTGCCTGGCAATATCGGAAACCCTGCCCCAGTCCTTATTGGCGATGGCTTCCGCCGGGGTCAGCCAGGAACCACCAACCGCCTTCACGTTACCCAGCGCCAGATAGTCTTTCGCCGTGGCCTGATTGATCCCGCCCGTCGGGCAGAAGGTCACATCCGGGAACGGGCCGGCGAATGCCTTGAGCGCCGGTCGTCCACCGGAGACCTCGGCGGGGAAGAACTTGAATTCCCGGTAGCCAAAGGCATACCCCATCATCAGCTCGGAGACCGTGGCAATTCCGGGCAGAAGCGGTGCCTGGGAGGTCACCCCGAACTCCAGGATGGCCTCGGTGACCCCCGGGGTGATCACGAACTGGGCGCCCGCCGATTCCACCTGCCGGTACTGGGCAATGCTGGTGACGGTACCGGCGCCCACCCACGCCTCCGGAATGGCCTTGCGCACCTGCTCAATGGCCCGCACGCCGTGCTCGGTCCGCAGGGTGATCTCCAGCACGCGAATACCGCCATCTACCAGCGCCTGGCACAGGGGTATGGCATCATCAGGATCCTTGATCGCAATAACGGGCACCAGGGGGCAAGCATCAAGAACGGCCTGAACCCTGTCCCGGTGATAGTCGGATAGTTGATTCATCGGTTATCTCCAGAATTCTTTCAAGACGGGATTTCAGAGCCGTCAGGGGCTCCAGAAGATGTTCAGCCCGGGCTTGATAAAGCCTCGAATCGGCATCGCCAGCAGATCTTCGGGTTCGGATAACGCCACCCTGAGCGTTTCAACCTTGTCCACGCCCTTGAGATGCAAGGCGGTAAAACGGGCACCACTCAGCGCGGGAAACGTCAGGGTAATCCGTCGCTGGGCCTGGGACGGCGGCGTCATCGCAGCAACGATTTCGGGGCTGGACACGTCCATTGCACCGGGCAGCTCCGGCGCATCCGGGAACAGCGAGGCCGTGTGACCATCGTTACCCATCCCCAGGATCAGCACATCAATCGGCAAGTCCAGTTGTCCGAGCTCCCGCCTGACAGCCTCAAGCCCCTCCTCGGGCGTCTCACCCGGCTGTTTCAACGACAGGAAACGCGCGGCAGCAGCATGATTCCTGAGCAGGTTTTCCCGAACCAGAGTGGTGTTGCTGGCCGGATCTCCTTCCGGCACCCAGCGCTCGTCTGCAAGAAGAACATCCACCCGGCTCCAGTCCAGAGGCTTTTCCGACAAAGCCTGAAAAAAGGGCAACGGGGTGGAGCCACCGGAAACCACGAGGCTGGCCCGCGATGCCTCTTGCAGCCGCTGCTCCAGGAACCGGGAAACGGCATCTGCAAGCTCTGCGGCCACCTGCTCAGGGGTCTCGCCGAAACAGGCGCGAACCCCGGCAGGCAGCTTGATATCAGGCGTCTTCATACCAACTCCTTCCATCCCTGGTAATCATGGCAATGGAGGCCACCGGCCCCCACGTTCCGGCAGCATAGCGCTTGGGCGGCTCACCGCTGTCCTTCCAGTTGCGGATGACCTGATCCACCCACCGCCACGCATATTCAACTTCATCCCGGCGCACAAACAGGTACTGATTCCCCTTCATAACCTCCCAGAGCAGTCGCTCGTATGCATCGGGAATCCGTTCGGTCTCAAAGGTTTCGGAGAAGGTCAGCTCCAGCGGGCCCTGACGCAGGCGCATACCCTTGTCCAGGCCCTGGTCCTTGGTGAGGATTTTCAGGGACATCCCCTCATCAGGTTGCAACCGGATGATGAGCTTGTTGTTTGCCAGGTGCTTCTGGTCCGGATCAAAAATATAGTGAGGCGCAGGTTTGAAGTGGATGATGATCTGCGACAGCTTCTCCGGCAGGCGCTTGCCGGTGCGGATATAGAATGGCACCCCGGACCAGCGCCAGTTATCGATCTCGGCTTTCAGCGCCACAAAGGTTTCGGTCTCACTACCCTTGTTGGCGCCCTCTTCTTCCAGATAACCGGGCACCGGCTTGCCATCGCTGGTCCCGGCGGTGTACTGGCCCCGGACCACGTATCGGTCCATCATGTCAGGCGTAACCTGTTTGAGCGCCTTGAGCACCTTGACCTTTTCGTCCCGGATACTGTCTGCGGACAGGTCTGCCGGTGGATCCATCGCAATTAGACAGAGCAGCTGCAGCAGGTGGTTCTGAACCATGTCCCGGATTTGACCGGCCTGATCAAAATAGCCCCACCGACCTTCGATACCCACGCTCTCGGCGACGGTAATCTCCACGTGGGAAATGTGGTTCTGATCCCACTGGGAAGCGAACAGGTTGTTGGCAAAACGCAATGCGATCAGGTTCTGGACCGTCTCTTTACCGAGATAGTGATCAATACGGAACAACTGGTTTTCGTTGTAGACCGCCCCGAGCTCGTCGTTGATCACTCTGGAGGACTCAAGGTCATGGCCAATGGGTTTCTCGACCACCACCCGGGTCTTTTCGTTACAACAGTCGGCCGCTTTCAGGTTGCGGGCGATGACCCCGTACATTGAAGGGGGCGTCGCCATATAGACGATCAACTCGTTGTTGGGAGCATCACGCCAATCCTTCAGGGCTTCATAGCCTGCGGGATCATTGAAATCCAGCAACTGGTATTCGACTCGCTGCAGAAATCTCTCGGCAACTTCCGGCTCGAATTCTTCCGCCTTCACATGATGCTTCAGCTTGTCGAACAGCTGCTCGCGCACGCCCTTTGTATCCGCCTCTGTGCGGGCAATTGCCAGTATCCGGCTCCCCTCGGCCAGCAGGCCCGCCCGATCGAGCTGATAGAACGCCGGAAACAGCTTTCTCTGGGCGAGATCCCCCAGAGCGCCGAACAACATAAGGTCACAACGGGTATTGGTATTGTTGACCATTGGTTCCTTCTCTCTGTTATTGACGGCAGTCACAGCTTTACCGACTCCAACTACCGATGTAGTAATTTTAAACAAATAATGACAGCTGAAAATCGTTTTTCCAAGGAAAATTTGACTTAAATGATATTTTTACTACCCCATTCCCGAACGAAAAGCGGTATAATCACTCCGATTTTCTTATAACCATTGCACCAGCTGCAGGGAGTATCCACACCATGGCCGCGAATCAGTCGCACCGTGACGACAATCTGCTTGAAGATATACAGGCCCGGCTGGACAGCCTGAATAAATCCGAGCGCAAGGTGGCCGAGGCCATCCTTCGGGATCCCAGCGCCGCCACCCGCTACAGCATCGCGGCCCTGGCCCGCGCCGCGGACGTGAGTGAACCCACGGTAAACCGTTTCTGCCGCGGCTTCTCCGCCACCGGCTTTCCCGATTTCAAGATCCGGCTGGCCCAGAGCATTGCCACCGGTACCCCCTACGTCGGCCAGAACGTTGAGCCCGACGACACCGTCGCCGAGTTTGCCGACAAGATCATGCTCAGCACCATTGCCAGCCTGGACAAGGCGCGCCAGTCCCTGGACCCCAAGGCCCTGGCGACTGCCATCGACTACCTGATCCAGGCCAAACAGATCAACTTCTTCGGAATGGGCGGCTCTGCCTCCGTGGCCCTCGATGCCCAGCACAAGTTCTTCCGGTTCAACATCCCGGTCATGTCTTACGATGATGCCCTGATGCAACGTATGGTGGCCGCCGGCTCCCAGGTGGGTGACGTAATCGTATTGATCTCCTACACCGGCCGAACCAAGGAAACCGTCGATATCGCCAAGGTTGCCCGCGAGAACGGCGCCACCGTGATCGGTATCACAAACCCGGAATCTCCCCTGGCCGACTGCTGCACGGTTGTTCTCGGTGTTACTGCACCGGAAGATACCGAGGTGTACATGCCTATGTCGTCGCGGATCATCCACCTGACCGTGATCGACATCCTGGCGACCGGCGTGACACTCAAGCGCGGTGCGGATTTCCTCGGTCATCTCAAGAAAATAAAAGAGAGCCTCAAGGCGACCCGTTTCCCCCAGAGCTGAGGCTCCAGCCGCTTCTTTCAAGTTAGCAGACACTGCCCGGGAGGGGCTCATTCTTCTACGCCCCTCCTACCCCTGATCTACCCCCGATTTTTTCAGCCCGGTTGATGTGCCAGATCCGGCTTTACCGCCGGAAACCGCTGTTTACGGATCCTTATTCGGTGTGGCCGGCGAAGTGCCCGAGATCTATAGCCGGAAAGCTCAGCAAGCGGGCCGGGCGTGACAATAGCCCGGCAAACCATGGACAAAAAAAGGGGAGCCGACATGGCTCCCCTTTTTTTGGTCACAGAACGTGCGTCAAGGGCGCTCGACTTCTGCCTGATCACGAAGATACTGCTGGTATGCAGCGTACTCGCGCTGGCCCTCAAGTGATGCCAGGAACTGACGAAGTTGCTCGAACTCCTGGCCGTCCCGGTCCGCGTCTCCTGCGTTAACCGCATCAAGTGCTACAACCGCCGCCTGCTGAGCGGTCACGGTGTTGCCATAGGTTGCGGCCCCCTCTTCCGGGCGCGGCAGGGAGAAGGCTGTTCGCATGACCGCGGGAGCTACATCTCCGGCATTACGGCCCTGCGCCTCATAGGATTGCCACTCGCCGGCTTCAATATTCTCCGACGACTTGCCTTGCTCAAGACTGGCGATGACGGCTTCGGCCCGCGCGGCCAGCGCCTCGCGGGTTTCCTGCGCCACCAGGCGCTCGCGAATCTGATCACGAACCTCGGCGAGCGGCAACTGCTGCGCCTCACGGTATTCCCTGACACGGGCAACGACTGAAAGATTATCCCCCACATCAATCAGCTCCGTGTTGTAGCCGCCGTTCAGGACGTCGTCCGAGAACAGCTGACGCACCAGGCCGGCGTGGTCAAACGGTGCCTGACCGCCATCGCGGGTTACACCGCTGATCTCGCGCACCTCGAGCCCCAGCTCCTCGGCCGGACCGGCCAGATCGTCGGCGGCGTAGGCAGAATCCGCCAGTTGCGACCGGACCTCGGCAAACCGCGCTTCAGCCTTGTCTCTGGCCAGCTCACTACGCAACTGTTCCTCCAGCTCCGCCAATGGCGGCACCTCGGAACGGCGAACATCTTCAAGCTTGATCAGGTGAACACCGAAACTGGTGTTCACTGGCTCGGAGACCTCACCCTCTTCCAGTGCAAACAGAGCGTCTTCAAAGGCTTCGTCATAAACGCCACGCCCCGCGTAGCCGAGATCACCGCCTTCCTCGGCCGAGACGGTATCAATGGAATATTCCTCCGCAAGCGCGGCAAAGGATTCGCCGGCGGCCAGACGTTCCTGGATGGTCGCCATGGTCTCCGACGCGTCGGCTCCATCCTCAATCAGGATATGAGATGCCCTGCGCTCTTCTCGCGCCAGGTCATCGGAACGTTCCTCGTAGTAGGCCTGCAATTCTTCGTCCGTGACTTCTGTACTGTCTGCAAGGGAACCCAGAGAAAGCGCGATATAGGCCGCATCGACCTGCTCCGGCTGCTGGAAAGCGCTCGCATTGTCCTCGTAGAAGGCCTCTACTTCCGCATCGGTAACCTCTACCTGATCGGCGACGACGCTGGCAGGAATTGTCAGCACCCGGAAATCACGGGTCTGGTTCTGGATCTGCAGCAGTTGGGCCGCATTCTCCTGGCTCGAAATACCGCTCTGTACGATGCCTGCACGGATCTGGTTGACCACGTATTGTTTGCGCATGGCCTCACGGAATTCACCCACACCCATGCCCATGTTGCGCACAGTCGCCACGAACCGGTCCCGGTTGAATTTGCCGTCCACCTGGAACTGGGGCATCTGGGTAATCAGGGAATCAATGTCAGCATCGGACAACGCAAGCCCCTGGTTCGCGGCATCCTGGGTCAGAACCGATTCCTGGATCAGGGATTCAAGAACATCTTTCCGGATCTGGTCCTCATTCAACAGGGACGGATCCGGAGTTTCCATTTGTGACAGGCGGCGCTGGCTTTCAAGTTGCACCAGGCGGAGAAACTCGCGCTCGGTAATATCTTCGCCATTGACAGTCGCTACCTCCGGCTCACCGGAAAAGCCGCCGATTATGGCGTCCATTCCCCATATGGAGAGGGATACAATCAACAGCCCGATAATGATCTTGGCAATGGTACCCTGGGCATTTTCCCGAATATCTTGAAGCATGTTACTCCCGAATCCCCGTCAAGGTCGTGCGGTATTGTTACAACGTAAAAAGGCGCACCCTGTCCGGAATGCGCCTTCAATTCTTCTGGGCGGCAGGCCGAAGCCAGGCCGCCGGAGAAAGAACCGTTACTTGACGGCGTCTTTCAGGGCCTTACCTGCCTTGAAGCCAGGCACTTTTGAGGCCGGGATCTTGATCTCGGCACCAGTCTGCGGGTTACGACCGGTACGAGCAGCACGCTCTTTCACAGAGAAAGTACCAAAGCCGATCAGGGTAACCTGATCACCTTTTTTGAGGGCACCGGTAATGGAGTTGGTCATGGCGTCCAGAGCACGGCCAGCGGCGGCTTTGGAAATATCTGCGGACTCTGCAATTGCATCGATAAGTTCGGACTTGTTCACACTAAACCCCTTCGATTTCAGGTTGAAGATGTTATAGGTTGGTTTATTTCTTCGCGGACGTTCTCGACTATCGCATAAGCGTTCCGAGAATTCCATTCTTCAGTTTTATTATTCCTTGCGGCTGTTAACCGGTGTTCGGAATAGGCACTTACTGCGCGGGAGCCCTTGGTATTGGCTGCTTCACGGCGAAACAGTTATACCAACGGGCTCTCAGGCGTGTCAACAACTCATCAAGGCTTTAATGCGTATTTATGCGCTCTGCAGCATCGCCTTCCTCGTCCCGGGGTTTCCCGGAACCGGTCTCGCCGGACGCTGATTCGGCATGGGGCTCGGGGGGATACGCCAGAGCGATATCCAGTACCTCGTCGATCCACTTGACCGGACGGATCTCCAGAGACTCCTTGATATTCTCAGGTATCTCCTTGAGATCACGAACGTTTTCCTCAGGGATGATGACGGTCTTGATGCCGCCGCGATGGGCCGCCAACAGCTTCTCCTTGAGCCCGCCAATCGCAAGGACACGCCCCCTGAGAGTGATCTCACCGGTCATCGCCACGTCCGCGCGAACGGGAATTCTCGTCAGTGCGGACACAAGTCCGGTGCACATCCCGATACCTGCGCTGGGGCCATCTTTCGGGGTGGCACCCTCGGGTACGTGGATGTGCAGGTCATGCTTCTCATGGAAGTCATTGGCTATACCCAGTCCGGCTGCACGGCTCCGCACCACGGTGAGGGCGGTCTGGATGGACTCCTGCATCACATCGCCCAGTGAGCCGGTCTTGACGACGCGGCCCTTGCCCGGTGTCAGGGCACATTCGATGGTCAGCAACTCGCCGCCTACCTGGGTCCAGGCCAGACCAGTGACCTGGCCGATCTGATCGCTCTCCTCGGCAAGACCGTACTTGAACTTCTTGACGCCGGAATAGTCTTCCAGCATGTCCGGCGTCAGCGTTACAGCAGCCTTCTCACCGGCTTCGACGTGCTCGCGCACCACCTTACGGCAAATCTTGGCAATCTCACGCTCCAGGCCGCGCACACCCGCTTCCCGAGTGTAATAGCGGATGAGATCGCGCAGGGTTTCTTCCGGCATCTTCAGCTCATCCTTGCGCAGGCCGTTGGCCTTGATCTGCTTCGGCAGCAGGTAGCGCAGAGCGATATTCACTTTCTCGTCCTCGGTATAGCCGGGGATGCGAATGATCTCCATCCGGTCCAGCAGGGCCGGCGGAATATCCATGGAGTTGGAAGTGCACACGAACATCACATCCGAGAGATCGTAATCCACCTCAAGATAATGATCATTGAAGGTATGGTTCTGTTCCGGGTCCAGCACTTCCAACAGTGCGGAAGCCGGGTCGCCCCGGTGATCCATGCCCATCTTGTCGATCTCGTCGAACAGGAACAACGGATTCTTCACCCCTACCTTGGACAGCTTCTGCAGCAGCTTGCCCGGCAGCGCTCCAATGTAGGTCTTGCGATGACCGCGAATCTCGGCTTCATCCCGCACACCACCCAGCGCCATCCGGGTGTATTTGCGGTTGGTAGCCTTGGCGATGGACTGGCCCAGCGAGGTCTTACCCACGCCAGGAGGACCCACCAGACACAACACCGGCCCTTTTACCTTCTTGACGCGGCTCTGGACGGCCAGGTACTCGAGAATCCGCTTCTTCACCTCGTCCAGGCCGTAGTGGTCCCGGTCGAGGATTTCGCGGGCTTTCTCTATGTCGTGGCGTACCCGGCTGCGTTTCTTCCAGGGCACTGCCAACATCCAGTCGATGTAGCCACGCACCACAGTCGCCTCGGCGGACATCGGGGACATCATCTTCAGTTTATTCAGCTCGGCTTCGGTCTTCTTGCGGGCTTCTTCCGGCAGGCCGGCTTCTTCGAGTTTCTTCTCGAGCTCTTCAAAATCGTTGTTCCCCTCACCGAGCTGGCCCATCTCTTTCTGGATGGCCTTCATCTGCTCGTTCAGGTAGTACTCCCGCTGGCTGCGCTCCATCTGTTTCTTCACACGGCCACGGATACGTTTCTCGACCTCGATCAGGTCGATTTCACCATCCAGCTTGCCCAGCAGCAGATCCACGCGCTTGCGCACATCCAGAGCTTCCAGCAGCTCCTGCTTCTCGGGAATGCGCATCTCGAGGTGCGCCGCCATGGTATCCGCAAGGCGCTCCACCTCGTTAATGCCGGTCAGGGAGTTGGAGACCTCGGAAGGAACCTTCTTGGAGAGTTTGACGAATTTCTCGAACTCGTCCATCAGGGTCTTGACCAGCACTTCCTCTTCGCGCTCGGGCAGAGACTCTTCTTCCAGCAGCACGGCGCTGCCGGTGAGGTAGTCAGCCTCATTGATATTACTGATGGAGGCCCGGGCATTGCCCTCTACGAGTACTTTCACGGTACCGTCAGGGAGCCGCAGCATCTGCAGCACGGTCGCCAGGGTGCCCATATCGAACACATCACTGGCACCGGGCTCATCGGTAGAGGCGTCGCGCTGGGCCACCAGCAGGATTTCCTTGCTGCCCTCCATGGCCGCTTCCAGCGCCTGGATGGATTTTTCGCGGCCGACAAACAGGGGCACCACCATGTGCGGGAACACCACCACGTCCCGCAGAGGGAGCAACGGGTATTCTTGCACGGTATCTTCGGATATCAGGGTCATAGGACTTCCTCTGACGGTATTTCTTTCAGCATATCACCCTTCATTGGGGCGCTGAGGAAAATTGCAATCTTTTTACGGGGGGAAAAACGGATTGGGATTCGAGTTCACATGGAGGTGAAGATGGGGTCAGAAGAAAGCGTTCTTCTGACCCCGGAGTTCGAACGTTAAGGCGGGGTCAGATGAAGGTTTTCATCTGACCCCTGAGTCTCGGCGTGGGATTGGGGTCTGATGAAGGCTTTCATCTGACCCCGGGTTTACCTTCCCCGCCTGCAAGCCGGTCCGGCAACTCCCTTTCAGTCCTCGGGCACAGCCTTGGCGTGGTCACTGCTGGCGTAGATCTTGAACGGCTCGGAATCACCCTTGATCACGCTCTCGTCAATGACCACCTTGGTGACATCATGCTCTGAAGGGATCTGGTACATGGTGTCCAGCAGCGTGGCTTCCATGATAGACCGCAATCCCCGGGCGCCGGTCTTGCGCTCCATGGCCTTGCGAGCGACAGCGCGCAGTGCATCCTCACGGAAGTCCAGCTCAACGCCTTCCATGTCGAACAGCTTCTGGTACTGCTTGGTCAGGGCGTTCTTGGGCTGCGTCAGGATCTGCACCAGGGCATCTTCGTCAAGTTCTGTCAGCGTTGCTACCACAGGCAGCCGGCCGACGAACTCGGGAATCAGACCGAACTTCACCAGATCCTCGGTTTCCACGTCCTTGATGACATCACCGGTGCTCTTGGCATCGTCCTGGCTCTTCACCGTGGCGGAGAAACCAATGGAACTGCGCTCGGAACGTTCCTGGATCACCTTTTCAAGGCCGGCGAAGGCACCACCACAAATGAACAGCATGTTCGTGGTGTCCACCTGCAGGAATTCCTGCTGCGGATGCTTGCGGCCACCCTGGGGTGGAACCGAGGCAACGGTGCCTTCGATCAGTTTCAGCAGGGCTTGCTGCACACCCTCACCCGATACATCCCGGGTAATGGAGGGGTTGTCCGACTTGCGTGAGATTTTGTCAATCTCGTCGATATAGACAATACCGCGCTGGGCCTTGTCCACGTCATAGTCGCACTTCTGCAGCAGTTTCTGGATGATGTTCTCGACGTCCTCGCCCACGTAACCGGCTTCGGTCAGCGTGGTCGCATCTGCAATCGTAAAGGGAACATTCAGCATGCGGGCCAGCGTCTCGGCAAGCAGGGTCTTACCACTGCCGGTCGGGCCGATCAGCAGGATATTACTCTTACCCAGCTCGACATCGTTCTTGCCCTCGCCATAGCGCAGCCGCTTGTAGTGATTGTAAACCGCGACGGACAACACCACCTTGGCACGATCCTGTCCAATGACGTATTCGTCCAGAGTTTCCCGGATCTCCGCAGGCGACGGCAGACGATCGCTCGCCTCCTCCTGGGAATTCTCCTGGATTTCCTCCCGGATAATGTCATTGCACAGATCTACGCACTCGTCGCAGATGAACACCGAGGGCCCTGCAATGAGCTTACGGACTTCATGCTGGCTCTTTCCACAAAACGAGCAGTACAGCAACTTGCCGTTATCGTCGCCTCTGCCGTTTCTTTCATCTGCCATTGAATTACCTCTGTTCGTCAACTGCCGGCGTTACTGGCAGGTACGCCGGCCAAGGTTGATGCGATTACTTTCAGTATTATGTATTCGGCACGCGCTTATCAAGTACCGAATCGATCAGACCGTACTCTTTCGCCTGCTCCGGATCCATGAAATAGTCGCGATCCGTGTCCTTCGAGATGGTATCCAGATCCTGGCCGGTATGCTTCGCCAGGAGGGAGTTCAGGGTATGGCGGATCTTCAGGATCTCACGGGTGTGGATCTCGATGTCCGTTGCCTGCCCCTGATAGCCACCCAGCGGCTGGTGGATCATCACTCGGGAGTGCGGCAGGCACGCCCGCTTGCCCTCGGCACCACCTGCTAGCAGGAAGGCGCCCATGCTGGCCGCCTGACCGATACACAGGGTCGCCACATCCGGCTTGATGAACTGCATGGTGTCATAGATGGACATGCCGGCAGTCACGGAACCACCCGGGCTGTTGATATAAAGGTGGATGTCCTTGTCCGGATTCTCGGATTCCAGGAACAACAACTGGGCCACGATCAGGTTCGCCATGTGATCTTCCACCGGCCCGACCATGAAAATCACCCGTTCCTTGAGCAACCGGGAATAGATATCGAAAGAGCGCTCACCACGGGCGGTCTGCTCGATAACGATTGGCACCAGGCCGGAATTGGTAACCATTGCGGGACCATCAATTGGTTTCTGCGTCATGTGCGCCTGAACTCCTTATGGACAATGGATCGTGGACTCGCCCCACGACATTTTCTGATGTTTTTACACACCTTACTGTGCCACCAGTCGGCCCAGATGAAAACAGCCGGACAAGCCGGCTGTTTTCTGGTTCGGCCAACGCGACCGGCCTCATGAACCGGTCACGGGTGATCAGCGCTGTGGCTGACCTGCGGCAACGGCCTCTTCGTATTTCATCTTCTTCTCTTTGACCTTAGCCTGCTCCAGGACATGGTCAACTACTGCGTCTTCCAGTACTGAAGACTCGATCTGGGACTTCTGATCCGGGTTGTTGTTGAAGTGCGCAACAACTTCCTCAGGCTGTTCATACGTAGAGGCGATCTCCTGGATCTTTTCCTCTACCTTGGCCGGCTCGGCTTTCAGGTCATTCTGCTTGACCACTTCCTGGAACAGAAGACCGGTCTTCACGCGGCGCGTGGCCTGTTCCTCGAAGATTTCCTTGGGCAGTTGCTGGAAGTCAACCTGACCACCGAAACGCTGAACCGCGTCCTGGCGCAGGCGATCGATTTCCTGGTCCACCAGGGCAGCCGGAACGTCCAGCTCGGTGGTTTCCAGCAGACCATCGACTACGTCGTTCTTGACCTTGTTGGATACCGCCTGCTTGAGCTCACGCTCCATGTTCTTCTTCACTTCTTCACGGAAAGCGGTTTCGTCCTCGGCCTCAATACCGAACTTCTTGAAGAACTCCTGGTCCAGCTCAGGCAGCTGTGGCTCTTCAACCTTGTGGATCTTGATCTCGAACTTGGCCGGCTTACCCGCCAAATCTTCGTTGTGGTAGTCCTCGGGGAAGGTCACTTCGATTTCCAGCTCTTCACCGGCCTTGCCGCCAACGATGCCTTTCTCGAAGCCCGGGATCATCTGGCCAGAGCCCAGGGTCAGGCGATGCCCTTCGGCGGATCCGCCCTCAAATTCCTCGCCGTCGATGGAGCCCTTGAAGTCGATGGTGACAATGTCCTTGTTCTTGGACTTGCGCTTGACTTCCTTCATGGTGGCCTGCTGACGACGCAGGTTATCGATCATGGTATCGATATCCTTGTCGGTCACTTCCGACTGGGGCTTCTCGATTTCGATCTTGCTCAGGTCGCCCAACTCGATTTCCGGAAGCACTTCAAAGGTTGCCACGAACTCGAGGTCCTTGCCCTCTTCCATGGTCTTCGGCTCGAACTTGGGCCAACCTGCCGGATTGATGTCCTGCTCCTGCAGTGCCTTGATGTAGTTGTCGCGCATAACCTCGCCAACAACTTCCTGGCGGATGCTGTCACCGAAACGACGCTTGACCACGCTCATGGGCACTTTGCCAGGGCGGAAGCCGTTCAGGCGCACAGTCCGAGCAGTTTCCTGCAGGCGTTTCTGGACCGCCTGGTCGATTTCCTGGGCGGGCACACCAATCGTCATGCGACGCTCGATGTTGGAGGTCGTTTCAACAGACACTTGCATGGAAGATCCTCAAATTACAGGTTCGGTATGTGAATGAATTCTATAATAAAAGTCCGATTCCGGGCGATTCACACGGAAAGGACCGAAAATTAAAAGCCGGTAGTTTATCACGGTTTGCACCGCCGAGAGAATCACCTGTACGGCACGGGTTTGGCGGTACGGATCACGATTTCTCAGGCCAACCGAAGATATGGGGATAAAATCCGGAAAAGAAAGGGGTGGTGCGAGCGGAGAGACTCGAACTCTCACGGGTTGCCCCACTGGAACCTAAATCCAGCGCGTCTACCAGTTCCGCCACGCTCGCATGCACAACACTGAACGGAGGCGCAATAGACACTACCAAAGTTCAGGCTTTGCGGAAAATCACTTCAGGGGGAAAAGTGGGGTGGACGAAGGGGTTCGAACCCTCGACCGCAGGAGTCACAATCCTGAGCTCTACCAACTGAGCTACGTCCACCACATCAGGGAGGTACCTTACGGCACGCTTCTGCTTACTTCAACTTTGCTGGTTCGGCGAGTCCGGTGCCAATCTGCTTCGAGCAGTATGGCGCGCCCGGCAGGACTCGAACCTGCGACCATCCGCTTAGAAGGCGGATGCTCTATCCAGCTGAGCTACGGGCGCTTGACCGTTCGCCCACCTGAATATCCAGAAAATGGTCGGGGTAGAGAGATTCGAACTCCCGACATCCTGCTCCCAAAGCAGGCGCGCTACCAGACTGCGCTATACCCCGTCTGCCTGAACAACAAGTGCCTCAGCAAAGTTGGCGCGCATATTACCGGCGCCGGGCGGCGCCGTCAACACGCATTCGAAAAAACCGATCGAATTGGCACTGATGAAGACCCCGGGTGACACGAAAAGTTCCCCCCTGCCCTGGTCCAATTGGAGTTCTGGCGGAAGCATGAGACAATTGCCGGCCTTCATTTATAGATGCCCAACCGACAAGACGGAAACATGAGCGCCAAACTGATTAACGGAAAAGAAATCGCCGCCCAGGTGAGACAGCAAGTCGCCGCCGGCGTTGAAGCCCGAAAGCAGAAGGGCCTCCGGGCTCCTGGCCTGGCGGTTGTACTGGTCGGCAATGATCCGGCCTCCCAGGTTTATGTTGGCAACAAGATCAAGGCTTGCGAGGAGGCCGGCATCCTGTCCCTGTCCTACGACCTGCCGGAAGACACCTCCCAGGAAGCCCTGGAAGCGCTGGTGGACGAGCTGAACGAAAACCCGGCCGTAGACGGCATTCTGGTGCAGCTGCCACTACCGGATCATCTGGATGCGGACCCCATTCTCGTCAAGATTCGCCCTGACAAGGATGTTGATGGCTTCCACCCCTACAATATCGGCCGCCTGATGCAGCGCAAACCTACTCTGCGCCCTTGCACGCCCGCCGGCGTAATCACCCTGCTCGACTCCATCGGCACACCCTACAAGGGTCAGCACGCGGTGATCGTTGGCGCCTCCAACATCGTGGGCCGCCCCATGAGCATGGAGCTGCTGTTGAAGGGTGCCACCACCACCGTGTGCCACCGATTTACCCCGGACCTGGCCAAATTTGTCGGCGAGGCTGACATCCTGATTGCCGCTGTCGGCAAACCCGGACTGGTCAAGGGCGAGTGGGTGAAGCCTGGCGCCACTGTGATTGACGTCGGGATTAACCGGATGGAAAACGGCAAGCTTAAGGGTGATGTGGAGTTTGAGGTTGCGGCCGAGCGGGCGGCGTATATCACGCCGGTGCCCGGGGGTGTGGGCCCGATGACGATTGCTACATTGTTGCAGAACACCTTGTATGCAGCGGATGTGCTGCATAAAGACTGATGAAGGTGGGGTCTGACCCCATTCGGGGTCAGACCCCGGAGGTAGAGCCAGACCCCATTTTCGGCCTCCCACAAAAAACCCGCGGCAAACCGCGGGTTTTTTGCGTCTGGCTTACGCCTTACTGGCCGTACTTCGCCTTGGCCTTCTGACGGTACTCGTGCAGAAGCGGCTCGGTGTAGCCGTTCGGCTGCTCACAGCCCTTGAGGACCAGGGCCATGGCCGCTTCGAAGGCAACGCTGTCATCGAAGTTCGGAGCCATGTTGCGATAAGCCGGATCGCCAGCGTTCTGCTTGTCGACGACCGCCGCCATGCGCTTCATGGTTTCTTCGATCTGCGCTTCGGTGCAGATACCATGATGCAGCCAGTTGGCCAGCAGCTGGGAGGAGATCCGCAGGGTGGCCCGGTCTTCCATCAGGCCGACGTTGTTGATGTCGGGCACCTTGGAGCAGCCCACACCCTGATCGATCCAGCGCACCACGTAGCCCAGGATACCCTGTGCGTTGTTGTCCAGCTCCTGCTGGATGTCCTCGGCGCTCAGGGAGGACGGATCCTCCATCACCGGCACAGTCAGGATATCTTCCAGAGCCGCTCGCTCGCGCTTGGCCAGCTCTTTCTGGACGTCAAATACGTTTACCTGGTGGTAATGCGTCGCGTGCAGGGTTGCGGCGGTCGGAGACGGAACCCATGCGGTGTTGGCGCCGGCCTTCGGGTGGCCGATCTTGGCTTCGAGCATGCCCGCCATCAGGTCCGGCATGGCCCACATGCCCTTACCAATCTGGGCAACACCGGAGAAACCGGTTTCCAGACCAATATCCACGTTCCACTGCTCGTAGGCGTTGATCCAGGTCGCCTGCTTCATCGGGCCCTTGCGGATGAACGGACCCAGTTCCATGGAGGTATGAATCTCGTCACCGGTGCGGTCCAGGAAGCCGGTGTTGATGAACACCGCACGCTCTTTGGCCGCGTGGATACAGGCCTTCAGGTTGACGGTGGTACGACGCTCTTCGTCCATGATACCAACCTTCAGGGTAAAGCGCGGCAGGCCAAGCGCATCCTCGACGCGACCGAAGAATTCGTTGGTGAACGCCACTTCTTCCGGGCCGTGCTGCTTGGGCTTGACGATGTAGACAGAACCCTTGGTGCTGTTCTGGAACTTGCTGTTGCCCTTGAGATCGTGGATGGCAATCAGCGACGTAATCAGGCCGTCCATCAGACCCTCGGGGATCTCGTTACCGTCGTTCAGAAGGATAGCCGGGTTGGTCATCAGGTGGCCGACGTTACGGATGAACATCAGGCTGCGTCCCTTCAGTGCCAGCTCGCTGCCGTCAGCGGCGGTGTAGGTACGGTCCGCGTTCATCTTGCGGGTCATCTGCTTGCCGCCCTTCTCGAAGGTCTCTTCAAGATCACCCTTCATCAGGCCGAGCCAGTTGCGGTACGCCAGAGCCTTGTCGTCAGCATCCACAGCGGCAACAGAGTCTTCGCAGTCCATGATGGTGGTCAGCGCGGACTCCATCAGGACATCCTTCACGTGCGCTCCGTCGTCCTTGCCGATCGGATGGCTGGCATCGATCTGGATCTCGAAATGCATGCCGTTCTTGACCAGCAGCACGCCGGTCGGGGCGTCGGCAGCGCCGGTGTAGCCCACGAAGCCGGACTCATCCTTAAGGCCGGTGGTCTCGCCGTTTTGCAGCTTGACGACCAGCTTGCCACCTTCGACAGAGTACTTCGCAGCGTCCTTGTGGCTACCGGAAGCCAAAGGCGCAGAGCTGTCCAGCAGATTGCGGGCCCACTCGATAACCTTGGCGCCACGAACCGGGTTGTAGCCCGGCCCCTTGTCGGCTCCGCCTTCCTCGGAGATTGCATCGGTGCCGTAAAGGGCATCGTACAGGCTGCCCCAGCGGGCATTCGCCGCATTCAGGGCGAAACGGGCATTCATGATCGGAACCACCAGCTGCGGGCCGGCCATGGTGGCCACTTCCGGATCAACATTGGAAGTGGCGATCTTGAAGTCCGCCGGCTCTTCCACGAGGTAGCCGATGTCTTTCAGGAAGGCCTTGTATTCGGCCATGTCCAGCTTCTGACCCTTGTGGTCACGGTTCCAGCTGTCCATTTTTTCCTGGATAGCGTCACGCTTTGCCAGCAGTTCGCGGTTGCGCGGGGCCAGCTCGTTCACGATCTTGTCGAACTCTGCCCAGAATTTGTCAGAATCGATACCGGTACCCGGAATCGCTTCATTGTTTACGAAATCATACAGATTCTTCGCGACCTGAATGCCGCCAATTTGTACGCGTTCTGTCATCGTTGTCTGCCTCAATGCGTTTGTTTTCCCGACTCACAGTCAGTCGGAGCCTGGATCCCTGTTTACCCCCGGCGCCAGGTCGTGCCTTCCCTGGAATCATCCACAATAATTCCCTTCTCCGCGAGTTCGTCGCGAATCCGGTCAGCCTCGGCAAAGTCTTTTGCCTTGCGGGCGTCGGCCCTGGCCTGAATCAGCCCCTCGATCTCTTCGGCGCTCAGCTCGCCTCCGGTATCGGCCTGGAAGAAGGCTTCCGGATCCTGCTGCAGCAGCCCGAGAACAGCACCCAGGCGAACAAGTACAGCAGCACTTCGTTTCGCCTCGTCCTCGTTACCGTCACGACGGTACTGATTGATTTCATTGGCCACACCGTGCAACACCGCAATTGCACCGGCTGTGTTGAAGTCATCATCCATGACTTCGGCAAAACGGCGGTCATGCCCGGTTTCAGGCGCATCCGTTTCCTTGGCCGGAACAATGCCTCGCAAGGCATGATACAGCTTGGTCAGCGTCCGCCCAGCCTCGGCCAGGTTGTCTTCCGAGTAGTCCACCTGACTGCGGTAGTGGCTCGATACCAGGAAGTAACGCACGACTTCAGCCGGATACTTGTCCAGAATCTCGCGGATAGTGAAGAAGTTCCCCAGGGATTTGGACATCTTCTCCTTGTTCACGCGAATGGCGCCAGCGTGCATCCAAGTATGAACGAACTTGTGTCCTGTGGCGCACTCCGACTGGGCGATTTCGTTTTCATGATGCGGAAAGAGCAGGTCCGGCCCGCCGCCATGGATGTCAAAGGTGTCACCCAGGCATTGGGTCGACATGGCGGAACATTCGATGTGCCAGCCGGGACGACCATCACCCCACGGCGACGGCCAACTGACCTCACCCGGCTTGGCCGCTTTCCAGAGGGCAAAGTCGGCCGGGCTGCGTTTGGCCTCCTGGACATCGACCCGGGCACCAGCAACCAGATCCTCCAGTTTTTTCTTGCTCAGCCTTCCGTAATCCGGGAACGACTCCACCGCAAAATAGACATCACCATTCTCTGCCGCGTACGCATGGCCGGTGGAGACCAGCTTATGGATCATGGCGATGATCTCATCAATGTAGGCCGTGGCACGAGGCTCCTCGTTTGGAGACAAAACACCGAGCTTGGCCTCGTCCTCGTGCATCGCCCGTATCATCCGGTCGGTCAGGTCCGAATAGACCTCGCCATTCTCATCGGCGCGGCGCAGGATCTTGTCGTCGATATCCGTGATATTGCGGACATAGTGAACGTCGTAGCCGCGGTGGCGCAGGTAACGGGTGATCACATCGAAGGCCACCAGCACCCGGGCGTGGCCGAGGTGGCAGTAGTCGTAGACGGTCATGCCGCAGACATACATGCGGACCTTGCCCGACTCGATGGGTCGGAATTCTTCCTTTTGCTGCGTCAGCGTGTTGTAGATTCGGATCACTTGCCCCCCTTACCCCAGGAATCCCGCAGGGTGACGGTACGGTTGAAGACCGGGCGACCGGCGGCCGCTGTCTGCTCCTCATCACAGAAGAAATAGCCTTCGCGCTCGAACTGGTACGGCAGATCCGTGCGCGGGTCCGCCAGGCCTTTTTCAACCCGGGCGCCTTTCAGAACCACCAGGGATTCCGGGTTCAGGTGGTCAACGAAATCACCGTCCTTGTCGCTGTCCGGGGATTCGTGGTTGAACAGACGATCGTAGAGGTTGATATCCGCTTCCACGCTGTCCGCTGCGGAAACCCAGTGGATCACACCGTTCGGCTTGTAGCCCTCGGGGTTCACGCCCAGGGTGTTCGGGTCAAATTCACACTTGAGCTCAACAATCTCGCCGGTGTCATCCCGAACAATCTCGCGGCAGGTCATGACATAACCGCCACGCAGGCGCACAGCCTGGTCGGGCGCCAGACGCTTCCACTTGCGTGGCGGCTCCTCGGCGAAGTCCTCCCGATCGATGTACAGCACCTGGCTCCAGGTCACTTCCCGCTCACCCATATCCGGGTTTTGCGGGTGCACCGGCAGGGTCAGGGTTTCGGTCTTGTCTGCCGGATAGTTGGTCAGGGTCACCTTGAGCGGGCGCATCACACACATCGCTCGCGGTGCCCGGGTGTTCAGATCCTCCCGGATGGCGTGCTCCAGCATGCCCACGTCCACGGTGCCGCCGGCCTTGTTCACCCCGATCATGTCGCAGAAGTTTCGGATGGATTCCGGGGTGTAACCGCGACGACGCATACCGGAAATGGTGGGCATGCGCGGATCATTCCAGCCGTCCACGTAACCTTCGTCCACCAGACGCTTGAGCTTGCGCTTGGAGGTAATGGTGTAGTTCAGGTTCAGCCGGGCAAACTCGATCTGACGCGGATGACAGGGAACGGAAATGTTGTCCAGCACCCAGTCATACAACGGCCGGTGATCCTCGAACTCCAGGGTACACAGGGAATGGGTTATCCCCTCCAGGGCGTCGGAGATCGGGTGGGTGTAGTCGTACATCGGATAGATGCACCACTTGTCGCCAGTCTGGTGGTGATCGGCGTAACGGATCCGGTACAGGATCGGGTCCCGCAGGTTGATGTTCGGGGACGCCATGTCGATCTTGGCGCGCAGCACCAGCTCGCCATTCTGGTATTTGCCGTCACGCATGTCTCGGAACAGCTGCAGGTTTTCGTCCACCGGGCGGTCACGGTACGGGCTGTTACGACCAGGCTCCTTCAGGGAGCCCCGGTATTCGGCCATCTCGTCGGCCGACAGGGCACAAACATAGGCCTTGCCGTTGCGGATCAATTCTTCGGCAAAGTCGTAGAGGGCATCGAAGTAGCCGGAGGCATAACGCACCTCACCTGCCCATTCGTAGCCCAGCCAGTGCACATCCGCCTTGATGGCATCGATGTACTCCTGGTTTTCCTTCTCCGGGTTGGTGTCGTCAAACCGCAGGTTGCACTCGCCACCAAAGGTCTCGGCAATGCCAAAATTCAGACAGATGGACTTGGCATGACCAATATGCAGGTAGCCGTTCGGCTCCGGCGGGAAGCGGGTGACGACCTTGCCGGTGTGCTCACCTTTGGCGATGGCGTCTTCGATCAGGCTCTGGATAAAGTTGTGGGCTTTCTTCGATTCGGCGCTCATACAATCTCTGTTGGACAGGGGTTGAATCTTAAACCGCGTATTATACTCACAAATCCTTTCCTGACTCATGCATAGCGCAAAACTCTTGAGTACAATAGCGAGCTGAAACCCCGATAAACCTTTACAGGAAACCCTGATGATTCTGTTGCAAACCAATTTCGGTGATATCAAGCTCGAACTGGACTACGACAAGGCCCCTGAAACCGCAAAGAACTTTGAACAGTACGTTCGCGACGGTTTCTACGACGGGTTGATCTTTCACCGCGTGATCAGCAACTTCATGATTCAGGGTGGCGGCTTCGAGCCGGGCATGACCCCGCGCAAAACCCGCGAGCCGATCCAGAACGAGGCCGATAACGGCCTGAGCAATATGGTTGGCACTATTGCCATGGCACGGACCATGGATCCCCATTCCGCAACCGCGCAGTTCTTCATCAATGTCGAGAACAACGGGTTTCTGGACCACACCGCCAAGAACGCAGAAGGCTGGGGCTACTGCGTCTTCGGCAAGGTGGCCGAGGGCATGGACACCGTCAACAAGATCCGTGCGGTGCGCACCACCATGCGCGCCGGCCATCAGGACGTTCCCGCCGAGGACGTGATCATCGAGAAGGCCGAGGTTCTGGAGGACGCGTGACCACGCTGTTTATCTCCGATCTGCACCTGGAAGAGTCGCGCCCGGATATTACGGACGCGTTCCTGACCTTTCTGAAAGACCGGGCCATGGGTGTGGAGCGTCTGTATATCCTGGGGGATTTCTTCGAAGCCTGGATTGGTGACGATGAGCGCACCCCCCTGCAGGAAACCGTCGCGGCCGCCCTGAAGGAAGTGAACGAAAACGGCACCGACATCTTCCTGATGCACGGCAATCGGGATTTCCTGATTGGCGAGGATTTCTGCAACCGTGCCGGCGCGACCCTGCTGGATGACCCCACGGTGGTGGATCTCTACGGTACCCCTACCCTGCTGATGCACGGCGACAGCCTGTGCACCGCGGATGTGGAATACCAGAAGTTCCGCGCCAACATGCGCAACCCGCAGTGGCAGCAGATGATCCTCGCTCGCCCCCTGGAGGACCGCCAGCAAATGGCCCGGCAGTTACGGGAAATCTCCATGGCGAAGAATCAGGGCAAGGCGGAGACCATCATGGATGTCACGCCCGAAGAAGTCGTAAAGGAAATGGAAGCCCACGGTGTCCAGCGCCTGATTCATGGCCACACGCACCGTCCGGCGATCCATGACCTGGAAGCCAACAGCAAGCCCGCGAAGCGTTTTGTCCTGGGTGATTGGGACAGCCATGTCTGGTGGCTGCGAGTTGATCCCGGTGAGGAGCCGGAACTGGGAAAACACCCTCTTTAAATGAAAAAGGCCGGGCATTCACCCGGCCTTTTTCCTGCTAGTGCTGCAGAATCTGTTGAAGGAACTTCTGGGTTCTGGGCTCTTTGGGGTGACTGAAGAACTCGTGAGGCGGAGCCTCCTCCACGATCTCGCCCCCATCCATAAAGATAACCCGATCAGCCACCGTCTTGGCGAATCCCATCTCGTGGGTAACGCAAAGCATGGTCATGCCACTGCCAGCGAGTTCGATCATGACGTCCAGCACCTCCTTGATCATTTCCGGGTCCAGGGCGGAGGTCGGCTCATCAAACAACATGATCTTTGGCTTCATGCACAGGGCACGGGCAATCGCCACCCGCTGCTGCTGCCCCCCGGACAACTGCCCCGGGTACTTGTTGGCCTGGTCGGGAATTTTCACCCGCTCGAGGTATTCCATGGCCGTGGCCTCGGCTTCCTTGCGGGGAATTTTCCTCACCCAGATCGGTGACAGGCAACAGTTTTCAAGTACCGTCAGGTGCGGAAACAGGTTGAAGTGCTGAAACACCATGCCAACCTCACGCCGCACGGTATCAATGTGCCGAACGTCGTCTGTCAGCTCGACATCATCAACGATGATCTTGCCTTGCTGGTGCTCCTCCAGGCGATTGATACAGCGTATGAACGTCGACTTCCCGGAACCGGAGGGTCCGCAGATAACGATGCGCTCACCCTGCTTGACCGTCAGGTTCAGGTCCTTGAGGACATGGAAATCCCCATACCACTTGTGCATCTGCTCAACCCGTATGATGTCGGGCTTGTCTTCCTGACTGGAAGGAGCTGACTGAGTTTCGGGAGTTTGGGTTTGTTCTGTCATTGAGTTACCCATCAGGTTTTGTGACCGGTATCGAGTTTGCGTTCGAGGTTCTGGCTGTATCGGGAGATACCGAAGCAGAAAACCCAGAAGCAGAAGGCGACGAAGACATACCCTTCCACGGCAACGTTCTGCCAGGCCGGGTCCGTCACGGTGGACTGCACGGTGCCAAGCACATCAAACAGCCCGATAATCAGTACCAGGGTGGTATCCTTGAACAGGGCAATGAAGGTATTCACGATGCCCGGAATGACCAGCTTCAGTGCCTGCGGCAGAATGATCAGCCCCATTTTTTTCCAGTAGCCCAGGCCCAGCGCATCGGCTGCCTCGTACTGACCCCGCGGGATGGCCTGCAAGCCCCCGCGAATGACCTCCGCCATGTAGGCCGACTGCCACAAGGTAATCCCGATCAGGGCCCGGAGCAGCTTTTCAAAGTTCATACCTTCGGGCAGGAACAACGGCAGCATCACCGATGCCATGAACAGCACGGTAATGAGTGGAACCGCACGCCAGACTTCAATGAACACCACACACAGACCACGAATGATCGGCATGTCGGAGCGACGCCCCAGCGCCAGGAGAATCCCGATGGGCAGGGACGCCAGGATACCGATATAAGCCAGAATGAGGGTCAGCATCAAGCCGCCCCATTTGGTGCTTTCAACGGTCTCCAGCCCAAACAGACCGCCCGGAATGAGGAAATAACCAATAACGGGCAGCCCGGTGATACCGAAAAGCCCCAGCCATTTCCGTCCGGGAAATCGCTCGATGAACTGGGGCACAAAGGCAACGGCAAGAAGGATGAACATCACATCCACCCGCCATTGCAACTCGTCCGGATAGAATCCGTAGATGAAGAAATTAAGGCGCTGGCTGACAAACAGCCAGCAAGCGCCAGCACCGGTACAGTCACTGGGTTCGCTGCCCCGGAAGTTGGCATCCAGAAAGACCCAGCTCACCAACGGCCCAACACTTGTCACGAGCAGGTATCCGACCAGCACAGTCAGTAGCGAGTTGTACCAGGTTGAGAAGAGGTGCTCCCGCATCCAGGCAATCGGATGGAACGCCTTTTTGGGTGGTTTCATCGTTGACTCCGCCATCATCGCTCCTTAATCGCCACGGCCCGGTTATAGATATTCATGAACAGGGAGATAAGCAGGCTGATGGTTAGATAGACCGCCATTGTGATTGCGACAACCTCAACGGCCTGTCCTGTCTGGTTCAGTGTGGTCCCCATGAAGACAGCCACAAGATCGGGGTAACCGATCGCGGTTGCCAGCGATGAGTTTTTCACCAGGTTGAGATACTGGCTGGTCAGGGGTGGAATGATCACCCGCATGGCCTGGGGAATGACAACGAGCCGAAGGGTCAGCCCGTTAGGTAAACCAAGTGCATGGGCCGCCTCTGTCTGGCCTTTGCTGACGGACAGAATCCCGGACCGCACGATTTCCGCGATAAAGCTGGCGGTGTACAGCGAGAGCGCGATCCAGAGGGCCGCCAGTTCGGGAATCAGTGTGATGCCACCGCCAAAGTTGAATCCCTTGAGTGCGGGAATGTCCCACACCAGAGGCTGCCCCGCGACGAAATAGGCCAACACCGGCAGTAGCACGACAATGGCCAGACCTACCCTGAACGTTGGGAAAATCTCGCCGGTCGCCAGCTGCCGTCTTTTGGCCCAGCGTTTCAGCCCGACAACCGCCACGATCGCCACGATGATGGCGCCCCAGACGAGACCGAAGCCGTCCTGCGTCAATGGCTCCGGCAGGTACAACCCCCGGTTGTTCAGGAACACTGTCCCGCCCACGTCCACACTCTGACGGGGAGATGGCAGATTACTGAGCACCGCGAAATACCAGAAGAAAATCTGCAACAGCAGCGGAATATTACGAATAACCTCGATGTACACCAAAGAGATCTTGGCGACCAACCAGTTATTCGACAGCCTCGCGACACCGATCAGAAAACCGAGAATTGTCGCAGCAACAACCCCCATCGCGGAGACCAGCAGGGTATTGGTGAGACCTACCCAGAAGGTGCGGCCATAGGACATCGTTGCGTCGTAGGGCACCAGGCTCATGATAATGGCAAAGCCAGCGGATTCATCGAGGAATCCGAAACCGGTGCTGATTCCCCGGCTCTCCATGTTAGAGAGCGTGTTGTCGACGAGTGTCCAGCCACCCCAGAAGACAAAGGCGATGACTACAGCCTGGAAGAAGAGTGATCGAACCCGGGGGTCATACCAGGGCTTGGGTCCCGCCGGCCTCGAATCGATCGTTTGTTTTTTCATCAAGTTTCCCCGAAAGCTTCCCTGCTTCTTGACTCATCAGAGATAAGTCGAGGAGCGCCTTTGGTGACGCCCCCGACATGCTTTCAGGATTTAACGAACCG
The DNA here is from genome assembly GCF_022343555.1 of Marinobacter sp. C7. Lineage (GTDB taxonomy): Bacteria > Pseudomonadota > Gammaproteobacteria > Pseudomonadales > Oleiphilaceae > Marinobacter. The sequence continues at coordinate 1,334,390 of NZ_JAKQZH010000001.1, read as the reverse complement.
GCGGGGCGTACATTATCCCGCCTTCAGTCCAGAGCGCGTTCAGGCCGCGGTCAAGACCGAGCGGAGTGTCAGGACCGACGTTGCGGTCATACATCTCGCCGTAGTTGCCAACGTGCTTGATAACCTCGTATCCGAAGTCGTGTTGGAGACCCAGTTTCGCGCCCATATCGCCGTCCGTTCCCAGCAGACGCTGAATATTGGGGTTGTCCGACTTCAGCATGTCGTCGACGTTAGCCTGGGTGACGCCCAGCTCTTCCGCGTTGATCTGAACCGAGAGTACCCATTTCACGATATTGAACCACTGGTCATCGCCCTGGCGGACAACCGGCCCCAGCGGCTCCTTGGAGATCGTGTTAGGCAGGATCTTCGCCGAGCTCGGATCAGCCAGCTTCGAACGCAGTGCGGCCAACTGGGAACGATCCGAAGTCAGGACGTCACACCGACCTGCTGAAAACCCCTGTACCGTTTGTTCAGAGGTATCGAACACGATCGGTTTGAACTCCATACCCTTGGCACGGAAGTAGTCCGAGAGATTCAGCTCGGTGGTCGTACCGGACTGGATACAGATGGTCGCGCCACTCAGCTGGGAGGCATCGTCCACTCCGATGCCCTTGTTAATCAGGAACCCCTGGCCATCGTAGTAGTTCACACCGGCGAAGTTCAGGCCCAGCGAAGCGTCCCGGGTCAGCGTCCAGGTGGTGTTCCGTGACAGCATATCAATCTCGCCGGATTGCAGAGCGGTGAAACGTTCCTTGGCTGTCAGGGGCGTAAACTCCACCGCCTTTCCGTCACCCAGAACAGCAGCGGCCACGGCCCGGCAGGTATCCACGTCGATACCCGTCCAGTTGCCATTTTCGTCAGGCTGGGAAAAGCCCGGGAGACCGTTGGTTACACCGCACTGGAGGTGGCCTCTGTTTTTAACAGTGTCCAGGGTAGAGGCGGCAAGGGCCTGAGAGGAAGCGAACGTACCAATGACTAGCGCTGCACCGGCAGCAATCGATCGGACTTTGAGCATTCTTTATCTCCGAGGTTTTGGTGTTGAGAACGACATGGGCTCAGCAGCAATTACCGAGCCACAACAACTCAACACCTTGATTTTGTTATATTTATCCTTGAAAAACCCTCCCGGCACAGAAGTGTCGCGGAAGACTGGCAAACTCCGCTGCATCATAACGGAGCAGCCCCTGCCCTCGCGCTCCTGTACGGGGCAGTTACCTCAAAGCGTAGAACATTCTTAGCAAAATCAAATACTGTTTGAGAAAAATTATTATTCTTCGCTTGCCGGGGCAGGTTCGCGATAGGTGTCCAGCCTGTGTAGCCAGCCAGGTAACCAACGCTCCCGCTCTATCGGATTCTCGGCATGCAGGGCGCGTCGGGTCAGCACTTCACCCGCCGCCTCCCGAAATGCTGTCAGGGATGTCTTGCCGCGCCCGGTTTCCATATTCAGCAACACCTGCAACAAGCCCCAACCCTCCCCCTGGTATCGTTCGGTTGCAGCGAGCCCCTCACCCTTGAAGTTCACATAATCCATCAAGGCGTAAACGCCTCCGGGGGTCGAACTGAGATCCGCCAGCAATGAGCGCACGTCCTCACGGCGGTCCCGGGGAGCAGCCCGAATGACCTTTTCCAGAGAATCCTTGGCCCGTCGGAAAATGAACTCCGCCTGCAATCCCTGGGTGCCGGCAAGAAACTCGCGAAGTTCCGCGACACGGGTGGAATCCTCCTCGCCCAGAAATGCCTGTCGGTCGGGCCAGGGAGCATCAAACGGATCGAGATTCACCAGCCAGTCCGGCACCGGTGCCTGGCGCTGGGTCATGTACTGGATCAGTTTGGGAAAACTTTCGACAAATCGTCCTTCGACGCCCTGCGGGTACCAGATGAAATGACCAATCCCCAGCGAAGGGAACGCTTCCCCGGCGTTCCAGTGCACCAGGCATTCCAGCTTACCCGCGCATTCGTTCTGAAATATCTTCTGGCCGACCCAGTCCAGTTGTGCGGGTTCAAGCGCCAGTGAAATGTCAGCCCCCCCGGCACGCTGATCCGCAGACACCGATTCCTTCGCGGGAGCCCCACGGGAATCCTCGTCAGGACCGGCATCGCAAGCGGTCAGAACCAGGAAGGAAATCAACAGTACTCCCGAAAACAATCTCTTGGCCAATCGTTTGCCCCCTTCAGAAAAAATCCCTCATCAACAATTATGAAGCACAAGGAACTGATCGGTAATGGCTGGGTATTTACCGATTGTTCAGGTTGATTGCCTTCTCCACGGATATTCGCCAAATGCGACTCGTGTCACCGGGTTACAAAAAGACTAAAGATTGCCTGTTTTCAATAATATAGGTTCCGGGCTCCGGTATCGGAGGCTGTCCGATCCGGCACTCAATAACAGAAAAAGGATGTTGTATGAAGAACGCAGTGATTTGCTCGGCTCTGTGCGCCGCCCTCGCTTCCGGAGTTGCCCACGCGGATAACCACGCCACCTCTGGTTCCAATGGCCTCACCACCAACGATCTGGTTGCAAATGGCTACGCGGAAGCACGCCTGGGCTTCGCCGATATGGACCTGAGCGATGATGCCATTGTTGTTGCAGGTACTTTCGGTACGAGTCTGGATCAGGTCGCACCGGGACTGGGTGCGGAAGCCGAGCTGACCCTGACCGCTGCAGATGCCGAGAGCAGCTATTTCGGACAGAAACTTGAGGCAAGTTATTTCGGCCTGGGCGGTTATGCCACCTATACCCTGCGCCTGGATGGACAGGCCAAGGGGCTGGAACTGCTGGGCCGGGCCGGCCTGGTTTATGTGGATGCAGAGGTTGACACTCCAATGGGCTCAGCCAGCGATTCCGAGATCGAACTCGGCGTGGGTATTGGCGCCCGCTACAACCTGCAAGACAATCTGGCCATTGTGGGCCGTTTCGACACCTACGACATTGATGTTCTGAGCATCGGTGCGACCTACCGGTTCTGATTCCCGGATGAACCGTCAGGCCCTGTCGCTGACAGGGCCTCCAACAACCCGTTACTCCATCATGTGCTCGGCCAGTTTCGCCTTGATACCCTCTGGAATTGGAACCGATTTTTCATGCTCATAGTCAAAGTGAATCAGCACTGAGACGCCGCGGGCGATCTTCTTGCCATCCTGCCAGGCCTCCTGGATCACGCGGAAAGAGCTGTTACCTATCTCACCGACGCCAGTGCGGATTTCCACCGGCATATGCCAGTAACTCTGGGCCAGCAGGTCAATCTCCAGGCGCGCCAGAATCAGCGGCCAGGTTTTGACTTCCAGCGTCGGGTGGAAAATCCGGAAAATCGGAGTCCGACCCTGCTCGAACCAGACCGGCAATGACGTGTTGCTGATATGGCCCAGAGCGTCGGTATCGCTGAATCTTGGTTCAATCTCGAGTTTGAACATTCTCGTTTCCTGTCGTTGTATCTCTGTGCTGGTTATTCGTGCCGCAACGCGTCGGTGAGATTGAGCATGACGGCTTTCTGCGCGGCAAAATACCCGAAGATGATCCCAAGCGCCATTACTGCGGGAGGTCGACAGGGCGATCGATTCAACCAATTACATTTGTCATAGCCTTGAGGCATATCAATATGCAATTCGCCGAGTGACTTCTATATTGCCAGTACAGAACGTGTAGTTTTTGGTCAACTCATCAGGACCACTAACGTTTCTGCCTCCACTCGAAAAGACTTGTAAAGGCTCGGCCACTTGGCCAACAAAAAGCCAGGGAGATTTGAGTTATGGGTAGTAAATTTCGTCGGTCCGTTCTGCCAGGCGCTCTGGCGGCAGGTTTAGTTACAATCCTGACCGGCTGCGAGCGCAGCGATCACGATGCCTCACTGGGCACTCCGCAGGGCGAAGCCATTGTCGAGGCATTCCTGACCGAAAAAGCCGTCCAGATCGGCGGCGCCACGACTGCAACGGCCCGTGCCGAAGTCGGTGGGACTGACTGGGCGGTCTACAACATGGCCAACCGCCTGGCAATCACACCGATCCAGACCACCGCAGGCGCGGTCCATGAGATCGAACTGGAAAGCTTTATCCAGGACATTCTTGTGGTGCCCTATGAGGGGCGCACCTATGCATTGGCGGCGGTTCGCGAATCCGGGATTGCGGTGGTCGACATCACCGATCCGGCTTCGATGCAGGTGCTGCATACGACACCCGTGAATTACGAACAGAGCGGAATCAAATACGCTGAAGGCGGCGGTGACGTAGTGACAGACGTCACTATCTCGGGGCACGGCTTCATCAAGTCTCTGGAGACGAACGGCATCGACCTGTGGGTTGCAAACGAGAGTTACGGCATCCACCGTACCGCCCTTGCCAATGTCGTCTCGGCAACACCGGCTACGGAGGAAGACGGGACGCTCGTCATCGACGATGAGGTCTACACCCTCCAATACTCGGGGGAGCACCCCTGGGGTGCCCCGGCAGATTTGCAGCTGCATACGGACGGCAACCTGTATGCGGCCATCGGCTTCCTCGGGCTCGGAGTCTATGATCCGGCCACTCTGGACCGCATCGGTTACTACAACCTCTATACCGATACCAGCGTTTCCGAAGACTGGTTCCTGGACATGGACGTGACAACCCAGGTCCAGACCGGTGCCACGGCCGATGGCGAAGGGTACCTGGACGCCGAGACGGGCATGCCCAACCATAACCAGGCCTCCTTCGAGATTCTGGAAGTCTGGCATGGCGACAATGACACGGCTGCGACACCCTGGGCGGATTTCGACCGCTACGGCAAGTACTACTACAAGGCCAACAAGCTGGATGTCGAAACCTACAACACCGGTAGCGGCAACCAGACCATCGTTTACCTGGCCTACGGTCTGGCCGGTCTGGTAGCAGTGGACGCCACCGACACTGCCAACATCGCCTACCAGGGCTATGCCCCGGCCGTGCCTGCCCATGGCCCCGATGAGCCGACCGGTGAGCAGTCACAGAGCCTGTTCCCCTACTTCGGGGTAGGTATGCTCAAGGAAGCGGGCGTCGTCGATGTCGAGGTCGATACCACCAACAACCGGGTGTACTATGCCGACCACTTTGCCGGTCTGGTCGCCCTGGATAACGCCGATGCTCCTGCCGGAAATTGGCAACAAGGCGCCGGAGGCTTTGATAACGACCTGTTCCCGGAAAGGCTACACTGGCCCGACTACGAGTTCGTGACCTCCTACGACATGGGCGCTTGGAACCCGGACGACAACGAATCGCTGCCCATCTGGATGTACGAGGCCCCGAGCCTGCTGGTCACCGGTGAAGTAAGCGGCCATGGCAACGCGCTGTTCCTGATGGAAGGCATCAGTGATGACCCTGGCGCCGTGGACGTGGTCCAGGCCACGGGTGCCGGTGGCCTCAACTTCATGGATATTGGTGACCTGACAACCGGGAGCACCGACATGGCCACCAAGTTCACGGTACCCGCCTACTTTGCCAGTACCACGGAAACCTATGCCGATGCCGATGGCGCGCCAACTTCGCCCCTGGCGGTGGGTCACACCCAAGGCGTAGCGGCGACGCAACAGTATCTCTACATGGCCGATGGCCCCCATGGGATGATTGTCTGGCAGATCGCGGATGCCGATGGCAATGCGCTTGATGAACCACACGTGGTAGCCAATACGGTGGTCGACGAATACGAAGTCGACAACCCGGACGGCTCCACGGTCTACCCGACTCCCCATGCCTATAACGTGATCATGGGTGGCAATGACGACATGGCCTATGTGATGTCCCAGAGCCTGGGGTTGCGCCGCGTGGATGTAACCGGGGCAGAGGCCGGCCAGGGTGTTCCCGGCACACCGCTACTGCTGACACCACAACCCTCGGACTTCTTCGAGCATAACCTGGACTCAGGCTCGTTCGGTGGCATCAGCCGGCAGGATCACGCCTATGACGTGGATTTCCATGGTAATTATGCGGTGGTGGCAGACGGCAGCAACGGACTGACCGTATACGACATGACCATGAACCCCGCCGACGGTACCGGTAACCACGTCGTTGCCAACCTGGGCTCAGCGACCGGCAATCCTCTTTTGGGTCGGGCTTCGGGCGTTGAACTCTGGACAAGCCCTTCAGACGGCAGCATTTACGCCTTCGTGGCCTCCGGCCACTCCGGTATTGCCGTGGTCGACATGACCGGCCTTCTGCTGGACGGGGTCACCCCCGGCATGGAACTGGTCAAGATCTTCCAGCCAATCAAGATCGAGGAAGAACTGGATGGCACCGTGCACATCGGCAAGGCCGACAGCCGCAGCGTCGATGTGGATGTCATCGGTGACCATGCCTACTTCAGCTACGGCGGTTTCGGGCTGCTGGCCTACAGCATTGACGATCTGCTGGCGCCACTGCCCTCGGGGGTCGAACCGGACAAGATCTGGAGCATGGGTGGCAGCGGTTTCGACTACCGCCCGGAGGCAGTCGCCCAGTATCGGCTCCAGGCCGAACCGGGACTTGAGGAGTCTGATCCAGAGGCCCTGTACATGACCCCGCAGTACTTCCCCGCCGACACCCTCCTGGTCGATGGCGACGGACAATGGTACACCCTCGACGAACCACGGCTGCTGTTCTACGTAGCGTACGGGGAAGCGGGTGTTGCCAAACTCGACTGGAGCGATCCCGCCAATCCGGTACTCCTCGAGCACCAGCAGACCGTCGGTGAAGCGACAGGAACCGCGATCGCGAATGGACGGGTCTACGTGGCCGATGGTGGCGGGGGGCTGGTGATCTTCCGTCAGTAAAACCTCGACACCAGAATGAAGAAGGCCGGGAACTCCCGGCCTTCTTCGTTTCATGGATGGCAAGTTCCATTCAAAACCGGTGCCCCACCGCCAGCGTGAACACCACCGGATCGACCTCCATTTCAATAGTTTCGTTAATGGCTCCGGAAAATCTGGCGTCTGTGTCCAGCAGGGTATACCGAACGTCGAAATTGACCAGTACCGGCCCACCGAAATCCAGCTCAACGCCTGCCAGTAAGGTGGGGTCAAAGGTGCTGTCCAGATTGACGTCGAGACCGGACGGTCTGGCGTTCTCATCATAGAACTTGTTGAATGCAACGCCGGCGCCAAGGTAAGGGGTGACGGCAGAAGTGTCGTCCATGAAGAAATTCATGGTGAGATAGGTCGGCACGTACTTCACATCACCGATCTGGCCTAAACCAAGATCCTTCAAGCGGTGATTGCCTTCAAGATCGGGCGAGTACGGTAACGAGGAACTGATTTCGAGGGCGGCATAGTCCGTGAAAAACCATCCCAGGGTGCCACTGAGGGCAATATCGCTTTCCAGGCGGACACCGCTACGGGGTATGGCCGAGAAGCTCTCACTACCCGTATCCGGATCCATGGCACTGACTCCGGCCCGGACATAAAAATCGCCGGCTCCGGCGTATACCGGGCCTGTCAGCACCACCCCCAACAATGGAATAACCGCAGCACTGGCCAGACCTGAGCCCAAAACTCCCTTCATAGTGTTTTCCTCCGGGGAAAGTGAGTTGACGGGACGAGATAACGCTCTCTAGAGTCTAGTAAAGATCAGCCGTCCTTGAAGGAACAGGAGACACCCACCGGATGCCGACCCTCAAACCCGCCAAACTGGGCTTACGAACGCGCCTTTTCCAGCTGATCTTCGAGTCGGACACACCGGTCGCCAAGGCGTTTGATATCGCCCTGATACTACTGATCTTCCTAAGCGTAGCGATCGTGATGCTGGACAGCATTGACCGGTATCACGAGCGCTTCGGTTCGCTGTTTTTCTACACAGAATGGGTCGTTACCGTTATCTTCACCATTGAGCTGGCACTGAGGATCTACTGCCTGGAAAAACCCTGGCTCTACCTGAAAAGCTTTTATGGAGTCATTGATGTTCTGGCGGTCCTGCCCACGTGGCTGGTGCTGATCTTCCCAGGGGCTCAGGTACTGGTGGTTGTGCGGCTACTGCGCGCGCTCCGTCTGTTCCGGGTTCTGGAAATGATGACACTGGAGGGGGAGAAGCGTCTGCTCTGGGGAGCCCTGGTACGGAGCCGGCACCAGATCGGGCTTTTCCTGTTCACCGTCCTGATGCTGGTGACCATCTTTTCGTCCGTCCTGTATCTGATCGAACCGGCCGAAGCGGGCTTCAGCAGCATTCCCAAGGCCATCTACTGGGGGATCGTCACTCTGACCACGGTCGGCTATGGGGACATCACCCCAGTTACGGCTCTGGGACAATTCATCTCCGTCGCGATCATGCTCACCGGTTACTCGATCATTGCCTTGCCGGTGGGTATTTTTTCCGCTGAGGTCATCCGGGCTCTTCAGAGGGAGCGCTATTCCAATGAAGCCTGTCCGGGTTGCGGAAAGCACCGCCACGAGCAGGACGCCCGCTATTGCAAGTACTGTGGTACCTGGCTTGATGAAGAGACCACCGACCCTCGCAAGAAAGCAAAAAGCCCCGGGGCCTGAGACCCCGGGGCTTTCATGAGCGAATCCGCTGAACCGAGAGCTTACTGCTCCACAAACGCCCGCTCGATCACGTAGTGCCCCATGTCGCCGCCCCGGGCCTCGCGGAATCCCATCTTGTCCAGGATGGCGCAGGTATCCTTGAGCATGCTGGGACTGCCGCAGATCATGAATCGGTCATGGTCAGGATCGAAATCCGGAAGCTCGAGATCCCGTGTGATTTTGCCAGACTCCATGGCATCGGTCAGGCGGCCCTCGTTACGGAACGGCTCCCGGGTGACAGTCGGGTAGTACAACAGCTTGCCTTTCACCATCTCGCCAAAGAATTCGTTTTCCGGCAGCTCCTCGATTTCTTTCTGGTAGGCCAGCTCCGAGATGTAGCGCACACCGTGGGTCAGGATCACCTTGTCGAAAGCCTCGTAGACTTCCGGGTCCTTGATGATACTCATGAACGGGGCCAGTCCGGTGCCGGTGCTGATCAGCCAGAGGTTCCTGCCAGGCAGAAGGTTGTCCAGCACCAGGGTGCCGGTCGGCTTCTTGCTCAGCAGGATCTCGTCGCCCGGCTTGATCTGCTGCAGGCGGGAGGTCAGCGGGCCGTCCGGCACCTTGATGGAAAAGAACTCAAGCTCTTCCTCATAGTTTGCGCTGGCGATACTGTAGGCGCGCATAAGCGGCTTGCCATCGGTCTCAAGGCCGATCATCACAAAATGACCGTTCTTGAACCGGAACCCGGGATCGCGACTGGTCTTGAAACTGAACAGGGTGTCGTTCCAGTGATGGACGCTGGTGACCGTTTCTTTCATCAGGTTGCTCATGTAAACCTCATACCTGCGATCAAGCAAAAACTTGATTTGTCTGAATATCGATTGCCTGAAGTGTAACCCATGGCTAACCTATCGATGAAATGGGATATACCCATAACCTTATTCGACAAAATCGATTTATGGCGCTTCCTTATGAAATTCAGTTTCCGTCAGCTTGAAGTCTTCCTTGCCGCCGCCCACTTCCAGAACATCACCCGGGCTGCCGATTCACTGGCCATGTCCCAGTCCGCGGCCAGCAGCGCCCTCAAGGAGCTGGAAAGCCAGTTCGATATCCAGCTCTTTGACCGGGTGGGCAAACGCCTTCAGCTCAATGAACTCGGGCGCCTGTACCGACCCAAAGTGGAATCCGTGCTGGCCCAGGCCAGGGAACTGGAACAGGCCTTCAATAAGCACACGGAAGTCGGCGCCCTCAAAGTCGGCGCCACATTGACTATCGGAAACTATCTGGCCGTCGGGGTCATGGCCCAATACATGAATACCCCTACCCATCCCCGGGTTTCTCTGGAGGTGGCCAACACCAGCACCATTGCCCGGCGGGTGAAGGATTTCGAACTGGACATCGGTCTGATCGAGGGGGAACTGCAGTCGTCCGAGCTTGAGGTCATTCCCTGGCGGGGGGACGAACTGATGGTGTTCTGCTCCCCTACTCACCCGCTGGCCAGCAAGGGCAAACTGACCGATGACGATCTGCGCGAAGCCACCTGGATCATGCGCGAACAGGGCTCCGGAACCCGTCAAAGCTTCGAGCGCGGCATGCACGGCCTGCTACCGGATCTGAATGTGTTGCTGGAACTGGAGCATACCGAGGCGATCAAGCGGGCGGTGGAGGCAGATCTGGGTATCGGCTGCCTGTCGCAGGTGGTTCTGGCCGACGCCTTCCGACGGGGCAGCCTGGTGCCATTGGAAGTGCCGGAGCATCGGCGCTTTGACCGGCAGTTTTATTTCATCCTGCACAAGCAGAAGTATCGGAGTGCGGGGATTGATGCGTGGATGGAGTTGTGCCGGGGGCTGGAGTGATGAAGACAGGGCCAAGATGAAGAAGGGGTCAGATGAAAGCTTTCATCTGACCCCATTTTCAGGTCGAAGCCCGGAGTTCGGAGCGTAAACCAGGGGTCAGATGAAAGCCTTCATCTGACCCCATTTTTGGGTCGAAGCCCGGAGTTTGAGGCGTGAACCTGGGGTCAGAAGAAAATGTTCTTCTGACCCCGTCTTACCTTCGCGAACCCGTGCTAGCCCACCGGCCCACTGTGGAAGCGAAATTCACTATCCGGCGACTCGATCAACTCCTTCTCGATCGCCAGAAACGCCCCCACTCTCTCATCCACGGGCCCGCCATTGGCCTGCACCGCCAGCTTCAGGTAGTCCTGGTAATGCCGCGCCTCGGACTTCAACAGGCCGTTGTAGAAATCCGTCAGTTTGTCATCCAGATACGGCGCCAGCGCGGCAAACCGCTCACAGGACCGGGCCTCGATGATTGCGCCTACAATGAGCACGTCCACCAGCCGCCCCGGGTCCTCGGCGCGCACCGCCTGCCGCAGCCCGGCCGCATATCGGGCCGGTGTGAGGTGGCCATAATCCACGCCACGCTTGTTCATGATCGCCAGCACCTGCTCGAAATGGCGTAACTCTTCCCGCGCGAGCCGGGACATCTTGTTCAACAGGTCACGGTTGTCCACGTAGCGGTACATCAGGCTGAGGGCCGTGGAAGCCGCTTTCTTTTCGCAATGGGCGTGGTCGATGAGCAACAGGTCCTGGTTGGCCAGGGCATTGTCGATCCACTTCTGCGGGGTGCGGCACGGGAGGAAATCGTGAATCTCTTGCAGGGCGTCAGTCATATCGGATTTTGGGGCTGAAAATTGGGGAGGCCGGAGTATAACGCACCTAGCAGACTTCTCCGACCTCTGTCCAACTTAACTTTGTAAGGGGTTTCCTATAGAATGCAGCGCCAGTTTAGGGAGTCTCTGAATAAACCCTGAATACCCCGACCCAAAATTTCAGGCATTATTCAGAGGCTCCCGTGGCCTTTTCGCCATAAAACTCCCGCCAGGCATGATGCCGTAAAGCGGGACATTCCAACTGATGAGGGTCCATATCGTGTTAGAAGCCTATCGTGAACACGTTGCCGAACGTGAAGCCCTGGGTATCCCCCCCAAGCCCCTGAACGCCGAGCAGACCGCAGCCCTGGTTGAGCTGCTGAAGAACCCGCCGGCGGGTGAAGAGGAAACCCTGGTATACCTGCTGGAAAACCGCATTCCGCCGGGCGTGGACGAAGCTGCCTACGTCAAGGCCGCCTTCCTGTCCGCCATCGCCAAAGGCGAAGCTACCTCCCCGCTGATCAGCAAGGAATACGCTGTAAAACTGCTGGGCATGATGCAGGGTGGTTACAACATCGAGACTCTGGTTGGACTGCTGGACGACAGTGAACTGGCCGAACTGGCTGGTGAGCAGCTGAAGAAAACCCTGCTGATGTTCGACGCCTTCAACGACGTGAAGGAAAAGATGGACGCCGGCAACGCCGTCGCCAAGTCTGTTGTTGAGTCCTGGGCCAACGCCGAGTGGTTCACCAACAAGAAGAAGGTTCCCGAGAGCACCAAGATGGTGGTGTTCAAGGTTACCGGCGAAACCAACACCGACGACCTGTCCCCGGCTCCGGATGCCTGGTCCCGCCCGGACATCCCGCTCCACGCCCGCGCTGCCTACAAGATGGAACGCGACGGCCTGAAGCCGGAAGAGCCCGGCGTAACTGGCCCGATGAGCCAGATCGACGAAATCAAATCCAAGGGCCTGCCAGTTGCCTTCGTAGGTGACGTGGTCGGTACCGGTTCTTCCCGTAAGTCTGCCACCAACTCTGTTCTGTGGTTCTTCGGTGAAGACATCCCGGGTGTGCCGAACAAGCGTGCCGGCGGTGTCTGCATCGGCAGCAAGGTTGCCCCGATCTTCTTCAACACCATGGAAGACGCCGGCGCTCTGGTATTCGAAGCCCCGGTCGACAACATGAACATGGGCGACGTGATCGAAATCCGCCCGTACGAAGGCAAGATCCTGAACGAAGCCGGTGAAGTAATCTCCGAGTTCAAGTTCAAGTCCGACGTGATCCTGGACGAAGTACAGGCCGGCGGTCGTATCCCGCTGATCATCGGTCGTGGCCTGACCAACAAGGCTCGCCAGGCCCTGGGCATGGGCGCCACTGACATCTTCCGTCTGCCGAAGGATCCGGAAGCCGGCACCAAAGGCTTCACCCTGGCACAAAAGATGGTCGGCAAGGCCTGTGGCCTCGAAGAAGGCAAAGGCGTTCGTCCGAACACCTACTGCGAGCCGCACATGACCACCGTCGGTTCCCAGGACACCACTGGCCCGATGACCCGTGACGAGCTGAAAGACCTGGCCTGTCTGGGCTTCCAGGCCGACCTGGTGATGCAGTCCTTCTGTCACACCGCCGCCTATCCGAAGCCGGTTGACGTTGAAATGCAGCACACCATGCCGGACTTCATCCGCACCCGTGGCGGTGTTTCCCTGCGTCCGGGCGACGGTATCATCCACTCCTGGCTGAACCGCATGCTGCTGCCGGACACCGTGGGTACCGGTGGTGACTCCCACACCCGTTTCCCGATGGGCATCTCCTTCCCGGCCGGTTCCGGTCTGGTAGCCTTCGCTGCTGCCACCGGTGTTATGCCGCTGGATATGCCGGAATCTGTTCTGGTCCGCTTCAAGGGCGAGATGCAGCCGGGTATCACCCTGCGTGACCTGGTACACGCGATCCCGCTGTATGGCATCAAGCAGGGCATGCTGACCGTCGAGAAGAAGGGCAAGATCAACGAATTCTCCGGCCGCATCCTGGAAATCGAAGGTCTGGAGCACCTGACCGTCGAGCAGGCGTTCGAGCTGTCTGACGCCTCTGCCGAGCGCTCCGCGGCCGGTTGTACCATCAACCTGTCCGAAGAGTCCGTGGCCGAGTACCTGCGCTCCAACATCACCATGCTGCGCTGGATGATTGCCGAAGGTTACGGCGACCCGCGTACCCTGGAGCGTCGCGCCCAGCAGATGGAAGAGTGGCTGAAGGATCCGAAGCTGATGCGTGCCGACAAGGACGCAGAATACGCCCACGTGATCGAGATCGATCTGGCCGATATCAAGGAGCCGATCGTCTGCTGCCCGAACGATCCGGACGACGCCAAGTTCCTGTCCGAAGTGGCTGGCGACAAGGTGGACGAAGTGTTCATCGGTTCCTGCATGACCAACATCGGTCACTTCCGTGCCGCTGGCAAGCTGCTGGAGCAGCACAAGGGCGCCCTGAGCACCCGTCTGTGGATGTCTCCGCCCACCAAGATGGACCAGCAGCAGCTGATGGAAGAAGGTTACTTCAACACCTACGGCACCGCCGGTGTTCGCACCGAGATGCCGGGCTGCTCCCTGTGCATGGGTAACCAGGCCCGTGTCGCAGCCAAGTCCACCGTGCTCTCCACCTCCACCCGTAACTTCCCGAACCGCCTGGGCGATGGTGCCAACGTGTACCTGACCTCCGCGGAACTGGCAGCTGTGGGTGCGGTTCTGGGCAAACTCCCGTCTCCGCAGGAGTATATGGAGTACGCCAAGGACCTGAACAGCATGTCGAAAGAGATCTACCGTTATCTCAACTTCGACCAGATGGAGGAGTACACCAAGAAAGCGTCCGAGGCCAACGTTGCCTAAGTCGCTTCTGGAGTAACCTCCAACAGAAACGCCAGCCCTCGGGCTGGCGTTTTTTTATGACCCGGCTCAAACGCGCGGTCAGTAGAAGACCAGCCGCATCAGGATTGCCGCCACCATCACCAGCGTCAGCCATTTAACCCACTGGGCACCCCGGCTGCTCAGGTTGACCCTCACTGCGAGGAAGGCTCCCGCAACGTTCCCGATGGCCAGTGTCATCCCCATCCCCCACCGCACCTGATCGTTAATCGCAAAGATCAGCAAAGCCGGCACGATATAGAGCAGTGTGATCGCGACCTTAAGCACGTTCACCTGAGGCAGGTCGATTTTAAGAATCCGATACAGTACCACCAGAAACAGGACCCCCACCCCGACCTGTATAAACCCTCCATAAAGGCCGATCAGGAACATCGCCAGTAAAATGAACGGCCCAAGACGATCGGTCGTCAATGGGCGGGTATCCAACGTCGGCTGCGGTAAAAGCATGAACACGGAGGCACCAACCATGGCCACGACCAGCACCAGTTCAAAAACAGCGTCCGGAACCCACGTGGCGATCCACGCACCCAGTAATGATCCGATGATCGCAGGCACCGCCAGATGCAGACTGACCCTGAGATTGCCATGGCCCATCCGGCGAAAGCCGCTGACCGCGGTCGCGCTCTGGAGGGTAATCGCCACCCGGTTCGTGCCATTGGCAACTTGCGGCGGAAGGCCCAGAAACATCAGAAGGGGCAGGGTCAGCATAGAACCACCGGCCGACATCACATTGATAAAGCCGGCGATACCTCCGATGGCCAGAAGAGCCAGCACTTCCGCAATGGTCATGGACGCAGTTCCATCAGGCTTTCGCCGTGGCCGGAATGATTCCCCGGCCCTGGCGGCTGCTCCAGCCAAACACCAGTACGAAAACCACCAGGCCCGCGGCATCCAGCATCACCTGGCCATGGGGCCACAGCATCAACGCCCCGGTCGGGAACATCACCAGCCGCACAGCCGGGTTCAGCGGATGTTCCAGATACCCCTCCAGGCCCGCAATGATGGCGTAGATGCCAAACAGCGCGAAGCAGAACACCCGGATCATCTCGGAGAAGTCCCCGGTAATCAGCGGCGAATAGGCAAACAGCAAAGGCACGATATACAGGCCCTTGGCCAGCTTCCAGGCGGTAAACCCGGTGCGCATCTGCGGTGTGCCGGCAATGGCTGCGGCCGCAAAGGCCGTCAGGCACACGGGCGGGGTGACGTTGGAATCCTGGGACAGCCAGAAAATGATCATGTGTGCCGCCACCAGGGCCATCGACAGGGTCGCCGGTGACAACGCCTGATCCAGCAACTGGCTGCTGAAGGTATCCGATACCACTGACAGCAGCTCCATGGCAGTTGCCCTGTCCATTGGCGCATTGAGCAGCTCCATCCTGTCCGGCGCCGCCAGCATGAAAATGGCCTTCGCCTGTTCGGGCAGATTGCCGGCCATCACCATCTCGAGAAGCTGGCTCTGGGCAATCAGCTGGTAGATGGCCGGAGCCGACAGCGTCGCCAGGACGATGTACGCCGCAGTCACTGGCAGCCCCATACCGAGGATCAGCGAGGCCAGGGCCACCAGGATAATGGTCACCAGCAGACTGCCGCCGGCCCAGTCGGTAATCATCAGCGAGAAGGTATTCCCGATACCGGTGGTGGAGACCACCATCACGATCAGGCCAACGGTGATCAGAAGGATCGCGGTGGTCATGATATTGCGCGCGCCCATGGCCAAAGCGTCCAGAATATCCCGGAAACCCATGGGGTGCTTCGACAACCACGAGGCCACAATCACCGAAAGAATGGCGATACCCGCCGCATAGGTCGGGGTGAAGCCATAGATCAGTGCTGCCACCAGAACCACCAGTGGCAGCAGGAAGTGCCAGCCGTCCCTGAGTACCTCGGCGAGGCGCGGGGCCTCATCGTCCCCGAGCTTGACCGCATGGCTGCGCTTGGCCTCGATACGCACGAACATCGCCACGGACAGGAAATACAGCAACGCCGGCAATGCCGCTACGCCGATGATGGTCAGGTAGGACACCTGGGTGTACGAGGCCATGATGAAGGCCCCCGCCCCCATGACCGGTGGCATCAGCTGCCCGCCGGTGGAAGCTGCCGCCTCGACCCCGGCCGAGAACCGGGCCGGAAAGCCGGATTTGCGCATCAACGGGATGGTAATAACACCGGTGGAAACCGTGTTGGCCACACTGGAGCCGGAAACCGACCCCATCAGGCCCGACGAGAACACCGCCACGAAGCCCGGCCCACCAACAAAGCGCCCGGCCGCACAACGGGCCAGCTCGATGATGAAATCCCCTGCCCCGGACTTCACCAGGAACGCCCCGAACAGGATAAACATGAACACGTAGGTCCAGGAGATACGGGCAATGGAACCGAGCATGCCCTGGCCGCCGATGTAGGAGCGGAACAGTACCGTCTCCCAGGTCAGACCCGGGAAATTGAAAATGCCGTCAACGTATTGGCCCCACCAGGCCACGTAGGTCAGCGCCACGATGCAGAGTAAAGGAATGAACCAGCCCACCGTCCGGCGTGCGAACTCCAGAACCAGCACGACCGCTGTGATCGAAACCAGCCAATCCGTGGTGTTGAAGTTGACGCCACGCTCGTACAGCGCCGTCTCGAAGGCAATCAGGTAGAACGCACAGGTGAGCGCAAGGAGACCGAGAATAACGTCTATCCCGAGCACAAACCGTTGGCCGGTCGCGGATCGGGCCCGGACCATCGGCGTGGTCAGGGTACAGATCAACCCGAACAGTCCGAAGTGCAAGGCCGAGGACCACAACTCGGACAAAGTGGAGATGGTATTGAAATAGAGGTGTGTCAGCGAGGTCAGTATCGCCAGGCCAAAAATCACCGGCCCCAGGAGCCGGTGATCGAGGCGTTCGCTGGCCCCACTGACACTTTCATCCCGGATCCCTTCGAGGGACCCGTCCTTTTCCGTATCAGCCACGGTTACTTCGCGATCAGACGGTCAGGAATGGTCAGCCCCTGCTCCTGGTAGAAGCGGGCGGCGCCCGGATGCAGTGGCATGGGCAAACCGGCAATCGCCTTTTCCAACGCCATGGCCTTGGTTGCAGGATGGATGTTGTTCAGGAACGGCAGGTTCGCATAGATGGTTTTGGTGATCTCGTACACATCCTCCTCGGAAACATCGGCACGGACAGCCAGAATGTTTGGCTGGGCAATGGTGTTAATGTCCTCCTCCTGGTTCGGATAGGTCCCGGCGGGAATGTTGTACGAGCTCCAGAGCTCGAAATCGCTGTTAACCTGGGCCAACTGCTCTTCCGTGAAGCTCAGCGTGGTAATCTCATCACCCAGGTTGGCATAGGCACGGGTAACCGCAGAAGCAGGAACGCCAGCCGGGATGTTCATACCGTCAATATTGCCGTTCTGCAGAGCATCGGCACTGGGGCCATAGCCCAGATACGCCAGATCCATCTTTTCCAGGTCGATCTCGAGATTGCCCAGGATAAAACGCCCCGAGCCCTCGGTGCCGGAATTGCGGGCTCCGATCGAGAAGCTTTCCCCGTAAAGATTGGTCATATCCGAAATGGTGCCGGTCTCGGCCAGTTCCTTCTGTACGACGAAATGCTCGACGTTCTGCCAGAGCATGGAGACCGAACGCAGGTTCTTGTAAGCCTTGGGCACCGGACCGGTACCGTTCCAGGCATAGGCGCCATAGAGCCCCTGCAGAATTCCGAACTGGATCTGCCCCTCATCCATCAGCTTCAGGTTTTCGCCGGAACCTGCGGAGCTGATGGCAGACACCGAAATGCCGGTTTTCGGCTCGAGCTTGACCTTGATAAGGGTGGAAATAGCCACACCCACGGGATAATAGGTTCCACCGGTGGTGGCCGTGCCCATCACATAATTACCCTCTGCGTGGACGCTGACCGGGGAAAAGGACACCGCTGCGGCGGCGGCCAGTCCCATGGCGGATTTCAGGAAGTTTCGCTTGTTCATGAACGGTTGCCCCTTTTCGTTATTTTACGGGTTTGCTCGACTTCAACCTACTCAACATAGTCGCTGGATCACCCCGTTTCCACCCGGAGAGTAAACATAACTTTCTGTTACGGCACAAAAAAAGCCCCCGACACAGGTGCCGGGGGCTTTGCATGTCCGGGATCATGTCCCGGTCACGGATCTTGCCTTACGGCAGGTTGTGATACCGCGCCTTGATGGCCTTATCGAAGCCGGCCAGGATGTCCGCGTGCGGCTTGTCGCCCATCTTGGACACCAGCACGATGGCAATGGTGGCGAAGATGAAGCCCGGAATGATCTCGTAGAGATCCAGGATTCCACCGGACATGTTGCCCCAGACCACAACAGTCACACCACCGACGACGATACCGGCAATGGCACCCGCCTTGGTCATTTCACGCCAGAACAGGGACAGGATCAGGGCCGGGCCGAAGGCGGCACCGAAGCCTGCCCAGGCATAGGACACCAGTTCCAGTACCTTGCTATCCGGGTTCAGGCCCAGGATACAGGCGACAATCGCGATACCAACCACGGCAAAACGGCCCACCCAGACCAGCTCGGCCTGAGACGCGTCCGTGCGGAACAGCGCCTTGTAGAAGTCCTCGGCGAGCGCAGAGGAGGATACCAGCAGCTGGGAGTCAGCCGTACTCATGATGGCCGCCAGGATAGCCGCCAGCAGGATACCCGCAATCACCGGATGGAACAGCGCATCCACCAGCAGCATGAAGGCACGTTCACCGTCTTCCAGCGGAGTGTCGAAGTAGCCGATGGCCGCGAAGCCAACCAGCAGGGCGCCCAGCAGGCCCAGGCCACTCCAGATCACGGCGATACGGCGAGCTGTCGGCACATCGTCTTCGCTGCGGATGGCCTTGAAACGTGCCAGGATGTGCGGCTGACCGAAGTAACCGAGACCCCAACCCAGCAGGGACAGGATAGCCAGGATGCCGAGGGACTCACCGTCTGTGCCCGTGAAGGCACTCAACAGCTCCGGGTTCTTGGCGGACATGGCTGCAGTAGTCGCGTCCCAGCCACCGGCCAGGTTCAGGGCCATGATCGGTACCAACAGCAACGCTGCAAACATCAGCAGGCCCTGCACGACATCGGTCCAGGAAACCGCCAGGAAGCCGCCGAAGAACGTGTAGGAAACCACCGCAATGGTGCCCACCACGACCGCAACGGTGTAATCCAGGCCGAACACGGTTTCAAACAGCTTGCCGCCCGCGACCAGGCCGGAGCTGGTGTAGAACAGGAAGAACAGCAGGATAAAGAACGCACACACGACCCGGAGGATCCGGCTGGTGTCGTTGAACCGGTTCTCGAAGAACGACGGCAGCGTTAGTGAGTCACCGGCAGAGAGCGAGTAGGTGCGCAGGCGACTGGCGACGAACAGCCAGTTCAGCCAGGTACCGACCAGCAGGCCGACGGCAATCCAGATGGCCTCGAAACCCGCGGCGTAGGCATAGCCGGGCAGACCCAGCAGCAACCAGCCACTCATATCCGAGGCACCAGCACTTAGTGCAGAAGGCAGCGGGCCGAGCGAACGGCCGCCGAGAATGTAATCAGAAAGGTTGGAAGTACGCTTCCAGGCCACATAACCAATGCCCAGCATCAGCAGGATGTAGGCGATAAAGGTTATCGTGACCCCTACGTTGTTTCCTATCATTTCGGTTTTCTCCCCGTGCGCTTTTTTGGGTTACTTGTTGTTGACTTGCAACGGCTCTCCTTCTGCACCCTGAGTCCAGGATGAGAGGGACAACCCTGATCCGGGAACGTCACCGCCCGAATTCAGTAAGACATCCGTGTCTTCTGTCTTTTTGATCCTTAAACCTTTTCAATACCCAGCGACAGCAACGAGGCATTCCCCCCGACCGCCGTGGTATTGACCGTCCTTGTGCGCTCTGTTGCAAAGCGCTGCAGGTAATGAGGCCCCCCCGCCTTGGGTCCGGTCCCCGAAAGGCCCTGCCCCCCGAAGGGCTGAACCCCCACCACTGCTCCGATCTGATCGCGGTTGACGTAGGTATTCCCCACTTTCACCCGCTGTTCGATGTACGCGGCGGTAGACTCGCTCCGGCTATGGATGCCCAGCGTCAGTCCGTAACCGCTTTCATTGATTTCACCGATAACCTCATCAAGCCGCTCTGCTTCATAACGTACTACATGAAGAATCGGCCCAAAGTGCTCGTCTTTCAAATATTTTATGCTTTCGATGCCATACGCGGATGGCGCAACGAAGTTTCCCGAACGGCAGACCGAAGGCAAAGGCGACCGGGCAATCAGGCGTGCGGTCCGGTCCAGTTCACCGATATGTGCCTCCAGTGACCGCTTCGCTTCGGCATCAATCACCGGGCCGACATCGGTGCTGTGCAACGCCGGGTTGCCAACGGATAGCTGCTTCATTGCCCCGGCCAGCATGGATTCCATACGATCCGCCACGTCGTTCTGCAAATACAGCACCCGCAGCGCCGAGCAGCGCTGGCCTGCGCTGGCAAAGGCAGACTGCAGAACATCACGCACAACCTGCTCAGGCAGTGCGCTACTGTCCACGATCATGGCGTTCTGACCGCCCGTTTCGGCAATCAGCGGTACGATTGCTCCATCCCGCTGGGCAAGTGTGCGATTCAGCAGGTGGGCAACCTGTGTAGATCCGGTGAAGGCAATGCCGGCAATCCTGGGGTCCGGGGTCAGGACGCCGCCAAGTTCTTCGCCATCACCGGGTAACAGTTGAACTACATCCGGCGGAAAACCCGCCTCCAGCATCAGCTCCACGGCCCGGCATGCAACCAGGCTGGTCTGCTCTGCGGGCTTTGCAATTACCGTGTTGCCGGCTACCAGGGCGGCCATGATCTGGCCGGTGAAAATGGCCAGTGGAAAATTCCAGGGACTGATGCAAAGGAACACGCCCCGACCTTCCATATACAGTTCATTGCTCTCACCGGTCGGGCCGGGCATGGCAATCGGCTTACCAAAGCGGGCACGGCCCTGGATCGCATAATATCGACAGAAATCCACCGCCTCGCGGACCTCGTCGATACCATCCTGAATCGTTTTACCCGCCTCGCGACAGCAGATGGCCACCAGTTCTTCCATGTTCTGTTCGAGCAGGTCCGCATATCTTTCGAGATACCCTGCCCGCTCGCTAACCGATCGCATGCACCAGCCACTGAAACCGGCTTCAGCCACTGCCAGCGCCTCCGCGGCTTGCTCCTTGCTCGCCCACACGACCGATCCGGGACTACTGGCAGAGTCTTGGGGTGAGCGTACCTCTTTGCCTTCCCCCTCCAGAACACGCCTACCATTGATCACAGGTCCGGCATGCCAGTTTGACCCGGCCCAACCGTCCAGACGGCTCAACAGTGGCTCCAGGTGGGCTTCCACACTGGTATTGAGGCCACGGGAATTGATCCGTTCCTCTCCATATATGCGGCCGGGAACGGGAATCCGGTCATTTGCCAGGGCAGCATACTTCTGCAGCTCCTGGACCGGGTTCAGAACCAGGTCCTCCACCGGTGTCCTGGCATCCACCAGCCGGTGGACGAAGGACGAATTTGCACCGTTTTCAAGGAGACGGCGCACCAGATAAGGCAGGAGATCCTTGTGCGCCCCCACCGGCGCATAGATGCGCACCGGAATGTCGTGCTCCCGAAGTATGCTGTTGTACAGGGCATCGCCCATGCCATGCAGGCGCTGGAATTCAAACTCCCGGCCCTTGTCACGGGCCATGGCCAGAGCCGAGGCCACAGTGTGCGCATTATGGCTCGCCAGCTGCGGATAAAGCGCGCCACGGGTATAGTCACTGAGCAGATAGCGCAGGCAGGCCAGATAGGAGGTGTCCGTCGCCTCCTTCCGGGTAAAGACCGGATAACCTTCCAGCCCCCGCTGTTGGCAGATCTTGATCTCGGTATCCCAATAGGCACCTTTGACGAGGCGGATGGGGATCTCGTCGCCCTGCTCTTTCGCCAGTTTCGTCAGCCAGCACAAGGCCGGCAGCGCACGCTTGGAATAGGCCTGTATGACCATGCCAAATCCGCCCCAGCCCTTGACCACTTCGGTGCAATACACTTTCTCGAACAGCTTGAGGGACAGCTCGAGGCGGTCCATCTCCTCGGCATCAATGGTAATCGCCACGTTATTCCGGCGGGCAACACCGATCAGGTCCCGTACGGTCCCGAACAACTCCTCCAGCACCCGGTGTTCCTGAGCGGCTTCGTAGCGGGGATGCAAGGCGGACAGTTTGATTGAGATAGACGGGCGCGGCGCCCCACTGCCGGGCTGGGGGTCACTGCCAACGGCTTCAATCGCGCCAAGATAATCCTTGAGATACCGGCCGGCGTCCTCTTCCGTCAACGCCGCTTCACCGAGCATATCAAAGGAGTAGGTATAGCCCAGCTGACGGTACTCACGGGCATTCCTCAGCGCTTCGTCAATATCCCGGCCGAGCACGAACTGTTTGCCCATAATCGCCATGGCCTTGTACATGGCACTGCGGATAACCGGCTCACCGCTGCGCTTTACCAGGCGCTTCCAGATATTGGAGGGAGAGCCGTCAAGGCGCTTGTCCATCCGGACCACCCGCCCGGTCAGCAACAAGCCCCAGGTCGAGGCATTCACCAGAGTGGACTCGCTGCGGCCTACGTAGCGGTTCCAGTCCGCAGCAGACATCTTGTCCTCGATAAGCGCATCCGCCGTATGCTTGTCCGGGATGCGCATCAGCGCCTCCGCCAGACACATCAGCAGGATCCCCTCTTCGGTGTCGAGGCTGTATTGCTGGAGCAGCGCATCCACCATATGGACCGAATCGTCCTGTTCGCGGACTTTCCGGATCAGGTCGGTCGCAGTCCCGGTCACGGCTCTGTGTTCGGCGGTATCGCTCTGGGCGAGGGGAATCAGCTCTTCAAGGTAGGCAGACTCATCAACGGCATAGTTGGCCGTAAGGGCATGCCAGAAAAACGTTCTCGGCTGCTCCTGAAAGACCGGCTCTAATACCCTGCTCGCTTGAAACATCTGAGCGCCCCTGAAAGAAACCGGTAGTCAAACCGGCCGACTGGTTATCCTTGTTATGAAGATTCCGCTGCGTCCTGACGGCAGTTCATTGAGGGTATAAGTTAGTATTACTACGGATCTACGGCTTACAAAATCCTACGATTCTTTTGTAAAAACGTCCTGAATCCACAATTTTGTGCAAACTTCAGGCAACTTTTTCGCCAAACCGAAGCTTTGAGGGCGTTGTGCCCTTGTGTTTGCGCAACGCGTTGGTGAGGGCGCTCTGGGAGGAGAAGCCGGTCCGGTAACTGACCTCGGATACGGAAAGAGAAGTGGAAACCAGAAGCTGGACGGCCTGGTCAATGCGCGTTTGCAGCAGGAACTGATGGGGGGTGATGCCTGTGACCTCCCGGAACATCTCATGGAACCGGCTGACACTGAGGCACGCCACCCCGGCAAGGTCTTCCACCCGGATCTTGCGGTGAAGGTTTTCCATGATGTAGCGGCGGATGACGTCGGGACTGATGGTGTTCCGGTTGGAAATCACCGTGCGGGACTCGGTCAGTCTCTCTGCCATGCAATGGAGAATGCTGGCCGCCAGATGACGCTTCATGCCATCGTTATCCGGGGCCCGGTCGAACTCCCCGGCCACAAACTGCACAAGCCCCTGAAGCCGGTTATCCATCTCCAGGGTTCGCGGCCGCTCGAACAGGGGCGCCAGCCGCTCATAGTCCCGGTGAGCTGGCGTATTGAGGACCGGTATGTAAGGGTCCAGGTTGATGACCAGGACATGGTTCTGGTTGTCGCCGCAGTAATCATGCCGGGCCTCGGTGGGAACCAGGCAGGCTTTCCAGGTATCCAGGTGGGAGCCGGTGCCATCAACGCTAAGATCAGCCTCACCCCGTACCCCGACAACCACCTGATGGTGCTCATGACGGTGCTGGTGTGATGCAATGGGCAGCTTTAACAGGCGAGCGTCAAGCATGATGACAACCGGTTCTAACTGAGAATATCACTCAATTAAAGCAGATCCGGGCAGAAAGTGCACGAACTGGCCAGTTTGAGGACACAACGCTCCGGGTGGATTGATTCAGTGCGACGCGTTCACCAGGCCCCGGATGAATCCGGTAACCTGCTCACTGACCTCGGCCAGCGGCGCCGAGGCATCGATCAGGTGATAACGCTCCGGTGAGTCTCCGGCCCGCTCGAGATAAGTGGTGCGGATGCGCTCGAAAAACGCCACCGTTTCCTGCTCGAAACGGTCCAGATCACCCCGGTGACGCGCCCGGGCCATTCCGATCTCCACCGGCGCATCCAGAACGATGACGTGATCGGGCCGAATATCACCCTGAACAAGGCTCTCCAATTGGGCAATACGCTCTTTGGCAACTCCACGGCCACCGCCCTGGTATGCAAATGTCGCATCGGTAAAGCGATCGCACAGAACCCACTGCCCCTTCTCCAGGGCTGGCAGGATTCGCGTATGCAGGTGCTGGGCACGGGCCGCGAACATCAGGAGAAGTTCCGTGAGTTCATGAACCGGTTCATCGCGGGGCGCCAGCAACAACTCCCGAATGGACTCGGCCATAGGCGTTCCGCCAGGCTCCCGGGTGACGATGACCTCAACACCCGCAGTGCGCAGCGCCTCTGCAGCTTTGTTCAACTGGGTTGATTTACCAACCCCCTCGGTGCCTTCGAACGTTATGAACTGACCCCGCTTCACTGCGCCTGCTCCTGACTGGGGTCGCCACTATTGTCCGGTGGTGGCGACGAACGGTAGTCGTCACGGCGGTTTAGCTGGAATTCCCGAACCGCCTTCTGGTGCTCCGCGAGTGTACGTGAAAACTTGTGGGTACCGTCTCCCCTGGCGACGAAATACAGCGAATCCCCGTCGTTCGGATGCAGGGCTGCGTGAATTGCTTCCTGGCCCGGCAGGGCGATGGGGGTCGGCGGCAATCCGTCGATCCGGTAGGTGTTGTACGGCGTGTGAGTACGCAGATCCTTACTGCCAATCCGGCCCTGGTACCGGTCGCCCATTCCGTAGATCACGGTGGGATCTGTCTGCAGTCGCATGCCTTTCTGAAGCCGACGGACAAACACCCCCGCAACTTCGTCACGCTCATGGGGTACGCCGGTTTCACGCTCGACAATCGAGGCCATGATCAGCGCCTCATAGGGAGTATCGTAAGGCAGGCCTTCTTCACGGTTTTCCCACTCCTCGGCCAGGACGTCTTCCATCCGGGCGAAGGCACGCTTCAGGAGGTCCAGATCCGACTCACTGCTGGCGAAAAGGTAGGTGTCCGGAAAGAAGCGCCCTTCGGGGTGTTCTCCCTCGGCCCCCAGCGCGGCCATGATTTCCTCGTCGCTCCAGTCCGCGGTTTCCTGACGGAGCCTTTCGGCCCGGGCCAATGCCGCCCGCATATCCTTGAAAGTCCAACCCTCGATGAACTGGATACTCCAATGTTTGATGTCGCCGGCTACCATGGCGTTCACCATGTCCCGCGCCGACATCCCGTCGGTAAATTCATACTCACCGGCCTTGATTCGCGCCTGCGCCGGATTCAGTCGGCCATGGAGCTTCAGCCAGAGGCTTTTCTCAACCAGGCCCTCGGCTTCCAGCTTTTGCGCAACCCGGCTAAAGGCAGCTCCCGAGGGCACCTTGAACAGCACCGGTTCGTCCAGACTGACCGGCTCCTCAAGGGTTTTCAGCCCCTGCCAGACCCACAAGCCGGTGCCAGCTGCGGCCAACACCGTAAGAGATACGCAAATAATCAGTAACTTCTTGAGCAAAAGACTTATTCCAGTGTTTCGAGAGGATCGCAGATTGTCGCAAGTCCCTTGTCGACAGGCAAATCCCGACCATCCAGATTGCGAACCGCGACCACTCCCAGAACGCTGTTCAGAAGATAAAAACCACGAATGTTGGGCGACTCGATGTCCTGACGTATCAAAGGACGCTCAACAACCGTCTCGCCGAGCGAGCGAAGGCGGTCCATTACCCATTGCCTCATGACGCCAGCGACAGCAAGCGAGTCCCGGGGGGGCGTCACCCAGCCCTGGCCGGTATTCAGCAGCAGATTGGTGCGGGTTCCTTCCACCAGATGACCGTCCCTGTCTGACTGCAGGACTTCGAAGACATCCCCGGCAAGCTCTCTGGCTGCCATGACCTGCTCAAGCCTGTTCAGTGACTTGATGCCGGCAAATACCGGATTGACGGTCAGAGGAATGCGGGAGTAATCAACACGGACCCCCTCGGACGACACCCCGGGCGGGGCTGCATTCGCCGATACCAGCAAGTTCGGCGACATATCCGGATCCGGGTGGTAACCACGTCCTCCCGCTCCCCGGGTGACAATCAGCTTCAGAACCCAGGCGGTTCCGGGCCGGGACCGGCCATAATGACTTGCCGCCCGGGCGTAGACATGCTTGATATCGGCATCCGTGACCGCTATACCCAGCTTTTCCGCATCCCTGACCAACCGCTCAAGGTGCTGAGCCACCAGCGTCCCGCGCGCACCCTGCATGAGAATAGTCTCAAACAACCCATCTCCGTAGGCCAGGCCACGATCATTGGCAGGCAGGCCGCCTTCTTCCGCCCAGAACACCTGCACCATGGCCGATCAGCCTTCGTAACGCCGGAAAATCAGAGTTCCGTTGGTACCACCGAACCCGAAGGAATTCGACAGCGCAATCCGAAGATCCGCCTGGCGGCTGGTGTGAGGGACCAGATCAAGATCGCAGCCCTCGTCGGGATGGTCCAGGTTGATGGTCGGCGGAAGGATTCCGTCCCGAAGCGCCAGTACCGAGAATATCGCTTCCACCGCACCCGCTGCGCCGAGCAGATGACCGGTCATGGATTTGGTACTGCTCATGGCCAGCTTGTCGGCGTGGACACCGAAAACGCTCCGGACAGCCCGGACCTCAGCCACATCGCCCACCTGCGTGGATGTGCCATGGGCATTGATATAGTCCACCGCATCCGGATCGAGGCCGGCGTCGCGGATGGCATTACGCATGGACCGGGCCGCGCCCTCACCGCTCTCCGGCGGCGCCGTGATGTGATGAGCATCGTCACTCATACCGAAGCCGATGACTTCACCATAAATGGTGGCACCGCGCTTCTTTGCATGCTCCAGATCTTCAAGGACCAGCACACCGGAGCCGTCACTGAGGACAAAACCGTCCCGATCCCGGTCCCAGGGCCGACTGGCCTTTTCCGGTTCGTCATTCCGGGTCGAGAGGGCCCGGGCCGCGGAGAATGCCGCAACGCCGGTACGGGTTGTCGCCATCTCGGAACCGCCGGCCAGCATCACGTCCGCATCACCGTAGGCAATGGTCCGGGCCGCATAGCCGATGTTGTGAGTCCCTGTGGTGCAGGCGGTCACAATCGAAATATTGGGGCCACGGTAACCGAAACGGATGGCGGCGTTCCCGGACACCATATTGATGACCGAGGCCGGCACAAAGAACGGAGAAACCTTCCGGGGCCCCGCTTTCTCCATCTGGATGACACTTTTCTCGATAAACTCCAGGCCACCGATACCGGAGCCGATGGCAACACCGACCCGCTCCCGGTCGAGGTCGTCGAACTGCTCAAGACCGCTGTCATCAACCGCCTGCTGGGCCGCAATCAGGCCGTAATGGATAAAGGCATCAAGTTTCCGGGCATCCTTGGTGGAAAGGTACTGGCTCATATCCAGATCCTTCACCGCCCCGCCGATACGTGTGTTGTAGCCGGAGGCATCAAACCGGTCGATCATACCGATACCGCTGCGCCCGGCCTTGATGGCATCCCACGAGCCCTGCACATCATTACCCACCGGCGAAAGCATGCCCATACCCGTAATGACAACCCGTCGTTTACTCATATCCCATTACACCTGATCTTGTTCGTGGAAAAACAGAACGCCGACTGAACCTGAATTTCAGCCAATAAAAAAGCCGTCCCTCGATATTTCACAAGGACGGCTTTTTGCCTGGCTTACTTAATCGCTGAGTATCAGGTATGCGCGACGATGTAGTCGATCGCGTCCTGAACAGTGCCCAGCTTTTCAGCCTCTTCGTCAGGAATCTCGGTTTCGAATTCCTCTTCCAGGGCCATAACCAGCTCAACAGTGTCCAGTGAGTCAGCGCCAAGATCCTCTACAAAAGAAGATGTGTTCTGAACTTCGGACTCTTTAACGCCCAACTGTTCACAAACGATCTTCTTCACGCGCTCTTCAACTGTACTCATAATGTCCTCACTTTGTGTGTCAACCAAGCAACTCAAGTGCTGCCAGTTTAGATTAAACCCTACCTGCAAACAAGCAGGGACTCAGTCAAACATGTTGCGCGACAAGGAGTTGCGCAGAAGCCCCGGATTCGGGGCTTATCCCATGTACATTCCGCCGTTCACGTGAATGGTCTCGCCCGTCACGTAACCGGCCGCATCCGACGCCAGGAAAGCCACGACAGCGGCCACTTCCTCCGGCTCACCAAGACGACCTGCAGGTATGATTTCCAGCATAGCCTCGCGCTGCTTGTCGTCCAGTTTTTTGGTCATATCCGTATCGATAAAGCCCGGCGCCACGCAGTTGGCAGTAATGCCGCGGTTCGACATTTCCTTGGCCAGACTGCGGGTAAAGCCTTCAACACCGGCCTTGGCGGCACAGTAGTTGCCCTGCCCCGGGTTACCCATACCGGCAACCACGGAACTGATATTGATGATCCGCCCCCACTTGGCCTTGGCCATGCCACGCAGGACCGCCTTGCTGGTGCGGTATACGCTGGACAGGTTGGTCTCCAGGACCGACGTCCAGTCGTCTTCTTTCAGGCGCATCAGCAGGTTGTCCCGGGTGATGCCGGCATTATTGACCAGAATCTGGGGCGCACCGGATTTTTCGGTCAGCGCCTTGAGGCCCGACTCTATACTTTCCGGGTCCGATACATCCATGACGATGCCGTAACCTTTCAGGTCGGCATCCGCGAACGCCTTCGAAATCGACTCGGCGCCCGCTTCACTGGTGGCGGTACCTACAACCTCGGCGCCCTGCTTGGCGAGCGCCTGGGCAATGGCCTTGCCAATGCCGCGGGTTGCACCGGTCACCAGTGCAACTTTACCTTCCAAAGACATGAAAGACTCCTTTCGTCAGGATTGGCCGAAAGCTTCGAGAGCCTTCGCCAGTGAATCCGGATCCTCGATTCCGTATACCGGGAGGCTACGGTCAATTCGTTTGATCAGTCCGGCCAGAACTTTCCCGGTCCCACACTCAACCGCCATTTCAACGCCCTCAGACACCAGCTGGCGCACGGAATCCGTCCACAACACCGGTGAATAGAGCTGCTTGAGCAGGTTGGCCTTGAGCTTGTCAGCCTCGGTCTCAGCCGACGCGTGGACATTCTGGACCACCGGAATGACAGCATCGTTAAAGCGCACATCATTGAGCGCCTCGGCCAACTCTTCTGCGGCACCTTTCATCAGTGCGCAGTGGGAGGGAACGCTGACCGGCAGGGGCATCGCCTTGCGGGCACCCTGCTCCTTGCAGACCTCAATGGCACGGTCCACGGCCGCAGCCGAACCGGCAATCACGACCTGCCCGGGTGCATTGAAGTTGACGGCAGAGACCACATCACCCTGGGCCGCACTCTCGCAGGCGGCGACCACGTCGGCATCATCCAGGCCGAGAATTGCGGCCATCTTGCCTTCGCCGGCAGGAACCGCCTGCTGCATCAGCTCGCCGCGAAGGCGAACCAGCTTGACAGCCTCGACAAAATCCAGGCTCTCGGCAGCGACCAGGGCGCTGTACTCGCCCAGGCTGTGGCCCGCGACAAAGCTCGGGGCACGACCGCCGGCAACAAACCACTGGCGCCACAGGGCAACACTGGCGGTCAGTAGCGCGGGCTGGGTAACCATGGTCTGGTTGAGCTCCTCGGCCGGTCCTTTCTGACACAGATGCCAGAGATCGTAACCGAGCACGTTGGAGGCTTCAGCGAAGGTCTTGTTGATGATGGGCCAGGCTTCGGCAGCGTCACTGAGCATGCCAACAGACTGGGATCCTTGTCCGGGAAAAATAAAGGCTGATTTCATAGCGCGAATCTTATCGTCATTGAAGGGTTTCGGGAGATTAGCCAATAGTACAAGTTAGGCCAATTATCCGCGAATGCACGGCTGATCAGGGACAGACTTTAGTCTCAGGCTCAGAGCATGAGATCGTCCAGCCTTTCGTTGATACGGCGGGGAACTTCCAGTTGCACTTCCCTGACCGCCTGGCGGATGGCAGCCAGCATGGCCCTCTCATTGGCATTGCCGTGACTCTTGATGACCACGCCCTGAAGGCCCAGCAGGCTGGCGCCGTTGTGACGGGAAGGGTCCATCAACTGCAGGAGCCGGCCGATAATCGGACGGGCCAGCAGACCAACAAAACGACCGTACAAGGAGCGGGTAAACGCCTGCTCCATCAACTCGATCAACAGACCGGCTACGCCCTCGCCGGTTTTCAACGCAATATTGCCGACGAAACCATCACAGACCACGACATCCGCTACATCCCGGAACAGATCGCTGCCTTCAACATAGCCGATGTAATTGATGGTGTCGCACTGGGCCAGCATGTGGGATGCAAGGCGAACCTGCTCGTTGCCCTTGATCTCCTCCTCGCCGACATTGAGCAGGGCAACCCTTGGTTCGGTCTGGTTACATATCGCCGAGGCCATGAGCGAGCCCATGAGGGCGTACTGATAGAGGTTTTCAGCCGTGGAGTCGACATTGGCGCCCAGATCCAGAACATGGCACTTGCCGCGCAGGGAAGGGATCAGTTTGGCAATGGCCGGGCGCTCAATCCCCGGGTACATTCGTATGATAGAACGGCCGAACGCCATCAGCGCTCCGGTATTACCGGCACTGACACACCCCTGGGCCTCGCCATCCCGAACCAGTCCGAGGGCCACCGCCATGGAAGAGTTCTTCTTGTGGCGCAAGGCATGGGAGGGGCGCTCGTTCATGCGGACAACATCGGCCGCCTCAACCACCCGGATGCGGGCATGCCCCTCACGCAAAAAAGCCTCGAGCTCACTCCGGATTCCCACCAGAATGATGCTCAAGGCTTCGTTTTCTCGCACCGCTTCCAGTGCCGCAGACGCGACGACAGCCGGCCCACGGTCACCGCTCATAGCGTCAATGGCAATGGTAACCGGGTTCACGGCACTTTCACCTGACACTTGGGCGGTGACTGAATGCAACGAGCTTACTCGTCGCGGGCTTCGATTACCTGCTTACCGCGGTAAAAGCCATCCGGCGACACGTGGTGACGACGATGAACTTCACCGGTGGTTGCGTCTGTGGACAGAGCGGCAGTGCTCAGAGCGTCGTGAGAACGGCGCATGCCACGCTTGGAACGGGTCTTACGGTTTTGCTGTACAGCCATGATTATGCTCCTGACCTGTTAACGTAAAAATAACGTGTGTTCATTGTAACGCGCCGACTCCCGATCGGAGGCTGCGCCCGGTTAATGCTTCGTCTTGAGGTCCGCCAGCACACTGAACGGATTCTCTTTTCCTGACTTTTCCGGCTCCGCCGGCGCGCCATCGGGCTCGAGAGCTTCCAGATCATCCCGGGCCGGACACTCATTCCGGTCGTGCAGCGGGAACGGCGGCAGAACCAGCAAAAGCTCGTCCTCCACCATGGTCCAGAGATCCGCACTGAACTCATCGGTCAGGAACGGCTCAAGGTCCTTCGGCAGTTGTTGCGCCTGTTCGTCGCTGGTTACGAGCCCCAGCACAAACCGGGAGGTCAGTGTTGTGGCCATTGGCCCCATACACCGCTGACACTCCAGGGTCGCCGGCGCTTCCAGCTCACCGGAGACGATACGACGACGTTCTCTGTCCCTGGAAAAAGACAGCCTGACGCAGCACACAGCACCGTCACCAAGACCCAGAACCGATTCCCGGAAACGAGCCAAAGCACTGAGAGGAATTTCTCCCTCCAGCACGCTGTTCTGTTCCGCCAACTTGTAAGGGTCAACGGATTTGGGCAACTCGGCGTTCGACGCTTTCGACATAGGCGCGCAATTTTAGGGGCGAGGCCCGCGCGTGTCAAAGACTTCGTTGCCAATTCCCGACGGGTTACCATGGGAAATACGGGTATTTAACCACAAAAGGAACTCGGCAATGACCAAACGCCTGCTACTGGCCTCCTCGTCACCCTACCGCAAGGCCTTACTGAAGCGGCTGACCCTGCCTTTCACGACCGCCAGCCCGGACATTGACGAAACGCCCCTGCCTGGGGAGTCCGCGGAGGACCTTGCCCTGCGACTCGCCGAGAACAAGGCCCGGGCACTGGCAGCCAGACATCCCGACCACTGGATCATCGGCTCCGACCAGGTCGCCTGCCTGCCGGACGGCACGCTGCTGCACAAACCCGGCGATCACGCCCAGGCGGTTCAGCAGCTACAGCAGAGCAGCGGGCACAGAGTAGTGTTTCTCACCGGCCTGTGCCTCCTGGACACCGATAGCGGCGAGTGCCAACGAATCTGCGAGCCCTTCACAGCCCATTTCCGGACACTATCCACCGAGGAAATCGAGAGCTACCTTGAGCGGGAGCAACCCTATGACTGCGCCGGGAGTTTCAAGATGGAAGGCCTGGGCATCACCCTGTTCGACCGGCTGGAGGGGAGAGACCCCAACAGCCTCGTCGGCTTGCCTCTGATCGCCCTCAACGGGATGCTCCGGAACTGGGGATGCAATCCACTGCTTGAGAGCTGACCAGCCGTCAACGCAATTCCAGACGGGATTCGAGCAACTGCGCGGCAAAGCCCTCGCCGAAAGCAACACCCAGCTGGTCAACCAGACCCTGCAGCGGCGACCTGCGATGACTGTAATCCACCAGCTTTTCGGCACCGACAACGTCCCGGGCAACAGAGGAGGCGCTGCCAAGGCCATCGATCAGCCCCAACTCCATTGCCTGCTCACCGCTCCAGACCAGGCCGCTGAACAGCCGCTCATCGTCGGCAAGGCGATCACCCCGACCTCGTTTCACCGCCTCAATAAACTGGCGGTGGGTATTCTCGAGCACCGAACTCCAGAACTGCACCTCCTCCTGATCCTCCGGCGAGAAGGGATCCAGGAAGGCCTTGTTGTCGCCGGCCGTATACAGCCGGCGCTCAACGCCAACCTTGTCCATGACCTCGGTAAAACCGAAACCACCGGCAATTACGCCGATGGAGCCCACCAGACTGGCGCGGTTGGCATAGATTTCGTCCGCTGCCGCCGCAATGTAGTAAGCACCCGAGGCGCCAATGTCTGAAATGACCGCGTAGACTTTCTTGTCCGGATATTCTTCCCGAAGCCGCTTGATTTCATCGTACACATAACCCGACTGGACCGGACTTCCTCCGCCGCTGTTGATTCGCAACACCACAGCCTTCGACGATTCGGCCTCGAATGCCGAACGCAACGCTCCCACAATATTGTCGGCACTTGCCAGCTCGTCAGAGGCGATGGTGCCATTGATCTCGATCACCGCAGTATGGGCGCCAGTCACAGAGTCCAGCCCCTCTCCGAGCGGAAACCGGATCAGAAACAGCAGCAGGAACAGATAACCAAAAGTCAGGAACTTGAAGAAGATTCCCCAACGACGACTGCGACGCTGCTCCGCCTGGAGCGACATGACCAGCTTCTCGATGAGCCTCCAGTCGCGATTACTCTCCGGCGGCATGGACGGCCCCTTCCTGCCCAACCACGAACGACCAGAGGGTTTCTCGGCTGGCTCATCACCCCATTCCGGCGATTTGTCAGAATCCCACTCACTCATGCATACATCCTGTCAGCAACTGCATTGGCGACACCGGGCTCAGAGCCCCAGCACGCGACGAAGATCCGGCACCGATTCAACTATGGCATGGGGATCGTAGCCCCCCAACACGTCCCGCTTGTGCACCCCCCACTCGACACCAATCGAGGGCATGCCAATACGTCGAGCCATCTCAAGATCATAGCGGGTATCGCCGATCATCACCGCCTCGGTCGGCTCGATGCGGTAAAATTCCAGTATTTCCTTCAACATGGCCGGGTCCGGCTTGGATCGGGTCTCATCGGCGCAACGGGTGATTTCAAAGTGCTCACCCAGACCACTGGTGACCAGCGCGCTCTCAAGGCCCCGGCGACTCTTGCCGGTAGCCACTGAACAGCTGCGCCCGAATTCCCGCAGATCAGCAACCAGCTCGGCCATGCCTTCAAAGACATTCTGGGGCGTGGTCACTTTGCTGAAGAAGTAACGGGCGTAACCTTCCCGAATGCTGTTCATCTCGTCCCGGGAGATGCCCGGATACAGTTTTTCGAGAGCCTCAACCATGCCCAGGCCGATGATGTCCCGATATGCCTCACGCTCCAGCTCGGGATAGCCCAGCTCGGTAGCCGCCTGATGCAGACTGTCAGCAATGTGGTCAACCGAATCCACCAGGGTGCCGTCCCAGTCAAATATCACTACTTTTACTTTCATTTCTCTGATCCTGATTTGCGCGCCCCGAGAATCCGGAGCACGCGGTCAAAAGCTTCGTCGTATGGGGCCTCGAGCCTCATTGGCTCATCGGTACCCGGAAGACGGAATTCCAGGGCCCTGGCATGCAGCATCAGTCGCTGCCCCCCT
Organism: Marinobacter sp. C7; assembly: GCF_022343555.1. GTDB lineage: Bacteria > Pseudomonadota > Gammaproteobacteria > Pseudomonadales > Oleiphilaceae > Marinobacter. The sequence continues at coordinate 1,299,807 of NZ_JAKQZH010000001.1, read as the reverse complement.
ATGGAACGAAAGGCCTTCATGCTCACCTCATCCATATACTTGTCATCGCCCGCGATCGGATGACCCACCCAGGCACTGTGCACCCGGATCTGATGGGTCCGACCGGTCACCGGCGAGGCCTCAACCAGGGTATACCCCTGGAACCGCTCCAGGCTCCGGAAAGTGGTCAGCGATGCCTTGCCCGCGCTGTCGACCCGAACCCGACGTTCTCCATTGGGCATCTCGTAGCGCAACAGAGGCTCATCGACCCGACCCACATCATCCGGCCAACTTCCGGCGACGAGCGCGTGATAGAACTTGCGCACGCGCTTCTGCCGTAACTCATCCTGCAGATAGCGCAGGGCGGAGCGTTTTTTGGCAATCATCACCAGCCCGGAAGTGTCCCTGTCCAGCCGGTGCACCAGCTCAAGAAAACGACTGCCAGGCCTGGCCGACCGGAGCACTTCGATAAGACCAAAACTCAATCCGCTACCGCCATGAACCGCAATACCCGAGGGTTTGTTCACCACCAGCATCTGGTCGTTCTCAAAAATGACCGCCGCTTCCATCACGCCCTGCACCCGGCTTCCGGGCTTCACCTGCTCCGGCTTCTCCTTGCGCACAATCGGCGGGATGCGGACAGTATCGCCAGCGCGCAACCGGGTATCCGGCTTCACCCTGCCCTTGTTGACCCGCACTTCGCCCTTGCGAACAATCCGGTAAATAATGCTTTTCGGCACACCTCGCAATCGCGAGAGCAGGAAATTATCCACTCGCTGGTCGTCGTTATCCTCATCCACGGTGACCCACTGGACACCCTGACGCACCTCCTGCGTGGGTCCCGAAGACTGCGAGACCGCCCCCTCTCTCCTGGCCGGCGGCCCGGGCGGGCGCTTGCTGCGTCTGGCGTATTTTTTCGCATCAGGCTTGCGTGACATGGAATTCCTTGCGGACAACGCGTTTGGAGGATTGAACAGCCACCGCAATACTGTTATATTCCGGCGTGCTCTGCCGTTTGTCTACGGCCTGGCTTACTCCAGCCAGAAGCCGGAGCGGCAGAAGTATACCGACACTATCAGAGAGTTTGAACGCCGGCGCCCGAACAGATAGCGGGAACGGCGCAGGAAATGCTTTCGGATTACGCGTCCGCAGACCGATGAAAGGCTGCCAGGATGTCCCGAAAGAACAGGAACCGTGCGGAAAACCGACGGGCGACATCGCGAAGAATCATTGCCACGCAAGGCCGGGCCGTCCAGCTTACCAATACGACGTGAGACCCAGGCACCTGTGTGAACCTGAAAACGGATAACATGCGTCAACAGACATTCACCCTAAACGACCTCTCCCTGCCAACAGGCAGCATGACCGTCGGCGGTGGTATTGAACCAACAGAATCGCGCCCCATAAGGGTCTGATTCGGTCTGGCCGCCGGCTGCCTCAGTTGTAACAGGCCCGCGGCACGCACGTTTCGCTTCGCTGATGCGAATCCCCCCGGTTTTCTGTCAAAACCAAACGACAGGAACCCTTTCTTTCCATGAAAAGAATGCTCATTAATGCAACTCATCCTGAAGAGTTGCGCGTAGCTCTGGTCGATGGCCAGCGTCTGTTCGACCTTGATATCGAATCCAGCTCCCGCGAGCAGAAGAAAGCCAACATCTACAAAGGCCGGATCACCCGTGTGGAGCCCAGCCTGGAAGCCGCCTTCGTCGACTTCGGCGCCGAGCGCCACGGCTTCCTGCCCCTGAAGGAAATCTCCAAGGAATACTTCAAGAAATCCCCGGGACAGATCGAGGGCAAGATCAACATCAAGGATGTGGTCTCCGAAGGCCAGGAGGTCATTGTCCAGGTCGACAAGGAAGAGCGTGGCAACAAGGGCGCCGCCCTGACTACGTTTATCTCCCTGGCTGGCCGGTACCTTGTGCTGATGCCCAACAACCCCCGCGCCGGTGGCATTTCACGTCGCATCGAAGGTGAGGAGCGGGCCCAGCTCAAGGAAGCCATGAGCGATGTCCAGGTCCCCAAGACCATGGGTATCATTGTCCGTACTGCCGGCATCGGCCGCACCACCGAAGAGCTCCAGTGGGACCTCGACTACCTGGTGCAATTCTGGGAAGCGATTACCCAGGCCGCCGGTGAACGGAAGGCCCCCTTCCTGATTCACCAGGAAAGCAACGTCATTATCCGCGCGGTACGCGATTATCTCCGCCAGGACATCGGCGAAGTGCTGATCGACGCCAGCAACGTGTACGAGGACGTACTGAACTTCGTCCGCGCCGTAATGCCGACTTTCGAGAACAAGATCAAGCTGTACAAGGACGAGATTCCGCTGTTCAGCCGTTACCAGATCGAAGGTCAGATCGAAACCGCCTTCCAGCGGGAGGTGAAGCTGCCTTCCGGTGGCTCCATCGTGATCGACCCAACTGAGGCACTGGTATCGATCGACATCAACTCCTCACGCGCCACCAAAGGCCAGGACATCGAGGAGACCGCGCTGCAGACCAACCTGGAAGCAGCAGAGGAGATCGCACGTCAACTTCGATTGCGGGATATGGGCGGTCTGATCGTGATCGATTTCATCGACATGACCCCGGCCAAGCATCAGCGCGAAGTGGAACAGAAGATGCGCGAAGCTCTGGAGATCGACCGGGCTCGTGTCCAGGTCGGCAAGATCTCCCGCTTTGGCCTGCTGGAAATGTCGCGGCAGCGCCTGCGCCCGTCCCTCGGCGAAACCCGCAGCGAGGTCTGCCCGCGCTGCGAAGGCCAGGGTACCATCCGTGGCATTGAATCGCTGGCGCTGAGCATCATGCGCCTGATCTACGAGGAGTCGTCCAAAGAGAAGACCGGCGAAGTCCGGGCCATTGTCCCGGTATCCGTAGCCACCTTCCTGCTGAACGAGAAGCGCAAACAGCTGGCCGACATCGAGTCGCGCCAGAACGTCCAGGTCGTGGTGGTTCCCGTGCCGCACATGGAAACCCCCCACTTCGAGATCCTGCGCATCCGTCAGGACGAAACCACACCCGAGCATATCTCCAGCCATCAGGTAGCCCAGGAATACAGCGAGCGCGAAGAGGAAATCTTTGAAGCGCCCACCGCGGAAAAACCGGTACGCGAACAGGCTGCCGTCAAGGCGATCCGTCCGTCGGCGCCGGCTCCGGCACCGACGCCCACAGTGGCCGAGGCTGCCGCCCAGGAAGAGGGCCTGTTCCGTAAGCTGGGTCGCAAGATTGCCTGCTTCTTTGGCGGCAAGAGTGAACAGGGCGAAGACCGTGAGCAGAACAAACGCCCCCAGCGCCAGGATCGCAGAACCCAGGATCGTCGCAAGTCCCGGGTAGCCCGGGATGACCAGCGCTCCGGTGGAAACCGCAGTGGTGATCGACGCCAGGGCGGACAACAACAGGCCCGTGGCGATGATTCCCGTAACCGTGGTCGCGGCCGCAGTGATGACCAGAGCCGAGGAGGCCGCCAGGGCAGCGACAAGGGTCAGGACAAGGGTGCCGAGGGGCGCAAGGGTCGCGGCCAGGGTCGCAACCGTCCGCAGCGGGACCAGAAAGACAGCCGCGAGCAGAAGGATAATCGCGGCCAGAAGGAGCAACAACAGGGCAAAGAGCAGAAGGATCAACAACAGCCCAAAGAGCAGAAAGACACTGGCCAGAAGGGCTCCGGCGGTGATAAGCCGCGCAAGCCGCGCCGTCAGCGCAACCGCGATGGTTCTCCGGCCGAGGCACCGTCAAGCACGCCGGCGGACCGCAAAGCTGCTCGCAGTGACAAGCACCAGAAGGATACTCAGCCCGAGAAAACCGCTGAGCCGGAAAAGAAGGCAGCAAGCACTGCAGACAAGGGCGCTGAGCGCAAGGCCGAGACAAAGCCCTCTGCCCCGGAAAAAACTCCGGAGAGCAAGCAGGAACCCCGTCCGGCCGCAGACGTAGCTACTGAAAAAGCCGAGGCTCAGCAAGCGCCCGCCAAGGCGGAGGAAGGCAAGAAACCCAAGCCCGAAGCCGCGCCCCGGAAGGCCGAAAAAGCCCAGAAGGCAGAAAAGGCAGATCAGGGAGAGAAAGTCGCCAAGACCGAGCAGCCCGCAAAAGCAGAGCCGACTGAAAAGGCTCAACAGCCGGAGAACAAACCGGCCGAGAAAGAGGCCGAGAAGTCTGCCAAGGCCGAAGCCGAGGCTCCAAAGCAGGAGTCGCCCAAGGCCGGGGAGTCCAAGCCGGAGGCCTCCAAAGCCAAAACAGCGAAAGACGAGGCGCCCAAGCCGGAACCTGCCAAGGTAGAGCCGGCCAAAACCGAGGAAACCAAGGCGGAACCGGCAAAGCCTTCGCAACCTGAGGCGGAAAAGCAAACACAGGCAGAAGGTCCCAAGTCGGAAGGGCAAACCACCGCCCCGAAGAAAGAGACCCCGCAACCGGAAAAGGCCGAGACTCCGAAAACAGCACCTGAAGCTAGAGAGCCCGAGCCAAAGTCCGCCAGCAAGCCTGAAGCGGAAAAGCCCACGGAAGACCAGGCCGCGGCGCAGAGCGCCCCGGAACCCAAGGCCTCCGAAGCGCCTCGCATTTTCCAGGGCGAAAGCGGAAAGCCGGAACTGGACCTCCCGGTAACGCCGGGCCGGGCCTATAATGATCCTCGTGAGGTTCGACGCCGTCAGCGCGCCGCTGAAGAAGCCCAGAAAGCCGGGAGTAACTGATAAATGCTATCCAATTCCGACATAGAAGCGCTGGAAGACATCCTGTTTGCGGAGCCCTGGGGCGATGAGGCCCTGGATTTTTTCGGCCTCCACGGCGTGGTTTGCGCCAGCGTCGTCGGCCCGGTGGAGCTGAGTGCGGAAGAAATCTTCCGCCTCGCAACCGGCACCGATCAGGTGCCCGGCGGAGAGATCCCTGAGGTTTTCCGCCGCAGCGTTGCGCAGCTGGCAAAGGACATGGCCCACGCTCTTGATATGGGCCAGGCCCTGGAACTGCCAGAGCCGGAAGATGGCGACCCGATGAACGCCCTGGAGAACTGGTGCGCGGGATTCGTGGACACGTTCCTGGAACACGAGGAAGAGTGGCTGGAGGCCGCCAGCGAGGAGGAAACCGCAGATCTCATGGTTCCCATGCTGACGTTATCCGGTCTGTTTGACGACGAAGACTTCCAGAAGGTCCGCAACAGTGACAAGCTGTCGCGTCAGATGGCCGACGCCATCCCCGACTCGCTGACCGATCTTTACCTGCTGTTTCACGCCCCGGACTGACCCGGGGCTGCAACACCTGCAGGTTCACTGAAATGATGCCAGACCGGCTCCAGCCCGTCTGGCATTTTCATGATATTCCCCAACTCACACCACGGGGCGCCGGGAAAGTGGAAATCGCTGCCCTGGGAGGCCCACATTCCGTTTCGCCGGCACAGCTCGGCCAGAAAACCGAGATCGCCACTGGACTGACCGGATGTGGATACCTCTATACCCTTCCCCCCGGCTTTTCGAAACTCGGCTGTCAGCTCCCGCAGCTTGGTAGCGGTCAACCTGTATTTGCGCGGATGCGCCAGCACCGCAATGCCACCGGCTTCGGTGATCCATCGCACCACCTCCGGCAGCTCCGGCCAGTAGGCGCGCACGTCGCCGGCCTTTCCGGCCCCCAGATGCCGCTTGAATGCCTGGGCAACATTACGGACAACCCCTGCCTCCATCAGCACTTCGGCAAAGTGCGGCCGCCCCGGCACATCCCCACCGGCCTTCCCTGTCGCCCGTTCCAGCAGGTCCGGCACCCGTAAACGATCCAGCCGCTCGGCAATCATGGCCGCCCTCGCCCGCCGGTTGTCCGTTTGCTGCCGGACCCGGTCGGTGAACAGAGGGTCTTCCCGGTCAAAGTCCAGACCGACGACATGAATCGTCCGGCCTTTCCAAAGGCAGGACAGTTCAATGCCGGAGACCAGCGTAATCCCCGCGTGTTCCGCTGCCCGTGCCGCTTCGGCCAGACCATTCAGGGTGTCGTGATCGGTCAGGGCCAGGTGCGTCACCCCCTTTTCTGCAGCACGAGCAACAACATCGGAAGGCGCCAGGGCACCATCAGAAGCCGTGCTGTGGCAATGCAGATCAATGCACAAATGCAGGGGTTGGGGTATAGTCACAAAAAATCCTTAACCGGTTGAGAGAGCTTCATGTATTACGCCATTATCAGTGAAGATATCGAAAACAGCCTCGCCCTTCGACAGTCTGCGCGCCCGGCCCACCTTGAGCGCCTGCAGGCGTTGAAAGCGGAGGGGCGTTTGCTTGTTGCCGGGCCAAACCCGGCCATTGACACGCCCGAGCCCGGAGAAGCGGGGTTTACGGGGAGTCTTGTCGTTGCCGAATTTGACTCACTTGAGGCGGCTCAGGCCTGGGCGGATACCGACCCCTACATCGAGGCCGGCGTGTACCAGAAAGTGACGGTCAAGCCCTTCAAGGCCGTGCTGCCCTGAGTCGCCAGGCTGCGCATGAGTTTATTGTAATGGTGGCCTGCTTGAACAGCAGGTCATCTGTGACAAAATTGCGTCTTTAATCTCTGGTGTTTTTCACTATTCAATTCTGGGAATGTATTCCGTGACGCCTTTTCGCCTGATCATCAGTCTGTTGTTCATCGTATCATCTATCGCAGCGGCCCAGGCCAGAACCGTCTGGGTTGATGACAAACTTTACCTGCCGGTCCGCTCAGGCGCGGGGACCCAGTACAGAATCATTGAAAATGCCCTGCCCAGCGGCACCCCCCTGGAAGTACTGGAAGCCGGCGACAATTACACCCGGGTCCGCACTCCCAAGGGAACCGAGGGGTGGGTGGCGAGCCAGTACCTGAGCAATGCCCCCATCGCGGCAGACCGCCTGCAGGCCGCCAACCGGGAACTTGAGCAGACCAAAACCGAACTCGCCAAGACCAAGGAGCAGCTCTCCCGGGTCACAGAGCAACGCAATGCCCTGGAAAGTGCCGAATCCAACCTGTCCAGCCGTTCGCAGGAGTTGCAGGAAGAGCTGCAGCGAATCAAGAGCATTGCCGCCGACTCCATCAACCTGGAGCGCCGCAATCGGGAATTGAACGCAGAAAACCAGAAGCTCCGTAACGACCTGGAAGTTCTGACCGCCGAAAATGAGCGGCTGGAGGCAAGCAAAGAGTCCGATTTCATGCTGCTTGGAGCCGGACTTGTCTTCGGGGGTGTCCTGCTGGCACTGATCATTCCCATGCTCAAGCCGACCCGCAAGACCGACAACTGGGCCTGACCTTTTCTCTCAGGCCAATACCTCCGGACAAAAAAAGGGCGGCCCGCGGGCCGCCCTTCTTCGTTCCTCACCGCCGGATCAGACCAGCGGCTTCTCGGAGACGATGATGCCGTTGTTGTCGGCATACACGTAATGCCCCGGGTGGAACGTCACGCCGTGGAAGGTGACAGGAATGTTCAGGTCACCGATACCGCGCTTCTCGGTTTTCCGGGGCACGGTTCCCAGCGCCTGAACACCCAGGTTGGTCTGACCGATCTCGTCCACATCACGGATGCAGCCATAGATGATCAGGCCGGCCCAGCCATTACTGGCAGCCTTCTCTGCCAGCATATCGCCCAGCAGCGCGTTACGCTTTGAGGCACCGCCATCAACCACCATGACGCGGCCATGTCCCGGCTGCCCCACCTGCTCCTTGACCACGGAGTTGTCCTCGAAGCACTTGACGGTAACAATCTCACCGCCAAAGTTCTTCACGCCGCCGTAGTTGTTGAAGCCGGGCTCGACCACCTGGACTTCCGGGAACTCGTCACACAGATCCGGGGTAATGATCTCTGCCATGTTGTCACTCTCCTTTATCCGGATAATGAAATCAGTCGATCTTTTCGTCGGCCAGGAAGAACCAGGTATCCAGAACCGAATCCGGGTTGAGGGACACGGAATCAATGCCCTGGTCCATCAGCCATTTGGCCAGATCCGGGTGGTCCGACGGCCCCTGGCCGCAGATACCGATGTACTTGCCGGCCTTCTTGCAGGCCTGGATGGCGTTGGACAACAACGCCTTGACCGCGTCGTTCCGCTCATCAAACAGGTGGGCAATGATGCCAGAGTCGCGGTCCAGGCCCAGGGTCAGCTGGGTGAGATCGTTGGAACCAATGGAGAAGCCGTCAAAGTGCTCAAGGAACTGGTCCGCCAGCAGGGCGTTGGCCGGGAGCTCGCACATCATGATCACCCGCAGGCCATTGTCGCCACGCTTCAGGCCATTTTCTGCCAACAGATTGACCACCTGCTCCGCTTCGCCGACGGTCCGCACAAACGGCACCATCACTTCGACGTTGGTCAGGCCCATCTCATTGCGTACTTTCTTCAGGGCGCGACACTCGAGCTCGAAGCAGTCCCGGAAGGTATCGGAGATGTAGCGGGAAGCACCCCGGAAACCCAGCATCGGGTTTTCTTCGTCCGGCTCGTACAGGGTACCGCCGATCAGGTTGGCATACTCGTTGGACTTGAAGTCAGACAGCCGAACGATCACTTTCTTCGGCGCAAACGCCGCCGCCAGGGTGGAGATGCCCTCAACCAGCTTGTCCACGTAGAAATCGACCGGTGACGAGTAGCCGGAAATGCGCTTCTCTACGGTCTGCTTGATATCCCGGGGCAGACCCTCAAAGTTCAGCAGTGCCTTCGGGTGGACGCCGATCATCCGGTTGATGATGAACTCCAGGCGGGCCAGGCCAACGCCTTCGTTGGGCAGGGCCTGGAAATCGAAGGCCCGGTCCGGGTTGCCCACGTTCATCATGATCTTGAACGGGATGTTGGGCATGGAATCCACGGTATTCTCGCGCAGCTCGAAATCCAGTGCGCCCTCGTAAATCATGCCGGTGTCACCCTCGGCGCAGGAGACCGTCACTTCCTGGCCGTCTCTGAGGACCTCGGTGGCATCACCGCAGCCCACCACGGCCGGAATACCCAGTTCCCGGGCGATGATCGCTGCGTGACAGGTCCGGCCACCACGATCTGTGACGATGGCGGAGGCACGCTTCATGACCGGCTCCCAGTCCGGGTCGGTCATGTCGGTTACCAGAACGTCACCCGCCTGCACACGATCCATCTCGTTGATGCTGGTGATAATTTTCACCGGACCACTACCGATCTTGTGACCGATACTGCGACCTTCCACCAGCACCTTGCCGGTTTCTTTCAGCAGGTACCGCTCCATCACGTTGGCGGCCGCGCGACTCTTCACGGTCTCCGGGCGCGCCTGGACGATGTAGATCCGGCCGTCATCGCCATCTTTCGCCCACTCGATGTCCATCGGACGGTCGTAGTGCTTCTCGATGATCATGGCCTGCTTGGCCAGTTCTTCCACCTCGGCATCGGAGATGGAGAACCGGTTACGATCCTCATGATCCACCTTGACGGTTTCAACATACTCACCTTCACCCGGGCTGGAATGGTAGACCATCTTGATGGCCTTGCTGCCGAGGTTGCGACGCAGTACCGATGGACGGCCGGCTTCCAGCGTCGGCTTATGAACGTAGAATTCGTCCGGGTTCACCGCTCCCTGGACCACGGTTTCACCCAGGCCATAGGAGGAAGTAATAAAGACGACGTCTCGGAAACCGGACTCGGTATCCAGGGTGAACATGACCCCACTGGCAGCCGTCTCACTGCGCACCATTTTCTGGATACCGGCGGACAGGGCCACCAACTTGTGATCAAAACCGTGGTGTACGCGGTAGGAAATGGCCCGGTCATTGAACAGGGAGGCAAATACCTCCTTGACCGCGCGGCGCACCTGCTCCAGGCCAACCACGTTCAGGAAGGTTTCCTGCTGGCCGGCGAACGAGGCGTCCGGCAAATCTTCTGCAGTGGCCGAGGACCGCACGGCAACCGCCATGTGCTCGTTGCCATCCTGAAGCTTGGCATAGGCCTCCTCCAGAGGCTTCTCAAGGACGTCAGGCAAGTCGGTATCGATAACCCACTGGCGAATCTGGGCGCCGACGCGAGCCAGTTCGTTTACATCGTTAACGTCCAGCTTCTCAAGGGCATCATCGATCTTGTCCTTGAGACCGTCGGTCGCCAGGAACTCACGGTACGCGTGAGCCGTCGTGGCAAAGCCGCCGGGAACGGTGACACCTGCGTTGGCCAGATTACTGATCATTTCGCCCAGGGAGGCGTTCTTTCCGCCTACCCGGTCGACATCAGACATTCCGAGGTGATCAAACCAGATGATGTAATCTTCCAAAGCGCGTCTCCCTTAGAGTCTGTGAAGCAAAGAGCAAAACCGGGCCAGCGATATTCAGCGGCAAATGCAGGCAATATCCACTGCGGAGTCTCGAACTTGGCGTGTATGATACTGTAACCTGCGGAAATTACCTAGGGCACTCCCAGCCAGATTTGGAACCGGACATTACATCATGAGACGTACTGCCTTCTTTATTTCCGATGGCACCGGCCTGACCGCCGAAGCCCTCGGCCACGCTCTTTTGGCCCAATTCGAGAAAATCGACTTCGAACGGGTAACCGTTCCCTACATCGATGACGAGGACAAAGCCCGGGCCATGGTAACCCGTATAAACAAGGCCTCCGAAACCGATGGCGAGCGGCCATTGGTGTTCGACACCATTGTCGACAGCGACATCCGGGACATCATCTCCCGCGCCGACGGCTTCATGATCGACATCTTCGGCACCTTCCTGAATCCACTGGAACAGGAACTGAATGCCTCCTCCTCTTACACCGTAGGCAAGAGTCACTCCATAAACAACGAAGGCAGTTACGAGCGCCGGATCAATGCGGTCAACTTTGCACTGGACAACGACGATGGCGCCCGGACCCGCCATTACGATGAAGCGGACCTGATCCTCATCGGCGCCTCCCGCAGTGGCAAAACGCCCACTTGTCTCTATCTGGCACTGCAGTATGGCGTGAAAGCGGCGAACTACCCGATTACCGAGGAAGACCTGGCAGACCAGCGCATGCCCAAAGCCCTGCGCCCACATCGGGAGAAACTGTTCGGCCTGACCATTGAACCGGAGCGCCTGGCCACCATCCGTAATGAACGGCGGCCCAATTCACGCTACTCGTCCATCCAGCAGTGCATGCACGAAATCGAAGAGATTGAACTGATGTACCGGCGGGAGCGGATTCCCTACCTGAATACCACGGCGTATTCGGTGGAAGAGATTTCGACGAGAATCATGGTGACCACCGGGCTGAAGCGCCATCGGTGATGAGACAGGGGCTGAGGTGAAGGCGGGGTCAGATGAAAGCCTTCATCTGACCCCGTTTTAGGCCGCCAATCCGGAGTTCGGACGCGAAGTAAAGTTGGGGTCAGATGAAAGCTTTCATCTGACCCCGTTTTAGCGGCGCAACTCCGAGATCGCGTCCAAAGCCGGGGTCAGAAGAAGGCTTTCTTCTGACCCCATTTTTACAACTCCTGAATGTCCAGCCCCAGCTCAGTCACCATCTCCCGGTTATCAGAGCTGGTCACCACCGCCGTGCTGGCCTTCTCCGGCACCAGCCAGGTGCTTGCCACCCGCTTGAGATCATCCATGGTCACAGCCAGAACCCGCTCGCGGAACCGGGCGCGTTGCTCTGAGGACCGTCCGAACAGCTTGTTGTGGAACGCATGCCGCGCGGCACCCGCCGGCGACCGCGGGCGGTCGAGCTGGCCGATAACGCCGAGGATGGACTCCTCCAGCTCCTGATACTCGTGATCGGTTTCCTGCAACCAGTCCAGCGCCTTGTCGAAGTCATTCAGGGTATCGCCCAGACGGGGATCCCGGTAGGAGAAGAACCGGAACACGCCATTGACGCTGTCCTGACCGGCGCCACCACCGTAGGCGCCGCCCTTTTCCCGGATGGCACGGTGCAGGTAGCCATTACGCAGGAACCCGCCCAGTACGGTCAGCGCCGCGGCATCGGGATGGTCCACGGGTACGGTCCGATAGGCCTTGGCACAGAAGTTGACCTGTGTGGAGGTCAGCCACGCTTCGCGGGTGGTGTACTCCACCGGCTCCATACGCCAGGTCTCGGCGCTGCCAGCAGGCTCGCCTTGCCAGCAGGATTTGAGGTCATCCACCATCGCGGGCAACTGGTCGCCTTCCCCGATGACCAGGAACTGACGCTGCTGATTGCGGATTTTTTCATGCAAGGCGGCCAGTCGCCCACAGAAAGCATCCAGTTCCGCCGGATCGTTCAGTGCCTCATCCAGTTGCTTGGTCCCCCGGATGCCCGCCAGGCCACCAAGCCGGTAAGCCAGCCAGGCGCCCGCACTCAACCCCTGGGACGCGGCACCCATGGCCAGGGCGTGGCCACTGCCGGTTACAGCCTGAACCCTACGGGCCCGGATCTGGGCAATGATTTCCCGGATACGGTCTTTCTCGTCAAACCGGGCCCCGGTGTACACGTCGTGTAGCAACTGCGTGAGATTGCCGCGATTACGAGCCAACGCCTTGCCACTGAAAATCAGGTAGCCGGAGACATCCTGTACGTCATCAATCTTGCCCTTGGCAGTAAACGACGCGCCGATGCCACCGGATTCAGCGGAGATCCGGTCCTGCATCTGCAGGTAATCCAGTTCGCCACACCCGACTTCCGAGATCAGTGTGGTGTAGTAAGGCAGGAACAGGAGATCTTCCTCGGTCAGGGTGGGAACCGGCACCACCACCTGTTCATAAACCAGACCGTTGGTGCCCCGGGCATAGACCGTAGCGGAAATATCCCCGTCATAGCGGCTCTCCGGCTCGGGCATCTGCAGGGGCACGTCTGACAGGTCGACCTTGGGCAGAATGGAATCGTCGTCCTTACGCATCTGGCGCTCTTCCAGCGCCCGGGCGCGATCCACAATCTGCTGCTTCTCTTCCTCCGTCAGACTGGCCTTACGCCGGGCCAGTGCCTCGCGAATCGACTGTTGACGCCGGGACTCCAGTTTCTCGTCCGGACGCAGTGTCAGCGTGACCCGGTGCGGATTCTCCAGTAATTTCCGGCGGATCAGTCCCGGTACGTATTCCGGATCCTTGATCTTCTCCCGCAGGGTTGCCAGCACCGGCTCCAGATCCAGCAGTTCTACCGGATCGCCGCCGTGGACCATGGGAGCAATGGCACTCATGATCAGTTGCAGGCCATAGGGAAACTGGTCACCCGCGATCTCGCGCTGGTGCAATTCAAGCTGGTGCAGGATGGCTCCCAGGCGCTCCTCGCTGACCCCCTCTTCAACCACTTTCTGCAGGGTGTTCTCGATCAGCGCCTCAAGTTCCTTGTGCTTGTCCGGCTCACTGCCCTCGATACCACAGACGAAGGTCATCTCCCGGTTGGAATCCTCCAGGCCGCACATGGGCGACGGTGCATGGCCGAGATCCGTGGTTTCCAGCGCCCGCATCAGCGGGGAGGCACTGTTCTCCAGAAGCACGGCAGACAGCAGCTGCCCTTCCATGTTCTCCAACAGGTCAAAACTGTGACCGAGCAGCCAGCCCATCACGATATGGGTCTTGTTCCCGGTACCCTCGCCCTCGTTGACGGCATAGGCCTGCTCCACCCGGACCGGACTGAACATCCGCTTCTCGTCACGTACCGGAAGCTCGATCTCGAGCTTGTCGAACCGCTTGAGCGCCAGCTCCTCGAAACGCTCGTGATGCTCATGGGCCGGAATATTGCCGTAGGTGGCGAAAATCGCGTTACTGGGGTGATAGTGATGACGATAGAAGTTCACCAGGTCGTCGTAGCCCAGATCAACGATGTGATCCGGCTCACCGCCACTGTTGTAATGGTACGTGGTGGTCGGGAACAGGTGGCTGCTGAGGTTCTGCCACAGCTGTGACGTCGGCGCGCTCATGGCGCCCTTCATTTCGTTATAGACCACTCCGCGATAGACCAGATCGGTGCCGGGGTCGTCCGGCTTGTCGAATTCCAGCCGGTGCCCTTCCTGGGCGAAATCCAGCGGGTCCAGCTTGGAGAAGAACACCGAATCCAGGTACACCGACAGGAGGTTGTCGAAGTCCTTGCGGTTCATGCTGGCAAACGGATACGCGGTCCAGTCACTGCTGGTAAATGCGTTCATGAAAGTGTTGAGTGACCGGCGGATCATCATGAAAAACGGATCCCGGACCGGGTACTTCTCGCTGCCGCACAAGGCAGTATGTTCCAGGATATGGGCCACGCCGGTGGAATCCATCGGGAAGGTCCGCAAGGCAACGAAGAACACGTTCTCGTCATTATCTGCCGCCAAATGGAGGTGGCGGGCACCGGTCTTCTTGTGACGATACTCTTCAACTTCCAGGTTGAGGGTATCGATCCGGTGACTGCGTAGCTTCTCAAAGGCCGGATGGGTTGCGTTCTCGATCACTGCAGCCATTCAATCTATCCTGTCTTTAAACAAATGGAGACTTGTAGGGTAACACGTAGTATCGATTATCATGCACAGTCCAGAAGCGATAAGGTAGTCCCGCAAGCCATGACCAAGCCTGCCGAAGAAACCGCAAACCTCGAGGCCCCGGAAGTAGCCGCCTACTGGGCGGAACGGCGCCGCTACATCAAGCGCATCCGCAAGGTGCCCGAGATCCGTCAGAAGTTCTGGCGGGAGGTCGGCATCTATCTGCTGCGGCGCCTGCTCTGGTCCTTCGGCTTCTTCCCCATCATGATTGCCTTCTGGGTTCCCTTTGTATTGTCCAGCTTCAACCCGGTGGCCATGGCCGCCGACCTGATTCCCCTGCTACAGGATTTTGTCAATTCCAATCCGGAAGTACAGGCGACCACCGTCAGTTCAGTGCTGATCGCCTGGGCCTCAATCGGCTTCTTTTTCCTGGTCTTCGACTTTGTCCTGACTCCATTCAGATCGCCCTACGAATACGAAGCCGATGTCTACATGAGATCATGGGAGCAGCTCAACCATGACCAGCTTCCGGACAAAGTGTGATTTGACCGGCATTCTGGATAAGTTCAGACACTTTCTGTTACATAAGGTTGCAGTCAGTGGTTAAGATCAGGAGGTAATCAGGATTCGGTAAGACAGGATCAAGAGGTTCCTCCATGGTCGATTTCAGACCACTGCTGTTCATTAATGCACTGGCGCTCATGCTCCTGGTGACCGCAGGCTTTGCCTCTGTTCGAAGCACTCACGACCTGCCGGACCTGCCACACTCATCCTCGCCTTCCGAAACTGACAACACCGCGGTCACCGCAACCCCGGCCCCAGCGGCGCCCCCGGAGCCGGAACAACGACCACAGCCGGCACCTCCGGAGGAAGCACCGACACGTGCCGCCGTGGCAGAACCCTTTACCATACCTCCCATGCCTGAAGATGCCACGGTAACCGCCATGGCCGAGCCGGCCGGGGCTCTCCAGCCGGCCCGGGGTAGCGGGACGGCTCCAGCTAATGCTTCCAAGCCTGAACCTGAACCACAATCCGAGCCTACCACCGGATTGCTGGTGCTCCGCTCCAACGTCGTAGATGACCGGGTTACCATAAACGGCAAGGAGTACGGGGCTACCCGACTCGATCTGGAGCTCGAGCCCGGCAAATATGCTGTCACCATCAGTAAACCCGGCTATCAGCCATGGGAAAGCAGCATTGCCCTCGGCGCCGGCGAGGAGCGAACCCTGGTCGGCAAGCTGGAGGCCTACACCACCGTCAACTACCGCAACGGCACCTGGATTGGCGGCGTCAAGACCGGCGATGGCACCTATCAGGACAAAGACGGCATGCGCTACGAGGGACACTTCGTCAACGGCAAGTTCCACGGCAAGGGGACGGCCTGGTACCCAGACGGCAGCCGGTACGAAGGCGACTGGATTGAGGGACAACGTCAGGGCGAAGGCCTCTGGCGGGACCCGGCGGGCGCCGAATACACCGGCCAGTTCGTCGCTGACCGATTCGAAGGCAAGGGAACCTTGACCCGAGCGAATGGAGACATCCTCACCGGCGTCTGGGCCGGGGGACGGCTGAACGGTCATGGTTCCCTGACCACCGCCGACGGTATGCTGTATGTCGGTGGTTTCCGGGACAACGAGTTCCATGGCACCGGCGCCCTCACCTATCCGGACGGCCGGGCCTACGAGGGTGAGTTTTCCAACGGTGCATTCCACGGATCGGGCGCCGAGATCTTTGCCGACGGCAAGAAATACGAAGGGCAATACATGGAAGGAACGTTCCACGGTAAGGGACTGCTGCGTAACCCCAACGGCAGCTCGATCGAGGCCACCTTCCGGCATGGCGAACCCTATGGACAGGTTCGTCTGACCACGGCGGCCGGCGAGGTATTCACCGCCCGCACCACGGAACCCGGCGTGTGCTATCGGGAGAAGAGTTATCGGGCCACCCAATGCCCCCAACTGGAAGGCTGGTGAGCTCCGGCCCGAAAACCCACGCACTCGCAGTAACAGGTTGAGGTAAGGACCATGTCAATCAAGAACGCTCTGCTGGTAGATGATTCCAAGGTAGCCCGGTTTGCCCTGAGCAAACTCCTGGAAAGCCGGGATATGCAGGTCAATATGGCCAGTTCGGCCGAGGAAGCTCTGGAATTCCTGAACAGCCGTGAGCGTCCGGATGTGATTTTCATGGATCACCTGATGCCCGGCATGAACGGCGTGGAGGCGACCCGCGCCATCAAGGGTAACCCGGACACCGCCGATATTCCGATCATCATGTGCACCTCGAGAAAATCACCCTCCTTTACCGAGGAAGCGAAAAACTTCGGGGTCTACAACATCCTCACCAAACCTCCCCAGACCGACGGGCTGGGCGAGGTTCTGGACCAGCTGGCCAGCGATGTCAGCAACGGCAACCTGCCGGAGCCGGTATTCAGGGAACCACCCCGGCAGAGGGACGATGAAATTCTGGAAATTCCTGAAGAGGCGGCTGTCCGGCTATCTCCCAAATCCGAGCCTGAACCGGGTGTAAACGGCCATGGTTCAGCCAATGTTGTCCCCCTCACCAGCGAACTGATCGAACAGATCGCACGTTCGGCGGTAAAGACCCACATCAATAACCGCCTTCACGAGCTGCTCAGCGACCTCTTTGACGAACAGTTTGATCATCTGAAGCGTGCGCTGGATGAAGCCCGAAGCAAACAGGAAGCTGCCATCGATGAAAAACTGGGCGATCTTTCGGACCTGATCGAGCAGCGGACCCGGCACCTGCGGGATGACGTGGCCGCCGAGGTCAACCTGAACATGGCTCGCGAGATGGCCGACCTGAAAAGGGAACTCAAGCGGAATTCCGGGTTTACCAGCGCGCACATGGATGAGCTCAAGGACCACATCACCAGCGTGCAGACCATCGATACCGAGTTCTGGCAAACCCTGCAGTCCGAGGCGATCCAGCAGGCCCACGAAATCTCCCGTGAAACCTCGGAAGACATCGCTCAACGGACCATTGATCTTTACGTTGCCCAGCAGCGCGCTGCCAATTCCCGGGTTTATACCCTTGGGCTGGCTGTCAGTCTGGGCATCTTTAGCGTCGGTATCGCCTGGTTGTCGGGGCTGTTTGGCTGATCCTGGCGCGGACACGCCGCCAGTCCGCGAGCGTGTCGACATCGTCATGGACCCCTTCCACCGGCACCTGCGTCGCACCAACCTCTGTGAGCAGCCTGCCCGCGCCCCGATCTCCTTCCAGGGCCAGCACTTCCGGCCAAAGCCAACGCGGAAGATAAGCCGGGACACCGGCCCTGCCGCCGTAATCTGCCGCTATCGGCTGGTCGGGGACCTGCCGTGCCGCCTGCCCCATTGCCCGCAACGCCTCTGCATCCAGCAATGGCTGATCTGCCAGCAGCACAAAGGCTCCTTTCACCTGCGGTCCCAGACTCTCAACGCCCGTTGCAAGCGATGCGGACAACCCCTGGTCCCACGCCTCACAGGAGAGCCAGACCGAGGGCTGGGTACGGCACCGGAAACGGATCAGGGGGTACCACGCGCCGGTGACCACGCGGATATCCCGGCCAAGCATCCTGGCCTGCTGTAGCGCCTGATCCAGCAGAGTTCTGCCGCATGGCATTGTGAGCAAGGCTTTGGAGCGACCGAGACGGGTTGACGCCCCGGCAGCAAGTACAATAACGGCGAACCCCGGGTCTTCCGGGTGACAGCTGAATGTTCTGATAAGCACCCCGATAGCGATATCCAATGGCAGGAAGGCACCGGCACACTGCCGGAACTGCCGATTTTTGCTAGAATCCGCCCATCACTCAATCATACCCTCCGGACTCCCGATGAATCACCTGTTTGTCGACAACCTTACCGTCATCGATTTCGCCTATCTGGACGCCACGCGCGGGCTGGTGGGCGAGAGCTGGATTGCCGACGTCGTGCTCGGCGGGGAGCTGGACGAACAGGGCATGGTATTCGACTTCAGCAACGTCAAACGCACCATCAAACGTGTGATTGATGAGCGCGTTGACCATCGCCTGGTCATCCCCCGAGGTTACCAGGGCCTGATATGGGACGAGGACGAGCCGGATACGTTCACCTGGAAGCTCACCGATGGCAGCCAGATTGTCCATCGATCCCCCGATGAGGCCGTGGTGTGGCTGTCCGCCGAACACGTAGTGCCCTCCGCGGTGGCCCGTCTGCTGGAACACGAACTGATGGAAGTGTTACCCGCCAACGTCACCTCGGTGACCATCAACCTGCGTGAAGAAGTGATCGAGGGCGCCTACTACCACTACGTCCATGGCCTGAAAAAACACCTGGGCAACTGCCAGCGCATCGCCCACGGCCACCGCTCCCCGATCCGGATTGACCGCAACGGCCACCGGGACTACGACCTGGAGCGGCGCTGGGCAACTCTTTGGCGCGATATTTACGTGGGTTCCGAAGAAGACGTGGTGCGCCGGTACGTTGGCCAGGACGGCGTTCGCTACGTGACCTTCGAGTACGAAGCCAACCAGGGCGAATTCGCCCTCACCCTGCCCGAGGAGCGGGTGTACATGCTGGATACCGATACCACCGTCGAACTGATCGCCGCGCATATGGCGGACAAGCTGAAAGTGGAGTTTCCGACGGATGCGATTCGGGTGAAGGCCTATGAGGGGGTCGGAAAAGGGGCCATTGCCGAGCGCTGAATGGCGAAGTCGGGGTCAGATGAAAAAAGAGGGCCGTCGAAATCGCCGGCCCTCTTTTTTCATCTGACCCCATTCTCACAACAGAGCCCGAATCAGACTCAGGGGTCAGAAGAACGCTTTCTTCTGACCCCATCTTCACTTTCTCACAGACACAAAAAAACCGCCCGAAGGCGGTTTTTTTGCTGGCTTCCCGGTGGACTAAACCGTGAAACCAAATTGGCGTCCCCTAGGGGGTTCGAACCCCTGTTGCCGCCGTGAAAGGGCGGAGTCCTAGGCCACTAGACGAAGGGGACTAGAAATTGGTGGAGCCAGGCGGGATCGAACCGCCGACCTCAACACTGCCAGTGTTGCGCTCTCCCAGCTGAGCTATGGCCCCTCAACGGCTGCGTATATTAAGGATCCACCCTGGGGGCGTCAACACTTAAAAACACTTTTTTTTCAGTTTTCTGAACATCCCTGTCCAGATCGATTACTTCTTCGCCAAACCGGTTATTACGCACCCAGCGCGGCGTATTCCTTCTCCACTTTCTTGGTTTCTTTCTTGGAGAAACCGCCCAGAACCTCGAGGGCATGGCGCAACCGTGAACGGGTCATGTCCGGTCCAAGCAGGGCCATGGAATCCATAACAGACCAGGAGTTCGGGGTACCGGCAATCGCCACAAAGATCGGGAACATGAAATCGCCCATCTTCAGCTCCATTGCCTTGGCCAGGCCCTTGATGTCGGCAAAGATGTTTTCCTTGCTCCAGTGCCGCTCGGCCTCCAGCTTCCAGAGTGCGAACTGGAGCACTCGCTTGATCTGGGCCTCCTCCAGTTTGTTGTGGGCGAAGTCCTCCGGGGTCAGGTTGAGCATGCCCGAGAACATGAACTGGGACATGGGTACCACGTCGGAGAATACTTCCGCCCTGCCCTGCACATGCGGCACCAGAGCCTTTAGGGCATCCTCGTTGAACCACCACTGGCGCATGCGTTCCATGAACTGTTCTTCGTTCAGCTCTTCACGGAGCCAGTGACCGTTGAGCCAGCGCAGCTTCTCGACGTCAAAGACCGGACCACCGAGGGACACCCGCTGGATATCGAAGTTTTCGATCATCTCGTCCAGGGTGAACTTTTCCCGCTCATCGGGCATGGACCAGCCCATGCGGCCCAGGTAGTTGGTCACCGCCTCCGGCAGGAAACCCATGCGCTCATAGAAATTGATGCTGGTGGGGTTCTTGCGCTTCGACAGCTTGCTCTTGTCCGGGTTACGCAGCAGTGGCAGGTGGCACAGCACCGGCATGTCCCAGCCAAAGTATTGGTAAAGGAGCTTGTGCTTGGGTGCAGAGTTGATCCATTCCTCACCACGAAGTACATGGGTAATACCCATCAGGTAATCATCCACCACATTGGCGAGATGGTAAGTGGGCATGCCGTCGGACTTGAGCAGGATCTGGCAGTCGACCTGGCTCCAGTCGATCTCGATGGTGCCGCGCAGCATGTCATCGATCTCACAGACACCCTCATCCGGCACTTTCATTCGGATAACGTATTTTTCCCCGGCGTCGAGACGGCGCTGCACCTCCTCCTGAGACAACTCCAGGTCACCCTTGATGCCCGGGTTCATCCCCTTCGCTTTGCGCTCCTCCCGGATCGCATCCAGCTCCTCCGGTGTGCGGAAGCAGTAGAAGGCGTGCCCGGCCGTTACCAGATCCTCGGCATACTGGGCATACATGTGCTTGCGCTCGGACTGGCGGTAGGGGCCGTGGGGACCACCCACATCGGGGCCTTCATCCCAGTTCAGCCCCAACCAGCGCAGTGCCTGCAGGATATCCCGTTCGGATTCTGCAGTACTGCGCGCCTGGTCCGTGTCTTCGATGCGCAGAATGAACTGCCCACCGTGCTGACGGGCAAAGCACAGATTGAACAGGGCCACGTAGGCGGTACCAACGTGTGGATCTCCGGTAGGGGATGGAGCAATTCGGGTACGTACAGTCATAAACCTTCCTGAAATGTCGGTGGCCATTTGATAAAGCCGGCATTATACCGGCACGCCACCGATTTCGCATGATCATCCCATTGGCGGCCCGGGCCTATTTGTTATATTATAACATTTCAATCAGCACAGCTTCAGGAAGCCCGACAATGTCACTCTTGTCCCGTGTGGGTCGATCCCTCGCACCTGCTCTCTTCACCGCCACTGTTATCACAGCCACGCCCGCAAACGCCGAGGTGAAGGTGGTCACCTCCATCAAACCGGTGGAACTGCTGGTTCGAGCCGTAGCCACCGAGGACGTCCAGGTCACGACCCTGGTACCGCCGGGATCCAGTCCTCACAACTACACCATGCGTCCATCCCAGCGGCGCGCGCTGGAGAATGCGGACCTGATCTTCTGGGTGGGCCCGGAGATGGAATCCTTCCTGATCCGTCTGCTATCGGCAGACGATTTCCGGGGGCGCACCATCGCGCTCTCCGGAGAGGAAATTGACGGGGATGAACATCACGAAGAACAGGAGCACGATCACGGCCATGACCATGGCGAAGGCGAGGACCCGCATCTCTGGGTAGATCCGATGCGGGGTCTGGAGATGGCCCGGGATATTGCACAGGCACTGGTAATACAGGGAGGCGTTAACCAGCAGGCGATCAACCAGAATATGGCTGCGTTTGAAGCCGCACTGACTGAGCGGGAAGCGTCGATTCGCGAGCAGCTGGCGCCGGCTCGAGAGATCGACGTCTTTGCCTATCACAACGCCCTCACCCGCTTCGCGGAGCATTATGAGCTGGATCTGGCTGGCGTGCTGACTCTCAATCCGGAGCTTTCCCCGGGAGCCCGGCATGTCGCAGAGGTACAGAATAAGCTGCGCGAGGCCAGCCACCCGTGCCTGCTGACCGAACCCCAGTTCAACCGACAGTGGTGGCGGTCCATCACCGAGGGCCTGAACGTGACCTTCAGCACCTGGGATCCTCTGGCAATGGACATCGACGCCAACAGGACCGGCTATCTCGACTTCCAGCAATCCGTTGCCGATGCCGTACTCAAATGCCTACCAGAGGATACTCAGCATTAACGGAATGGAGGCCATGGCCAGCAGGGTCTGGCCGCTGATGATGCCCGCCATCAGTGGCGCGTCCCCGCCCAGCTGCCGGGCCAGGATGTAGGCAGAGGTGGCAGTGGGCAATGTTGCCAGCAGCACCGCCACCTGAACCATCAGGCCGTCGAGGCCCAGCATCCAGGCGAGCCCTGCCGCCATCAGCGGAAACGCCAGCAGCTTCAGCGCCGAGGACACCAGGAACGGCATCGATGCCCCACGCAAGGCAGTCAGCTGCAGCCCGGCGCCGACGGTCATCAGGCCCATGGGCAACGCGAGATTGCTTAATGGCTGCAGGATCCCCGCCAGCAGCGGGTGAAAACCGATCTGGAAATAACTCCACACCACCCCGATCACCGAGCCGACAATCAGCGGGTTGGTGACGATGGCCTTCAGGACCTGACTGAACCGAACCTTGTCCTGATCCGCCACCAGGGTAAACATCAGAATGCAGAGCAGATTCAGCAGCGGCACCATGACCGCAACCGCGATGGCGGTCAGGGAGAGGCCGTCATCGCCCAACAGCATGCCACCGGCCGCAAGGCCGACGTAGGAATTGAACCGGATAGCCCCCTGGTACACCGAGGAAAAAACCGGGCCGCTCCAACGCCAGATCAGCTGAGCCAAGACCAGCGCCAGCGTCATCGCCAGTAACATGCAGGAAATCAGCAGGGCAATCTCACCGTAGGCGGATGGGGGCAACCTCGCCTGGCCCAGCTTGAACACCAGCATGGCCGGAAACAGCACGTAGTAGGTAAACCGTTCCGCCTGGGGCCAGAACTCGCCACCGGGGAAATCCCAACGCCGGAAAAGATGGCCGAGCATGATCAGCACAAACACCGGCACCAGGGCCTGCACCATCACTGGCATATCAACCGCTCCACTGCGTGCATCCGGCCATCAGTCCTCAACCACCACCAGGCTCTCCGCCGAACCGGCCGCGTCCAGCCGGCCCAATGGGGCCAGCTCCAGCCCCTGCTCACGAGCTGCAGCCTCGAAAGCCGCACGGCTATTCTCGGCCACACAGACCATCAGGCCACCGCTGGTTTGGGGGTCGCAGAACACCAGTTTGTCGGCGTCCGTCATGCCATCGATAGCCTTGCCAAATGCGGCAGCGTTGCGGTGGGTACCACCGGGAATGCAGTCTGCGTCGATATAGGGCTGCAGGTTGGGCAATACCGGAATTGCCCCGCGGTTTACGGTAGCCCGAAGGCCACTGCCCCGGCAGATTTCCAGCAGATGTCCGGCCAGGCCGAAGCCGGTTACATCGGTCATGGCATGGACGCCCTCGACTTGCGCGAAGGCTTCGCCGACCCGGTTCAGGGTCGCCATGTTCTTGACCGCAACCGCAAGATCCTCCGCACTGACCTTTCCTTTCTTGGATGCACTGGTGAGGATCCCGACGCCCAGCGGCTTGGTCAGATACAGCAGGTCGCCAGCTTTTGCCGTGTCATTACGAATAATACGATCCACCGCCACCTGGCCCGTCACCGCCAGCCCGAAGATCGGCTCGGGCGAATCGATGCTGTGACCACCGGCCAGGGCAATGCCCGCCTCGGCACACACCGCCCGGCCACCCTCGATCACCTGGGCGGCGATCTCCGGCGCCAGTTCGTTCACCGGCCAACCCAGAATGGCAATAGCCATCACCGGCCTACCGCCCATGGCGTAGACATCGCTGATGGCATTGGCGGCGGCAATCCGCCCGAAATCGAACGGATCATCCACCACCGGCATGAAGAAATCGGTGGTGCTGATCACGCCAAGCCCATGGCCCACGTCCGCCACGGCGGCGTCATCCCGGCTACTGTTACCTACCAGCAGGCGCGGGTCCTTGAACTCGGGAACATCGGTGTGAAGGATGCGATCCAGTACATCGGGAGCAATCTTGCAGCCACAGCCCGCGCCGTGGCTGAATTCGGTCAGTCGGATAGCCAAGGTAGTTTCCTATTCTTTTGCACGAAAATAAAAGTCTTCAGGAAATACGCGCAAGTCTACCCGTCGGCCGGGTTTGCATCCATCTCTTCACTGACTGACCAGAAAATCCGCCAGGCGGCGGGTCAGGAAGCCCGGCAGCAGCTTGTTGGTGAACCACAGGCTGCGGGCCCGCTTGCCGGGAATGATCAGGAACCGGCGCTGATCAATCCCCCGGCGGATCTGCGCAACCGCGTGCTCCACCGGCAAAGTGCCCGCCATCAGCTTGAGCGATTCGGTCTGTTTTGGCCGGCTTTTGCGCTCCTCCACCACCATCGGCGTTTCCACCTCGGGTGGACAGACCAGAGACACATCGATACCCCGGGGCGCAAGCTCAATACGCAATACCTCCGCCAGACCAACCACGGCATACTTCGAAGCACAGTACGCTGAATACCCGTAACAGCCAACGAGTCCGGCCATGGAAGCCACAAACACCAGCTGGGAACCGGAGTTCAGATGGGGCAACACCCCGACTGCCACATGCCGCGACCCAAGCAGGTTGATGTTGATCAGTCGGGTGTAGGCATCATCGTCGATCTCATCAAACGGCGCTGCAATGCAGATACCGGCGCAATGGATAACCACGTCCGGCCCCTGCTCCGCCGCAGCCCCGGAGAACACCTCCCGGACCGAGGCGGGATCACTGACGTCCAGGGCAAAGGCGCGGACCGGGCCAGCGCCGGGGATGGCGGAAAGCTCGGTAACGGCAGTGTCAGTTGGCTGAATATCAAACAGAGTAACCGCGCAGCCGGATCGGGCATAATCCCGCGCAAGCTGGAGGCCGATGCCGCTGGCGCCGCCAGTGATGTAAACCTGTCTGGGAGAGCTGGATGATTCGATTTTGCGGGACTGGCTCATGCGGGGGACGATCTCCGTTCTGGTTATTGTTCCCTTTAGCTTAGCCAGCCATCCCGGAAGAGCCTATGCCTTCATTGACGGAGCGCGAAGTGGCCGAGCAGCCAATCAGCGCTCAAAGACCAAGCCACTCAGCCAGCTGAAGGTTGGTTTTTAACCGCAGACGCTGCTGCAACATACCTTCGAATACGCCGTCGAGGCTACGACTCTCACCCAGCAACGGAAGCGCCGCTTCCGCCTCCGAGTAAAATTGCTGCTCCCGTTCTGTTCCGACAATGGCATGCTCCCACCACTCGATAACCCTGGGCCGTGCCTGTTTCAACAGGGAATCCGCCGGGAGCCTCTCGGACTTCGCAGCATTGGCCGTGTGGGAAGCAGGTAGCAGATTCCACAGGTCGTTATTGTTCCAGCGGGACCAGGGAAAGCAGTGGTCAATGTCGTAGCGGCTCCGGGAAAGATCTCTGGCGGTCCACACACACTCCACTGGCCCGGTCGACAGCTGTTGCTCCACCAGTTTACGCACCACCGAGGTATCGCGCCGCCCTTCTACCCACTGCAGCGCCTTGTGATAAGTCTCCGACGAGTAGCGGGCCTCCCAGCTGCCCATCAGGTTGATCCACTCATTCACGATCGCCGGCTCTACCCAGCAGGCATAACGGCTGAAGGTATCCCAGAGCATGGCCGGTACGCGGAACCGCCCGAAACGGGCCAGGGTTTCTTTATCCAGCCGTACCGTCTCGCTGCGAATGGTCAGTCGGCTTTTGCTGCCCTCGAAAATCTGCCGATTGGTCCCTGGCCAAGTAGTGTATTTTGCAGGATTATCTAGGATGTTAGACACTGCCTGCTTGATAGCCCGCATAACCACCGGCGCAACCTCCGCCGACAGCGAAAGCCCCACACGGAAATCCAGCGGCGACAACTTGGCCAGCTCGTAAAAATCATCCCCCGCAAAGCCCAGCCCACGGGAACCCGGCGCCTGCCGCAAGTGATGCTTCAAGACCAACGGGTGATACAGCATGATCCAGAACAGACCCACTGCCCCCAGCGGCAGTTCCACCCAGTCATCCGACCGGTTCAGCACCAGCCCCGGCGCACTGTCGGCCATACGCACCAGCGTTCGCAGCAGCCCGAGCTTGTAGGTGGAGAATTTGTTGTCGTTGATGATGATATGTCGCAACGTGGGCAACGCCCCGGTGCCGTCATCCGGCAGACGATATACGGCGGTTTCCCACCACACATCCGCCCGTTTGAGTTCATCGGCACGGTGTATATCCGGTAACGGTACCGGCATAACCGCACGATGGCGGGCAAAACTGTCCAGCTCCGCTTTGGTGACTTCGTAGAACTTCCGCTCACCATCCCCCGGCCCGTGGCGCAGAGTGATCACCAACATGCCGGAGGGCGCCAACAGCTCCGTCAGAATTCGGAACGCCCGCTCGCGGGAACTGGGCGGAAGGTGCATCCAGACGGCAGACACCAGAATGAGATCAAACCGGTAGCTGAGCTTGCGGATTTCACTCAGGTCCGGCAGGGAATCATCCACCCACTGGATACTCCGGTGTGCTGTTGCCGCCTCGCCCAGGCGTCGCAACTCGCAAGCCGGCTCCACCGCCACAACATCCCAACCTCGCTCCGCCAGGGCCAGTGCATCGCGGCCGCTGCCGGCACCTACGTCCAGAGCAAGACCGGATTTCTTGTCCAGCAGGGGAAACCAGTCACCGTGGACCTGCTCGAAGGTCAGGGACTGGTATTGGTTGAAGAATTTTTGGGCGTTTTTGTGGTATGGGGCGTAAGTCATGCTACCGCTAACTTTGCAGCCTGTTGCCACATAAAGTTTGGCATAGGTGTACGGAGTTTCCACGTAATGCTCATAGGCTGTGAACCAGTGTGGGACACATAGTCGACCTCGCCGTAATTCACAAAGCCCATCGTGCGGCCGTATTCATCTTTGGTTTGCTCCCTCACAAACAGGAACAGTCGCTTGTTATTGAAGCCGTGCTCAAGATAGTCCTTTCCTTTCCCGCGGTCGGGCCGGGAGCTGTTTTGCGACTGCCAATGAAACAATTGCTCGTTTATGGCGTAGTCGTGATACATGGTGGTCGGTGAAAACTGCTTTTCGTTTTTGTCTAACGTGACAAACAATAGCTCGACATTCTGATCTTGAATCACAAAAACGCCCTCTCTTGACGGGGGCTGGTGATCGAATGTCATTGCACCAAATCCAACCAGAATTTGCTCTCGAGAATAACGCGCATGCAGGCGCAACGGGACTTGCTGCAAATCCGGCATAACTGGCTGCTCGTGCTTGGTCTGCGCCAGCTTCCAATCGAGGACATCAGACAACTCTTGCTCGAGCCCTAATTTCTTGAGTTTGGCCAAGCTCTGGGAAAGTGACTGAAACCCCAATTCAAATCCAGCTTTT
Organism: Marinobacter sp. C7; assembly: GCF_022343555.1. Classification (GTDB taxonomy): domain Bacteria; phylum Pseudomonadota; class Gammaproteobacteria; order Pseudomonadales; family Oleiphilaceae; genus Marinobacter. Next base: position 1,272,516 of record NZ_JAKQZH010000001.1, on the reverse strand, counting down.
TGCCAGAAATCGTAATGACACATCAGCGCCCGACGACTATCTTCCTGATCCCAAACAAAGCCCGCCTGGCACAACCTTTTAAGGAAAAGTAGGTATTTGTGATCGTCACAAATCAAAATCCGATTGAAGATCCCCTTTTTCGCTAGTTTGAACCGCGACTCATCATCAACTTCTTCATCTTTGGCTCTACTAACCAGCTCAGACCAACTGCCTCGCTTATACAGCTCATTGAGATCAATGTGTGGATGCTGAGTTAGAAAGTTCTTCAGTGTCAGCGGCTGTGTTGAATGCTGAGGAAACTGGCGAACCAGCGAAACCAGACGCTTCAGCGTCAGAGTGGCCTGCCGGATGTTAGTGAGCACCATCTCCTGGGTTTTCTTGGTCAGTTCAATCCGGCAACCCAGTGGCGCATGAGGGAAACCTTGTTTCAGTTCGTCGCTTATCGAACGTTCAGACTTACCCACTAGCGCTCTGAATTTATTCGCAAAATCATACTCTGGCCGGGAATTACCGACGAAATCCAGTACCGTGCAACAATCTTTGCCGTCGGCCAACCGAAGACCGCGGCCAAGCTGCTGCAAGAAAATGGTCAAGCTCTCCGTGGGACGGAGAAACAGCAGAGTATCCACTTCCGGAATGTCGATGCCTTCGTTGAAGATATCGACCACACACAACACGTTGATCTTCCCGGACCGAATGGCTTGCTGCTTTTGCTGACGTTCATGGCTGTTGTCACTGGTCAGCACATCAGCCTTGATACCATGAAGCAGGAGCTGCTGAACCATAAAATTCGCGTGATCGCGGCTCACACAGAATGCCAGCGCCTTCATGGCGCCTATATCGGTGACGATTTCCCGCAAACTGCGCAGTATCTTTTTTACTCGGTCATGGTTGTGCGTGTACAAGTTGGTTAGCTGAACGGGATCGTAACGACCACGATTCCACGGAATGGTGCGAAGATCAGTGTCGTCATCGACTCCAAAGTATTGGAATGGGCAAAGGTGGCGACGGTTGATTGCTTCTGGCAAGCGAAGCTCTGCCGCAATGACGCCACCAAAGTCGCCGAGAATATCGCCACCATCGTGCCGCTCCGGTGTTGCCGTCAGCCCCAGCAGGATTGAAGGCGAGAAATGCTCGAGGACTGATCGATAACTTGATGCGGCGATATGGTGCACCTCATCGATCACAATGTAGTCGTAGTAGTCCGGCGTCAGTTTGAGCTGATCCAGCTGGTTGTTTAACGTCTGGATGGATACGAACAACTGGCGGTAGTGATCAGGCAGTTGTCCTCCGACCCATAGCTCGCCAAAAGCGCTGTTTCTGAGTACGCCCCTGTATGCTTCACGGGCCTGTCGCAAGATTTCCTCCCGATGGGCAACGAAGAGGAAATTGGCGTTGGGTTTCGCTTTCAGAAATCGGTGGAAATCGAAGGCCGAAATCAGCGTCTTGCCGGTACCTGTGGCTGCTACGATGAGGTTCTGATAACGCCGGTGCACGTCCCGTTCTACGGAAAGCTGCTCCAGAATGTCCTTCTGATGTGGAAACGGCGTAATATCAAAAAAATGCACCGCGCCAGCATCATCCCATCCTTTCTGCTGCTTCAGTGCACGCTTGAGTTTCTCAGCGCTTTCCGCCTGGCCATCAAACTGCTCAAATTCGTCTGAAGCCCAATAGGTTTCAAAGGTGCTGAGGGACTTGTTGATAATGTGCGGAATTTCCTGAGACGTGATCTTCAGATTCCACTCAAGGCCATTGGTCAACGCCGAGCGGGAGAGGTTTGATGATCCGATATAGCCGGTGTGAAAGCCCGAATTTCTGAGGAACAAATAGCTCTTGGCGTGCAGCCTCTCGCGCTCGGTGTTGTAGCTCAGCCTCACTTCGGTGTTCGGCAAGCTGGCCAAATACTCAACCGCCCTCGCATCGGTCGCGCCCATGTAGGATGTGGTGATGATTTTCAGCTCGCGACCACTGGCGGTAAAGGCTTCCAGCTCTTTCCTGAAAATACGAATCCCGGCCCACTTGATGAACGACACCAGCCAGTAAATCGTGTCCGCTGAAAGGATTTCTCTTTTCAATTCGGACTCAAGTGACAGGCCGGCATTACTTCCCGAGAACAACTCACTCTGGGTAAGTCCCGTGAGAGGGTAAATATCTTCTACGTATTGCTTGAGGTTAGCTGCAACAGGGTTATCCAGCTCATACAGAGCGGTCAGAATCTTTCCCTGGCTATCAAGAAGATTCTCTTCCAGAAATCCGTCGTCCTGGATCTGCCCTTTCAACCAGATTAGCAGTTGGTTGGAGAACTTGATCTGCTTTTGCAGCCGGTCGTCGCCCGAGGGCACTGACTCAATGGCGAACTCAAGAATATTTGACAGGAAACGAGACAACCAAATCGACGCTTCCGCGCTGCTGAGGCGGCGTTCGCCAACGTAGAACCTTTCCCGATCCAGGCGGCTCTCGACGAGCTTTGTGATTAGCTGTTCGTAAATTCCGGTTTGCTGCATCAGTTATGCTCCATGCTGATGCAACTCACCACAGACCTCATCGATGGCGATATCAAGAACGGCTTCAACAAACGCTTTGGCGTTGTTTTCGTAATAGCCTCGCGTATCGGACATGGGACAGTTTCCTTACTACTAATTCGTTCCGCATTATTACGAACCAGGTTACCAGTAGGTCCTGAGATGGCCAAGTTGCATCAACTCGGGAATCGGTTAGCCTTGAACCTCATTCAACCGCACTAGTGAACCATGACTGAAAACAACAACTCCCCTTTCAAATTCCGCTTCCGAGTCCGCTACGGCGAATGCGACGCCCAGGGCGTCGTCTTCAACGCCCGCTATGCGGATTTCGTGGATATTTCCGTCAACGAATACATCAGGGCCGTGTTCGGTGATTACCAGCGCCTGCTGGACCAGGATCTGGACGTCCAGGTAGTGAGCCTCACAGTGAACTGGAAAGCGCCTGCGCGGTTTGATGATGTGCTGGAGGCAAGGATTCGCACCGGGCGCATCGGCAACACGTCGTTCACCCTGCATCTGGAGTTCTATCGCTACGGGGATGGCCAGTTTATTGCTGATGCTGACATTACCGATGTGATGATCCGCTCATCGAGCATGTCCAAGGTGGCCATTCCGGATCATATCCGGGCACAGTTGGAGCAAGGCGCACCGGGGGTGCTGATCAGCCACGCAGGGGAAGAATAAGTTTCCCGAGTCGTTAAGCATTATCGATAATACCTGTTTGCCTTGATATTCCTCATTGTTTAGGATCTCGCGCCTTTCAATGCACCAATTCAGGGCAACCGGAAGGTCTATGGGACTCAGGAACGAGCAGCTGCGCTGGCAACTGGCTAAGGGGCTGGTTCAGGCCTTACACCTGGAACGACTCGCAAGCCGTTACAGTCGAACCACCGTGATGGCAGTGTTCAACCTGATCAATGGCGGTCTCAGCATCGCGTTGGTGTCGTTCGTGGCCCTGGTGACGCAGGAAGCCTTCATCTTCCCCTCCCTTGGTGCCACCGCCTTCATCCTGTTCTATGTCCCGCTTGCCCAGCCCGCTTCCCCGAGGAACACGCTTTGCGGGCATCTGATCGGAGCACTGGCCGGACTGCTCAGCCTGTACCTCTTCGGCCTGCAGGGACACGCTTCCGCCTTCACGACCGGCGTCGATCTGGCCCGGGTGGGAGCTGCGTCGCTCTCGCTGGGCCTGACGGGGTGCCTGATGGTGCTGCTGCGGGTGGCGCACCCGCCCGCCGGTGCAACGGCTCTGATTGTGTCCCTGGGACTGATGCCGGATCCTGCCCAACTGCCTATACTTATGGCCGGCGTCGCCCTGCTACTCGTTCATGCCTTTATGATGAACCGCCTCGCCGGCATTCCTTATCCGGTATGGTCGACCAGTACCGCAGCACAGGCAACGAGAATGTCATTGCAGTGAGGCCTTGAGGATCGGGGCCAAAGAACGGGAACAGATTATGCTGAACTTTTTCGGAACCGAATTTCCCATCATCCAGGCACCCATGGCCGGCGTTCAGGATCACAGGCTGGCCGCCGCCGTCTCGAATTCCGGTGGCCTGGGCTCTCTTCCCTGCGCCATGTTGGGCGCGGAGGCGCTGCGATCGGAACTTGAAGCCCTGAAAGCTGCCACCGACCGACCTTTCAACCTCAACTTCTTTGCCCACACGCCGCCAAAAGCGGATGCGGACGGCGAGCGGAGATGGCGCCAGTCACTGGCGCCCTATTATCAGGAATTCGGCATCGATCCTGATTCCATAACGTCAGGGCCGGGCCGGATGCCGTTCAATGAAGAAGCCGCCGCCTTGGTGGAGGAGTTCCGTCCGGCAGTGGTGAGTTTCCATTTCGGGTTGCCGGAACCTGCCCTGGTTGAACGGGTGCACAAAGCGGGCGCCAGGATCCTGTCGACTGCGACCACGGTGGAGGAAGCACTCTGGCTGGAGCAGCATGGTGCTGACGCCATTATTGCCCAGGGCCTTGAAGCCGGTGGCCACCGCGGTATTTTCCTGACCAGGGACATGACCACGCAGATGGGCACCTTTGCCCTGTTGCCCCAGATCGTAGCCGCTGTGAAGGTGCCGGTCATTGCCGCCGGTGGCATTGCCGATGCGCAGTGTGTGAAAGCTGCACTCGATCTCGGAGCAATCGCAGCCCAGGTCGGCACGGCATTCCTGCTTTGCCCGGAGGCCACCACCAAACCGGTTCACCGTGACGCGCTAAAAAGCTCTCAAGCCCGGCATACCGCAATCACCAATCTGTTCTCCGGCGGGCCAGCCCGGGGCATCGTGAACCGTGTCATAAGGGAGCTGGGCCCTGTTTCCCCGGAGGCTCCTGCCTTTCCTCTCGCAACCAGTGCCATTGCGCCACTTCGGGCTGCCGCTGAGGCAACCGGCTCCGGAGACTTTTCACCCTTGTGGTGTGGGCAGAACGCCTCGGGATGCCGGGAGAAGCCGGCAGCCGAGGTTCTGGAAGGACTTGTGCGCTGAGACTTCGCCAAAGCCTTACGGCAAACAGCCTGCCAACCCTGTTAAACTATGGCGCTCAGATTCTCGTACTGACAACTGTTTTCCGTAGATAGGTTACCGAAATGTCCGCAACTCCCACATTGGATGCCGTTCGCCAAAACTCCGGCCTGTCCCGCCGTTTCTGCGTGGCACCAATGATGGACTGGACCACGCCGCACTTCCGCTACCTGGCGCGGATCCTGAGCCGGCGTGCCCTGCTGTATACGGAGATGGTGACCACCGGTGCCTTGATCCACGGCGATACCGAACGCTTCCTGCGCCATGATCCTTCCGAGTATCCGCTGGCGCTGCAGCTTGGCGGCAGCGATCCGGGCGAGCTGGCCCATTGCGCAAAGCTCGCTGAGCAGTTCGGTTTCGACGAGGTGAACCTGAATGTTGGCTGCCCCAGTGACCGGGTACAGAACAACATGATCGGCGCCTGCCTGATGGGCCATCCGGACAAGGTCGCCGAAGGTGTGGCGGCGATGATTGACGCCACCGACCTGCCGGTCACCGTCAAGCACCGCATCGGCATCAACGGCCGGGAGTCCTGGGACGAACTGTGCGAGTTCATCGAGAAAGTCTCCGCCGCAGGCTGCCAGACCTTTATCGTACATGCCCGTATCGCGATCCTCGAAGGCCTGAGCCCCAAGGAGAACCGCGACATCCCGCCGCTGAAGTACGACTGGGTCTACCGGTTGAAAGAGCGTTACCCGCACCTGGAGATCATCATCAACGGCGGTATCAAGAGTTTCGAGGAATGCCACGAGCATATGCGCCACACCGATGGTGTAATGCTGGGTCGCGAGGCCTACCACAACCCCTGGCTGCTCGCCGGCGTGGACACGGAGTTCTTTGGTGAACCCTGCCCTGTGGCAAACCGACATGAGGCACTGAGAGCGATGTTCCCGTTCATCCAGCAGGAGCTGGACCGGGGCGTCTATCTCACCCATATTTCCCGGCATATCATGGGGCTGTTCCATGGCATGCCCGGTGGCCGCCAGTTCCGGCGCCATATCAGTGAAAATGCCCACAAGCCCGGCAGTGGCCTCGAGGTCATCCAGGCGGCCCTGGCCAAGGTCCGGTTGCCTGAGCCGGAGACTGTTGCCGAAAGCTGACCCAATCCTAACCTTTTGTTGTCTTGTTCCTGTCAGAACACCCCGTTATTGTAGGGAAAACACCGGCACCCCGGAGATGGATGCCTGATACAACGTACAACCGGGACGACAGGACGAATGACCAGCAAGCTTGACCAACTGAAGACCATGACCACCGTGGTCGCCGACACGGGCGATATCGATGCCATCGCCCGTTGGCGCCCCGAAGATGCCACCACCAATCCGTCACTGCTTCTGAAGGCAGCAGCTTCCGAGGCCTATCGCCCGATGCTGGACAAAGCCGTGGCTGAAGCCCGGCGGCACGGTGGTTCCGATGCGGAACAGCTTACGGTAGCCACCGACATGCTGGCTGTTCTGGCGGGCAAGGAGATTCTGGGCCTGATTCCGGGCCTGGTATCCACGGAAGTGGACGCCCGTTTGTCGTTCGACACTGCCGGCACCCTGGAGCGGGCCCGTCGTCTCGTGGAGCTCTATGACCGCCAGGGTGTGGATACCAGCCGGGTGCTGATCAAGATCGCCTCTACCTGGGAGGGCATCCGCGCCGCCGAGCAGTTGGAGAAGGAAGGGATCCGCTGCAACCTGACCCTGCTGTTCTCTTTCATCCAAGCCGCCGCCTGCGCCCAGGCCGGTGCACACCTGATTTCGCCGTTCGTCGGCCGCATTCTGGACTGGCACCTGGCCAACAGCGGGCGCGACAGCTATCCGGCCGAGGAAGATCCCGGCGTGCTTTCAGTAACCCGCATCTATAATTACTACAAGGCCAACGGCTTCAACACCGTGGTTATGGGAGCCAGTTTCCGTAACACCGGTGAGATCGAGATGCTGGCCGGTTGTGACAAACTGACCATCAGCCCGGCCCTGCTGCAGAATCTTCAGGATGACTCCGGTGCTCTCAACCGCCAGTTACACCCGGACAACGCAAACTCCAACGACCGGTTCGGTTCCATCGACGAAAAACTTTTCCGTTGGGAGTCCAACGAGGATGCGATGGCCACCGAGAAACTCGCTGATGGCATTCGCCGGTTCACGGCCGATCAGATCGAACTGGAAAACAGGGTGCGCCAACTGGCCAGGGCCGCCTGAGTCACTCAAGAAAAGAAGTAACCAACGATGATCGAGCGCCTGAAGAAACTGTTTGCTGTTCCCGAATCCGAGCCGGTCAAACCGGACGCCCACCAGCTCGCGGTCGCCGCCACGGCGTTGATGGTGCAGTTATCCAGGGTGGATAACGATGAGGACGAGCGGGAGCTGAAAACCATTGTCGACTGTGCCGTCAAGGCCCATCAGGTGACACGGGAAGAGGCGGAGGAAATCCTCCAGGATGCCCTCGCCCATGCCGAAGATGCCACCTCCCTGTATGAGTTTACCGGCCAGATCAACGATCACCTGGACCAGGAGCAGAAACAGGTCCTGCTGGAGAGCATCTGGCACGTGGCCCTGGCCGACGGGCGCATCGACAAGTACGAAGAACACCTTATTCGCCGTATGGCAGACCTGCTTCATCTTAACCACAGGGAATACATGCAGGCGCGGCACCGGGCCGAAGGGGCCGGTTAATACAAGGAGATACCATGCTAGCGATTCTTCACCCCAATACGGCGCTGGACAGCGATGCCTACCGGCAGACCATGCACTACCTGGAGAACCTGCCGAACGTGTCGCTGCGTGTGCACGAGGTTCAGGGCGCCAGTCAGCGTCTGACGGAGATCTACCTGCTGGGCGATACCAAATCCCTGGACAAGGAAGAAATTGAAGCCCTGCCCGCCGTGGAGCGGGCCATTCGCATTTCCGAGGATTACCGGATTCTGGGGCGACACCGGGATGACCTGCGCCAGAGCGGCTTCAACTACAACGGTGTGGACTTCAACCAGGAAAACCTCAACATCTTCGCCGGCCTGTGTGCCGTGGATGTGCCTGAGCATGTCGAGATGATGATGCAGGCGCTCGAGGAGCATGGCGAGGTCTGCACCCGCATGGGCGCCTACAAGCCGCGGACCAACCCCTATTCCTTCCAGGGCCATGGCAAGGGCTGTCTGCCCTGGGTGTTCGAGAAGGCGGGCAAGCATGGCATCAAGGTGATCGCCATGGAGATTACCCACGAGAGCCACATCGAGGAAATCGATACCTGCCTTGAGAAACTGGGGCGCCCCACCGGCGTGATGCTTCAGGTGGGCACCCGGAATACCCAGAACTTCGAGCTGCTCAAAGCGATTGGCCGGCAGAGTACCTATCCTGTACTGCTCAAACGCGGTTTTGGTATCACCCTGAACGAATCGCTGAACGCCGCCGAATACCTGGCGAGCGAAGGGAACTCCAACGTGATTTTCTGCCTTCGCGGCATGAAAACCGAAGCGGGCAATCCACACCGTAACATGGTGGATTTTGCCCACGTTCCGGCCGTCAAGCGTCTGACCCGCATGCCAGTGTGTGTCGACCCTTCCCACTCGGTTGGCAGCCGCGATGCGTCACCCGATGGCATTCTGGATGTCATGCATGCTACTGCCCAGGGCGTCATTGCCGGCGCCAACATGGTGCTGGTGGACTTCCACCCGAAACCGGAAAAAGCACTGGTGGATGGGCCTCAGGCCTTGCTGATGAACGAACTTCCGGCCTATCTTGAAGATATCCGCCTCTGCCACGAAACCTGGAAGAAGCGGCAGGACATTTACCAGCGTCTGAGGGATTCAGCAGCAGAATGATCGTCTACGGACATCGGGGAGCCAAGGGCGAGGCCCCGGAGAATACCCTGCCCGGGTTCATTCACGCCTATCGCCATGGCATACGGCATTTCGAGCTGGATGTGGTTCTGTCAAAGGACGGCATCCCGGTGCTCGTCCATGACCTGACAGTGGACCGCACGACCGGCGCCAAGGGCGGAGTCTGTAACTACACAGCTGCCGAACTGGCTGATATGGATGCCCGCCGCAACACCAGCTCCTGGCCGAGGAAGGTGGGTATTCCCACTCTGGAACAACTGCTGGACGAATTCGACGACCTCGAGCACCTTCAGCTTGAGGTCAAGAAGGACGCCCGCCAGCGTCTGAACATCCTGTGCAACCGGCTCACCGAAGTCATCCAACGGCGGGACCTTTACCAGAGAGCCGCCGTTACCTCCAGCGATCCCTGGTTCCTGCGGGAAATCCGCCGTCGTGACAAGAACATCCGCACCGGGCTGGTGGCAGAGCGGAAATTTCCCCGGCCGCTGAACATTGCCACCCGACTGGGTTGCGAGTATTTCTGTGCGAACTGGAAAATCCTGAGCAGGGACATGGTCGACCTGGCCCACCGTCGGGGTATGCATGTATCCACCTGGACCGTGAACCGTATCCACGACATGTTGCAGCTTGAGGAATTGGGCGTGGACAGCATTATCACCGATTACCCGACGAGTACCCGGATGTTTTTCGATAATCGGGCTCGGGCGTTGTTGCAATTGCCGGCGCGGGAGGCCGTGCGCGGGGAAGCGGAGATGAAAATGGGGTCAGATCAAGGCTTTCATCTGAGCCCCGGGGAAGGTCCGGCCTGAAGCTGGGGTCAGATGAAAGCCTTCATCTGACCCCATGTTCACGCCAATCTCAGAAAATCCGGTTCAACCCATTCAACGCCGCCACCCGGTAGGCCTCGGCCATGGTCGGGTAGTTGAAGGTGGTGTTGATGAAGTAGTTCAGGGAGTTGGCCTCCCCTTCCTGATTCATGATCGCCTGGCCGATGTGGACGATCTCGGCGGCCTGGTCCCCAAAGCAGTGGATACCCAGGATCTGGCGGGTCTCCCGGTGGAACAGGATCTTCAGCATACCCACCGCTTCGCCGGTGATCTGGGCGCGGGCAAGGTCCTTGAAGAAAGCCTGCCCCACTTCATACGGCACCTTGGCTTCGGTCAGTTCCCGCTCGGTCTTGCCGACAGAACTGATCTCCGGAATGGTATAGATGCCGGTCGGCACGTCCGACACAAACCGGAAATACTCATCCTTGACGATATCCGAGGACGCGGAACGGCCCTGGTCGTAGGCTGCGCTGGCCAGGCTGGGCCAGCCGATCACGTCACCCACTGCGTAGATGTTTTCCACTTCGGTCCGGTAATGCTCGTCTACCGCGAGCTGACCACGGCCATTCGGTACCAGATCGATGTTCTCGAGGCTCAGGCTATCCGTGTTGCCGGTACGGCCGTTACACCACAGGAAGGCATCGGCGCGAATCTTCTTGCCGGACTGCAGTGACAGCACCACACCGTGATCGTCGCCCACCACGGACTCGTATTGCTCGTTGTGACGCACCAGAACACCATTGTTGCGCAGGTGGTAGCTCAGAGCATCGGAGATCTCGTCATCCAGGAACGACAACAACCGGCTGCCCGGGTTGATCAGGTCAACCTTCACGCCCAGACCGGCGAAGATGGAAGCATACTCGGAGCCGATGACGCCCGCACCATAGATGATCAGGGTGCGCGGCGTATGGGAGAGATTCAGGATGGTGTCGGAGTTATAGACCCGGTGGTGGCGAAAATCCACATCGGGCGGCAGGTACGGGCGTGACCCGGTGGCAATGATGGCCTGCTTGAAATGCAGGGTCTCGACCGATTTGTTGCCACGGACCTCGATGCGGTTCCGGTCCAGAAATGCTGCCCGGCCGTTGATCAGGTCCACCCGGTTGCGGGAATAGAACTGGGTCCGCAGTTTGACCTGTTTGCCAATCACCTTCTGCGCATTCTGCAGAACCCTCGGGAAGGAGAACCAGCGCGGTTCACCGATATCACGGAACATCTGGTTGGTGTTGAACGTGATGATCTGCTTGACCGAGTGACGCAGCGCCTTGGACGGGATGGTGCCCCAGTGGGTGCAGTTCCCGCCGACCGTCGGCTTGTCTTCGATGATCGCGACACGCTTGCCGTGTTTGGTCGCATTCATCGCCGCGCCTTCGCCGGACGGACCAGCGCCGATAACGACGACGTCGTAATGATGTTCTGCCATGCGCGCAGTGACTCCTTATCTACGTCGTGAAAATTTTTATTTAGTGACGATCAGCGCTGCTGGCGTCGTAGGCCAGATCTTCAGCGCCCTTGGCTTCGCTCTCCAGCCGCTCGTTCTCTTCCTTGCACTTCTGGGTATTGCCGCCACAGATATCGCAGGAAGAGCTGATACCCAGAGCGCCGATGCCGCCGCAGGTACCGCTGATCGGCTTACGGCCGAACATGACGCCGATGGACATTGCCGCCACCAGCAGGATCACGATGAACAAAACTAGAAGAAAGGTACCCATGTTGCCCTCCCTTTACTGGATCACGTAGGAGGAAAAGGCCGGCGTCTGATGCGTTTCAAAGCCGTTTTCCGTCCTGATAATGAAATAGGCGGGGATATTTTCCCGCGTTGCCAGCGCGTGAGCGCGCTCAAAGCCCATCACGTTGAATCCGGTCGCCAGTGCATCGGCGGTCATACAGTCCTCGGCCAATACCGTTACCGAGGCCAGATTGTGGGTGATGGGTTTTCCGGTTTCAGGATCAATTGTATGGGAATAGCGCCGTCCTTCCGATTCGTAATAGTTACGATAATCTCCGGAAGTCGCCATCGCCCTGTTCTCAAGCGCCACCACGCGGTTGACCTGCCGTCCTTCCGATACCGGCTGCTCGATAGCCAGACGCCAGGCATCGCCGCCGGGTTTGCGCCCCTGCACGCGGACTTCGCCGCCGATTTCTACAAGGTAAGCGTTCACCCCCTCACTGTCGAGGTAGCGGGCGACCACATCGACTCCGTAGCCTTTCGCAATGGCCGACAGATCAATGTATTGCGGCTGTGCCGCCCGCAGGGACGGCGGCTGGTTGCGAAGCTCAAGCTTTTCATATCCTGTCTCGGACAAGACCCGCGCCAGCTCTTGCTCTTCCGGAGCCTTCTCCGGTCGGGCCCGGGGTCCGAATCCCCAGAGATTGACCACTGGGCCCACGGTAACATCAAAGGCGCCACCCGTGAGTTCGGATACCTCTATAGCCTTGGCTAGAACCTCGTGGAGGGGCCCGGATATTCCGGTCCACTCACTCTGGTCCGGCATGCGGTTCAGCTGCGACAGCTCCGAATCCTCCCGCCAGGTCGACATCGCGGCATCGACCTTTTCCAGCTCCGCCTCAATGCCCTTGGCCAGATTCTCCAGACGTTGCTGGTCATCGGTCAATACGACATTGATGTGGTAGCTGGTCCCAAACACGCCACCGGAGATTTCCCAGACTTTTTCCTCGGCCTCAAACGAACAACCCGCCAGAGCGGCCAGGGCCAGCGCCAAAAAGGCGCTGACCACGGCCACCCTGACGGGTCGTAACATGCAGGATGTCATCTGAGTTGATTAACCCCCGAAGTCATCCAGCATGATGTTTTCGTCCTCAACACCAAGATCTTTCAGCATCTTGATGACCGAGGCATTCATGATGGGGGGTCCACACATGTAGTACTCACAATCCTCCGGAGCCGGGTGGTCCTTCAGGTAGTTTTCGTACAACACGTTGTGGATGAAGCCCGTCGGGCCTTCCCAGTTATCTTCCGGAAGTGCATCGGACAACGCCACGTGCCACTCGAAGTTGTCGTTCTCTTCCTGCAGCATGTCGAAGTCTTCCACGTAGAACATCTCGCGGACACTCCGGGCACCGTACCAGAAGCTGATCTTGCGCTTGGAGTTCAGGCGTTTGAGCTGGTCGAAGATGTGAGAACGCATCGGCGCCATGCCGGCACCCCCGCCGATGAACACCATCTCGGCGTCGGTCTTCTTGGCGAAGAACTCACCGAACGGTCCCATAACGGTGACCTTGTCACCCGGCTTCAGGTTGAACACGTAGCTGGACATGATGCCCGGCGGATGATCGGTACCCGGAGGCGGGGTGGCGATACGGATGTTGAACTTGAGGACACCCTTCTCTTCCGGATAGTTGGCCATGGAGTAGGCCCGGATGGTGTCTTCCTTGTTCACGGCCTTGTAACGCCAGATGTCGTGCTTGTCCCAGTCCTCGTGGAACTCTTCCTCAATATCGAAATCCTTGAAGTCGATTTCGTACGGAGGACACTCGAGCTGCACGTAACCGCCGGCCCGGAAGTCCACTTCCTCGCCTTCCGGCAGCTTCAGGACCAGTTCCTTGATGAAGGTGGCAACGTTGTGGTTGGAGACAACCTCACACTCCCACTTCTTCACGCCGAAGAACTCTTCGGGAACCTCGATCTTCATGTCCTGCTTCACCGGAACCTGACAGGACAGGCGCCAGCCTTCCTTCTCTTCCCGGTTGGTGAAGTGGGTCTTTTCCGTGGGCAGCATGGCGCCGCCGCCGTCCAGAACCTTGCACTTGCACTGGGCGCAGGTACCGCCGCCACCGCAGGCGGACGACAGGTAAATGCCGCTGTTCGCCAGTGTACCCAGCAGCTTGCCGCCGGCACTGGTCTTGAGCGTATGCTCAGGATCGTCGTTGATTTCGATGGTCACGTCACCGGTGCTTACCAGCTTGGAGCGGGCCGCGAGGATAACCGCGACCAGCGCCAGAACGATAACGGTGAACATGACCACGCCAAGAAGAATTTCTGTATTCATGGTCTCGCCTTTTCGTTAAACCGAATCACCGGGTGAGTTACAGGGAGATGCCGGAGAAGGACATGAAGCCCAGGGACATCAGACCAACGGTAATGAAGGTGATGCCCAGGCCACGCAGGCCTTCCGGTACGTCGCTGTACTTGAGTTTCTCACGGATACCCGCCAGTGCGATGATGGCCAGGGCCCAGCCGAGGCCAGCGCCGAAGCCGTACACCAGACTCTCACCGAAGGTGTAGTCACGCTCAACCATGAACAGTGACGCACCCAGGATGGCGCAGTTAACCGTGATCAACGGCAGGAACACACCCAGTGCGGCGTAAAGAGCCGGGATGTACTTGTCCAGTACCATCTCCATGATCTGTACGATCGCCGCGATAACACCGATGTATGTCAGCAGGCCCAGGAAGCTCAGGTCCACGTTGGGCAGACCGGCCCAGTCCAGGGCGCCTTCACGCAGGATGGTGTTATAGAGCAGGTTGTTAACCGGCACGGTGACGGTCAGTACCACAACAACGGCGATACCCAGACCGGTCGCTGCCTCGATCTTCTTGGAGATCGCCAGGAAGGTGCACATCCCCAGGAAGAAGGCCAGCGCCATGTTCTCAACGAAAATGGCCTTAACCAGAAGGCTGATATAGTGTTCCATCAGAAGGCCTCCTTGGCTTTGTGACGAGACATCTTGTAGTCAGGCTCTTCAACCTGCTCCGGCTTCCAGGCCCGCAGACCCCAGATCGCCAGACCGATGATGAAGAACGCGCTCGGCGGCAGCAGCAGAAGGCCGTTCGGCACGTACCAGCCACCTTCGTTCACGACCGGCAGCAGGCCAACACCGAACAGCGAACCGGCGCCCAGCAGTTCCCGGAAGAAAGCCACGAACAGCAGCATCACCGAGTAACCCAGGCCATTACCGATACCGTCCAGGAAGCTCAGCAGCGGCGGGTTGTTCATGGCAAAGCCTTCCGCGCGGCCCATAACGATACAGTTGGTGATGATCAGGCCAACGAATACCGACAGCTGCTTGGAAATCTCGTAGGCGTAGGCCTTCAGAATCTGGTCCACCACGATTACCAGGGAGGCAATGATGGTCATCTGTACGATGATCCGGATGCTGCCGGGAATCTGGGTACGGACCAGGGAAACCGCCAGGTTGGAGAAAGCGGTAACCGCGATAACCGCCAGACACATGACGATAGTCACGCTCATGCTGGTGGTTACCGCCAGCGCCGAACAAATACCGAGGATCTGCAGGGCGATGGGGTTATTACTGAAGATCGGTTCGAAGAGAACCTGTTTGGCTGATGAACCGGCCATGATCAGACCTCCCCTTCACGAAGTTTTTTCAGGAACGGAGCGAACCCGCGCTCACCCATCCAGTAGTTGACCAGCTGCTGAACACCGCGACTGGTGAGCGTTGCGCCCGACAGTGCGTCAACCTTATGCTCCTTGTCACGGGCATCAGCATTCACACCACCCTTGACCAGCTGGATCTGGGGCTCGCTGGGGCTGTCGGCATACACTTCCTTGCCGACCCACTGCTGTTTCCAGCGCGGGTTGTCCACTTCACCACCCAGACCCGGTGTCTCCGCGTGGGAGTAAAAGCCGAGACCTTCGATGGTGTTCAAGTCTCCCTCCAGGGAGATGAAACCATAAAGGGTGGACCACAGGCCATAGCCATGAATCGGTAGAACCACACGAACCAGCTCACCGTTCTCGCTCAGGGTATAGACCTTGGCGACGTTCGGACGGCGCTTGATACCGGCCTTGTCTTCGGACGACGGGATGTTGGTGGACATCTGGGGATCAGAGGCCGCCTTGTACATGTCGTACTTCATGGGGTCCTGCACGCCAACGGCGGAAGGCTCCACGAATTCGCCGCTATCCAGGTCAACCAGTCGCACGTCGAAACGCTCGAACTTTTCTTCGATCTCCTGGGCACTGGTGCCGGGCTCCAGCATGCCCGCGGCCGAGAGGATGTTGGTCTTGATATCCAGGTTCTGGTTCTGGATCTGCGCCGGCCGGAGCATGACGGCTGCGGTGGAAACCACAACCGAGAATACAATACTCAGCACCAGCGCAACCATCAGGGTTCTGGAGACAGTATCTTTAGCTTTAGCCACGAGCAAGCCTCCGTTTGATGTTGGCCTGAACCACGTAGTGGTCCATCAGCGGTGCGAACAGGTTGGCGAACAGGATCGCCAGCATGATGCCTTCGGGGAACGCCGGGTTGACCACGCGGATCAGCACAGTCATGACGCCCACCAGAATACCGAAGCACCAGCGACCGGTGTTGGTCATGGCGGCGGATACCGGATCGGTGGCCATGAACATCATGCCGAAGGCGAAACCACCCATGACCAGGTGCCAGTGAGCCGGCACACCGAACATCGGGTTGGTATCGGAACCGACCAGGTTCAGCAGCAGGGACATGCCGATCATGCCGATCAGCACACCACCGACGATGCGGTAAGAGGCGATCTTCATCACCAGCAAAATGAGCCCGCCGATGAGGATGGCCAGGGTGGAGGTCTCACCCATGGAACCCTGAATGGTGCCCATGAAGGCGTTCATCCAGCCGATCTGTTCCTTGAGCGCATCAAGGCCGCCGGAAGCCGCCCAGCTCAGGGCAGTCGCGCCGCTGAAACCGTCAACCGCAGTCCAGACGGTGTCGCCGGAGATCTGGGCCGGATAGGCAAAGTACAGGAACGCACGACCGGTCAGCGCCGGGTTCAGGAAGTTCTTGCCGGTACCGCCAAACACTTCCTTGCCGATCACCACACCGAAGGTGATACCCAGGGCCACCTGCCACAGCGGGATGGTGGGTGGGCAGATCAGGGCAAAGAGGACGGAGGTCACGAAGAACCCTTCGTTCACTTCGTGGCGACGCACAGTGGCGAACAACACTTCCCAGAAACCACCCACCACGAAGGTGACGAAGTAAATGGGCACGAAGTACGCCAGACCGTATACGAAGTTATCCCACATGCCGGCACCGGCACCGGTTACCGCCAGGGCCTGGATGAAGGCAGTCCGCAGGCCGCCGTCAGCCACCATGGCATCCGGATTGGCCGCCAGGAAGCTGTTGGCCTGGTAACCGATGTTCCACATGCCGAAGAACATGGCCGGGAAAGTACACAACCACACCGTGATCATGATGCGCTTGAGGTCAACGCCGTCACGCACATGGGAGGTGGTGGAGGTTACGCTCGAAGGCGAGTAGAAAATGGTATCGACGGCTTCATACAGCGCATACCAGCGCTCATACTTGCCGCCCTTTTCAAAGTGATGCTCGATTCCATCGAGAAACTGTCGGATTGCCATCGTATTAGCCCTCGATCTCGATTCGGGTCAGGTTCTCACGGAGAATCGGACCGTATTCATATTTGCCGGGGCACACGAAGGTGCACAGCGCCAGATCTTCTTCGTCCAGCTCCAGGGCACCCAGTTTCTGTGCCATTTCGGTATCACCGACAATCAGCGAACGCAGCAGCTGGGTCGGCAGGATATCCAGGGGCATGATCTGCTCATACGCACCGACCGGCACCATGGCCCGCTCACTGCCGTTGGTGGTGGTGGTGAAATTGAACAATTTGCCCGGGTTGAGCTTGGACAGATAGATGTTCAGCACAGAGAACTTGTTCGGGCCCGGAGACAACCAGCCCATAAACTCGCGCTTGGTCTGTTCTTCCAGCACGGAAACCTGGTTGGCAAAGCGACCGAGGTATGCACAGGGTCCGTCGCCACGACGACCACCGAACACCGAACCGGAGATGGCACGGACTTCACAGTCTGTGGCAACTTCACCGTCCAGAAGTTCCTGCAGGCTGGCACCCAGGCGGGTACGGACCAGGCGCGGTTTCAGGGCCTTCGGGCCTCCGATAGCAACGATGCGCTCGACCGGAACTTCACCAGTCTCAAACAGTTTGGCGATATCGATCACGTCCTGGTAATTGATCGACCAGACCGTCTTGCTGCCCGAAACAGGATCCAGGTAATGAATGTGGGTACCCACATTGCCGGCCGGGTGCACACCGTCAAACTGCTGGACTTCGATATTGTCCGCCTGAGGCACGGACACATCGGAACCGGGCTTGCCGGTAACGAAAACCTTGCCGCTGGTCAGCTTGGAGATGATGCGCAGGCCTTTCTCGAAAGCCGCAGCATTCTCGGCGATGATCACGGTCGGATCCGCAGCCAGCGGATTGGTGTCCATCACGGAGACAAAAATGGAGTGCGGAGCGGAATCGATTTCCGGCACCTTGCTGTACGGACGCGTCTTGAATGCTGTCCACAGGCCGGACTCAACCAGGTTATCGACAACCTGCTGACGTTCCAGACCACCAAGGTCGGCATCGTTGTAGCGGGCGTAGGTCTCAGCCTCATCGCCATCGATCTCGATAACGATTGACTGGAACACACGACGCTCACCGCGATTGATTTCTTTCACCACGCCGGCGGCAGGTGAGGTATAACGAACGCCTTCGGTCTTCTTGTCCGTGAACAGCAGCGACCCGCGCTTGACACGGTCTCCTTCTTTCACAGCCATCGTCGGCTTCATGCCGTTGTAGTCAAAACCGATCAATGCCACGTGGCGAATCGGCTTGCCGTCTGTAATGGTCTGTTCGGGAGCGCCGCTGATGGGAAGATCCAGGCCTTTTTTGATCTTGATCATTAGCCTCGTCCAATCATCAGAAACTATCTAAGGATTTCCAACGCCCGGCCCCTGCGGCCCAGATTTCCTGGCGGATTGCGCCAGTAGGCTGCACCATTTGGTTCAAATACCACAGCAATTGCTGCTGTCAGGCATTTGACGCAGGAAAAGATGAGAAACGGGGTGCCAGACATACCCAAAATCGCGCCAATTATAGAGATTAAGGAAACCTATTTCCACCAGAAACCGGAATGGTTTTGTAGTCCGAAAGCAGTAAAAAACCCCGGTAGCCGAGGCTGCCGGGGTTCTTCAAAGCACATCGCGCCGAACCGGCGCTAAGACTTTAGTCGCGTGCGCGCTTCGGGAAGATCGGGTAAGTCACACCCGCCATCTGGTTCACACAACGAACCACCTGGGCGCTGTAACCGAACTCGTTGTCGTACCACACGTACAGGATCAGGCGCTTGCCGCCGGCAATGGTTGCCTGGGCATCAACGATGCCGGCATGACGGGAGCCGACAAAGTCAGTGGACACAACCTCTGGAGAGTTCACGAAGTCGATCTGCTTCTGCAGCTCAGAGTGCAGCGCCATGTCACGCAGATACTCGTTCACGGCTTCCGCGCTCACTTCCTGGTCCAGGTTCAGGTTCAGGATGGCCATGGACACGTTCGGAGTCGGCACGCGGATCGCGTTGCCGGTCAGCTTGCCCTTCAGCTCCGGCAGAGCCTTGGCAACGGCCTTGGCCGCACCGGTCTCGGTGATGACCATGTTCAGCGGAGCGCTGCGACCACGACGGCTGCCCTTGTGGTAGTTGTCGATCAGGTTCTGGTCATTGGTGTAGGAGTGAACCGTTTCAACGTGACCGTCCTCGATACCATACTCGTCGTGGATGGCCTTCAGCACCGGTGTGATGGCATTGGTCGTGCAGGACGCCGCAGACAGAATCCTGTCTTCCTCGGTGATCCAGTCGTTGTTGATGCCATAAACGATGTTCTTGATGTCGCCCTTGCCCGGAGCGGTCAGGATAACGCGACTGACGCCCTTGGACTTCAGGTGCAGACCCAGGCCTTCTTCGTCACGCCACTTACCGGTGTTGTCGATCACGATGGCATTGTGGATGTCGTACTGGGTGTAATCCACCTTGTCCGGACCGTCGGAGTAGATCACCTTGATGTAGTTGCCATTGGCAATCAGGGCAGACTCTTTCTCATCCACGGTAATGGTGCCGTCAAACGGACCGTGGACAGAATCACGACGCAGCAGGCTGGCGCGCTTCTCGAGGTCGTTCTCGGCGCCGCCCTGGCGAACCACGATGGCACGCAGACGCAGGTTGTTGCCGCCACCGGCCTTTTCAATCAGGATCCGGGCCAGCAGTCGACCGATACGGCCGAAACCGTAGAGCACGACGTCCTTGGTGTCGTTGTGGGCATCTTCCTCGGACTGGGCCGCGTACTGGCCAACCACCGGGCCGATCTCCCGCTTCAGGAACTCGGTCAGATCACCGCCCTCTTCCTTGAATTTCACAGCCAGCTTGCCGATGTCGATGTGAGCGCGGCCAAGGTCCAGCTTGTCCATCGCCTCGAGGATCGGCAGGGTGTCATGAACGGACAGCTCGCTGTCTTCCACCTGGCGCACAAACCGGTGAGCGCGGATGATGTCGATCACCGACTGGTTGATGATGGCGCGGCCATAAACGGACGTAACCACGTTGTTCTTGCGGTACAGACGGCCAATCAGCGGAATCATGGCTTCCGCAGTGGATTCTCTTTCCGTCCAGTTAGACAGGTGCTGGTTGATCTGTTCGTGACTCACGGTTGGGACCTCTGTTAGCACTGGTAATAATTTCAGGGGCGCACATTATCCAACTTAAGCGAGCTAACGGCAAATACGATCGGCTCATCAATTCGTAAGGTTCCGGTCATACCCGGATACGGTGCCCTGGCCGCCATGACAGTGTCATTCCCGGGCGGTAGAATACGCCGCTCGCCATGCCCCGGATACCGACCTCAGGAGAATCCAACCGACCATGAGCCAAGGCCCCTCCAGTTCAGATAACCGGCTGATTGCACCGAAGTTTCCGACTCGCCCGGCGGACCACCGAACCTGGGGCGACCTGCACGGCAGCAGTAACGCGCTGGCCATCTGCGAGAGCGCCCGTAGCCATTCCGGGCTGACGCTGGTCATCACCCGAAGCACCAGCGAGGCCATTGAACTGGAGCAGGCTCTGCGATTCTTCCTCGGCCTTCCCGCCGAAGAAGATGCCCCGGCGATCACCGCGGAAGGCATGGAACTGCTGTCTCTGCCGGACTGGGAGACGCTCCCCTACGACCTGTTTTCGCCGCACCAGGATATTACCTCCCGCCGGATCCGGACATTACACCGCCTGCCCGCGACCCGACACGGCCTGCTGGTGGTGCCCGCCAGGACCCTGATGCATCGGCTGCCTCCGGTCAATTA
Organism: Marinobacter sp. C7; assembly: GCF_022343555.1. Lineage (GTDB taxonomy): Bacteria > Pseudomonadota > Gammaproteobacteria > Pseudomonadales > Oleiphilaceae > Marinobacter. The sequence goes on along the minus strand of NZ_JAKQZH010000001.1, from coordinate 1,251,718 downwards.
CCTGCAGGGGAACACCCTGATTCTCGAGGTCGGCCAGTCCCTGGATATAGACAAATGGCGCCTGCAGCTGGAAGCCGCCGGCTACCGGTATTCGGAAAATGTCTACGAGCATGGCGAATACGCCGTCCGGGGCGCCATCCTGGACATCTTCCCGATGGGTGCCAGCCAGCCCTACCGCATCGACCTGTTTGATGACGAAATCGAAACCCTGCGCACCTTCGACCCCGAGACCCAGCGCTCGATTGACCGCATAGACCGCATTGAACTGCTGCCGGCCTATGAATTCCCCTGGCACAAGGAAGCGCGGTCCGGATTCCGCAACCGCTGGTTCGAGCAGTTTCCGAATGCAGACCGGGATGCGCCCATCTATCAGGACGTGAGCCACGGCATCACCCCACCGGGCATTGAGTACTACCTGCCGCTGTTTTTCGACGAAACGGCAACGCTGTTCGACTACCTGCCCGGGGAAACCCTGGTCTTTACCGCCCAGGGCCTGAACGAGGCGGTCAGCCAGTTTGAGGCGGAAACCCGGAACCGTTACGAGGATCGCCGCCACGACCGCCTGCGGCCGATCATGCCGCCTGCCACCCTGTTTCTGCAGCAGGACGAACTCTTTGGCCACCTCAAGGCTTTCCCCCGGGTAACAACATCGGAAGAGGCCGTGGAGGGCAGCGGTGCGATTAATTGCCCAAGCCAGCCACTGCCCGACGTGGCCATGGACGGTCGGGCAGCGGACCCCGCAGCCCGACTCAAGCGGTTCCTCACGGAATTCGGTGGCCGGGTTCTGATCGGTGCGGAATCATCCGGTCGTCGCGAGGCCCTGATCGAGAATCTCTCCAGTCATGGCCTGAGCCCCCGCCACCTGGATGACTGGCAATCGTTTGTTTCCGGGCAGCACCCGCTGGCCATCACCATTGCCCCGATGGAACAGGGATTGGTGTTGCCCGAACAACATCTTGCCCTGGTCACCGAGACCGCGCTGTTTGGCGAGCGCGTCCTCCAGCGGCGGCGCCGGGAAAAACCCACCGAGGTGGACGACGGCGGCTACCGCGATCTTTCCGAGCTGCGCATCGGGGCCCCGGTCGTCCATATCGACCACGGTGTCGGCCGCTACCTTGGCCTGGAAACGATCACCGTGGGCGACGAGTCCAATGAATTTCTGATGCTCGAATACGCCGGCGGCTCGAAACTGTATGTGCCGGTTTCCAGCCTGCACCTGATTTCCCGCTACGCCGGCACCGATGTCGACAGCGCGCCACTGCACAAGCTGGGCACCGAGCGCTGGAGCCACGCCAAACAGAAAGCGCTCGAAAAAATCCGGGACACCGCCGCCGAGTTGCTGGATGTCTATGCCCGCCGTGAGGCCCGCAAAGGCTTCCAGTTCGAGGACCCGAAGGAGGCGTATCGCGCCTTTGCCGCCGGCTTTCCGTTCGAGGAAACCCCGGATCAGGAAGTCGCTATCCAGGCCGTATTCGAAGACATGACCGGTGAGCGCCCCATGGACCGACTGGTTTGCGGGGACGTCGGTTTTGGCAAGACAGAAGTAGCCATGCGGGCAGCCTTCCTGGCAACCTGGTCCGGCAAACAGGTGGCGGTACTGGTACCCACCACGCTGCTGGCCCAGCAGCACTACGAATCCTTCCGGGACCGCTTCTCTGACACGCCGGTCCAGGTGGAGCTGTTGAGCCGGTTCCGGACCGGCAGCCAGACCGGCAAGGCGCTCGACGCGATCGAGAACGGCAAGGCCGACATCGTCATTGGCACCCACAAGCTGCTGCAGGGTGACATCCGGTTCAAGAACCTCGGCCTGGTCATTATAGACGAGGAACATCGCTTCGGGGTTCAGCAGAAGGAAAAGCTCAAGGCCCTGAGGGCCGAGGTGGATATGCTGACACTGACCGCCACGCCCATTCCGCGCACGCTGAACATGGCCATGGGCCACCTGCGGGACCTGTCCATCATCGCCACTCCGCCTGCCCGACGGCTGTCAGTAAAAACCTTTGTCCGGCAGCGGGATGACGCCATGACCAAGGAGGCGATCCTGCGGGAGATTCTCCGGGGGGGTCAGGTGTACTACCTGCACAATGATGTGGCCACCATCGAGAAAACCGCGGAAGATCTGCGCCGCATGATTCCCGAGGCCCGGGTCGGCGTGGCCCACGGCCAGATGCGCGAGCGGGAGCTCGAGCAGATCATGTCCGATTTCTACCACAAACGCTTCAACGTGCTGGTGTGTACCACCATCATCGAGACCGGTATCGACATCCCCAGCGCCAACACCATTATCATCGAGCGCGCGGACAAATTCGGCCTCGCCCAGCTGCATCAGCTGCGTGGCCGCGTCGGCCGCTCTCACCACCAGGCCTACGCCTACCTTCTGACTCCGCCACCACGGGCCATGACGGCGGATGCCCGGAAACGGCTGGACGCCATCTCCGAATCCCAGGACCTGGGCGCCGGCTTCATGCTGGCCACCCACGATCTGGAAATCCGGGGCGCCGGCGAATTGCTTGGCGAGGAACAGAGCGGGCAGATCGAGTCCATCGGCTTCACCCTGTACATGCAACTGCTGGACGAGGCGGTGAAGGCCATCAAGGAAGGCCGGACGCCGAACGCCGACCTGCCGCTGAGCCACGGTACCGAGATGAACCTGCGGATCCCGGCCCTGATTCCCGAGGACTATCTGCCGGATGTCCATAACCGACTGATGCTCTATAAGCGCCTGGCCAGCGTGACCACCCAGGAAGCATTAAAAGAACTTCAGGTTGAAATGATTGACCGGTTCGGATTATTGCCGGAACCGGCGAAGAATCTGATTCGTCAGAGTGAACTGAGGCTGAAGGCCGAAGCCCTGGGCATAGTAAAAATCGACGCCGGAAAGGAATGGACACGCCTTGAGTTCGGCGGTTCAACCCCGGTCGACCCGCTGGTTCTGGTTAAAAAAGTGCAATCCGCACCGGACCAGTATCGGCTTGAGGGGGCGAACAGCTTCCGGTTCAGGCTGAAGGACGCCTCCACCGGTGGTAAACTCGATGGCATTTCGCAAATGCTGGATGAGCTGGCACCGGCTGATGGCAAATCCAGGCACTGACGCTCGCATGATTCGGGGAGAGAATCCGTTGCAACCGACCGCCCTTATTTGCAGTACCAAGGCAAGCCGCACCCTGGCCCTGTTCACGCTGGGACTGTTCAGCATGATGGCCCACGCCCAACAGCCAGACACCGGCAGTATTCCGGACGACTATTACCGCGCCGAGTTCGTCATTCTTGAACGCATCGTGGATCCCGCGGCCGTTGAAGAACGCATGGCCGACCAGCAAGTGGAACCACCCATCCAGACCGACGAGGCACTCTGGGTGGTTGACCGTAGCGGCAACGCCCAGACCACCCTCGACCTTGCGCCACGCCGTGACCTTTACCTTAATTCCGCAGCGCAACGACTGGAAAACAGTGGCAATTACCGGGTGCTCATGACGGCAGGCTGGTACGAGGCTTTCCCGCCCGACTATGAGGGCGCCCCCCTGAGAATCGAGATCGGCGACTGGATTGACAGCGCTCAACAGCGGGAGATCGAGGGCCACATTACCATTGATCGCCAGCGCTACCTGCACGTGAACGTCCACCTCAATCATTGGCAGCGGGGCACCAATTCGTTCACGGGACAGTCGGCTCCCGCCGGTGGCGAAGCGCAGCAGGCACAAGCCGAGGGCGGCGGCTTCGTCTCCCTGCAGCCGCAAGCGGCCCAGCCGGCTTCACGTCCGCTGGAGCTGGTAACCTGGATACGCGAGACCCGCCGTATGCGCAGCGAGGAAGTCCATTTCCTGGACTCCCCCACCATCGGGGTCCTGGTGTTCTTCAGGAAGGTCGAGGCAACGGACTGAGTTGCCCGAGCTGAGCCATCGAGCTGGCGAGAATGGTCTTGACCCCGGACATTCCCTGCTCGATGGCCTCTTCGATCTCTTCCATGGTGATGATGTGGTCGGATTTGCCTGCGGCCCAGTTCACAACCAACCCCAGACACACGTAACGCATCCCCAGTTCCGCCGCCAGTGCCGCTTCCGGCATACCGGTCATGCCAACCAGGTCACAGCCATCCCTCTCCATACGCCGGATCTCCGCGGCGGTTTCCAGTCTTGGTCCCTGCGTTGCGCCATACACGCCATAGTCCGAGAACGGTACCGATTCCCGTCGCGCGGCATCGATTAACGCCTGCCGGGCATCGGCGTCATATGGAAAGGTGAAATCGATGTGGGTGACGGACTCCAGGTCGCCCTCGAAAAAGGTGCTGCCCCGCCCCCAGGTGTAATCGATGATCTGGTCCGGAACGACAACGTGGGCGGGCCCCATGTCCCTGTGAATACCGCCCACCGCATTCACCCCGACAACCGTCCGGACACCGGCCTCGTAGAGGGCGAGGATATTGGCCCGGTAGTTGACCTGGTGAGGCGGAATCCGGTGCGGATTGCCATGGCGGGACAGGAAAATCACAGCCTGTTCCCCCAGCCTGCCTTCCACCAGGGGTGCGGAAGGCTCGCCCCAACCGGTTGAGACACTGGATTCCCCCGTGATGGTCAGGCCAGACAGCGTGGTCAGCCCGGTACCACCGATAATACCGACCGGCATGGCATTTGAGTCTTCGGTCATTCTGACTTTCCTTCCGATTGAGCTTTTTCCCCACCGTCGGCCGCTTCCTTCCCTGAGCGCTCGCCACTCTCCTGCTCACCATTGTCGGAGCTTGAGAGGCGAACCCCATCCGGAAGGTGCAGTGTGCGGGTCGGGAAGGCCACCTCGGCGCCATAGCCTTCGATGATCTCGCTGATCCGAAGCAGTACATCCTGCTTGATCTCGTGGAACCGGACCCATTCAGTGGTCTTGGTAAAGGTGTAAACCATGATATCCAGGGAAGAGCTGTTGAATGCCACAAAGTTCACGATCAGGGTCCGCTTGGTCTCGATCTCTTCGTGGTTCTCCAGCATGGACCGGATATCGGAGACGATGTCAGACATCTGACTGACATCCGCGTAACGGATCCCGATGGTCTCGTAGATACGGCGGTTGTACATACGCGACGGGTTTTCCACCGCGATGGTGGTGAACGCGGCATTGGGTACATAAAGCGGCCGCTGATCAAAGGTCCGGATCGTCGTTACCCGCCAGCCGATGTGCTCGACCGTGCCTTCAATGCTCCGGTCCGGAGATCTGATCCAGTCCCCCACCTTGAAGGGCCGGTCCAGATGCACAACCATGCCGCCGAAGAAGTTGGCCAGCAGGTCCTTGGCAGCAAAACCTACGGCAATACCACCCACGCCCCCGAAGGCCAGTACCCCGGACACGCTGTAGCCCAGGCTCTGCATGACAATGAGGACAGCGGTGATGATGACCACGGCCCGGGACAACTTGCTCACCGCGTTCACAGTGGTGTAGTCCATGGGCTGCTTCATCTTGATCGGAGACGCCAGGATCTTCTCGGCCTCTTTGATCATGCGCAGCAAGGCCCAGACCACAATCCAGATAAAGCCCAGTTCCAGCACTTTCTTGTTGGCTGTGAAGATCTCGGCTTTCGAGTAGTGATGAGCCACCTCCGCAGCCCAATAGACGCCCTGGAGCCAGACAAAGGCGACCAGCGGCCGCCGGGCAGCGTGCAGCAGGGCATCATCCCAGAGGTTGCGGGTATTGCTGAACTTGTTCTCGAGTGCCCGAATGATGTGGCTCACCACATACGCTACAAATGCGGTACCGAAAACCAGTGCAAACACGATGATGCCCGTGCGCCAGCCCTGGGACAGCAGCCCATAGCCCTTGATCCACTCGTTGATTGTTGCCAGCAGCTCTCCGATCATCGGCTCCCTCGGATGAAAAATGGTTAGCGGATTACAACCCGGAGCCCGGGTTCGACACGGCCAAACAGGGCTATCACATCCTGATTGCGCATGCGGATGCAGCCGTGTGACCTGGGGACCCCCATGGGCTCGGTATCCGGTGTGCCGTGAATGTATATGAAGCGGCGGAAAGTATCGACCCCGTGCCCGCGGTTTTTACCCGGCTCCAGCCCGCACAACCAGATGATGCGGCTCAGGATCCAGTCCCGTTCGGGGTGCTTCCGGGCCAGATCCGGACTGTAGGTTTCACCGGTGGGACGACGGGCCCTGAAAACCGTATTTTCAGGCAGACCCTCGCCCACCATCGCGCGGATGTAGTGTTCGCCGCGGGGGGTGCAGCCACTACCATCCCGCTCACCTGGCCCATTCAGGGCGGTGGACACCGGATAGCTGGCAATGGTATCTCCCTGACCGTCAATCAGGGACAGTGTCTGGGCAGCGATGGACACTGCCAGATGATCGATTTGCTTCGGGGATTGGTTCAAAACCGGTCGGGCTCCGTATCCGGACTATGCCAGAGACGAAGCCTAACCGAGGGAACTGAACTCAGGCAACCGAGATCTTGCTGCCCCTGGGTGGAACCAGCATCGTGTCTTCGGCCTGCATGCCGGCGGCAAGGAACGGCACCAGGCGCATGGCGATCTCCTGAACCGAAGTCTCGACACCGGTCTTGTTCTGCAGGATGTCACGCAGGGCATCGGAGCTGGACATGGTGAAGGCCGTGGCGCCAAGCATGAACTGGATACGCCAGTATCGGTCCACGGCTGACAGTTGGGGAGTTGCTGCCTTGAGCAAGCGCATGAAACGGCTGAACGGATCACCGTATTCCTGCTCAAGGAACTTTCTGAGGTGGCCCTGGGACTGGGTATAGGCCAGCCCGAGCAGCCGCATGAAAATGGAAATACCCTTCTCGTTGCGCTGAGGCATCCGTATGGCACTCTCGGTCAGGGCCCAGAGAGTCTGATTCAGCGTCGGCGGCTGGTCACCGCAGCTCTCCTCCAGCTCGTCGAAGGCTTTTTCCAGGGTGGCGGAAAACGGCGTGAGAAAGCGGGCAAAGACCGCATGGATAAGCGCGTTCTTTGAACCAAAGTGGTAATTGACAGCCGCGAGGTTTACTTTAGCCTTGCTGGTGATCATCCGAAGGGACGTTTCGGAGAACCCGCGCTCGGCAAACAGCTCCTCGGCTGCATCGAGAATCCGGTCTACGGTATCAGATTGCGCCATCTTGTTATCGGTGCCTCTAGCGTACGTCTGTTTTAAACATACGTTTGAAGCGAATTTATGTCAAGTTTGCTATCCTTCGACCTCCCGCCGGACGGCACAATCCAAGCCACGAGGTAGTTTATGTTCACAGGTATTGTCCAGGGCATCGCCACCATTGATGAGATCACGTCCCTTCCGGGCCTGAGCACACTGGCTGTTCGGTTTCCCGAGGAGAAAGTCGACGGTGTGACAATAGGTGCCTCCGTGGCCATCAATGGCACCTGCCTGACGGTAACCCGCCAGGAGGGCAGCACCCTGTACTTCGACGCAATGCAGGAAACCCTCCGACTGACCACCCTGGGGGACCTGGAATCCGGCGACACGGTGAACTTCGAACGGGCCGCCCGCATCGGCGACGAGATCGGTGGCCATCTCCTCTCCGGGCATGTACATACCACTGCCCGGATCGTGGAAATCGAGCGCCCGGAGAACAACGTCACGATCTGGTTTGAGGTGCCGGACGAATGGATCCGTTACATCTTTCCCAAGGGCTACATTGCCATCAATGGCGCCAGCCTGACCATCGGCGAGGTCCGGGATAACCGGTTCAACGTGCACCTTATTCCGGAAACCCTCAGGGCCACCACGTTCGGCACGGCGGAGACCGGGGACCGGGTCAATATCGAGATCGACAGCCAGACCCAGACCATTGTCGACACCCTGGCACGTCTGGGTTACGACCGCCCGGCCTGAAACACCACGAATTTCGGGTCGGCAGCGAGCTGATGCACCGTTGAGAAATCCCGGCGAAGAGAGCGGTGATAGCCCAGATGGCGGTTGCCCACCATCAGCAGGCGACCGCCGGGGGCAAGGTGGCGAGCAGTCTCTCGGAAAAGTCTCAGGGCGATATGATCCCCTACGACGCCGCCCTCATGAAACGGCGGATTGAGCAGGATCAGGTCAAACTGCGCGGCGGCCTCAGGAATACCATCTGCATGACGGAAGGCCGCTTTCGCCCCCGGGAATGCGCGACTGACATTGTGTTCGGCGCTCAGCACTGCCTGGCTGGAGACATCTGTGAAGGTCAGGGTCACCTCCGGTTGCGCAGACAGAGCCTGAAGTCCGAGCACACCATTGCCGCAGGCGAGGTCCAGTACCCGGGCGCCGGTCTCGAGCGACGCCACCGCCTCGGCGATGTACGGCAGCAGCAGACGGGTGCCGATATCCAGCTTCTCCCGCGCGAACACGGCTGGCAGGGCCTCCACCCGGATACCGTTGTCCAGCGTGTAGCCTCGCCATAGCCCGGACCAGTCCTCAATACCAGCCTCGCCCCGGCGACAGATCACGACCCGCGCCTTCTTGCGGGCGGGCAGGACCTGCTCGGTCACCACTGCCTCCGCAAAGACATCGACGCTGCGATCCGGGAGGTGTTTGATCATGCCACCAGCCAGAATCCTGCCTTTTTCGGACAGCACCCCGTTCACCCAGCGCAGTAGCCACGCCAGATAATCCGCCTGGCGGGGAATCCGCAGAACCACCAGGTCAAACGGCCCTTCCGGCGGGCGCTGCCAACTGGCAGGCCGGGGGATACTGGTAATCCGGGAATTCCCCCGGGCATTCAGGGACAGGGCGCCGTTCAGACCGGCATTGTCTGCCACGAGCTCCGGGCCGTATCTGGCGAGCCCCAGGGACAGGGCGCCGAACTGATCATCCACCACCAGCACTCTACCCTGTGGTTCTTCCTGCAGCACCGTGTCGGCCGTCTCCAGCAACAGCTCGTCGGCCGCATCCCAGGCCCTCAGTGACTTGTCTCCGCCGCCTGGGCGAACCAGCGAGAGCGGGCCGTCGGGTGTTTGAAGCATTGAGCTTGTCATTTCAGGCTTTCCGGGGGAGGCGTTTCATCAGGGCGCACATTCTAGGCTGTTTATTCTAGAAATTAACCCTAAAGTTCGGGGAGTACATGCAATTCACCTTTGCCCCTCACCCCAGGGGCTTTTTTTTGCCTTCAGCGGCGTAATGCCCGATAGACGGTAAACCGGCGGGTTTGCTCCAGCCGCTCGACACTGCCGACATGGCGGCGAATCAGCTCTTCATAGGGCAGGAAGGTGTTGGCAACCAGCCGCAACTCTCCGCCCGGTTCCAGATGGGCTGCCACCTCTCTGAGAAAGCGCTCGGTCATGGAGGTGTCGGTTCGGACACCGGTATGAAAGGGCGGATTGGTGATGATGGCGGGCCATTTTCCCTGTACACCCGACAGACCATCGGATGCCTGGATGCCTCCCGCACAGCCGTTGCGCTCGTAGGTTGCCCTGGCACAGATCACCGCCTGGGACTGCACATCCACGCCATCGACCCGGGCAGGCACCTGACCGGATTGTTGCTGCCAGCGCTGAAGCCAGCTGCCGATCACCCCGGCACCGCAGGCAAAATCCAGCACCCGCTCAGCGTTGACGGGGACCCGCGCCAAACTGTCCAGCAACAGGGCCGTCCCCTCATCCAGTTCACCGAGACTGAAAATTCCCGGCAAGCCGGCCACATCGATACTCACACCGGCATGGACCACGGACGTCCAGTCCAGCCAGTCCGCCAGGCGGAATTCCGTGGCCGGCTCTGCAACGTCTGCACTCCACACCTGGCAATGGCGTGCGCTGTCCACCTTGCCCGCATCCGGCAATCTGGCCCTGAGCTGCTTGACGGCGCCGGCGATGCCTTCCTTTTTCTCGCCAACCAGTACCAGCCTCGCTCCGGCCCTGGCGAGCCACAACGCCAGCGCCAGGCGCAGGTCCAGTTCAGCCCGCGCCTTGGGCAGGAAAACCACCAGAGTGTCACAGCTTTTGGCGTGAAGCCCCGGATCGTCATATCCGAAGCAAGCCTGCCAGCCAGGCATTCGACTCAAAGCGGCGTAAACGCCGGCATGCTCGCTCATAGCAAGACCACCTTCTCCCAGCATGGGAAGAAGACCGGGATCGGTTACCCCGATCAGGCCAACGGCGCCGTCCAGCAGGTCTCGATTACGAAGCAGTGCCTCGTGGGAATTGGGAAGAGCAGACATGAAGCGATCAGGCCAGCTTTTCGCGACCGGCGCGGACCGGGCGCTGCACCAGCTCCTCGACCGCATTCTGCCGGACTCGCTCCCGCTCCTCGTCATTGGAAATGGACAGGCCCATGTCCCGGAGCAGACCATCAGCCACGTCGTAGACAAAGCCGTGAACGGTCAGAGGCTGGCCTCGTCGCCAGGCTTCCTGGACGATGTTGTTCTGGCAGACGTGGCCGACCTGTTCCACCACATTCAGCTCACACAGACGATCAACCCGGTCCTGCTCGCTCGGGATGGCATCCAGGATGGCCTGATGACGGTCGCGCACGTCCTGGACATGGCGCAGCCAGTTACTGATCAGGCCAAAGCCCTCATTCAACAAGGCCGCACGCACACCACCGCAGCCGTAATGGCCGACCACGAGAACGTGCTTCACCTTGAGCACCTCGATGGCAAACTGCAGGACCGACAGGCAGTTGAAGTCGGTGTGCACCACCACGTTGGCCACATTCCGGTGAACGAAGAGCTCACCGGGCAGCAGATCCACGATCTGGTTTGCCGGCACCCGGCTGTCGGCACAGCCGATCCACAGGTATTCCGGCGCCTGCTGATTCGACAGGCGGTCGAAGAACTTGGGATCGACAGCCTTGATGCCGTTTGCCCAGGCCCGGTTCTTGTCCAGCAGATGGTCTAGCTGCCCCATTCAAACAACTCCCGTGTGTTCCAAAAGTGCCGGAATTGAAAGCGAATCACTGTCAAAACGCAATACTCAGTTGGTCTCAACACCCACTTCACCCTGGGGCTGGTGGATCGTACTCTGGGCAAGGTCCAGCAATTCCCGCAACGCAACGGAGAACATGGCGTACTCGGGCTCCCGGGCATTCTTGAGCTCGGACAGCATGGATTTCCACCGTGTGATCAGGTGCGAATGCTGCGCCAGCCAGTTTTCCACACATTCGGGGACATGTGCAGGGTTCTCCGCCAGTTTCAGCACCCCGGTCGTCAGGGCCCGCTGCTGCCAGTCCAGATCTTCCCGGAAGCTTTCACGGGCCAAGGCTTCCCAGTGGGACACGGGCTGAAGCCGGGCAATCGCCGTGGCAAACCAGGTGAGATCGAGCCGGTCACCAAGCTCGAAATAGAGGTTGGCCACAGTCTTCAGGGGCATGCCCGTCGCTTCCTTGGCCTCAATAATGCCCAGCGAAGAGTACAGATAACCGGTCCCGGAAACCACAGATGCCAGCTCCTTGGGCAAACCAGCATCGACCAGCTCCGAGTGGCGTTTCTCCCAGGACTGGCGCGCCTGCTCGCCAAGATAGTCCGGCAGGCCGGCGGTAATGGCCCAGACGCTGTCGGCAAAGCGCTCCATGTGACTCTGGATGCTAAGCTCCGCCCGGCGGTTGCGCAGCAGCCACCGCACCGACCGGCGCATCAGGCGCATCAGGTCCTGCATCAGCTCCATTTGCAGGCGGGCCGGAATGTGGAAGTCCAGCGCCTCGATCCTGTCCCACCAGTTGTCGATTCGGAACACATCCCGGGCGATGATCCATGCCAGGGCGATCGATGCCGCATCCGCACCGGTAGACTGGTTCAGGCGCTCCACAAAGGTGATGCCCATGTGATTGACCATGTCGTTGGCAATCTGCGTGGCGATGATTTCCCGCCGAAGCTGGTGCTCGCCCAGCTCGGAACGGAACTGCTGCGTCAACGCCCGCGGGAAGACCTTGTACATCTCGCCGGCCAATAAAGGTTCGTCGGGCAACGTGCTGTCGATCAGGATCTGCTTGAGATCCCCTTTCACATAGGAAATAAGCACCGACAATTCCGGGCGGGTCAGCCCCTTCTTGTCGAGTTTACGCTCGGACAGGGTCTCGTCATCCGGCAGGAACTCCAGAGCCCGGTTGAGCTTGCCTTCGCTCTCGAAGGTGTTCATCAGCCGGCGGTATTCCTCGAGGCGGGTGGCGGCGTCCTCGCTGGCGATACTGATGGCCTGGGTCTGACGATAGTTGTTTTTCAGTACCAGCTCGGCGACATCGTCGGTCATTTCCTCAAGCATCACATTCCGTTGCTTTTCGGTAAGATCGCCAACGGCCACGGCCCGGTTGAGCAGGATCTTCATGTTGACCTCGTGGTCCGAGCAATCCACGCCGCCAGAGTTGTCGATGAAGTCCGTATTCAACCGGCCGCCCTTGAGGGCGTACTCGATCCGTCCCAACTGGGTCAGGCCCAGGTTTCCACCCTCACCGACCACCTTGCAGCGCAGCTCGGAGCCGTTGATCCTCAGGCCGTCGTTGGCCTTGTCACCAACGTCCGCGTTGGATTCGGCGCTGCCCTTGACGTAGGTACCGATACCGCCCACCCAGAGCAGATCCACCTGGGCCTTGAGGATATGGGAAATCAGCATGTTGGGCGGCACCCGGTCGGCCTTGATGCCCAACAGTTTTTTCATTTCCGGGCTGACCGGAATGGACTTGGCGTTCCGGCTGAAAACGCCGCCGCCCTTGGAGATCAGCTTGGTATCGTAATCGGTCCAGGCTGACCTCGGCATTTCGAACAAACGTTTGCGCTCTCGATAACTGGCTTCCGGATCCGGATCGGGGTCGACGAAGATATGGATATGGTTAAAGGCGGCAACCAGCCGCGCTTTCTCCGAGCACAGCATGCCGTTGCCGAACACGTCGCCACCCATGTCGCCGATGCCGATGGCGGTGAACTCATCCAGCGCGGGGTTGATGCCCATCTCACGGAAGTGGCGCTCCACCGAAACCCAGGCGCCCCGGGCGGTGATGCCCATCTTCTTGTGGTCGTAACCGTTGCTGCCGCCGGAAGCGAAGGCATCGCCCATCCAGAAACCGTATTCCGCCGCCAGACCATTGGCGATATCGGAGAAGGTGGCGGTACCCTTGTCTGCGGCAACCACCAGGTAGTGATCATCGTCGTCGTGCCGGACCACCCGGTCCGGCGGCTGGATACCCGAGTCCACCAGGTTATCGGTGATGTCCAGCAGGCCGCGGATAAAGGTCTTGTAGGCCTCGATACCCTCGGCCTGGAAAGCCTCCCGGTCGGAGGGATCCGGCAGGCGCTTGGCCACGAACCCACCCTTCGCACCAACCGGCACGATTACCGCGTTCTTGACCTGTTGCGCCTTGACCAGTCCCAGGATCTCGGTGCGGTAGTCCTCGAACCGGTCGGACCAGCGCAGACCGCCCCTGGCAACCTTGCCACCGCGCAGATGCACACCCTCCACTCTCGGCGAGTACACGAAGATCTCGAACATCGGCAGCGGCAGCGGCATGTCCGGAATACGGGACGGGTCAAACTTCAAACTGATGTAGGACTTGGGCTCGGCGTCACCATCGAGCTGATAGTAGTTGGTGCGCAGGGTGGCCTGCATCAGTTCCATGTACAGGCGCAGGACGCGGTCCTCGCTCAGATTTTCGACTTCGTCCAGGCCAGCGTTGAACTCGATCTCCAGCTTTTGCTGGGCCGCCTCGCTCTTGCCCTTGCTCTGCTGGCGCTCCGGATTGAAGCGGGTATCGAACAGATCCAGCAGGGTCCGGGCCAACTGGACATGATTGACCAGCGTGTTGGAGATGAAGGTCTGACTGTTCGAGAACCGGATCTGGCGCATGTAACGGGCGTAGGTTCGCAGCAGTGCGATCTCCCGCCAGCTCATGTAGGACGACAGCAACAGCCGGTTGAACGCATCGTTCTCCGCCTCGCCGTGCCAGACGCGGCGGAACAGTTCCTCGAAGATCGGCCGGATGCGGTGGATATCCACCACATTCCCGGTGTACGCCTGCAGGGTGAAATCGTGAATCCAGACCGATTTGCCATGGCGGTCCTGGACTTCAAACGGATGTTCCCCGATGACCCGGAACCCAAGGTTATCGAAAATCGGCATTACGTCCGACAACGGCAGGGGTTCGTCCGGGTAGAACAGCTTGAAGTGCAGAGTGGTCTCGTCCTCCTCCAGCGCCCGGTAAAAACTCATGGCCAGGTCGTCGCGATCCGCGGCGGCGACGATATGTTCCAGATCGATGGCGGCCCGGCGCGGTGAGAACATATCGGTGTAGCTGGCCGGGAACCCGCCGGACCAGAGCCGGTAGAACTCGTTGCCGCGCTCCTCCCCGTACGCCTCGCTGAGTGCTTCGTAAAGACCGTCCCGCCAAGACTGGGCAAGGTCGATCACCTTTTCGCGGATCTCGGCTATTGGCAGCTGGCGGTTTTCCACCTGCGGCACCCGGATGGTGAACTGCACCCGCGCCAGGACCGACTCCGAGAAGTGGGTTACAAACTCGATGTCCTCGGCTTCCAGGGTCTCGAACAACACCCGCTCCACCTTCAGGCGAAGCTCGGTGTTGTAGATATCCCTTGGGAAGAACGCCAGGCAGGTGACGAACTGACCGTAGACATCCTCGCGCATGAACAGCTCGATGCGGCGACGCTCCTGGATATAGAGGATATTCTTGGCCACCCGGAGCAGCTCATCTGCCTCGATCTGGAACAGTTCGTCCCGGGGATAGAGCGTCAGGATCTGCTCCAGCTCCTTGCCGGCGTAATCGTCCCGCAGGAAACCGGAGCGCTTCATCACACTCTGGAACTTGCGGCGCAGCAGCGGGATCTCGTCGGGCCGCTCGTTGTAGACTCTGGCCGTGTACAGACCCAGGAAACGCCGCTCGCCGACCACCTCGCCCTTGTCATTGAATTTCTTGACCGCGATGTAGTCCGGGTACGCCGGGCGGTGTACCCGGGAGCGCTGGGCCGACTTGGCAAAAATGAAGATGTCGTCGGTTCGGGTCATCTCGTGCCGGGTACGCTGGGGCAACTCGTTAAGGCGCACCCTGTCCGGCCGTTCGTTGTTGACCCGGAGGATCCCCAGCTCGGAGTTGGCGACCCGACGGACGACGATGCCGCTCTTGTCCTTCACATAGTCGTATTCATCGTATCCGAGGAACGTGAAATGATCCCCCACCAGCCAGGTGAGGAACTCCCGGGCCTCGTTTTTTTCCTCATCGCTGATTCCGGCGGTGGTGTCATCAAGCTCACCGATAAGCCGGTTGACCTTGTCGGTCACCACCGAGAAATCCGACACCGCAATCCGCACTTCATGCAGCACCGTCTGCAACGTCTCTTCCAGATCCTTCAGGTCAGCCGGATCGCTGTGACGGTCGATTTCCAGAACGATAAACGCTTCGTACTCGGTGCCGGAGCCACCCTTCTTGGTCGAATGCAGCTTCTTGAGCTTGCCGTCCGTGCCCCTGTCCACCCGCAGAATCGAATGCTGAATGGAGTGGGTACCGATTTCCCGCTGGTTGATGGCTATGCGCAGGGAATCGATCAGGAACGGAATGTTCGGATGCAGAATGAAAATGACGGTATGGGTGGACTGCCAGCCATCACTTTCCAGATCCGGGTTAAAGACCGCCACCGGTGTCTCATCGGCACTGCGTTTCTGCAGGAACTGCCAGGCGGCAAGAATGGCACCGTAGGTATCGGAAAAGCGTCGACTCACCAACTCTTCGAGGGGAATGTGCGCGTAGTGCTGTTTTGCAAATTCGCTGATCTTTTTCGCTTCGGTTTTCGCGATCTTCTGGGAAAACGCCTCAGCGAGCTGCTCAAAAAACTGTTCCTTGCTGGCCACAGTCAGCGCGTTCATGATTTACCTCTGGTCAGTGTGAAATAAACGTAATCGACGTACTGTCACATAAGCATAGTCAAACCCTTGATTTTTGCCGTCCAGATGCGAAAACTGCGGCAACTACTTACGAACAATACGGTTCCTTGACGGGACATGGATAAGGGAGCAGTTACATCCAATGTCACTACAGCATACGTTCGGGGAGTTACGGTCTCAGTTAGCCAAAAGGATTATTGGCCAGGAAAAGCTGGTGGACCGGCTGCTCATTGCCTTGCTGGCCGATGGCCACCTGCTGGTGGAAGGCGCGCCCGGGTTGGCCAAGACCACTGCCATCAAGGCCCTGGCCGAGCACCTGGAGGGGGACTTCCACCGGATCCAGTTCACCCCGGACCTGCTACCGTCGGATGTAACCGGCAGTGAGATCTACCGGGCCGAAACCGGGCAGTTCGAATTCCAGAAGGGGCCCATTTTCCACAACCTGGTCCTGGCCGATGAAATCAACCGCGCCCCCGCCAAGGTTCAATCCGCCTTGCTCGAAGCCATGGGTGAGCGGCAGGTGAGCGTCGGCCTGAAAACCTTTCCGCTGGACAAGCTGTTCCTGGTGATGGCCACTCAGAATCCCATAGAACAGGAAGGCACCTACCCACTGCCGGAAGCCCAGCTGGACCGTTTCCTGATGCATGTGGTCATCGATTACCCTTCCGCCGAAGCCGAAAAAGAGATCCTTCACCTTGCCAGGAACGATTACCGCGAGGGGCTGCCCCGGGTGGAAACCCGGATCAGCGCAGAGCAGGTGTTTCAAGCCCGCGCCGAGGCGGCAGACATCTACATGGCAGAGCCCGTAGAGCAGTACCTGCTGGCGCTGGTGCTGGCAACACGGGATGCCGCCAGCCTGGATCCCGAACTGGCCCGGTGGACCGCTTTTGGCGCAAGCCCGAGGGGCACCATTGCCCTGGACCGCTGCGCCCGTGCCAATGCCTGGCTTGAGGGTCGCGACTATGTCACACCGGACGATGTCCGGGCCATGGCCTTTGATGTGCTCCGGCACAGGATCCTGCTGACGTTCGAGGCGGAAGCCGAGGGCATGACTCCTGACACCGTGATCGAACGACTGATCGACCGGGTTCCGGTGGCCGCTTGAGGTTTCATTATTCCCTGCAAGTCCTGACACCATGGTAAACAGCCAAGCCACAACCCACATCAGCCTGCCCGACCTGATCCGGCTGCAGGCCGATGCCCGGGCCCTCAAGCTGCCTTCGGCCCGCCCCGTGCGCTCCCGGCAGGCAGGACTGCAGCGCTCGCCCCAGCGAGGGCGCGGCATGGCCTTTGCCGAGGTGCGCCAGTACCAGCCAGGCGATGACATCCGCAGCATCGACTGGCGCGTGACCGCCCGGCGCCAGTCCCCGCACACCAAACTGTACGAAGAGGAGCGGGAGCGTCCGGTGCTGCTGCTGTGCGATCTGGGCCCCAGTCTGTTTTTTGCCAGTACCGGGGCATACAAGCAGGTCCGTTGTGCCGAGATCGCCGCGATCCTGTCCTGGCTCGCGCTCTGGGCCGGCGATCAGGTCGGCGGCATCGTCTTCAACGGCCAGCAACTGGAGGTCCTGCGTCCGGCCCGGCGCAAGAAATCGGTATTGCGTTTACTGGACACCCTCGCCGATCAACAACACAAACCCGATCGGCACGGCCGGCTCCCGGCGACAGGCATGGAGACCGGCCCCTGGCTGGATCAGGCCCTGACCGAAGCACGACGGGTGGTCCACACCGGCAGCCGCATTTTTATCCTGAGCGACTTTCTGCAGATCTCCGATGACACGTCGTCCCTGCTCGGCGCCCTCGCCCGTCACAACGTCGTCAACGCACTCCGGATCGTCGACCCGCTGGAGCAGCACTTACCACAGAGCGGGCGGTTTGCCGTCGCCGGCCCTGACGGCCCGATCTGGTTCGACGCCGGCAATCCGCGTTTCCAGAAGGCGTGGCGTGAGCGCATTGAAGCCCATGAGTCGCGCCTCGCCGACTGTTTCCGAACCGCCGGGGTGGTCTCTGCCACGGTCTCGACCGGCGATGATCCCGGGGCGATCCTGAAATCCCTGCTGGGTCCCAGGGGGCAGATCGGATGAACCCGCAGGATCCCCTGAGCCAGCTGCGCGATATCCATCTGCCCGACACCGGTGGTTTCTGGCCTCCGGCGCCGGGCTGGTGGGTACTCGCCACACTTGCCCTGATTGCCCTGGTCCTGCTGGTGGTGGCAATGCAGCGCAAACGGCGCCGAAACCGCTGGCGCAGGCTGGCAAACCGTGCCCTGGAAGATCTGGCACAAAATGCCGAAGCAACGCCGGCCTGGTTTGCGCGGCTGAACACCCTGCTCAAACAGGCTGCGAGAGAATGTCATCCGGACAGCCATCCCGAGGCGCTGAGTGGGAACGCGTGGGTGGACTTTCTGGTCGATACCGCCCCGGGTGACCAATATGACCGGCGGCAACTGCTTGAAAACATGGTCCGGGCAGCCTGGCAGCCCGATGTGCGGGCCAACCCCGATGCCGCCCTTCAGTTTGCCCGACACTGGCTGGGGGGACAGAAATGCTGAGTCTCGCCTATCCCTGGGTTCTCGTATTCGTCCTGATGCCGCTGTTGATGCAATGGCGCCGCCCTGCCCGCAGTCAGGTCGATGCACCGGTGCTGCCCACCGGCCATTGGCTATCGGGCTTGCCCGGCGTCAGTCACCAGGGCAACGCCACCCCCTGGTGGCGCAAAGTCCTGCTCGGCCTGCTATGGCTGTTGCTGGTCCTCGCGCTGGCGCGACCGCAATACGTCGGCGAACAGGTGCAACTGCCGGTCACCGGCCGGGATCTCATGCTGGTGGTGGATATTTCCCCGTCCATGGACGAACGGGACATGGTCATCCAGGGCCGCAGCATCAACCGGCTCCAGGCGGTCAAACACGTGCTGAACGATTTCATCTCCCGGCGCAAGGGCGACCGCCTCGGATTGATCCTGTTCGGAACCGAGCCCTACGTCCAGGCGCCACTGACCTTCGATCTGGAAACCGTACGCGCGCTGATGGTTGAGTCGGGACTGGGCATGGCCGGCCGGGCGACGGCTATCGGGGATGCCATCGGCCTGGCGGTCAAACGCCTCCGGGAGCGCCCCCAGGAGCAGCGGGTCGCCGTGTTGCTGACCGACGGTGCCAACACGGCGGGAGAAATCAGCCCGGACAAGGCCACCGAAATTGCTGCGGCCGCCGGGGTTCGCCTCTACACCATCGGAATCGGGGCAGACACCATGGTTCAGCGCGGCCTGCTCGGCTCGCGCCGGGTCAACCCGTCCCGGGACCTGGACGAGGGTCTGCTCACCCGGATGGCCCAGGCAACCGGTGGCCAGTATTTCCGGGCACGCAGCCTGCCGGAGCTGGAAATGATCTATGAAAGCATCAACCAGCTGGAATCCATCGAACTCGAGGGCAAGCACTACCGCCCGGTAACCGAACTGTTTGTCTGGCCGGCCGGCATCGCTGCAGGTATCTGGCTGATGCTCGTTGCGGTACAAACTGCCGCAAGACGACGCCAATCACGGGCTGAACCGCAGGGAGGGCAGTCCCATGGCTGATTTCCACTTCCTTCGCCCGCTCTGGTTACTGCTGCTCCTGACGCTACCACTGATCATTATGGCGGTTCGCAACGCGGGCCATGGGGAAAGCGGCTGGGCGCGGCTGATTCCCGCCCCCCTGCTGTCACCGCTGATCCGGTCGCCGGGGCAGCAGAGCGGCAGGGGCGGCTCTCCGGCGGGACCGATAAGCCTGGCCGTGGTCCTGCTGAGTCTCGCCCTCGCCGGCCCTGCCTGGCGGGAAGCGCCCACTCCCCTGAAACAACCGAGCGACAGCCTGGTCATGGCGCTGGACCTGTCACTGTCGATGCTGGCCGCGGATGTGGAACCGGACCGACTGACCCGTGCCAAACGCAAGATCCGGGATATCCTCGAGGCCCGGCAAGGCAGCCTGAATGCTTTGGTGGTCTACGCGGCCGATGCCCACGTGGTTACGCCGCTGACCGATGATATCCGCACCATCGAGGCCATGCTCAACGTGCTGGACCCGACCATCATGCCGGCCCAGGGCAACCGTGCCGACCT
This sequence comes from Marinobacter sp. C7, assembly GCF_022343555.1. Taxonomy (GTDB): domain Bacteria; phylum Pseudomonadota; class Gammaproteobacteria; order Pseudomonadales; family Oleiphilaceae; genus Marinobacter. Next base: position 1,231,833 of record NZ_JAKQZH010000001.1, on the reverse strand, counting down.
GGCAGTAAGCCGGGCACGGGATCTTCTGCAGCAGGGCGCCCCCGGCAAGGGCCGCATCCTGCTGATTACCGACGACATCCGAAAGCGTTACCAACCCGCCATTACCGAAGCACTGGGCAACACCCCGTACACCCTGAGTACCCTGATGGTTGGCACCGAAGGCGGCGGCCCCATCCCGCTGGCCAAGCGGGGTTTCATGCGGGAAAACGGAGATATTGTGATCACCCGTTCCGATCCCACTGCCCTGGCCACGGTGGCCCGGAACACTGGCGGCTCGTTTCACGCCCTGACCCTGGACAATACCGATATCGAGGCCCTGAAGCTGGAGCCGTCCGCCAGCGACGACTGGCAATCCGCCGAGCAGGAGTTTACGGTCAAGCGCTGGCAGGATGACGGTTACTGGCTGCTCTGGCTGGCGATTCCGCTTGTCCTGCTGGCCTGGCGCCGGGGAGCGTTCACCTTGTTGGTGCTACTCACCCTGCCCCTGATTCCGGAACCTGCCATGGCGATCAGCTGGGGCAACGTCTGGCAACGGGAGGATCAGCGGGCGCCTGAACTCATCCAGGAGGATCCGGAACAGGCCGCCCTCGAGTTGGACAGCCCCGCCTGGCGAGCCCCGGCCCTTTACCGCTCCGGCCAGTACCAACAGGCTGCAGAACTCTACGAAAGCCTCAGTGGGCCCGACGCAGACTACAACCGGGGCAATGCGCTGGCGCGGGCGGGGAAACTCAAACAGGCGCTGGAAGCCTACGAGGAGGCACTGGCACAGGCGCCCGAGATGGAGGATGCCCGCCACAACCGGGACCTGGTGAGGCAATTACTCGACCTGCAACAGCAGCAGAATCAGCAGGGCCAGGATGACAGCCAACAGCAGCAGAGTCCCGAATCCGAGGGCAACAGCCAGGACCAGTCCTCCCAGCAGGGCGGCGATTCCCAAAACGGACAACAGCCTTCACCTGCCGGAGATGATCCATCCGGCCAGTCAGACAGCCGTCGGGAGAACGGACAGGGCGAACAGGAATCCGATCCCGCCGGGTCTCGCCAGGAAGCGCCCTCCGGGCAGCCGGGCGAATCCGGGGGACAGCAGGACGGGCAGCAGGCGCAAGCTCCCGCAGCGATATCGGAAACACCCCTGACCCAGGGCCAGGAGCAATGGCTGCGGCGCATCCCCGACAACCCCGGCGGCCTGTTACGCCGGAAATTCCTGCAGCAGTACCAGGAACGGCAGACACCACCCGACGAGGGCGACACACCATGGTAAAACGGATATTGGCACCGCTGACCGGATTATGGCTTCTGCTGGCCGCGACCTTCCCGGCCGCCGCCGGAGAGCTGTCCGTGGAGCCGGACCGCAAGCAGCTGTATGAGGGCGAAGTCCTGACGGTTACGGTAAAGGGTACGATGGAGCTGGACATCAACCTGAGCAACCTCTTCGAGTTCGATCTCTCCCAGCTACCCGCGCCGGACATCGAAAAGGTCGAACCGGACTTCGAGATACTCGCCCGTAACCAGCAATACAGTATCCGTACGGTTAACAGCCAGATGATCGGAGAGATCACCTGGACCTACCAGCTGGCTCCCACCCGAACCGGCAAACTGACCATTCCCGAACTCACCTTCCGGGATACCACGTCCGAGCCCGTAACGATCGAAGTTCTGTCAGGCACCGCACCGGATCAGGGCCCGCAAGTAAGGGACAGTTTTGTCGAGCTGTCGGCCGACAAGGCGGAGGTCTATGTTCAGGAACAGCTGACCCTGACCGTTCGCCTGTTCTTCACCGGAAACCTCATCCGCGGGGAGCTGTCCGAACCGCAACATCCGGATGCCATTATCGAGAGCCTGGGTAAACAGCAGGAATATACCCGCTACCGGGACGGCGTGCGCTACCGGGTCGTGGAACGGCGTTATGCGGTGTTCCCGCAGAAGACCGGAGAGCTTGACCTACCGCCCATTCGGTTCGAGGGGCAGGCAAGAACCCAGGAAGGCAAGTTGCGGTTCCTGCGGGACAGCGAGGAGTTTTTTGCAGTACCGGTGAAAGAGGTTCCTGCCGGGTACACGGGGGACACCTGGCTCCCCGCCAGTGACCTTTCCCTGGAAGAGAGCGGCCTCCCTCCCTCGCTGGAGGTGGATATGGGCGAAAATCTCACCCGGCGAATCACGCTCAAGGCTCTTGATTTGCCCTCGGAAGCGCTGCCGCCCCTGCCCGGTAACACGCCCGAGGGAATCCGCGCCTATCCCGACCAGCCGGAAAGATCCACCCGGGTGACACCCGACGGCTTGACCTCCTCCCTGGAACAGACCGTCGCGCTGGTACCCGTGCAGGCCGGCGAAATGACCCTGCCGGAAATCCGGGTCACCTGGTGGGATACCGACACCGACCGCCAGCAGGTCGCGGTCATTCCCGCCCGGACCCTGTCGGTTCGAAACACCGGTGCAGCCTCGGAGCCACCCTCCACCGAACCTCCGGAGAACGCCACCTCCACCAACGCCGGTGCCTCCGGCCCCCTGACCGACAAGGCCCCGGAAACAACCGGCTCGGTCTGGCCCTGGGTCAGCCTGGGTCTCGCCATTGCCTGGGGACTCACACTTGCCGGCTGGTGGTGGTCCGGAAAACGTACCCGAAAGACCCGGAAACCGGCCGCACGGCAGCATGGTGAGATCAAAGAGCGCGCCCTGTTTGATGAGCTTGTCATTGCCGCGCGGAAGGGATCGGGAGAAACACCCCGCCAGCTCATTCGGTGGATGCAGCACCGTTATCCGGACCAGCACTTTCACAGCGCCGGGGATGTCGTGGACTTTCTTGGAGATGAAACGCTGAAGACGGAACTTGAACGCCTGCAGGCGGACCTTTTTGCGGCGGAGCGGAACGGCAAACCGGGAACGACAGACCGACAGGCGCTGGTCAGGGTGCTGGAGCAGATACGCCGCAACAAACCACGATCCGGCGACCGGGAGGGCTTACGCCCTCTTTATCCAGGCAATCTGTCCGCCTGACCGGCGCCATCTGTTCGGATCAGTTGGTCAGTTGCTGGTCAATAACGAGCGGGACCGGATCACCGTTTTCTCCGGATACAGCCACGGGCTCATCAACACTGCCCTGCCAGTCACCAGCTTTGGCGGCAACGCTACCGGAACGGCTCAGCCGTGCGGTGACCAGCACCTCGCCGACACCCGAGATCTTCATCTGCGGTGACATGGAGTCACCATCGTCCAGACGCAGCGTGGTCGGCAGGTCGCCGGCCGTCAGGCGAGCCACGGCAAGGGGCGGACCATCAGGATTGCCGGCTTCGCGGGCAAACACGAACAAGGTGGTATCGGCCGGCACCTGCCCCCGGAACGCATCCGCCAGGGACACTTCAACGGTAACACCAGGGCCTCCCGCACCGGCAGGTGCAGCCACTTCAGGCGGTGTTTCGCCCAACCGGCGATAGGCCTCGCTGATGCCACCCTGAATCGATGCGATCTGGGGATGGTCCGGCGCCACGGTCACAATCCGCTCCCAGTATTCGATGGCGTCCCGATACTTCTGCTGACTGAAGGCATTGATACCGAGCAGCCCCAGGGCGTTGACTTCATCCGGATTCAGGGCCCGCGCCTTGTCGATCGCCTCGGTAACCGCCTCGGTCATGGCACCCTGGCTGTCAAAGAACAGGGCCTGGGCGGACAGGCCCAGAGCCACCGCTTCTGCATTCTCGCTGCCTGCCACCTTTGCCAGCTGACGAAATGCCCAAGCTGCCTCCTGATACTGTTCCAGGCGCATATAACTCTGCCCCAGCATGGCCCAGCCCTCAGGGTTATCCGGCGCCGACTCCAGCCGGGCCCGCAACTGCGTCACCAGCTCAGCCATCTGTGCCTGGCGGCCTGAATCGGTCTGCTGCATCTGTTGCATGGCAATGTATTGTTCAACCCGGTCCATGGCGCCCCATTCCTGGTACAGCAGGTAAGCGGCACCGGGCAAGACCAGAATCGAGACCAGTGCCACCGCAATCGCACTCTTGCGCCCGGGCATCGCAACACGGGGCTGTTCCGACTCGGGCACATCGTCGAGCATGGAACCCGCCAGCTCCTCTTTGAGCTGCCGGTAGTTGTCTTCATCAAGAATACCGGCCTCGAACTCGTCATCCAGTTCCTTCATCCGGCTTCGGTAAGCCATCAGGTTCTGGTTACGGATGTCCGCACGGGCACGGGTCCCGGAACGTTGGAACAATACCGGAAAGAAAACGAAAGCCAGGGCGACAATGATCAGTACCGTCGCGGCAATCCAGAAAGTATCGGTCATGGAGTTGTCTTCACTGCGTTGGAAATGGGTTCGCTCGGTTCAGGCCTTTGCTCAGCGGTCACTGGTCTTGTTCTGACCCGCCAGGATCCGTTCTGCACGGGCACGTTCCTCAGGGCTCAGACCCTGGGCCTGCCGCTCGCTACGCCGGGCGCGGATGACCACGCCGGCCACTACCAGCAAGCCGCCAAGGACAGCAATGGCCGGTGTCGCCCACAGCAGGAAGGTCCGGCTGTCCAGCTCCGGCTTGTACCGGACGAATTCCCCGAAACGGGCCACCAGTGCATCCACGATCTCCTCATTACTGGCCCCGGCCTGCATCATCCGATATACCTCGTTCCGCATGTCCTCCGAAATCGGGGCATTGGAATCGGCAATGTTCTGATTCTGACACTTGGGACAACGCAGCTCGGAGATCAGGTTCTGGTAACGCAGCTCCTGCTCGCGACTGTCAAAGTCGTAGACGTCCGCCACTTCCGCCTGGCTGAGGCCCGCGAACAGGGCCAGCAGGGTTGCCAGCACAATACGAGTCATCAGCTGTTACCCCGCGCTTCCCGGATCACCGGCAACAGGGTTTCTTCCCAGACCTTGGGATTGATCACACCAACATGCCGATAACGAACCACTCCGTCGGCATCAATCACGAAGGTTTCCGGTGCTCCATATACTCCGAGATCAAAGCCCAGCGTGCCTTTCGGATCATAGATGGTCGCCCGGTAAGGGTCGCCCAGGCGATCCAGCCAGACCAGGGCATCCTCGCGCTTGTCCTTGTAGTTCAGGCCGAAGATGGGCACGCCCTTTTCCTCCGCCAGCCACATCAGATCATCGTGTTCATCCCGGCAGGACGGACACCAGGTCCCCCAGACATTGAGCAGGGACACCTCCCCACGGAACAGACTGCGGTCCAGCGTAGCCCCGGGATTGTGCAGGTCCGCCAGGGTAAACTCGGGCACCGTCTTGCCGATCAGGGCCGATTCCAGTTTGGTCGGGTCCTTGCCGATTCCGGCAAACAGCACGACACCCAGGACCACAGCCACCAGCAAGGGCAGGAACAACAGGAACCGCTTCATGACAGAGCCTCCGCTTCAACTTTCACAGGCCCTGCGGGAGCTGCATTGCCGGGAACCCGCTCATCTGCGCGATCCCGGATGCGGTAACGCTTGTCGGATATGGCGAGGAAACCGCCGATCGCCATCACCAGGGCACCGAGCCACAGCCAGCGGACCAGGGGCTTGTACTGAAGGCGAATGGCCCAGGCATCATCGGAAATACGCTCACCGATCGCCACGAAGATATCCCGGAAGAGGCCGGCATCAATATCCGCCTCGGTCATCACACTCATGCCGACACTGTACTGACGCTTTTCCGGATGCAGTTCGGCGACCTTCTCGCCGTCGAGCATCACGTCAAAGCCCCCATACTGCGCGGTGAAGTTCTGGCCACGACGCTCACCGATGTCGGTGAACACGAACTGGTAGTCACCCACGGTAGCAACGTCACCAGGGGTCATACGGACATCCCGTTCGATGCCGTAGTTGGACACCACCGTGGCGCCCGCCATGACCATGGCGAGCCCGAGGTGACCGAGCACCATGCCCCAGTAGCTCCGGGACTGGCGCTTCAATCCGTGCAGGCGGCCCTTGCGGGAAGCTGACTTGTCCCACAGGTCCCACAGGGTGGCGACAGTAACCCACATGGCCGTAAACACCCCGGCAAAGGCCCAGGGCCTGAAACCACCGTAGCCGATCATCACGACCGTGCTGGCGACCACGCTGACAGCCAGGGGCCAAAGCAGCTTGCGGCCGAGCCAGCCACCATCGGTCTTCTTCCAGCGGGAGAAGATACCGGCGCCAAGCAACAGACCGGCGGCGACGGCCAACGGGCTGAAGGTCAGGTTGAAGAACGGCTCGCCAATGGAGAGCTTGCCCAGCTCCAGATAATCCAGCACCAGCGGATACAGGGTGCCGATCGCCACCAGCAAGGTCGCCGACACCAGCAGCACGTTATTCAGCAGCAGGAAGATCTCCCGGGACAATGAACCGTAACGGGCGCGGACGTGCACCACGGGAGCCCGGAACGCATACAGCGCCAGACTGGCAATCATGGTGACGGCGAGCAGCATCAGCAGGAACTTGCCCCGCTCCGGATCCGAAGCGAAGGCGTGCACGGAAGTCAGTACGCCGGAACGCACCAGGAAGGTACCAAGCAGACTCAGGGCAAAGGTGACGATGGCCAGCAGTACGGTCCAGCTCTTGAACACACCCCGCTTCTCGGTGACTGCCAGCGAGTGCATCAGTGCCGTGCCGGACAACCATGGGAGCAGTGACGCATTCTCCACCGGATCCCAGAACCACCAGCCGCCCCAACCGAGCTCATAATAGGCCCACCAGCTACCCAGGGCGATGCCGATGGACAGGAACGCCCACGCCACCGTGGTCCAGGGCCTCGACCAGCGCGCCCAAGCGGCATCGAGGCGGCCATTGATCAGGGCAGCGATGGCAAAAGCAAATGCCACGGAGAAACCGACGTATCCCATGTATAGCATCGGAGGATGCATGATCAGACCGATGTCCTGAAGCAGCGGATTGAGGTCGGCACCATCGGCGGGCACATTCGGGAGCAGCCGGTCGAAGGGGTTGGAGGTCACGATGATGAACAAGAGGAAGCCGACACTGACCATACCCAGCACCGACAGCACCTGGGAAATCATGACCGAAGGCAGTCGGCGGCTGAAAATTGCCACCGCCAGGGTCCAGCCCGTCAGCATCAGAATCCACAGCAGCAACGAGCCCTCGTGCCCGCCCCAGACCGCGCTGAACTTGTAGAACCAGGGCAGCATGCTATTGCTGTTATTGGCCACGTAGGCGACGGAAAAATCGTCGGTAAGGAAGGCGTGCGTGAGCAGACCAAAGGCCAGTGCAATAAACACAAACATGCCCGAGGCCAGCGGCCGGGCGAATGCCTGGAGGTTGTCCCGGCCGGTCACAGAGCCGACCAGGGGGACAACGGAAAGGAGCACTGCCAGCAACAGCGCGAGAATCAGTGCAAACTGTCCGAGTTCCGGAAACATCAGAATCCCCTATTCAGGCTGGGAGTTTCGATCAATAAGATTCTGGCTGGGCCGTCTCGCCCGCCTTGTTCTGTCCCTTGGAGGCTTTCTCCAGGGCGTCAGCCACCTCCGGCGGCATGTAATTCTCATCGTGCTTTGCCAGCACCTGGTCCGCCACGAACCGGCCCCGACCGTTGATCTTGCCCATGGCGACCACACCCTGCCCCTCGGCAAACAGGTCCGGCAGGATACCGACATATTCCACCGGCACCGAGGCGTTGAAATCGGTGACCCGGAAGACAACCTTCAGACTTTCCGGATCACGAACCACGGAGCCTTCCTCCACCATTCCGCCCGCGCGGATCCGCACATCAACGGGGGCCTCACCCGCGGCAATCTGCGACGGATCATAGAACAGGTTGATGTTCTGGCGCAGGGCGTAGGTGGTCAGCCCCACCGCAACACCAATTCCAACGAGGAGAAAGAGAACAATGGTCAGCCGTTTTTTACGGATCGGGTTCATGCGAAACCTGCTTGTCAGTCCTGGGAAACTTCAACTCGGGTGAACGTGGCCGCGGGCCGGGCTGCCCGCTGCTGGCCACGCTCCTGCCGTTCATAATTCCTGCGACAGGCCGCCATCGTTGCGCTGCGCCGACGCCGCGACCAGGCCATCAGCCCGACCATCAATACGAAAAACACGCCGTAACAGGTCCACACATAGGGGCCATGGCCTTCCATGGCGATAAAAGCGGAGAAAGAATCAAAAGCCATGGATCAGAACCTCCCCGCCATCACGAGATCTTTTACCCACCGGGTTCGCTGTTCGCGCACGAGGATTTCCGTCTGCATCCGGAGGCAGGCCAGCCAGCCGAAAATCAGGTACAGGCCGAGGACTGCGAGCAGAAGCGGGACCCACATCTCCGCGGGCATGGAGGGCTTTTCTGTCAGTTTGAAGGTGGCGGGCTGGTGCAGTGTGTTCCACCATTCCACCGAGTATTTGATGATGGGAATATTGACCACGCCTACGAGAACCAGCACGGCCACGGCACGGGCGGCAGACTTTTCATCATTGATAGCCCGATCCAGGGCGATCACCCCGCCATAGAGGAACAGCAGGATCAACATGGACGTCAGCCGGGCATCCCAGATCCACCAGGTGCCCCAAGTGGGCTTGCCCCAGACCGCGCCGGTAAACAGGGCCAGGAATGTCAGCACCAGTCCCACGGGAGCGACTGCCTTCACGAACACATCTGCCAGTTTCATGCGCCAGACCAGGGTAACAACGGCAGCCACCGCCATCATGATGTACACGGACTGGGCCAGGAACGCCGTTGGTACGTGAATAAAGATAATCCGGTAGCTGTTGCCTTGCAGATAGTCCTTCGGAGCGAAGGCCAGCCCCCAGACGATGCCTGCCAGCAACAGCAGCACACCTGCGACCAGCAGCCAGGGCATCAGACGGGTCGCAATCCCGTAGAACCATTTTGGGGAGCCCAGCTTATGAAAAAATTGCCACATCGATTGGTACCCGTTAACCCGTTAGCTATTGGACATACTGATTTTCAACGCTGATGCCGAAGCAAACGGAGCCAGCGTCAGTGCCAGCACCAGGAATGCACCCATCAGTGCCAGGTAAGCCCCCACCGGGGCACCTTCCGAAGCCGCAGCCACTGTGCCGGTGCCGAAAATCAGCACCGGAATGTACAGCGGAATGATCAGCAGGGACAAGAGCACGCCCGCCGATCGCAATCCCAGTGTCAACGCCGCACCGATGGAACCGATCAGACTCAGCACAGGCGTACCGATCAGCAGCGTTAGACACAGAATGCCGATAGAGTTCCCCGGCTGATGCACCATAACCCCGAGAACCGGCGTCAGAATCACCAGCGGCAGGCCGGTGAGCATCCAGTGCGCAAGCGTCTTGGCCAGCACCAGCAGGAACAGCGGCTGCGGCTGCAGTACCAGCTGTTCCAGGGTTCCGTCATCAAAGTCGTGGCGGAACAGGTGATCCAGGGACAACAATACCGACAACAATGCTGCCACCCACAGGATACCCGCACCCGACTCTCGCAGGAATGACACTTCCGGGCTAACCCCGAGTGGGAACAGGGTTACCACCATCACAAAAAACAACAGAGGGTTGAGGAGATCCTGGCGCTGCCGGAAAGCGACCTTGATATCACGCATGAACACTGCCTTCATGGCAGCGGCCACGCCGATACTCTCGTTAACCGGCTGCACCCGGACAGGGTTACTCGTCATCGACCTGCCCTCCCCCGAGCACGATCCGCTGCATACCGGGCAGCTGCAGGTTATGGTGGGTCGTGACGACCACCGCGCCACCTTCCGCCGCCCGTTGCTGCAGGAGTGCCTCGATCGCCTTGACGCCATCGGAATCGATCGCCGTGAACACCTCGTCCAGGAGCCAGAGGGGCTCGTCGGCAACCAGCAGCCGAGCCAGCGCCACTCGCCTCTGCTGGCCCGCCGACAGGTTACGGCAGGGCACCTTCTGGAAACCCGCCAGCCCGGTGCCCTCGAGCGCCCGGGACAGAACCTCATCGGATACCGGCCGGCGACCGGCCATCAGCGCCCGGAGGTTTTCCAGGGGCGTGAGCAGCGGCTTGATCCCGGGCCGGTGACCGAGGTAGAGCATGTTACGCAAAAAACTCTCCCGCTGCCCGGCCCTGGGCTGGCCACACCAGTAAAGATCGCCGGACCAGGCGTCGTTGAGGCCGGCGAGGATGCGCAGGAGGGTCGTCTTGCCCGAGCCATTGGGCCCCTCGACACGGGTCACAGTACCGGGCATTACGGAAAAGGAAAGGTCGCGGAACAGTATCCGCTCGTCCCGTTCACACTGGAGATTGACAGCCTGTAGTAACGGCTCAGACATCAGGGCCCCGAATCCAGGCGATGCGCGTTGTTGCGGCACCGGGTGTATTCATGACTGACACGGCGGGTGCAGACATCATTGGCGGCAGGGATTGCCGGCGGCGCGTATTATAACCAAAGCTTTAACGGATTACTCTTGCCCAGTATCAATTTGCCACCCACCGCCGGCACGGCAGATTACTGGATCAGCGAGCGCAACGCCCACGCCTGTTTCCAGTTGTCTCCGTCCCTGGTGGCGACGGCAGTCTCGAAGTAATGCCGCAGGCGACGACGATCCTCCGGCTGGTCCTTGAGCGCGGAACCGATGATATGGTGCATCAGTTGTTCCACCGTCATCGCTTCGCCACCGTAATACCAGGCGTTGAGACTCGCCGCATGGGCCACGGCAACCGCTTCCGCCGTGGACAGGGCGGCACCGGCGAGACGGTCCGTGCTCCGGCCGTCGAGAGTCTGGCCATTGCGCAACTCATGGAACATGGTAACCAGCACCTCCAGCACCCGGGGATCCGGCTCCACCGAGACACCCGCACCGGCATTGGCCTTGCGGACCTCCCTGACCACCACATCCAGCTCGTCGGCCAGGTTGCGGATCGGCCGGATCTCCTCGAAATCCATCCTGCGCTTGAGGGCAGCACTCATGGCATGCACGCCTTCGTCAATGCTGTTGGAAGTGGCAACGACATTGAACCCTTCCTTGGCCAGGATGACCCCCTCATCTCCCGCCAGCTCCGGAATGATGACCACCCGGTCGGACAACACCGACAGCAGCGCATCCTGCAGTGCCTGGGGGCAGCGGGCAATTTCCTCGAACCGGACCAGCCGCCCTTCCATCATCCCGCGCAGCAACGGGCTGGGCACCAGGGCCTTGAGGCAGGGTCCTTCATTCTTGATGATCGCCTCGTTCCAGCTGTACAGCAGCTGGCTGACCTGGCTGACAGCGCCGCCCTGCAACGTCAGGGTGGAACCACCCGAAATCGCAGCGGCGAGGAGCTCGGACAACCAGGACTTGGCAGTGCCGGGCTCCCCGACCAGCAGGCACCCGCGGCTGGTACACAGGGAAATGATGATACGGACGACCATGGCCCGGTCTGCCACGAACTTACGCTCGATGCCCAGTTCGTCGTCGCCCATGACAAACTTTTCCACTGCCCGGGGGGACATTCGCCAGCCCGGTGGTACCGGCCCCTCGTCGAGGGCCGCGAGCTTCTCCAGTTCCGCGGCGTAGGTGACCTCGGCCGGCTCACGCTGGGCGGCCTTGTGCTTGTGTGTTGTTTTGCTGGCTGTCATCGGGAACTCCTGCGGCCGCCACGAACTTCCGGTGCCATGCGCTCCCTTGGCAGGATACGCGGCAGTTCAGACAAGGGAATCACCCCTTCGATTACATGATCCAGGGCACTGTCACGCATGGTGACCAGGCCGGCATCGAGGGCCCGCCAGCGTAGCTCTCCGATGGGCGGCTGGCTGGAGATGGCATTACGAATGTCCGAATCCACCTCCATGTATTCGACAATGGCCACCCGCCCGTGGGTGCCACGGCCATTGCACTTATCGCAGCCCTCCCCTTCAAAGCAGCGGAAATCCGTCGGCGCCCCATCCGGGAACAACTCGGCCAGGATGGCAGGATCGGCCTCGGCCGGCTGGCGACAATGCCGGCAGATGCGTTTGGCCAGTCGCTGAGCAATCACCGCCAGCAATTCGCCGGCGATAGAGTTGGGATGGACACCAAGGTCGTAAAGGCGCTGCAACGAATCCACCGCATCGTTGCAATGGAGCGTGGATAACACCACGTGACCGGTCTGGGAAGCCCGAATGGCCTCGAGCGCGGTTTCCTGGTCCCGGATCTCCCCTACCAGAATGACATCCGGGTCTTCGCGGACAAAGGCCCGCATGGCATCGGCAAAGCCGAAACCGATCTCGCCACGGACCCGGGTCTGCTGGATGTTGTCGATGGAATACTCGATCGGATCCTCGACAGTGATGACCTTGCGCCGTCCATCGTCCGCCAGGGTCTGCAGGCCGGCATACAGGGTCGTGGACTTGCCCGAACCCGTCGGGCCAACCACCAGTACCAGCCCCGCTGGGTTATCCAGCAGGCGCTGGTAACGGGCGCCGATAGCCCTGGACATTCCCAGTTCTGCAATGGTCATCGCGCGCCCGGTCTGGGGCAGTAATCGGATGACCGCGTGTTCTCCATGCAGAGACGGCTGGGTCTGGATCCGGAGGTCGTAGGAAGCCTCGCCCAACCGAAGCTGGGATCGGCCACCCTGGGGCAGCCGGTGCTCGGCAATATTCAACTCGGCGCGCAGCTTGATCACATTGATCACACCGCGCAGCTCCCGGGGCGTGAGCTGGTACTGGGGCAGGTCATGCAATTCGCCGTCTACCCGAAGACGGATGCGCACCCGTTCGCCGTATTGCTCGATATGGATATCGCTGGCCTTCTCGCTGACCGCATCCAGCAGAATTGCTTCGTAGACCGAGACCAGATAGGGGCTCACGTGCTTGTTACCACCATGCTCCCCCAGGGTGCCGGAGGTATCGGCGCGCGCGTCCGGATGCTCCTCATGATCCGGCCCGTGATCCGCCACGAACTGCTTGCCCTGGGCGGTCAGGTCCAGTGCAGACCAGATCCTGCGGAAATCCGTGGGGGTGACCAACAGGCATTCAATCACGGACTTCTGGGTCAGCCGCTCCAGCTGGTCGGTGCGGGCATCGGGATCATCGGTGACCACGGTGATCTTGCCATCGGCTTCGGCCACCGGCAGCAATCGCGAAAGGTCGAGGAAGGTGCGGGAGAAACGGCGGAACAGCGCCGGGTGCAGGTCGGGCAACAGCTCGTCCGCCTCCTTGAACACCATACCCCGCTGCTGGGCCAGGGTCCGGAACAGGTCAATCTCTTCCAGGTTCAGCTTGCGCCGGACCAGATCGAGCACCCGGCAATTGGTCCGGGCGGCTTCGGCCTTGGCCTCCGCGAGGACCTTTTCGTCGATGACCCCGAGGTCAATCAGGATCTGCTCCGCGTTGCGATTGAAATCCACCCAGCCGAGGGTGCGCGACCGGACCAGACCAAAACCCTGCTTCTCGAACATTGCCAGACTCGGAACCGGCCCCGCCCTGCCCTCCAGACAGATCAACCGGCCCTGGTTCCGCAAAAACGGCAACACCACATCACGCCGGGGCAGAAACGTGGTGCAAAGCACCAGATCGCATAACACATCCTGCTCCGGGGCGTTCTCGATATCCGCAACCACCACATCGACATTGTGTTTGCCAAGCCGGAAGAAGCGCTCCCGGGCGGCCTCTGCCACCACCGGATTACGTTCCACATAAATGACCCGGTGCGCGAGTTCCGACAACACTGCTGTGAGATAACCCGAGCCACCACCGACGTGCATCACCGTCTGGTCCGGGGCAATTTCAGGCATCAGGGACAACAGATGCCGGACCGTTTCCTCCCGGGGGATGGAGTGGCCGGTGATAGAGGGTGCAAGATCCGAGCAGGCAACAAACTCGTGGCGGGAAACAGCTAGCAGGGCCTCATTGGCCCTGGGGTACAATTTATTCATTACCAGCATCCATCAGAACAGATCTCGTTCGGGCTCAGACAAGTCGCTCAACAAAGAACTCCACGTGGCCACGGGGAGAAGACGGCAGAGGCCAGCCGTCCACTTTCTCAGCCAGCGCCTTGATGGCCAGTGAGGCCCTCGCACGGGGATACGCCTCCACCACAGCCCGCTGGCGCTGCACCGCTTTTTTGAAGGTCTCGTCATAAGGCACCATACCTGCATACTCTAACGCCACGTCCAGGAAACGCTCGGTGACCCGGATCAGTTTTTCGTAGAGCTGGCGCCCCTCCTGCTCGTTGCGGACCTGGTTGGCTATGACACGGAAGCGGTTGATGCCGTAGTCCCGGTTCATCAATTTGACCAGAGCGTAGGTGTCGGTAATGGAGGTGGGTTCGTCACAGACCACCAGCAACAACTCCTGGGCGGCCCGAAGGAAGTTCACCACCGCATCGGAAATCCCCGAGGCGGTATCAATGACCAGAACATCGATCTCGTCCCCCAACTCACTGAAGGCATTGATCAGACCGGCGTATTCCTGGTCACCGAGACGGGTCATTCTCAGGCTGCCGGACGGAGCCGGGACAATACGGATGCCGCCCGGCCCCTCCATCAGTACGTCCCTGAGTTCACAGTCGCCCCGCAGAACGTCCTCCAGGGTGTGACTGGCAGTGATGCCCAACGAAACATCGATATTGCCGAGCCCCAGGTCGCCGTCCAGAACCACAACCCGCCGACCTCTTTGCGCCAGGGCGATGGCCAGGTTCACCGAAAGACTGGTTTTACCCGTGCCACCCTTTCCCCCGGATACCGCGATGACCTGAACCGGATTTGCTGTTGTCATAGTCTTCCTGGTCTATTGCCACGCAACCCGTAGAAAGTGCCATCTTATAGCATCACTCAGGGGATTTCATGATACCTGACGTGCCTTTTCATATACGGTATCCTTGCGCCATTTACGCCCAAACCCGTCAAACTTGATCCGATAATCCCAGACACACAGGTGACCGAATGCCAATCCACGAGGTACGACACCCCCTGATCCGCCACAAACTTGGCCTGATGCGCCGCGCAGACATCAGCACCAAGAATTTTCGTGAACTGGCACAGGAAGTCGGCGCCCTGCTGACTTACGAAGCCACCAAGGATTTCAACCTGCAGGAAAAAACCATCGATGGCTGGGCCGGCCCGGTGAACGTGGAGCAGATCCACGGCAAGAAGGTCACCATCGTCCCCATCCTCCGCGCGGGCCTTGGCATGCTGGACGGCGTGCTCAGCCTGATTCCCGTTGCCCGGGTCAGCGTGGTTGGCCAGATCCGCAACGAGGAAACCCTCGAAGCCAGTACCTACCTGGAAAAACTCGTGGGCGAACTGGACCAGCGAATGGCCCTGATCGTTGACCCCATGCTTGCCACCGGTGGCTCAATGATCTCCACCATCGACCTGCTCAAGAAAGCCGGCAGTACCGAGATCCGCGCCCTGGTGCTGGTAGCGGCTCCCGAAGGCATCGAAAAGGTCCTGGAGAAGCATCCGGACGTCTCCATCTACACGGCTTCCGTGGATGAGCGCCTGAACGACAAGGGCTACATCCTGCCGGGCCTCGGCGATGCCGGCGACAAGATCTTTGGCACCAAGCAGAAGGACGTCTGAGCATGCAGGATCACACCAACGACCCGGTCTGGAAACAGGCCATCGCCGGTTCCCAGATGCTGCTGGTGGCCTTCGGCGCCCTGGTGCTGATGCCATTGATTACCGGCCTGGATCCTAACGTCGCGCTGTTCACCGCCGGGATCGGCACCCTGATCTTCCACGTCGTGACCGGCGGACAGATACCCATTTTCCTGGCCTCCTCCTTCGCCTTCATTGCTCCGATCATTGCCGCCAAGGGCAAGTTCGGGCTGGAGCAGACCATGGGCGGCCTGATGGCAGCGGGTATCCTCTATATCCTCCTGAGTGCCGCAGTGAAACTGCGAGGCACCGGCTTTGTCACCCGGCTGCTGCCGCCGGTGGTCATCGCGCCGGTGATTATGACCATCGGCCTGGGCCTGGCGCCCATCGCCGTGAACATGGCATCCGGACAGACCGGTGACGGCTCTGCCGAACTGGTGCCCTATGACACGGCCATCTGGATTGCCATGATCTCCCTGGCGGTCACCATCATCATGACGCTCTGGGCCAAGGGCATCTTCCGCCTGATCCCCATCATGTTCGGTGTGGCGGCCGGCTACATCCTTTCCCTGTTCGCCGGAATCGTGGACATGACCCCGGTACGGGAAGCCCCCTGGTTCGCCATGCCCGACTTCGTGGCTCCGGAGTTCGGTTGGAGCGCCATTCTGTTCATGATCCCGGTGGCCATTGCCCCCGCCATTGAACACATCGGTGATGTCCTGGCCATCGGTAACGTCACCCGCAAGAACTATCTGGAAAAGCCAGGCCTGCACCGGACCCTGCTCGGGGATGGCCTCGCCACCAGCACGGCCTCCATGCTGGGTGGACCACCCAACACCACCTATTCCGAGGTGACTGGCGCGGTCATGCTGACCCGGAACTTCAATCCGAAGGTGATGTGGTGGGCTGCCGTGGTGGCCATCGTGCTGGCGTTTGTTGGCAAGTTCGGCGCGGCCTTGCAGACCATTCCGGTACCGGTCATGGGCGGTATCCTGTGCCTGCTGTTCGGCTCCATCGCGGTCGTGGGCCTGAACACCCTGATCCGCCATCAGGTGGACCTGTCCGAGTCACGTAACCTGGTGATTGTCGGCGTAACCCTGGTGTTCGGCATCGGCAACATGGCGCTCGGTCAACTGGAGGGTATCGCCTTGTGCGCCGTTGTGGCGGTTGTCCTCAACCTGATTCTGCCCGGCAGCAAAGAGGCCTGGGGCAAGGCGATCTACGAGCAGAAAGCCGACTAAGGCCATCTGAGCGGAAACCGGCGCCCCGGGGTGCCGGTTTCCGGATCTTGCTCAACGCACCAACAGCCCCTCCAGCAGGCTTATTACAGCGGCAAACTCTTCCTCGATTTCCCCGACCAGGCGCGAGGCCTCAGTGAGGTCCGAGACCTTACCCGCCTGCTCCGCTTCCATACACAGCTCCCCGAGCCGGGGCGCGCCTATGTTGATACAACTGCCTTTCAGACTGTGGGCCGTCTTGGCGAAAGCATCCGCGTCCCCTGCCGACAACGCGGACTTCAGGCTGGCGATTCGATCCCGGGAGTCAATGATGTACGTCTGGATCAGGACATCGAATTCATCCTCCATGACATCCTGAAGTTCCGCCAGAGCTTCTTCATCAAGGTGCTGTTTATCTGTCATCACCATCCCCCTGGTGCGCTGAGAAATTCCAATCATAAATGATTTCGACGTGGTTACCCTTGCCCCGGAATTTGATGCTTCTGCTCAAACGTTTCAAGAGTAACAGGCCTCGGCCGGCATACCGGGGGGCCCTTGATTCATCATCCCGACCTGAAACCAGGGGATGATTGCTGAAATCAAAGCCGGCACCGCTGTCTTCACAGACAACACGCAGGCGCCCGCCACCGGGTTTCCTGGTGTGGTGCAAACTGAACCGGATGTAATGACCGTCGACCCGAGCCAGCCGGGCTTGTCGCTCGGAATAATACTTTCCGAATCCATCCGCACTGTGTTTCCACTCTGACGGCAGCTGAAGGACACCATGCTCCAGGGCATTGTTGTAAAGTTCCGACAACAGGGTATAGATCTCGCCACTTCGTGTGCGCAAACCGGGTACTTCGAGGCAGATATGCAACAACAGGGGCAGCGGACTGAAATCCCCCAGGGTCCGCTCCCGGATCTCATATTCGCACCGCCACTCCGTAGGTCCGGCCAAGGCGGACAGGGATGGCTGCTCCGGCTCTGCGGGCAGGTCGGGCTGATCCGTGATATCCAGACCAACCAGGGTAAGGTCGTCAGACTCGTCAGCCCTGTCACTGAACTGGCGTACAGCCTCAAGAACCGCATCGAATGGATGCGTATGTGGCTGACGATGCTCAAGGCACTGCCGGATTCCGGGCAGGCCGAACAGCTCTCCACGGTCATTCGCAGCCTCCAGCACGCCATCAGTCATCACCAACAACCTGTCGCCGGGGCGAACCTGCACGACCTCCATGACACACTCGAACTGCTTCGGCGGCAAAATTCCAAGGGGCAGATGCCGGGACGGGAGTAGCAAGGACTCACCCTCCCCGCGGATGATCCAGGCCTCAGGCAGCGCCCCGTTCCATACCCGGAGCTGTCCCAATTTGAAGTCCGCTTCCACCATGGCCCCACAACAGAACATGCCAGTAGGAAGGATGCGCTTGAGTTTCTGGTTGATTTCCCGGAGCACATCGGCGCCGCTGAATCCCTTGCGGGCCATTCCGTAGAAAATCTCGGCAACCGGCATCGCACCAATGGCGGCCGGTAATCCGTGACCGGTGAAATCCCCGAGAAAAATCAGCATGCCTCCCGCCGGCCGCGGGGAGGCAAACAACACATCGCCATTGAATACCGATAGTGGCGAGGCGTGGTAACGAATATTGGGCGAGTCCAGGCAACCGGTATGGGCCACATTATCAAATACCCGGCGGGCAATGGCCTGTTCTTCAAGCAGTTGCCGATTACGCTCGCATATCTGCTCGTGCTGACTCGATAGGGTATCGTGCATTCGCCGCATACGGTCGAACGCCTTGATCTTGGCCTCGATGATCACTCGATTGTAGGGCTTGGTCAGGAAATCATCACCGCCCGCCTCCAGGCACCGGGCCAGGTCTTCGGCATCGGACAATGAGGTCAGGAAAATCAGGGGCACCAGGCGTTCACCGGCCAGGGCCTTGATGTGCCGGGCAGCCTCCATTCCGTCCATCCTGGGCATCAGGGCATCGAGAAGGACAATATCCGGGCACTCGTCGCGGAATTTCTGCACCGCTTCGAGCCCATCCGCCGCTTCGATCACCTGATGTCCCAGCCGTTTGATGATGGCCTGAAGAATCAGACGGTCCGTGTCGCTGTCATCTGCAATCAGAATTCGCAGGTTGCGCTGGGTCACTTGATAGCGAAAAGCTGCTCGAAATTTGAAATGGAGAGGATCCGGCGAACGTCACTGTTGCAGTTCTCTATCGAGATCCGGGCGCTGTCTCCCCCGGCGTGGTCCCGTAGCAAAAGCAACATACCCAGGGCGGAACTGTCGAGGTACGTCGTGTCTGACAGGTCCACAACATAATGGGTGACCCTGGGACCGGCACGCTCGTAGGAATCCCGGAACGCCTGGTGTGTACTGAAGTCAAACCGGCCTTCAATCCGGATGACCAGCGTTTTGCCGTCCTCGGCGAGGCTCGTCTGTATGGACATTCACAAAACCTCCAGAAGCAGTCCGTGTAGCGATAGTGACCAATCCGACCAGAGCAAAGTTGGCCTCGCTCTTCTGTGGTTCAGGATAGCTGACAACAGAGTTTTTGTCGCCGGCCCGGCGACTCAGGATTCGGTGGATTCTTCCCTCAGGCCGTATTTTCGCACCTTCTCCACCAGGGTCGTCCGGCGAATACGGAGTTTTTCGGCGGCCCGGGCCACCACGCCCCCGGCCTCATCCAGAGCCTGCTGAATCAGCTGTTTTTCGAGGTTGGAGAGGTATTCCTTGAGATCGATACCGTTCACCGGCAGCAGGGCCGGGGCATCCAGGCCGACGAGACCGGGCACGCCCGATGGCAGACCGGAATCCTCCACGGACCGGTTCTCGTCGTAATCGTCCACATAACGGAATTTTTTCGGCAGCTCCTGCACCCCGATCACGCCGTAGGGATGCATGATCGCCAGTCTCTCGATGAGGTTGGCCAGTTCCCGGATGTTCCCGGACCAGTCGTGCCGGCACAGGCTCATGATCGCCGCCGAGTTGAGACGCAATGAGCCCCGCTTCTCCTTCTCCATGCGGGAGATCAATTCATTGATCAGCAGGGGAATATCCTCGACCCGCTCCCGGAGAGCCGGCATCTCGATCGGAAACACATTCAGGCTGTAATAGAGATCCTCCCGGAAGTCACCGGCCTCGATCATGTCCTCAAGATTACGATCGGTGGCAGCAATGATACGGACATCGACGCTCTCGCTACGATGGCTGCCCATACGCTCGAATGTGCGGTCCTGCAGGACCCGGAGCAGCTTAACTTGCAGAGGCAGGGGCAGAGCATCAATCTCATCCAGGTACAGGGTACCGCCATCGGCCAGTTCAAGGCGCCCCGCCCTCGCGGAAATCGCCCCCGGGAACGCCCCTTTTTCATGGCCGAACAGCTCGCTTTCCAGCAGCTCGGGCGGAACCGCCCCACAACTGAGCGGTACAAAGGGATGGTCCCGTCGGGAAGAATGATAATGGAGATTCCGGGCAACCACTTCCTTGCCGGTGCCGGATTCGCCCGTAATCAGCACCGTCACATCCATATCCGCCACCTGCTCCATCAACTGGTGGACATGCTGGATCTTGCGACTGGTGCCAACCAGGCTACGGAACAACTGCAATCCCCGTAAATGGCCGCGTTCCTGCTGACTACGGTCCGACTGATCCCGGTAAATCTGCGCCCGGTACAGCGAATCAACAAACTTGGCGTAATTCAGGGGCCACTCCAGGCGGGCAATGATGCGGTTGGCGTACTGATCTGACAGAGCGGAGGGATCGGCACTATCCACCAACAGTACCGGCACCCCCGGCAAGGTGTCGCACACGCGCCTCAGGGTCTCGGCCACCTGGCCGCCCTCGCCGCTTACCAGAGCCACGCCGACTTCCCCTTGGTGCTGGTCATCGTCGCTGGCCAACAGCGCCAAAGCTTCGTCGCCGGCAATGACTTGCCCTTCTCCGACAAATTCGAGAATCGTGACCAGATCGTGCCGCCTCAGTTCGTCCTCACTGAGCACCAGCACCTTGTTATTCTTGGACATTTTGACCTTCCGTTGCCATTGATACCTCTATCTTATTTAAGCCGGCTTGGGGAGGACTGTCAATTTTATGACGGTATTAAAGTGGGGTCAGAAGAAGGCTTTCTTCTGACCCCGGTGCTGGAGCGAACATCTGAGGATTACGCCAAGTCGGGGTGAACGTGGGGTCAGAAGAAAGCGTTCTTCTGACCCCGGTGTTGGGGCGAAGATCTGAGGATTACGCTAAGTCGGGGTGAACTTGGGGTCAGAAGAAAGCGTTCTTCTGACCCCGGAGTTGGGATGAAATCCGTGGATGGCGCCAGATTGGGGTCAGATGAAAGCCTTCATCTGATCCCTTTTTCACCGCCGGGCTGCCCGGCGGGCGGCGGAGGCGGTGAACTCGTTGCCACGGAAGCCGGGCGCGAAGTCATAGGGTTTGAATCCGTCATCCAGACCATCGATGTAATAACGCCCGGCCTTGAGGTCGTAGGTCATTTCCATGGTGGTCCAGAACACCGGTTCGCTGTAGTACGTGATGTTATGGGCCTCGGACACCCGCCAGAGGTTCCCCTCCTCGTCATACTCTTCGGACGCCAGAATCTGCCAGCTGTCCTCATCCACATAGAAAACCCGGCGGGCATATATATGGCTGATACCCGTGCGCAGCGTCGCCTCGACTACCCAGACACGATGCAACTCATAACGCGTCAGCTTCTGGTTGATGTGCCTGGGACGAATCACATCGTCCGCATCCACCGCATCGCCATGCAACTTGTAGGCATTGTAGGGCACGTAGAGCTCACGCTTGCCTTTCAGGGTCCAGTCGTACTGATTGGGCGCGCCGTTGTACATGTCTTTCTGATCAACGGAACGCAGGGAGGACGAATTCGGCAAATCGGTCTCGTACGCAAGATTCGGGGAGCGGCGCAGTCGACGGGAACCGGCATCATAGCGCCAGGCCAGACGTGGCGAGCGGATCTGGTCCAGTGTTTCATGAACCAGGGTTATGGTGCCGGCCAGTGAAGACGGCGACACCGTATTGGTCTTGAGGTAAAAGATCTTGTTGTCAATCTCTTCCAGTTCGGCTTGCTTCTGGCTATAGGCGAAGAAATAGTCGTATTCGTTGACGACCGGATTGTAAGAACCGTCAGTCTGGGGCGTCGCCGAGGCACTGCGGAAGGAGATCTCTTCCCCGCGATAGCGAAGAATATGATTCCAGATCACCTCAAGCCCGTTCTCGGGAATGGGGAACGGACTCGTCATGATGGTATTGCGAACGCCATTGCCATTATCCAGCAGCTCTGCGCTAGTGGCATTCGCGATCGATTTCTCATAGACATGTTCCGGGAACGCGGCCGTACGCCGGGTCTGGTACACCGGCATGAAAAACTCCGGACCATACTGCTCGATCATCCGGATGTGGCCATCGGATAATTTGTCCCGGTATAAATCCAGATTGTCTCCGGTAATGACAAACAGCGGCCTGTCACCCGGGAAGGGGTTGATCTCGATCTCTCCCCGACTCCAACCTGCCGGCGGAGTGCTCAGCCCACCGGCCCACTCGGGAATGGTCCCTGAGGCATTGGCCCCACGTTCGGCACCAACCGGCGTCAACTCGTTTCCGAGCCTCGCGGCCTCCGCAGCACTCACCTTGGCGAGCGCCTGCCCGGACAATCCGAACAGTACCGCCGCTGCACCCGCGACAATGTGGCTTCGCATACCTGACATCTCCAGCTGTTCCATAAGACGGGCTGCTTTTTGCCAAATTCAAACGATCGTTTCAAGTGAATGTTTGTATTTTCTTGTGACGGCACGGCGATTCCTGAGACAGATGCAGAAATTGTTGCGCACAAATGGTACAATCCCCGGTTTACACAATCTGCCAGATCATCCAATTGAAATCGCAGGTATTGCATGGCCTCGCAATGGCATTCGCTGGTCTCACAAAAACTGTTTCTGGCCAAGACGCTGCTGGGCCAGCTCGATGTGCCGGCATTGGCCGCCAATGGGCAACCGGCACCGGAAGCGGAGCAGGCACTCCGTCGGGAAGCTGCCATTCAGGGCGCTGTGGAGCTGATGTTGCGTGGCCGGAAACTGTTACTGGTCATGATCGCCCGGCTCTACCAGGAGCGGAATGCGGAGCCGGAAACCCTGGATGAGCTGGCAGCGCTCGTTGGTGCTGATGCCAGCGAAGTCGACCGCCTGCGACACCTCGCCCTGGAGAATGGCAGCTGGTGGAATCACCTGGAGCAGCTGGAACAGGGCCAAAGCCGCCCGCCGGCAACCCGTAAAACAGTGACGGACGACAACATCATTGCCGTCGCCGCGGAAACGGGGCCAGACAGGTCAGCTTCCGGTTTACGGAAAACTCTGGGTGCGCTCAAACATTTTGCCGACGATCTGGAAGAACAGCACAGCGAGTGGTGATGCATCACCAGGCGCAATTCCGGATTTCAACAACAGACAGGTTTACCGAATGTCACCATCGTTTTTTGAAATAGTACAACTGAGTAACGGCGACTACGCACTGCGCCGGATCGACGACGACAGTGCTCCGCTGGTACGGATCTCCTTCTCCCAGGAAGCCCGGGAAATGATGGAAGATCGCGACATGAATGTTGCCAAGGCCATGATTGCTGCCGGCATTGAAGCGGTAGGCGACATTGCTCACGACATTGACTGGGAAGAGGACGAAGCCGAGGCCGTCGACCCACAGCCCTCCTACACCCTGCACTGAACAGGTGGCAGGCACCCCGGCCTGCCCCTGACACTCAACGCTGGCGAAGCACTACCCCGTGACTGCTACCCTCGGCTGACGCCTGCTGAAGCGATTCCAGCGCCGAGCGACCGAGTTTACGGGTCCACATCACCACTGCATGGCAGGTGCCGGCCCGCAGCGCACGCTCGGCCAACTGCAATGCCGGCAACTCCGGCGTTGAGCGCAGCACCAGCAATTCCCCAGTGACGATGCCGTGCATCTTCTGCCATTTGCTCACCAGCTCCTGGGGCGGATCGATCCAGGCCAGCCAGCGTTTTTCCTGATTGAGCTGCGTCAGCATTGGCAGTAACAACTGGAAGTTCTCGACCTGGCCCTGTGGCAGGATGATCTCGGTCACATTGCCGGCAACCTCTGCCGGGCGAGGCTCGGAGTTACGACGGGCGCGGATGACGGCACGTCGCCCGGGAACACCCGATGACGGCTCGGAATGGGACAGGATGCCTTGCTGATAGGCCAGATTCTGGTTGAAGCTAAGTTGTTCCATAAGTCACCCGCTTGTTCTTTTATCGATTATGTTCGGCTGGCCCGGCTCAGTGGAGGTCGGAGCGGCGTATCACGCCCACGCCCAGGCCTTCGATAAACAGTTCCTGCTCGGCCAGGTCCACCTCGATCGGCTCGAACTCCTCGTTCTCGGCAATCAGATACACCTTGCTCCCATCCTTGCGGAAACGTTTCACCGTAACCTCCTCTCCGACCCGGGCTACAACGACCTGGCCGTTGTGCACATCCTGGGTACGGTGGACCGCCAACAGATCCCCATCGAGAATGCCGATGTCCTTCATACTCATACCGCGCACCCGTAGCAGGTAGTCCGCGGATGGTGAGAAAAAGTCCGGCTGGAGCGTGCAGTGATCCTCGATGTGTTCCTGGGCAAGAATCGGACTACCGGCTGCCACCTGACCGATCACCGGCAGCCCCAGATCCTCCTCGGCTTCCGGCAGGCGGATACCGCGGCTGGCACCGGGCACCATCTCGATCGCCCCCTTACGGGCCAACGCCCTCAAATGCTCTTCCGCGGCGTTGGCAGAGCGAAAGCCCAGCTCAGCTGCAATTTCCGCCCGGGTGGGTGGGTAGCCGGTCTCCTCGACATAGCGCCGGATGATATCCAGTACCTGTTGTTGCCTGGCAGTCAGTTTCATTCCGTTACTCCGGTCAGTCCTGATGACAGGCCCGCCGGCATTGGCGAGGCCTGTTTTTTTATACAGTAAATTGACTATATACAGTGTTTTATCCAGTGTAAAGCCCGATCCCCGATTTTCTGTCGCCTGCGTAACCCGTGGACAACAAAGGGATGTGTTATGGTGGCGGAACCATGCTTGCCGACTCAGGGAACCCGATGTCACGGACCAGCTCCTGCGCGTTACCGGACGTGCGACTCAACAGTGAAGGAAACGAACGCCGCGTTGGCGTCGAGGTGGAACTTTCCGGCCTGGGCTATGACGTTCTCGTGGACCATGCTGCACGCCTGCTGGATGCGCCGGCAGAGGCCGTTTCCCGTTATGTCACACGGATCGAAACCGGTCTGGGCCCGTTCACCATCGAGCTTGACTCCGACCCGATCAAGGACCTGGATCTCGCGGACTCACGCCTGCCAGAGAGCATTCGGGAACTGGGAGGCCAGGCCATGGAGGTGATTGACGCCGCCGCCGAGCGGATCGTCCCGCTGGAAATCGTGACCCCGCCGATTCCGTTTTCCCACCTGCAAGAGGTGGATAGACTCGTTGACGAACTGCACCTGCTTGGCGCCCTTGGCAGCCGCGAGGCGATCTACTTTGCCTTTGGCCTGCAGCTCAACCCGGAGTTGCCGGATCTGGAGCCTGCGACGGTCGTCCGCTACCTGCAGGCGTTTGCCGCGCTGTATGACTGGCTGAAGGCCCGGCACCAGCTGGACATCAGCCGCAAGTTCACCACCTACATCGAGCCCTGGGCAAACCGCTACACAGACCAGTTGATTGAAGATGATTACGCGCCGGATCTGGAGCAGCTCATGCGCGATTACCTGGAATGGAACCCAACCCGGAACCGGGCCCTGGATCTGTTGCCGTTGTTCTCATATCTGAACGCCGATCTGCTCGACCGGTATGTGCGGGACCCGCGTATCAAGAGCCGCCCCACCCTGCATTACCGCCTGCCGGACTGCGACATCGACAACCCCGAATGGCACTTTTCCTCAGTCTGGAATGACTGGGTGGTCGTCGAACAGATTGCCAACCGGGCGGAGGATCTGGCTGAACTCAGAGCGCTGTTCAGGGATAGCCGGAAGTTCAGTTTCCATAACCTCACCCACAGTTGGCAGGAAACCACTGACCAGTGGCTGCGTACCAAAGGTTATGTCTGAACTTGCCAACGAAGCCCCGGAAATTCCGGGGGTCACCATCGGGATCAGCGGACCGGCCCGGCGCAGCCTCGCCCACCGGCTGATCAGTCTGGGTCTGCGGATGCACGGCGCGCGTACCCACTACATTCGTCCCGGCTCCCGTGTGGACGTGTCCTTGCTTGATGGCCTGGTCCTTTCCGGGGGCACCCACGTGCATCCCGAGAACTTCGGCCAGGAGCCACAGGTCACCGCCCGTTACGACCGCCGACGGGATGCAACGGACCGGCGGCTCCTTGAAGAAGCCGAGGCTATCGGTATCCCGGTACTGGGGATCTGCCGGGGGGCGCAGTTTATCAACGTATTTCACGGGGGATCTCTGTGCCAGAATGTCACGCCCCTGCGGGTGCATACCCGGCACCGCCCGCTGCTGCTCCCCCTGCAGACCGTCCGGCTCGTCACCGACAGCCGGCTGGGGCAGTTGATGCATGGGCCGGTGATCGGCGCCAACCGTATCCACAGTCAGGCCATCAAACACCTGGGACGGAACCTCCGGGTCGTCGCCGTGGATAACGATCTGTTCGTCCAGGCGATCGAAAATACCCGCGGCCAGTGGCTGATGGGTGTGCAGTGGCATCCGGAGTACCTGCTTTATCACGGCGGGCATCGTCGCATTTTCGGCCACTTTGTCGACGCTGCCCGCCGGTTCAAACTGGCCCGGCTGGAACCCGAATCCGGTCCGGTTCAACAGAAAACCGCACCCTGAAGGAGTACTGCACACATGAACGGACGGAACCGCTTTCTGCTCCCCGCCCTCTCTCTGGCCCTGGTGCCGGGCCTGGCCCTGTCTGGCGAGCTAACCCTCTCCGGCGAGGGGTCGGTTCGTTATGAACCGGACAGCGCCCGCCTGCAATTTACCGCCAGTGCCGAGGATCCGCTCGCGAACAAGGCCAGCGAGCAGGTCGGCGAACAGATGGAAAAGTGGCGGGACAGCATCAAGCCCTGGCGGGATCAGCTGGAGGATTACAGCGATGCCCGTTTGAACCTCTACACCCGGACCATTCCGCCGGTGGAACGCGGTGGCCAGTCGACCCAACAGGCGGTGGCTTCCCAGACCGTGAGCTTCAGCATCAGCGACCTGACCCTGCTCAACCCCTTGCTGGAGCAGGCCCAGGCGCTAGGCATGGAGTACAATCTCGGCCCGCATCAGTTCTACCATTCCCGGGAGCAGCAACTGGAACGTGAGGCCCTCGCCGCCGCCATCGCCGACGCCCGCGCCCGATGCGAATTTGTGGCCAGGGAGCTGAGCCAGTCCTGCGGCGAGGTGGTCACCATGAACATCAATGGTGGTTACCGTCCGGCCCCGGTGATGATGGCCGAGGCGCGAGCCGCCAAGGACGTGGTCAGCAGCGTTGGAATCCGTGAGATTACCGCATCGGTTTCCGCCACATTCACTCTCGAGTAACCCCGACTCAGAAATCCCGGGTGTAAAAGATGTCCAGGGAGGCCGCCAGACCACTGGCGGCCTCCAGGTAGAAATACTTCCCGAGGTCATACCTGAGTGCCACAGTGGTGATGGGCTCGAAGATCCCCACGCCATAGCGCACACTGAGATCGTCGGTCAGATATCCGCTGGCCACCACCGAGGTTTGTTCCCCGGCCCCCTCTGCTTCCAGGGTCAACTGCCGGATACCCAGCTCTTCGCCGAGTTCCCCGGTAACCTTGCTGGCCTGGGTCAATCCGAGTGACAACGCCGCCCGGCTCATCTGTCCCTCGTCGCCCTGGCTCTGGGGCGCGCGGCCGAGGATAAGATAGGACAGGGCATCGGACTGCGGCATGTCCGGATTGGAGAAAACTTCCGTGGACGGTGACTGGACCGGTCCACTCAGCCGCAGGCCCGCCACAACCGTACCCACCTCGCGCACCGCCTCGATTTCCAGGTACGGCTGGGTGAGGTTACCCACAAACAGCAGTCTTGCCGTGCGCAGTTCCAGCTCCTGGCCATAGGCTTCATAATGCCCCTCCACCAATTGCAGGGTCCCCCGGGTGTCCATGTCGTTACCGATACGCAGCGTCCCCTCGAGGTTGCCCGTGACGCCAAAGGCGGCGAACGTGACTTCATCCTCACCGACCCGGACGGTCACATCCATATTCATCGACCGGATGGTCCGCTCCTCCTGCTCCACGCCCACGATAACCTCATCCTCGGACACCTGGACCGCCTGGGCCGGCAGGGACTTGATCTCTATACTTCCCCGGGGCACCGCCACCTCGCCGGTCACGGCCAGATCCCCCTGACTGAACGTCACCTCCAGATCCGGTGCGACCTCCAGCCGGGCATAGGGCTCGATGTTAAGCGGAATCCGGTTACCCCGGATGGCCAGGCTGCCCCGGGGCGCACCGGACCAGTCGAAACTGCCATCGAGGATCGTTTGACTGCGTTCGTTGGAGCGAACGCGGCCGGCGAGATCGGCGGAGTAACCGTTCAGGTCAACCTGCAGCAGAATGTCTGCGAGAGGCACGGGCAATGTCGGGTCCATGACCCGACCGTCCACCAGTGTCAGTTGCCCCGTCACCTCAGGCTTCATCAGGGGGCCGGACAAACGTCCCTGGCCGCTGATGTCGCCGGCCACCTCCTGCAGCCCGCTGAACACCCCGGCCAGGGCCAGATCAAGGCCCTGTAAACTGAACTCCCCTTCAACCCGGCGTTCGGGACTGGCAGGGTCCACCGCAAGATCCAGGCGGAAATTGCCGAGTGAATCGCCATCGAGACGCACATCCACATTGGCCACGTCGGGCTGCAGAGCCAGTTCGGCTGTCAGCGCCGAGTAACCGAGCGCCTCCCATTCGCCATCGACGAGAACCTCGAATTCACCGCTGCCGGCATCGACATAGACTCTTCCGGTGGGACCGGCCTCATCCCGGGTAAAAGAAACCTCGGCGTTCAGCTCCGAATCCCACCGGAGGGTTTCCGGCAATAGCGGTGCCAGGGCCTGTGTCGGAAAACGGCTGATCCGGTAGGCAATCTCCTGGCGTGGATACAACAACTGATCCTGAGCGCACACCGAGCTTTGCTGCCAGGCCCAGCAATGGGCGCCAAACCGCACCCGGCGATCCTGCTCCCAGGCCAGCTCCGCCGGGGCCTGCAATCGCCAGCGCTGGTCCTGTTCCGGAATGGCGATATCCCCGTCGGCGAGGCGCCCCAGCCAGCTTTGCCAGTCTTCGCCAAACCCTCCGGCAAAACCCAGCGACACCAAAGCTTCCGGATGTTGCGCATCCACCGTCAGCGAATGGTCCTGCCGTGTGCCGGTGGCACTCAGTTCCAGCAATTCCAGTTCCTGCCCGGCCGCCTCGATCGCGTCGGCTGTCACCCTGGCCTCCAGCACCTGGCCTCTGGACAGGGAGGCGGCCACGGACAGGCTTCCGATGGACACCCGGTCCTGCCAGGCCAGGGACTGACCACGGGCGGTCAGGTCCGCCACCGGATCATCCGGACTGCCGGAAAGGTTCAGTGTCGCCTCAAGCCTGCCGCCCAGGCCGGCAAAAAGCTGACCCGGCTTCGAAAGCAACAGGGTCAGATCCGCGGCCAGCTCAGGGCCCCAGGTGCCCTCGCCCGCAACCCGGTTATCACCCACCTCCACTTCTAGTCCGGACACCACCCAGCTGCCGGTCGCGGTATCCAGGGCACCGGTCGCCAGGGTTTCGTGAGAGCGCCAGGTGCCCTCAAGGTCCCAGTTCGCTGTCATTACCGGCAACCCACCCTGTCCCAGGGAGCCCTCGCTTCTGACGTCCCCGTTGAGCGAAGCCTCCAGCGCCGGCACCCAGAATCCGGGGTTGAAATTATCCAGCGTCAGAGCCGCCTCCCAGGACAGCGGCCCGTCAAAGCCAACCCGGCCCTGGCCGGCAGCCGAGCCGGCGCCGGTCTCCAACGCAAGTTCGCGGATATTGACGGCCTTGAGATCCCCATCCAGGGAAGCGGCAACCGTTGCCTCACCCATCGGCCCCCGGGTCTCCGCCCGCAGGGATCCCTGATACCGGTTGTCGGCCCAGGTGACGTTGCCCGTCAGCGTGTCGAGCTCAACCGGCGGTTCGGACAGACCTGGAACCAGTGAGTACCAGGGAAACTGCTCCAGACTCAGCTCAGCCCCGGCACTGAAACCGCCCACCCAGCTCAGGTCACCCCGGACACTGGCTTTCCCGGGCGCTTCGCCTGCCGTGGACAGAACCAGCTCGATATCTTCTGCGCCGGACGTGGAAACCTGGCCCGCCAGCGCCAATCCCACCGGCCCTGCGGTACCCGGGAGCGTGGCCTTGCCGTCGGTGCGAAAGCCCCGCTCCAGCGATCCGTTTGCCTCCACGACCAGATCCTGGAAAACAAGGGTTTCAGGCAGTGCATCCAAAGCCCTGAACTG
This sequence comes from Marinobacter sp. C7, assembly GCF_022343555.1. GTDB lineage: Bacteria > Pseudomonadota > Gammaproteobacteria > Pseudomonadales > Oleiphilaceae > Marinobacter. The sequence goes on along the minus strand of NZ_JAKQZH010000001.1, from coordinate 1,201,658 downwards.
ATCCGACACCACTTTCAGGCGGGCGGGCAACGCCGGGTCAAGCGGAGCGACCTGCCCCGTGAGACGGGCGTCCAGGTAGCCGCTGCTGGTGCCCACAAGGCGCAGATCTTCAACGCTGCCCAGGAGGTTTACCGAAATCTCCCATTGATCCCCCCGTGGTGGTGGCAGGGTCGCAACGACTTCAAGATCGACCGGCCAGTCTCCCCGTGTCTCCAGTCGCCCCCGGGTAGTGACGGCGTACTCGTCCAGCCGGTAATGCACCCGCTCCAGTTGCCAGCTCGCGCCGGACCCACCGGCATCCAGTTCCAATCGGTCCCAGATTTCGGTTCCATTGGTCGTGAGTGTCCCGAGACGTACATCCGCGATTTCGAGCGAGAGCGGAATGCTGACCGTTGGCAAGGTGATGCCTGAAGCCCGGTCCGCCTGTTCAGACGGTGACGTCTCAACGTCTATGGCCCCGGCATGCAGGGTGCCGACACACAACCGTTTCTGCAGCAGGCAGGAGGGCGACCAGTCCAGCACGGGCTCCTGCACCTCCAGGTTAACGCCATAGCCCTGCCACCGTAGCCGGGTCGCGCGCCACTGCCCCAGCAGCGTTCCCCGGCCGTCGACGACCGTCAGGCCCGGAATCTGCTCAATGATCCACGCTGTACCGGTTTCGGACCGTACGACCAGCAAGGCAGCAGCAATCAGCAGCAGCGGCACCAGAATGATGATGGCAAGGACCACGACCAGCCAGCGCAGCGGATGCCATCTGCGCGTCTGCTTTCGGTCGGCTGTTGCCGGTGGCTGATGTTCGCCCGTCACAGTTCAGGCCCCATGGAAAAGTGGATTCGCCAGTCTCCGCCGAATTCCGGATCCAGGCCCTTGGCAATATCAAGACGCAAGGGCCCGACCGGACTGACCCAGCGCAGACCAATTCCGGCACCGGTGGCCAGGGGATCAAACGGGTCGTTTATCGCGTTGCCGTGGTCCACGAAGACCGCAGCCCGCCAACGGTCTGCAAATTCGTACTGGTATTCGGCACTGCCCGCCATCAGAAAACGCCCGCCCACCGGAACACCATTCTCGTTCTCCGGGGACAGGGTCTCATAACCATAGCCCCGGACACTCTGGTCACCACCGGCAAAGAAACGCAGGGAAGGCGGCACGTCCTCAAAGCGGTTGGTGCCGACCGCGCCAATCTGGAACCGGCCCAGGAACCGGTGATTGCCGAACAACGTGTACAGCCCCCTGGCCTGGGCATAGACATGGAGGATATCGACTTTCGACAGCACCGCGCGGTGGGAACCGGTCACATCCAGCTGCAATCGATAGCCCCGGGAAGGGTCGAGCGGGGAGTCCTGTCGGAGCCTGGAATAACCGACCCCGGGCAACAGCAGGCTACTGGTGCCCTTTTCATCATTTCCGATGTTGAAACGCTCACCCTCCCAGCGGAGGGACAAGACCTGCAACCAGCCACTGTCCAGCTGATGCTGCCACTGCTGTCCAAGGGTCAGCAGTTCCGACTCCACGTTCTCGATATCCTCGCGCTGGTACCCCGCCGTCAGGCGAATCAGATCGGTCATTGGAGGATCCAGAGGCAATTCATACCAGGTGCTGAGATTCTGCCGCGGCTGGGAAATCTCGGTTTCGGCACCCCGCTTGTGCCCCATCGGATTGATCCAGTGCTCGCGCCAGGTACCCCGGAGACGCGGGCCGACGTCCGTGGAAAAGCCGACACCGGCGGCCACTGAACGGGGCGCCCGACGGGTCACGGCAACGCTCACAGGAATGACTCCATCAACTGCATTCCCCGGGACGGCATCTACATCCACTCCGGAAAAATACCCGCTGCTGGACAGGTCCCGGTTCAGCTGGGCAATAAGATCCGTGTGATAGGGAGTGCCCGGTTCGAAGGTGACGAAATCTTCCAGCAGGGATGTCTCGAACCAGTGTCCCTCCTCAAAGGTCACCTCACCCAACCGGTACCGTTCACCGGACTCGAACACCAACTTGATCGCGGCGCTGCGCTCCTCCGGGTTGACCTTCAGCGTCCGGGTCACAAACTGGCCCCCGAAGTAGCCACGCTGCCGGGCCCGGGTCTGAATGGCACTCCTGAGACTGGAATACTCACCGTGATCCAGAACATCGCCCACCGCCGGCGTATCGGGCAGCCCATCCATGAATTCCGGATCCTCCGCCGCGGCACCGCGGATATCGACTTCCCGGGAGGTCACTCTCACCGGCTCCCCCGGTTCAATCTCCAGAATCAGCACAGCCAGTTCCTCATCGTCGCCTGACTCCAGGCGCCAGTCTATCCGGGGATCGTAGTAACCCAGGGCGCGCAGCGCCTCGCTGGCCTGACGAACAGCCGTTGCAGCGTAGCGCTTCAGGTTTGCCTCGCTGCGCCCGTCCACCTCACCAATGAACGCCTCGGCATTGGCCTGCAGTTCCGGGTAATCGCCCTCGACCCGAACCTCAACCTGCCCGGCAAAAGCTGCAACCGGCCAGAACCCGACCAGCAGCGCCAGGAGACATAGGGGGGACGTTCTCAGAATGGCTTTAATAGACTGACTCCGGCTGCTGATAGTGATTCCATGGGGTCGGGGATACGTTCCATCTAAGGTTGGAAGTTTACTCTCAGGTGGTCAAGTTGAGGAGCCTGTCGTGCTCGGGGTTCAAATAAGCTAACCTGTCAGTGACTTACACAGCCTAAAGATCGGATGAATGGCCATCGCATGCTGCATATCAACCGGGAAAATCTGAAGTCCAGCCACCAGCTCATCTGGTTCATCATCGATTTCCTGATGCTCGGGCTGCTGATCCTGAACCTGGCCTTCATCATCTGGGACTCGATCTACAATTTTGTTGCCATACAGAATCTGCTGAAAGAGCATGCTCCGGCGCTGCAGTCCGCTTACCACCCTATCCACGAGCGCTTCATCTTCTACGACCTGATCTTTGTGGCCATCTTCCTTACGGAGTTTTTCGTGCGCTGGGCCTATGCCATCAAGGCCAGCGTCTATGACCGGTGGTATTTCTACCCGTTCATCCACTGGTACGACCTGGTGGGCTGCATTCCGGTGGGCAGCCTGCGCTTCCTCCGGATTCTGCGGGTGATCTCGATCATCTACCGGCTGCACCAGTACCAGATCATCGACATTACCAGCACGAGGATCTACCGGTTCCTGAATTTCTACTATGAAGCCTTCATGGAGGAGCTGTCGGACCGTATCGTGCTCAAGGTTCTCAGCGGCGTCCAGGAGGAGGTACGGCGTGGCTCTCCCCTGTTCGACCGAATCCAGAAAGACATCCTGTATCCCCGGCGGGACATGCTCTCGGAATGGATTTCCAGTCGTGTGGCGGAGGCCGCACAGGAAGGCTATGTTCCCAACCGTGGCGCCTTGCGCAATTACCTCGAAGGCCGCGTCGACCAGGCCCTGAAACAGAATCTGGAATTATCCCGCCTGAAATACCTGCCGGTTGTCGGCCCAACCATCCAGGAAACCCTGGAAGACGCGGTTGGTGACATCGTCGCCAACGTGATTCACCAGATCCTCGAGGACCTCGCCTCCAGCTCGAACCACGCCTTCATCGAGGACATCGTAAACGTGTTCCTGCCCAGTCCGGAGCAGGTGGCGGCCGACGAAACCCAGAACCAGGCCCTGATTGACCTGATCATTGAAATTATAGATGCCATAAAAGGCCAGGTCAGGGTCAAGCACTGGCGCGCGCAGCTGCCGTAACGTATAAGAAAGACTCGAAAAAACAACAAGAGAGTCAACATGGAACCCCTGCATTACCAGTCAGCTCACGAACTTCTCCGCCAGCTCGACGCCGGAACCCTGACCAGCGAGCAGCTCACCCAGGCGCTGCTGGCCCGGATCAGGGACCTTAACCCGGATATCAACGCAGTCGTCACACTGGATGAGAATCGCGCACTGGAACAGGCGCGGGAGGCCGACCGGCAGCGCGCCGAACAGCAGGAGCTTGGCCCCCTCCATGGCATCCCGCTGACGATCAAGGACACGTGGGAAGTGGCCGGGATGGCCTGTACCGCAGGCGCACCGGCCCTGCAGAACCACCAACCCGGGCGCCATGCGGATGTAATCCAGCGGCTGGAAGCGGCCGGCGCGATCATCCTTGGCAAAACCAACATTCCGCTCTATGCCACCGACCTGCAGAGCTACAACAAGCTGTTTGGCGTTACCAACAACCCCTTTGACCGGGCTCGCACACCCGGCGGCTCCTCCGGAGGGGCGGCAGCAGCACTGGCCTCGGGCTTCACGCCGCTCGAGGTGGGCAGTGATCTGGCTGGTTCCATCCGCATACCCGCCCATTTCTGCGGTATATTCGGCCACAAACCCAGCCGTTCACTGGTCTCGTTCCGCGGCCACATACCGGGGCCGCCAGGCACCGAATCCCAACCGGACCTCGCCGAAGGCGGGCCCATGGCCCGAAATGCGCAGGACCTCGAATTACTCCTAAAGGTGATTGCCGGCCCACGTCCGGCGGAGAGCCGGAGCTGGGCCCTGGCCATGAAGCCTGCAGGGCTGGAACGGCTGGATCAGGCCCGGGTCGGCCTCTGGCTCGAAGACCCTCTGTGTCCGGTGGAAGACGAACTCGTACAGGGTTACCGTTCCCTGGCCGAAAATCTGGAAGACAAAGGCGCCCTGGTGGCCGAGGCAGACCACCCCCTGCTCAGTCTGGATCACATCCTGCCGGTTTATTTCAATCTGTTGGGCAGTCTCATCGGCACGTCCCTGAAACCGGCCCAGCGCCGCCAGATGAAATGGATCGCACGGCTGGAGCGCTGGCTGCACCTGTTCGGCCCCACCACACCGTTCATCGGCGAATACGCGCGCGGGGTGAACCAGAAGATCTACGAATGGATGCAGTGGAGCGAGGTCCGCGAAAAAATGCGGGCAGAAATCGAGTCCCTGTTCAGGGACTTCGACGTCCTGCTCACACCGATCACCCCGACGGCGGCCATTGAGCACGACCACAGCCAGCCGGTATTCAAGCGCCGTATCACCGTGGCAGGAAAGCCCCGGGCCTATATGGACCAGTTCTGCTGGATCGCGCTGGCCACGCTGCTGGGGCTGCCGGCCACCTCAGTGCCAATCGGCCGCACGAAAGAGGGACTGCCCTATAACGTTCAGGTTATCGGCGCTCCGGGAAAGGACCTGACAACAATCGGCTTTGCCTCGCTACTGGAACACTCAGGGCTGGCCGGATTCAGGCCACCCTCAGAATAACTCTGCGTTCATCCAGAGGTGAACCAGGATCGAGGCCGCGTACCCCAGCATGATGACCGGTGTCCAGCGCAGGTGAACCGTCATTGTGTAATATCCGCGGGCCTGCCCCATCAGCGCAACACCGGCCGCCGATCCGATCGACAGCATGGAGCCACCCACACCGGCCGTCAGGGTAACCAGAAGCCATTGCCCGTGGGACATGTCCGGCTCCATCGAAAGTACTGCGAACATCACCGGGATGTTGTCGACGATGGCAGACAGGATACCGACCATGGTGTTGGCCGCGGTCTGATTCCAATCGGTGTACATCAGATCCGAAATTTCGGCCAGATAACCGAGAAAACCCAGACCGCCGACGCACAGAACAACGCCATAAAAGAACAACAGGGTATCCCACTCCGCCCTGGCCATCGGATTGAATACATCGAACGGCACAGCGGTATCCAGGCGCTGGAGCAGCCTCTTGTTCTGATGATTGATAGCCCAGAGCCGCTCTCTTTCAACGCCCTTCTGAAAGCTCATCCTGAGGTAATAACCAAGAAATTGAAGATACGCGAGCCCCATCATCATGCCGACAGCAGCCGGAAGATGCAGGTAATTGTGGCCCAGCACGGCGGTCAGAATCGTGAGCAGGAAAAACGCAACGGTCCGTCGTGCACCGCGCTTCATGATGACGGCTTCGGTTGTCTGTCTGGGCGGCTCTTTGGGAATGAAGACATGCATGATGGCTGCAGGTACCAGGAAATTCACCAGTGACGGTACAAACAGATCAAAGAACTCTACGAACTCGACGACGCCCTTCTGCCAGACCATCAGGGTGGTGATATCACCGAACGGCGAAAACGCGCCGCCCGCATTGGCGGCCACCACAATGTTGACGCACCCCATGCCGATGAACCTTGGGCTATCTTCCCCCACTTTGACCAGTACTGCGCACATCAATAAGGCCGTGGTCAGGTTGTCCGCGACCGGAGAAATGAAGAAAGCCAGAATACCTGTGATCCAGAACAGTGAACGGTAACTGAAACCTCGGTTGACCAGCCAGGCTCGCAGCGCGTCAAAGAGTTGCCGTTCCTCCATGGCATTTATGTACGTCATCGCCACCAGCAGAAAAAGCAGCAGCTGGGAATACTCCAGAAGATTATGGGCAAGCGCTTCATTGGCAGCCTCGGTTTCCCCATTCATGGCGGCAATGCCCGCCACCAGGAACCAGATCAAACCGGCCGCCAGCAGAACCGGCTTGGATTTGCGCATATGCAGCTTTTCTTCCAGCATCACGAACGCATAGGCCACGACGAACAGGAACACTGAAAGAATTGCCAAAGGATGGCTGATATAACTCTGCACCTGATCCGTTGCGGCATAGGCCCCGGGGCTCGTCAAGAGCCCTATCGAAAGCATCACCGCAGGGAAATAATGGCGTCTGCCTGAATAATGCTGGAAAAGCGATCCTGAATTCGATGCCATGTCCAAGCCCCCTGTCAAAAGTTTCAATACTCCGTTGATCAATGAAACCAGAAAACCGGGGGCAAACGCATTGACGCATATCGGGTTAGCTGCGTGCACGGTCATTTGCGACAGCTCGGGAGCCGAGTATCACATGGAAGCCGTGTCCCACTCACCCGCGCCGACAATGCTCGAAGGCAAACAACCCCGGCAATAACTGGCGGCCTCAGGTCACCAGGCTTTCACTGCACCATTCAACCAGGTCATCAAACGGCATGGGCCGGGCAAAATAATATCCCTGGAAGGCCCTGCAACCGTTTTCGCTCAGGAACCTGACCTGCTCTTCGGTTTCAACGCCTTCGGCGATCACTCTAAGGTCCATTTCCCTGGCCAGAGTGATGACGCCTTTGCACACAGCCGCGTTTTTCTCATTAGTGGTGACTCGATCCACAAAGCTCTGGTCAATCTTGATCTTGTCCACCGGGAGATCCCGAAGGTAACTGAAGCTCGAAAACCCGGTCCCGAAATCATCAATGGCGGTGGCAATGCCCATCCCGGACAGGGCATGCAGGATATTGACTGCCCCCTCTGTATCTTTCATCAGAATACCCTCTGTCAGTTCCAGCTCCAGACACTCAGCCGGAAGCCCCGTGCTTTCCAGCACTCCCCGTACCGTGCTCAGAAAGCTCGGGCGGTGGAACTGCAACGGTGACAGGTTGACCGCCATGCGCCCCTTGAGCAGCCCCATTTCCCGGAGTCTCAGCGCATCCCGGCAAGCCTGGGTCGTTACCCATTTGCCCAGCTGAACAATCTGTCCGGTCTCTTCGGCAACGGGTATAAAATCAGCCGGCGAGATGAACCCTTTCTGCGGATGCTTCCAGCGCACAAGCGCCTCCAATCCACAAAGATTGCCGGCTTCGTCCACTTGAGGCTGGTAATACAGGAACAGCTGGTGGAACTTGATGGCCTCCTGAAGTTCGTTCCTAAGGACCACCCGTTTGGACAGTTTGTTATTCAGGTCCGGGGAAAAAATCTCGTAGGTGTCACGCCCTTGCTGTTTGGCTTTGTACATGGCCATATCAGCCCGCTGAAGCAGCTTTTCGGGCTGGTCAACGTCACCAGATAGCTCACTGATGCCAATGCTTGCCGAAATATAAAGCTCGTGGGCACCAATCATATGAGGTTGGGCCAACTCTTCCAGAATCCGTTCTGCTACCTGCTCTGCTTCACGTATTTCACCGAGGTCGGGCAGTATCAGTACAAATTCATCACCACCGAACCGGGCAAGAGTATCGCTTGGGCGGATGGTGGTCCCAAGCCTTCGGGCCACACTGATGAGCAGCTCGTCCCCGACCTTATGGCCCAGCGTATCGTTGATTGGCTTGAACTCATCCAGATCAATGAACAACACCGCCAGCAACTGTCCGCTCCGCTTGGCCAGGGAAAAATCGTGCTCGAGATGGTCTTCGAAGAGCGCCCGGTTCCCCAGCCCGGTAAGAGCATCATGAGTTGCCTGGAAAGCGAGCCGTTTTTCCTGTTTCTTCTTGTCCGAAATGTCACGCATGATGGCGGTGTAATGCGTCACAACCTGATGATTGTCTCGAACCGGGGCAAGAGAAACCTGGTTCCAGAACGGTGTTCCACCCCGGCGGTAGCTCTTCATCGTCAGACTGAGGGGCTCGCCCGCTTTGACTGCATCCCTGATCAGCTCAATATCCGCTTCGTCCGTTTCTGGCCCGATGAGCATGTAAACTGGGGCACCCAGGACCTCAGACTCCGGGTAGCCGGTCATTTGTGAAAAAGCGGGGTTCACGAAAACCACCGGGAGATTCTCAGCACGCCGATCCACAACCACCACGCCGTTATCACTGGATTCCAGGCTGCGTTTGAGGATTCGTTCGCTCTCCTGGGCCTGCTGTCGCTCGGTAATGTCCTTGCCGATTATGAATACGCCCGTGACGGTTCCGTCCACCACAATTGGTAAAAGATCACACTCATAGTCTCGCGGCTCCGTGCCGTCCGGAGAGGTATAGCGGACCTCAAAGGACTGGGTATGGCCCGCGGCAGCATTGCCGAACGCCGTCACAAACGTCCGTTGGTCATCCTCTGACATGACCCCGGCTTGCAGCACCGACTGGTAATGCGTCACACCGATATCGGAATCGTCCAGACCGACGATTCCCATGGCCACGGAGTTCAGTGCCCGGTAATAGCCGTACTTGTCGAAAGCGAAAACCGCGTCAGGCGACTGGGAAAACAGGGAGCGGAATTCCTGCTCGGCCGCATCCAGCACCCTGGTTTGATCTTTATAGGCTCCGAGCAGGTTACGCCCCATGATCAGCAGGTAACTCATCCATAACCCGAAGACCAGGACCGCGACCGGGAAAAGCCCGCGCAACGAGCTCAGGTCCGGCGGACCGGCTCTGGCACTGAGTACCACGCTGGACGCTTCATTGAACTTCACCGCCAGCGTTTCATAGATCTCGGGGTCTCGCTTCGGAACGCCCGATCTGCCCAATGGCGCTTCGCTATCAGCAGGCATGAGAGCAAGATCAAACTCATGACTTCTATGGGGTGCTTCGTACAACAGCATGACTTCGATATCGAACACCGCCAGGACCTGGCCTTCCGCCCGAGGAGTGGTGCTGAGGCTCAGAACCTTCAACGGATTTTCCCGGTCCGGGAAGAACCAGGCGTGGGCTTTTTCCTGTTCACGGGTCTGGCGCATCCAGGACTGCACTTCAGGCTTGCCGACCTGAGCCATGAGCCACAACAGCTCACCGATCGACCGGGACGATCGCCACAAAGGCTGCTCGTCACCCGTGACAACCATCAGTGCATCGAGGGCAGGTACATCAGAGAAGTAGCTATCGACTTCTGCCCGCCTGAATGCAAGTGGAAGGTCATAATCCAGCGCCGCCCAGCGCCCTGCCAGACGATTGGTCAGTTTGAGGTGGGACTCGAGCCCATGCTCGAGGGTCTCTCCGTAATGCTGGAGGATTGTCCGGGCGCCCTGATGACGTTCCGTGTGAATACCCCAACTCGCCAACAGTGACAGAGCAAAAGTGCCTGCCACGCCCAACAATCCGAAGGCTACGCCCTCACGCCTCAGCGTGAACCTCAGGCCGGGCTTTCGCTCTGAAAGGAGGACGAGAGCCACGCCAAACGCGACGCAGTACAGGCCCGCCATTGCCGAAAAGCCCGCCACAATGCCATCCGCATCGGCATCCAGCCCCTGCTGTAAATGACTGACAAGGACGATGGCGCCGGTGCCAACGCCGATGCAGCCCGCGATGAACCCGAACAGACCGCCTCTGGCACTCTGTACCCCGAGGAGACTCACACCGGCCATTATCAGGACGCCCAGCGAAGGCAAAAGGCTCAATGCAGACGAAAAGGTTACCGCAGACAGCCCCGATTCTGACAACAGCGACAGTACCGACTGCCCGAGCCCATATCCCCCGAACAGAGACAGCAGAATCCCCACCAGTATCCGCCACACGGGCCTTTGAAAAGTGAGTGCCAGGATGGCAAACCCCGACAACATCACGGCGGGCGCACCTTCCCTGGTCAGGATCAGTCGTTCCGGCACAGTCAGATAGGGTATGGCATCCACAGTCAGACTGACCAAACCGGTGAGAATGCTGCAGCCAAAAAGGATCAGCAAAGCGGCCTGCAGTCGAAATTCGTTGGGAGTCGGGAACATTGGATATTGATGCCGGATATCGGATGAACGATTAAAGGGATCTCGGCGACCAGGCATTCGATCGCAACGACAGTCGGGCGGGCATTTCGCCTCAAAACGACAACCGCTTCAATAGTATTTTTTTTAAACAGGCCCGAATTAGGTAAACTTTTGCAAAAGGTGGTTTTAAAAGGTACGGAACAGGTAGGACGGGTGAGGGAAACTCAGGAAGAGAGAGTGCTGACTCAAAAACAAAAAAAGCCCGCATGCGCGGGCTTTTTTTAATAGTGGTAGCGGGGGCTGGATTCGAACCAACGACCTTCGGGTTATGAGCCCGACGAGCTACCAGACTGCTCCACCCCGCATCAAACTTTCAATCTCGATTTAACTACTGAGTCCGCCGATGGGTCGGGCTCATAAGCCGAAGGTCGAGACTCCCTTCGGCTCTTGCGGAATTGGGAGCCCAACGAGCTACCAGACTGCTTCACCCCGCATCAAAACTGGTTGTTTACCGGGGAACCCCCGATCAACGTGGCGCGCATGATACGGTCTGGAATGCATCCTGTCAAAGGATATTACGGCGCCTCTGTAACTTATCGCTCGAGGATCGCTGTAACCCCCTGTCCGCCAGCGGCGCAGATCGAAATCAGGCCCCTGCCACTGCCTTTTTCCTCCAGCAGCTTAGCCAGAGTTGCCACGATACGGCCTCCGGTCGCCGCAAACGGATGGCCCGTCGCCAGGCTGCTGCCCTTCACGTTGAGTTTGTCACGGTCGATACTGCCCAGCGGCTTGTCCAGGCCCAGACGCTCCTTACAGAAGGCGGGATCCTCCCAGGCCTTGAGCGTGGAGAGAACCTGCGCGGCAAACGCCTCGTGGATCTCGTAGAAATCGAAATCCTGCAGCGTCAGACCGGCCTTTTCCAGCATCCGGGGCACCGCATACGTCGGCGCCATCAGCAAACCTTCCTTCTTGTCGACAAAGTCCACCGCAGCGACTTCCGAGAACGTCAGCCAGGCCTTCACCTCCAGATTGTTCTCCTTCGCCCACTCCTCGCTGGCCAACAAAACGCAGGATGCACCGTCGGTCAGCGCAGTACTGTTCGCAGCCGTCATGGTGCCGTTCTCCCGGTCAAACACCGGCTTGAGCGTGGCGAGCTTCTCCAGAGTCGTATCCGGACGCAGGATATTGTCCTTCTCCAGCCCCGCCAGCGGCGTCATCAGGTCATTGAAGAACCCTTCCTCATAGGCCTTGGCCAATTTCTGGTGACTCTCCCACGCCAGCTGATCCTGATCTTCCCGGGCAATGTCCCACTCCTTCGCCGTCACCTGGGCATGCTCACCCATGGACATCCCGGTACGCGGCTCACCATTTTCCGGAACCTCCGGCACCAGGTGTCCCGGCCGGAACCGGGCCAGAATCTTCAGACGCTCCTTGGCGGTCTTCGCCCGGTTGAGATCCAGCAGAATCTCGCGCAGCCCCTCGCCCACGCCAATCGGCGCATCGGAGGTCGTGTCAGTACCACCCGCAATCCCGCACTCGATCTGCCCCAGGGCAATCTTGTTCGCCACCAGAATCGCCGCCTCCAGCCCGGTGCCACAGGCCTGCTGAATATCATAAGCCGACGTCTCCGGCGCCAGCCCACAACTGAGCACCGATTCCCGCGTCAGATTGAAATCCCGCGAGTGCTTGATCACCGCTCCGGCAACCACCTCACCCATGCGCTTGCCCTGAAGATCAAAACGGTCGACCAGGCCACGGAGAGCCGAGGTAAGCAGTTCCTGATTACTGATCTTGCTGTAGGCCGTGTTGGATCTGGCGAAGGGGATGCGGTTGCCGCCGATCACCGCAACGCGGCGGATTCCGTTATCAGTTTTCTTCGCAGAGGACTTGGTTTGTGTACGTTTTGGAGCCTGTGCCATGATCATTCCTTGTGTTGAAGTACGTTAATTGGCGGACGAAGAAGAATGTACGGGATGACTGGGTGTGACTTTCCAAAACTGTGCGGAGCCATGGATGGCGGAGCTCAAGCGTCACATGGACGTGCTTGAGCGGGTTTTGGAAAGTCACACCCAGTCATCCTCCCCCGAGGTCCGTAATTTCCAGACAGTCTAGCGACAGGTCGAGAAGGCTCATTGGCGCCCCTGACAACCAACCAAAAGCATTGAGTCAATCCAAAAACTAAAGGATTCTTTACCCTGTAGGTCAAATTGCATCCAACCGCAAATACAAGGAAGACCAAATGTCTGACCTCTACCTCAAAATCGTCAACACCCCCGTGGGCAAAACCGCTGCCCAATCCCTGGGCCTGCCGTCACCCGTACCCCTGAAACGCCTCAAGCGCACGGACGAGCCCTTCATCGAAGGCGATGTCCTGGTCGGCGCAGCCTCCGGCGCCCGGGCCATCGCCACGGTCGGCAGCATCCTCGGCGCCAGCGCGGCCACCCAACACCACGCCTCCGGTCCGGACACCCTCACTGACTCCGCGAAAGCCGGCAACAAGGCCAGGCCCCTCGAAATTGGTGGCGATTTGGAGCAGAAATTCTCGGCCCTGGTGTTCGACGGCACCGGCATCAAAAGCCCCGAGGAACTGCGTGCTGTCTACGACTTCTTCCACCCGACGATCAAAAAACTTGCCGGAAACGGCCGGGTACTGGTGATCGGCCTGGATCCCGCCAGCAGCCGCAAAGCCCCGCAGGCAGCGGCCCAACAAGCATTAGAGGGTTTCGTACGCGCCGTGGGCAAGGAAATCGGCAAGAAAGGTGCCACCGCCAACCTGATCCGCATGGCATCAGGGGCAGAAAAACAGCTGGACTCCAGCATCCGCTTCTTCCTTTCCTCCCGCTCTGCGTATGTGGATGGCCAGGTGGTGCGCATCGGCAAGAGCACCGAGGCCCCGGTCACGAACCCGGTAGCGCCCCTCACCGGCAAAGTGGCACTGGTTACCGGCGCCTCACGCGGCATCGGCGAAGCCATCGCGCGCACCCTGGCCCGGGACGGCGCCACCGTGATCGGCCTCGATATCCCGCCGGCCATGGAGGACCTTCAGAAGGTAACCGATTCCATCAAAGGCAAGGCCCTCGCCTGTGACATCACCGACGCAAGCGCACCCAAACTGATTGCCGACTTTGTGGAGCAACACTTCGGTGGCGTCGACCTGGTCATCCACAACGCCGGCATCACCCGGGACAAGACCCTGGGTAACATGCCCGAACACTTCTGGGACATGACCATTGCCGTGAACCTCTCGGCCGAAGAGCATATTGACGAAGAACTGATGAAACGGGAACTGCTGCGCGAGAACGGCCGCATCGTGTGCATCTCCTCCATCAGCGGCATCGCGGGAAACTTCGGCCAGACCAACTACTCCACCGCCAAGTCCGGCGTGATCGGCTACGTTCAAGCGATGGCGAGACAACTGAAGAACGGCATCACCATCAACGCCATCGCACCCGGCTTTATCGAGACCCAGATGACCGCCGCCATGCCCATCACCATCCGCGAAGCCGGCCGGCGCATGAACAGCCTGTCCCAGGGTGGACAGCCCGTGGATGTGGCCGAGGCGATCGCCTGGTACTGCAATCCGGCATCGAACGGCGTGAACGGGAACGTTGTGCGGGTGTGCGGGCAGTCGCTGATCGGGAAGTGACGTTTAGGGTGGGGCTGGTTGCCCCAGGGGTCAGATGAAAGCTTTCATCTGACCCCAGCTTGGCGGCAGATTCGGAAGTTGGCCCCTCCCCAGGGGTCTGAAGAACGCGTTCTTCTGACCCCAGGTTACCGACAAGCTCGGAGCTTGACCTGAAAATGGGGTCAGATGGAAAGCCGGAGGCTTTTCATCAGACCCCTGAGTGACCCCTGAAACAAAAAAAGAGCCAATCCTCTCGGACTGGCTCTTTTTCGGAATTCTGGTGGGTGGTGCAGGGATCGAACCTGCGACCCTCGCCTTGTAAGGGCGATGCTCTCCCAGCTGAGCTAACCACCCGGGAAAAATGGCGGAGCGGACGGGACTCGAACCCGCGACCCCCGGCGTGACAGGCCGGTATTCTAACCAACTGAACTACCGCTCCGCATCAATTCAGCCCGTAGGCTTGAACCTGAAACCGGATGGGGTGATCCGGTGATGCCTTTGAAAGACTCTGAAAGTGGTGGGTGGTGCAGGGATCGAACCTGCGACCCTCGCCTTGTAAGGGCGATGCTCTCCCAGCTGAGCTAACCACCCACTTCCAACCTCGAGAGGCTTTCAAGTCCTTGCTGTCTCAAGCAAGTGAGACGCGCATTTTAAGCATTTCTCTGACGGTGTCAAACCTTTTACGGGAATTTTCTGAAAAAATCTGCAAGCCATTCAAAATCGGGCAGTTTTTAACCAAACCCTGGTCGAAAACCGGTCACTTCCCGGAGCCCTTTCCAGCCCCCTTCTCGACCATCCGCTGGCCTGCCTGCTCGGCCTTTTGTCGGAGCGACAATTCACTCACCCGCGAGCGCCTGTCATCGGGAATCGAGCGGCTCGCCAACGAGGAATTCAACTCATCGAGACGCCTCCGGACATCCTCCCATCCCTGCATGGCACGGGGCACTACGTCATCGGCCAACCTCTCCAGCCGGCCCTGCAAACGATCCTTCCAAGACATCTTCCTGCTTTCCTGATTCATTTCACTGCATGCAGTGTAGTAACCAGTTTCGACATTCACAATTGTGAAACTGCTAGGGAGCCTCGTCGATTCAGCCAATGCTCAGAAGAACCACCAGCCCCCGGATTCCGCTGCCTCCCGACGTTCCCTTTCGTCCTCCAATGCAGCGTAGTCCCGCTCCAGCTTCCGAATCTTGCGCTCCGCCTCCACCGGGACCGTCGGCCCGCCACCAAACGGCCAGTACCAGGGCGCCGACTCAAATTTTCCCTCTTCCCTGAGCCGCTCGATCTCCTGCTCCCGCTCCTCCTCCAGGGTGGCCAGCGTGCGCTCGTAATCCATATCCTCGTTCACCTCCACGATCGAAGTGGCGGCATGATTGGGCGCCAGCAGGTCACTGTTCAGGAACTGGGTCGAGACGATTTCTCCCGCCTGCATGGCATAGCTGCGGGTAACCAGCTGAAGATCCCCCTCGGTGAGAGGATGCTCCGGATCCAGCTCCGGGTGAGGCTGATTCGGTTCCGAGAGTTCGTTGTAACGCAGGTAATAGATACGGCCCGGCTCTACCCGGAGCGTGGCATCGGCGATCAGGCTCAGACTAAACGAATTGAGCCCCTCCAACCCGAGCAACGGCCGGCGCATGGCGATGTGACGCTCACCGGGACTCACTTCAAGCCAGGTGTAACTGTCATTGCGGATATTGAAATAATGATGGTCATCGATATAGACGCTCGGCGCCTCGATTTCGTCCGCCGCCCACTGGGAATCGGTGCGATAAAAATAAAGAAGGGCGTTATCACGATCCCACTGGTCATCCGGAATATGAACGAAATCGGGGCCGGACACCGGATGCAGGAAGGAACCGACGCTCTTGCCAATTGACTGGTAGACCGTACAACCGGAACCAAAGACCAGAAGCGACAGCACCAGGAGTGTTCGTTTGCTCATTGTTCTTGCTCTTCATCCCGTTGCGAGTTGCCTGATCATAACAACTGGCCCGCGCCAGAAATGAGAGCTACCGCAAGGGATGAATACAAACTGTTACAAAGAGCCGAACACCCAGTTCAAAGAATGGTGAGCGCTCCGGTCACTGGCCGGATATCCGCGCCTCCAGCCGATCCACTTCATCGGACAAGCGCACCAGACGCGACGTCAGCTGCGACCGCGACGCATCAATGGAATTCACCGTCTGTTTGAGCGACGCCAACTGATTGCGCAGAGACCGGACCTCTGAACTGCCCGCGACCCCATCCGTCTTCTTCTCCAGGGCAGTAATCCGGCTCTCCATGCCACTGATGCCCAGTTTCTGCTCCTGCTCGAACCGGCGAATGCGTTGCTCGATCACCTGATCCACATCCGCCATCTGCTGACTCAGCTTCGTAATCTGTTCCGTGGCCTGCGCGGTGTTCTCTTTCAGGGCAACAACCGATGTCTGCGTCTGCTCCTCGAGTTCAGCAATCTCGGAACCCAACGACGCCCGGGCTTCTTCCAGGGAGCTTTCCAGACTTGCGACCGCCTTCTTCTCTTCCTCCAGCGCCGACTTCAACGTCGCCAACTGCTCCTCGTGCTCATCCAGCCGCGCCTTGTTGCGTTCGTTGGCTACCACCCAAAGCTTTCGAATCTCACTGGAAGCTTCCTCAAGCCCCTTCTTGTTCGAAGCAATCTGCTCCTCCAGCGACTGCCCCCGCTCCTGCAGATTCTCCCCGGTCTCCGACAACTCACCTTCAAACCGGGCCAGTGCCAGCTTACTCTGGCGCGCCCAGTAATCCGCCTCCTCCAGCTGTGCCTCCAGGGCCTGGATCCGCTGATTTTGGCTGTACCAGCCGGCCACCGCAGCCACCGCAAGCGCTATCAACAACAACCAGACCGCCGCCAGACCGCCCTTTCCGTTCCCACCGTTTCCATTGTCAGCCGGTGCTTTCCCGGCGCCACCGGAACCCCCGGCGCCTGCCGCCGGAGGCGTGGCAGATTTCCTGGGCGTGGACCGCTTCCGTTCACTACTACCGATTGGGGCGTCTGCTCGGAGTTCGTCATCATCTGGGCGGATAGGATCCATTACTGCTCCTGGCTGTGAGTCTGGTTGTTCGTTCTGTGACTGGCCGAATCATCAACAAGGTGCATCTGAACGGCTCTGTCTGAATTATGGACGCGTTTATCGCCAATACTCGATAATACATGCACTTATGAACGGGGTGAAATGAAGCTCTGCTAATGTGACATGGAGGTAGCGGGCCCGGGGTCAGAAGAAAGCTTTCTTCTGACCCCACCTTCACCGCCCCCCCACAAGGCGGCGCCTCTCACCCAAGTTGCATGGTAAGTAGCCAAAACATACAATGGCCGGCTTTCCAATTATCTCAGGATGTTGCATATGCAGCCGCTTGTAGGACTCATCATGGGCTCCAAATCCGACTGGCCCACCATGGAACACGCCGCCAACATGCTCGAAAAACTCGGCGTACCCTACGAAACCAAAGTCGTCTCCGCCCACCGCACCCCGGACCTGCTCTTTGACTACGCCAAAACTGCCGCCGACCGCGGCCTGAAAGTCATCATCGCAGGCGCTGGCGGAGCCGCGCATCTGCCGGGCATGGTCGCCTCCCAGACCGCGCTGCCCGTGCTCGGTGTACCGGTCCAGTCCAAGACCCTGAACGGCCTCGACTCCCTGCTCTCCATCGTCCAGATGCCGGGCGGCATTGCCGTAGGCACCCTGGCCATCGGCAAAGCGGGAGCCACCAACGCCGGGCTGCTGGCAGCACAGATTATCGGCACCTTCGACGACAGTGTCCGTAAGGCGGTCGAAGAGTTCCGTTCGACTCAGACCCAGACGGTCCTCGATAATCCGGATCCAGCTGATCAGTAGCGCTGGATTCGGAGCAAGAAGCACGCGGGGCCTTGCGTCCAAAACACGCTACAAGCACGTCCCTGTGCGCTTGTTTCGGGCCGTCCCTGGCCCTCAACAGTTTTGGACACAAGGCCCCGCGCACTTCCCGGACTTTTGAACCATGCCGTTCAATGGCAAGATCATATATCTGAACGGCCTTCACCAAATTCCTGGCGTGAAAACCATTCACGGTTTAGCACCAAAGTTTGGTGATCGGTTTGGGGAGAGCTTTCCAAAACTGTGCGGAGCCATGGATGGCGGAGCCCAAGCGTCACATGGATGTGCCGCCAGGAGCGTGTTTTGGAAAGCTCTCCCCAAACCGATCAAACTACCCAATTTAGATGCCGAACACGAGGCAGGAGAACACAAATGAGAATTGGTGTACTAGGCGCCGGCCAACTCGGGCGCATGCTGGCCCTCGCCGGATACCCGCTGGCCAAGACCTTTGTATTCTACGACATGTCCGGCAGCCCCAGCGCCGGACTCGGTGAAGTCATCATCGACCGCGAAGGCCAATACCTGGACGACTTCCTGTCCCGGGTTGACCGCGTCACCTACGAATTCGAACACCTGCCGGTCGACGTGGCCGAGAAACTGGCCAAAGAAAAGCCGGTCCACCCCTGCCCCCGCGCGCTGCAGGTTTGCCAGAACCGCGAAGCCGAGAAAACCCTGTTCGGCCAGCTGGGCATCCCCACCCCCGAGTGGAAGATCGCCGACAGTGCCGAATCCCTCAAGTCCGCAGCCGAAGAGCTGGGCTGCCCGGTGGTCGCCAAGTCCATCACCGAGGGCTATGACGGCAAGGGCCAGGCAGTCCTGAAAGACCCGGCAGACGCCGAAAGCGCCTGGGAGGCTATCGGCCACCGACGGCTGATTGTCGAGAAATTCGTCAACTTCAAGCGCGAAGTCTCCATCATTGCCGTGCGCGGCGAAGATGGCGAACTGGCCTTCTACCCGATGGCGGAGAACACCCACCACGAGGGCATCCTGCGCTACTCCATCGCGCCGGCGCCGGGGCTCGAGAGGCACGTTCAGGAAGACGCCGAACGGTACATCAAGGCCTTGCTGAACGAATTGGACTACGTTGGCGTATTGACTCTTGAGCTGTTCGAAACCGACGATGGTCTGGTGGCGAACGAGATGGCGCCCCGGGTACACAATTCCGGACACTGGACCATCGAAGGCGCCATGACCAGCCAGTTCGAGAACCACATCCGCGCCGTCAGCGGGCATCCGCTGGGAAATGTCGCGCCCCGTGGTCTAAGCTGTATGATCAATATCATCGGCGAGCACGGCGACATCGAGCGGATCCTGGAACTGCCCTACGCGCACGTTCACCTCTACAATAAGGGGGAGCGCCCGGGCCGCAAGCTGGGTCACGTCAATATCCTCGCGGACAGCTACGAGGAGCTGATCTGGCGGGTCCGGAACTGCGCGCAGTTCCTGCCGGGCTGTCCGGAGTTTAAAAGTTCTTTGACACCAAAGGGTTGATATAGCTCAAATCGCCCTTATATTGCAGCAACGTACACACACATAAACAGAGAGACAGGGAGAACGACCTCATGGCATTTGAACTTCCCGCACTGCCTTACGAAAAGAACGCACTGGAACCGCACATCTCTCAGGAAACCCTCGAGTACCATTACGGCAAGCACCACAACACCTACGTCACCAAGCTGAACGGCCTGGTTGAAGGCACCGACAACGCCAACAAGTCCCTGGAAGACATCATCAAGAGCTCCAGCGGCCCGCTGTTCAACAACGCAGCCCAGGTGTGGAACCACACCTTCTACTGGCACTGCCTGAGCCCGAACGGTGGTGGTGAGCCGACTGGCGCAGCCAAGGACGCCATCGAGAAGGCCTTCGGTTCTTTCGAAGACTTCAAGAAAGAGTTCAACGACAAGGCCGCCAACAACTTCGGTTCCGGCTGGACCTGGCTGGTGAAGAAGGCTGACGGCAGCGTGGCTATCGTCAACACCAGCAACGCGGAAACCCCGCTGACTGGCGCGGACAAGCCGGTACTGACCGTAGACGTGTGGGAGCACGCCTACTACATCGACTACCGGAACTCCCGTCCGAACTACCTGGAAGCGTTCTGGAACCTGGTTAACTGGGATTTCGTTAACGAAAACCTGGCATAATCAGCCGATTCCGGCTTTCAGATGGCGGCCCATCCGGGCCGCTGACAAACGCCCGCCTCCGTGCGGGCGTTTTTGTATCCGCTCAGCACCAAAAATGAACAAATTGATACAACCCTGCCGGGAAATCTCTGAAAAAATCATGGATACTCAAGGAAGTAGATTCAGACCAACCATTCAGAGGAGTTGAAATGGGAACCACCCTTATCGGCCTGGCAGTCATTGCCGTTGTCGTCATCTACCTGGTGTTCATCTACAACCAGCTGGTGTCCCTGCGCAACCAGTTCAAGAACGGCTTTGCCCAGATTGACGTGCAGCTGCAAAGACGCCACGACCTGATCCCCAACCTGGTGGAAGCCGCCAAGGCCTACCTGACCCACGAGAAATCCACCCTCACCCAGGTCATGGAAGCCCGCAACAACGCGGTCAGTGCCCAGAAGGACGCGGCCACCGATCCCGGCGACAGCACCAAGATCCAGCGTCTGGGTAGCGCGGAGAACCTGCTCACCAAGGCACTGGCCAATTTCTATGCCGTCGCCGAGAACTATCCGGAGCTGAAAGCCAACGAAACCATCCAGCAGTTGATGGAAGAGCTTTCCAGCACCGAAAACCGGGTTGCCTTTGCCCGCCAGGCCTATAACGATGGCGTGATGAACTACAACATCTTCCGCGAGAAGTTCCCCAACAACATTATTGCGGGCATGTTCGCGTTCAAGGAAACCGCCCAGCTGCAGCTTGAGTCTCCGGAAGCCCGTCAGGCCCCGAAAGTCGCTTTCTGAGGCCCGAGCCATGGCTCATCCCGGATTTTTCCAGCGCCAGGCCCATGCCCGGCGCAACACCGGCCTGCTGGTGTTCCTGTTCCTGACCGCGGTGGTGCTGATCACCCTCGCGGTCTGTGTCGTTGGCTACCTGGTCACCCGCAGTGAAACCTCCAGTCTTGCCTTCCATCACTGGCTGCTGTCCAGCCATGGCCTGATCACCGCTTCGGCAGTGGTCGCACTCATCGGCATCGGCTCGCTGGTGCGCTGGGTGGACCTGGCCGGCGGCGGAGAGCGGGTGGCCCGCATGGTCGGGGCGCGCGCCATCGACCCGGACACCCGGGATCCGGACGAACGCAAGCTGCGCAACATCGTCGAAGAGATGGCCATTGCCAGCGGCGTCACGGTGCCGGAACTGTATGTGATGGACCAGGAGACCGGCATCAATGCCTTTGTCGCGGGCTACACCCCCGGAGAGGCGGTGATGGTGGTCACCCACGGTGCCCTCACCCAGCTTACCCGGGACGAGCTCCAGGGGGTTGTGGGCCATGAGTTCAGCCACATCCTCAATGGCGATATGCGGATCAACGTCCGCCTGATCGCATTGCTGGCCGGCATCCTGATGATCGGGCAGATCGGCCAGTTCCTGCTGCGCGCCGGATTCTACAGCAGCCATGGGGTCCGGTCCCGCAACCGCGACGGCCGCGCCCAGGCCGCCATGGCGCTGGTCGGCCTGGCCCTGCTGATCATCGGTTACGTGGGCGTGTTCTTCGGCCGACTGATCCAGTCAGCCGTCTCCCGCCAGCGGGAAATGCTGGCCGATGCCTCCTCTGTGCAGTTCACCCGCAACCCCGAGGGGATTGGCGGTGCCCTCTTCAAGATCGGCATGAAGGGCGGTTACCTGGACACCACCAGCCACGCGAGCGACATGAACCACATGTGCTTTGGCGAAGCCGCGCGCATGAAATTTACTTCGCTGCTGGCGTCGCACCCGCCCATTGAGGTGCGCATCAACACCATCCAGCCTGGCCTGCTCGCCCGCCTGCGCAGCAGACTGCGGGATACCCGCCCCAGCGCCGACCTTCGCGCCGGGGCGCAAGCGCCAGCCGGTGCCGCGGGCATTGCCGATGTCGCCCGGGAGATCTACCAACCGGTGCGCTCCGGTCGCACCTCGCCCATTGCCCGTGCCGCTCCCATGCCGGCAAAAGACCTGTCCAGCCAGGTGGGCACCGTCACCGAACGGGGTGAAGACTTCGCCATCGGTTTCCTGGAGCAGCTGCCGGCCACCTTCCGCACCCTGCTCTACACCCGGGCCGGCGCCATTCAACTGTGCTATGCCATGCTGGTGTGTGAACTCTCGCGGGAACAACAGAAGGAACACCTGGCCCTGCTTCCGGAACACCCCGTGCTTGGTTGCCAGCCGGAGATCATGGCCAAGATCCTGCCGGCCCTGAAACGCATCGGTGAGGGCGTTCGCTTCCCCGCCCTGGAACTGGCCATGCCGGCACTGCGCAAGCTCGACCCGGAAGAACGGGAGGGACTGATCAACAACGTGCGGAAACTGGCAGCCGCGGACGAGAAGATCAGCCTGTTCGAACTGACGCTGACCAGCTTCCTGTCCCGTCACCTGGGCGCTCACGCCGGTCGGCCGGTCCCCGTTCGCCACAAGAGCTACAAACCACTGGTGCCGGCCATCCAGAGACTGCTGAGCCTGATGGCCCGGGCCGGCACCGCCGACAACACCGAGGCCCAGAAGCTCTATCAGGAGGCCATGGCCGGCTTTGTCGATGCCCGCAAGGGAGACCTGCCACCGCTGGAGAAGGTCACCATGCGGCAGTTACAGGAGGCCCTGAAAGCACTCAACAGCCTGTCGCCCCTCCTCAAGCCGGCCATCATCGACGCCTGCGCCCACTGCGTGAGCCATGACGGCAAGGTGGAAGTGCGGGAGTATGAGCTGATGCGGCTGATAGCGGACCAGATGGATTGCCCGATGCCGCCGCTATAGGTGAGCGGCTTGGAGGGGGAGTCAAGGTGAAGGTGGGGTCAGAAGAAAGCCTTCTTCTGAACCCGTTTTCAAGGCAAACCGCGGAGCCGGAGGCCCAGGTTGGGGTCTGATGAACGCTTTCATCAGACCCCGATTTCAGATCAGCCCCGGAGCCGGATTTCTAAGGTGGGGTCAGATGAAAGCGTTCATCTGACCCCGTTTTCAGACGGAAGCCCGAGGTACAGGGTCTAAGCCGGGGTCAGAAGAAGGTTTTCTTCTGACCCCACGTTCAAACGCTACTGCGCCCGCGCCTCATTGTTACCGTCAAACAAATCATCGATCGCCGGCCGCTCTTCCTCGTTGGGCAGGCCCAGCTTCTCGCGCACGTTCAGGTTCACTTCCCACAGCGCCTTGTACTTATCGTCAGTCACCGCGACGGCGTCGGCCTTGCCCAGCATGATTTTCGGGCGCAAGAACACCAGCAGGTTACGCTTGATCCGGCTCTGGGACTCGGAGGAGAACAGGCGGCCGAGGACCGGGATATCACCCAGCAGGGGGACCTTGCTCTTGGTCACCTGAAGATCGTCCCGGGTCAGGCCGCCGAGGACGATGGTCTCGCCGTCGTCCGCCAGCACGGTGGTCTTGATCTCCCGCTTGTTGGTAACGATGTCGGAGGCGTTCTCGATGCTGTCGGCCACGCTTTCGGTGGTCTGCTCCACCACCAGGCGCACCAGGCCATCAGCGCTGATCGTTGGCGTAACCTTGAGGGTCAGGCCCACGTCCCGGCGCTCGATGGTGGTGAACGGGTTGCTCAGGCCGTCGCCGGTAACCGCGGTCTGCCCGGTTCTGAAGGGCACGTTCTGGCCGACGGTAATTTCGGACTCCTGGTTGTCCAGGGTAATGATGCTGGGCGTGGACAGCAGGTTGGCTGCGCTGGAAGTGGACAACGCCTGGAGCAGGATGCCCCAGCTCAGGCCGTTCTCATCCCGCTCGCCGGCACCGAGGGTGATGCCGCCCGTCGCCGGTGTGATTACCGATTCGGTCAGGATAGCGCTGAGCACGTCGCCGAGGCTGCGGCCGACATTGCCGAAGTTGGTGCCAACCACCGGCGTGGATTCACCAGACTCATCGCCCGCCGCAAACTGCACGCCCAGATCCTGCCCCAACTCGTCGCTGATTTCCACGATAGCGGCCTCGATCATTACCTGTGCCCGGCGAAGATCCAGCTGCGCGACAATCTGCTCGGCTTCCTGCATCAGGGAGGGGGCACCGCGAACCACCAGGGCGTTCAGCCCCTCGTCCGCGAACACCGAAAAGTTGTTGTCGGGTTTGCCGGAAGCCCCGTTGCCGCCAGAGCCGGTGCTGCCTTCCTTGACCACTTCCCCCATCACCCCTTTCAGGATCTCGGTCAGGTTCTTGGCGTCGGCGTGCTTGAGGCGAATCACCTTGGTGGTGCCACCAGTGGCAGACGGCTGGTCCAGTTTCCGGATCAACTCGCGCATTTTGTCCCGGAAGGTCTCGTCGCCACGGAGGATAAGCCGGTTGCTGCGCTCATCGGCAGTCACGCTGTATTTGCGGGCGGCATTCTCGCCACCGGCCTTGCCCAGCTCATCCGGCGCGAGTTCCTGCAGCAGGGTGACCATGTCACCGACCCAGGCTTCGCGCAGCTGAATCACTTCCACCTCGTACTTGGAGGGGCTGTCCAGCTCCCGGACGATCTGTTCGATCCGCTCGATGTTGGAGCGGTGATCACTGACGATCAGGGCATTGGCGGCCGCCACCCCGGCCAGGTGGCCATACTTGGCCACCAGCGGGCGCAGGATGGGCACCAGTTCCAGGGCGTTGGCGTTATCAATCTGGATGACCCGGGTGATCAATTGCTCGGAGGGCGTTTCGGGAAATCGTTCCAGTATCTCGGCGGACTGTTTGGCATCCACCTGCTGCACGATCTTGATCACCTCTTCCCCGGGAATGGCGGTAAAGCCGTGCACATTCAGTACCGCCAGGAACAGATCGTAGATTTCGTCCTTGTTCATGGGGGCGCTGGAAAGCACCGTCACCTTGCCCTTGACCCGGGGATCCACCACAAAACTGTAGCCGGTGATGTCCGCCACCTGGGTCACGAAGGCACGGATGTCCGCATCCTTGAGGTTCAGCCTCCAGGTCTCCTCCTGTCCGTATGCCAGGGACATCATCGGGAGAAGGATCAGCAGCGCAATGGCCCTTAGAAGATTCGTCTTGTGGTTATACATCTGGCGATTTCGTCCTGTATCGTTGTTCCCGGTCAGCGCCACTGCTCGGGTATGGCATAACTTACGGTGAGGATGCTTCCGTCACGCTCGATTTCGATTTCCAGCTGGGACTGGCCACGCCAGCTTTCCAGCAGGGATTTGTCCTGTTCCAGATCACCCAGCCGCTGGCCGTTGATGGCGGTGATCACATCGCCGGCCTGCAGATTCACGGCATTGAGCATGGCATTGGAGCCGTCGTACACATAACCGGACATGCCGCTGTCGTCCACCGGGCTCAGGCCATATTGCGCCAGCGCCGCCGCACCCTGGCTGTCCAGTTGTTCCCGGGCACTGGCCAGGAAGGCATCCGGTGACGATTCTGCCGGCTCATCCTCCACTTCTGCAACCATGCCGGAATCGACGGATTCCTCATAGGTCAGCGATTCGTAGCGCCCTCCACGACGCAACAGGATCCGGTCCGGTTCCACCTCCGCCAGCTCGGCATTGCCCGGCAGCATATCCCCTACCCGATAGTACGCGGTTTCGCCGTTACTTCCTGCAACTATAGCACCGGAGTCCTCGGGGCGTTCGCCAACCAGCACACCTTCGAGACGGAGGCGCAAACCGGTTTCCGGCGCCGAACGTTTGACGGACTCTGCCACGCCCTCCCGGACACTGGGGCGCCCGAAGAAATCATAACCGGCGATGGGAAAATCCTGACCACCCGAAGCAGCCTTTCCCAGGGTCTCCTGCGAGGGTCCCACAGGCACCGGGCGATCATCCCAGGCCACCAGCCAGGTCACCCGGGCGAGGACAAGAGCGAGGTAAAGCGTCAGGCCAAGCAGCAGCAGGTTGGCAAGAATCCGGGAGACACGGGCCTGGGCCTGGCGGGGAAATACCATCATGTTACAGGCCTCCGGGAATCAACGGTTGCCGGACCCGGAACACCACATCGTCCGGACTCGCCGAATCCGACCAGGGCTGGCCGGCCAGATCCACCATACGCTTGTAGACCCGGATTTCCATCATTCCGTTCCACAGCAGATTGGCCTGGGCCGCGGGCCCATCGCCCCCCTGCTCGGCAATCTTCAGTTCCACACCTCCCTGGACCGTATCCAGGTTGGCCTGCATGGGCGGGAAATCCGCCGATCCGGTCTGCGCCCCCATGGGCCAGGTCACCCGGCCGCCCGGCCAGCGAGCCAGGCCGTCGGCCCGGGTAACGCGATTGTCCTCCCAGGCCAACTGCAACCGCTCGATGGTGACATCACCCTCGATCATGGCACCACCGCTCTTGCGGATCAGATCCCGGAACTCGGCCACACCGACATGGCCCGAGGCATCCAGTTCGGCACTCAGTGGCCAGCCCAGGGTCAGAGCACCATCCAGTGAAGACCGGGACGTATCCAGCCTCACGTTCACCGGCAGCGTCATGCCCCCAATGGAGGGCCAGCCCAAAGCCCAGTCAACCCGCACCGGATAACCGGCAATGACAACCCCGGCGGCACCGTCCCAGAGCTTGCCCGATACTTGCTGTACCTGAACCTGGGGCGGCAACTGCACCCGGCCGGATGCCTGCTGCCACACCCAGCCGGCCGGCACCAGCACCACGAGTGCCACCACATAGACCAGCGCGCCGAGCAGGAACAGCAACAGCAGCTTGCCCGGGCGGAAAAAGGATTTGGTTTCGGCGTCACTCATTCATCGGTACACACAAGGAAGTCTGGAATCCGAGTCTAGCAAAGGCCTTGGGCAAGTTCATGACAAAAAACGAAAAAACCCCGCACCAGTGTGACCCGGTACGGGGTTTTTCAGGGTAGATCGGGCCAGATCCCGGAATTCGGGACCCGGTCGGGATCAGGCCGGCATTACATCATGCCGCCCATGCCTCCCATTCCGCCCATGCCACCCATGTCCGGCATGCCGCCGCCGGCACCTTCTTCCTGCGGCTCATCCGCAACCATCGCCTCGGTGGTGATGATCAGGGAAGCCACGGAAGCAGCGGCCTGCAGCGCGGAACGGGTCACCTTGGCAGGATCCAGGATACCCATTTCCAGCATGTCGCCGTATTGCTCGGTGGCCGCGTTGTAGCCGAAGGCACCTTCGCCGTCACGAACCTTGGCGACCACTACGGAAGACTCACCACCAGCGTTGAATACGATCTGGCGCAGCGGAGCTTCCATGGCGCGGCGCAGGATGTTGACACCGGCCTTCTGCTCTTCGTTGATGGCATCAACCTTGTCCAGCGCAGCGATGGCGCGGATCAGGGTGACACCACCGCCGGCCACGATGCCCTCTTCAACGGCAGCGCGGGTGGAGTGCAGCGCGTCTTCCACGCGGGCCTTCTTCTCTTTCATCTCCACTTCGGAGCCGGCGCCAACCTTGATGACGGCAACACCGCCAGCCAGCTTGGCTACGCGCTCCTGCAGCTTCTCCTTGTCGTAGTCGGAGGTGCTGTCTTCGATCTGCTTGCGGATCTGCTCCACACGCGCCTCGATGTCCGCCTGGGAACCGACACCGCCGATGATGGTGGTGTTTTCCTTGGTGACGTTGACACGCTTGGCAGTGCCCAGGTCATCCAGGGTGGTGTTTTCCAGGGTCAGGCCGACCTCTTCGGAAATCACGGTACCACCGGTCAGGATGGCGATGTCCTGGAGCATTTCCTTGCGACGGTCACCGAAGCCAGGCGCCTTCACGGCGTTGACCTTCACGATGCCACGCATGTTGTTCACAACGAGAGTGGCCAGGGCTTCGCCTTCGATGTCCTCGGCGATGATCTGCAGCGGCTTGCCAGCCTTGGCTACAGCTTCCAGCACCGGCAGCAGCTCGCGGATGTTGGAGATCTTCTTGTCGACCAGCAGGATGTACGGGTCATCCAGCTCGGCAGACATGTTGTCCTGGTTGTTGATGAAGTACGGGCTCAGGTAACCGCGGTCGAACTGCATACCTTCAACCACGTCCAGCTCGTCTTCCAGGCTGCGGCCTTCCTCAACAGTGATGACGCCTTCCTGACCAACACGCTCCATCGCATCCGCGATCAGCTTGCCGATGGTCTCGTCGCCGTTGGCGGAGATGGTGCCAACCTGGGCAATGTTGCGGCTGTCGTTGCAGGGAGTCGCCATTTCGCGAATCGCCTTAACGGCCTCAGTCGTGGCCTTGTCGATGCCGCGCTTCAGGTCCATCGGGTTCATGCCGGCAGTAACGGCCTTGATACCCTCGTTAACGATGGACTGGGCCAGAACGGTCGCAGTGGTGGTACCGTCACCGGCGTTCTCGTTGGCCTGGGAAGCGACTTCCTTGACCATCTGGGCGCCCATGTTCTCGAACTTGTCGGCAAGCTCGATTTCCTTGGCCACGGACACGCCGTCCTTGGTGACGTTCGGAGCGCCGAAGGACTTCTCCAGAACCACGTTACGGCCCTTGGGACCCAGGGTTACCTTCACTGCGTCCGCCAGGATGTTGACACCTGCGACCATGCGCTTGCGAGCGCTATCACCGAATTTAACTTCTTTTGCTGCCATGTCTTCTATTCCTGTTCGTTAAACCGAAATTGAACCAATCGGATTAATGAGCGTTCGTGCCTGTCGCCTCAGCGATCACTCAAGCACGCCGTAGATGTCGTTCTCGCTCATGATGAGCAGCTCTTCACCGTCAACCTTGACGGTGTTACCGGCGTACTGGCCGAAAACCACGGTGTCACCCACCTTGACCGCCAGGGCGCGGGTTTCGCCGTTGTCCAGGATGCGGCCGTTACCGACGGCAATCACTTCACCCTGGGAAGGCTTCTCTTTGGCGTTACCCGGCAGCACGATGCCACCCGCAGTTTTCTCTTCTTCTTCCTTACGGCGCACGACAACACGATCGTGTAGCGGACGAATTTTCATTGCTCGGTTTCTCCAATAGTCAGATTAATGTGGCAATGACAGTTGTTTATAAGGTCGGACGGAGACAAGCCCTGTCCAGCCAAATTGCCCGGCTGCATAACCGGCTGATTTACAGCCGATATCAGCCCGCAGCGAACTTGTGAGACCTAAATGGGGTTGGCGTAGGTATTTTCAACACCCCGGATGAAAAAATTTTTCACTTTTTTTCGATGCGATCGTGGTCCCGCTCGGTCTGGTCCTGGTACTCACCTTCAATGATGTCACCGTTGCCGTCGCGATCGAACGGACGCTGCCGGCCGAAGGGATTGTCCCGGCCACCAAACGGATCCTGACCGAACGGGTCGCCGCCGCCCGCCCGGAAATAGAAGCTGCTGCTCTGCCCGGAAATCACAAGTCGCTTGAGCGCCTGAGCCGCCAGGAAATGCCGACTGCCCGGGAGCAGACAGAGAAAGCCGATGGTGTCTGTGATAAAGCCCGGCGTCAGCAATAGCGCACCGCCCACCGCCAGGATCAGCCCTTCCGCCACCTCCCTGGCTGGCAGTTCGCCACTGTTCATCCGCTGTCGCGCCTTCAAAAGCGTCGCCAGCCCTTGCTGGCGCAACAGCCAGGCACCGATCACCGCCGTCAGCAGCACCAGCCCGACGGTATTGAGCACCCCGATCATGCCGCCCACCTGAATCAACACCGCCATCTCGGCGATCGGCATGACGATAAATAAGAAAAGAAAGATGGCCAAAGTGCCTCCTCTTGATTTGTATATGCACAGGGGTCTGAAGAACTCGTTCTTCTGACCCCGAGTTGGGTCTGATCCCGAAGTCCCGGTCTAAGCAGGGGTCAGATGAAAGCTTTCATCAGACCCCAAGTGCTGGCCCCCAAGTTCATCTCACCCCATGTTCACGGTTATACTCCCCACCACAAAAACGACTCATCGCGGCACACAGAAACGTAAAACCACCTGATAACTCAATTAGGGCAAACCATGAAACTTCAAGATTCAGTGATTGCAATCACCGGCAGTGGCCAGGGCCTGGGCCGTGCCATGGCCGAATACCTGGCGGGCAAAGGCGCCAAAGTCGCACTGATCGATCTGATGCCGGAGAAACTGGCCGAAGCAGCCGAGGCCTGCAACCAGGCCGGCGGCGAGGCCAAAACCTACGTTTGCAACGTGGCGAAGGAAGACGAGGTGGAGGCCACCTTCAAAGCCATCGTCGAGGACTTCGGCCAGCTCAACGGCCTGGTCAACAACGCCGGCATCCTGCGCGACGGCCTGATGATCAAGGTCAAAGACGGCAAGGTCGAGAAACGCATGGAACTGTCCCAGTGGCAATCCGTCATCGACGTCAACCTTACCGGCGTGTTCCTCTGCGGCCGCGAAGCCGCCACCCGCATGATCGAGAACGGCGATCAGGGCGTGATCGTCAACATCGCCTCCATCTCCCGCGCCGGCAACATGGGCCAGAGCAACTACTCCGCCGCCAAGGCCGGCGTCTCCGCGCTGGTCCCGGTGTGGGCCAAGGAACTCGCCCGCTACGGCATCCGCTGCATGGGCATCGCCCCCGGCTTCATCGAAACCGAAATGACCGGCTCCATGAAGCCCGAAGCCCTTGAAAAAATGACCGCCGGCATCCCGCTCAAGCGCATGGGCAAACCGGCGGAGATCGCCTCCACCGTCGCCTTCATCTTCGAAAATGACTACGCCTCCGGCCGCGTCATCGAAATCGACGGCGGCCTGCGGCTCTGAGGTCCAGCACAGGGGTCTGAAGAACGTGTTCTTCTGACCCCAATCTGGATCCGGCCCAGAAGCTGACGTCCAAGTCGGGGTCTGAAGAAAGCCTTCTTCAGACCCCTGAGTAAGGACCGAAGCCCCAAAGCCAAAAACGGGGTCAGATGAAGGCCTTCATCTGACCCCGCCTTCACCGCCAACTCCACCCAACCCCGAACCTCCAAACCATGGAACCCACCAAGGAACAAAAAATCTGGCAAGTCGTCCACGCCATCCCTCCGGGCAGCGTCGCCAGCTACGGCCAGGTCGCCGACATGGCCGGCCTCGGCCGCCAGGCCCGCTTCGTCGGCCGCGCCCTGGGGCGGTTGCCGGACGGCCACGACGTACCCTGGTTCCGGGTAATCCGCAGTTCCGGCGAGATTGCCTTTCCAAAGGACTCGGAGATGTTCCGGGTTCAGGTGGAACGGTTGGAGACGGAGGGCGTAGCCGTGGTCAACGGACGGGTGTCCATGCGGCGATATCAGTGGCAACCGTGAAAGGGAGGGGTCAGAAGAACGCTTTCTTCTGACCCCGGTTCAAGCCCAACAGCAGAGTCTCGCCCCAGCCAAAGGGGTCTGAAGAACTCGTTCTTCTGACCCCAGTTCGGATATGCCCCCAGAAGTTAAAGTCAAAATCGGGGTCTGAAGAAAGCCTTCTTCTGACCCCATTTTTAGTCTAGCCCGGGAGCTGCTGTCCAAGTTGGGGTCAGAAGAACAAGTTCTTCAGACCCCTGTGCCGACCCCACGTTCGGCCTCCACCCCCGGCGCCAACGAATCCAGCCGCTCGCCCCGACTCATCAGGAACAACACCAGCATAATCGCCGGGATCCCCATGATCGCGGAGAGGGTAAAGAACTCGGCGTACCCGAAGTCCGCCACGACAATCCCGGAAAACCCGCCAAGAAACTTCCCGGGCAACGTCATCAGCGAGCTGAACAGCGCATACTGGGTTGCAGTAAACGAAGCACTGGTCATGCTCGACAACCAGGCAATCAACGCCACATTGGCAATCCCGCCACTGAGGTTGTCGGCACTGACCACGACCGCCAGAGTCACAATATCCGGCGGATACTGCGCCAGCAGCACAAACAGCAGGTTGGTCACCGCCGTCATGATCGCGCCAGCCAGCAGGATCTTGCGCACGCCGTACCGCACCACCAGCACACCACCGACCAGCGAGCCGGCAATGGTCATGAAGAAACCGAAGATCTTGGTCACATCCGCAACCTGGGTCTTGGAGAAGCCCATGAAATCCAGGTAGAACGGATTCGCCATCACGCCCATGGCGATGTCCGAGATCCGGTAGACCGCCACCAGCACCAGAATGGCGACGGCCAGCTCCCGGTACCGGCGGAAAAAGTCCAGGAAGGGACCGGCCACCGCTGCATAGAACCAGCCGGCCAACCGGGCCA
Source organism: Marinobacter sp. C7 (assembly GCF_022343555.1). Lineage (GTDB taxonomy): Bacteria > Pseudomonadota > Gammaproteobacteria > Pseudomonadales > Oleiphilaceae > Marinobacter. The sequence goes on along the minus strand of NZ_JAKQZH010000001.1, from coordinate 1,169,622 downwards.
GGCGGGGAGAAAGGTGGCTGCGCTTCGCGGCTTCGTTTTCAATCTGGTGGGCAATGTCCGCCGCGGCGGCAAAGTGATTGACCTGCGGCTCCCGGGCGATCAGCACGGTCAGCGCCCCGACGCCCACCAGCGCCGCCATCACCTCATAGGACACCTGCCAGGACCAGAACTCCGCCAGGTACAGGGCCCCCGCCCCGGCCACCAGCAACGCCAGTCGGTAACCGAAAATGTAAGTCGCCGCCAGCGCCGCCTGCAGCCGTTCCTCGGCAATCTCGATCCGGTAGGCGTCGATGCCGATGTCCTGGGTCGCCGAGGAAAACGCTACCAGCAGGCCGCACCAGGCCATCAGTTCGGGATTGACCGTCGCATCCACCTGCGCCATCAGGTAGAGCCCCGTGGCAATACCCGCCTGTGCCAGCAGGATCCAGCTGCGGCGCTTGCCAAACACCCGGTCCAGTATTGGCAGCTTCAGGCGATCCACCACCGGCGCCCAGAACACCTTGATCGAATAGGTAATTCCGAGCCAGCTGAAGAACCCGATGGTAGCGGTCTCCACGCCCACATCCGCCAGCCGGGCATTCAGGGTGGAGAACACCAGCAGGAACGGCAGGCCCGCCGAAAAGCCCAGGAACAACAGGGCAATGACCTGCCATCGGGTGTAGGTATAGAGCGTGTCCCGGATCAGGGCCCAGCGGGTGTCGGAAAGGATAGGAATGCCTCCGGATCAGTCGCGGAAATTGTTGAACTGCAGCGGAATATCCAGCTCGGCTTCCTTGAGCATAGCGATCGCCACCTGCAGATCATCCCGTTTCTTGCCAGTCACCCGCACCTTGTCGCCCTGGATACTGGCCTGGACCTTCATTTTCTGGTCCTTGATCATCTTGACGATCTTCTTGGCCTTGTCGGTTTCAATCCCCTGCTTGAGGGTAAAGTGCTGCTTCACCAGCTTGCCGGCCTTGCTGTCACCGTCCTCCGCCAGCGCACGGGTATCGATGTTGCGCTTGGCAAACGCCATCCGCAGCATGTCCTTCAACTGCTCCAGCTGGAAGTCCTGCTCCGCACTGATGGTAATGCGCTCGCCCTCCAGCTCGATATCCGCTTCCACATTCTTGAAGTCCCAGCGATTGCCCAGCTCTCGCCTGGCCTGGTCCACCGCATTTGTGACTTCGTGCATATCTATTTCAGAAACTATGTCAAAAGAGGGCATGGTCGTCATTCTCCAAAAACAGGCAGAGGTATACTGGCAAAAACATAGGGGTATGTCGGGGTCTGATGAAAACCTTCTTCTGACCCCAGCTTAGCGGATCACGCCAAAATGGGGTCAGAAGAAAGCATTCTTCAGACCCCACGTGCAAACCCGCAGGCTCAAGGCCAACTCCGGGGTCTGATGAAAGCCTTCATCCGACCCCAGCTTGGCGGCAGAGTCGAAACCGGGGTCAGAAGAAGGTTTTCTTCAGACCCCTGGGCACAAGCCCCCTATTTATGCCGAGGATCATACCAAGCCCCGGCCAGCACCGCATCTGACAATGGACTGACAAGAAGTAGACGATATGCCAAATCTGGATCTGCCCATTCTCGTAGTCGATGACGCCAAGTTCAGCAGCATGGTGGTTGGGCGCACCCTCCGAAATGCCGGTTACCGGGACATACGGGTGGCCAACGACGCGCCCGCGGCGCTCGAGATGATCGAGCAGCGCCCGGTGAGCGTACTGATCGCCGACTGGCTGATGCCGGAAATGGACGGGCTGGCGCTGACGGACCGGGTGCGGCAACAGGATGAGCAGGCCAACCATTACACCTACGTGATCCTGCTCACGGCCCGGGAAGGCGTGGAGGCGCTGTCGGAAGCCTTTGACCGGGGCGTCGACGACTTCATCTGCAAATCGGACATGACCAAGCAGCTGATCCCCCGGATCTTTGCCGCCGACCGCATGGCCGACCGTCAAAACACCTTGCTGAAGGCCAACGCCCTGCTGCTTGAGAACAACCGGGCACTGGAATCCACGAACATCATCGACCTGGAAACCGGCCTGTGTAATCACAAATATGCCCGGGACCGCCTGGATAAGACCCTGCGCCACGCCGAAGCCCGGGGCGGTGCCGCCGCGTATGTGCTGTGCGGCATCCGCAACTGGCAGGACCTGAGCCGCAAGCACCCGCCCTCGGTCATGCGCGAACTGGCCACCGGCATCGCCCGCCGCCTGAAATCCCTGGTCCGCCCCATCGATGTGCTGTGCCGAATGGGGGACAGCCAGTATGCGCTGATCGCCTACGTCCCGAACCGCGAGCACTGCACCGCCGCCACCTTCCGGCGCATCTTCGACGGCATCAACCACAAGGCCCTGAAAACCTCCGTCGGCTACATCTCGGTGGAAGCCGGCATGGTCCTCTGCCGCGCCGACAGCACCACCGGCTCCGCATCCGTGCATGAAATGGAACGATCCGCCCTGGAAGGACTGATGACGGCCTACGAGACCAGCCGCCTCACCGAAGTCTCGCCAAGGGCGCTGCAGGCAGGTTGAGCAGGCTCCGGGGTCTGATAAAAACCTTCATCTGACCCCAATTTCACCCCTCACTCCCGGCGCCATACTCCGGGGTCAGAAGAAGGCTTTCTTCTGACCCCAACTTAGACCCCGAACTCCCAGGCCGGCCCGAACCCCGGGGTCAGAAGAACGCCTTCTTCTGACCCCACCTTCACATCCCCCTACCCAAACCCCGAAAAACAATCCGTAACACTGAGACACAACTCACAAACAGACATGTCGATCTCAAAGACGTACTCTAAAACCGTGGATTCAAGCAGTATCCCCCATGGCGGAGGAGCCGTGCAGTACCTCCGCCGCCATATGGGAGATGAGTTCACAGGATTAACGAATTTTTCAGGCACTTTCGTTCTTTCCTTTGTTTTCAGGCCAGCTTTTTAGCTGGCCTTTTTATTTGACCTGAGCCCCTCCCTGCTTCTCCTGTATACTCGGCATCAAACGACAACAAAGCCGTGCCGTATACCATGACTACTCCCGGAACCGTTTCTGTCGCTGCCCTGCGCCAATACGTTCGTGCCGCCGAAGCCGCCGGCATCGATACCCGGCCTATCCTCGCCCTTACCGGCCTGGACCCGGCCATCCTGGACACCGATGACGGTCGCATCAACGGCGAACAGTTCCAGCATTTCATCCACCAGCTGGTGGAACAGGCCGACAACCCCATCCTTGGCCTGGAGACCGGCGATTTCGTGCAGCCCGGCTCCTACAGCGTGCTCGGCTATATCACCATGAGCTGCTCCACCCTGGGTGAAGCCGTTGCCCGGATCGCGCCGTTTGAGCGGCTGGTTGGCGACATGGGCACTACCCGCCTCTCCGTGCAGGGCGATACCCTCACGCTGACGTGGAACTGCAACTACGAGGATCCACTGGTCCGCCCGCACCTGGTGGACAACGTGTTTGCCTCCTGGATCAACTACGCCCGCTGGCTGGCAGACGACACAACGACCTCACCAACCGCCGTCCATCTGCGCCGGCAATCCCCGGGGCCCGAACTGGAGGCTGCCTACCAGGAGCGTTGGCACTGCCCCGTCACATTCGGGGCCCACGAGGATTGCATCACCCTGCCCAAAGCCCTGCTGGAAATCCGCCTGCGCCAGCCCGATCCCTTGCTCCGCAAAACCCTGGAAGCCCACGCCCTCACCCAGCTGGCCTCCCTCGAGACCGACAGCGACCTGACCACCCGGGTTAAGCACAGCATCCAGAAACAACTCAACCACGGCATCACCCGCCAGGACCTCGTGGCTGAAGATCTGGGCCTGACCAGCCGAACCCTGCAACGAAAACTGAGCCAGGAAGGCGTCTCTTACCAGCGCCTGCTGGATGACGTGCGGCAACAGATGGCCGAGGATTACCTGAAGAACACCGATATGGCGATACCGGATATTGCCTTGCGGCTGGGATATAGCGAAACGACGTCGTTTCACCGGAAGTTCAAGGCGGTGGCGGGGAAGACGCCAGGGGAGTTCCGGCGGGAGGGCGGGGTCTGACCCCGAATGGGGTCAGACCCCATCTTTAACTCAGGGGTCAGAAGTAAATAAGGGGTCAGAAGAAAGCGTTCTTCTGACCCCTGGGGAAAGAGCCAAGCCCAGTGCCAAGGCATAAAAAAGGGGTCAGATGAACGCTTTCATCTGACCCCGGTGCCGCGGGCTAACCCCCGGCATTGGGCGCATAACTCAGGGGTCTGATGAACGCCGTTCATCTGACCCCAATTTCAAATCACCCCAACCTCAGAGCTTCCGCCCCTTGGATGCCGCAATCCGCAACCGCAGCGCATTCAGCTTGATAAAGCCTTCCGCATCCTTCTGGTCATAAGCACCCTGGTCTTCCTCGAAGGTCGCGATCTTCTCGTCGAACAGGGAATCGTCGGACTTCCGGCCAACAACCTCAACGTTACCCTTGTACAGCTTCAGGCGAACCACGCCGTTCACGTATTCCTGGGTGTTGTCGATCAGCGCCTGCAGGGCCTCGCGCTCCGGGGACCACCAGTAACCGTTGTAGATCACCTCGGCATAGCGCGGCATGATGCTGTCTTTCAGGTGCGCCACTTCACGGTCCAGGGTGATGGACTCGATGGCACGGTGGGCGCGCAGCATGATGGTGCCGCCCGGGGTCTCGTAGCAGCCACGGGACTTCATGCCCACGTAACGGTTCTCGACGATGTCGATCCGGCCGATACCGTTGGCGCCAGCCACCTTGTTCAGGTGCTCCAGAACCTCGTGCGGCTTCATCTCCTGGCCGTCGATGGCGACGATGTCACCCTTGCGGTAGGTCAGCTCGATGTAGGTCGGCTTGTCCGGGGCATTCTCCGGGGCCACGCTCCAGCGCCACATGTCTTCCTCGGCTTCCGCCCAGGGATCTTCCAGGTTGATGCCTTCGTAGGAGATGTGCAGCAGGTTGGCATCCATGGAGTACGGGCTCTTGCCCTTCTTCTTCTCCACCGGAATGTTGCGCTCGTCGCAGTAGGCCATCAGCTTCTCGCGGGAATTCAGATCCCACTCACGCCACGGGGCGATCACCTTCACACCCGGCTTCAGCGCGTAGGCACCCAGCTCGAACCGCACCTGGTCGTTGCCCTTGCCGGTCGCGCCGTGTGAGATGGCATCCGCGCCGGTCTCATTGGCAATCTCGATCAGACGACGGGAAATCAGCGGGCGGGCAATGGAAGTACCCAGCAGGTACTCACCTTCATACACGGTGTTGGCGCGGAACATCGGGAACACGTAATCGCGCACAAACTCCTCGCGCAGATCCTCGATGTAGATTTCCTTCACGCCCAGCGCTTCTGCCTTCGCGCGCGCCGGCTCCACTTCCTCGCCCTGGCCGATGTCGGCAGTGAACGTCACCACCTCACAATTGTAGGTATCCTGCAACCACCGCACGATCACGGAAGTATCCAGGCCACCGGAATAGGCCAGAACCACCTTTTTAATATCAGACATGCCCTTGCTCCAGACTGAACAGAATGGATGTGTTGAAAAGAAGAGCGATATTGTACGGAAGTGCGGGAGGAAAGGCTATTGGGCGAATGGCGGGGGCTTGGCAAAGGAGCCTGGCGCGGCACCGGGGTCTGATCGGGCTAAGGGGTCTGAAGAATGCCTTCTTCAGACCCCAACTTGATGCCAACTCAGAGATAGAGTGCAGGATGGGGTCAGAAGAAAGTTTTCTTCAGACCCCCTTTGCCCCCATCACACATAAGGAATCAGCGACTCCCCATAAAAATGCAACTCCTCCAGCACATGCCGCTTCTCCGGCGTCAGTCCGGGATCCGCGGCCAGCCGCTGCAGCTCCTGGGCATAGGCCTCCAGCGACCGCCAGCCCTTCTTCGGGTGCATCAAGCGCTCGGAACGAAACTGCTCCCAGCGCTCCATCTCCTCGCCAATCAGGGTGCTCGGGTAATTCCGGGCGCGGTAGCGGAACAGCATCTCCTGCAGCCGGTCATCCTCAAAGCGGATTTCCTGCTCACCCAGGGTCTCCACCGGCTGGGTCAGCAGCCAGTTCAGTTTCTCCCGGTCGGTCTTGCTGATAAACCCGCCGGCATAGAGTTGCTCGTCCGGGTCGGTCAGGTCACTGCCCTCAAAACCTTGGTCGAACGCCTCGGCAATGCGGGCCGGAAGATCCAGTGCCTTACGCAGCTTGGCGAGGTTGGCACGCAACACATCCCCATCCAGCTCCAGCTCTTCGAGACGCTCCGCCGAGAGCGTGGAAAGCATATTCGCCGGCGCCAGCACCGGGCACTTGTTCAGCTGCACACCCTTGAGCGGGAACCGGCTCACACCCTCTCCCAGTTCCGCCTGGGAAGTAAACACCCGCTCACGGATCTGTTCCGGCGAAGCCGCGATCAGCTCGTCCGGATCCTCCCGCAGGTCATAGACAATCACCAGGTTCTTGTTGGAAGGATGCTCCGCCACCGGCGCCACCAGCGCGCAACAGCCCCGGCTGGCCGGATACTTGGCGGAAATATGGAACACCGGCTTCATGGTGCCCGTGTCCAACATCTGGCGAGCCGAATGCTTGTCCTTATGCTGCAGCACGAAGTCGAACAATTTCGGCTGCTTCTCCTTGATCAGCTTGGCAACGGCAATCGTCGCCTCCACATCCGACATGGCATCGTGGGCACTCTCGTGGGCGATGCCATTGGCCACCGTCAGCTCCTCCAGCTTGAAGCTGGGACTGCCGTCTTCCTTCTTCGGCCAGTTGATACCCTCCGGGCGCAGGGCGTAGGTCAGCCGCACCATGTCGATGATGTCCCAGCGGGAATTCCCGTTCTGCCATTCCCGGGCATAGGGATCGCGAAGGTTCCGGTACAGCGTATGCCGGGTCACCTCGTCATCAAACCGCAGGCTGTTGTACCCCACCACACAGGTGCCGGGCTGGCTGAACGCCTCGTTGATCTGGGCGATGAATTCCGCTTCGGGATAACCCTCTTCCACCGCTTTCTGGGGCGTAATCCCGGTGATCAGACAGGCTTCGGGGGAAGGCAGGTAATCGTCTGCCGGCTTGCAGTAGATAACCAGCGGATCCTCAATGATATTCAGATCCGCATCCGTCCGAACCCCGGCAAACTGTGCCGGCCGGTCATGCACCGGATCGACACCGAAGGTTTCGTAATCGTGCCAGTAGAACGAACGGATCAAGGGGAGACTCCTGCTGATATGAACGATGCACGGAGTTTAAGATGAACTTGGGGTCAGATGAAAGTTTTCATCTGACCCCAAGTTGGAAACCGAACGCCGAGGCAGCGCCTTGAACCAGGGGTCAGATGAAGGCTTTCATCTGACCCCGCTTTGGAAACCAAACTCCGAGGCGAACCCAGACTCCGGGGTCAGAAGAAAGCCTTCTTCTGACCCCATCTTCAACCACCCCTAAAACAGGCCATCCCCGATATCCGCCTGATGCGTCCTTAACCTAGGCAGGCCCTGCCCCGTCAATGTAATCATATCCACCGTCATATTGGTCGGCAGGTTGATAAACACCCCCTGCCCGGCCTGAATCACATTCGCCCCGTCCGGACTCTGCCATTCAACCCCTTCCCGCTGAAAGCCGATAAAGAAATCGTCCGTGAAACCGGTACCTCCGGCACCGTCATCGGCGCCAACAATCAGCGAACGCAGCTGGGAAAGAGGAGCGCATGTTTCACCAGGTACGCAAGCACCGTTGGCATCGGCAATACCAACCTGCGTTGCGCGTTTTGAGGTTTCGAGATTATCGGAACCAAACAGTGTGGCCTGCTGCGGGTTCCCCGAAGAGTCATTAATCGTCAGGCCAATATCGCCACTGAAAGAGGTGGTATTTGACGACACGGAACCCCGGGCCTGCTTGAACCCCATCCGGAAGCCCGAAAGCCGCCCGACCGAGTTGTCCGGATTCAGTGCATCCGGATCCACCGCCAGCTCGATGTACGGATCATAGGCCTCGAAAGGAACAGCCTCACCAGCCTGATAGGTCACTCCATCATACTGCGCACCATCCCCGTCACGGGCGATGTGCCCCAGAGCCACATCGGAAGCCGCGAAGTCCGCCCCACCATCGATCTGACCGACGACGACATCATCGATATTGACCCGCGTTTCAACGTCCATATTCACGGTCATCCGCGTGAACTCATGTCCCGTGGCCGTGGTGCCCACCGGTAAGTTCTCAATGTTCATGAAAGCCTGCCCTGTCACCTCACCCATCCTTTGCTCGGAAATGGGCTCAAGCTCTGCATAGGCAACGGGCGCCACACCCAGGCAGAACACGGTAAGGGCAGCGTATCCATACGCTCGCTGTCTCATAGGTTGTATCTCTGATTAAAGGTTCAAGAGCCAGTTTCGACGCCCGACTCCACTGCCACCGCGGCTTATTCTTCTTTTTACCAGCGATCGCAGGCGGCCACTTTGGATTCTTTTTGATCAGCCACGGGAGAACTATATCCGAGAAGCGATAGCAGCTTGTGTGCGGTTATTCACAATCGCAGGCACAGGGGTCTGAAGAAGGCCTTCTTCAGACCCCGATTTCAGCCCCAACCAGGAGTCAGATTCAACGACGGGGTCTGAAGAAAACGTTCTTCAGACCCCAATTTCAGGCCAAGTCCGGAGTCAGACTCAAAGACGGGGTCAGAAGAACGCTTTCTTCTGACCCCAACTTCGCACCACCAATCCCCCACTCCGTGACCGGGTTCACAGTTCCGGCCCTCCTAACCCCCTAAAGTCCCCCACCAAATGAACCCAGCAGTCACAAGGATGTGATGAAATGCCCCGCACCCAGCGCTTCTGCCCTGCCGGAATCCCTCAACACATCATCCAGCGCGGCAACAACCGCCAGGTCATATTCCACGGAAACAGCGACCAGGCTTTCTACACAAACCTGATGAAAAACTACGCCAAAGAACACGGCGTATCCCTGCACGCGTGGGTCCTGATGGACAACCACGTTCATTTCCTCGCCACCCCGGATACCGACAAAAGCATTTCATTATTCATGCAGGCCATTGGCCGGCGATATGTCCGTTATTTCAACAGACGGTATGACCGAACCGGCGGATTATAGGAAGGCCGCTTTCGCTCCTGCCTGGTGGATTCAGAAAACTACCTGCTTACCTGCCAGCGCTATATCGAAATGAATCCGGTCAATGCGGGAATGGTCAATAATCCCGAAGATCACTGGTGGTCCAGTTACCAATGCCACGGCCTCGGAAAAACCAGCGCCATGCATCAGCCTCACCCGCTTTATCTGGGTCTGGACAAAAACCCGCAAGAAAGACTGCGACAATACCGGCAACTATTTGCCCGGCCGATGGCAGAAAATACAAAAGAAGCCATTCGAAAAACGGTAAATAATGGGAAGGTTTTGGGGTCTGAAAACTTCAGGAAAGAGATTGCGCGGAAATATGGGATTTGGGCTTAAACAGGGAGATTTGATTTAAGACGGGGTCAGATGAAAACTTTCATCTGACCCCATTTTCAAATTCGACTCCAACCCTGGGGTCTGAAGAATTCATTCTTCTGACCCCTTTCTTAAAAATCAATCCTGCTGCCAACTCTGCACAGCTTCCTTACCATACTTCTCCCGCCACTCATTCAGAGTCTTGTGGTTACCACCACGGGTTTTAACCACTTCACCGGTATGCGGGTTCTTGTAGGTCTTCATCGGGCGCTTCGGACGGCTGCCGGCGCCGGAATCTGCTTTGGTACCACCAATCGAAGGATCAATAGCAGAAAGAATCTGAAGTACATCCTTCGGCGACTTGTCATATTCCTTCATCAAATCACGAACCTTGTTTTCAAAGTCCAGTTCCTTTTTCAGGGCCTGGTCTTTTTCGAGCTGCTCCAGCTCGGCCGCGAGCTTTTCCATAAGCTGTTTTTTCTGGTAGTAGTCGTTAATCTTTGCCATGGAATTAAAAACCTTATTTGAAGAAGGGTTTTAAAAAAAGGGAATTGACTCGAAGTCGAAAAGAATAATAGTCAAACAAAATTTATTTGGCAAAGATATTTGATGAAGATACTGAAATAAAAAAGCCGCCAAGAGGCGGCTTCGTTGAATATACTTATAATTGAAATCAAAGCCGGAGGTCGGCCTCTCCCAATGCAAGCACACCCTTCAAATCAAAAAGCACGCCGTCACCCTTCATATATGCCCGCAATTCAGAACTGGCCTTTTCTGCATATTCACGATGAGGAACCGCAAGGAAAACGGCATCGTATTGTGATTGTTCAGGCTCATCAATCAGAGAAATACCATACTCATGCCGGGCTTCGTCATTATCAGCCCAACAATCGGTCACATCCACCTGACAACCAAAATCTTCCAATTCCCGAATCACATCAATTACCCGGGTATTTCGCAAATCCGGACAGTTCTCTTTAAAGGTCAGGCCCATCACCAAGACTTTGGAACCAGCAATTGTCATCCCCTTCTTGATCATGGCCTTGACCAACTCGGCCGCTGCATACGGCCCCATATTATCGTTAACCCGACGACCAGCCAGAATGATTTCCGGGTGATAGCCAATGGCCTGCGCCTTATGGGTCAGATAATACGGGTCTACCCCGATACAATGGCCACCCACCAGCCCCGGCTTGAACGGGAGGAAATTCCACTTGGTACCGGCCGCCGCCAGTACTTCATGGGTGTCAATCTTCATCCGGGAGAAGATCATGGAAAGCTCATTCATCAAAGCAATATTGAGGTCCCGCTGGGTGTTCTCGATGACCTTCGCGGCTTCCGCCACTTTGATGGAGCTGGCCTTGTGCGTACCCGCAGTAATCACCTCTGCGTAGAGCGCATCCACTTCCTCTGCAATCTCGGGTGTGGAGCCGGAGGTCACTTTCATGATGGAGGCTACCCGGTGCTCCTTATCCCCCGGGTTGATCCGCTCCGGACTGTAACCGGCAAAGAAGTCCTGATTGAACACCAAGCCTGAAAACTTCTCCAGCACCGGGACGCAGACCTCCTCCGTCGCTCCCGGGAACACTGTAGACTCATAGATCACAATGTCGCCACGCTTGAGCACCTTGCCCACGCTCTCGCTGGCCTTGATCAACGGCGTCAGATCCGGCGACTTGTACTCATCAATCGGCGTCGGCACCGTCACGATGAAGATCTGGCAATCGGCGATATCGTCCAGCTGATCGGTAAACGACAGCCCCTTGGCCGCCGCCAGCTCCTCCCGGGACACCTCCCGGGTGAAATCCACACCGTCCTTCAGCTCGGCAATGCGCTTGCCGTTGATATCAAAGCCCACGACCTCACGCTTCTCACCAAACGCAGCCGCCAGCGGCAAGCCTACGTAACCCAGGCCGATTACCGCGATTTTTTTCATTATTCCTCCTTGGATCTGGTAAGGGGTCTGATGAACTTGTTCATCTGACCCCGTTTTTAAATCGAACTCGGGGTCAGAAGAAAGTGTTCTTCAGACCCCTTGGGTAACTTCAACTCCGCACTGGGATCTGATGAAAGCCTTCATCTGACCCCATTCTAGGGCGTCCACCCCCGAATCACTTCAGCCCTGACCGGCGTATTCTTCCGAACGTCCTGATTAACAACTTTGCCAATCACCTCGTCCATAAATTTCGGCGCCAGCCCAAAGCCCGGACGCACACTTCTCACAGACTCTGCGGTGATAACGGCTCCGGCGTCCATGTCTTCGACAAAATACAAAGAGCGCCGGAACTGCGCATTGCCCTGCTCACTGGACTTGCGACCGTAATCCACTTTGCCCAGGGCTTTCCACGCCGTTTTACTGTCCCGGCACAGATTGGCAAGATCCTCTGGTTCCAAAGAGAAGCTATCATCCGGGCCGCCGCCATTGCGGTCGAGAGTGAAGTGTTTCTCGATAATCGAGGCACCCAGTACCACGCTGGCAATCGCGGTGGTGTTATCCAATGTGTGGTCTGATAGCCCGGTCACGAGACCGAAGCGCTCAATCATGTCGCCAATTGTCCGCAGGTTATAGTCTTCCGCCGGAGCCGGGTAACCACTGACACAATGCAGGATGGCCAATTCCTTGCAGCCACCCTCCCTTGCCGCAGCGATGGCCTCTTCAATTTCCTCCGCGTCGGCCATGCCAGTGGAAATAATCATCGGTTTCCCGGTCGCCGCCACATAGCGAATCAACGGCAGGTCCACTGCCTCGAAAGATGCAATCTTGTACGCCGGAGCATTCAGATCCTCCAGCAGATCCACCGCGGTGGTGTCGAAGGGAGAGCTGAATATGGGGATACCCACCTTCCGAGCATGCTCGAACAATGGCTTATGCCACTCCCATGGCATATGGGCTTCTTCGTAGAGTTCATACAGTGTCCGGCCGTCCCACAGGCCACCTTTGATCCGGAAATCTTCGGCATCGGAATCAAGGGTGATGGTGTCCGGACGATAGGTCTGCAGCTTCACGGCATCCGCACCGGCTTTGGCGGCCTCATCGATGATCCGTAACGCTGTTTCCAGCTTGCCGTTATGATTGGCAGAAAGCTCGGCGATAATGTAGGGAGGCTGATTGCGGGAGATTTCGCGCCCTGCAATTGCGATTTTCGGTTCACTCATTATTCAGCTCCTTAACCTTTACCCGCCATTCATGATCCAGCAGCCCGAAACAGACCACATCGTGGTACTCGGCCCCATCAAAATGCTGATCCCGTAAACGCCCCTCTTCGGTAAAACCCAGGGCTGTATGAAACGCGATGGAGCGCTCATTGAACCCGAGAGCCTGACCACAAACCTTGTGAAGGCAAAGCTCTTCGAAGGCATATGTTAGCGCTTCTTTCCCCAGTGACCGGCCGGTGCCGCGCTCCGCATCCGGTGAGAGATAAAAACCCCAGTCCGCCACCGTCGGGCTGCGACCAAGGGTAATATTCACAAAGCCACTGGCCTGGCCTCGGTGTTCGTAAATGAGCAAGTGGACAGCGGGATTCTCGCTCGCCCTTGCGAACCAGGCCCGATGCTCTTCAAGCCCGATTTCATGGGTGGTGTACATGTACCGACGTACATCCGGATGGTTGCGCCAGGCCAGGACCTGCTCAAGATCTGCCTCCATCATTGGCCTGAGCTTATGGTCTGTCATTGTCCGCCCCCGGCGATGGTCACCATGGAATCCACAACAAGACGAGCCCCTTCGCCGGCGGTGACCTGAGCGGCGGCGTGACTCATCCTCATGAGTGTCGCCGGCTCGCTCATTCCGGCCAATGCGGAAGGCAGTTCCGCCTGAAGCGAATCCGGCCCAGCAATGACGCGGGCAGCCCCGGCTCTCTCAAGTGCAGCAGCGCCGGACACCTGGTTATCGGCAAGCACTACCAGCAATGCCGGTAACCCCAGACAACACCGTTCCCAGGAAGTCCCCCCGGCTGCCCCGATGGACAAATCCGCGAGGCACATGCGTTCTGCCATATCGCTGACGTTGACCTGAACAGTTGCCCTGAAGGGCATTTCAGCGGCTTGTACCTGCACCTCTGCCAGGTGAGGTGCCGAGGCGCCCATAATGATATCCAGCTCCGTTTCCGGCGGTAGCGACGTCTCCTTCAGCGCATCCAGGACACGCCCGGTAACATTGTCCCGATCCACGCCACCCAGAGAAACCAGGATGCGCCTGACCTCGGGATCTTGGCGCCGCTCCAGACTTTGTCCGCGAAGCCGCGCAAACTCCGGGCGCAAGAGGGAGAACGTTGGGCCGATCAGACGGAGGCAGTCAGCCGACACTCTCTGATCATAATCGGAGGCCACACGCCCCAGATTCTGATCCAGCAACACGCTGCATTCATGATCGCGGTCAGCAAGGTCATCAATCACCAAAATCCGGTCAACCGACTCTGCAACGCACCGTTCCCAATCGGCATCCAGGGCGTAATGGTCCACCACCTGCCAATCGGCCTCCATGGCAGACAGCACCTCCAGGGTCTGTTCTGCATCCTGCTGCCAGGAAACACCCAGCCATGCGGCGTGGGGATTGTTCGCCGCCTCTTCAGGCTGGTCACCGGCGCGCCTGGAACCGGGCAGCAAATGGAGCTCATAGCCCTTGCGAACGATCAGCTCCCCCAAATGCCCTTCGTGGTCCCGGCAAATAAAACAGCACTGATGCCCCTGATGCCGGAGTTCATCTGCAAGGGTCAGGCACCGCATCATATGCCCCGTTCCGATCTCAACAGAGGCGTCGGCCCGGAACACTACCAGCACGTCCAGCCCCCATCGACCACGAGGTTGGCACCGTTGACAAAACTGGAGGCATCCGACATCAAAAAGGACAACGGCCCCTGAAGCTCATCAGCCTGACCAATCCTGCCCATGGGCACTTTGCCGGCCAGAGTCTCTACGAATTCAGGATTGGCAGTCTGTACCGATTCGGAAGGAAATGGCCCCGGTGAGATGGCATTGACCCGAATCCCCTCAGCCCCGAACTCACAGGCCGCATAGCGGGTCCACTGCAAAAGCGCTGCCTTGGCAGCACCATAAAAGGGTGGATTGGCCGCCCCCTTGCCCGGATAAACTCGCTGATCGGGACTGACCATTCCGTACATGGAGCCGACATTGACCACAGACGCACTGCCACACGCGCTAACCGCAGCCCGCAAGGAAGGAAGTGCCAGCTGTAGCAGCCGGTGGGCGGCAACTACCGACACTTCATAACTGTCCCGGTAGTCCCCTTCCGTCGCCGTCTCAATCGCACCCGCCCCGCCGGCATAGGCGTTATTGACCAATCCATGCAGGGCATGTTCGCCGTACCCGGCAAACCAGTTACGGACGGCCTCATCATCATTGAGATCGAAAACAGCTGGCAACGCATCCAGTTGCCTTTCCCTTAGAGACGCCACAGCTTCCTCTACCCGCCGCGCATCCCTGCCATGGACAAACACCGTCGCCCCCATCTCTGCCAGGCCTCGGGCCATTGCCGTGCCCAGATACCCGGTCGCACCGGTGACCAGAATGCGACGCCGCTCCAGTGAAAATCGCTGCGACAGTTCAATCATTTGCTTTCTCCCAGGTCGCGGGATCAAGGGTATCCAGTGGTACGGTGGGCCTATCTCTCATGATCGAGGCCAACTCCTTTTCAGACCAGCGCCTGGCACCCGCTCTCACAAGGTTATCCACCAACTGTTGTCTGGTGTCGACACCCACCACGACGCCATCAATCCAGGGCTGGGACAGCGCGAAGCGAAGGCACAACTCAACCTTATCACCCCTGGCGTATTCGTCAGTCCGGGTCCTGAGCCAGGCATTAACCTCCGAAGCATTCGCGCACCGGGCCCTCCGCCACAACGCTTCTGCCTCCGTGGTCAACAGTCCCTGCAGCAAGGCACTGCGGGCATGAACCACCAGGGCACGATGCCGACGAACTTCCACAATACGCGGCACAACCTCATCCCAGCGGTAATCCAGGAGATTGAAGGGCAACTGGATGAACGTCACCTCCTCATGGTCGAGTGCCGCCAACGCCTCCTGCGGGGACTGGACAGACACCCCCAATTCACCAATCACACCTTGCTGCTGCAATCCGAGGAGGGCATCCCAGACCTCGCCGCCATGTGCCGTCAGATGACTGGCCCGGTGCAGCATCAGTACATCCAGACTCGACAGCCCCAGAGCGTGACAGGACTGATACACACTGCGTTCGGCAAAAACCCTGGCCACCTCGCGAGATGCATCAGCGGGGCAGTCATCCAACGGGGACAACTTGGTAATAACCTTCACCCTGGAACCCCAGCCTCCAGCAAGGGCTTTGCCAAGAGCCCTCTCGCTGTTGCCATAGGCCCGGGCGGTATCCAGGTACTGCACCCCGTTCGAGATAGCCGTTCGTACCAACGAATCCACCACATCCCGCCCGGGGCGCCCAACCCGGTTTGCTATGCCATAGTCCAACCCGAACTGGGCGGTGCCCAGCACCAGACGGCGTGCGGGTTCGGGGGTTACCACGTCACCGGAATACCGCTTCAGTCGGTCCAACAACTCGTTCAGCGGAACATCGGCGGGATCCTCAATTCCCGCAAATACCCTCGAAACCCGCAGATAATCGTCCAGCGTATCAACCGTGCAGCGATACTGGCCCATGCCACGGGCCTGGTATCGGTCAAACGTATTCCGGCCATAGTGCCGGATAACCCAGGGAGTAACGTGTTCGCGGTCTGCCGCAGAGTCCGTATTACGGTGAGCTTCACGCAGAAGCCCGGCCCGGGTGATTTCGGCGCTGACACCGTAAGGAAGACCTGACGCCTCGCCTCCGCAGCAAAGGTAGGCAACATCCCGCCTTTCGAAGTCTTCGAGCATCTCGTCGATGAACCTGCCATCGGGAAACACATTGTCTCCGGTCAGGCGGACCACCACGTGCTCATCGGGTACGCCCTGAAGTGCGTCAACAAATCGCTTCAGGGTATTCTCCAGATCGCCCCGAAAACAGTCGGTGCCCCAGTCCTCCAGGACACCACAAAGCACATCGTCCGACGTTTCACGGGAAGTAACGACAAGGACCCGATGCCCGGTATTTCCGGCACGACGGGCCGCCAGCACCGCCAAAGGCATTCCGCCAACCGGCAGCAGCACCTTCGCCGGCAGCCGGGAAGAACTGGTCCTGGCCTGCAGCAACAACGTGGCCGTCATGCCAGGGCCCGCTCCAGCGCCCGGACAACCTCATCCTGCTGCCCTTCTTCCAGACCATGGAACATGGGCAGGCTGATGGCTTCGCGATAATAGGCCATGGCCTCCGGGAAATCCTCGGGGGCAAAGCCCATAGCCTCGTAATAGGGTTGGGTATGGACGGGGATGTAATGCAGGTTCACACCAATGCCCTGCTCTCTCAGGGATTCGAATACCTCTCGGTGCGTCCTGTTGATCGTGTCCAACTGAAGACGAATCACATAAAGGTGCAGCCCGGAATAGGTGTCCGGATGCTGCCAGGGCGTAGTCACCGGCAAATCAGCCAGCAAATCGTCATAACGCTTTGCAAGTTCATGACGACGGGCAACGAAATCGTCCAGTCGGTCCATCTGGCTGACGCCCAGAGCCGCCTGCAATTCGGTCATCCGATAATTAAAGCCCAGTTCCACCTGCTGGTAATACCAGGGGCCATCCGGCTCTCGGGTCATCAGATTCTGATCGCGGGTCACTCCGTGACTGCGCAGCAGGTTCATACGAGAGGCCAGATGATCGTCGTTGGTCAGGGCCATACCGCCTTCAGCCGTGGTGACGATCTTCACCGGATGAAAACTGAATACCGTGATATCGCTGTAGCGACCGCTACCGATGAACTCGCCCTTGTACTTGCCGCCAATCGCATGGGACGCGTCCTCGATGATCCGGAAACCATAGCGCTGCCCCAGCTCATGAATGGCCGCCATATCGCATGACTGACCACTGAGATGGACCGCCACCAGAACCTTCGGCAACCGCCCTTCCCGCTCGGCTTGCTCGAGTTTGGCCGCCAGTGCCTTGGGGCAGAGGTTGTAGGTTCGTGGATCAATATCAACAAAATCCACCCGGGCCCCGCAATAAAGACCACAGTTCGCCGAGGCCACAAAGGTAACGGGCGAGGTCCACAGCCAATCATCCGGGCCTAACCCGAGCGCCAGACAGGCAATGTGCAAAGCCGATGTAGCACTGTTCGCCGCCAGGGCATGCTTCGCGCCCACATGGCCCGCTACCTTTGCCTCGAATTCGGGCACCTTGGGCCCCTGGGTCAGGAAGTCCGAGTGCAGCACGTCCAGCACGGCGTCAATGTCGGCCTGGGTGATCTCCTGCTTGCCGTAAGGAATCATGCTCAGATCTTTCCGATTTCACTGAAATGGCCTTCGATCCAGGCCTGTAGCGCTTCGTCCGTCATCCACTCCGAATTGTTGTCGCTGGAGTAGACGAAGCCTTCCTCAACCTTCTTACCGTCCTTGATCCGCTCCTCGCAGGATCCCCAATTGTTGATGTTCGGAAGGATCTTGAAGTGCTCTTCATATTCGTAGGTGAAATAGGAATCCTCGGCGCCAATCATCTGCTCATGTAGCTTCTCGCCGGGACGAATGCCGACCACCTCCTGTTTTGCCTCCGGGGCGACCACCCGGGCAAGATCCTTCACCTTCATGGACGGAATTTTCTTCACATAGATCTCACCACCGACCATGTCCTCAAAGGCATGCCAGACCAGCTCTACACCCTGCTCCAGGGAAATCATGAAGCGGGTCATGCGCGGATCGGTGATCGGCAGAACGCCCTGGTCCCTGATGGACATGAAAAACGGGATAACGGATCCCCGCGAGCCCATCACGTTGCCATAACGCACCACGGAAAACTTGGTCTCATGGCCACCGGAATAGGAGTTGCCGGCCACAAAGAGCTTGTCGGAGGCCAGCTTGGTCGCCCCGTACAGGTTGATCGGGCTGCTTGCCTTATCGGTGGAGAGCGCGACAACGCCCTTTACGCCCTTATCGATACAGGCATCAATCAGGTTCATCGCCCCGTTGATGTTGGTTTTGATACACTCGAAGGGGTTGTATTCGGCAGTCGGCACAATCTTGGTAGCCGCAGCGTGGACCACATAATCCACGCCATCCAATGCCCGGTACAGGCGATCCTTGTCCCGAACATCGCCAATGAAGAAACGCATCCTGTCGTCGCCCTGAAACAGCTTGGCCATTTCCCACTGTTTCATCTCGTCCCGGGAAAAAACGATGATTTTCCGCGGGTTGTACTTCTCCAGCGTCATCGGAATGAACTTGTGGCCAAAAGAGCCCGTTCCGCCGGTGACCAGGATGGTCTTGTCTCTGAACATATGTTTTTAATCCGAAGCTGATATTGCCCTGTTGAAGGCAACCATTCTCAGAGATTGCCCCGAGGATTTCAAAGCGACGAAGTCAAAATCTTCGACGGTAGTCGCTTCGGGAAGCATCGGGCTCGCTTTCAACAAAAGACCGGAACTTTCGGAGGGTGGACGCTTAATTCATTCCCGTCCGTACCTATCCTCAAATCGAACGATATCATCCTCGCCCAAATACGACCCTGACTGGACCTCAATCAATTCAAGATTGATCACGCCGGGATTTTCCAGTGTATGGACCTGCCCGATAGGAATATAGGTGGACTGGTTCTCTGTCACCAGATAGGACTTCTCGCCGTTCGTCACTTTTGCCGTACCACTCACCACAATCCAGTGTTCTGCACGATGATGATGCATCTGCAAAGACAATTTCTGCCCGGGTTTCACCGTAATTCTCTTGACCTGGTAACGGTGGCCGTTATCAATCGAGTCGTATATCCCCCAGGGACGATAGACCTCCCGATGATTGATGTGCTCATGACGGGCATCTGACTTCAGGCGCTCCACAACTTTCTTGACGTTCTGGACTTTATCTTTATGCGCCACGAGCACGGCATCCTTGGTTTCCACCACGACAAGGTCCCTCACCCCAAGCGTGGCAACAAGCCGATTATCAGCTCGCACCAGCGTATCTTCTGTCTCCTCAGCGATAACATCTCCGGATAACGCATTTCCCTCAGCATCCCTGTCGCTCACAGACCACAGAGACGACCAGGAGCCAATATCGCTCCATCCGGCATCCAGAGGAACAACCACAGCGTCTTTTGTTTGCTCCATGACGGCGTAGTCAACAGAATCCTCCGGGCAAGCCTCAAAGGCATCAACATCGACTCGCACAAAGTCCATATCTTTCGCTGTGGCCACCATAGCTGCGCGACAGGCTTCCAGGATATCGGGGCGGAACTTTCCCAACTCCTCGAGATAACGGCTCGCTCGGAACATGAACATTCCACTGTTCCAGAGATATTCCTCAGAAGCCACGTACCGCTCGGCTGTCGCCAAATCCGGCTTTTCCACAAACCGGGACACTTCATACGCACCCTCAGCAGCGTCAGAGCCCCGCTGAATATAGCCATAACCGGTTTCAGGGCTCGTCGGCACGATTCCAAAGGTAATCAACTTGCCCTGTTCCGCCCGGGGAAGCGCTACCGCCACTTGCTGCTGAAAGGCACCAACATCAGCGATCAAATGATCCGCGGCCAAAACCAAGAGAACCGGGTCCTGACCTCCGGCGGTCGCTTCCAATGCAGCAAGCGCTATCGCCGGTGCGGTATTACGTCCTACCGGCTCCAGAATGATCCGAGCCTCATTACATCCTGCCTGGCGCATCTGCTCTGCCGCCAAAAAACGGTGTTCATCGTTGCAGATGATTGTTGGGTCAGAAGCCTTTACCCCGCTGAGTCGGCCCAATGTGGCCTGGAGCATCGACTGGTCCCGATCGACCAGAGCCAGGAACTGCTTGGGATTCAACTGCCTGGATAGGGGCCAAAGTCGAGAGCCGGTGCCACCGGCAAGAATAACTGGATGCAACATAGATAAACCTTTAAACCATTAAGACGGGGTCAGAAGAAAACTTTCTTCTGACCCCATTTTCGTTTCTAGCTCAGGGGATAAGGACTCCAGAGAAGCCATGGCCCTCTAATAAACTCTTAAATGCGTTCTTCGCCTGAGAATCCCCATGCACCACCCGTATCTCGCGAGGTGCTATGGGAATCCCTTTAACAAACCGCAATAAATCGCCCTGCCCCGCGTGTGCGGAATAACCACCAACCTGATGCACACGAGCGCGGATATTATATCGTTCCCCATCCAGCTCAACCCAACCGCCCCGCGGGCCGTATCTGAGAATATCGCGGCCAGGCGTTCCGGACGCCTGATAGCCAACGAAGAGCACATCATGGCGCTTGTCCTCAAGCATTGCTTTAAGGTAGTTAACCACCCGGCCACCGGCACACATTCCGGACCCTGCCAACACAACGCACGGACGATGCGACTTCGCGAGATAGGAAACAGCTTTCAAGTGATCCTCATGGGAATCGATTACCGACATCTGATCAAAGGAAAGCGGGTGACGGCCCAGCTTCACGAGTTCCCAGGCTTCAGCGTCCCAAAAGGGTTTCAGATCCCGGTATATGCGCGTGAAATTTGCGGCCAGAGGGGAATCAACAACGATCTCCAGTGACTCCCAGTCGAATTGGGGTTGATGCCGGATCTCGGAGTCAGCCGCTAAGTCGGGGTCAGATGAAAAACGCTCGCGCTTTTCATCTGCCCCCTTTTTTACATCCGCCAATTCCCCGGCAATAATCCCCTCAATCTCATACAACAACTCCTGCGTCCGTCCAATACTGAAAGCCGGAATCAGAACCGTCCCACCGTCAGCAAGCGCTCTCTGCAGCACCCCCTTCAAACGATTCCTCCGAGTCTCCCGATCCTCGTGATCGCGATCTCCATAGGTGCTCTCGATAACCAAACGGTCCGCCCGCTCCGGCGATTCTGGTTCAGGCAAAAGCGGTGAATGCGGAGCTCCGAGATCACCCGAGAAAACAATCCGCTCACGAGCATTCCCAATCCGGGCATCACACTCGACGTAAGCCGAGCCAAGGATGTGTCCGGCCCTCTGAAAACGCACTGACAGCGAACTTTCCACTCCGTCAATCACCGAATGCCACCTCCCATAAGGTAAAGGCACCAGCCGTTCCCGAATTACACCCAACACACGCTCAATTAACCGCCGATCCCGGGTAAAGCCAATTTTCAGGGCATCCTCGAGAATCTCGGGCAGCATAATGGCGGAGGGCTCAGAGCAGATAATCGGGCCTTCGTACCCGGCGGCCAGCAGATAGGGAATCCGGCCTACATGGTCGATGTGGACATGAGTCACAACGAGAGCGCGGATATGGTCGATGGGGAAATCAATGGTGAGATCGACAGCGGAGGCCTCTCTACCCTGGTCCTGCCCCTGAAAAAGCCCACAGTCTATCAGGATGCCGCCGCCGCATGGCTCAGGCGCGGAAGTAGAAATGAAAACGGGGTCAGATGAGAAACGCGAGCGTTTTTCATCTGACCCCACCTTCAAACTCAATTCATGACAAGAGCCGGTAACACCAGATGTAGCCCCATGATGTTTAATTTCAATCATTTCCAACAATCCTTGTTGTCAAGACGAACGCGGGGTCAGAAGAAAGCTTTCTTCTGACCCCAACTTCGAGTTCAAAATGGCCAAAATACAGGTATGAGCGTAATCGAAATAGCACCAACCAACAGACTCAAAGGGAGACCAATCCGCATATAATCCGTAAAACGATACCGCCCAGGGCCGTACACCATAAGATTAGTCTGGTACCCAAGCGGCGTGATGAAACTTGCCGAGGCAGCGAACATGACGGCTACAGCGAAAGGCAGGAAACTCACGCCCAAATGCTCAGAGAGCGCCAGGGCGATCGGAAACATCAGTACCGCAGCAGCATTGTTGGTGATTACTTCAGTGAAGAATGCCGTGAGCACATAAATCATGACCAACGCCACCCAGGGCGAGAAACCGTCACCGTTGCCAAGCAAGGTTCCGACAATGGCCGCCGCCGCGCCGGTTTGCGACATCGCGTTACCGAGCGCAAACGATGCTGCAATCACCACCAGCACAGGCAAATCCACACTGCGCCGGGCCCGACTAGCTGTGATACAACGCGACACGATCATCCCACCGGCGGCCATAAAAGCAGCTTCCATGATACTCAATAAACCACTGGCACTGGCCAATACCATCAGCACCAGAATTCCCAAAGCAAGCGGTGCCTTTCGAAAATCAGGGGGGGTCGAATCATTCAACGCGCTAACCAGCAAAAAGTCCCGACGGAACTTATACTGCTCGGCAAACTCATGGCTTGCCTCGAGGAGAAGCGTATCTCCCATCTTGAACTCAATATCACCGAGCTTACCAGCTACCCTGCGACCTTCACGCGAAACTGAGAGGATGACCGCATTGAAACGGCTTCGGAACCGACTGTCCCGTACCGTCTTATTGAGCGCAGGAAACTCAGGCCCGAGCACCACCTCGACAAGGCAACGCTGATGATTCGCTATGTCGAGCTTATGCACATTGCCACTGGCGGGATTCAAACCATGAATACGGCGAAGCTCGCTCGCACATTCCGGCGCACCGACAAAATAAAGCTTGTCTCCAGCTTGAAGGGTTCGATCAGGTTCAACGGCCGTAATCAAGCGGCCCTGTCGGTCAATTTCGGTCAGATACCCATAGTTCAATGCACGTAAACCGGCCTCAGCAATCGTCTTACCCACCAAAGGCCCCGGGCTCGCCACCTCAACTTCAACCCCGTATTCCCTGACCGCCTCGAGCTCCTCGTCCAGGCCCCCTCGGTCAGGTAACAGACGCGAGCCAAACAAAACCAGGAACGCACCACCGAGCACCAGCAACGGTATACCCACCCACGCGAGCTCAAAAAGCCCCAGATTAATGCCCAACCGGCTCTGTAGCATCCCATCTACAACCAGGTTGGTACTCGTACCGATCAGGGTGCAGGTACCGCCGAGAATTGCTGCGTAACTGAGCGGAAGAAGAAGCTTTGAAGCCGGGATTTGCAGGCGCTGGGCCCAGTCCTGAATAGCCGGGATGAACATCGCCACCACCGCGGTGTTATTCATGAAAGCACTCAGAATTCCAGTGGGCGCGACCATCCTGAGCTGGGCCCCCCTGGTAGACCCGGGGTGTCCCAACAACTTCCGTGCGATCCACTGGACTGCGCCCGTTTCCTTCAACCCGGAAGCTACGATATAAAGGGTAGCAATCGTTATAACCCCGGGATTCGCAAAACCAGCCAACGCCGAGACCGGAGTCAGAACGCCTGAAATCACCAAAAGGGCCAAAGCTGCCATCAGCGTTAGATCGGCTGAAACTCGCGTAAAAACAAGCGCAGCGAGGACTGCCCCAAGGATTACCAGGGTAAAAACTGCCTCCCATTCCATCGGGAGCCTCCCCTAGCCTTTTTTGTCCAGAATCAGCTTCCGGTCCTGGAGGTATCCGATGAGTTGGTCTATACAGGCATCAACGCTTTGGACAGAAGTGTCCAGAATTACCTCCGGACGCTCAGGAACCTCGTAAGGCGAGTCGATACCTGTGAAATCCTTGATCTGGCCGGCCCGGGCTTTTTGGTAAAGCCCTTTGGGATCACGCTTCTCGCACGTCTCAATCGGAGTATTCATGAAAACCTCGATGAACTCTCCGTCCGGAAAAAGATTACGAACCAAACGACGATCACTGGCAAAAGGAGAAATAAAAGCGCTGAGCACAATAAGCCCAGCATCAGCGAAGAGCTTACTCACCTCGCCAACTCTCCGAATGTTTTCCACCCGGTCCGAATCGGAGAAACCCAGATCACGGTTCAAGCCGTGGCGAACATTGTCCCCATCCAACAAAAACGTATGGTAGCCGCGCTGATAGAGGGCGACATCGAGAGCATTGGCTATGGTAGACTTTCCAGACCCACTGAGCCCTGTGAACCACAACAGACAGGGTCTCTGATTCTTGGGCTCAGCGCGCTCAGCACGGGTGACTTTATGGTCGTGCCAGACAATGTTATTGCTCAAAACTAGATCCTTTGAAATGCATAAGATTAGGCTGGGGCGTAATATATCAGAAAAATCGGGCTCGGGGCTGTAGTGCTGTTCTGATTTCACCGATGTCACTGGCACGCCTGTTACTGCAAAGGTACATCACGCGACCGCTCCCCAATAAAGCAGCCTGGCACTCCCCACGCGGGGCCAACACTGCTCCGAAGACGCCACGTATATACCCGAACATTATAAAAGGGACCCATGAAGCAAAAGAAACGGCAGGCCAAACCCAATATCAGCAAGGCAGTGTCGCGGTCGTTACCGTGGCCTTTACTTTTTGGTGCAAAGTATCTGCAAGTCAACTTTGTCGAGACGCTGCTAGGTACCGTACTGGCTCTGACTGCCCAGATAGCATTCATAGCATCGTTCCTGCTGCCACTTAAAATCGTCATGCTGATGGCCTCCAATGGGACTCCACGTTTCCTTCGACTCTTACCTATCTCGATGGAAAAAGATCAGCTGATAATCACGCTCGCCACGTTCTCTATTGCAGCTTATGTCTTCTATCAGTTCGCAAATAAGATCATTGATAAAGTGACCACTCGAGGAGCGGAAAAACTCGAATCCCGTAATCGCAAACTCGTACTTTTTGAAGGACAACATGACTTAATCAGAAAAGCGTACAGGAGCTACGTTGAGATCGCGGGAAATATCTGCTTCTGCCTCCTCGCAGCCTTACCTTTATTCTTTCTATATCCGGAGGTCTTCTATGTTGTTCTTACGGTACTTTTTTCGACTACCTTATTAATCATCACCTTATGGATCTCTATGCCCGGTAATAGAGAAGCCATCCTCTCGAGAATGCCTGCCACTATTAACACAAGCTCGACGGCTGGCTTTTTCTTCATATTTGCTACGATCATACTTGACTATGCGTTCTTCACCTTGCCGGAAAGTATATTAACAATACTTCTTTCCATGATCCTCGGCCGGCAAATACTCAACCAGGCGCAGCAAGCGGCAAACAAGTTTCTTTTTATTAACAGAAACCGCCAGAGACTGACAGCCTTGCTTTTTCATAATCAGGCACTTGCCAATTCCCCATCAAAAAACCATCAAATCTATCAATTTCTCCAGCCGGAACATGAAGTTCGGGTACAACTAAAAGAATGTATTAAAGAACTGGATGAAACAGTGGATACACAGGAAGGCCTAAAATGGATTGACTCGGGGCTGAACAACATCTTTTTCTTTACAACTCAATCGAAAGTCACCAACACCTGCTTTCTTGTCAAAGTTTTCAATAAAAACAAAACCCAGGAAGCCAGACACGAAGAAACTCTACTCAAATCCGCCCCGAGTAAACTTCCATCGCCACCATTAATCACGACAACTGTTATCAATGAATTCCACGTTCACGTTCTGGATATTACCGGTCTTAATTTTACCGATCCCACTCCGGACCACGACAAGAATTTCCGGTTATCGCTTGCGGAGGTCAAAGTGCCACCGTCGCTCTGGTCTTCCTATAACAGATCCAAAAAACTCATTTGGGACAGGATCAACGAAGACACCTTGAAGCACCTGAAACTGGCCTTCCCCGACCAAGAGGCCGTGTCTCAATTCGAGAACAACCTGCCTCTGCTCCGGAAAACTGTAAAGCGGCTCCCGATAAAGATCTCCCTACCCAAAAACCAGCAGAACCTCATGGTTGGAACTTCGAGGGAGGTGATCTGCGCCCACTGGGGGAAATGGTGCATTGAACCTATAGGTCACGGATGGAATAAGGTGCTTGGGTCGTCAGCAGATAATGACAACTCAGCGAAAGCCATTGCTCTCGTCATAAACTTGTTCAAGATCGAAAACAGCCTTGAGAAGCAATGCTTCAACAACGCACTTAACTTGATATCAGACACAAACGAGCTGCTCAAAGAGACTATTGCTCTACCTGCTGTTCAAGAGCGCTAACTGATGGGTCGTGTCCAATTATTTGGGGGAATACCATTGATGGAAGTAGCCCTTCATCTGTGTTATTCCAGCCAGAACCTGAACAGTCCACCTTCAGTAGTTTTTTAATCGTCGAGACGCCACATGTCTCTTGGCGTAGCTAGAAGGCGTGGACCACTCCATCACATTTATCTATTAACATTTTTCTCAATTCTATCTTGATACTCTCTGATCTTACCCTTGATAAATGGACCATCAGGTCTGATTTCGGCCGCCAGCTTCATAAGCCCCAAGGCCTGCTTAAGGTCCACTTTTTCCAGTAGCAAAGCTGACCGCCTCAAGGTTTCAACATAGCTGTCGAGACCTGTTTTATCGTCCGAGAGATCTTCGAATCGATCGGCATTGGACAACAGGTGGTTACCTATATGGAAAAAGGTTTTTTCCGAGGCCTCTGCATGTCTGAATTTCGTCTTGCCCAAAAAGAGTTGATCGCGCGCAAAGTATTGTTGCGCCAAAGCCTCATCATCGGCCTTGAACCTCTCGTCCATTTCTCTCAAGAACTCTTCGGGAACTCTGGACTGATTTTTTTCTTCTTTGTTATCAGATTCCTGTATCAACGCCTTAACTTTTCTGAGCTTCACGATATCGTTGGTCAGCATAGAGCAAAGCGCCATCATATCCTGGGCTGCCAATGACAAGCTGGGGTTAACCTGTCCTTCTCCCGACCTTCTTGCCTCGTAGTTTGAAAGCAAATGATCAATTTCAGAATCTTTGAAGCCTATCTTTGTATAGAAATCGACCAGAAGATCTCCGCGCCGAAGAGATTCTTTTTCATAGATACCTATGTGTACCCGGCTGTTTTCAAAACCGGCGAGACCGTCCTCCCATCGTTTGACGATGGATCGATAATCGAAAACCTCGGGCTTGAAAATATTGTGATAATTTTGTTTTTGGTAAAGGTCTTTAACCAGAGCCAGGTTGGCTCCGCTTTCGAACTTCAGTCGCTGACCAAGTCCTGAGCTCATCTTGTCTGGACGCTGTCTGAGATAGATGATTACCTGAACCGAAAACCCTTTAAATACCGACAGTAAAGTCTCGATGTGAGGCTGCCCGTAGCGATAAAACCCCTCAAAGCTAAGCAAATGGCACTTCGCGTCAGAAGTACTAATCGTCCTTCTTAAATCGTTCAGAACCTCCTTGTCACCTTGCTTGACAGCGCGGCTTACAAAGCCATGGTGGACCTGCTTTGTCGGTATCCAGTAATACCCATACCCCAATAGTTCCTCACTCAGGAGTGCACAGCTCTGCTGGATGGCCGTACTGCCAGTTTTGTCCAGGCCTATGTGTAAAAACACCACTTTTTCAGACACGAAATACCCTTACCATATTTAATCAGCGCGACTTCCAATCGCTGAAAATTTCAGGAGCTTTTCAGATCCAGTTTCAGGAACTCATTGGATCAATCCTATTTCGCCTTCCGGATTAACTGATCTATGGCCGCCAATCTCTGATTTATAGCAGGCCCCCCCGGACGAATCGCTTTTGCCACGGTCAAAACTTTTCGCGCTTTTACAAGATCCCGTTCTTCCATCAAGTGTGAAGCCTCTTTCAACGCCTCGACACAGTCATCGTATTTCGTAAATTCTGACGCACCCTGTCCACCAAACTGGAAGTAACTGATCGCATAGGACAGGGCACTTTCCTGCTCCTCGGACAGCTGGCGACCGGTATCGTCCTTGAAATCGCTCGAGAACAGGAAGGGATCCTCAGGAAACCAAAGTTTCCTGACCGCTTCATTGGATTCATCAAAACGGGATTGATACATCGCTGCCTCGTCGGCTGTCGGCTGCTGTCCCTTGCCACGGAACGCATCGATCACTTGCTTACGAATTCGTTTGCGATCTCTGTCCAGAGTGAGCGTCTCAAGCCTCGACCTCGTGGCCCTCACTCTCAGAAGTCGCAGGATCCGTGACAACAAACCCTCAACTTTCCCGCTGCGATCAGCTCTTGCCTTATCCATTAAATTCATCTCTCTCAAGATGAATTGGCCGAAATGGGTGAGGGACTCGTTCACCGAATCGGTACTGTGCTCAATGCAATTTTTGTCGACGCCAATATCTGAGAGAAAATCATCGATGATATTACCGTTCAGTAGTTCTGACCGGTCGAACCGCTTTACTCGCATAGAGGGTTCGGAAAAGACATTGGCCCACTTCTCCAGCATCACCTGATAGTTGCAGTAATGGTTATCCTCTCTCAGCATAGTGTCCATCACATCGTCAAAAGATTTAATGCCTCCCCCCTTAAGGAGAGTCGAATAAAACGATGTGACCATATCTACCTGGCGACGCAGATAACAAAAAACCGTAAATTGATCGGAGAATGGCTCCAACCACTTTTTAAGGTTCCGGACCGAAGACTCGTCCCTTAACCGTGAATGGAAGTGTTCACTGGAGATAATAATCGTATGAATTTTATCTCCAGCTTGCTCGATGTCCCGTTTGAGCTTGTCATAGATTTTTTCGCGAAATCGGCCTCGGCCTTCGGCATTTTTCCCTATTCCCAAAGAATTAAGATAGTCGTCCTCCTGCGAATCCGGGAGCATGGCCGCGGCAATATCCCGGCTATTGATCAGGTCATCGCCGTGTAAGTAGAGAACGCCCTGGGACTTCAACTGAGCGACATTGTCCAGAAGATTTTTCTGCAACGTCGTCGTGCCCGTTTTCTCGGTACCAATGTGTATAACGATTCGCTTTTTAACAGTCACAAACTACTCCACCCTTATAGTGCGGCAATAGGGTTGATCCGTTCGGAGATGACCCATTATCCAACCGCCACCTCCAGTTAAATTTATGCTTTACCGGCAAAGACACGCCGATAAATTTCTGCTGTCTTTCTCGCGGTGTCAGCCCAGGAGTAGCGATACACTTCAACAGGCCGAATCTCTGAATCCAACGCTTCTTGAAGGGCATCGCCAAAATCTTCTGGATCAATCAGCAACGCATCTTTCCCCGCGACCTCTTTTGTGGCCCCTCTATCACTGGTCATTACTGGGACCCCGGACGCACGTGCCTCGGCAATTGGCAGCCCGAACCCCTCGTAAAAAGAAGGGTAAACGAATAACCGTGCACCAGACATCAGTGTGGCCAAAGAGCTCCGTGGCAGCCGGCCCGTCAGAATAATCCGGTGGTCCTTATTATCCTGGCGCGCCAGCAAAGATTTAAGTTCGTGGTTTTTCCACCCTTCGCCGCCGGCCAATACCAGTGGAAAGGCCCTTTTCAAAGCTGACGGCAGAGAGCTGTATGCCCGAACCAGGCCCGCCAGATTTTTGCGAGGCTCAAGTGTCGCGGCGGAGAATATGTAGCCGCCATGCTCCAGCCCCCAATCGGCGAGCACCTGTTTGGTTTCCGCGGCACCTCTAGTCCGGAAAATGTCGTCAACGCCCAAGTGAATCGCGGTGGTCTTGCCTTCTGCCTCTGGAAAAAAATGACAGAGCTCGCGGCGGGTGAACTCGCTGACTGTAATTATGTGGCTGGCACTTCTCACGGCTCCCGGAAGATACTTGTCCAGGTAAGCCACCCTCTCACGCGGGTGGTATTCCGGATGTCGGAGATGGGACATATCGTGGACCGTCAGAACCGTGGGGCATGGTATTTCGAGCGGAATGTAATTCGGTTCGTGGTACAGACAGTTTTCTATACCACCCAGGCCTCGGCGAAATCGCACATTCCTTACGTATTGCCGCGCCTGATACGCTCCCGGGATAGACCTGATCACTGGCTTCAGACCGCTTATGAGCCTTCTTTTCAGTGAATTCCCGCCGCCCTCATCCGGATTCCCGGACGGTCCGATAGATTCAGGTTGATCGATCAGGGCCGACATCGCCTGGGCGTCAAGCAGTCGACCTTGAAAGACTCCCTCAATTCGGTATTCACGTTCACTGGCCATCAACTCGGAAATCAAATGCTCAGTGTAATAGCCGATTCCAGTTCGAGGTGCGGCCAACGAATCAAGGCCAATCAATAGGCGAGAACTCATACCTTCTTCTCATTCAGTACAATCGACAACAGGCATTCCGCAGACTCCTGCCATGTCTTCCAACGCACGGTTCGGGGGTCAGGATGCTCATTTCGGACATAGAGAGCCAACCAATCTCTCAACTGTGACGACATCGCCAAGATGTCGGTTTCTGCGGGCTCGCCCAGCTTTGAGGCGCCACCCAGGAACCACGCGCCATCACCAGCGACCTCTCTGAAAACATCGATATCCCGCGCAATCACAGGCAGCTGCCTTTGTGAGGCCTCAATAAGGGGAAGCCCAAAACCCTCATCGTCGGAGAGCGCCAGGAGCGCGCTCGCGCGCCGGTATAGCTCGCTCAACGCCTCGTCCCCAATGCCGTTAAACCAGAACAATCGCTTACCCTGTTGCGGATGGTTCCTGAGACGTTCCACGAGAGAAGGAATATTGCGCCTCCTGTCATCAGGCTGATCCTGCCAACCTTCCTTGCCAACGATAACCAGTATCGGTTGTTCCCCGCTCTCCCATAACTCATCGAACAGATCCAAAGCCAGGTCATACCGCTTGCGGGGCTCAATAGTCCCCACCATAAGAAATACCGGAGCTGTCGACTGAGCCGGAAACTGAAACAACTCACTGGCGGAGGTTTCGCTATCAAATGCTGAGGCCGAAAAATCTGCCCCATGGTGTGACCAGAAAAACTCAGGTAAAGGATATTTTCCGGGCTTTTCCCGAATCATCCAGTTCCGGACGTTATCAGAAACCGTTTTGGTCACACCGATGATCTGGTCGGACGACTCTCCCACGGCATCAAGCCATTGCCTGAATCCTTCCTCTGCCCCCGGCGGGAACACCTCCGGCTGCATCAGAGGGAGGATATCGTGAACGAGGAAACTAACATGCACCCCGTGTGCCCTGAGAGTTTCAAAAACACCCTGACGCTGTGCCTCAATGACAGGTTGCCCTGCAACATCAAGCGCTACCAGACAGTCTCCAGAGGCTGGCTCAATTGGAGAATCGTCGAGATCGAGACCGGTTATTCCGAGCAGCTCACTCATGAACCTCCGTGCATAACAATAACGCCAACCGCCGGAGGTTCTGCGCAAAGCGACTGCCTCTACACGAATACCCTCTCTGCCGTGTAGAGCCATCTCCCGCAAGAGAGCCCGCGCAACACGTTCGATCCCGGTTTTAAGATCTGTTGCCGCCGTCGCCGTGACGTCCACATGAACGGTTCTCTGTATTTGAGTGCCACCAAAAGTTAAAGCAGCCGCCCTGAATATTTCTCTGGCACTCTCCTCATTGCCTTGCGCTTTTTCTGAAGAGATAGCATTTTGAACTATTTCATTTGGCGTGGACTGTCCATCTTCGACTGAGGCGGCTATCACAGACGCGTATTTTTCCGCACAAAGTCTCGGGCAGTAAAGCTCGAGGATCGCCTGTCGCCCACGCTCGGACAGACGCTGCGCCAGTTCCGGCCGCAGAACTATCGCATCGAGAGCTTCTACCAACTCAGCCTTTTCGAACTTGTCCCTGAGCATATAGACACTCTCGGACGGCAGCTCGGACATTGAGCCATTGGCATTCACAATTGTCGGCACGGAATAGTTCATGCAGTCCAGAATCGTACCGGAGGTCTCACCCCGGGAATTGGCCCGCAACTGAACCGCAAGATCAGCGGCCGCCAGATAATCGTGGAAGAGTTCAGTCTCGGCCCAGCCGGTAATCCAGGCATTTTCCGGGACAACCCCCGTATCGATTCGTCTTCTCAGATCATCTCCGTAACGCCCCCCGGCCTCTCCGACGAAAGCAAGTTTTGACCCGGGCCTTTCGGATAACCTCGACGCTTGCCATGCCTCAAGTAACTCAAGGGCAAGCTTGTTCGGACCGACCACACCAAAGGTACATGTAAGAAAATCGCCATCTGAAAGACCGAGGCGCGCACGAGCCTCGCTTCGGGATCTCTTCAACTCAGGTTGACGAAGATGAGGAATAACGTGGATCGTTTTCTGATCAATCGCCGGATACTGCCTTTTTAAAAGTTGGCGAGAAAAATCCGAGTGAACGACCAGTCCTTTGGAATAACGCGCGACATCGTAATTGGCAGGATAATCGCGGATAAGCTCTGCAGATCTGCTCTCACTCTTACCCACCAGAGCTCGGTAGCCGTCGGAGCGGTATATCGCACGTAACAGAAACGGTATCGAGGGCTCTGCCCTCTCCCGGGCAAACTGTAAATCGCCCAGGAAAAAATCGTGTAGAACAACGATCCCCGGCGCTCGCCTGATCAGGGGCATTTGGTAGGCATGGAACGCGGAATTACCTATGTGGTAAACAATGCCATCATAGTCCTGCTGATGGTCGATCAGCCACCGTGGGGAGCGCACCGTACAATGCTGACCGACAAACGGGTCAGACACTTCCTCCTGATCGACAACAACGTCTACGGAAAAGCGGTCGCACAATTCCCGCAAAAGTTCCGCACTGTAGTCTGCTATTCCTGTTCGGGAGGGTGGAAGAGGCGACACGAAAGCAATTTTTCTGGCCGAGGCGGGCTGAACTCTGCGTTCGGTGAGTTCGCTCAATTTACCCTGTAAATCAGCAGACGAGACCGCTCTCATTGTCTCGAAATCAACGACAAGATCGGCTCTGAGGTAGCCCAGAAATCCGCGGTACCACCGATCGGAGGTCTCTGGGCAAATGTTCGCTGGTATAGCGCAAGTCACGACTTTACTGGCATCGATGCCGGACGAAACGGTCCTCCTGATTTGAATTGCCTCTCCCGGAAAATCCCCTCTCAGCGCAATCCGCACATCCTCGTCCACAAGGCTATGAAGCAAACGTTCCAGCTCAGCCAATAACCTGGTTTTTTCCTCAGGCGAAGCCGCTAACTCGCGCTGGAGACCGGATGCATCAATCAACAATCGCATAACTCAAAGGCCTTTCTTGTTTTTAGAGCGGTCCTGTCCGTGGATCGATTCCGCGTAAAAGAATCTTTCTGACTCGGACATCTCGCTTAATCCCGGTGTTACAGAGTGATCCAGCCCAAGCTCATCCAGCGGTGCCAGGCCTTGCGGGAGCCATGCTCCGGGTAAGTTCTGATTCCGCGCAAACGCCAGAATGTGTCCTCGTAACACCGGAAATCTCGCCAAAGCTCTCTCAAAAGCCTTTCTTTTCCAGCCAGCAGTCAGCGCCTTCCCAATGACCCACCGTGCAACGGGACGGAGTAGTGACTTAAGAAAAGAAGCGCTCCTGGCGGCTTCTAATTCGCCGATCCGTTTTTCCAATTGAGCAATCTTCGCCAAATGCTCAGTTTTAGAGACACATTGCTCTCGCATCTTGTCCAGCCCTTGCGATACCGCCTCTAACCGGTTCCGGAGCTCGTCATCATATCGATTGGCAGCCCCATCGAGGGACATGCCGGTCTCCATGGCAAAGGGCATATCGAAAGCAACCATTTCATTCACAGGCGCTTTTTTCTGGGCCACGACGGCATAGTCCGGACTCACGCCCTCGAGAACGTCGATCAGGCGCAGATCCTCGTTAACACCATCTGATTTCGGTTCATTGAGGCGGAGGATTCTTGAACGGGCGAAACCGCAATGATCAGCAACAAACTTCAGAAGCTCCCCTGGGATCGGCTGCCGGTGGGTCGGATCCATATAAAATTTATGTGAGCCCACAGTGACGTTTTCCGGGTTCGGTGTTTCCAGAATCAAAACGCCCCCCGGCCGAAGAACTCTAAACGCCTCGTTTATCAGCTCCTGCAAATATGGAAAAGGAACATGCTCAGCCACGTGGAAACCCGATACCACCGCTACACTCGAGTCGTCCTGACTCTTCAGAAACTCCAGGGCGTCTTGCTTGAGCACTGGCAAGCCCCTTACTTCACAGTCCTTGAGCATCCCTCTGTCAAGGTCAACCCCCTGCGCCTGAAACCCGTTCTCAAGCAATAACTCCAGCCATTCACCACGGCCACAGCCGAGATCCACCGCCAGGCTTTCTGGATCAAGCCGCAGAAGAGGCGTGATAAAAGGTAGATAAACGGTCAGGCGCTGCTTGATATCTGATCGTTCTCCCCTGAACCGATCCTCGAATGCTTTGTAAAAATCAGAAGACATCGTGCTTGCTCCAAGGCCTTCGTTGCTTTGCCGGGACGTTAGCCGGATTATTCTTCCGGCACGGCCTTACCCAGCAATTGACGGTAAACTCTCAGGTATCGCTTCCCGACCAACTCCCCCGAAAATTCATTAGTGAAACGTGCCCGACCAGCCGCCCCCATCTTACGCGCGAGTTCGGGGGCTTCGTTGATCTGTCTCATGGCCTCCGCAAGTGCAGACACATCGCAAGGCGGAACCACTAAACCGGTTTGCCCATGTTGATTGACATAGGAGGTACCCGTTCCGATGTCGCAGGTGATGAGCGGTAACCCGTGCATCTGCCCTTCCAACAGGGTCACACCGAATGCCTCGGAACGCTCGCAGGAGGGAAACACTATCGCCTTGGCGCGCGCCATCAGCGCTTGTTTGACGTCGTTGCTGACGAACCCTGCAAAGTGGACGCTGTCTGCACCTTGCTCCCGAGCTTGCCGTTTCAATGCCGCCTCTTCCGGGCCATGACCGGCAATAACCACCTTCAGGCCAGTACGTGCTGCAGCTTCTACCAGGTAACGCAGCCCTTTGTAGTAGCGCAGTACACCAATGAACAAGAAGAACCCATCCCCATGTTCCCGCTCGACAGTCTCCAGCGCCCCCTGGCTGGGCCGCTCGTAACTCTCGGGCGCGAGGCCAAGTGGAATGACATCGACGGGCTTGTGCAGCTTGCGAAGCAGCTGACTGGTTTCAACGTACTTCGGCGATGTCGCGACGAACCTGGAAACCTTCCTGAAGAACAGCCAACGCAAAGGCGCATAAAGCTTCTCCAGGGCCGTCTGACGAATAATGTCCGAATGATAGGTCACCACTACCGGCTTGTTACACCCGGACAAAAGATGCACAAGATCCGCGAAAGGCCACGGGTAATGAATATGGATCAGATCTGCCCAGGCCGCGTGCTCCCGATACGCCCGAAAAGCTCCCGCCCCCATGGAACACGAGGCTGGCTCAATCTGGACTGGCACCCGAATCACCTTTCCCTCGGGCAGGTCCAGTGTCTCTACCTCCGGCACATTGGCAAGAGTCAGCACCCGCTGCTCTACACCTAATTTGCCGGTCGCCAGACAGATCTGGTGAATAGCCTCCTCAACCCCACCATGGGTTTCTGGCAGATAGGTGCGATAGAACTGCAGTACGCGCATCGCCTAGAAGCCCCTGCCTTCGATGGAATTGGCGGGGAAAGTGCCTGATTTCACAGCCTGTTCGGTGGACAACAGCCGCAGCTCCGGAACTGCTTGTTTCAAAAGGTTCACACTAATTTCCATGTCTCCCGTGAGCTTCTCAATAGTGCCCTCAGCCCCAATGATTCGGCCGATAAACAGCAGAAGTGACACCGGACAAGGAAACAGCCAGGCGCGCTCGCCGTTGGCTTCCGCCAAATAGGTGATCAGCTGGGAAACCGAGACCGCCTGTTGGTCTGCAACATTCAACTCGAAAAATGGCCAGGACTTCATGTCCAGAAGGGCTTTAATCACAGCGGCCAGATTGACCAGTGCAAGGAAGCTCCTGCGGTTACGCACGCTCGCGAGGGGTAAAGGGAGCGATGACGTCGCAAGCTTCTGCAACTTTCTGAAATTAGCCTTGTTTCCCGGACCATACACGAGGGGCAATCGGAGGGCGCAGATTTCAAGCTCACTCCCCGCAAAGCCACGCAGGAGTTCCTCTGCCTGGGCTTTGCTGAGCCCGTAGTCATCTTTTGGCGAGGGCGGATCTGTTTCCCGGAAAGGTTCGCCAGGAGGCGAACTTTCCCCGTAGACCTTCACACTACTCAGGAAGATGAGCCTTCGAACCTCCTGTTTAACACACGCATCGGCCAAAGAACGGACCGCATCCCGATTTACCCTATAAATCCGGTCAGTCAAGGACGGATCTTCATTCAGGGGCTGATGGGCCACGGCGGCACAATGTATAACCGCATCGACACCCGAGAGCGCATCGTTCCAGTTCGGGCTGTCTGCCAAATCACCGTACCCGTAACTGTCCACTCCGCGGCAGGCACTCCTCGCAAGGGCTCTGACCTGAAAGCCAGATTCAACGAGGGACTGGACAAGAAAGCGGCCAATAAAACCAGTCGCCCCGGTTACTGCAACCACTACTTGTCTTGCGGAATGTCTTGACGCCATTTCAACCACTGCCCACACACTAAAAACGCCCCGCCCCACCCAGCCAATGCCGAATGGAGGGGGGCTCCTGTTGCCCAAAGAGGGATTTAGATGGCCTTACATCCCCACTCGGGATAATTCTCCCGAATAAACTTGTTCAGATTCCGCTCAGCCTCAGTATATTCCCGCTTCGGAGCCTCACCCGAACTATCCAGCGCGCGCTCCACCATACCGGCGGCCACCGTCACATTGGTCATCTTGTCGATGAGGATGAAGTTCCCGGTTCCAAAGTGATGCTGGTAATCCTCCACCACCACGGACTCCGCCAACTCAACGTCACACAGGCCAATGGCGTTGAGTTCCAGGCCACGATCAACATTGGCATTGCGCTCGAGGGTATTCACATCCACTTCCTCAAGCACCTTGTTCACGTAGCAGTTGGTAACCTTGGTACCAATCTTGATGCCATACTCACGGCCCGGCACCAAAGCGTTTTCGTTCATCCACACGATGTGGGCGGCGAAACGATTTCCGAGCGCCGGCTGGCTGTTGGCGTGCACCAAAAGATCGCCGCGAGAGATATCCACCTCATCTTCCAGGGTGATCGTCACCGCATCACCGGGCCAGGCGCGTTCAATCTCACCTTCGTAGGTGTGAATACCAGCCACTTTGGAGGTCTTGCCGGACGGCAACACTGCCACTTCATCACCCTTGTGAACCACACCGCTGGCGATGGTGCCGCAGTACCCCCGGAAATCCAGGTTCGGCCGATTCACATACTGCACCGGCAGGCGGAAATCGGTCACGTTCTGGTCTTCCCGAACCTCCACCTGCTCCAGGATATTCATCAGGGTTTCACCGTGGTACCAGGGCGTGTTCTCGCTCCGGTTCACCACGTTGTCCCCGTTCAGGGCCGAAATGGGCACATAGTAGACATCCTTCAGCCCAAGCTGATCGGCTAACTTCTGGTATTCAGCCCGGATCTCGTTAAAACGCTCCTCACTGAAATCCACAAGATCCATCTTGTTGATGGCCACCACCACATGCTTCAGGCCCAGCAGGCTCACAATAAAGCTGTGCCGGCGAGACTGGGTCAGCACGCCCTTCCGGGCATCAATCATCACCACCGCCAGCTCACAGGTAGAAGCACCGGTGGCCATGTTGCGCGTGTACTGCTCGTGCCCCGGGCAATCGGCAATGATGAACTTGCGCTTATCGGTGGAGAAGTAACGGTAGGCCACATCGATGGTAATGCCCTGCTCCCGCTCGGAAGCCAGGCCGTCCACCAACAACGCCAGATCCAGCGCCTCCCCGGCGTTCCCCATGCGCTCGCTGTCCTTGTGCAGGGCGGCGAGGTGGTCTTCGAAAATCAGCTTGGAATCGAACAGCAGTCGGCCAATCAGGGTGGACTTGCCGTCATCAACGCTGCCGCAGGTCAGGAAGCGGAGCAGGTCCTTGTTTTCGTGCTGGTCCAGATACTGGAGGATATCGGATTCGATTAATTCGGATGCGTGGGACATTGTAATTTCAACTCGGATGTCTGGTGTGAACACGGGGTCTGTGCCCCTGCGGGGTCTGAAGAACTTGTTCTTCTGACCCCACTTTCATGATTTCAACTCGGGAGCATGCCTTGAGCTCGGGGTCAGAAGAACAAGTTCTTCAGACCCCTGGGCGCTACCTAGAAATACCCTTCCCGCTTCTTCTGCTCCATAGAAGCCGCCGAGTCATGGTCAATAACCCGCCCTTGCCGCTCGGAGGTCTTGGTCAGCAGCATCTCCTGGATGATATCCGGCAGGGTCGCGGCCTCGGATTCCACAGCACCGGTCAGCGGGTAGCAGCCCAAGGTCCGGAACCGCACCATCTTCATCTCCGGCTTTTCACCGGGCTCCAGCGGCATGCGGTCATCATCCACCATGATCAACGTGCCATCGCGCTCAACCACCGGCCGCTCAGCCGCAAAATACAGCGGGACAATATCGATGTTCTCAAGGTAGATGTACTGCCAGATATCCAGCTCCGTCCAGTTAGAGAGCGGGAACACCCGGATGCTTTCACCCTTGTTCACCTTGCCGTTATACAGATTCCACAGCTCCGGGCGCTGGTTCTTGGGATCCCAGCGATGGAACTTGTCACGGAAAGAATACACCCGCTCCTTGGCCCGGGACTTCTCTTCATCACGGCGGGCGCCGCCAAAGGCGGCATCGAATCCGTACTTATCCAGCGCCTGCTTCAGGGCCTGGGTTTTCATCACGTCGGTGTGCTTGGCGCTGCCGTGGGTAAACGGGCCGATGCCCTGCTTCACACCTTCCTCATTGGTATGAACAATCAGCTTCAACCCTAGCTTCTCGGCCATCTTGTCCCGGAACTCGATCATCTCCCGGAACTTCCAGGTGGTGTCCACATGCATCAGCGGGAACGGCGGCTTGCCCGGCGCGAAGGCTTTCATGGCCAGGTGAAGCATGACGGCGGAGTCCTTGCCGATGGAATACAGCATCACCGGGTTATCGAACTCGGCAGCCACCTCGCGAATGATGTGAATCGATTCCGCTTCAAGTTGCTTGAGGTGGGTTTTTCTGGGGGGTGTCAAGGTCATTGCAGATCCTGGAAATTAACTCGGGTTCTGATTCTAAGAGGGGGCCAGATGAAAGAGTTCATCTGACCCCATTTTCAAATTCGTCGTCTGGCGTCGGCTTTGGTGCCCGAATGTAACTCGGGGTCAGAAGAACAAGTTCTTCAGACCCCTGCCTGGGGCAAGGTCAGGCCCGTGCACTGGGGTCTGATGAAAACCTTCATCTGACCCCGTTCCACTTCACGCCCAAAATCCCGCCATTGTATCAAGAAAGCCATCCAACTGCTCACCAGGCAACGCATTGATCCCGGCCGCCGCCTTGCGACCACCGCCAGTCGGGAACTGCCGGGCCACTTCATCCGCGCCCGTGCGGTTGTTCAGCGGTGCCCGAATGCTCACCAGATAGCTGCCATCCGCCTTTTCAGTCACAATCGCGCACGCCTTGTCCGGATTGCGGTTCGCCAACTCATTACCCAGCACGCCACTCACCCGCCGGGCCCAGGCCTCGTCGGGCAGTATGACCACGAGAGAGGTTGCGGTCTCCTTCAACACTGGCGCGGCCAGGCCCTCGGCCATGTCTGCCTTGTACCCCTCGCGAAGCTCTTGCCA
Source organism: Marinobacter sp. C7 (assembly GCF_022343555.1). Taxonomy (GTDB): domain Bacteria; phylum Pseudomonadota; class Gammaproteobacteria; order Pseudomonadales; family Oleiphilaceae; genus Marinobacter. The sequence continues at coordinate 1,129,855 of NZ_JAKQZH010000001.1, read as the reverse complement.
GGCAACAGGCTCGGAGGCAATCAGCTCCAGCGGGTCGGCAAACTTTAAAAATTCCCGATATAAGTCAGCCGGATGGAAATGCAGGTCTTCCACAGAAGAGCCATAACCGTTGTAGTTGATGCACACGCCAAGCATTTTCAAGGATTCCGCCTGCTCAGCGTTCAGACCAGCCTCGACGGCCAACTGCTCACCCACCGCATTCAGGTTATCGCCAAACGCCGCAGTAATGGCCCAATTATGAAACCGCCCGTTCAGGTGCTGGTCAACCAGGAGACTGGTGCACGTTGTGGGCTGGGTATCAATGAGCGCCGTGAATCCGGGATGATCCGGCAATTCATCGCCGGGAAAATGGTGATCCACATAAAACACCGAAGAACCGGCCTCCAACAGTGCATCCACTGCCTCGCGGTTCTTCTCCAGACTGATATCCAGGATATTCGCCTGCACAGGCTTCAAAGTCGGGATCTGTTTGGCCAGGGCGATGTCCCGCTTCACTCCGGTAATCAGAGTGCTCTCAGCCGGCTCGGCCAAGCGTAGCTGGATCAGGGCGCAGATGCCGTCGGCATCGCCATTGAATACGTCGTAGATCTGCATAACTTTCCAATATTCGAGAGTCTAAAGAAACCGCCATAAAGAAGGGGTCAGATGAACGCGTTCATCTGACCCCTTTTTCAAGCCTTACTCAGGGGCTGCCGCAAACTCGGGGTCAGAAGAAAGCATTCTTCTGACCCCTGCCTCAAATCTGTTGCCGCCCGGCACCCAACCTAAAGGCAACAAACGAAAACAAACTGAACAGCAACGCAAACACCAAAAGCCCGGAACCCGGCACCGCATTGGCCAACATCGAGGCAGGCAAAAGCACAACCAACATCACTAGGCCATATCCGGATGTCACCGGCAAATGACTCCCCGCACGCTGGGCCAGTTTTTGATAAGCGTGTAAACGATGCGCCTGAAGCACATTCTGGCCGGTAAAGAGCCTTACCAACAAAGTGGTTGTCGCGTCCGAAATAAACAGCGTCAAGAGAATGATCCAGCTCCACATACTCACTGTGGTGGTAGACGCTGACAGCAACATCAAAAAGCCAAGCGCGAAACCCAGAAATCCGCTACCACCATCCCCCATAAAAATCCGGGCCGGTGGCCAATTCCAAATCACAAATCCCAACACCGTCGCAAGGGTAAATAAACAAATCCAAATCCAGGCTTCCGGCCCCCAGATGGCAAAGTTCAACGCCATCCCTCCAAGGACAACAATCGCCTGCACAGCAGCAAGCCCATCGATGCCATCCATGAAGTTATAGAGATTGATCAGCCAGGCCCAACCGAGCACAAGAATCGGCCAAAGAAGAAACGCGGAGGAACTATCTACTTCATAACCAAGCACAGAGAAGACAGGCAAACTGGGTATAGATAACATACCCAGAATTACCACTACCAGATGAACCCCTAGCCTGAGCCTCGCGGGTAAGTCGCCAAAATCGTCCCAAACCCCGACAACCAACATTACGAGCCCCAGCGCCAGCATGGCGGCCATGGATAAATCCGGAACCCAATTTGAAACAGCGAAAGGAACAGTCAGCGCCAGCGCAAGAACACCAATTGCGATACCGCCACCGTGAGGAGTAGGCACTGTATGTGAGCAGCGCTCAGAAGGATCAACCAAGGCTTTCCGGCTCAATGCCCATTTACGCAGGACATACGTCAACCCGCAGCTCGCCACCGCGATCAGCAAAAAATACCCAATCAATATCGACGTTGCCAAAGTCCCGCACCCAATTTGGTATCAACAAAAACGCCGCTCGACCTTGCAGAAGTCACCAAATTTTACTGACTTTTGCAAACTCGCGCGGCGTTGAGGCTACCACATTAAAAGATCAATTTGTCATGAAAAGCGATTCATTTAGTAACTAAGGAACGTGGGGGTCACAACTCAGGGGTCAGATGAAAACGCTGGGGTTTTCAGAAAAAGGGGTCAGATGAAAGCCTTCATCTGACCCCAACTTCAAGCCTGCGCCCACTGAGACGTCAATAAATCACCCGAATCTTACCGTCACCCCCATCACGACTCCCACCAACACTCTTGATCCGATGACACCAAACCAGATCCGCCAAATCCCCATTCGGCGTGTACCCGGTCGGCGCAGAATCAATCAGCTCCAGAATCCGCTCACAATCAAAGTTCTGGCTAGCCAGGGCAAGCCGGTCCAGCAACTTGGAGACTTCATCCCATTGCAGCGAAACTTCCCGCGCCATCATAACCCGTGGATGTGATGTCCACTGGGGGTTATCCCCAATCAGCAGCTCCTCGAACAACTTTTCCCCGGGACGTAAGCCGGTATAGGTTATCTCGATATCCCCGACTGGGTTATCTTCGGTTTTCTCCGTCAGGCCCATCAGGCGAATCATCTTCCGCGCCAGATCGGCAATCTTCACCGGTTCACCCATATCCAGCACAAACACTTCACCACCCTGCCCCATGGCCCCCGCCTGGAGTACCAGCTGGCTGGCTTCAGGAATGGTCATGAAGTAGCGAATGATATCCGGGTGGGTAACCGTCACCGGCCCGCCATCACGAATCTGGTCCCGGAACAGGGGCACCACGGAACCGGAGGAGCCCAGCACATTGCCAAAACGCACCATGGAGAAAATCGTACCGGTCTGACGCTTGGCCAAGCCCTGCAACACCAGTTCAGCCAAACGCTTACTGGCCCCCATTACGTTGGTGGGGCGCACCGCCTTGTCGGTGGAAACCAGAACAAACCGCTCCACACCCGCAGCAACAGCCGCTTCGGCTGCATGCCATGTACCGAAAACGTTATTCTGAACACCCTCGATGATGTTGTGTTCAACCAGAGGTACATGCTTGTAAGCCGCGGCGTGATAAACGATATCGGTATCAAACGCCTTCATCACCGCTTCACACCGCCGGCGATGAGTCACGCTGCCTAATATGGGGTGCAACTCAACACCGTAACCGCCCACGGTGTTGGAGGATTTGAGCTCACGTTCAATAGCGTACAGGGCGTATTCCGACTGTTCGAACAGAACCAGCCGCTTGGGCTTATGTCGCAGAATTTGCCGGCAAAGCTCAGATCCAATAGAACCGCCGGCACCGGTGACCATCACCGACTTGCCCTGAAGGGTTGACTCCACAAGCTTTGGATCCGGGCGCACCGGCTCACGGCCGAGCAAATCCTCAATCTCCAGATCCCTGATGTCATTGATCCGGGCTTTACCAGACACCAGTTCCGAGACACTCGGGACGGTCTGCACAGGCACATTCACCGGCTCAAGCTTCTCAAGGATTGCCCTACGGTCGCCCAGGGAATCTTCGTCCAGTGCGAGCAGCACACGGTTTACATCATAGCGGGCGACGCCTTTCTGAATATGTCGGATATCAAACACCGGGACACCGTTAATGGTTGCCCGGTGATTGGCGGAATTAGCCGTGATGAACAGAACTGGTCGATATTCCGTGCCATGGGACAGCGCCGAAGCCAGCTGGCGCCCGGTATCTCCGGTGCCAATAATTGCCACTCGAATCTTGTTACGCTGTGCTGGTGCCTGCACCAGCAACCGCACCCCCATTCGGGAGCCCGCTACAAAGATAAATGCTAACGCTCCGTAAACTACGGGCACCGTTCTAGGCACCTGCACCTGAAAGAAATACCCGTAGACAACCAAGGCAATCGAAGATGCAACCACGCAACCCACAATGGTCATGAAAGCGCGGTCGTTGAGAAAGCGTACCACTGCCCGGTACAACCCCATGCGCCCGAAAACCACCACTGTGGTGACGACAGTGGCAATAAACACCATGACATGATCCAACGACGGCACCCAGAACTCGACAAACCTCAGGCCAAACGAAACCCAAAGCGCGAGCGTAAGCACGACCACATCAGAGGCAATGGAAATAACCCGTTTATAAAAACGGGGAAGATTCAGAAAGGTATTAATCATCAGAGTTCCATCTCAATTGCACACAAGGCACATACAGACGCTTCTAAACGTTTGTGAATCATGTCACAGACTCGCCAATGAGGACAGATTGTTACGTTGCTAACGCCATCACTTCACGCAACACCTGACAAGTTTTTACAATCTCCTCGTCCTTGAGAGTGGGATGCACGAGAAACATCAGGCTAGTCTCCCCCAATTCCCGAGCAACTGGCAAAGGCTCCTCCGGCCGAAAACCGGTACCATCAAATGCCTTCTCCAGATACACCTCCGAGCAGGAACCATAGAAACAGGGAACCCCGCGCGCTACCATCTCTTCAATAATCCGGTCCCGGTCCCATCCAGGCTGAAGCTCTTCTGGCTTCACGAATACATAACACTTATAGCCCGCATGCTCACAAGCCGTGGTTACATCGAGTTTACACTCGCACCCGGAACAGAACCCCTGAAACTTCGGAACCCGCAGCCCCTTCAACTCCTGGGCCGTCTCCCAGATCGCATTCTGGTTGGCTTTCCGGTGGGCAAACCACTCCGGCATCCGGTTCAACTGAATCCGCCCAATGACCCCCTGCATCTCCGTCATCCGCCAGTTAGTGCCGAAACTCTCATGCAACCAACGGAAACCGGGCTCATGATCACGCTTATACACCACATCCCAGCTCTTCCCGTGATCCTTGTAAGACCACATCTTCGACCACAAAGTTTTGTCATTGGTGGTCACCATGCCACCTTCCCCACCGGTGGTCATGATTTTATCCTGACAAAAGGACCAACAGCCCACATGGCCAAGGGAACCCACAGATCGCCCCTTATACATGGCACCGTGAGCCTGCGCACAATCTTCAATCACATATAGTCCGAACTCCCCCGCCAGGGCCATAAAACCATCCATATCACAGGGCCAACCAGCCAGGTGCACACAGACAATGGCACGGGTGCGCGGCGTTATGACCTTGCGCACGGTTTCCGGGGTGATGTTTTGGGAATCCGGGTCCACATCTGCAAACACCGGCACAGCTCCCACAGTCACAATGCTGGACGCCGACGCCAAAAAGGTTCGGGGAGTAACCACCACCTCATCGCCCTCACCAATATCCAGCGCCTTCAATGCCAGATCCAGGGCCACCGTGCCGTTCGCCAAGGCAATAGCGTATTCAGAATCCGAAAAAGCAGCAAACTCCCGCTCAAATTTCCGGCACTCTTCACCGGTCCAATAATTCACCTTGTTGGAAAGCAGAACGTCACGTACTGCGTTAGCCTCTTCCTCGGTAAAGGAAGGCCACGGGGAGAAAGGTCCCTTTAACATGATTACTCGATATTTTCGTTTCTGAAATTTAAAGCGGAGTTTGCGTGTGTCGCTAAAGGCACACCCAAAACTCGGAGAAGGGTTCTAGGTCGCGGTCTGCCCCCGAACGGGGCCAGCCCCCATTTTCGGCGTTTAAGTTTTACGAGGCTCAAGAACTCGAGCCGGATTCCCAACAACCGTCACACCAGTAGGAACATCTTTGGTAACCACAGCCCCCATACCAACAACAGCTCCCTTGCCAATCACCAACGGCTTTTCCGGCGTCCCCTGCTTAAGAACGGCACCGGTGCCGATGTAGGCATGGTCCTCAATAACAATATTCCCATTGCAACGCACTGCCGGTGCAAATGTCACGTAATCTCCGATCACGCAATCATGTGCCACGTAGCTATAGATATTTGCGTGGAAATACTTCCCAATGCGGATATTGGAGGTCAGCTGGGTGAAATGACAGAGAATGGAGCCCTCCCCCATTGACACTTCCTCGAGAATTACTGCGTTATCAGCTTTTACCGACAGCGACGGGATATTATCCAGAGCGCATTTTTCTGCCAGTTTTTCGCGAATAGCACTGTTAGCAATAGCGAAAACAACCCGTTTCTCCTGAGCATCACGGTCAAGAAAGTCGTCATACCGAATAATAGGGTAACCATTCAGGGAAGAAGGAACATCTCCATCATCCACGAAAACGAACTCCGCGCTTGTTCCCTTGAGTTGCTCCCTCACCAGAGGCAAAACCTCACGACCAAACCCGCTCGCGCCGTAAATTCCAACTAAAACATCAGCCATTCCGCTCTCCCGATCGTTCTTCGCTCCCGGTAAACCTGGACATCGTCACTTCACCTTCTCCACTAATCCCATCCCGAACCAAAACCTTGCTCACCGTAAGAAACAGAATCTTCAAATCCAGCCAAAGTGACCGATTGTCCACATACCATACATCCAGACGGAACTTGTCTTCCCAGGAAATCGCATTACGCCCATTCACCTGCGCCCAACCGGTCACGCCCGGGCGCACCTCATGGCGGCGGAACTGCTCTTTGGAATACAGCGGCAGGTATTCCATCAACAAGGGCCGGGGACCAACCAGGCTCATATCGCCCTTCAGTACATTCCATAGCTCCGGGAGCTCATCCAAGCTGGTCGAACGCAGGAAACTACCAAATCGCGTCATCCGCTGGTCATCCGGCAGCGGATTGCCGTGTTTATCAGTGGCGTCCAGCATGGTGCGAAACTTAACCATCGGAAAGGGTTTGCCATCCTTCCCCGGGCGGGTCTGGCGGAAGAAAACAGGAGATCCGAGTTTGCGACACACCAGCCAGGCAATGATGAGAATCGCGGGGGAAAGCAGCAGCAGACCGAGGCTGGCAGCGAATATGTCGAAAAGCCTTTTTACCATCGTGAATCAGCAACTAGTATGTAACGGATTATTTTCCAAGAACCTTAGCATCCATGCCAGCAATACCGCCCTATCTCCCACGAGACTCAAACGCCTGGCCATAAAACTCAACAAACTCATTTTCCACTACTGACGACGAAAATTCTTCTCGAGCGCGCTTGAGAGCCGCCTGAGCGAGGACTTGACGAAGATCCGGGTTCGAAATTACTAGCTCCATTTTTGACTCAAGGTCAGCCGCTGACTTCGGAACGTGCAACAATCCGGTCTGACCATCAACCACTGCATCCGAAATCCCATAGATGTTGGATGCGACACTAGTTACACCACACGCAGCAGCTTCTATCAAAACTGAACCAAATCCTTCCCTATGGCTCGGCAGGCAAAACACATCCGCGGCATTGAAATAAGCTTCTGGCTCGCGAGTATAGCCAACGCGAAGAAGCTTTCCTGAAAAAGACTTCTCCATGGCACCGTCTTCAAACATGCCGGACTCATCACTACCAACAACCATGAGCTTTGCTTCCGGGTGGCTCTTAGAAACTTTTCGGAACGCCGAAATAAGTTCCGGCAGGCCCTTCTCGTTATTGATGCGGCCCAGAAACAAAAAAACGAACTCGCTTTCGCTAATCGCATGTTGCTCTCTGATCTGTTGACGTTTCTGGAGATCAGGATTGAAACGTTCTATATCTACTCCTGAAATAGATCCACTAGCCAAGACGGATGATTTTTCCTGGCGAACTACTTTTTCAGCCAAAAGAAAGTCTCTTTGGGAAAAGCTATCCACCAGAGAATGTGTAGAACAAAGATGGATTAATTTATCGAAAGTCTTGAGCAGCCATCTGGAGTATCCACTACGAGTCGCCCAAACCTGACCAGTAAAGGTATGGTGCCGCACCGGAACCCGCGTAATCCAGGCTGCCAACATTCCGAGCAAGCCAGCCTTAGGGGTCACTGAATGCACCGCATCATAGCGGTTACCTGAAAAAATTCGTATAAGCGCCACCAACCCAATTAGATCACGCCATAGGTTTATTTTCCGATGAATAGGAGCATAAATCTGATTCTTTACCAATACCGAACTCTCAGAGCCCTCGGGAAGGTTCGCTATCAAATCCACTTTATAATGTTCAGACAATGCAGCTATGTGACCACGCAGAAAGGCGTCTGCGGTGGTAGGGTTAGATACAACGAAGGCGATGCGTTTCATTCAAGTCCTTTATTCTCAAGCTCTTTCGATGACGACAATGATTTGCTTCAAAACATCAAACCAGCCTCAGCACCCAGATCATTAGGCCGCACAACGTATCCTCTGTGTCCATAGCTCAGAATATCACTTGCAGTCATATCCGCATGTTTTCGATGCGGCAATATAAGCCTGTAGAAAATCTCAGCCCCGTTTAATCCGCAAGTGGCAGCTCAACGCTGTGAATAGACCTAATCTCTTGTTTAAGTTTATCTTTTTCGTCTTGAGGCAACGCATTCCGATTTCGACGATTCCGAAGCAAATCGAGCGAACCTGTAGCCGAAAGTACCCGAATAAACAAAAACTTCGCCAGAGTCAGACCGAACGCATATGTCTTATCCAGCACGGAATAACCAGGTCCCGAGTCACGCAGTATCGTCCGCAAACATTCTTTGTACCCAGCTACAAGCTTAGGAAGCACAACATTTCCATCTTCACGATAGTAATACAGCGCGTCTGGTAGGAAAGCTAAATTCAGATCACCGAGAGAAAAAGCCCTGACCCAGAGATTTGAGTCTTGGCCAGTGCGTATGTCTTCTCGATAGTGATTGCGACTAAACCAGTCCCTTTTTCCAAGGAGAGAGGCATGCACAATTCCCGAGCTACCCAGGAGAACGCTTCTAGGGTGAAGGATCTGTGTTTCAGCAACCCCACGAACACCTACAGGCTCATTAGCATCCGTAAGTGAACAAATCCCGGTGGAAACAAGATCCAGCTCAGGCTGCCTAACGAGCAAGGAAAGCTGACGCTCGATTCTTACCGGAGACATCAGGTCATCTGCGTCCATCCTGGCCAAGTAATCGTGTGTAGCCAGTCCCGGCATTTCGTTCAGACGAGCGGCTAGCCTTTTATTCTGCCCATCGGAATAGACCTTTATGCGCGGATCTTTTATCGAGTGCGCCAACTCTAAAGAACGATCTGTTGAGCCATCATCCATCAGAATTAGCTCCCAATCCTGATGGGTTTGTGCGAAAACGGAACGTACAGCATCCAGAAGTGTGGCTTCCGCATTGTAGAAGGGAATGCCAATGGTTACGGGAGGTAGTGCGGATGTCATTGAAACAGCTCCGAGTTAATCGTGTAAGGCGTCAGATTGCTAAAACTTGAGGTCGTCATGACAAAATAGGCTATCGCGACCAATGCAAAGCCGGCAGACACAAGCGCTCGGGACTCCGCGTTTCTGAAATTCAAGAATACCATTGGCCACAACAAAATTGCTGTATGCGAGAAATAAGCCGCCAACCTCAACACGCCTGACGGGTTAACACTACTAATTACTGAGGCTAGTGCCGGAACCAACCCAATAAGATAGATGTTCAGTAAGCGGGCATAATAACCATCAGAGCCACTCACCTGTTTCTTGAACAGCAAGAGAATTAGCCCCTGGACCAGCAAAAATGTGACCTTAACCTCTCCCCCGCCCTTCCCCGCCTGCCCATAAGAAGCGTACTTCTCGTCAATAAAACTCGCAGCAAATTGCGTAAAAACAGACAGAAACCCAGACACCAACACCGCACCGCCAACTACAAAAAAAAGCACCCGCCAACCAACGCGACCAGCCGCAACAAAATATAAAGGAGCTGCCACCAGTGCTGTTTTATGGAAAAGTGCAGCAAATGCAACGAGCGCAAAATATGGAAGAGCTTTACGCTCTAATAACCATGGTAAGGCAAAAAAACAAATTGCGACGGCAAGGCCTTGCCTGGCGCCGTTGAAGAAGAAGGTATAGAAACCCAGAGCGATAAAGGCGAAGAGTGCGGTTTCGTAGCGTGGTGTGAGGCGAACGACTGTGCTCACATAGAGACAAACTGCAATGGCCGCAATGAAGAGCAAAAGCAAGGCATAGCCATCTGATAGCCAGCCACTCAATAACACCAACAGGTTATACCCCAGCTCTGCATGAAACTCTACCGCATTTTCAAATGAGTTTATGCGATCAAGCCAACCAACATAATTCCCGGTATCTGTTCCAACGGAGCGATTCCGAAGTCCCGCAAACAATACCAACAACCCCGTCACTAGAGCGATGGAGAGCCGGCGAACGCCCAGACTACCAAAACGGCGTCCGAGGTGAGCCATTCCTACAGTTGAGAACAAAAGGATCAGATAGGGGATCATGCGGTTTGATAAAGCTCAGCCAGCCGCTTGGCACCAGCTCTCGACGAGAAACCATACTTCTCCAGCGTTTCTTTTCGGATAGTACCTTCAACCTCCTTCTTTCTGGCGGCTTCAGTAATGTGCGCAGCCCAAAGCTCAGCGCTCTCATCCAATCCAACAAAATCAACCAACCCCAACCCAAGATCAACCTCTCGCGATATGGCATCAGAAATTACCGCAGGTACCCCCCCAGCCTGGGATTCCACCAACACCACCGGAAAGCCTTCGTGTAGCGAGGGCATCAACATAACATCTGCTGCAGCCATCAGTTCGGCAATATCCTCACGAAGTCCCAGGAGCTTCACGTTCTCGTCAAGCCCCAGTTCGACAATCTCTGCCTCTAAAGTCGCTTTATCCGGCCCGGCGCCAACGAAGAGCAGTTGAAAATCAGCTCCACTCTCTCGCAAGGATGCTGCAATTCTCAAAGACCAGGCCTGATTTTTCACCGGCATCAACCGCCCAACCTGCAAAACAGAAATGCATCCCTCCGGTATCGCCAACTCGCGCTCAACATCACTACCATCCGCCTGATCAAAACGATCAATGTTCACCGCATTGGGGATGATCTCCACATCTGGCTGACCAGGGAAAAGGTACTCTGCGGCGGCCGTGCCGCAGGCTACATAACGGGTGGGCACCCAAGACATCAGCCACCGCATCGCGCCCTGGTATATACGGCCAACCATAGAGGAAGAATTGAGGTCGCTGGTGCTGTGAGAGTGCGCAATCCGAATCGGCACGCCAGCCAGCCTTGCAGCGAACAGGTTCAAGCCGGTGCTGAAAAGCATATGGGACTGAACAATGGACCAATCACCCAGACGCAATGCCTTGAACAGGCTCCAGAAGCGCTGAATCGGATTGTCGCCCTTGAGACGAATAATACGCCCGTCTAGTGCTTCAATTTCATCGTCGAAGTCACATCGGTCGTTAGTGAAGTACGCGAAGTCGAACTGGTACTGGGAACGGTCTATCTCCCGGTAGAGGTTCATGATCATGGTTTCGGCGCCAGCGCGGTCCATTCTGCCGACAATATGGAGTACTCGGATTGGCAGCATTAGTTCGGCGAACCTCCTATCTTCGCTTCGTTTTCATACATCGAAATTATCTTATCGACCATAATTACGCGATATCCGAGCGTCACCGGTGATAAATTTCTCTTTTTATAGTTCTTAAGGTAGGCCTTCACCAAGCTGGGCATCCAATGTGATAACCAGCCTCTCATTCTTGAGAGGAAGCTTTTCAAGTTTTTTTTATCTGAACTGGCACCTTTTACATTCAATGACGAAATAATTGAATTCACGAGGGATTTATCAACGCGACCCGAAACATTACACCCTTTCAGCCGTCTAACAAGATATTCTTCGCCTTTCTTGCCTTCAAAAAACTCCTGAGGTGCCTTCAGCGATCCAGTAGCATGTGTAGGTACTCCACTATTATCAAGAGCTTCCCACATAAGCCTGATATGTGCTTTATTACCTTTACATCGATCAGGGAGTCCCATATAAATTTTATAAAGGGACCAACTCATCATTGGCGAAAAATTCTCAACAAATCCACTAACCAAATCTGAATACGCAGCGGTATAGAGTGGAATTCGGCAGTGACGGAATGTTCTATCACGCCACCTAAATAGTGATTCCTTCGGATTCCTTCTCAAGTTATAGGGGCTCTGAAGAAGTTGATATCTTTCTAATGAAAAATTATCGGAATTCGCATAGTCAGTTAGAATCTCTAAGCCAACCATCGCACGAATATCAGACTCTCTGAGATACAAACCTACAGGATACGGCTGATCTCCTCTTAGAATAAAACGATACCCCTGAGAGTAAAACCTTGACCACATCAAATATCCGTCCGTATATGCATTGAAGTGGTCTATTCGTCCCTCACTAGCTTCAATGAATCTATTAAGGACTTCATCGAAATTAGTTGAATTTAATGGCAAACCAATGTCGAGGAGATCTCTACCAAAGGACTTTGCCACACGACGTGCTGCTGCTTTGTCATCAAAGACCTCTGTTTTTGCTGGCACACCCCAATTTACGAGCTTAATTTTATCGCATATGCCCTCTGACTCGAAAATCCCTAATAAAGTCCGACTATCTAGGCCACCCGAAATAGGAAGCAATACCTTTTCTAAGCCACAATTGCGAGCTATCTTCCGGACTGAACCAGATAGCGCACTCTTGAATAATGGTAAGAAATTTCCAAACTGTGTTGACCCCGGGAACGGGCTATCTAAGCCTGGCTTAATGTAACGCGACATTCTCCAATATTCATAATCAAAGAAATATTCATATTTCGGCAACACCTGCCTAATGTCCTGATCCCAAGACATAAAGGGGCCTTGACATCCGGAGGATAGAAACCAAGCAACTGATTGTTCATTTAAATTAAAACTGCCTTTAATACTGACAATTGCTCTTTGAGACGTCGACACAACAACAATACTTTCATCTTGATAATACCAAAGAGTACGGGAACCGAACTGATCCGTATAAAATGACAGCTTGTTGTCACATGAGCTAATTACTGCATATGAACCATCAGATTCAGAATTGACCCCAATACAACCTCCCAAATCTTCTGAATTTGGTTCTATCCAGCCAATTGCTAAAACGCCATCGTCTACACCCTTTACACTATCGCTATTTTGAACCGCATAATAGGCGTCATTGATGTTAGGCCAAGCCGCGACTTTGTTCTTAACATTTCCTCTGATCAAATCAGGAGAAATATTATCGCAAACTGCTCTAAGTCGGTTAATCCAAAGCTCAGAATCCGAAGGGTTCCGACTTTTTACAAAGATATAATGGGCCATAGTTTTAAATAACTCTCGTACAAGGGAGAGGCCAACAACTCAATTTCTTCGAATGGCTCTACGGTGCTTTGAAAGCATAGGAAGAACCTTTCGAATCATACGAATCACGATTTTTGAGCCCGTGGCTGGTAAGTGCATCGCTAGAACCAAAACTCTAACCTTAAAGCCAGGAGTGGAGAATTTTCGTTCGCGATTCATCAAACGAAGGTGTTCTTTTGCCCGAGCGATCGCCTCAGGAAGCAAGCTATCATCGATATTAGTAAGCACAAACCAAATACCACTATATATTTTTTTCGCTAGCACTCTTTTAACGCTATTTGACGAGGATGACTGTTTCTCGACATCCGCCACCAGTCGCTGTGAAGAGAAAATATGAAACAGCTTTTTCCCACCCGAACCAGTAATGGAATCTCCTCTTTGGCGATAAAAATATAGATTTTCCGGTAGTAGAACTATTGTCTGTGCTTGAAACCCCGCCTGCCAATGAAAAGGCCAGTCTTCATAATACTGACCGACCGGAAATCTCATCCTGTCGTTATCAAGCAAATCTAAGCGAATGAATTTTAACCATGCGAAATGGTGATAACGAAAGTACTCCACACCTTCGATGACTACAGGCATGTTAGTCGATGAGGCATCGTTCCGGAGCAAGCTAACATCTTCCCCATCCTGAAACGGCACGAAGCCATAAAGTACAATTTCCGCACCAGACTTAGACGCTTCGCTTACACAACATTCGACGAGCCGATGATCCACAACATCATCGGAATCCACGAACACGATGAAGTCACCGGATGCTGCCTCGATACCCGTGTTACGGGCGGCTGATAAACCACCATTTTGCTCATGCCGAACTAACCGAACCCGCTCATCCGCCAAGTGTGGCTCAAGCGCCTTCAAAGAGTCATCAGTGGAACAGTCCTCCACCACGATGATCTCGACGTTCTCATAGGTCTGCTGCCGAACAGACTCAAGGCACTCGCCAACATACTGCTCTACGTTGTACACCGGAATAACGATGCTTACTTTCGATTCTCGTGTGATCTCCGAACTCGAATCACTACCGAAGCCGGGCCGAGTAGACATGTTATTTCGAGACATCGGGTAGTAGGCTTTTCTGGGAAAGTCTTCTTGTAATGCGACTTAATAAATTACTTTTCTTTCGTTCGGTCGCCTTATTCGCATGGGGAAACGGCTCGTCTATCAAACCGACTCCGAGGAACTCACAAAGCTCTTTATATCCATCCCCTTTTGACCAGTCTACCACGAGTAGTTTTTCAGGTTTATCTGAGAAAAAAGACAGAATGTCCTCGTTGTGTTTACGGTAACGAGCAATTAGTTGCTGCTCAGTAACATTCGGGAATGGTAAGCCATAAAGTTTTTGCCGGATCTCGTTCATTCTGGGACTTGCTTTGCCCTGATCGGCGAGCATGCTTTGATAGCTCTTGATCCAAGAGATTTCCTCCCGAATGGTGAGGATAAACTTTGCGTCCGGATACCTAGCGAAGAACTCCTCATAAAGGAGCAGCCATGGCCAGTCTTCGAACGAATCATATTTATCCGTTAGATCAAAAATTCGGTTAAAATCCTTCTCATAAAACGCATCAACGAAATCGAAGTCTTGGGTTTTATGATTGAACCCAAGCCTTGACAACGCAGTACCGAGACTGGTTGTTCCAGTTTTAGCCCAACCTATACCAAAAACTTTCATAAACCACTTCCAGATCAAAATATAAATTTCAGCCTAATTCGATTAACAATTTCTCGATAAATCAGGCTTGAATGAATTTATTCTTCGGGTCGACCCTATGAAGCCGTCAAAGCTTTCTGCAACTGACTGAAAAGCTTAGGGTCCAAGGGCGAGATTTTCGGATTACCTTGCGGTGCCAATAAAAGCCCATCAAGCGTCTCCTGGAGCTCCTCGAAGCATTCGGGCTCAATAAAGGCGACTCTAGTATGCTGACTTAACCAATCCAAATAGGTTTGCCGTACTTTATGGTTGGCGTTGGGTAACGCTAGGCAGGGAGTGCCAGCAAGAGTGGAGAGAATCATTCCATGTAGTCTGTCTGTTACGACAACTCTTGCCGAGCGGAACTGATTCACCTTGCTTGCCAGCAACTTGGCGCACTCTTCCTTCGACAAACGTGCACCACCAGTATGTGTGTCTGTTTCTTCCACTGCCTCGCCCGTACTGGCAAGAGCTTCTTCCAACATTCTATCTCGCTCTACATCCAGCGAACGCTCTTTGTCGTTTCGGAGGCAACGAAGAATACCCGAGGGCGAAGACTCGTCGTTGCCCCCAAGAACGGTTCCACTTGCACTTAGAACAATATCTGGCGCGTAACCAAGCTTCACATTGGGAAATTCAGCAAATAGCGAAACCAGTTTTTTACGGGTAATAGATTCCCGCGCAAAGATGTGAATATCTGGGTGCGAGGAATAGACTTTTACGATTCGCTCCAAGGCTTGCAGGGATTGATAGGAATCGTCCCAATCCAGGGTTTGCGGAAAGCAGACGATCCTGTTGTTAGGGAAAGTGCGGATCACCAGCTGACGCAGTTCTTCAATGTCCAGATATAACGAGCCCATGTTGCCGCCACCAATAATAGTGACCAGGTCCGTATCATTAATCTGATTTTTTATTGAACTCAGCTGCGTACGTGTTCTGCTAATTGGCACCCGAACTAAGGCATGGTTTTTGAGAGTACTACGTATAAACTCTTCCTGAGCGGCAGTGATGGCCAAGTCGCCGATATTGCCATAGTCGGCTGCGAGAAAGATGAACGCCCGCCTGGAATCCGGAAGAACAACATTTTCTCGCTTAAGCGCCGTGACCACCTCACGCTTGACACTCAACGGAAGCATCTTTTTGATCAAGCTATACATTTAAAACCTCTGAGTTCCTTCTATAGGCCTTAAACAAAACTACGGCCGAAAGTCCAACGTAACCTGCCACATTAATTAGTGAAAATATTGCGATCGACACCAAATCGTCCCCGAATAGAAAACCTACATAAAGAGCAGCCGCCCTAGCGGCGGTAACGACAATCTCATACAAAAGCAAAACAGATTGGAGTTCCAAGGCAGGCATTGACGCTACAGCGGGGCGAGTAGCAAGCATTGCTGTCATCCAGACAGCGACCCACTGAGAGTATTCGCCCGCCCTTCCCCATTCGGCTCCAAATAACCAAGGCACAAGTACATCGCCGAAGATGACAATTAAGCCAAAGGTCGCCACCCCAACTAACCCCAGCACAGCAATTGCTTTCACTATAAGAACCTGTGCTTTCGGCTTATTTCCCGTAATGGCGCGCGTGATTTTTGGGTAAAAAACCTCGCCAACAGAATCCCCCAATAGCATCGCCGGGGCGCCCAGAATCAGAAGGGTAAGGGAATATTGTCCAGCCTCCGCAGAACCGAACAATGCCGTAAGAACGATTACTGGCAAGCCCATTGCCATCGCTCTTATTATGCTCTGAGGCATCCGGTAAACTGCAAAATCCCGTTGCGCCTTTGCTGCTTCGCCAACCCCTCGCACACCTATCCAGTTACTTGGTTTAAGGACTCCTTGGCGAGGGACTCGAAGCAACTGCATGAAGAGGTTAAGCATCTGTCCGGCTTGTGTAAGAAGAATCAAAACCAGGCCCGAGGGTGCGACGAGCCCCCCTCCTAACTTGCCCAAATTTGTTCCCAATGCACTTTCCACATATGCCCTTGCCTTTGCCTTGAAAAGCCCCTTCCTAATGGCGGACTGATTAGCAACAGACAGAAACGCAGTAATTATTAGTGATAGCGGGATCAAGTAAAGAATCTGGGGGGTATCTTGCAGCCCTGTCAATATCGCGATCCAAGGTTGCCCCAAATGGACAGCCAATAGCGATATAGGAGCAAGAATCAATGCACAGAGGATCGACAAACGGGCAATTGCTGCTGCCTCTTTATCGCCTTCGGGTATAACGATGGCGGTCGCGTATCCAAGTGTAGCCAGTGGAGTGATGATGCTCATCACTGCCGTAAATGCTGCCGAAACTCCAAAGGCTTCAGGGCCGTAAAGACGGGTGAGAAAGGGAGTAAACGCCAAGGTAATCGCCTGCGCCGCTGCGATCCCTCCACCCACTACGGCCACGCTACGAACAAATTGGCTAGAGGTAAGCCGGGAAAGCCCCCGGCGTATTGATTCCCGAGCGTTAGCGATCATTGTTAGACTTTTGGAGGAAGGGGAATGATTCAACGAAATCTGAAGATTCTGGAACCATCACTCAGACTTGTAGGCATATTGGTAATAGCCATAATTACCGTAACCTGAAGACGAAGCCTTTCTGACCACAGCGTTGAAAACAACGCCCTTCACATCAACACCGTTCTGTTCAAAGCGACGCTTCGTCAGCTCTATCTCTTTCGCCGGATTCATGCCAAAGCGTGTCACCAACATGGTAGTCCCCGCATGTTTGCCAACTACGGCGGCATCCGTCACTGCCAGGATTGGTGGCGTATCTATGATCACCAGATCATATTTTGAGGAAATACCAGCCACGAATTCGTCGAATCGCTTGCTCATCAACAATTCCGACGGATTCGGGGGAATCGTTCCTCGTGAAAT
Source organism: Marinobacter sp. C7 (assembly GCF_022343555.1). GTDB lineage: Bacteria > Pseudomonadota > Gammaproteobacteria > Pseudomonadales > Oleiphilaceae > Marinobacter. The sequence goes on along the minus strand of NZ_JAKQZH010000001.1, from coordinate 1,112,366 downwards.
GAAATCGAGACCCTCCAGATCCGAATGCTGCAAAACGTCATCAATCTGTGCCTTTCCTGCGAGTAGGTCAGAAAGGCCTTTTTCGTTCCTCACCCTGAATACATCGTGCGAAAAACCCCGGCGCATATCGCCGTCAACCAACAGCACTCTTTGGTCCGCCAAGGCCATTACAGCGGCAAGGTTGACTGAAACGAAGGTTTTACCCACTTCCGGGCTCGGGCCGGAAATCATCAGGACGTTGTTTTTGGCGTCCATCATTCCAAAGTGGAGACTGGTGCGCAGGCTACGAAGGGATTCAACAGCGAGATCAGCTGGATTCGCGACTGCGAGTAGTCCGGAGGTACGATCCTGATTACGCAACCGCGTCTTGTTTTTCTTCTTGGCCAGCTCTGATTGTGTTTCCGAAAGTGGAATACTTGCATATACCGGTAGTCCGAGGTTTTCGATATCCTCGGGGTTTTCCACGCCTCGGTTAAGGAGAGATCTCAGTAATACGATCCCTACGCCAATCACGCCGCCCAGCATCAGGGCGACAAGAGCAATAAAGGAGCGCCTTGGCTTTACCGGAGCGGCAGTGTTTACCGCAGCCTCATCCACGACCCGCACGTTACCAACTGTACCCGCACGTGCAATGTCCAGCTGCTGGATGTTGGACAGCATTTGAAGATAAATCTCATTTCCGACTTCAACATCCCTGCGAAGTCTCACCAGTTCCTGTTGGGTTTCCGGCAAGCTACCGATTCTTCGATCAAGTTCGGCCCGGCGCTGTTTGAGTTGAGCCATTTGCGAGGCCCAAGCTTTATAACGGGGATGAGTAGGCTGGAATCGCTGTTCAATCTCTGCGCGCTGTATCTCCAGCTCCGAGATCCGGGTTTCAAGCTCCACAATCTGCTGGAGTAAAGTACTACCCTCAGCGGTGATATCGATGGTTTCCGCTGTGACCTGATATTCGTTCAGCTTCTTTTCCGCAGCCTCCAGCTCTTTCTTTACCTCTGGCAACTGGCTACGCAAAAACTCCAGTGACTGAGCAGCCTCTGCGCTGCTGCGCTCTACATTCTGGCGTACATAATTCTTGCCCGCTTCGTCCAGAACAGCTTTGGCCGTGGCTGGGTTCGGGTGTTCATAGGTCAAAGCGATAATGCCCGAGCCTCTGCCCTTTTCGCTGGCGTTGATGCCACTTTGTAATTCACTCATGGCACTGTAGCTGGAGCGCCTGGTGACGTTGAACAAGGTGCCTGGCCTGGCAACCAATTCAGTCACCATCAGGGAATAGCGTCCATTACTCGCTGGTTCGTTTGGCCTTCCTTCCAGGATAGGCCGCAGTTCCCCATCTAGAAGCTCCCAACCACTTCCTGTTGCTCTCAACAGAAAGGTTCCTGTTTGCCCTGGAACGTCCATGCGCGTGATCTTGAGTTTCTCGCCCCCCCAAGCGTATTTGTCGCCCCATAACGGCTCCGCCAACTCCCCTGGGGCACCACTAAAACGCCTAGCAATAGCCTCACCGACTACCGGAAAGTAGTTTGGGGTAACTACAATATCCAGATTGAGGTTATCTACAACCTTTCCCAATACTCTCCGGCTCTTAATCAGCTGGATTTCTGTTTCGGCGTTAGAAGGAGATTCAAGAAATCCCGAGAGATTCTCCATGCCGGGAAGCGCGCCCTGCTTCTCTTCTACCTGGATGAGGGAATTTGCCCGATAGATTGGAGGCTGGAGTAACGCATAGGCGACACCTATTAACGTGAATGCAAACGTGACTCCAATAATCAGCCAGCGCCCGTCCCACAAGATTCCGAAAAGTGCCAGAAGATCAATTTCGTCATTGTCCCTGCTTTCATTTATTTCTGACGGTTTTGGGGTGCTATACGAGCCGTTGGTCATTGCGGTTATTTATCCAGGTACTTGAGCCAGCTGTTCGTGGCTTCATCGATCAATTTGAAAGCGTATTCAAAGGCCAAGCGTTGTTGCCTATGAGGGTCCGGGACCGATTGGTCATCTTGCCATTTACCCAGTAAAAAAGCCCGCCCCCGTATTTGTGGTGCCAGTTCATGCAGCCTTTTCAGATGCTTTTCTTCCATAGCAAGGATCAGGTCTGCGTTGGCTAGCATTTCGGTTGTGACCTGGCGGGCCCGGTGGCTGGTAGCGTCAATACCCTGCTCACTTAGGATCATCAAAGCAGTTTCGTCTGCAGGCTTACCTACCAATGCGCCAATGCCCGCCGATTCAATGGATTTTTCCGAGCGGTGCGCCAGCTTGGTCTTCAGCAGGTACTCTGCCATCGGGCTGCGGCAAATATTGCCCACGCAGATGATCAGGATGTTGTTGAACATGGTGCTAGTCGGTTGTAGTCACTTCGTCCTCTGCCCGAGCGAAGAAGTAAACTGCCTGGGCGGTCGGTACAATCTGTGCAATCAGGCGGTTCCAGCGGGCAATTGGTGCTGCTGTTACGTAAACGATATCCCGTGGCTGCAGAGTAAATTGGTCTGCCAGCACCAGTGCCGTCGCGTTTCGGGCGTGTAGCTGGAATACCTCAGCGATTTTGCCGGTTTCCTCAGGCGCCTTACGAATTACGAATACGCCACTAGCGTCTGCCGTGGCTTGGGCGAAACCGCCTGCATCTGCCAGGGCTTCCGCCAAAGTGATGTCTGAGCGGCCAATGTTGAGGCTGCTGGGCTGGCCAACTTCGCCCAGAACGAAGACCTTCGCTGCGTCATTCCGGGCTACGTGAATAATATCGTTGGGGCGGAGCAATACATTTTCTCGGGTGTCGCCCTGCCTGTAGAGTTCCCGCAGCGAATAGCGTTTGGTTTCGCCGTTGCGGGTGAGCGTGACATTGGTCCAGTCCGCTACTTCGGTGAGACCGCCGGCGTTGCTGACAGCTTGAAGGAGTGTCAGAGGTACGTTGGTGATTGGTTGCGTGCCGGGCTGTTTTACTTCGCCAGTCAGGTAGACACGCTTGGAGCGGAAGGAGGCTACGGTAACGTCTACCTGCGGGGATTCAATGTATTCCGCCAGTCGTTCACGCAGGATTTCGCGAATTTCAGTGACTCTCAGGCCAGCGACTTTGACTTCGCCGACGTAGGGGTAAAAGATGGTGCCATCGCTGTGAACCCAGTTGCCGGCTTCGGAAGGGCTGCGATCTCCACCTGCGGGAATGGTGAGTTCAGGATGGTCCCACACGGTAATGCTCAGAACGTCACCCCGGTTTACCTCGTAATCGTAGCTGTTGATCTCTGATTCCAACTTCCTGTTGAGGACCGGGTTCGAGGCAGGCTTCGCCATCTTTTCCCGCAAAAGCTTGGGAGTGATGGTATATATGTTCACCATTTTCTCCAGATCCATGCTCTCGTCTTCATCCTTATCGTAGGGGATGTGGGCTCCGGGTATGACGGCGCAACCGGAGAGACTGAGAATTATGAGCAGGGAAAATAGGGCTTTCATCCGGGATTGATGTTCCGTATTAGGATTTTGGGTTTACAGAATTAAGAAAGGGGCTGGTACTGCCAGCCCCTTTTGCCTTGCGCTGGCTTTATTACCTATGCACCTGTTCCGCCGGTGGCACCAGTCGGCGGCTCTTCGGTAGCAATGGCGTCCTCAAGTTCCGCCTGGGCAAGCTCGTCCTGAACCGCCTGCTCCTCGATCACTGTTGCATCGGGAGCAACCGGCGCTTCATAGGTTGCAGAGCCGGAGCTGATAATCGTATCGGCGTTGTAGCTGTCCAGATCATTCACGGTACCGCCATCAGAGAACTCCTGGACGACAGCCGCTACGTTGGCTGGATTCAGGCTCTCAACCAGTGCACCAAATGCTGCAGTTTCGCTGAGATCCGGATTGGATTCCAGCACCACGTCCACATCGGCAATCAGGTCGACAATCTGGGCGCTCAGCACCTGGTTGATCAGATGCAGCTCGGCCGCAGTGCGTCTGTCGGCGCCGGAAGTGCTGCTGAAGGCTGCGATGGGATCATAGGTGGTCAAATCAACCGACACACCCAGTTCGTTAGCCAGGTCTGCCGCCGCAGCCGCTTTGAGCTCCGCCAGGGTCGCGGTGGAGCCGGCAGCGAGGGCGCTCTCGACCTTCATTTGAATAATCGTGCTGAATCCACTGATTGCGGTACTGCCTGCCGGAGCCAGGAACTTGAGGTTCGGGTCAGCCGGCTGGCCGGTATCCTCGTCAACGGTGTTTTCGTTCGCTTCCAGCACCAGCGGTGTCAGCAGCTGGGCGTCGGTCAGGCCCACGAGGCTGAATTCACCACCCGCACCGGTGGTGGTGCTTGGCTCACCGGCATCACACGTTTTGTTCAGGTTCTCGTCCACACACACGGTGGCACCCACCAGATAACCGTCGTATACAACGCCGTCAGATACGCCGCTGGGCGTCTGGCCCGAAGGCAGCGGGGAGCCGTCGTTATCGGAACAGCCCGCAACCATCATCATCGGGGCCAGGATGGCTGTCGCCAGCATATTACGCGTGAACAATCCTTTTTTGAACTGAGTCATAGTAGCCTCTTAATCTCCTGAATGAGCGTTAGCACGTCTTTCTTGTGTTGCTTTTTATCGAAGGGCTCAGTGCCCTTCACTATAGAGAAGCGAGCCGGAAACGCAATGTTTACAGATGCATAGGGTTCGCTTGCGTTTTCCGCTTTCATCTACCGGTTGGTTAAACGCCCCCGGTTGAAGTAGACCGACCGGATCGGGTTGGCCGATTCGATGACCCTGGCGCCTCCGAACGAGGTCAGGTTCTGGTCCTCGTTGATCCGGGTCTGGACGCTGTAGTTCCAGTCGGCATCGCCCCGGATCTGAACGTAACGGAATTGCCGGGTTTTCTCCGGCGTTAAGGGGATCACCCAGCCCAGGCTGATGAATTCGGCATCGGTATTCTTGTAAGACAGGCGCAGGGCGTAATCACCGAACCAGAAGCGGCTGTCGATGCGAACGCCGGTGTCTTCTTCAAAGAACTGGCCGCCGTACACGTCCACCTGGGTATCCAGGGTCGGGTTGTAGTAGCTGTAGCGGGCCAGCATCTGGTTGCGTTCGACGTTGTCGTAATCCGCATGCTCGAAAGCACCGCCGACATACGCGAGGCTGTGTCGGCCGTTTGGGCCAAGCAGCAGGGTTTCGTTCAGGAGCCCGTTCCAGTCTATGGCGTAACGACCGGCGTGGACGCTGGTGTACAGCTGCGGGTGAAGCTTGAGGGTTTGCTGGATTTCGGCTTCGGTCAGGTCGGTGCGTTGTCGATCCTGGTAGAACACACCGCCCTTCTCGAAATCCTCGGTGGCGTAGACTTCGGCGTTGTAGGTGGCGGACGCCAAAGCACCGGTCCACAGGGAGACGGAGGTTTCTGCGCTGAGACCCACGGAGGCGTCCCATACGCCGTATTCGGTGGCGATACCTGAGCTGATGGTGGGGCTCAGGGTGATGCGGGGTTTCCAGGTTGGGCCGTAGCTGCCCTGGAAGTCCCACTGGGGATCGTCTGTATGGAACAGGGTGCCCGGAGCGTAGTCGGCGACCAGAATTTGGGCTTGGGTGCCCTGCTCTGGATTGCCGAGGCTGATGGTGCGTTCGACGACCGGGATGTTCTGATTCAGCAGGGTGAGCTTGGCCGTTCGGTGTGGGCCACCCAGGGCTTGTGCCTTTCTGGCAACATCGGCGATGGCATCGCGTTCGTCGCGGGTGTAGATGTTGTTTTCCCACTGGATGTGGAGGACTGCATCTGTACTGGCGACGGAGACGCGGTCATAGCCGGCAGCAACCAGCTTCTGCCCGATGTTACGTGCGAATTCTTGGCCCTCGCTTTTGCCTGCTTCGTTGCTCTGCGACCGCGCTCCTGACACTGCCGACTCGACGGCCGCCGGTGACTGCGCCTGACGCTCTGACGAACTGGCGGCATTGGAGGAAATCGCGGTCGGCTTCGGAGCTGTAACGGCGTTTTCGTCCGGCAGTACCAAGTGCTGTTTTCTGGCTTTATTGCCGAAGGGAATCGACAGACCAAGGGAGAAGAAATTGCGATCGTTCTCGGTATCTCCCTCGTCGTAAGCCAGGACTTTGCCGTTGATCTGCATGCCCAGTGGCAGCAGACCGTCGGGCGTGCTGGCGCCAAGCCCCAGCCGGACATCCTGGCTGTCGTACTCGGCCATCACGTTCAGCCAGGGCAAAGGCCGGTAGGACACACCACCGAAAGGGCCATCGAGATAGCGGTCGGGCGTTTTCGGGTCGCCGTAGCCTGCGGAAATCTCCACGGGGCCGAACCGGCGACCGGCAACAACGTACACCGATTCGAAATCGTCGGTCTCACCACCGAGGTCCTGAACGCCGGCGGACAGGGTGAACCACTCTTCCGGGATAAACGGGGCCTGGATCTTGATGTTCGCGGAGAGGTCCCGGATGCCGCAACCTTCGGTGTAACAGTTGGCCTGGGTGCGGTCCCAGGTCAACCGGCCGCCGACTTCCACATTGGGAAAGATACCGAACAGACCACTGACGTTGTTGTAGTAGCCGTAGGTATCGCCGGAATTCGCACGTGTTTCCAGGGCCTGATCCGAATACTGGACTGCCGCCTTACCGTGATCGAGCACCGTTGCAGAGGGTACGTTGAGGTAACCGCTGTAGCCGGGGAACGCGAGATCTGAGGCAAACGCCTGATTGCCGGCCAGTGCGAGGCCAGTCACGAAGGCAGGTTTCAGGCACGCTACCGCCCCACCGACCAGGGTCCAGTGTTTTGAGGTCATGAGATTCGTCAATTTTGCAGGGGCAAAGCGAGGGCGGGAGCGAAGAGATGCCCCGACTTAGTCCCTGTCAGGTGATTTTCGTTATTTGGATATATTTCGAATTTGTGACGCAATTCTACGTGATGTGTGATTGCAGACAAGTGACAGTTTGGGGAGAAACGGTGATTCAGATGATTGGGGACGTAAAGCTTTGTTAAAGGGTGAGAATGTGAATTATATGGGGGGGCTGAAGAACGCTTTCTTCTGACCCCGCGCTTGGAGTTATTCTCCGGGGTTTGTTGAAGTTGGGGTCAGATGAACGGAGTTCATCAGACCCCTGAGTTTTAAAAAGGGGGTCAGAAGAAGGCGTTCTTCTGACCCCATGTTTGACCTACCGCCGAATCGATGCGACTGGCACCTTCACCATCTGCTGCTTCTGCATGAAGTTGATGAGCACGATCGCCCTCTCCTCTCCATCGTAGGACTGGAAGATGGCGCTGAGGCCTTTGAAGGGGCCATCGTCCAGCTCGACTGGCTCGCCGGCTTTGATGCCGCCTTTTTCGGCCACTTTGTCCAAGCTGTCTTTGATGTGCTGGATGACGTCATCTTCGATGGGTGCCGGCTTGTTGGCGAAGCCGACGACGCGGATAACGCCGCGAGTGGAGCGGAGCTTGGCCCAGACGGGGTCGGTTTGCTCGAGGTTGACGAAGAGATAGCCGGGGAACAAAGGCTCCAGCTTTTTGATGCGCTTTCCCGCCCTGATTTTCTCTACCTCGATTTTCGGGTAGAAGCAGGGGATGTCCTGGTTCTGGAGGTGTTGGAGGGCTCGATCGCCTTGGGCGGGTTTGTGTTGGACGGCGTACCAGGTCATTTCAAATCCGTTTGGTTGGGTGGAACTAACGAGGGGTCTGAAGAAAGCCTTCTTCTGACCCCGTTTTGGGCATTAAGTTGGGGTCTGATGAAAGCTTTCATCAGACCCCTGAGTTCCGCCAGATTCTTTGGTTTGGCGCTAAGCTGGGGTCAGATGAACGAGTTCATCGGACCCCTGAGTTATCCGCATCAAAAATACCAGCTTCCCGCCGCCACGAACCAGGGATTCAGAATATCCTCTTTCCCATACCGCAGCGGCTCACCTTCCAGCGTTTGCACTTGCCCACCAGCAGCCACCAGAATCGCATGCGCCGCCGCCGTATCCCACTCACTGGTCGGCCCCAAGCGCGGGTAGATATCGGCGTGGCCTTCGGCGATGCGGCAGAATTTGAGCGAGCTGCCGGCCTGGACGAGTTCGTGGTCACCGAGCTTGTCGATGAAGGCGAGGGTTTCGTCGTTCATGTGGTTTTTGCTGGCCACCACGCGCTTGGTGTCTTTCGGTTCGGCAACGCGAATGCGATGAATCTTGCCGGTGCGGTCCCGCATGTGAGCGCCCTCGCCTACGATGCCCCAGTAGGCTGTTTTGAGTGCCGGGGCGGTGACGACGCCCATCACTGGCTGACCATCCTCGATCATGGCGATGTTGACGGTGAATTCGCCGTTACGCTGGGTGAAGTCTTTGGTGCCATCGATGGGGTCGATGAGCCAGAAACGACGCCAGTGTTTGCGTTCCTCCCAGGAGATGCTCTGGCCCTCTTCCGACAGGATCGGGATGTCCCGGCTGATGTTGCGCAGGCCCCGATAGATGATCTCGTGCGCGGCTTCGTCGGCCGCGGTGATGGGGGAATTGTCCTCCTTGTAACGAACCTTGAAGTCGGATTCGTAGATGTGGCGGACTTTTTCGCTGGCTTCGTCAGCGATTTTCAGGACATCGGGGAGTATGGAGCTGTAGTGCATGGGGGTGTCCCTGGGGGTGAACGTGAACCTGGGGTCAGAAGAAGGCGTTCTTCAGACCCCTATTCTTAACTCTGGGGTCTGATGAACGCTTTCATCTGACCCCGTTTTTACGCCATAGTACCATTATTAAAACAGGGGTCAGAAGAAAGCGTTCTTCTGACCCCGCGCTAGACTTGAAAATGGGGTCAGATGAAGGTTTTCATCTGACCCCAGAGCCGTGACCCCGGCTTTACCACCAGACACAAGGATGCCATTTAGATGAAACTTCGCTTCCTCGGCGGCACAGGCACTGTCACCGGCTCCCGTTACCTGCTCTCGGACGACAAGCATCGCCTGCTGGTGGATTGCGGGATGTACCAGGGTGTGAAAACCCTGCGTCGGCGGAACTGGGCGAAGTTTCCGGTGGATCCGAGCAGCATCAACGCCGTGGTTCTGACGCACGCGCACATTGACCACTCAGGCTATCTGCCGGCGTTGGTCAAGAACGGATTCAAAGGCAAGGTTTACTGCACCAAGGCTACTCACGAGCTCTGTAAGGTCTTGCTACCAGATGCCGGTTTCCTGCAGGAGGAGGACGCCAAATACGCCTATCGCAAAAAGTTCTCGAAGCATGAGCATCCTGAACCTTTGTTTACCGAGAAAGACGCCCGGGAGGCTCTTAAGCACTTTGAGTCCCTGCATTACCACGAATCGTTTGAACCGGTGAAAGGCTTTGAGGTGACCTTTACGCCTGCTGGACACATTCTCGGCTCTTCTTGCGTACACGTTCACCACAAGGTTGACGACCGGACGGTAGTATTCAGCGGCGATGTGGGTCGCCAACATGATCTGATCATGCGTCCACCCGAGCCATTAAAAAAGGCCGATGTCCTGGTTTGCGAATCAACCTATGGCGATCGTGCGCACAGTGAAGTCGATCCCGAGAGTGAGCTCGAGGAGATCATCACCCGAACCGCCGGGCGTGGAGGCATTGTGCTCGTGCCTGCCTTTGCCGTAGGCCGCGCGCAAATGCTGCTTTATGTTGTGCACAAGCTGATGAGCCAGAAGCGGATTCCGAAACTACCCGTTTATCTGAATAGCCCGATGGCAATCAAAGCCACCGAGATCTTTTGCAAGCACCACAAGGAGCACAAGCTGGACGCAAGCCAGTGCGAGCTGATCGATAATAAGACCGAGTTTGTGCGTACCGTGGAGCAATCCATTGAGCTCGATTCTGTGCGATATCCCTGCATCATTATTTCGGCTAGCGGTATGGCCAGTGGTGGCCGGGTGTTGCACCACCTCAAGACGTTACTGCCCAATCCCAGAAACAGCATTGTGTTTGCAGGATTCCAGGCACCAGGCACCCGGGGAGATGCGTTGGTCAACGGCGCGGAATCCGTGAAGATCCATGGCGAGTACTGGCCGGTTAAGGCGGACATTCACAACATCGATTCGCTTTCGGCGCATGGCGACTATAACGAGATTCTGGAGTGGCTGGGTCAAGGGTCACTAAGACCGGCAAAGGTTTATGTGACCCATGGAGAGATTGTGGCAAGTGATGTGATGAGGAAGCGGATTTGTGAGAAGTTTGGGTGGGATGCTGAGGTCCCGGAATTATTTCAGGAAGTCGTTATCTGAAGGCGGCGGCTATAATCGAACTGATCGAAGTCATCAGCATAATATTCATTAACGACGGTCAGCAAATCTTCAGTCCACGCTATCTCACTATCTACGTTTAATGCCCACGTAAAGCAGCCGTTAATAGCGTGAAAAAGCCTAAAAGCCAGGGTCTTTAGTTTCCCCCTTGCGGAACTCTTATTGATATGTGGAATCTTATCTACTTTTAAGCCGATTTCTTCCAAAACTTTAGGCATCTCCTCCGACAGCTGCTCGAGTTTTACAACATGATCAACCTTAATCACACCATACTCATCCCGAAGGTAGTCTACTTGTGGCTTTAAAAACCAGTGGAGCTTACCCTTATTTTCCATCTGAGGCCGAAAAATTTCACAAATAAAGCGTTCGAACGGTATGGCAGCATCGTAGCCCAAAAACTTGTATAGCGACTCGACACGCTTATAAGGGTCTCTTACAATCGAGAACTTGGTATATTCTTTCATCATTTTGGGTGATATATAGCCTAGAGAAATGTACTCAACGTATGTGAGATGAGCTAGCCTAGGAGGCCCTTTTTTTTGATCCCGATTTTTTCTCAGCAGCAAGGGTGCCCTGGTTTTCCAGGTCAAACCATTTTCTCGAATAAAAATATCCTCAATACTTTGCCCGCCACATTTCGGAATATGGACAAAAATACATTTATGTTTATGAGATATCATTGCTTAATCCTTAATTACACGCCCCACCAATCAAAAAATGATTCCGGAAAAACGTTGTCATAGCTTACCAGCGCTCCAGAGTGCACGGAGATCGCCAAAATTCGGTAACATACTGGCCAGCTTTGTCGAGACACCATTCTCTCAAACAAGTCCCCAAAAGAGTAGAATAGGCCGTATTGTCACACCCTAACGCAAGCACCACGAGGTTGTAGCTTGAAAACCACGAAGCAGGCCACAGAACAAACAAAAACGCTGGTTCTTATAACTCGAAACTTCCCTCCGGTACGGGGAGGGATGGAGAGACTGAATCAAAACCTGGCAAAAGAGGTAGCCCGCTATTTCAAGGTGAAGATTCTTGCTCCGCGTGGTGCGGAGGACTTCGCGCCACAAGCAGACAAGGTGCTGACCTGCCCCTCATCGGCATCACTGTTTTTGGCATGCGCAATCGCAAAATCCTTTATTTTGGCTTTAAAAGCCCGGTTTAGCATTCGCATAGATGTGGTTTTGGCGGGCAGCGGAGTAACCGCACCGCCTGCTTTCGTTCTGGCAAAACTCTCCGGAGCGCGATTGGGGGTATATCTTCATGGATTGGATGTCGTAGTAAAGAGCCCCCTTTATCGAGCAATCTTTCTACCTCTCATTCGACGCGCGGATTTTTGGATTGCCAACAGCACTGCCACAAAGCGCCATTGTATCGATGCCGGGATGCCCGGTGAGAAGATCTCTGTAATACATCCCGGAGTCGACATACCAGAAACAGACCTAAGATCTTCATCCGTAACACAGCTGGCAACGGAGAAGAGTCTGCCTGGCCATCCGATTTTAATATCAGTTGGAAGACTTACACGGCGCAAAGGTGTTAAAGAATTCATTCAGCATTCGCTGCCTCAAATCGTCGCCCGACACCCGGAAACTATGTTTCTGGTGGCCGGATCGGTTCCTAAGCACGCCTTGCTGAAAAACCATGTCACAAAAGAAGAAATTGAAAACGCCGCTCGCACTGCGGGAGTCTCTCATAATGTAAGGCTTATGGGTCCAATCTCAGAAGAGGAACTAGCCTCACTTTATCGGGCAGCAGACGTGCATGTATTTCCGCTGATTCCCATCGAGGGTGATATGGAGGGATTTGGCATGGTCGCCATTGAGTCAGCAGCCTGGGGGGTTCCCACGGTTGCTTTCGCCGAAGGTGGAGTGGTCGACGCAGTTTCCGAGGGGGTATCTGGTCTTTTAATCGCCTCCGGAAATTATACGCAATTTTCATGCAGGGTATGCGATATACTTGACGGTAAGGTTGTTTTTCCTGCAGATCAAATGAAGTCTTTCGCCGATGAATTCAGGTGGGAGGTATTCGGAAAGCAGGTTTCCGAGTGTGTTTTCGATAATGCTTAAAGGTCCATTACTCGCAGCGCTGGGTAAAGGCGGAAGTGTACTCGCAACCTATCTATTCTACCTTATAGCAGCGAGGGCACTCGGACCAACCGAATCTGGATACTTTTTTCTATCCTTCACTCTCATCATGCTGCTTGTTACCGGCTCAAGGGCAGGACTCGACGTTCTGCTTCTGAAAAACACTGCGCTATCTGCGGCTGAGAACGGAAACTCCCGGAAGATATTTTTTAAATATACAGCTGTATCGTTTTCTTTGTCGTCCCTATTCGCCTTGATTTGCTACCTGTTTGCTGAGCCAATTGCTATTTCATTGTTTGCAAAACCACAGCTTTTCGCCACGCTCCAAGCCATGAGTCCGGCAACGATTTTTCTATCATGCCTATGGTTAGCTGGAAAATATTTTCAGGGCCTAAGAATGATTTTTACGTCTGAGCTATTCGCTACCAGCTCTTGGAGCATATTGCTCTTAATCACTATAATGGGCATGGGCATTAAAACAAGCATCGAACTCTCTAATGCTCTGACCCTAGCGACCGGAGCATTACTTATTTTCGCACTGCGAATTATTGCGAGATCTGGCAGCGCATCCTCCACAACTGACAAAACAACCGGTGATTACCAGATTTCCTTATCCAGCTTCGGTTCTTTGTGGCTCTCCACTCTCTTTACTCAACTTTTAATTTGGAGCAGCACACTCATCGCAGGAGCGCTACTCGCCCCAGATGAGGTTGCTACACTTAACGTCGCCCAGCGTGCAGCGATGATAACAGCCTTTTCGTTAGTCGTAGCAAATGCGTTTCTTGCCCCTAGATTTGCGACCCTTTACAAACAGTCAAACTTAAAAGGACTGATCAGGCTTAGCGACAGATCAATCAAATACTCTGGCGCATTATCATTAATTATTTTCCTGCTCATATCGATGCTTCCAAAGCAAATCATGTCATTGTTCGGCGAAGGTTTCACTACCAGCAGCGGTATTCTAATAATACTCGCATTCTCTCAGCTCATAAGCGTTATGTGTGGCTCCGTCCAGAACATTCTCACAATGACGGGGAATGAAAAGGCCGTCTTGAAGACTACCGCGATAGTTGCAGCGTTTTCCATCGTGCTTTGTCTGTATATGACGCAATCTTTCGGTTTGTGGGGCAGCGCTGTTGCAACTGCAGTATCCATAATAATTTTAAACTTGACGCTCACATTACAAGTTTGGAAAAAATTAGGTTTCTTTACTTTTTGCTTTTTAAAACGGGACTGCCACTAAAAATCTCAGTAATTTTACGGTCATAAAAATTTGGATTCAGACTGCAGACGCTCAATCATCTCATAGTCTTGTCTGTATACCTCCACAAGAATCTGTCGAGCATTCGCAGACAAACCGGGAACCGCAGTACGGGAACGATTTTCATGAGGCAGCTTTACACAGGCTCTTAAAACCCTTTCAGGCAAAGCCTCCAGCCCTTCTGACAGGTGGTTAATATGAATTAGGTAAAGGTTTTCAGGAATATGCCCGTCCGAAAAACTCAGATAGTCTTTTTGCGATTTGAACAGCCGATGATTCAAATATCTGTTTCGACCTAGCTGATCTGTAATAAAATCCTCTAAATTACTTGAAACGCTAAGAAGCTCACCTCTAAGTTCGATATCCTCTTTCGATTGATTCCCACCGGTCATAATGTAATTCCAGGCAGAGACTATTTTCTCAGCCGGATCACGAACAACACTGAATAAAAAATACTCCTTTAATCGCTCCCTCCCAATAATTTCTTCATATTCAGCCATTGTGAGATGACACGCTCCACGCAAGCCGATCAGTTTGCCTATTGATTTTCCCGCTGTCTTCGGAATGTGAATAAAAACAAATTTCTTCTCATCGAAAATCTTTGGATATCTCCCGGCAATCCAAACTTCTAGGCGCCCTCTTATGAAATGCGGGACCACGTACGTATAAATTCGCCTTAGTTTTGGAGATTTAATCATGCGCTACCCCACCGCTAGTAAACTTAATCAAGGCAAACACACCGATTATTAACATTTATTTAACGTCTTTGTATATTAGAGACGTAATTTGCTCTGACACTAAGCCGATCAAAAATATTTGAACACTTGTCACAAAAAGCAAAGCAGACATATTAGTAAAGGTGCCCATCGTCATATACGTGTAAATATAACGCGCTAACCCTAAACCAAAGCTAACAGCCGATATAGGAAGAAATACTTTGAGAGGCGCATAAAGTGTCGCAATTTTAAAAATAATTATGAGAAATCTGATTCCATCTTTTACTGGTTTAATGTGGCTCTTTCCTTCTCTGCGACTTACCTCAATCGGAATATATGAAACTTGGAAGCCACTCCGAAGGAATGCCATGGTGCTTGTCGTTGGGTAAGAAAACCCATTTGGGAGAAGATGCAGAAATTCGCGGAACTTTTCTGCCCTTGCAGCCCTAAAACCGGACGTCAAATCCTGAATCCGAAACCCGGTAACTTTAGACGCGAACCAGTTATAAAAAGCATTTGCTAATCCCCTGCCCACGCTCGCCTGACCCTTTTTGTTCCTGGCCCCGACCACCAAGTCATCTCCTTGTCTGATCCGCTCTACTAGCAGGGGAATATGCTTAGGATCGTGCTGACCGTCAGCGTCCATAAAAACAATTATGTCGCCTGAAGCGGCTCTAGCGCCCGACTTGATTGCCGCCCCGTTACCCCTGCTATCACTGTGGGTGATTACCTTAACTTCAAACGGAGTCAGAATTTGTGCGGTCTCGTCCGTGGAGCCGTCATTGACAATTATTATTTCCGAGTCTGGTACCGCCTCCTTGAGTCTCGGTAGCAGGCTTACAAGGCTGGTAGCTTCATTTTTCGCGGGAATTACAACCGACAAGGTAGTCATGACAGTGCCCTGTTCGTGAGTAAAAGTTTAGTCAAGGTCAGCTCGGACAGTATCCTGAAATTTCTCAATTTCCATCAAGAAACTCTGCTTGCTTCGATTGGAGGTTCCCAGCTCTCCCTCAAGAACTAGCTCTCTCGCCCGATCCGCCAGCATTAACGCCTCCCTGTAACGGCCAACGGAGGCGACAGTAGCGGCTGAGAGCATAAGATATTCAGGATTTCTGCTCTCCAAAACACGAGATAACGGCTGTATCTCTCCAGGAGCAAACTCTGGATAACGGAGATAGAAGCGCTGGGTTATGATTCTCAGCCCTCGGCGCGAGGCCTCACTTTGAGTCTTCCCCACGGTTTCCCCGATGTGAAAAGCATCAATCAGCTCATTAAAGAACTCCGGATTGATACGGTTACACTGCTTTCTCTCCATAAATTTCCAAAGGGCGTCAATCGCGAGCCGGTTCCTTCCATCGAATGATTGCTCACTTGCCAGGGCAATCAACTTCTCGTAACTATCCGATTGATCAATGCTCTCCATACAATCCAGAAGCACCATATGAATAGCAAGGTAAAGCGATTCAGGATTTGTCATGGTTGCCTGCCGCATATGGCTCCTCGCCTTTTCTATCATCCCATAGTCAACGAGTGCGTTATTCAGCTCGATTTGCGACCTGATAGAATGCGGCGAGAGTTTTGCCAAAACAGCGCCAAACTCAAGTGGCTCGCCCCAGAGTTGAGCACGGGTCAAAGTGGGCAACGGATAAAGGAGCAGTACCAACAGAGGCACAAGGACAGCAGGAATTCGAGTTCGACGGAGAAGCATCACAATCGATAGCAGAACGAATCCTATAAAAGCTGACGCTAGATAATTTCTATGTTCGAAAACGAGCTCGAGATTCAGCGCCGTTGACTCCAGCAGATGGCCAACCAAAAAGAATGAAAAAGCGATTCCATATGGCTTCGATTGCTTGAGACCTTTGAACCCGAAGAAAGCTAATCCCAGCAAGCCAACCAAGTAGAAAAGAACTTGACCATAATTCGACAGGGTCAAATGCTGAAAATCATCGTAATAAAGGGCTGGCGTGTAAAGCCCTGGAATAAAAAGCTCCCTAAGGTAAAGAAACAAAACCAACGGCTGAGTAATCAATCGCTCAAGAGGAGTAAAATCTCGTCCCGGGTAGGCCGTGAACCACCCATTCACGCTAGCCTTATAGAGAATAATGCCAAGAATACAGGCGAGTACCCCCCATACGCAGACTCGAAACACCAAATCCAATTTCGGATTCATCGGATAAGCTTTGCGGAGAACGAACACTTCTAAAACTAGCAAAAACAACGGTAGCAACACGCCATTTTCTTTAGAAAAGACAGCCAAAAAATAAAGCGGCGTTAGACAGGCGAAAAGAAGCGGCACACCGGCTTTTGCCTTCCGAGATATCAATGGCCGGATCTTTAGAAAAGCCAGAATGCCCGCCACTGTGAAAAGAGTAGACAGCTGCGCCATCCGCTGGACGGGGTACAATACAGTCGAGACATGTAAAGGGTTAACCAGCCAAAATCCCGCGACCAAGATCGAAGACCACCATGGAAGACCAAATTCAGGCCTAATCTTTGTAAGGGCCTCTATGATCAAAATGCTTGCCCAAAACACTAAGCAACCAATGAGCAAATGAATTAAAAGATTGGTCTCTTTGAACTCAGAAGCATTACTAGGCCACGTATTATCGTCAATTAGAAAAGACAATACAGATATAGGTCGGCCGGTAGGACCAGCAGCGTTACTCTGGACATAGACCTTTAGGTCCTCAAAACTATCTACCTCCCCTGTTTCACCTAACGCAGGAAGATTAGCGTAATCATCGAAATAAAACCTGTTATTTATCCCCTGCTCATAGACCAAGTAAGCAGCAACTAGAAGCAAATACCAAAGACCGACCAAAACTAATTGTTTGCGCTCTAATTGCATAATTAACCCAAAGCATCATCAAACACAAAAGGCCCGCATACGCGGGCCTTATCACTAAATACGACAGCTTTTCTAGCTGCTGTATTACTGCCTGCAGTCTGATGGCAGGTACTTGGTAGCCAGAGTGCCCGGCTTACAGTTCCAAGCGACAGAGCCAGCATTGGTAACCGGAGAAACGAGCAGGGTTTCGGCTTTGATGATAGTGTTCGCGTCATTACCATATTCTACAGTAATCAAACCGGCGCTTACTGTTACAGCGGAGACGTAAGTACCGCTAATATCGGAGTTAGCAGCCAGACCAGCTTGGGAGTTATTGGTCGGCATGGTTCCGCGCTGGGTGTAGAACTCTGCAACTGCGGTCTTAGCTCCACCAGCAAGGTTCATACCCTCGGACACCTGGGCCCGAATGGTGTAGTCCTGATAGGCAGGAATAGCCACCGCGGCCAGAATACCGATGATTGCAACCACAATCATCAATTCAATGAGAGTAAAGCCCTGCTGGCCACGCTTCATTTGAACATCTTTCATGTTATCGACCTCTAGAGTTGTCGTTTTCGTTTCCATAGCTCCGAAGGACACCGGCCCTTCGGCAACGCGCTTAGCGTAAGGGAGATTAAGCAGGCATCATGCCAATTGCAAGATAATGTTAAAAAAGACCAGCGTTCAGGGAGTTGCGCGAGCATTTGAACTACGTCACAAATGCGCTTTTAGCTAACATTGGTGCCGGATGACGTCACGTGGTGACAAATTTTGTCAGTCAAGTACTGATTGTGAATATGAAGTTGGGTCAGATGAAAGCTTTCATCTGACCCTGGGTTTGACGTCGAAGTCTGGTGACTGAGACCTACAGCAGCAGATTGAGAACCACGATGCTTTCCAAACCCATCCCATACATCTAAACTCTTTTTTCATAAATTTACGATTCAGCGACTTATAACAACCTTCTCAGAGCACTTATGGCGAGTAGCAACCGAAACGTAACGCTGACGGGCTTGGCCCGCCGGTTTGTGGAAGACGGGCTTCTGGACGAGGCGACTGCTAAAGATGCCTTTCTCCAAGCTTCGCAGAACCGCATTCCACTAATTACATACCTGACCCAAAATGAACTGGCGAACAGCGCCAAGCTGGCATTTTCGGCAGCAATGGAATTTGGAATGTCGGTGCTGGAGCTCGATGCATTCGTTCCAGAAATGATGCCCGAAAAATCGGTTGACGAGAAACTGATCCGAAAACACAACGCACTGCCTCTCTATAAGCGTGGTAACCGTCTTTTTATAGCTGTTTCCGATCCGACGAACATTCAGGCGTTGGATGAAATCAAGTTCAACACCGGACTGAGCACTGATGCAATTCTGGTAGATGACGCCAAGCTTCGTAGCGCTATCGAAAGATACCTTGAGTCTCAGGACACCTCGATGGGAGATCTCGATGACGCGGATCTGGAGGGCGTTGAGACAGAGGCAGGAGAGCCAGACGACGACGATACCGCAGTAAGTCCTACGGAGGTTGACGATGCCCCTATCGTCAAATATGTCAACAAGATGCTTCTCGACGCAATTCGGGGAGGTGCATCAGACATTCACTTTGAGCCGTACGAGAAAACCTATCGCGTCAGGTATAGAACGGACGGGATTTTGAAGGAAGTCTCGCGCCCATCGATAAAACTCGCGCCAAAGATTTCGGCACGGGTGAAAATTATGGCCCAGCTCGATATCTCTGAGCGTAGGATCCCCCAGGATGGCCGGATCAAGATGAAGCTGTCCAAGACCAAAGCCATTGACTTTCGCGTGAATACCCTTCCAACACTCTGGGGGGAGAAGATTGTTCTCCGGATTCTTGATCCCAGTCAAGCAAAGCTTGGTATAGACGTACTGGGCTATGAAGAAGATCAGAAGCAAATGTACCTCGAAGCCCTGGAACAGCCGCAGGGCATGATTTTGGTCACAGGGCCAACCGGTTCAGGTAAGACAGTATCGTTGTACACAGGCCTCAACATTCTAAACACCGCAGAAAGAAATATATCCACAGCGGAGGATCCGGCCGAAATAAACCTGGAGGGCATTAACCAGGTCAACGTAAACAACAAAGTTGGCCTTGGATTCGCCGAGGCATTGCGAGCATTCCTGCGACAGGATCCAGACGTCATCATGGTTGGTGAGATACGGGACCTGGAAACCGCCAACATTGCCATCAAGGCTGCCCAAACAGGGCACCTCGTGCTCTCGACTCTCCACACCAATAGTGCAGCCGAAACCCTCACACGCATGATGAACATGGGCGTGCCCGCGTTCAACATCGCTACCTCTGTTAGCCTAATTATTGCACAGCGACTCGGCCGCCGATTATGCAACAGCTGCAAGCAGCCTGCGGATGTACCGAAAGATGTGCTTTTGAAGGAAGGGTTCACACAGGAACAAATTGATACAGGCTTCACGTTGTACCGACCTAAGGGCTGTGATAAATGCAATGGAGGATATAAGGGCCGCGTCGGTATCTACGAGGTGGTCAGGATTACTGATGAGCTGGCAAACATGATTATGGAAGAAGCCAGCTCTATCCAAATTGCAAAACAGGCTCAGGCTGAAGGCTTCCAAAATCTGCGGCAGTCGGCGCTCCTGAAAGTAATTCAGGGAGTGACCAGTCTTGAAGAAGCCAACCGCGTGACGAAGGATTAAGCATGGCAGAGAAAGCGCAAAAGCTGGAATCGTACATCTGGGAAGGGAAAGACCGTAAAGGCAACAAATCCAAGGGCGAGCTGACTGGCCCCAACCTGGCCTTGGTTAAAGCTCAACTGAGGAAGCAGGGGATTGTTCCCGACAAGGTAAAGAAAAAACCCAAACCCCTGTTTAGTGGTAGCAAAAAAATCACTCCTTTCGACATTGCGATGCTTACTCGCCAGCTTGCAACCATGATGAAAGCCGGAGTACCACTTGTTCAGAGCTTCGATATCGTTGCTGATGGCCTCGAGAATAAAGGGCTTCAGGAATTGGTGATCACCATTCGCAACGATATATCGTCCGGCACCAATTTCGCAGGCGCATTGAGAAAGCACCCGCGGCACTTCGATGATCTTTACTGCAACCTTGTGGACTCCGGGGAAAAGGCTGGCGCTCTGGAGCAAATGTTAGACCGGATCGCTACTTATCTTGAGAAAACAGAGAATCTTAAGAAAAAAGTCAAAAAAGCGATGACCTATCCGATCGCGGTTATCGTCGTGGCGATCGTAGTAACTGCGATTCTTCTGGTCAAAGTAGTGCCGCAGTTCGAAAGCCTATTCAAGGGATTTGGTGCCGATCTCCCGGTGTTTACTCAGTTCGTGATTAATATATCTGAGTGGCTACAGGCTTGGTGGTTTATTGTTTTGCTTGGAATTGTGGGCGTAATTTTCCTTTTTCGAGAATCTCGGAGAAGGTCTCAAAAGTTTTCCGATTTGGTCGACAAATACGTCCTTAAAATCCCCATCGTCGGTGAAATTCTTGACAAATCAGCAGTAGCCAAGTTTGGACGAGTTCTATCGACAACTTTTGCTTCCGGCGTTCCTTTGGTTGACGCTTTAGACTCGGTCGCCGGCGCAACCGGTAATGCTGTATACCGGGACGCTGTTCTCAGAATCAAGAATGATGTGTCGAGCGGCACGCAACTGCAGGCATCTATGAAACAACAGGATATTTTTCCTGTCATGGCAGTCCAACTGACAGCGATCGGTGAGGAGTCCGGTAACCTGGACGAGATGCTTGAAAAGGTTGCGGATCATTATGAGGGTGTCGTTGATGACATGGTCGACAACCTGACTGCCCTTATGGAGCCGATGATCATGGCTGTTTTGGGCGTACTGGTCGGTGGTTTGATCATTGCCATGTATCTGCCGATCTTCCAGATGGGTCAGGTTGTTTAACAGCTTGAATGTATGAAGATGGGGTCAGAAGAAAGCGTTCTTCTGACCCTTGGTTAGACCTCAAAACCGGGGTCAGATGAAAACCTTCATCTGACCCCTTGTTCATTCAGCACCCAAGGCATCCAATGCAGTTCCTAGACGTCTACCTCAACACCCCCTGGCTTCTCTACCTCACTGTCACTTTCGTTTCCCTCTGCATCGGCAGCTTCCTGAACGTGGTCATCCTGCGCCTGCCGAAGATGATGCATCAGGACTGGCGTTGTCAGTGCGAGGAGTTTCTGGAGGTACCGGAGAAAGATCGTAAAAACGAAGAGCCGGTTACTCTCTCGAAGCCGGCCTCCACCTGCCCTTCCTGCGGCCACAGGATCCGCGCCTGGGAGAACATCCCGGTCATCAGTTATCTGGTGCTGGGCGGCAAGTGTGCTTCGTGCAAGACGCGGATTTCGCCACGGTATCCAATCATCGAGGCGGTGACGGCTCTGTTCTCGGTGGTGACGGTGTACCTGCTGGGGCCGACTGAGGCGGCGCTTTGGGCATTGCTGCTGGTCTGGGCATTGGTGGCGTTGACGGTGATTGATTTCGATACCCAACTGTTGCCGGACAGCATCACGCTGCCACTGCTCTGGCTTGGGCTGGTGCTGAATTTCTTCGGGGTTTTGACGGACTTTACCAGTGCCTTCTGGGGGGCGGTGGTTGGTTATCTGTCGCTCTGGTCGGTTTACTGGTTGTTCAAGATTGTGACTGGTAAGGAAGGCATGGGGCATGGGGATTTCAAACTGCTGGCGGCGCTTGGGGCCTGGCTGGGGTGGCAGTTGTTGCCGGCGGTGATTTTGCTGTCCTCCGTGGTTGGGGCGGTTGTCGGGATTAGTTTGATGGTGTTCCGGAAGCATGGGCGGGAGGTGCCGATTCCGTTTGGGCCGTATCTGGCGGCGGCTGGGGTGCTTTGTTTGTGGTTTGGGGAGGCTATTCAGGCTGCCTGGTTTGCTTATTTGGGAGTGTGAAAATAAGTTGGGGTCAGATGAACAAGTTCATCAGACCCCTGGGGTGGGCGTGAAATTGGGGTCAGAAGAAGGCTTTCTTCTGACCCCGTTTTTAGGGTTTGAGCATGAGTAAGGAAATCAACATGGGGTCAGATGAACGAGTTCATCCGCCCCCTGGGGTGGGCCAGACCTCGGGGGATGACGTGAAAGTGGGGTCAGATGAAAGCGTTCATCTGACCCCGTCTTCGGCGTCTGCCCCCGTGGTCGTGGGTCTTACAGGGGGGATTGGCTCCGGGAAATCTACCGTGGTTCGTATGTTTGGTGAGCTTGGGGTCCACTGGGTGGACGCCGATGATGTGGCTCGCGAGGTGGTTGAACCCGGCACCCCTGGCCTTGCGGAAATTGTTGAGCACTTTGGTGAGGATATCCTCACCGATGAAGGCACCTTGGATCGGGCGCAATTGCGCCAGATTGTGTTTGCCAATCCTGAAGAGCGCACCTGGCTGGAAGCCCTGCTCCATCCCATGATTCGGGAAGAGCTGATCCGCCAGCTCAGACCTGGGGGCTATGCCCTGCCCTATGTGCTTCTGGTTTCTCCCCTGCTGCTGGAGACGGATCAGCATAACCTGGTCAGCAAGATCGTTGTTGTGGATGTCCCGGTGGAGACGCAGATTGAGCGGACGATGGCCCGGGATACCAATGAGCGGGATCAGGTGGAGAGGATTATTGCGGCTCAGATGCCTCGGGAGAAGCGCAGGGAGCGAGCGGACGCTATTATTGATAATAATCGGCCCATGGATGATGTGGAGCGTCAGGTTCGTGAATTGCACGAGAAGTTCCTGGTGGATTTTGGCTGACTGTTTGCGCCGCTGGCACCCGGCCTGGGTTCTGTCACTTCTGGTTTTTGCCTCTGTTCCGGGCCGTGCTGCGGAGCCGGTGTTTGAGGTACATCAGCGTTCCATTCCCGAGCTGCTGGCGCCCGAGCGTCTGGAGCCGTCGTTCTATACCTTTTCGCCAGATGAGTATTGGGCCGAGCCCGAGGAAGGCTATTGGTTGTCCTTTACCAACTGGGTGTTGCGACAGGAGCGGATTCAGGGGCCTCGGGTGCAGTCGCTGGGTGCCTGGGCGGATCGGACGTTATCCGGTTCCCAACAGGCATTGCCTAACAACGAGAGTTATCTGCGCCTAGGGTTGGCTGCCGAATCCGAGTACAGCAATGTGGCGTCGTTCGAGCCGGAGGCGCGGTTTCGGCTGGATATTCCCACTGCCAAGCGCAAGCTTCGGATCGTAATCGAGAGTGAGAGCGAGGAGCTGATTCCGCTTGAGGAGCGGCAGCGGGATCGCCAGTTGACGGAGCCGGAACGGACGGAGACGGAGACCACCGGTGCGTTGCGCTACCTGACCCAGATCGGGGATGCCATCAATCTTTCCACGGATATCGGCGGACGGCTAAGGTTTCCGCCGGATGCCTTCTGGCGGGTCACGGCCGGCAAGGGCTGGCAGTTGGATGAGGACTGGGCCGGGACTCTTCAACAGCGGATTTATTACTACCACCAGGAAGGCTGGGGTGCGCGCACCTGGTTCGGGGCCAGCCGGTATGTGGGGAGTGGCTGGCGTTTGCAGTCCTCGTCAGAGCTGGAGTGGGTGCATAAGGACGAGAAGTTTCTGGCGGCGCAGATTTTCAGTGCGCGGAAGGCGCTGGATAACCGCTCGACGTTGATTCCCCGGATGGGGGTGCTGGGCGAGAGCAAGCCCGGGTGGCGGACGACATCGGCGTTTGTGGATCTGACCTGGCGGTACCGGTTGCACAGTGACTGGTTGTTCGGGGAGGTGATTCCGGCGGTGGAGTTTCCGCGGGATTACCGGTTCAAGGATCGGGCTTCGGTGGTTTTGCGGGTTGAGATGTATTTTTCCGGGACTATTGATCGGCGGTAGGTAACTCAGGGGTCTGATGAAGGCTTTCATCTGACCCCAATTTGATTTTTAACTCGGGGGCAGAAGAAGAAAAGATTTCTTCAGACCCCTGTGGTGGAGTTGGGTTTGGGAGATGAATCTGAAAATGGGGTCAGAAGAACGCGTTCTTCAGACCCCGGGGTTGGCGCTGGATTGGGGTCAGAAGAAAGCGTTCTTCTGACCCCTGTTGCTATCACCAGGTCCTGCTTCAAGGACAAGTTCGGGGTGCCTCGGCAGCCGGGGCTGACCCGGCATGCGTATGCGGAGTTGGTGATTCAGCCCCCTTACGACCGTGAGGATGCGTTTCGGGGGCTGGAGACGGCGTCTCACCTTTGGGTGATTTTCCAGTTCCATGAGGCGGTTCGGGCGGAGTGGAAGCCGGTGGTTCGTCCACCGCGGCTCGGGGGCAACAGGAAGATGGGGGTGTTTGCCAGCCGGTCGCCGTTTCGGCCGAACAGTCTGGGGTTGTCGGTGGTGCGGAACGAGGGGCTGGCGCGTCGGGATGGGCGGCTGGTGTTGCGGATCAGCAACCACGATCTGATCGAGGGTACACCGATTCTGGATATCAAGCCTTACCTGCCGTTTGCGGATTCGGTGCCGGAGGCGAGTCTGGGTTGGGCGGATTCGCCACCGACCGAGAAGCTGGCGGTGGTGTTTTTGCCGGAGGCGGAGCGGCAGCTGGCTGATCTGGCCCCGGAGGACTACCCGGACTTCCGGGCGTTGATCGAGGATGTGGTGAGCTATGATCCCCGGCCATCGTTCCGGCGCGGGCGGGATGAGGAACGGATTTACGGGGCGCACCTGTACGATGTGAACGTCCGGTTCCGGTTTGTAACAGAGCACGGGGAGAAGCGTGTCGAAGTTCTAACCGTCTGTTAAACTTCGATGATTGATTTGTAGTCGACACAGGGAAGTCGCATCTTGCATCCATACGGGTTATTCAAGCGATTTGGCGTCCGACCGCTGGCAGCACGGCTGCTGGTGTATGTACTGCTGTTCAGCCTCGCGCTTTCCCTCTTTGCCACCGGGCTGCAGATGATCGGCGAGTTCGAGCGCCGGAAGAATGACCTGATCAGCACCCAGGAGAAAGCCGCCGAGCTGGTTGCAGGCGGTATGAGCAACAACCTCTGGCTGATGAATTACAGCGAGGTGGCCAACAGCCTGGATGACATGAAAGCGGTGCCGGCCATCCAGTTTGCCCGGGTGACCACGACGACCGGGGAGGAGTTCACCACCGGCACCCACCCCGAGGGCCGGGTGATCTCCCAGTCCATCCCCCTGATTTTCGACCGCTCCAGTTTCCAGCCGCCCCAGGAAGTGGGCAGCCTCACGGTGGTGTCTTCCGTTCAGCAGATCCATGATGAACTCTGGAAGACGGCCCTGCTGACGCTCCTGTTTGTGACCGTGGTCGTGATGCTCGGCACCTTCGGGCTGCTGTTGATTGTTCGGGGTACCCTCTCCCGCCATCTCGAGGCCATGGCCGACTATGCCGCCCAGCTGAACCTGGATGCCCTGGTGGATCCGCTGCAGCTGCGCCGGAAGCCCCCCAGGACCCCGGACGAGCTGTCGGAGCTGGAGCAGGCCCTGAACAAGATGCGGCTGCAGATTCTCGAGGACACCCGCTCGCTCCGGCAAACCACGATCCAGTCCCAGGGTGAGCGGGACGAGGCCGTTCGTGCCAACCATGCCAAGAACCAGTTTCTCGCCAATGTCAGCCACGAGTTGCGCATTCCGCTCCAGTCGGTCCTGGGCTATGCCAACCTGCTGACGGACACGCCGCTGGACCAGGAGCAGCGGGAGTACGTGAGCACCCTGCTCAACGCCTCCCAGAGCCTGTCCGCCATCATCAATGACCTGCTGGACATTTCCAGCATGGAGGCCGGCAAGCTGGTACTGGAGGAGATTCCGTTTGATCTGCGGGAGACCCTGAACGATCTGGTGCACATGCTCGGCAGCCGCGCCCGGGAGAAAGGCCTGGCGCTGGAGCTGCGTATTGACGAGAACCTGCCCTGGGCCCTGAAGGGCGATCCGGTGCGGATCCGGCAGATCCTGCTCAACCTGGTCTCCAACGCCATCAAGTTTACCGATTCCGGCCACGTGCTGATCAGCATCGAGGTGCTGGGCCGCCGGGATGACCAGGCCCGGTTGCGCCTCGCGGTGGAGGATACCGGGGTGGGCATCAATCCGGAGGACATTCCGCTGGTGTACGAGCCCTACGTGCAGCTGGGCCAGCAGTTCCAGCGGCAGTTGCCCGGCGCCGGCCTGGGCCTGACCATCTGCCGGCAGCTGGTCACCCTGATGGACGGATCGCTGGATCTGGAAAGCCGGCCCGGTGAAGGCTCCACCTTCTGGGTGGAACTGACCCTGCCGGTTGCGCCGGAAAGTGCCACCCGGGTACGCCCGGACACCCGCAAGGTCACCGGCAAGCATATCCTGGTGGTGGACTCCTACGAGCTGTCCCGCAAGATTACCCTGGAGATGCTGTCCCGCTACGACGTCCAGATCGAGGCGGTGAAGTCCGCCGGCGAGGCCCTGACCTCACTGCGCCAGGCCTTTGACAGCCAGCAGCCGTTCGACGCCATCATTCTCGATGGTTTTGTGCCGGATATGGACAGCGACCTGCTGTGCCGCCAGATCCGCAGCAACCCGACCTGGACTCATCTGCGCCTGCTGATCCTGTCCTCCAATCCGCAACGGGGCGATGCCGAGCATTTCCGCCAGGCCGGCGCCGATGCCTTCCTGAGCAAGTCCCTGCGCGAATCCTGCCTGATGCCCATCCTGAACCAGCTGTTCACGGAAGCAGAAAAGCGGGAACGCCGGTTTCTCACCCGCTTCTCCCTGCAGACCGTCAGCGACACCACCAAGCGCCGGGAGCTGCCCTGTGGCCGCATGAAGGTGTTGCTGGTGGAGGATAATCCCGTGAATCGCACCCTCACCCGCCGACTGCTGGAGAAACTGGGCTGCGACGTGATGACAGCGAACGACGGCGAGGCCGCCGCCAGCCTGTGGCAGTGGCATCCGTTCGACCTGGTGTTCATGGATTGCGTGATGCCCCGGGTGGATGGCTTCGAAGCCACCCGCCGCCTGCGGGAATGGGAAAAGACCCACAACCGGGCCCGGGTGCCGGTGGTTGCCCTGACCGCCAGCGCCATGGAAGAGGACGAGGAACGGTGCCGGGAGGCCGGCATGGATTCTTTTGTCGCCAAGCCTGTCAATATTGAAATGCTGCGGGCAGTGCTGGAACAATACTGCACCGCATCGGCGGCCACCTGAGGACACGGCTGCCGGCAACTTCGTCACCAATCTGAAAAAATCGCCATGTTTGTGCAATGCCCTACCTGCAAGCAATCCGTAGAATGGTCGGAAGATAACCGGTACCGGCCATTCTGCTCGGAGCGCTGCAAACTGATTGACCTGGGCGCCTGGGCCAACGAGGAATACCGGGTGCCGGCTGAAGATGAAGATTCTTTATCCGACGCGTACCAATTAACCGACAGCAAGAAGGTAGAAGAATGAGAATCTCGAGAGTTTCCCTGATGGCACTGACCCTGGCAGCCGCACCGGCATTCGCAGGCGATGTGGACCTGAGTCTGACCAACGATTCCGTGAAGGGCCAGGTCAACTTCTTCGGCAACAACAACGATACCCAGCTGGGCGCCGGCTACACCTACCACGAAGGCAGCCGCCACATCATGAACGTGGACTTCCACGCCCAGGGCCGCACTGCACTGGGTAACCTGCCGACCACCGCCGGCATCGGCGTGCGCGGCATCGGCTGGGATGACGACTGGCTGGATGGCGGCGCCATCGGCATCGGTGGTTTCGCCACCGTCAACGTGCCCCGGGTTCCGGGCCTGTCCTTCACCGGTGGCCTGCACTACGCCCCGGACATTCTCGCCTTCGGCGACTCGGAGGATATGACCAGCCTGGAGCTGCGCGGCAGCTACCGCGTGATCCGCAACGCCGAGGTGTTTGCCGGCTACCGCTACCTGAACACCGATCTGGACGCGCCCTACCGTGGCGACGTCAATCTGGATGAAGGTGTGATGGCAGGTATCAAGATCTACTACTGATCGCCCTGCCCTTTCGGGCGTCCGGGTTCCCGGGCGCCTGTTTCGTGCCTTCCCTCACGATTTCCCTCCTTCACCGCTGCTAGACTGACAACCTGAATCTTCTGCACGGATTGTCAGACATGCTTTTCAAGTACGGACTCTGGATTTCACTCTCGGCGCTGGTCCTGGCCGGCTGCGGCAGTGGCGAAGATGCCATTGAGGGCGCACGCGCCCAGACCAACGACTTTGCCGCGGCGAAGAACCCGTTGGACGACTTCAATTCGGGCAGCACCGGCGACTCCAATAACGCCGGCGATCTGGCGCAGAACGAAGTCAGGATTACTCTCGAAGTACCGGGTGCGGTAGCCCCCGATGCCGAGGTCACCCGACGCAACCTCCGGATTGTCCAGCCCGATACCCTCAGCGTGTACGCCACCAATACTTCCCTGCAGAACCTTGGAAGTGTGGAGGTCTCCACGCGGCAGGACTCCGCGGGCTTTACCATCCTGGCGTTCCCGGACGGTCAGCCGCTGGCGCCGGATGTGGTGATTGAAGCCACCTATGGCAACGCCCGGATGCGCGCCTTCGCGGCCGATGCCGACCGGGACGTGAAGATCAATCCGTTCTCCGAATACCTGGTGCGGAACACCCTGGCCGGTTACACCCCGGGCGAGCTGGCAACCATCAGGGACTGTGTGAATGATGCCGGTGGCGCGCTCTGCCTGAACAAGTACGTCTGGTCCACCCTCGCTGACCAGGTGCATGACTTCGAGATCGATATTCCGGAGAACCTGGATGTGCCAGGTGCCTTGTCGCTGCTGGAAGGCCGGGCCGATTTTGCCCGCTACGTTGCCGCCATGGGTAACTACGCCCTGCTGGATGGAAGCTCATCCGGCAAGATCAGCGCCGCGTCCGCGGACTACAATTCGGTATTCCTCGGAGTGGAACTGGGCCAGAGTTTTGCCGAGCCGAGCATCAGTGGTACCGGGCTCTGGGGCGTGAGAACGGCTTATGAGGAGCGACTGGAAGACAGCAACGGGGTTGGCTATGTCTACCCGGCACTCACCCTCACCAGCTTTGATGCGTTCAACATCAAGGTGACGTCCCTGGCCACAGACATCCCCTATGATCGGGAGGTGCTGCTGCATTCCGAGGGAAACGAGTTCTTCCTGCGCGGCTCAGAGTTCTGGGAACAGAACACGCATTCCTCCTCCCCCGGAGCGGCGACGTTGCAGGGCGACACCCGCCTGCTGGCCGGCCGCGCCCTGTACCAGAGTATTACCGGCCGGGACAGCGCCCGGATTACCGGTTGGACCCGTAATCCCTACTACCTGGACGCGTACACCAGCCCGGCCGTGGACGACAGCCAGGGGCCAGACCGGGTCGTGGCCGGCTACTTCACTGCCGGCAAGGCGATCGAGCTGGAAAGCGACGGCGACGCCCTGAAGCGGGGATCGATGCTGGAGCACCATTACCTCTCGGCTCTGGAGCTGAACCTGCGGCGGCCCGCCGGGGAGGCGGAGTTTGATCCGGACGTGCTGGATAACCGGGGCTACAACGTGCTGTACCTGGCTGCCCGGTTTGCCGATGACACGACGCCGCTCGAACTGGAAAGCGGCCTTGGCACCTGGGCGATCGATGCCGATGGCAATGTGACCCAGGTGCTGGAGGTGGAGACGGTAAGCCGTGATAGCTCGGGCGCGGTGTCCCGGGCACCGGCAGCGGCTGTTGCGACGGACTGGCTGGTCAGCCCCCGTACCTCCGTGCTCAGTTCCGGCAACCGGGATATCGGCCGGCTCAACCTGGACATTGCCACGGCTTCCGGAAACGAGGAACAACCGGACGTGGGCGTCGGGGCAAGCGTACCCGATGGTTCCTTCCTGGCATTCAACCTGGATGACAGCCCGCTCGGGGACGGTCTGCTGATCGGCGCCGAACAGGCCACCTCGAGGGCCCCGGATAGCGGGCGGTACCGGGTTCAGGGAGTGTCCATGGGGATCACCGGCGGTACCAACGAACTGCGTCACTTTGACAACGCCGAGCTGGTCATCAACGGCAGCACCGCGACCCTGACCGGTGCGGCACTCTCGGTGGTCAACACCGTGAACGGTAATGAGGTCTCGACGCCAGCGGAGGCTGCCATCGACACCACCTTTGCCTACGCCCAGTCCGGCGCCGGCACCGTCTCCCTCACCAGCGGCAACCTGGTGATTGACGGTTTCTACACCGACGACCACACCCAGCTGTACCTCCGGCTGAACCGCTCGGGAACAGGCTCGCAGGCCGCGGGACTGCTGCTGGCGACCCGCATTCCCTGAGGTCACCCCGGGGTTCGGCAAACCCGACGAGAGTCCCGTACGTATAACCTGTTATAATCGTTGGCATATCCGAATTCGCGAGAGGTTGTATGTCTCAAGGTCGCCGGGCCCTGCTGTTCCTTATACCGATGATTGCCTTTGCAATTGGCGGCGGATTTTATATGCCATCGGGGAACTATGGTGATAACGGCTCCGAACTCGCGCTGCGGGACCTTCCCGCGCTGCCTGACTGGGCTGACGATCCTCTGCCGGACTTCTCCGCCTACCAGGACACCACCGAGAAAAAGGCGGCGTTCTTCTCGTTCCTGTACCCCCGCATCGTACTGGCCAATTCCCGGATCCTGCTGGAGCGGAGTTATCTGTTACGACTGGAGCAAAAGGCCGAGCTGTCGTCGTCTGAGAAGCGCTGGTTGAACGCGCAAGCCGATCGGCTCAGGATCGATGCGCCGACCGGCAGTGAGGATCAGTTCAGACTCCTGAAGAAACGGCTGGATGTGATTCCCCCCTCGCTGGTGCTGGCCCAGGCTGCCAACGAATCGGCCTGGGGCACGTCCCGCTTTGCCCGTCAGGGCAACAACCTGTTCGGCCAGTGGTGTTTCTCCAAGGGTTGCGGCCTGGTTCCGAAGAACCGGGTGGAAGGCGCCAGCCACGAGGTCGCCAGGTTTGTTTCGCCCTACCGCTCGGTGCGGGCCTATGTGCAGAACCTGAACCGGCATGAAACCTATCAGAGCCTGCGGGATATCCGCATGCAGGACCGCCGCGCCGGCGACCCCCTGTCCGGCCTGGAAATGGCGGAAGGCCTGCTCGGCTATTCCGAACGGGGCGAAGACTACGTAAAAGAGATCCGGTCCCTGATCCATTACAACAACCTGGGCTTTTATGACGATGATTTCCGCGACTCCGTCAGAAACCGGGCCCTGGAAGATCTGCAGCAGCTGGCCGCCACCCGCTCCGAAACCCAGTTGCTGCCAGGCAGGACCGATAACACAGAAAACGCCGCAGAAGGCTGACAGACACCGCTAACCCGCAAAAAACCAGAGAAAAAACGGAATGCTTGATTTTCTGCCCGCGCCGCTGAAGGGAATCCTCGCGGCCTTGTCGATTTTGCTGAACACCCTGATTCTGTTTCCCTTCCTGCTGCTGTTTGCCCTCGTCAAGCTGATCATACCGGTCACAGCCGTGCGCAAGGCCTGTACGGTGGTGCTCAACAACATCGCCTGGGTGTGGATTGGCTTCAACAACCTGCTGATGGACGTGCTGCACAAGGTGGAGTGGGACGTGCGCGGGGTGGCGAACCTGAGCCGGGAACACTGGTATTTCGTTACCTGTAATCACCAGAGCTGGGCCGACATTCCTGCCATCCAGTACGTGCTTAACAGCCGCATTCCCCTGCTCAAGTTCTTCCTGAAAAAACAGCTGATCTGGGTGCCCCTGCTCGGCGTCGCCTGGTGGGCCCTGGACTTCCCGTTCATGCATCGCCACACCAAGGAGCAGATCGCCAAGCGCCCGGAACTCAAGGGCAAGGACATCGCCGCCACCCAGGCCGCGTGCGAGAAGTTCCGCTATACGCCGGTGACCATTTTCAACTTTATGGAAGGCACGCGGTTTACTCCGGAGAAGCACCAGCGCCAGAATTCCCCCTATAAACACCTGCTCAAGCCCCGGGCCGGCGGCACCGCGTTCGTGTTTGGCGCCATGGGGGAGATGATACACACCATGCTGGACGTGACGATCGTGTATCCGGATGGCCGTAAGGGGTTCTGGGATTACCTGTGCGGGCGTATCCGCCGTATCGTGATCGATGTGCGGACACGGGAAGTGCCGGAGCAGTTCCTGGGCATGGATTATGAGAACGACCGGGAGACGCGGGCTGCGTTTCAGCGCTGGGTCAGCGAGATCTGGGCGGAGAAGGATGCGCGGATTTCGGAGTTGAAGGCGGAGTGAGGGGGTGGGCGCCAAGGTGGGGTCAGATGAAGGCCTTCATCTGACCCCGGTTTCAGATCTGACTGAGGAGCTGGGTGCCTAAGTTGGGGTCAGATGAAAGCGTTCATCTGACCCCGGTTTCAGATCTGACTGAGGAGTTGGGTGCCTAAGTTGGGGTCAGATGAAAGCGTTCATCT
Source organism: Marinobacter sp. C7 (assembly GCF_022343555.1). Classification (GTDB taxonomy): domain Bacteria; phylum Pseudomonadota; class Gammaproteobacteria; order Pseudomonadales; family Oleiphilaceae; genus Marinobacter. The sequence goes on along the minus strand of NZ_JAKQZH010000001.1, from coordinate 1,079,962 downwards.
GACCCCGGTTTCAGGTCTGACTGAGGCGTTGGGGTCCTAAGTTGGGGTCAGATGAAAGCGTTCATCTGACCCCATTTTCAGGTCTGACTGAGGAGTTGGGGGCCTAAGTTGGGGTCAGAAGAAAGCGTTCTTCTGACCCCGTCTTCACCGGCGAACCCCCGGGATCAGTTACAGCAACCCGAGCTCCCGCGCCCTCACGATGGCCTGGGTCCGGGACTTCACTTCCAGTTTGGCGTTGATCCGCCTGGCGTGTGTTTTCACGGTGTGCAGGGAGATGTGCAGCTTGTCGGCGATCTCCTGGTTGGAGAGCCCTTTGGCGATGAGTTCCAGGACCGACTGTTCCCGGTCGCTGATGGGTTCGGCCAGGGTATCGGCGCCGGCGCTGGTGGCTTTGATGCCGAACAGGTTGCCGAGCGCATCCTTGAACTTGCCGTCTTCCAGCTGGCCGTAACTCTTCTCCATCAGTTCCTGCAGCTCTGCCCGCAGTTCGGTGAAAGGGCTGATGAAGTGTTCGGTGGCGGCGTCGTCGACGGCCGAGGCCAGCATCTTGCGGGCCGGGGCAAGGCCCTTTTCTTCATTCAGCAACACGGCCTCGAGCAACCGGATATGCAGCTCCACGCCCCAGGGGATGGTTTTGCCGTATCGATCGCGGATGCCCTGGAGGGTTTCCCGGGCGCGGATTCCGTCGCCTCGGGCCAGGTCCACCCGTACCTGCAGGCAGTCGAGCAGGCCCGGCATCATCGGGAACAGTTCCGGCACGCAGCCGGCATCGCGGTAGGGCTGGAGTTTCTGAAGTGCCTGAACCGCGCTCTCGATCTGGTTCTGGGCCAGCCAGCAGGTCGCTTTGAGGGCCTCGAGCACCGGCACGAACAGGGATTCGTCCACCTGCCAGGCATGCATGGTGCGCTCGGCGCGACCGATCCAGACGAACGCATCTTCCAGACGGTTCTCGCTCCGGCAGATCAGTACCCGGATGGCCATGGCCAGCAGCAGGCCCAGATCCCGGGTCTGCTCGGCGTGCCGGCCACAGAGCACCAGCAGCCGATCGGCCTCGGCAAGCCGGCCCTGATGCCAGAGCACCAGCACCAGATTGAGCTGCAGGCGGGTCTCGCCAATACGCGCCGGCCGTGCCAGCTCCTGCATGGCGGTATCCAGCCCGGTTCTCAACAGTTGTTCCGCATGCCGAAGGGCGCCCTTGCCCAGCTCGATGCGCGCGTGGGAGTACACGGCCAGAGCCTCGGAACCGGAATCTCCCGCTTCCCTGGCAAGGCGTGCCGCGGCGCGGTTGGCTTCCCGGGCTTCCGTAAAGTTTCCGGCGGCGCACAGGGCACTGGACCGGACAATCTGGGTGATCAGTTGGCCCTGGGGAGACAGCTCTCCGCCCGCCAACGCTTGGTCGGCCATCTGCAATGCCGGCTCGACCTTGCCCTCACCCCGCAGGATGAAGGCCTGGAGCGCAGCAATGCGGGCACTGTGTTCCCGGCGATCCTCCCCGGAGAGATCGTCCAACAGGGCCCTCGCCTGCCGGAACTGGCCACCAATGGCGTGGACCCAGCTATACACGATCCTCAGGCGGGCACTGCGCTCGAGCAGGGTTACCGGCAGGCTTTTGCGCAACCGCAGCAGGGAGGCAGTATCCTGCCCCAACAACAAGGCTTCAGAGCCTTCGGAGGCGATCCGGATGACTTCATCGCCATCCCCCGCCAACAGGGCATAACGCAGGGCCTCGGGGAATTGCTGGCGTTCGCCGAACCAGCGGCTGGCGATGGTCATTCGGGCTTCGTAACCGCTCATCGGCGCAGTGCGCAGCCATTCCTGCATCAGCGGGTTCAACCGGTACCAGCGACCCCGGCCCGGCATGGGCCGGATCGGCAAGCCCCACTCGTACACCCGCGAGGGTAATAACGCGACCTCCGGAAGTGCCGACTGAAGCGCCAACAGCAGCTCGTCCGAACAGAGTTCAAGCTCGGCAATGGCCCGAATCGAGCGGACCTGCCCCGGGGTAAGACCCGCCAGGACCGAGTCTTTCAGAAAACGTTCAACACTCGGACTTTCCTGGATGGGTTTACGTTCAAGCTCGCGCTGCACCTCACGGCGATACAGAGCCAGCGGCGTGGCCCAGCCTTCGGTGAGGTCGTACAGGTTATCAACGGCGACACTGGTCAGCTTGTTGGCCGCCAGCTCCCGGCTGAAGAATTCAAAGGTTTCCGGCCGGGAGAACTCAAAGACTGAGGGGCCAAGACGCGTGAACCGGTTCTCCAGCTCGAGGGCGTGGGTTTCGAACGGCAGGCCACAGCGGGAAATCAGCACCACGCACAGGTTATCCGGCAGTTCCTTCGCCAGCTGTTGCAACAGCGGCGTCACCGATGGATTGGTCAGGGTATGCAGGTTATCCATCACCAGGACCTGCATGTTGCTGTTGGACCCGCGGGTGTGGGCCACAAGCATCATGGCGAGGGCGTCAGAGAAGCCGGCGCCGCCCTGCAGGGCACTCTCCACTGCCTCGGGCATGTCGAAGGCCATGGAGAGCAGAGTCAGGAACCGGGTGGGCGCGTTGTCCTGGGGGGTCAGCGAGATCCAGCGAAGTGCGTTGTCACTGCCATAGCGGTTGACCAGGGCGCTGGCCACAGAATGGGATTTGCCATACCCGCTCGGTGCCTCAACGAGCACCGCATGGCTGGGCGCTATGGCCTGACCTATCCATTCATCGACCACCGGCCGGGCAAGTTTATCGCCCGGCAAGGATGGCACCCTTACCCGCTGGCGAAGCAGATCCCGCACCAGCTCCCCACGCTGAAGGCCGTTATTGGCAGACTGAAATTCGTCGTTGGCGGCCTTGCCGTCACTGAATGGTTTCACACACTGCCCCGCTGACAACCGGCTGGACGGCGAAACGTCCTGAGCCGCAATTGGAAGAACCCAATGACTTTTGAGTGGCGACCGGCTTTGGGTACGCCTTTAGTATGAGAGGAAGGTTAAACCAAGAGGGGGTTGGGCTGCAAAAGTTTGCGGTGAGGGTGGGGTCTGAAGAACTTGTTCTTCTGACTCGGAGTCAGGTCAAAGATGGGGTCAGATGAAGGTTTTCATCAGACCCCTGGGGTGAGCCCCCTGGGGTGAAGACTTTCAGGGTGGGGTCAGAAGAACGCTTTCTTCTGACCCCGGGTTTAGATCAAAGACGGGGTCAGATGAAGGCTTTCATCAGACCCCTGGGGAGACCCCGGAGTTGGCTTAGCGGGTACCCGCGCGGCGCAGGGCGGCCGGGGTGTAGTCGCGTGAGCGGCGGTCGATACCGAAGGTGTACGGGTTCTCTTCCTCGTTGGTCAGGCCCAGGGCCAGGTAGCGACCGGAGAGGAGATCGTACAGGGTTTCGATGGCGTACCAGGGCACGACCTGATCGTAGAACTGGACCGCATGGGCTTCGGCCACACGCCAGAGCTCGCCACGACCATCGAAGTGGTCGATGACGGAGGCCTGCCAGGTGTCTTCATCGATGAAGAAGTCACGCTGTGCGTAGATGTGGCGCTCGCCGCTCTTCAGGGTTGCACGCACGTGCCATACGCGGTGCAGCTCATAGCGGGTGTAGTCCTGGTTGATATGACCGGCCTTGATGATCTGGTCATAGTTCAGGCTCGGGTCCATGAGCTTGTAGGAGTTGTACGGAATGTACATTTCCTTCTTGCCCACCAGCTCCCAGTTGTACTTGTCCGGGGCACCGTTGAACATGTCGAAGTTGTCCGAGGTCCGCATGCCATCGGCTGCAGTACCCGGGCCGTCGTATGCAACCTGGGGTGCGCGACGTACACGACGCTGGCCGGCGTTGTAGATCCAGGCACGGCGGGGCTCCGCCACCTGGTCGATGGTTTCGTGAACCAGCAGCACGTTACCAGCCAGACGGGCCGGAGCGGTGATAGCCTGCTTGAAGTAGAACAGCACGTTCGGGTCATCACCCGGCTCGTAGTCCTGCAGGTACGTCCTCCAGGTCAGCTCGTCCTCGAAACGCACCACGGAGAAGTCACCACCGGCCGTCGGAGTGACCTGGCCGACGTTGCGCTGAACGGAGCCACCCCGGTAACGGGTGATGTGGTTCCAGATCACTTCCAGGCCGTTCTGAGGAATCGGGAACGGTGTCGCACTCTGGTAGTTGCCCAGACCGTTACCATCCTTGATCAGCTCGGTCTTGGTGGCATTCTCGACGGTCTGCTCCATGACGTGATCCGGGTAGGCCGCAGTCCGGTGGGTCTCGTACACGGGCATGAAGTAGTTGTCGTACTTCTTGATCATCGCAACCTGGCCAGGTGACAGGTTGTCGGTGTACTGGTCGACGTTGCTCTGGTCGATCACGAACTTGGGCTTCTCGTCGGGGAACGGATTGACGTAGATGCCGTCCCCTTTGTAACCCGCCGGCGGCGTGGTCAGTCCGCCCGTCCAGGCCGGAATGGCACCACCGTTACCGGCTTTCTCGGCGCCCATGGGCGTCAGTGAATCGCCCAGCTTGGCAGCCTCGGCTGCAGAAACCGCACCCCAGGCCTGGCCGGCACACAGACTGGCAGCCAGGACACCTGTGGTCAGTAGTTTCTTGTTCAGTCTCATTTAGGTTTCCTCGTCAGACGAATTGTTTTCCGGTTCAGAAGGAGTACGAAACGCTCGCGCTCACGAAATCTCGGTCAGTCAACTCGTTATACGGCTTCCCGCCGAAAAAGTTTGTGTAACCGATGTTACCGGTAATCTTGTTCTGGTACACCGCCTGCAGGGACAGGCCGATCGCCTTGCTACCCTCGTTGAAGGCGCCACCCGGCTGCGGGCTGTAGCCCTGGACGTCGTGGCTCCAGGCCAGCTGCGGAGACAGGTTGATACCGGCAAACACGTTCGGGTAGTCCCAGACGAAACGGGCGCGATAGCCCCAGGAGAAGTCGGTGGTGAAGCCGTCAGTTGTACAATAGGTATCGTTGAGGTTCAGCTCCTCACACCCACCACCCGGGCGGGTACCGACACCGAAGGTACCGGAACGGCCGTAGAGGGCTTCGTCTTCATCCGGCAGGTCGTGAACGTAGGTCGCACCGAACTCGGTGATGAAGGACAGACGGCTGGCACCCATGACCTGGTCAAAGAACTTGATCAGGGTGAACTGGGCCTGGGAGACCTTGTACCGGTCCCAACCGGAAACGTCCAGTCCGGACAGGTCAGCACCACCGGCTTCCGCCTCACGCTGGTCCTGAAGCAGACTCGCGTTCTCACCGGTGACCGGGTTGGTCAGCTGCAGACCACCGTAGATCAGCTCGAATGCGTTCCACTGCAGTGGCAGGTTCTCGCGGAAGCTGTATTCCGCACCCAGGGACCAGCCACCCGGGGTGGTGGTGTTGATGCTGATACCGTAGAGATCGATGTTCTCCGGGTACTCGATGAAGTAGGACGGGAAGGAAACGCCTTCGTCCGGGTTGTTCACGACACCGCTGACGTACGGCAGGCGGCTGTTGTACTTGATGTAGTAGAAGCCAAGCTCGGAGTCGTTCAGGGCCGGCACGTACCAGCGCATGGCCACACCGAACTGGTCTTTTTCATCGGCCTCACGGTCGCCTTCACGCGGCGCGATAAAGCCCTGGGCGTAGGCCTGGGAATCCGGCAGCTGGCCGGCCAGCAATACCGGGCCACAGCCATCAGGCGCAAAATCGTTGGTGGAGAAGAAGGTGCCGCAGTCATCCGGACGCACCGGCTCCCAGTCCGTCTGGACGAAGGTTTCCAGTGTGATGTTCTGGGTAACACCGGCAGAAGCGTAGAACATCTCAACCGGCAGCAGCGCGTCCTTCAGCTCCGAGCCCGGCGCCCGGAAAGCGGGGACGTCAACCGGGTTGATGGTGTTGATACCACCCTGAATGAACGTGCTCTCACCCCAGCTCAGCACCTGTTTGCCATAACGGAGGCTCAGGGGAACGTTGCCAAGATACCAGTCGGAGAAGACGTAGGCGTCCAGGATTTCACCACCTGACGCGTTGTCTTTGGCTTCCGGGTTGAGCTCACGCTGCTGACCGACGTAATCGACGGCGCGGCTCTCGTCCTTCAGCTCGAAATCGTACCAGTAACGGCCACGGAGGAAGCCCCCGACCCGGGTCAGGGTATCGCTATCCACCGCGTAGTCGAGGAACAGCTCACTGTTGCCTTTGACAATCTTGGAGTAGGTATCGCCCTTCTCGAAGTTCAGGTTGCCGTCATCGTAGTTGTTTGTCGATGCGCCTACGTCGGTGTTGGCGAACTCGGGCCCCAGGTTACCCTGGGCAATCAGTCGCTTGTCCCGATCCTCGACCCGCCATCCCACACCAGCGGACAGCGTTGTATTGAACTGGGCTTCCACGTCTCCCATGTAGAACGAGTAGGCGGAAGCCTGGCCGGCAGTACCGGCGGCAATCGCCACGGCCAGCGGAAGTTTGGTCCAACGCTGCCATTGATGAGTTTTTCTTGTCATTGGAAGGCTACTCCATTGTTGTTCTGAGTCGCTGCTCTGATTATTGGTGTTCACGATGTATTGGAGGCTTCATGCACAGTGCTCGTGATGTTGGCACTATAGCTAACGGTGTTGGGGGCTTTGATCAGTCAAAAGTATGATTTTGCTATCACACCCCGCTGGCCGCCCGGTTACTTCGCACAGTGATCACTATAGACAAGAAATTTGGTTGCAACCAAAAAAGAGAGGGATGGAGCCCGCGCCGGGGCGGATACTGGCCAGGGGGCATGCACAGGGGTCTGATGAAAGCCTTCATCTGACCCCAGAATTCGAACGCTGACGCCATACGAGCTGAACATGGGGTCAGAAGAGAAAAGCTTCTTCAGACCCCCGGGGTAGCCGTCTTGATTCGGTGGGAGGGTAAAAAAGGGGTCAGAAGAAAGCGTTCTTCTGACCCCGGTTTGGGATCGTGCCTGGGCGGGAGGGGAAAATGGGGTCAGATGAAGGCTTTCATCTGAACCCGTCTTCGAATCGCCCCCGCGAGGCCACCTCAGAGCATTTCGATGGCCATGGCGGTGGCTTCGCCTCCGCCGATGCACAGGGCGGCGATGCCCTTTTTCTTGCCGTAGTGCTTGAGCGAGTGCATCAGGGTGACCAGCAGGCGGGAGCCGGTGGAACCAACGGGGTGACCCTGGGCACAGGCGCCGCCGTGGATGTTGACTTTCTCCGGGTCGAGGCCGAGTTCCTTGATCGGCATCATGGCGACCATGGCGAAGGCTTCGTTGATCTCGAACAGGTCGACATCGTTCTTGCTCCAGCCGGTCTTGCCAAGCAGGGTTTCGATGGCGCCCACCGGCGCGCAGGTAAACTCGGAGGGGTGCTGGGACTGGGTGCTGTGAGCCACAATCCGGGCCAGCGGCTTGAGGCCGCGCTTCTCGGCCTCGGACTCCCGCATCAGCAACAGCGCGGAGGCGCCGTCGGAGATGGAGGAGGAGTTGGCAGCGGTCACGGTGCCATCTTTCTTGAACGCCGGCCGGAGGCTCGGGATTTTCTCGATGTTGGCGTTGTGGGGCTGCTCATCGTCCGCGACCACGACCTCGCCCTTGCGGGTCTTGACGGTCACCGGAATGATCTCGTCCTTCAGCAGACCTTCCTCGATGGCTTTCTTGGCGCGGGTCAGGGAGCGGATAGCGTATTCGTCCATTTCTTCCCGGGTGTAGCCTTTCTTGTCCGCCATGTCCTGGGCGAAAGCCCCCATCAGGCGGCCGGTCTCTGCGTCCTCCAGACCGTCCAGGAACATGTGATCCTGCGGCGCCTGGCCGGGGCCCATGCGGTAACCTTTACGGGCACCGAGGAGCACGTAAGGCGCATTGGACATACTCTCCATACCGCCGGCGACCATGATGTCGTTGCTGCCGGCCTTGATCAGGTCGTGGGCAAACATGGTGGCCTTCATGCCCGAACCACACAGTTTGTTGATGGTGGTGGCACCGGTATTGTCAGGCAGGCCTGCCTGACGCATGGCCTGACGGGCCGGGCCCTGCTTGAGACCGGCGGGCAGCACGTTGCCCATGATGACTTCCTGGACGTCCGCCGGCTGCAGGCCTGCGCGCTTGACGGCCTCGGCGATGGTGATGGCACCGAGCTCGGTGGCGGGAACATCCGCCAGGCTACCCATGAACCCACCCATGGGGGTGCGCACGCCGCTGACGATGACTACGTTGTCGTTGCTCATGGTTTGTGGACCTCTCGATTTTGTTTGGGTTTGGGGTCTGATGAACTTGTTCATCTGACCCCTTTTTTAGTTTTTGATGTTGGGGGTTGGTTTAACTTGGGGTCAGATCAATAAGTTGATCAGACCCCTGAGTATGGGTTGAAGTTGGGGTCAGAAGAACGAGTTCTTCAGACCCCTGAGTTGGGTTCGACATTGGGGTCTGAAGAAAGCTTTCTTCTGACCCCGTGTTCGCGGTTTGGCTCGGAGTTTGATTCCAAGATGGGGTCAGAAGAACGAAGTTCTTCAGACCCCTGGGGTATTTCAGCGCCCTGAGCCAACCTACGGTTTGTGCGGCGCCTCCAGGTATTCGTGGGACTGCATCTCGAGCAACCGGGATTCGGTGCGCTCGAATTCAAAACTGAGGCGGCCGCCAGCATAGAGTTCGGTGATTGGCGCGGCAGCGGATATGATGACTTTGACGTTGCGGTCGTAGAATTCGTCGATCATGTTGATGAACCGACGGGCCTGGTCGTCCTTGTCGCCGCCGAGAACCGGTACGTTGCTGATGATGATGGCATGGAACTGACGGGCCATTTCGATGTAGTCGTTCTGGGAACGGGGGCCGTCGCACACGTCGACGAAATCGAACCACACCACGTCATCGGCGTGGGCCTGCGCCGGGATCTTGCGGCCGTTGATCTCCATGGTCTTGCTGTGCTTGGCAGCTTCCACTGCCAGGCGGTCAAAGCTTTCGCGCAGGCTCACATCGGCCTGGTCGTCCAGCGGGCAGTGATAGAGCTCTGCCTGTTCCAGGGTGCGGAGGCGATAATCCACTCCACCGTCCACGTTGACCACCTCGGTGTGCTTTTTCACCAGGTCGATCGCCGGCAGGAAACGCTGGCGCTGGAGGCCGTCCTTGTAAAGGCCGTCGGGTACGATGTTGGAGGTACACACCAGGGTCACACCACGGGAGAACAGGCCATCCATAAGCGTGGCAAGGATCATGGCGTCACCGATATCGGAGACAAAGAATTCGTCAAAACAGATGACCCTGGTTTCGTCGGCAAACTTCTTTGAGACCATCTCCAGCGGGTTTTTCTCGCCCTTGAGGGCCTTGAGTTCGTTATGGACCCGCTGCATGAAGCGGTGGAAATGCACCCGCATCTTGCGATCAAACGGCAGGGACTCGTAGAAGGTGTCCATCAGGTAGGTCTTGCCGCGGCCGACACCGCCCCAGAAGTACAGGCCCTTGACCGGCTCTTCCCTGCCCTTCCTGAGCTTGCGGCGAAGCTTGGTCATGGCTTTGTTACGCTCACTTTCAGCTTCGACCAGTTTGTCGTACAGTGCCTGCAGGCGCTTTACAGCATCTTCCTGGGCCGGGTCCTTGTGAAAATCCGGGCGTTCAAGATCCTTCAGGTACCGCTGCCAAGGACTCAGGTTCGCACTGGTTTCGGAGGACATCGCTGCTGTCATCAAGGTATTCCCGGAAGTTGGACAATAAATTTGGGCGCGGTATTGTCGCTTATTTCGCAATATTTCGCCATTCGCAGCAGTCACAGAGGCAATACGACGATTGTTGCAGGCAGTAAGCGTGGGCGGGGAGCACCCCGGCGCGTTATACTGCGTTGAGGGCTTGGCTCATTTCTAGCTAAAAGGACGACACAGCATATGACGAACCTGATTCTGGCAGCGATTGCCGCTTTGGTTGTTGGCATTGTCATCGGGGTATTGGTTGGCCGCTCCGGTCAGGGACAGACTCTGCGGCAACGCCGTGCAGAGCAGCAGATTGACGAGCTGCGCAGCGAGTTCACTCGTTACCAGGCTCAGGTGAATGAGCACTTCATGGAGTCAGCCCATTTGTTGCGGCGGTTCAACGATGCCTACCGCGACGTGAATCAGCACATGGCCCGTGGCGCGAATCGTCTTTGCAACGACGAGGACTGGATGGAGGAACTCCAGCAGGAGACCTCCAAGAAGCGCCTCGAGGAAGTACGCGAGGACGCACCGTCAGAGCCTCCCCGGGATTACGCGCCGAAGAAGGATCCTGAGGCCAAAGGGACCCTTGCCGAGGACTTTGGGCTGGATAAGGAGAAGAAGGCTTCTGAGGCCTGAGTTTTTGGAGCTGGGGGTTGGTCCAGGTTGGGGTCAGAAGAAAGTGTTCTTCAGACCCCTGCATTGAGTTGGCGCAGAACATGGGGTCAGAAGAAGGCGTTCTTCTGACCCCGTCTTCGAGTTCACACCGGGTTATCGCAATCAATGAAGGTGTGGGTGATCCCGAATTCCTTTTCCAACGCCCTCCCCAGCGCCTGCACACCATAACGCTCCGTCGCATGATGGCCGGCAGCAAAGTAGTGAATACCACACTCCCGCGCAGTATGAGTCGTCGGCTCTGATATTTCCCCGCTGATATACGCATCCAGGCCGGCATCCAGGGCAGTGTTGATGAAACCCTGCGCAGCGCCGGTGCACCAGCCTACCCGTTTGATGTCCTGCTTGCCCTCTCCAACCCAGAGAGGTTCGCGGTGGAGTTTTCGGGCGATGTGGAGGCCGAACTTTTCCGGGCTCATCGCCTCCTGCAGCTCGCCTTCCCAGACCAGCCCCCCTAATGGGCGAGGATTTTTGATATCAAGGACATCGGCGAGTTGGCGGTTGTTGCCGTATTCCGGGTGATCGTCCAATGGCAGGTGGTAAGCGACGAGGTTGATGTCGTGATCGAGCAGTTGCTTCAGGCGCTCGCGCTTCATACCCCGGATACGCTGATCCTCGCCTTTCCAGAAGTAGCCGTGGTGGACGAGGATCATGTCGGCATTGGCGTCGATGGCGGCTTCGATCAGCGCCCTGGACGCGGTTACACCGGTGATGAGGGTACGGATGTCGTCCTTACCCTCGACCTGGAGGCCGTTGGGGCTGTAGTCCTGAAAGTTTTCGGGCTGGAGCCATTCGTTGATTTTCTGAATGATGTCGTTTCTGTCTGCCATGAGTTGCTCCTGAAAACGGTGCCAGTTTGGCGTCAGCCCTGCCCTGCGCTACCCGCAGACCATGAAGGCTAGAGGGACTGAAGGCCCTTGATCAATGCGTCATTCTGTTCCGCAGTACCGATCGTAATCCGCAGGAAATCACTGATTCTGGGCTTGTCGAAGTGCCGGACGATGATGCCCTGCGCCCTGAGGCCTTTGGCCAGCGCCTCACCGGATTGTTCCTTGTGGCGGGCAAAAACGAAATTGGCTTTGGATGGCAGGACTTCGAAGCCCATGCTTTCCAGTGCTTCCGTTACACGTTCGCGCTCACTGATCACCCCGTCACAACACTTCCGGAACCAGGCGTCATCCTCATAGGCTGCCTTCGCACCAGCCAGTGCCAGCCGGTCGAGCGGATAGCTGTTGAAGCTGTTCTTGACCCGGTTCAAGGCTTCGATCAAATCCTTGTGACCGACAGCGAGGCCGACTCGCAAACCCGCCAGTGACCGGGCCTTGGACAGGGTCTGGCTGACCAACAGGTTCGGGTATTTGTCGACCAGGGTAATCGCGCTCTCGCCGCCAAAATCCACGTAGGCTTCGTCAACCACCACCACACGATCCGGATTGGCCCGGATGATCGCCTCCACCTGTTCAAGGGGCAGGTAGCGACCCGTCGGCGCGTTGGGGTTCGGGAAGATGACGCCGCCATTGGGCTGCCGGTAATCCTCGGGGTTGATCTCGAAGCTGTCGGTCAGCGGTACTTTCCTGCCCTCGATGTTATACAGGCCGCAGTACACCGGGTAGAAACTGTAGGTCACGTCCGGGAACAGGATCGGCTCGCCGTGCTGGAACAGGGCGTAGAAGATATGGGCCAGGACTTCGTCGGAGCCGTTGCCGAGGAACACCTGCTCCGGCTGGACGTTGTGGTAGTCGGCGATGGTCTGGCGCAGGGCCTCGCCTTCCGGGTCCGGGTAGAGGCGGAGGTTGTCGTTCAGTTCGGCCTGGATCGCCTCGATCACCCTGGGCGACGGGCCGAAGGGGTTTTCGTTGGTGTTGAGTTTGACCAGGTTCGCCATCTTGGGCTGCTCGCCCGGAACGTAGGGGACCAGGTCGTTTACCAGGGGGCTCCAGAATTTGCTCATTTTTGACTCCGAGTCGACGGCAGGTTGGCGAGGTTCCGTCCGGGAACCGCTACGAGCACATCCATGTGCGCTTGTTTCGGGCCATCCATGGCCCTCTACATTCCCGGGCGGAACCTCGCCAACCTGCCTGCAAACATTCTGAACATGGGGTCAGAAGAAGGCGTTCTTCTGACCCCTGAGTTGGGGGTGAAACCGGGGTCAGATGAAAGCTTTCATCTGACCCCGTCTTCGGGGCCCTACTCAGTCTTTGATCCGGTACTCCGCCGAACGGGCGTGGGCGGTTAGGCCCTCACCTCTCGCCAGGACGGAGGCGACCTGGCCCATGCGGTCGGCGCCGCTGGCGCTGAAGCCGATGATGGACGAGCGTTTCTGGAAGTCGTAGACGCCCAGCGGCGAGGAGAACCGTGCGGTGCCGCTGGTGGGCAGCACGTGGTTCGGGCCGGCACAGTAGTCGCCCAGGGCCTCGGCGGTGTAGCGGCCCATGAAGATGGCGCCCGCGTGGCGGATGTCGTCCAGCATGGCCTGCGGATCCTCCACGGACAGTTCCAGGTGCTCCGGGGCGATGCGATTGGATACTTCGGCAGCTTCCCTGAGATCGGCCACCTGGATCAGGGCCGCCCGGTCCGCCATGGAGGTGCGGATGATGTCGGCGCGCTCCATGGTCGGCAGCAGCTTGTTGATGCTGGCCTCCACGGCATCCAGGAATTCCGCATCCGGGCTGATCAGGATGCTCTGGGCCTGCTCGTCATGTTCGGCCTGGGAGAACAGGTCCATGGCGATCCAGTCCGGATCGGTCTTGCCGTCACAGATCACCAGGATCTCGGACGGGCCGGCGATCATGTCGATGCCGACCACGCCGAACACCTCACGCTTGGCCGTGGCCACGAAAATGTTGCCCGGGCCGACGATCTTGTCGACGGAAGGAATGGTATCCGTGCCATAGGCCAGAGCGGCCACGGCCTGGGCGCCACCGATGGTGAATACGCGGTCGACGCCGGCGATTGCTGCTGCCGCCAGTACCATGTCGTTGACCACACCATCCGGTGTCGGCACGACCATGATGACTTCACTGACCCCGGCGACCTTGGCGGGGATCGCGTTCATCAGCACGGATGACGGATAGGCCGCCTTGCCGCCCGGGACGTAGAGGCCGGCGCGGTCCAGGGGCGTTACCTTCTGGCCCAGGACTGTGCCGTCCTGGTCCTGGTACTGCCAGGATTTCTGGTCCTGGCGCTCGTGGTAATCGCGGATCCGCTCGGCCGCCTTCTCAAGCGCCTCACGCTGGTCCGCCGGGATCGCATCCAGGCTTTTCTGGAGCCGGTCCTTGCCCATTTCCAGCTCGGCTACGGAGCCGACTGTCAGGCGATCAAACTTTTCGGTGAATTCCAGGACTGCCTGATCACCACGGGTTTTCACCTCGTGCAGGATGTGACGGACCGATTCGTTTACCTGATGATCAACACTGTCGTCCCAGGCCAGGAGTCTGGCCAGTGCGCTGTCGAAGTCGCTCTGGGAGGCATTCAGTCGTTTGATGGTTACGTCGGTCATTTCATCGTTCCTGCTTCGGGAGGACACAGGGGCCAGATGAACGTCTTCATCTGGCCCCAACTTCAATTCAGGGCCAACTCTTACTTACCGGGGTCAGAAGAAAGCGTTCTTCAGACCCCTGACTATTGCAGTCGCGGCCGAAACGCGGGGTCAGATGAAAGCTTTCATCTGACCCCAATTTCACTTCAGAGCCGGTTCCAGGTTCCCGGGGTCAGAAGAAGGCTTTCTTCTGACCCCTACTTTTCTTCTCGGCGCTTCTCTACGGCTTCGGCCATCTTTTCGATTATGGGGTTAATCCGCCCGTGTTTCATCTTCATGGACGCGCGATTGACCACCAGACGGCTGCTGATGTGCTCGATCAGGTCCCGGGCCTCAAGGCCGTTGGCCTTCAGGGTGTTGCCGGTATCGACGATGTCGACGATCTCGTCGGCCAGGCCAAGGATCGGCGCCAGCTCCATCGCCCCGTACAATTTGATGATATCGGCCTGGCGGCCCTGGGCGGAATAGTACCTTCGAGCCAGGTTGACGAACTTGGTGGCCACCTTGATACGACCGTTCGGCGGTGTCTGCCCTTTCGGTCCGGCGGTCATCAGGCGGCAGCGGGAGATGTTCAGGTCCAGCGGCTCGTACAAGCCCTCCGCACCATGCTCCATCAGCACATCCTTGCCGGTCACACCAAGATCCGCACCACCGTACTGGACATAGGTCGGCACGTCGGTAGCGCGGATGATCAGTACGCGAACGTCCGGATCGGTGGTCGGAAACACCAGCTTGCGGGATTTCTTCACGTCGTCCACCAGCTCGATGCCGGCTTCCGCCAGCAGCGGCAGGGTTTCTTCGAGAATTCGTCCCTTCGACAAGGCGATGGTGATGGAATCTGTCATGCGTCCTTCCGGTTTCCCGTCTGTGTCTGTTAGGCCGGCAGGCGGCGGATGCTCGCGCCCAGCAGCTGCAGTTTCTCTTCAATACATTCGTAACCGCGATCGATGTGGTAGATGCGGTCTACAATGGTATCGCCATCGGCAACCAGGCCGGCAATGACCAGGCTGGCCGAGGCCCGCAGGTCAGTGGCCATTACCGGGGCGCCGGTCAGGTGCCCGACGCCCTTGATGATCGCGGCGTTCCCCTCGAGGGTGATGTCAGCCCCCATGCGGCCCAGCTCCTGCAGGTGCATGAACCGGTTCTCGAATACCGTTTCCACGATGGTGCCGGAGCCCTCGGCTACAGCATTCATGGCGGCGAACTGCGCCTGCATGTCGGTCGGGAACGCCGGGTACGGTGCTGTCCGCAGGCTGACGGCCCTGGGGCGGTTGCCTTTCATGTCCAGCTCGATCCAGTCCGGACCGGTCTCGATGTGGGCGCCGGCCTCTTCCAGCTTCAGCAGGACCGCTTCCAGCAGGTCCTCCCGGGTGTCCTTCAGCTTCACCCGGCCACCGGTGGCGGCGGCAGCCACCAGGAAGGTGCCGGTTTCAATCCGGTCCGGCAGCACATCGTAATGGCAGCCGTGCAGGCGCTCGACACCGTTGATTTCAATGGTCGCGGTACCGTGGCCCTTGATGTCCGCGCCCATGGCAATCAGGCACTCGGCCAGATCCACCACTTCCGGCTCACGGGCAGCGTTCTCCAGGATGGTCTTCCCATCCGCCAGTGCGGCGGCCATCATCAGGTTCTCGGTACCGGTCACCGTCACGGTATCCAGGAAAATGTGGGCTCCCTTCAGGCGGCCGTTGGTTTTGGCCTTGATGTAGCCGTTCTCGACCTTGATATCGGCCCCCATCTGCTCCAGGCCATGGATGTGCAGGTTCACCGGCCGGCTGCCGATGGCGCAACCACCCGGCAGGGACACCTCGGCCTCGCCGAAGTGCGCCACCAGCGGCCCGAGCACCAGAATCGACGCACGCATGGTCTTGACGAGCTCGTAAGGCGCGTGGAAGTGCTTGATGGTGTTGGCGTGGATCTCCACGCTCATCTTCTCGTCGATGACCACTTCAACACCCATCCGGCCCAGCAGCTCGATCATGGTGGTGATGTCGTGCAGGTGCGGCAGGTTGCCTACGGTAACCGGCTCGTCGGCCAGCAACGTCGCCGCAAGGATCGGTAGTGCCGCGTTCTTGGCACCGGAAATACGGATTTCGCCATCGAGGGGTTTGCGCCCACGAATCAGAAGTTTGTCCACAATAGAATTCCTGTGTCTGGCGGGCGTATCAGCCCTGGCGCTCGGCCCATTCTGCGGGAGTGAAGGCACGCGGATGCAGGGCGTGGATAGTGCCGTCCATAACGTGCTGGAACAGCGCCTTGTTGATCATTTGCTGCCGCTTGATCGTCGGCAGGCCTTCGAATACGTCACCCACGACGACGACCATGTAATGGGTACCATCAACCTGGACCTGAACCTCGCAACCGGGCAAGGCTTCTTCGACCAGTTTTGTGACTTCGGCGGCGTCCATAAACTATCCTCGGGTGTTTTGAAAAAATCAGGGGCGAGATTGTAACCAATTAGTCGGCGCGGGTCAGCTGGGCACTCAGATTACTCAGCGACGCCAGTGAGGCGAGACGCCCGTTGATGCCCCGAAAACTCAGGTCAACGCCCTGCCTGCGGGCAAAGCGCTCCCAGCACAACATCATGGAAAGCACCACACTGTGGGCGGTTTCCAGGCCGGAAATATCGACCACCAGGCCATCGTCGACGGTACCGATCAGTTTTTCCCCCTGCTGGCGCAGGGCGAGCACCGATGAGGCATCCACCTCACCGGTCACGATCATTTCGCCATCCCGGAGTTCGGCACGAGGTGCAGAGGGGCTCATGACTGGTCTTCTTCCCCGCCCAGGTCTACGGTCTTGGCGGTATCGGTCCAGCCATCGATCACGACCTGGATCTGGCCGCGATTCTGTTCCATTTCCTGGCTGAACCGGTCCCGGAAGGCCAGGCCGATGTTCACACCTTCAACAATGACGTTTTCCATCAGCCACTGGCCCTCGCCGTTCCGATACATGGAATAGACCACCGGGTAGCGGTTGCCCGAAGAGCTGATCACCTCAAGATCCACCGACGCCCGGTTTTCATCGCGGGGCAGGATCGTCGCCTCCCGGACCCGGATCTGGAAATCCTCGGCATCGACCAGAGCCTTGGCGTAGCTGTCGAACAGGCTGCGCTTGAACTTCTCGACAAACTCGTCGCGCTGCTCAGGTGTCGTCTGGCGGGCATAACGCCCCATCACCCGGGCGGCAATGCGACGAAAATCCACGAAGTCGGTCAGGGCCTCGTTCATGCTCTGGTAGAACGCCTCGGGATCCTTCTCGTACAGGCCGCGCTCCTCATTCAGCCTCTCGACAAGCTTCTGGGTATTCACATCCACGTATTCACGGAGCTCTTCGGCCTGCCCGGCCTGTGCCTGGACAGCCGCAGCTGCCATCAGAACCAGCGCCAGAAAAAGTCGTTGAGTCAAGGCAACCATCAGGATCTCCTGCTATCTCTGTTCGGTCGATTCTCCGGCGGTCACTTGCCGGAGGCAAAGTTACTGATCAGCCGCTCAAGGTTCATCGCGGACTGGGTGGAATAGAAGGTATCGCCCGCTTGCAGCGATTCCATGTCTCCACCAATGGATATATCAATGTACTGTTCACCGAGCAGCCCGGATGTACGTATTACTGCGGAACTGTCGGCCGGGATGTTATCCACCTCGGAGTGGATCGACATTTCCACCCTCGCCTGGAAGGTTTCCCTGTCGAGGGAAATGGACTCGATGCTGCCCACCGTCACCCCGGCCATGGAGACCTTGCCCCGGGGCGTCAGGCCGCCGGTGTCGTTGAAGTTGGCGTACAGGGTGTAGGTGCTCTCGGCGGCCTTGGGCGACAGCCCGCTCACCTGAAGCGCCAGGAACAACAGGGCAGCGAGGCCCGCAACCATAA
This sequence comes from Marinobacter sp. C7, assembly GCF_022343555.1. Lineage (GTDB taxonomy): Bacteria > Pseudomonadota > Gammaproteobacteria > Pseudomonadales > Oleiphilaceae > Marinobacter. The sequence continues at coordinate 1,062,256 of NZ_JAKQZH010000001.1, read as the reverse complement.
AAAGGCCAACAATGATTTCCAGGGTTCTCTGTGCCATTACCGGCTCCCGTTGATCAATCTCAGAAATCGCCGAACATTACGGCGGTTAGCACAAAATCCAGCCCCAGCACCGCCAGGGACGAGTAAACCACGGTCTTGGTGGTCGCGGAACTGATTCCGGCGGACGTCGGCACGCAGTCGTAGCCCTGGAACACCGCGATCCAGGCGCAGACGAATCCGAACACGACGCTCTTGATAAAGCCGTTCATCACGTCATCCAGGAAATCCACGGACGACTGCATGTTGCCCCAGAACGAGCCTTCGAACACACCCAGCCATTCCACGCCGACCAGCATACCGCCCCAGATGCCAACCACGGAGAAGATCACCGCGAGCACCGGCATGGCGATAAAGCCGGCCCAGAGCCGTGGAGCGATCACCCGGCGCAGCGGATCCACGCCCATCATTTCCATACTGGAAAGCTGCTCGGTCGCCTTCATCAGGCCGATCTCGGCGGTCAGGGCAGAGCCGGCGCGGCCGGCAAAGAGCAGTGCGGTCACCACCGGCCCGAGCTCCCGCACCAGGGTCAGCGCGATCATCTGGCCAATGGCGGACTCGGAACCGTAGTCGGACAGTATGGTGTACCCCTGCAGTCCCAGCACCATGCCAATGAACAGGCCGGACACCACCACAATGGCCAGGGACAGGACCCCGACCGCATAAATTTGTTTGATCAGCAGCGGGAAGCCGGTCACCGGGCGCGGAACGCCGCCCAGCACGCCGATCAGGAAGCGCCCCGAGCGTCCCAAGGAAGCAACAATGTCGAGGCCCAGCCGGCCAAAGGAAGCAATACGATCCAGCATCAGGCCTTGCCTCCCAGACCAAAATCACGACCGGCTTCGTCCGCCGGGTAATGGAAAGGCACGGGGCCGTCCGGCTGGCCCTGCAGGAACTGCTGGACCTGGTCCGAGGGATGGGCCTTCAGCTCCTCGGGCGTCCCCTCGCCAATAACCTTGCCATCGGCAATGATACAGGCGTAATGGCAGATACTCAGGGACTCGGGCACATCGTGGGAGACCAGCACGCTGGTCAGCCCCATGGAGCTGTTGAGATCCCGGATCAGCTTCACCAGCACCCCCATGGCAATCGGATCCTGCCCCGCAAAGGGCTCGTCGTACATGATCAGTTCCGGATCCAGGGCAATACTCCGGGCCAGGGCGACCCGGCGGGTCATGCCACCCGACAGCTCCGAGGGCATCAGGTGTCGCGCGCCGCGCAGGCCGACAGCCTCCAGCTTCATCAGCACGATGTCGTGGATCATGTCGTCGGGCAGCTTCGTGTGCACCCGCAGCGGGAAGGCCACGTTCTCAAAGACACTCAGATCGGTGAACAGGGCACCACTCTGGAACAGCATGCCCATCTTTTCACGCAGCGTGTACAGCGCCTTCCGCTTCAGCCGCGGCACTTCGTGGCCGTCCACCTGGACGCTGCCGCTGTCCGGACGCAGCTGGCCACCGATCAGGCGCAGCAGCGTGGTCTTCCCGGTGCCACTGGGGCCCATGATGGCAGTGATCTTACCCCTGGGGATATCCAGAGTGATACCATCGAAGATCCGTCGGCCAGAACGGGAGAAGACAACGTCCTTCAGAGATATGTATGCATTCGAACCCATAATCTGTCCCTTTCGAGGAGGGGCTACATTATGCGATGCGGCGCCTAACCTCAATCTCTGGCCGGTAAAATGTCCTGATGGTCATCACCGGATTTACTGAAAATGATATACTTCCGCGACTTTCAACGCTTATTGCCCATTTCCCCCGAGACAAGCCAGGCCAGAGCCCGATGACTGAACAGACCAGCCACGACTTCCGGACGTCCGCCTTACGTGCCATCCGCATCGAACGCGATGCCATCGAGGCCCTCGAGGGGCGCGTTGACGACCATTTTCTCCGCGCCTGCGAGACCATCATGGCCTGCCGGGGCCGGGTCGTCGTCACCGGCATGGGCAAGTCCGGCCACATCGGCAACAAGATCGCCGCTACCCTGGCCAGCACCGGCACGCCCTCTTTCTTTGTCCACCCGGGCGAGGCCAGTCATGGTGACCTGGGCATGATCACCAGCCAGGATGTCGTGATTGCCATTTCCAATAGCGGCAATACCAGCGAGGTGGTGACCATTCTGCCCCTGATCAAGCGCATGGGCGCACCACTGATCAGCATGACCGGCAATCCGGACTCGGTACTGGCGCGGGAAGCGGTGGCCAACCTGGATGTGCGGGTGGACGCCGAGGCCTGCCCCCTGGGCCTGGCCCCCACGTCCAGCACGACGGCAACCCTGGTGATGGGGGATGCACTGGCGGTGGCGCTGCTGGAAGCCCGGGGCTTCAGTGCAGAGGATTTCGCCTTTTCCCATCCCGGCGGCAGCCTGGGCCGGCGCCTGCTACTCAAGGTTTCCGACATCATGCACACCGGCGAGCAGATCCCGGTGGTCACCGAAGGCACCACCCTCAGTGGCGCCCTGCTGGAAATCTCGCGCAAGGGCCTGGGCATGACCACGGTCGTGGATGGCAAAGGAGACCTGACCGGCATCTTCACCGACGGCGACCTGCGCAGGACCCTGGACAAATCGGTGGACATCCACAACACCGCCATTGAAGAGGTGATGACCCGCCACGGCAAGACCATCGCGGCAGACCACCTGGCGGCAGAGGCCCTCAACATCATGGAAGAGATGAAGATCAACGCACTGCCGGTGACGGATGAAACCGGGACCCTGGTCGGCGCCATCAACATGCATGACCTGCTGCGGGCGGGGGTAATCTGATGGCCGAACTGACCAGCCCGCTCATGGACCGCTGGCCTGGGGACCTTCTTGCCAAGGCAGCCCGTATCCGGCTGATCGCGCTGGACGTGGACGGCATCATGAGCGATGGCAAACTGTATTTCAGTGCCAACGGCGACGAACTCAAGGGCTTCAACATTCTGGACGGCCTTGGCCTGAAACAGCTGATGGCCGCCGGCATCACTGTGGCCGTCATCACCGGTCGGCGCTCACCACTGACGGAAAAGCGCATGAACGATCTGGGCATCCCGCACCTGATGCAGGGCCGCGAGGACAAGAAAGTGGCGCTGCAGGAACTGGTCAGCACCCTGGACGTCAGCCCCGGGGAAATCGCCTATATGGGCGATGACTTGCCCGATCTGCCGGCATTGCGCTATGCCGGCCTGGGTATCACTGTGCCCAATGGCTACTGGCTGGTACAGCAGCACGCGGATTATTGCACGAGCGTGGCCGGCGGAAGTGGCGCCGTGCGGGAGGCCTGCGATCTGATCCTGACCGCTCGGAACAAGCTGACCGACGCACTCGCACCCTACCTGGAGCCAGACGGATGACCAGCCCCCTGGAGTCCCTCTGGCAAATCACCGAGCGCCCGCTGGTGCGGACGCTCGCGCTGATCAGCCTGATTGCCGCCGCCCTGTTCCTGCTCTGGCGCAGCGACGAACCGGCGGCGCCGGACCCTGAAGCTGCCGCCCTGCGCGGCCCGGCGGAACCGGATGGTTTTGTGGTGGACGGCACCTACACCTCGTATGACGAGAACGGCAATCTCGAAGTGCACTTCTCAAGCCCCAGGATCGAACAATTCGACGAGGGCAACGTGGCCACCATGGTCTCTCCCACTGCACGCCTCTATGGCGAGCCGGACACCCCACCCTGGACCATCGAGGCGGACAACGGCAGCCTGCTGCAGAACGAGAACCTGCTGTATCTCACGGACAACGTGCGTATCATCCGTCAGATTGGCGAGCGTGAAGCGACCCTGACGACATCGAAGCTTACGCTGGACAACGACCAGAGCATCATTTATACCGACGCTCCGGTGGAGATCACCGATCGTATCGGCGTCACCCGTGCCACCGGCATGAAAGCCTGGATCAACGACCGAATTCTGGAGCTCAACTCCGACGTGGAAGGACGTTATGAAACCGTTCAATAAGCACCCTTCCGGCGTGCTCGCCGCCCTGCTGGCGCTGGCCATCAGCAGCCCTGCGCTGGCCTTCGACCTGGACTCCGACCAGCCGATCACGGTCAGCGCCGACAGCGCCCGCCTGGACGACAGCAAAGGCGTGGCCACCTACAGCGGCGATGTCATCCTGACCCAGGGCAAGACCCGGCTGACCGCCGAACGGGTGGTGCTGTACCGCAGCACCGAAGGTCTGAAACGCATCGAGGCCTCCGGCGCCCCGGCCCATTACACCCAGCCGACCCGGAACGGCGAAGGTGAAACCGACGCCCGGGCCCTCAACATCACCTGGTCCGCCAGCGACCGGCAGCTGACCTTTGAACGGGAGGCGGTGATTGAGCAGAATGGCAACCTGTTCCGTGGCGACCTGATCCATTACGATACGGTTCGCCGGGTGGTTACCGCCGAGGGCGGACAAGACACGGGATCCGGCACTGGCCGGGTTGAAATGGTTATCCAGCCCCGCAGCACCAGACAGGGATCCGATGGCAGTACTGAGAGCCAGTAACCTGGCAAAGAGCTACAAACAAAAGAAGGTGGTAATCGACGTTTCCCTGGAAATCCAGAGTGGCGAAATCGTCGGACTGCTCGGTCCCAACGGCGCCGGCAAGACCACCTGCTTTTACATGATCGTGGGCCTGGTGCCTGCCGATCGCGGCCGCATCACCATCGACGGCCAGGACATCACGCCGCTGCCCATGCACGGTCGCGCCCGCAAGGGCATTGGCTACCTGCCCCAGGAGGCCTCGGTATTCCGCAAGCTGAGCGTGCGGGACAACATCATGGCGATTCTGGAAACCCGCAAGGGCCTCAGCCGCGCCGAGCGGGATGCCAAGCTCGATGAATTGCTTGAGGAATTCCACATCACCCACATCCGCGACAGTGTCGGCATGGCCCTGTCCGGTGGCGAACGTCGCCGGGTGGAAATCGCCCGGGCCCTGGCCATGGAGCCCGCCTTCATCCTGCTGGACGAACCTTTCGCCGGCGTTGACCCGATCTCGGTGAGCGACATCAAGCACATCATCCGGCACCTGCGGGACAAGGGCATCGGTGTCCTGATCACCGACCACAACGTGCGCGAGACGCTGGATATCTGCGAGAACGCCTACATCGTCTCCGGGGGGCACATCATTGCCTCCGGGAGCTCGGAGGAGATTCTGGCAAACCAGCAGGTGAAAGAGGTGTACCTGGGGAACGAGTTCCGGCTTTAAGGGTGGGCCCTCCCCCAGGGGTCTGAAGAAAGCCTTCTTCAGACCCCGAGTTGGATTTGAGCACAAGCCAAGGGTCCAGGCTGGGGTCTGATGAAAGCCTTCATCAGACCCCTGAGTATGACATTGAGCACATGGTCAGGGTCTCCACTTGGGGTCAGATGAAAGTATTCATCAGACCCCTGAGTTAAGACCCCCGAGTTAGCTTTCATGTTCAATCTGGCCCCCGTTTCCAGTAAACTCGGCAAAGAACTTGCTTGCTACGGCAACTAGCTAGCATACAAAGCATTTTTTCTCTGATGCCAAGGCGACAGAGCGTGACGAGTAACGGATCCTGAATTTATGGTGATGAAAGCTTCATTACAGTTAAAGCTGGGTCAAAGCCTGACCATGACGCCCCAGCTGCAACAGGCGATCCGGCTTCTGCAGCTCTCTACCCTCGATCTGCAACAGGAAATCCAGCAGGCCCTCGATTCCAATCCCATGCTGGAAACCTCCGAGGACGACGACCATTCCGAGGCACCGGCGGACAACACCGAAAGCCGGGACGAGAACGATCACGATCAGGTTTCCGCGGCCAGCCAGGACAGCAACGACGACTGGGATGATACCGGCCCGGACTGGACCAACGAGAGCGAGGTTCCGGACAACATTCCCGACGATCTGCCGGTGGATACTGCCTGGGATGACATCTACCAGTCAGCTCCGGCTCCGGCGGCCCGGAACGAGGACGACAACGAGCAGGATTTCGAGACCCGCAATTCGCCCGCGGAAACCCTCCACGATCACCTGGAATGGCAGATCAACCTCACACCCATGAGCGAACGGGACCGGGCCATCGCCCACGCCCTGCTCGATGCGGTGGATGATCGGGGCTACCTGACCAGCCCGCTGGAGGAAATCCATGCCGGGCTGCAGGACGACGCCGACGAGGACCCCCTGGAACTGGACGAGGTGGAAGCGGTCCTGCACCGGCTCCAGCATCTGGACCCGGCTGGCGTGTTCGCCCGGGATCTGCAGGAATGCCTGCTGATCCAGCTGAACCAGTTACCGCCGGCGACCCCCTGGCTGGCCCAGGCACGGCTGGTGATTACCCACTACATCAACCTTCTGGGTAATCGCGATTACGCCCAGTTGCTGCGCCGTAGCCGGCTGAAAGAAGACCAGTTGCGGGAAGTGCTGGCCCTGATTACCGGCCTGAATCCCCGGCCCGGTGATGTCATAGACCATGGCGAGCCGGATTATGTCATCCCCGATGTTATTGTCAGCAAACACAACGGCCGCTGGCGGGTAGAGCTGAATCCCGAAATCGCACCCCGCATCCGCGTCAATGCGAGCTATGCTTCTCTTATAAAGCGTGCGGACAGCAGTGCAGACAATACCTACCTGCGCGACCAGCTGCAGGAAGCCAAATGGTTCATCAAGAGCCTGCAGAGCCGGAACGAGACCCTGCTGAAGGTGGCCACCCGCATCGTGGAGCACCAGCAGGGCTTCCTGGACCAGGGTGAGGAGGCGATGAAGCCGCTGATCCTGTCCGACATTGCCCAGGCCGTGGAGATGCACGAATCCACGATCTCCCGGGTAACGACGCAAAAATACATGCATACGCCCCGGGGCATCTTTGAGCTGAAATACTTTTTCTCCAGCCACGTCAGCACGGATGAAGGTGGTGAATGTTCCTCAACGGCCATTCGCGCGATGATCAAGAAACTGATTGCCGCGGAAACTCCCAAAAAGCCATTGAGTGACAGTAAAATTGCAGCCATGCTAGGAGAACAGGGCATCAAGGTGGCAAGACGCACCGTGGCCAAATACCGGGAGGCAATGCATATTCCGCCTTCCAATGAACGCAAACGACTGGTGTAACAACAGGAGACGCCTATGCAACTCAATATTTCAGGCCATCACGTAGAACTGACTCCCTCCCTCAAGGACTATGTCACCGAGAAGTTCGACAAACTGGAGCGCCACTTTGACCACATCTCCAATTGTCAGGTCACGCTGGAGGTCGAGAAGGTACGCCAGATTGCTGAGGGGACTCTGCATGTCGCGGGTGGCGGTGAAATTCATGCAAAGGCCGAGAACGAGGACATGTACGCTGCGATCGATGCCCTGATCGACAAGCTGGATCGTCAGGTCCTCAAGCACAAGGAAAAGAACGTAGACCGGATGCACGGTAACGGACAGCGTTAACAGTCCGCCTCCATGCAGTAATCCAATGGCGCTGCGGCACTTCGGGTGTCGCAGCCTTTTTTTTAACGGAAATGCAGTCGATCCATGAGCGACACATCCCTGACCATAGACAACATCCTTGTACCGGAGTTGACACTCTGCCGGGTGCCGGCCTCCAGCAAGAAGCGGGTTCTGGAGTTCATCGCTGAAAAGATCCACCAGCAGGACGAAACCCTGAGCGATACCCAGATCTTCAACAACCTGATCGCGCGCGAGCGGCTCGGTAGCACCGGAATCGGCCAGGGGATTGCCATCCCCCACTGCCGCCTGGAAGGCCTGGACCGGGTTATCGGCGTACTGATGACGCTGGAGGAAAGCGTCGAGTTCGATGCCATCGACAACCAGCCCGTCGACCTCGTCTTTGCCCTGATCGTGCCCAAGGAGGCAACCAGCGAGCACCTTGAGCTACTGAGCCAGTTGGCCGAGAAGTTCAACGAGCGGTCCTTCTGCAACGGACTGCGCGAATGCGAGGACGCGAAAACGCTGTATGAGCGTATGACAGCCGCGAGTGGCTGACCCCTACCGTACCGGAGGCAAGCTGGGCATGAAGTTGATCATCGTGAGTGGCAGGTCAGGCTCGGGCAAGAGTACAGCATTGCACGTACTGGAAGATCTGGGCTTCTACTGCATCGACAACCTTCCCATCGGGTTGCTGTTCCCGCTGACCCGGGAAGCGGCGGCACAGGAAACGCCAGGCCGCCTGGACAAGATGGCCGTCAGCATTGATGCCCGGAATCTGTCCGGAGAGCTGGCCAATTTCGAAGACCTCTACAACCAGCTCCAGGCAACCGGCATCAAGGTTGAGATCATTTTCCTGGACGCCGATGAGCAGTCACTGCTCCAGCGGTTCCATGCCACCCGGCGCAAGCATCCACTGAGTGACGACAAGACCTCCCTGCGCGAAGCCATCACCAGCGAGAAGAAGCTGCTGGAACCCATCTCCAAGCTCGCCGACCTCTACGTCAACACCACCGGCATGTCGATGTACGAGCTGCGGGACCAGGTCAAGCAACGGGTGGTGGGCCGCAAGGAGCAGGAACTGGCCCTGCTGTTCCAGTCCTTCGGCTTCAAGCACGGCGTACCACTGGATTCCGATTATGTGTTTGATGTCCGCTGCCTGCCCAACCCGTACTGGGATACCAGCCTTCGCAAATATGTGGGCACCGACCAGCCGGTGATCGATTTTCTGGAGCGGGAGCCGGCCAGCCGGAAAATGGTCGATGACCTGATCGCCTTTCTCGATACCTGGTTGCCGGGCTTCGCCGAAAGCAATCGCAGCTACATGACCATCTCCATCGGCTGCACCGGCGGCCAGCACCGCTCTGTGTATATCTGCGAACAGCTGGGCAAGCATTTCCGCGAACACTACAACAACGTGCAGGTGCGCCACACCGAGTTGCCCCACCTGCAAACCCGGGAAGAGACCTGAACCGTCATGATCCGCCGCCCTATCACCATCATCAACAAACTCGGCCTGCACGCCCGCGCTACCGCCAAACTGGTGGCGACCGCCTCGGACTTCGACAGCAAGGTCCGGATCGCCCGCAACGACCGTGAAGTGGACGCCAAGAACATCATGCAGGTGATGATGCTTGCCGCCAGTCAGGGTACCGAAGTGGAGCTGATTGCCGACGGGCCGGATGAGGCAGAGGCGGTTGAGGCACTGGTGGAGTTGATCGATGACTACTTTGGTGAAGGGGAATAAGGGGCCGATGCACAGGGGTCTGAAGAAGACCTTCTTCTGACGCCGAGTTTGGCGCATGCTCTGCAAAGGGGTCTGAAGAACACCTTCTTCTGACCCCGAATTCGATTCAGCCTCCGTGCCAGATCTGAAAATGGGGTCAGATGAAAACTTTCATCAGACCCCTGAGTTGCGATTCAGCCTCCGTGCGAGATCTGAAAATGGGGTCAGATGAAAGCTTTCATCTGACCCCTGAGTTGCGGGCCAGCTCTTGGAATGGGGTCAGAAGAAAGTGTTCTTCAGACCCCTGAGGGATTATCTCCGTTTTAACTCACCTGTACCGCCTAACTCCGCTATAATAAAGGCGTTTTCAGCAAGCAGGTGATTCATGACCGATATTCTGGAGAAAGGCCAGGCCAAACAGCGTTTGCGCTCACTGAGTGAGGCGCTCGACAGTGGTGCCCTCAAGCAGGTTGCCCGCATTCTCAATGGCGGCCTGAGTCCCAGTGATATCGCCCACCTGCTCGAATCCTCCCCACCCCGCCAGCGTGCCCTGCTCTGGAATCTGGTGGAGAAGGACCTCGAGGGTGAAGTCCTCCAGTACCTCAGCGATGACATCCGTAGTTACTTCCTGAGCCAGCTCAATGCCCAGGAACTGGCGGACATCATCGAGGATTTCGAGTCGGACGACCTCGCCGACTTGCTGCAGCAGCTGCCGGACACGGTCATCCAGGAAGTCCTGGACACCATGGACGAGCAGGACCGGCTGCGGGTCGAGGAGGTGCTGTCCTACCCGGAGGACACCGCCGGCGGCCTGATGAACACGGACACCATTACGGTGCGTCCCGACATCAGCATCGACGTTGTGCTCCGTTACCTGCGCCGGCACCGCAACCTGCCGCCCATGACCGACAGCCTGATCGTGGTCAGCCGTCGGGATGATTTTATCGGCGTGTTGCCCATCACCCGGATCCTCGTGTCCAACCCGGCATCGACGGTCCGGGAAGTCATGGACACCGAAGTCGAGCCCATTCCCGTGACCCTTTCCGACACCAAGGTAGCGACCCTGTTCGAACGCTACGACCTGATCTCGGCGCCGGTGGTCAACGAGGAGGGCCGACTGCTTGGCCGGATCACCATCGATGACGTGGTCGACGTTATCCGGGAAGATGCTGACCACTCCCTGATGAGCATGGCCGGTCTGGACGAGGACGAAGACACCTTCGCCCCGGTCTGGAAAACCACCCGCCGCCGGGCAGTGTGGCTGGGTATCAACCTGATCACCGCATTCATCGCCTCGGCAGTGATCGGCCTGTTCGAAGACACCATCAGCAAGGTGGTGGCCCTGGCGGTGCTGATGCCCATTGTCGCCAGCATGGGCGGCATTGCCGGCAGCCAGACCCTTACCCTGGTGATCCGGGGGATGGCCGTGGGACAGATCAGCGGCGCCAACGTGCGATGGCTGTTGAACCGGGAATTCTTTGTGGGGGCCCTGAACGGCCTGTTCTGGGCCCTGGTCGTCGCCACGGCCGCGGCAGTCTGGTTCCAGGATCTCATGATCGGCGGGATCATCGCTGCGGCCCTGGTCATCAACCTCGTGGCAGCGGCCTTTGTTGGCACCATGTTGCCGCTGTTTCTCAAATCCCGGAATATTGATCCCGCCTTGGCAGGGAGCGTAATCCTGACCACGGTGACGGATGTGGTAGGGTTTATGGCGTTTTTGGGGTTGGCGACAATTTTCTATGCCTGACGGGCAAAGGTGGGGCCTGATATTAACTTGGGGTCAGATGAAGGCTTTCATCTGACCCCGGCTTAAGGCAGGCCACTGGCGTTGAACGTGAACATGGGGTCAGAAGAACGCTTTCTTCTGACCCCGGCTTTGGCGTTGAACATGACATGGGGTCGGAAGAAAGCGTTCTTCGGACCCCGGCTTCAGGATCCACTATGACAGAACACCACGACGACGAATTCCAGGAGGACCTCGGTCCCAGCAAATCCCAGATCAAGCGGGAAATGCACGCCCTGCAGGAAGTGGGCAAGCGAATGCTGGATCTGAGCGATGACCAGCTCAACAGCCTGCCGATCAGCGACACCCTCAAGGCGGCCATCGTTGAGTCCCGCCGCATCCGTAAGCATGAGGCCCGTCGACGGCACCTGCATTATATCGGCAAGATCATGCGGAACGAGGAGGACCCTGAGGCCATCGAACGCAGCCTGGACGCCTTCGACGCCGGCAGCGCCGAGCATACCCGTCGCCACCACCTGGCCGAACGCTGGCGCGACCGCATGGTTGCCGAGGGGGATTCGGCGGTGGGGGAGTTTATCGACTATTGCCCGTCGGCCGATATCCAGCATCTGCGGAACCTCGCGCGTAATGCCAAGAGGGACGCGGAAAAGCAGAAAAATACCGGGCAGGCAAAGAAGTTGTTCCGGTATTTGCGGGAATGCGTGGATGAGGTGGAGTGATTGAAGATGGGGTCAGATGAAAGCTTTCATCTGACCCCGGGTTTGGAGCCGGCACCCGGAGTCTGTTGATCAGGCTGGGGTCAGAAGAACGCCTTCTTCTGACCCCGTTTTCAGACGCAGCCCCCGACTTGGAGGCAAAAATGGGGTCAGAAGAAAGCGTTCTTCTGACCCCGTCTTCCGTCCGGCCCGCCCCAGGATCCTGATCAAAGCCGCCGATGCTCCCACACCGGCATGTTCGTCCTCACCTGCTTCAGCCGTTCCATATCCAGCTCACCGGCAATCACGCCAGGGCCGTCCTCTTCCCTTTCCGAGGTAATCCTGCCCCAGGGGTCGCAGATCAGGGTGTGGCCGTAGGTCCTGCGGCGCTCGCTGTTCTGGCCGCCCTGGCCGGGCGCAACAACCCAGACCTGGTTCTCGATGGCGCGTGCCCGGATAAGGGCATGCCAGTGGGCATCGCCGGTCTGCCAGGTGAAGGCACTCGGCAGACAAACCCATTCGGCGCCCCTCTCCCGCAACGCGCGGAATAACTCGGGGAAGCGCAGGTCATAACAGATGGCCATCCCGAGCTTGCCCACCGGCGTATCGACGATCACCACCTGTTCCCCCGGCTCGAAGGTATCCGATTCCCGGTATTGCCCGTGCGCGTCTTCCACTTTGGCGTCAAACAGGTGAATCTTGTCGTAGCGGCCCACTTCCTGTCCCTGGTCGTCGTAAACCAGACACGTGGCCCGTACCCGCTCCCCGATCGTCGATCCGTCGGGTCGGCTGGCCAATGGCAGGGATCCGCCGACAATCCAGAGACCGAGCTTTCGGGCCTGGGCCGACAGGAACTCCCGGATCACCGGCTTGTCGCCAGCCTCCGTCCGGCCACAGTCGAGCATGTCCCGGGTCGACAACACGGCAAAGTTCTCCGGCAGTACCGCCACCCTCGCGCCCTGCCGGGCCGCCTCGGCCAATAAGCGTTCCGCCTCTGCCAGATTCGCCTCGATGTCCCGGGTGCTCACCATCTGGATTGCAGCTACCCGCTGAGCTGACTTGGTGGTCATAAGCCCTTCTCCCCTTTCACTATTCTCCGGTATCGAAAACCCGGCGAAGATCGACCTCGGGATTATCCCAGGTCCCGGTCACACTATAGGTGGCACTGGTCAGTTTACTCAACGGGTCACCCAGGACCTTGTCCAGCACAAACAACGCCCCGCCAATCGGTGCTCCGGCGCCCATTAGCAGTGCCGCCAGCGGCAAATTCTGGGTCAGTGGCAGCACCACCACCAGCCGCATGTCCAGGGTTTCCGCCGACAGATCCGTCGTGCCATTGAGTTTGAACGCGCCGGAGGGGCCCACAATCTGGAGTTCCGGGCTCAACGTCACCAGGCCGCTGCTGATCCGGGCGGTTCCAGAAATGGCATCAAAGGCCACGCCGCGCTCGTACAGGTCCGAGAAATCCAGTTGCAACCGGCGCCAGAGGGTGTCCGCATTGAGCAGGTTGAAAATCCGGAACAACTGGGCTGTGCTGTTCTGCTCCAAAATGATGCCATCGTCGAGCCGCAGGCTGACGGTTCCGCTCACCTCCCGCATGGAGAAATCATCCGGCCGGCCGGGCCAGTCCAGGTCGAGTTCGATATTGGTCTGCTGATTTTCCAGCGGAATTTCGGTTCCGAACAATTGGTTCAGGTCCGTCAGGGCGCCACCGGTCACGGAACCGGCAAAACGCGTTACCTCTCGGTCGCTGGCAATGCTCCAGGTCATGTCACCCAGCAGGGTCAGGGAATTGAGGCGGCCCTCGATGGTATTGACCTTGAGCTGGAAAGGCTCCGGGCGCAACCGGAATGACCAGGCACCCACGGTTTCGTCGTTGAGCTGCAGATCACTGATACTGACATCAATGTCCGGCCAGCTTCCCATATCGAGCGCCCGGAAAGCTTCCAGCTGTTCGTCGAGGGTCAGCAATTCCGGCTGGGCCTCTCGTTGCTCGTCATCGCGGACCAGCCTGAGAACCTCAAAATCCGCCTTTACCGGCTCTGCTCCGTCCGGAAGAACAACCCGACCGATGGCTCTCTCGGAACGGGTACTGACGACCCAGCGATCCTCCAGTTCCAGTGCATTGATTTCAATGTTTCTCAGGGTGTGGGGCCCGAGGTAGAGGTGGCCGAGCATCAGGTCGAAACCGGTATCGTGCCAGAGAAAATCGAAACCCATCCGGTTCTCCCAGCTACCCGCAATACGGACGCCTTCCTCGGCGAAGGCGTCGATGGTTGCCTCCAGGGGCGCCTGCTCGTCGGCGCTCTTGGCCAGCGGCTGCGGCCAGTCCACCGCAAGTCCCTCAAGGTCCGAGCTGACCCGGATGCCGGAAGTGGTATCAGCGCCGACCGTCAGGCCGGCAGAATAATTGAGGGTGCCCCGGAGCCCGAAACTGCTGTCGCTCTCCAGGCCTGCCTGGCGAAACACCTCCGGAACAGTCAGTTGGCCATCCTGACGAATCGCCAGTCCCTGGCCATCCGGCCCGACACTGAGACTGACCGCAACCGGGTCACCGAAAAACAGGGCATTGAGGGGGCCTCCCGAAAAACCCTCGACAGTGTGGTAGGTCAGATCACCGGACAGGTCGGTCCAGCTGAGGTTGGCCTGCGGGTAACGCACCGAGCCATCATCGGTGCGGATGCGCGCCTGCACGACCGGCTCTCCCGCTGCGCCAAGGGGCAACTCCAGGTCCAGATCCAGCGCATACTCTCCACCATAGACCAGGCTACGGGCGGCGGTGCCGGCCATTTCTCCAAGCGGGCTGTTCTCCATCCAGAAGGGTACGGCGTCACCAGCGACTTTTGCGGCGGCGTCAACATAGAGCCGCGTATCATCACCGGGGACAACCCTCACCCGGCTCGGTCGCAGCTCCAGCCCTCCGGTGCGGCCGGAGACCAGCTGTACCTCGGTATCGCCATTGTGAATATCCACCCTGCCGTTGGCCGAGGTCACCTCCGGCCAGCGCTCATCGTAGCGGACCGTCGCGTCTTCGAAGGTGTACCACATGGAGGATACGAAAGAGCCTCGGGGTGCACCGCGGCCGATCTGGCCGTGGCCATAGTAGACCCCCTCGGTAATCCTGGCCTCGGTGATCGCGGTTGTCAGCCAGTCGTAGAGCCCCGGATTTACAACCTTGGCCGGAACGAAATCCGCCAGCATGTCCGCTCGACCGCCTTTCACACCGACACGCAGGCCCAGATTGTCCTCGCCTTCCCGGTCCATACGCAGATCAAAGGCCCCGGTCAGTGTCGTCTCAGCACCGTAACTCATGCGAATGTTATCCGAGTAGACACGGGTGATGGGGCCGTCCATTAGCCAGGCCACCGTGCCACTCGCTTCGCGGAACAACCAGTCACCGTTGAACAGCCGGGGAAAGCCCAGGCTGACCGGTTCCTCCGTCGGCATGAGTTCTACGGAGCCGGAATACCGGCGCAGGGAGATCCTGCCGTTCAAACCCGCCCCGCCGGGCGCGCCGCCGTGAGCCTGCACCCGGACATCCCGCAAGAGACCGGTGAGCTCGAACTCTGCCCAATCCCCTGCGGGCAGCCTCAGGTGCAACCGATCCAGATACCCCCGGGGCCGGTAATTCTCGAGCGCACGGCCGGCGCGCTCTGGCAGCAGAGGCAGGACGGCAAGCAAGCGGCGCAGAGGACCAATGGGGAGCGCATCCGCGACAATTTCGACATCACCGCTGTCCCGGGGCATCAGGCGCATGCTGAATGGGGGCACCGTGATGTCGTTCCAGGTCCATTGCAGCTCCTGGAGATGGAATTCCCCGCGGGAAACCACGGCGTCACCACCTTTTTCCGACCGGCGCCAGCCGAAACGGGCGCTGATATCCTCGATGGGAGCCAGAGATTCGGTGCCGACACCCAACTGCAGGTAGGGCGTCTGCACCGACCCGTTTGCCTGCTGCAGGAGGCCATCCCGGAACGTTAACCACAGTTGCCCGCCCAGATCGAAGCCTTCAACCCGCAGTGTGCGCCACTGGTATTCGTCGATCAGGCCATCAAACAGACGGCCGGAAGCCACGTCCAGATACAGCTGACCGGTGAAACCACCGCGGAAAAACTGCCGGCCGACCAGGTTGAAGCTGGCCAGTTGCTGGGTGGTTCCCGGCTGCATGGCCCGCCCGGAGGCCCGGAACAGCCCCCGATAATAGACCAGATCCAGTTGGGGAATCTCCAGATGACGCAGTTGGTCCTGGTTGTCCCGGATGGCCAGATTGACGCGAGTGAGTTTGATATAGGGATCAGACAGCCAGCGCCCCGCCAGCTCAAGCCAGTCCCGGAATTCACGGCGGGCTGGTTCGGGCAGATCCGCACCTTCGACACCAACCTCTCCATCGGGCGTCTGGTTCAAAGTCAGTTCAAGACCATCGGCCTCGAAAACTTTGAAAACGACCCGGAACCGGAACAGGGAGGCGAGAAAGTCGAGGCGGATGCGCAGGTGCTGGAGACGGGCCACGTAGTCACCGGTCCCCGGCTCCACGACCTCTATATCGCGCGCCAGTAAGGTCGGGTCCAGCCAGTTCCAGCGTGCATCCAGCGCGCCGATCTCTACCTGTTTGCCAGTGCGCGCGGACAATTCGAGTTCGAGATCATCCCGGAAACTGTCAATGTTCTGGGTCAGCTGGCGGCCGATTCCGGCATACAGCGCGAACAGGATCAGGACCGTCAGCAGGGACCACCACACCAGACTCGACAGCCTCGCCGCCAGACGTACCGGCCGGCTTTCAGGGGGAAGATCCGGCAACCGCGGCCCGTGATCGGCTGAGGACATGGGTTCAGTTACTCCCCGGGCCGGTAACGCGCCCCGCCATCAGAGCAGGACAACATCGTACTGCTCCTGACTGTAGAAGGGCTCCACCTGGAAGCGGATGGTCTTGCCGATAAACGTCTCCAGATCGGCCACATTGTCGGATTCCTCGTCCAGCAGCCGATCCACCACCTTCTGGGAGGCCATGACAAGGTAACTCTCGGCATCATAGGCACGGTTGACCCGCAGGATTTCCCGGAAGATTTCGTAGCACACGGTCTCTGCGGTTTTCAGAAAGCCGCGCCCGTCACACACCGGACAGGGCTCGCACAGCACCTGGCCCAGACTTTCGGTGGTGCGCTTGCGGGTCATCTCCACCAGACCCAGTTCCGATACTCCGGTAATCTTGGTCTTGGCGTGATCCCGTTCCAGCATCTTTTCGAGCATGCGGTGGACCTGGCGCTGATGCTCGGAATCCTCCATATCAATGAAGTCGATGATGATGATCCCGCCCAGGTTACGCAGCCTGAGCTGACGACTGATGGCGCGGGCAGCCTCCAGATTGGTCTTGAAGATCGTCTCTTCGAGGTTGCGATGCCCTACGAAGGCGCCGGTGTTGATGTCGATGGTGGTCATCGCTTCGGTCTGGTCGATGATGACATAGCCACCGGACTTCAGCTGGACCTTGCGGCTCAGGGCCTTCTGGATCTCATCCTCGACCGAGTAAAGATCGAATATCGGCCGTTCGCCGGGGTAGTACTCCACTTTACCGGCAAACTCGGTGACGAACTCCTGAACGAACTCCATCACCCTCTGGTAGCTTTCCCGGCTGTCGATCCGGACCTTCTCGGTCTGCGGCCGGACCAGATCACGAATGGTCCTGATGAAAAGCGGAAGGTCCTGGTAGACCACTGCCGGCGCCTGAACCTTGGCAATGCGTTCCTGGATTGACTGACTCAGGCGGTGCAGGTACTTCATGTCGCCGATAAGGTCTTCCGCCGGCGCCGCCTCGGCCGCGGTCCGGATGATGTAGCCACCCTCCACGTCGGTGCTTTCCGCCGAGGCCTCCCCGATCAGGGTCTTGAGGCGTTCCCGCTCGTTATCATCCTCGATGCGTTGGGAAATACCGATATGACTCACGCCGGGCATGAACACCAGGTACCGGGACGGAATCGAGAGCTGGGTCGTGAGTCGAGCGCCCTTGGTGCCGATCGGGTCCTTGGTGACCTGAACCACCAGGGACTGGCCTTCACGCAGCAGCGTACGAATGTCCGGTACGGTTTTCGGGCCATCGGTCGCTTCGTCGGCCGATGACTGCCCGGTGATCACATCGGAGGCATGAATGAAGGCAGCCCGTTCCAGGCCGATATCGACGAACGCGGCTTCCATTCCCGGCAGCACCCGGACGACCTTGCCCTTGTAGATGTTGCCAACGATGCCCTTACGGCTGGTGCGCTCGATGTAGGCCTCCTGCAACATGCCGTTTTCCACCAGGGCAACCCGGGTTTCGACCGGCGTGACGTTGATCAGGATTTCTTCACTCATTCTTGGCTCTCCATACTGCGCGGCCAGTTCGTCCATACCGGGAAGCCGGCCGCTGCCAGTAGCTCAGCAGTCTCCTGCAAGGGTAAACCGACCACAGCGCTGTAACTTCCCCGGAGTTCCTTCACAAAAATACCACCAAGACCCTGAATTCCATAACTCCCGGCCTTGTCCATGGGCTCCCCACTACCAACATAGGCATTGATCTCGTCGCCACCAAGTTGGCGGAATTCCACCTCGGTTACCACCAGGCAGGAGCGGCATTCGCCCCGATGCGCCAGTGCGACTGCCGTCATCACCTGATGAACACCGCCCGACAGACGCGCCAGGGTCGCACAGGCATCTGTTTTGTTCAGGGGTTTGCCCAGGATCTCGCCCTCAAGCACCACGGAGGTATCGGAGCCAATCACCAGCGCGTCCGGATGCTCTGCAGCCACCGCCAGGGCCTTCTCGCGGGCCAGGCGCTCAACATAGGCTTCCGCGGACTCGGCCGGTTCCGGCGTTTCGTCCACATCCGCCGGCCGGGTCGTGAAATACAGTCCGATCTGTTTCAGCAGCTCCGCCCGGCGCGGTGAGGCGGAGGCAAGAATCAGGTGAGACATCGCGCTAGCCCAGCTTGCGGTTGATGTTATCAAGGAGCACACAGACCACCGGCCAGATCACGGCACTGGTGGCTGCCGGCCACAGGTACCCGAATCCGGTATCGCCCTCCGCCCCGAGCACCTGCTTGATGAAATGTACCAGCATCTGGTTGATGCCCAGCAACAGAAACACCATCAGGCATTGCTGCGGCATGGGGTACATACGCAGACGCTGATGAATGGTCAGTACCAGAAAGGCAATCAGGCCCATGGCCATGGCATTCACGCCCAAAGGCGTCGCTTCCAGCACATCCAGAAGCAGCCCCAGGAACCAGGCCAGGAGAATGCCGAACTGGGCCGGCGCCCGGAAGGTCCAGTAAAACACCACCAGGCCGAGCCACTCGGGGCGGAATTCGAACCAGCCGACCGGAAAGAGCGAAATACTCAGGACCAGGGCCAGGACGACGGAAAATACAAAAACGGGATAACTGATCACTGACAACATCAGCTGTCCTCCCCGGAATCAGGGGCCTGAGCGGCGCTATCCTGCGGTTCTGCCTGCTCCGGCGGGAACACTGCCAGTATCAGGCGGCTCTGGTTCAGTTCCGCCTTGGGGATCGCCTGGATGGATACGAACGGTTCGCCCTGCTCCTTGGTGATCCGGGACACCTCTGCCACCGGATAACCCCGCGGGAAACGGCCGCCAAGACCGGAACTGACCAGCAGGTCGCCCTCACGGATATCGGCTGTATCCGGCACGTGTACCAGTTCCAGCGCATCCGGATCGCCCGTTCCCAGCAGTACAGCCCTCAGTCCGTTGCGGACCACTTCCACCGGCACGGCGTGGCTGCTGTCCGAAACCAGAAGCACCCGCGAGGTGATCTGGCTGGCCTGCACCACCTGGCCCATCAGGCCGTGGGCATCGAGGATAGCCTGGCCGGGGCTGACGCCGTCACTCAGGCCCTTGTTGATGATGATCTCATGGGAAAAGGGATCCGGCGACACACCCACCACTTCGCCGACGATCACCCGGTCGTCCAGCACTTCCGAGGAGTTCATCAGCCGGCGCAGTTCGTTGTTCTCGGATGCAAGGGCCGCGTACTTGAGAGCGCGGCGCTCGAGGATCAGCAGGCGGGCGCGGAGGTCTTCGTTCTCCTGCTGAAGGTCTTCCTTGGACACGAACAGGCCTGAGAACCAGTCACTGAACTGGTAGGGGGCGTTGCCCAGCCAGTAGACAGGGGCAAGCCCCGTGGCAATGGTACTGCGCACCGGTGAGAGCTTTTCAAAACGAGCGTCGGCAACGATTAACGCTGCCGACGCAAGAATGATCAGGAAGAGTCTGAACCCCGGAACGGGGCCCTGGACAAAGATGGTTTTAATGGCCAGTCCTCCCCACGGGCTTAACCCTCCTGGGAGAACATTCCGATGCCACCGCGATCAATGACTTCCAGTGCCTTGCCACCACCGCGGGCCACACAGGTCAGCGGGTCCTCGGCGATGATCACCGGCAAACCGGTCTCTTCACTGATGAGTTTGTCCAGGCCGCGCAGCAGCGCACCACCACCGGTCAGCACGATGCCGCGCTCCGCGATATCGGAGGCCAGTTCGGGCGGCGACTGTTCCAAGGCGCTTTTCACGGTCTGGACGATCTGGGCCAGGGATTCCTGCAGGGCGTCGAGAATCTCTTCGCTGTTCAGGGTAAAGGCCCGGGGTACGCCTTCGGCCAGGTTGCGTCCGCGCACGTCGATCTCGCGGATTTCCAGGCCTTCGTAGGCACAACCGATTTCGTGCTTGATGCGCTCGGCGGTGGAGTCACCGATCAGGCTGCCGTAATTGCGACGCACGTAGGTGACGATGGCTTCGTCAAACTTGTCACCACCGACCCGGACGGATTCGGCGTAGACGATGCCGTTGAGGGAGATGATCGCGATCTCGGTGGTCCCCCCACCGATGTCAACGATCATGGAGCCGCTGGCCTCCTCGACCGGCAGGCCGGCGCCGATGGCCGCTGCCATGGGCTCCTCGATCAGGAACACTTCCCGGGCGCCGGCGCCCAGTGCGGATTCGCGGATGGCCTTGCGCTCCACCTGGGTGGATTTGCTCGGCACACACACGAGGACGCGGGGGCTCGGAGTGATAAAGCTGTTCTCATGCACTTTATGGATGAAGTGCTGGAGCATCTTCTCGGTGACGACGAAGTCGGCAATCACACCATCTTTCATGGGACGGATGGCGGTGATGTTACCCGGAGTACGACCGAGCATGCGCTTGGCCTCGGAGCCGACGGCGGCGACCATTTTCTGGGAGTTGTTGGTGCGGATGGCAACCACGGAGGGCTCGTTCAGGACGATGCCGCGCTCACGCACGTAAATAAGGGTGTTGGCGGTGCCCAGGTCGATGGACAGGTCGCTGGAGAAAATGCCTCGGAGTCTTTTGATCAACATTCGTGTAGTTTCAACCTGAGAGTTGCGGTTGCGAAAAGAATGCGGCAACTTTAGCAGTGAGCACCTACTCAGGCAAGGCGCCATCGGGGCCCTCGGCCTTACCATTGTCACATTTTCCACATTATTCGGGGCCTCCCGCAATTGTTCGAATCTGTTACCATAGCCGATTGATTCTGACTTCGGTGAAGGGGCGCTTGGGGGACAGCTTTCCAAAACCCGCTCAAGCACGTCCCTGTGGCGCTTGAGCTCCGCCATCCATGGCTCCGCACAGTTTTGGAAAGCTGTCCCCCAAGCACCCCCAAACCCACGGGTAGCCTTCACTACCCGATCCGCGTTTATTAAAGAGATTTCATTTATCTGGGAGGCAATGTGAGCATTTCCCGCGAGGACATTGAAAAAGTTGCCGTGCTCGCCCGCATCAAGGTGGACGACGAGCAGGTTTCGGCACTGGAAAAGGATTTGGGCAATATCCTGGATCTGGTGGATCAGCTGAGTGCCGCGGATACCGATTCCGTGGAACCAATGGCACACCCACTGGACGCGGTGCAGCGGTTGCGGCCGGATGAGGTGACCGAGACCAATCAGCGGGAGGCGTTCCAGGCCATCGCACCGGCGACCGAGGACGGTCTGTATCTGGTACCGAAGGTTATTGAGTGAGCCCTGGCGGGAGCCAACCATCGGACGATCTGAATACCAGCGATTTCAGGATTCATCATGCATAACAAGTCTGTAGCAGAGCTTTCCCGCGAGCTGGAGAGCGGCAAGATTTCCAGTGTGGAACTGACCCAGCAGTTCCTCGACCGTCTGAAGCAGGAAGACGGCAAGTACAACAGCTTTATTACCATCACCGAAGAGCGGGCGCTGGCAGACGCCAAAACCGCCGATGAGATGCGGGCGGCCGGCAAGGCAACCGCCTGGACCGGTGTGCCTTTTGCCCACAAGGATATCTTCTGCACCAACGGTGTTCGCACCACCTGCGGTTCGAAGATGCTGGAAAATTTCGTTCCCCCATACGATGCAACGGTGACCGAGAGGTTCCGCCAGGCCGGCGCAGTGTGCCTGGGCAAGACCAACATGGATGAGTTCGCCATGGGCTCGTCCAACGAGTCCAGCCACTTTGGCGCGGTTACCAACCCCTGGGGTCTGGCATCCGGTGAGAAGCGCGTACCCGGTGGCTCCTCCGGCGGTTCGGCCGCCGCCGTTGCGGCGCGCCTGGTTCCGGCCGCCACCGCAACTGATACCGGCGGGTCCATCCGTCAGCCGGCGGCACTGTGTGGCGTGACCGGGCTGAAGCCGACCTATGGCCGGGTATCCCGTTACGGCATGATCGCCTTTGCCTCGTCCCTGGACCAGGGCGGCACCATGGCGCGGACCGCCGAGGATAACGCGCTGATGCTGAACGTGATGGCCGGCTTCGATCCGAAGGATTCCACCTCCATCGATCGCGAGGTACCGGACTACACCGCCACCCTGAACGAGCCGCTGAAGGGCCTGAAGATCGGTTTGCCAAAGGAATACTTCACCGACCAGCTGTCTCCGGCCATGGAAGAACAGGTTCGCAACGCGGTGAAGGAATACGAGAAGCTGGGCGCGACGGTGAAGGAGGTGTCCCTGCCGAACGCGAAGCTGGCGATTGCCGCCTACTACGTGATCGCGCCGGCGGAGGCCTCCGCCAACCTGTCGCGGTTCGACGGGGTGCGTTACGGCTACCGCTGTGAGGATCCGAAGGATCTGATGGACATGTACACCCGGACCCGGGCCGAAGGCTTCGGCACCGAGGTGAAGCGACGGATCCTGGTGGGTACCTATGCCCTCTCCCACGGTTACTACGATGCCTATTACCTCAAGGCCCAGAAGGTGCGCCGCCTGATCCAGCAGGATTTCGCCAACGCCTTCAAGGAAGTGGACGTACTGATGAGCCCCACTTCTCCGTCTCCGGCCTTTATCCAGGGCGAGAAGACCAACGACCCGGTCACCATGTACCTGGAAGACATTTTCACCATCGCGATCAATCTTGCGGGCCTGCCGGCCATGTCCGTGCCGGCCGGTTTCGTGGACGGGCTACCCGTTGGCCTGCAGATCATCGGTGATTACTTCGCCGAGGCCCGGCTGCTGAACGCCGCCCACCAGTTCCAGCAGGTGACCGACTGGCACCAGCGTGAACCGAAATAAGCCCGAGAGAGGAGACGAACACATGCAGTGGGATATCGTGATCGGGCTGGAAATTCACGTTCAGCTCGCCACCAGAACCAAGATCTTTTCCGGCTCCAGCACCGCCTACGGCGCCGAGCCCAACACCCAGGCCAACGCCGTTGACCTGGCCATGCCCGGCACCCTGCCGGTACCGAACGAGAACGCTTTCCGCTATGCGGTGATGTTCGGCCTGGCGGTAAATGCCGAGATCGGCCGTCGCTCCATGTTCGAGCGGAAGAACTACTTCTACCCGGACCTGCCCAAGGGCTACCAGACCACTCAGCTGGAGCAGCCGATTGTTGGGCCTGGCTATGTCGATGTCGACCTGGCCAACCGCGAGACCAAGCGCGTGCGCATCCACCACGCCCACCTGGAAGAAGACGCCGGCAAGTCCCTGCACGAGGACTATCACGGCATGTCCGGCATCGACCTGAACCGCGCCGGCACGCCGCTGATCGAGGTGGTCACCGAGCCTGACATGAACAGCGCCGAGGAAGCCGTGGCCTTTGCCCGCAAGCTGCACAGCATCGTGACTTCGCTGGGCATCTGCGACGGCGACATGTCCCAGGGCTCCATGCGTTTCGACGTGAACATCTCGCTCAAGCCCAAGGGCTCGGATGAGCTGGGCACCCGGACCGAGACCAAGAACCTGAACTCGTTCCGGTTCATGGAACAGGCCATCGCTCATGAGGTGGAGCGGCAGATGGACATCCTGGAAGACGGCGGCCGCATCATCCAGGAAACCCGCCTGTACAACGGCGACCGCGACGAGTCCCGCTCCATGCGGACCAAGGAAGAAGCCAACGATTACCGTTACTTCCCCTGCCCGGACCTGTTGCCGGTGGTGATCGATGACGACTTCATCGAAGACGCCCGCAGCCGTCTGCCGGAACTGCCGGACGCCCGCAAGGCCCGCTTCAAGGAGCAATATGGCCTGAACGACTACGACGCCGGCCTGCTGTCCGGTGACGCGAAGCTGGCTGCGTTCTTCGAGGAAGCGGCGGCACACGGCAAGGACGCGAAACTGGCGGCCAACTGGATCCAGGGCGAGTTTTCGGCCCGCCTGAAGGCGGAAGAGAAGTCCGTGGCCGAGTCTCCGATCACCGGCGCGCAGCTGGGTGATCTGGTGGTCCGCATTGCCGATAACACGGTGTCGTCCGCCGGCGCCAAGAAGGTGTTCGAGGCGCTGTGGACCGGCGAGAATGACAATGTGGATGCCATCATCGATGCCAAGGGTCTGAAGCAGGTGTCTGACACTGGTGCCCTGGAAGCCATGGTCGACGAGGTTCTGGCCGGCATGCCGGATCAGGTGGCCCAGTACCAGAACGAGGAAGACCCGAAGAAGCGCAAGAAGATGCTTGGCGGCTTTATGGGGCCCCTTATGAAGGCCTCCAAGGGGCAGGGTAATCCGAAGCTCTTTAACGAGATTCTTGTCAAGAAGCTTGGGGGGTGACCCGTTGGCTCTGGGTCGTGGTTTCTTGCTGCGGCCCTAGCCTTTATGGTTTGGGGGTGTCGCACGGGTGGGTCAGGCCTGCCAAAACCCGCTCCTTCGGCACGTCCATGTGACGCTTGAGCTCCGCCATCCATGGCTCCGCACAGTTTTGGCAGGCCTGACCCACCCGCGCTCGCCAAATTCAGAGGAAGAGTCACCGAAACTTAAACAGGCGCAAATCAAGCCTGGAAGCTTGTCGTTTGATCTGCCAATACAAGGATCATCACTTCGGCTCTAATGAAACGAGCCTTGAGCTGACACCCGACTATCACTGAGAAGAGCGAGGCCTTGGCGGGCGGCGCCTCCCAAAAATGTTGAAGGCCAAGGATGGCCTGAAACAAGCGCACATGGACGTGCTCGTAGCGGTTTTTGGGAGGCGCCGCCCGCCAAGGCCCTCCCGCAAAACCAGAAGGCTAGGAGCCCAAGTCAAAAACAATCAAACAAGCCGACCCCACAGATCGTGCTCATCAGCATGCTCGACAACAGCCTGAACAATCTGGCCAGGAACCAGATCGGTTTCGCCGTTGAGGTAAACCATGCCGTCGATCTCCGGGGCATCCGCCTTGGAGCGGCCGATGGCACCCTCCTCGTCAACTTCATCGATGAGAACGTCGATAGTCTTGCCGATCTTGGCCTGCAGACGGGCCGCTGAAATCTCTGCCTGCTTGGCCATGAAACGGGCCAAGCGCTCTTCTTTTACATCCTCAGGAACCGCACCCTCCAGCTCGTTGGCTTTGGCGCCTTCCACCGGGCTATAGGTAAACGCGCCCACGCGGTCGAGCTGAGCCTCGTCCAGCCAGTCCAGCAGGTACTGGAAGTCTTCCTCGGTTTCGCCCGGGAAGCCGACGATGAAGGTAGAACGGATGGTCAGTTCCGGGCAGATCTCCCGCCACTTTTTGATGCGCTCCAGCGTCTTGCTGTCATGGGCCGGGCGCTTCATGGCCTTGAGGACTTTCGGGCTGGCGTGCTGGAACGGGATATCCAGGTACGGCAGGATCTTGCCTTCGGCCATCAACGGGATGACGTCGTCCACGTGCGGGTACGGGTAGACATAGTGCAAACGCACCCAGACGCCGAGCTCACCCAGGGCCTCGCACAGGGCCTGCATTTTGGTTTTCAGCGGGCGACCCTGCCAGAAGCCGGTGCGGTACTTGATGTCCACGCCGTAGGCGGAGGTGTCCTGGGAAATGACCAACAGCTCCTTCAAGCCGGCGTCCACGAGCCGCTTGGCCTCATCCATCACGTCCCCGATCGGGCGGCTGACCAGATCGCCGCGCATGGAGGGGATGATGCAGAAGGTGCAGCGATGGTTGCAGCCCTCGGAAATCTTCAGGTAGGCATAATGCCGTGGAGTCAGCTTGATGCCCTGGGGCGGAACCAGGTCCACGAAGGGGTCGTGTTCCTTTTTCGGGGGCACGTACTGATGAACGGCGCCGACGACCTCCTCATAGGCATGAGGGCCGGAGACGGCCAGCACGCCGGGGTGGGTGTCGCGGATCTTGTCCGCTTCCACGCCCATGCAGCCGGTAACGATCACCTTGCCGTTTTCGTTCATGGCTTCGCCGATGGCATCCAGGGATTCCTGCTTGGCCGCGTCGATGAATCCACAGGTGTTCACGACCACGATATCGGCGTCGTCATAGGTGGGCACGACATCGTAGCCGTCCTGGCGAAGCTGGGTCAGGATCCGCTCGGAGTCTACCAGGGCCTTCGGGCAACCAAGGCTGATGAAGCCTACTTTGCCGCCAGATGCGGCGGCGGTTTCAGTTTTGTCGGTCATAGCGTTTACAGGAATTCCCGGAGCGGCAGATCGCCCCTGCAATGAATGAAAGCGCGTAGTTTACCCCACGACAGCGCCGGACTGCAGCCCGGCCGGGGTGGTAGAAACCGCAGATCCAGGGCCAAAACTTTGACGCCCTGCCGGAATGGCGTCACAAAACTGCCACTAATGACGTCAGGTGTCTTGCTGTTCAGATTTTAAACACATAGAATCTTTAACGCTTAAGTATTTTTTCTGGAAGGATTTTTATGGGAAAGGCAGCATCTTTTCAGACCAGTCACGCCAGAAGAGTAAGAATGAAAACAACGACGGCAAAACCCAATTTGCGCAATCAACAGCGCGTCGATGTCTCCGCAGACATCACCATCGAAAAGCCGGACGGCGAATGCCTTACCTGCTCCGTTGCCAACCTGTCCCGGAGCGGTGTCATGATTTCCTGCACCGAGAAGGCCGTAGAGAAGCTGATCCCCGACCGGAAAGCGCCGGCTCCCGGGCACTGGATTCCGGTAAGGGCGCGCTTTGCCGTCCCCGTTCTTCCTACCCAACCGGTATCGATCATTGCCGAGGGCAGCATTGTCAACATGCGCCGGGTCGCGCGGGACGAGTTCCACCTCGGCATCCAGTTCGCCGAGTTCGAAGGCAACGGTTACGACTATGTAGACCGCTATGTCTCGAAACTCCTGGCCGATCTTCGCAAGCCTGCCGGCGCCTGAGAGTCAGTTTCTCAAGCGCGCTGAAGGCTGGCGAACGCTATATTTTTATAGCGTGAAATTCTAGCACGACTCCTTCTTATGCCATTGTCGGCTCTGTTATAGTTGCAGATCGTAACTGTACAGCCACCTACGCCCCGCGTCGGCAATGGATGATCATGACCACATATAACCTCACACACCTGAAACAGCTGGAAGCGGAAAGCATCCACATTATCCGGGAAGTGGCAGCCGAGTTTGATAACCCGGTAATGCTCTATTCCATCGGGAAAGACTCCGCCGTGATGCTGCACCTGGCCCGCAAGGCATTCTATCCGGGCAAGCCTCCCTTTCCCCTGTTGCACGTGGACACTACCTGGAAATTCCGGGACATGATCGAGTTCCGGGACCGCAAGGTGAAGGAATATGGTCTGGATCTGATCGTGCACATCAATGAAGAAGGCGTGAAACAGGGGATCGGCCCGTTCACCCACGGCAGCGCCAAGCATACCGATGTGATGAAAACCCAGTCCCTGAAGCAAGCCCTGGACAAGTACAAGTTCGATGCCGCCTTCGGCGGTGCCCGCCGGGACGAGGAGAAATCCCGTGCCAAGGAACGCGTGTACTCATTCCGGGACGAACATCACCGCTGGGATCCGAAGAACCAGCGTCCGGAGCTGTGGAACATCTACAACGGCAAGATCAACAAGGGCGAAAGCATCCGCGTGTTCCCGCTGTCCAATTGGACCGAGCTGGACATCTGGCAGTACATCTACCTGGAAAACATCGAGATTGTCCCGCTGTACTACGCCGCCAAGCGGCCGGTGGTCGAGCGCGACGGCACCCTGATCATGGTGGACGATGACCGGATGCCCCTCAAAGAGGGAGAGGAGCCGATGATGAAGTCGGTGCGCTTCCGGACCCTCGGCTGCTATCCCCTGACGGGTGCCATCGAATCCGAGGCGGATACCCTGCCGGAAATCATCCAGGAAATGCTGCTGGCCACCAGCTCAGAGCGCCAGGGCCGGGTGATTGACCACGACTCCGCCGGGTCCATGGAGCAGAAAAAGCGCGAGGGGTATTTCTAATGTCTCATAGCTCAGATCTCATCGCCGAAGACATCCAGGCCTATCTGAAACAGCACGAAAACAAGGAACTGCTGCGCCTGCTCACCTGCGGCAGCGTGGACGACGGCAAAAGCACCCTGATCGGGCGCCTGCTGCACGACACCAAGATGATCTACGAAGATCACATGGCCAGTCTCAAGAGCGACAGCGCCAAGATGGGCACCACCGGCGAGAAGCTGGATCTGGCCCTGCTGGTGGACGGCCTGCAGGCCGAGCGGGAACAGGGCATCACCATCGATGTCGCCTACCGCTATTTCTCTACCGACAAGCGCAAGTTCATTATCGCCGATACCCCGGGCCACGAGCAGTACACCCGCAACATGGCGACCGGCGCGTCCACCGCACAACTGGCGATCCTGATGATCGACGCCCGCCACGGCGTGCTGACCCAGACCCGTCGGCACTCCTACATTGCGTCCCTGCTGGGCATCCGCCACATCGTGGTGGCGGTGAACAAGATGGATCTGGTGGATTTCAGCGAAGACCGCTTCAACGAGATCAAGGACGAGTACCTCGCCTTTGCCGCCAAGCTCGGACTGAAGGACATTCGCTTCGTGCCGATTTCCGCCCTGGAAGGGGACAACGTGGTGAACAAGAGCGAGAACACGCCCTGGTTCACCGGACAACCGCTGATGGAAATCCTGGAAACGGTCGAGGTCTCCCGGGACAAGAACCTGGAGCACTTCCGCTTCCCGGTGCAGTACGTGAACCGCCCGGACCTCGATTTCCGCGGCTTCTGCGGCACCATTGCCTCAGGTGTCATTCGCCCGGGCGACAAGGTCATGGCCCTGCCCTCCCGGCGCACCAGCGCGGTCAGGGACATCGTGACCTTCGACGGCAAGCTCGACGAGGCCTACATTGATCAGGCGGTGACCCTGACGCTGGAAGACGAAATCGATGTCAGCCGGGGCGACATGCTGGTCAAGGTCGAAGACGAGCCGGAAGTCGCCAACCGCTTCAATGCCAACATCGTCTGGATGACTGACGCCCCGCTGGAAACCGGGCGCCTGTATGACATCAAGCTCGGGCCCACGTTCACCTCCGGAACGGTGAAGAAGATTCACCACCAGACCGATGTGAACACGCTCGATCAGCAAGCCAATCCAACCCGGCTGGCCCTGAACGAGATCGGTCTGTGCGAGCTTACCCTGAATCAGCCGATCGCGTTTGATGCCTACCAGCGCAACCATGCGACGGGCAGCTTCATCGTCGTGGACCGCCTGACCAACGTCACCATCGGTGCCGGCATGATCGCCGGACTGGCGGACAGTGGCGAGTCTCTCGATCCGGTGACTGCGGAAGAGCGCGAGCGTCGCCTGGCCCAGAAGCCGGCCATCATTGCCTGTAACGGCAAACAGGCCCCGGCCCTGGCTTTGGCGGTGGAACGTGCGCTGTTCGACCAGGGCAAGACCGCTGTGGTACTGAGCGAGGAAAGCGCAGGCGATGCCGACGAGCGTCGCAGGACCGCTCAGCTCCTGACAGCCCACGGCCTGGTCGCGATAGCCGTGAACCTGGGCACCGACATTGCCAACGCGGCGGTGAGTGCTGACTCCGAGAAGGAGATTCCGGGGGCGGTCAGTGAATTGGTGCAGGGGCTGGTTCGGAGTAAGCGGATCTGAAAAGGCGGTGACGCCTGAAGATGGGGTCAGAAGAAGGTTTTCTTCTGACCCCGAGGTTTAGCGGGAAAAGGGAGCCTGAGGTCTTAAGAAGGGGTCAGAAGAAAGCGTTCTTCTGACCCCGGGTTTATGACCCCCAAGTTCAACGCCGGCCCCAGGAGTCTGAAGAAAGCCTTCTTCTGACCCCGAGTTCATGGCTACAATGCACAGCCCCGAGCGGCCTACCGCCCTCGGGGCTTTGTCGTTCATCAATCGGGGAACAACACGTCATGGCCATCAAATACCTTCGCACCGCCTTTGCCAGCCAGTACCAGCCGGGCCAGCCCGCCCGCCTCAACAGCGGTGAAGCCCTGCAGGAGCCCGGTGGCGATTACGAGGCCCTGCACAAGCAGATGAAGCGCCTGTTCAACAGCAAGCCCGGGAAGAAATACGGCCGCTTCTCCGAGGACCTGGGCGAGTGCCCCTTCAGCAGCTGGCTCAAGGATTACCGGGAAGACAAACAGAGCTTCGGCGCCATGACCGACCGCCTGTTCGGCCAGTGGCAGGAACTGCTTACCGGTTGCCAGGAGGAGTTCGACGGTCACCTCATGATCGTGCACGAAGCTCTCGCCGACGCCGAGGTGGTCTACCTGCTGATTGTCGAAA
Organism: Marinobacter sp. C7; assembly: GCF_022343555.1. Taxonomy (GTDB): domain Bacteria; phylum Pseudomonadota; class Gammaproteobacteria; order Pseudomonadales; family Oleiphilaceae; genus Marinobacter. Next base: position 1,031,784 of record NZ_JAKQZH010000001.1, on the reverse strand, counting down.
CTGACAGCGCCATGCGCTTCGACGGCAACCAGGTTCTTGACGCCACCGACGTACTCAGCCTGTCACGCCTGAACCTCGCCGTTCGCATCGAACTGGACGACTGGCTGGGCGAGAACGGCAGCGAGAACTACCTCACCCTTGTCCACGGTCGCGGTACCGGCGAGCCGGGCGAACTGTTCATCCGTCTGTGCGGCTTCACCAACAACGTGGACGTGGAAAAGGAAACCATGACCTTCCTGGATGCCGTGGAAGCCTTCGCCAAGACGTCCGAGCCGGAGAAGGCGGGTGAAGTCCGCTCCCGCGCCTACGAATTCTGCAAGGAACAGCATGCCCTGGGCGAGCCGGTAGAAATCGAGGCGCTGTCCGGCTACCTGGATGAAAGCGAGCCCCAACGTTTCAAGGAATTTGCCAGCCAGAACGCCGAACTGCCGGAAACGGGAGTTCTGCACCCGGATCACCGTAAAGTGAAGAAGCTGGTACGAATTGCCGGGTCCGGTGGCGGGATGAGTGTTTCGTTTTCCTCGGACCTGGTGAACCAGGCGGTTTACTATGACCGGGACAAGGATGCACTGACGATTACCCGGCTGCCGAAGGCGTTGCGGGAGCAGTTGCAGCGGTACCTGGAGGCTCGGGAGGAGTGATAGTGAAGATGGGGTCAGATGAAGGTTTTCATCAGACCCCTGAGTATGCCTGCGGACTTGGTGGCGACGCCGGGGTCTGAAGAACGCTTTCTTCTGACCCCTTGTTAGCGGCGAAGTCTGAACTTGAACATGGGGGTCAGATGAAAGTTTTCATCAGACCCCGGAGCATGTGTCCCCTTGTTAGCGGCGGGGTAACAATTAAAGATGGGGTCAGATGAAGGCATTCATCTGACCCCTGAGCATCGCGCCAGGTGCGGGTGCCGTTGCTTTCGGACTTCTTTCATCCACCCTACCCCGTCAATCAACTCTCCGGTTTCCGGGTCAATGGGCGGATACGGCAGGTTGCGGTCGTCGCAGTAGCGCTTTACCGTCGGCTGGCACCAGCAGAACAACAGGCGGTCATATTCCTCATCCGGCAGCCGCCGCTGCTCGAACATCCCGGCCAGCTTCCGCTGGCGATGGGCCTCGGACAGGATGATGGCGCAGGCGGAGGACACGTTCAGCGACTCCACCATCCCCATCATCGGGATCACAATGTGCTCATCCGCCTCGGCTGCAGCATCCGAACTCACGCCGTCCACCTCGTTGCCCATGATGATGGTACAGGGCACCGTGTAATCCACCTCCCGGAAATCCACCGCCCGGTCCGAAAGCTGGGCGGCATAGAGCTTGTGCCCCTGCGCCTTCAGGTCCGCGACCGCATCGTCCATGGTGGGATGCGTGTGGGTGGTCACCCAGTTGTAACTGCCACCCGCGGTCTTCCGGAACGCGCGGAAGCCTTCCTTCGGCCAGACCACGTGCATGTTGGCCAGGCCAAAGGCATCGCAGGAGCGGATGATGGCCGACAGGTTCCGGGGCTTGTGGACCTGGTCGGTCAACACACGGAGGTCCGGTTGGCGGGTGTCGAGGGTTTGTTTGATTCGGGCGAGGCGTTCAGGAGTCATGTTTAGTCGGTTTATCTATTCATACTTGCCGGAAACCTCGTAGGCGTATCCGACGGGATTACTCCATGGTACGGGAAGGGCTTGGCGGTGGGCTTTCCAAAACTGTGCGGAGCCAAGGATGGCGGAGCTCAAGCGTCACATGGACGTGCCGAAGGAGCGGGTTTTGGAAAGCCCACCGCCAAGCCCTTCATGCACCCAAAGCATGGAGCCCGGAGATAATACCACATAGAAACTAGCGACAAGCCGAGACAATGGTGGTTGAAGAATAATCACCCCGTTATAATACGCAGTTCCTTTTTGCTAGCGCCCCGCGAAAACCACCAGTCCCGGCGCGACATCCACCAGATCACGTGAGAACCATGGCCAAAAAGCTGTATATCAAAACCCACGGCTGTCAGATGAACGAGTACGACTCTGCCCGCATGGCAGACCTGCTCAAAACCGGCGAAGCGGTCGAAGTGACCGACAGCCCGGACGACGCCGACATCCTGCTGCTGAACACCTGCTCCATCCGGGAAAAAGCCCAGGAGAAGGTATTCCACCAGCTTGGCCGCTGGAAAAGCCTCAAGAGCAAAAAACCCGAACTGATCATCGGCGTTGGCGGCTGCGTCGCCAGCCAGGAAGGTCAGGCCATCATCGACCGCGCGCCCTACGTGGACATGGTCTTCGGCCCCCAGACCCTGCACCGCCTGCCGGACATGATCAGCGAAGTGCGCATGAAAGGTAACGGCGTCGGCGTGGTGGACGTCAGCTTCCCGGAAATCGAGAAATTCGACAATCTGCCCGAACCGGGCGCCGACGGCCCCTCTGCGTTTGTCTCCATCATGGAAGGCTGCAGCAAATACTGCACCTTCTGCGTGGTGCCCTATACCCGCGGCGAAGAAGTCAGCCGCCCGGTCGATGACGTGATCGCAGAAGTCGCCCACCTGGCCGGCCAGGGAGTTCGGGAAGTGAACCTCCTCGGCCAGAACGTCAACGCCTACCGCGGCGAAACCCACGACGGCGACGTCATGGACCTGGCCGAGCTGATCGAACTGATCGCCACCATCGACGGCATCGACCGCATCCGCTACACCACCTCGCACCCGGTGGAATTCTCGGACGCGCTGATCGACGTCTACGAACGGGTTCCCGAGCTGGTCAGCCACCTGCACCTGCCGGTCCAGAGCGGCTCCGACCGCATCCTGGCGGCCATGAAGCGCGGCCATACAGCACTGGAGTACAAATCCAAGCTCCGCCGCCTGCGCAAGATCCGCCCGGACATCAGCTTCTCCTCCGATTTCATCGTGGGCTTCCCGGGTGAGACCGACAAGGACTTCGAGGACACCATGAAGCTGATCAACGACATCGGCTTTGACGTGTCCTTCAGTTTTGTTTACAGCGCCCGTCCGGGCACCCCGGCTTCCGACCTGCCGGATGACACCCCGATGGAAGTGAAGAAAGAGCGCCTGGCGATCCTGCAGCAGCGGATTAACCAGCAGGCGATGGACATCAGCCGCAAGATGGTGGGCACCACCCAGCGGATTCTGGTGACCGGCCTGTCCAAGAAAGATCCCGGGGAGTATGCGGGGCGGACCGAGAACAACCGGATTGTGAACTTCCGCCATGAGAACCCGGAAGTGGTCGGGAACTTCATTGACGTGGAGATTGTGGAGGCTTATCCCAATTCGCTGCGGGGTGTGCCTGTAGGCTCAGAGTTGTATTAAGGCTGAGTACGCATCTGTTTAAGGTCCGGCGTTGGGAGGCTGGCTGGAAGGGCTTCGGACAGCACAGATATAGTCCGGGGTAATTTAAGTCGAGAGAGCAGCCCGTTGAAGTCGGAAGCCGTCAAAGCAGGGGTCAGATGAAAGCATTCATCTGACCCCATTTTAGACCGACACTCCCAAGCTACTTGTTTTTCTACTCACGGGCCTGCAAATAGTAAGATCGACGAGGGTGCGGGGCCCCGCACCCTGGCCTGACTCCAAAATCCAGAACAGCTGACTCCCAAGAAACCAGGGGAGTAAACCACACGGAGCAAGATTGAACACACACGACACCAGACAATTCGACCTGCACCCGGTAGACCAGCGCCGGCTGGCCACCCTGTGCGGCCAGTTCGACGAAAACCTCAAGATGATCGAGAAACGCCTTCAGGTAAAAGTCGGTCGCCGGGGCCATCATTTCCGCGTCGAGGGCGAAACCGAACACGTGGCGGCTGCCGTTGAAGTCATCCGCCACCTGTACCGGGAAACAGAAGCCACCGACGATATCCCGCCGGATACCGTGCACCTGTTCATCCGGGAAACCGGCATCGAGCGCCTCCCCGATGACGTGCCCTACGATGAAGGCCAGGTGACGGTCATCAAGACCCCCAAGATGACCGCCAAGCCCCGGGGCAGGAACCAGCAGAAGTACGTGCACAACATCCGCACGCACGATATCAACTTCGGCATTGGTCCGGCGGGTACCGGCAAGACCTGGCTTGCGGTGGCCTGTGCCGTGGAAGCGCTGAAGGACGAACAGGTGAAGCGCATCCTGCTGGTTCGCCCGGCGGTCGAGGCTGGTGAGAAGCTGGGCTTCCTGCCAGGGGATCTGGCACAGAAGGTGGACCCGTATCTGCGTCCGCTGTACGACGCCCTCTATGAAATGCTCGGCTTTGACCAGGTTACCCGCCTCATCGAGAAGAGCGTGATCGAGATTGCGCCACTGGCCTTCATGCGGGGCCGGACGCTGAATAACTCGTTCATCATCCTCGACGAGAGCCAGAACACCACCCGGGAACAGATGAAGATGTTCCTGACCCGGATCGGTTTTGGTTCCACTGCGGTGATCACCGGGGATACGACCCAGGTGGACCTGCCCCGCGGGCAGAATTCCGGCCTCATTCATGCCGCCAATGTGCTGAGCAAGGTGTCCGGTATCGGCTTTACCCGCTTTGACGCCAAAGACGTGGTCCGCCACCCGCTGGTGCAACGGATTGTCGAGGCCTACGATTCCTTTGATGACGGGAGTGCCACGGGCCAGTGAGCGAGCTGACGGTTGATTTCCAGAATGTGTATGAGGGAGAAGGCGTTCCGGACGAGGCCCTGTTCCAGACCTGGGCGCAGGCCGCCTGGCTGGGGGAGAATCCGTCCGAGGTGACGATTCGTATTGTTGGTGCCCTTGAAAGCCAGGAGCTGAATCACGAGTATCGCGGCAAGGACAAACCGACCAATGTATTGTCCTTCCCATTTGAGGCCCCAGCGGGTATAACGGTCCCATTGGCGGGAGATCTCGTCATTTGTGCGCCGGTTGTTGAACGAGAGGCCGGTGAGCAGCATAAAACGATCGAAGCCCATTGGGCCCATATGGTGGTGCACGGTATGTTGCATCTGCAGGGCTACGATCATATTGACGACAAAGATGCCGAGGTCATGGAAGCCCTCGAGATCCGGCTGCTGAGGCAGCTTGGATACGATAACCCTTACGAAGCAGAGGAAACGGAACAAGACTCATGAGCGACGATCAGTCGAGTCGCAGCCAGGGCAACAAGTCCTGGCTGGAGCGTATATCACAGGCCTTCTCCAGCGGGCCTGAGTCCGTTGAGGACGTGCTGGAAATCCTGCGGGACGCGGAGTCCCAGAACATCATCGATGTCGATGCCATGAGCATCATCGAAGGTGCCATGCAGGTGATCGACATGCGGGTCGACGAAATCATGATCCCCCGCTCCCAGATGGTCACCGTGAAAGCCTCCCAGGAGCCAAAGGAATTCCTGGGGGAAATCATTTCCTCTGCCCACAGTCGTTTTCCGGTCATCGGCGACAGCCAGGATGATGTCATCGGCGTCCTGCTGGCCAAGGATCTCCTGCCCCTGGCCATGAACAACGAACTGAACTGGAACCGCATCCGCGAGATCCTGCGCCCGCCCAACTTTGTGCCCGAGAGCAAGCGCCTGAACCAGCTGCTCAAGGAGTTCAAGGAAAACCGCAATCACATGGCCATCGTGGTGGACGAGTACGGCGGCACCGCCGGCCTGATCACCATCGAGGATGTGCTGGAGCAGATTGTTGGCGAGATCGAGGACGAGCACGACTTCGATGAAGAGACCAACATCAAGGCCCGGGGCGATGGCTCCTTTGCCGTGAAGGCGGTCACGCCCGTGGACGATTTCAATGAATTCTTCCAGACCGAACTGGACGAAGAAGATTTCGACACCATCGGCGGTGTGGTTCTGAAAGAGTTTGGTCACCTGCCCAGACGGGGCGAGACGGTTGAATTCGGCGGTTTGCAGTTTACTATTGCCAACGCCGATAACCGTGTCATTCGTCTGTTGCAGGTAACCCGAAGTGAGCAGTAACGCAACCCGCACTACCCTAAGAACCCCGCTGAACCGGATCCCGTGGCTGGGGGCCCTTACCCTCGTGGTTGCGGGTGCGCTCCAGACCCTGACTTTCGCCCCCTTCAATCTGTGGTGGCTGGGGCCGGTGTCGGTATTCCTGATACTTCTGGTTACCATTCCAGCCGCCCCTGGCCAGCTGCTCCGGGCCGGCTGGTTTACCGGCCTGGGCCTGTTCGCCACCGGCGCCAGCTGGGTCTACATCAGTATCAGCGAACACGGCAATACCTCCATTCCGATCGCCATCCTGCTTACCGTGCTGTTTGTCACGGGGCTGGCACTGTTCCATGCACTGGCTTTCTGGTTCTGGGGCAAGCTGGCCAAAGAGAGCGCTGTACGGCGGCTGATCCTGTTCCCGGCTATCTGGATCCTCGGTGACTGGTTGCGGGGCTGGCTACTGACCGGCTTCCCCTGGCTCTATCTGGGCACCGCCCACACCGACGGTCCCCTCGCCGGGCTGGCCCCACTGACCGGGGTCCATGGTCTCACTTTCTGGGTGACGGTAACCGGCGTCGCCGCTTATGCCGCCGGCTGGCTGTTCCTGGGTCAGCGCCGGACAATGGCCGGCCTGGTGCTGCTCCTGGCCCTGGTTCCCTGGGGCGCGGCCCCGGCCATGAACCGGATTGACTGGACCGAGATCAGCGAACAGCCCACCACTTTCGCCGCCATGCAGGGCAACATTCCCCAACAGGTCAAGTGGGACCCCGACTTCCTCAGGGATCAGATCGTTACCTACCTGACCCTCACCGAGGATCACTGGGATACCGACCTGATCCTCTGGCCGGAGACGGCAATCCCGATCACCCAGGACCAGGCCGGCAAGATTATCGAGCATATCGACGGGGAGCTGGGCGAAAACAGCACCCTGATCACCGGTATCCCCTGGTACGGTTTCAGCGACCGTATCGAGGACTTCACCTTCCACAACAGCATCATGGCCATCGGCAACGGTGGCGGTATGTACCACAAGCAAAAGCTGGTGCCCTTTGGTGAGTACGTTCCGCTGCAAAGTGTGCTCCGGGGCCTGATCGGCTTCTTCGACCTGCCCATGAGCAGCTTCAGCCGGGGCCCGGAATGGCAGGAGCCACTGCAGGCCAACGGCATCAACGTCATGCCCTTCATCTGCTACGAGGTGGCGTACCCGGATTTCGTCGCCTTCAACAGCCGGGGGGCCGGGCTGCTGCTGACCATCAGCAACGACGGCTGGTTCGGCGACTCCATCGGCCCGTTACAGCATCTGCAGATCGCCCGCATGCGCGCCCTGGAGACCGGTCGCTACATGCTGCGCGGTACCAACAACGGGGTGACGGCCATCATCAACGAGAAGGGCCAGATCACCGAACGGATTCCTCAATTCGAGCGGGCGACCCTGACCGGAGAAGTATTTACCGCAACCGGGAGCACGCCGTATATGCAGACCGGGTCCTGGCCGGTGTTGACGTTGGCGGCGATTCTGATTGTGTTTGTGCGGGAGCGGGTGATTCCCAAGAGCGCGGGGTGAAGGTAGGCACAGGGGTCTGAAGAACTCGTTCTTCTGACCCCGAGTTGAAAGTCAGAATGGGGTCAGATGAAGGCTTTCATCAGACCCCTGAGTTAGACGTGGCACAGGGGTCTGAAGAACTCGTTCTTCTGACCCCGAGTTGGAGGTCAAGACGGGGTCAGATGAAGGTTTTCATCAGACCCCTGAGTTAGGCGTGGCACAGGGGTCTGAAGAGCTTGTTCTTCTGACCCCGAGTTGGACATCAAGATGGGGTCAGATGAAAGTTTTCATCAGACCCCCGAGTTAAGATGAAAGCCCTCATCTGACCCCGTCTTCGCGACCTTACTCCGTCTTTTGCGGCCAGCGACTGGTCACCCGCTCGTAGTAATGGGACCCACACGCCTCGCAGGGTTCGAGGTGACTGGTCGCGGTCAGGCAGCGCATGTGGCTGCAGTTCAGGCACCGGAACATGCCGGCGGTGGCGACTTCGCCGGAGATGTAGTGGCCGGCGTCATCGTTCTCGAGTTTCTGGTTCAGCTCCAGGGTATCGACCCGGGTCTGGTCGGCTACCGACAGCAGGCTGTCTGCCAGCTGGTGTTCCAGCAGGGAGATGTCCAGCTGCAGCCACTCTTTCAGGCCTTCGCCGGTCTCGTCCACGAAGTGCATCAGGTGTTTCAGATCCCGCTCCAGGTAAGCGCCGAGCAGATCGGCCTCCTCCCGGGTCATTTCTTCCAGCTCGTACTCGAATTCGACGGCTTTCTGGATTTCCTCCTCCAGGGTTTCCAGGGACGTTTCCTGGAGTTCCTTCATGCGGGTCTGCACCCGCTCGAGCATCCGGTCGTAGACCTCGAGGGCCTTGCCTGATAGGTGGTTGCGTTCTGGTTCTGTCATCTCGGCTCCTTTTGCCAGCACGATCCTGCTTACCCCCAATTCTGGCACAGGAAAGAGAAATTGGCAGACTACCTGTTAAGCCTTGTGTGCGTTAGAATGTTCGGCCCCTTCGAACATCTATCTGAACACAGGGTAATTTTGGTAATGGCAGGAATGGACGAGCAATATAACCCACGTGAAGTAGAACAGACCGCCCGCGAATTCTGGGACAAGAACGAAACCTTCAAGGTGAAGGAAGAGCCGGGCAAGCCCAAGTACTACTGCCTGTCCATGTTCCCCTACCCCAGCGGCAAGCTGCACATGGGCCACGTCCGCAACTACACCATCGGCGACGTGATCTCCCGCTACCAGCGCATGCAGGGCAAGAACGTCATGCAGCCCATGGGCTGGGACGCCTTCGGTCTGCCCGCCGAGAACGCCGCCATTGCCAACAAGACTGCCCCGGCCAAATGGACCCGCTCCAACATCGACTACATGAAGAAGCAGCTCAAGCAGCTGGGCTTCGGATACGACTGGAGCCGGGAGCTGGCCACCTGTGATCCGGATTACTACCGCTGGGAGCAGTGGTTCTTCGCCCGTCTGTACGAAAAGGGCCTGGTGTACAAGAAGATGTCCACCGTGAACTGGGATCCGGTCGACCAGACTGTACTGGCAAACGAACAGGTCGTCGACGGCCGTGGCTGGCGCTCCGGTGCCCTGGTGGAGCAGAAGAAAATTCCCCAGTGGTTTATCCGCATTACCGATTACGCCGAGGAACTGCTGAACGATCTCGATGAGATGGAAGGCTGGCCCGAGCAGGTCAAGACCATGCAGCGGAACTGGATCGGCAAGTCCGAGGGTACCGAGCTGACCTTCCCGCTGAAGGATCGTGATGAAGGCCTCACGGTCTACACCACCCGTCCGGATACCCTGATGGGCGTGAGCTACATGGCGGTGGCCGCCGAGCACCCGCTGGCCAAAGAGGCCGCGGAGCGGCACCGTGACGTGGCCGAATTCGTGGACGAGTGCCGGAACAGCAAGGTGGCCGAGGCTGAGATGGCCACCATGGAGAAAAAGGGTATCGATACCGGCTTCAAGGCCGTCCACCCGCTGACCCAGGAAGAAATCCCGGTGTGGGTCGCCAACTTCGTGCTGATGGATTACGGCACCGGCGCTCTGATGGCGGTGCCGGGGCACGATGACCGCGACCATGAATTTGCCCTGAAATACCGGCTGCCGATCAAACAGGTGATCGCGGCGCGCGATGGCCGCGAGATCGATGTCCAGGAAAAAGCCTTCACTGAAAAGGGCACCCTGGTGTCCTCCGGCAAATACAGCGGGCTGACCAGCGAGGAAGCCTTCGACGAAATCGCGAAGCATCTGGAAGACAATGGCATCGGCAAGCGTACCGTCAACTACCGCCTGCGTGACTGGGGTGTCTCCCGTCAGCGCTATTGGGGCGCGCCGATCCCGATGATGACGCTGGAAGACGGTACCGAAATGCCGGTTCCCGATGACCGGCTGCCGGTGCGTCTGCCGGAGGACGTGGAGATGGACGGCGTCCAGTCTCCGATCAAGGCCGACCCGGAGTGGTGCAAGACCGAATACAACGGCCAGCCGGCCACCCTGGAAACCGACACCTTCGACACCTTCATGGAGTCGTCCTGGTACTACGCCCGGTTCTGCAGCCCCAACTACGACAAGGGCATGCTGGACCCGGCAGCCGCCAACTACTGGTTGCCGGTTGACCAGTACATTGGCGGTATCGAGCACGCCATCCTGCACCTGCTGTACGCCCGCTTCTTCCACAAGCTGCTGCGGGATGTGGGCCTGGTGGACAGCTCCGAACCGTTCAAGCGTCTGCTGACCCAGGGCATGGTGCTGGCCGAGACCTATTACCGCAACGACGAAAACGGCGGCAAGACCTGGTTCAATCCGGCCGATATCACCGTCGAGCGGGACAGCAAGGGCCAGGTAGTCCGGGCGGTGCTGGCGTCTGACGGTGAGCCGGTGGAGATTGGCGGCGTTACCAAGATGTCCAAGTCCAAGAACAACGGGATCGATCCGCAAGCGATCATCGACGAATTCGGGGCCGATACGGTGCGCCTGTTCATGATGTTCGCGGCCCCGCCCGAGCAGTCCCTGGAATGGTCCGACAGCGGCGTCGAGGGTGCCCACCGGTTCCTTAAGCGCCTGTGGCGGATGGTGAACGAGCACACCGCCGGCGGCCCGGCCCCGACCCTGGACGTGGCCGCGCTGAACGATGCCCAGAAGGACCTGCGCCGAAAGACCCACGAGACCATTGCCAAGGTCAGTGACGACATCAGCCGTCGCCTGACGTTCAACACCGCCATCGCCGCCGTGATGGAGCTGCTGAACGAGGTAGGAAAACTGAGTGATGACGAACCGCAGAGCCGGGCCGTGCGCCAGGAGGCCCTGAATACAGCGGTACTGGTACTGTCACCCATCGTCCCCCACATCTGTCACCAGCTCTGGCAAAGCCTGGGCCACGAGGAGCCGGTGGTGGAAGCATCCTGGCCGGAAGCGGATGAGAAGGCGATGGTCCGCAGCCAGATCCAGGTGGTGCTTCAGGTCAACGGCAAGGTCCGCGCCAAGGAAGACGTACCGGCAGACATCGCCAAGGCGGACCTGGAGAAGCTGGCTCTGGAGAACGAGAACGTCATGCGGTTCACCGAAGGCAAGACCGTACGCAAGGTCATCGTGGTCCCCGGCAAGCTGGTGAATGTGGTGGCCAACTGATATGGCACTCCGCCCTGCCCTGAAAAACCTCGCGGTTCCGGTTACGGCGCTGGCGCTGTCGGCGACACTGGCCGGCTGCGGTTTTCAGCTGCGGGGCACCTCCCCGGTGCCGGCGGCCTTGCAGCCGCTGGCGATACAGTGCGGCTCACAGATCCCGGACACCCTCTGCCTGTCCGTGAAGGACCAATTGAAGATGGGCGGTCTTGAAACCACCGATGCCGGAAATGCGGCCTATGTCCTTGGCCTCAAATCCTACTCCCAGGATCGCCGTGCCTCGGCCATCACCGTCCGGGCGGCCGCAGCAGAATATACCCTGACCCAGGCGGTCCGCATCGAGCTGATCAGCGATGACCGGATCCCGCTGATTGCAGACACCGAGCTGAACGTCCGCGAAACTTACCGGTACGATGAAACCAATATCCTGGCCAAACAGCGGGAACAGGACGAACTGGAGCAGCGACTGAACGACCGGCTGGCCCAACAGATCCTGTTCCGTCTGGCACCCATGACGGAGGCCCGGATCCAGACCATCCGTAACGACTACCGCACCAACAACCCCTCGGCAGAACCCGACGCCGACGAACCATGAAGACCCAACCGGCCCAGCTCCCCCAACTGCTCAAGAAAAGCCTGGCGCCGGTCTACCTGGTGTCCGGGGACGAACCTCTGCTGGTGCAGGAGTGCTGCGATCAGATCCGGAAGGCGGCCCGGGAAGCCGGCTTTCACGACCGCCTCACCTTCCACGCCGATCATCAGTTGAACTGGAGCACGGTGTCGGAAGAGTTCAACGCCATGTCCCTGTTCGCCGAGAAGCGCCGGATCGAGATCCATTTGCCCACAGGCAAGCTCGGCGATGGGCGCCCGGTACTGGAGCAGTTGCTCCAGCAGCCTCCCGAAGACATCATCCTGCTGCTGATCAGCACCCGCCTGGATGCCGCCGAAACCCGGCGCAAGTGGTACAAGGAACTTCAGGGCAAGGGCGTGCATGTGCCCGTCTGGCCGGTGGACGCCGACAAGTTCGAGGGCTGGCTGCAACAGCGTGCCAACCGTCAGGGCCTGCACCTGACCCGGGGTGCCCTGGCCATGCTCGCCGAGCGACTGGAGGGCAACCTGCTGGCGGCCAGTCAGGAGCTGGACCGGCTCGCATTGCTGACCAATGGCAACACCATCGACGAGGAAACCATTGAGCAGGCGGTTCAGGACAGTTCGCGATTCAATGGCTTCGAGCTGGTGCTGGAACTGCTCGCCGGAAGGGCAGCGCATGCCGGAAAAATGATCGGGATCCTGCAACAGGAAGGCGAGAATCCCCTGGGATTGCTGGCCGTACTCAATCGGGACATCAATCTGGTGGCGGAACTGCGTTCGGCGTCCGGGCAAGGAGACAATCCGGCGGCCTTCCTCAAGAAACGGGGCGTGTTCCAGCCCCAGCGTGCACGCGTGCTCGAGCGCGCCGCCCGGCGCCTTACCCCGGGCCAATTGCAGCAGGCCACCCGCCTTTGCAGCCAGATCGATCGCGCGGCCAAGGGCTTTGACGACCTCTCGCCCTGGCATTACCTGCGGGATATGTCGGCACTTCTTGCCGTAAAACCGTGATCTGAGTCAATCGACTGAAATCTGCCCTTCTTCCAGCCATTCCAGTACTTGACAGTTTTTCCGGTTCGGGCGCATTGTTATTCCCACCAACAAACCAAGGAGGTGCCTGAAATGAGTGTTCAAGAAGAACTCAAGAAACTGTCGGAAAAAATCAAACAGTACCGGGACGAAGCCCGTGTTCAGCTCCATCTGGCACGCGAAGACGTCAAGGACGAGTGGGACGACCTGGAACAGGACTGGGACCGGTTCCGGACCAAGCTGGACCAGGTTCTCCACGATGCGGAAAACGCCAGCCAGGAGGCCCGCCAGACTGCCCAGAAACTGGGCGAAGACCTGAAGACCGGGTATCAGAACATCCGCGACAAACTCAAATAAGCTCTCCGCGACCCGGCACAGACTCAAACTTTTCTGCCCCAGAGACCCTCACTTCGAGGGTCTTTGTGCCATACTTTACCCGACTAGTGAACGAAGCTTCAGACGTTGCCGCTTTGGGCCATCCTCGTCGACCGGCCTGAAGGGACAGGGTGCTTCCAGACACTGCGAGGTATAAATGGGGTATGAAAAAGCTTCCGATCCTTTACACTACCTTCCTCCTGCTCATTACCACCGTCGTCATTGGCCAGAACACCCGATTCAGTGATCCTGACACCGTGATCAAAAACGAATTCTGGGGCAACCTCTATGCCGAGGGCGGGCAATCGTTTTTCTGCAATACGCCCTTCACCAGCAAGGGATTCCTGCTGACCGATGGTTACATCTACCCGCTGGCCGACATACGCAGCGCCCTGGCCTGCGGGACATCACGGCAGTGCGAGCAGGACAATCGTTACCGCCAGATCGCCTCGGACCTGCATAACATGGTTCCGGTTCGCAGTCGGATCGAGATGCAGCGGCGAAATGCCCGCTATGATGATATCGGCAAGGTAGCCAAGCCGGACGATTGTGGAATCCGCGCCAGCGCCCAGTTCTTCGAGCCACCGGAGCGCGTCAAGGGGGATGTGGCCCGGACCATGGCCTACATGGTCACCACCTATGACCTGCCCTGGTTGGGAGCAACCTCTGTATTCAAAGGCTGGAACCGACTGGACCCCCCGGATGACAACGAATTGACCCGCCATCGCCGGATTGCGGAAATCCAGGGTAATCAGAATCCATTCGTGAACAATCCCGACCAACTGGATCAACTCTGAACAACCCGCCCCCGGCCATCATGGGAAGTCCCAAAAAGAAAAGGCAGGTCCGAGGACCTGCCTTTTGCGTTCCGAACCGTCAAACGGAGATCAGAACTCTTCTGCCGTGAGCGCCATCATGGCGTCGCTGCCACTGCGGATCCCTTCCGCGAGGGAGACCGTCTTCGGCAGCAGGCGATCATAGTAGAAGCGGGCAGTCTTGACCTTACCGGTGTAGAAGCCGGAGGTATCACCGTCTGCCTGGGGCGCCGCCGCCTTGACGATCTTGGCCCACATGTACGCCAGCGCGGTCAGGCCGAACAGGTCCAGGTAATCAACGGAAGCCGCACCAACGGCATCCGGCGTATTGCTGGCCTGCCCCAGAACATGCTCGGTGACATCATCGAGGCGCTCCACAGCAGCCGCCAGCGGCTCCAGGAATGGATGCAGATGCTCGTTATCTGCGTTTTCCTCGAGGAAGTTGGCAACGTCCTGTGCGAACAGTTCATACAGCTTGCCCTGGCTACCGACAACCTTGCGCCCCATCAGATCCAGCGCCTGGATACCATTGGTGCCTTCGTAGATCTGGGTAATCCGGCAGTCCCGAACCAGCTGTTCCTGCCCCCACTCACGAATGAAGCCGTGGCCACCGAATACCTGCTGGCCGAGAATACAGGCCTCCAGGCCACGGTCAGTCAGGAACGCCTTGGCCACCGGCGTCAGCAGCGCGACCATACCTTCCGCATGTTTACGACGCTCTTCGTCATCGGCGTACTTGGAGATATCCAGCCATTGCGCGACGTAGGTGGAGAAGGCACGACCGCCCTCCACATAGCCCTTCATGGTCAGCAGCATACGGCGCACGTCCGGATGCACGATGATCGGGTCCGCTGCCTTTTCAGGCTGCTGGGCACCGGTCGGGGCCCGGCTCTGGATTCGGTCCAGGGCATATTCGCGAGCACTCTGCAGGGATGCCTCGGCAGCACCGATGCCCTGGATGCCCACACCCAGACGCTCGTAGTTCATCATGGTAAACATGGCGGCGAGCCCCTTGTTCTCCTCGCCAACCAGCCAACCCTTGGCACCATCGAAGTTCATGACGCAGGTGGCGGAGCCCTTGATGCCCATTTTCTTCTCGATTGAGCCACAGCTGAAGCTGTTACGCTCACCCAGGGAGCCGTCTTCGTTCACCATAAACTTGGGCACGAGGAAAAGGGAAATGCCTTTCGGTCCTTTCGGAGCATCCGGAAGCTTGGCCAGCACCAGGTGGATGATGTTCTCCGCCATGTCATGCTCGCCCCAGGTAATGAAGATCTTGGTCCCTGTGACACTGAAGGAACCGTCGTCATTGGGCTCGGCCTTGGTGCGGATGATCCCCAGATCGGTACCGGCATGCGGTTCGGTCAGGTCCATGGCACCGGACCAGACGCCGGAATACATGTTCGGCAGGTATTTTTCCTTCAGCTCCTGGCTGCCATGGGCATCCAGCGCCAGGCAGGCGCCCGCTGTCAGCATCGGGGCGAGACCAAAGGCCATGTTCGCACCCTGCATCATCTCCTCGAACTGGGCCACCAGGGTCTTGGGCATGCCCATGCCGCCAAACTCCGGGTTGCCACCCAGACCATTCCAGCCACCTTCCACGATGGTCTGGTAAGCTTCCTTGAAACCGTCCGGTGCGGTCACTTCACCGTCATTCCACTTGCTGCCCTGCTCGTCCGCCTCGCGGTTCAGAGGCGCAAGAACCCCACCGGCGATTTTGCCAGCCTCTTCCAGGATGGCATCCGCCGTTTCCGGATCCACATTCTCGGCCACTTTGGGCAGGGACGCCCAAAGCGCAGGCGCATCAAATACTTCATTCAGCAAGAAGCGAATGTCACGTAACGGTGCCTGATATTCAGCCATTTGAAACTCTCCACAAAATTCCAGTCAGTCTTTGCAGGGCGCAGTGGGTCTTGCTCTGGACCTCGACACCTGCTCGGCTATGTGTCCGCTGAAAGTTATGTTGTTATGGGCCGGTAGTTTACCCGAAACCCCGTCAGAACACATGAAAAAAGCCCGCCTCCAGAGAGCACGGGCTTTATGATTCAGAACGCTACCGGAGCCCGCGCCTCAGATGGCGAAAGCTTCTTCCGGCATGTCCAGCAGGGTGTCCGCACCGGCCAGCATGGTTTCGGCGTGGGCCCTGGACCGCGGCAGCATGCGCTTGAAGTAGAAGCGTGCTGTCTGGACCTTGGCGTTGTAGAACATTTCCTCGCTGGTACCCTCGACCATCTTGTCGTGAGCCACCTTGGCCATGCGTGCCCACAGGTAGGCGAACACGGCGTAACCGGAGTACATCAGATAATCAACGGAGGCCGCGCCCACTTCCTCGCGGTTCTTCATGGCCGCCATGCCCACCTTGGTGGTCAGTTCGCCCCACTCCTTGTTGATCGCAGCGAGCGGCTCGATGAACTCTTTCAGCTGCTCGTTATCCGCATTTTCCTTGCAGAACACGTGAACCAGCTTGGTGAAGCCTTTCAGGGACTCGCCCTGGGTCATCAGGACCTTACGGCCGAGCAGGTCCAGCGCCTGGATGCCGGTGGTGCCCTCGTAGATCATGCCGATCCGGGCGTCACGAACGTTCTGCTCCATGCCCCACTCGGAGATGAAACCGTGACCACCGAATACCTGCATGCCCAGGTTGGCAGATTCGTAACCGATCTCGGTCAGGAAGGCCTTGGCGATCGGAGTCAGGAAACCGAGCAGCGCGTCAGCCTGCTGGCGCTCTTCCTCGGTCTTGCCGCTGTGAACCACATCCACCTGCTGGCCGGCAAGGTAGATCAGGGCGCGGGCACCTTCGGCCACGGCCTTCTGGGTCAGCAGCATGCGACGCACGTCCGGGTGAACGATGATCGGGTCGGCGATGCCTTCCGGATTCTTCGGTCCGCTCAGGGAACGCATGGCCAGGCGGTCCTTGGCGTACGCCAGGGAGCCCTGGAAGCCCAGCTCGGCCGCACCCAGACCCTGGATGGCGGTGCCGATACGCGCGGTGTTCATGAAGGTGAACATGCAGTTCAGGCCCTTGTTCTCCGGCCCGATCAGCCAGCCCTTGGCACCGTCGAAGTTCATGACGCAGGTGGCGTTGCCGTGGATACCCATCTTGTGCTCCAGGGAGCCACAGGAAACCGCGTTGCGCTCGCCGGCGGATCCGTCTTCGTTCGGCAGCTGCTTGGGCACGATGAAGAGGGAGATACCCTTGGTACCTTCCGGCGCGCCCGGCAGGCGGGCCAGAACGATGTGGACGATGTTCTCGGCCATGTCGTGCTCACCGGCGGAGATGAAGATCTTGGTGCCGGTAATGCTGTAGGTGCCATCGGCGTTCGGCTCGGCCTTGGTCCGCAGGGTTCCCAGGTCGGAACCACAGTGCGGCTCGGTCAGACACATGGTGCCGGTCCACTCGCCACTGATCAGCTTGGTGAGATAGGTCTGCTTCTGCTCTTCGGTGCCGTGCTCTTCGATGGTGTTGGTGGCACCGTGGCTCAGGCCCGGGTACATGCCCCAGGACCAGTTGGAGGTACCCACCATTTCACTCATTACCAGGCCCAGAGAGTGCGGCAGGCCCTGGCCACCGTAATTGGGATCGGCGGTCATGGAAGGCCAGCCACCCTCGACGTACTGCTCGTAGGCTTCCTTGAAACCGGTCGGTGTCTTCACACCGTCCTCGCTCCAGGTACAGCCTTCCCGGTCACCGACCTGGTTCAGCGGAGACAGTACCTGCTCACAGAACTTTGCACCTTCCTGGATGATGGCGTCCACCATATCGGGAGTGGCGTCTTCGGCACCTTCCAGACTGGCGTAATGCTGCTCGCTGTTCAGCAGCTCGTTCATTACAAATTTGATGTCACGCAGGGGCGCTTTGTATTCAGGCATGGAATCCACCTCGGTTCTCGGTCTCAGCTGAAACAGGGTTTACAGCCTTTGGCCTTGGTTTGCTCAGACACCACAACGCAACGCGCTGCGGCCTTAATTAAACACTTGTTTGAAACATACGTTTACTGGCACAGAATTGTCAATAGCCGGATTGAAAATTTGTAGCGGGCTGACCGGGTAAAAAACATAAAAAAACACCCTGCCCGTGGGACGGGCAGGGTGTACAGGAGGCTAATGCTTCTTGGCCTCGAGGGACTCAGTCAACGAAAAGCGGGTCCAGGCTGATATAGCGGGCAAGATCGGCGGGCTTTGCCTGTTCGAGCCATGGCAACACGCCGAGGCAAGGGGCGCCAAGATGGTTCATCAGGTAATTGAGGGTTTCCTGTTCGCAGTCCATGGGCTCACTCTCGACCCGGTTTGCGACCCAACCCGCCACCGGCAAACCATCGGCACGGATGGCTTCGGCACTCAGAAGGGCATGATTGATGCAGCCAAGCTTCAGGGCGACGACCAGTATGACCGGCATGCCAAGTTCACGAGGCATGGCAGCGTAGGTTTCCCGGTCGTTCAGGGGCACCCGCCAGCCGCCGGCGCCTTCGACGAGCAGCAGGTCCGCGGGCTGGATCTGGAGACCTCGGCAAAAGCCGATCAGGCGCTGGGCCGTGACGGTCTTGCCGGCTTGCTGGGCGGCGACATGGGGGGCAATGGCTGGTTCCAGCGCTATGGGATTGATCTGATCGTAGGAGAGCTTTTCGGTGATGGCCTGCTGGAGTATCAGGGCGTCCTCGTTCCGAAGGCCTTCCGTGGTCTGGTCGCAGCCGGAGGCGATCGGTTTCATTGCCAGGGTGCGTTTGCCCTGGGCTTTGGCCGCCTCGAGGATGGCGGCGGAGACCATGGTTTTACCGACGCCCGTGTCAGTGCCTGTTACGAAATAGGTTTTCTTGGCCATATTTTGAATTAACCTGCATGTTGGGTGCAGGTCTGCCACGGGGCAATCACTCCGGGACACGCTACGAGCACATCCCTGTGCGCTTGTTTCGGGCCATCCCTGGCCCTCAACAGTCCCGGAGTGATTGCCCCGCGTCAGACCCAGACTTCAGTCATTAAATCAGCCCTGCTTTCTTCGAATCACGGAGCTCGCCAATAAACAAATGCGGACTCATAGGTCGCGAGAATGCAACCGTCTTTTTCCGATGGGTAAGCCCGGGACATTAATTTGAAACGCCCTGGCGCAGTAACTGACCTCCTACGCCCTTCGCCTTTGAAACCAGCGCCTAACAGTTTCAACTCTCGATTCAGACCCATCGGAGAATCATAAGGCAAGCGTTTGGTCTCGGTAACCAGCTCCGAACCGGGTAAGACATCACTCGTGATATCACGCCAGATTTCAGGTTGCTCAAAGCGGTTCACATGGGGCTGACCGGGGTCCGCCACCTCCCAGGCTTGTTTCAGCTCCGAGAGTGTTCCATCAAGCAAGGTAGAGATGGCCAGGCGCCCGTTTGGTGTGACCAGCCGGCGACACTGGCTCAGAACCGACTGGGGATCGTGGCACCACTGGATCATCAGGTTGCTGAACACGAGATCAAAACTGCCAGCGGCGAACGGAAGGCTTTCGGCATCGGCCGTGAGCCACTGGATGCGGTCCGGGCTGGCGGTGCGAGCCTTTTCGATCATACCCGGGGAAAGGTCAACACCGACGACTCTGGCCTCAGGGAAAAGTGCCTGCAGTTTCCGGGTGAACCAGCCCGTGCCGCAGCCCAGGTCAAGAATGGTACGGGGGGCGAGGTTTTCCTCAGCCAGTCGCGCCAGCATGGCATCCCCCATCCGGCGTTGCAGACGCGAGGCCTGCTCATAGGTTTTCGATGCCCTGCCAAATTCCCGGGCGATATCACGCTTCGCGGCCAACTCAGCTCGGCCCAGCGATTCCGGCGGCGTGCGGATTACGCCCATGCGGTCTCCGGTGCTTCCATCAGTGGCCGGCATTCCTTCAGCGCCGCCAGCAGCCGCTCAACATCCGCCATCCGATGCGCGGCACTCAACGTCACACGCAGTCTCGCCTCCCCTGCGGGAACCGTCGGCGGGCGGATCGCCGTTACCAGCAGCCCCCGCTCTTCCAGAGCCTTGCTCAACGACAGGGCGGCTTCGTTGGTGCCAACCATGATTGGCTGGATCGGGGTATGGGACGCCATCAATTCATAACCCAGCTCCCTCGCCCCGGTTCGGAACCGGTCAATCAGGGCTTCCAGGTGCGAACGCAGGTAATCGCCCCGTTCGATAACATCGAGGCTGGTGCATGTGGCCATGGCCACAGCAGGCGGCATCGCGGTGGTGTAGATGTAGGTGCGGGCTTTCTGGACCAGATAGTCCATCAGCAGCTCCGAACCGGCCACAAAGGCACCGCTGGTGCCCACGGCTTTACCGAGGGTGCCAATTAGAACAGGCACGTCCTCTTCACTGAGCCCCGTATCCAGCACACTGCCCCGCCCTTCCGGTCCGAGAACGCCGATACCGTGGGCGTCGTCTACGACCAGCAATGCATCGTGCGCCCGGCACACGCGGGCCAGCTCGCGCAACGGCGCAACATCGCCGTCCATACTGAACACGCCATCCGTCACCACCAGCTTGTGACCACCGGTTTCCTTCAGCATCGCCTCAAGCGCGGCGACATCCCCATGCGGGTAACGCCGCACCCTGGCGCGACTGAGAATACAACCGTCAATAATCGAGGCGTGGTTCAGCCGGTCCGAGAAGATCGTATCGCCACGACCGGCCAGGGCGGAAATAACGCCCATGTTGGCCATGTAACCCGTGGAGAAAAACAGGGCGGAACTGCGGCGGGTGAAGCTTGCCAGACGTTCCTCTAGCTGATGGTGGGCGTCGTGGTGGCCGCAGATCAGGTGAGAGGCGGCGCCGCCCAGACCGGTTTCGGGGAGGGCGTTTTTCAGGGTTTCGATGTTGGCCGGATGATTGGCCAGCCCGAGGTAATCGTTGCTACAGAATGACAGCAAAGGCTTACCATCGGCCGTCAGCTCCGGCTTTTGCGGGCCCGAGACCAGTCTCCGAGTCCTGTAGAGACCCGCCCTTTTTCGATCCTCTATTTCCTGAACAAAATCACGCATCACTTACGCCCGTGTTGAATCGGAAGGCTACTCCTTGGCTCGGGCTAGCGGCAGGGAGGCCCTTCCAGGAATGTGTGAAGCCATGGATGGCTTCACTCAAGCGCACATGGACGTGCTCGTAGCGGTTCCTGGAAGGGCCTCCCTGCCGATAGCATGCTCCGAAGTCGACCCGATATCAGGCAGACTCCCGAGTCGCGTCATAAAACATATGCCGGGTCGCCTCATACTCCACCGCCTCGGCAATCGCCTCTTCCTCTTGCTCCTCGGTCGCACACTGCTCCCGCTGCTCAGGACGGATACCCAGCTTCCGGAACAGCTGCATATCCGCATCCGCCTCCGGATTCGAGGTCGTCAACAGCTTCTCGCCGTAGAAGATCGAATTCGCCCCCGCCATGAAACACAGCGCCTGCATCTGCTCGTTCATCTGCTCACGGCCCGCGGACAACCGCACGTGGGACGCCGGCATCATGATCCTCGCCACCGCGATGATCCGGATGAACTCGAACGGATCCAGATCCTCAACATCTTCCAGCGGCGTACCCTTCACCTTCACCAGCATATTTACCGGCACACTCTCCGGATGCTGGGGCAGGTTGGCGAGCTGGACCAGCAGACCAACCCGGTCGTCTTCGTCTTCACCCATGCCCATAATGCCGCCACAGCATACTTTCATGCCGGCCTTGCGCACGTTGTCCAGCGTATCCAGGCGGTCCTGGTAAGTGCGGGTGGTGATGATGTGGTTGTAGAACTTCTCGGAGGTATCGAGGTTGTGGTTGTAGTAATCCAGCCCGGCATCGGCCAGTTCCTTTGCCTGATCTTCCTGAAGCATGCCCAGGGTCATACAGGTTTCCAGGCCCAAAGACTTCACCTGCCGGATCATGTCGAGTACGTACGGCATGTCCTTCCTGGTCGGGCTGCGCCAGGCGGCACCCATGCAAAAACGGGACGCACCCTTCTCCCGGGCAGCCTTCGCCTCGGCTACCACCTTCTCGATTTCCAGCAGCTTCTCTTTCTCCAGCCCGGTGTTGTAATGACCGCTCTGGGGACAGTACTTGCAGTCCTCCGGGCAGGCGCCGGTCTTGATGGACAGCAGGGTACTGACCTGAACTTCATTGGGATCGAAGTGCTGCCGGTGAACGCTCTGGGCGCGGAACAGCAAGTCATTGAAAGGCAGTTCGAAAAGTGCGCGGGCTTCCTGGAGCGTCCAATCGTGACGCAGTTCATTCGCGGTCATGTTTAAGTCCTGTTAACCTTTCCCGGTGTCTGGGTTTACGGATGAAACAGATGATAATGGGACTGAACCTGCTGTCAACCTTAAAGGGACTAAAGGTTAACAGAGAGGCCCGGGCAGGACACTGCGTCGCCTGCCTCTCCGCCAACGCCTTCCACGGCCTGTGCGCCCCCTGCCGGGCTGACCTGCCGGTTAACCGGTGGAGCTGCTATACCTGCGGTTTACCTCTGCCCTGGGCCGCAGACAAGCTGCGGTGCGGTGAATGCACCAGCGAGCCACCGCCGTTCGAGCGGGCCAGAATTCCCTGGCGCTACCAGTTTCCCGTGGACGGAATGATCGGTCGCTACAAGTACCATGGCCAAAGGAAGTTCGTCCGCCCGCTGGTGGCAGACTTCGGCCAGTTCCTTGCCCGGCAGCTGGCGGTGGAACCGGCCCTCGCCCCACTGACTCTTGTGCCAGCCCCCATGCACCCGAGACGCCGCCGAGAACGGGGATTCAACCAGGCTACGGACATTGCCGAACAGCTGGGGCGGCAACTCGACATTCCCGTGGATTCAGGGTTGGTCCGGCGAGTCAGGCAGGTCCGTTCCCAGCGCGAGCTGAACCGGGCACAACGCCTCACCAACCTGAAAGACGTGTTCGAGATTCGGGGCACCCCGCCTCCGCGGGTCGCGATCGTGGATGACGTTGTCACCACCGGGGCCACGGCCCGGGCCCTGGCCATGAGCCTGAAAGCAGCCGGCACGCGGAAGGTGGAAATCTGGGCACTGGCCAGAACGCCCGGCTGAGTTTCGACCGGGACCGGTCGTCAGGCCAGCCTGGCCCGGACCAGCTCTGCGATGGCAAGGCTGGAGGTCAGGCCGGGAGATTCGATCCCGAAAAGGTTGACCAGGCCCGGAATGCCATGCTCACCGGGCCCGTCGATGCGAAAGTCGAAGAAGCCCCCGTCAGGACCCCGGAGTTTGGGGCGGATCCCGGCGTAGGCAGGCTGGAGTCGTGAAGCATCCAGTCCGGGCCACCATTGCCGGATACCCTCGGAAAAGCGGTGGACCCGTTGCGGATCCACCGTGTAGTCCTCGCTATCCACCCACTCGACATCCGGGCCGAAACGGGCCTGTCCCGCCAGATCCAGAGTGAGATGCACACCCAGGCCGCCCGCTTCGGGCACCGGGTAAATCAGGCTGTCGAACGGGTGGTGACCGCTGTAGGAAAAGTATACGCCCCGGGCCAACCATTGCGCCGGTCGCTGGCTGTCAGGAAGTCCCTGCCATTTTGCAGCGAGGGCCGGCGCCCCCAACCCCGCCGCGTTGACAACCTCAGTGGCAACCAGCGTACAGGGGGAGTCGCCCCCGAGCGTCAGTCGGTGGCGCCCGGATTCAGAAACGGCAGAAAGCACCGGCGCGCGCAGTGCCAGCTGCCCGCCGTGATCTTCCAGCTCGCCGAGCAGCGACAACATCAGGCCATGGGAATCGATAATACCGGTTTCAGGAGACCACAACGCCGCCTTTACACGAATATCCGGTACCCGTGCGCGAACATCGGCGCCGTCTACCAGTTCAAGCGACACCCCATTGCTCTCTGCCCCGGCCTGGATACGGGCGAGCCTGGTCTGCTGGGCGACACTGGTTGCTACAATCCATTTACCGCATTTCCGGTGCCCCACCTTGCGGCTGATGCAGTAGTCATAGAGCTTTTTCCGCCCGGCCACACAAAGCTGCGCCTTGAGGCTGCCCTCGGGATAGTAGATGCCGGCGTGGATGACCTCACTGTTGCGGGAAGAAATACCCTCGCCAAACCGGCTACCGGATTCCAGAACAATCACATCCCGGCCCGCCATCGCCAGCTCCCGGGCGATGGCCAGTCCGACCGCACCGGCACCGATCACCACCGTTTGCACTTCCAGGGTATCCGCTTCTGTCACCTGTGATGTCTCCCCGATTCCCCGGCAACCATTACCTGAACCACCATAAACGTTATACTTGCAGCCAGGAAGAATTCAATGGAGCCCCATGGATGTCGGACCGCAAACAGTTTATTGCCGTTATGGTTGTCGCAGCACTGTTCGTGGGCTGGCTGGGATGGCGCAGTTTCGAGGTCATCAGCCTCAATGAGCGGCTCAAATCCGATGAACTGGTCTCCAACTACCCCTATCAGCACCGGGTGCTCAGGGTTGAAGGGGATACGGCCATCATGGGCTCCCTGCGGTCCCGCACGATGTCGACGGAAGATGCCCTGAAAGCGATCTTTCCGAGGATGAGGAATCTCCCCGAGAATCACCGGGACTGGCAACGTGCGGAAAGGCAACTGGCACAGGTGCAGGCAAGGGCCGGTGAAATCGTGCTCGCCGAACCGGGCATTGACTATATTCGGTGGGAACTGGACGAGAACTGGTACCATTTGCTCCGTATGAAATCGCAAACCAACGAAGGCTTTTAACCACACTACCTATGCCCAATGACCCTCAACTGGCAACGTCTGGACACCCCTACGATGCCCTTACCCCGGATTCCATCCTGGACGCCCTGGAAGAAGCGGGCTTTCCGGTCAGCGGCCGCCTTTTTGCGTTGAACAGCTACGAGAACCGGGTATACCAGGTCGGCCTCGAGGACCAGGCGCCGGTCATTGCCAAGTTCTATCGCCCGGGCCGTTGGAGCGAAGCCGCCATCCGCGAGGAACACACCTTTACCCTGGAGCTGCTGGACGCCGGCATCCCTGTGGTGGCGCCGATGGTCATGTCCGGTGGCGACACCCTGGGCGAGCACGGAGGCTTCCGGTTCGCAGTCTTTCCCCAGCGCGGAGGCCACGCGCCCGACACCAGCGTCACCGACACCCTGTTCCGTCTGGGCCAGTGGCTCGGTCAGCTCCATAACATCGGGGCTCGCGAACCCTTTCACCAGCGTCCCGCCTTTGCCCTGATGGAGGGCATCGAGACCAACAACCGGTTGCTCGTTGAAGGTGGCTGGATTCCGGAAGACCTGCGACCAGCCTGGGACAGCCTGATTCCGCAATTACTGGAGCTGTGCGGTGCGCGGATCGACGAGGCCGGACCGGTGAACACCCTTCGACTGCACGGCGACTGCCACGCTGGTAACATTCTGTGCCGGGATGAACAGATGCTTTTTGTCGACCTGGACGACTGCCGTTCCGGGCCGGCGATACAGGATATGTGGCTGCTGCTTAACGGCGAGGATCATGAGCGCGGGGCCCAGCTTGGCGAACTACTGGAAGGCTACGAAATGTTCCGGGACTTCAACCGCCGGGAACGCCACCTGATCGAGCCCCTGCGCTGCTACCGGCAGATCGCCCACTGTGCCTGGCTGGCAAAACGATGGGATGACCCCGCCTTCCCCCGCTTCTTCCCCTGGTTTGCCCAGCCCCGTTTCTGGTCCGACCAGGTTCTGGCCCTGCGGGAGCAGATGGCGGCCCTGCAGGCCCCGGCGATCAGCGTTCCCGGCCAGTACTGACCGAATCCATTCACTTCACAACGAGGTAGGCATGAGCCAGAGTGAGGCCCGTTATACCGTTCGCAGTCTGATTGTCACCGCCGTGGTCTCCATCGTGGGTACCATCCTGGCACTGGAGGCGTCAGGCCGGATCGACCATTCGGACAACAAGGACCACGTGCCGGTCGGCGAATTCGAGGCCATCCACGTAACACCGGATGAGCCGTTCCGGATGTCGCCCAAAGCGTCGGAGCTGCATGCCGCCTGCGAGAATGGCTACCTGGCAATTGCCGCTGATGTGGATCCCTCCTTCCGGGGCATCCTGGTGGATTACAAGAATCGAGGCGTGCGCTGCCGCCGCCCATCCCCGACCGCGCCTGCCGTGCCGGAACAGGGAGCGGCGGATGAGTAAGGACCAGGCTCCACCTCAGCCACCGGAACAGGCCACCGACCGCCTGTTTGCCACCGAGCGCAAACCGGAGGACTTCCGTTTCGATGCGTCGGTGGCGCGGGTCTTCCCGGACATGATCCGCCGCTCGGTCCCCGGCTACACCACCATCATCCCGATGATCGAGGTAATCACCGAGCAGTACGCCCAGCCCGGCTCCAACTGTTATGACCTTGGCTGTTCGCTGGGCGCCTCCACCCTGGCCATGCGCCACGGTGTTGGTGACAAGGATTGCCAGCTGTTCGGAGTGGACAACTCGGCGGCGATGATCGAACGCTGCGAGCATTACATCGCCCTGGACGACTCTCCGCTCCCGGTCACCCTGCGCTGTGAAGACATCCTGGACACCGAACTGAGCAATGCCTCGGTGACCACACTGAACTTTACGCTGCAATTCGTGCCACCGGAAAAACGAGAGGAACTCCTGGGACGAATCGCGGCCGCGACCCGTCCGGGCGGGGTGCTGATACTGTCCGAGAAAATCCGGTTCGAATCGCAACAGGAGCAGGAAATCCAGACCCGCCTGCACCACGAATTCAAACGCGCCAATGGCTACTCCGATCTGGAAATCAGCCAGAAGCGCACAGCTATCGAGCAAGTCCTGATTCCCGAGACCCTGGCCGAGCACCGTGAACGGTTGCTGGCCGCCGGCTTCGACCGGGTACTGCTCTGGTACCAGTGCTTCAACTTCGTCTCCATGCTGGCCATCAAGGCCAATTGATCACCACAACGTACCCATGAAAACTTTCGACTGGCAACGCTATTTCAACCCCGTTCTCTCCGAACTCGATACCCAGGGCCTGCAAGACTGGGCCGAGGCCCTGCGGGAGCAGTTTCAACACAAGTTCGAGGAAGCCCCTCACGGTGACCTGGAGCGCTGGTCAGGGGCCCTGGAGACCCTGCCCGCGGTGCCGGAAGCAAGCGCACAACTGGACCTTCCGACCGTCACCCTGGAAGCCGGGCGAATGCTGACCGAGGCAGAACAGGGTCAGCTGGAGGCAGGCCTGAGGGGGCTGATGCCCTGGCGAAAAGGCCCCTTCCGCTTCTTCGACACGTTTATTGATACCGAATGGCGCTCCGACTGGAAATGGGACCGGGTTGCCCCCCATCTCTCCGACCTGAGAGGCCGACAGATCCTTGATGTGGGCTGTGGCTCGGGCTACCACTGCTGGCGCATGTTCGGGGCCGGAGCCGGACGGGTGATCGGGATCGATCCCGGACTGTTGTTCCTGTTCCAGTTCCTGGCCGTCAAACAATATCTGGGCGACGTCCCGGTCGACCTTCTGCCGGTGCGGATGGAAGACCTGCCAGAAGGACTGGAGACCTTCGACACCACGTTTTCCATGGGCGTGCTCTACCACCGGCGCTCGCCGCTGGACCACCTGCTGGAGCTCAAAGGCACCCTGCGCCGGGGCGGCGAACTGGTACTGGAGACCCTGGTGGTGGACGGCCCGGAGGGCTACAGCCTGATGCCCGAGGACCGGTACGGCCAGATGCGTAACGTCTGGTTCCTGCCCAGTTGCGATACCCTCTTGCGTTGGCTGCAACGCACCGGGTTTCGGGACGCCCGGGTAGTGGACGTGACCGAGACCACAACCGATGAGCAACGCTCCACCGACTGGATGCGCTTCAACTCACTGCAGGATTTCCTCGATCCCGAGGATCCGACCCGAACCGTGGAAGGCTACCCCGGCCCGAAACGCGCCACCGTGATTGCCACCAAGCCATAAAACAGAAAGCCCCGCGTCAATGCGGGGCTTTCTGTTTGCGTCAGGGCTGCTTTCGCTTACTCACCAAAGGGATGGCGCAGCGTAATGGTCTCGATCCGGTCCGGACCGGTGGAGATGATATCGATCGGCGCCTCGATCTGCTCCTCCAGGAAGCGGATGTACGCCTTGGCGTTCTCCGGCAGCTGGTCGACACTGGTCAGGCCCACGGTGCTCTCGCTCCAGCCCGGCAGCTCTTCATACAGCGGCTCGATGTCCTTGTAGCTGTCGCAGCCGATGGGCGGGCGGAAGATCTCGCCGTTCGGGGTTTTATAGCCCACGCACACCTTGACGGTTTCCAGGCCATCGAGCACGTCCAGCTTGGTCAGACAGATGCCGGACACACTGTTGATCTGGATGGCGTGGCGCAGGGCAACCGCATCAAACCAGCCACAACGACGGGAACGACCGGTGGTGGTGCCCACCTCATTACCCTTCACCGCCAGATGTTCGCCCATGTCGTCAAAGAGCTCGGTCGGGAACGGACCGGAACCCACTCGGGTGGTGTAGGCCTTGGTAATACCCAACACGTAATCCAGGAACAGCGGACCAAAGCCGGAGCCGGTGGCGGTACCGCCAGCGGTGGTGTTGGAGGAGGTGACGTACGGATAGGTACCCAGGTCGATGTCGAGCAGGGAGCCCTGGGCGCCTTCGAACAGGATATTCTCGCCACGCTTACGGTAGTCGTGCAGAAGATCGGTCACATCGGCGGCCATGGGCAGAATTTCCTCGCCCATCTGACGGAGCTCTTCCAGAGCGGCGTCAATGTCCTCGGCCTCTTCCTTGAAGTACTCGGTGAGCACGAAGTTGTGATAGCTCATGATCTCCCGCAGCTTTTCCTCGAAGTCTGCCGGATTGCACAGATCGCCCAGACGCACACCGCGGCGGGAGACTTTATCCTCGTAGGCCGGGCCGATACCGCGGCCGGTGGTGCCGATCTTGTCGTTGCCACGGGCGCGCTCGCGGGCCTGATCAATACGCACGTGGGTACGCAGGATGATCGGGCACGCAAGGCTGATCTTGAGGCGCTCACGAACGGCGACGCCGTTCGCTTCCAGCTCCCGGACTTCCTTGAGCAGGGCTTCCGGGGACAGGACCACACCGTTACCAATCAGACACTGCACATCCTGGCGGAGGATACCGGAGGGAATCAGGTGCAGAGCCGTCTTCTTACCATCGATCACCAGCGTGTGGCCGGCGTTATGGCCACCCTGGAAGCGAACCACGGCGGCGACCTTGTCGGTCAACAGGTCAACAATCTTACCTTTGCCTTCGTCACCCCACTGGGTGCCCAGCACAACTACGTTCTTACCCATGATTCTCTCTCAATTCAGTCCAGCGACTCGACGACCCACTCGCCGTCCTTCTTAACCAATTGCCGGTCACACCCGCGGGCGGCAGGGTCACAACCCTCGTCCTCCGGCAATGCCCGGATAACTGTGTCTGTGCTTCGCAAGCCGGCGATTGCTCCCTCCAGCTCGGGATCCTGATCCGCCGGCGCCCATACCGCTCCGCCTTTCCTCACTGCCCGCTCACCCAGTGACACCAGCGCCCGGATGTCGAGGCTGAAGCCGGTAGCGGGACGGGGACGGCCAAAATCACTGCCGATGGCATCGTAACGACCGCCCTTGGCGACGGAATCCCCATGGCCAGGCACGTACGCCGCAAACACCAGACCGGTATGGTAGTTGTAGCCCCGAAGTTCACAGAAATCGAAACCGAAGCTGACCTCCGGGAAGTCCCGGGTCAGCATGGCGGACACACGTTCCAGCTTGTCGAGGGCGGCATCCAGTGACTCGGAAGCACCACTGAGGATTGTCCGTGCTTCAGCAAGCGCTTCCGGACCACCACTCACCCGCGCCAGTTTCCGGAGCCGATCGCCGGCGGAGCCTTCGGCACAGTCCCCCAGGAGTTCGTCGAGCTCCGGCACCGATTTCCGTGCCATGGCATCAAAGATAGTCTCTTCAGTATCCCGGTCGAAGTCCGCCTCACCGATCAGGCTCTCGTAGATCGCAACGTGGGCCAGATCCAGGTGAATGCGTGGCAGGCCAGCGACCCGGAGAGTCTCCAGCATCAGGCTGATCACTTCCATGTCGGCGGCTTCGGAGGCACTGCCAAACAGCTCGCATCCGGCCTGGATCGGCGTACGCCCGGTCAGCATATGGCGCGGCCGGGTGTGCAGTACATGGCCGGCATAGCACAGACGGGTAATACCTTCCTGGCCCAGGGTGTGGGCATCAATACGGGCGGCCTGCGGGGTCATGTCGGCCCGAACGCCCATCATCCGTCCGGTAAGCTGATCGGTCAGCTTGAAGGTCTGCAGCTCCAGATCATGCCCGGTACCGGTAAACAGGGATTCCAGGTATTCGATGAGGGGCGGGATGACCAGCTGGTAGCCCCAGCGTTGGCAGGTATCCATTACGTCCCGGCGCAGGGATTCGATCCGTCCGGCCAGCGGCGGCAGAATGTCCTCTACCCCGTCCGGCAGTAACCAGCGATCAGATACTGTCATGAGATTCCGTTGTCTGTTATTCCCGCAACGACGCCGATGGCCGAGGGGAGCACTCAGGATTTGTGGTGAACTCGGGGTCTGAAAAACCCGAAACAAAACCGGCCGAATTTTACACGGTTGTCGGGCACAAAAAAACCGGAATACGAAGGTATTCCGGTTTCCCGTGTCAAACCCGGATCAGTTGGTGGCGCCCCGAGGATCCTTCAGGAACTTCAGGAAGTCGCTGTCCGAGTCGATGACCATGATGTCATCCTTGTTGGAGAACGCATTCTGGTATGCCGTGATGCTGCGATAGAAGCTGTAGAACTCCTCATCCTGGCTGTAGGCATCGGCGTAGATACGTGCAGCCTCACCGTCACCCTCACCGCGCAACTCTTCGGACTTGGCAAATGCCTCGGCCAGAATCACTGTTTGCTGGCGATCGGCATCGGCACGAATACCTTCCGCGGCCTCACGTCCGCGGGAGCGGAATTCCTGGGCAAGCTTTTCGCGTTCGGTTGCCATACGGCGATACACGTTCTCACTGACCTGCTGGGGCAGCTCGATGGCCTTGACCCGGATGTCCAGAACCCGGATACCGAACTCGTCGATCGAGGTCTCATTCACCTGGTCGCGCAGGGTATGCATCAGCTCATCCCGCTGGCCGGAGACGACCTCGTGCATGGTGCGCACGCCGAACTCGTTACGCAGCCCGTTGTCCACCCGGGAGGACAGCAGGGACTGGGCACGGAACTCGTCACCACCGGTTGACCGGTAGAACGTATCGACATCGGCAATCTGCCACGCGATGTAGGAGTCCACGTCCAGGGGTTTCTTCTCGACGGTCAGGTACTGATGTGCCGGAAGATCCGTGGTCAGTACCCGTACGTCAAACTCCCTCACCTGATCAATCACCGGCACCTTGAAATGGATGCCCGCCGGAATGTTGGTTTCAATCAGCTCACCAAAGCGCAGCAATACGCCCCGGTGGGTTTCCGGAATGATGTAGACACTGGCCGACACCACCAGAACAACGATCAAGGCACCGGCAAGGCCGATAATACTCTTCGGACCCATTGATTATCTCCCCGTTCTGGAATTGGTGGCCTGACGATTGCGCAGTTCGCGCAGGACTTCGTCCGTCAGTGACTGGATATCAACCTGGCCGCTCATGGAACCGCTATTTCCGGAGCTGTCACGACCACCGGTCGCCGTGTTGCGCTTGATCATCTGATCCAGCGGCAGATACATCATGTTGTTGGAAGACTTGGTGTCCACAAACACCTTGCTGGTGTTGGACATCACGTTTTCCAGAGCCTGGATGTACATGCGTTCGCGAGTGACCTTGGGCGCATCGGAATACACCGCAAGCAGATCCAGATAACGGGCGGTTTCACCACGCGCGGTCTCAACGACCCGAGACTTGTAGGCATTGGCTTCTTCAATCAGGCGCTGCGCCCGACCACGAGCCTCTGGAACGATCTTGTTGCGGTAAGTCTCGGCTTCTTCGATCGAGCGCTGCTCATCTTCGCGGGCCCGCTGAACTTCCCTGAACGCATCCTGGACCGGGCCAGGCGGCTGGGTGCTTTCCACGTTGACACGGACGATCCGAAGACCAGCGCCATATTCCTGCAGGAATGCCTGGAGCCGCTGTTCCACGTTGATGGCCAGCTCGGCACGACCCTCTGTCAGCACGTCATCGAGGGTGGCACTGCCCACTTCGTGCCGCAAAGCACTGTCCGTGGCAAACGCGAGGGCCTGATTGGAATCCCGCACGTTG
The DNA here is from genome assembly GCF_022343555.1 of Marinobacter sp. C7. Taxonomy (GTDB): domain Bacteria; phylum Pseudomonadota; class Gammaproteobacteria; order Pseudomonadales; family Oleiphilaceae; genus Marinobacter. Next base: position 999,780 of record NZ_JAKQZH010000001.1, on the reverse strand, counting down.
AGCACGTAGTCCCGGGCATTGCTGACCTGGTACTGCACCTGGAGGTCAACGGTGACCAGGTTTTCATCCTGGGTGAGCATCTGGCCCGCGGACTCGGCACTGCGAACGTTGGTGACCCGCACCTTGCGCACGTCGTCAATCAGCGGCACCTTGAAGCGCAGCCCCGGATCTTCAGTCCGGGAATACTCACCGAAGCGAAGCACAACAGCCCGCTCCTGCTCGTCCACCGTGTAGAAAGACTGGTAAACGATGTAACCGACAACCAGTATCGCCGCGAGCGCAATGATGGCGCCGAAGCCGCCGGCATTCCCGCCGGAGCCACTATCGCCGCCGGATTTTCCACCTTTGCCGCCCAGCATCTTGTTCAGTTTGTCCAGGCCCTTTTTCAGCGCCTCGTCGAGGTCTGGCGGCCCCTGATCATTGCCGCGACGACCACCACCGGTCCCCCAGGGATCGTTGTCGTTACGGTTTCCACCCGGTTCGTTCCAGGCCATAGTGCTCTCCGTTCCTTAACTTGTCGAATGGCTGCAAATACTAGGGATTTATGCTCGCCCCGGCAACAGTTTACGCTCTCAGGCGTGGCTGTCTTCAAGACGAATTTCGTGTTCTTTCATGCCCGCCCGGCTCAGCAACTGGAGCCAGTCGCGGTTCTGCAACCGGACTTCCACCACACTGTCTCCGGTTTCCCGGTGCTCTTCGCTCAGCACGGAGCCCGCCTCATGCAGCAGTGCCCGTAGCTTGCCATCGGCCGGGCCGAGCAACACGAAATGGTGCACCACGTCCTCGGCCAGCCGTTCAACAATGGCGTCAAACAGAACATCCAGACCCTCGCCAGTCACCGCCGACACCCAGACCCGGACCGGGATGCCTTCCTCGTTGCGGTCAATACGGGGAGTGAACCCCTCCAGCAGATCAATCTTGTTGAACACCTGTAATACGGGAATCTCGTCCGCACCGATCTCAGCGAGGACATTTTCCACCTGTTCGATGTTGTCATCGCGACGGCCATCGTGACTGTCGATCACGTGCAGGAGCAGGCTGGCTTCGGTGGTCTCTTCCAGAGTTGCCCGGAAGGCTTCCACCAGCTTGTGCGGCAGGTGCCGGATAAACCCGACCGTGTCCGCCAATACGACCGGCCCGATGTCGGGAAGTTCCAACCGGCGCAGGGTGGGATCCAGGGTCGCAAACAGCTGGTTGGCGGCGTAGACCGTCGAGGTTGTCAGGCAATTGAACAGGGTGGACTTACCTGCGTTGGTGTACCCCACCAGCGACACCGTTGGAATATCAGCCCGGTGCCTGGCACGACGCCCCTGGTTGCGCTGCCTGCGGACCTTTTCCAGCCGTTTATGGATGGATTTGATGCGCTCCCTCAGCAGGCGGCGGTCGGTCTCCAGCTGGGTCTCACCGGGCCCCCGCAGGCCGATACCACCCTTTTGCCGCTCCAGGTGTGTCCAGCCTCGCACAAGGCGGGTGGACATATGCTCCAACTGGGCCAGCTCCACCTGAAGCTTGCCTTCGTGGGTGCGGGCCCGCTGGGCGAAGATATCCAGGATAACCCCGGTGCGATCCAGCACCCGGCACTTGAGGTCACGCTCAATGTTCCGCTCCTGGCTGGGGCTCAGAGCATGATTGAACAACACCACATCCGCCTCGTAAGCGGCAATGGCATCACGGATTTCTTCCAGCTTGCCTTCACCCACAAACAAACGCGGGCTGGGCTGCTTGCGCGAGCCCGAAACCACAGCCACGGGCTCCACACCGGCAGAGGTCACCAGCTCCCGGAACTCTTCCAGGTCTTCGGAATCCTCATAGGCGGTAAAATCGATGTGAACCAGAACCGCCCGTTCGCCGACATCAGGACGCTCAAACAACTTGTACAGACTCCCGGGTCATCAGAATCAACCCTTCAGAAAAAGAAACACCCGCGCACCTGAAGCCGTTGGCGGCTCTTCGGAAACGCGGGTGGCAATACCGGAATGGCCGGAAAGATCAGTCTTCGGACTCACCTTCACCTGCCGGGTTCTGCTGCGGAATGCGAACATTGCGGGCAGGAACCACAGTGGAAATTGCGTGCTTGTAGACCATCTGGCTGACAGTGTTTTTCAGCAAAATCACGAATTGGTCAAAAGACTCAATCTGGCCCTGAAGCTTGATACCGTTGACCAGAAAAATGGAAACCGGGATGCGCTCCTTGCGCAATGCATTGAGGTAAGGGTCTTGTAAGGAGTGCCCTTTTGACATGTGTGTTCTCCTGTTTTTTAAAGTAGATGCAGATCGTCGTTATTCAGATTTTAATGTGGTGCGAAGTCCGAGCTTTTTCAAGGCTTTTGCCGCGACCATTTTATCGTCACTGTCAAGCCAGTGAACATCGGACCATTTTCTCAACCAGGTAAGCTGCCGTTTCGCCAGCTGGCGGGTCGCGGCCACCCCCTTGCTCACAAACTCTTCATAGTCCCCGTCACCGGCCAGGTATTCCCATGCCTGCCGGTAACCGACACAACGCATCGAAGGAAGTTCCGGATCGAGGTCACCCCGGGCCATGAGCGACCGGACTTCATCCAGGAAGCCGGCCTCCAGCATTCGTCGGAAACGCAGTTCGATCCGCTCATGAAGCACTTTTCGCTCGCTCGGAGCGATTGCAAGTTGCGTTACAGTATACGGCAGAGCTGTCCCGTCGTCTGCCTGCCACCGGGTGAAATAGGTGTAATCCTCGACGCCGGCGTCCCCGGACGCCCTCTCGGCACCGGCCTGCGCGCCGTCCTCAGCCCGCCAGAAAGCCGAGATCGGCCTGCCCGTCAACCGGATCACCTCCAATGCCCTGAGAAGTCGCTGCCGGTTGTTGGGGTGAATCAGCCGGGCTGCCACCGGATCCGTCCGCTGCAGCTCTTCATGGAGGGCCGGCCAGCCTCTCTCCGCTGCCTCACCCTCAAGCCTGGCCCGTAATGCGGGGTCCGCCGCCGGCAATCCGGACATGCCATGCAGGAGAGCCTTGAAGTACATCATCGTGCCACCGACCAGCAACGGGATGCGTCCGGCTTCAGTGATCTGCTTCATTTCGACGAGGGCATCGCGGCGAAAATCGGCGGCAGAATAACTCTCGGACGGATCACAGATATCGATGAGACGATGGGGCGCCCGCGCCAGCTCTTCGGCTGACGGCTTCGCCGTTCCGATATCCATGCCCCGGTAAATCAGGGCGGAGTCGACGCTGATAATTTCGCAGGGCAAACGCTCACACAATGCGATCGCCAGATCGGTCTTGCCCGATGCCGTGGGCCCCATCAGAAAAATCGCGGGCGGATGCTTGCCCGGCGTTTCACGATTCGTCATCGACGCTCTCTCAACGTCCCCGCAGGAACAGCTTGTCCAGCTCGCTAAGGGTTACCAGGGTCCAGGTAGGGCGACCGTGGTTACACTGGCCACTCCGCTCAGTTGCCTCCATGTCCCGCAGCAGGGAATTCATCTCGGGAATGGTCAACTGGCGGTTCGCTCTCACCGAGCCGTGACAGGCCATGGTGCCCAGCAACTCGTGGGTGACTGCCTCAACCCGGTCACTCTGGCCATGCTCGATCAGATCCGCCAGCACATCCCTCACCAGCTGCTCGGTATCGGCGCCGCGCAGCAGCGCCGGCACCTGCCGGACGGCGAGGGTCTCCGGGCCGATCCGCTCAATCTGCAGACCCAGCTGCTGCAACTCCTCGCCATGGGTTTCCGTGAGCGCGGCTTCTTTCTGGCTGACCGCCAGCGACACCGGCACGAGCAACGGCTGGCTCTTGAGATCCTGTTCCGCCAGAGCGCGCTTCATCCGCTCGTAAGTAATGCGTTCATGGGCTGCGTGCATGTCGACCACAATGAGCCCGGAACGACTCTGGGCAAGAATGTAGATGCCGTGCAACTGAGCAACAGCATAGCCCAGGGGCGGCTCCTCCTCGCTGTCGGCAGGCGGTGTCGCCTGCACCTGTGCCAGCCCGCCTGAATCTGGCGGAGCCTCGGTGGCAACGCCGCCACCGGCATTCAGGGACTGATAGAAGGCCATCTGGTCACTGGCCCGCCATTCCTGCTGGGGCATCGCAGGCCGCTCGCCCCCGAAACCGGAGGGGGCCGGAGAGCCGGGACCGGCATTTTCCCGGGGCGGGTAGGTCCATCCCTGTTGCGGGCTGCCGCCCGCACCACTTTCCATGCCCGCCGACCGGGCTTCGGCTTCCCGCCCGAAGGACTGGGCCACCGCTCCACGAAGATGATCATCGGGCCGGACATCCGCCAGCGCACGGTGCAACGTACGGAAAATGAAATCGTGGACCAGACGGCCGTCCCGGAACCTCACCTCGTGCTTGGTGGGATGCACATTCACGTCCACCGTCGCCGGATCCACTTCCAGGTAAAGCACGAAAGCAGGATGGCGATTGTTGTACAGCACATCCCGATAGGCCTGCCGCACGGCATGTGCCACCAATTTGTCCCGGATTACGCGGCCGTTGACAAAGAAATACTGCAGATCCGCCTGGCTGCGGGAGAATGTCGGCAGGGCAACCCAGCCCCAGAGCCGCAATCCGGTGGCCTCGGCATCAATGACCACGGCATTGTCGATGAACTGCTGCCCGCACAGTGCGCCAATACGGCGTTCGCGATCCAGGGGCGACTCGGCCGGTCGCAGGCTCTGCACCACCCGCTGGTTATGACGCAGGGTAAAGCCGGTATCGAACCGGCTCAGGGCCTGACGACGGATACACTCGTCAACATGGTTGAATTCAGTCTTCTCGGTGCGAAGGAACTTGCGCCGGGCCGGCGTGTTGAAGAACAGGTCCCGGACCTCGACGGTCGTACCGACCGGATGGGCCGCTGGCGAGATCCTGGCGTCCATTTCACGCCCCTCAACCTCGACCCGGGAGGCCGCCTCCTGGTTTTCCGTCCGGGAGGTGAGAGTCAGGCGGGATACAGAGCTGATACTCGCCAAAGCCTCCCCCCGGAATCCGAGCGAGGCAACGGCTTCGAGATCGTCGAGACTGGTGATCTTGCTGGTCGCGTGGCGACTCAGGGCGAGCGGGAGATCGCCTTCTTCGATGCCACCGCCATCGTCACGGACACGAATGAGCTTGACGCCACCCTGCTCTATTTCCACATCAACCCGGGAAGCACCGGCATCCAGGGCATTTTCAACCAGTTCCTTGACGACCGACGCGGGACGCTCCACCACCTCCCCCGCGGCTATCTGGTTTGCCAGCCGGGGAGAAAGCAAATGAATGTGGGGCATGTTACGGGAAAACCTCTTGCTCAGGATGCGGGAATACGAATGGTTTGCCCTACCATAACACGGTCATCCCTCAGGCCGTTAAAACGCATCAACTCGTTCACGGAAATCTGGTTTTCCTTGGCCAACCCGGACAGGGTATCGCCACGCTGGATCCGGTAGTGGCTGACATCATTACCACCCTTCGCTTTCTGCTTCTGCCAGGCCAGTAATGTGCCCGGCGGCGGCGACTTGCGGAAGTAATCGTTGATACCATCCATGATCGCGCCCGCCAGTCGGCTGCGATACCAGTCCGTGGAGAGGTTCTTCTCTTCCTGGGGATTGGAGATGAAGCCCGCCTCCACCAGGATCGAAGGAATATCCGGCGATTTCAGGACCACGAAGGCCGCCTGTTCCACGCCCGGCTTGTGCAATTTGGCAACGCGGTCCAGCTTGCCCAGTACCGAGCTGCCGACCCCGAGGCTGGCGTTGATACTGGCCGTCATGGACAGGTCCAGGAGCACCCCCGCCAGCATGTCGTCCCGCCCATCCAGGGACACTCCGCCGGTGCCCCCGATCAGGTCGGACCGGTTCTCGCTCTGCGCGAGCCAGCGAGCGGTCTCACTGGTGGCCCCGCGCTGGGACAGCGCGAATACCGAGGCCCCTTTCGGCTGCGGCGTGCGGAAGGCGTCGGCGTGAATCGACACGAACAGATCCGCATTGTATTTCCGCGCCAGCAGCGTCCTGTTCCGCAATCCCACATAGTAGTCGCCGGTACGGGTCAGTTTGGCGGTGTAGCCGGCCTGTTTGTTGATCAGGGCCTCGAGGGTTTTCGCCATCTTGAGGACCACGTCCTTTTCCCGGGTTCCCCGCGGACCGATCGCGCCCGGATCCTCACCACCGTGGCCGGCATCAATCACAACGATCACGTCCCGCTTGCCGGACGAATCCTGGGTTACGGTGGGCTGCGTCGCCTTTTCGAGCCGGCTACCGCTTTCATCGATCAGGTCCACCACCAGGCGGTGACCATACTGCTGATTGGGTTCGAGCTGGAAGCTGCGGGGCTTGATGTCATTCTTCAGATCAAGGACAACCCGCAGATCGTTCCCGTTTCGCGGTGCACTGCGGATCCGCTGAATCGGGCTACCGGACAGATCCAGCTTGCCGAGATCAGCCTTCAGGGAGGCGTTACTCAGGTCAATCACCAGCCGTGAAGGCCCGCTCAGGGAGAAGATGTTGTGCTGCAGCGGACCGGTCACGTCGAGAACCAGCCGGGTGTGGTCCGGCGCGGGCCAGATCCTTGCGCCCTCGACACGGCCACCGGCAGTCGCACCGGATGCCCAGACCGACAGTATTGCCAGCATCAGAAAGGTGGTAAGGCTGCGTTTTCCCTTGAACATACCGCGTACCTGCAAAGTATCAGCAATCACTGGTCGTCAATGGTCAGGACCGACCAGTTCCAGCTCGTTCATCAAATGGGCACCCTGGGCCGAGCGTGCCCGGATAATCACGGAACGGCCATCCCCCTCACGTTCGAGGTGGATTTCGAGATCAGGCTCCGGGAGAACCCCCTTGCCCCGCTCGGGCCACTCAATCAGGCAAAGGTTGTCTCCGGAGAAATAATCCCGGATCCCCATGTACTCCAGCTCTTCCGGATCCCCCAGACGATAGAGGTCAAAATGATAGGCCGGCGGCTTCAGGTGCTCGTAAGGCTCCACCAGGGTATAGGTGGGACTTTTCACGGCGCCCTCGTGTCCCAGGCCGCGCATGACGCCCCGGCTCAATGTGGTCTTGCCCATGCCGAGGTCGCCGTCCAGGAAGACCGTCAGACCCTGCTCCGACTCGATGACCAATCGGGCCAGCTCTCGACCCAGCTTTTCGGTCTCTGCCTCGCCCTCTAGAAACAGGCGGCGCTCGTTACCGTAAATCGTCATTCATCCCCCGTTCCTGACTATCGGAAAATTCAATCTGCCGGAAAACCTGCGGCAGGTTATCGATCACATCGGTGGGTATCAGCCCCATGTAGCCGCGGGTTTCCGAAGCCCGGTCAGCCGCCGCCAGATGGGCGCAGGCTCCGAGAACGGTGGCCCTGGCAAGATCCTCCAGCTGACCGCACATTGCGCCGAGAATTCCCGCCAGCACATCACCCATGCCACCGGTCGCCATGCCCGGGTTGCTGCCACTGACGATATCCACCGCCTCTGAGCCAGAGGCAATCACGGTCCCTGCACCTTTGAGCAGGACGACACCTCCAAACACCGACTGCAGCTTCCTCGCCGCCGCCAGACGATCAACTTCCACTTCTGCCACGGTACACGCCAGCAGCCTGGCTGCTTCTCCGGGGTGAGGCGTCAACACCTGCCGATCCGAGGGGACCGCGACCCTGGCCGCCATCAGATTCAGGGCATCGGCATCGAGAATCCTGGGGATGTCAGTAGCCAGGACCTGCTGGAGCATCTGCTGGCCCCAGGCGCTCTTGCCGATGCCGGGCCCGCACACCACCACCGAAGCGGCCTCCAGCAAGGGCGGCAGCTCGGACCCATGGATAAGACCGTGCGCCATCACGGACGGGCACCTGGCCAGAACAGAAGATACATGCTCCGGGCGCGTTGCCAGTGAGACCAACCCCGCTCCGGAGCGGGCGGCTGCTTCCGCCGCCATCAGACCGGCACCGCCATAGCCGCGGTCCCCGGCAATAATAAGCACGTGTCCGAAACGCCCCTTGTGCGCGTTGGCCGCACGCCTGGGCAGCCAGCGCCCGATCGTTTCCCAGTCCCGCAGACGGGCAACCGGAACCTGGCCGCTGGCGTCGATGTCGTTTTCGGTACCCAGGGCATCGAAAACCACCTCACCACACACTGCGGGGCCATGCCCCGTGAACAACCCGGACTTGAGCCCAATGAACGTGACCGTCATCGTGGCCCGGATCACATCACCGTCCGCCACACCGGTCGCGGCATTCAGTCCCGAGGGCACATCGACCGCCAGTACCGGCACCCCACTGGCATTGCATCGGGCGATGACACCGGCAAAAGGCTCCCGGGGCGCGCCGGACACACCGGTCCCAAGCAACGCATCCACAATCAGTCCGGCATGCTCAAATGCGCCAGCGAGGCTGGCGTCGTCAATCGCTGACAGCTCACGCACCTCGACGCCGTCAGCAACGGCCTTCCGCCAGGCCTTCCGGGCATCACCGGAAAGCTTGTCCGTCGGGGCCACGGCAATGCACGAGACAGTCAAACCGTGGCGCTTGGCGTTGGCCGCCACCAGGTAACCGTCGCCGCCGTTGTTACCGGCCCCACACAACACCAGAACCGGCCCGCAGTCCGGCCAGCGCCGGACCAGTCGACGGAAAGCGGCGTACGCTGCAGTCTGCATCAGCTCGAAACCATCTACGCCAAGTTCTTCAATGACATAGCGGTCTATCTGCCGCACAGCATCGGCGGAATACAGGGCGTCTGGTAGACTGTGCGCAGATATGGGCGGCATGAGCCTGAGCTCCCGTTACAGAAACCGGTTTAAGAAAATTGGCCAGATGTCTGTAAAGCATAGCAAAACACTGAAAAAGGTCATAACTTAATCAAATTAAACTTCCGCAGTGAATCCACCCGGACCACAGCCACCGATAATGCAGCCATGACCGAGCCGAAAGAAACCCCGTCAGAACCGCCCGAACTTGATGATTTGCCGGAGAAAATCCGCGAATGGGCAAGGCAGCTGGGCTTTGCCGACGCGGGCATTACCCTGCCGGACACGGGCGCCCACGCCGACCGACTGCAGGACTGGCTGGCCGAGGGTTACCAGGGCGAGATGGAGTACATGGGCCATCACGGGGACAAGCGTTACACCCCGACGTCTCTGGTGCCCGGTACCGCTCGGGTCATTTCGGTGCGCATGGACTACCTGCCGGCACCGGATAACCCGAAAGAAGCGCTCACTGACCGGGAAACCGCCTATGTGACCCGTTACGCTGTGGGACGGGACTATCACAAACTGATGCGCAAGCGCCTGGCGACCCTGGCCAGGCGGATTGATGAAGCCGTGAGCGGTTTCGACTACCGGGCCTTCGTAGACAGTGCACCGGTTCTGGAGCGGGCGCTGGCACAGCGGGCCGGGCTGGGCTGGATCGGCAAGAACAATATGCTGATCCACCCGAGAGCCGGCTCCTTTTTTTTCCTGGGCGAGATCTTTACCAGTGCGCCACTGCCCGTGGACCCGGCTTTTGATACCGAACACTGCGGCAGTTGCTCGGCCTGCCTTGAGATTTGCCCCACAGACGCTTTTGTTGGTCCGCATCTGCTGGATGCGCGGCGCTGCATCAGCTACCTGACCATCGAGCTGAAAGGTTCGATTCCGGAGCCGCTGCGCCCGAAAATGGGCAACCGGGTGTTCGGCTGTGACGATTGCCAGCTAATCTGCCCGTGGAACAAGTTCAGCAAGCCGACGGCGGAGCAGGATTTCCAGCCCAGGCACGGGCTGGATAACAGCTCGCTGGCGGAGTTGTTCCTGTGGACGGAAGAGCAGTTCCTGAAGCGGACGGAGGGGTCAGCCATCCGGCGGACGGGTTATGAGGGCTGGCTCAGGAATCTGGCGGTCGGGTTGGGCAATGCCCCGACCACGATTCCGGTGGTGGAGGCACTGAAACAGCGGGCGGACCATCCCTCGGAGATGGTCCGCGAGCATGTGCACTGGGCGTTACGCCGGCACGGGCTTACAGCTTGAAGAAGTGGTCCCGGTAGTGGCGCAGTTCGTTGATGGAGTCGCGGATGTCGTCCAGCGCGAGGTGGCTGCCTTTTTTCTGCACGCCGTCGAGCACGTCGGGGCGCCAGCGGCGGGCCAGCTCCTTGACGGTGGAGACGTCGAGGTTGCGGTAGTGGAAGAAGCCTTCAAGTTCCGGCATGTACTTGACCAGGAAGCGGCGGTCCTGCCCGATGCTGTTGCCGCACAGGGGGGACTCTCCCGACCCCACGTGTTTTTTCAGGAACGCCAGGGTTTCCTGTTCGGCTTCGGCCTCGCTGATGGTGCTTTCTTTGACCCGTTTGGTCAGGCCGCTGGCGCCGTGGGTGTTGGTGCACCATTCGTCCATGGCCTCGAGCAGGCTATCGGGTTGGTGGACGGCGATGACGGGTCCCTCTGCGATAATATTCAGCTCGGCATCGGTGATGATGGTGGCCATTTCGATGATGCGTTCTTTTTCCGGATCGAGGCCAGTCATTTCAAGGTCGATCCAAATTAGGCGGTTGCCGTCTGACATCTATTTCCCCCCAACCTTCTAGTTATGGTGCATGGCTGTGGTGGGGCTTTCCTCCCGGGAACCGCTTCGAGCACGTCCATGTGCGCTTGTTTCAGGCCATCCCTGGCCTTCAACATTCCCGGGAGGAAAGCCCCACCACAGCCCCGGACCAGCGCGGTGAATTCACAACGAAAGGCCGCCATAGTACAGCGACCAATCAGGGATTCCAGTATGATGGCACGGTCGATGACGAACTTTCACGGGATCTCTCAAATCATTTATGGCAAAACGGCGACTGAACAAACAGCAACAGTGGCGTATCAAGAAAATCCAGCAGGAACGGGCCGCCCGTGCTGCAAAGAAAGAGAAAGCCATTGAGCAGCAGGCCGAGGCCGGTGAGCTGGGGCATGAGCAGGAAGGGCTGATCATCGCCCATTATGGCCAGCAGCTGGATGTGGAGGCCCTGGAAGGTGAGGATGCCGGCACGGTGTTCCGGTGTTTTGTCCGGGCCAATATTGACAGTCTGGTGACCGGTGACCGGGTTGTCTGGCGCAAGGGCAAGAGTGAGACAGGGGTGATTGTCGCCCGTTGTGACCGGCAGAATCTGCTGCAGCGACCGGATAATTTCGGGGCTCTGAAGCCGGTGGCTGCGAATATTGATCACATCATTCTGGTGATCGCCCCGGAACCGGAGCCCCATGACAATCTGATTGACCGATATCTGGTGGCGTCCGAAACCAGCGATATTCCAGCGGTGATTCTGCTGAACAAGACGGACCTGATTGCCGATGAAAACCGGGATCAGATTGAAGAGCTGCTGTCCCGCTATGAAAGCCTAGGCTATGAGGTGGTGCGTACGTCGGCCGCTGAATCCGGCGATGAGCCTTCTCCCGAGGTTTCCCGGCTGGTGAAGGATCAGACCAGTGTGTTTGTTGGCCAGTCCGGCGTGGGTAAATCGTCGATCATTCAGACGTTGTTGCCCGGGGAGTCCCTTCGCGTGGGGGCGGTTTCGGAGAGTACCGGCAAGGGCGTTCACACCACGACCACTGCCAAGCTGTTTCATCTGCCCCTGGGCGGGGATCTGATTGATTCGCCTGGTATCCGTGAGTTCGGGCTGTGGCACATGACGCCGCAGGAGATTGAATACGGTTTTCGGGAAATCCGGGATCTGATCGGTACCTGCAAGTTCCGTAACTGCCGGCATATGGGGGATCCGGGGTGTGCGCTTGAGGCCGCCGCCGCAGAGGGGCTGATCAGTCCGGAGCGGCTGAAGAGTTTTCACCGGATTCTGACGGACATGGCCGAGCAGCGGGCCCGGGGCCTGAAGGTGGACTGAGTCGCAAAGCGGCAAAACCGTTTCTACACCCCTGGGCCGTTTTGCTAAACTGCGCGCCTTCTCAAGCAAAGGGTTCGTTTTGATGCTCGATAAACTGTTCGTTCTGAGCCAGTACATCACTCCGCAGCTGGCCGTCTCCCGGCTTGCCGGTCGGTTCGCGGATAGCGAAGGCAATCCGGGTCTGAAGAACCGTGTGGTGAAGTGGTTTATCGGTCGCTACGGCGTGGATATGAGTGAAGCGGCAGAACCGGACCCGACCGCTTACCCGAGTTTCAATGCATTTTTCACCCGGGCGCTGAAGCCCGGCATCCGCCCCGTTGCCGAGGGCGAGAAGACCCTTGTCAGCCCGGTGGACGGCAAGATCTCCCAGCTGGGCCAGGTGACCGGTGATCGGGTTTTCCAGGCCAAGGGTCAGTCTTTCAGCCTCAATGAGTTGCTGGGTGACAACCTGCAGCGTACAGAAGCGTTTTCCGAAGGCGAATTTGCCACCATTTACCTCGCCCCCAGCGACTATCACCGGATCCACATGCCCATGGCGGGCAAGCTTCGGGAGATGGTGCACATCCCCGGCAAGCTGTTTTCGGTCAATCCGGTGACGGCGGAGAACGTGCCGAACCTGTTTGCCCGCAACGAGCGGGTAGTCTGCATTTTTGACACTGCAGCCGGCCCCATGGCCATGGTGCTGGTGGGCGCGATGATTGTCGGGAGTGTCGAGACCGTCTGGTCCGGCGTTGTAGTGCCGGGCAACGGTCTGGTGACGGATTTCCAGTACGAGGGCGAGCAGGCCCGCGAGTTTGCCAAGGGCGAGGAGATGGGCCGGTTCCGGCTCGGCTCTACGGTGATCATGGTGATGCCCAAGGGCGCCGTCAGCTGGAACGACGATCAGGTGGCCGGCAAGACCGTGCGCATGGGCGAGGCCTTCGGCGAACTGGCCTGAACTCAGGCGCGCTCGAACGGGAAGGCCAGCACGTCCGAGATATCGGCTGCTCCGAGCTTGAGCATAAGCAACCTGTCCAGTCCCAGGGCGACGCCGGCACAATCCGGCAGGCCCTGCTCCAGCGCGGCTAGGAAGGCCTCATCGATCGGTATTTCGGGTTTGCCCGCTAATCGGCGTTGATGGTTGTCGGCCTCGAAACGGCGCCGCTGCTCTGCCGGATCAGTCAGCTCCCAGTAACCGTTGCACAGCTCCAGCCCCCGGAGGTACAACTCAAACCGGTGAGCCATGGGGTAACCCTGACGCTCCGACACCCGGGCCAGCGAGGCCTGGGAAGCGGGATAGCCGGTGATGAAGACCGGGCGTCCAAACCCGAGATTGGGCTCGACTGCGAAGCTCATCAGCAGGTCCAGGCAACCATCCCGCCCCAGCCCCGCCAGTTGTTCCGGCTCCAGCCATTCCTCGCACCGGCGCATCAGTTCCCGGTTCGTGGACCCGAACGGGTCGACCTGCGCCCACCTGTTCACGGCATCCCGGTAATGCATGATCTCCGGTCGCTCGCAGCCCAGCCATCCGCATACCAGGTCCGAGACCTCTTCCATTAGCTCACGGTCATCGAACCCCGGGCGATACCACTCGAGCATCGAGAATTCCGGGTTGTGCCGCCGCCCGCGCTCACCATTACGGAAGACCTTCGAAACCTGATAGATAGGACCAGACCCGGCGGCCAGCAGGCGTTTCATATGGTATTCGGGGGAGGTTTGCAGCCAGCCACCCTCGATGCCGGATGCTGAAACCTGCGCCGGGACGCCGTCCAGGTTCACGTCGGTAACTCCGCAGCGCCCCAGCACCGGGGTTTCGACTTCCATCACCCCTCTTTGCGCAAAAAAGCCGCGCACAAACGCCAGTTGTTGTGCACGGCTTTTCAGGGCAGCCTGCGAGGCAGCAGGCTGCCAGACAGGTTGATCGGTCATTGCCGGATCAGCTGCTCTTGACGCGGCTGACGTACTCGCCGGTCCGGGTGTCGACCTTCAGCACTTCACCGATGGTGATGAACAGGGGCACGTTGACCACGGCACCGGTGGACAGGGTCGCCGGCTTGGAGCCGCCCTGGGCAGTGTCACCCTTCATGCCCGGATCGGTATCAACCACTTCCAGCTCGACGAAGTTGGGCGGGGTAACGGTCAGGGGAGCACCGTTGTACAGCGTGACGGTGTACACGTCCTGTTCCTTGAGCCACTTGACGGTATCGCCCACTGCCTTGGCGTCGGCCGGATATTGTTCAAAGGACCCATCGGTCTTCATGAAGTGCCAGAACTCACCGTCGGTATAGAGGTATTCCATGTCCTGGTCGATAACATCAGCCGCCTCCAGGCTCTCACCAGACTTGAAGGTCCGCTCCCAGACACGGTTGGTCATCAGGTTCCGCAGTTTTACCCGGTTGAAGGCCTGGCCTTTGCCCGGCTTTACGAATTCGTTCTCGAGAATGATGCAGGGGTCGCCATCCAGCAAAACCTTAAGACCGCCGCGGAATTCGTTGGTAGAATATGAAGCCATGAAATGTCCACCTGACACAATGTCGTTAAAATTTCAAAGGTCGCTATGATACAGCGAACCCCCGCCCGTATAGAAGCCCACATCTGTGAACAGGATTCCCGGGGCTGGCAGGAACTCCTGTCTGCCTCGGTCACCACGCCCGAGGCACTGCTTGAACGACTGAACCTGCCCGCTGACTCTTGGTTGGTGGGCGCTCGGGCCGGACACCGGCTGTTTCCTATCCGGGTGCCGGAGCCCTTTATTGCCCGGATGACGCCCGGAAATCCCGATGACCCATTGCTCCGGCAGGTGCTTCCCCGAGTCGAGGAAGTGGATGAAGTGGCCGGTTTTGTCCGCGACCCTCTTCAGGAGGATGGCGCCATCCAGACCACCGGCTTGATCCGGAAATACCGCAGCCGGGCACTGTTGATGGTTACGGGCCAGTGCGCCATCAATTGCCGATACTGCTTTCGCCGGCATTTCCCTTACGACGAGCAGCGCCTCACCCCGGAAGACCGGGACCAGGTGCTTCGCACCCTGCGCGAGAGCCCGGAACTCAACGAAGTCATTTTCAGTGGCGGCGATCCCCTCGCTGTTAACGATCGACTGCTGGCCCGCTGGGCGTCGGACATCGCCAACATTTCCCACATCCGCAGAATCCGCCTGCACACCCGGTTGCCGGTGGTGATTCCCCAGCGCGTCTGTGATCCCCTGCTCAAGTGGATCAGCAGTTCCCCGCTGCAGGTTGTCATCGTGCTCCACGTCAATCACCCCGCAGAAATTGACAAGCCGACCCGCCGGGCGCTCGGCTACCTGCGTTCGGCCGGAGCCACATTACTGAACCAGAGCGTGATCCTGAAGGGTGTCAATGATACCCCCGGGATTCTCGAAGAGCTGAGCGAAACCCTGTTTGATGCCGGCGTCATGCCCTACTACCTGCACGCCTTTGATCCGGTGGCCGGTGCTCACCACTTTGATGTTCCGGATAATGAAGCGCGCAGGCTGGTGCGGGAACTGCTCAAACGGCTGCCGGGGTTCCTGGTGCCGAAGCTGGTCCGGGAGATTCCCGGCGAGGAAAGCAAGACACCGGTAGACCTCACGCCGTGAGCGCTATCACAAACTGGAACGCTCGTCACTTGTCAAAGTTTGTTAACTCGTGATCTTCTCGCTTTTCGTTGAGCATTTGCTATTTTAGAGTCGATAATGGGTTACAAATAAAAACATTAGGGAAACCGACGGTGGCCCCGACATTGGCGCGAATTCATGGAAGGCACGATTCTGAAACCTGACCTACGAGTACCGGAGCAGACAACCACGACTCTGTCCTTTTGCGAAACGGCGCCAAAGCCCTTCCGCATCTGGGTGGAGCACTTGCCCATGGCCAACATCGGCGAGGTTTCCCGGCAGCTTTACCACGCGATCATCGAGCTCAACCACCTCTCGACTGCCCCCCAGACGAGGCTGCAGTTCCTGGAGCTGATCCGCGAAAAGATTCATTTCGTCTGCAACGAGCTTTCCCGCCATTATCTCGGCCTGGCCGTGGCCCTGCCGGAAAAGCAGCGGAAGATTGCCAACCTGGCCCAGGCCCTGCAGATGCATCTCGCCACCGGCTACAAACTCTGCATCCTTGATGGCCTGGACAACGGAGGCCTGGACAAGAATCGCAAGCAGGTCACCATGGCGATCCACCGGGCCATTTCCGAGCTTTCCGAAACCATCCTCCGCTCGCACCAACTATACTGCCCCAGCCCGGCCCGCAGCTGGCTGGAGTGTCATCGCCTGTACCGGTTTGCCCATCGTAACGGCATGGGCCACCTCCAGGTCGAGGACAACACCCTCAAGGCTCGCCGCACCAGCTCGCTGGCCGACAGTTACAAGCGGGTTCTGCTCCTCGGGTGCGCTCGTCCCAACCAGCTGAGACAGTCAGAGCTGAACCAGGCCTACGAGCTGTTTGAGACCTGGACCGAGCACAGCCAGTGTGGTCCGGATATTGGTGAGGACAGCCTGTTTGTCGTCAACATGGAGCGTGACAATCCGCCGATCTACCGGAGCCTGCTCGATAACCGTCCCGGCGACGAGAGCTTCGGCTTTGACACGCGGGAGCTGTCAAACATGATCACTGACCTGCTCCAGGCTCGCCGCTCGCACCAGGAAAAGGAAAATCCGTTACGCATCCCGGCAACCATCAGCGACACCCTGCTGACTCACCTGAGCCAGGCCCTTGGCATTCTCGCCAAGCGGAATTTCAACCGCATTGCCAGCCAGGGCACCCTGGAAGTCTGCGTTGGCCTGAGCGCTGCGCACTATTTCATCTCCGGGGAAAAGACCTTCACGGAATTCGTCAGTGGCAATGCCAGCGCCCAGGATGAAGAAGAGAACCACTTCCTGACCAAGGCAAAGAAATCAGAGGACGCCTGGGCCGGCGCCCATGACGCGGGCCCGAGCGAAGAGCGCCACTCTTCCCCCGACACGCCGATCAACTTTCGTGGCGGCTACTTTGGCAAGCCTGAATCAGAGCCGGTAGCAGAGAAAAATCTGCCGCGCTCCCACCAGGCCCTGCTCATCAACACCAGCCCGGGCGGCTACTGCGTCGGCTGGGAAGCAAACGTACCTCCGTCCATTCAGGCCGGCGAGATCCTGGGCGTTCGGGAACAGCAATCCCACCCGTGGAGCGTCGGTGTCGTACGGTGGATTCGACAGGTCAAACATCAGGGCACCCAGGTGGGCATTGAGCTGTTGGCGCCCAGTGCCGCACCATGCGGCGTGCGACTGCTCCAGAAGATCGGAAACAACAGCGAATACCTCAGGGGATTGCTGCTCCCGGAGATCAGCGTGGTCAACCAGGCCGCCACCCTGATTACCCCCCGGCTCCCGTTCCAGTCCGGGAGCCGGATATCCCTTCTGCACGACGGAAGGCAGGACCAGGGCACGCTCGGTCGCAAAGTCTCGTCCACCGGCAGCATCAGTCAGTTTGAACTGAAACTTCAGAACAATACGGCGCTGAACATCGCCAGCCAGGCCGATGCCCCGGTGGCGAGTGAGGATGAGTTTGATTCACTTTGGCCGTCGCTCTGATAAACGGGATACCGGGATGGAACTCTCCCATGGGAGGGTTGTTATTACCCACTATCCCCTGCATCATTCTGCATAAGTGAAAGACCGGCCTCTGACTCTCGGCAAACAGCTTTACTCAAGACACTGTTTTACAAGCAGATCTGTACGCTGCCCCCGAGCCGGCTCCGCAAACGAGTAGCACGAGACGCTTTACGAATGCAGAAAAAGAACGCCACCGTACACCTGCTGATTCTTGATCCATCTCAAAATGATGCCGAATCGCTGGTCAGCCTGCTGAGAAATTCCGGAAAGGCCACACGGGCCCATCGCATCACCTCGGAGGAAGACCTTGAGGAGGTGCTGAAAACGGGTAACTGGGACCTATTGCTGGCCCGGGATGTGGGCGACGAATTCGGTGCCAACGAAGCTCTGGCCATGGTACGCCGGATGGACAAGGACATTCCGTTCATCCTGCTGATGTCCGAAGAGAGCCGGGAGCGGAGAGTTGGCATCATGAAGGCCGGCGCCCAGGATGCCGTGCCCTTCGATTACGCGGACCAGCTGGTGCTGACGGTCAACCGGGAAATTGCCGCCCTGGAAGAACGCCGGCGCAGGCGCGTGCTGGAGTCCCACCTCCGGGAGGCGGAACAGCGTTGCCAGCTGTTGCTGGAAAGTTCCAAGGACGCCATCGCCTACATCAATGACGGCATGCACATCTATGCCAACCAGTCCTACATGGACTTCCTCGGCTATGACGATATCGATGATCTTATCTGCATCCCGGTCCTCGACACACTGACGCCGGAAAGCCAGGAAAAGTACAAGGAATTCATGAAGCGCTTCGCCGAAAAAGGCGAAGATGGCATGACCCTGAACTGCACAGCGAGGCGCAGTGATGAGCAGGAGCTGAAGGTCACCATGACAGTGTCTTCAGCGACCTATGATGGTGAATTCTGTACCCAGATTGTGCTCCAGCCTGAGCACAGCGATGCCGAACTGGAGGAAAAGCTCCGCCAGATCAGCAGCCAGGACCTGTTGACCGGCCTGTACAACCGACAGTATCTGATGGATGCCCTGTCCGAAACGATCGCCCGGGCCGGCAAGGACAACCAGACCGGCGCCCTCGCCTACATTGCCCTCGACAACTTCATTACCATGAAAGGCCAGGTGGGCATTGCGGGGGCCGACCTGCTGCTCGGCGACCTTGCGGCACTGCTGAAGGAGACCGCAGGAGAGGACGCGACCCTGGCACGGCTGAGCGATGATGCGTTCTGCATGATGTGCCTGCCGAGCGACGAGAAAGCCATGGCCGAACGGGCAGAAAGAGTCCGCAAGGCGATCGAGGACAACCTCTTCGACATCAACGGCAAAACCGTCCCGATGACGGTCAGTATCGGTGTGGCCGCAATAACCGAAAACTCACCCAAAGCCGAAGAACTGCTGGGCCGGGCTCACACCGCCTCGTCCGACGTCAAAAAACAGGACGGCCACGCCCAGGGCAATGGGGTGCTGGTATACAACCCGGCAGACTACGAAGCTCTCGACTCCACCAACTCGGTGGAGGCCATCCAGAAAGCCCTGGAGGAAAACAGCTTCCGCCTCCTGTTTCAGCCGATCATCAACCTGCGCGGGGAAGGCGAGGAACATTACGAAGCCTTCGTCCGGATGCTGGACAAGGACAACGAGGAGGTGTCGCCCTATGATTTCCTGCCTCCGGCCGGACCGACCGAGACCGCTATCAAGATCGACCGCTGGGTCATCCTCCAGACCATCAAACAACTGGCCGGCCATCGCGCCAAGGGCCACGACACCCGCCTGTTCCTGAATGTCACCGCCGAAACGTTGCAGGACAAGACCTTTACGCCCTGGCTCAGTGTGGCCCTCAAGGCGGCCAGGCTGCCCGGCAACGCCCTGATCTTCCAGATCCGGGAAGGTGATGCCAACAACTACATGAAGCAGGCCAAGGAGTTTGTGCGGGCTGTGCATCAGTTGCACTGCAAGGTCTCCATCTCCCAGTTCGGCTGCGCCCTGAATCCGTTCAACACGTTCAAGCATGTGGATGCGGACTTTGTGAAGCTGGACGGCTCGTTTACCGAGGAAATCCAGAAGGGCGATGATGCCAAAGAGCAGTTCAAGGAAATGGTGAAGACCCTGCAGAATTCCGGAAAGCTCACCATCATTCCGCTGGTGGAGAATGCGGGTATCCTTGCCACGCTCTGGCAGGCCGGCGTCAATTACATCCAGGGCTACTACCTGCAGGCTCCGGCTCCGGAAATGAACTACGATTTCGGCGAAGGCTGAAATCCAAAAGGGGCGCCAAATGGCGCCCCTTTTTTTGCTATCCCCCTACCCCACAGGCCTCAGAATTCCGAATCCTGAAGGGTCTGGGTGGTCTCCCTCTCCCTGAAGCCGATCAGGTAAAGGATGGCATCGAGACCCAGCGTCGAGATCGAGTGACGGGCGGACTCCTTGACCAACGGCTTGGCCCGGAAGGCCACCCCGAGGCCGGCCTGGCTCAGCATAGGCAGGTCATTGGCACCGTCCCCCACGGCAATGACCTGCTCTCTGGAAATGTGCTCTTTCTCCGCAATCTCCAGCAACAACTCCGCCTTGCGTTTGCCATCCACTATCTGCCCGGCAACCCGACCGGTCACCTTGCCATCCTGGATCTCAAGCTCGTTGGCGTAGATGTAATCGATGCCCAGCTTGTTCTGGAGGTGCCGCGCAAAATAGGTGAAACCACCAGACAGGATAGCGGTGCGATACCCCAGGGCCTTGAGACTGCGGATCAGGTGTTCGGCCCCCTCCGTCATACGCAGGCGTGCGGCAATACTTTCAAGCACTGACTCATCAAGCCCTTTCAACAGCGCCAGACGCTCGGCAAAGCTCTGGCTGAAGTCCAGCTCTCCCTGCATGGCACGCTCGGTGATTTCCGCCACCTGGGCCCCCACACCAGCTTCGAGCGCCAGTTCATCGATCACCTCGGCTTCGATCAGGGTGGAATCCATGTCGAACACAACCAGGCGCCGGTTACGGCGGAAGATTGAGTCCTCCTGGAAGGCAATGTCCACGTTCATTTCGCCGGCAATCTGCAGGAAATCCGCCCGCAACTGTTCGAGGTCCGAGGGCGTACCCCGGACCGAGAATTCGACACAGGCAATTCGGTTTTCCGAAGGGTTCAGCGAGGGCCGGCCGGACAACCGGGTGATGTTATCGATATTCAGCCCGTGACGTGCAGTAATCGCCGATACCCGGGCTATCTGTTCCGCTTTGATATCCCGGGCAAGCAGAGTGACGATATAGCATGCCCGGTTCCGTCCTGCCGCCCAGGCCTGATATTCCTTCTGGGTGATCGGCGCAAAATGCACCTGAAGGTCGAGGGCATGCAGGCGGAACAGCAGGTCCCGGATTACCGGCGAGGACTTCGACTCGTCCGGAATCTCGATCAAAATGCCCCAGGTCAGGTGGTCGTGAATGACCGCCTGCCCGATATCCAGAATCCGCACGTTGTAGCGGCCCATGATGCCGGTGATCTCGGAGGTCAGCCCCGGCTTGTCGCGGCCGGAGACGTTAATCAGTACCAGTTCACTCACTGTCGGGACTCTCCTCTTGTCCGGCCCGCGTGGCGGAAGGAATCACGTCGATGGCATCAACCCGCTGCAATCCCCGTGGCAGCTTGTGCCCGCGCCGGCCACGCTCGCCAAGGTAATGCTCGAGGTCGCTGAATTGCAGTCCCATCTTGCGTTTGCCGGCCCGGATCTCAAGCTGGTCATCCTCGGCGAAGACCGCCACAGCAACGACAAACTCCTCCCGGTTCTGGACCCGCGCCGAAGGGATACTGATGATCTTGTTACCCTTGCCCTTGGCCAGCTCCGGCAACTCGTTCAGGGGGAACACCAGCATCCTCCCCTCATTGGAGATGGCGGCAAGATAGAGCGTTTTGTCTGCGCTGGGCACCGTCACCGGCGGCATGATCTTCGCCCCCTTGGGCACCGATACCACCGCCTTGCCATTGCGGTTCTTGCTGATCATGTCCTGCAGCGAGGTCACAAAACCGTAGCCGCCGTCGGTGACCAGCAGGGTCTTGGTGGTCGGCTCACCCATCAGGAGCCCGGCAAAAGAGGCTCCTGAGGGCGGATTGATCCTGCCCGTCAACGGCTCCCCCTGCCCCCTGGCCGAAGGCAGCGAATGCGCCATCAGGGCATAGGCCCGGCCGGTGGAATCAAGGAACACCGCCTGCTGGTTGTTGCGGCCACGGGCGGCCAGGGCGAAACGGTCCCCGGCCTTGTAGCTCAACCCTTCGGGCTCGATGTCGTGCCCCTTGGCCGCACGCACCCAACCCTTTTCCGAAAGCACGACAGTCACCGGGTCGTTGGAGACGAGATCCACTTCGCTGAATGCGCGAGCCTCTTCGCGCTCGACGATTGGCGAGCGGCGATCGTCCCCGAATGTCTCCGCATCCTGTTGCAGCTCCGTCTTGATCAAGTCCCGGAGACGGTCCTCGGAGCCCAGGATTGCCTGCAGCTCGTCCCTTTCGGCGGACAGTTCGTCCTGCTCGCCCCGGATCTTCATCTCTTCCAGCTTCGCCAGGTGACGCAGTTTCAGCTCGAGAATGGCTTCTGCCTGTTCCGGCGAGAGCCCGAACCGGGCCATCAGCTCATCCTTGGGCTTGTCCTCGTAGCGGATAATCTCGATCACCTCATCGATGTTGAGGTAGGCGACCAGCAAACCCTCGAGGATATGCAGCCGCGCCAGGACCTTGTCCAGACGGTGCTGAAGACGACGGGTCACCGTGGTACGGCGAAACGCCAGCCACTCGGTCAGGATCTCCTGCAGCCCCTTGACTCCGGGGCGGCCGTCGTTACCAATAACGTTGACGTTGACGCGGTAGGTCTTCTCCAGGTCCGTACTGGCAAACAGGTGAGCCATCAGCCCGTCCAGGTCGACACGGTTGGAGCGCGGCACAATGACCAGACGGGTCGGATTTTCATGGTCGGATTCGTCACGCAGATCCGCAACCATGGGCAGTTTTTTGGCCTGCATCTGCTGGGCAATCTGCTCCAGAACCCGGTTACCCGAGACCTGGTGCGGCAGGTCGGTGACCACCACCTCACCATTCTCCCGGATCCATCGCGCACGCATACGCAGGGAGCCCCGGCCCGTTTCGTACATCTGGCGGATGTCCTTACGCGGTGTAATGATCTCCGCACGGGTCGGGAAATCAGGACCCTTGATGTGCTCACACAGCTCGTCGACACCGGCCTCGGGCTTGTCCAGCAAACGGATACAGGCGGCGGCTACCTCGCGGACGTTGTGTGGCGGGATATCCGTGGCCATGCCCACCGCGATCCCGGTGGTCCCGTTCAGCAACACGTGAGGCAGGCGCGCCGGCAACACGGAGGGCTCCTCCATGGTGCCATCAAAGTTCGGCACCCAGTCCACGGTACCCTGCCCCAGCTCACTCAGCAGTACTTCGGCGAAGGGCGCCAGGCGTGACTCGGTATAACGCATGGCCGCAAAAGACTTGGGATCGTCCGGAGAGCCCCAGTTGCCCTGCCCATCCACCAGGGGATAACGGTAGGAGAAGGGCTGAGCCATGAGCACCATGGCCTCGTAACAGGCGCTGTCGCCGTGAGGGTGGAACTTGCCGAGAACATCACCAACCGTACGGGCGGATTTCTTGTACTTGGAGGTGGACTTGAGTCCAAGCTCAGACATGGCGTAGACAATCCGCCGCTGAACCGGCTTCAGTCCGTCCCCGACGTTGGGCAAGGCCCGGTCGAGGATGACGTACATGGAGTAATCGAGATAGGCCTTTTCCGTGTAATCCCTGAGCGAGACGCGCTCGAAGCCTTCATCGGTGGTCTGAAACTCTGGCATGGATGCCTCTTTTGCCTGAATTGCCTGTTGTTTGGATTGGCTGTGATGCTAACCTCCGCGCCGTCGAATTACACGGGGCACGAGGAGAAGCCACATTATATGGACGCCGGGCCGGATACACCAATCCGGTAGGTGTGCGGAAACGCCAATAGCGGAATTCCCGCATGGAGAGACTGTAAGGGGCGCCGTATTCTCACCAACAGTTAATAGAAGACCGTTTCAAATTCCCGAACAAGCGGAACACTATGAAACCCAACCTGAAGGCCTGCGGGCAAGCCATGGTGACAGCCATGGTCAATGCAGTACTGGCATTAGCGCTGATGCTCCTGGTGGAGTTTGCAATCAGCGGGAGTTTCGCGGTACCGAAGCCCTACCTGTGGGCGGGTCTGCTGATCTGGCTGGTCATCTTTGCCGGTCAATTCTGGCGTCAGCGCCACCTGTGCAAGAACTGTCAGTCTTCCCGGGAGACCTCGGGCTCGATCTGACCACATCGACGAAAGGCAGATATTCTGGCTTCTGGCGTAAAAGGATGAAAAGGCGGGAAGGTTCCGGGCTGAGCCCGGAACCGGGTCTGGCAGGGTCAGCCAGGATTACTGTCGAATCCCCTCGACAGAAATAATGATCTCGACGGTCTCTGAGGCGGGGCCAAGATCCATCGGAATACCAAAATCCTTCAACCGAAGCTCGGTCTCTGCCTCGAAGCCCATGCGGTATCCTCCCCACGGATCTTCACCGTGGCCGATCATTTCGGCGTCCAGGGTGACTTCTTTTGTTACTCCCCTGAGGGTGAGATCGCCAATGATGTCGGCTTCGCCATCCTCGTCCACCACCACACGCTTGCTGGTAAACGAGGCTTCCGGATGCTCGTCCACATACAGGAAGTCTTCGCTACGCAGGTGCTTGTCGCGCTCGGCGTGGTTGGAATCGACACTGGCGGTATCGATGGTCACATTGACCGAGCTGTTCTCAGGGTTCGCGGCGTCATAGACAAACTGACCGTCGAAATCGTTGAAGCGACCATACAGCCAGCTGTAGCCGAGATGAGAAATCTTGAAGGTAATGAACTGGTGAGTACCCTTGTTATCAAAGGCATAGGTACCACCGTGCTCATCAGCCTGGGCAACACCGCCGACCAGAGCCATGGATACCGCGGATGCGAGCAATACTTTCTTCATGAATGGTTTCTCCCTTTTGATAAAACAGCCCGGTCATCGGGCGTTACTTGAGTCCTTGCTTCGCCGCTCATTTACCCAGCATACGAAGCAGAGTCCGGTCACGATCAACAAAGTGATGTTTCAGCGCTCCGAGAGCATGAAGCCCGGCAAGCACCATGATCGACCAGGTTGACCAGTAATGTACGGTACCGGCCGTGTCCTCCAGTCCCTTCACCTGTCCGGTGATAGAGGGTACCTCGAACCAGCCGAAAACGCTGATAGCCGAGCCGTCAGCGGTGGAAATCAGATACCCGCTGACCATGGCAACGAACAGCAGAATGTATAAGAGGCCGTGTGTCGCACGGGCTGCCAGCACTTCCCAGAGCTGGTGGTTCGGCAAGGACGAGGGGGCCTGGTTTACCAGGCGCCAGAGCCCCCGGCCCACCATGACTGCAAACAACAACAGCCCCACACTCCGGTGGATATCAGGCCCGCGCCGGTACCAGTCATCGTAATAGGACAGATCCACCATCCAGAAGCCGAGTGCAAACAGGCCAATGACAGCAATCGCTACCAGCCAGTGAATGAAAATGGAGACCAGACCATAACGGTCAACACTGTTTCGGAATTGCATTACCTGGAGACCACTCCCTGTCCGTTGCTTTGATGGTGCAGTCTAGAGAGACCGATCGGTGAAAAAAATCGAAATGTTTTGCTCTCCACCATCAGAAATTCTGAACGTTCTCCCCGACCTATCCCTTTAGTCTTATACGGGTTCTACGGATTGCCCGAATCCATAATAAAGATACACTTCTCACATACCTTCTCAATCAGCCGGGATGAATCCAGGAGAAACGCCATGGAACTCGAATTCGACGAAAGCGTTGTTGTTCCGAGCAACAATTGAATAAAAGCGGTCCACGGGCCGCTTTTTTCATTCTCTCATCCCGCCAATTCCCCTCCAGAACACCGACGAATTCCCGTTTCTTCAGGGAAGTTGTGGAAATGCCTGCACTTTTTTGGCAATCTCCGGCAAACAATGCAGTCTCGCGCGGTAACAACCCGAAGAAAACATGCCCCAGCCATTACCCCAAAAGTTGAGATCACCCGAGCTTGATCAGCTCGCCCCCATGCTCAACCGCGCCGGTGATGTCTGGACAGCGGACTTTCAGGGGCTGACCCTGAGGACGGCACTCCAGCCCATATACAGCATTTCCCACAAGCGGATCGTCGGTTACGAGGCGCTGATCCGGGCCTTCGATACCCGGGATACCCAGATCCTGCCGGTCGACCTTTTCAAGCTGCCTTCTTCGGATTTCGAGAATCTCCTGCTGGACCGGCTTTGCCGCTACCTTCACATCCGCAATTACAGTGGCATCAAGGATGAACTGAACTGGCTGTTTCTCAACGTTTCACCGAAGGTGGCGACGTCCGGAAACCCTTCGGATTCCTTCTTTGCCCAGCTATTGAGGAAAACGGGCCTGCCAGCGCACCGGATTGTTATGGAGATTGTCGAGCAACCAACGGATGACGCCGAGCGACTGAGAGAGACAGTAGCCTATTACCGGGAACTCGGCTGCCTGACGGCGATTGATGACTTCGGTGCTGGCCATTCCAACTTTGAACGAATCTGGAACCTGTCTCCCGACATCGTCAAACTGGACCGGACCCTGCTCACACGGGCGACCGAAGATTCCAAGGCGAGACAGATTCTGGACGGCATCGTTTCCCTGCTTCATCAGTCCGGATGCCTGGTGCTGCTGGAAGGCGTGGAAACACGGAGCCAGGCGATGATCGCCATTGATGCGGGCGTAGACTTTGTCCAGGGGTTCTACTTCCGCAGGCCGAGTACCGAACTCAGCGGACTGGAGCGAACACCAGCGAACTTCGGTCAGTTACTGGACGAGTACAAACGTCAAAACCAGGTGACATTCGATCCGACCCAGCAGGTGGTGAACTTCTTCGAGCGTTTCTTTCTCAGCACTACTGACAGGCTTTGTTCCGGAGCCTCCATGGCGGACGCCTGTGAGAATCTGCTCAACCAACCAACGGTTTCCCGCTGCTATCTGGTCGATGGCAACGGCTTGCAGATCGATGAAACCCTGGTATCGCATTCCGCACGCAATCTGGACCCTCGGTTCCGGCCACTGGAGGACAGCAGCAGCGCCGATTGGTACCGGCAGCAGTACCTCCGCAAGGCCCTTGCGCAACCGGAAACACTCCAGGTTACGGCCCCTTACCTCTGTGTCACCGGCGCCTATATGTGCGTCACCCTATCCCTGGGTTTCTATCACGAAGGCGAACTCAGGGTCCTTTGCTGTGACATCCTCTCCACGCCGATCGATCCCCGGGTCAGTAAAGACTGATCCCGTAGACCAGCGCAATGACTCCCACTGTCACCAGGCCAATAAACAGGTTCATGGGCAGGCCAACGCGCACGAAATCGGCAAAGCGATAGCCGCCCGGTCCGAATACCATCATGTTGGTCTGGTAACCCAGGGGCGTGGCAAAGCTGGCGGATGCCGCCATCATCACAGCAATGACGAAAGGCTCTGCCGGCGCCCCCATGGCAGTCGTCATGGACAACACCACCGGAATCACCAGCACGGCAGCGGCATTATTGGTGACGACCTCTGTGAGCGCTGAGACAGAGAAATACACCAGCAATACCGCCAGCAGGGTATGGCCTTGGCTGAGTCCCAGGATACCCTCAGCCAGATAACTGGCAGCACCGGTTTCCAGAAGCGCAGCTCCGAGGGCGAAAGAGGCGGCAATGGTGAGAATGACCGGTACATCCACGGATTTCTGGGCCTGTCCGACGGAACAGCAGCCGGTCAGGATCATCAGGGCGGCGGCCAGCAGCGCCGCATTGAGCATACTCAGGATACCGCAGGCCGCCAGCCCGACGAGTACCAGCAGAATGGTCCAGGACACCCAGGCGCGATCATGGCGAGGCGTGTCGGTATCCAGGTCGTTGATAAGCAGGAAGTCCTTGTTATAGCGCTGACGGCTTACGAAAGCAGGTCTGGCCTCCAGCAGGAGAACGTCGCCAGGCTTCAGGCGGATGTTGCCCAGATTGCCGGACACCCGTTCACCTCCACGGGCCACGGCCAGCACGACCGCGCCGTACCGGTCACGGAAACGGGCATCACGGATCGTCAGCCCGAGTACATCCGACTGGGGTGAAAGCACGGCTTCCACCAGTCGCCGCTCGGTCCGATCCTTGCTCAGGGAAGGCTCGTCCTCATGCACCGAGGGGACAATACCGTTGATTCGCAACAGATCAGAAATGGCCTGGGTATCCCCCGCGAACACCAGCCGGTCACCTCCTCGCAGATGCTCCTCCGAGGGCACTGCGGTGACCACACTGCCGTCGCGCTCGATTTCCACCAGGTACAGCCGCTCCAGTTCCCGCAGACCTGCCTCGCCCACGGTTTTTCCAACCAGCGGCCCGCCCTCGGATACTGCCACTTCCAGCGTGAATTCGCGCATGGAGCCAAATTTCTGCTGGTCCTTCCGGTCCGGCAGGGCCCGGGGCATGACCAGCAGAATGACCGCCAGTCCGATAATGGCCACAGGCAGGCCAACCATGGTAATGGAAAAGATTGAAAAGCCCTCGCCACCGGTCAGTTGCTGGTACTGCCCGTTCACCACCAGATTGGTACTGGTTCCGATCAGGGTCAGGGTGCCTCCGAGGATGGCGGAATAGCTGAGGGGGATCATCAGCTTGGACGGTGCAATACCGATCTTGCGCGACCAGGTATGCACCGCCGGAATCATGGTGGCCACTACCGGCGTATTGTTGAGAAACCCGCTGAGCAGGGAAACCGGCAGAGCGATGCGGGCCTGGGCACTGCGTACTGTCTTGGGGGAGCGGAGAAGGTGCCGGACGAGAAGATCAACCCCACCGGAATGATGAATACCCGAGGCGACCACAAACAGTGCCACCACCGTGATGAGACCGGTATTGCTGAATCCTGCCAGCGCCTGTTCGGGCGAAATCAGGCCACTGACGCTCAGCACCACCAGCACACCCATCATGACCATATGGGGTGCAAAGCGCCCTGAGCTCATCAGTAGTAATGCCGCGCCGGCCAGACCCAACGCGAACCAGCCCTGCCAGTCCATATCCGGTATTCCCCGTTATGAAAACTGGCAGCATAGCGAGTTTTAAGAATACTTAAAAAGAATAAAGCGCGATTTTTAAATCACTATAGAGCATATCAAACGGCAACATCGGCCATGTTGCCGTAGGTTTCCAGCCAGGCCCGGCGATCCGAAGCCCGCTTCTTGCCAAGCAGCATATCCATCCGCTCCTCGGTCTGGTCACCTTCCTCCAGCGTCAGCATGACCAGTCGGCGGGTATCCGGAGCCATGGTGGTTTCCCGTAACTGCAACGGATTCATCTCACCAAGCCCCTTGAACCGGGTAACCTGAATCTTGCCCTTGCGTTTCTCGGCTGCGAGACGATCGATGATGCCCTGTTTCTCGTGTTCATCCAGGGCATAGAAGGTTTCCTTACCCAGATCGACCCGATACAGCGGTGGCATGGCGACAAACACATGGCCAGCAGCCACCAGGGGGCGAAAGTGTTTCACAAAGAGCGCGCACAGAAGCGTGGCGATATGGAGGCCGTCGGAGTCCGCATCTGCCAGGATGCAGATCTTGTTGTAACGGAGGCCGGCGAGGTCATCCGAGCCCGGATCAACGCCAATGGCGACGGCAATGTCGTGGACCTCCTGGGACGCCAGGATTTCGCCCGAATCCACCTCCCAGGTATTGAGAATCTTGCCGCGCAACGGCATCACTGCCTGGAACTCCCGGTCGCGTGCCTGCTTGGCGGAGCCTCCGGCGGAGTCACCCTCCACCAGAAACAGCTCGGACCGGGCGGTATCGGCCCCCGAACAGTCGGCAAGCTTGCCGGGCAGCGCCGGGCCCGAGGTCACTTTCTTTCGGGCCACCTTCTTGCTCGCCCGGAGACGACGTTGGGCGTTGTTGATAAACAGTTCAGCCAGGGCTTCCGCCACATCGGTGTGCTGGTTCAACCACAGGCTGAAGGCATCCTTCACCACCCCGGAAATAAAGGCAGCGGCTTCCCTTGAGGACAGGCGTTCCTTGGTCTGGCCGGAGAATTGGGGTTCCTGCATCTTGAAGGACAGTACGTAGGCGACGCGCTCCCAGATATCCTCCGGTGACAGCTTCACGCCCCGTGGCAGCAGGTTACGGAACTCGCAGAATTCCCGCATGGCCTCAAGCAGACCGGTCCGCAGTCCGTTGACGTGGGTACCACCCTGGGCAGTCGGGATCAGGTTCACATAGCTTTCCATGACCGCTTCGCCGCCTTCCGGCAACCACTGGATCGCCCAGTCCACGGCTTCCTTGTTACCGGAGAAGCTGCCGGTGAACGGCTCCAGCGGAACGGCCTCGATATCCGCCAGCGCGGTGCGCAGGTAATCCCGCAAGCCATCCTCGTAGAACCATTCATCCTTCTCACCGGTTTTTTCCTGCAGGAAGGTAACAATCAGGCCGGGGCACAAGACCGCCTTGGCACGGAGGTTATGGCGCAGGCGGCTGATGGAGAAATTGGGGCTGTCAAAGTACTTCGAATCAGGCTTGAAGCGTAGCCGGGTGCCGGTATTGCGCTTGCCAACGGTGTCGATCACTTCAAGGTCGGTGACTTTCTCACCATCCGCGAAGGTCATCCGGTGCAGCTGGCCGTCGCGCTTGATCGTCACTTCCAGTTCTGTTGACAGGGCATTGACCACCGAGACACCAACCCCGTGCAGACCGCCGGAGAAGTTGTAGTTGCCCTGGGAGAATTTACCGCCGGCATGCAGCCGGGTCAGGATCAGCTCGACGCCCGATAGCCCCTCTTCCTTGTGGATATCCACCGGCATGCCACGCCCGTCATCCTCGACACTCAGGGAGCCATCGCTGTGCAGGATCACATCGATGCGGCGGGCGTGGCCGGCAAGGGCCTCATCGACACTGTTGTCGATCACTTCCTGGGCCAGGTGGTTCGGGCGCGAGGTGTCCGTGTACATACCCGGGCGCTTGCGCACCGGATCAAGACCGCTCAGGACTTCAATGGCGTCGGCGTTGTACTGTTGCTGGCTCATAGTCAGGAAGTGACTCCGAAATTAGTCAGAAAAGCTGAGCCATAGCTTAGGGATTCAACGCCAAAGATCAACGGTTGTTTTGCTCGGGCGTGATGCGGATGTCACTCCAGCCCGTGGCAGCAACGGCAATGGCGGCACAGGGCGTGGTCAGGGCCTGGCTCACCATCATTCCCGGTTGCGGTTCCCGGATACGGACGGAGAGTTCCAGAACGTCGTCCCTGATCGCGGCAGATACCAGGGTGGCACTATAGCCACCGGTAGGCTTCTGGCCCAGCGACGCGAGCACCACATGCTCACGGTCAAAATCCACCGCCCTGAGCGGCGCCAGCGGCAAGGTCCTGCCCTGCAGCCCTTCCAGGCGCCCGACATCTGCAGCACTCTTCAAAAGCAAGTGCCCGGGCGCCGTCAGACCACAATGGGATGACTGGCTGATCTGCCTGGCCAGGGGGGCTCCGTCGTCGGTCTGCATCTGGGGCTGACTGGTGGCACAACCGGTAATCATCAGGCTGGCGCCGGCGACAGTAAAAGACAGGAAACGGGACAACAACGTCATGTTCAGCGAATACTCTTGGTGTTTTCGTTATCCGGCTGTGCCGAGAGCACACGATAGCCCTCGAATCCCGGCCGCGGAAGCACATCCGGGGCTTGGGCGGAAATGGTCGGCCTCGAGTAGCTGGTAGTCATCCGGATACCCTGGATGGCCTCCCCTGCGGTAATCGTGATCTCCTCACGAAGCCCCGAGACCGGGTACTCGGCACAGGCCTCGCCAGCATGACAGATCAAACCGTCGTTATCGATGTCCGAGCCGGCCACCAGGAAATAGTCCCCCGGCGGGACCTCTGAGAGAAATCTGGGCGCAACACCATCATCGGGGCGGAAACTGAACTGGTACTGACCATTCACCACCTCTACGGTTGCCTGGGACACCGTGGTAAAAATATCGCCTTCAGGCACCGGGTCGACCAACAACACAAAGTGGCGGCCGGCATTCCGGAGCGCCAGGTCGTCCGGTTGCTGGCCGATGATCGGTATTTCCAGGGTACGCTCTTCCACATCCCCCTGATAGGTAACGAGCAACACCGTTCGCTCGGACACGCCTTGCTCCAGTGCATCAGCATTCAGATCCAGTCGTACCGAGAAGCTCGTCCCGGAACTTCCGGCAGGAGGTGCCGTCACGTCCACCCAGGCTGCTGATGTTTCGAGCTCCACAGACATGATCTCAACGCTCGAAGGCGAATCTCCATAGACTTCCAGCGCCGCAGTGACCGAGGCGGCACCCTCCGTCGAGAGTGTGACAATGGCAGGAGAGGCTGTCAGCAGGTCCGTCACCGGCGTGTCCGATGCCGCCAACACGGACTTGGCGGCATCCATCAATCCCCAGCCAAGGTCGTCGTTCCTGCAGGGATTATCACAGGAGGAAACCGTGAGCTTGCCGGCCTGAAGCATGGCATTCACCGCGGGATAATCAAGGGTCAGGTTCTGGTTCTTCATCAATGCCAGGACACCGGAGACATGGGGTGCGGCCATGGACGTGCCCTGGAGACCGGCATAGGTCGCCGTCAGGGTCCCATCGATCACGGCTGCACTGGTACTGCTGACCAGATCGCCCCGGCCGTCGGCATTTCCGTCCCGACTGGCATCACCACCCGGCGCGGCCAGGTCTATCCAGGGACCAAAGTTCGAGTAAGACGAAAGCACCCCTGCCCCATCCACCGCACTGACGGCCAGTACATTGGCAAAGGCGGCCGGATAGGATGGGTTACTGGTTCCGGCATTACCAGCGGCAGCCACGTAGATCGCTCCACGTTCCGTGCCCGCATTGATCGCATCCTGCAAGGCCTGGATGTAAGGCAGGCCCCCGAGGCTCAGGTTCACCACGTCCGCCCTGGGCTGCCCCGTGCCGTCATCATTCACCCAGTTCAGCGCATCAAGCAGGTCAGCTGAGGATCCGGTGCCGCCCTCTCCCAACACGCGGACCGGCACCAGCGTCGAACTGAAGGCAACACCGATGCCACCGCGTTCGTTGTCAACGGCAGCGACCGTGCCCGCCACATGGGTTCCATGGTAAACACTGCCGCCCACGGAATTGCCCGGATCCGACGGGTTACTGTCGGGCCCGGGCTGACTGTCGGTGTCATACTCCTGGGAGACGAAGTCGAATCCCTGCCCGACATTGGCATTCAGGTCCGGGTGCCAGTTTCCGGGCTGGCCAAAGAGCCCGGTATCCATAACGGCAACCGCAACCCCTTCCCCGGCACCCGGTGCCAGCTGCCAGGCGATAGGTGCGTTCAACAGCTCATAATGCCATTGCTGGCCCAGAGCGGGATCATTGTACAGCGGCTCATCCAGAGGGGTTCCCTGGGTCTGGACCAGGTAATTGGGCACAGCCTGTTTTATCGCCGCCTCTTTCCGCAGGTTCTCAATCCATGAGAGGGTCTGCCCTGCCCGATTGCCCTGATCCTGGCTCAGGGGCCCCGCCATCCGCACCTGCCAGAGCCCACGACCCAGAGCGCGGGCTTTTGTCATCCCGGTCGCAGACACCTGTGCCGGCATACCCGGCGTTTCCTCCATGACAACAATGGCCTCGCCCTCGGCAAACTGATGGTCGGGCCATTCATGAACAGACTGGGCAGACAGGTTGGACGCCGATGACGACAGGATATAGAGCATGGGAACGGAGCTCGCAAGGATCTCCACCTGGTAGGTGCCCTCGGGCCAGGACTGGGTGGTGTCATCAGAGAGGCTGACGCTCACCTGGGAGTCGGTTTCAGTGGTCTGGGCAGTGGAAATAACCGCGTTGCCTGCATCCGGCGCCAATAACCGGATCGACAGGTTCGATCGGCCGGCACGCGTGGCAAACGCCTGCAGTGAAATCCGCTGGTCCGGTGCGAGCGTCATCGAAAACTGATCCCGGGCGTCTATGAAATACTCGGAGCCCGGTAAGCCTCCGACCGTAGGGTAAGCTCCTTCCTGACGGCTGACATAACCGGCAAGAACGAACTCCCGGGGTAACGCCTGCACCCCGGAAAATGGAGACGGGTTGAGAGACAGCGAATCGGCCGTGTCGATATCCACCCGGGTCCCTGCTTCTATATCGATGACCCCGGAGAGCGCAACATCCACCGGCGCGGTTTCGCCACCACCGGAGCCCCCGCCACAGCCGGCCAGAACCGCTAAAACACTCACTACCAAGCCAATCCGAAACATTCCGGGTTCCTTTGCTTCCTTCAATCTGCCTTTTCCGTCTGCCAATTCAAGCATACACCATACCCCGGCTTCCGTTACGTCCCCTCTGTGCGAGTACGGAAATTCATCCCTTGTGGATGAAAAAAACCGCCAGCGGCCGGGCCGGTGGCGGTTACTTCATTCTATAGAAGCCAAGTTACAGCGCGTAGAACAACAACGGAATAAAGGCAACCAGCAGAAGCGTCGGCCCCATGACTGCCAGAGGCAGCAGGAGACGCTCATAGCGGTGCCAGAAGGAACCGGAGCGCTCGGCTGCGAGCACTTCCGTTTCCCCAACCACCTGCCGAGTGAGCAGATGGTTCAACGCCACCGGCGGGCTGAGGTATCCCAGCTCGAAGGCAACGAGACACACGATCCAGAAATGCAGCGGATCGATACCCAGCTGGATCGCAGGCTGGGCTACAGTGGCAGAAACCAGGATCACGGCACCGAACGGATCCATCACCATGCCGATAATGGTCAGCATCACCACAATGACCAGCATGGCAATCCAGGGACTGGTCAGGTCCTCCGGAAACAGCGCATGGACGATGTCCGAGCGTTCCAGAATGCCGCCTAGGCAGATCGAGAAGCCAATCAGGGCCAGCAGCGCGCCAATGTGCACGGCAGAATCACTCGCAGCCGAGGAACTCCGGTTCCAGAATGCCTGGGCACGGGTCTCGCCGTCCTCCCGGCTGTCGCGCCCGGCATCCAGCAACACCAGTGCCAGCATCACCAACGGCAGGATCAACGGTGCACTGTATTCGTTGAACTTCAGCCCGAGGATGATCCAGATCGACAGGATCACGATGGCACCCACCACCACGTAGGGCAGCAAGGCCCGGGTTTCGCCAACGGCCGCGCGGAGAGCACCCGGGGCCGGACGGGGCTTCCAGTTGCCCTCGGTCTTGCACACGATCAGCGAAAACAGGCTTGCCGACATGATGAAGACCCAGAAGCCCCAGCCGTACATCTCGGTGGTGGTGACTTCCTTATTCAGGGCCGCCACCACGACAATCAGGAGACAGGGATTGAGCACCACGCCCAGGCTGCCCGACATGGCGGTCGTGGCCAGGGAAAGCTGGCGTCCGGCGCCGGCGCGACGGAGTTCGTCGTAGACAACGCCACCCACGGCCAGGATGAAGATTCCCGAGGCTCCGGTAAAAGCAGTCGGGAAGGCGGTGGCAAAGATGATCACCGAGGCCAGCAGCGGTGCCGGCAGATTGAAGGGTTTGATGACGTTCAGCAGCAGTTCCGGGATCCGGGTCTGCTTGAGCATCATGCCCACCAGCACATACAGACCGATGTTGATGAACATCGATGAGAGGTTGGACATCATCCCGAAGTAGATGGCCAGGCCCGACGCATAACCATCCACCAGGAAGAAATAACTCATGGCAATCAGGCCCATGCCGCAATACAGCGGGATAACCAGCCCCGAGGACGGCCTGAGCTTGCCGGCACGGATCCGGTCCGGAATATTCAGGAACCGGGTCGCGTTGATTATCATGAACAACCCGAACACGCCGACCCACGCATACTGGAGACTCATCGTGTCCTCCGAGCCCGGCGAGGTGGCAAGCTTGCCCAGGTAGGCGTTCAGCGACAGGACCATCAGCCCGTTGACCACAAACTGCACGCCCTGACTCAACCGCCATTCGGCCCGGTTGCGCGGCAAGCGCAGGGCGATGTGGTCGGTATCCAGTGCAGCAATCGCTGCGGCCATGGCAAACATGGCAATGAACAGGTACTTGGTGAGCTCGATGTTATCGAGCAGGAACTCGGCCAGCCCCTGTTCCACCGTCTTGAACATACCCAATGCCGCAGTGGCATGTTTCAGGTTCTGTTCGTAGACCGCGTATTGCTGCTGACACAGCTCCAGGTTGCTCTCCAGGGACTTTCGGATGGCCTCCGGATTGGGTGGCGAGCTGAACAGATCGTCAGGGTCCGGTTTGTAGGCGGCCACCCGTTTGGCCACTTCCGCATCGATATCCATTTCCAGCTGACACGAGGGTTCCGTGGCATCCGGGTTCAGAAGATAG
Organism: Marinobacter sp. C7; assembly: GCF_022343555.1. Lineage (GTDB taxonomy): Bacteria > Pseudomonadota > Gammaproteobacteria > Pseudomonadales > Oleiphilaceae > Marinobacter. The sequence continues at coordinate 964,040 of NZ_JAKQZH010000001.1, read as the reverse complement.
TAGTTCGGCCATGTCTGCTCGCCGACCCAAAGCAGCCGGGAATGCAGGGAGTTCCCCATACCCAGCAGCAGGGTGAACAACAACAGGAGCAGGAGAACTGCCCCGTGCATGCGATGCACGGGGTAGAGTGTCCTTGCGGCCGGAGCGGTCAAAGCTCGCCAGTTCATGTGTATCCCGCCCTTTTATTCGCGGTTGGCCGCGGTGCACTCGGCAGCCGAAGGATTGCTGGCGCAGCGGATCTTGCTGAGCAGGCTCATCATCTTCGGGTGGTAAACATCCGGCGCGCCGTTCACGCCATCCCGCATTTCGAGGCGGTTCTCACGGAACATTTCCTGGTACCCGCGAATGTCCTTTTCAGGGATCTTGACCCACTTCTCGTCGGGAATCGCCGCTTCCTGCTTCTCGATCAGGTTCATGGCCTGCGGGAACATGTTCCAGGCAACCTCACGGGCTGTCTGGGCGGTTTCGTCATCCAGAACCTCGTCCCGGGCGACCATCTGGAGAGTCAGCTGGGCCAACGGATAATCCACTACGCCCCCCTTGTCGCCGATGCCCTTATAGAGCTCGAGAGCCTCATAGGCGAACGCCGGCGCGTAGGCAGTGTCGACTGAACCGTTGTTGAACTTGCCGGCAAAATTGGTGATGTCGGAGGGCACAACTGTCGCTTTTACATAGTTCACCATGTGGATCGCATCTTTCTGGTAATCCAGGGTGGCCATCCGCTTGCCAGCCAGCTCGCCGGCGGTGTCAATGCTGCGGTCATTCACGAACAGGTAACCGGCGCCCACCGGAACAATTCCCAGAACCTCATAGCCGTTGTCTTTCATCAGCGGGGCGGCTTTGGGCTGGGCCAGCGTTGCCAGCAAAGTCTTCAGGTTTTCGTAGGTGGGAATGGCACCCACGGCGCTGATGCTGCCGGTGAACTTGTTGAACGGGCGGATCCGGATATCCGTGGCGGCCACCGCATCACACTGACCGGCGTTAAAATCACCAATGGCGACACCTTCGTCGGTATAGGGCTTCAATTCCAGATCCACGCCGTGGTTCTTCATCTCCAGGGCGTAATCCTTGACGAAGTTGTAGAAGTCACCGTTGGCACCGATGACGTCAAACACACACATCGAAACACTCTGCGCCGATGCAAGGGGCGATGCTGCTACCAGGGCCATGGCGGTTAGGGATTTGCGGATCATAACGACCTCCGGGTCATTCTTGTGTTTATCGGTTGTTCAGAGGGTGGTGGCGGCCCGCCTCAGAGCAGGCCATCCAGACTCATGGTTTCAACATTCTCGGTTTGCCGCTCCGGGCTCATCTTGCCGAAGTAGGTCTGCGGGGTGCGATAGCCATAGTTGGCCGACCAGTGCTTGTCCGAGGCGAAACGAATCGCGCCTGCTGCCACCTCATCTACCAGACGGTACTCGTCCCAGACATCAACGGTTGCATTCGACTCAGCGAAGGAGGCGATCGCTTCCTCAAGCTTGTCCGGACGACCGAAGGTTTCAGCGGCTACAGCCTGAAGGGCGTGCGGAACGCGCAGGCCTTTCTCTACGCCCAATTCAGTGCTGTGCTCAAGTACCTGCCAGGGATCCGGAGACAGGGCCGGCTGGGTATCCGGCAGCAGCAGCCAGACCAGGGCACGGATCGCATTGGGCATACCGCCCCACTTTTCGTTATCCAGGCAGGTGGCAGCGCGCTCGGCCTGGGGCGCGATATTTCTGGGCACCCCCGCCATGGCACCGGAATTGGCGTCATTCACGATGGCCTGCATGCCGGTCAGCAGACCCAGCAGGAAGGTGAGTTCGTCCTGCTCACTGAACAGGAACGGGCACTCCAGCGGCTCGGCCGAGGGATCAAATTCGTAGGCCGCCATCGCTCTCTGGAAGGAGGCATAGCGGCGCTTTGCGGTCAGGGCATTCAGGCGCTTGGCCTCTTCCCTGGCGTCCTTGGCCGCCTCGACATTGCCCTGATAGTCAGCCCGCAGATAGGCCAGCTCCGCCTCCCAGGCCTTGTACTCGGCACAGTTACCCGCGAGCAGCATCAGCAGGGAACCCGTGCTTTCCGGTGCGTCGGTCACCCGGGAGAAGGAATACAGCAGCGGGTCAATACCTTCACCCAGTGCACAGGCCATACGGGGATCTGACATCTGCAACACGTAGGGGGTTGCCTCACCTTCGGAGTAGTTGGAGAGCACTACGCCGGTGGTGGTGTAGATCGGGTTCGCGGAACAGCCGGCAAGCAGGATCAGAGCCCCGGCAGTCAGGAATTTCAGCGGCGCCACGGAAATGCGGCGGGAAAAAGTAACCAGAGTGGAAATCATAATTCGCCCTGCTTTGCATTGTTTTTATAGATTGAGGGTACCCGTCCAGGTGCCCGTCCGATTTCTGATGACGTAACGTCGCACCAAAAGGTTTCCTACCCTCGTTGTCCACGGCTGCAAGGATGCGACCAAAACTGTCAGACAAAAATGGCTCGATTGCCGAAGCGGATATGCCGATGAGGCCAATGGCCCTCACGGAAAGGGCTGCATGTCCATTTTTTTGATACTTATCAAAGTATTCCCGAAAACCTCGTTTTCGCTTTTGCTGCCACCCCTCAGACAGTGGCCGGATCTTACACCGGCATGCCGGAACCTTTTGCCGGGTCATCCCGTTCCCTGCGTTGCCAAAACAACAAAAGAAGGCGAAACGATGATGAATCCGAAACAAGCTGTTCCACTGGCGCTGATCCCGTTTATCCTCGCGGGTTGTCTGTCAAACAATGACCCGTCAGCCCCCGCCCCCGACTCCAGGGACGACCCGGGAACCGAGATCGCCGGCGACGGACAAACCCTTTACCGGGCCTCCCTCAGGCGAACCTCTTATGGCATTCCACACATCGAGGCAGACGACTTTTCCAGCCTCGGCTATGCCTACGGATATGCCCAGGCCGAGGACAACCTTTGCCTGCTCGCGGAGGACACCCTGACCATCCGGGGTCTGAGGTCACGATACCTGGGGCCGGACGGCCCTTACACCATCCCCTCCAACGGCACCACCACGACCAACCTCAACGCGGACTTTTTCTGGCGCACCACTCTGACCGATGAGGCCATTGCGCCTTTCAGGTCAACCAGTGACCCGGAAGTACTGGACGCTTCGAAAGGTTATGTGGACGGATACAACCGCTATCTGGCGGAAATCCGGGATGGCCGGCATCCGGGTCGGCACCAGGCCTGCCGGGACAAGGACTGGCTGTTTGCCCTTGAAGAGCAGGACATGTACCGGCGCTACCTTCGGCTCGCGGTACTGGCGAGCTCCTCGGTATTTGTCGATGGCATAGCCACTGCGCAACCGCCGGAAACCACAGATACCGTTCTGCCCTCCGCCGAGGATCTGCTTTCGGCCCTCGAGGGCGAGGGCCGCGAAAGCCTGCCCTTCCCTCTCGGCACGGAGCTGCCGATCGGCAGCAACATGTATGGCCTGTCTGCCGGTGCAAGTCGTAGCGGTGAATCGATGCTGTTCGGCAACCCGCATTTTCCCTGGGAGAAAACCGAACGCCTGTACCTGGCCCACCTGAAAGTCGGCAACGACACCGAAATCATGGGGGCGGCGCTGTATGGCTTGCCCGCTGTGCTCATCGGGTTCAACGAGCATTTCGCCTGGAGTCATACCGTCTCCTCGGCCTACCGCTTCACCTTCTACGAGCTGACCCTCAACCCGGCAGACCCGACCCAATACCTGTATGAGGGAGAGTTCCTGGACATGGAAAGCAGCGATGTCACCGTTGAAGTGCTGGAGGACGATGGCAGCATCGGCGAGCGGACCCGCACCCTCTATCGTTCGAAGTATGGCCCGATGCTGACCTTCGAGGCGGCAGGCGTGCCGGTACTGAACTGGTCATCCCTGAAGGCCTATACACTCCGTGATGCCAACGCGGAAAACGACCGCCTGCTGAACCAGTTCTTCCGCTGGAACCAGGCCAACAGCTTCGAGGAATTTGTGGACCTGCATGCCAGTGTTCTCGGGGTACCCTGGGTCAATACCGTTGCCACCGGTCCGGGACAACAGGCGTACTACGGAGATGTCACAGTGGTACCCAACGTGCCGGACGCCAAGGCTTCAGCCTGCGCTACCGCCCTGTCCCCGGTTTTCGACCAGCTGGCGCCGGGGCTGCCGGTCCTGGATGGTTCCCGCGCCGATTGCGAATGGGATACCGATCCGGATGCACCGGCCGCCGGCATCTTCGGTCCGGCCAACCTGCCGACGCTCCGTCGGGACGACTGGATACACAACTGTAACGACAGCTACTGGGTTTCCAACCCGGAAGAACCGCTCACAGGATTTGCCGCCATCATCGGCGACGAGGAAACGCCGCGAACCCTGAGAACCCGCAAGTGCATGCAGCAGGTGCAGGATCGGCTGGACGGCAGCGACGGGTTGGCGGGCAGCCTCGGGTTTGACCTGCCCAACCTCCAGGCCGTGGTGCTCAACAGCAGCCTGCTTTCCGAGGAACTTGCCCGGCAGGATGTGCTGGACGCCTATTGCCCTCTGGGAACGTTACCGAGCAGCTCGGGCCAGCCGGTGGACATCTCCGCTGCCTGCGAGGTGCTGCGGCAGTGGGACGGAACCCACAACCTGGACTCTGTAGGCGGTCACATATGGCGGGAATTCTGGCGGGGCATCGACCCGCTGCCAGTGACCTCCCCCGACAAATGGCTGACCCCGTTTGATCCGAATGATCCGGTCAACACTCCGGCGGATCTCAACGTAGCGAGTCCGCTGATCCAGGCGGCCTTTGCCGATGGTGTGCAACGAATCCAGAATTCTCCGATCGCGCTGGACGCGGCGGTGCGGGATATCCAGCTGTCCGGGATCCACGATACCCCAATCCCGATTTTCGGGGGCGAGGGTTTCGAGGGAAGCTTCACCATCGCCAGCTCCCGCCCGAACGACCTGACTGACGGCCGGTACGATGTGAACTATGGCAACAGCTACATCCAGACCGTCACCTGGCGGGAGAACGGCGCGCCCAGGGCCGAGGGTTTCGTGACCTACTCCCAGTCGACGGATCCGGCCTCGCCCTACTACCGGGACATGACAGAGGCCTATTCTTCCAAGGACTGGATCGCCTTCCCCTATACCGAGGAAGCCATCCGCTCCGATCCGAACCTGGTGGAATACCGGCTCGTGGAACTGGCCCGGGACTGATCCGGGCATAAACCAGAAAGGGCCCCAACCGGGGCCCTTTCTGGTGTGATTCGGAGGAACGCTCAAGCGGTGGCAGCAAACCCGAGCATGGCCATCACCTGATCGGTCAGACCATCCAGGGTCAGCCCGCCGCGCTCCGGCCGATACCAGGTCACCGTCCAGCTCAGCGCGCCGGTCAGCATGCGCCGTACCACGAACGGCTCCGCCAACAGGGCACCCTGTTCGCGCAACAGACCAAGCACATCCAGCCAGAGCGCTTCGTAGATATCCCGTAACTCCAGCACCTCTGCCTGCGAGTCCGCTGACAGGCTGCGCCACTCGAACACCAGTACCGCCATGGCCTCTCCGGTCTGGCCATTGATGGATTCAAGTTCCGCACGGACCAGTGCCCGAAGCTTGTCCCTCGGAGTATCTGCCGCCTCCATGGCCGACTGCATCAGGGCAGTATTCAGCCGGATGGTCTCCACCATCACCGCCTTGAGAATTTCTTCCTTGGTGCGGAAATGATGGAACAGACTGCCGGACTGGATACCCACCGCCGCGGCCAGATCCCGGACCGTGGTGCGCTCATACCCCTTTTCCCGGAACAACCGGGCTGCCTCCTTCAACAGGCGGCCGCGGGCGCCAGTGGGATCGGATACGAGGTTTTCGGCAATCAGGGACTGAAGGATCTGGTTCTGGCTCACTAAGGCTATCCGGTTGGCTGATGAGGCCTTTAATACTACCTCAAACTTGCCTGTTTACAAACCAAGCGCTTGCTTGGTATTGTCATTTCCATCCTCCTGTAAACCCGCCGGAAGCGGGCGACAAAAAACAAGGCAGAGAAGATGTCAGACTCCAACCGCAACACCGTGCGCATCGGCTGCTCCGCCGCTTTCTGGGGCGACACGGAAACCGCCGCTGCCCAGCTGGTCAGACACGGCGATATCGATTACCTGGTGGCGGACTACCTCGCCGAGATCACCATGTCCATCATGGCCGGCCAGAAAATGAAGGATCCTACCCAGGGTTATGCCCGGGATTTCGTTCAGACCGTGATGGGCCCTCTCCTGGGAGACATCAAGGAAAAAGGCATCCGGGTTCTGGCCAACGCCGGAGGCGTCAATCCCGTCGCCTGTCGCAACGCCCTGCAGGAACTGTGTGACAAGGCCGGGGTAGACCTCAGGATCGCGCTGGTGCTCGGCGATGACCTGCTCATGAAGAAGAAAAAACTCAGCGACGCCGGCATCACCGAGATGACCACCGGTCAGCCAATGCCGGGCATGATGGTCAGCCTCAACGCCTACCTGGGCGCACCGGGCCTTGTGGCCGCCCTGGAACAGGGGGCGGACATTATTATCACCGGTCGCGTGGCGGACAGCGCGTTGGTGCTGGCTCCCCTGGTGCACGAATTCGGCTGGCAATGGGACGATTACGACAAACTGGCCCAGGGCAGTCTGGCAGGCCATCTGCTGGAGTGCGGCGCACAGGCAACCGGCGGCAATTTCACGGACTGGCAGGCGGTCGCGGGCGGTTACGCCGACATGGGCTTCCCCATCGCCGAGGTCGGCGAATCGGGGGTCTTCGAGATCACCAAACCGGACGGCACCGGCGGCATGGTCAGCCGAGGAACCGTGGCCGAACAGCTGGTCTACGAGATCGGCGACCCCCGCGCCTACCTGCTCCCGGATGTGGCTTGCGATTTCACCGGGGTCACCCTGGAAGAATCCGGTACCGATCGGGTAACGGTCAGAGGCGCGCGCGGCCAGGCGCCCACCGACAGCTACAAGGTCTCCGGCACCTGGCCCGACGGATTCAAGTGTACCGTGACCTTCCTGTTGGCCGGGCTCGACGCCCGCAACAAGGCGCAGACGGTGGCCGAAGCCATTCTGGCCAAGACTTCCCGCCTGTTCAGCGAGCGGGGCCTGCCCGATTACTCGGAAACCAGCATCGAACTGCTGGGCACCGAAACCACTTACGGCGCCCACGCACGCGGCCAGGACTGCCGGGAAGTGGTGGTCAAGATCAGCACCGCCCATCCGAAAAAAGAGGCCCTGGTGCTCTTCTCCCGGGAAATCGCCCAGGCGGCCACTGGCATGGCGCCGGGAATTACCGGCATTGTCGGCGGGCGGCCGACCGTCTGGCCCAAAATCCGACTGTGGTCCTGCCTTGTTCCCAAGACCGACGTTTCGGTGACGGTGGATCTGGCGGGCGAACAAACGCCGATCGACATCCGCAGCGACGGCGGCTTCGATCCGGATCGACTGCCGGTGTTTCCCGAGTCCGATGCCGTTGCAGAAACTGACCTCGTTGTCCCCCTGATCGAACTGGCCTGGGCCCGGAGCGGCGACAAAGGAGACCACAGCAACATCGGCGTTATCGCCCGCGATCCCGCATTCGAGCCCTACATTGCCTCTGCACTGACCGAAGCCGCTGTCTCTGACTGGATGAGTCACACACTTGAGCCCGAGAACGGCAGGGTCAACCGCTGGCCACTACCGGGTCTGCATGCCTTTAACTTTCTGCTGGAACACAGCCTCGGCGGCGGCGGTGTCGCAAGCCTGAGGATCGACCCCCAGGGCAAAGCCTTCGCCCAGCAGCTTCTGGAGTTTCCCGTGCCCATCAGCCGGGCCGTCTATGAAAAAGGACAAAAACGATGAGTTATCGCTCTGTATTCCAGCCGGATCTGTTCAAGGACCAGGTCTATATCGTCACCGGTGGTGGCTCCGGGATTGGCCGCTGCACCGCCCATGAACTGGCCGCCCTCGGCGCAAAAGTGGCCCTGGTCGGCCGAAAGCAGGAAAAAGTTGACGCGGTGAAGGCGGAAATCACCGAGGATGGCGGTATCGCGTCGGCCCACGCCTGCGATATCCGCGAGGAAGAGTCGGTCAAGGCGACCGTCGCCGCCATCATCAAAGAACACGGAAGCCTCAACGGTGTGATCAACAATGCCGGTGGCCAGTTTGCATCCCCCCTGACCGGCATCAACCAGAAGGGCTGGGAAACCGTGGTCCGAACCAACCTCACCGGCGGCTTCCTGATGGCTCGGGAGGCGTACACACAGGCCCTGAGCAAGACCGGCGGCGCCATCGTCAACATTGTGGCCGACATGTGGGGCGGGATGCCCGGCATGGGCCACTCCGGCGCCGCTCGGGCGGGCATGGTCAACTTCACCCAGACCGCCGCCGTGGAATGGGCCCCGTCCGGGGTCCGTGTCAACGCCGTGGCCCCGGGCTGGATCGCCTCCAGCGGCATGGACAACTATCCGGCCCACATGAAGGACTGGATCCGCAGCCTGGCCGATGCCGTGCCGATCAAGCGCCTGGGTACCGAATCCGAAGTCAGCGCAGCGATCTGTTTCCTGCTCAGTCCGGCCGCGGCTTTCATCTCCGGCGACTGCCTGAGAATCGACGGCGCCGCCTCCCAGGGCGGCCGCGTCTGGCCCATGCCCAAGGCCAGGAATAACGAGGCCTGGAACGGCTTCCACCGCGCCGTGACCCCGAAGGTACTGAGCGAGGACTGAGGAAACAGACATGCAGGTACTCGAAACCACCATCAATGCCCAGTCCGACGACTTCCGGGCCAACGCCGACGCCATGGAGGCCCACATCCGGACCTTCCGTGAGGTCGAACAAAAAGTGCTGGACCTGGCCGAATCAGCCCGGGAAAAATTCACCAAACGGGGCAAACTCCTGCCCCGTGACCGGATCAACCGGCTACTGGACCGCGGCAGCGAGTTCCTGGAACTCTGCTCCCTCGCGGGCTACAAGATGCACGACGACAAGGACGGCTCCATGGCCGGCGGCGGCATCATCGCCGGCATCGGCACGGTCAGCGGCGTCCGCTGCCTGGTTGTCGCCAGCAACAGCGCCATCAAAGGCGGCACCATCACCCCCGCCGGCCTGGACAAGACCCTGCGCCTTCAGCAAGTGGCCATGGAAAACAAGCTGCCGATAGTCTCCCTGTCCGAAAGCGGCGGCGCCAATCTCAACTACGCCACCGACATTTTCGTACTCGGCGCGAGGGGCTTCGCCAATCAGGCCCGCATGTCCGCCGCCGGCATTCCCCAGGTTACCGTGGTACACGGCAACGCCACCGCCGGCGGCGCCTACCAGCCGGGGCTCTCGGACTATGTCATCACCGTGCGCGAGCAGGCCAAGATGTTCCTGGCAGGCCCGCCCCTGCTGAAAGCCGCCACCGGCGAAGTCGCCACCGACGAAGAACTGGGCGGCGCCGAAATGCACGCCACAGTAGCCGGTACCGCCGAATACCTGGCCGAGGACGACGCCGATGGCATTCGCCAGGCCCGGGAAATCCTGGGCGCCCTGCCCTGGAATGAGCATCTCCCGCCCCAACGGGAAATGGCGTGGGAGCAGCCCCTGTACCCGGCCGAGGAACTGCTGGGCGTGATTCCCGCGGACTCGAAGAAGCCCTACGACGTCCGGGAGATACTCGCCCGCATCGCCGACGGCTCCCGATTCCTGGATTTCAAGAACGGCTACGACGACCAGACCGTATGCGGCACCATCCGGATCGAAGGCCATTCCGTCGGGATCATTGGCAACAACGGCCCGATCACCCCGGAAGGCTCTACCAAAGCCGCCCAATTCATCCAGCTCTGCGACCAGGCGGGCACGCCGATTCTTTTCCTGCACAACACCACCGGGTTCATGGTGGGCACCCATTCCGAACAGAACGGGATCATCAAACACGGGTCAAAGATGATTCAGGCAGTCGCCAACTGCCGGGTGCCCAAGTTCGCAATTGTGGTTGGCGGTTCCTATGGTGCAGGTAACTACGCGATGTGTGGCCGGGGCCTTGATCCCCGTTTCATCTTCGCCTGGCCCAATAGCCGGACAGCCGTCATGGGCCCGGCGCAGGCGGGCAAGGTGATGCGCATCGTGGCGGAGGAGAAGCAGCGGCGCGGCGGTATGGAACCGGATGCCAAGACGCTGGATTTCCTGGAGCAGGCGACGGCCAAGAAGCTGGAGGAGGGCTCCACGGCCTTATACGGAACAGCCCGGCTCTGGGACGACGGTCTGATCGATCCTCGCGATACCCGGCGGGTGCTCGCTCTGGTTCTGTCGGTCTGCCGTGAGGCTGAACAGCGGCAGTTACGGCCCAACAGTTTTGGTGTGGCCCGGTTTTGAGATTTGTCTTCGGAGTTCGGCTCCTGATGCAGGACTGCGAGTTCCGGGGAGGCACTGTCTGGGAACCGGTGGCCAAAAACCGCTACGAGCACGTCCATGTGCGCTTGTTTCAGGCCATCCATGGCCTTCAACATTTTTGGCCACCGGTTCCCAGACAGCGCGATCAGATCACGAGTTAGCTCTAATCGGTGATTGAAGCGCCGATTTCCGAAACCAAAAAACGAGGAACATTTCGAACTAACTGCCAGCAGGAAGCAACAAATTACAGGATTGAAGCGGCTGTGGGGGTGGGGCTTCAGAAAATGTAGAGGGCCAAGGATGGCCCGAAACAAGCGCACATGGGCGAAGCAAACGTTTATGAAGCGAAGCTTCATGTGCCGCTGAGCGACAGCAATCTGTGATTGCTGGCCGGACCCCGAAGGGGTGCTCGTAGCGGTTTTCTGAAGCCCCACCCCCACAGCCGCCACCCAAGTTAACGGACCTGCATCCATAGAAAGCAGGCCAGGACTAACAAAAACGGAGAACAAGAACGTGAAATTCACAGCCGAACACGAAGCCCTGAGAAAAACCGTGCGGGACTTCGTCGAAAAAGAGATCAACCCCTACTGCGACGAATGGGAAGAAGCCGGGGAATTTCCCATCCATGAGTTGTTCAAGAAACTCGGCAACCTCGGCATCCTCGGTATCCAGAAACCGGAAGAGTACGGTGGCATGGGCCTGGATTACAGCTACAACCTGGTGGCGGCCGAAGAACTGGGAACCGCGCTCTGCGGCGGCGTACCGCTGGCCATCGGCGTGCAGACCGACATGTGCACGCCTGCCCTCGCCCGCTTCGGCTCCGACGAACTCAAACGGGATTTCCTCGTGCCCGCCATTGCCGGTGACATGGTGGGCTGTATCGGGGTGAGCGAGGTCGGCGCAGGCTCCGATGTGGCGGGCCTGAAAACCACCGCGAAGAAAGACGGCGATGACTACATCATCAACGGCTCGAAGATGTGGATCACCAACTCGCCGAAGGCGGACTTCATCTGCCTGCTCGCCAACACCAGCGACGACAAGCCCCACAAGAACAAGTCCCTGATCGTGGTACCGATGAATTCCCCGGGGATCACCTTCAGCCCGCATCTGAACAAGCTCGGAATGCGCTCCTCGGAAACCGCCCAGATTTTCTTCGACGATGTCCGCGTGCCGCAGCGCAACCGGATCGGTGCCGAGGGTACCGGGTTCATGATGCAGATGCTGCAGTTCCAGGAAGAACGGATGTGGGGCGCGGCCAATGTCATCAAGGCGCTGGAAGTCTGCATCGAAAAGACCATCGAGTACTGTCGGGAACGCAAGACGTTCGGCCAGCCACTTCTGGACAACCAGTACATCCATTTCCGGCTGGCAGAGCTGCAGACCGAGGTAGAGGCCCTCCGGGCGCTGACCTACCAGGCCTGCGAGCTGCACGTTGCCGGCAAGGACGTGACCAGGCTGGCGTCCATGGCCAAACTCAAGGCCGGGCGCCTGGGGCGGGAGGTGACGGACAGCTGCCTGCAGTACTGGGGCGGAAACGGTTATATGTGGGACAACCCGGTGTCCCGGGCTTACCGGGATGTCCGGCTGGTGTCCATCGGCGGTGGCGCCGACGAAATCATGCTCGGGATAATCTGCAAGCTGATGGGGACATTGCCTGGTAAGCGGCGCGACTGAACAGAATCAGCATTGGTGGAAGGGCGGCAACCCGGAATTTGTTGCCAGGACACGCTACAAGCACATCCCTGTGCGCTCGTTTCGGGCCGTCCCTGGCCCTCAACGGTCCTGGCAACAGATTCCGGGCTGCCGCCCCCAAACTTAGTTCGTGGAGTCATCAATGGAACAGCTACCTCATTGCGAAACCCTACTTCTTGAAAAGCACGGTCCCGCCCTGCTTTTAACCATCAACCGCCCCGACGTTCGCAACGCCATGAGCCTGCAGATGGTGGCGGAACTGGCGACAATCTTTACCCAGATCGAACACGACGACAGCATCCGCGCCGTCGTCATCCGCGGCAAAGACGGGCATTTCTGCGCAGGTGGTGACATCAAGGACATGGCCGGCGCCCGGGGTCAGAAAACGGAAGAAGGCCAGCACGACCCGTTCTACAAACTGAACCGCGCCTTCGGCCAGATGATCCAACAGGTCAACGAATCCCCCAAAGTGGTCATCGCAGTGACCGAAGGCGCCGTCATGGGCGGCGGCTTCGGGCTGGCTTGTGTCTCCGACGTCGCTATCGCCGGCCCCACCGCCAAATTCGGGATGCCGGAAACCTCTCTTGGCGTCATCCCCGCACAGATCGCCCCGTTTGTAGTGGAACGCATCGGCCTGACCCAGGCCCGGCGACTGGCCCTGCTTGGCCTGCGAATTGATGCCGAAGAAGCGTGTGCACTGGGCATTGTGCATCAGACGGCGGACACCGAAGCCGGGGTCGACGAACTCCTGGCACAGGCTCTGGAACGGGTTCGCCTCTGCGCCCCCCACGCCACGGCCGAAACCAAGGCCTTGCTGCACCGCGTCGGCCACGAGCCGATGCACAAACTCCTGGACGGCGCTGCCGAAAAATTCGCAAAGGCCATCCGTGGCCCTGAAGGCGCCGAAGGCACATTGGCCTTCATGCAAAAACGTTCCCCGAAATGGGCAAACAACGACGAATGATTGCGGAGCAAGGGGGAGGGCCGATCCACTTCCAGAAAATGTTGAGGGCCAAGGATGGCCCGAAACAAGCGCACATGGGCGAAGCAAACGTTTATGAAGCGAAGCTTCATGTGCCGCTGAGCGACAGCAATCTGTGATTGCTGGCCGGACCCCGAAGGGGTGCTCGTAGCGGTTTTCTGGAAGTGGATCGGCCCTCCCCCTTGCGGCATGCACCCAACTCAGAGAAAGCGACAATGCTAAAAAAACTCCTGATCGCCAACCGAGGCGAAATCGCCGTAAGGGTGATCCGCACTGCCAAAGCCCTCGGCTACCGCACTGTTGCGGTCTACTCCGAAGCCGACGCCAACGCCCTGCATGTGGAAGTGGCCGATGAAGCCGTCTGCATTGGCCCGGCGCAGGTCTCAGCCTCCTATCTCAATGCCGAAGCGATTCTGGAGGCCGCCCGGAAAACCGGTGCCGACTGCGTTCACCCCGGTTACGGCTTCCTTTCCGAGAATTCCGCCTTCGCCAAAGCCTGCAAAAACGCCGGCCTGACCTTCGTCGGCCCGCCCGAATCCGCCATCGAACTGATGGGCAGCAAGCGCCGCTCCAAGATTGCCATGCAGGAAGCCGGTGTTCCCGTTGTTCCCGGCTACGAAGGCGACAACGCCAGCGACGACGAGCTGATCCGGGCCGCCACCGATATCGGTTTCCCGATGATGGTCAAAGCCTCCGCCGGCGGGGGTGGTCGGGGCATGCGCCTGGTGGAGAGCGAGGCCGAGCTGGCAGACAACCTCAAACGGGCCCGTTCCGAGGCCAAACAAGCCTTCGGCGACGACGAACTGATCCTGGAAAAAGCCGTGATCGAACCCCGGCACGTTGAAATCCAGGTCTTCGCCGACCGCCACGGCAACGCCGTCTACCTGGGCGAACGGGACTGCTCCGTCCAGCGCCGGCACCAGAAAGTGGTCGAAGAAGCCCCCTCTCCCTTCGTCACCCCCAACCTCCGCAAGGCCATGGGCGAAGCCGCCGTCCGGGCTGCACTGGCGTGTGGTTATGAAGGCGCCGGTACCGTCGAATTCCTCGTGGACAAGGACCGCAACTTCTACTTCCTCGAAATGAACACCCGGTTGCAGGTGGAGCACCCCGTTACCGAGTTGGTCACCGGCCAGGACCTGGTGGCCTGGCAACTCGCCGTTGCCGAGGGCCAGTCCCTGCCGCTAACCCAGGACGAAATCACCCTCAACGGCCACGCCATCGAGGTGCGCCTCTACGCCGAGGATCCGGCCCACGGCTTCACACCGCAGACCGGAATCCTGCACCACTTCCAGCCAGCTGAGGGCGATGGCCTGCGCTACGACACCGGCATCCGCTCCGGCGATGTTGTCAGTCCCCACTACGATCCCATGCTCGCCAAGGTCATCGCCTGGGGACAGACAAGAGATGAGGCCCGCCGGCGGCTGGTGCGCGCCCTGGAAGACACGACGGTGTTCGGTGTTACGACCAATCGCTGGTTCCTCAGCCGGATCATCGCCAACGACACCTTTGGCGCCGGGGAGGCCACCACAGGCTTCCTGCAAACCGACTTCAACCACGATCCTTCCCTCGCGCCCCCCACCATCAGCATCCAGGAACTGGCCCTGAGCGCCTGCGCCCTGGGTCTAGGCAATTCAGGCCAAGGTGGCTGGAGTAATGCCCCTGCGACCGTTATACCCATCAAGCTTGAGGTGCAGGACGAACTGCTGGAGCTCAGGGTCCGCAAAAGCGGTAACAGCCTGTCCGTGAGCCATGGCGACGAACAGTATCACCTGGATATCCAGGACCACTCGGATGGCCTGTTATGCATCATCGACAACGGGGTTCGTCAGCGTTGCCAATACCACCGGCAAGGCGATTCCCTATATTTGCAGGCGTTCGGCCAGTCCTGGTCAGTCCGGGATGTAACCCATGAGCCAGCGGCTGGCAGCGCCGGCGCCGGGAGCGGCAAGCTCCAGGCCAGCATGGATGGAGCTATTATTGATGTGCTGGTCGCCGAAGGCGAAACCGTGGAACAGGGCCAGACGCTGGTCATCCTCGAAGCCATGAAAATGGAACATCCGGTCAAGGCCGACCGGCCTGGCGTCGTCGCCGGCGTGCATACCCGAGCCGGGGAACAGGTCAAACGCAGCCAGCTCCTGGTGGAAATTACCGTCGTTGAAGAGAAAACATGAACCAAGACACCGTATCTGCCCGAGACATTTTCCGCAGTCTGCCCGGCGTAATCCGCCGGTTTCCCGCCATTGCGAAGGGTCTTTACTATTACTCCGTCAAGGATGAGAGCAAGGACCTCACACTGGGAAAACTGATCGAGCAGAACGCTGAGAAGTATGGCAACCGTCCGGCCATTCTGTTCGAGGACCGGGCCATCACCTGGAGCGAACTGGACACCTGGAGCAATCGCATCGCGCACTACCTGAAGGACAAGGGGCTGGTGAAGGGCGAGGCCATTGCCGTGTTGCTGGAGAACCGGCCGGAGCTGCTCGCCGTGGTTGCCGGGGCGGCCAAGGTGGGCATTGCCTGCGCCATGCTCAACACCTCCCAGAAGGGCAAGGTACTGGCCCACAGCATCAACCTGATCCAACCCCGGATGGTGGTGGTTGGTGAAGAGCTGGTGGATAGCATCGAGGCAATCCGCGACGACATCCGCCCCCGCCACAGCCAGCCGTTCCAGTTCCTGGCCGACACCAACACCCTGAACATGTTTGGTGAAGCGCCGCCGGGCTATACCAACATGGCGGAACAGCTCAGCAGCTATTCAGGCACCCGCCCACTGGTGAGCAACCCGCCCACCATGGGCGATACCGCCATCTACCTGTTCACCTCCGGCACCACGGGCCTGCCCAAGGCCGCGCCCGGCTCGCACCGCAAGTTTGTCAAAGCCTACGGGGGCTTCGGCATGATGTCCCTGGCCATGGAACCGGAAGATGTTCTCTACTGCACCCTGCCGCTTTATCATGGCACGGCCTTGCTGGTGTGCTGGGGCTCGGTACTGGCCGGAGGCTCCGCGATCGCCCTGCGTCGCAAATTCTCGGCTACTGCCTTCTGGGACGACGTTCGCCGCTACAAGGCCACCACGTTTGGCTACGTGGGCGAACTCTGCCGCTACCTGCTGAACCAGCCGCCGAGCGACCGGGACCGCGACCACACCCTGACGAAAATGATCGGCAACGGCCTGCGCCCGTCTATCTGGAAGGAATTCAAGGAGCGCTTCGGCATCGAAACCGTGGCGGAACTCTACGCCTCCTCGGAAGGCAACATCGGCTTCAGCAATTTCTTCAACATGGACAACACCGTGGGCTTTTCCACGGCACCCTACAAACTGGTGAAGTACCACGAGGGCACCCGGGACCCGGTTCGCAACAAAAAGGGCAAACTGGAACCGGTCAAAAAGGGCGAACCAGGATTGCTGATTGGAGAGATCACGAAGAAATGGTCGTTCGAGGGCTACACCCAGAAAGAGGCGACCGAAAAGTCCATCCTCCGGGACGCTTTCAAGAAGGGCGATGCCTGGTTCAACACCGGGGACGTGCTCAAGGAGATCGGCTTCGGTCATCTTCAGTTCGTGGACCGCATGGGGGATACCTTCCGCTGGAAGGGTGAGAATGTCTCGACCACGGAGGTGGAGAACATCATCGACGGCTCCGGCATGGTAGAGGAAGCCATTGTCTACGGTGTGGAGATTCCCGGGACCAACGGCAAGGCGGGCATGGCCACGCTGGTGCCCCACAACAACGGCAAGGATTTCGATATCAACCGGCTGTTCGCCTACCTTCAGAACAACCTGCCACCCTATGCGGTGCCGGTATTCGTGCGGGTCACCCACGCCATCGAGAAGACGGGGACCTTCAAATACCGGAAGGTCGATATCCAGAAGCTCGGTTATTCACTGCGGCCCAACGAGGAGGTCTATGCCTGGTTGCCGGGGGATTCCGGGTATACCCTGATTGATTCTAAGCTGGTTTCTCGAATTGATGCTGGGGAAGTACGTTTCTAACGTTGGGCGGGGGCTGGTTGTTATGGCCCTAGCCTGCTTGGCTTCGGGGTGGTGAGGGTGGGTAGCCCCTCCCAAAAACCGCTACAAGCACGTCCGTGTGCGCTTGTTTCGGGCCGTCCCTGGCCCTCTACATTTTTGGGAGGGGCCACCCACCCTCACCGTCAAGCTTCAGAGATATAGTCAAAGAAAGCAGAAACAGAAAAGTACACAGCCTATTAGATAACGACGATCCCATGAGACTCGAAAGCCCTGCTGGGGCGGACTTCCCAAAAATGTTGAAGGCCATGGATGGCCTGAAACAAGCGCACATGGACGTGCTCGTAGCGGTTTTTGGGAAGTCCGCCCCAGCAGGGCTCACTCGGAACCTAACAGGCTAGGAGCCCAGCTCAGACAACAAACTCAGGAGCCAACCTTGAGCACCACCTTGCCGGTAGCCTTGCGCCCGGTGAGCGCCCCCAAAGCCTCCACATAGTCCTCGAATTCGTAGACGGCACTGATCTTCGGATCAATCTTGCCCTCGGAGAACAGCTTCATCAGATCCACCATATTCTGGGCACTCACCTCCGGCTCCCGGCGGGTAAAGTCGCCCCAGAACACCCCAACCACGGAACAGCCCTTGAGCAACGTCAGGTTCGCCGGAATCTTCGGGATCTCGCCGGCGGCAAAGCCGACGATCAGGTGGCGGCCGTTCCAGGCCATGGCGCGCAGGGCCTGTTCGGTGAAGTCGCCGCCGACCGGGTCGTAGATAACATCCACGCCTTTACCCTTGGTCAGTTTCTTGGCGGCCTCCTTCAGCGGCTCTTCTGAGTAATTGATCAGCTCATCGGCGCCGGCTTCTTTGGCCACTGCCAGTTTCTCGGCAGAGCTGGCGGCTGCGATGACCCTTGCGCCCATCGCCTTGCCCAGCTCCACTGTGGCCAGGCCAACGCCACCGCTGGCACCGAGTACCAGCAAGGTCTCACCTGGCTGGAGGTTGGCCCGTTGCTTGAGGGCGTGATAGGAGGTGCCATAAACCATTGTGAAGGCAGCGGCCTTCTCGTCAGACATGGCATCGGGGACCGGCAGGAGGTTGTCTTCTGCAACAACGACTTCTTGTGCGAAGGCGCCGTAGCCCGTGAGGCCAGCGACCCGGTCGCCGGGTTTGAAGCGGGTGACTTTCTCGCCTACTTCGATGACCTCACCGGCCATTTCGCCGCCCGGAGAGAATGGCAGGGGCGGTTTGAACTGGTACTTGTTCTCAATGATCAGGGTATCCGGGAAGTTCAGGCCGGCTGCCTTGACCCGAACCTTGACTCCCCTGCCCTTAACCTCCGGGCTGGGTACCTCTTCAATGACCAGTTTATCGGCGGGCCCGTATTCCTTGCAGAGTATGGCTTTCATGGATTCTCCCGAGATTGTTTATTGTTCGACCGGCGGTTTCGGAATTCTTGATAGGGATCAAGCTAAACACTCTCGGGCCATGAGGCAAATCAGGATCCTTTATCTTTGAGAATAAACACGGCTTATTGTCGGGGCTGCGGGGACCCGCTCAGAGCAGCGTCCCGGCATAGATGAGCGCACCAACCAGACAGACTGCCGCGGCAATAAGGCCGTAGCGCAGGCCTGACGGGGCTTCCGGACCCTTTCTGGTGGGTACAGGCTCAGCCTCGTCATAGTTGACCAGTTTCTGGCTCTGGTTCGAATCCCGAATCAACTGGATCATCTCTTCACATTGCTCCGCCGTGAAAGATTGCGGATGGAAACTGTCCAACCGGTGGCGTTCAAGGAATGACCTCACATCTTCGGACAGCGGGACGTATTTCATGGACCAGTCGCTGAATGTCCGCGCCTCGATGGGTTCCTCGATCAATGTGAGGATGTTCCGGTGGCGGTCATCGCGCTTGATCCGGTCGAAGGTCTTGTGAACGTCCTCTTCTTCACCCTCCAGATACTGGAAAAACCGGTTGTTGCCATAGTAGAGGCCACCCACCAGGCCGACTCTCGCGTTGTTCTTGCGGGAAGTCATCAGAATCCGGGCGACATGGGGCTCCACGCCCTTCGCGACGGGCTGGGCATCAAACGTGGCTTCACTGGCGTAGGCCAGGCGTATCAACGACATACCGAGTCTCCGTAGGTGACGGAAAAGAGTAACGGGACTGCAGAATACGCACGAACCTGTCGCCCCGGATCACACATCCGTCTCCGGAGGATTGCATGAACGGTTTCGGAGATGAATCGGCCAGCAATTTCGGCTATCCTTCGCGCACCTGTCGCGGGCTGCACCTGCTCTGTTATCTGTTTGCCGGAATCTTCCATGTTCGACATCATCTACCTGCTTGAAATGATCGGGATCGTAGCCTTTGCCATTTCCGGCATGATCGTGGCGCGTTCGAAGAACATGGACCCTGTGGGTGTGTTTACCATCGGCTTTATCACAGCCCTGGGCGGCGGCACGTTGCGGGACCTGATCATGGATAACCACCCGCTTTACTGGATCAAGCACGAGGAGCAACCCATCCTGATCCTGGCCATGGCCATCGTCTTCAGTTACTGGAGCCGGGCTCACAGCCTGCGGGAGTCGCGCATCGTGTTTCCGGACGCCATTGGTCTCGGGATCTTTTCGATCCTCGGTGCCCAACTGGCACTGGATCTGGGGCACTCCTGGTTCGTTGCTTCCCTGCTGGGGGTGATGACCGGAACCTTCGGTGGCGCCCTGCGGGATACCCTGTGCAACGAGGTGCCTTACATCTTCCGCAAAGATCAGATCTATGCGTCGATCTCGTTCGCCGGATGCTGGCTTTACTTTGTCTGCCAGTGGTTCCTGGAGAGTGAGGCGCTGGCACTGACCATCGGTCTGCTGTTCATCGTCATCGTCCGTATGCTGGCGGTCCGCTTTGATATCCGGCTGCAAAGAGACCCGGGCCAGCAATAGGCACATTTCTGTAATCCTGAACTGTCAATCATCCCTTGGCCTGAGAAGGCTCAGACGGTAACATTGCCGTTTTTTCACGCAATTCAAAACCGTTCGGCTCAAACCGGGCCCAAACCCCAACTTCCAGCATCCTGTGAGGCAGACATCCGTCATGCTTGAACGACTGTTCCAACTCCAGGCCCACGGCACCACCGCTCGTAAAGAAGTGGTTGCGGGCATTACCACCTTCCTGACCATGGCCTACATCATCGTGGTCAACCCGAGCATCCTGTCGTCCACCGGCATGGATTTCGGAGCGGTTTTCGTGGCCACCTGCCTGGCGGCAACGATTGGTACCCTGATCATGGGCCTGTGGGCGAATTATCCGATTGCCCTGGCTCCGGGCATGGGGCTGAACGCGTTCTTCTCGTTCACGGTCGTCGGTAGCATGGGCTATAGCTGGCAGGTGGCACTGGGCGCGGTGTTCCTGTCCGGTCTTATCTTTTTCCTTCTCAGCGTCTTGAAGGTGCGGGAATGGATCATCAATAGCATTCCGATGTCCCTGCGCTTCGGTATCTCGGCAGGCATCGGCTTCTTCCTCGCCCTGATCGCCCTGAAAAATGCCGGTATCGTGGTAGACCACCCGGCCACCCTGGTAGGAATGGGTGACCTCAAGGTAGCTGAGAGCCTGCTGTTCTTCGGCGGCTTTGTACTGATCTGTGCCCTGTCTTTCCGCAAAATCACCGGGGCCGTGATGATCGGCATTCTGGCCATTACGGTCATCGCCATGTTGCTGGGCATGGTGGAATACAAGGGTTTCGTGTCCGCACCGCCCAGCCTCGCACCGACCTTCATGCAGCTCGATCTGGCCGGCGCCCTCAACGTGGGCATGATCAGCGTAGTCTTCGCGTTCCTGTTCGTGGACCTGTTCGATACCTCCGGCACACTGATCGGGGCGGCCCATCGTGGCGGACTGCTGGACAAGGAAGGCAAGCTGCCCCGTCTTGGGCGCGCCCTGATGTCCGACTCTGTAGCCACCATGTCCGGCGCGGCACTGGGTACCTCGACAACCACCAGCTACATTGAATCCACCGCCGGGATTTCGGCCGGTGGTCGCACCGGTCTGACGGCCGTGGTGGTTGCGGTGCTGTTCCTGGCCTGCCTGCTGTTCTCTCCGATTGCCAGCATCATTCCGCCCTACGCCACTGCGCCGGCGTTGCTGTATGTGGCCGTGCTCATGGCCAGCGGTCTCAAACTGATAGACTGGGACGACATCACCGACGCAGCGCCCGCTATCGTCACCGCCCTGACCATGCCGCTGACTTTCTCCATCGCCAACGGCATCGCTCTGGGCTTCATTACCTATGCGGTGATCAAGGCGCTGTCGGGCCGCTGGTCCGATCTCAACGCCAGCGTTGTGACCATTGCCGTTGTCTTCGTTCTGAAATTCATGTTCCTGGACGCCGCCTGAGCGGCGTCCTGACCTGTTACCGGATCTCCCATGGACTATTTCTCCGAAAGCATCAAGCAGGCCATCCGCACCGTACCGGACTGGCCCAAACCGGGCGTGACCTTCCGCGACATCACCACCGTCCTGCAGGACAAGACCGCATTCCGGAAGCTGATTGACGCGTTCGTACACCGCTATCACGGCCACGAGATCGATGCGGTGGCTGCCGTCGACGCTCGCGGCTTCATTATCGGATCGGCCCTGGCCTATGAGCTCAATGCCTCCCTGGTGCTGGTTCGAAAGAAAGGCAAACTGCCCTTCGATACCCTGGTGGAAGACTATGAACTGGAATACGGCACCGCTTCGGTGGAGCTGCACAAGGATGCCTTCAAACCAGGGGACAAAGTGGTGCTGGTGGATGATCTGATCGCTACGGGCGGCACCATGCTCGCGGCCACCCGCCTGATTCGCCGCATCGGTGCTGAAATCGTGGAAGTGGCGGCGATGATCGATCTGCCGGATCTGGGTGGTTCCCGGAAGCTGCAGGAAGAAGGCCTTCAGGTCTATACTGTGTGTTCGTTCGAAGGAGATTGACACCAACACACGGGAGGCGGCCATGCCCGATTACCAACACCACTGGAAGGATGGAACACCGGTCCATCTGCCACTCGGCAAGATCGTCTGCATAGGCCGCAACTACGCGGAACACGCCAAGGAACTGAACAACCCGGTTCCGGATGAGCCGCTGCTGTTCATCAAACCTTCAACCGCAGCGGTTCACATCACTCGCCCGCTGGATATTCCCAAGGACCGTGGCGAGGTTCACTTTGAAACGGAATTGGCGGTGCTGATTGGCCGACCACTGACCAATGGCTCGGCCAGTGAGGCAGAGACGGCCATCCTCGGCTACGGCCTTGCCCTTGATCTGACGCTCAGGGATATTCAGAGCAAACTCAAGGAAAAAGGCCAGCCCTGGGAACGCGCCAAGGCGTTCGATGGTGCCTGCCCCCTCTCCCCGTTTGTCGCCGCCGACAAACTGCCCCGTGACAGCATCCATTTCTCCCTCGACATCGACGGTGAGCGCCGCCAGACCGGAGAAACCCGGGACATGCTCAATCCCATTGTGCCGCTGATCTCCCATATCAGCAGTCAGTTTTCCCTGATGCCGGGCGATGTGGTGCTCACCGGCACCCCGAAAGGTGTCGGCCCCCTGCAGTCCGGCCAGACCCTGACTCTGGAGCTGGAGGATTTGCTGTTCCTGCAAACCAAGGTAACCTGATGGGTCGTGGCTGCGTGTTGTCAGTGACGATCCCCCTCCCGGCAACGGACGTATAAGTGGCATGGTAAGAAAACCGGTTACCACCCGAACAGGACGCTTCTTCAAACTTGCGGGCATGACCGCCTCCGTGGCGGGCCAGTATGCTGGCCAGCGGGCCCGGCGTATGTTGCGCACCGAGAACGACGAAGGCGCCCAGAGCGAAAGCTACACCCGCATGGCCGGCCAGATTGCCGACACCCTCGGGGAACTCAAGGGCGCGGTAATGAAGGTTGGCCAGATCGCGTCCCAGACCCAGGATTTTCTGCCCCGGGAGTTCTCGGAGGCACTGGAAAAACTCCAGAAAGAAGCGCCGCCCATGCCCTTCGAGGTAATCGTCGAACAGATCGAATCGGAGTTGGGCAAGCCGTTGGGTGAGCTTTACGAATACGTGCAGGAGGCACCCTACGCCTCTGCCAGTATCGGCCAGGTACACCGGGCCCGGCTACACGATGGCACCGATGTCATTGTGAAGGTCCAGTACCCCGGCGTGGACGAATCCTGTGACTCCGATCTGAAGCAGCTCCGGATGACCCTCCGCCTCGGCGGACTGCTGAAAATGCCCAAGGAATCCGTGGACCAGCTGTTCGCGGAAATACGGGAAAGACTCCGGGAAGAACTGGATTACGAGAACGAAGCAAGGAATATCCAGCTGTTCCGGGACTTCCACAAGGACCAGCCGTGGGTGCTGATACCGGCGGTGATCGAGAGCCATTCCACGCGCCGGGTGCTGACCCTTGAGCTGGTGGAAGGGGACCATGTCAGCAAGGTGACGCCGGACCGTTACGACCAGGACACTATCAACCTCATTGGCCACCGGATTTTCATGATCATGGCGGACCAGCTGTTCCGCTTCCGGTGCATTCATGGCGATCCCCATGCCGGCAACTTCGCATACCGGCCGGATGGCAGCATCGTGCTTTACGATTTCGGCTGCGTGAAGAAGCTCAAACCCGAGATTGTGGAAGCCTACCGCAAGGCGCTCGTTGCCGCGCTCCAGGAAGACTACGAAGCCCTGGACCAGCACCTGATCGACCTTGGCGCCCGGGTCGGGAGCCAGCCGGCAGTCGATGAAGCCTATTACGCCATGTGGCGGGATATTCTCATCGTGCCCTTCCAGGGCGACGAGCCCTATGACTTCGCCGAGGCCGATATCCACAAACACGTGGCGGCCAAGACCAGTACGGTGTTCAAGTACCTGGATTACTTCAAGCCGCCGGTGGAGAGTATCTTCATCGACCGGATGATTGCCGGGCATTACTGGATGCTGAAGCGGCTGGGGGTTCAGGCGGCGTTTCGGACGGAACTGGAGAAGTACCTGAAGATGGGGTCAGATGAAGGCGTTCATCTGACCCCGGAGGGTAGCGCCTGAGTTTGGTGGCAGGCCAAGCCCGATATCAAGTCGGGGTCAGATGAAGGCCTTCATCTGACCCCAATTTTCACCACCGCCGGAGCAAAGCCGAGATCTCACGCGCCAGACCGGGGTCAGAAGAACGCTTTCTTCTGACCCCATGTTTTCACCTACCGGCCATCCGCCAATCTCGACACCCACTCGGCAACTCCCTCACTGGCTCCTTTGCGGATCACATTCGCTCGTGACACCGAGGCGGGCTCACCCGGATCGATGACGGTGATCGGCACATTCATATCCACCTCATACACCAACCCAGCAGCGGGATACACCTGCAGTGAAGTGCCCACGATCAGGAGGTGGTCGGCGGTGCGCACCACTTCGGCGGCTTTCTCCAGCATCGGCACTTCCTCGCCGAACCATACGATGTGCGGCCGGAGCTGTTCGCCGCAGTCGCACCGGTCGCCCGGGTTGATGTCGTTATAGCCGATGTCATAGACCAGCCCCGGATCAATGGAGCTGCGGGCCTTGGTCAGCTCGCCGTGAAGATGGATCACGCTGGAAGAACCACCCCGCTCGTGCAGGTCATCCACGTTCTGGGTCACAATGGTCACCCGGAAGAGCTTCTCCAGCTCGGCCAGCAGGCGGTGAGCCTGGTTGGGACGAGCGTCCTTCAGCTGGCGCCGACGCTCGTTGTAGAACCTCAGTACCAGCTCCCGGTTACGCTCGAAGGCTTCGGGCGTGGCCACGTCATACACACTGTGCTGCTCCCACAGCCCGCCGTTGTCCCGGAAGGTAGAGAGGCCACTTTCGGCACTGATGCCAGCGCCTGTCAGTACGACGATATGGTCCTGCATCAGTCGAAGATCTTGCCCGGGTTCATGATGCCGTTGGGGTCAAACACCTGCTTGATGCCCTTGAGGTAGGCGATTTCCGCCTCACTGCGGGTGTATTGCAGGTAGGGTTTCTTGGTCATGCCGACGCCGTGCTCGGCAGATACGCTGCCTTCATAGCGCTGAACGATCTCGAACACCCACTTGTTGACCTGCTGGCACTTCTCGAAGAAATCTTCCTTGGCCATATCCTCGGGCTTGAGGATGTTGAGATGCAGGTTGCCGTCGCCGATATGGCCGAACCAGATAATCTCGAAATCCGGATAATGTTCGGTCACCACGCTGTCGATTTCCTGCAGGAAGCCCGGCACCCTGGAAACGACCACGGAGATATCGTTCTTGTAGGGAATCCTTGGCGCGATGGACTCGGAGATCCGTTCACGGAGCTGCCACAGGTTCTGGGCCTGGGTTTCGCTCTGGCTAATCACACCATCCAGTACCCAGCCCTCCTCAACGCATTGCTCGAACAGTACCATGGCATCGTCCATCACCTGGTCGGACACGGCCTCGAACTCCAGCAGTGCGTAGTAAGGTGCTTCGGTCTCGAACGGCGCCTGCACCTGGCCGTGGGCGAGAACGTGCTGCATGGCCTGGTGGGAGAAGAACTCGTATGCGGTCAGGTCCAGTTTCTTCTGGAATGCCTGCAGTACATCCATGGTGTTGGTGAGGTCATTCAGGCCCAGCACCAGCACCGTCAGATCATCCGGCTTGCGCGTCAGTTTCATGGTGGCTTCGGTGATGAAACCCAGGGTACCCTCGGCACCGATAAACAGATGGCGCAGGTCATAGCCGGTGTTGTTCTTTGCCAGATCCTTGTTCAGATCCAGCACGTCGCCCTTGCCGGTCACCACTTTCAGCCCGGCGACCCAGTCCCGGCTCATGCCGTAACGGATGACTTTGATGCCGCCAGCATTAGTCGAGAGGTTGCCGCCAAGCTGGCTGGAGCCGGCGGAAGCGAAGTCCACCGGGTAATACAGGTCATTGTCCTCGGCAAAGTTCTGCAGCTGCTCGGTCACCACACCGGCCTGGCAACGAACGGTGCGGTCACTGGCGTTGAATTCGAGGATCTGGTTCATGTTGTCGAAGGCAACCACCACCTCACCATTGGCCGCCACGGCGCCGGCACTCAGGCCGGTCCGGCCGCCGGAAGGCACCAGGGCCACCTGGTTCTCGTTGGCAAACTTCACCAGTGCCTGCACCTGCTCGGTGGTCTTCGGCAGTGCAATGGCCAGGGGCTTCGGCGGATAGATCTTGGTCCAGTCCTTGCCGTAGGTGTCCAGGTCCGCCGGGTCGGTCAGGACTTTCCCGGGGTTATCACCAGTGGCAATCAACTCTTTAAGGGAGGCAATGATCTGTTCGGAACTCATGAGTGTGTCAGTCTCGTCAGGGTTGGGCCCGGGCCTGCTGATAGGCGATTCACAGGGAATTGATTCAGGCAAACCGGCGCGCTGTGAAAATCTGCGTTTATGGTATCATACCGCCCCTGTTCTGTGAGCCAGCCCTGACAACCCCTGGCCACGGGTCATTTCATGTGACGAAAGGTTCGGAAGCAAGCCAATGTCAAATACGTCTCTCGAAAAGAGCAAAATCCGGATCCTGCTGCTGGAAGGCGTGCATCAATCAGCGATTGACACCCTGAATGCCGCGGGTTACACCAATATCGAGTATCTGACTCATTCACTGGGCGAGGAAGAGTTGATCGAGAAGATTGCCGACGCGCACTTCATCGGCATCCGCTCCCGCACCCAGCTGACCGAGAAAGTATTTGATGCCGCCCAGAAACTGGTGGCGGTGGGTTGCTTCTGTATCGGCACTAACCAGGTGGATCTCAAGGCCGCCACCCGTCGCGGCATCGCGGTGTTCAATGCGCCGTTCTCCAACACCCGTTCGGTTGCCGAACTGGTGCTCGCCCAGGCCATCCTGCTGCTGCGGGGCGTGCCCGAAAAGAATGCCATGGCCCATCGGGGTGAATGGCTGAAGTCTGCCAAGAACAGCTTCGAGATCCGGGGCAAGAAACTTGGCATTATCGGATACGGCAACATCGGCACGCAGTTCAGTGTGCTCGCTGAAGGTCTGGGCATGGACGTGTACTTCTACGACGTCGTCTCCAAACTGCCGATCGGTAACGCCACCCAGGTTGGCACCATGCAGGAACTGCTGAACATCGCGGATGTCGTCTCTCTGCATGTGCCCGAAACCCCGGCCACCAAGTACATGTTCAAGGCCGAGCAATTTGCGCAGATGAAGCCGGGCAGCATCCTGATGAACGCCTCCCGCGGCACCGTCGTCGACATCGACGCCCTCGCCGATGCCCTGCGCTCCGGCAAGCTCCTCGGCGCAGCCGTCGACGTATTCCCGGTTGAGCCGAAGTCCAACAACGAAGAGTTCGTCTCCCCACTGCGCGAATTCGACAACTGTATCCTGACACCCCACGTGGGTGGCTCCACCATGGAAGCCCAGGAAAACATCGGTCGCGAGGTTGCCGAAAAGCTGGCCATGTACAGCGACAATGGCACCTCCGTATCTTCCGTGAACTTCCCGGAGGTGGCGCTGCCGTCGCACCCGAACCAGCACCGCCTGCTGCACATCCACGAGAACGTGCCCGGCGTGATGTCCGAAATCAACCAGGTCTTCTCCGAGAACGGCATCAACGTGTGCGGTCAGTACCTGCAGACCAAGGAAGATATCGGCTACGTGGTGGTCGATGTGGACAAGGCCTACAGCGAACTGGCGCTTGAGAAGCTGCGCCAGGTCAAAGGCACCATCCGCTGCCGCGTTCTGTTCTGAGATCTCTGGACAGGAATGGCGGTAACGCAAAAGCCCGGGTGAATTCCCGGGCTTTTTTTATGGGTGGGATGACTATCGGGGCACCTGTAGCAACAGGTTGGGTGACCCTGCGTTGATATCCCCGAGCACATTCCCGGAAGCGAGTGCTTCGATGGCATCATCAACCTGGGCCGGGGTCATGCCGGGATTGGCGCCCAGAAGCAAGGCGGCGGCTCCCGCGACATGGGGCGAGGCCATGGACGTGCCGCTGATGGTATTGGTGTCGGTATCGCTCTGGAACCAGGCCGCCGTTATGTCAGAGCCAGGAGCAAACAGATCCAGACAGGTTCCGAAATTGGAGAACGACGATCTCTGATCCTCCCGGGTTGTGCTGCCAACGGTAATGGCCTCAGGCACCCTGTTCGGCGACCCACTGCAGGCATCCGCGTCGCTGTTACCCGCCGCAACAACAAACGTCACACCCTGCTCAACGGCACCACGCACCGCGTCATCCAGGGCTTCGGAATTACCACCCCCCAGCGACATATTCGCGACCGCCGGCACCTCGTGGTTTGCAGCCACCCAGTCTACCCCGGCAATGACATCCGAAGTGCTGCCTGCGCCGGAGCAATCCAGCACCCTCACCGCAGCCACCGATGCCTGCTTCGCAATACCGTATTCGCTACCGACAGCGGTACTCGCAACGTGAGTCCCATGGCCATTGCAGTCTGTGGTGTCAGAGGGATCAGTCTCACCGCCGACATTCAGCAAGGACCCCACAAGCGGTAATCCACCCAGGCCGAGCAGGCCGGTATCGTTTACGGCGAAATTCCGACCCTCGATGACTCTGCCCGTGAACTCTACGTGGGTCGCCCGCAGGCCCGTGTCGATCACATAGACGTTGACGCCCTGGCCCGCCTGATCCGGGTATTGATAGGTTTCGTCCAGTGGAAGGAACGGTTGATCAACCCGGTCAAGGCCCCAGGTAGCCCCGGCCTGACTGGCGCTGGCCGTAACGACTGTGTCCGGTTCCACGGCCAGCACACCCGGCATGGACTCGAGGAGGGCCGCCTGGGTCTCACTGAGTTCAACCGCAGCGCCGGTAAGAGCGCTCTGATACAGGTGGCGAAGCTGGCCACCACCCACGGCCACGAGAATGGTCTCGACACCGGCTCTGAGGTCTGACACACCCAGCAGCTCCGGCAGGTCCGGGGCAAGGCGAACGATGTAACGCCCAGGGAGCACATCGCCAGCCTGGACTGTGCGCTCCTCGCCACTCGCCTCACTCCCTCCCGCAAGACCATCGAGCAGGCCAGCCTGCGCAGGCAGGGTTGCTGCCAGGAGGGTGCTGAGGCAGGCGGCGGTTAATGTTGTTCTTGTCATCGTATTGACTCCTTTCCTTCGGGGTTGATCGTTCCGCAACGGTTTTCCGTTGTCTGGTGAGAACGGAACTGCCGCACACAAGGTTGCGTTACAGAGCAGCGAAGTCCATGCAGATGGGGCCAATAGGACCACGGATTTCGGATATTTAATGAAAAATCCCTGATTTTCCCTTGAGAAAGGCAGGATACGAACCATGGTTAAAGGACAGCCTGGTTCCGGCCAGCCCATTCATTCCGCAACGGGAGAAAATCGATGTCACTTAGGGAGTCCCTGTTGACCAAACTGCAGACCCAGACCGAGCACTGGAGCAGGCAGATCGACCAGTTAAGGGCAGAGGCGGACGCCAAGATGGCCAAGGCCGAAGATGACAAGGCAGAGGCCGAAATTCAGAAGGAGTTTTCGGAGAAGATCCAGTCTCTCGAGGACCAGATAGAGACCGCCAGGGCCAAGCTGGGGGAACTCAAGGAATCGGGTGAGGACCAGCTGGACAATCTCAGGCAGCGTATCGACGAATGGTTGCCCAGCAATACCAACTGAGCGGGTCATGAAAAAGGCTCCGGACCGTCAAGGTTCCGGAGCCTTTTTTCATAGCCGGGCTTTTACTGCATTGGCACCAGGGTCAGCTCGACCCGACGGTTCTGCTCACGGCCAGCGGCGGTATCGTTGGAGGCAATGGGATAGCGCTCACCATAGCCAACGGCGCGGGTCCGCTTGGGCTCGATGCCCTGATTCAGCAGGAAATCCCGCACGGAACCGGCGCGCTGCTCACTCAGCAGCTGGTTGTAGCTGTCGGAGCCGGAGCTATCGGTGTGCCCCTCGATCTGGATGATGGTCTTGTCGTATTCCTTGAGCACCAGGGCCACGGACTCCAGTGTGGCGGTGAAAGACGGCTTGATGGAAGACTGGTTCAGGTCAAAGGTGATGTTACCCGGCATGACCAGCTCGATCTGGTCGCCGTTACGGACCACCCGCACACCGGTACCTTCCAGCTTGCGACGCAGCTCTGCTTCCTGCTTGTCCATGTAGTAGCCGATACCACCACCGATGGCGGCACCACTGGCCGCACCGATCAGGGCGCCCTTGCCCCGGTCACTGCTGCTGGAGGTTGCGGCCCCGATTGCAGCACCGCCGATGGCACCGATGATGCTGCCCTTGGTTGCGCTCGAGGTCTTCTCTTCGCCGGTGTATGGATCGTAGGTCATGCAACCACCCAGACCCACAGTCGCTACTGCAAATGCAAGAATCGTTTTTTTCACAGCTTTCTCCTGCGCCTTTAAAACCAGGCGGTGATTGAATGTTCGACCGTCTCAGGCCGCGTTCACCGCCTTCCTGGTGAATGTATCAATGATGGTATTGAATACCGTCGCCTGCAAATCCTGAGCTTCGTTCACTAGATGATGACGCCCGTCCGGGATCTTCAGTTCCTCTACCGAGGCAAATTTGTTGCGAATAATCCGCAGATTGTGTTGCCAGTCCACGGTCAGGTCTTTCTCACCCTGCACCACCGTAACCGGAAAGTTGATCGGCCGCGCGGATTCAATATGCGGCACCCACTGGCGCAATGCCGTGACCCAGTCCACATGCACCGCTCTTGCCTGCAACGGATCGTGCTCTCTCAGGAAACGCAGGAACCGCGTATCGCCACTGTTCTCGGCAAAGACCCTGCGCCACCGGCTGATGAACGGCCGGACCAGGGTATGCAGCACCTTCGCACCCAACCAGCCCATGGGCCGGATCAGGGGCGCGAGCAGTACCACTTGCTTGAAGTCCGAGGTTTCCACCGAATGCTGGTTCGAGAGCAGGTAATCAATCAGGATTGCTCCGCCCGTACTCTGCCCGACGGCGAACCAGGGGCCACGAACCCTGCTACGGGCCTGATCCATCACCGTGGTCAACACTTCCTGGTATTCCAGGAAACTGCCAATCGCCGCCGGTGTCCCGCTTGAGAGGCCGTGACCGGGCTGATCGTAAGCAAGGACATCCAGGCCGGCGCCGAGGCAACGGTCGATCAGCTGGCTATACAGCCCCACATGGTCAAAATAACCGTGCAGGATAAAGACCGTGCCACGGGACTCCGGCAAGCGGTAGTAATGCACCATCACTTCATGCTCGCCGGCATGAACGTAGCCCTGGTGGTAATGCACCTCCGGGTGCTCCACCCACAGGTCCAGGCCGTAGAACCGGCAATATGCCACCATCTCGTCGCCCAGCTCTCGCTGATCCCGCGGATCGAATGGCTCAAGCCGCTCCAGCAACGAGTGCCTGTCCCAATCGGGTATTTCTATGGTATCTGTTTTCCAGTACACGTAGAGTTAAACGCCTGTCATGATTCAAAAATAAGCCAAGTTGACTGCCATCCTATCGCATAGCGGGAGTAGAACACAGATGCTTCAACCTCTTCTTGAGGCCGGTCTACGGCAAACGATGAACCGCCTGGTGCGACCCGTGCTGGCACCAGGGGTTCCGGTCACGGTCCAGCGGGCCCTTATCAGGCAGGCCTACCGCAGTTCGCTTCCGCCCCGTGGCTGCAGGTTCAGCCGAGGCACCCTGGGCGGTGTTCCCGTCGTCCGGACCAGTTGCGGCAAACAACAGGATGGAGTCATCCTTTACCTGCACGGCGGCGGCTTTGTGATCGGCTCTGCAGATACCCACCGGGGTATCTGCGGTCACCTGGCAAAGGCCAGCCGATGCCTTGTCGTCGCACCGGACTATCGCCTGGCGCCCGAGCATCCGTTCCCGGCAGCCCTGGATGATGCCGAGGCAACCTACCTGCAGTTATTGGCAGAAGGCTATGAACCCGGGCAGATCGCGTTTGCGGGGGATTCAGCCGGAGGCGGCCTGTGTGTGTCTCTGGCCATGCGGCTGAGGGATCAGAAACATCGGTTACCATCCTCGCTGACACTACTCTCACCCTGGACCGATCTGACCCAGGAGCAGCTTTACCGGCCCGAGTCGGAACCGGTATTGCAACCCGCCTGGACCGCCAAGGCCGCCAGATTCTATGCCGGCAATGAATCACTCAGTAACCCTCTGATCTCACCCGTGTTCGGTGACCTCAGAGGGTTGCCGCCCACGCTGATCCAGGTCGGCAGCGACGAGATCCTGCTCAACGACGCGGAACGGTTGGCTCATGCGGCGTCACGGGACCAGGTTCCCGTCGATCTGGAAATCTACAACAGTCTCTGGCACGTGTTCCAGGTCCACAGTGGGCAGCTGCGCCGGGCGACCGAGGCGGTGCGTACGGCTGGCGAGCACATCAGGGAACATCTGCAAGACTGATTTCGCCCCGGATCAACGCCTCCTTGCGGGCCCGTGGCCAGCGTTTGATATACCACTCCAGCCGGGAGGCACGGCTGCGGTCACCGGCCTGCGCCCGGTACACAAGTTCCAGCGGCCCCTTGCCCCGCAGGCTTCGCGCCCCCTTTGGCGCCCCCGCCTGGTGCTCGGCAAAGCGCCGCTCGACGTCCGTAGAGATCCCGGTATACAGGGATCCGGAGGCCGTCCGGACCAGATAAAGGTGCCAGTCACCGCTCATGGGCCAGTTCCGCTTCCCGGGCCTTGACCTTCCGCTGCTGCAACCACAAGCCTCCCATGATCAGCACCAGACCGGTGTAGGTGGACGGTAGGATAACCTCACCGAGGATAAAATAGATGAACACCAGCGACAGAAACGGCGAGATGAAGATCAGGTTGCTGACTTTCGAAGTATTTTCAGCTTTTTTCATGGCGTAGGACCAGAGCACGAACGCCAGCCC
Organism: Marinobacter sp. C7; assembly: GCF_022343555.1. Taxonomy (GTDB): domain Bacteria; phylum Pseudomonadota; class Gammaproteobacteria; order Pseudomonadales; family Oleiphilaceae; genus Marinobacter. The sequence continues at coordinate 931,236 of NZ_JAKQZH010000001.1, read as the reverse complement.
CATCTCGAAGACGCCGACGTAAACCGCTGCACCCAGAGAGGTACCGGACGGTATGACAAACCCCTCGGTCAGGCCACAGATTACGGCAATGACCGGCAACCCGAACAGGAAATTGAGGAACAGCCCTACCACCGGATCCCGGTCGTCCCGGGTCGCGATGATCCAGTAGGACGCCCAGATGAGGGTGCTCCCCAGCGCCAGGCCAACGCCAAGGGGATCGGAGAAGGTCAGGGACGTCACCTGACCGCGGGTGGCGATAACCACCACACCGGCATAACAGATCAGCCCCGCCAGGATATCCACCCGCCGTAGCTTTTGCCCGAGGAAGGGCACGGACAGGTAGGCAAGCACCAACGCCCAGGTGTAGTTCAATGGCTGGGCCTCCTGGGCCGGCAGCCGGTCGAAGGCACCGAATAGCACAAAATAGTACAGGCAGGGATTCACCAGCCCCATGCCTACTGACTGCAGGTATTGCCGCCGGGACAGGGAAAACACCAGATGCCACCGACGCTGGAGTTTCAATATGACTGCCATGACCAGCACGGACGCCGAGCAGGCGATCAGGAGCATTTGCACCGGCGCCAGGTCCCGGAGGGCGAGCTTGAACGCTGTGGCGACAGTCGACCAGAGAAGAACCGTGGCAAGGCCATACATCATGGCCTGTTTCTGATCAGTCATTCCTTGAGACTCCCCGATTTTCGAGCCAGCGGTATAATGTTCGGCGGTTGATGCCAAGGATCTGGGCCGCCCTTCGTTTGTTGCCATCGACAGCCTTCATCACCCGGGATACGTGATCCTGTTGAACCTGTTCAAGGGTGGGAAGCCGGGCGAGACTGATCTCTTCGGTTAGCGGCGCATCCGACGCCATCTGCACCCCGGCCTGGCGTTTCCGGATCCGGTCGGGCAGATGCTCAGGCAGAATGACATCGCCCTCACAGAACGTAACCGCCCGCTCCATGGCACTCGCCAGCTCCCGGACATTACCGGGGAACGGATAGTCCAGCAGCAGGCGCGAAGCCACCTCGCTCAGTTTCATGAACCCCCGGCCCTGGCGTCTGGACGCATCCCGGAGAAAGTGCATCGCCAGCAGCCCAACGTCGTCTGAACGATCACGAAGTGGGGGTACCCGAAGGGCGAGGGTTTCGAGACGATAGTAAAGATCCTCCCGAAAATCACCCTCTGACACCGCCCTTTGGAGGTCAACATGGGTTGCGGCGAGGATGCGCACATCCACCGCCTCTTCCTGATCGGCTCCAACAGGTTTGATCCTCCCCTCCTGAAGCACCCGGAGTAACTTGGCCTGCAATGGCAAAGGCATTTCCCCCATTTCATCCAGCAACAGGGTCCCACCATTGGCCTCGGCAAACAGACCCTTGCGCGCATGCCGGGCACCGGTGAATGCTCCGGCCTCATGACCGAAAAATTCGCTCTCCATCAACTCTGTGGGTATCCCCGCACAGTTGACTGCCACGAAGGGCCTGTCTCGACGTTCGCTTTGCCGATGTATCGCACGAGCGACCAACTCCTTTCCGGTGCCACTCTCACCGTTGATGAGAACCGCCGCATGACTGCGGGAAACCTGCCGGATCTCTGTCCGAAGCCGATCCATAACCGGACTATCCCCCAACAATCCGAGGGTACGGTCTCCCTGCCCCCTCATCTCGGCGAGCTGCCGACTGATATCCGCCTGCGCCAGGAGCCTGCGGATCTTCAGGCGCAGGTGATCCGTTGACAGGGGCTTGGTCAGGAAGTCATCTGCGCCCGCCTTGAGAGCCTCGACGGCCTGATCCACGGTCCCGAATGCCGTAATCACAACAAATGGAACGTGCCCTGCCCGATGCTGGAGCAGCCCCAGAATCTGCAGCCCATCGCCATCGGGCAGTCTCAGGTCAGAAACCACAAGATCCGGCACATGCTCAGCCAACCTTGCCCTTGCATCCGCCATGGAACCGGCGACCCGCACGGTGTAGCCATCCGCCTCCAGCTCTTCCGCCAGCAATCGCGACAGGCTTGCGTCGTCCTCGACCAACAGGATCGTTGCACCAGCGAAACTCATTTTTTGTCTTCCTTCGGAAAAAACAGACTCATACAACAGCCGCCCAGTGCACTGCCGGAAACCTGTACACGCCCCTCGTGCTCTTTCATGACACTGCCCACTACTGCCAGGCCAAGGCCGGTACCCTCGCCAGCCGGCCGGGAGGTATAGAAAGGTTCAAAGATCTCTTCATAGTGCTCGGGAGCAATGCCGGGGCCATCATCCTCAACCCGTACTTCCAGTTCCCTTTCATGCGCCAGAACGCAGACCCGAACCCTGCTGTCCGCGGCCTGGCACGCGTTCCGGATAATGTTCAGGCAGGCAAGTTCCACCCGGATCGGTTCAGCCCGAATACAGGCTTCAAGCTCAAGGCCGGCGCTTTCGAGCGTTCGACACCGACACCGCTCATCCTCAATGGCCTGGGCCAGTGCCTCTGAGACGATGCCGGCGAGCACTGCGGGCCTCCGGGAATCCGGTACATGCCTGAAACAGTCGAGAAGCTGCTGAATGATGGTTGCCATCCGCGAGACCTGGTGCTGGATATCCTGAACCTGGCGACTCATGGAATCAGTCAATGGCTGGCGTTCAAGAATATGCGCCCGCCCCTGGATGACATTAAGCGGTGCTCCCAACTCATGAGCCACACCGCCCGCGACACGACCGATCATGGCGACCTTCTCATGGTGTCTGAGCTGATCGGCCAACTCCCGCTCCCGTTCAATGCGTGCTTCGATTTCAGACTCCGCTCTTGCCATCCGCGCCCCCATGGCCGCCAGGCCCTCATGGATCTGGCGCAACTCCCGCGGCCCGGAGGCGGATTCTGTAACCCGCCACTGGCCGGGTTTCATGGAGGACATCATCGACAGCAGCCGCCCCACATGGCGCCCCACTGTACCGTAATGTCCGAGAATCACTACCAGACTGATGGCTATTGCAAAAACCGACCAGATTGATACCGCCCAGATGCGTGTTGACGCCACCAGTCGGTGGAAGTCGCTTCGCTTCCGGGTGATTTGCAGCAGACCCTGGATCTGCCCCTCCGGGTTCAACAGGGGAGTGAAGTGGGAAAAGACCGACTTACCTTCAACCCGCCGGAAAGCTCCGCCAAGCCGACCACTAACAATCGCTTCCTCGGCGCTGGCACTGTTTGTCACATCCCGGTCGGCCAGGCCGAGGCTGTCGATCCTCCGGCCCTGCTCGTCAAATACCGACGCACCCGTTATCCGCGCGATGCGGAAAATCGACCGGAGCGACTCCCCCATTACCAGCTCGTTGCCATCGGACAATGCCTGCGATAGCGGACCGCTCACCGCCCGCGCGACGAGTTCAAGATCTTCCCGGAGCCGGTCATTGAGGTTTCTCTCCACGGCGCCAAACCCGATGTAAATGGCAGCACCACTGATCAGCAACAGCGGCACCACAATACTTAGCAATAACGTGATCTGAAGGGACCGAAAAAAATGACGCGCTCTACCCAGTGGAGGTCTCATGGCATGCCTTCCCACATAAATGTCACGCTTTTCTGGCACATGTGGCATTTTGGCACAACATGAGTTAACGAACCGTAACGCCCGAAACCTCTTAGGCTTCTGATTTTTCTGCGTTTTTAAAACATTTCCGGGTTGGCATACCGATTGAAAGGTCCTCCGCAACACCACACGTCCGGAAAACAGAAGGAGCCTTAAATGAATAAACTCTTTGTATCCTGTGTTGCGTCCATTGCACTGGCGGCAGCCACCCCTGTTTTTGCCCAGCAGCCATCCCCGGCGGATGAACCCGTGGCCACCGAATCCGATGGCTACAGCAATCCTGAAGCGGCAGGAACCCAGAAAACGGACTACAGCGACGCCGAACTCCGGCAATTCATCGAGGCCCAGGCCGGGTTAATGGAAGTCCGCGAGGAGTACATTGAGAAAATCGAGTCTGCGGATTCGGAGGAAAAGGCCAAGCAACTTCAGATGAAAGCAAACGATCAGATGCTGACAGTTATCCGTGACTCAGGCATGGATGTCCCCACCTACAACGCCATTGCTACGGCCTATAACAGCGAACCCAAGGTTCGCAACCGTGTTGACGCTCTGATGTGAACGTTGCTTCAACGACCCTTGATCATCAGACTTGCCCCGCCTCCGAATGGCGGGGCCTTTTTTTAAGCGGAATAACTCTGAGCGCGCGAAGTAACCACAGGCGGTATCTTGTGTTACCTTTACCCGGTGATGTCTGCCAACAAGAATCAATCCGGAGCCCAGTAATGCAACGCCCTCGTCCGTGGATCTGGCCATTGCTCACCGTCGCGGCAATTCTCATTTCGGGCTGCTCGGATGCCCCCGACGACAGTGCGGTTACCTCAGACCCGACCTCGGGCAAATCGGACTATCCTGAAACCTGGCGATTCGCCCTGGAAGAAATCGAGGGCAGCGTCCAGCACGCCTACGCAGAAGCGCTAAAGAGCCATATTGAGGAGGCCTCCGACGGTCAGGTGGAGCTGGAGATTTTTCCCTATGGGTCCCTGGGAACGTCCTCCCAACTGACAGAACTGGTGCGCAACGGTTCTGTTGACCTCGCGTTTGCGTCCCCGGGCCACCTGGCAGACCTGATTCCGGAGGCCGGGATCTTCACACTGCACTACGTTTTGCCTGAAGACGAAGCCATCACACGGGCATTGTTTTCCGGGAACGAACTGACCGGGCTGTTCTCCGCTGCCTATAACGAGAGGCATCTCACACTCCTGGGGTTCGTGCCGGAGGGATGGATGGCATGGACCGCCAACAAGCCACTGAAGAGCCCCTCCGATTTTGAAGGGCTGAGAATCCGGACAATGACCTCACAAATGTCAGCCGAGGCCTTCCGGAGTTATGGTGCCGATCCCCACCAGACCCCCTACTCGCAGGTCTACAGCGATCTGCAGTTGAAGCAGATTGACGGCCAGACCAACCCGATCTTCGCCATCGAGGAAATGAATTTTTATGAGGTACAGGAAACACTGACACTGCCTCGGGCCGCGCATTTCATTTCTTCGGTCGTTGCCAATCCGGAATGGTATGCGCAGCTACCGGAGGAGCAGCAGGACTGGCTGGCAATGGCTCTGATCGAGGTCGGCGAGGAAGCCTGGGATATCCAGGAAGAGCTGAACCAGACCAGACTGGAAGCCATGCTCGAACAAGGCCAGCTTGCGGTAACCAGGCTCTCCGAGGAGGAACGTGCTGCATTTCGCGATGCGAGCAAGCCGGCGCTGGAGCTCTACCTCCGCCAGGCCGGCGAGCGTGGCCAGCAGATTCTCGAGTCGCTCCGGACCATGATTGCGGACCTGGAGCGTCAGTCGGCCTCAGGCACCGGCGGCGACGGGAACTGACACAAAGGCCACCCCTTCACTGGCGAGCGCTTCCGATCCGCGTGCCGTCAGATCGCTGATAAACCGGAACTGATCCCTGGGCTCCAGGGGATAGGCCTTCAGGCGGTAATTCATACCCCAGGTCTTATTGGCCACAACAACCACCACCGGTTTCATGGTCTTGGTGTAGGGTGAGGTAAAGGCCACGTCCCGCAACAGTGACATCACCCGGCGGACATCATGGTGTGGCGCAAGGTGGAATTCTGCCACGCACATCAGGTTGTCCGAACCATCATTACCGTTTGCGATCAACGCGTTCCAGAGCGTGTTGTGGGGCACAATGACCACGGTGTCATCCGGAGTCACAATCTCTGCGGCCCTGGTTCCAATGGAACGTACCTCACCGTACTTACCGTCGACCTCAATCCAGTCCCCGGGCCTGTAAGGCATTTCGTACAGGGTTACTATCCCGGCAATCAGGCTGTTGGCGTAGTCCTTGAACGCGAAACCGAGGGCCAGGCCAAGGGCGCCGAAGATGGCGACCATATTTTCGAAAGAGGGCTCTATGAGGATCGGCACGACCACGATGATCGTGACGACGATGATCAGAAGGCGCGCCAGTGGGACCGAAGCCAGCAAATACAGACGCGCCTTGCCACCGAGTTTTCCGGCAACCCCCGGCACTACCTTCTGGATAAGGAAGATCAACAGCACGGCGGCGGCGACCACCAGGGCGGCCTCCACCAGAGCCAGCCAGGTTATGGCTGAAAAGACCTGCTGCAAGCCCTGCTCAATATTTTCCACGACCCCTCCTCAAAACGCATCGACCGGGTAGCCCCAGCTCTGAAGGTGGCGCCTGACCGTAGGATAGCCAACTGGCGTGACATGCCAACGCCGCGACGCTTCAGCCAGCGATACCAGATCCGACCTCAGCAGCCGGGACAAAGCCAGATGAAGTTCCAGGTGATCAAGGCCGGTCACCTGAGCAATTCGCTCTTCATGCAGGCCGTCATGGAGCAAGAGAGCATGGAGGATAAAGCCAACTGCCCGCTCGCGGCTCTGGGGCATGGCGGGCAGGCTCAACTGGTCCAGTGGCACAACCCAGCAATGCCGCTCACTGCCGTTCGGCTCCTGACTGTTACCCTCCGCTTCGGCATCGTCCTCGGGGCGAGCCCGCAAAGAGCGCTGCCAGATGGCCAGGGCGACCTCCGGTATCCCTCTCGCCGCGGTGGCCAGATCCCGCAGGAATCCTGAGTGCTTGCGCTTGCTATCCTCCGACGGATTGTCCACGGGCAGCACATACAGGCCGTCATCCGTCATCCGGGCAGTCACGGGCCGGCGGTCCCGCGAGCAGGCAAGATACTCCAGCCACTGCCCCAAGCGCTCCGCGTCCATCGGTGCAGGCGTCAGGGGAGCGAGATGGGCATCCGGGAAGTAGCTCTCCCAGAACTGCCAGCACCAACTGGAGCAACCAACGAGGCCCGGCCCGACCTCGCCGGCCACGATCCGCTGCAATAACTCCTGAACCAGACACAGACCGTCTGAGTGGCGCAGCCAGAAATCCGCCAGTTCGGGAATCACCCAGGGACCGGAAAGGTCCTGTTCGTCCCACCACCGACGGGCGTCTTCCCGGCTCATCAGAAGATTGTCGGGAGGGGCTATCAGGTGCCAGTGGCCATGGCCGCCAACGCCGACTTCCGGGTGAGCCCCGGGCAATCTCACCAGTGCCTCCCGGACACCAGAGAAAGGTGGCGCAACCAGCAAAGCCACTTTCCTGCGCAAGGTTTCCGTCTCCCGCAGTTCCTCCAGCGATTCGAGAATAGCCTGAGCCAGCGAGGTAAAGTCAGGGCGCGGGGCAATGTGCTGAATCTGTTTGTCCGTCAATGAAGGCAGGTCATCCAGGCTCTGGAACGGTTCCTCATCATGGGAGACGCCAGCCCGGAGCTGGGCCATCAGGTGGCGGAGCGCATCCTTGAGGGTCCGCTTCACGGACACCTCCGGCAATTTCCACTGCTCCAGGGGGATCAGTCCGCCAGGCAGCGACGGGGCACTCTCGGATGGGTGTTCTTCCTTCAAAAAGAAAACTCCTGCAACCTGAGGGCGAAATCTATTCCGCAACAAGCCAGTCCAGCTCATGCCGGACATCCAGCCCGTCCGCGCCGGACACCTCTTCCAGCATCTCGACAAGGCGTTCACCAAAACCCCAGGGGGGATTGACCACCAGCATACCGGAGCCGGTCATGCCCCGATCCGGGGGATTATTGAGATGTACCTCGCTGCGGAGGATCTTCCGGACCGGGCCGGCGCGCAGCGCTTCGGTGAGCTGGGACTGGGGGCCAGAGCTCAACACCGGATACCAGATAAGATAGACGCCATGCCGGCATTTCTGCCACGCCTTTTGCAGGGTTTTGGCTACCGAGCCGTAATCAGACTTGATTTCGTAGGAGGGATCGATCAGCACCAGCAGGCGTGGCTGCCTCGGCGGCAACTGCCCCAGCAATCCTTTCAGTCCGTCCTTCCGAAGCACCCGCACCGCCTTACCAGCCCAACCCGACAGCTGATCGCCCTCGGACGGGTGTAACTCGAACGTGGTCAACGCATCATCGGCCCTGAGAAACTCACGAAACCAGAACGGCGAACCGGGATACGTGGTCAGGTGACCATCACCGGCGTTCAGCCGGCCCAGCAACTCCAGCACCGGCTGCCAGTCCGGCGACTTCAGGTTGTCACGCAGGCGCCAGAGTTTCTGCACACCGGTATCCGCCTCGCCGGTTTTCCTGGCCCGGTCGCTCGCGAGATCGTAAACAGCGCTCCCGGCGTGGGTATCGAAACAGGCAATCCCCGAAGGCTTGGCGTGCATCATCGATAAAGTGAGGGTCAGTGCGGCGTGTTTCTGGACATCGGCAAAGTTGCCGGCATGGAAGGCGTGAAGATAGCTGAGCATCAAAAAACTCCCTGGTATTCCGTCCATTAAGCCCGAGCAGGGGCCGGCTGTGCAAGCCACCCGGGTTTGCCCGGGCTATGGTCTGATTTCCGGAGACGACCGTAATCCGCCCTTAAGGCATACCACCATTACTGGTATCCTCGTGCCAAAATTCTTCCGGAGGACGGCAATTTGCCAACCAAGAACCAGGACGCCATCGACCAGCTGTACAGCCTGATTGCCAACGAGGAGGACGCCCGGGTCTGCAAGGACATCCCCGAGGAGGCATGCCGGGAAGTCCCCCGCAATTTCTTCCTGATCCTGGCGAGCAATGTGCTGACCAAACTCGGGGATCTGTTGATCAGCCCCAAGACCGTGCTGGCCTGGTTGATGAGTGCTGTGGGGGCGCCTGCGCTGGTGGCCTGGCTGGTGCCGATCCGGGAATCCGGCTCCATGGTGCCGCAGATGGTGATCGCTGCATGGGTTCGCCGCAAGGCCGTTCGCAAATGGTTCTGGACCCTGGGCAGTTTCGGCCAGGCTGTCAGCGTGGCAGCCATGGCCGCGAGCGTCTGGTTCCTTGAAGGTTATGCTGCCGGCGGGGGCATTGTGGCTGCCCTGATCGTGTTCTCCCTGGCCCGGGGATTCTGCTCTGTTTCCATGAAGGATGTGCAGGGCAAATGCATTCCCAAGACCCGCCGCGGCCGGCTCTCCGGGCTCGCCACCACCATCGGGGGCACCGCCACCGTCGTCATGACGGCATTGCTGTTCTGGGATCGGGGCGACCCCACCCTTGCCTTCTACACCGCGCTGCTCCTGTTGGCTGCGGTTCTCTGGGTGATTGCCGGGTTTCTCTTTGCCAACATCGAAGAGTATGCCGGCGAGACCGGCGGGGGCGCCAACGCCATGACCGAAGCGATCCAGAGCCTCTCACTGCTGCGGGACGATCCTCCGTTCCGCCACTTTGTAATCACCCGGGCGCTACTGCTCTGCTCCGCCCTGGCGTCCCCCTATTTCGTGGTACTGGCCCAGAGGGAATCCGACATCGGCTGGATGCTTGGCGTCTTCCTCCTCGCCAGCAGCCTGGCCAGTTCCCTGAGCGCCAGTTTCTGGGGCTGGGCCGCGGATACGTCCAGCCGCCGGGTCATGATCCGTGGTGCTGCCATGGCCAGCTTTGTCTGCCTGGCGGTCGGTATCACTGCACTTGTGGCCGGTACCGATATCGGCAGTGTCTGGTTCTACCCGGTCGCCTTCTTTGCCCTGAGTATCGCTCACGCCGGTGTCCGGCTTGGCCGGAAGACCTACCTGGTGGACATGGCCGGAGGCAACAAGCGCACCGACTACACCGCTGTGAGCAATACCGTGATTGGAGTCCTGCTGCTGGTCACGGGCGGATTGACCGCGGCGATTTCGGTGTTTTCCGAAGTGGCGGTGATCCTTGTTCTTGGCCTGATGGGGCTCGCGGGCATGTTCAGTGCGATCCGTCTGAAAGAAGTGACCGGGGACTGACCGTAATTACCTTGAACTGCGTCACGAACATCAATTTAGATGCCCCCTGAATGGTGTACCTTGATTACTTGAACACTACCGGACAGGGATGTGCCTTTTGGTGACAGTCTCCGCACTTGAGGATTGCACATGAGAACCGAGACAGCAGACGTAAAGTTCGATCCCCGGCGGTTTGTGCATACCCCCTTCGGCTGGTACGCCCTGACCCGCGAGCCCTCGGATCTGGGCCCTTTCCCGACAAAACCACAAGCCTCCAGCGCCCTCGCGGATCACATCAAACTGCATATGGGGCTCAACTCCCGCAGCGCCGAAGATCGCTACTCCGGATTCACCGTTCACGACCCGGATACCTGTACCAAGAACAACTGTGGACGATGTGCAGAAGCGTTGGCGTTTTCCGGCTTTCAGGCCATTGCCTGACAAGGTACGCCGCCTGCGGCCGACGGTTTATTTCGCATATTTGATATCTTTTTTTATACCGACATGACCACCATGGTCTATAGTTGCCACATAGGAGGCAGCCCAACAGGGATGTGTCATTTCGTCTAGTTGTTATCCGATCCCGACGAAGGATTGAATATGCGAATCGACACCTGCGGGCAACAGTTCGACGCCCGTTGTTTTTTCGATACCTACCTCTCCCGACAAACCGGCGGGCGGGGCCACGACTCCGCTCCGAAATTCCGCAACCAGCACGCCAACCAAGCCTTCTCTTCCCTCGCCAATCGAGCCGGAAGGCTGAACCCTTTAATGTCCAATGGACTCCGTACGACTCCGAATGTTGTTTCCGTTTCCATGGCGAGCCAGGGATCACAGCTCGCGTTGTTGGAACTTCCGTGAGGGTGACATTATGAGTGGAATGACCGAAGGAAGCGCAGTGCAGGCCAGCCTGGTGCCGCCACATCGGCGCAAGCGTGTGCTGGTGGCAGTGCTGGTTTTTCTGGTTGGATTGGTTTCGGTGAGTTGGGTGGGGAGTGCGTCGCCGTCCAACTCAACTCACCGGCTCACTCAAAACAACGGGGCGGTCTCCGTCCAACGCTAGGCCAGAGAGCAGCCGACAAAATCAAACGCTGCGGATCGATTCCCCCGGGACAAAAAAAGGGACCGGTAAACGGCCCCTTTTATTCAGCTCAAGTGGTTCTCAGTCAAGGAAGAATGTCCACAGGGCTTGCGCATACGGCATGCACATTGAGGTCACTCAGAAGATCGACCAAAGCCCCTCTGCGGATTTCTATTCCATTGAACGGCAGGGTTGTCTGGAGCGTCAGGAATGTAATTTCCGTCTCACCCAGGAGCCCCCCCAGGTCCACGCCAAGTCCGTCAAAATTGATATTTGACTCCTGGGCTACTCCGTCAAGATAAGTCACCACTGTGGTGCCATTCAGCAAGTCCAGGCTCAAAGACCCGCCGGGATCGGAGACAGCCACGCCAACCACATTGTTGGCCGGATAAATACGGCTGGCGTCCTCTACCCGCGCAGCAACATAGCCTGCTACGTTCACATTCGTAACCAGCGTGGCCGCATTGGTCAGATCACTATCGACAAGGTTGTCGAGATTGTTCACGTCACAAAGCAAACAGCTGCTGGAGGTTTCCGAAGCGCTTGATTCCGGAGCCAACAGCGGGACGAACTGCTCACCGCTGACAGCACAGGCGTAGGTGGTGTCATCAACCAGATCACACGCGTCTCCCACTCCATCACCATCGGTGTCAGCCTGATCGGCATTGGGCGTTACAGGGCAATTGTCGACACCATTCAGAAAACCGTCGTCATCGATGTCCGGATCGCAAGCGTCACCGACACCGTCGCCGTCCGTATCTTTCTGATCGGGATTCGCGATAAGCGGACAATTATCGCCTGTAACGACGCCATCACCGTCAGTATCCGAGAGGCCGTCACAGGCATCGCCAACACCGTCACCATCGCTGTCCGTTTGATCGGCATTTGGCTCCAACGGGCAATTGTCGACTGAGTCGTCGACGCCATCGCCGTCGTCATCAGAATCACAGGCGTCACCGGTGCCATCACCGTCACGATCCCCCTGGCCGGCATTAGGCACCAGCGGACAGTTATCCGAGGAGTTTCTCACCGTATCGCCGTCTTTATCATTGTCACAGGCATCGCCAGCACCATCACCATCGATGTCTTCTTGATTCGGATTGGCAACAGCGGGGCAATTATCCTGCGAGTCGTCCACGCCATCGCCGTCTGAATCTGCGTTACTATCGCAGAGGTCACCGATCCCATCGCCGTCTGTGTCTGTCTGATCGGGGTTTCTTACGAAAGGACAGTTATCATCGAGGTCGGCTACACCATCCCCATCGCCGTCCTGCTGAACCACATCCCCGCCGACGTTCGAACCTCCGTCGGGTACAACCATGCTGTCCGACTTACACCCCGCCAGCGACAGCACTGCAGTGACCAGCAAAATCAAAGGCCAGTTATAGTTGTTAAGTTTCATCTTCAAACTCCCTCTACATCTCACTCGGAGACAACATTGAATTCAACGCGACGATTCCGTTCGCGGCCTTCTTCAGTGTCGTTACTACGAATCGGCCTGGATTCACCGTAACCGACAGCAGTCAGCTGGTCTGGATCCACACCCAAATCAAGCAGGTAGTCACGCACAGCCTCTGCGCGCTGCTGCGATAGCTGCTGGTTGTAAGCTTCGGAGCCGACGCTGTCCGTGTGGCCGGCCAGTTCGACTTTGAGGTCCGGCTGTCCCTTGAGGGCGTCAGCGGCGGGAATGAGGATGTCCCGGGCGTTGGCCGTGAGACGATCCGAGTTGAATTCGAAGGTCACGCCCTGCAGGACCACGGATTGGGCTTTGTCAGTCTCCACACAACCGACGGAGTTGACCTCGAGACCTTCCAGGGTGTTCGGGCACTGGTCGACGCCATCCACGACACCGTCCTTGTCCGAGTCAGCAAAGTCCTTTTCGACCACAACGGGTTTCTCGATAACGGTGGTTTTCTCAACAATCCGGGTCCGGGTCGCACCAATCGGTACGGTCACACCCAGACTGAAATGCAGGTCTGACAAACCGTCATCATAGGAGTCGTAGACATACCGGGCGTCGGCGCGAACCCGAAGGCCGGACTGGGTAAAGGGGCTGCTGAGAATGCCGAGCGCAGCATTGGCGTAACCGCCGAATTCACTGGCCGGGTTGTTGGCTACATCATTGCGTGAGACGCCACCACCGAGAGAACCATAGGGCGTGAAGGAATCGCTTTCCCACAGGCGATAGCTCAGGTCGGCACCGAGCCCCTGCTGGTAATAGTCGGTGCCACCATTGACCCCGGTTTCCATCACACCGGAATAGAGCTGGGGTTCAAGCCACCAGTGCTTGCCCAGACGGATACCGAACATGGCCCGTACCGCAGAACCGTATTCGTCTGTCCTGTCACTGTCGGGCTCGATGTAGGAACCTAACAGGGACAACTCGGTCTCGTGCTTGACCGTCTCGGCCTGGGCAACCTGCGCCATGAGCGCCAGGCTGCTTGCGGCCAGGATAGAGGCCAATGCTCGCCGTCTCATCATGTAACCACTCCTTCTCTTTTGTTCGAGGTTTCCCTTTTACTCACTACTCGTGATCTGTTTTTCTGGATATTGGCAGTTTGGGCCAAACGGGCCGAACAATACTTGGCTTTATTCCGCATTGCCCTACGTCAAATTTACCAATTCAAATTCCGAGAACTGTTCTTTTTTGTGACCCACTCGATATATCTTTAGAACCAGATACTTAGGTATACGAGATGGGTCATCATGCGCAAGCTCACAGAAAAACCTGCCCGGTTTTTTTACAGGTTTTTACAAAAACAAGGCCTCTGAACGGACTTTTGCCCCGTTTTCCTATTGGCACTACGACTTTTTTGTGAACTGCATCACATATCACTTCGAAAGCTGATATATTTTGCTCCGTGCTAGTCCGAGCAGCGCGACCGATGGGAAAACGAGAGAACCAGAATGATCAGAAAGGGACTGAAGCGCCTTTCAAAGCAGGCAAGGGAAACCGAGAGAGGCGGGAATATTGTCGAATCTGTTGCGGAAGATCCCGGTCGTATTGAGGATGGGCCAGTAAAAAGCAACCGCTTCCTGAAAACACCGGATGGCTGGTTTGTGCGAACGCGAGAGGCCAGGGACCTGGGCCCGTTCGATTCGGAGGCAGAGGCCCGCGTCGCTCTGGACGATTACCTGAAGTGCCACGGCGACAAACATTCCCTGCGCCGCTACCAGCCGCTACAGATACACGGCATGCAGATTCACGACGAGGAGAGCTGCAAAAAACAGCATTGTGCCCTGTGCGCCGAAATCCGCTACTGGGCCCGTTCGGGCCAGACCGGCTGATCCGGAATCAGACCACCTTACCTTCATTCAGGGCCAGCGCCCCTTTCACAATCCGGTAGATGATCCAGATGGAGATCCCCAGCAGGATGAGCCACCCAATGATCAGGGGAGTGGTCACTATACCGATCACCGTCCAGAGCAAGCCGATCCAGAATGTGCGGATCTGCCAGCGGAAGTGACGTTCGATCCAGGTATTGCGGACATCGTCCAGCTTCACGTAATTGATAATCACGCCCACCAGACCGGTAATCCCGCCCAGAAAGAACGAGAGCGCCTGAAGGATGTAAACGGCCACGGCCAGATTCCGCCCGGAGTCGGAGCGACGCTGCACGGGATCGTCGTTTGCGGGGATGTATTCCGGATCAGGCAAGATCATTACTCCTTCAAGTCGGTTTATCAGAAGTCTAACACAGCCTTTCCCGGTGCCGGGGCGCGGTTTTCGCGGACTGGCAACATAAAAAAAGCCGGCCCCGATGGTCCGGGGCCGGCCTTTCGGTCAGCCTTTTGCTGACCTGGTGCGATCAGGCGCCGATCACACCACCGTCGTCACGGGTAACGATGACGGTTGCATCACGGGGACGCGGGTCGGAGGAATCCGGCCAGTGACCATCCGGGTGCTGTATGTTGACGAACATGGTCCTGACGTCCGGCGTGGTGACGACACCGGTCACCTCACAACCGACCGGGCCGACAAAGAACCGCTTGATTTCACGGGTCTCCGGATTGGCCGCCAGCATCATGTTGTTCTGATACGGAGCCGCATCGGAACCATCGGTCTGGATCCAGAGGCGACCGTTGTAGTCGAACCACAGGCCATCCGGACTGTTGAAGATATTGTCGTCATCCAGTGTTACCACAGCCTCACCATCCACGACTGTCTCGGTGCCCTGCTCTCCGGCAAACACGAAGATGTCCCACTCGAAAGACGTCGCGGCGTGGTCATTGCCCGCCTCCTTCCAGCGGATAATGTGGCCAGTCCTGTTTTCAACAATCGGGTTGGCCGCATTCGTGTCATCGTAACCTTCCCTGCCACGGCTGGAGTTGTTGGTGAGCGTGAAATAGACCTCACCGCTGTTGGGATCAACCGCCCCCCACTCCGGGCGATCCATGGTGGTGGCACCGGCAATATCCGCCGCCAGACGTGTATTCACCAGCACGTCCGCCTGATTTTCAAAGCCATCAAACGCGATATCACCGACGGTGGTACCGGTTGCAGCGGTGACCTTGGCGGCAAAGTCCGCATCATCCAGATCCAGCGGCAGCCACTCACCGGAGCCGTCATCGTTGAACCTGGCCACGTAAAGAGTGCCTTCGTCCAGAAGATAGCCACCGGCCGTTGCCGCATAATACGGCTTGGAAGACACAAACTTGTAGATGTATTCGAAACGGGAATCGTCACCCGAGTAGCACACCACGGGCTGACCTTCCTTCGCTGGCGCAAAGATCACACCCTCGTGGCCAAAACGGCCCAGCGCTGTCCGCTTCTGGGGGGTGCTTTCCGGGTTGAACGGGTCAATCTCGACCATGTAGCCGTAGGTGTTGGCTTCGTTCCGGTAGTCATCGGTGGCCGTGCCTGCGCCCGGTGTCACATCAAACCGCACGTAGGCGTCGGCCCGGTTATCGGCCAGCTCCCAGTCATAGCGGGAGGTGTTATCAACACCGTGGCGAACCTGCTCCCGGGGACGCACTTCCGCACTGGTTCTGAAATAACCGTGCCAGTTCTCCTCAGCAGCCAGATAAGTGCCCCAGGGTGTCGGCCCCATGGAACAGTTATTCAGGGTTCCCCGAGTGCGGTTGCCATTGGGGCTGAATCTGGTGAACAGCTTGTGATAGCCACGGGCCGGACCGCGGATTTCCATCTCGGTGCCGCCGGTGATTCGCCGGTTGAACGGGCTGCCAAAGACGATGTCCCAGATACCGTTGGCGTCCTGTTTGATATGAACGACAGACACACCGTGGGCGGCGATCTCCTTGCGCACTTCGTCGGACGGACGCATTCCGTCGACATAGGTCGCGCCGTTAGCGTGCAGGGCGCCCTGATTGATGTACTCATGGTTCATGACCAGCAGGCCCTCGGTGGAACTGTTGCCACCGGCCTTCAGGTCGATCGGGAAGAAGTGCATGCCGTCGTGGTGCATGCCTATCTGCTGCTCCTGGTCGGCGCCGGTATTGGTGCCATCCGGACGGTACTCCGGGTAAGAACCCGTAATCGGGGTACCCCAGGGCAGGAACGCCGTTGCTGAATACCCTTCGGGAACGACGGCCTGGTTGGCGGTCGAAACCGGGATAGCCTTGAAACCGAGTTCCGTGCTCACAGCATCGGCACCGGTATCACTGGAGGTTCCCGTCGAATCGCCATCGCTGTCACCACCACAGCCGGCCAGACCGAGGCCCATCACACTGGCCAGTGCAGCGCCCACAGTGCCCTTCATTACGGACCGGCGCTGCATGCGCGCAGCCAGCACCTGGTGGAACGGGGTGTTTTCGGAATGGTTGACTACCGGCTCGTAGTTCGGGTCCAGGTAGTTCGGGTCAAGATCGTGCTTGGCCATTTCTTGCCTCTCTCACAACTGTCAGGGTCGATGTTTTGGAGAGGCCAGTTTCGGTGGGAAATGTGACAGGAAAGGAACTGTTTGACGACAATTCTGTGACCGTTCATTGACAGCCATCGGCCAGCCTCCCTCCAGGAAGGCTGGCCCCGAGGCAATCACTGCTGGGTTGTTTCCTCGTAACCCTCTTCTACTGCCTCTGCAGTTTCCTCTGCAGCATCGCTGACTTCATCGCCAACTTCTTCGGCGGTGTCCTTGGTTTCTTCCCAGGCGCTGTCAGTCTGGCCTGTGGCTTCTTCATAGGTGTCCTGGGCGGACTCGCCCGCCTCTTCCACCATATCACCGGCGTTGTCGGCTGCCTGTTCGATGTCGACCCCCTGGTTCGTCTCCTCTTCCGAACTGCAGGCAACCAGACCGAGAGACGTAGCCAGAGCCATAGCCACGAGCATTTGCTTTTTCATAACGCTTCCTCCGTTAAAGATGATTCGCAACGGGCTGGAGATTACGCGCAGGGCGACTGAAAACACAATTACCCGGGCATTACCCTTTGGTTAGCGACAACTTACGGTAGGGAACCTGCCATCGATGGTAATGACATGATCCACGCCTACCAGCTCTCCCCGGCCAAGGAGAATGAAGTCCTTTCCGGCACGGCTGAATACTTCCCGGATGATGTCGTGGGCAATGCGGATCTGGCCGGCTCCATCACGATAGACAACTTCCGCCATTCTGCCTGAGGTCAGGTATTCCCGGAGCATATCCTGAACGGACCAATGGGCGACGGCGCCCTGGGTATCTTGAGGTGTCATTCCTGATTCATCCCTGTCGCTCTTTTCGGCCGAGCTGCTTGTTGTTGTTTGCTCAAAGTTTGGTTCAGTTACCGCAAATTCGCCACTGCCTCTTCGCTTGTCATTTCACGCCAACGCATCAGAACCGCCAGACAACTGTTGAATTGCCAGATTGTCCGACATAAATTGAATAAAACAGCAAACAAGACGGAGATCCGGATATGAATGCCAAGGTCAATGACGCGGTACAGAACCACGACGGCAAGGACACTTCCGCTCAGGAGGGCAAGGACTGGAAAGACCCCAAGCGCTATATGTGGCTCCTCGGCCCCGCCCTGCCCGGCATCGGTCTGGCGGCCCTGACGGGATACGCGATTGCACCGAAGAGGCTCAAGGCGCTGGCCTGGACGGGCCCGGCCCTGGTGCATGGAATCATCCCGGCCCTCGACCGGGCCATCGGTGAGGATAAGAGCAATCCTCCGGAAGCGGCGGTCAAGCCTCTCGAGCAGGACAAATACTACGACCGGATCGTCAAGGCTTTTATTCCTACCCAGTACGCCATGACCTTCATGGGCGCCTGGCTGGCCAGCCGCAAGAAAACACCCATTGACGACAAGATCGGCCTGACCCTGACAGTCGGCGCCATCAACGGTGTGGGCATTAACACCGCCCATGAGCTGGGCCACAAATCGAACAGGCTGAACAAGCTTTTGGCCATGGCTGCACTCGCCCCGACCGGTTACACGCACTTTGTGGTGGAACACAACTTCGGGCACCACAAGCGGGTGGCCACACCGGAGGATCCTGCCAGCAGCCGGATGGGTGAAAGCTTCTGGAAGTTCCTGCCCCGGACGGTAATTGGTGGCATCAAGTCGTCGGTCAAGATCGAGAAGGCGCGCCTCGCACGCAAAGGCAAGAGTTTCTGGAGTCTCGACAACGAACTGCTACAGGGCTGGGCCATGAGTGCCGGATTCTTTGGTGCCACCACGCTGGTCTGCGGTCCCCGTGCGGTTCCCTTCCTGGCGGCCCAGGCGGTATACGGTGCCAGCCTGCTGGAGAGCGTGAATTACATCGAGCACTATGGCCTGCTGCGGCAGAAGGACAAGAACGGCAAGTATGAGCGGACCAGGCCGGAGCACAGCTGGAACAGCAACCACATTGTGACCAACCTGTTCCTGTATCAGCTGCAGCGGCATTCCGATCACCACGCTCATCCGACCCGGAGTTTCCAGGCCCTGCGTCACTTCGAGAAGGCGCCGCAGTTGCCGGGGGGCTACGCGTCGATGCTGTTACCGGCTTACATTCCAGGCTGGTGGTATGAGGAGATGGACAAGCGGGTCATCGATCACTACGAGGGTGATCTGAGCAAGATCAACTGGGATCCGGACCGGAAAGAGGAGCTGATGGCCAAGTATGCGGATTATGCTGCCAAGGTGGCGGCTGAAGCCAAGGAGCGGAAAGCGTCCGCCTCTGATTCCGAGGCTGCGTAGCCTGGAAGTTGGGTGCCGGCGGCCAGGCGCCCCATCCTTCCGAAACACGCCCGCAAGTACGCCTCTGTAGGGCTCGTCTGTGGCCATCCATGGCCACAGACGGTTTCGAAAGGAGGGGGCGCCCTCCCGCTTAGACCTCGAAGTTATCTTCCTTTAAAAACAGCCTCACGCCTTTCGAGAAACGACTGAATTCCCTCCTTTACATCCTCGCTGGCCATGACCGGCTGCAACTCCGGAAACAATTGCTGCTTCGCTATTTCCTGCCCTTGGCTTACAGCCGTTTTTGAAGACTTCAAACTGCCCTGAACACCCAGTGGCGCAGCTTTGGCAATTTTCTCAGCGATTTCCAGGGCCTTGTTGAACTGCTCGCCGGGCTCCACCAGCTCCTGGATCAGGCCCCACTGGTAAGCCTGGTCTGCGCTCCATTCGTCACCGGTCAGCAGGTACCGCTGGGCATTGCCCCAGCCAATCTCGCGCTGTAACCGGATGGTGGCGCCGCCGCAGGCGAAGATACCGCGTTTGACTTCCAGCTGGGCGAAGCGGGTGCCTTTGGCGGCCACGCGAACGTCGGTGTTGAGCATCATTTCTACGCCACAGGTGAAGCAGATGCCCTGGGCGGCGAATACGACCGGCTTGGTCAGGCCATCGCCGGTAATGTGAAACGGATCGAGTTCACCCTCGCCCGGTTCGATGCCTTTGCCGTTCGCGAAAACGCCGGCCCAGTCGTCCAGCTGCAGGCCGCTTGTGAAGTGGTCACCTTCGGCGTACATCAATCCGACTCTCAGTTCGGGGTCATGCTGGAGCTGGTAATAGGCGGCGGCAATTTCGTGGTACATGGCCCGGTTCATGGCGTTCATTTTTTCCGGGCGGTTAAGGCCGATCAGCAGGATGTGGCCCTGTTTCTCTACTTTGACCAAAGCCATCAGAACCACTCCGATTTCATGTTCAGGCAGGTGTCATCCTGGTTACGGAGCAGTACCAGATCCTGGGCAACCGTGGGCAGTTCCCAGTGGAAGAAGTACTGGGCAGCCTGCAGCTTGCCGTTGTAGAAGTTCTGTTCGTCCTCCGTGGCAGCGCTTTCCAGGGCTTTCGCTGCGGCGTTGGCCTGGCGCAGCCACATCCAGGCCACGGTAATGTGCCCGAACAGGTGCAGATAGCAGGACGCATTGGCCAGGACGTTATCCGGGTTGCCACCGCCCATCAGCGCCTTACCCAGGCTCTGGGTGACTTTGACCGCCTGCTGCAGGGTCTCGCTCAGGGAAAGCGCCCACTGCTGGCATCGGTTTGTGGTGGCAGCTTCAAGGTCCGTCTGCATTTCCTGCATCAGCAGTTGCAGGCCGTGACTCTGGTCCTGCCAGATCTTGCGGCCGAGCAGATCCAGGGCCTGGATGCCGTTGGTGCCCTCGTGGATGGGATTGAGGCGGTTGTCCCGCCAGCATTGCTCCACCGGGTATTCCCGGGTGTAGCCGGCGCCCCCGTAGACCTGGATCGCGAGGTCGTTGGCTTTGGGACCATATTCGGAGGGCCAGGCTTTCATCACCGGAGTCAGCAGGTCGAGCAGCCTACCCGCTTCCAGCCGCTTCTGTTCATCCGGGTGAGTGTTGTGATCGTCCACCAGGCGGGCACCATAGAGGCACAGGGCCAGACCACCCTCACTGTAGGCTTTCTGCGCCAGAAGCATGCGCCGAACATCGGCGTGTTCGATGATGGGCACCTGCTGGCTTTCCGGGTTCTTTTCGGAAGGTTTGCGGCCCTGAAGGCGGTCCCTGGCGTATTCGAGACTGTGCATGTAACCCCGGTAGCCGATGACCGCTGCGCCGAATCCCACACCCAGGCGGGCCTCGTTCATCATCTGGAACATGTATTTGAGTCCCTGGTGGGGCTCGCCGACCAGGTAGCCGTGGCAGGGGGCGTCGTCGCCGAAGCTCAGCGCCGTGGAGGTGGTGCCGCGATAGCCGAGCTTGTGAATCAGACCGGCGAGGCTGACGCCATTGCGTTCCCCCGGATTGCCCTCGGCATCCACCCGGAACTTGGGCACGATAAACAGTGAGATACCCTTGACGCCGGCCGGTGCCCCTTTGATCTTCGCCAGGACCATGTGAACGATGTTGTCAGTGATGGACTGCTCGCCGCCGGAGATGTAGATCTTGGCCCCCTTGATCAGGTAGTGCCCTTCGTCCGTCGGACTGGCGGAAGTGCGGATGTCTGCCAGGCTGGATCCGGCATGGGGCTCGGTCAGGGCCATGGTGCCGGAGAAGCGTCCGGAGAGCATGTTTGGCAGATAGGTGCTTTGCTGCTGTTCGTTACCGAAGATGCGAATCAGATTGGCAGCTGCAGTGGTGAGGAAGGGGTAACCGGCGGTGCCAGGGTTGGCGGCGGTGAAGAAGCCGTTGCAGGCAGCCATGACGGATTCGGGCAACTGCATGCCACCGAGCTCGTAATCGTAGCGGCCGGCAATAAAACCGGCTTCGGCGTAGGCATCAAAGGCCTGTTTGACCTGGGGCAGCATTTTGACCTGGCCGTCTTCGAACCGGGGCTCGTCTTTGTCGGCAGCGCTGTTGTGGGTGGCGAACTGTTCCCGGGCCATCTTGTCGGCGGTTTCGATGACGGCATCAAAGGTGTCTTTGTTGTGTTCGCTGAAGCGCTCGCGGGTGATCAGGGATCCGGTGTCGAGTACTTCGTAGAGTTGAAATGCCAGGTCTCGGCGGTCAATCAGGGTGTCGGTCATTCTTGGTCTCCTGTTTATTGCTGCCTAGATTCGCATAACCGGCGGTTGTGTTGGAACCGGCATATCTGACATATTCTTGGTAAATACCGCCAAATTTGATTTTACCTGCCCGGGCCTTCACCCGCCGACCCCCTACTCCGGAGGCTGTAATGCAGAGCGTTTCTGTTATCGGTTTTGATGGCGCCCTGGCCAGTGCCGTAACCGGGATTATTGATCTTTTCCGCCTGGCCGGCGTGACCTGGGCTCGGATTCACGACGATCAACCTCACCACTATTTCGGAACCCGCCTGCTCACAGAAAACGGCAAGCCCTGCAAATGCATCAACGGGCTCACCCTGTATAGCGACGGTGCCTGGAACGATCCGTCATCACTTGTTGGGGACGATCTGCTCATCATCCCTACCATTGGAGCCCCCATCGAGAAAGTGCTGGCCGATAACCCGGGGTTGATTGCATGGCTCGCCCAGTTTCGCGAGAGGGAATACGGCGCGGTCAATCTTGCCAGCAATTGCACCGGCGCATTCTTCCTGGCTGAAGCCGGGCTTCTGGAGGGACGGGAGGCGACGACGCATTGGGGCTTCAGTCAGAAGTTCCGGGAACGGTACCCGGGCGTGCGCCTGGATCCTGAGAAGCTGGTGACGGTGGATGGGCCGGTGGCCTGTGCGGGCGGCGGAATGGCCTGGTGGGATCTGGGGGTGTATCTGGTGGAGCGTTTTGCCGGTGCGCAGGTGGCCCGGGAACTGGCCAAGGCGTTTGTGATTGATGCGGGCAGGACGAGCCAGGCACCCTACGGGGCGTTGCAAGCCCGGCGTTATCACTCGGATGCAGCTATTCTGAAATTACAGGACTGGCTCGACGGGCATTTTCATCAAATGATCAAAATGGAGCATATGGCCAGGCAGGCGGGGTTGAGCGAACGGTCGCTCATGCGCCGTTTCAAGGCGGCAACGGGGGAAACGCCAGTCACCTATCTGCAGATTCTGCGTATCGAGAATGCGAGGGAACTGCTGGAGGCTTCCCGGGAAACGGTGGACAGCGTGGTGCGGCGTGTCGGTTACGAGGATGTCAGCTCCTTCAGCCGGCTGTTCCGTAAACACACCGGCCTGCCACCCGGTTCCTACCGGGCGAGGTTCGGGCGTTAGAGGGGGCCGGGCTGTAACATTTGGCCCGGGTTATGCATCTATATCTTGTAAAGGCCGTTTGGCCGCGAGCAACGTAAAGATAATTGACACAGGTGTTCACGTGGGGAGGTAGTTTTCCATGAACGCACCAGCAAAACAGAGCCAGGCAGATGTTCTCAACCGGCTCTACGATATGAAGCAGAGACAGTTGGCCCGGGCACTGCAACAGGGAAACCCCTTGCGTTGCCAGGTACTTGAAGCCGAAGCCGAAGCCATTTTTACGGCGCTGAAAGCTATTCGCTGACACCGGCCCTGAACAAGGTCAGGCGCCCATTTTCCGAAGCCGCCGGCTCCAACGCTGCTTGGCATACCGGCGGAGATTCGAGACGTTGTCGGTTTCGTCCATGATCTCGGTGCCCAAAAGTGTCTCCAATATGTCCTCCAGCGTCACTATTCCCAGCCAGGTCCCCAGCTCGTCATACACAATCGCGATATGCTGACGCTCCCGGAGCATGTCGGAAAACACATATTCGATGTTGGTATTACCCTTGACCCGTTTGATTGTGCGCAGATGCTCCATCAGATCCGCATCGTCCGATAACGCAATAAGGTCGGAGCGGTGCAGATAACCCAGGGCCTCCCCGTCTTCATCAATCACCGGGT
The DNA here is from genome assembly GCF_022343555.1 of Marinobacter sp. C7. GTDB lineage: Bacteria > Pseudomonadota > Gammaproteobacteria > Pseudomonadales > Oleiphilaceae > Marinobacter. The sequence continues at coordinate 907,754 of NZ_JAKQZH010000001.1, read as the reverse complement.
AACGGGAGAACGGTGATTTCCTGACCTGTTCCCGAAACTGCTCGGTTGTGATGGCCGGATCGACATACTTGCATACCGTCCGTGGTGTCATAACGGAGCTGACTTTGATTTCGTGGAACCGCAGGACATTGTGGATCATCCGCCGTTCGTCCTCGTCCAGCGCCTGCTGATCCCTGCCGATCTCCGCCAGGGCACTGATCTCGGCCCGGACATCGGTGTCTGCATCGCCGGATGCGATGCGGCGGGTGACCTGTTTGGACAGCCAGATGAACGGTAACAGGGCCTTGATCATGAAACCCAGAATGGCCGGTAACCAAGGCGCAATGCTCCGCCAGTACTTGGCCCCGATGGTCTTGGGAATAATCTCTGAAAAGATCAGGATGGCCAGGGTCATCACGGCCGAGGCAATACCGAGCCAGGCCTCCCCGAACACCACGGTTACCTGGGCACCAACGCCAGTTGCGCCCACCGTATGGGCTACGGTGTTCAGCGTCAGGATCGCAGACAGGGGGTCATCCACGTCGTCCTTCAGTTTACGCAACCGCGCGAACAGCTCCGGTTTCTCTTTTTTGATGGACGCAATGTAGCTCGGCGTCACGGAGAGCAGAGCAGCTTCCAGAATGGAGCACAAAAACGAGAAGCCTATCGAGAGTACTGCGAAGGCAATAAGTAATGTCATAGTTGAGCTGCGACTTCCGTTCCCTGCCGGATGGCTCGTTTTGCGTCCAGTTCCTCGGCAACGTCTGCGCCACCGATCAGATGTGTCTTCACACCAGAGGCCGACAGCTGGTCAAAAAGTTCCCGATACGGTTCCTGGCCCGCACAAATTACTACGTTATCTACGGCCAATACTTTGCTTCCGGTCACTTTGCCATCCTTGTCGGTGAGGGAAATGTGCAGCCCCTGGTCGTCAATGCGCTCGTATCGACAGCCCCGCAACATTTCCACGTCCCGGTGTTTCAGGCTGCTCCGGTGGACCCAACCTGAGGTCTTGCCGAGGCCACCGCCCACTTTACCGGTCTTCCGCTGCATCAAATAGACCTTGCGGGGTGACGGCGTCGGTTTGCGCTCCGCCAGGCCGCCGGGCCCCTCAAACCCGGGGTTAACGCCCCACTCCGCCTGCCAGTCGGCGACAGCTACCTGCTCGCCTTCGGGATGATGGCTGAAGTCATGGGTCAGAAACTCGCTGACATCAAAGCCGATGCCGCCGGCGCCGATGACCGCCACGGTTTCGCCCACCGGCCTGTTATCTCGAAGCACGTCGAGGTAACCAAGCACCTTGGGATGGTCGATGCCCTCAATATTGGGCGTTCGCGGCTTCACGCCGGTGGCGATTACCACGTCATCGAAACCCTGCTGCACCAGAGCGTCTGCATCGACGCGCGTTCCAAGCTTCAGGTCAATGTCCAGAAGCTCGATCTGGCGCTGGTAGTAGCGCAGGGTCTCGTAAAATTCCTCTTTGCCCGGAATGCGCTTTGCGTAATTGAACTGGCCGCCAATCCGGTCATCCGCCTCGAACAAGGTGACCTTATGACCACGTTTCGCAGCCGTCGTCGCCGCTGCCAGGCCGGCGGGGCCTGCGCCCACCACACCAACCCGGCGAACCACGGGCGCCACCGTCAAAACCAGTTCGGTCTCGTGACACGCCCGCGGATTCACCAGGCAGGAGGCCCGTTTGGCCTGGAACACGTGGTCCAGGCAGGCCTGGTTACAGGCGATGCAGGTGTTGATCTCGTCGCTACGCCCCTGCTCGGCCTTGCGCACAAACTCGCTGTCCGCCAGCAGGGGCCGGGCCATGGAAACCATGTCCGCCTTGCCGGCGGCAAGAATCTCTTCGCCTTTCTCAGGCGTGTTGATGCGGTTGGTGGTACACACCGGGATATCCACCTCACCATAAAACTTGGCGGTGACATCGGCGAAACCACCGCGCGGCACCGAAGTGACGATCGTGGGTACCCGCGCTTCGTGCCAGCCAATGCCGGTGTTTATGATGGTGGCGCCCGCCTGCTCAATGGCCTTGCCGAGCGTGACGATCTGATCCCAGGTCTGCCCGCCCTCAACCAGGTCGAGCATGGACAGCCGATAGATAATGATGAATTCCGGCCCCACCTCCTCGCGTATGCGCCGGACAATTTCCACGGGCAGGCGCATGCGATTCTCGTAGGGACCGCCCCACTTATCCGTCCGCTTGTTGGTGCGCTCACACAGGAACTGGTTGATGAAATAGCCCTCGGAACCCATGACCTCAACGCCGTCATAACCTGCAAACTTTGCCAGCTTTGCCGCATTGACGAAGTCGTCGATCTGGCGTTCAACCCCCTTTGTGGAAAGCGCACGGGCCTTGAAGGGACTGATCGGTGCCTTGGTTGCAGAGGCCGAAACGATCAGCGGCTGATAGCCGTAACGACCCGCATGCAACAACTGGAGGCAGATCTTCCCACCGGCCTCATGAACCGCGCCGGTAACGTGCCGATGCAGGAATGCCGTGGCCCGGTTGTTCATGGTTGAGGACAGCGGCGCCAGCTGTCCGGCCAGATTGGGCGAGAACCCACCTGTGACCATGAGCCCCACCCCACCCTCGGCCCGCTCGGCGAAATACCGTGCGAACTTGTGGATGTTCCAGAAACGGTCCTCAAGGCCTGTATGCATGGATCCCATCAGCACCCGGTTCTTGAGTTCGGTAAAGCCTAGATCAAGAGGTTTCAGAAGGTTCGGATAAATGTTGCTCATGGGACCCTCGAATGAAATATTTATGGCGAGTATACACTTGATCAATGGCAAGTTGACTTGACCTTCCAGACGGGCCACGTATCATCGAAACCCAAGTTTGACTGACGGAGCAACCAATGACCGAAAGGTCCTTCGGCTGCAAACAGACCATTCGCCCGCCCGTAACGGCTGATATCGCCCGCCATCGCGGTCGTCTACCCTATTTCCCGGATCCGCCCTTCATCTGATCCCGGGCTTCCGGCGTAACCCTGCTGCCCTTATGCCATGCAGGACGCGTATCCGGAGGCTAGACTTCTGCACACACGCCTTTTTCCATACGTAGAAGAAAAATACCGATAACGAGGTTGCGATGTCGCTACCGCTGGTTGTTTTACTGCCTTTCCTGGGGGCGATCGCCGCGCCCCTGTTCGCCCAGGGAGGGCGAACGGCAATTGCCATTGCCTCTTCCGTTCCGGCCCTGGTTGCACTGGCCGCCCTTTACCCGAACTGGCAGGTGTTGGCCGACGGTGGCTACGTTCTGTTCCATCAGGAGTGGTTACCAGCACTGGGCATTTCACTCAGTTTTCGCCTGGATGGCCTGGCACTGCTGTTTGCCTTGCTGATCCTGATCATCGGGCTGCTGATCATCCTGTACGCCCGCTATTACCTGAAGCCCAAGGAGAACATCGCCAAGTTCTACGCGCTGCTCCTTTGCTTCAAGGGCTCCATGCTTGGCATCGTGATGTCCAGCAACCTGCTGCTGATGCTGATTTTCTGGGAGCTGACCAGCCTGGTGTCGTTTCTGTTGATCAGTTACTGGACCCACAAGCAGGATGCCCGCCGCGGGGCACGGATGGCCCTGGCGGTTACCGGGGGCGGTGGTCTGGCACTGCTGGCCGGCATCCTGATCATTGGCAACATCGTCGGCAGTTTCGAGCTCGACGACGTTCTCGCCGCCGGCGACCAGATCAAGGCCCATGCCATGTATCCGGTGGCCCTGACGCTGGTGCTGCTGGGTGCCTTTACCAAATCTGCCCAGTTCCCGTTCCACTTCTGGCTGCCCCACGCCATGCAGGCGCCGACGCCGGTATCTGCCTACCTGCACTCGGCCACAATGGTGAAAGCCGGCGTGTTCCTGATGGCACGGCTGTATCCGGCACTGGCGGGTACCGAGCAGTGGTTCTACATGGTGAGCTTCACCGGGATGGCGACGCTGCTGCTCGGTGCCTACGTGGCCATGTTCAAGCACGATCTCAAGGGCCTGCTGGCCTACTCCACCGTCAGCCATCTGGGCCTGATCACCCTGCTGTTTGGCATGGGCACGCAACTGGCGGCGGTCGCGGCGGTCTTCCACGTGATCAACCACGCCACGTTCAAGGCCTCGTTGTTCATGGCGGCCGGCATCATCGACCATGAGACCGGCACCCGGGACATGCGCAGGATTAACGGCCTCTGGCGCTACATGCCCCACACCGCAACACTGGCCATGGTGGCGGCATCGTCGATGGCGGGTGTGCCGCTGCTGAACGGCTTCCTGAGCAAGGAGATGTTCTTTGCCGAATCCCTGGAACTGAACCTGCCGGGTCTCTGGGCGTGGCTGCCACCGATTGTGGCCACCCTGGCGGGAATCTTCGCGGTGGCCTATTCCGCCCGTTTCATCCATGACGTCTTCTTCAATGGCAAACCGGTGGACCTTCCCGTGTATCCGCCCCACGAACCACCCCGCTACATGAAGATCCCGGTGGAAATCCTGGTGTTTGCCTGTGTGATGGTGGGGATGTTTCCGGCCATCTCGGTCGGCCCGCTGTTGTATTCCGCGGCCTCTGCCACCCTTGGCGGCGACGTGCCGGACTACAAGCTCGCCGTGGTCCATGGCCTGAACCTGCCCCTGCTGATGAGTTTTGTGGCGTTCTTCGGGGGCTTGCTGATGTACACCCAACGCCAGCGCTTCTTCGATTTCCATGCCCGGTTCAAGGAGATCGACGAGAAAGCGGTGTTCGAAGCAGTGGTGTCACGGATTGGGAACTTCTCGCACGACCTGACCGCCCGCATCGAGAACGGTTCCCTGCAACGCTACGCCCTGTTGCTGGTGCTGAGTGTTATCGCCGTGGCGGCAGCGCCGCTGATGAATGTCGGTATTTTTGTGGGTGAACTGGGCCTGAGTCCCGTTGACCTGCCCACCATGATCGCAGCGGGCGTACTGATCGTTTGTGCCCTGTTGACAGCCTTCCTGCACCGGGAGCGTTTCTACGCCCTCGTGTTACTCAGTGTGGTCGGCCTGATCGTGGCGCTTGCCTTCGCCCGCTTCTCGGCGCCGGACCTGGCCATGACCCAGCTGTCTGTGGAGGTGGTCACCATCGTGCTTCTTATGCTGGCACTGTTCTACATGCCGTCCTGGACCCCACTGGAGAGCTCCCGTGGCCAGCGGAGCCGCGACGCCATTATCGCCCTGGTTGCCGGTGTCGGTATGACGCTGGTCACCCTGGCCATGCTGACCCGGCCATTCAGCTCGATTTCCGACTTCTTCCTGGATAACAGTAAATCCGGCGGGGGCGGCACCAACGTGGTGAACGTGATTCTGGTGGACTTCCGGGGCTTCGATACCCTCGGCGAGATCACGGTTCTGGCGATTGCCGCCCTGGGCATTTACGCGATGCTGAAGAATACCGCCCTGACCCCGCCACCGGGCGATGGCATGGGCCATCCGTGGACCCGGGACGCCCATCCGATGATGCTCAAACAGATTGCCCGCCCCATGTTGCCGTTGGCACTGATGGTCTCGGCATTCATTTTCCTCCGGGGGCATAACCTGCCGGGCGGAGGCTTCATCGCCGGGCTGATTACCTCGGTGGCTCTGATTCTCCAGTACATTGCCAGCGGCATGGTCTGGACCCAGGAACGGATCGGCATCAAGTACCACAACGTGATCGGTCTGGGCCTTCTTTTTGCAATCATCGCCGGGGCCGGCAGTCTGGCCTTCAGCTATCCGTTCCTCACCTCCACCTTTGGCTACATCACTTGGCCGGTGGTGGGCAAATTCGAGGTGGCGTCCGCTCTGGTATTTGACCTGGGTGTCTACCTGACCGTCATCGGGGCCACATTGCTGGCGCTGGTCAGCATTGGCCGGCTGTCGCCCCACTCCGCCATCAAGCCCAAGAAGGAGGGTGCATAATGGAGCTCGTCTTCGCGCTGGTCATCGGCGCCCTGACCTCCTCGGGCGTGTATCTGTTGCTTCGGGCCCGGACGTTTCCGGTGGTGGTCGGGCTGACGCTCATCTCCTACGGCGTCAACCTGTTCCTGTTTTCCAGTGGGCGCCTGGCCACCGGCGGCCAGCCCATCCTTGGCAGCACGGAGAACTACTCCGACCCCCTGCCCCAGGCCCTGGTGCTTACCGCGATCGTAATCGGCTTTGCCATGACCGCCTTTGTGGTTGTGCTGTCCCTGAGGAACCTAGCGGATAATGACGACGATCATGTAGACGGCCGTCAGGGAGAACGACCGAAAAAGCCGGAGCAGAAGAACGAGGAGGAACGCAGTCAATGAACCAGTGGCTCATCGCTCCGATTCTGATCCCCCTGCTCGGTGGTGTCCTGCAGGCTTTCATGGGCTATGCCCCGATCAGCCTGCGGCGGACCCTGGCTCTTGGCACCACGGTGCTGCTCCTGGTGTCCAGCATCGTGCTGCTCATGATGGCCAACGACGGCAGTTACCGCCTCTATGCGTTCGGCAACTGGCAGCCTCCGTTCGGTATCGTCCTGGTGCTGGACCGGCTGGCCGCGCTGATGCTGGTCATGACTGCCGTTCTCGCCCTGTTCGCTCACCTGTTCTCCATCGGCGGTGCGGACGAGGGCAACCGGCAGTTCCATGGCCTGTTCCTGTTCCAGCTGATGGGCCTGAACATCGCCTTCCTGACCGGCGACCTGTTCAACCTGTTTGTGGCGTTCGAGGTTCTCCTGATCGCCTCCTACGGCCTGTTGATGCACGGCGGCGGTACCGCCCGCACGGTTCCCGGCCTGCATTACGTGGTGCTCAACCTGGTGGGCTCGGCGGTGTTCCTGATCAGTGTCGGAATGATCTACAGCGTCACCGGTACGCTCAACATGGCGGACCTCGCGATCCGGGTGCTGCTGCTCAGCGGTGAGGAACTGGAACTGGTGAAGGCCGGCGGCATGATGCTGCTGGTGGTGTTCGCCCTGAAAGCCGCACTCCTGCCGCTGTGCTTCTGGCTGCCCAGAGCCTACGCGCGGGCCACCGCACCGGTCGCAGCCCTGTTTGCGGTCATGACCAAGGTGGGCATCTACGCCATCCTGCGGGTATACCTGCTGGTGTTCGGCGACGATGCCGGAGCGCTCGCCAACCTGGGCATGAACTGGCTGTTCCCGCTGGCGCTGATTACCCTGATCATGGGCGTGGTTGGTGCGCTCGGCGCCCAAAGTCTCAAGACCCTGGTCGCCTGGCAGGTGATTATCTCGGTAGGCACCCTGTTGGCACCCATTGCCCTGGGTTCCGAGGGAGGCATCTCCGCAGCACTGTTCTACCTGCTCAGCACCACCTGGACCGTTGCCGGACTCTTCCTGGTAGCGGAACTGGTGTCCAGTCAGCGCGGCAGCGCGACGGACAAGATCGTTACCGCGCCGCGCATGCGAAACCGGACGCTGCTGAGTGTGCTGTTCCTCGTTGGCGCGGTGGCTGCAGCGGGCCTGCCTCCCCTGAGTGGTTTCTTTGCCAAGCTCCTGATCCTCAACTCGGTGACCTCCGGCCCCGAAATGGCCTGGCTGTGGTCAGTGCTACTGATTGGCAGCTTCTTCACGGTCATCGCCTATAGCCGTGCCGGCAGCATTGTCTTCTGGCGAACCGTTGACGGACATATCGAGGAGCCCAAGCCCCTCGGAGGGAACCTGCGCGCCGCAACCGGCGCCCTGATTGGACTGAGCCTTGTTATCGTGGCGCTGGCCGGACCCATCAATGAATACACGGACGCGACCGCAGCCCAGCTGCAGAACCGCGCGGCCTACCTGGAAATCCTGCAGATGCCGATGGTCGGGGAGGAGGACTGATGCTTGACCGACTGAGTTTTCCCCAGCCCTGGCTCAGCCTGATCCTGTTTGTCACCTGGCAGTTCCTGAGTGACGGCATCAGTGGCGGCAGTGTGGTCCTTGGCCTGCTCCTGGCATGGGCCATCCCGCAACTGACCCAGGGGTTCTGGCCGGAACGACCGTCGTTCATGAGGTTCTGGCTGATGCCCCGGTACCTGGCGCGGGTGATCAAAGACATCATCGTCGCCAGCTTCCAGGTAGCCGCGCTGATTCTCAGCCCCCGACAGCCCCGGCCAGCCTTTGTCTGCTACCCACTGGAACTGGAGCACCCCCTGGCCATTTCCATCCTGGCGAGCACCATTTCCCTGACCCCCGGTACCGTCAGCGTCGATGTGAGTGACGACCAGCGCCTGTTGCTGGTCCACGCCCTGGATGCAGAAAATGACCAGCAGGTGATTGATGCCATCCGTACCCGCTACGAACAGCCTCTGCTGGAGATGTTCAAATGATCACTATCGCCCTGTACATCACCATCGCCATGGTTACCCTGGCAGCCCTGCTCAACGTGTACCGTCTGATCAAGGGCCCGGATGCGCCGGACCGGGTTCTAGCACTGGACACCCTCTACATCAATGCAATCGCACTGATCATCCTGCTGGGTATCACCCTGGGCACCCGTATGTATCTTGAGTCGGCCCTGCTGATCGCGGTCATGGGCTTTGTGGGTACCGTCGCCATGGCCAAGTACCTCAAGCGCGGTAGCGTGATCGAATAGGAGAGCCCCATGAACCCGTTTGCCGAATATGTCATTGCCTTCCTGCTACTGCTCGGTGGCGCCTTCACCCTGATCGGCGCCATTGGCCTTGCCCGCCTGCCGGACTTCTTCACCCGCCTGCATGGCCCCACCAAGGCCACCACCCTGGGCGTGGGTGCGATCATGCTCAGCTCGGTGATCTATTTCACCGCCCGCGGGGAAGGCATTGGCATCTCTGAAGTGCTGATCACCGTATTCCTGTTCATGACCGCTCCGGTGAGCGCCAACATTCTGGCCAAAGCGGCCATGCACATCGGGGTTAACACCATGGAGGGGACCGAGGGCAAGCCCTGGGAGCAGTGATTGAAAAGGGGGGTCCGATCAAGATGGGGTCTGATGAAAGCTTTCATCAGACCCCTGGGCCTGTGACTCCCACGGAGCTGGGCGAAAAACCGGGGTCAGATGAAAGCTTTCATCTGACCCCCGCTTCACGCCGGCCCCGGTCTCAAAAATGTCATTGGAGTTGTACCGTTTTGCCGTATAGTAGTCGCCCCAATCCATTTCAGGAGGCCAGCGTATGCTTAAAGTAAACGAGTATTTCGACGGCAAAGCCAAGTCCATCGCCTTTCAGACAGCCACTCTGCCGGCCACGGTTGGTGTGATCAGCCCGGGCGAGTACGAGTTCGGTACCACCAAGAAGGAAACCATGACGGTGATCAGCGGAGCCTTGACCGTACTGCTGCCGGGTATGGAAGAGTGGATGACCTACGGCGCGGGCGAAAGCTTTGACGTAGCCGGACAGGCCAGCTTCAAAGCGAAAGCGGATATTGACACCGCCTACCTTTGCACCTATCAGTAACACCCGGATTCGCAGAGCGTACCCGGGGCAGCAAAAACGATCCGTACGTTCTGCATTTTTTTCCCGTTAAGCGGTTCCCGTTCCTCCCAAACTGTGTCAGATTTATCTTTCTCATCGTAATAACAAGCACAAGCAGAGAAAGAGGAACACAAGATGGCACAGACCCGAATCCTGTCTCCGGCCGAGAACGCCTATCAGTACCCCCTGCTTATCAAACAGCTCCTGCTCTCGGGGCCTCGCTATAATCCGGACCAGGAAATCCATTACGCAAACCGCAGCAAGTACACCTACACCACCCTGGTGGAACGCATTCATCGACTGGCCAACGCGCTGACCGATGCAGGGGTCAAGCCCGGCGATACGGTGGCCGTCATGGACTGGGACACCCCGCGCTATCTGGAGTGTTTCTTTGCCATCCCGATGATTGGCGCGGTCCTGCACACCATCAACGTGCGCCTTTCCCCGGAACAGATTGTCTATACCATGAACCACGCCGAAGACGATGTGGTTCTGGTTCACGACGACTTCCTGCCCATCCTCGAGGGTGTGAAGGACGAGATCGAGACGGTCAAGACCTACATCCAGTTGACCGACTCCGACTCTGCCACCGACACCAGTCTGGATACCGCCGGTGAGTACGAAGCCCTGCTGAGCCGGTCGGCAACCGAGTTCGATTTCCCCGATTTCGATGAGAACAGCGTCGCCACCACCTTCTACACGACCGGTACCACCGGCAATCCGAAGGGCGTGTATTTCAGTCACCGCCAGCTGGTTCTGCATACCCTGGCCATGACCGGCTCCCTGGCCGCCTACGATGAAATGCCGCTGCTGCGTTCGAGCTCCGTCTACATGCCGGTTACCCCGATGTTTCACGTGCACGCCTGGGGTGTGCCCTACGCCGCCACCATGATGGGCATCAAGCAGGTCTACCCAGGCCGCTACGAGCCGGAACTGCTGGTAGACCTGCTCAAGGAGCATAAGGTCACCTTCTCCCACTGTGTTCCCACCATCATGCAGATGATGATGGCCACCGACTCCATCAAGACCGCGGACCTGAGCAACTGGCATGTGCTGATCGGCGGCAGCGCCCTGACCAAGGGCCTGTGCGACGCCGGCGCGAAGCTCGGCATCCGCATGTATACCGGTTACGGCATGTCTGAGACCTGCCCGCTGCTGAGCGCCACCCATCTCAAGCCTGAAGACCTGGAACTGCCGCTGGAGCAGCAGACCGAAAAACGGGTCAAGACCGGTATCGCGGTGCCCATGGTCGAGATCGAAATCGTCGATCCCGACGGCAAGCCGGTCCCCCATGACGGCGAGGCCAAAGGTGAGGTGGTGACCCGCGCACCCTGGCTGACCCAGAGCTACTTCAAGGAACCGCAGAAAGGCGAGGAACTCTGGCATGGCGGCTGGCTGCACACCGGTGATGTCGCCAGCATGGAACCGGACAATACCCTGACCATCAAGGATCGCATCAAGGATGTGATCAAGACCGGAGGCGAATGGCTGTCCTCACTGGACCTGGAAAACCTGATCAGCCAGCACCCGGCCGTGGCCGGCGCGGCTGTGGTCGGAGTGCCCGATGAAAAATGGGGCGAGCGGCCCTATGCACTGGTCACCCTCAAGCCGGGTGAAACCGCCAGCCAGGAAGACATCCAGAAACACCTGCAGCAGTTCGTTGACAGCGGCGACATCAACAAGTGGGCCATTCCGGAGCAGATGGACTTTGTGGATGACATTCCCAAGACCAGCGTTGGCAAGATCAACAAGAAGCTGATTCGGGATCAGTTGAAGTAACTACGGGGATTGACCTGAACTTGGGGTCAGATGAAGGCTTTCATCAGACCCCTTGCTCAAGTCAGACCTCGAGGCGAAATTGGGGTCAGAAGAACGCTTTCTTCTGACCCCGTTTTCACTCACAGCCCCTCAGGCAGGATAAGCTCGTACACCATCCCCAGGCCATTGGTAAACCCACCAAAACCATCCCTGCCCCCACGGTCCGACGTAAAATACATCCTCTGTCCATCCGGCGAGAAGGCGATTCCGGCAATTTCGGAAGCATCCTGCCCCACAATCTGCAGCAAAGGTTTCAGAGTGCCGTCGGGCAGGATCACCACCACCTGCATATCCCCGCCATCCTCTGCCACCAGGATGTCGCCCTGATCGGTCACGAACAGGTTGTCCACACCGGACAGGATGTCATTCGGCGCCACCGCGGTGGCCCGGTCATAGATAACCTCGATGGTCTGGGCCAGGGTATCCAGTGCCCAGATACGGTCGTCACCCTTGGTGGCAAAGTAAACGACGCCGTTAAAGAACCAGACGCCTTCACCGCCATTGAAGAGGGTCGAATCCGGCAACCGGTTTTCATGCTGGGGCTCGTGGGGATTCCGGACATCCAGCCACTCAACCGGCTGGGGTGTATCCAGTGCGGCCCCGACGCCATCTCCGCGAACCGCGAGGACCTGCAGCCTGCCCGACTGCAATGCTGCCCGATCACTGCCTTCCGGCCAGTCGGAGGGGTCCGGTACCCAACGGTAGAACCGCCCGTCCGGCATATCCTCGGTCAGATAGAGCATGCGTGCGCCGGGATCTATGGCAATCGCCTCATGGGAGAAGAACCCCAGGGTCGGTCTGGGAAGCCCCTCCCCCGGTTGGTAGGGATCACACTCCCAGATCTGACCGTTCGGGAATTCCTCGCAGGAAAGCCAGGTTTTCCAGGGCGTCACGCACCCTGCGCAGTTGAATGTCGTGCCACTGAGAATGGTGTAGGAGTCGACCAGGGTACCGTCGGGATCGAAGACCAGAGTCCCTACCTGGGCCAGACCGGGTGTGAACTCCTCGATCACATTCGTCAGCCCCGCCAGTTCGGGATAGGAGAAACCGATACTGCCGACACCGGGAACCTCGCTGTTACTGATATAGATCCAGCCTCCGTTGTCCCTGGGCACAACCCCGGCCCCGTCCGGGAAAATGTGCCAGGGGCGGTTACCGATGCCGCCCGTCTTCGGGCCACTGGCGGCCATGCCCTCCGCTTGGGGCAGCTCACCATTGATGGCCACAACCCGGGTAGCGAAGCCCTCCGGGGTGCGCACACCGTGAACATCGGCATCACGCAACGGTCCGATTTCCGCAAAACGCCCCACCAGCTTCTCCATCTCGTCCGGGCGCGACCCACCACCGGATGCTTCTCCGCCAGCAGGGGGCACGGCAGCTTCAGGGGCGCTGGAAGCGGATCCGCCACACGCGGTCAGCCAGGATGCGGAACCGACCGCTCCGGCAGTGAAGAACAGGGTGCGCAATACATCACGACGTTTCCAGCGGTGTCCCTGCGGGATAATTGAACGGCTCATGAGAACCTCCTCAGCTCACGGCCTGGCGCACAGGCGGATGAAACATCGCGGTGCGAACCGCTCTCGGCTCGGATCGGGGACGATCCTGATAGATGCGGCTGTTACCACTGTCGACACCCACAACCTTGGTCATATCGGGGTCAAGGGTTCCCAGGTCGTCCGCACTGGAGATACTCCGCACGTACAGGAATTCCGCCTGGGTCCGTTCTGTTGTCACATCAACGAGAATGAAACCGGGCGTCTTGAGTTCCACATATTTCATATGCGGATTGGCAAGCTGGACGGCGACCTCGGCCAGGCCGGCAATTTCCTCCGGAAATCCCGGCGAGGTTACCGAAGGTGCTACAAACTCGGCCGCCAGCGGTGGGGCAAGGCTGTTCTCCAGCAGATTGCCGGGGTCCGCGTATATCTCATTGGCCCAGGAGGTATGGATGTCGCCGGTAAAGATAACCGTATTGTCAATTTTGCCCCCCTCGAGGGTATCGAGAATGCGTTTCCTGTCCGCGACGTACCCGTCCCACTGATCCATATTCAGAGACAGCAGCTGGCCGTTGAAGGCCGACACATCGTCTATGCCCAGGGTACGGGCGGCGTCCAGAGTCCGGACAATGTTCAGCTCGGCGAACATGACCTGCTGACCGATCATTCGCCAACTGGCCGTGGAAGTGGCCAGGCCCTCGGTAAGCCAGCTCATCTGCTCTTCACTCATGATTCGGCGCTGGTCATCGAAACGGCCCGGATCCGCCGGCGAGGAAACCTGGAGATCCCGCCCTTCGAGACGGGTATCGAGCATCAACAGATCGATCAGGCCGCCGAACTCGAACTTGCGCCAGACCCTGCCGGTCTCCGTCCCGGATTCGCGGATGGGCAGCCATTCGAAATAGGCCTGTATCGCCGCCTCGCGGCGCTCCGACCAGCCACCTTCGGTCGCCTCATCGTGGTTCTCGGCACCATCACGGTAGCTGTCGTTGGCGGATTCGTGATCATCCCAGATACAGATCATGGGAAACTGTTGATGGACTGACTGCAGATTCGCATCGGTCTTGTACTGGGCGTGGCGCTGCCGATAATCGGAGAGTTCGATGATCTCGTGGGCAGGCAACGGATCGCGCCCCGGGAAATCACCATACTCGCCCGGGCCATACTCGTAGATGTAGTCGCCCAGGTGCAGGATGAAATCGAGATCGGACTGCTCGCTGACCGCCTTGTAGACAGAGAACAGACCATAGGCGTAGTTGGAACAGGACACCACCGCAAACCGGGCCCGCTCCGCCGCCCCGCTGCTGCCCGGAAACGTCCTGGTGCGGCCCACGGGCGATTTCTCACCGCCTACCGAAAACTGGTAGTAGTACCAGGTATCCGGCTGAAGCCCGGCCATATCCACCTTCACGCAAAAGTCCCGGTCCGGCCCGGTGACGGTGTTGGTCTGACCGACGAGGTCCCGCATTTCCCGGTCCCGCGCAATGGTTACCTGCACAGGAACATGGTCTACGTCCCGGGGCAACGTATCCGTAGGAGTGACACGGGTCCAGAGGATGACGCGATCGGCCAGAGGATCCCCCGAGGCGACGCCATGATTGAATGCCACTGCAGGAACCCGGGCGGTATCGCCACCGACTGCACCGGAATCAGCCCCGCTGGTCGGACGGGAAGAACTTGATGAGCTGCCGCCACAGGCGGTCAGCGCAGTGAAAGACGTAGCAGCGAGCCCTTTGACGACCGCACGACGTTGCTTGTCCATTCTGCTCTCCGTTGTTGTCTGGAGCGGCCGACATCAGGACGGCCGGATGTTGTGGGGAGGTCACAGATTGGGAGGAGTTTATTGCCAGTTGGTGACAGTTACCCGGCATTTCGGGCCAGAAGCGGGGAAATGGAGTCAAACATGGGGTCAGAAGAAGGCGTTCTTCTGACCCCTTCTTCAAGCCAGCCCCCGAGGAAGGACCGGGGTCAGATGAAAGCTTTCATCTGACCCCTTTTCACAGACCAGCGAAGGTGAAATCCACCTCCGGCTTCCGGCCGGCGACAATGTCTGCCAGAGCCGCCGCCGAGCCGCAGGAATGGGTCCAGCCCAGGGTGCCATGCCCGGTATTGAGATACAGATTGGCGAAGTGGCTCTTGCCAATGTAAGGCACGTTGGAGGGTGTGGCCGGGCGCAGGCCGGTCCAGAACTCGGCTCGATCCCAGTCGCCCGCCTCCGGCATGACTTCGGCAGTGCGCCGCACGATGGCCCGGCAACGGGTCAGGTTCAGGTTGCGACTGTAGCCACTGAGTTCAGCCGTGCCGGCCACCCTGAGCCGGTCGCCCAGACGGGAGTAAACCAGTTTGTACTCGTCATCGGTGAGGCTGACCTTGAACGCCGCTTCCTCATTCTTGACCGGTACCGTGATGGAATAGCCCTTGGCCGGGTAGATATCCAGGGTGATACCCAGTTGCCGGGCCAGGATCGCACTGTAGCTTCCCAGGCACAGCACATAGCTGTCGGCACGCAGGGTTTCATG
The DNA here is from genome assembly GCF_022343555.1 of Marinobacter sp. C7. Lineage (GTDB taxonomy): Bacteria > Pseudomonadota > Gammaproteobacteria > Pseudomonadales > Oleiphilaceae > Marinobacter. Next base: position 892,545 of record NZ_JAKQZH010000001.1, on the reverse strand, counting down.
GCGCCCCTCGCTGAGCGTCTGGACGCCCAGAACCCGGTCACCGGCCTGGTCAAAACCGAGGACGTCAGTGCCGTAGCGGAACTCGACGCCCGCCTCCTGACACTGCTCTGCCAATGCCCGGGTGAACTTGCATGCATCGCCGGACTCGTCTTCGGAGGTATAAGTGGCGCCGGCGATGCGGTCCTTGATCGGTGCCAGCGCAGGCTCCAGTTCCACAGCCCGGTTGGCATCAATGATCTGACGATCACACCCCAGATCCTGCATGATGCGGGTGGGTTCCAGGGCACCGTCGAATTCTTCCGGATTGGTGTAGAAATGCAGGATGCCCTTTTCCAGCTGGTCGTAGTCAAGCCCCAGTTCAGCCCGCAACGCCTGAAGCTGGCTGCGGCTGTACGTGCCGAGGTTGACCATCTGGCGGATATTGTGGGCCGCCTTGGCGGAAGTACACTCGGTCAGAAACGACAGGGCCCAGCGCCATTGAGCCGGATCCAGACGTGGCCGGAAAAGCAATGGGGCATCGGACTGGAATAGCCACTTCATGACCTTGAGCGGCGCGGAAGGGTTGGCCCAGGGCTCGGCATGGGAGACTGAAATCTGGCCGCCATTGGCGTAACTGGTTTCCAGACCGGCACCGTTTTGCCGATCCACCACCGTGACCCGGTGGCCCTGTTTTTGCAGAAACCAGGCGGTGGTTGTACCTACCACACCTGCACCCAGAACCAGTATGTGCATGCTTGCCTCCGGTCACAGAAATCCCCCAGCTCCGGGCGCGGGGCTGAGGGATTTTGTTTATTGGTCAGAACTCGGCGAACCAGAGTCCAGGTGAGTATTGTAACGTGAGCGAAAAGGGATTGCGTATCAGACAATCAGCCACCGGCTTTTTTGACGGTCCACCCCTTCTCCCGCAGCAGAGGAACAAGCAGGTCACGGTGGTCACCCTGGATTTCGACCACCCCGTCCTTGATGGTGCCGCCAGTGCCACACTTTGCTTTCAGAACCTTGGCGAACGCTTTCAGTTCCTTGTCATCAAGGGGAATGCCGGTAATCAGCGTTACGCCCTTGCCCTTGCGCCCCTTGGTTTCCCGACTGACCCTGACAACACCGTCACCCGCAGGTCGCGCGGGCTTGCCGCAGGTGCACTGATCAACCGGGTTCCGGCATTCAGGACACATTTTCCCCTGTTCCGTGGAATAGACCAGACCTCCAGGCCGATTTTTCATGGTGCCTCCGAAAAATGCTCCGTTTACTCAAGGCCCGGAGGGTACTTCGAAAACATCTCTGAAACCACCTCATCAATCAGCTCACTGCGGGTCTCGGGCGACTGGCTCTCACGAAGGTAGCGGCGACTGGCCGCCCGCCAGACCACCTGATCGGATTCGTTATCCACCAGCTCGACCACCAATTTGCCCTCGTCGATTTCTCGTACGGGGGGCGGAGCCGCCAGCGCCCAACCGAAATGACCGGTGCCAAAGCCGAACCCGAGGCCAACCCCACTCTGTTCCAGGCGCTCTTCCTCGACAATCTGCCAGTTCACCAGCAGGTCGGCCTCCGCCTCGGCCACCCGGCGCATGGCTTTGCGGTTCAGTTCCCGCTCGACAGCCTGGCGCACCCGGTTACCGTCCAACGATACAAACGTGGAGCTACCGGCACTCGAGGCAAACGCCCAGGTGGAGTAATTGCCGAATACCGCCGCGTTATCGTAATCGGTAACGACATTGGCGGCACAGCCAGTCAGCACCAGCCCGGTGAAGAATACAAAAAGAAAACGCATCATGATTAGCTCCTTACACCACGAGTACGGAGTGTGACTAATTTCAGTATACGCCTGCTACACGCAGGCCGATGCTGTTTAGATCCTCATGTTTCCAGAACGTAATCCAGTTTCTGGGCATTACAGAACTGCGTGAACTCTTCCAGTTTGTCCAAAGGCACGGACAGCTCGGCCCGCACCCGGGTTCCATAGTCGATGGCCTCGATACCGGCACCGTGGATCTCACACCAGTGGCGCAGTGGCTGTTCATCGGCAAATGACATGGTGACGCGGACCGGGGCCACGGGTTGCTGGACCACACGCCCGACTGCCGACAACACGCTTTCCGCCGCGCCTGCGTACGCACGTACCAGACCACCGGCACCCAGCTTGATGCCGCCGAAATAACGGATCACCATCACCAGTACGTCGCCCATATCCTTGTGCTGTATCACGTTGAGGATCGGCTTGCCGGCCGTGCCGGAGGGCTCACCATCATCATTCATGGCTGCTTCCGCCGCTGACCCGGGGCGCCCGATCTGGTACGCCCAACAGATGTGACGGGCATCCGGGTGGTCCCGGTGGGCCTGTTCCAGCCATTGATGGACCTCGTCCCGCGAACCGACCGGTGCAACCCGGGCAATAAAACGACTTTTCTTAACTTCCGTTTCCCGCTCGAGGTATCCTGCAGGTATCGGGTAATCTTTATTCATGGAGAAAAACCTGTGACAGACCGAGACGAAGCGAAGGCTCCGGGAACAGCCGGGCCAGCGAAGATCCGTAAAGCCGCCTGCGGTATTCGTTTTGACGAGGATGAGTTGCAGGAGGGCATCGACTTCTCCGGTGCCGCTGCGCTCAAACCCGACGACCCGGAGCCAGAGCCCCGGTCAGCCAACCGAAAAGACAGGAAGCCGGATCGTCACGCTTAATCCCCCCTCCTCACTGTTCCCTGCAGTGATGGTACCATCGTGGGCCGCTACGATGTCGCGGGCGATTGCCAGGCCCAGTCCCCAGCCCTTGCCACCGCGGGATTTGTCGGCCCGGAAAAACGGCTCGAACAGCTGCCCCAGCAGTTCCTCCGGCACCCCCGGCCCCTCGTCCCGGATCTCCAGAACCATTTGCCGGGCGGCGTTTTTCAGGGTCAGGTGAACCGACTTGCCCCGGGGGGTATGATCCAGCGCATTCTGAAGGATATTGTCGACCGCCCGCTGCAACAACCCCGGATCTCCCATGAACCGGAGATTGACCACATCGGGCGCGGCGACGAGTCTGCAGTCCACCTGCTGATGCCGGGCAAAGTCGGCGGCATCCTCCAGAACCCGGTTTACCAACGGCAGCGGCTCCACCGGCAGCCGGTCAATGGCCTCCCCCTGCTCGGTGACCCGGTACAGGGTCAGGATCTGGCTGGTCATGGCCTCCAGACGTTCGTTCTGGCGCAGGATGCTCGCCATGAGCGGCGCATCCGCACCGCTCTCACTGGCCAACTCGATGGCTACACGCTGGCGGGCCAGCGGTGTGCGAAGGTCATGGGAAATGTCCCGGAGGAGCTGGGTCTGCCGATCCAGCAGGTTGCAGAGCTGGTCCGTCATCGCGTTGAAGGCGCTCGCCAGTCGGCCGATTTCGTCCCGCCGCCGGGTAATCTCCTCATCGACCCGAAGCGAATTCTTACCCTCAGAAATGGCCTTGGCGGTGGTTTCCATATGCTTGAGCGGTCGCGAGACCAGGCGCGCGATCCACCAGCAAGCCAGTGTGATCAGCACGGACGCCAGACCGAACTCTATGAACTTGAAGAAACCGGGCTCAAGCCACCCCCCTCCACTGAGCCGGGGCCAGGCAACGAGGCGATAGTCCTCGGTTACATCAATAACCGCCGGTTTCTGGGGATTCCAGCTCGAGCGCATGCGCTCCCGGATCGGTTCCGGCAGGCGATCGTCCTCGTCGTCCCGTTCGACCAGTATCAGGTGTAAATCCAGGCGCTCCCCCTGGCTTCGCAGGAAACGCCAGGCATCCCCCCGCCCCTTCTGCTCCCGAACGTCGATCGCCTCCATGCCCAAGTCCCGGAGGCCCACCTGCCGTTCAATGGCCTGGCGTTCCCGATCCAGGAGAAAGCGTGTGGCGAGGTTGCTGGCAACGACCGTGACCGCCATGGCCAGCCAGATGGACAGAAAGATCCGCCAGAACAGCGGAAACATCATGGGCTTCTTCACACCGGCACCCGGTAGCTGTAACCAAGTCCGCGCACCGTCTCGATCCGGGGCGGATCATCATTGCCCAGCTTTTTGCGAAGATTGCTGATGTGCATGTCGAGCGTTCGGTCATAAGCCTCGAGGCGTCGCCCCAGTGCCCATTGCATAAGGTCGGTCTTGCGCACCACGCTGCCGGCATGGGCCAGCAGGACCTGGAGAACCTCGTATTCGGTGGCGGTCAGATCCAGTGGCTGATCATTCTGGAAGATTCGACGGTGGGCAGGCTCGACCCGAAGATCGCCATACTCACGCTTGCCGTTGACCTCAGCCTTCTGGTCCCAGGCGATCCGCCGGAGCAAGGCCTGCAGGCGTGCCACCAGCTCTCTCGGATTGCAGGGCTTGGGAATGTAGTCATCCGCCCCGACCTCGAAACCGACAATGCGATCAGTCTCGTCACCCCGGGCGGTGAGCAACACCACCGGCAGATGGGTCTGGGCACGCAACTCCCGCAGCACATCGAGCCCGCTGATATCAGGCAACATGATATCCAGAACCACGATATCGCAATCCTGGCCGGTCGCCAGAGCAAGGCCATCGCGGCCATTGGCGGCCTCACGCACCGAAAAGCCCTGGCTGGACAAATACCTGGCAAGCAGCTCCCTCAGCTCCTCGTCATCTTCAACCAGCAACACCCTGTTCTGCATTCGCATACCTCCCACTGGACTGACCGAAGTCTAACACGGTGTCCACACCGCACTGATTTGCAGACAGTTCTTTTGCACAACCTTTACAGACCGACAACGCGCCGGCGGGAGTGATCATTCGACCGGTTCTGACGTATGGTATCGGGTACGCATCAACAATGAATCCGAGCCATGGACAAAACCCTGACCCTGCAGACCTGTACAAGCATCACCGACATTCCCCGGGATGACTGGGAGCGCCTGGCAGGTTGCAGCAATCCATTCCTGCGCTACGAATTCTTCCGGAGTCTCGAGGAATCCGGCTGCACCACCGCGGAAACGGGATGGCAACCCAGCCATCTTCTGTTCCGTCAGGACAGCGACATCGTCGGTGTTGCCCCCGCCTACCTCAAAAGTCATTCCATGGGTGAGTATGTGTTTGACTGGGCCTGGGCGGACGCCTATCAGCGCCATGGTCTCGAGTACTACCCGAAGTTATTGATTGCTTTGCCTTTTACTCCTTCGCGGGGGCCGCGCCTGCTGCTGGAGGATAATCTCAGAGCCAACCTGTCGGGCAGCACCATGGCCCGGTTGCTGGACGGACTGATCGGTCACCTGGGTGCCCACTCCTGGCACCTGCTGTTTCCCGATGAACGGGATCAGGCCTTACTCGGTCATCCGGGACAACTGCACCGCATCGGTTGCCAGTTTCACTGGCACAACCGGGACTACAGAAGCTTCGAGGACTTCCTCGCCGAGCTCACGTCCCGCAAACGCAAATCCATTCGCAGGGAACGGCGCGCAGTCGCCGAACAAGACATCGTCTTCGAGCGATTCTCAGGAACGGATATTCCCGACCACGTGCTAAACGCCTTCCATGTCTTCTACCAGGCCACCTACCTCAAACGTGGACAGCGCCCCTACCTGAACAAAACCTTCTTTACCCTGCTGCGAGAGCGCCTGCCGGAACACCTGCATGTCATCATGGCAGTCCGGGACGGCCAGATGATTGCCGGCGCGCTGTTCCTCAGTGGCGCGGACACTCTGTACGGCCGTTACTGGGGCTGCCTGGAGGAGTACAACCACCTGCATTTCGAAACCTGCTACTACCGGGGCATCGAACTTGCGATCGAACTGGGACTCCAGCACTTTGATGCCGGTGCCCAGGGGGAGCACAAGCTGGTGCGGGGGTTCGAACCGACTATCACCCACTCCTGGCATGGCGTTGCCCATCCGGGTTTCCGGGCAGCCATCCGGGAATTCACGGAAGACGAGGCGACCCAGGTGCGGGCCTATTACCGGGAGGCGCAAACCCTGCTGCCCTATCGCCAACAGGATGCGAATTAGCTTCTATACTGTTGGGAATCAAACCGACTTTCGGGTCTGAACGGGATGCACTGCCATGCTTAGCGAGTTCCTGCCTGAAACTCTCCTCTCGCAATCCAGCCTGATGCTTGCGGCTCTGGCAGCCCTTGTCGTTGCGGCAATTGCGGTGTTCCACTCCGGCCGAACCCGACGCATTTACCAGGAAAGGCTGGAGCTGCTGGAAGAAAAAACCTCCACGCTCTGGCGGGAAGTGGATGAGCTGAGGGTCACGGGAATTGGCAGCGAGCCGCCAGTGCTGACAGAACGCCCCGAGGGTCAGAACAGCGATGCTCGCTACCGGACCGAAAAAACCGCCTACGATAAACTATGGCCCCAGGTCTGGCAGCTGTATGATCGCGTGGGTGCATTCCTGCGGGCCGTGGAAGCCGGAGATCCTCCCGGTGATCTTCGGCTCGATGCCCGGAACGCCGCCCTGGACGCCCGTGCCCGACTTAACCACAACCGCCCTTTCTGCTCCGATAACGCCGAACACCTGATCACCCAGCTGATTGATGTAGAGATCAAGGCCCACCTGACGGCCTGCCAGTACCTGGATGACCTCAAGGAGGCCGGCGGACATCCGTCCGACCATGACCGGCGCTTGATGAGGGACAAATGCAGCGCCCTTCATGACCACGAGGCACGGGAGCTTATGACTCAGCTGGTTCAGGTCATACGCAAACGGACTCTGAACAACGGATAAAACACGCCCCCTATACTGAAACCCGTGCCAGGGTTTGCGCCTGAAGCTGTTTCAGTTCGTCACTGATAATCACCGGGAGAGGATCGCACGATGCAATCTCCAGCAGGCGTTCCGGGAGGGCTTTCAACAGGATACCGGCCTGCCGGACCTGCTCGTCGAGCGGCGGAACGGCACCCTCCACCACCGAGCCATGCTCCATGACCAGATCCAGGAGAGGTTGACCATCCAGCTGCTCGTGACTGAGCGCCACGGTATCGCCACTGGCTCGGCCACTACTGTCGATCTGGCGGAAAACCTGCTTTGCACCGGGATAAGACACCTTGCCGGAGGAGCTTTTCATTTTCGGTTCACCGGCGTATTGCGTAAGTTTGTAGGCCAGCTCCAGAGACGGTGAATCCACCGCAACTCCAATCGAGGTGCCAACGCCGAAGGCATCAATCGGTGCGCCCTCTTCCAGCAACCGGGCTATGCCATACTCATCCAGTCCGCCGCTGGCAACAATCTTGATATCCGGGTAGCCGGCATCATCCAGAATCTTCCGACAGTCTTTCGCTTCCGCGCCCAGGTCACCGGAATCCAGCCGGATCGCCCCGACCCGGGCATCGGGATCACGGGCGAGCCACGCCACAATGCGACGGACAGCCCGCCGGCTGTCGTAAGTGTCCACCAGCAGCGTTGTCCCCGGATACAGCGTGGCGTAGACCTTGAACGCCTCCAACTCCTTCGGATAGGCCTGCACAAAGCTGTGGGCCATGGTTCCGGTCACTTCCAGGCCGAAATCCAGCCCCCCGACAACGTTGCTGGTCGCTGACAGCCCGGCCAGTCGATAGGCACGGACACTCCGGTGCCCGGCGTCCACTCCGTGCATCCGGCGTAATCCGAAGTCCGCCACCGAGCGACCGCGCGCCGCCAGCGCCACCCGCACGGCCTTGGATGCCAGTACCGACTCCAGGTGTACATAGTTCATCACGAGGCTTTCGAGCAGTTGCGCCTCGGCTATGGGCGCCTCGATCTCCAGGAGGGGTTCCTGGGGGAACACCGGTGTGCCCTCAGGTACTGCACGCACCGAGCCACTGAAGCGGAACCCCCTCAACCATGCCAGGAATTCCTCCTGGAACCGGTTGAGCTCTCGCAAGCGCGAAATATGTTCGTCGGTAAACCGGAGGTTCGCCAACATCTCGCAGATATTTCGCTGGCCACAGGCAAGGACAAAATTCCGGTGGGCGGGCATATCCCGGAAAAACAGGCTGAAGACCGCCCGCTCCTGCATACCCTCGGACCAGTAGGCCTGGGCCATGGCCAACTCGTAGAGATCAACCAGCAGCGGCAGATCCTGTTCCCGAATCAATGACGGGCCTCCTGATCTCATGAAATGCTTGCGCCGGCTGCCCGAAGCTCGTCCAGCACCTCCGGCGCGTTCTGCGGGTCGACGGCCTTGCAGCCGTCGGTGACCAGCTCCACACCGAAGCCATGCTTCAGGGCGTCCAGCGCCGTCGCCCGCACACACACATCCAGGGCCAGGCCTGCTATCCGGAGCGTTCCTATATCGTGGCGCTTGAGGAAACTTTCGAGCTGGGTGCCATCGAAGGCTGAGTAGGCATCGGTATCAAACCCCACACCCTTGCTGACCCGAACAGCCGTGTCCGGAAGCGCCATGTCCGGATGGAAGGCTGCGCCCCGGGAATCCTGAATGCAGTGGGGCGGCCAGGGGCCGCCCCGGGCCTCAAAACTGCAGTGATCAACCGTATGCCAGTCCCGGCTGGCGATGATCAACTGATGACTGCGCTCGGCCTCCGAGATCATGCGGTTAACGACCGGAATAATCGCACTGGCCCCTTTGACCGCCAGCGATCCCCCTTCACAGAAATCATTCTGGATATCCACCAATAACAACGCCGGGTTCCCGGTGGTCATATCGCTAACCTCCTGACACGCTCAATGACGTGTTCGCAGGCACTGCGTAAAGGGCTCAGCTACCGGCAATCCGGAAGCCCACCTTCAGCACCACCTGGTAGTGGCCAACTTTCCCGTCCACGATGTGGCCACGGGTTTCCGTTACCTCGAACCATTCCATGTTCCGGATGCTCTTGCCGCACTCCTCGAGCGCATTTTCAATGGCATCCTCGATGCTCTTCTTCGAAGAGCCGACTATCTCCACTTTTTTGTAAACATGGTGATCGGACATTGGCTATCTCCCAGTACAAAAACGTTGTACTTTGAGATTAGAAGACAAGCCCGTGGCCAGCAAATGACGGCCGGAGAATCAACTCTATGAAACTATTGAAACACGGCGCGGCCTGGATCTTCGCCAGTCTGCTGACCCTTGTGGCCGGACCGGTCCTGATGGCCGCCAGCGGAACACTGCAGGGCGCGGAAAGCTGGCAGACAGCCAGCCGCGACAGCGCCAACATCGCCCCGGACCCTGACCAGCACAAGGGCGCCATCGTCCAGGTGTATGGCGCCCGTGCCTGGAGTTGGCGCGGTTATTTTGCAGTCCATACCTGGATAGCCACCAAGGAGGCGGGCGCCGCCCAGTACCGGGTCCACGAAGTCACCGGCTGGCGCCGCCATGTGGTGAACTCGCGAGCGTCCATTCCGGACCGGCGCTGGTACGGGGCGGAGCCGGTACTGTATGCCGACATCCGGGGAGAAGAGGCAGCTGAGCTGATTCCGCGGATCTATCAGGCCGTGGGGGACTACCCCTACCCGACCGAATATGAAGCCTGGCCCGGCCCCAACAGCAATACTTTCACGGCGTGGGTCATCAGACAGGTCCCGGGGCTGGACGTTGCACTCCCCAACCACGCCATCGGCAAGGACTATCTGGGTGAGCAGGTGGTAGCGGAAGTTCCCGGCGGCACCGGCTACCAGTTTTCCCTGGGCGGGTACTTCGGAGTACTCGCAGGCGTTCGTGAGGGCCTGGAACTCAACGTGCTCGGCCTGTCTCTCGGCATTAACCCGCTGGCTCTCGGCATCAAGCTGCCAGGGATCGGCGAACTCGCTTTGCGAAACCCCAACCCGATGGCAGGCGAGTCTTCAGAACAGATAACGGACCAGGGCAGCGGAAGCAATACCGGCAGCAATAGCGGGCAGGGGCTTCTGGAGTAGCAGCATGGTGATAGCGGTTACCGAGAGCGCGGCGATCGCTCCGGCGTCACCACTGAAGGCCATGGGAACGATGATCGCGATCAGCACCGAGCTTGCCATGGTGTTGATGAAGCTCTCGATCCGCGGACTGATACGCACGAAAGACATCGCGAAGACACCGCCAAACCGGGTCGCGAGGGTGACCAGAGTCATCACCGCAATCGCCAGCAATACCCCGAGCTCCGTGGTTGTAATGCTCATGTGGACTCTGCCTCCTCTGTCCCGGGCCCGACGGGTTTCCTGTCCAGCCAGAAGTAACCGATCAGGCCACCTGCGAGGGCGCCGGTCACCACGTGGGTGTTGGACGGCAACCATTTCCAGGCAGCCAGTGAAGCCGCCGCTGCCACTGCCCAAGCCACCAGTACCCGTGGGGATTTCTTCCCCCCCAGGGCCATCGCCAGCAGGAAACAGCCGAGCACCATATCCAGCCCCAGGCTCTTTGGGTTCTGCAGCAGACCGCCGAAATACACACCTAGCCAGGTCCCGAAAATCCAGGCCAGCCAGAGCACCAGCCCCCCTCCAAGGATGACCTCCAGGTTGCGACGGCCATTCTGGTAGTCCTGGGCAGAGACCGCCCAATTGGCGTCCGTGAGCAGAAGCAGCAGGCCATAACGCTTACCCGGAGCCACGTCTTTCAGCATGGGATAGAGCGACGCCCCCATCAGCAGGTGGCGGGAATTGATGGCGAACACGACAGCGATCAGGGGCAGCAGGGGCACTTCCCCTCCCCACAGTTCAAGTGCGGCAAACTGCGAGGCCCCGGCAAACACCGTGGTACTCATCAGAATGGCTTGCAGCGGCGCCAGACCGGCCTGGATGGCAGCCAGGCCGAAGGCACCACCAAAGGCCACCACGAACAGCGAGATGGGGAAAAGGCGCACAAACTCCGCGCGCACTTTCTGTGACTGGAGCTGATAAGGATATGAATGGTTAGGCATCGAAGAAAGCTAAGCCGGAAACCACCCAATTCGTATAGGTAGAAACCACTACCCCTCCTGAAAAATTTCCCGGGGCCAAACAGTTAGATGAGAAACTCAGACATTTCCCCGAATTATCCTGAGCCGGCTGACAAATTAAACGTTGACGTTAACGTAAATCAAGGCTAGGTTCTTCCCTGTCCAGCCTCACAAGGGCAGGCCCGGCACAATCCATCGGGCACGGACACCAGGAATCAAACATCCGGCCACAAGCCGGGATGACAAGAACAAAACAGACCTACCGCCGCGATCCGGCCAGGTGGGGGAGGATTTCAATATGAACGTGTTCAGCCATCCTGAGTTCGATAACCACGAACATCTGTCCTTCTTCTGCGATCCCGAGACAGGACTAAAAGCCATCGTTGCCATTCATAACACATCCCGGGGGCCCGCACTGGGCGGTTGCCGGATGTTTCCCTATGCCACTGACGAAGAAGCCCTTCGCGACGTTCTGCGCCTGTCCCGGGGGATGACCTACAAGTCGGCCCTGGCCAATCTGGACCTCGGCGGCGGCAAGTCGGTGATCATCGGCGATCCACGCAAGCACAAGAGCGAGGCCCTGATGGAGGCGATGGGGCGGCATCTGGAGAGCCTGGGCGGCCAGTACATTGCCGCCGAGGATTCCGGCACCAGTGTGCCCGATCTGAAAATCATGGGCCGGCACACCAGCCATGTGGCCGGAATTGCCGCCCGCACCGGTTTTGACGGCAACCCCAGTAACGGCGACCCCTCCCCCGCCACCGCTTACGGCACCTTTATCGGCCTGCAGGCCGCAGTCCGCCACAAGCTGGGCCGTGATGATCTCACCGGTCTGAAGGTCGCCATCCAGGGTATCGGCAATGTCGGCTTCCGCCTGGCAAGGCACCTCAAGGAAGCCGGAGCAGAGCTCTGGGTGTACGACATCCACGAGGACAACATGCGCCGCGCGGTGGACCAGCTGGGAGCAAAACCGGCCTCCGCGGAAGATATCCTGTTCCTGCCGGTGGATGTGATCGCGCCCTGCGCCATGGGTGCCGTTCTGAATGATCGCAGTATCCCGGAAATCCGGGCCGGTATTGTTGCCGGCGCCGCCAACAACCTGCTGGACCGGCCAGAGCATGACGCTATGCTCAAACAACACGGCATCCTCTACGCGCCGGACTTCGCCATCAACGCAGGTGGCATCATCGACGTGTTCTACGAGCGCACCGGCGCCACTCCGGAAAAGGTCCGCGCCCATGTGGACACCATCGGAGACACCCTGACCGAAATCTTCAACCGCTCTGACCGTTCGGGCCTTCCCACCGGGGAGATCGCCAATGAGCTGGCCGAGGAGCGGTTCCGCAAACATTCCGCAGGTGCTGGGCTGGCGTCCTCGCGGTTTGCCCGCACCGGTTGACCTGACGCCGGTGCCATCCCCCTTGGGGGCCGCAGATTTCTGCGGCTCTCCTTTTTCGCCCTGACACAAAAACAAGTACCACAGGAGATAGTCATGTCTGTCACTTCATCAGGATCAGCCACCTATTCGGAGGCCCTTGAAGGTTCAAACGCCAAGCGCGGGCTCTGGTCATCGAGGCTCGCTTTCATCCTGGCAGCAACCGGTTCCGCCGTGGGCCTCGGTAATATCTGGAAGTTCCCCTACATCACCGGCGAGAACGGCGGTGGCGCTTTTGTGATCATGTACCTGGCGTGTATTGCCGTGGTGGGCATCCCCATCATGATGGCCGAGGTCATGATCGGCCGGCGCGGCGGCCGCAGCCCGGTCAACAGCCTGCGCCTGATTGCAGAGCGCGACAAGCTCCACCCGGCCTGGAAGCTGGTAGGCGCCGTGGGTGTACTGGCAGGGTTCCTGATCCTGTCGTTCTATTCAGTTATTGGTGGCTGGGCAGTGTCTTATGTCGGAACGGCCGCCAGCGGCCAGCTCGCCGGCCAGTCGGCAGATGCCGTCGGCGCTATTTTTTCCGGCCTGTTGAGCGATCCGGGCACCCTGCTGCTTTGGCATACCGTATTCATGGCGCTGGTCATGGTTGTTGTGGCCCGAGGGGTTCGGGCTGGCCTGGAGCGCGCAGTCAGCATCCTGATGCCGGGTCTGTTCATCCTGCTGCTGATTGTGGTGGGTTATGCCATGACCTCCGGCTCCTTCGGCAAGGCGGTCACCTTCCTGTTCCAGCCGGACTTTTCCAAACTGACGACCTCAGGCGTTCTGGTAGCCCTGGGCCACGCATTCTTTACCCTGAGTCTCGGTATGGCGGTCATGATGGCCTATGGCTCATACCTGCCGAAGAAAATCTCCATCGCCAAGACTTCCATTACCGTGTCGATTATTGACACCGGCGTGGCACTGCTGGCCGGCCTGGCCATCTTCCCGATTGTGTTTGCCAACGGCCTCGAGCCGGGAGCCGGCCCGGGACTGATTTTCCAGACCCTGCCGCTGGCCTTCGGGCAGATGCCCATGGGCAGTTTCTTCGGCACCCTGTTCTTCGTACTGCTGATCTTCGCCGCCTGGACATCCGGGATCTCCCTGCTGGAGCCCATCGTGGAGTGGCTGGAGGAACAGAAAGGCATGAACCGTACCCTGAGCACCCTGGGTGCCGGCGTGGTGTGCTGGGCTCTGGGTATTGCCTCAATCCTGTCGCTGAACCTCTGGTCCGACTTCGCACCCCTGAGCTTCATTCCGATGCTGGAAGGCAAGACCATCTTTGACCTGCTGGACTTCTTCACCGCCAACATCCTGCTGCCACTGGGCGGCCTGCTGGTGGCGCTGTTCGCCGGCTGGGTGATGTCGAAGCAGGCGCTGGAGAAGGAGCTGTCCCTGTCGGCGTCCGCGTTCAGCCTCTGGTTCGTGACCCTTCGGTTCGTTACGCCGGTGGCTGTGGCGATCGTGTTTATCTACAACCTGATCTGATGCTTCAGTGAGTGAAGGAGGGGTCAGAAGAAAGCTTTCTTCTGACCCCGGGTTTACAGCAGATTTTCGTCCGTGAACCTGGGGTCTGATGAAAGCCTTCATCTGACCCCGTTTTCATCAGAGTTGCCTGAGCGCTGCGGCCAGGGTCTCCCCGATGCGGGCGTTCAGTTTCAAATCCACCAGCTCCTCGGCCCGGGTACGGCCCAGATTCAGGGTCGCCATGGGCTTGCCCCATTCCTTCCCGTAGCGACAGAACCGGAAACCGGAATACACCATCAGAGAGGAGCCGATCACCAGAAGGCCATCGCTGGCCTTGAGCACGTCCAGGGCGGAGGTCACCCGCTGTTTCGGCACGAAATCGCCGAAAAAAACCACATCCGGCTTCAGGATACCGCTGCATTTCGGGCAACCGGCCGGACGGAAATCCGAGAAATCCACTTCCAGATCGGCGTCGCCATCCGGAGCGGTGGTCGCCGTGTAATGCCGGAAGCCGGGGTTGAGATCGGCACACCGGTCATGGACTTCATCCCGTGGGCAGCGATAGCCACAGCTCATGCACAGCACTTCGTCAGCCCGGCCGTGAAGGTCCAGCACGCCGCGTGTGCCGGCTCTCTGGTGCAGGCGATCGACATTCTGGGTCACCACCAGGCTGCTGTGATTGAGCAACTCCAGGTCCGCAATGTGGAAGTGCGATGGGTTCGGGGTGGCATTACGCATCACCGGCCAGCCAATGAGGCTTCGGCCCCAATAGCGTTGGCGGGTATGGAAGTTTTCCATGAAGTCCTGATGCTGCACCGGCTGTTTGCGTTTCCAGGCACCATCACCGTCACGATAGTCCGGTATTCCCGAATCCGTGCTCACGCCCGCGCCGGTCAGGATCAGCAGGCGCGGATGGCGGTGAATGAACTGCGCCAACTGTTCGCCCGCTTGTTCCGGATCGTGGTTTTCCAGTGGCTGGTCCGTGTCCGGCAGGCGCTGACTGGCACTGAAGGGGCGTGTGCGATGGGTGGTCACTGGCATGGTCACTCCGGATCAGTCAGCCCGGTTTTCGGGCCACATAGACGGTGTTGAACGACTCCCTGTTCTGAAAGGGGTTGTAGAACGTTACGACGTGGCAGGCGACATCGATGAATCCTTCGCGCAACACAGCCATGAATTCATCATCCTCACCTTCGTTGGACCACATGGCAAAGATGCCGCCGGGTTTCAGTTGACGAGCCATCAGGGCCAGGTTTTCGACGGTGTAAAAACTGGCGCTGGAGTCGTGAAGCAACGCCCGCGGTGAATGGTCGATGTCCAGCAGGATCGCGTCGAATGGCTTGCCCGGTGCCTCGGGATCAAAGCCGCCGGTTTCGGGATCGGCTATGGCCAGGTCGAAGAAGCTACCGTGGACATACCGTGCGCGGGGGTCCGCGTTCAGCTCCTTGCCCAGTGGCACGAGTTCCTGCTGGTGCCAGCGGATGACCGGCTCCAGGTACTCCACCACGAGCAGTTCGCTTACCCGCTCGTGCTTGAGCGCGGCCACGGCGGTGTAGCCAAGACCCAGACCGCCAACCACAACACTCAGGTTTTCGCCCCGGGTTTCATTCAGCCCCAGGTCCGAGAGGGCGATTTCGGCGTCCACGAACATGCTGGACATGAGGAATTCCTCGCCCAGTTTCACCTCGTAGATATCCCGGTCACCGATGGCCGGAATGCGGCGCCGCCTGAGAGTGATCTCGCCAATCACCGAGGGTTGGCTGTCTATTTGTTCGAAAAGCAGTCCCATTGATTCTGACTCTTCTGATTGGTCCGCGTTTTGGGAACGTCTGACACTGGGAGTTTGCCACCCCCAGCCTGAGAGCAGGTGCAAGGAACGGCTGGGACGGCCCTTTCAAAACCCGCTCCTTCGGCACGTCCATGTGACGCTTGAGCTCCGCCATCCATGGCTCCGCACAGTTTTGAAAGGGCCGTCCCAGCCGTTCCCCTCGTTTACTCCCCTGTCCGCTCTGACGCAGATCTCTCTAAACACGATCTTAGAGTGTTTTGCATCCTCTCTGCGCCCAACTGCTCCATCAATTCGATATTTCGCTGGGGAATACCGTCCACATCTGGATAGCTGTCAATTGCCGCCTCCAGACTGGCTTCACGCAACAGATGCAACATCGGGAACGGCGAACGGTTGGTGTAGTTCTCCGCCGCATCCGGTTCGGTGCCCTCAAACTGGTAATCCGGGTGAAAACTGGCGATCTGGTAAACGCCTTCCATTTCCAGGTAAGCCAACAGACCGTCGGCCGCATCCAGGAACTCATTGTAGAGTCCAAAGTCCTGTAAGACACCCGGATGGATCAACAGCGTGGTTTCAATCTCCGGCTCGTCGTCCAGCCGCTGGAGTTCCGAATGCAGGGCGTGCAGCAGATCGTCTTCGGTCTGCGCTTCCGACACCACAAACCGCACCCGGTTCCGGACCAGCTCCCGTTTGGCGAACGGGCACAGGTTGTAGCCGACGACGACGTCTTCTACCCATTTTCGGGTTGCGTTAATAATCTCGGGCTCACCCAATTTCTTTTCCTCTTTACGATTGCGGCTACTCACAGGTTGGAGCGGCCGTGTGGGCCTGGCTTTCCAAAACTGTGCGGAGCCATGGATGGCGGAGCCCAAGCGTCACAGGGACGTGCCGAAGGAGCGTGTTTTGGAAAGCCAGGCCCACACGGCTGCTGCCCCCAAAGCCAGAACTCAAAGGTACCCCTGACTCCGAAGATAATCATCATAAGTGCCACTGAAGTCAGTAACCCCATCGGGCTTCATCTCAATAATCCGCGTAGCCAAGGAAGAAACAAACTCCCGATCGTGGCTGACGAAAATCAGTGTACCCGGATAGTTCTCCAGCGCCAGGTTCAGCGCCTCGATGGACTCCATGTCCAGGTGGTTCGTCGGCTCATCCATCAGCATGACATTCGGCTTTTGCAGAATCAGCTTGCCAAACAGCATCCGCCCCTGCTCACCACCGGAAATCACCTGCACGGATTTTCCGATATCATCACCGGAGAACAGCATCCGCCCCAGAGTCCCGCGAACCAGTTGTTCGCCACCTTTGGTCCACTGAGCCATCCAGTCGGTCAGCGTCTCATCTTCGGCAAAGTCCGCCGTGTGATCCTGCGCGAAATAGCCGACCTCGGCACTGTCCGTCCACTTGATCTCGCCGCCGTCCGGCGTATAGGCACCCGCCAGGCACTGCAGCAGAGTGGTTTTGCCGATGCCGTTGGGGCCGATGATTGCGACCCGTTCACCAGCTTCGACCTGGAGGTCCAGGTTGCTGAACAGCGGACCTTCATCGAACCCCTTGGTCAGGCGTTTCAGGGTGACGGCCTGGCGATGCAGTTTCTTGCCCTGTTCAAAGCGGATAAACGGGCTGACCCGGCTTGAGGGCTTCACCTCTTCCAGCTGGATCTTGTCCATCTGCCGGGCGCGGGAGGTGGCCTGTTTGGCCTTGGAGGCGTTGGCGGAAAACCGGCTGACAAACTGCTGCAACTCGGCAATCTGCGCCTTTTTCTTGGCATTGTCCGCCAGCATGCGCTCGCGGGCCTGGGTGGCGGCGGTCATGTACTCATCATAGTTGCCCGGGAACAGTCGCAGTTCACCGTAGTCCAGATCCGCCATGTGCGTGCACACACTGTTCAGGAAGTGGCGGTCGTGGGAGATGATGATCATGGTGCTGTTGCGTGCCACCAGGATGTTTTCCAGCCAGCGGATGGTGTTGATGTCCAGATGGTTGGTGGGCTCGTCCAGCAACAGAACGTCCGGGTCGGAAAACAGGGCCTGCGCCAGTAACACCCGCAGTTTCCATCCCGGTGCCAGTGCACTCATGGGGCCGTCGTGCTGCTCCAGCGGGATGTCCAGGCCCAGCAGCAGTTCGCCTGCGCGGGATTCGGCGGTGTAACCGTCCATTTCGGCAAACTGGACCTCCAGGTCCGCCACGGCCATTCCGTCTTCCTCGTTCATCTCCGGCAGCGAGTAGATACGGTCCCGTTCCTTTTTCACGTTCCACAGTTCCTCGTGGCCCATGATCACGGTATCCATCACGGTGCAGTCTTCGTAGGCGAACTGGTCCTGGCGCAGCTTGCCAAGCCGGGTATTGGGCTCCAGCATGACCTGGCCGGCGGAGGGCTCCAGGTCGCCACCCAGGATCTTCATCAGCGTGGACTTGCCACAGCCGTTGGCCCCGATAAGACCGTAACGGTTGCCGTTGCCGAATTTCGCGGAAACATTTTCGAACAGGGGCCTGGCCCCGAACTGCATGGTGATATTGGCGGTGGAAATCAAGAAAAAACCTGTAATGTAGGGCCGACCGGCGCCGGCAAAAAGAAAGCCGGCATTGTACAGGTTTGCCGCCCGGACTGTGAGGCAGCAGAAACACGGATAAAAAGCACTTGCCTCGGGCGGGCTGTGCGGGCAGCATTCCCGTTCTGACCTACCCTTTAATCCAGACACGGGATATTGATCATGGCACGAGCAACCGCACGCCACATTCTGGTGGACAGTGAAGCAAAATGTGAAGAACTGAAAAAGGCCATCGAAGGCGGCCAGGATTTTGCCGAAGTGGCAAAACAGCACTCCTCCTGCCCCTCCGGCCGCAACGGCGGCGACCTGGGTTCCTTTGGCCCCGGCCAGATGGTACCGGAGTTCGACAAGGCGGTATTCAACAGTGAGCTGAACACCGTGATCGGTCCGATCAAGACCCAGTTCGGCTACCATCTGCTGGAAGTAACCAGCCGCAGCTGATGGGTTCTGGCTCCATGCCGGTAAGCGTCTTTGAGAGCCAGCGATTACGTCTGCTGGCTTTTGCGGGCGTTGCCGGGGTGGCACCGCTGCTGTTCATAGGTGGACCGGACTGGGCGTCAGGCCCTTTCTACCGGTCCGTCTGGAATCTCGGCCATATCGGCCTTTTTGCCCTTCTGACCCTGGCGCTGAACCCCTGGCGATGGCTGAGTGGCTGGCGACTCTGGCTGGCAACCAGCGGCATCGTCTTGTTGCTGGGGATTGTCATCGAGCTGTTGCAGTCTGAACTGGACCGGCAGGTGGATTGGCGGGACATCCTGAGGAATCTTGAAGGGGTCTGGCTGGTGCTTGCCTGGGGGCCGTTACTGTCCCGTCAAGCGCCCTCAAACAGGCTTTCATGGTTTCTTGCCGCCCTCACCGGGCTCATACTGCTATTCGAACTGGCCGTCACCGGCACGGTCGCCGCCCGACAATGGCAGGTCAATCATCAGCTCCCAATGCTTTATGACTTTCGCCAGGAGGATCCATCTTCCTTCTGGACCGGTAACCCTTCGCCATCGACTCTTCACACGAACAACCAGCCCTACAGCCTGAAAATTGAACTGGGCACGGAAACCTATTCCGGGGTTTCGCTTGGCAACCTGCCAGCCGACTGGCGCGGCTATGGGCAGCTGATCATCACGTTGTTCAATCCCTCGCAGGAGCAGCTGACTCTCACGCTCCGGATCAACGATGTCGACCATGACCGCGGCGACAACGCCTACGGGGATCGCTTCAACACGCGCTTGGTGCTCGGCCCCGGCTTCAACACCTTCACTCTCGGTCTCGACGATGTCCGCAATGCACCGGCCAGCAGGACAATGGATATGGCCAGGGTGAGACGGCTGGGGCTTTTCTCGGTGCGGCTGCAAGCGCCGCGAACCGTCTATCTTTCGGACCTGAGACTCGATTAGCCGAGGGTCCAGGGGTTTCGGGTTATCGGCTCTGCGCCGTGGTCCGTGACCAGGATGGTTTCGCTGCACCCTATGCCCCACTGGTTTGGAATGCGCAAACAGATAGGCAGGTGAAATACCATTCCCGGCCGGAATTCCAGGTTGCCACCCCGGGCTATGAATCCCGAGCCCTCAACCCAGGAGGGCGGAAACTGGGCACCCACCGTGTAACCAAACACACCTGAGAAGAAGACTTTCCCGGACAGCGGGTCCAGTGCCCTCTCAGCGGCCTGGGCGGCGTAATCAAAGGTGACTCCCGGGCGAATGGAAGCAAGCAGGGTATCGACAATGCGTCGGCAGCCGTCGTGGACCCGTTCCATTTCCGAGGACGGACTTGCCCCGGCTACTATGGTCTGCATCATTGGCGCCGTATAGCGATGCCAGGCCGACCCGAACTCCAGGAACACCGGATCCCCCTCCTGGATCACCGTACGTTTATGGTTGCAGTGAATCACGCTGCTGCGACGGCCGGTCGTCACGATCGGCTGCATACTCATGAACTCGCTGCCGGCTTCCAGCAAGGCGCGGGCTCCGACCGCCGCGATGTCATTATCGGTAAGGCCCGGGCGCACTGCAGCCACTGCAGCCCTCAGGCCCTGCTCAGTTATCCGGGCACTTTCGCGCAGGAATCCGATCTCGGCCCCGGACTTCACGATCCGGATCTTCTTCAGCAAGCCGCCGTTGTTGAGGAACCGGACGCCGGGCATCCTCGCCTTCAATCCCTCGAGTACCCCCTGGCGCAGGGAACCGTGCCAGGCATCAATGCCCACCGTTTCGACCCCGTCGTTGAGCACCTGCACGAGCGGCTCGAGGACTTCGCCAATGCCCTCCCAACGATAGCCGCTGACCCGCGCGACCCGGGTCGTGACCATGGCTGGTCCCATCTCGATAGAGGGCACCTGCAGCAGAAGCTCTTCCTGGGTAACCACCAGAGCCACATGGACCGACACCTCAAAGGTGCTGTAGCCGGTCAGGTAGAAAATATCGGAAGGATCCGTCAGCAGCAGCGCTCCGAAATCCTCGCGGACCATACAATTCCGGACGCGGGCCAGCCGTTGGTCAAATTCCTTCTCGGTGAACGGGCATTCCAATCCCCGTAGTTGCGAGGACAAGGCTTTCTGATAGGCATTGAAATCCATAGCGACGCTCCCCACTCGCATATACTAGGGAGATTGGACCGAAATCCGGCTTTGTACAAATTTCACGCACCCGAAAAGCCACCGGATGGGGGCAGGTATGGATTGCACACGACAGCCCGGCAGCGCCGTGCAGGTCAGCGTTGAGTTGGGCGCACTCACCAGCGTTGCCAAGGACCCGCAAGTGGCGGTCAGGGTCGGCCCGGTCGTGGCGTCCCTGGTCAATGGAGTGGGTGGTGACCCGCTGTTGCAGCTGAGGCTGCTGCACGAATCCCGCAGCCTGCTGTTCGACCTGGGCGATACCGGGCGAATGCCTCTGCGTTCCGCCCATCAGGTCACCGATGTGTTCATCAGTCACTGCCATGCCGATCACATCGGCGGGTTCATGTGGTTCCTGCGCAGCCGGATAGGCCACTTTCCTCCCTGCCGACTGTTCGGGCCACCGGGGCTGATGGGCCATATCAGCGGCATGATCAACGGCATCCTTTGGGACAGGGTCGAGGATCGGGGGCCCAGGTTCGTCGTTCACGAGTGGCACGGGGATCATCTCAAACGCTGGAGGATCACGGCGGGTGACCCGGCACCGACGCCGCTCGAAGAGGAGCCCACACCCGACGGCGTATTACTCCGCGAACCGGAGTTCCAGGTTCGCGCCACCCTGCTGGACCACGGCACACCTGTCCTGGCCTATGCCTGGGAACCTTTCGGCAAACTGCAGGTACGCAACGACCGCTTGAAGGCCATGGGATTGCAGCCGGGCCCCTGGTTGCATGACCTGAAAATGGCGGTGCTGCGCAAGCGCCCCGACGAGCTGATCTCCCCCGGCCCGTCCGGTACCTGGCGCGCCGAGAACCTGGCCCGCCAGTTGTTGATCCAGGCTCCGGGAGACAAGCTGGTCTATGGCACGGATTTCGCCGGCACCCCGGATAACATCCGGAAAATGAAGGCATTGGCGGGGGATGCCCACACTCTGTTCTGCGAAGCTTCATTCATGACCGCGGACAAGGACCAGGCCCGCCGCACCCATCACCTCACAACCGAAGACTGTGCCCGGATTGCCAACGGGGCCAAGGTCCGGCAACTCATCGCTTTTCACTTTTCCCATCGTTATGAGCGCAAACGGCAGGCGCTCTATCAGGAACTCCGCGAATTCACTGACCGCCTGGTGATTCCGGACTGAGGAAACGGGACATCTGTTTGCCGATGCTTTCCACCGGTTCGGTAATCGCCTGCTGGATGCTACTGGTCACCACACGGGAGAACGCGGAGCCGGCATCGCTCTCGAGAAAATCCAGGTACAGATCCAGCTCCTGGTTGCTGATGTTGCGGTACGTGTACAGGTAACTGTCGTAAACCTGCTGCTCCATCACGCCCCGAAGCATGCTGCGCTGCCCCTCGATCCGCTGGCGGAGCTTCTCGTAGTGCACGGAGTCGGTGCTCAGGGCCGCCATCGCTGTCGCCATGCCCAGCTGCACGGCAATCGATGTATCCACGGCGCTCTCGGTAGCGCGGGATGCGCGATCGAACCGGTCAAACATACGGGCCCTTTCGGTCCCCTGATACTGTTTGTTCAGGGCCGGAGCCCGTGCCCGGACATCCTGCCAGCTGTCGGGGGCGGATGCCGCAATCTCGGCCTCCGATATCTTCCGGGCCACCGGGGTCTCGTACCAGTCACGTACCGCTGTCAACTGAGCGTCGGACAGATTTTCATCGAGTTCGGTGACGATCCGGCGCTCGATGTCTTCCGCCCGGAAACTGCTGCTGACAATATTGCCCAGGGTTTCAGCCACCATCGGCGGCACCTGGCCGCTCTGCTTCACACCTTCACGTATTCCCTGGCTCATCATGGCCGGGTACCGGGCAACGATGTCGTCAACCGGGGAGGCAGCCAGCACCTGCTGGGCACTCGGGGCGGCATTGGCTACGCCGCCCGCCAGCATCGTGACGACTAAAAGAGGTTTAACTAGGGTGCCAAGTCTCATTTCACTATCATCCTGCAATGGGAATTCCGCCGTTTATGACACGGTGGCGGGTCCCTCAGCAAGCCATTCAGAGCCCCCGGAGATGACAGTTTGGTAGGGAAATCGCGCAAGCCACGCTCCCGGCGCAGGCAGCGCCGCACAAAGCGCCTTAATGTATGGCGCGCGCGCGCCAAATGGTATGGATTACCGGTGCTGGGACTTCTGGTGGGAATGTGGGCCACCCTCAGGTTCAGCCTGCTGGCGCCGGATCCCCCCGCCAATCCTGACAACCTTTGCGAGATTTTCCGGGAACACACCGTCTGGTATGACTATGCCCGGGCCTCGCAGGAAAAATGGGGAACGCCAGTTGCCACCCAGATGGCCTTTGTCTATTACGAGTCCTCGTTCCGCAGTCATGCCCGCCCACCGAGAACCCTGCTCTGGGGACTGATTCCCTGGACAAGGCCCACTACCGCCTTCGGCTATGCCCAGGCACTGGACCCGGCCTGGCGGGAATATCTGGCGGCAAACGAGGGCGGCTGGCTGACCGTGCGCTCTGATATGGAATACGCCCTGGATTTCGTGGGCTGGTACAACCACCTGAGCCATGAACACCTGGGCATACCTTTTACGGCCCCCCGGGAACTCTATCTGGCCTACCACGAAGGCCGTGGCGGCTACGCCCGCCGGACCTACGACCGAAAGCCGGAGATCCGGGAGTTGGCAACCCGGGTCCGCAGCCGGGCCTTCCGCTACCACAACCAGCTCCAGCAATGCGAACAGGAGTTCCAGTGCTGGCGGTGGTACCAGTTCTGGCCGTTTTGCCGGGTGGAACAGTGATCAGAACGTGGTACTGATCTCGATCATGGACTCCAGCGCACGCAGACGATCCACCAGGAATTCCATAACGATACGCACCCGGGCCATTTGTTGGGTATCCTGGTTGACGTGCAACCACAAATCCACGCTTTCACCCTCCAGCGGATCCGATAACCGGCGCAATTCCTTCGCACTCTCACCGACATAACACGGTAGCACCGCGAGCCCGGCGCCCGCCCTGGCCAGGGATACCATGGATTGCAGGCTGTTGCAGCGGATCACCGAGGTGACATGCTTCAGGTGCTTGCGGTACCAGCGCCCGGTCGCCAGCTGACTGAACGTCTCGTCCGGGATAACCCAGAGGCAGTCCTCCGGCCGGTTATCGATGTCCATGTCCCGGTTCCGCCGGCAATAACGGGCGGAACCATAGACCGCGGATTCCACGGCGGCAATTCGTTCGCCCTCCAGCGTGGCCTGGGGTTTGTTGTCCGGCCGCAGAGTCAGATCCGCCTCCCGGTGCGAGAGGTTGGCAACATCGTTGTCGGTGAGCACTTCCAGCTCGATATCCGGAAACTCGCGGACCAGGTCCGCGAGAATCGGACTGAGCAGCTCGTTGAGCATCATGTCTTCCGCTGCCAGCCGGACCTTGCCCACCGGCGCGGAATCCCCGCCCACCAGTTTGCGCTCGAGGTTTTCCATGTCCGTGGCCAGCCTTTCGGCTTCCCGGAAAGCCATTTCTCCCACTGGCGTCAGCTGCAAGCCATTCTGGTTGCGTTCGAAAAACTGCACACCCAGCGACTCTTCCATCTGGTCCAGTCGCCTCAGAACCGTGGTTTGGTGCACACCGAGCAATTCACCGGCCTTTGCAAGGGTTCCGCCTATTGCAAGGGCCCTGACATATCGAAGATAATCCCAGTCCATAATCACTGCATATTTGCAACACGGATACGGAGTTTAACGTATTCAAGCTGCAAAAAAGAATCCTTAGAATAGTTTGTAAATTAAAGGTAGATCGCTAACCAATCCACCCGATAGATAAGGAGGAAGGCGCTATGACTCAGAACCATATCGCAACCGTAAACCCGCTGCCGTCCAGTATCCTCCACAACAGTGCTGAGGTCAGGCGCCAGTATACCCGTACTGCAGCGAAGCAGGCGGCGCAGTTTATCAGTCGCAAGGTACGCATTTTCAACCGCAAGGCAGCGGTTGTGGCTCAGGATATGCCTCAGGTTCAGGGCGGACACTGATTCACCGACGGTGATTCAGGTCAGAGAACAGCCTAAGAAAAACGCCGGCGATGATCGCCGGCGTTTTTTTTGGCCTGAAGAAAAGTGCTCAGAATTCCCAGACCACTTTGCTTTTCCGGGCAAACCAGTCTTCCATCCTGTTGTTATAGAAGTCCTCAATCACATTTCGCTTGATCTTCATGGTCGGCGTGAGCATACCGTTTTCCATGGTCCAGGGCTCTTTCACCACCACCACGAAAGCCACCTTTTCATGGGCCTCGCAGGCCGCGTTCACAGCATCAAGTTCGGACGCCAGCTCCTGTTCCAGCTCGGAGCGATCGGCGCCCCGCGCCAGCGCGCCCCGGGCCTCGTCGGATAACAGCACCATCATACAGGGCTGTGGCTGGTTGGCCCCTGCCACGCACACGACTTCCGCCTGTGGGTGGTTGAAGCGACTCTCGATGGGCACCGGCACCACGTATTTTCCTTTCGAAGTCTTGAACAGATCCTTCACCCGACCCGTGATGCGAAGATAACCGGCATTGTCGATTTCACCCATATCGCCGGTCTTGAGGAAGCCATCGTCGGTGAGATCTTCCCGGGTCTTTTCCTCGTTCTTGTAATAGCCGAGCATCTGACCCGGACTCCTGACCTGAACCTCACCACCCTCACCGATCCGGTGCTCAACCCCGGGATTAGCCATGCCCACATACCCCGCCCTGGCCTGACCCGGTCGATTGGCGTGGGAGTACCCGAAGTTTTCCGACATGCCGTACACCTCCAGAAGTTCGAGGCCCAGGTTGCGGTACCAGGAAACAATCTCTGCTGACAGGGGGGCCGCTCCGGTAAGCGCGGCCCGGCAGTGGTCGAGCCCCAGTTGTTTGAGAACCTTCTTTTTTACCAGCGAATTCAGAATGGGAATACTGAACAGCAGCTTCTGCTTTTGGGGCGGCAGTTTGGCATTGACCCCGAGGTAGAACTTCATCCACAGCCGAGGCACCGAGAAGAACAGCGTCGGCCGTGCACGCTGAAGGTCCTCCTGGAAGGTCTCGAGGGAGTTGGCGAAATAGAGATGGAAACCGAAGTACAGCGACTGGGTCTCCACGGCTGCCCGCTCCGCCACATGGGCCAGGGGCAGGTATGACAGCATGCGTTCCCCGGAGCTGACGGGAAACAGTTGCTGCAGACCGTCCGCCACCGACACCATGTTCCGGAAACTGTGCATCACGCCTTTCGGGCGACCGGTGGAGCCGGACGTGTAGACGATGGTTGCCAGGTCGTCAGGCTCCGGCAGTCTTGGCTGTGCCGGCTCCCGTTCTGCAACGATGTCCTGCCACCCGGGGAGGTCGTCCCTCGGTGACTGCGGCAGGGAAACGATCGGCAGATCGGCGGGCAGGCTGCCCTTGATATCGTTCCAGCCATCGGCGCTACCATCCATCTTGCCCAGGAACAGCAGCCTGGCCTCGCTGTGCTCCAGGATATAGGCCGCCGTTTCCCCGTTGAGGGTCGGATACAGCGGGACGCTGACATGACCCGCCGCCCAGATCGCCAGGTCCGCCAGTATCCAGTAGGCGCTGTTCTTGCCCAGCAGGCCGATGTTGCTGCGTTCCGGCAGCTCCAGGCTGATCAGGTAAGCGGCCATTCGCGACACCTGGTCCGCCGCCTGTTTCCAGGTAATGTCTTCCACCCGGCCATCGGGATAGGGCTGGGTGAGATAAACGTTATCGGGGGTCTGCTCTGCCCAGTAATACAGACAGTGCAGCGAGGTCTGCTTGCGTGGATCTACCGCCATTCGTGACTCCTGATTGTTATTGTTCGGCTGATCTGATGCGGTGGTCTATTGTTGTCAGAACCGTGCCTTAATAGTAGCTGACCCGGCCCGGGCCTCAATAGCAATAAAGGACGTCACGGTTGGCTTATTCATACGCAATGAGAGGCTGTTCAAAAAATAAACCGTGACATTCATCAAGACTGGTCTACAGTGAGGGAGACAGCGTATCGAACAGCATCACTGAAGGAGGTGCCTATGAAAACATCGACTCGCTCATTTCTGATCTTTCCCGCCTGGGGCATGATTCTCATTGGCTCCGGTGCGTTTCTCTACTCCGCCTATGCGGGACTGTTGGGCGGCTGAGCCGGGCCAACACTAGCGTCGGAACCGGGTCTCCAGCACGACGGCTGAATTGGTCCGCTCCACACCTTCAAGATTGCCGATGTCATCGAGCACCTGGCTCAGTTCTTCGAGCGACTGGGCCCGCACGATGGCGATGAGGTCATACTCACCGCTCACCGAGAACAGCTGCACCACCTGGCTGATGTCCTCAAGGGCCACATTGGTTCTTGCAGTCAGCTTTTGTACAACCTTGATGGAGACATGGGCCTCAACAAGGTTGGCCAGGTATTCCCCGCCCAATTCCACCGAATAGCCACGGATGATGCCGGCCTTCTCCAGCCGGGCGAGCCTGTTCTGGACCGTTGACCGGGAGACACCCAGTGACCGGGCCAGATCAGTAATGCTGGCTCTTGCATCCCGGCGAAGCAGCATGAGCAGTTTCTGATCTTGAGAGCTAATCATTTTGACATCCCGGCAAGTCAATTTGTCACCATTCTAGATCACTTCGAGCAGATTGAAACTGCAAACCGACACTACTCTTCCCCATACTGGCCCCAAAACAGCAGGGAAGATTCGCCATGATCATCAGACCGGTTGCACCAACAGACCTCGACGCCCTCTACCAGATTGCCGATGAGTCCGGCCCCGGCTTCACCTCCCTGATGCCGGACCGGGATGCACTTGCGCGGAAAATTGACCACGCCGGCGCCAGCTTCCGCCGCAATATCCACACCCCGGGAGACGAACACTACCTGTTCGTTCTGGAAGACGACGACACTGGTGCAATCATGGGCACCACCGGCATCGAAGCCTTCACCGGCCATACGCGCCCGCTGCATCACTTCCACCACAACACCGTGGTGCACCATTCCCGGGATCTGGGGCTGCGCCGGCAGGTGGAAACCCTGACCCGGTGCAGCCATTACAACGGTCGGACGGAAATCTGCTCGCTGTACCTGCGTCCGGAATACCGCAGGGCCAATGCCGGAAAGCTGCTGTCACGGGTCCGGTTCCTGTTCATGGCGCAGCATCCTGAGCGCTTTACCGATACTGTCATTGCCGAAATGCGGGGAATCTCCGATCACGCCGGGCAGTCCCCTTTCTGGAACTGGTTACGACACCATTTCGTTGATCTGGAATTTACTTCCGCCACCAGCCTGGTGGGCTCCGGATACACTGACTTCATAGAGGAACTGATGCCGGCTGCGCCGCTCTATACCCATCTGATGAGCGATGAGGCCAGGTCCGTGATCGGAAACGTTCATCCCCAAACCCGCCCCGCCCTGCGCATGCTCGAAAACGAAGGCTTCCGCCACCGGGGGTTCGTCGACCTCTTCGATGCCGGGCCGACGGTGGAGTGTGAGCTGCGTGATATCGTCAGCGTTCAGCACTCAGCACACTATGCTGCCAGATTCACCGCGGCGGGTGCCGGCGGGCATCCCCGAGTGACCACGGAACCGGTAATCGTCGCTACCAGCGGTACCATGGATTTCCGGGCGACCGTGACCGAACAGGCACTGATTGACCCAGAGGCCGGGACAGTAACCCTGCCGTCCAGTATCGGCGACCGGTTGGGCATCGGGAAGCAGGCGTCGGTCTGGTTACTGCCCCTCAATCAGGTCCGGGCCGGTGCTCGGAAACAAAAAGCGCTCTCGGCGGTCATCCCTGCTGACGAACACGGAGAACGACATTATGCACACTGATTATCAGAGCCTGTTCAGCAAACTCTGGGAAAATTACCGGGCCGTCACCCCGTCTGCAGAGCGGATTCACAAGCTTCTGGACGAGCGGGAATCGAAACCGGTAGTCAACGACCACATCGCTCTTCGCACCT
The DNA here is from genome assembly GCF_022343555.1 of Marinobacter sp. C7. GTDB lineage: Bacteria > Pseudomonadota > Gammaproteobacteria > Pseudomonadales > Oleiphilaceae > Marinobacter. The sequence continues at coordinate 864,011 of NZ_JAKQZH010000001.1, read as the reverse complement.
TCAACCTGGCTCCTGTCGGGCTGGAGACCCTGGCCCGGCATTTTCTGGATCTCGGTTATCAGGCCTGCGGGGAATATCACTTTGAGGCCAAGAAGCTCTACGCCAGACACTTCGAACACCCCGACAAGCACGCGCCCAAGGTGTTCATCTCCGAGTTGTTGGTGGATCAGTGCTCCAACAGACTCCAGGAAATGGTTCAGGAGCTGGTCGATCAGGTCGATCCACAGAGCACAACGGCAGATGACTTCCTTTACTCCGGCCGTCACTGGCAGGTAAGCCATGACACCTACCGGGAATTACTGGAAGAGAGTGAATACGCAGCGTGGATGGCCGCCTGGGGCTACCGGGCGAATCATTTCACCGTCAGTATCAACGATCTCGACAGCATTCGCACCGTGGCGGAAATGAATCAGCTGCTCAAGGACAACGGCTTTACCGTCAACAGCAGCGGCGGCGAAGTGAAGGGATCACCTGAGGATCTGCTGGAGCAGTCGTCCACCATGGCGGATCGGGTCGTCGTCCGGTTCTCGGACCGCGAGGCCACCATTCCCAGCTGTTTCTACGAATTCGCGCTGCGCTATCCCAAACCCGACGGTGAGCTGTACAGCGGGTTCGTGGCAGCTTCGGCAGACAAGATCTTCGAAAGCACACACGCTGGTAGCTGACCACCACGCGGTTTTCACGACCACCCCTGCTCCCCGAGCAGGGGCACAAACCGGACCCCGCCAAGATTCTCGGTTCGGAATTCATCCTGCGAAACCCGTGTGACCCGCATCAGGGACTGGGAGATATACTCCGAGCCCACGGGAATCACCAGGTGCCCGCCCACGGCAAGCTGGTGCTTCAGGGCATCCGGCACAGCCGGCGCTCCGGCAGCCACCGTGATACCGTCAAACGGGGCCTCCTCCGGCCAGCCCATTGTGCCGTCACCGCAACGCACCCGGACATTGTCATACCCCTCAGCCACCAGGTTCTTGCGGGCGCGCTCAGCAAGCTCCGGAATCCGCTCGATACCGAACACCTCGGCGGCAATGCAGGCCAGTACGGCCGCCGCGTAGCCCGAACCGGTGCCGATATCCAGGACCCGCTCGCCCCCCCGAAGCTCAAGGGCGTCCGTCATCAGGGCGACAATGTAAGGCTGGGATATGGTCTGACCGGCCCCGATCGGCAGGGGACCGTCCTCATAGGCTGCGTCCCGCAGGCTGTCCGGCACAAAAGCCTCCCGGTGCACCCGGCGCATGGCCTCTACCACCAGCGGGTCGTCGATACCCCGGCTGATGATCTGGTAATCCACCATGGATTCCCGTCTTGATGTAAACCTGTCGTCAGCTGTCATTTTCAGACCTCCCCGGCCACTTACCGTCGGTTACAAGCAATAACCTTTTTACAACGGCGAAGGCCGGACCCCATGTATACGTTTTAGTTCAGACCTTCCGGTTCCGGCAACCGGGAGTCGAACCCAAAACAACAAAAACACGGCAATGGAACAGACCACCCCGAAGAATGGCCATTGCCGGGGAGGAAAACATGTCTGCATCCGTCAATCACCTGGAGGAACGGACCCAGGATTCCAGTGAGTTACTTGAAGATATCGTGCAATCGGCCATCACACTCGCCATGATGCTCCGGCACCGTGAGATGGCGGCCTGGCTGCGTACGGAATTTGATGGTTACCAGGACCTGAGTGCTGCCCCACCCTACCGCCGGGATCTACCGGGCCATATCGTCGCCCGCTCGCCCCAGTATGGCTGGATTCCGGCACCGCTGGAGGACAACCAGAATACCGATTATGGCCGAATGGACCTGACAGACGGAATCAAGGCGCTGGAGAAGTTCTGCCTGAACTGCAAAAAGGGTGACGGCAACCGGGTCCCGCTGGAAAAAGAAGCCATGGTGGCACTGCAGAAACAGATCAATCTGTCAGCGGAACTGGCCATCAATCTCAGCCGTGACGTCTACTGTCGCGTCCTTCGCACCATTCGCGCCGCCATTTATCTGTACACCCAGGCGCTGATGGCCGAGGGCATTGAAGGCGAACACAATCACTACAGCAAGGAAGAGCGGGCCACGGTTGCCCATCTGGATAATCCCGAATCATACTGGCGCAGAGCCATCGACGAGGTGGACAACCTGCCGATCCCGGATGTTCGCTCAGTGGGCTTTCTCGAGAAAGTGTTCGGCCGCGCGGGCTGAGGGAACCTCCTCAGCCCAGCACACTGATCATTCCGATACTGCTGACCACCAGCAATACCACGCCCAAGACCCGGAAGAAAACCGGGGTTTCCGCCCTGAGCATGCGGTCGTGCACATGCAACCCGATCACATGGCCGACCGCTGCACAGGGCAGTAACCACAGGTGATGGATGAGCTGCAGGTCCACGCCCGCCCAGACAAACGCAGCCATCTTGATCAGGACCAGGATAAACCAGAGTGCGAACAGGGTATCCCTGAGCTTTTCCTTGATCAGGTGCTGGGCGGCGACCGCGATAATCAGCGGAGCCCCGATGAGAGACGTACCGCTGATATAGCCACCCACCATCAGGAAAATCGCATCGACCGTCTTGCTGCCGCTGCGAAACGGCTTGTCGATAATGTAGGACACCGAGTACAGCGCCACGATCACGAAGATGATTGCGCTCAACACGTTGCCCGGCATGGTAATCAGCCCGAACACACCGATCAGCTTGGGCACGATCATGATCCCGAGGATCCGCCAGAGGTATGGCCAGTCCACCGTCCCCCCCTCGACCGGATTTTCCCGGCTCTGATTCCTGCGGTTATTCATCCAGATCGTCAGGGATGAGAACACCAGCAGATGCACTGCAATGATCGGCAGAAATACCAGGGGTTCGTCGTAAACCAGCAGGAGAAACGGCAGGGACAGGACCGCTCCGCCAAACCCCAGGCCGGACCGGACGAAACCGCTCCAGACAAAGATCAGGCCGATCAGGACATACTGGACCATCGTAAGATCAGACATGGACTCCTCGGATTTCAGACATCTGCCCGGCATTCGACAGGGGGCCTGCCGGATTCTGCTTGCCGGGAAGGATACAGGGGTAGTAGCATCAGAAGTACTGTATACATGAACAGTATTGGTGAGACTATGAAAACCCGGGGCACCAGCCTGAACCCGAACAACCGCTTCCAGCCCTTCGCCACTGACCGCGATCATCACGACGGCTGGCACCGGGATCCGGAGGATGAGACCCGTCCGGACTCCATGGCGACTGAAGTGATGGATGAGACCGTCACGTCCATCATCAGCCGTAACAACTCCCCGGACATTCCCTTTGAGCAGTCCATCAACCCCTATCGCGGCTGTGAACACGCTTGCATCTACTGCTTCGCCCGGCCCTCGCACGCATACTGGGATCTGTCACCGGGGCTGGACTTCGAAACCCGGCTGATCGCCAAGCACAATGCGGCCACGAAACTCCGGGAAACCCTGGACAAGCCCGGCTATCGCGTCTCCCCCATCGCCCTGGGCATGAATACCGACGCCTACCAGCCCATCGAGCGTGACATGGAAATCACCCGCCAACTGCTGACCGTCATGTGTGAATACCGTCATCCGGTCTCCCTCATCACCAAGGGGGCATTGATCCTGCGGGATCTGGATCTGCTCACCGACCTGGCCAGGGACCGGTTGTGTTCGGTCACCATCAGCCTGACCACCCTGAGCAATGACCTGAAACGCAGGATGGAACCCCGAACGGCCGCGCCGGCCACCCGGCTAAGGGTTATCGAACAGTTGAGAGAGGAGGGCGTTCCAGTCGGGATCATCATCGGTCCGGTCATTCCCTTTATCAACGATCACGAAATCGAGGCGATTCTGGAGTCGGCTGCCAAAGCCGGCGCCGAACAGGCCAGCTGGATTATGCTACGGTTACCCCATGAGCTGGACGAGCTGTTTCAGGATTGGCTCCAGCGACACTTCCCGGACCGGGCCGGACATGTCATGAACCGGATCCGCGACCTCAGGGGTGGCAAGAGCTACGACAGCACCTTTGGCAGGCGGATGACCGGCACCGGCCCCTATTCGGACCTGATCCGCCAGCGCTTCGCCCACAAGGTACGCAGGCTCGGGCTTAATGGCCGACAATGGCATTCCCTGAGAACAGATCTGTTCCGGCGCCCCGCGGGAGAACAGATGGCACTGTGGTAAACACAACATGATGGGTAAATGCAGGCATTCCGTTTTACTGGCTCTGGTGACGATGGCCGCTTTGATGCTGTCAGCGCAGGCCCTCGCCGCAGGCCCCAGCGAATCCCTGGTCCAGCGCATTGAAGCACTCCAGTCCGGGCACCCGGTAAGGGTCCTGGGCGACCCCCTCCTGGCACGGGAGGCCCTGAGCAGATTCTATGAGAACCGTGGTTTTCAGCCCGCCTGGTCCTCTCCCGCTAATCGCCGGGAACTGGTTGACGCCATTCGCAAGATCGCCAACGACGGCCTCAACCCCTCGGACTATCACGGGGAACTGCTAGCGGAGCTGTCCCTTCGGGCGCGGGATGACCTGTCAGAGGAAATACGGGCAGACATCGACCTGTTGTTCTCCGATGCCTTTCTGATGGCTGCATCGCACCTGCTGGAAGGCAAGGTGGATCCCAAGACCATTCACGTAGAGTGGAGCGCCAGCCGACAGCCTCGTGACATGGCTGTGTCGCTGGCTGCAGCACTGCGAACCAACACCATCACCAGCGCACTCGACGACCTGCGCCCCCGGCATCCGGCCTATGCGAAACTGATGCAGGCCCGCAGCCAGCTCACCCGCCTGCTCGGCCGCCCCTGGCTGCCCATTGCTGAAGGCCCGTCGATCCACCCAGGGGACCGTGACCCCAGGCTGGGGGAGATACGCCGGCGGCTATCCGCTCTTGGGGACTCCCCGGAGACGTCCGGGGACGAAGCCAGCGCGACCGATCCATTCCTGTACAGCGATGAACTGGATGCCGTCCTCCCCCGCTTTCAGGCACGCCATGGCCTGGAGCCGGACGGGATCATCGGCCGGAAGACCCTCGCAGCCCTGAACCTCATGCCCGTGGAACGCATCCGCCAGATTGACGCCAGCCTTGAGCGCTGGCGCTGGCTGCCGCAATCCCTGGGGGATGACTACGTCATGGTGAACATTGCCGGTTTCGGACTACAACTGGTGATGGAAGGACGGGAGGCCTTGCGTTCGCGGGTGATTGTCGGCCAGCCCTATCGTCAGACCCCGGTTTTCTCAGACCGCATCCGTTACCTGGTCTTCAATCCGAGTTGGACGGTGCCCCGCAAGCTGATGATCGAGGACCAGCTTCCCGTTATCATCCGCGACCCGGACTATCTGGCCCGGGAACAGATCAGCGTCTATCGGGGCTGGGGGGCAGACCGCCAGAAAGTCGATCCCGACACCATCGACTGGTCTTCGCTGTCCGGCAACAACTTCCCCTATCAACTGGTTCAGGAACCCGGGCCACGCAATGCCCTTGGCCGGATCAAGTTCATGTTCCCCAATCCGTACGCGGTTTACCTGCACGATACCCCGGGGCAATACCTGTTCGGCCGCCAGGAACGGACGTTCAGTTCGGGCTGCATCCGCGTGGAAAAACCGATGGAACTCGCCCGACACCTACTTGCCCGGGCCCCGGAATGGAGCCGGGAAAAAATGGATGAGGTCCTTGCGACACGGACGTCGGAGACGGTTCTCCTCCCCGAGCCGGTTCCTGTCTATATTCAGTACTGGACTGCATGGGTGGATGAGGAGGGCCGGATACAGTTCCGGGACGATGTCTATCATCGAGATTCCCGGCTTCTGTCCCAGCTCAGGCAATCTGCGGGAAGCGGTAGCGAACTGCCAACGCCCGTTGTCGCAACAGAACTCAACAAAAGCACCGGAGGTGGCCAACAGGAATCCCATTGACATTAGCATTATTGGATATATGCTAATTCGCTTTTCTTATGAATGGAGTCAGTATATGACAACCCTCTCCCACCTGATTCTGGCCGGCGCTGTAACCGCCCTGGCCACTGTCGCGAATGCTAACGAGGGCGATCCCGAGCGCGGCGCCCAACTGGCGGCTCAGGGCGATGGCAGCGGTGCGCCGTGCCTCGCATGCCACGGCGCAGACGGCTCTGGCAACAACGCTGCCGGCTTTCCACGACTGGCCGGGCTCGATGCCACCTACCTGGCCAGGCAGATGCTCGCCTACAACAATGGCGAACGTGTCAGCCCTGTGATGCAGCCCAACATCGACAACTTCGACGCGCAACAGATCCAGGACCTGGCTGCCTACTATGCCGCTATGCCGGTTCCGGCAACCACCACATCGACCAGTGTCAGTGAGGAGGTACTTGCACTCGGTGAAAAGCTTGCCAACCAGGGAGACTGGGACAACTACATTCCGCCCTGCTCCTCCTGCCACGGCCCGGGTAACCGCGGTGTCGGCGAGACCTTCCCGGCCATTGCCGGACAGCACCCGAACTACATCCGGTCACAGCTCAATGCCTGGAAGAGTAACCAGCGCAATAACGATCCCAACCAGCTGATGACAGCGGTTGCGGAACGCCTGAGCGAGGAACAGATCAATGCCGTGGCCGCCTACCTGGGCAGCCAGAGTGCAACCGCAGAATAACAGGAGGCAGAGCCATGAAACTGAAGTATACGATTTCCCTGCTCGCCGGCCTGATGGTTGCCAGCCAGCTGGCCCTCGCCGAGCCCGAGGTTCCGGTTAACCTGCCGGAATTCAAGGAAGGCCGGTACGTTCACAGCGCCCCGACCGTGGAAGACCTGATGAACGATGACAGTATTCATCCCGAACTGAAAAAGGTCATCCTCAAGGGCCGGGACATGTTCATGAACACCCAGCAGCTTCGCGGCAAGTATGTGTTCAACGATATGAACTGCAAATCCTGTCATATGGGCGAAGGCCGCATGAACTGGTCGGCACCGGTATGGCCTGCCGCGACCACGCTGCCCGACTTCCGGGGCAAGAACCAGCATGTAAACTCACTGGAAGAGCGCATCGCCGGCTGCTTCTCGTTCTCCATGAACGGCAAGCCACCCGAGTATGGCAGTGATGACATGCTCGCCATGGTGGCCTACCACAAGTGGCTGGCCAAGGACGCCCCGATGTACGAGAAAAATATCGCAGGGCGCGGTTTCAGTCACCTGGGCCGCGAGAAACCGGAACTGGATTTTGAACGCGGCAAGTCCGTCTACATGGAGAACTGTGCGGTTTGCCATGGCAACAACGGTCAGGGCCAGAGAAAGGACGGCCAGGTGGTGTTTCCGCCGCTGTGGGGTGATGGCTCCTACAACTGGGGCGCCGGTATGACCCGTATTTTTACTGCAGCATCGTTCATCAAGAACAACATGCCGCTGGGTAAACCCGGCTCATTGACGGACGAAGAAGCCTGGCAGGTAGCCAACTTCATCAACTCCCAGGAGCGCCCGCAGGATCCACGCTACACTGGCGACGTCAAAGAGACCCGTGAAAAGTTCCTGAACTTCCACAAACACACCAACTATGGAACAGTAGTCAACGGAAAGTTACTGGGCGACCACGACAACACCGGCGACAAGCCTTTCCTGAAACCCGACGCACTGCGGCCCCGGACGTTCGAATAAGGTCCTTCGGGCCCGCCGGGAGGAAAGGCACAGGCAAGGAGATCTTTATGCCACGCATACTGCCTTTCCTCTCGGCAATCCTGATTCTGAGCGGCTGTCAGTCCCTGCCATCCGCAAACACCGGCGATATTCCTCCGGACAGCATTCTTCTGAGCGCCCAACATTGCCTGAAGGAATACATTGACGATCTCGACAAGTTCCATTTTGGCCCTTGCCTGAAAGTCGTGAGCGTCAACGGCAACACCCCCCCAGTCCGGGAAGACGGTTTCATAGAGCTTCCCATAGCCACCGCTTTTCGTCTTGAGACCAGCTGCGTTTACCGACATGCGGACGGCACCCCGATTCCGGCGACGGTGAGCACGGCAGCATTCCAGATCAGGACTGATACATTTACCGACGGCGGAAAACGCTGGTACCTGCACGCCCACAAACAGGCCCGGGGCGTCATCGGCTGTGAGCCGACCCTAGCGCCATCGGTATACCCGACATACGAAACAAACTAGACCCAGGGAGCTTCAAACCTCACCATGACCCATAAAGTGGACATCCATTACTGCACCGGTTGTCGCTGGCTTCTTCGTTCCGCGTGGATGGCCCAGGAGCTGTTGACCACCTTCGAGAACGAGATCGGCGAGTTGAGCCTGCACCCGGGGACCGGGGGTATCTTCGAAGTGTGGGTAAATGGCAAGCGCATCTGGTCCCGGAAGGAACACGGCGGGTTTCCCGATATTAAAGAACTGAAGCAGCTGGTTCGGGATGAGATAGCGCCAGACCGGTCCCTGGGACATTCAGACAGAACGTCCACCTCAGGCTGAGAATGATCGTTCAAAAATACTGACAGGGTAAGTCGATATTCTTCGCTTTAAGAGAGCGCCCTCCATCACGATAGTTAAGTGCCAACAATCCATTGGCACACGAGGGTATCTATGAGCGACGTAATGCAATCTGGCACATTCAGTTCCATCGAGGTACCAAACCGGTTTGCCCTGGCTCCCATGACGCGCACCAGCGCCGAGGCCGATGGCACGCCGAACGCCCTGATGGCTGATCACTACGAAGGGTATGCCAAAGGCGGCTTTGGCCTGGTGATCACCGAGGGCACTTACACCGACGACAAGGCGAGCCAGGGCTATGCGAATCAGCCGGGTATCATCAACGACACCCATGTCGCGGGCTGGAAGACCATCATTGACCGTGTACATGCCGGCGGCAGCAAGATCTTTGTCCAACTGATGCACGCCGGCGCCCAGTTCCAGGCCAACCGGTACACCCACCAGCCGCTCGGTCCGAGTGAGGTAACCCCGAAAGGCGCCCCCCTTGGCCTGTATGGCGACCAGCAAACCTGGCAGACCCCTTCTGCCATGACTGAAACAGATATCCGAGCGGCGGTTGATGGCTTCGCCCGTGCCGCTGCGAACGCTAAAGCTGCGGGCTTCGATGGCATCGAAATCCACGGTGCCAACGGTTACCTGCTCAATCAGTTCCTGAGCACACACTTCAACAAACGGGAAGACGGCTACGGCGGCTCACTGGACAACCGTCTGCGTCTGGTGCTGGAGGTGGTCCGTGCCGTCCGGAAAGCCGTCGGTAACCGCTATCCGGTGGGCATCCGTTTGTCACAGGCAACCGTGACCGATCCTGACTATCAGTTACCCGAGGGCGAATCTGGTTTCAGAACAGTTGTCGAAGCGGTGCGGGATGCCGGTGCGGATTTCGTGCACACCACTGACGGTGAGGTCAATCGGAAGCACTTTGTCGAGGGCGATCAAAGCCTGGCCAGTGTGGCGGCCTCGGTTGAAGGCGTAGAACTGATCATCAACGGCGGCATCGATGAGACCAACTACCAGGATATGGCCAATCAGTTCCCGGGCGCGCTGCTGGCCGTCGGAAAGAAGGCGCTCGCGAATCCGGATTTTGTACAGCGGCTAAAGGATGGCAAGGAAATTGGGGATCTGGACTTCGCCATGCTGCAGCCCAAAGCTACCATCACCAACGAGCTGGCCTGGCGCGAGAAAAACGCCGCCTGAACCGGAGTCAGCCAGACCTGAAAAACCGCCGGAGTTTGTCAACGACGCACTCCGGCGCCTCTTCAGGCAGGAAATGGCCGCATTCAAGAGCCTTCCCTTCCACCTTCGAACCATACCGGCGCCACACGGACAATACGTCGTAGGTTCGGTTCACAAAGCCTTTGCTCCCCCAAAGTACCAACAGCGGACAGGACACTCTTCGGCCGGCGTGTCTGTCGTCCCGGTCGTGAACCAGGTCAATGCTCGCGGCGGCCCGGTAATCCTCACAACTGGCATGAATCGCCTCGGGCCGGGAAAAGCAGCGAACATAGTCCGCGACCGCCCGGGGATCGAACTGCGCGCCGGGTGCCGACCACCGCCTGAGCTTTTCACGCAGGTAGTAGTCCGGATCAAGGCCGATCATGTGCTCCGGCAAGCCGTCCGGCTGGATCAGGAAGAACCAGTGATAATAGCCGGTCGCAAAGTCCTGATCGGTGTGCTCGAACATGTGCAGGGTGGGCGCGATATCCATGACGCAGGCCCGATCGATCGCATCCGGAAAATCCAGGCAGAGGCGATGGGCAACCCTGGCACCCCGATCGTGGCCTGCCACACCGAAACGCTCGTACCCGAGTGTCCGCATGATTGCCACCATGTCGGCGGCCATTTGTCGCTTGCTGTAGGTGAGGTGTTCTGAGTCGGAATCCGGTTTGTCACTGTCCCCGTACCCTCTGAGGTCAGGACAGATCACGTGAAAATCGGCTGCAAGTGCCGGCGCGACCTTGTGCCACATACGGTGGGTTTGAGGGTAACCGTGAAGCAGCAGGAGGGGGCGGCCCGAACCGGCATGGGCGACATTGATTGTTACGTCTCCGGCATTGACCTGGCGGTATTCAAACAGCTCTGCAAACCCCATGGCATTTCCCCTGTTCTGATTGTTCTGTCATGGTGGTTATGACTCAGGCGAACCGATCTGTGCCATACGACCATTCGCCAAGAGCTCCGGAGTACCATACTCAATCCGACAGCACAGAGGAGCCCGAATGTCTGCTGACTTCAGTATTGTCTGGCTCGGAACCTTTGCCAGCCTGTTTGCCGGGCTGGCCACAGGGGTGGGTGCCCTGGCGATCTTCCTCATCAGGACCATCACCCATAAACTCCAGGACGGGATGCTTGCCGCGGCGGCCGGCGTGATGCTCGCCGCCTCTTTCTTCTCCCTGCTCCTTCCGGGACTGGAGTACGGTGAGGCGATCACAGGCCAGGACTGGCTGGCAGCACTTATCGTCATCTTTGGCGTGCTCTGCGGAGCCGGCGCCCTTTTCTACGTCCATCAGACACTGCCCCACCAGCACTTTGAGCTGGGGCGGGAAGGCTCGGACGCGACCTACATCCGGGGCATCTGGCTGTTCATCATCGCCATTACCCTGCACAACTTTCCCGAGGGCATGGCCGTGGGCGTCGGTTTCGCGGGTGGAGATGTCCGCAATGGTTATGTCCTGGCCACCGGTATCGGCATGCAGAACATTCCGGAAGGGCTGGCAGTGGCCTTTTCGCTGCTCGCCATTGATTACTCCCGGCTCAAGGCCTTCGGGATTGCCCTGATGACCGGCCTGGCCGAACCCATCGGCGGGCTGTTCGGGGCCACTCTGGTCTGGTTGGCCGAGCCCATTATGCCCTGGACTCTGGGGTTCGCGGCTGGCGCCATGTTGTTCATCATCAGCAACGAGATCATTCCGGAAACCCACCACCGTCAGTGGAAAATCATGTCCACGTTCTGTCTGCTGGCCGGATTCGTGGTGATGATGTTTCTGGACGCCACCCTCGGCTAGACTGCCGAAGGCAGGCCCCAGACACTGGCCAGCGCTTCAAGCGCTTCGGCAATCAGCGGCTCACCCTCGCGGTCCTTGCGCCAGATAAAACTCAGGGCGCAGGGCAGCTGCACGCCCTCCACAATCACCAGACCGCGTTCCTGGCGCTCGGCCATGGCCAGGGCATCCCGGGCCAGACTCAGGCCGACACCGGCCCGCACCAGGTCCAGCATGCAAGCTTCCTGATCAACTTGCGCCACACCGTGGGGGGCCAGCCCGAGCGGGTCGAGGGTATCCCGAAGCAACCGGTAGTGGACCGAGTCCTCCGGCGTGACGATCCAGGGCATGGCCGCCAAATCCGGCCAACGGGGGGACGCCACACGATTGCTCCAGCCTGAGGGAGCCACCACGTAATACTGGAACTGGGCCAGCTCCCGGTGGGCAACCTCCGCAACCGCCGCCCCGGGACCGACACCCGGCGGAGCGAGAAAGAACCCCACATCCAGCCGGCCGTCGCGGACCTGCTCCAGCACACTGCCACTCATTCCCTGCCTCAGCTCCGTCTCCAGCTGCGGCGCCCGCTCAACCAGCCGATGCAGGAACGCCCCGAGCCGAATGAATTCCGGATCCACGATAGTACCGATCTTCAAACGCCCCCTGAGTGTGCTGTGCAGGGCGTGGGCGTTCTGCTCGAACGCCGCCATGGCTGCCAGGGCTTTCTCGGCCGATGGCAACAGCGCCTGACCATCCGGTGTCAGCACCAATCCCTGGGGCTTGCGAAGGAACAGCTTCAGATCGAGTTCGTCCTGTAACTGTTTGAGCTTGAGGCTCACAGCCGGCTGGGTCAGGTGCAGACGGTCCGCCGCTCGGGAAACACTGCCCTCCCGGGCGACAGTCACGAAAGCCCGGAGACTCTGCAAAAGGTGCATGGGGGTACCTCGTCCCTTCCAGGTGATATAAGCAAACTTTATATCCAGGTTTTGAAAATCTCAATTGCTTCACCGCTCATTCCCCCCTAACCTGAATGATCAAATATCAACCAAGCACCAGACAGGTACCTACCAGACCTTAAAATCTGGCAGTTTTCAGCGACTCAACGGATCAACCAAGGGGCATCCCATGACCAACGCCACCATCCAGCATTATATCAATGGCGAAATATCATCCGGCACTTCAGGTCAGGCGCAGGACGTATTCAATCCGGCCACCGGCCAGGTGACCGGCCAGGTTGCCCTCGCCAACCGCGCGGACGTGGATGCCGCCGTTGCTGCCGCCAATGCAGCTTTCCCGGCCTGGGCGGACACCCCTCCCATCCGCCGTGCCCGGGTGATGTTCAAGTTCCTGGAGTTGCTGAACCGGCACAAGGACGACCTGGCCCGCGCCATTACCGCCGAGCACGGCAAGGTCTTTACTGACGCTCAGGGGGAAGTGAGCCGGGGTATCGATATCGTCGAATTTGCCTGCGGCATTCCCCAGCTGCTGAAAGGCGACTACACCGAGCAGGTCAGTACCGGGATCGACAACTGGACCACCCGGCAACCGCTGGGCGTGGTGGCCGGAGTTACCCCGTTCAACTTTCCGGCGATGGTGCCCATGTGGATGTTTCCGGTCGCCATTGCCGCCGGAAACACCTTCGTCCTCAAGCCCAGCCCGCTGGATCCGAGCGCCTCGCTGATGATTGCCGACCTGCTCAGGCAGGCGGGCCTGCCGGACGGTGTTTTCAATGTGGTGCAGGGTGACAAGGATGCAGTGGAAGCCCTGATCGAGCATCCCGATGTGCAGGCCCTGAGCTTCGTGGGCTCCACCCCGATTGCCAACCTCCTGTATGAAAAAGGCGCCAGGCATGGAAAACGCATCCAGGCCCTCGGTGGCGCCAAGAACCACATGGTGGTGATGCCCGATGCCGATCTCGACAAGGCAGTCGATGCCTTGATCGGTGCCGCCTATGGCAGTGCCGGTGAACGCTGCATGGCCATCAGTGTCGCCGTACTTGTTGGCGACGTAGCGGACAAGATTGTGCCGAAGCTGGCCGAACGGGCCAGGACCCTGAAGGTCAAGAACGGCGAGGAACTGGATGCCGAAATGGGCCCCATCGTCACTGCGGCGGCACATCAGCGCATCACCGGCTACATTGAGAAAGGCGTGACGGAAGGAGCTGAGCTGGTGGTCGATGGCCGCGAATTCGATGCCTCCACCACTGGCAAAGGCTGCGAAAACGGTTTCTGGATGGGCGGCACCCTGTTCGACCATGTCACGCCCGAAATGACCATCTACCGTGAAGAGATCTTTGGCCCGGTCCTGGTCTGCGTCCGGGTCCCGGACATCGGCACCGCCATCCAGCTGATCAATGACCATGAATTCGGTAACGGCGTCAGCTGCTTCACCGAGAGTGGTCACGTGGCCCGGGAGTTCGGCCGCCGCATCCAGGTGGGCATGGTGGGCATCAACGTCCCCATTCCGGTACCCATGGCATGGCACGGCTTCGGTGGCTGGAAACGCTCCCTGTTCGGCGACACCCACGCCTACGGCGAGGAAGGCGTCAAGTTCTATACCCGCCAGAAGTCCATCATGCAGCGCTGGTCCGAATCCATCGAGCATGGTGCCGAGTTTGTCATGCCGACAGCCAAGTAACCAGCACGGTCAGAACAATACAGAGCGGGAGAACGCCATGTCCGACAAGAACAAGTCACAAGGACACGCGCACAGTTTCGACTACATCATCGTGGGCGCCGGCACCGCCGGCTGCCTGTTGGCCAACCGCCTGAGCGCTGACCCGGGCAACCGGGTGTTGCTGATTGAGGCGGGTGGTCGCGATAACTACCACTGGATCCATATCCCGGTAGGCTACCTGTATTGCATCGACAACCCGCGCACGGACTGGCGCTTCCGCACGGAACCGGATCCCGGCCTGAACGGACGGTCCCTGATCTACCCCCGCGGCAAAACCCTGGGCGGCTGTTCGAGCATCAACGGCATGCTCTACATCCGGGGCCAGGCCCGGGACTACGATCAGTGGGCGGAAATCACCGGGGAAGACGCCTGGCGCTGGGACAACTGCCTGCCCGATTTCATGCGCCATGAAGACCATTACCGGCTGGATGAGGGAGGCGATGCCGACGAGGAACACCGCAAGTACCACGGCAGCGGTGGCGAATGGCGGGTGGAACACCAGCGCCTGAAGTGGAAGGTTCTGGAGGACTTCGCCACAGCCTGCGTCGAGGCCGGCATTCCGAGAACCCGGGATTTCAACCGGGGCGACAACGAGGGTGTCGATTACTTCGAGGTGAACCAGCGCTCGGGTTGGCGCTGGAACACCTCCAAGGCGTTCCTGAAATCCGCAGAGAAGCGCCCCAACCTGACGCTCTGGCACTCGACCCATGTACTGGGCCTGGAAACCGGGACCACCGATTCCCAACCCCGCTGCACCGGCGTTCGCGTCGAGCGCCCAGGCGAGGGAGAAGTGCTCGCCCTTGCAGAGCGGGAAGTGATTCTCTCGGCCGGCGCCATCGGCTCGCCCCAGCTGCTACAGCTGTCCGGAATCGGCCCCGCGGAGCTGCTCAGAGAGCACGGCATTCCGGTCGTTCACGATCTGCCCGGGGTCGGGGAGAACCTTCAGGATCACCTGCAGATCCGGTCGGTTTACAAGGTGAAAGGGGCCAACACCCTGAACACCATGGCCAACTCGCTCGTCGGTAAGGCGCGCATCGGCCTCGAATACCTGATTTCCCGTTCCGGCCCCATGAGTATGGCGCCGTCACAGCTGTGTCTGTTTACCCGCAGCTCCGAGGAGTACGAGTACGCCAACATCGAGTACCACGTGCAGCCCTTGAGTCTGGATGCGTTTGGTCAGCCGCTGCACGATTTCCCGGCCATCACCGCCAGCGTGTGCAATCTCAATCCGACCAGTCGCGGCACCGTGCGTATTCGTAGCAGGGATCCCAGACAGGCCCCGGCCATCGCCCCCAATTATCTGAGCACGGCGGAGGACCGGAAAGTGGCCGCAGATTCCCTGAGAGTCACTCGGCGTATTGCGGAGCAGCCGGCCTTCGCCAGGTACCAGCCGGAGGAATACAAACCCGGCATGCAGTACCAGACCGACGAGGAACTGACCAAACTGGCCGGGGATATAGGCACCACCATTTTCCATCCGGTGGGCACCACTCGCATGGGCCGACCTGATGACGACCTGGCCGTGGTGGACCCCCACCTGAGGGTACGGGGTGTTGCCGGCCTTCGGGTGGTCGACGCCGGGGTCATGCCCACGATCACCAGCGGCAATACCAACTCCCCTACCCTGATGATTGCAGAGAAGGCCGCGCGATGGATACTGAGTGGTGATTAGCAACTGAATTTATTGCAGTTTCCAGGTTTTTTGACGGGGGCAGACTGCTAGAATTGGCGGCCCGATTGACCCGCAAAGGACTGATCCGCCATGACCCTTGCCACCTGGCTTACTGTTGTCACCATCTGCATCCTCGGTGCCATGTCTCCCGGCCCTTCGCTGGCACTGGTGCTCAAGCAGACCCTGACCGGTGGGCGGCGCAACGGGGTGATCACGGCTCTGTCCCACGGAGTTGGCGTCGGGATCTACGCGTTCCTGAGCATTCTGGGACTCGCCGCCATCATTACCGCCTCTCCCACCGCCTTCGCGATCCTGCAGTGGGGCGGTGCCGGCTACCTCGCCTGGCTGGGCGTGAAGGGGCTGATGGCAAAGCGACCGGAGGACGAAGAGCTGCCGGATGCCCCGACCACCAGGAGCGCAGCCCGGGATGGCTTCCTGATCGCCTTCTTCAACCCGAAAATCGCTGTTTTCTTCCTGGCCCTTTTCAGTCAGGTCGTCGGTACCGACACCAGCTTGCTGGCCAAGTTCGGCTATGCCGCCACGGCACTCATCATTGATACGACCTGGTATCTGATCGTGGCCTGGCTGTTCTCCAATCCACGATGGCTGGATGCGCTCAGACGACGGGCGGTGTGGTTCGAACGGATTTTCGGAGCGGTGCTGGTGGGTCTCGCCGGCCGCCTCGTGGTGGGGATCCTCAACGGGAAATAAGCTGGTTAGCCTGCCAAAGCTACAATATCCGGGTATTCCCGAACCTGCACCACCCACTCCGCCGGTTCCTCCGAAGACAAACCGCACACCTCGTTGGCCATGGCTTCAGCCACAGTCTCGGCCTTGATCGCCCGGTACTTGTCGAGGGGCCCGATCAATACGCGGTTAACCAAAGGCATGGCCATCTGGCCCAGCTCCTCAGCCCCCCGGTGCTCCTGCCGGTCCCCCAGCAGGAGGCTGGGGTGGTAGATCGAGAGGTAGGGAAAACCCAACTCACGGACAGCATCCTCCAGTTCGCCCTTCACGCGATTGTAGAAAATCGTGGATGACGATGAGGCGCCAATGGCGGACATCAGAATCAGTGATTTTGCCCCCTGCTCCCGGGCCAGTTTCGACGCGGCGAGCGCATAACCGTAATCCACTTTCCGGAACTTTTCCTGGGATCCGGCTTTCCTGATGGTGGTTCCGAGACAACAGATCAGGGCATCCACGGCAAAGATATCGGCATGGGCGGGAAGATCGTCGAAGTCAATCACATGCTGCTCCAGCTTCGGATGTTCCGGTGCCAGCTCCCTGCGCACCGGCACGACGACCTGATCGACCGTTTCCCGGGCCAGCAGCTGCTGTACCACCAGATGGCCGGTCAAGCCGGTCGCCCCCAGCACCATGATTTTCATGCCGTCCGTCTCCCTCACCCTGTTATCTGGAATGTAACAAACAGAGTCTATCAGCCAGCCGGACATAAAAAAGCACCGGGCAGTGCCCGGTGCAAAGACTGACAACAGATCGTCAGGTGGGAGCAATGTCGAGTCGGTCAGTCGCTGACCGGGGATTCTTTCATCGCCGCATTCATTCGGCGGCGCAGTAATGGGCCAATCAGGTAAGGCAGTACCAGACCAAGGCCGGCAACAATCCAGAGCCCCATGGCCAGCGGGCTGGCCCAGAGAATGCTCCAGTCTCCGTCTGACAACACCATGGCATGGCCCAGGTTCTTCTCCATCTCCGGCCCAAGCAGCAGGCCGAGGATGATCGGCACCAGCGGAATTTCCAGCTTGCGCAGGAAATAACCGGCCACCCCGAAGGCCACCATGAAGTAAAGGTCGAAGGTGCTGTGGCTGATGGAGTAGATGCCCACAAACGCGACCATGGTCACGATCGGCAACAGGTACATCGGCGGCACGGACAACAGCTTCACGAAGAAGCCCACCAGGGGGATGTTGAGTACCAGCAGCAGCACGTTACCGATCAACAGAGCAGCAATGACGCCCCAGACAATGTCTGCGTTCTGGGTAAACATCAGCGGGCCCGGTGTGATGTTCAGAGAGATCAACATCGCCAGCAGCACGGCTGTGGTGCCACTTCCGGGAACACCCAGGGTCAGCATCGGCACCAGGGCACCGGAGGAGGCGCCGTTGTTGCCGGCCTCCGGCGCCACCACACCGCGGATATCGCCCTCACCGAACTTGCCCCTCCTGCCAACCACCTGTTTTTCCAGGGTATAGCTGATGAAGCTGCCCAGAGAGGCACCCGCCCCCGGCAGTACGCCGGAAATGAAGCCCAGAACACCGCCCCGCAGTTGCGTCGGGATGGTGGTCACCAGCTCCTTCAGGCTCAGGCTGAGCTTGCCGACGGTCATTTTCTCCCGGCCGCCGCCCATCCGATGCTCAACGAAGAACAGCAACTCGGAGATGGCAAACAGGCCGACAATCGCCAGGATGAAATCAATTCCCTCGTACAGTTCCAGAACGCCGAAGGTGTAGCGTTGGGTGCCTGTGGAAATGTCGATGCCAACCGTGGAGATCATGATGCCCAGCGTTGCCGCAACCACGGTTTTCATCGGGTTCTTGCCAGTGATGCCCCCGAGAGTAGCGAAAGCCAGCAGGAACAGGGCGAAATACTCAGCCGGTCCGAAGGTGAGCGCGAATTTCGCTAGCACCGGTGCCAGCATGATCAGGCCGATGGTACCGATCAGACCACCCGCAAACGAGGCGATCGCAGACACAGCCAGTGCGTCAGCGGCTCGACCCTTTTGCGCCATGGGGTAGCCGTCGAGGCAGGTCATCATCGCCGGCTCGTCACCCGGAATGTTGAGCAGGATCGAGGAGATCCGCCCGCCATACATGGCGCCGGCATAAACCGCCGTCAGCAGGATCATCGCCGTTTCCGGCGGCAGTCCCAGGGTGAAGGCCAGCGGTATCAGGATAGCGACACCATTAGCTGGCCCCAGACCGGGCAGACAGCCGATCAGGGTTCCGACAAAGGCCCCGAAAAGCGCGAACATCAGGTTGTAGGGGGTCAGCGCGACCGCGAACCCCTCCATGAGAAAGCCGAGGGTTTCCATCAGTTCACCTCCAGCACGCCAAGGGGCAGGCTCAGGGACAGGCCGTAGTTAAACAGCACGAACACCACCACCGCGCTGATCAGACCGGTCAGGAACGCCCGCTTCGGCGCCGCGCCCATGCGCCAGCTCAGGGTACCCACCGCCAGGGTGGTGGCGATGATGAAGCCCAGCGGCTCGAGCAGCAGGGCATAGATGACCAGGACCATCACCGAGATCACCAGCTCCAGGGCCGACTTGCCGACCGGCCACTGGGCATCCGGATCCGGCTTGATCATGAGATACAGGCTACCGGCCACCAGCACCACCGACAGAATGGTCGGGAAGGTTTCCGGGCCCACGCTTTCCGCGCCACCGAATGGCTCGGGCCACTGTTGGGCGGCCCAGCCATAAGCAACGGCGAGGACCAGAAGGCCCAGGCCGAGTATGCGATCACCGAAGCCGGTCATTTCAGCAGCCCGATTTCGCGAGACAGGTTCTCGATGTCCTGCACCTGGGTGCGGACAAACTCATCAAACTGGTCCGCTGGGGGGTGAAACGGAATCAGGCCGTTGCTCTTCATGACCTGCTTCCATTCCTCGCTCGCATACAGAGTGTCCACAGCCTCGGTCCAGTACTGTTTGGCCGCTTCGTCAGCCCCCTTGGGCATATAGAAACCGCGCCAGTTCGGACCCACGGCATCAATGCCCTGTTCTTTCGCCGTCGGAATATCACTGAACTTGCCCGGCAGGCGCTCCTCCGCCAACACAGCAATAACCCGCAGGTCTCCGGATTCCATGAAACCGGTGGCTTCCGAGATATCGCCGGTGAAGGCATCCACCTGGCCACCGACCACCTGGGTCATGGCTTCGCCACCGTTGTTGTACGAAAGATAGGGAATGGACGGCAGCTTGTCGGCACCCGCCGCTTTGGCCGCGATCAGTACCTTCAGGTGGTCCCAGCCACCACGGGCACTGCCACCGGCAAACTTGACGGATTTAGGGTTCGCTTTCACCGCGTCCATCAGATCATTAAGGCTCTGGTACCCGGAGTCTTTGCCCACGGCAATGATTCCGTAATCGGCCCCCAGGGCACCGACCCAGGTCACCATATCGGCGTTCATGCCCGGGAACTGTTTCTGGGCCAGGCGGGTAGTCGTTGCCGTGGACGCGGCGACCAGAAGCTTATTGTCCTCAGCCCGCTTGCTCACGGTGTGGGCGTAGGCCACACCGCCACCGGCACCGGCCATGTTCACGGTCTGGACCGTACCCTCGACCAGGCCAAGATCCTTCATTACGTTTCCGACGCTACGGCAGGTGAAATCCCAACCGCCACCGGGATCAGCCGGGGCAAGACATTCCACTTTTCCGGAGGGCTGCCAGGCCATGGCAGACATGGAGACGGCCGCAGCCGCCACAAAGGACAGGGTTCGTTTGATAAACATTGTTGTCACCTCAATCAGCTTGTTTTTGTCATCACTCCCGAGGCGGAACCGGTCCCTGGCTGTTGGCAGACCAGAGGAGTGAATGCACGCAGATTAATAGGTGAAACCCGAGACACAGAAGCTTGTGCACGTAATGCCTTTAAAGAGCGTTAAGGGCATTTTGTGCATAAAGATCACGGGCATGAGGCGCGGCGATGCAGTACCCTGAACAGCAAACGACAAAAAGCTTTGATCCGATCCGTGTTGAGAAAAACCAAACTCAAAACCCGCATGATCCTCACCCTGGGGGTACTCGGCGCGCTGCAGACCATCCTGATTGGCGGCTTTGCCGGCTACTACCTCAGCGAATCCCTGTACGAGGAGATCGGCCAGCGCGCACTGATGGTCGCCAAGACCGTTGCGGCCTCACCGGCGGTGATCGAAGGCGTCCGGTCCCGGGATGTTCCCGGCCTCAATCGTCTGGCCCGACGACTGGCGAAAACCAATGAAGCGCTTTTCATCGTGATCGGCGACCATGACGCCATCCGTCTGGCCCACCCGGACCCGGACCGTCTCGGTTATTCCATGGGGGATGACGACGGTGATTACGGCCGCAGAGCACTGGTGGACGGCAACGCTTATGTCGCGCGGGCCATGGGCAGCCTCGGTGAGTCCATGCGCGGCAAGGCACCGGTCATCGTGCCGGAGACGGAGAACATCATCGGTATCGTTTCTGTTGGCTACAGTCTGGAGCAGGTGGAGGCCACCATTCGACGGTACAACTTCGTACTCTACGGTGTGGTGGGGCTGATGCTGCTGGTCACGGTAATCTCGGCCATTGTCATCGCCGGTCGCTTCAAGCGTGCGATTTTCGGGCTGGAGCCGGAGGAGATCGCCCGTCTGTTCCGGGAACGGGACGCCACACTGCAATCCGTCCGCGAGGGCATTATTGCGGTGAACCGTGCCGGGATCATCACCACCGTAAACCGGGCCGCCTACGAAACCCTCGACCTGCCCTCGGATGAGCCGCTCGCGGGCAAGCCCATCCTCGAGATTCTGCCGGAAAGCAGCCTGATGTCCGTGCTGGACACGGGCCAACCGGACTTTGATCGGGAAATCTGGCTGCGGGGACGGCAGATGGTGGTTAACCGTCTGCCGGTGCGCCAGGGCGATGAAATCATCGGCGTGGTGGCCAGTTTCCGCCTGCGCAACGAACTCGATCAGGTCAGCCGCCAGCTCACGCGCATCCAGCAGTACGCCGACACCCTGCGCAGCCAGACCCACGAGTACTCCAACAAATTGCACACCATTGCAGGGCTGATCCAGATCGGCGCAAACGATGAGGCGCTCAACCTTATCGGCAGCGAGGTCAGCGACCACCAGGCCCTGCTGCACCTGTTACTGGAGGCCGTCCCGGACCCCGTCATCGCTGGCTGCCTGCTGGGCAAATACAATCGGGCCAGGGAGATGGGCCTGCGACTGGACATCGATCCGGACAGCCAGATGGCCGACATTCCGGATACCCTGCCGCGGGACCAGTTGGTGAGTGTGCTGGGCAACCTGATCGACAACGCGCTGGAGGCCACCCGACAACAGGCCGCCCCTGATGGCCGGGTCCGGCTGTCCATGACGGATCTCGGTGAAGAGCTGATCTTTGAGGTTGATGACCAGGGACCGGGGGTGCCCGAGGAGGCCCAACGCCGGATTTTCGAGCGTGGCGTGAGCACCAAAGGGGAGGAACACGGCATCGGTCTGCACCTGGTGCAGCAGTTTCTCAACCGCTGGGGAGGCTCGGTCACCGTCGAGAACCTGCCAGAAGGAGGCAGCCGGTTTACACTCTACCTGCCCAAACGACCGGAAGGGAAAAGCAGCTCATGACACCGATTCGGCTCCTGATTGTTGAGGATGACCACAAGATCGCTGAAATTCAGCGGCGTTTCGTCGAGCGTCTGGATAATGTGGAACTCTGCGGCATCGCCCATTCCCTCGCAGATGCCCGAGACCTGGTTGACGTCATGGAACCGGAACTGATCCTGCTGGACGTTTACTTCCCGGACGGCAATGGCCTTGATTTGCTGCGGGAACTGCGGGCCCGGGACAGTTGCTCGGACGTTATTCTTATCACTGCTGCCAAGGAAGTGGAAACGCTCCGCAGCGCCCTGCGTGGCGGTGTCTTCGACTACATACTCAAGCCACTGGTGTTCGAACGGTTACAGGAGGCGATCAACCGCTTTCGTGAGCATCTGGAAAAACTTTCCACCCTGAACCAGCTGGCCCAGAAGGAAGTGGATGCCCTGCTGCCCCGTGGCAGTCAGGAAACCGACCATCCCTCGCAGGAACGTCTGCCCAAGGGCATTGACGGACTCACCCTCGACAAAATACGCGATGTGATTGCCCACGGCGGGCACTGGAGCGCTGAGGAAATGGGCACAGAGATCGGCGCATCGCGCACAACGGCCCGGCGCTACCTGGAGCATCTGGTCGGCACAGGCGAGCTGAGCGCCGAGGTGAGCTATGGTAGTGTGGGACGACCGGAGCGGCGTTACTGCCTGAAAACCTAGCCGCCTTTTTGCCGCTATCAGGACAAACACCTTGAGACCACTGATCCTCGGACTGCTCGCGATTTCCGTTCTTACCGGTTGCCAGGAATCCCCGACCGGCCGCAACCAGCTCGCCCTCGTACCTGATGCGGTCATGGCCGACATCGGCCAAGAGAGTTTTGCCCAGATGAAGGAACAGAATCCGGTGCTGCAAGACCCGCAGGTCAACGGTGTGGTGCAGTGTATTGCCGGTGAACTGGTGCAGGCGGCCAAGGCCCAATATCCCTCGGCCCCAATGCCGCCAAACTGGGAAGTGGTCGTGTTCCGGAATGACACGCCAAACGCCTTTGCCCTCCCCGGTGGCAAGATCGGCGTTCATACCGGCCTGCTCCGGATCGCGGAAACCCCGGCGCAACTGGCCACGGTCATCGGCCACGAGGTAGCACACGTCCTTGCCGACCATGGCAATGAACGCCTGACCCAGGAACTGGGCCTCAAGGCGGGCCTGTTGCTCGTGGGCCTGTTCACCGAAAGTGAAATCGCGGAAGACCAGCTCCAGAATGCACTGGGCATTGGTGCCCGGTTGGGTATTACCCTGCCCTTCAGCCGTGCCCATGAATCCGAGGCGGATATTATGGGGCTCGCCATCATGGCGCGCGCCGGATTCAATCCGGAGCAGAGCGTGGCACTCTGGCGCAATATGGCCCGGGCCTCGGGCGAACAACCGCTGGAATTTCTCTCAACCCACCCCAACCACGACACCCGCATTGCCGACCTGAGCGCCCGCATGGAACCGGCAAATCGACTTTTCCGGGCGGCGGAGCCCGCAGATTGCAACCTGTGAGGACGATTTCTCCAACCTGACCATTCTTGACTATGATCAATAAGTGAACAGCCAGCGTAATTTCCACAGTGAAATGACGAGGCATCAGGCATGGTTGAACAACTGGATCACCCCGGCGGCGCCCGGCTATTACTGACACCTAACCGTTCATTGAGCTGGAAAGGCAACGTCCGGATCTGGATGGGGCTTGCCGTTATCTCCCTGATCATTGGCATCGGCTGGGCTCTGGCAGGCGCCTGGATCATCCTCCCCTTTGCCGGCCTGGAACTGATTGCTGTCGCTGCCGGCATTTACATCACGTCCCGGGACTGTCAACGCAAGGAAGTCCTCACCATGGCCGACGACACCATTCTGCTGGAAAAGGGCCGTAAACAGAAAAGCGTCCAGTGGACCCTGCCGCGCCCCTATACCCGCCTGCAGATGAATGCTCCGGTCCACCCCTTCGCACCGGCCAAGCTCTTCCTGAGCCATCGTGACGACCACGTGTCTCTCGGCGGCTTTCTGAACGTGGAAGATACAGAGAGACTGATCAAGACCCTCGAAGCCCTTGGCTTCACGGTAGAAAGAAAACAGCCCGATCCGGAGATCGGGCTGTGGTTCTGATCATTCAACCCCGGATAACCGATCATAGACCCTCTCGACTACTTGTGGATGCCAGAGCAACCTATAATGCCCAAGCCCCTGGGTGCGGAATATCTGCGCATTCGGCCACTTGCCAAAGACCGTTTCGCTCTCGCCCACCGGGATCTGCTGATCGTCCCGATCCACGAAAATGAGCGCACGGCCTGACAGTTCCGGAGCCAGCGTATCGAACGAGAATTGCTGCCAGACAGATGCACCAAACCTTTGCTCCATCCTCGCACGCTGCCCGGCGATCAGCTCCGGCGAGAGGCCGAGCGTCCGGCCGAAACCTTCGACCACCGATTCAAGGTTCCTGGGGGGCGCCAGCAGAAAAACGTGCTCGGCCTGAACGCCGTCGACCATAGCCCGCGCCAGGGCAAGGCCGCCTATGGAGTGGGCAACAACAGCCTTGAGGGGGCCGAAGCTGTGGGCAACACGATAGACCGCCTCGGACATTTCGAACAGGTCAGTACGCAGCCCCTGCGCGCGCCCATGGGCCGGCGCATCGAAGGCGACAACGCGATAGCCGGCCTTTACGAGCAGACCGACAAAGGCACCGAACTGGATTCCGGCTCCGGACCAGCCGTGGACCATCAGGACCGTCGGCCCGAACCCCCAGCTGTACACCGGAATGGTCTGGCGGCCAACCCGCAGCTGGGTGTAACCCTCTGCTTGATCATATAAAGACTCGTAACGACCCGGTGCGGGCAAACGGCGGGGAGTAAAGAACAGATGCTCCACTGCGTTACCGGCGAGGGTTGGTAAAGCCCGGTGCAACAGGTTCATACCCTTGCCCAACAGGGCAGCTTTACCGTTGGCCGGTGTCACTACACGGTCGGTAACACGGATCGCGGTACGGGTGTTGATGCGAGATTGAACGGTCATGGCAAGTCCTCCTTACCCGGAGGACAGGATGCCCTCCTTCATCACAAGCCCAGAGTAAGACTTGCCTTGGCAGGATCGGAGTGTCATATTTGACACGTTAAATGCGAAAAGGGCCATATCATGATCAAAGTTGCTGTCGTCGCCCTGCCCTACTGTCATGGAAGTGGCATTCTCGGGATTATGGATTTTTTCGCGGCCGCGAATTTCTGTGATCAGTCTCCGGGCTTCCCCTCGGACCAGAAATTCGATTGCCAGATTGTGACGGTCGACGGAGCTCCGGTCATTACCTACAGTGGAGTCAGCATCACCCCGACTACCACCTGTGACAGTTATCAGCCGGACCTGGTGATTGTCGGGTCGGCAATGGAGGCGGTCCTGGGTGACCGCCACATCGAACGGTCCCTGGCCAGGTCCACGCCCATACATGAGTGGCTTTGGAATGCGTTCAGGCGCGGCGCAACCATCGCCAGCGTCTGTACAGGCAGCTTTGTTCTGGCCGAGGCAGGCCTTCTGGCAGAGCAGGTAGCGACCACACACTGGCGTGCCGCTTCGGCATTCCGCCGCCGGTTTCCGGACATCCGACTGGACGCAGAGCAGTTACTGATCGACAACGGCCAGATCATCTGCGCCGGAGGCGCCACGTCGTTCATCGATCTCTGCCTCTACCTTGTGGAAAAGCTGGGCTCCCCCTCACTCGCGTTGGCTTGCAGCAAACTGCTTATCATCGATGCCCGGCGATCCGAACAGACGCCCTATATGAGCTTTTACGGCAGCAAGGCCCACCAGGACGAGGCAATTGAACGGATCCAGCTCTGGCTGGAAACGCATTACGCCGACCCCGTAAGCATTGACGAACTGGCAAGCAAAGCCAGGCTGGGAACCCGCACCTTCAAGCGGCGCTTCAAGGAGGCCACTGGGGAAACCCCTTTGCATTACATACAGCATCTGCGCGTGGAAGCCGCGAAACACCAGCTCGAATCGACCCAACGACAAACCTCCCGGATCATCTGGGATGTGGGGTATGAGGACGCGAGTTCCTTCAGACGACTGTTCAAGCGCACGGTAGGCTGCACGATGGAGCAGTACCGCCGACGATTCAGTTACGTGACGCCGCGCCTGTCGACAATCCAATAACAATCAATCGCTACTGACAACCAGTCGCATTGAACAAGAGGCCCACTCCGCCTATAATCCGGCTCGTTGTTTGCGAGGGCCCCTGCCTTGGATATTCTCCCGAAGATTCCGGACTACCTGAACCAGTTCATTGTCGAGCCTGTAACCGACCAGTTCCTTGGGATTTTTGATCTGAACGGCCGGTTTGGCGTGCTGTTCCTGGGGATATCCTGCCTCGTTGCCTACCTTCTGTTCCGCGTCCGCCGTCATCGCGGCCTCACAGATGCCAGCTCCTTCTGGCAGTTCCTGGGTGGCTCCCGGGTCAACTTCCATCGCTCTGCGTTACTGGATTACCGGTATTACTTTGTCCGGGCCATTCTCAAGGTGGCGCTGGTACTGCCGTTCGTCGGTCTGGTGGACCCGTACATATTGCGCTCCGGCGACTTCATCGCCTTCTTCACCAATCTGTGGGGAGCCCGCCCCCAGACCGGGGAAACTCTCGCCCTCACACTGCTCTATGGTCTCGGCGTGTTTCTCGTCAACGACTTCAAGCACTACTGGGTGCACCGGGCGTTCCACTCGAAGTGGCTATGGGAGTTCCACAAGGTGCATCATTCGGCGCCGGTCCTGGTGCCAGTGACGGCAAGCCGGATCCACTTTGTCGAGAAGATTGCGGAGAGGCTGGCAACAGCGGTGTTTCTGAGCGCCTACGCCGGCATTTTCTGGTATGCCTGTGGCGGGGAAATCAGCCGGTACACCCTGTTCGGCGTGACCTACCTGGTGTTCATCTTCAATGCGCTGGCTGCAAATCTCCGGCATAGCCACGTCTGGCTGTCCTTTGGTCCGAAGCTTGAGCACGTATTTAATAGCCCGGCCCAGCACCAGATCCATCACAGCGACGCACCCAGGCACTTCAACAAGAATTTTGGCACCAACCTGTCGGTCTGGGACTGGATGTTCGGCACCCTGTATGTCACCACGTCCCGACCGGAACCCATTCGTTTCGGAACCGGCAGGCAAGATGCCGAACGCTACCTCACACTGTACAGCCTCATCGTGCTGCCCTTTGTCGAAACAGGCAGAAAGCTACGCAAGCAGCGATGGTCCCGGGAAACAAAACCGGAACCATCGGGCTCGACTCACTCGTAGCTGGCGACGATTGATTCCAGTTCCCCGGAACTCCGGGCCGAATCCAGAGCGTTCTGGAGGTCTTTGACGACCTCCGGGGCGGTCTCATTGCTGACAGCCAGATACATCGGGGTTTCCCGGAAAACCAGTACCGGTTTGAGTCCCTCGATGTCGTGTTCTTCTTTCGCCACCAGCGGCCCAACCAGACCATCGGTTACCCACAGATCCGCCTGGCCCAGCACAAGGCGCTGGGCATTCACATCACCAGACGAACTCATGACCACATTGAAGCCTTTGCTTACCAGGTAATCCGACATCACATCGCCTTTATAACCGGCGATACGCAAATCTCTGGCGTCTTCCAGGCTGGACAGGGTGATATCCGAGTCCGGCGCGGCAAACAGTGTCCACTTGATGGATGCCAGTGGCCCAACCCACTGGAACTGGTCCTCCCGCTCATCGGTACGGGCGGTGCAGAACAAACCGTGATTCTCACGCCCCTGGACCCAGTCGTAGGCGTAGCTCCATACGCGCATCTTCATGACATAGTCGTAGTCCACGCGCGCCAGCATGGCCTTGACCATATCGGTGCAAATGCCGGTAATCTCGTCTTCGCTGTGAGCGAACCCCTGACCGGATTTGGACGCATTGTAGGGAGGATAGTTTTCCGTGAAGATATAAAGGCGCTCGGCGGCCAGGGCCGAAGATGCAGTTCCAGCCAACATCAGCGTTAACAGCGCAGACCGTGCGGCCCGGAACACAGAGCCCATGGTGGATGCAGTCATAAGGTGCATTCTATGATCCTTCTCGGCGATTCTCGTTGGATAGTGCGACAGGCGGTGTAATGGACGTTTCTGCCAGTCAATCTGGTCATTTATGCCACTCCGGGCCGTATGATCGCGCTTTCCGGTCGGAAAGTCAGTGACAAATCGTATCTACGGAGCAATCACCTGCAGGGCCTGATACTGGCAGGATACATCCAGTGGCGTCTTGCCGGCGATGTCCCCATCCGCTGTTACTGTCTTCGGCCTGCGAGTGCGCACAGAACAGTGGGTGCCTTTGAGATGTACCAGCGTACTGGTGCGGGCAGGAGCCTCTCGATTCAGGCGGAGCATCACGAAAGTCAGCAACAACTGGGCCACCGGCCTCGGCTTCACTGCGATCACTTCAACATACCCGTCATCGGGCGCGGCCTCCGGAATCTCGTGACCTCCCCCGAAGTAGGCGCCGTTGGCCACGGCGATGGACAACCAACGTCCGCGCACAGAACCTTTGCCACAACGGATCTCGGCCCGAAAACCACGCTTGGCGTTCAGTCGTCTCAGCAGTTCCACCGCATAGGAGAAACGGCCAAAGAGTTTTTTCCGGGCCCTTCCGGATTCCCGGGCGGGGAGCGTGCCCAGCCCGACATGGGCCACGTTCAGAAAGATCCGGCCATCGGTACAGGCGACATCCACGTGCCGGCTGACGCCGCGTCTGACGAGCCGGCACAGCTCGCCGGGATCCTCAGGGAGACCGATATTCCGGGCAAAATCGTTGGCGGTTCCCGAGGGCAGAACGGCGAGGATGGCCCGCCTGGCCATGCAGATGCGGGCGCCATAATTCGCTGAACCGTCGCCACCGGCCACCATAACCACGTCTCCCGGGCAGACTTCGGACGGCCAACGGTCATCAGCGATGTCCCGGCACTCCGGCGCCTCCACACCTGCTTCGGCAAGGTGTTTGAGCCAGAAGGCGCGGTCTCTCTGACCGTCACCCGCGTCGATATTTGCCAGCAGCCAATGGGTCATAACGCCTGCGCTTTCCTGTCTCCCGAACCACTACCCTAAACCAACCGGGGCGGATACGCAGGATTCCGACATTAAAGGTTTGCAAAAAAGGGATTCACGACAGGGTGTTGCATTTATCGCAGCCCGGTGAAATGGTTGCAGTACAAGAACAACATTGCCCGGGAACAAACATGGAATTCGTGAGAACACCCGAAGAACGTTTCGATAATCTGCCAGACTACCCCTTCGAGCCGCACTACCTGTCGTTGGGGGAATTAAGAATGCACTACGTGGACGAGGGTCCTGCGGGTGCAGCCCCTGTCCTCATGATGCACGGGGAACCGTCCTGGTCCTACCTTTACCGGCACATGATTCCGCACTGCGCAGGTGCGGGTCATCGCGTGATAGCGCCCGATCTGATCGGATTCGGCAAGTCGGACAAGCCGGTCAAGGTATCGGACTACAGCTACCAACAACATATGGACTGGATGCAGGCGTTCATTGATCAGCTGGATCTGAGGAATGTCACGCTGGTATGCCAGGACTGGGGGTCGCTCATCGGGCTCCGTCTTGCGGCAGAAAATCCGGACCGGTTTCGTGCCATTGTCGTCGGCAATGGCATGCTGCCGACCGGCGACCAGAAGGTTCCGCCGGTATTCCGTGCCTGGCGGACATTCGCCCTCTACAGCCCGTGGTTTCCGGTCTCGAAAATCGTTAACACAGGCTGTTTCCGAAAGCTCGGGCCGGGGGAATGCCGGGCGTACGATGCGCCCTTCCCCGACAAAAAGTTCAAAGCCGGCGCAAGGGCGTTTCCGGGCCTCGTGCCGATGACGCCGGACGACCCGGCCAGTGAGGCCAACCGGAGAGCCTGGACCGTCCTGGAACAGTGGGAGAAACCGTTCCTGACCACCTTCAGCAACGGGGATCCGATTACCCGTGGCGGTGATCACTACATGCAGAATCGAATACCCGGTGCCAAGGGTCTCCCCCACACCACCTTGAAGGGCGGCCACTTCCTGCAGGAGGATTCGCCCGGTCCGTTTGCATCGGCGATCAATCAACTGCTGGAGAGCCTTGCGGCCAACGGCGACTGACCCGGACGTTATTCAGGCCTTTGCCGGAGCCCTGACCGTTACCAACGCGACCCCGGTGATTGCGACAAGGCCACCGGCGATCGCCAACGGTCCGAGGCGCTCACCGAACAGCAGGTAGGCCTCCAGTGCGGTTACCGGCGGTACCAGATAAAACAGGCTGGCCACCTGCGAAGCGGCACCCCGCCGGATCAGCCACATGAGGATCAGGATCGCGCTGACCGAAAGCCCGAATACCAGCCAGCCAAGGGCCAACTGGAACTGGAGCGTCCATTGCACTTCCCGGGTTTCCAGGGTGAACGCGCCAACAGCAAACAGGGTGCCTGCCGCCGCGTACTGGATCATGGTGCCCGATACCAGATCCACGCTGGTGCCATAGCGTTTCTGGTAAACCGTGCCCATGGAAATACCCAGCAACGCCAACAGCGCCCAGATGAGCGTTCGGGGCGGGATGCCTACGTCTGTGGCGGAGGCTCCCAGTTTCTCCATCAGCACCAGCGCCACACCCAGCAAGCCAAGGGCGAGACCAATCCACTGGCGCACGGTGACCGATTCCTTGAGGAAGATGACAGCGGCCAGGGCCGTCACCAACGGCTGGAGCCCGACTATGAGCGATACCACCCCGGCAGACATGCCCTGATCGATGGCGTAGAACACGCCGCCCAGATAGAACCCGTGCACCAGGATCCCCGTGACCGCCAGATGCCCGGCCCCTCGCCAGCCCGGCCACCGGGCTTTTAGCAGCACGGCCAGGATTCCCAGTGGAATCAGCGTCAGCAGCATCCGGATCAGAAGCATGGTGAACGGTTCGGCGTAGGGCAGACCGAATTTGCCACCGATGAACCCTGTGCTCCACAGCCAGACAAACAGCGCTGGAACGAAGAATGTGTAGAAAATGGGGGGCATGGTCGGGTTCCGGTCTCCAGTATCTGTGTAAGGCACTACTCTAGAAGTTAGCAGACAAACAAAACAGATACAGGTGCCGGACTGACCATGCGGTACAGATGGTTCGTCTGGTCATTTGGGAAGGCGAACCTCTACTTCCGGGGCCTCGCCATGCCAGTCGGCGTCCCAGCTCACTCCCGGCTTACCACCAGGCCGTGGTTCGATGGTCACGGTGATAGAGCCAAAGCGCGTTGGAGCCGGACCGAAGCGGATGGTTTTCTCCTGATCCAGCCAACGCCCCGGAATTCCGGCGGCCAGAATCAGGCGCTCGCCCTCCTCTCGGACAAAACAATTTCGAATCATCAACACCCACTCGGCGGCGGCCCAGATATGATGGCCATCTCCCATGCAACCACCACCAGTGGCGGGATGAATGGCCTCCGGCCACTGGCCCGTCGGGGATGCCATCCCCGCCACGGCGTCCATGAGTTCCACATGGCGCGGATCACCGGCCCTTAACAACACCTGGGCCACATGCAACGTGAGATAGGCGTTCAGCCCTGAATGAATCATGTCCTGGTAGAACGCGCCATTAACGAAGCAACTGTCCATCAGGAACCTGGCGCAGTCCAGCAGGCGCTCATCATCCGGCTTCATCAGCTGGGTCGGGTAGCCTGCGGCCAGGGACCCGATTGCACCGGCGTCCAGCCGACGATACGGTGACGCCGGCATGCCGGGCCGCCGTAAGCGCTGCTCACAACTGGCCAGACTGCGTTCGACAGCCTGGTTGAACTCCCTGGCACCGGCGGCAAAACTCTCACTGGCTTCCCGGTCCTGATCCCGCAGCAGGTTGGCGGCGGCTTTGAGGCCGGCAATGCCCCAGAAGTCATCCCAGTAGTAATAGTCGTTCGGCCCCAGATGCTCGGCGCTGAATCCGGCCGGCAACAGTCCCGCGTGAGGAGCATTCAGGTTGCCATTGAGGCGCTTCCTGAGGATCCAGCGTGCCCCCTTCATGACGGGTGCTTCCCAGCGCTCCGGAAGGTCACGCCCGGTCATCTGGCAAAAGCGGTCGAGGATCCAGAGCACTTCGCCATTGGCATCCCATTCCCCCTCCTGGGAGCGAAAATAGCCGTCCCGCATCTGCCGGTCCGGAAACTGGTTCAGCGCCCGCTCCGCGCGGTCGGTCAGCCCCACACTCAGCAAGGCGTGAATGATGAAGGCTGCATCCCGGAACCAGAAACGCTTATAGGTGTAGGGCCCCGGATACACATCCTTGGGGGAGTGCAGAATCAACGAGCTGACTGCTGCGTCATAAAGGAACTGATAGGTTTCGTCCGGACAGACCAGCTGAGCGGTATCCTCCCGGGTGCGGTGCCAGGCGTCCGGCCCTGCCGGCATCAGGCCGGTCACCTCCAGAGGGATACTGACCGTCAGTTCTGCTGGTTCGCCGGCCTTTACAGGAAACAGGGCTGCCGCGGTAACCATCCCGACGTCGCAATGACCTTCAGTCTCCTGTTGCCGGTCCATCAGGTGAATGTGTACATCGCCCTGTTTGTAATCGGAGACGTGGTGCGAGACCGGCGCCCGGTCAAACTTCACGGGCTGGCTGCCGTCCACCAGCCAGCCCGTGCCCTCTTCTTCAAGCTGTACCTTCTGGATAAAGCTGATGCCTTCCGGGTTGGCTGGTCGCAGGGATAACACCAGCGAGCCTCCCATGTCCGATTCAGCCTGCAGAGTGAGCTTGCACACCGGCCGACCATGCTCGATCGCAACCCGGCTGCGACTGGTCAGCGTCAGGCCGTCCTGGACCGTTTCAGTGACGACCACCGGGGTATCTCCCAGTTCCTGCCATTGGCGGGCCTGTTTCGCCCGGGACGGCAGCAGGCAACGCCCATCCTCGGCCAGCAACCAACCATCGAGGGACCAGCCATCATACAACGGCGTTAACAATCCCCTGGGGTCAACGACCGGCAACTCCTCAACATCCGGCTGGCCGATAGCCGTCCAGTTCCGGTTGGTGAGATTGATGTGGGTAATGGAAAACGCCCTGGGGACAAAGGCTGAATCGGTGGGATCAAACTGGCGCTCCACCCAGTAAGGCCAGACCCAGTCCAGGTTATGCTGGATGACCCGGCTGTTGATCAGACCCCGGGCATGGAAAACCACGCCCGCTCTGAGCAGTTCGATGGGCTCCCCCACTTCCGAAGGCTGGGCAAACCCGTGCAGTTTTCCCAGCAACGCGATCGGATCCAGGAAACCATGCCTGCGGGCCACGCGCTTGATGATGTAGCGCCAGGGCAACCAGTTCATCCAGCTCATTGAGAGTCCTCCTGTCCCATGGGTTCGGTTTCCATCCGGTATCGGGCCAGTGCCCGCCTGGCCAGACGATTCAGGAACACCACTGCCAGAATCGTGCCGACAAAGCCGGCCCCGTAGATGGTCCACTCCAGCGGGCTGCGGGCACTTTCCCGCACCCCCAGGGTGGACAGGTCAGCCGCCAGCGAGCCCAGGTAGACATTGTGCAGGGAGAAAGGAATCACCCCGAGGAAGGTTCCCGCGACAAACCCGGGGAAGGAAAAGCTGGTCAGGCCGAACAGGTAGTTGGATACCTTGCCCGGGAAGAACGGAATCAGCCTGGTCAGCAATACGATCTTCCAGCCGTGTGGTGCCATCTCATCGGTGACGACGGAAAGCTTCGCACGATTGCGGATGTAGATATGGGCGGTCTCACCAAACACATGCCGGGCGATCAGAAACGCCGCCGCTGCACCGATGGTGGTGCCAACCACCACGTAGAGGGTGCCCTCGACCACGCCGAACACAAAGCCCGCGCCGGTGGTCAGCAACACACCGGGCAACAGCAGTACCATGGCCGCTATCATCAGCACAACGAACAACACGGCAGCCCAGGCGCCCTGCGCATCAAACCACTGCAACAGTTCGACGATCTGCTGGTGTACACCTAATGCATACAAGATCCCTACGATCAGGCCAACGCCGGCAATACTGCCCGCCATCCACAACAATGGCGATCGGGACCAGCTGGCTCGTTGTTTCGGTTCGGAGACGGACACCAAACACTCAACTCCTTGCCAATACTGAAATTTCAGGCGAAAGCACCATCCGACCAGCTTTTACCCTAACCCGACACCATCACTGGCCTCAAAGGCGGTCGACCTCGGATAGTACGTACTGTCGCTCCGGCGGGCTCACCTGCTTGTCAGTATGGACTGCAACTTCTGGGTCATCTCGACCGCCTCGGTGCCCAGGGGTGTCAGATACCCGCCATCCTTCTGGCTGATCAGCCCCTTGGAAAACAGGCTTTCGGCTGCGCGGACCGTTTCAGGCGCGGCAGAATGGGCATGCACCTTGATCCCTTCCTGCATGGAAGTCGAAGGGAACTGCAGTAACAGATTGAGCTCTGCAAGGTGGTTCGGCGAGAATGGCATGGTATTTCCTCTTTTTACGACTGATCTGTTTTCAGTCTAGGCTCAGGTCAGCACTTGGCAAGGACACGGACGAAGCCAACATGACAAATAACAACGAAGAGTTCTCCAACGATTACCTGCGGCCCGTCCGACACCTGAGTGTCTACCTGTCCGGACTCGTGAAGGGACGGTTGTGGCTCAAGGTCCTGGTGGGCATGGGAATCGGCCTGGTGGTAGGCACCCTGCTGGGCCCATCGGTAGGGCTCGTGGAGCCGGAGACCGGGCGGCTGATTGGTAACTGGCTGGCTTTTCCGGGTCAGCTGTTTCTCGCGACCATTCAGATGATAGTCATCCCGCTGGTCATAGCCTCGGTGGTCCGGGGGCTGGCTTCCAGCGAGGATCTCTCACAGCTGCGTAAGCTCGGCATGAGGGTGTCCGTATTCTTCGTCATAACCACTGCCATCGCCGCGTCTATCGGCCTCTGGGTCGGCGGGCTGATCAACCCCGGGAAAATGCTGACCGGGCTCGCCGCTCCGGCAGCTCAGCCCGATGATGAGGCAGTGAACGCGGTGATGCCCAGTGTCGAGGATATTCCCCAGACCCTGCTGGGCCTGCTGCCCGGCAACCCACTGGACGCCATGGTCGAGGGACAGATGCTCCAGGTGGTCATCTTCTCCATCATTGTCGGGATCGCTCTCGTCAGCATGGAACCGGAAAAGTCTCGCCCAATGCTGGACCTGCTCGACTCCCTGCAACAGATCTGCATGACCGTAGTGAAGTGGGCCATGCGCCTGGCCCCCTTTGCCGTCTTCGGTCTGATGGCCCAGCTGACCACCACAATCGGGTTCCGGGCCATGTTGGGCATGGGCTCCTACGTGTTCACGGTCCTGCTGGGATTGCTGCTGCTCCTGGCGTTGTATCTGCTCATCCTGAAAGTTCTGGTGGGGCAGCACCCACTGCGCTTCCTCAAGGACACCCGCGACGTATTGCTGCTGGCGTTCTCCACCTCCAGCTCGGCAGCGGTCATGCCGCTGTCGATCCGGACCGCGGAGGACAAGCTGGGCGTCCGACCGTCGATTTCCGAGTTTGTCATCCCCCTGGGCGCAACGATCAATATGAATGGCACCGCCCTCTACCAGGCCGTTGCCACAGTTTTCCTGGCCCAGGTTTACGGCGTGGACCTCGGGATGGGCAGCATGGCCCTTGTGGTTGCCATGGCCGTTGGTGCATCCATCGGCTCCCCGGCCACACCGGGGGTCGGCATCGTCATCCTTGCCATGGTGCTCCAGACCGTGGGAATACCGCCCAGTGGTATCGCGCTGATTATGGGCGTGGACCGGATTCTGGACATGTGTCGCACCGCCATCAACGTCACCGGGGATCTGGTGACCTGCCGGCTGATGGAGAACTGGTCGGGCACAAGATTGCCCGCGGAGCCGATACCTGAAGAGACCTGACCGCCTTGGACCACCCACCGGCGGGAAAGCACTGTTTCCCCGCCGGTAGACGTCCGGTCAGATCAGTGACTGGGCACGGGCCATTGCCCTGGCGGCTTTCGGGCCGGTCCAGAGCGAAGGCAGGATAATCAATGACACGGGAATGGCTGTCAGCACGATGAATTGCTGCAACACACCGATCTGGCCTGCCCCCATGTAAAGCAGGATGGCTGCCATCAACGCCATGGCGCCTCCCCAGAAAGCCCGTACCAGGTAGTGGGGCTCATCGTGACCGGCTCCGACAGCCGCAATGGCATAACTCATGGAGTCTCCGGTTGTCGCCACAAAAATGGTCGTCAACAGCAGGATGGCCGCAGCCATCAGAGTCCCGCCGGGCAGTGCCTGCGCCACGGTCAGGGTAGCCACATCGAAGGAAAAGCCATTGAGAGCCTCCGCCAGATCGAACGTCCCCGTCAGCTGATGATAGATCCCTGAGCCGCCGAGCAACGTGAACCAGATCGATGTCGCAATCGGTGCAAGCACGGCCACGGCCAGTATGGTTTGCCGAATACTCCGGCCACGGGAAATCCGGGCCACAAAGATAGACATCAGCGGGGTGTAGCCAATAAACCAGGCGAAGAAGAAAACGGTCCACCACTTCATCCACCAGGCCGGCGCCGTCTCGGAGGTCACCGTCGCCATGGCAAAAAACGAAGAGAGGTACTCACCCGCGGAGGAGAGGTAGGTATTGGTGAGGAACAGCGTCGGCCCGAACACAAAGATAACCGCAGCGATACCGAGTGCAAGCAGGACATTGAAACGGCTCAGTAACTGAATCCCCCGGTGCAGGCCACTGACAGCTGAAGTCATGTAGACGCCGGCGAGAAGAGTCAGAATGAATAATTGAGTGGCAAAGGTATCCGGGATGCCGAACAGCTCATGCAGGCCAAAACTCATCTGCGTCGCGAGGAAACCGATCGGCCCCACGGTACCGGCAACGACCGCGATGACGCACAGGGCATCCACCAGGCCACCGAACCAACCGGCCATCATCCGCTCACCCAGCACCGGATAAAGCAGCGTGCGCGGCTGCAAAGGTTTACCCTGGACATAGTGGGCATGGGCCAGCACCAGAGCGGTCAGAGAGCCGAGAACAGCCCAGGCCAGAAACCCCCAGTGCATGAAGGACTGGGCCATGGCCGGCGCCACGGCCTCGGCGGTTCCGGCTTCAGCCGTGGATACCGGCGGAGACACCACAAAGTGGTACACCGGCTCACCCGCCGCGAAAAACACGCCACCCCCGGCGAGCAGGGTGCACAGAATCATCGACAGCCAGCGAAAGGTACTGATCTCGGGCCGGTCCAGGCCGCCAAGCCGTGCCGCTCCCGCACGACCCAGGGCAACCCCGAGTGCAATAAAGAAGGTCAGCAGCAAAAGCAGCTGAAAGTAGG
The DNA here is from genome assembly GCF_022343555.1 of Marinobacter sp. C7. Lineage (GTDB taxonomy): Bacteria > Pseudomonadota > Gammaproteobacteria > Pseudomonadales > Oleiphilaceae > Marinobacter. The sequence continues at coordinate 826,606 of NZ_JAKQZH010000001.1, read as the reverse complement.
AACCAAGGTATTTCGCAGTCCAGCTGAAGCCGGAACCAATCGCCGAGGCCAGCCCGTCGGCATTGGTCATCGACCAGCCGACGAAAAGCAGGATAAAGCCCACGGTCAGTGTCAGGACTACGGGATCGCCAAGGCGCTGGAGGCCGGTGGCATTTTGAAGGGGAAGAGTTGTACTGCTTGAAGACATGAATCTATAGGTGCCAGTTTTTAAATTGGCCGGGCACCCTACTCAGACTCTGATAAGGTTGCTATCGGTATTTTTACCCAGCCATTCACGGAAAGTGACGCTTCTGCCACAAATTGTCCGGTTTCATAGCCGTTTCAAACCCGTATAATTCTGACTCTGGACGTTGATGGACGCGCCTTCTGAAACCCGACCGGAGCCACACGGAAACCGAATGAGATCTGGCCAGATACGATACGCCCTTCCCTTGGCCATGCTGGTGCTTGCGGCCCAGTTGGTGCCGACATCAGTACACGCGGAAAGCATCAAACGTATCGTGCATCCGGATGGCACCGTTGAGTTCACCAACACCGGGGCCCCCGACTCCCCGATTGCCTCAACCGGCAACGAAACCGTTTATCGCTACACCGATGAGAACGGAGTTGTATCCTACAGCAGCATCCAGCCGGCCAATGCCACGTTCGATGTCATCCGGTTTCACTGCTACGCCTGCGATCCCGACTCGAAGGTCGACTGGCGTAAAACCCCGTTATTTCTCAAACCCTATCGCCGGGAAATCCAGACGGCTGCCCGGGAGTTTGACGTAGACCCCGCACTGGTCCGGGCTGTCATTCACGCCGAATCCGCGTTCAACCCGAAAGCCCTGTCGCCCAAGGGAGCACAGGGACTGATGCAACTGATGCCGGGAACGGCGCAGGAGCTGGGTGTGGGAGATGCCATGGCGGCTGCGGAAAACATTCGGGGGGGCGTAAATTACCTCGCCAGAATGCTGTCCCGGTTCAACGGCGACATCCGTCTGGCCACCGCCGCCTACAACGCCGGCCCGGGGGCGGTCACCCGCTACAAGGGGGTGCCACCCTACGCGGAAACCAAGGCCTACGTTGAGCGGGTTGGCATTCTGCATGAACGGTACGCAGCGCGATAGCTCAATAACGCATCGTTAATCGCAAACCGGTCCAGGGCCGCCCACCTCACAAAACCCGCAGGCTTATAGCCAGACGCGATCTTATCAGCTGGTTAAGAAAGGATTCATCCTACGAGGCAGCCAGATTCGGCGCATACTTGCCATTGACGCAGCTCTCAAGCTGCGACTCTCAGAGGGCAAGACAATGAAAACTTCTATCGGCCTGTTGGCCACGGCCATCTCCGTCCTCACTCTCGGCAATGTAGCGGCCGAAGAAAGTGACCAGTTACTCATGGATGCCCTGAGCGCAGCTCCGGTGTCACTCAGGGACAAAGTCACAGTCATGGACTGGGACAACAACATGCTGCAGGAAGGCAGCAATCAGTATGTCTGCTTTCCTACTCCACCTACCCTCCAGGGCACGGCCCCCATGTGTCTGGACGGTCCCTGGCAGAAGTGGGCCGAGGCATGGGTCAACAAAAACAACCATACCAATGAGGCTATGGGCATTGCCTACATGCTGGCCGGCGACGGCGGGGCCAGCAACATCGATCCCTATGCCGAGGGCGAAACGGCGGATAATCAGTGGGTGCAGGAAGGCCCTCACCTGATGGTGATTGTTCCGGACCAGTCAATACTGGATTCACTGCCAACGGATCCCTACAACGGCGGCCCCTATGTCATGTGGAAGGGTACTGACTTCGCCCACATTATGGTGCCGGTCACGATGGAATAACCCTGGGACGAAGGACTCAGCAGTCCGGTTGTGACAAGCCGGACCGCTGAAGGCCGCGCATCCGCGAGTATTACTCGGCGGATGCGATCAGGCTGGCGTTACCACCCGCTGCCGTGGTGTCCACGCAAAGGTGCCGCTCGATTACAAAACGCTGGTCCAGCTTGTGCTCGGTAATCACCGGCAGCAACGCACCATCGCGCTTGGCCAGAGCCTGACGGTATTGCCTGAGCAGCGGCTTCTCCGCCACGCTGACAACCGCCTCAAACCCGGACAGCTCAGTCAGGGCATCCGGATCCAGGACACCGTTGATGGCCACGACAGGCAGGCCGGCCTTGGCGGCATCTGCCAGTTTGCCCTCTGCGTCCGGCGCTATGACCACCACCTGGTTGCCCTGCGACAGCGCAGTCGCTGCCTGCTCCATGGCTGACTCGGCATCCGGTCCCAGACACAGCACCACACCGCGGGCATGGAACGACAGATGGTTCTGTTCACCGGTGGGCCCGGGCATTTCCAGGTAGCCCTTGTCCATCGGCGCGGGCACCTCACCGAAGAACGGTTTGAGCGCTTCCTGGCGCTCCTCGGGCTTTGGTACCTTGACGGAGGCCACCCGGTCAATCAGCTTCTGTGTCTTTTCAGCGCTGATGACCTTGTCGCTGGAGCTCGACGGCTTCTCGACGGTTTCCCCTTTGAGGAAACGACGAACATACAACGGACCACCTGCCTTCGGACCGGTACCGGAGAGGCCTTCACCACCAAATGGCTGGGACCCGACAATGGCGCCGATCTGGTTCCGGTTAACGTAGGTGTTGCCCACGTGAATCCGGCTGGCAATATGCTCGATCCGGCGGTCAACCCGGCTGTGGATGCCGAAGGTCAGGCCGTAGCCCTTGGCATTGACCGCGTCCACCACCTTGTCGATGTCCTTGGCTTCAAACGTAGCCACGTGCAGGACCGGACCGAAGATCTCTTCTTCCATCTCCTCGATACCGCTGACCTTGAGTACCGCCGGCGAAACGAAACGGCCCTTGCCTGGCACGTCCATTTTCTTCAGCAACTTGCCGGCCTGCTCGAACTTGTTGCAGTGGTCGACAATCTTCTTCTGGGACGGCTCGTCGATCACCGGGCCAACATCGGTGGACAGCTGCCACGGATCGCCAATACCCAGCTCTTCCATGGCGCCGTAAAGCATTTCCAGCAGGTTATCGGCAATGTCCTTCTGGACGTAGAGCATCCGCAGCGCGGAGCAGCGCTGGCCGGCACTCTGGAACGACGACGCCAGCACATCCCGGACCACCTGCTCCGGCAGTGCGGTGGAATCCACGATCATGGCATTGAGGCCACCGGTTTCGGCCACCAGCGGAGCGTCCGGCGCCATGTTCTCGGTCATCGCCTTGTTGATGCGCTGGGCGGTGGCCGTGGAGCCGGTGAAGCAGACCCCGGTCACGCGGGGATCGGAGGTCAGGGCGGAGCCCACCGTAGCCCCGGTACCCGGCAGCAGCTGGATGGCATCCCGCGGAATACCCGCTTCGTGCATCAGCTCAACCGCGCGCACCGCCAGCAGCGAGGTGCTCTCGGCCGGCTTGGCGACAACGGCATTGCCCGCCGCCAGGTTCGCCAGGATCTGGCCGGTGAAGATCGCCAGCGGGAAGTTCCAGGGCGAGATACAGCACATGACACCCCGGGCCTCACCATCCTTCTCGTAGCGGATGCCCTCGTTGGCGTAGAACATGGCAAAGTCGACCGCCTCGCGGATTTCCGCCACCGCGTCCAGCAGGGACTTGCCGGCTTCGCGGGTGGTCAGGGCGAACAGCTCGTAGGCGTGTTCCTCATACAGATCACCCACCTTGCGCACGCAGGCTGCCCGTTCCTCGGCCGACCGGGCAGACCAGCTCTTGAAACCATCCTGAGCAACGTCCAGTGCGGCGCCGATATCGGCTTCGGAGGTGAACGTGATGTGGCCGACCAGATCATCGGGATTGGCCGGGTTACGGACCTCGTGTACTTCATCGCTGGAAGACTCCACCGCAAGTATGGGGCCACCGGTCCACTGGTGCTCCCGGAACTTGCCACGGCCTTCCTCGATCTCGGCCACGGTCACCGGATCCGTGATATCCCAACCCTTGGAGTTGCGACGCTGATCTCCGAAGATCTTCGCGGGCGGCACGATGGCCTTGCTGGAAATGTTCTCGCCCAGCGCCACCACCGCGTCGATGGGATCCTTCGCAATCTCTTCCGGTGTGATGCTGGTGTCGACGATCTGGTTCACGAACGAACTGTTGGCCCCGTTTTCGAGCAAACGACGCACCAGGTAAGCCAGCAGATCCTTGTGGGCACCCACCGGCGCATAGATCCGGCACGGAACGCCGCTGTCCTGAAGTACCTGATCGTGCAGGGACTCGCCCATCCCGTGCAGGCGCTGGAACTCGAATTTCGAGCGATCGATATCCCTGGCCAACTCTAGCACCGCGGACACCGAGTGCGCGTTGTGGGTCGCAAACTGCGGATAGATGCGATCGGTCATGCCCAGCAATTGCTTGGCACAGGACAGGTAGGACACGTCACTGCACGCCTTGCGGGTAAATACCGGGAAATCGCTCAGTCCCATGACCTGGGCGCGCTTGATCTCGGCGTCCCAGTAGGCGCCCTTCACAAGGCGCACCATGATGCGACGGTCCAGTTTCTCGGACAGCGCATACAGCCAGTCCAGGGTCTGGGCAGAGCGTTTGCCGAATGCCTGGACCACCACGCCGAAACCGTCCCAATCCTTCAGCTCCGGATCGGAGAGAATGGCTTCGATGACATCCAAGGACAGGTCGAGACGATCCTGTTCCTCGGCATCGATGTTGAAGCCCATATTCGAGGCGGCGGCTTTTTTGGCCAGCTTCAGGGCGCGGGGCATGAGTTCGTTCATCACCCGCTCCTTGTGACCATACTCGTAGCGGGCCAGCAACGCGGACAGCTTTACGGAGATGCCCGGGTTGGTGCGCACATCGCCCTTGCAGTTCTTGCTGATGCTGTCGATGGCATCGGAGTATGACTGGTAATAGCGCTGGGCATCCGCATCGGTGCGGGCGGCTTCGCCGAGCATGTCATAGGAATAGGTGTAGCCACGCTCGACGTAGTACTTGCCCCGGTCCTGGGCTTCCTCGATGTCGCGACCCAGAACGAACTGGCGACCCATCTCCTTCATGGCCTGGCCGGCTACAGTGCGGACCACCGGCTCGCCCATGCGCTTGACCAGTTTACGCAGGGTTTCGCCCACGCTCTGGCGCTCGGAATCCTTCAGCAGGTTGCTGGTCATCAGCAACGCTACGGTCGCGGAGTTGATCATCCCGGACTGGGCCTTGCCCACGTGCGCGCCCCAGTTGCCGGAGGTGATCTTGTCCTCGATCAGGTCGTGGATGGTGAGGTTATCCGGCACCCGCAGCAGTGCTTCGGCCAGACACATCAGGGCAACGCCTTCCTTGGTGGTGAGTCCGTATTCCGCCAGGAATTTTTCCATGATGGTCGGGCGGGCATTCTTGCGGACGCTACGCACCAGGTCTGCGGCACGGGCGGAGATCGCCTCGCGCTCGGCCTGGGACAACTGAGCGTCAGCAATCAGCTTGTGAATCACCGCGTACTCGTCCGCCAGGTAGTTCTGCCGGATCGCCTGGCGATGCTCGTTAAGGTCAGGATTCACTGACTGCTGTCTCATAGTTGTACCCTCTTTACTGTTTGTCTTGTCTGTCTCGCATTCTACCGAGAATGAAAAAGACGATTTGCCCATAAAAACCGGGACTGCAATTCATTACGACTTTTTTAGGCGCCAGAAATTTATTAAATAACCACAACATTATTGTCTGGCAGACACATTTCCTTTAATCGAATTTCAGGCGGCGTCCCGGGAAAGCTCCCGGAGCACGCTGTGGGCCACCGAAAACACGGCGCAATCCACGTCGCTGACGGCCTGCATGTCTCCCAGCATCCGCTTCCAGCGGCCAAGCAAGGGCTGTCTTGCGCTGCGCCATGATTCCAGCTTTGCCTCGGGCGACGCCGGTACGCCTTGATCCGAGCCGTCCTGTGCCAGAACCGATGCCGTCAGATCCCTTAGCTGCTGGTCGAGCTCATCCCGGTAATGGACGGTGGCCAGGAGCTGCCAGTGTCCGTGCGCCCGGTACGCGCGCATCTGCCGGTCCAGCCAGGTCAGATTGAGACTTTCCCCCAACCGGAAATACACCCAGGCCACATTTCCCAGATCCTGGTTCAGCTGGCCTGAAATCTCGATCATATCCATCAGCCAGTAGCGGCTCTCGGCCGATGCACAATAAGCGGCCAAAGCTTCCGGTACTTTGTTCTCCCTGTATTCAGCATAGTGCCCATACCAGCGACTTTCAGGTATGACCGACGACAATCGGTCGATCGAGGTCAGCACACCAGCCAACGGCACCCGGTATCTTGCCTCGCAATCAGACGGGTCCAGGTTGTGGCGGCGATTGTGCAGCAGCCAGCTGGCGCTTCGGGTCACCAGACGGATGACATCGCTGAACAGGTCTGCCTGTACCCCGGCGTCGATCCGGCCATCCAGTTTTTCGATGGCTTCCCATTGCCGGTCTACGTCATGGATTCGCACAGAGATCAGGTAGGCGGCGGCGATACTTCCGGCGTCTGCCCCTGTGGTATTGCGGATCCGTTCCACCCAGGTGATACCCATGCGGTTGATCATGTCATTGGCAATCTGGGTTGCCACGATTTCGGCACGCAGCGGGTGCGTTTCGATCGCCTCCGGGAATGCCTCCTGCATGGATACCGGAAACGCCGAGAAAAGCGCCGGGGAGAACCGGGAATCCCGGACAATCGGCGAGGCCATGAGTAACTGCTTGAGCTCTATCTTGGCGTAGGACAACAACACCGCAAGCTCGGGCCTGGTCAATCCGCCAGAACGTTCGTGCAGTTCTTCGTCGTCCGGCAGGAATTCCAGGGCCCGGTCCAGGCGCCCGTCCGACTCAAGCCGGCGCATCAGGCGCTCGTATCCTTCCTGCGAGCCTACTTTTCCGGTGCACGCCAGGCTGAGTGCCATGGCCTGGCGGTAGTTGTTGCGCAGCACCAGTTCCGCCACTTCCGGCGTCATTGTCCGAAGCAACTGGTTGCGCTCCGCCAGCGTCATCTGGCCCCGTGCGACACGCTCGTTGAGCAGGATCTTGATATTCACTTCATGGTCCGAGCAGTCCACTCCGCCGGCGTTATCAATAAAGTCCGTGTTGGCGGAGCCGCCAGCCAGGGCGAATGCCACGCGCCCACGCTGGGTGACGCCCAGGTTACCGCCCTCACCCAACACCCGGCATCGAAGCTCGGCACTGTCGACCCGGAGCCCGTCGTTGGTCCTGTCACCAACGTCATCATGGGATTCAGAAGGCGCCTTCACATAAGTACCGATGCCGCCGTTCCAGATCATATCCACCGGCGCCCGGAGCAGCGAACGGATCAGCTCGTTTGGCGCCAGGCGCCGGGCATCGATGCCCAAAAGTGCGCGCATTTCGGGTGACACCGGAATCGACTTGGCGGAGCGGGCAAATACACCACCTCCTTTGCTGATCAGGCTTTGGTCATAATCAGCCCAGGAGGAGCCCGGCAATTCGAAAAGACGCTTGCGCTCGTGGAAGGAGGCGGAAGCATCCGGCGCAGGGTCCACAAAAATGTGCTGGTGATTGAAAGCGCCGACCAGGCGAATGTGCTCGGAGAGCAGCATTCCGTTGCCGAACACATCGCCTGCCATATCTCCGATCCCCACCACCGTAAAATCCTCGGACTGGGTGTCCAGCCCCTTCTCAAGGAAATGGCGCTTCACGGATTCCCAGGCACCGCGCGCGGTGATCCCCATCTTCTTGTGGTCATAGCCTTCGCTGCCACCGGAGGCAAAGGCATCACCAAGCCAGAACCGGTACTCCCCGGCCAGCCTGTTGGCGATATCGGAAAACGTCGCCGTGCCCTTGTCTGCGGCAACGACCAGATAAGGATCATCATTGTCGTGGCGGACCAGATCGGCGGGCGGAACAACGGCACCATCCTCAAGATTGTCGGTAAGATCGAGCAATCCCCGAATGAATGTCTGATAACAGGCGATACCTTCGGCCCGAAGCGATTCCCGCGAACCGTCCTCAGGCGGATGCTTGACGACAAAGCCGCCCTTGGCGCCCACCGGCACAATGACCGAGTTCTTGACCTGCTGAGCCTTGACCAGCCCAAGTACCTCGGTCCGGTAATCCTCGACACGGTCGGACCACCGGAGGCCACCACGGGCGACCGGCCCGGCTCGCAGGTGGACGCCCTCCACCCGCGGCGAGTACACGAAGATCTCGAAACGGGGGCGGGGTTTGGGAATGTCCGGGATGGAGGATGGATCAAGCTTGAATGACAGGTACCCCTTGGGCTGGCCGGACTCCTCCCGCTGGTAGTAGTTGGTTCTGACGGTCGCCTGGATGAGCGCATGGAAACGCCGCAGGATCCGGTCATCGTCAAGGCTTTCCACTCGCTCCAGGGCGTCGAGGATCGTGGTCTCAATAGCGTCGACCCGTCCGGCCCGCATTTCTGCAGATTCAGCAAGGGGTTCGAACCTGGCCTTGAAAAGCGCAACCAGACTGGCGGTGATATCGAGATGGCGGGCCAGCGTATCGGCGATAAACGGCTGACTGAACCCGAACCGGAGCTGTTTGATGTAACGCGCGTACGCCCTCAGTAAAGCGACCTCTCGCCATCCCAGGCCCGCGGCCATAATCAGCTGATTGAATTCGTCGTTCTCGGCAAAACCGTTCCAGATTTCCCGGAAGGCTTCCTGAACGAGGGGTTTCACCTTCTTGAAATCCGCATTCCGGCACCGGGAGTGAAACTCCACGGTAAAATCACTGACACCAAAGGCTTCGCCATCCCGGCGTTGAATCCGGTAGGGATGCTCCCCCAGAACCCGCATCCCGAGATTCTCCAGGATAGGGATCACATCCGACAGAATCACCGGGCTGCCCTGACTGTAGAGTTTGAAGTTCAGTTCGCCCTCGGCGCTGTCGCAGGAATGGTAAAAACCCATCGGCACATCGGAACTGATGGCAATGGACTGGATCTGGCGAATATCGTCCAGTGCCTCGGCAGTGCCGAAGCGGGCACGATAAGACGAAGGGAAACTACCGCTGAACAACTGGGCATATCGCCCACCAAGGGTTTCACCAAAGGCATCGACAAGTTGACGGTGGAGGTCGTCATCCCAGGAACGGGACTCCTCCATCATTTTCGCCACGACCCTGCGCAGGTCCAGGGAGTCGTCGGCTTCGACATGCTGGTTTTCGAGGGCACTGGCAAGCTGTTCCAGCAGGCTTTGTTGTTGTACTGAGCGGGAATCGGTCATCAATCTTCTCCGGGCGGTATCGGCAGTGCGGTACTGATTCTTGCCAGTCCAGTATACTGAAGACCCGAAAGTCGCTTTGACCATATAGTTTCAAAATGCAGGCATTTTGCTTATATTCCAATATCGAAATAGACGTTCATCGTGGCAGGAGACCAAGTAATGGTCGAACTGGATAGAATTGATCACTCAATTATTCGGGAGTTACAGAAGAACTCCCGAATTACCATCACCGAACTCGCCACACGGGTCGGTCTTTCCAAGACACCCTGCCAGGTACGAATGCGTCGGCTGGAAGAACAGGGGTACATTACCGGCTACACGGCACTGGTGAATCAGACCAAGCTGGGGCTGAGTCATGTCGCCTTTGCCCAGGTCACCCTCTCCGACACCAGCAGCAACGCCCTCGCTGCCTTCAACGAGGCCGTCAAGCAGATTTCCGCGGTGGAGCAGTGCCATATGATGGCCGCCAACTTCGATTACCTTCTGAAGATCCGCACCCGGAATATGGCGGAGTACCGCCAGGTGCTCGGAGAGCAGATCTCCAACCTGCCCCATGTGTTGCAGACCAGTACCTTCGTCGTCATGGAAAACGTCAAGGACACAGGCATCTGAACGCAGAGGTGAAAGCTTCAGCCGGCAGCCTCCAGACCGAGCTCATGCTTGTACAACACATTGCCCAGCCCCAGAACGATACGCTCCACGGAGACGTCGGCAGACACGGGACTTTCCCCCGGTTTCGACCGGGCCTCCAGGATCCGCACCATCCTCAGCAGATCCAGAAGCCGTATGACCAGATCGAGGACATCAAAGTCCTCCGGCGCGGACGCCATCTCCCGGATCACAAAGGCTTTGGCCGACTCGACGATGAACGACTGGTGGGCACCAAGGGCACTGGCGTCCAGGGCACGAACGGACTCGAAACGCTCCTCCCGCTCGCGACGGATGGCTTCCATACACAGTTCCCGGGAATGCTCCGGAGTCGCTTCCTGGCGCAGCAAACCGGCCAGACGGAAATCGACTGTGCCGTCATGCCGCGACTCTTCAAACTCTTCTTCGAGGGTCTTGCGCGCATGGGGCAGATACTTGCGAACGGCCCGTTCCCGGGCCTCGATCAGGTCATCGAGAGACGCAGCATTCACCATGCCGGTCATGACCTGAACGCAATACACCAGGTGCTCCCAGATGTCCGGGGTAATCCCTTCCGGATCATCAGGCAGCACCCGGGCGATGGAGACAAACCGGAAATACAGTGAGGTGACTTCCTGTTCGGTGAAACCGGATGTCCTGATAATTTCCGGCAGACCGATCTGCTCCACATCTTTCAGCAGTCGCGGGAGCAGGATCAGCACATAGTGCCGGGCGCCTTCAGACAGTTTTGTCATAACCGCACACCTGCATCATCGTTCGCAATCGGATACTCTCCACGTGCCGGCCAATAAGGCCCATACTGACACCATAGCCCATTACCACACATTTTCATGATGCAGAAACCTGAAATACGGGGTGAAATCGTCCACGTGACCCGGGATGCGCTGGGCAACATCCTGGTGATTGACGACCGGAAACACCGGGTCCTGAGCTTTGACTCGATTTTCGAGCAGAGCAAGATCGCCCGAGCCGCCCCGTACCTGCCGGTGCACGAATACAGCCGTGCCATGCTGTTACCCGCAGCATTCACGACGCCGGCCCATGTAACCGTGCTCGGGCTTGGCGGGGGCGCCCTGGCCCATGGCCTGTATCGACTGTTTCCGGAGTGCCGCGTTCACGTCATCGAGTTGCGACCGAAAGTCCTGGAAGTAGCACGGGAGTGGTTCGCACTGCCTGAATCGGACCGGGTGGAAGTCACCATCGCCGATGCCCGCAAGGCCGTCGCCGGGCTGTCACCGGCCAGCACCAACATGATCTTTACCGACCTGTACAGCGCGGATCGCATGAGCCCCGCCCAGGCCCAGCGGCGGTTTATCAAGGATTGTTGCAATGCCCTCACCGACGACGGCTGGCTGATCCTGAACTACCACAAGGTACCGGATGAGAGCGGCAGCCTGTTCCGGGAACTGGTACGCCAGTTCCCATGCCTCCTGTACTTCCACAGCAAGACCAACAACACCGTCATCTATGGCTGCAAGGCCCCCTTCTATCCCTGGCCCCTGGATGTGCCGCACCTGAAGGCACTGGAGGAGCGTTTGCCCATCGGCTGGCGCAAACTGATGAAAAAGCTCTGTCTGGTGGACACCTGACCCTGGGCCCCACCCTGCTACATGTCGCCAACAGCTATCCATTTTTATATTAAAAACAGATAGTTGGGAAACCCTTGCGCCGAAATCGAATAATACGCGCAACAGGTCATTGCTATGGTTGTTTGAGGCAGGATTTTGCGACGTTCTGCCTGTACTCACTCAATCACGGGATTGTCATCCCGAAGCACAGGGGTCGCTCGACCCCACCCTGAGCCAAGGGATGGCGCCGTGCCAAAAAGAAGGAATAACAATGGCTATGATTTCACTGTGGCGACCCCTGGCCGCCATTGCTCTGTCATCAACCCTGATTACGACGGCCCTGGCGGATGACCAGCTGGTATCGGACGGAGATACCGGCTTGCATCCCGCCCACGATACCCCCCTGCCCGACGGCCACATACCCGCCAACCAGAACTACGGTTTCAACGTGGTCGGCCGGGACACGCTTGGCGGTATCTCGGACGGGCTTTATACCGACGTCTGGGCCAAAGACGGGTATGCCTACATCGGCACCTTCCAGGAACCGGACTGCACCCGGGCGGGGGTTTACATCTCCGACATCCGGGACCCGGCCAATCCGGTCACGGTTGGTATGATCAAGTCTCCGCCCCAGACAAGGATCAACGATGTCAAAGTGACCGAAATAGATGGTCGGGACGTGCTGATCCATTCGCTTGAGCCCTGCGGGCCGACGCTCGGCAACGGGCTTGCCGTTGGTGGCGGAAATGGCGGCCATCAACAGGGCCAGATGGGTGTTTCGCTCTGGGACGTGACCGACCCGAGCCGCCCCCACCCGCTGAAACAGAACTTCCTCGACTTTCCGGTCCACAACGTCTTTCCATGGACAACGGCGGAAGGTAAAACTTACATGCTTGTGGTGGATGACGTCGCCGTGGATGATCTGAAGATTGTCGACATCTCCAAGCCGCAGTCTCCCAAGCTGATCAACGAGACGGGGATCGGTACCTGGCTGGCAACCAATCCCGAAATCGCCGATGACGGCCAGCTTTTCATGGGCAGTTTTGCGGCGCCGCTTCTCCACGATGTCTGGGTGAACGACATGGATCCCGGGCCTGGCGAGAACTGGCAGGCCGTCCTTTCTTACTGGGATGCCGGATTCATCACCCTCGACATCAACAACCCGGCCAATCCGGTTTTCCTGGCAGACTCCACCTATCCGGAAACCGATCCGGTTTACGACACCTCTCCTCCAGAAGGGAATGCCCACGCCGCAGTCTTCGCCGGCCCCAATTTCGACAAGATTTTTGGTGGTGACGAAGACTTCGACTCTCTCTTCACCGCGGTTACTGTCGCCGGCGAGGACTACCGCGCCAACCAGGGCAGCGATGTCCCCCAAATCGGAGGAGCGGTAGACGAAGTGAGTGGCCAGACGGCTTACGTCGGACGCGCCTGTGGCGGTTCCTTGCCTGCTGCTGCGGATGTCGGAGCCACGATTGCGGTGATTGAACGGGGTGACTGTGCGTTTGCCACCAAGGCGCAGACGGTTCAGGCCGCAGGCTACGAGGCCGGAGTGGTCTTCAATTCGGCGGCAGAGGGCAATTGCGAAGCCACCGTCTCCATGCTGGTTGAAGGGGACATTCCCATGCTGTTCGTGCCGCGTTCCACCGGCTATGCCATCCTCGGCATTGATGGCTATGACCCGGAAGCCTGCCCCGGTGGCATGAATCCCGCTCTGCCCACCCCCGACAGTCTGGGTCTGGTTGCCACCCTGGGCGCGGCCTTCGACGGCTGGGGGTACTTCCACGCGCTGAACAATGTCAGATCGACCATGACCGTACCGAGAGGTATGGGCGAAGATGCCGAATCGGTGGAAGTGGACTACCTGGGTGAAATCGGCTACTACGCGCCTGCCGAAGTCACCGATCCGGCATTGGCCAGTGGGGCCGGAGACCTGACCATGCACAACCTGGAAGTGGACCCCACCAACCCGGACCGGACCTTCATCAGCTGGTATTCCCTGGGCATGCGCGCGGTGGAATGGCGGCCGGGCCACCTGCACGGCAACACCAAAGGCGAAGGCGTCGTCTCATGGAACATGCACGAGGTGGGCCGCTTTATCGCCGGAGAGGAGTATGGTGAGGCGGAAGGCTCCAACTTCTGGGGCATTCACGTTACCGAAATCGACGGCGAGCAGTATATCCTGGGTTCGGATCGCAACACCGGCCTCTGGATCTTCCAGTGGAGCTGCGAGGACGTTAACGACGTGCTGTACTGCAATGGGCCGGTCACACCCTGACCAGCAAGAAGGCCGCCTGCGGGCGGCCTTCACAATCCCTTGAGATAACCCAGTCCCAACTGGCCCATTTGGCGATTGATCCAGTCGACTCGGTCCCAGACATACGCCGAGGGCCGGTCGACCCGAAAAACTTTGGGATTCGGCAGCACCGCTGCGAGCATGGCGGATTCGGTTCTGGACAACTGGTTTGCCGGAATACCGAAAAACACGCGGCTCGCCGCTTCGACTCCATAAATACCGGGGCCAAACTCGGCGATGTTGAGGTAGACCTCAAGAATGCGCTCCTTCGGCCACAAAACTTCCAGAGTAACAGCCAGACCAGCCTCCAGAGCTTTCCGGACGAAGCTACGCCCGTTCCAGAGGAACAGATTCTTGGCAGTTTGCTGGCTAATGGTACTGGCGCCGCGGAGCCCCTCGCCCTGGATATACTCCTCGACAGCAGAGTGAATCGCATTGAAATCCACACCCCAGTGCTCGGGAAAACGCTGGTCTTCGCTGGCCACAACCGCCAGCGGCATCCACGGTGAAATCTGCTCGTAAGGCACCCACTCCTGCCGGAGTTCCTGATCGGGGTGACCCAACCAGTAGCCGACCATAAACGCCGAGGTTGGCGGGTTCACAAACCGGAACAGGAGCAACAGGAGTATCGAGGCCGCAAGCGCCCCCAAAAAACTCCAGGTCAACCAGCGGAGGGCTTTGCGCCCCAGGGACTCAGCTCTTCGACGCGCCATTATCAAGCTGTTTGCGAGTTGCCAGTCTTCCTTCCCTTCGGATCTGTGCATTGTCAAAGCGACGTTTCTGTTCAGCCGTCTCGGGAATCACCGTGGGCACGTCCACCGGCTTGTCGTTTTCGTCGAGCGCAACGAAGGTGAAAAACGCCGAAAGAATATGGCGGGTGTCGCCAGTGTAGCTGTTTTCCGCTTCAACCCGGGCTCCGATCTCCATAGAGGAGCCCCAACTCCGGTTCAGCGAAAGACTGAACAGCAGGGTATCATTGCCCTTGGCGGGAGCCCGGAAGTGAATGGAATCCACAGCCGCCGTAACGCAGACATGCGCCGAGTGGCGCTCCGCCACCACCAGTGCCAGGCGGTCGCACTTGGCCATGATCATGCCCCCGAACACCGTATTGTGGGAATTCATGTCGTTGGGGAACACCTTGTAAACGTGTTTCTCGATGGCAGACGCGGAAACGGGCTTGGCGGGTCTATCAGGCATGGATGCCATTCTCTCCTCGGAATGTGACGAAGCATTACTATACCGGGCAACCCTGCACCAAAACACTGACTACAGATTACCTGATCGTTAGTATGATTAACCCATGAAACTCTCACGCATCCTGAGTAACCAAAACGGCATCAGCCGCCGCCGCGCCAACGTCCTTCTTGCTGCCGGACGCGTATGTGTTGATGGTGAGGTCTGCAAGGAAGGTTCCCGGGACATCAGCCGGTTCCGGGAAGTCAGACTCGATCAGGAAATTATCCAGCAGGCGGATCCCGCCCACTACCTGATGCTGAACAAGCCAGCGGGTTACCTGAGCGCCACCCGGGATCCGATTCATCCCACGGTGATGGACCTGATCGAGCCGGCCGTGCGAAATCACCTGCACATCGGTGGCCGCCTGGACCGGGCCAGTACCGGACTCCTGATATTGAGCAGTGATGGCCTCTGGTCGCGGCGTTTGACCGAGCCCAGGGTAAAAATCCCCAAGGTCTATCGGGTCACCACCGCCTACCCGATTTCTCCGGATACGGCGGACCGTTTTGCCGAAGGTATCTGGTTTGACTACGAACAGCTCAGAACATCTCCGGCGCGGCTGGAACAGATGGGGCCAGCAGAGGCGAGACTCACCATTTACGAGGGACGCTACCATCAGGTCAAGCGCATGTTTCATGCGGTGGGTAACCGGGTGACCTCGCTGCATCGGGAACGAATGGGAGACCTGGTCCTGGATCCTGACCTGCCAGCCGGAAAGTACCGCCCCCTCACTGCCGCCGAGATCAGCTCCATCGACTAGCGGACACGCCCAATTAAAGTACAGTTATTACAATAAGTTACAGTCCTGAATACAGATATCGAGCAAAATCTTGCCCGCCATTCACGCGCAAGATCGAGGTGCCTCCGTGCTCGCTGTCCGATTATTCATTGTCCTGTTTTCTGTACTCCTCTCCCAATCCCTGTTCGCCGAACCGGGGTCGTTTCGAGAAGCCAAGCTTGAGTTGCGCCAACAGGTTTACCACGACCAGAACCAGTCCGATGAAGGCTCCCTCTACTGCGGCTGCCAGTGGCAGTGGACCGGCGCTTCGGGCGGCCGGGTCGACCTTGCATCCTGCGGTTACCAGGTCCGAAAGCAGCGCAATCGGGCGCAGCGTATCGAATGGGAGCACGTGGTCCCCGCCTGGGTCATGGGCCACCAGCGCCAATGCTGGCAGGAAGGCGGGCGCCGGCACTGCGCTGCCAACGATCCTCTCTTCGAGCGCATGGAAGCAAACATGCACAACCTGGTTCCGGCAATCGGCGAGGTGAACGGCGATCGAAGTAACTATTCGTTCGGGGTGCTACCGGGAACTCCGGGCCAGCACGGTCAATGCGATGTGCGCGTTTCATTCGGAGACCGCACGGTTGAACCGCGGGATGCGGTGAAAGGCCTCATCGCCCGCACCTATTTCTACATCCACGACCGCTACGACCTGAAGATGAGCCGTAAACAGCAGCAACTGCTCATTAGTTGGCACCGGCAGTTTCCCGTGACTGACTGGGAGCGAGAACGCGACCGGCGAATTGCCGCAGTGATGGGCCACCACAATCCCTTTGTGACCGGAGAACGCGTCTGGACGCCTGGCCACAGAAACATGGCCGAGGGCATAAGGCAGGACTCGGCTCCACAGCAGATCGCCCGGGCGGAGAGCGACGCAGTGGTGATCGGCAACGCCCGCAGCCAGATCTACCACCTCCCCGAAGGTTGCCCGAGCTACAACCGGGTTTCCAAACGCAACCGGGTCGCCTTCAGCAGTGCTCGTGAAGCCGAAGCCGCTGGTTACCGGAAGGCCGGAAACTGCAGGAGCTGACCTGCCCTGCTTGCCCGGAGGTGAGTCTAGCCCTGCCCGGATAGTCTCCGGTCAACCCAGGCGTGATAAAGGCGAGCCAACAGGGGGCGAATCACCGGCAGGCCAATCAGCCAGGCCAGCGGCTTCAATACCGGGACCCTCGACATCAACAGAATATAGGCGTCTATCTCCCGGTGAATCGTGCCCTCGCTGTCCTTGACATGCAGCTCGCGCAACGCGCTGTCAGGGTCGATTCCTTCCCGGCGCAGCACGTCATCGCGGCCGGTGATATCGAACCACTCCACAGACTCGCCAGTTTTACCGGCCAGTTTCTCATAACGCCGCCTGTCCTTGATGCAGGCTGGACAGGCACCATCGTAGAAAACGACCAGTTTGTCCGCGGGACCGGTCATGCTCCCCCTTTAAGGCCGGTTACGGCCTGCACCAACTCACTCGGCCGTAGTCGGATCTATCTCGCTTCGAACTTCCGAAATGGCGTTGACCGGAAAGCCGCCCATATCCGCATGCTGGCGCACCATTTCCTCGTTCGGAGAAATATAAACGCAGAACACCTTGTCATCAGTGACATAGCTGTTAAGCCACTGGATCCGTGGCCCAAGCTCCTCAATCACCTGACAGGATTTCTGCGAGATTTCCTGCCATTCGTCGGCAGAGAGTTTGCCGGCTCCGGGTAGTTCTCTCTCGATAATATACTTGGGCATCTCAATCCCTCCCTTCCAGGGACCTGCGCTCTCAATGTCGCAAGTCCGACGATCATGCCGTCGCGCCCTCTGTTAAGCATAGACCGGGCGAGCGTGGAGAAGTCGGCGAATGTCCGGTGTATTAGATTATTTCTGCGCCAAAAACAAAGCGATAGAAACGGAGGGCGTAAAGAAAGAGAAAACCGGTGAGGGTAGCCCCCGCTGCCTCGCGGGGACTACACCGGGCAGGCTCAGGCCCGGCTCAGGAATTTACGCTCTTCCACATTGATCTTGATGCGGTCGCCGGTGGAGATATGCTCGGGAACCTGCACCACGAGGCCGGTCGTCAGCCTGGCGGGTTTGGTGCGGGCCGTGGCTGAACCACCCTTGATGGAGGGATCGGTTTCCTCGATTTCAAGTTCAACGGTCGGAGGCAAGTCCAGTGCCACTGGTGAGTCACTGACCAGGATCACCATCAGCCCCTCGGTTTCCTCGGTGATGAATAGCAGCTCGTCTTCGATAGCACTGCGATTGAGCATGTACTGCGTGAAATCCTCGGTATCCATGAAGACGTACTCGTCTCCGTCGGCGTACGAGAAGGTGGCCGGCCGGCGAACCAGATCCGCCAGGTTCAACATGTCCGAATCCTTGAAGGTTTCGTCCAGCTTCTGACCGGTGACCACATCGTACATTCGCATGCGGTACAGGCTGCCACCCGCTCGCCCCTGGGGCACGGAGCGTTCGATGTCCTTTACGAAATAAACCCGTCCCTCATAGTCAACGGCCTGATTCTTTTTGATTTCACTGGCTTTTGGCATTGCATCTGGTCCCGAAAGAAAATGACAACTAGGGGTGCTGATATACCACGACTTCGAACGATAAGCGATAGCTACCGTCAGCCGGACGCGACCATTGCAATACCCAGGATAATGACGATTCCGCCCACTCCCTTCGCGAACCATTCCCCGCCAGGCACCAATTTCTCAACCAAAACAATCACCGCAATGGCGGCAATCACCAACAGGTTCATGACGCCGCCCACAAACAGGAGCGCCATCAGCGCACCGCAGCAACCGACACAGTAGACGCCATGAATGACGCCCATCTCAAATGCGCCTTTCAGCCCCGGACGCCAATGACGGGTAATGAAAAACAGCGGACCGCGGCAATGCCTCAGGCATGCCTGTTTGAGCCCCGTAAACTGGTAAAGGCCGGCGCCAATAAGGATCATTCCGCTCAACAAAACGCTCTGGCTACGCATCATCGGGCTCAGCAACGCCCACCCTTCAAGCAGCCATTGCAAGGCGGTGGCGACCAGACTGAACAATGTCCAGGTCACGAGGTAGCCCGCGCAAAACAAACCGGTTCCCAGCGCCTGATGCGCCAGCCTGTTGGTCCTGGCGACCTGACGGTACAGAAGGACCATCGGAGTCGCACTGGGAACCATCATGGCCACCATCATGATGCTCCACATCACGAACATCAGGACAAAATAAACGGGCGTCCACTCCCGGAACATCATGGCACCGCCCGCTTCCATGGAGGTCATTCCGGCCGCCATGTCGAACAGATACCACCAGGAGATAGCGGTAATGGCCAGCAATGCGCCAAACGTAACCAACGACACCCGAGGAATCCCCCGGGCGCTGATCCTGCTCATGTCGCCACGCCCGAACTATCGATAGACGCCGCTGGGGCCAATATCCAGATGCGACAGATGGCTGTGCGTCCCGTCGAAGGCCATCGGCACGTCTGCGCGCGCACGGGTGGTTCCCTTTGCTACTTCCGCAACGGCGTACTCAAACCCGGCCGGCAAATCGATTCGTGCGTGATGCGCCTCCCCTGATACGGGATTGATTACTGGCTCGGCAGTCCCTTCCAGAAGATCAGCCACTCGTACCTGCGCCCTTCGGTTCTCCACATCGCACGACATCTCGATCGGGCAGAAAACAGGGTCATACATCTTCGACAGGGTGCCGGCAAATACATTGAAAAAGGTCGCTCCGGGCTCCGATGTCTCTCCCGAGAGAATTGCCATCAGGGCATCACGCTGCTCGGTTGTCGCGCGCTCGTCCACGAAGGCCTGCGCCTGGCCGTTGCCTTCATGAATGGCGCCGGGCCATTTCAACGTCATGGCAAACGACAGACCGTCCAGGCGCGTTTCCCCAAAGTAACCTTCTTCTATTTTGACTGCCGCAAAAGCCTGGCAGTCCCCATGGGTAGGACGGGACATGAACTGACAAGGACATCCCGGATCACAATTGCAGTTAACGAACTCCAGCCCCTTGATTCTCCAATCTGTATTATTCATCTCCGTTACTCCTTTTTGTAACGCAGCCTCATTACTACAGATTAGTTCAGAATCCCCTTCAGAGAACGCCGGGAATCGCCTGTCGCTAGACTATTCCAGACGAAAAACCAACGTAATATAGAAATTGGATTTAAAAACCCGTTTCCCGCTTTCAGGACCGTCCGCTCGCTCGTTTGAGCAATTTATCCATCTGCCTGAATGCAGGCTGGGTCAGTCGTGTTACCGGTCCGGGCAATGCTGCCAGAGCGACACTGCCAAGAGTCCCGAGCGGACTCCCGACCCGGACTGACCGTTTGTCAATCGCCCGAACAATCCATCCGGCTGCTTTTTCGACATCCATCATCGGCATGCGCTTGTAAATCTGGGTCCGGGCAGACATGGGCGTACGCACCATCGGGAAGTACACCACGGAAACGCCGATTCCCTTGTGCCCCAACTCAGCCAGTAATGACCGGGAAAAGGATTCGAGTGCCGATTTACTGGCCAGATAGGCTGAGAACAAAGGAATCGGGACCTGGCTCGACAGGGTGGAGATGTTCACGACCTGTCCTTCCCCCTGCTCGAGCATTCTGGGCAAAAACCGGAGCGTGAGGCCGACGGCGGCAATGTAATTGATATTGATGGTGCGCTGGTAATCGTGGAGTCGATCCATGGCCTCTGTAATCGGCCGGCGGATCGAATGGGCGGCGTTATTCACCAGGACATCTATTCGTGCATGATCCGCCAATATGGCGTCGGCACAATCACCCAGGGATTGCTCGTCGGTCAGGTCTGCCGGATAGACCCATGCCTGGCCACCGGCTTGTGCAATACTGTCCTGAACCTGTTTGAGTTCCTCTTTCCTGCGAGCAACCAGACAGACCCTTGCGCCTCGCTGGGCCAGCTGGCGGGCGGCTTCTGCGCCGATCCCACTGGAGGAACCTGTAATCACCACGGTTTTGCCGGAAATTGCCATATCACCCTCTTCGACTTGCTGTTATCGGGTGACCTTACAACAAACGTGGGGCGGGACGATTGGCCGATCAGCCCGCCCCCCTTTAAAGAACAGCCTCCGGCAACCTCAGGCTACGGCATCCATGGCACCGCCGCCGAAATGCAGCAGTTTAAGTGGCCGCACACCAAGACGCGCTTCCTGCTCCGCGCAGAGTTTCGCCAAGGCGGCCATGGACCGGACGTACATATCGTTCGACAACGCGTCACACTGGTGCGCAACGCGGAGGATTTCGCGGGCGTCAAGAGCCCCGGCCTTCAACTCTCGGGCATTTGAGCTCCCAACCAGTCCCGAAGCTGCTGCCTGCTCCCTCAGGGTGGCCTCATGCCCTGGCAACGACAAAGTCGTCCTTGCCGCGGCATTGTAGAACTGAATGATCGACTCACGGCAGCGGTTAGCAGCGTGATGAATCGCCGGCTCGCTTCGTTTCAGCCGGGCCCTGTCGCCTTCATTCAACAAAGCCTCCAGGGTAGCGGAGTAACTGCTCAGGTGTCGCACCGGCAGGTTGAGACCCGCGAACGATGACAGACTGGCCAGCAGCGCTGAGGCATTCCGGGCATCCGCTCCGGACATCTGATCAATAGCCAACTGCATTCGCCGGGCAAACAGATGATCGAGATCCCGTAAACGTTTGCCCAGTTCCCGCCATTCCCGGGATGCTTCCTCAACCAAACGGTCAGCCTCCCGCAACTCCTGACTGTTCAATCCGAACTCCCGGGGCTGGATAGCAATTTTTTCTGCCAGCAACACCCGGCCGTGGGTCCGCTCGGTAAATACCCGGGCCGTCTTGAAAAACGACTCCTGAAGTGCCGCCAACTCCGGCAGTCGGCTACGCAGGGTGTCGATTATTTGCTGTAGCGTCTGCGGCCCCTCGCGACCAGCCTCCAGCTGCAGGAAGCGGGAGGTCAGATGCCCGTTAAAATACTGCTCCAGAGCCTCCTCGTTCTGATCCGGCGACTTTCTGAAGCCGAGAATCTCATCGTTATCAACCAGAACGCTATCCACATCCTCTACACCGGAGTCCGCATAGATCTTCCGGGTGATAGCGCCGCACAGGGATTCAAAGTCCTCCAGCAACTTGGCCGCGGGCTCCTCCAGACGTATGACGCCGGGGAAATCGA
This sequence comes from Marinobacter sp. C7, assembly GCF_022343555.1. GTDB lineage: Bacteria > Pseudomonadota > Gammaproteobacteria > Pseudomonadales > Oleiphilaceae > Marinobacter. The sequence goes on along the minus strand of NZ_JAKQZH010000001.1, from coordinate 804,745 downwards.
GCTCCAGGGCATGGCGGATCCGGTCCACGTCCGCAGGGTGCGCCTCCCATGAGAAAGCCTGGGCATCCCCCATGGCAGTCTGTACCGCCCGCCGCTGCTCCGCGGTCAGATTATCTGCAGTTTCAACGATGGCAAGGGGGAGGTTACGCATCAGCTTTCCCTCCTCCAGGGCCCGGTCATTGGCTTCCTGAACGGACTGACCCGCGTAGACCAGCGAGTGCACCGTTTCGGCAGTGATTTCAAAGGTCTTACTGCCTGCCAGCCAACACCCATAACGGTCGGCCTCGTACTCCATTTTGCGTGCGGGGTAGCGAGTAACCCGAAGGTTGATACGGTACATCCCCCTGAACAGTCTGCGAGTCACGCCGATAATCGCCTGCGCTGGCCGTAGTACCGCATGACCGACAAAGGCCGGCGACTTATCCTGCCAACAGTCCAGGCGGACATCCCACGCATCCTTCGCCAGTGCCCAGCCGGCCAGCCAACTGTTAACGGTTCGGATCACGCAGCTGGTGTACATCGTTGTGGGGTGGGCCCAATGGCCCAGTTCGTAGCTGACGGCACCGATCAACTGCCGGACGTCGAGACTGGCCAACAGAGGCAGACCAACTGTCAGCGTAGACTCCCGATTACGCAGACTGCCCAGCCCCCCGCTCGGCCTCAAGGTGACTCCGGGCCGATTATCAACGCAGATAGCCTGCACGGGCGCCAGCCCCATCCTCTGGCATAGTGCATCCACAAGGTTGAAGAGGCGTTGATGCTCCTGGCGATCCAGTGGCACACCCGAAGGCTGCGGGTGTTTTGTGAACAGGGGGCGTGCCAGGAACAGCAGAAGCAGGCTGCACACAACCGGTACACTTACGACAAGGGAGCTGTGCGCCAGCGAACCTGACTCAGCCAGCAAACCGGGGATCAGGGTCAGGTACCAGATCAGACCCGCGGTTGCCGCAACAATCACTCCGATATAAAGCAGCGGTACAACCAGACTGAGGCCCGCCGCAGCAATCAGCCCGGCCCTCTGGGCCGGACTGACCGGCACCGTGGGAATCGCATCTGGCAATGCGTCATCGAGATCAAACGGCTCCTCGCAGGGTTCCGGATCGAAGGTCAATTCCGGCACGGAAACATCCAGACCTGACGCTTTCAGTGCGGCCTCAAGCTTCTGCGCACCGGCTTTTGTCAGGCCGCGCTTGATTACCATACGCCGGGAGAGCATGACGCCAATCTGCGAGGGCTTGAGCCGGAACCGGGCCGCCAGCGCCCCGGATACCTGCTCCATTGAAAAACCCTCCAGAATACGACCTGCGGACTCAACACTGAAACCACTGGAAGACGATCCTTGCACGACACTTCTCCTCACACTCGTGACCGGATAAACAGATGGGTCAAACTATCACTCACCACCCGAAAACAAGTTTGCCGCACATTCGGTCGGAGCACCGTGAACCAGGGCACCTATCGCGGAAGGTCTAATGCCGTTTTTTTGACCAGCATCACGAAAAACTTTTCCCACAGATTCTGTGGATAACTTTGTTGGCAACATCAGGACAGCTGTCTGTAACCCCTTTGATGTGTGACCTCGCCGAATGTGAAGGTAATTTGATCAGGGTATACTGCCGCCTCTCCGCACTACCGAAAAAGGACTCATAACTCCATGCGGCGCATCAATATCGCCAGTGTTCCCGGCCGGATTGTCATGGCCCTGCTCGCCATTGCCTCGCTTGCCGGGACCTACCACCTGATGCAGACCGGCCTCAACCAGCTTGCCGAGGCCCGCCAGATGCAACGGCTGCCGGAAACTCCGATCGGTGCCCTGTCAGAGGGCCCCTATGTATTTGCCGGCGAGGTGCAGCAGGCAACAGGGACGGTCACAACCCCCTACTCCAATACCGAGGCCGTGTACTACCGCTACAAACTGGAAGAGGAATACCGGGATTCCGACGGTGACCTGCGCGTCCGGACCCTGGACGCCGGTGCCCGCGGGGGCAGTTTCCGGGTCAGGGACCACAGTGGAGGTGTGTTGGTGGAGCCAGGCCATGACCTGTCATCGGTTGAATGGAATATTGCCCGTTCCTATCGCAGCCGGTCCGGAAACAGAATCTACTCGGAGTGGGCCCTGCAACCTGGCGAGTCGGTCCGGATTCTCGGGCGTTACGACGGCGAAAATCAGGCTATCGGGTTCTCCGGCCTCCGGTATTTCAGCCTTCCGGCCCTGGTTTCCGACCGGTCACTGGAGACAGACAGCGGTGATCGCCTGTTCGAGGCCGCCATTCGCATTTCCATCGCCACCGGCCTGCTTGCATTGGGCCTTGCGCTGGCATTGACGGCGTTGAAGGTGCATCGATTCTGGGTGTATGTACTGGCAATGACTCTGGCTGTTACCGGAACGCTCTCGGCCCTGGGCATCGCCAAACTGAAGCAGGAGTGGTCTGCCATTGCGACGCTTTATGAGACCAGGTACGAGCAGCTCAACCGGCATGGGAATGACCCCCTGCTCCTCGCCGATGTCGCCGCTCTGCAACAGTTGATCCGCCAAAGCACCAGTGGCTGGCTGGACCGCTGGATGTTCCGGAGCCTCGCGGAGAAGCGCCTGCCCATCCCGGAACTCGACGGCCAGAGTGCCGACAGAGCCCGTCAGATCGTGGATAACGCCCCTCAGGGCCGGTACCAGCACACGGTCAAAAGCTGGGCCCTGGCGGCCGGGAGCGCGCTTCTGTCAGTTGTGTTGATTTTCCTCGCCATCCGCACGGTAAAACTCAAGCGCCTGATCGAAGCGGTCCCGACCAGCAGCACCCGGGGCCTGAGTTTCGGACTTTCCGAGCTCAAGGGCATGGTCGACGTGGATAACGCGCATCCACCGATTCGCGATCCGCTGAAGAACGAGAAATGCGTGGCCTACGATTACAAGGTCGAGGAACGCGATGGTGGCGGCAAGGATGACAAATGGCGCACCGTCGAGCATCGCGCCGAACGAGTGCCCTTCTGGCTGGAGGATCCGCACGGCAGGGTACTGGTCCACCCGGAAGGGGCGACCATCGAATACCCGAAATTCCACCAGGAAACGCGGGGAGACCGGCGTTACACGGTCAGGCTGCTGGATACTTTCGTGAACGTTTACTGCCTCGGCTTCGCCGGACTGGACCGCGAGCAGTCGGACCACCTGAGCATCCAGCGGGACGATAGCTCCCCGTTCCTGATCAGTGCCAATGAAGAGGAGGACATTGTGCTTGACCGGGGCGCCCGCGGCTTTGTCGGCATCGCCCTGAGTCTTGGCTTGTCGCTGTTTGCCGCCACTACGCTGTTCGCAGTCGATGGCACGTTCAGCCCGGACAACCTGATGATGGCCGCGCTTGCGGTGCCCCTGGTGCTGTGCGTGTACATCGGCATCCTGCACTACAACGACATCGTGTTCCTGAAAAACCGGGTAAATCGGGCACGGGCCAACATCGACACAATCCTGCAGCAGCGGCACGACCTCTGGCCCAACCTCGAAAAGGTCGTCATGGCCTCAATGGCCCATGAGAAGCAATTGCTCAAAGCCATCGCCCAGCTCAGGGCCGCCAATCCGGCAAAGATGAAGTCGCAGGCAGAGGTTGAGAAACTGATCGGGTTCGAGCAGAAAGTCACCCGGGCCATGCAGGCCCGGATCGAGAATTATCCGGATCTCAAAAACAACGAAGTGATTGGAAAGTTCATGGCCATCATGGCGGAGACCGAGAACTATCTGTCCCTGCTGCGGAACAGCTACACCGAAAGCGCGATGCTCTACAACACGCGGATCCAGTCGCTCCCCGACGTGATCCTGGCGAAGCTGTTCCGGTTCAGGGCAGCGCCCCAGTTCGTGGCCGCAGGCTGAACTAGCCCTTCAGGCCCAGGTTTTCGGCATCCTGCTGGATACACCGGTCCAGCAGCGCCAGATACTCCGCCTTGGCTTTCACCTTGGTCTCCCGGTGCGCTCGCATGTTCAGCTGCCTGAACTGGTTGGCCAGGGCATTCGCGCGCTCAAGCAACTGATCCTGGGCGACTACCTCATCCAGGAAACCGGCCTCGACCGCGCCCTCCGGGCTGTAGATTTCGGCGTTCACCACGGAACGGTAGAAGTGCGCCGGGGTCAGCCTGTGCCGGGCAATCTCGATGCCGGCATGATGCATGGTCATGCCAATCGCCACCTCGTTCAGACCAAGCTTGAAAGGACCTTCAACCCCGATGCGATGATCCACGGACAAGAGGATAAACGCGCCTTTGGCGATAGCGTGGCCACTGCAGGCACCAATGACCGGCAGGGGGAACGCTGCCAGGCGTCGGGTGAGCGAGGAACCAACCTTCACCAGGGCGGCCGCTTCCTGTGGGCCCTTCTGCATTTCCTTCAGGTCGTAGCCGGCGGAGAACACACCGGGCTGCCCGGTCAGAATCACAACGGCCTTGTCCTGTTCGGCCTGGTCCAATGCCTTGTTCAGCCCTTCGAATACCTCATGGCCCAGCGCGTTTGCCTTACCGTTACTCAGGGTAATCGTTGCGATACCGTCGTTCAGTTCATACTTAACAAGCTCGGTCACCAGCCCATCCTCTTCTTTGACTTCTGAATTAAAGTGAGTGTTCGTTAACACCTTGAATCCGATGATTGTCTGCGAGCAACGCCAGAGTTTCAATCCCGAAAGCACTGAAATTGTTAACAGGGCCACTGGAAAGTTGCCCACAAAATCTGTGGATAACGTTGTGAGCAGAGCATGGAAAGGTGGCGATAAGCGCCAGAGAATAAGGCTTGGCGGGATTTGAAGGTAATTTGACCGGTCCCGGCATAGCCATCCGGAACCGGTGCTGCGCAGAGAATCAGATGGTCTTACTGACTATCTCGGAAGGCGGGCTGATCAGACCGTTGGTATCAATGACCTGAATCGAGAAAAACCACTCGCCGGCACCGAGCTGGTCTATGGTGTATTCCATGGTGCTGGCATCGTTGATCTCGATGGTATTGCCGAGATCATTGGCGTCCTGGCCGTAGTTGATCACATAACTGTCCAGCTCGCCCATAGTCAGGCCCTCACCGTCCGTGCGGGTCGACGGTGCGACCCAGCTCAGTTTCGCCGTTCCGGTAACCGGTTCCTGAGTCGTCTCGTCAACAACAGGCTCTTCCTCAACAACCACGTCCCCACCAGAGGTATCACTGGTGGTCGAGTCATCACTGCTGCCAGCGTCGCCGGTTGAGCCGCCGACGGTGTAGCTGTCTCCGGAGGAAGCATCACCGGTATCAGTGGTATCCGTGCTGGTGGAACCCGTCGAAGAGCTATCACCGGCCACAGTATTCTCACTGCTGGTGCCCGAACTGGCCTGCTCACCACTGCTTTTGATACCGGAGTCGTAGGAACTGGTCGTATCACTGTTTCCGTCAACCGGGCCCGAGGATACATTGGAATCGCCGCCACATCCCGTGAGCACGACTCCCATAAACACTGCAGCAGTCCATGCCTTTGACGAATTGATGACGCGGTTCATAGTTAAGAAACACCAAAAAATTGTCGAATTTGTAAAATTGTATAAAACGGCGCCGATTATGAATGCATACTTCGTCGCCCTTCTAGTTACAAAATGGTCAATTTTTCGACAGGTTTTGTTAATAGAACCGGAGAGGATTGAAATCGAAAAAGAATTCAGCGGCGGGCAGGCTTACCCACAATATCTGTGGATAACTGTGTTAGTAGTACAAGGAAAGATGGCGCCAGGAGGCTTGACGCAGGCTTCCTGGCAATATGACGGAAATATGATCTGATTATTGCTCGATCAGTCTTGCCCGCACTCGGGGCAGGTGGCCGGGATAGTTATCCTGGATGAATGTCACCATCCCCTCCCGCACCGCGCACCGCAAGTCCCAGTTCCGACTGGAATCCGGCGCACTCATCAGGAACCTGACTTGCATGGCCTGTTCGTTTGAATCCGTGACCTGGACCGTGGCGACCTTACCGTCCCATTCCCTGGCTTCCTCCAGCAAACGCCGGAACTCCCGGCGCAGGGGCTCCACCGGCATGGTGTAATCCACCCAGATGAAAACCGTGCCCAGCAGGTCTGCATTGTTGCGTGACCAGTTCTGGAAAGGATTCTCGATAAACCACTGCAGCGGCACGACAAGCCTACGCAAATCCCACACCCTGAGCACCACGTAGGTGGCGGTCACCTCTTCTACCCAACACCACTCTCCCTGCACATACAGGACATCGTCAATGCGGAACGGCTGCGTCAAGGCGATCTGCAATCCGGCCAGCAAGTTACTCAGGACCGGGCGCGCGGCGAAGCCCAGAATAATACCGCCAACACCCGCGGACGCGAGCAGGCTCGCGCCCATGTGCTGGACCGACTCGAACGTCATCAGGGCTGCACCGAGACCGATGATCACAATCAGGATATTGAGACAACGCACCAGGAAACGCGTCTGGGTCTCCACTTTGCGGGCGCGTTTCCATTGCCCCTCGAGCACCGGGTTCAGTGCCACGATCACATCGCCAATTGCCGAGGTAAGGCGCACTGCCGCCCATGTCAGGGCAAGAACCAGGAGCAGGGTCGTAACATGCTGGACAGCGGCAAGCAGAGGCAGATCATCCGGCGCTGCCTTGAGCGCGCCGGTCAGAGCCAACAGGCAAAGCACCACGCCCAGTGCGCGGGCAGAGGCATCGAGGAACAGGCGCGGGACTGTTCTTGATCGGGAAAAGCGATGAATCACCGCCAGCGTCAGTCGGTAGGCTACGTAGGTTACCACCACCGTTATCAGCGCTGACGCGCCGGGCAACCACCACGCCTTCAGGCCCGCTTCCAAAGATTCCAGCACTACCGTTCTCCGCCAGGTTGTCGGTTCAACATAAAACTAGCCCATGACCCGTTGGAACGACAGGATAGCCGACGCCTGGACAAGGTCGCCGGGACGCCGGCAACAGGATCTGGACTAGACTTGTCTCAAAGACCAATCGGTGAGCAAATCGTGACACTTCCGTGATGAATAACGCCACCGCCAATGACGATACTGGAATTGAATTCCCTTGAAAGGAGTCAAACCATGAAACGCGCCGTGCTCACCCTGGCAATCGCAGCTGCGCCGCTGTTATCTCAGGCCACCGAATTTGATGTGGAAATACATAACCCGACCCGGGGCCTCTATTTCACACCACTGCTGGTGGCTGCCCACCCGGAAGACGTGTCCCTGTTCGAGACCGGCAACGCTGCCTCCAGTGAATTGCAGGCGATGGCCGAAGGCGGCAACCTCACCGGTCTGGTCAATCTGCTTAATGCAGCCGGGGCGACGATTGATGAAAACCCCGCTGCCGGCCTGCTGGCACCGGGGCAATCCGCTACCGCCACGCTCAACACCAACAACGCTGTGGCCAACACCCGGCTGACCGTCGTCGCCATGCTGCTTCCCACCAACGATGGTTTCCTTGCGCTCAGTGGTCTGGACATCCCCACCGAGCCGGGCACCTATACCTACCATCTGAACGCTTATGACGCCGGTACCGAAGCCAACGACGAGGTGCGGGGCAGCGGTGAACCCGGCCAGCCCGGCATTCCGGTTCCTCCCCCACTTGATCCGATCCTGGGAAGCAACGGCACCGGTGTGGAAAACTCGGCGGAGGGTTACGTGCATATCCACCGTGGCAACCTTGGCGACACCACCCCTGATGGCGGTGCCAGCGATATCGTCAGTACGCTGCATCGCTGGCTGAATCCGGTCGCCACTGTCACCGTGACGGTGAAGTAATCGGGAGGTGTACGATGTTTACCCGTAAACACATACTCATGCTGCCAACCCTGGCAATCCTGACCGCCGGGTGCGATTCAGACAACGGTGCCCTGCTCGGCACTGCACAGGAAGTTCAGTACCAGGTAACCATCACCAACCTGACCGCCGGGCAACCGCTGTCACCGGCCGCGATCGTGGTTCATCGCAATGGCTGGCGCGCCTTCGCACTGGGGGAGACTGCCTCGGTGGCACTGGAGAAACTGGCCGAGTCAGGAGACAACAGCGACTTCATTTCGGCAGCCGGTGCCGACCTCGATGTTGTCGCAACAAGCTCCGGCCACGACGTCATCGCCCCGGGCGCCAGCGAACAGATCGTCGCCTCTGGTCGGGCCAGTTCCACCTCGGGGCTGCAGCTCTCCTGGGCTTCAATGCCGGTAAACACCAATGATGGTCTGGCGGCAATCAATGGCATCGATATCGGCGGGCTGGCGGTCGGGCAAAGCGCAACCCACTTGGCGATCAGTTACGACGCCGGCACCGAAGCCAACACGGAGTCCGCCGATACGGTGCCCGGACCGGCCGCAAGCGGGCTTGCCGAGGGCTTCAACCCCGTCCGGAATGATGTGAGGAACGCTGTCTATATTCACCCGGGTGTCGTGACGCAGGCCGATGGCCTCTCAACCTCCACGTTGGGTGAGAGCCATCGATGGGATAATCCCATCGCGCGGATCGTTATACAGCGGTTGCAGTAAAACGTTACTCAGGGGGGCTATTCCGGCTCTGGCGTGCGATGCGTCCGGCGATACATCCACGCCAGCCCCAGCAATGCGAGCCCGAGCCCCATGAAGGCGGCCACCCGCCAGAATCCCTGCAGGCCAGCCATATCAATGAGAAAGATTTTGCCAATCACAAGACCCAGCAAGGCCATACCAGCCTTGTACAGCCTGACACTGTGGTTGACCCCGGACCAGAGAATCGCCGCGATGGCGTACAGCATTCCGACCACCGAGTAGGTGTACAGCTCTCCCTCGGAAACACCTGAGGTCAGCGCCATGTCACTGCCACGCCAGAGCTGCCGGATTTCAAGCGCAGTGAACAGGAGGAAACTCCCGGCTGCGAACCATCGTGCAACCGCCCGGGGCCCGAGGCCGGCGACCCGGCTGACGACAAGCGCAAGCAGCACCGGACCGCCATAGGCCGGCAGCAGCATATTGAACACCGGGGTGGCAGCAATGACACTTTTTCCCAGCCATGGGTTATGCACGCTGATGATAGCAAGGTAACTGAGGCAGGACAGACCAAGCAGTACTCTCGAGAACAGGCGGTAGAGCCAGGCCAGTGATTCACTTGCCCTGGCACGGTACAGGTAGGTCAGGCTCAGAGCCCCCCAGAGCAAGGTATTAATGGTAGCTTCTGACAGGCTGTATTCACGGGCAAAGATATCTCCATCGTACAGCCAGTATCTCAACTCCGTACCGAGGAACAAAACCAGCAGATGCAGGGTGGCCGCCTCGAGCCACGGCCGGATCCCATGGTTTTTATCGGCGATCCGGCTGGCGACGGCAGGGGCCACCGTTGCGCCGCCATAGGTCCAGAGCGACCAATGGACGCTGGCATCGTAGCCCTGTAACCATGGATTGAAGGTCAGCCGCGCTACCACCAGTGCCAGGGCCAGTTTCAGAAGCACGTACAGCTCGGGCATCTGAAAACGGCGCGCCAACCAGGTGAGCGTGACGAACTGGGCCGCCAGCGCCAGGGTCAGTGACGCCTCGCGAAACATCATCACTGCGGCAAGGGAATAGCTGATGTGGGCCGCCAATACAGCCCAGACTACTCCGGTCCGATAGCGCTCCAGTCTCTCCATCTGCCAGGCCAGAACCCCGTACAGGCCGCCCAGGATCAGCGTACCTGTGGCCCATACCGATGTTCTCTCGTAACCATGCAGGAGCAGCCAACCCAGGGTCAGCCAGACCAACGGTGCGAGCAGCATCAACGAAACCCAACGCCTCTGGCCGGGATTACGGACCCATTGCCAAAGCGCCGGGGCAACCGTGAGGATCGCCGCTGCTATCAGGTAGGTGACAAACCCCGCGCGTTGCCCGGCCGGAAACTGAACCAGAAAAACCGTGTCATCACTGGTGCGGCTCATGTAGACCAGCCAGCCGGCGGCGCTGGCCAATACGGCGCCCCAGGGCACGAACCAGAGGGCCCCACGGCTCTGGGGGATCAGCGCGGCCAGCGGCACAATCAACAGCCAGGCCCAGAAAAACGGAGTATCCGCCGGCTGACTCGCAAGGGAGATGGCCCAGAGTGCGAGCAAGGGCAGAAACGCCTGGCGTATACGCGAGGCATCCTGCTGAACTTTGCCTGGCAGGATCGCAAAAGCCAGAAGCAGCCCGGCCAGGTAGCAGGCCGTCGACACCCCGGCCGGAGCGGCAGAGCTGGTCATCAGCCACCACAACAAAGCACCGGCGAGCGTCGCATACCAGAGCCAATCCCGGAAGACAAAACGCATCAGCAGCAGGGAACTCAGGGTGACAAGGAAGCTGTAGGACAACACGAAGGCAACGCTGCCATCCTCACCGCCAATAAGAATGGGCACCAGATAGGCGCCACTCAATCCCATGATCGCCAGCAAAGGCCCGTGCACCAGTGCCATCACCATGGTCCCCAGGGAGACACCTGCCAGTCCGACCAGCCCGGTCGTGGAACTGATCAATCCGTAATGGTGGACACCGGCGAGCAACGCCGCATACAAGGTGATGCTCCCACCCCCGGCCAGCGCCGCAAAAACCTCACCCACGCCCCGCTGCCGGCGCCGGAGGAACTCGGCAGCTCCGTGCAACAAAAGGCCGCTGGCCAGTGCAAGCACCAGTTGCTGGACGGGACCTATCAGGCCGGCACTGATCGAGTGACTGACCATGAAAATGCCCGCAAGGCCGACACTCAGACCACCCAGCCAGACCATCCAGTTCTGCTTCAGGGCCTGGAACAGGCGCGAAGGGGGACGGCCTTCCACAGACGCTTCGGCCTGCCAGAGCGCCCGATCCGACAATTCCTCCGCCACTGGCACAACCTCCGCTGCTTCGGGGGTCGTCTTTTCCGGGGTGGCGGGCTGTAGGTCGGGCGCCGGGGGGCGGTCTTCCTTTACCGGGGCCTCACTTTCGGATCGATACCTGAGGGCGGCAACCTCACCCCGCAGATGGGCAATATCCCGCTCCAGTTCCTCAATACGGGAGGCCTGGGCACTACGCTGCCGAAAAGCAAGCAAGCCGAGGATGGAACCGACAGGGATGAACAGAAAAAACCCCATCGCCAGGATGATCAGCAATACCTCCAAGCCCTTCTCCTTTTTCGGCCTGCGCGCTTCAGCAGATGCGCGGCAACTGCTCCCCGGACAGTCGGTCCACGATCCGGGATCCACCAATCATACTTGAAGCGGTAACCACCCCCGGTGTCCCTTTCACAAAATGGCCAATTTCTCTGGCCGATTCGCTTACCGGATGCCTTTTGAGAATATCCATTGCTTGCCCCACGTGTTCTGCGGCCACAACGGCGATGAAGCGACCTTCGTTGGCCACGTGAAGTGGGTCCAGGCCCAGCAGCTCGCAAACCGCCGACACGTCCTCCCGCACGGGGATGTCCGCCTCGCGGATGTGCGCTTCAAGCCCGGCAGTCTCAGCGATCTCCACCAGGGCGCTGGCCAGGCCACCCCGGGTAAGATCACGCAGACAATGCACGGCGATGCCCGCCTCGAGCAAAGCCCGGACCGGCGATACCACCGACGCGCAATCGCTCTCGATCGCCGATTCCAGATCCAGTTTTTCACGGGCGGCCATGACAGCAACCCCGTGACGGCCAAGATCGCCACTGAGCAGGATACGGTCACGTTCCTGTACCCGGCCCGGCCCCACCGGTTGCGGGGCCAGTACCCGGCCGACTCCGGCAGTGTTGATGTACAAGCCATCGGCCTTACCCCGCTCCACCACCTTGAGATCGCCGGTCACTATCCGCACCTTCTCTTCCCGTGCGGCCGCCGCCATGGAGTCCACGACCTGGCGCAGGGTAGAGACCGGCAGCCCTTCCTCGAGAATAAAGCCGGCGCTCAGGTATTGCGGCTCCGCCCCACACATGGCGAGATCGTTCACGGTGCCATGAACCGCCATGGCTCCGATGTCAGCACCCGGAAAGAAAAGGGGCCGGACCACGTAGGAATCGGTGGTGAAGGCCATGGCACCGGACATGTCGAACACAGCCCCATCGTGTTGCTGCTCCAGCCAGGGGTTATCGAAGGCCGGGCGGAACACATCCTCAAGCAACTGGGCCATTGCCCGACCCCCGCCACCATGGGCCAACCGGATAATCGTATGATCCTCCCGGATCACAGGGCAATGATCGTCTCTGGCGTCACTCACGCGTTGAACCTCCGGCTTGTCGTCGATAACGGAAATAGGCGGCACAGGCCCCCTCCTCCGACACCATGGTCACCCCCAGGGAGTGTTCCGGGGTGCAACGGGTGCCGAAGGCGGGGCATTGGTCGGGCCGGGTTTCGCCCCGCAGCACCGAACCACTCAGGCATTCCCCCTGATGCTCATTCTCATCCCGGACTGCACCAAAGCGGGTCTCGGCATCAAGACTCCGATAGGCGGGAGCCAAACCCAGTCCACTTTCCGGGATATGCCCCATGCCCCGCCATTGCCTTGGCACAACCTGGAACACAGCCTCCATCACCTGCTGGGCCATCCGGTTGCCGGGGCGGGACACGGCCCGGCTGTACTGGTTCTCCACACTGCTCTCTCCATGCTCCAGCTGCCGCACACAGCGGTAGACGCCTTCGAGAATATCCAGCGGCTCGAATCCGGTCACCACGATCGGCACCCGATGCCGGCGTGCAATCAGCTCGTACTCCTCGTAGCCGGTGATGGCACAGACGTGTCCGGCAGCCAGGAAACCATCGATGCGGTTACCCGGGCGTTCCAGCAAGCTGCGCACCGCCGGTGGAACCAGCACCTGGGAAACCAGCACGGAGAAATTCCCAAGCCCTTCCCGCTCTGCCTGGTAAACCGCCATGGCGTTGGCCGGGGCGGTGGTTTCGAATCCTACTGCAAAGAAAACCACTTCGTGGCCGGGATTCTCCCGAGCCACCGTCAGCGCCTCGAGCGGCGAATAAACCACACGGACATCCGCTCCCCGCGCCCGCGCCGCGGACAGATCCGAGTTTGTTCCGGGCACTCGCAGCATATCGCCAAAGGTGCAGAGGATAGCCCCGGGGAGGCTGGCAATTGCCAGGGCCTTGTCAATATAGGCGATGGGGGTGACACAGACCGGGCAACCGGGGCCATGGATGAGGGAAACCGATTCCGGCAGCAGCTGATCAATGCCGAAGCGCACGATGGCATGGGTCTGTCCACCGCAGACCTCCATCAACGTCCAGGGACGCGTGGTGATGCGGGCAATGGCGTCGGCATAGGCCCGGGCAGCGTCGGGTGTGCGGTATTCATCTCGATACTTCATCGGGCCGCCGGTCCCCCTGTTGTCGACTCGTCCATCTCCTGCTCCAATGTTTCGAGATACTCGAAAACACGTTCGGCCTCGCGCGGGTCCACGACCGTGATCGCAAACCCGACATGCACCAGGACATAGTCATCCTCTTGCGCATCCGGCACATAAGCCAGATTCACGGATTTCACGACACCGCCAAAATCGACCCGGCCCTGGCGGGTTAGCGGGTCGTCACCCTCAATACTGATCAGTCGTCCCGGCACGGCCAGGCACATGGCGCCTCCTTATCCCTGTAGAGCCCTGATGCCCAGGCCATTTGACCCAGCGCCAACCCGCCATCGTTAGGCGGTATCCTGCGCGGCCAGAACACCTGGAAACCGGCTCGCTCCAGGGCGTCTACAGAAGATTCCAACAGGCAGGCGTTCTGGAAACACCCGCCGCCCAACACAACGCGCGACAACCCGGTCTGTCTCGCAACGCTTACAATGACATTGGCCAGCCCCTGATGGAACGCCGAGGAGAGCCGGGAAACCGGCTTTCCGTCCTGAATGTCCGCCAACAGCTGGTATATGGCCGGAGCCCAGTCAATAACCCGGGGGCCAGCGGCCGCCGGGCTCGAGACCGCGAATTCGTAAGCCGGGACCTCCGCCCGGGAATCACGGATCGCCTCAAGTTCGCCGGCGGCCTGCCCCTCATAACTGGCCTTCAGGCACACGCCGGTTAACGCCGCAACGGCATCGAACAGGCGGCCGATACTCGAGGTTTTCGGAGCGTTCAGCTCCGTCCTGAGTGCCTGAAGCAGCAGCTTTCGCTCCGCTCGGGTAAAACAGCCGACCGCAGCCAATGTTTCCCACTCCGTCATTTGCTCGCCGACCAGCTCGTATAATAGCCCGAAGGCCGAGCGACGGGGCTCCCGCATCGCCGCTTCGCCGCCCGGCAAACGGAACGGGCGAAGGTGGGCCACACGCTCGTATCCCTCCGCATCCAGGCGCAGGAATTCTCCGCCCCACAGGGTCCGGTCATCCCCCAGGCCACTGCCATCCCAGGCTATCCCGAGCACCGCTCCTTCAATACCGTGCTCGGCCATGACGGCCGAAACGTGAGCCACATGGTGTTGCACGGCGAATGACTCCCCGGCCCGGGCCTTTGCTTCCTGTGTGGTGAAGTAATCCGGGTGAGCGTCGTGAGCCCAACGCCGGGGACGGGTTGCGAACAATGTCTGAAGGTTGTCCACCGCATGACCGAAGCCCTTCCGGCTCAGGGCATTGTCCATATCGCCCAGATGCTGGCTGACCACTACGCCGGCTTCGGTACTCAGAGCAACCGTGGTTTTCAGGTGGCCACCGGACGCCCCCCAGCCCGCGGGCAGCCGTCGGGGCAAGGCAAGATTCGGGGAATAGCCACGGGCCCGTCGGAGAATCTGTGCATGCCCGGCCACGACCCGGGCGACAGAATCGTCCAGCGGCCGCAGGATGGGGCGGTTGTGCACCAGGAATCCATCGGCGATCGTGCCCAGGCGAACCAGCGCCTCACGGTCATCGATTGCGATCGGCTCGCCACTGAGGTTGCCGCTGGTGGCAACCACCGGGAACCCCAGATCCCCGAGCAACAGATCATGCAGCGGCGTGCAGGGCAGCATCACTCCCAGCTCCGCCCGCCCGGGTGCAACGTTGGCGGCCAGGCCATGGTCTGGAGCGTGAACGAGGACAATGGGCCGCTCCGGACCGGTGAGCAACTCACGCTCCGCCTCCGAAACCGGGCACGCCTGCCTGAGGGACTCCACGGAACCGAACATGATCGCCAATGGTTTGTCGGGCCGCCCTTTTCGCTCCCGCAATAACCGGATTGCGCGAGTGTTTCGTGCATCCGCGAGCAGCTGAAATCCACCCAGCCCCTTCAAGGCAATGATCTGGCCCTCCCTCAGGCGATTGGCGACTTCGGCCAGTGCAGGCTCACCCTGTGCCAGCACTGCACCATCGCGTTGCCAGAATTCGATATGGGGACCGCAATCCGGGCAGGCATTGGGCTCGGCGTGAAAACGCCGGCTGGCCGGATCCAGGTATTCGGCCCGGCACCGGGCACACATTTGAAAACGCCTCATTGCCGTACGCGCCCGATCGTATGGCAATGCCTCGATCAGGCTGTAGCGGGGACCGCAGTCTGTACAGTTGATGAAGGGATACCGGTAACGCCGGTTGGCCGGATCGTGCAGTTCTTCCGTGCACTGTGTGCAGGGGGCCAGGTCGGCAGGCAATCTTGTGGTAGCGCCCCCCTGCGCCTGACTCTGGCGTATGCTGAAAGCGCGGAAGACCGGGTACCGGGGCACTGGTTCGACACGAACCGCATCCACGCGCGCATTCACCGGGGCACAGAATTCAAGTGCGGAGACCAGTTTCCGCAAGGCCTCAGGATGTCCCTCAGCCTCAATCACGACGCCTTCGGACGCGTTCCCCACCCATCCCGTCAGCCCTAGACCCGTCGCCTGACGATAGACAAATGGCCGGAACCCCACGCCCTGTACCAGACCATGCACGCGAATATGCCAACGGACCCGCGTCGCCCTGCCCCGGCGGCCGTCGCTCATGGCGCTGACTCATCCTCCGTCTCCAGCTCCAGACTCGTTAACAGCACATCCTGGGCATTGGGATGGTTGATATCGTCAGACGTCTCGATCTGAAGTCGGGCGTGGTCGGCACAGGTACCGGCCGCTTCCTGGCGGAAGTGTTCGGTGAAATGCTCGGGCGACATATGGCACAGCGCCCCTAACCACACGGCAACCTGCACCACCTTGTCTGCCTGTTCCTCCGCGCATAACTTCTCGACCCGATGGACCAGATTCCTGACCAGCGCCGTTTCATGCATGAACATACTCCTGTCTGATACTGTCAATCACTGCCTGAACCACCCCGGGGACGGCACTTGCAACCGGCTCTGTGAGCTCTTCGCCCGCCTCGAAGCTGACCGCCTCTACCGCAAACACCCGGCATACTGGTGGCAGTACATCGAGCGCCCGCGCCAGTTCAATCGCTTCGGATAGCCCGAGCGCATGGGACGAGAACGCGCCGCCCATAGCCGGCAAGGGCGAGCCGCTGGCGTCGAACACCCTGAGGCAGCCGGGCTCCAGGCCCATAACCGCAGCATCGACCAGGTACACAGCAGCGGCATCGGTCATCAGATCCACTAGGCCGGCGACCTCTCCGCTGTGTTCCAGCGCACTGACGTGCTCCGGCAGACGGTCCTGAAAAGCATCCACCACCCGCGGACCAAAGGCATCGTCGCCCCGGTCCCGATTGCCGATACCGATGATCCTGACAGGGCCGGAAACATCACTCATGGCGGACATCCAGTTTGAGAAAATGGGTTGCACAGGAGATGCAGGGGTCATAGTTTCGGATCGTCTGCTCGCAACGTTCCCTGAGGGCATCCTCCGGCAAGTCGAGCCAGTCACCGACCAACTCCTTCAGGTCCGCCTCGATACTTGGCTGGTTCTGCGCCGTGGGCGGCACGATCTGCGCCTCGAGGATGCTGCCGTCATCATCCAGCCGGTAACGGTGAAACAGCAGTCCCCGGGGGGCCTCGGTGCAACCGAAGCCCACCGACGACCGGGGCTCGGCCTGCTCGAACGGCGAGTCAGGCTCCTGGTATTCTGCGATCACACGCAGGGCCTCATCGCAGGCATACACCACCTCGATGCTGCGCACCACAATGCTCTGGAACGGGTTATTGCAGCGTTTACCAAGGCCGGCCTCTTTGGCGGCCTCCCGGGCCAGGGGGGAAAGCTGGTCATGATTGAGGCTGTAGCGGGCCAGGGGACCGACCAGATAACAGTCGTGCTCGCGCAGGTGGGAGTGCAGGGCCGTGGAGCGCTGTACGTGGGACTCCACAAAGTGCTTGTTGTAGTCCGCTACAGCGATATCCAGCCCGCGACTGGAAATGATCCGCCCGGTGTTCATTGCATACTCGTCCGGATGGTGCAGTGCGACCAGGTGGTAGTCCCGTCCGGCCTCCGGCATATCCAGTCCGGCGGTCCAGCGCACGGTGGCCAGAGCGTCCTCACGAGCCTGCTTCAGGGTTTCAGCGAGCGGCTCCAGCTCCTTGCGGGTGGGCGTTCGATAAAAGCCTCCCACACGCACGTTGATGGGATGAATCTCACGGCCACCGACCACCGTCATGATGGTGTTGCCGGCCTTTTTCAGGGCCAGCCCCCGTTTGACAATTTCGGGGTGATCCCTGGCCATGTCCACCGCCCCGGCGTACCCCAGAAAATCCGGCGCGTGCAACATGTAAATGTGCAGGGCGTGGCTTTCAATCCATTCCCCGCAGTACAGCAACCGTCGCAGTGCCCGTAACTGGCCGTTCACCTCGATGCCCAGGGCATCTTCCATCGCATGGACCGAGCTCATCTGATAGGCCACCGGGCAGATGCCGCAGATTCTTGCCGTCACGTCGGGGGCCTCTGCATAGTCGCGCCCACGCAGGAACGCTTCGAAAAACCGCGGCGGTTCAAAAATACGCAATTCCGCATCGCGCACCTTTCCATCCCGGACGGTCACATTCAGGGCACCCTCACCCTCGACCCGAGCCAGGTAATCCACCTTGATGGTCTTACGACTCATGACGCTCACTCTCCTCGCGGAACGGTTCGGCCCAGGCGTTGAAGGTGCGGTAAAAACGCAACCGCTCGGCCCTGCCCATACCCAGCTGATCCAGGCGCTCGCTCAGGGCCAGCGCGTTGGGATTCTCCTTGGGCCCGTAACAACCGTAACACCCCCGGTTATAGGACGGACACAGTGCATTACAGCCGCTGTGGGTCATCGGCCCCAGACAGGGTGTTCCATGAGCCACCATCACGCAGACATTACCCCGAAGCTTGCAATCCAGGCAGACACTATGGGCCGGTGTGACCGGTTGCCGCCCGCACAGATAGGCAGACACCACCTCCAGTAACTGCTGTTTGCTGATGGGGCAGCCACGCAGTTCAAAGTCCACCGTCACATGGTCAGCGATGGGGGTGGAGGTAGACAGGGTCTCGATATACTCAGGGTGCGCGTAGACAGCCGCCATGAAGTCATCGATATCGGCAAAATTGCGTAACGCCTGGATACCCCCGGCGGTGGCACAGGCCCCGATGGTCACCAGTGTCCGCGAGCGCCGACGCACGTCCCGGATGCGCTCGGCATCGTGGGGGGTGGTGATCGAACCTTCCACCAGGGCCAGATCGTAGGTGCCACGGACTTCGCTTCTCGTTGCCTCTGGAAAATAGGCAATATCGACCGCCCCGGCGACCCGCAGCAACTCGTCTTCACAATCCAGCAGGCTCAGCTGGCAGCCATCGCACGAGGCAAACTTCCAGACACCGAGACGTGGTTTGGGATCCGAGCGCGCCATACTAAAACTCCTTGAGGCTGAGAAGGCCCCGGACCCGATCAAAGGACACGACCGGTCCGTCCTTGCAGACAAAGGTTGATCCGAACTGGCAGTGACCACAATGTCCGAGCGCACACTTCATGTTTCGTTCCATGGACAGAAAAATCGCCTCGTCCTCGACACCCGCATCGCGCAACGCGTTGACCGTGAAGCGCATCATGATTTCCGGCCCGCAGACCATGGCCACGGTGTCCTCGGGATCGAAATCCAGCGTCGGGAGCAGCGCCGGAACCACCCCGATCTTGCCCTGCCAGTCACTGACAGCGTGGTCCACGGTAATCTGGACCTCCAGGTCCGCACGTTCACCCCATTCCGCCAACTCGCCGGCATAGAGGATATCCTCCGGACTCCGGGTGCCATACAGCAGGATCACGCGACCATACTTCTCCCGATGGTGCATGAGGTGGTAGATCGCCGGTCGGAGCGGGGCCAACCCCAGACCGCCAGCCACGATCAGCACATCGGAACCCTCCGCTGCCGCCATCGGCCATCCGACGCCAAACGGGCCACGCAAGCCAACCGTGTCGCCGGGCTGCAAAGCCACCAGTTTGTTGGAGACCGGCCCCACCCCCCGAACCGTGTGAACCAGCGCCGCCGTCTCTGAAGCGTCGCCACTGAGACTGATCGGGACCTCACCCACGCCGAAGACGTAAAGCATATTGAACTGCCCCGGCTGAAAAGACCGGCCACCCGTCTTTACCGGTTCCAGCTCCAGGGTCCAGACCGCGTCCAGCTCCTGCCATCGTCGCAGAACCCGCACGGGCTCGGGCACCATGAAATCCCTTGATGTCACGGGGACTGCTCCGGCGCAGCGTACACATCAAGAATCTGCATTTGTGTTGCCTGGAGCCGGCTGGTCAGAATCGGCAGCAGGCGCTTCAGCACTTCGTACCCCAGGGCGGGATCGTCATCACACTTCTTGCGCAGGCACCGGGCGTCCATGGCGATGGCGCGGGTCAGCGTGATAGCACGTGCATCGTAAGACCAGTGATAGGGCGGCAGAACCCAGGATACCCCGACCAGGTCACCGTCATGGAGCGTCTGAAAACTGACCGGGGGCTTGCCCGGCACCGCAATCTCCAGCCCAACCTGACCGTAACGGATCAGATACAGATAATCGGCGTCCCCGCCTTCGTGAAACAGGTACTCGCCGGGATTGAACCGGACATTGCGGGCACACCCGCACACCAGGTCACAAAACTCCCCATCGAGCCCGTGAAAGAACGGGTGTTCACACACAATCTGGGCGATGTTTTTCATTCCCTACCTCCCGATGAGACATCATCGTGGATGGCGCGCACCTCTTCCGTAATATCGATACCCACCGGACACCAGGTGACGCAACGCCCACATCCCACGCAACCGGAGGTGCCGAACTGATCCACCCAGGTAGCCAGCTTGTGGGTCATCCACTGGCGATAGCGGGACCGCGTCGAAGTCCGGACACTGCCGCCGTGAATGTAGGAGAAATCGGACGTAAAACAGGAGTCCCAGCGCTGACTGCGCTCTGCAGTCGCACCTTCCAGATCCGAGGTATCCTCCATCGTCGTACAGAAGCAGGTCGGGCACACCATGGTGCAGTTGGCGCAGCTCAGACACCGGTCGGCGACCTCCGCCCAGCGCGGATGCTCCAGGTTGTCCATCAGCAGAGCAGGAATCGCCGTCTGAGGCATGCTCCGCCCCATGTTGCTGCGGGTCCGTTCGACGACGGCCCTGGCGGCAACCAGATGCGCTTCAGTGGCGGGTTCCTGAGGAAGCTCCGCCAGGACCGCCTCCCCCTCTTCGGATCCAGAGCACACGAGAAAGGCATGATCCTCGCCATCGAGCAGTTCGGTCAGAACCAGATCGTAACCCTCACGAACGTCCGGACCGGTATTCATGCTGTCGCAAAAACAGGTACCACCGGCCTCTGAGCAGTTGAGCGCGACCAGAAAGGCCCGCTTGCGCCGGCTCTGGTAATGGGGATCCGCGTAGTGGCCCTGCAGCAACACCCGGTCCTGGATATCCATCGCCGCCAGCTCGCAGGCCCGCACCCCGAGGAAGGCGTATCGGGGCGGCTCGTCCCTGACCGGAACAAACCGCATCTGACCATCGTCACGCACCGCCTGCCACAGAGGTATGCGAGGGGGGTGCAGGAACCGTTTCCAGCTGTGAGGGCCTACGGCATATCCGAACAACGCCTCGTCCGAACGCCGCTTCAGCCGGTAGTGGCCACCGTCCTGTTCATCGGTCCAGCCAACGGGAAGCTCTTCAATGCCGGAGAGTGCGTCATACACGATGGCCTGGTCACGGAGCCTTGGCCCGATGACTTCATAACCTCGCGCGGTCAACACATCCAGCAGACACTGGAGTCCGTCCGGCGTAATGACCGACGCGTCTTCGTTATCGTCCATGCCAGAATCCTTTACCAAGTACGGTGAACCTGCAGGCCACCGAATCAATCCATGACGTAAGCTTTGGCAAGGTGGCGATCTCTGTCAATCACGATCTCGGACCCAGCGGTCCCCCTCCTTGTGATATTCCTGCTTGACCGCGGCCCAGGCCACTTTATGCGCC
Source organism: Marinobacter sp. C7 (assembly GCF_022343555.1). Taxonomy (GTDB): domain Bacteria; phylum Pseudomonadota; class Gammaproteobacteria; order Pseudomonadales; family Oleiphilaceae; genus Marinobacter. Next base: position 783,537 of record NZ_JAKQZH010000001.1, on the reverse strand, counting down.
GTTTCCTCCCGGCTATCACTGCCCCGTCGGTCTTCGGGATCCCTGTACTGGTCCCACGCGGAATTGAAGGCCTTTCGGTAGATTTCCCGGGCATGCTCGGGCAGGCTGTTCCTGACGCTCTCGGGCAACTCGGAATTTCTGGCATAGGGCATATCAAAACCTCACTCGCGTCATCCTCCAATTACCACAGTCTAGAAGACTCAACGATGCCCGCCCGCCTTATTCAACCGAAGTAATCCTCCATCCAGTCGAAAAGCGTGCGGGCACTGACCTCGGCCAGGGGAACCTGCTGGAACGCATCACCCACTTCCTCGTCAATGGTAATGAACTGGTAAAGCAACATGCCAGGCGCCTCATCGTGGAGGATCAGAGTAATGCGCCGCCGTGTTCGCAGACAGTCAATGGTCATCGCATCCGCGGGGATGCCCGCGTCACGCATGCCACGGCGTACCTCTACCACCGGATTGATGTGCTGATGGGCGGCCTGAATGCGGGCATGGGCATCGCTGGCCATGTCCGACAGGGACTTGAGGGGATCTTCGGGCATAGAACGGCCTCGGTTGTCGCGGATACTTCGTAATTTTTGATTCCACAGGCATCTTACACCCTTCTCCCGACTACTTTTAACGCCGGATATGATCTATTGTTGGACGTGAATGGCTCTGCACCGGGCGCTACCCGGCGAGCTGTGCGCCCCTTCATACGCGGAACCGAAATATGGCAGAAGAGACTGTCAACCTGAGCGAAGACCACTCCGTCTATAAGACACTCCTGGAATCGACCAAAGCCATTCCCTGGAAGATCGACTGGAACACCATGCAGTTCGCCTACATCGGACCACAGATCGAGGAACTCCTGGGCTGGACCCAGGAAAGCTGGATCAGTGTCGAGGACTGGGCAACCCGGATGCATCCGGAAGACCAGGGCTGGGTCGTAGACTTCTGCGTTTCACAATCCCGGTGCGGGCTCGACCACGAAGCGGACTACCGGGCTCTGCACAAAGAGGGGCACTATGTCTGGATTCGCGATGTGGTGCATGTGGTCCGGGATGAGCAGGGCCAGGTCGATGCCCTGATCGGCTTCATGTTCGACATCAGCGACCGGAAGAAAACCGAAAACGAACTGGCTGCACTTCAGAAAAAACTGGAAGAGTATTCCTTCAAGGACGGACTAACCGGCGTGGCCAATCGCCGGATGTTCGATTCGGCGATGCAGGAGAATTGGGGGCACGCCGTACGGAACCGCCATCCCCTTTCGGTCATCCTGCTGGATATCGACAACTTCAAGCAGTACAACGACCTGCATGGTCACCTCCGGGGTGATGAGTGCCTCAAGCGGGTCGGTGCGCTGCTTGAGTCTGCCGCCAAGCGCCCCAGGGACTTCGTGGCAAGGTTCGGTGGAGAGGAATTCGTTATTATCCTGCCCGAAACCGATTCCGAATCTGCCATGAAGGTCGCGGAACGCTGCCGCAGCCTGCTGCATCAGGAACAGATCCCTCACGGAGGCAGTGACACCGGCCCAATGGTCACGGTCAGTGTGGGGGTCGGTACGCTGACACCAACCCGCGACGACAACATCCACGAGTTCCTGAGCCTCGTTGACGAACGTCTCTACGAAGCCAAGAACCGGGGCCGAAACCGTGTTGTGGCGGCCTGAGGAACCGAGCGCCGCCCTGTCCGCTAATCGACAAGCCCCGAGGTCGGAACCAGGCAATTCATCAGGGTAATCGACAGGTCCCGGAATACGGCGTCTGACGCAATGATACTCGGAAACCGGTCACGCACCTCACGGCGACAGGAAGACGACCGGGGCTTACTCTCCTTGACGCACTTCGAATGAGCATCCGTGCCCGCCCCCTGCCCGGTGGCTTGTTCGCACATCGACGGAATCTGACCGATCACCCAATCCACCGCCGTATTTCGGTCGACGGGATCTGTTGCAAGGTCAGCAAATCGGTTTGCGTCCACAGGCTCGGGCTGTTCCCGGGTCTGCTCCCATAGAACGACCGCCAGAGCGGCGGCAACGAGCGTGACAGTGACAACAGGAAACTTCATGTCAGGCACCTCTGGCAAATCTCATCTACCACGATCGCGTGATCGCCCTCGACCACCAGATCTGCATGCCGCAGGTAGAGCGCCTCGCGCTCCTCGAACAGCTCCTCGAGGCTCTGGTCCGGCCGACGGGCAATGCCCCGGGCGCTGTAATCCCCGATACGCCTGATAACCTCTTCGAGGGGAACCTGCAAAAACACCACCAGGGCATTTGAGCGCAGGTGCGCCATTGCCGGCTCGCTGTAGACTGCACTGCCCCCGGTACTGATCACACACCCTTCGACATCCAGATCCAGAAGCACCTGTTCTTCAATGGCTCGCAGAGCCAGGTAGCCCTCCTGGTCCACAATGTCCTGGAGCAAACGGCCAGCCCTCTCCTGGATCAGCAGATCCGTGTCGACAAAGCCCAGGCCCAGGTGCTTGGCGAGCAGTACGCCGCTGGTGCTTTTACCACTGCCGGGCATACCGATCAGGGCAATGTTCTTTTGGAACCCCGGAATACTGTACATTCAGATTTCGTCGCTTCTACAGGTTTTCGACATTATAACTGCCCGGGGCTCAGACCAGCACGTCCGCCAGTGGCCGGCGTAGTGATCTCGGGCATTCCGGGCCATGGCCGATGCGTATCACCAGGTCCGGCCGCCGGTCACCGATGCCGAGAAAACGCGCGAACTCCGGCCGCAATGCGCTGACTTCCACGGGTTGATTGATAAAGGCGGTGCGCAGACCAAGGGCCGCTGCCTGCAGCGCCATGCGCTCATAGCAGCGTCCCGCTTCGATCCAGTGGCGCTTGTCATCGACCTCGGAGTACAGGACTGCAATGGCGGAGGAGCTCTTGATGTTACGAAAATCCTTGAGGTTCTGGGCTTTCGCCGAAAATCCGAACTTCATTGCCAGTAACCCCAGCCATCGAGGCACCGAGGGACTGCCCATGACCGGGCCGTATAGCCCATCGCCCATGTGTGTCGCCTCGCCAGCACTGAAACGAATCCAGGATTTCAGTTCTTCGGCCCAGGCCTTATCCGCAAACTGGGCAAGGTTTCCTTCGGCGACGCAGCGGGCAACCTGCTCTTTCTGCTCCTCGCTGGTGATGAGCAGAATGGCAACGCCATCGCCAACGCCCGCCTCGGTCAGGAGCTCGATTTCCCTATCGGCCAGCGCACCCCCTTCGAATTCGACCCGACTGCATTGACGTTCGGGAATCGACTCAAAAAGGTCTGTCCTGACCGGAGTGGTTTCCTCAAACTCAATCTTCACGCCCGTGGTGGACGGGTCATACTCGGGACGCCCCTCAAGGCCAGCGGCCCGCCCGGCCTGCAGCAGATTCTCCAGGGCACAGCCAAGGCTTGCGTACAGGTGATGATCATCCGGGTCCACGGCCGGACACCGCCGTGACAAATCCGGCAGGATCCAGATCCGGCCCGGCTCTATCCGGAACTGCCAGGGCTGGGTGTTATGGCTGGAGGCCGCCAGGGTGGCATAGCGGATGATGGCCCGGTAACGGGCATCGCCACGGCCAAGATCGTGGTGCCGCCAGAGTTGATCTGCTTCATCCTTGTAGCTCATACATCCCCCTGTCAAAAGATCTGCTTACGGATTATCCACTGTAGAGGCCATCCGGCATAGTCATGTCATGCTAGGGTAAAGCCATTGCAGCCGCGAGACTTTGCCGATGCGCATCCGGATTACCCATCAGAGAATCACCGTCACCCTGCAGCTGGTCCTGCTGGCCGAAGCGATTTATGCGGTCTGGGGCCAACGCTGGTTCACCGCATTCCTTACCGGCATCATCATTCTGATTACCTTCTTCCCGGTGCTGTTCGAGCGGCGCTTCCGGATTCATATTCCTCCGGAGCTCCAGTTGGCAGCCATCGCTTTTGTGTTTGCTTCCCTGTTCCTGGGCGAGATACGCGATTACTACACGCGGTTCTGGTGGTGGGACATGGCGTTACACACCATGTCAGGGTTCCTGCTGGGGATCATCGGTTTTTTGCTGGTGCACATCATGAACGAAACCGAGAAGATTCAGGTGCATATGAAGCCGGGCTTTGTGGCCTTCTTTGCCTTCCTGTTTGCCCTGGGCATGGGGGCCCTGTGGGAGATCTTCGAATTTGCCATGGACACGCTCCTGGGCATGAACATGCAAAAACCCATGCTGGGTGACCCTTCCGGGCTGACCGACACCATGTGGGACCTGATCGTGGATGGCATCGGCGCGCTGGTGATCTCGTTCCTGGGATGGCGTTATCTGAAAACCCCCGGGGCGAGATCCTTTCTCGAGCGCTGGATAGACCGCTTCATAGAGCGAAATCCAAGGCTGTTCCGGCGTTAGAGCGCCCTCCGCTACCGGCTGAGCGGCTGGCAACCTCGCATTGCGAGCGCCAGGTTGGCACTGGCCTTGATCTGACCGTAGTACTTGGACGCCGTGTTAACGCCCATCTCGGCGTAATTTCCCGCGGTCGGGCTGATCAACCGGCTCAGTTGCGCCCAGGCACTGGCGGATTGCCTGTCCTGGCTGTAGGTGTCAAAAGCCTGATAGATCTCGTTGCAGGTGACACCATCGCCATCGGTTGCGGCGGAAGACACGTACGAGGAAGTCTGGCAGCCAGCCAACAGGGCGGCAGCAGCAACTGCAACGAGAAGGGACGGTTTCACGGGCGGTAATCTCCTGTATGTCGCTCATGGGATAGAGATAAGGCCCGTGATGTTAACAGAAACTACCGACGGGAACCGCGGACGGGTGCCCCATACTGGTTGAACTCCTGCTCGCGGATCAGGTTCTTTTCGGCATCCCGCAACTGCACCCGATAGGTACCATCCTCCGTTTCATCGACGGAAACGTTCACCCCGGGGCCAAACCGACGCAACGCCTGACCATAAGCCATGATGCGCATTTCCTCGGTGCTGTATTGTTTGAGATCAGCGTTCATGGGCTTGCCTTCGCGGCGGTGCTCGTAACGGTCGTCGTCCCAATAATCATCCGCGGACACCAACATCGGCGCACTGGCCAGCAAAGCTGCGGCAGACAGAGCGGCTATCGTAGTGATCTTTTTCATAATCGAACTCCTTGTTGAGTAAACCCCATGACGAAATGTCATTGCCGGTCGGAAATCATTCCACCAGCGAAACGTCGCAGAATTGTCCCGGCCAGGCGCCGGATTTGTCGCAAATTGTCTCAAGAGCCGGAATCGGGACGATTTTTGACAACCTCGCCCACAACTGGCCTGGGGCGTCCCCTATAATCGGGACAGACGTTTATCAGACGGAGTAACACGTGAGCACTACCCCCACGATTCTGGTGGTCGACGATCATCGAGACATTCGCGACCTGGTTGGCCGTTATCTGCAGGAACACGGGCTGCGAGTGCTGCTGGCCGATGGTGGTGACGCCATGAAGCGCCAGCTGAAAGATCACTCTGTGGATCTGGTCGTCCTCGACATCATGATGCCGGGAGATGACGGTCTGACCCTGTGCCGCTATCTGCGCGAACACACGGAACTGCCGGTCATCCTGCTGACGGCCATGAGCGAGGAGACCGACCGCATCGTCGGCCTGGAAATCGGCGCCGATGATTACCTGACCAAACCCTTCAACCCCCGGGAACTTCTGGCCCGCATCAAGGCGGTACTGCGTCGCACCACCGCGCTGCCGCCACAACGTAGCCCCATGGCCGGGCAACGCCTGTCTTTCGAAGGCTGGACTCTGGATGTCGACCGCCATCAACTGGTCGACCCTGACGGCGTCGAGGTATCGCTCAGCACCGCCGAATACAAACTGCTGCTGGCTTTCCTGGAGCACGCCGGTCGCGTGCTGTCCCGGGATCAGCTGATGGACCTGACCCTGGGCCGGGAAGCAGATGCTTTCGACCGAAGCATCGACAACCATGTCAGCCGGCTACGCCGGAAAATTGATCCGGATGCCCGCAATCCGAGACTGATCAAGACGATTTGGGGTGGCGGCTACCAGTGGATTGCCAGCGTGCAGGGACCCGGAAAATGAGGCTATGGCCCCGCCGTGCCGGCGGACAGTTGGCACTGTTGCTGGTGTTCGTGTTGCTTGCGGCCCAGGTCATCACCATTGCGATTCTGGCGGGAGAACGTCAGGGGGCCCTGCGCAGCGCAGGTCTCGAGCACGTCCTCCAGCGGGTAACGGATGCCTACACCCTGCTCGATACCACCGATCCGGAACGGCAGGAACGGATATTACGGGCCCTTGCCAGCCCCTCTTTGCAGCTTTCCATCGATCCTTCACCCTACCTGTCGGGGGACGAGACCCCCTCCCTCACGCGACAACTGGCCAGGGAGCTGGACCTGATGGCCGGGCAGGCACGGACAGCCATGGGATCTGAAGAAACGGAGTGTTTACCCGACCGCGAATCGGATCACGAGAAACGGGAGAAACACGACGATGACGACGAGCACCATGAGGATGACGACCATCGTAGGAAACGCCGGGACTGTCCTCCCATTCTGAGCGTTTCGCTGGGAATGTCGTCCGGGCAGTGGTTCAACATACGGGCCCAGCCGCCAGCTCCCTCGCTCCTGTGGTTGAAGGCGTCGCTCACCAGTGTAGGCATCACCGCTGTGCTTCTGACGCTTACGCTCCTGCTGGCGATCCGGCGCATCCTGCGACCGGTGAACGAGCTGAGCCAGGCGGCCCATGCCTTCGGTCGTGGTGAGAAAATAACTATTCCGGAGCGCGGGCCTGAGGATATCCGGGAAGTGACTCGTGCTTTCAACCGGATGCAGCATCAGGTCAGCCGAGCCCAGGAAGACCGGGAGCGACTGTTGGCCGCGCTTGCCCATGACCTGCGAACACCCATTACCTCCATGCGGCTGAGGGTGGAAATGCTGCCGGAAGGCGAAGACCGGGACCGGTTGCTGGATTCTCTGCGGGAGATGCAGCACCTGGCCGAGGCCACCCTCGACTTCATTCGCGGAAGCACCACCGAGCAACACCGGCGTTATGACCTCGCTACCCTGCTGGACAGCCTCTGTGACGATCTCCGGGAGATGGGCCTCGCGGTAGAGTGTGAGGACAGCCCGCGATGCGTACTCCAGGGCCAGCCCGAAGCGGTCAAACGTGCCATCCGCAACCTGATCGAGAATGCCGTGAAGTACGGACAGAAGGCGGATGTGAAGCTGGAAACCAGTGGTCAGGAGGCCGTGGTCACCGTCATCGATCAGGGCCCGGGCATACCGGAATCAGAACGGGACCAGGTGTTTCAACCCTTCTACCGCCTGGAACAGTCCCGCAGCCGCGACACCGGCGGTGCGGGTCTGGGGCTGGCCATCGCACGCACCCTGATTCGCGGAATGGGCGGGGACATCCGTCTCGACTCGGGGCCGGAAGGCAAGGGATTACAGGTTACCGTGACGCTGCCACTCGAGATCCCGAAGTCTGCAGCTACCTCTTCGGAACAGGCGCAGCACTGACCTTCTGCCGGGACTCCAGGTCCACCATATAGGCCCGGTGCAGCTGATTGTCCTTCTCCGCCAGCACCGAAGCCATACCGATGACGGCCCTGGCCATGCCGCGGGTAAGGTTAAGCAGGATCACACCGAAAGCCTCCGGCTGGTCATCATGCAGTTGGTGGAATTGTTCACAGGTGATTTCGACAACCACCGAGTCCACTTCGGCCGTTGTACGGGCCGGACGTTCTCGCAGCGCGATCATCGGCACAAAGCCCATGTCTTCACCCGGCTCATGACAACGGGCAATTGCCCACCCGCCGTCCGGTCTTGGCATAAAGGTGTTCATCCGACCGCTCAAGACGATGTAGAAGGTGTCGCTACGCTCCCCGGCATCGTAGATCATCTCCCCGGCATCCAGGTGGATCACCCTTCCATCAAGTAACAGGCGCATGATCACATCGTCCGGCAAAGCACCGAAAGTGGAGAGTTCATGAAAATAGGCCGGGCCCTGCTCCTGCCAATATTCCCGGGCATCGATCTCGCGCATGACGATGACCCCTTGAGCAACTGGCTGCTCATTCAGTATACACCCATATGGAACGCAAGATGGTTGCCTCATAGGCAGGGCACGGAGTCAGGATTCGGCTGGAGTCCCGTGCCCGAATATGGAGAATGGCCCTATTGATCTTCATGAGGCAGCCATGCTGAAAATTTCCAACAACGTCGAACTGGCCGATTGGGAAATCCAGATCTCCCAGATCCGCGCCCAGGGTGCAGGCGGCCAGAACGTCAACAAGGTCGCCACGGCGGTGCACCTGCGTTTTGATATCCCCCACTCCACCCTGCCGCCGTACTACAAGGAACGGCTCATGGCCCTGTCCGACCAGCGGATCAGCATGGAAGGCATTGTGGTTATCAAGGCGCAATCGTTCCGCACCCTCGAGCAGAACAAGGAGGACGCGCTCGAGCGTCTGAAGGAGCTGATCCAGAGCGCAGCAAGACCGCAGAAGGCCCGCCGGCCAACCCGTCCGACCAAGGGCTCGCAGCGGCGCCGGGTGGACCGGAAAACCCGGAAGGGCAAGATCAAGGCGCTTCGTGGCAAGGTGAAAGTCTGACTGTCTATTTCCGCCACCTGGCCCGAAAAGCTGACGTCAAACGGCAAAGGCTTTGGACACCGATGTGGCAGGATGGAAAATACCAGTCACACAGGAGACCGGCACATGATTGGTTTTCCCATCGCCCTGATCTTCGCCAATGGGGTGGAGTGGTACGCTCACAAGTACATCCTCCACGGAACACCGCGCCCCGGCAAGCCACGCTACAGCCCGTTCCCCACCTCCATGAAGAGCCACTGGCAACACCACAAGATTGTTCGCCAATCGGCATACCGGGATCAGGGCTACGAAGAAGGACTGGCCAACTGGCGTACACGGAATGAGGTAAAATCACTGCTCGCGCTTACCGCGGTCACGTCGCTGGCCCTGCCCGTGGCACCGTTTTTTACCCTGGGCACCTACTATGCAGCTGGCCACTATTTCTACGTTCACCGCCGTTCTCATCTGGACCCGGAATGGGGCAGACAAACCATTCCCTGGCACTACGACCATCACATGAATACCAATCAGGACGCCAACTGGTGTGTCACGCGGCCATGGTTCGATTACATCATGGGTACGCGGGTTATCGCCAATCCGGAGCTGGCAGAGTCCAACCCTCTGGGCATGCGGATTCCAGGGCTTCTGGAACGCCCCCTGAATGCGGTCTGCCAACGATTGCTTCCCGGCAGCATCGGAAGTTAGGACCTTACCGCCGAATCGGACCAGGCGCAGAGATTCTTCACGCTTCTCTGTCAGCAGCATGGAGGCGTGCAAGGCTCAACTCCGCCCTGTTCCGACCCTTCGCCTTCGCCCGGTAAAGTGCGTTATCCGCCTCTGACACGAGCCTGTCAAAACTGGTGCCGTGCCATTCCGAAATGCCTACAGACGCCGTCAGGGTGATTCGCTGGTCTTCGAACGACACTGCAACGGCCCGGATACAGTCGAGAAGCTTTTCACTCAGTCGCGTCAGATCCACCTGGTCAGAGTCCGGCACGATAATCATGAACTCCTCGCCACCCCAACGACCAAAACAATCGACCGATCTGATAGACGATCCGATGGCCTGGGCGAAAGCTTGCAGGCTTTGGTCCCCAACAGCGTGCCCATACCGGTCGTTTACCTGCTTGAAATGGTCAATATCCAGCAGGATGACTGCAAAAGGTCGCTGGCTACGCTCACTGCGTTTTACTTCATCCTCGCCAAGGTTTTTCATGTGCCGCCGGTTGGGAATTCCGGTCAGCTCATCGGTCAGCGCCAGTGATTGCAGACGCTGGTTTGCGTCGAACAACTCCCGGGTTCGCTGCCGCACCCTCTCTTCGAGCGCCTGATTAAGTTTATAGAGTTCGGAGAAAGCCTCGTGAAGCTTGCGTGATTTCCTGCGGTTCTGATGCACAAATGCCGCAACGTACAAAACCAGAACAACAAACAGCACAACGAATTCCTGGGCGAGCAATGCACTCTGGTCCTGGTGTTCACGGATAAAAGGACCAGCGCCGGCAGCAGTCGCGAAAGCAACGTAGAGTGCGACCGCAGTGACCAGAAACGAGGCTGCAAAAGGTCCGAACCGGATGGCTACCCATAGCGGTGCCGCGAGGACCACCAAAGGCGTCAGGACCAGATAGGCATCCGAATGCAGGTTCCAGGAGAAGACCAGGAAGCACGCAGCCAGACCGAATAGCCATGCCGCGCCCAGCTCGATCTGAGCTGGCAGCCGGAGGTGTGAAGCCCGGGGCTGTAACCCGGCACTGAACAGCATGTGAAGGAGTGGGGTCAGAACAACCAGCCCGGTCGCATCGCCAATCCACCAGAGACGCCAGAACGTGAGGAAAGGCGTGTCGCTGGTTAACAGAAAGGAATAGACAGATGCACCGCCAATGGCCGCGAGCGGAGCCGCAACAAAGAACGCCGTGACAAGGAAAACGCCGAGATCTTTGGGCTCATTCCAGTCGATATCTCTGGCGAGCCAATAACGTATCAGCCCGGCAGCAATCATACACTCGGCAATGTTAATGACGCCGAATAGCACTGCCTGGGTGACGGTAAATACCGGGACATCCGCCAACACTTCCGCGGCCATCACCGCCAAAAACAGGGGCCACCAGAGGCGTGGCGGCCGGCTCAGGAGCGCAGCCAGCAGAACGGCATTCGGGGGCCAGAGGACCACGATCCCACTATCAAGTGCCGCAAAATGAACGCCGACATAGGCGCCAAGATAGTAAAGCAACCCGGTGATGAGCGGGAAAAAAACAGTGTGGTATTGACTGAACAAGGTCACTCTCTCAGCCAAACTCCCTGTATATGAATAGAGCGGGCCAATACATCCTTATATCAGCTCGGCCAGTCAATCCAACATCATGAAAGAGAGGCAACTTTTTTATTATAGCCCTGCAATTGCAGTTTTATTAATTACAAGGTTAATTCAATTAGAGATAAAAGGCATACGACTTTTCGCAGACAAACGAAGCAGATTTCCCTTCACGGGGCCCAGTGCGCAAGAACCGCACTCTCTCCTTGCCGACCATTCGCTCAGCTGTCACGCTTGCCAGGAAATCGTTAAAACCTGAATCCATTCTCCAGGGAACATTCTATGGGAAGCTCCAAACTGTTCGGCGTCGTCCTGCTCGTTGTGGGCATTGCGCTGTTATATTTCGGTTACCAGTCCACGCAATCCGTAGGAAACCAGCTCACCGAGACTTTAACCGGCCGGTTTACTGACGAGACCATGTGGTACCTGATCGGCGGTGCGGCTGCGACCGCAGCGGGAGCGTTCCTCACCTTTCTGAAAAAATAGCCAGCAAAGGAGGTTAACCATGACCGTGCATCTTGAGCTCGCACCTCTCATCAGCCTCGCCGCAGGCGTTGGCATACTGGTGTTCCCGAAACTGTTGAATTACATCGTGGCCGGTTACCTGATTGCGATGGGCATTCTCGGCCTGTTTGGCCACTCTTTCTGACCGGCGGGGATGGTGCTCCTGGCCCATCCCCGCTCCAGCCCGAAATCACATGGGGGGTTCCAGCACACCCGCCAATACCGGAAGCTGCACTGATCCCTCGACATTAACGAACGGCACTAACGCATCCCTGGACCAGCTCGCAGGGTACTGCGGGTGGAAACCGTAGACCAGAAGGGCGAGTTCATCGCCAGGCGCCAGAGTCTCAGCAATCCCGACCAACTCAATAACCTCCTGATCCTTGAGCCCACGCACCGGCTTGATCTGATCGTCGATGAGTTGCCACCGGCTCTCTCCTCCACCGCGTTTGCCAAGGCCCACGAATACAATCGGATCGCAGCCGGCTGCGTAAGGATCGAGTTCCACCTCACAGGTTGAACGGCCTGCCAGGTCTGACACCGTGAGCCTCGCGGTCGGAATGCCCCCCAATGTTGTCCCGTTTACGCCTGCTTTTCCCAGAATCAGTGCCGTGGGCGGCTGGGTTGCAGTTGCCACGGCTTCGTAACCGGACGCGACGGGCAGTTCGGTCACCACCGGCCGCTCGACCACCTTGGGACCCTGGAGCACCCCGCCCCTGGAGTCCGGTGCGGGGAACTCGTCCATGGGCACCATCGTGGACTGACCGTCAGCCAGGGAGAGACAGACGTTCGAATCGGTGCCGTCAAAGTAACCAGCCAGTGGCTTACCCTGGAGATGATGCTCCAGCCAGTTCAATGTGGCGTCTGAAATCGGGATGTCGCCGCAGGCAAATGCACCCGCCGCACCCTGGAAACCCGGAACTTCCAGCAGTCCTGCGGTCGGATCCGCATATTCAGCCGGCTGCAACTCGTCCGGAGCCTCCACGGGCAGGATATGGCCCGTCTGATGGGTCAGCAAACGAACATCGCCCCCCTGTTCCCTCAGGCACTCAAAGTTTCGCCATGCTTCATTGAAATTGAACAACGTGTCTTTCATGCCCTGGGTCAGCAAGACATCCACTTTGGGGTAAGGCGTTGGCTCAATGTCGAACGCCGGAGGGTTGATCTGGTAATTCAGCAGGTCCGGCGTCTCGGATACCGATACCGGTTCGCCCGTGCAACGATACGCGGGGCTGTGGTAGTAGAAGAAATCGAGACCGGCTTCCGGAAAGCGGTTCAGCGTGGCACCCTGCCCCAGGATCTCGCGAATAATCGGATCGAGGCCGCCATTACCATTCCCGGTTGATCCCGCTTCGCCACCCGTGACCAGCACGAGATCCCACCCTGTCTTGATCACGTTGCCGGGGTTCAGGCTGTAACGCAGGTCGTGCCAGGTAATGTCCGGTACCAGAGCATCAAGCCGCTGGCGTGGATCCTGACCGTGTAACAGGAGTTGGAAACCACCACCGTAGCTGCCGCCAATCGCACCGGCCACAAGGTTGGGATTCAGCTCCTGCGGGAGGGAAGGCTCCTGGCGGTAACGCAGGTACTCCAGGTTTTCCTCAGCCCAATCGAGTATCTGGACCAGATCCCGTCCCTCGAACTCGGGGTCCATCACCCGGACCGTGCCGGAACTCTCACCGAAGCCACGCTGATCGATCGAGATCACCACAAAGCCGGCCTCGCGGTAGTTTTCAAAGCCGTCCGTATTACGGGATCCACCGAACCCATGGCCATGCAGGACCAACGGGTGGCCTTTTCGACAATCAATGCCGCCAATCGGCTCGAGTACCTGAAAAGCGATGGTTTCAACGCTGGCCGACGTCAGCATCACCGGATAACTGCGGCCACCTTCAATGGGCGTTTCGCCAGTGCAGGACACGGGGGGCACCTCGCACAGGGGAGCCTCGTCCCCACCCTGATTGGCACAGGCCTGCTCCGGGGAGACCCGGCTCTGTTGGGCAGCGGGGGCAGAGCTCTCGGACGTTGTTTCGATGCATCCGGCAACAGCCAGAGCAAGCAAGACTGCAATCAGACGGGCGCGGGGCGCCGCGGGGCGCTTCAGGGAAGGCATCTGTTGTTCTCCTTGTTGTATTGGTCAGAAACCAACCGGGAACAACGTGGCGAGGCCGGGTTTTGTTCCAATGTGCCAGCCCAAAGGCCCGAAAAGACAGAATTGACCCCTGACCGGAGAGTCCCGCAAACTGACAGTGAAACCCACCTCTGCGCGGACATTTACACCATGGCAGCAAAGGGCCAGACACCACCTCCAGCGAGACTCGGTTTTCTCTATCCTGGCCATGCCGCCGAGGACGACTATCCCTTGATGGGGGAAATGATTGACCCGCCTGCCCGGGTCCATCTGGTCCACACAGAATTTGTCGAGGACGCCCATACCGTCGAGGCGCTCAGTGAAATGGGCAGTGTCGCGCGCCTGGCCAAAGGCGCGGAGGCCCTTGCCGACTCCGGGGTTGAATCCGTCATGTGGACGTCGACCAGTGCCAGCTTCGTCCTTGGCCTGGATGGAATCCGCCAGCAGATCGATACCCTTGAAAAAATCCTCTGCGTCCCCGCATCCACAACCGCCATGGCGTTTGCCCGGGCGATCACCGCAATCGACGCGCAAAAAGTGGCCATTGCGGCCACCTATCCGGAGGACGTCGCGCAACGATTCCGCCAGTTCCTCAATCACTTCGATATCGACGTGGTCCATCTCTCAAGCCGCGGCATCGTGACCGCTGCCGAAGTCGGCACCCTGGGCAAAGAGGAGGTAATCGATTTCGCCGTGGCCAATACCCGGGAGGACGCGGACGCGTTACTGATTCCCGACACCGCCCTCCACTCAGCCGCCTGGCTGACCGATCTCGAGCAGGCCAGCGGAATGCCGGTGCTGACCGCCAACCAGGTCAGTTTCTGGGAGGCCCTGCGTCTTTGCGGCAAGCTGGCACCACAAGCCGGTTTGGGTCGGCTGTTCGAAGACGTTCCCTGATTTCGTACCCACGAACGCGGACACACCACCTGAGACCCAAAACCAGGAATTCGCGACTGTCCGCTGAAGACCATGCCATACGTGGTCGATCAGCCAGCTTTCCGGGCCTCGGTCGCCGGAACCTTAAGCATCAGCACGAAGCCCACCAACAGGAATACCAGGATTGCGCTCATGCCCCAGCGCTGGCTGTCGGTCAGCGCGGTCACCGCGCCCACCAGCAAGGGGCCGGCGAAAGCCGTGGCCTTGCCGGAAAAGGCAAACAGGCCGAACATCTGGGTCTGCAGGTGAGGCGGAGCCACCCGGGCCAGATGTGACCGGCTGGCCGATTGCAGTGGCCCCACAAAAATACCCAGAATCATGCCCCAGGCCCAGAAAGCGGTCGCACTGTCTACCAGCAATATGGCCAGAGCACTGCTACCCAGCCCCAGCAAGGCCAGCAGAATGGTGTTGCGCCCTCCAAGGGCGTCATCAACCCAGGCAAATCCCAGCGCCCCAAGCCCCGCCGTCACATTCAGCGCAATGGCAAATTGCAGGACTTCCGTGGGCGCCATGTCGAAGGTACCGGCGGCGTAGACGCCCCCGAAGGTGAAGATGGTCGCCAGACCGTCTGTATACAGCATGCGGGCGATCAGGAATCGCACAATGTCCTTGTACTGGCGGACATGAGCGATGGACTCCTTGAGCTGCGCGAATCCGGCGCGGGCGGCTGCTCCCAGTCCCAGGCCGGTAGGCGGGCGATCAGGGGTAAAGATGAACGCTGGCAGTGCGAAGACCAGATACCAGACCGCCACAAGCACGAAGGTCGCGCGGACATGTTCGGCCTGATCCCGGTCCAGATTGAACAGATTGGCGTCGGTCTCGATAAAGCCGTACAGCGCAACCACCAGGCTGGTCACACCGCCCACATACCCCAGCCCCCAGGCCCAGCCCGACCAACGGCCGGTGCGCTCCTGGCTGGCCATATCCGGCAGCATTGCGTTATAGAAAATGAACGCGAACTCGGCCCCCAGGGTGCCCAGGCCCACCCATAGTGCAGCGTTCCAGAACTGGTCCTTTTCCGGTGTAACGGTCCAGAGCATGGCGCAGGACAGCACACACAACAGGGTAAAGCCGATTAACCAGGGTTTGCGGCGCCCTGACTGGTCCGCGATGGCCCCCAGCATTGGCGCCAGTATTGCGATAAACACCCCGGAAATGCCCACGATGTTGCCCCAGGCGTTGGTGCCGGCGACCTCATCCTGCACCACCGAAACACTGAAGTACTGGGCAAAGACAAAGGTAAGAATGATGGTGAAGAAGGCACTGTTGGCCCAGTCATAGAGCGCCCAGGACCAGAGCGCGCGTTTGTCTTCCCGAGCGGCGGGAGGCTGGGCATTGGGCATCTGTGGTGGCATGTTGGGCTCGGCTAGTGATCCATACAAGTGAATTCCGTGGCGTGATTGTGGCCGGTATCAACCAAAATGCCCAGCCCCGCCCGATTAAAGCGGCTTCACCCGGATTCTGCCGCAATTTCCTCGAACGCCCGGATCAGGGCACCCGGCTCCTGGGCACCGGAAATGAGGTACCTGTTATTGATGATGAATGCCGGCACCGCCGAGACGCCCGCCTGCTGGTAGGTCGCTTCGTCTTTCCGCACCACCTCTGCGTACTGGTCAGAATCAAGCACCTCGGCGGCCTTCGCCGGGTCCAGACCCGCAATTTCGGCACAACCAAGCAGAACATCCCGTTCCGAAACGTTGGCGGCCCGGCCGAAATACGCGTCGAACAGTGCCTGTTTCATGGCGGTCTGCCGGCCCTGCTCGCCGGCCCATTTCACCAGTCTGTGGGCATCGAAGGTATTGCAGGTGAATCGCTCCTGCATTTTCTCGAAATTGAGGCCCAGATCCTTCGCAATCGTCATCATCTGATTCTGGGTGGCCCGCATTTCATCCTCGCTGCGCCCATACTTGCGGGCCAATGCCGGCAGGATGGGTTCGCCCGCGCCGCTGTGATCCGGGTTCAGCTCAAACGCATGCCATTGAACGGTGAAATCAAATTTTGGCGCCAACTTTTCCATAGCTCTTTCCAGACGAGCGTAGCCGATGGCACACCAGGGACAGGCGATGTCGGAAACAATGTCGATGTTTATCATGGTCATGGGGGGCTCCCTTTGCCGGATTCCCGAAGATACTGGTTAGCCTAACACGAAGAGACCTCTAGCCCTCCGCGGATAGGTGCTCACGGATCAGCTCGGCCATCTGGCGTGCCGGTTCCGTGGGCCTTCCGGAGGGTCGGTGCAGAGCCATCTCGATGGATTGCAGAGCAGGCAGACCACTGCGCTCGTCCAGCACCCGTAATTGCGGGGTGAGCATGTCCCTGGTCACGGGAACCACCGCCAGCCCGGCCACCACCACCGGCATCAATCCGGTCATGGATTGGCTTGAGTAGGCCAGCCGCCATTGCCGGCCGGCGGCGGCCAAGGCCTGCTCGGCCACCTCCCGGAACACATCCGCCCCCGGAGAATACAGCGCCAGAGGGACAGGATCGGACAGGGAGGGCTGCCTCTCCGCCCCCACTGCCCAGACCAGCGGTTCACGGCGTATGACCTCACCTCCGGGCGAGCGGGACTGGCGCGTCACCACCGCCAGGTCCAGATCACCCGCCTGCACCTGTTGCAAAAGCTCTACACTGGAACCGCAGATAACCTGCAACTGCACCGCCGGGAACAGCTGGTTGAAGTGGGACAAGACCGACGTCAGAAGAAACGCATAATCCTCCGGGATCCCGAGACTCAACTGGCCCGTCACCTGCCGCTGGCGAAGGGCGTCCAGCGCTTCGTTATTGAGAGCCAGCATCTTACGGGCGTAGCCGATCAGCTGTTCACCTTCCCCCGTGAACCGGATACGGCGCCCCTCCCGCTCATGAAGCGAAACATCCAGCAAAGCCTCAAGCCGGTGAAGCTGCATGCTAACGGTCGACTGGGTGTAGGCCAGTCGGTCTGCGGCTGCAGTCACCGTTCCGGTATCGGCAATGGCCACCAGCGTCTGCAGTACGTTCAGGTCCAGAATGCGCTGACGCAAAATATCATTTCCTGTGATGCTATTAATCAAAAATGATTGTTTTTGTGATGTTTTAAGAGTCTATATGCTCGCACTGTCAGATCGCAATGTACCCGGATAAGGAGGACTGCCAGTGACGAGCCTGAGAATGCCAATCACGATGCCCAACACTCTGAGCATCTTCGCTGCTCTCTTCGCAGTCATGCTCTGGGCCAGCGCTCCTTTGCTGGTGGCTACCGCGCACTCCATACCGCCGTTTCAACTTACCACCATTGCATTGATCAGCGGTGCCGTAGCAGTGCTGCCCATGAGCCTTCGGGGCCGCCACCGGCGCCAGTCAGTGAGAATTTCCTGGAAATGGAAACTGGTCATTTTTGGCCTGGTGCCGTTATTGGTCCTTGGGGCCGTGGGCGCCTACCTGATCGGGCTGGGGATGGCCCCGACGGCAGAAGCATCGCTGATCACCTACACCTGGCCGGTGATGTTCATCCTGATCAGCCAGTGGCTTTTCCACCGGCGGATCGCCCTGCCGGTCATTGCCGGTGCACTCATCGCATTCTCGGGCGCGGCTTTGCTGTTGGCACCGGAAGCGTTGAATAACGGTTTTTCCGGCAACATGGCCGGCTATGGTCTGGCCTTACTCGCTGGCGTGTGCTGGGCGCTGTACTCCTGGATCTGTCAGGCCACGCCTGTGGCGATCGCTCCGGCGATGCCCGGCCTGTTTCTTTTGGCGGGGGCCGGTGCGGCGGCTGCGGAGACGGTGTCCGGATCGGCAACGGTACTGCCATCAGGCACGGCCCTGGCTGCCGGCATTGCCCTGGGACTGGGCCCTTATGGTCTGGCCATGGTGGCATGGGATCTGGCTCTCCGGAAAGGCCCAACGGCCCTGGTGGGCAGCCTGGCCTACGCCGTTCCGGTACTGGCGGCATTATTCCTGGTGCTGGCGGGGATTGCCGCACCGGACTGGAGGCTACCCCTGGCCGCTCTGCTTGTGGTGCTCGGCTCGCTGGTGGCCTCAGGGCGCCGGCGCGCCTGAGGCACCGGGCCGGCGCTGCTCTGGCTAGAAGGACGGGCCCGATAACGCTTCTTGCAAGTCGCCCTTCAATTCCCCGGGCGTCGTGATCCAGAGCTCAGCCTGTCCACCGGGGAACACACCGATTTCAAGCCCGTCCCGGCTTAATCCCGGCACCCACTTCTTGAAAAAGTCCGGCAGGGAAATCGCTTTCGGAGACAGATCACCCGCTCCTTTGGCATAGTCTTTGGCAAATTCCGGGCTTGGCCAGACCGGCAGATAAGATACGCACTCTTCTTCCGAAACAATCTTCAGAAAGTGGTTGTCGGCATTGACCAGAATCCAGATCTCTCGCTCCTCAACCACCTCGTCGAGAAAGTAGTCGTAGCGTTCCTCACCATCCATATCGAGGACTTGCGTTAGCGGGTTATCACTCATGAGAGCTCCACTGCGGGTTGGGGTATTAATCGCGGAGTCTACCGTAAACCGGGCTGATGGGCTCTCACAAGATCAGGACCAGGCCACCGATGATCACGGCAAAGAGCAGGGACAAGCCGACCAGCATCCTCCAGGGGAAAGGCTGCGGGGGCGGTTCAACCGCCAACTGCTCTTCTAGGTAGCGTTTCAGCAAGAGCGTATTGCGGGTGTTTGCCTTGTAGATGGCGTCAAAGGCATCTCCCGCCACAGGTAGCAAACCACCCAGAAAATCGATGCCGATGTTACGCAGCATTCGCAGTTTCACCGCGCGACTGGCGCCGACCCGTTGAGCCTCGATCAACACGTAGGCCGATAACACCACGCCCGCCAGATCACCAACGCCTGGCACCAACCCGATGATGGCATCCAGCCCGATCCTGAACCGGGTGAAGGGAATTCCAATGCTGTTGTCAGTGAGGCGACTGAACTTTTCGAGGCGGCGGAGTGTGTCGCGTTGCCGCGCTTCGGTGGACTGTTGCGTCATCACATCTCCGTTGACCAGGATTCATGCACGCATGGCTACGCGCCAACAATCACGCTTCCGCCGCCAATCACGACGCCGCCGCAAGAGATCGCGCCGCCCGTAATGGCGGCCGGTTTGCCGTTGATCATCACTGTCGCAGAGCCGGAGACGATCGCCCGAGGATGCGGAGGGTGCTTGGCTTTCGAATGCGGCGCCAGGGGGTCCCCCACCCGGCCGACAGGTTTTCCGTCGATCAGAACATCCGGAGAGCCGGCGACGACGGGCGTTGGCGGGAAACCTTCATGGTCGGAGCCCAGGTCCCCGAGAAGTACAATAGCTCTGCTCATATCGCATCCTTTGCGTTTGCTTTCATCCTTGCGTGGGCAATTCCTTCCGGAGCATCCCCGCTCCAGTCGGATCGGGTCCGATGGTACCACGAAATTCGATACACGGAATGCCCGCCCCATCACTCAAATGGGGCCGATCCATTCCCGCAAGATTACCCACAAGATCTGTGGATAACTTTGTTGGCAACGGCAGGATACACGGTGTAAACCCCTTAACCATGCGGGCTGGCGCAAAGCGGAGGTAAATTGACCAATATTCACAGGAGCCCAGGTTCGAAATTCTCCACACCCGAGTACGCAACCTGACCGGCCGGAAGCGTATCCCACATGCGGTCTTGAGGGAGAGGTGAAGCCCCGAGCCACGGGTTATGGCTATTCCCGGGCAAAAAGCCTTTCGTTCAAGCCCGGGCCGAAATGACCCGGTTCTTCCCGGCGCGTTTGGCCGTATACAGAGCCCCGTCCGCACGTTTGAGGGCATCCTCGTACGATCGGTCCCCGGGCACCATGCTCGCCACACCAATACTGACGGTTGCTGCGCCGCCCTCCGTGGAAAACTGACCCAGCTGTTCACTGAAGCACTCATGCAACCGGTCGGCAAACTGCACCGCCCGCCTCATATCCGTGTTCGGCAGGGCAATCACGAACTCATCTCCGCCGAACCGGCACGCGGTATCGGTTTTTCTGATCTCCGCGCGACAGATGTCCGCCACCGCCCGGATCATCTCATCGCCGGCATGGTGCCCAAGGCTGTCATTGATCTTCTTCAGGTTGTCCAGATCGAACATCAGAACAGAGGTGGGTATCGCGTGTCGCTCGAATGTTTCGTAGTGCAGGTTCAGATCACGCTCCAGCTTCCTACGGTTAAACAGCCCGGTGAGCTGGTCGGTGTCGCTCAATTCACGCAGCTTGATTTCCAGTTCGTGCCGCTCGGAGATGTTGCTCGCAACCCAGAGAACAACTGGCTCACCGTCCACCCGAAAATCAAGCGACTGAATCCGCCCCTCAAACCAGATCGGCTTGTCAGGCCCCTCATCCGGCAGCCCCTGGACATCCTTATTGCTCAGCTCGTATTCCTCGATCAGCAGTTTGCCGGAGTCGAGCGCCCGTTCAATCAGCTGCATAAACAGGCTGGCCTTCTCAGCTTTTACCAGGTCGGAAATAAACGAACCAACAAGTCCGCTGCCATCATGGTAATAACGGGCATCCCGCCCCCCGAAAACTGCCACGTATTTGCCGCTGCGGGAAATCACAAAGGCCGGGTCCGGCAGCGCGTCCAGCACGGCGGCCAATTGATCGACACTAATCATGGAAACAGTCTGCACTCACCTTGGGGAATCACTGGATCACAGAGGAGACGACTGACCCGATCATCCTGATCGAAATTTTTATGTAGCCTAATTCTACACATATTTCTTTGTTTTCAAATCCGTTTCCCGCTTTTCCGGGCTGTTGGCAATCAGGGGATCACTATGTCGAACCGGCCCTCGGGTTTATCGAGCATGCCAAAAAAGCTGACAAGGTCCAGCCGGCTTCCCTCGAAGCTGATGTCGTCGCTGAACAGCAGCTCTTTTAAACCGGCATTGCCAACCAGAAGGTCCACAAACATCGGTCGCGTCAGAGTCAGCGTGGCATCGGCCTGGCTGTCCCGATCGGTCAGACGGTTGTGCAACACCGAGTTTTCAAGGGTTAGCAGATAGGCTTCACCGAGATCCGGGAAGATGATCTTGATCCTCAGGCTCTTGCCCTCGGCATCCTCCGCATTCAGTCGCACCGCCATACTATCGAAGAAGCGCGATACCGGGGTATTGAGCAATACCTCACGCATCATGGCCGGCTTGAGGCCCTCCTCCGGAGCCCCATGCCGCAGCTCATAGGCGCCTGTCAGATAGAAGTCCCGCCACGGGGCCGATTCCGACTGGTATCCCAGCTGATCGTAAACGTTCGCCAGGAGTTGTTTCGCATCATCATTCTCAGGCTCGGCGAAAACCACCTGGTTCAGTAACTCTGCCAGCCACCGGTAAGTCGTCCGCCCCTCCTGGGCGTCCATCTCAGCCGCCGACTCGAAATCCTGCCGGGTTTTATCAAGCACTTTTTCAGCGCCGCCCATCATCTCGACATACCGTTTCGCCGACTCGACCTCAGGCAACGGGTTAAGCTGAGCCGGGTTAGCGTTGAACCAGCCCATGTAGTATTGGTAGACCGCCTTGGCATTGTGAGAGACCGTGCCGTAATAGCCCTGGTTGTGAAAGCCCTCCCTCAGGGCCGGCGGCAACTGGAGGTTTTCCGCGATCTCTCTCGGTGTGGCCCCCTGGTTCATCATGCGCACGGTCTGGTCGTGGATGAACTTGTAGGTGTCGCGCTGTTTGATCAGGAAATCCTGAATACTCTCCTTTCCCCACAGCGGCCAGTGGTGGCTGCCAAAGTACACCTCCGCCTCCGCAAATCGTGTTCTTGCCTCATCGATGTAAGCGCTCCAGACTCGGGCATCGCGAACCTTTGCGCCACGGAGGGTATACAGGTTGTGCAGGTTGCGGCTGACCAGTTCCGCGCCGCCGAAGGCCTTCTTTTCCGGCAGGTAGAACGTGAACTCGGCGGGCGCCTCTGATCCGGAGACCATCTGGAAAACCATCGGCACTCCGTCCACCACCAGTTCGGTGCCCGTCTCACTGACGAGGTCCGTTGGCTCGGCAAAACCAAAGGTCCCGAAGGCCGGCGCTTTGCCAAGGCCGGTGCCGACATGGCCACGCTCATCACGGTCAAGTCGTTTGCCATACATGAACATGGCCCGCCGGGTCATTGCCGGACCCGCAATGATGTTTTCGCTGGTGGCCTCTTCCTCGAAGCCGACGGGCGCAATAATACGCAGATTGGCCCTCTCTTCCTCAGAGAGGTGCTGAACCACACCTTGTACGCCACCAAAGTGGTCAATGTGGCTGTGGGTAAAGAGGATCGCGCGAACCGGCTTCTCACCCAGGTGCTCCCGGGCAAACAGGAAGGCCTTGCTGGCCGTTTCCCGGGCGGTCAGGGGATCAACCAGGATCCAGCCGGTGTCACTTTCGATAATCGACATATTGGCCAGATCATAGCCACGCACCTGGTAAAGCCCCTCTGTAACCTCGAACAACCCATGAACGTTGTTCAGGGCGGCCTGGCGCCAGAGGCTGGGGTTTACGGAGTCCGGTGCCTGTTCACGGTCAGGATCAACGAAGGCATAGTCCGTCATGTTCCAGACCTCACCGCCGTCACGATGATCGATCACCAACTCCGGTTCCTGGGCAATCAGCCCCCGTCGGGCATTCTCGAAATCATCCCGATTACCGAAAGGCCGCAGCGCCAGTATCTCTTTGTTGATCTTTCCGGTACTGGCCGAAGGGGCGCTATGCCCGGCACTATTGCTGCCTGACGAACCGGGACCGCTACCACACCCCGCAATGGCCAAGGCAGTGACTAGCACCGGAGCGAAAACAACCTTGCAAGCTGGAAACATGGGCGACCTGTTTTTCGTTATGGACTGAAATAGACGGAGTCAGCTCAGCAGACGTTCCTTGGCTTCGTTGATACGGGCTGCCAGATAGTTACTTCCACCATGGTCCGGATGCACTTTCTGCATCATCCGGCGGTGAGCCCTGATGATCTCTTCCCGACTGGCCCCGGGCTCCAGTCCGAGGATATCCAGGGCCTCGCTCTCGGTCAGAGGGCCGCCGGAAGATCCGGAATGACCATTCCCACCGGGCTCCCCGCCTCCATTGCCTCCCTCGTCGTCCGCACGCCAGGAGTCACCGAACCGGCGATCAAGGTAGGTTTCGAGCAACCGGGCGGAGTCCTCGTCGTGCCGGCGACAGTACTGCAACAACTCGAGAAATTCGCTTTCACTCAGATCCGCCAGCGCGCGACCTGCCATTGGTCCTTTGAGTACCTTACCGCTCATGGTTCCGGAATCATGGTCCAGAGTCATCTCGAGGATATCGCCGGCTACCCGGGACTGGTTCCCCGTTTGCGCCTCTGCTCCGCCACGACCGGCACCGGCCAGCTGCCCGGTAAACAGAGAGGGGATTACCCGACGCAGTAAAGGGTAAAGAAATGCCAAAGCGGCAAAGAGAATGTGCAAGCGGCCGGTTACGGCCAACAGAATCACCACGCCGATAGCGGCGATCAACGCCAGCTTGAGAATGGCCGGTTTGCGTTGGCTGGCCGGCTGGTTGCGTAACCAGAGCCAGGCGACAACCGATAGAACGATAACCAGTAGCGTAAGCGGCACTCGGACACCCCGGGGCTCACCGGCCCTTTCGATGGATTGTGACAAGCGCTACCTGATCTGCCGCGTCAGGCGCTTGACCTCCGGGGAGCTGCGGCTGGAAAAGTCCTGCAGGGCCTTGGCTCCTCCGGAAGCATAGACCGCAACCGCAGCCATAAGATCCTTGAGAACCTGTGGGCTGTTGCGGTCAAACGGTGCGTAAGCGCCTCCGGAGAGCTTGCTCACCTGTTGGAAGACCGCCCTGGCGTGAGCATCCGCGCCCTCGTGGAACATGAACACCGGAGTGCGCAACAGGCCCAGCTCGCCGGCCGTGTGGCAGAGCTCGTCTACCGGCTCCTCGCAACAATCCCCGATAAACACCACGGCCCTGACAGGCTTTGCACGGGTTTCCTTCACAGCATGGGCCAGCACCCGACTGATCTGGGTGCGCCCACCCCGACAGGACACACCGTTCATCAGGTTCAGCAGCTGACCGGTTTCGGTCACAAACCCGGTGGCCTTGAATTCGCCGAAGCCACGGTAGTAGCAAAGCTGGATAGCCAGCCCACCCAGGTCCCGGGTCGCCAGGAACAGCTCACTTTGCAAATGGCACGCCTGATCCCAGGTCGCCTCCCGGCTTGCGGTGGCATCAAGGGCGAAAATCAGACGGCCCTGATCGCCACCTCGCTTGGGTAGGTTGCGAACTTCGTTGATAAACCGGTCAATAGACTGCTGGTCGGATTTGGTGCGTAGCTCTTTGTCAGACATATGTTTCCGAAACCGCCCGGGCTGGCCGCCATCTAGCTAAAAGCTTAGGGCAAAGACTGCGCATTTCACAGGCCCGACGGATCAGCCCGCCAGCGCTGCGCGCACCTTCTTGCTCAGATGCCCCATGTCGACCCGCCCCAGCACCTGCGGGCGCAGGTGGTTCATGACGCGCCCCATGTCCTGCTTGCCCTGTGCATCGGTCGCACTGATGGCTATCCGGATCAGGCCATCCAGGTCATCCTCGGTAAGGGCGGCGGGCATGAATTCCTCAAGAATCACCATTTCTGCCCGTTCCTTGTCTGCCAGCTCCCCGCGACCGGCATCATCGTATTGACTGGCGGCATCGCGGCGCTGTTTGAGCATCTTGTCCAGCACCTTGAGGACGTCCTCATCGCCCAGGTCACGGCGCTCATCAATCTCGATCTGTTTGACCGCAGACTGAGCCATGCGCAGGGTGGTAAGCCGGATCTTGTCCTTGTTCCGCATCGCGTCCTTCACCGCGTTGCTCAGTTGCTCCTTGAGTGATGCTTCTGCCATCGTCGATCTCCTGTTTTGTTGGGTATTCTCTGGTTTATGGGGACGGACTCCGAAGAATCCAGTGGGGTGCACCTCACGAATGGATTCGGGTGCAGGGGACAGCTTTCTTTTGGCAGCAGATTGACTAAACTTTAAACACCCCGGTGACTGGAGTATGCGGCCATGGAACATTGCCCTGGTTCAACGACATACTTCCCTGAGAACACATCATCACTCTACTCGAGTCACGCGTTTTTTTGGCTGCTGCTCCTGCTCGGCCCTGCATTGTCCCCTCACCTGCTCGCCGATGATCTTTCCCGTCCGCACATGGCCCTGGATGGTAAATCCTTCAGGACCAGTCTTGGCCCGATGGGGCAGCCCGCTGACGTGGATGACCTGCTGGTGTTCGAAGACGGCCAGTTCGTCTCCGAAGAATGCGAGCGGCGTTGCGGCTATGCAAAGGTCGAATACTGGGAGCGGGCACAGGGTAACGGCGTTCAAATGCGAGCCGAAGTACCGTGTACCGATTCGGGGGCCGTGATGTACTGGCGGGGCACCGTCCGGGGGAACGAGATCGAAGGCTCGTTCACCTGGGTAAACAAGCGGTGGTACTGGACCTTCGAGAAAGAATTCTGGTTCAAGGGTCGGCTGGTGGAGGCCGACAACCCATGACCCGGTCGGCCATGCCGGTCAGGCGGCATATGGCCGGGCTACTGAAACTGGCAATTCTGATCACCCTCATTGTTGCGGGCAACCTGCTGACCCAGGGCATCATTGATGGCCTGGATATGGGTATCCGTCCCTCCAACGAGCCCATGCTGCACAAGCTCATCATGACCTCGATGGCGGCCTATATCCTGTTGATGGCGATTCCCTTCGTGCCGGGTGTCGAGATCGGGCTGGCGCTGATGATGATCCTGGGGCCCAAGATCGTACCCCTGGTGTATGGCTGTACTCTGATTTCTCTGTGCCTGGCCTTTCTCATCGGACGGTTGTTACCGGAAAAGAGCATCACGCGCTTTTTGCGGGAAGTGCATCTCGTTCGGGCAGCCACCTTCCTGGAAAGCTTCCACGGGCTGGATTCCGGGCAGCGACTCACACGCCTTCTGGAGAAATCGCCCCGGCGATGGGTGCCTTGGCTATTGAGGCACCGCTACCTCACCCTGATGCTGGCCATCAACCTGCCGGGCAATATGGTGTTGGGCGGAGGAGGAGGGCTGGCGTTGATGGCCGGCATGAGCCGGATGTTCGCCATCCACCGATATGTCCTGGTGGTCGCGGTTGCGATTTCCCCCATTCCTCTCATTCTGATGATATTCGGAGATAGCATTGCCACCTGGCCAATCTGAGCGGTTGTTCGCCAGTAACAAAACCCCGTCAACGGTGTCCCGATAACTGTCACCTTCAAGAAAAGGGGAAACGACATGAACAGGCTATTACCGTTGATCGCCATCGCCCTGCTCTTCGCAACCAACGCGATGGCTTCAGAACCACCGGTCTACACAGGCCTCCTGAGCAATACCGGCGCAGGCGGCTACGACACCGTCAGTTACTTCGAAAAAGGCGAACCCACCAAAGGCTCCGGCGACTATACCGCCGAGTATCTGGGAGCCACCTGGCGATTTGCGAGCGCCGAAAACCTTGCCCGCTTCAAAACCGATCCTGAGCGCTACGCGCCGGCCTACGGTGGCTATTGCGCCTGGGCCGTCAGCCAGGGCTATCTGGCCAAAGGTGACCCCAGGTATTGGACCATCCGTGACGGCCGGCTCTACCTGAATTACAGCCAATCCGTGCAGGACACGTGGCTGGAGGATCCGGACGGATTCATTAGCAAGGCCGATGAGAACTGGCCGGAGGTGCTCGAGCAGGAATGAGAGATCGGAGGCGTAATTCCGTCCAGACTTCGCAAAAATGCAACTCAAGACGCAAAGGTGGTGAACCAAAAAGCCGTCGGCAGCCTACTCTGTTAACCTGCTAATTCTTTAGATGCGAACGGAGTTTCTGCATGATTACGGTTCACCACCTGAACAATTCGCGCTCACAACGCGTTCTCTGGATGCTGGAAGAGCTGGAAGTGCCTTACGAAATCCAGCGCTACGAGCGTGACCCCGAAACCATGCTGGCGCCTGAAAGCCTGAAAGAAGTACACCCGCTGGGCAAATCACCGGTGATCACCGACGGCGACCTGGTGGTGGCGGAGTCCGGTGCCATTATCGAATACCTGGCCCACACCTATGGCAAAGACACCATGCTACCGGAGGGCGGCGGCCAGGCATGGCTGGATTACACCTACTGGCTGCATTACGCCGAAGGCTCCCTGATGCCTCCGCTGGTGATGCGCCTGGTGTTTGAAAAGGTAAAGACCAGCCCGATGCCGTTCTTTGTCAAACCCGTGGCCAAAGGCATTGCCGACAAAACCAATCAGATGTTCCTTGGTCCGATGATCAGGACGCATCTGGATTTCGTCGAATCCCACCTGGCGAAAAACACCTGGTTTCTCGGAGACAACCTCAGCGCGGCGGACATCCAGATGAGCTTTCCACTGGAAGCCTCCGTGGCTCGGGGTATCGTCGGCAGTAACCGGCCTCACATCACTACCTGGGTGGAACGCGTACACGCCAGACCTGCGTACCAGAAGGCTCTTGAAAAAGGCGGGGAATACGACTTTGCCTGAGTAGACAGTCAGCGAACACCGAAGGACAGCGTTCCGTGGCATACAACCGCTGGGCAAGCAACCTGCGCCCCCACAAGATTCCTTTCCGGCGTCGCCTTGCCCGAGCTGCCGTCGCCTTGATCTATCGAAGGTCAGAGAATGGCGTTGTGGAGCTGCTGTTTATCCAGCGGGCCCGTCGGGAAGGCGATCCCTGGTCCGGCGACATGGCCTTTCCGGGCGGGCGCATGCAACCCGAGGATGCCACACCCCGGGCAACCGCCGAACGGGAAACCCTCGAAGAGACCGGCATCGACCTGAGGCATCATGGCCACTTCCGGGCCCGGCTGTCTGACCTGATTACCCGCCGTCACAGCCGCTGGCGACCGATGGTTGTCACCCCCTATGTTTACGAGTGGCGAGGGCCAAAAGGCGTATGGCTGAACCATGAAGTGGAGCGGGTGGTCTGGATTCCCCTCGACTACCTCGCAGCCCCGGAGAACCAGGGCAGTCTTCCCTGGCGCACGCGCCTCGGAACCCTGAACATGCCCTGTTGCCGATATCAGGGCTACTGCATCTGGGGGCTGAGTTACAGCATGTTGAAGGAGTTGCTGGCCTTGGGCGTGATTGGCCATTAACCGGGCTGGTCATACAAAAACAGCCCCATGCGGGGCTGTTTTATCGGTCTCCCTGTGTGTCGGGATTACAGGGTCACTGTGCTCCTTTTACCTTCTGATAGTATTGCTCATACGTCGGGCTATAAGGCCCTGGCGGAACCCCGTTTACGCCGTAGAAAGCCGCCGCATTGGCCTGCCGCGTCAGTGGCAGATAGTTCGGCGCCGCCCTTTCAGCTGCCGCCGTAACAGCCATGGCGACAAGATCGACCAGCGCATTGCCCGAGCTGTTGCTATCCGGGGTGTAGGTCATTCTCTGGCGGGCAGTCCAGAGCTCTGCGCCATCAGCATTCACTATCCGATACTCGAAATCCACCTCCGTTGTGGTCGTCAGCAACATATACTTTGACGTCCACTCGTGAATGGTCACATACAGAATCGAATCTGCCTTGAACAGATTGGCCAGCTGTTCCGGCGGTGCGGCATGAATTTCGGCGGGTTCGTAATACCCCTCGTATTCCAGCAAAGTCTTCACCGTGTTGACGGGGAAAACGTAATAGCCTCGCTCCGCAAGATAGAAAGGTAACGTTGCCAACAGTGAGGTTGTGCTCTGCACATCCGTCGACATGTTGACCGGAGGTACCACCAGAATCGACTTGGGCGCCGCACTGTGAAACGCATTGAGGCGGTCTGGATTACCCGTTGTGGCACAACCGGTGGCCAGGGCGACCAAGACAAACACGAGGAAAAGCTTCAGCGCTCTCATTGTCGGGCCTCCAGGTTCTCTATCAGCATGCCAAGCATCGGGCGGCTTTCAGGCCATGCCTCGTACTCCATTCGGTAAAACTTGAGTGCCGAATCCACGTCCCCCTGTTCCAGCATGAACGTGCCCGCTTCGGCAAACAGTCCCGGGGCGATGGGATGTTCAGGCGTACCTCCGGTCTCGACAAAGGCTATGTAATTCTTCAGGGCTTCCTCCTTTAACGCAGGCTCCTGGTAGACAACAAACAGCGTCTCCTGGTACTGCCCCCATTCGTACAGCCCCTGATTGGTGGCGCATCCCGTCAGCAACACAAACATCAAAAACGGGAGACAAAATCGTTTAGTCATGCGGCCCTACCTTGATAATCCGGTTCACCCCTGCACCGAGGTAAATTTCCTGCTGATAAACCACCTCGCCCTCGGACAGAAGTTCCACCTGGTGGGTGCCATCAATGATTTTGAGCAGGTTTTCGCCGGCCTGGTACTCGCCGACATAACCGTAGGAAACCCCGTCAATCCGGAGCTCATAGTATTCCGAGGCTACCGATGGGAGTTCGAACGCAATACCCGGGCGGTCATCCACAACCTGGGTGTTACGGGTGGGCGCCTGGACACAAGCCGTCAGGGTAAAACTGATCAGTAACGCGAGCAGCATTCTCATTGCTTCTTCTCCTTGACCCGCAGTTCGCTCAGATCATAGCCGTTAAGAGAGCCCTGGGTGATCTCGCCGACTGCCCCCTGTTCCAAAGGATCATCGCCAAACAGACCGACAACAGTCAGCTCGGCAATTTGCTTACCGGGAAGGGAAATCATTGTGCCGGTCGTCCGGGATTTCACTTTCTTGCCGCGTGTCTCAACAGCGAAAACCATCCCCTTGCGGACACCCTGACTCTGGCCACCGCTGATATAAATAAGATCGCCTTCCTGGGCCAGCACGTCGGCTGTCCACGGCTTTTCAAGGAACAGACCTGTCATCTTGTCCACCGCAGCTGTCACGGCCGCGGCAATAGCCTGATCATTCAAACTGCCATCGTATCCGGCCGCAGAGCCAAACCCCATCGTGCGAGCCTGTTCGGTCGAGGAGGAACCCGATCCCGTCACGGACGCGAACACCCTGCCGGTCGTCACGTCCACCAACCGCAGATCCACGGTCGCCGTGGCTTCCTGCTTCTTGGAGGAGGACAGGAAGCCTCGCTCTCCTGTCGTAGCCCGACCAAACTGGGTCAGCGAACCGATGACCAGGGTATCGACGCCGACGATCGAAACCTCCTGACCCGACAGCTCCGCCTCCTTGCTCAACAACTCGATATCCGGGCGCTCAAACACCAGATAGCTTTCGCTGTTGGCCAAAGCCTGCAGGAACATGTCGGTTACCTTGGAACCCAGCTGGTCTTCGGCATTGGAACGCAGCAGGCTACGGCCGTAATTTGTTTCGTTGGAAATGCGACCGACGGCAATCTTTCTTTTCAGACTCAGCCGCTGGGGCTGTTTGTCTTCCAGGGCAGCTTTCTGGGCAGCTCGCTGCTGCTCTGCCGATACCGCAGGCTCAACTTCTGCCATTTGAGGCGTTTGGGTCGCACAGCCTGAAAGAACCCCCAACATCAGCCAGGGAAGGATTTTTTTCATTGATTGGGCTCCTTAACCTGCCAGGAACAGTGGTTTCGAAAAACGGATAACCGTCATGTGACAGCGGGAAGGGAGTGTGCACCAAGGCGTGGAAGATGGTTCCTCTCTGAACCGGATGTCATCCCTTACATGTTGTCATGGCCGATACTTTACAGCATGGATGTGCAGGAGAAAGCTATCGGTATCAAAAAGCTATATATCTTTACAATATTCCTGAAACCACCGCGCTGACACTGTCGTAGCAGGAGCGTCTAAACTTCTTATGGTAGCTACCTGAATGGCGGAGCCTCGATGAAAGCCTATCAACAACAGCCGAAGGAGACGCAATGCCCTCCACAGACAAGCCAATCGCTTTAGTAATCGGAGCAGGAGACCACCTCGGCTCGGCCATCGCCCGGCGCTTTGCGCGCGAGGGGTTCCATCTCGTGGTCACCCGCAGGCGTGGCGACCTGGATGCGCTCAGTTCAGAAATCAGCGCACTGGGATCGGGCGCAACCGCAATTCATTCCGATGCTCGCGACGAATCCCAGGTAATCGACCTGATTGACCGCGTGGAATCCGAGCTTGGCCCAGTGCGGGTCGCCGTCTTCAATGTGGGCGGGAACGTGCGGTATGACATCTGCGAGACGAGTACCCGGGTTTATCGAAAAGTCTGGGAAATGTGTGCACTGGCAGGTTTTCTGGTCGGGCGTGAAGTGGCAAAGAGGATGCTTCCCCGCAACGAGGGAACCATCCTGTTCACCGGCGCATCTGCCAGCCTGCGGGGCGGGCGTGGTTTTGCCGCGTTTGCAGGTGGCAAACATGCCCTGCGAGCGTTAGCGCAGAGCATGGCCCGGGAGCTGGGCCCTCAGGGCATTCACGTAGCCCATGTCGTTGTTGACGGTCTCATACGCAACGAGGTCACCGCGGAGTTCCTGCCGGATCTGTACGCCAGCAAAGGAGAAAACGGCATTATCGAGCCCGACG
Organism: Marinobacter sp. C7; assembly: GCF_022343555.1. GTDB lineage: Bacteria > Pseudomonadota > Gammaproteobacteria > Pseudomonadales > Oleiphilaceae > Marinobacter. Next base: position 751,664 of record NZ_JAKQZH010000001.1, on the reverse strand, counting down.
GCCTCGCGGAAATCTACTGGCAGCTGCACAGGCAACCCCGCTCGGCCTGGACCTTCGAACAGGACGTCCGACCTTTCTCGGAACCCTGGTAGCTACCTTTCCGGCGCAAGGTCAGATCATGACAGACCCCGAGCAATAAAAAGGGGCAGCCCGGAGGCTGCCCTTTATGTTGTTAAGTCGAGCCTTCTGGCTCTCTCCTGTCACACATTACCCTCAGCAATCAGCAACCGGCGCTCATGGTGAAGGCCTTTGAACAGGCTGTAACTCATCACCAGAAGCACCAGGGTGAAGGGCAGACCGACACTCAGGGCACCCGCCTGCAGGGCATTCAAGGCCTGTTCTCCTCCGACGAAAAGCAGCACACCAGCGATACTCCCCTCGGTTACAGCCCAGAAAATCCGCTGGGCCTTGGGCGCGTCGGTCTTGCCGCCTGAGGTGATGCTATCGATCACCAGTGAGCCGGAATCGGAGGAAGTCACAAAGAACGTCAGCACCAGCGTAATGCCGATAAACGATGTGATTGCGGCAAATGGAATGTTCTCCAGGGCCTGGAACATGGCCAGAGATACCTCCGTCAGGCCTTCAGCCCCCAGTACGCCAACGTCACTCTGGACCTGCTCGAGCGCTGTGCCGCCAAAGCCGCTCATCCAGAACGCGGTGATGATCGTCGGAATGATCAATACCGCCGTCACGAATTCGCGCACCGTGCGGCCCCTGGATACCCGGGCTATGAACATGCCCACGAACGGTGACCAGGAAATCCACCAGGCCCAGTAAAACACGGTCCAGCCGTGGAACCAGGTGGTGTCTTCCTCACGGCCGAAGGGGTTACTCAGCGCAAACATGTTCGATGCGTAAGAGGCGGTGGTGTCCCAGAGCCACTGAAAGATCGTCAGGGTGGGACCTGCGAAAATCACAAATACCAGCAGCAGACCCGCCATCACCATATTGGCGTTACTCAGCAGCCTCACGCCACCGTGAATCCCGCGGATTACCGACAGGGTCGCGACCGCCGTGACTCCGGCAATCACGCCAATCTGGACATTGAGACCACTCTCGATATCAAACAGATAGGAAATCCCGGAGGCCGCCTGCTGGGCACCAAAACCAAGTGACGTGGCAAGCCCGAAGATCGTCGCCAGAACGGAGACAGTATCGATGACATTGCCGGGCCAGCCCCATACTTTATCGCCAAGCAGAGGAAAGAAGGCCGAGCGAATGGTCAGCGGAAGGCCCTTGTTAAACGCAAAGAACGACAACGACAGGCCAACAATCGCGTAGATTGCCCAGGGGTGCAGACCCCAGTGATACATGGTGGCGCCCATCGCCAGGCGCGCACCTTCTGCCGTGTTCGGCTCGACACCCAGAGGCGTTCCGTACCAATCGGTGTAATAGGCCACCGGCTCGGCGACAGACCAGAACATGAGTCCCGTGCCCATGCCGGCGGCGAACAGCATCGCGAACCAGGACAACAGGGAAAACTCGGGTTTGGCATCAATACCGCCAATCCGGATCTTGCCCACCGGCATAAAAATCAGAGCCAGGCAGAGCACAACAAACAGGTTGGCACTGAGCAGGAAGCCCCAGTCAAACACGTCAATGGCACCATTCTTGGCGCTATCGAGCAGTTCCTTCGCTCCGGAGGGGAAAATCAGCGTCGCAACCACAAACGCGACAATCAGAAAGGCAGTCAGGGGAAAAACGATGTTGTGAATATCGAAACCGAACCTGGCGATGTTGTCCTGTCCCGCCACGTAATCGGTCTGGTAATCATCTGCAACAACACTACTCAATGTGAGGACTCCTTTAGCTGCATACGTCGGCAGCTGGTTGGAAAATGTACCTCGCGTTGACAGAGCAGATATTTTGAACTCTAAATATTAAACTTTCCAGCCTGACTTACGGTCTTCACGGACCCGGGAAACCCGAAAACCCGGACAGATTCATTATTTGGTGACGGTAATCGAAATCAGCGGCTCAACCCGCGTAGCTTATCCGGATTTCGCACGCTGTAGAGGCGCCACAACTTCCCTTGTCGGAAGGAGAACACCAGCGCGGTCACAGGGTGTCCTCTTTCGTGCACGACCAATCCGGGCTCCCCATTGAGCGTCGCGAGCTCAATGCGCTGCCCGTCGTGCCCACGCCGAACCAGGCGAAACAGAAAGTGGGCGACCCGGTCGACGCCAGTGATCGCGTGCCGCAAGGCGCCAACCCGGCCATTACTGTCGGAATAAACCGTTACATCCCGCGCCAGCCTATTCGTCAAAGCGGCGAAATCTCCTGAGGTACAGGTGGCCATGAACTCCCGGAGCAGGCTCATGTCTGCGCAAGGAAGATGGCACTCCACCTCCCGACCGCCCAGTTTGTCCTGACCGCGGCGGAAGAGCTGCCTGCATGCGGGCTCGCTGACCCCAAGCGTATTGGCGATACTCCGATAGGGCCAGTCAAAGGCCTGTCGCAGAATGAACACCGCCCGCTCACGGGGATTGAGTTGCTCCATCAGGTGAAGGAACGCCATCGAGAGGCTTTGTGCCAGGGCCTGATCCTGCTCCGGTTCGTTATGCAGACTGACCGGCTCGGGTAGCCAATCGCCTGAATATTGCTCGCGGGCCCTGTAGGCAAGGCGGAGGTGATCCAGGCAGGCGCGGGTAGCCACGGTCGTCAGCCAGGCGGACGGGTTCTGTATCGATTGCCTGGGTTGCTGATGAAATCGCAGATAGGTTTCCTGGACGATGTCCTCTGCCTCGCTGAACGAACCGACCATCCGGTAAGCGAGACCAAGCAGCCGTTCGCGATCCGCCTCAAACACCAGACTGTCACCTGCCCGGGCGTCAACCTGCGTCATATTGCCCACCTTCTGCGTGCACATCAGCGTTGCGTGGTTGCGGCCAGCGATAGAGCCGCAGTCCGGTTTTCAACTCCCACTTCGGTGCCAGACAGGTCAATCTGCAGACCCACTCCTTGATCCGCACCGCCCTGTGTCCCGTCGTAACCTTTGCCAGCGGTGTGTCATCCCGCCCGGTCCACTGGATCAAGGCATCCCTGCGCCCAAGGCTAATACAGCGGAACATAAACCCGAAGCGAAAATCGCGGGTTTCCCGGCCCCGTATCGTACGAACGATGTTCTCACCGGCATGGGCTCCCATGGGCAAGGCCAGAACGCAGCCCATACGATAAGGCCGTTGATTGTCGGCAGCGAGGTGGCAGGCATCCCCCGCAATCCACACGGTCTTGTCCGGGCCCACGCTGAGATCCGGCTGGCAGGGGATGCGCCCCCGGGGATCCAGCGTGATATCCGGCGCGCTCCGCGTCAGTTGCCGGCCCAGGCCGGATGCCCGGAATCCGGCAGCAACCACCGTTAGATCGGCCTCCAGACGAGAACCGTCCGTCAGCATGACGGCCGTTTCCGTGACCCTCTGTACCTCGCGCCCCTCCAGCAGGCGGATGTTGAGCCGCCGACACGCAAAGCGCAGGTAACGCTGCCCCTGGTCACTGAAGTCATCGAAGAGACGGCCTCGTGATACCAGGGTAATTCTCAGTGCCGGGAAGCGCTCTGCCAGTTCCGATGCGCTCTCCAGATTCGTCAGGCCCGCGCCGACAAACACGACGTTACCGCCCGTGTCCTGAAGAGATCGGAACCGGCGGGAAAGTGCACTGGTGTCTGCCTGGCCATCGATGAAAACCGCATGCTGCGCGGCCCCCGGAACGGCGCTGCGGTCTACCTCACTGCCCAGCGCAAACAGCAGGTAGTCATAGGCATACCGGGCCGTTCTGGTGGTAACGGACTTTCCCACCACATCAATATCAAGCACCCTGTCCGTCACCAGGCGGGCGTGCCTGTGGCCGAGCCAGTCCCGAATGCTCGGGCTTTGCACAGGTCGCCCTGTCAATACTTCATGCAGGCGGATCCGTTGCTCAAACCTTGACCTGGTCGTGATAACGGTGACGTTTGCCTCCCTGCTTCGCAAAATCCGGCTGGCGGCCATAAGGCCGGCATAGCCGGCTCCGAGAATGAGCACATGGGGAAGTGGCTTCATCTGCTTGCTCCTGATGGTATCGGGTTGTGCAAGCAATGACGGATTGACCGCCAGATTTGTGACACTCCCTGCGAGTTACTCTCTGAAAACCGATTTCACACACTGCGCCCTGAAAAAACCTTCCTCAAGTCCGATATCCCTTTCTAATGCTTTGAGGTATTCCTCTCCTCCTCTGATTTCCAGCTCTCTTTTGATCCAACGTCTGAATACAAATCGTCTGAACAGTATTCGAACTCTATTCACCAATAAAATAATCATTGTTCACCTCCATCCCACCACAAACAGGATAAAAGAGCCTTTTCAAAAGCTATGGATACAGACTCAGGGAAAGGAGACGTGACAGATTGATTTTTCCGGATCTCTGTACCGAAGGAAAACAGCCAGCTCTGTACCGGTCTTCACGATAAGCCTGACGACGGCGAGTATCGGCGGATGGGGTAAATCCTTGCCGCTCTTAGAATTACGCCCGATAACAGGGTAGAATCCGGGCAATAGAAAACCAGAACGGATTTATTTTCCTGAGCGCCGGTGAATGAAACTCAACCCTTTTAACACTCGTATTGGTTTGGCTCTCGGGGGTGGTGCAGCCAAGGGCATTGCTCACATTGGCGTTCTGAAGGCGTTCGAGGAAGAACAGATCCCGATTCATTGCATCTCGGGCACCAGTGCCGGGGCGCTGATCGCGAGTTACTACGCCTTCGGCCGCCCTGCGGAGTCCATCCTGTCGATCTGTTCAACCCTGAACCTGTCAAAGATCATCAACTTCACCTTCGAGCGCGGCGGCCTGTTCAGTACCGATAACGTCCGGGCCATGATCCATCGTGACCTCGGGGATTGCCGGATCGAGGATGCCCACATCCCCCTCGCCATCTGCGCAACGGACATCGAAACCGGCGAACAGCTGGTCTTCCGGAAAGGGAACCTGGCCGACGCCGTCTGTGCATCCATGGCGGTGCCCGGCCTGTTTGTGCCGGTAGAGGTGGATGGCCGGGTCCTGGTGGACGGCGGGCTGGTTGAAAATGTCCCGATTTCGCCACTGGCAGGCATGGGCGCCGGTATTACCGTAGCCATCGACCTGAGTCATGTCAGCCGCTACCCGAAACCGCACGACACCTTTGATGTGATCACCAACGCCATCAACATCGGGATCGATTTCAATACCCGCAACCAGCTGAAAAACGCAGACATCGTGGTGCCACTGGATTTGAGTCGCTACAGCCTGACCAACAACGCCAAATGTGTGGACGAGCTCTACATGGAGGGCTACCACCCCATGAAGGAGAAAATTCGCCGCGTGCTGTGGTACAAGAGGATGAATCTGGTGATTTACCTTCTACACGCGGTCAGGAAGTTGCTGCCCCTCAAGGTGCCCGAGATTATCAAGGATCTTAAGCGCCAGGGATCCTCCTGAGAGCACATCGGTACCGATTCCGAGGCACTCACAGCGCAAAAGGATCGCCTTCGATGGTGCCGGACTCGGAATCGAAGGGATCGGAATCCCCACGAGCCTCGTCTGCAAGCTCCTGGCAGGTCGCCATCTCCATAAGCGCTGCGTAACTCCCGTCCAGCTTCAGGCGCGCAATGGGCTTTCCCCGATACCGGACTTCCAGAACCTGCTGTTCAGCCATTTCCCTCAAGAACCCCGCCTTATCAATATTCATCCAGAGACCCACCAGGGTGTGAAAGGCGATGGCGGTGGCCTCGCCAACCCAGGGCTCCTCCTGATCAAACTGGAAAACGAGATCGTAGTTCTTGCCCTCTTCCAGGGAGGCCCAGTCCCTGTCACCCAGCATGAGGTAGCCATTCCCGGCAAGTTTGTTAAAGCCGACACGGAGTATGGTCATCCCCTCGTACACACGAAAAATGAAGCAACTATCGGCTAAGGACACGTCCACACGAACATCCCACCCCGCGACTTCCTTCCACAGAGGGGAAGTCTGGGCACCCACGGTGGTGCTCCAAGCCAGGGAAATAAAAAGAAAAGCCGCGACCACTACCGGACAGAGACTTCTGGGGTGGAGGGACCTGAGCATGGCGAAAAGTCTCGATTCAGGGCTTTGAACACGCTTGCGTTTTTTTCACTGCCGCTTCCCCAAACCTAGTCAAGCGCCCGTTGGTTGTAAATTTCAGGGAGGAACCTGCTCAGTATTTGACCGTACCGATTTACAGCCCCCGGCCACCAAGCTGCTATTCTGATTCATAAAGCAGGCAGTCACTCTGCTTGCACGGCGCCCTGGGCAATGGAACAGACAACACACGGGAGGTGAGGCATGTTGGAGAGCGAAATCCCGTTAATGGACATGAGCGTCCGTCTGCTGATGGCCGCGGGACTGGCGCTGCTACTGGGACTTGAACGGGAACTGCGGGGAAAACCGGCGGGACTGCGCTCGCACATGCTGGTTTCGGTGGGCGCCTCCGCCTTCATCATAATGGGCCTGCACATACTGATGGCAACCGCCGAGGGCGACCCTTCTGCCCGGATCGACCCTTCCCGTATTGTCGAGGGAGTGATTGGCGGTATCGGTTTCCTCGGCGCTGGCTGCATCATCCAGAGCCGGGGCAATGTTCAGGGCATTACCACAGGTGCCTCGATCTGGCTCGCCGGAGCCATCGGCGTTGCCTGCGGTCTGGGCACCCTGGTGCTTGCAAGTATGGTGACCGCCCTGGCGCTGATCATTGTGGTTGTACTCGGCCGGTTTGAACGTGAAGTGATTGAGGAATGAGAACGGAGGAAGCGAAATGAAATGGATCGTAGTGATCGTAATCGGCGCTGTAGTGGCCTTCTGGCTCTATCAAGGCCGTCGTAAGAACAACATTGAAGACCCCGACGTGAAGACCTTCGAGGAGAAGGATTACTACCTCACTTCGGATAAGAACGAGTCGGATGACCCCTCAGCCTCGGGTAAAAGTAACCCGCGCCACTGAGTTTTCTGGTACATGCTGGCGATATTAACGGAGGCTGGACATGGGAAAGTCAGACCACTGGTCACAGAAAGTGAAAGAGTCCAGCGACGCCCTGGATCTCGAGCGCGGTGTATTCACCCTTGAAGATCCGAAGGAAATCGCTCGCTCCCTGAAAAAGTCGGCCGAGGAAAGCAAGCGTCGCAAGTCTGATCCTTATCGGTCCGCCATGTCCATGCTGACGCTCTACATCAATCGGGCGGGAAAACAGCTCCCCAGGGAGCAAAAGGAGCGCCTTGAAGCCGCCAAGGATGAATTGCGTGCCCTTTTTGGCCGGCCAGGGGGATAAAACCCCGCAACCGAATCCGGTTTCCCGGATGGACGCCCCGTTACCGTCCTTCCACATACCCACCCGAAAGTTGCACACCCGGGAATCGCCTGCCACGTTTAAAAGACAACCCCTGAAGGGAGGATAGGAGATGCTCTATTGGGCTGTCGTATGTCTGGTCATTGCAATCATCGCCGGTGTTCTCGGTTTTGGCGGTATCGCAGGAACAGCCGCCGGCTTTGCGAAGATACTGTTTTTCATCTTCCTGGTGCTGCTGGTTGTCTCATTGGTCATCAACGCCCTGCGAGGCAAAGGTCCAAAGCTCTAGCGTATGCCATGAACATCATTTCGCCGATCAGTCGGTAAATCCATTGGTTCGGGAGAGGGAAAATGGAAGCTAAATCCAGCCAGGACGAATACAAGCAGATTCAGCAAGATCTGAAGCAGCTCCGGCAGGATCTCGCCAGCCTGACACGATCCGTGACCGAGAGCCAGAAAAGCAATATTGATAACCTCCGAGACGAAGTTATCCGGGAAAGCCGCGAGGCGTTTGATCAGGTCAGGAAGACTGGTAACGACGCAATGAACCGGGCGAAAGATACTGGCGAAAAAGCTGTCAATGAGGTCGAGCACAAGATCGAGGAACGACCGTTTCTCAGTATCGTCATCATGTTTCTGGCAGGCGTGCTCGTTGGTAAGTTACTCGATCGCTGATCATGCCTGATTCAGAACCAATGAAGGGTGCGTTTCGCAAAGCCATTGCTGCGGTCACTGGCTTCATCATCGCACTGGTTTTGCTTACCGCCCTTCTGCTTATCGGGATCTACCTCCTGACCCACGCCGCCATTCTGTCGCTGTCGCCTTACCTGGGTCAGGCTGGTGCCATGGCGTTGGTTGGATTTGTCTGCGTACTCCTTCTGGTCGCCATTTTCTGGCGCATGGCCGCCCGTAGCTCAACGGCAAAGAAGGGCGTGGGTGCCAGCCCGAAAGGAACCTATGGCACCGATAAGCTGCGAGAGGTCATTCGGAAAAACCCGCTGGAATCGGCCCTGACAGCATTTGCAGTCGGGGTCGTTCAGGAATCGGATCTCCGGCTCACAACCCTTCTGATGCAGGGCGGCATGGAGCTTATGGAACGGACAGCCCAGCAAGAAAGCGAAGAACAGGTGCCTCCCCCATCTCAAGACCGCGAAGCTTGCCGCCAATAGGGCCCCTCAACAAAAGGGCCAGAGCAGCCCCGTGCTACTTACCCAGCAACTCCCCCACCGGGCGTAGGTTAACCACATGATCACAGAGTGACTTGGTGATCATCAGAATCGGGGTGGCAACAATGAGCCCGACAGGTCCCCAGAGCCATCCCCAGAACAGCAGACCAACAAAGATCACAACAGCATTGAGACTCGACACATAGCTGGTTAACCAGGGCATCAACAGGTTTCCCTGGATGCTGGTAATAATCAGTGAGCTGCATGACACGATGATGGCCATATCAAGCTCGCCAAACTGGATGAACGCGGCAATCCCGGAACCGACGAACACAAGAAACGGCCCGAGATAAGGGACGGCGCTCGCGATCCCGGCCACGGCCCCCCACAGGGCTGCCTGCTCCATGCCAAGGAAAAGGAAAGCGAGCCAGGTCACGATGCCGACGAACAGCGCGCTGATAACCATCACGAACAGGAAACGGCGAACCTGGTAGTGCAAATCGCTCATGATCCGGGCCGCCTTGCGCATACGCTGAAAAGAAGGGCCCGAGATCTTCACGACCTTGCGCCGGTAGAGCCTTCCGATTGCCAGAAGGAAGTAGACCAACAACAGGACCGAAAAGAGCTGGGAGATAAGCACCAGTGTTGCCGGCGAGTTACTGATCACATACTCACGGATGTCCATGGGCCGATCCACGACCCGAACCGGCGTAACACCAGCCTCGGCCGCCGCCTGCCCCTCCTCACTTCTCTTGGCGGTTTCCTCGATCTCCTTCGCGGCAATCTGGGCTTTTTCCATGATGCTTTCTTCATCTTCAGCCGAATATGCATCCTCGCGCTGAAACTCTTTCACCGCCTTGGGGATTTTGTCCAGCATCACCATCGCTTCCTGTTTGAGGGGCACACTGGCGGCAGCGAGAACACCGATCAGCGCAAACAGGGTGAAGGCAGCCCCGAGGGGGCGAGGGATATGAATGCGTTCGAGCGTCGACACCAAGGGGTCCAGCGTATAGCTGATGAGTACAGCGACGACCAGAGGCAACAGCACCGGCTGGGCCCAATCGATAAAATAAAGGGTCGCGATGCTGGTCAGGACGATCAACGACATGCTTCGGATGCTGATCGTTTCGATCAGGGCCATGGTAGGGTCTCGAGCGTCTGACTCCTTCACAGCGACCGGGGTGTGCTCATCGTTGCCCATAGCGGCACCTGTTCCTTATGTCAGATCTGTGCTGCCCCGAGTGTAACCTGCATCGAAATTAACAATGATTACCGTTATGTCTTATTCTGTCCCGACGCTGCCAATTGCGTTTTAATACCTGGACACTCTCTTGCCTGCAGAACCATCGGCCATCATGCCCAACGCCCAATCACCCGAACACATCGTCTCCGAAATCGAGATCGGACAGGCCATCCGCTCCGGCATAGAGCGTTATTTCGAGGACTGCCGGGCGCGGATACCGGCGTTCATTGACCGCCATTTCCATTACCCGGGGGCCATCGCCACCAACCGCAAGGCGCTGGGGTGGGACATGCTGCGCGCACCGCTCAACCTGCTTTGGGCACCGGTTTACGCCCTGGCGAGCCTGGTAAAAGTTCTGACTCGCAAACGAACTGGCCTGAGGTGGCTGCACAACCTGGCAGATCGTGTGCCTGCCGGGTTTACCACCCGGGTACAGCAGCACATCTCACACCTGATTCTGGCGGACCTGTTGAATAATGGTCACGAGCAATCACTTCTGGAGAGCTATCTGATTGAGTCCCTGGAAGCCGTCTATGAACGCCATACCGGTGAGCCGGTCGATCACCAGCGGTTTACCGAACGGATTGAGCCACTGGTCGATGAGGCGCTCAGCCAGTACCGGGTAACCCGGACCGCGTCTGCCGATATCACCAACAGCATCACCTGTACGGTGCTGGGCGCGTTTGCCTTCCAGAAGTTTACCCCGGGTGGCATCGGGCTCGCGGTAGTGCTCGCGTCCATGCTGGCAAAGACCCTGGCTGCCAGGGATTTCATCCTGGGTGAGACTATCGGCGGATGGTACTACAGCGTATTTCCACCCGAGCCGTCGCTGGCCACGACCGCCAGCGTGATGGTCGCTGTTCTGGCCGCTTTGTCGGCGTTTGCAGCCTTGTCCGGTGTGATTTTTGACCCGATTCAGGCTGCGGTCGGCTTGCACCGTCGGCGCCTGCGCAAGCTGCTGGACCATCTGCAGAGGGATGTGACACTCCGCACTCAAAGCAGCTTTCGCCCGAAAGACCAGTTTGTGGCGCGGGTTCTGGATACGTTCGACATGATCAGATCAGGGTTGCTCTAGCCCGGAGCCGAAGCCTCAGCGCCAAGTGCAACGGACGGATCAAAGATCAGGCGTATGTGGCTCCGGTAGGCCTGCACCTGCCCCACCAACGCCCGATTATCATCCAGAACCCTGGCCAGCACGATGCCGCCCTCCACGCTGGAGGCGAACATATCGGCGAGTGACTCTATGCTGACCGGTATCCTCGCCGGGTATCGTTCCGCCACGATGGCAAGTCGATCTGCCATCAGGGCCCGCCATTCCATCACGCCCTCAGCCATTCGCTGCCGGGTTTCCTCATCGAACTGCTGCATTTCGTAAGTGAAGGCGGCAACGAGGCACCCCGGGTGGGTAGCTGTCATGCCGCTGACCATTTCGCTCAACAGGTTGAGGAAGATCAGCACCCGTTGCAGCGGGTCCTCACTCAGGCTGTCGGCCCGCGCAAGCAGCTCACCGAATACCTGCTGATCCTGCTCCAGATAGCGGTTCACCAGGGCATGGGCCAGCGCGATCTTGCCATTGAAATGGTAAAAGAATCCCCCCTTGGTAATGGCGGCCTTATCGAGAATGTCCTCGATGGACGTGCCGACATACCCCTTCTGGAGAATCAGCGATTCTGCGGTGGCCAGAATCCGTTCACGGCTGCTTGTAGTACGCGTCGCCATCCTTAACTGTACCTCCGGTCTAGTCAAAGACCCGGTTCTGACGCCGACCTTCACCCTGTCGCTACATTTGCTCCTAACACTTTGATCTGAATGAGCAAAAATAGTTTCGAAATCCTTACCTCCGGTCCACTGCTTTCAGGCGCCAGCCGCCCTAGACTGTCTGTTGTCCGGCCGGATATTTCACACTACAGCACAGTACAAATTTTAATCAATTATGGGGTAGAAGGGGAATGTATCCAGACCGGTTACCCCCGGGAAGTACCCAATCCATGGCAATCTGCCAAGGAGTGAACCGACATGATTGCAAAATACCGCAACAACCTGCCGCAACTCGATGACAGAATCTTCCTGCTGGACGGCGGGCTCGAAACCACACTGGTGTTTCACGAAGGAGTAGAACTCCCCCTGTTCGCAGCCTTTGATCTGCTATCGACCCGGGAGGGTGAACAACGGCTCGAGAATTACTTCGAGCCCTATGTCGACATTGCAAGGAAATCCCGGCGAGGACTGATCCTGGAAACCGCGACCTGGAGGGCGAGCAAGGCCTGGGGCGAACAGCTTGGCTACAGCGAGTCGGAACTGGCCGAGATCAATCGTCGCGCCGTCGCTCTGGCAGAGCGTATCCGTGAACGCCACGAGACGGAGGACACCCCGATGGTGATCAGCGGATGCATTGGTCCGAAAGGTGATGGCTACAACCCTTCTGAGGCACCTTCAATCGAGGAGGCCCGGGCCTACCACCAGGCCCAGATTGATACCTTCAGCGACACGGCGGCCGATCTGGTGGCCGCCCTCACCCTGAACACCGTGGAGGAAGCCATCGGGATCGTCCAGGCGGCACAGGCCGCCGGTATGCCCTCAGTGATATCCTTCACCACAGAAACCGATGGTCGCCTGCCCAATGGGATCAGTCTCGGCGAGGCTATCCGCACCGTGGACGACGAGACCGGCTCAGCACCGGCCTATTTCATGATCAACTGCGCCCATCCTGACCACTTTACCAAGGTCCTGGAGCCTGGCGAAGACTGGACACGCCGCATTCGCGGCTTACGTGCCAATGCCAGCCGAAGGAGCCACCAGGAACTGGACGAATCCACCACACTCGATGCCGGTGATCCAGCTGAACTGGGCGAGCTTTACGCCGCCCTGCGGGAACGCTTCGGGCATCTGACGCTGCTGGGTGGATGCTGCGGCACTGACGCCCGGCATATCAAGGCCATTGATGCACATTGCCGGCATTAGAGCCCGTGTCACCTCACAGCCGCGATGTCGTGGGGCCTTTTGGCGCGGGCTCCAACCCGAGTCACCAGGCGGGGCGGGAACTGCTTTCAGTCAGCTGACGGCAGGCTCCCGCCCAGCATGTTTTCAATGACTGCAGCATTATAGAAGGTTTCAACACACTGGATTTTGTCCCCCCGCACACGAAACCAGACGGCAAGGCGCACATCCCCGATCGGCTCGAAGTAAGTACGGTAATCCAGGATCGCAAACACGTGCTCCCCGTCGGCACTGAGCTGCCGCAGGACCAGGTCTTTCTGGATGGCAAACATGCCAAACTGGTAGGTCAGCATGTCGTCCCGACTCAGGAAACGCATGTTCGGGCCCACGTATTCAAACCCCTCGGCAGCCAGCAACTCCTTCGCCTCATCCAACCGCTGGGCACGGATATCCGCAATGAACCGGGCGACAAGGTCCTTTGGCTGCTGCGCTGCCATTACTCCACCGTGATAGTGATTTTCTCGGACATAACCGGCGGCTCGTGGGGTACGTGCTGGTGGTCGCCCACCAGTAACTGCAGGGTATGCTGTCCCGGCGACAACTCCAGGCTGGTCTGGGTCTGTCCGCCGCCAAAATGGCGATGGTGTTCATCTGAAGGCACCGGCTGATCCATCGCCGGCAGCTCATCGACATCCACCAGCAGGTGATGGTGACCGGTGCCCTCACGTTCCACCCCCGCAGGCGCCACGCCCATGCCGTCCAGTCCGAACCTCACGGTCACCGGCGAACTCACGGTCTGTCCGTCAGTCGGCGTCAGAAAGTACACCGCCGCCCCTTCAGGCGCAGGCGTCGCGGCATGAGCCCCGCCAACCAACGAGGCTGCAAGAACGGAAGAGAGAAGGAAACGTTGTGTGCTGCTGATCATGACTCACTCCTTGAATCAGGGGATTGTTTTTCAATGTTAGGACACATTTCGGATTCGTGCCGGATATCGACCTTGTCCGGTAAAACCGGGACAGATTTATCTCCCGAACGGGGCCTAGGAGGACCTGCTTTCCGTATCCAGCAATGCCCGCTTTCTCTCCAATCCCCAGCGGTACCCGCCAAGACTTCCGTCGCCTCTCAAGACTCGATGGCAAGGAATAAGCACTGCAATACGGTTTTTCGCACAAGCGGATGCGACGGCCCGGACCGCTCTGGGGTTGTCGATTTCCGCCGCCACCTCACTGTAACTGAGGACTTTACCTTCCCGGATGCTCAGCAGGAATTGCCATACCTTCATTTGAAACGCAGTGCCCCGCATATCAAGCGGCAAATCAGGCCTGGGAGCCCCCTTGCTGATATGCAGATCCAGCGCTTCCATCCAGGCATCGAGTTCGGGGGCATTTTGAGCAGGAGACGCCCTCAATTGCGCATTCGGGAATTCAGCCACCAGCCGGGCCATCAGTGACTCTTCATCATCACCAAACTGGACAAAACAGACGCCCCTATCCGTCGCCGCCATCGCCATGAGGCCAAGCGCAGTGGCTCGACACGCGTAGACGATGACCTCACCAGCGCCACCAGCCCGATAGGCCTTGGGGGTCATTCCTATATCGCGAATCGCTTCGCCGTAGACACGGCTTACAGAGCCGAAACCAGAGGAAAAAATCGCGTCTGTCACACGCTCTCCGTCCTTCAGGGATTGCCTGAAGCGGCGCATTCGAACAGCGTCCTGATAGGCTTTGGGGGAAACGCCAAAGGCGTCTTTAAATACTTTTTGCAGCCTTGATGGAGACAGCCCGGCCATCTCAGCCAGACTGGCCAGTGTAAGCCTCTCATCGGCATGGTCTTCGATGTGGCGGGCGATCGCCACCAGTCGGGCGGTCCTTGGGTTTCCTTCAGCCGGCATCGTCATGACGCAACCTTCTCTTCGACGTGAACAAGCCTAGTTGAACTGACTTTGCGGGGCGTTTCCATCCGATTATTGCCCCGATTTTTTATAGCCGCCCGCTCTGCCCGAGGAATTCAAGCTGGTCCCTTATGGACTGGGCCAGTGCTTCCCCCCGATACACGTCAAAATGCCCGACCGGATAATGCATCACTTCCGCATTCGGCATTTTCCCGGCCGCTTTGGCCGCGGCATCCGCCGGGGCGACCGTGTCCCGGTCGCAGATCTGCACCAGTGCCGGACAGGTGACTTTGGCGGCAAAACGGGTGGGGCGAAACAGCGGAATCGTGTAACTCACGCCCGCAGCCACGTAATTCAACGCATTATCGGCCATGAGGGGCACGTAGCCCTCCTGGCAATCCTCCGCCGTCATCATGCCCAACTCCCCGGGCCGGCCAGCCGAGGCAATATACCGGGGAGACATTCCCAGCCCCCGGCGAATC
This sequence comes from Marinobacter sp. C7, assembly GCF_022343555.1. GTDB lineage: Bacteria > Pseudomonadota > Gammaproteobacteria > Pseudomonadales > Oleiphilaceae > Marinobacter. Next base: position 736,640 of record NZ_JAKQZH010000001.1, on the reverse strand, counting down.
CAGTCCACCGTTCCGTGCCAGGTCAGACGCAGCGCCTGCATGATGCCGGCATAACCGATGACGCCCAACAGGGACGCCAGACCATCCATCATCGGGCACTGGGAGATGGTGCATTGCACGTTGCCATCCTTTGCGGCGGCAACAATCACGAGCCCGCCAGAGAACGACGTTCCCCACAGGCAAATGCGGCTTCCGTCGACCCCATCCAGCTGCCGCGCAAAAGCCAGTGCCGCCAGCCAGTCAGCCACTTCCTTCCCGGGGCTCAGCACCTGGCGCGGCTCACCCTCGCTGTCACCGAAATGGCGGTAATCAAAGGCAAAGACCGCATAACCCGCCTTGCAGAAGGCTTCCTTGAACGGAGCCAGACCACTGGCATGAGTCAGGCCGAATCCATGTGCCATTACAATACACGGCAGATTCCTGCTGTCGGCGTCGGGCGTGTAAAGCACGCCACGGCAGGTGGTACCCTGGCTGGGGAATTCCAGTGGTGTTTCGATCATTGCTCGGCTCTCACGGGTGAAGGTTGAGAATCTCAGGATAGCCCATGGATGCAGGGCGAGGACGCAGAGGCTGTGAGGCTCCCCAAACAAATTCGTAGAAGGTAAGGTAAACCCTTTGCTTCGGAGACACTCACGCTATGGATACAGCGCTTCTGGTCTGGGGCCTGATCTTCAGCTCCATCGGTATCGGTTATTTCATCTACGGGCGAAGGCAGTCAAACATGGCCGTCCGCTGGTGTGGACTCGCGCTGATCCTTTATCCGTACCTTATGACCGATGCCCTCACCATGGTGGCTGTGGGTGTCGGGATCATGTTGATTCCCCGGTTCGTTGACCTCTGAACCCGTGTGACCCCACGCCGGCGATATCGTCAGTTGCGTTCCTTCAGAATCGAGTAGATGCTGCGAACGGCGGCAACGTCTGAGGCGTCAGATTCAATCACGTCCTCCAGCAATTCCAGAACCCGTTTTTCATCATTACTCCGCAGGGCCGGCCAGAACACATAGGGAATGACATCCGGATTCCGGATATAGAAAAGCGCCGCTTCCTCCGGCTTGTCGATATCGCCCCGAAGACCGACGGTAAATCGCTGCCCTTCGCTGTCCACCAGCGTAACCACCAGCGATTTCTCAGACGTCACCTCTCGAACGTCACCAACGGTGATGGGCGCCTCAAGAGCAGGGACGGAAGTAATGTAATACTGGACACCGATAAACCCCAGAAGGACGACCAACAGTGCCGCCAGGGCGATTGATTTCATCATGAAAAAGCCTCGAGGCGCCTTAATCCCTCAATGATGATGCCCACCCGGCCCATGCACGTGGCCGTGCGCGATCTCTTCCGGATCTGCCGCGCGCACTTCCAGGATTTCGATATCGAAGGTCAGGGTCCTGCCCGCCATGGGGTGGTTGGTGTCGACATCGGCGAACTTGTGGCCGACCTTGGCGACGACCACGTGGCGCGGCCCCTGCTCGGTTTGAACCTGGGCAATCATGCCGGGCTTCCAGCGTTTGGCGCCGATCAAATGCTTGATTGGCACGCGCTGGATGGCGTCAGCCTTGCGCGGCCCATAGGCTTTTTCAGGGGAGACGGTGACACTGAAAGTTTCGCCGGCGTTCCGACCTTCCAGGGCTTCTTCCAGGCCCTTGATGATGCCGCCGTGGCCATGGAGGTAGGCGTTCGGTTCGCCGCCACGGGAGGTTTCAATGGGGTTACCCTGGTCATCACTGACGCTGTAATGAAACAAGACCACCTGATTCTTTTCGATTGGCATAGGATTCTCCGCCACGGTTCAAGATATGCCATTATAACCAGCGGCGGCTTATATTCTCAGCTAATCACAAAAGCATTGGCTGGCGGTCACCACTGCCCCTATCCGATAGAGGAGATTTTACCCGATGACCAATGACCTGCCCTATTCCCAGGCCTGTGAAAACAACAAGGCCCCGATACTGGAGAAGCTGCAGGCCATCTTTACCTCGCCGGGCAAGGTCCTGGAAATCGGCACACTCACCGGGCAGCACGCCGTGCATTTCGCACAGGCCATGCCACACCTGCAATGGCAACCGAGTGACCATCCGGAGGCGGCTGACCTGTGTCGTCCCCGGCTGGAGCAGGCCGCCCTGCCCAACATTCTGCCCGTTGTTGAACTGGACGTCAGCGATGCCAACTGGCCGGTCGACACGTTCAAGTGGGCCTTCTCCGCAAATACCGCCCACATCATGGCCTGGAACGAAGTCGAACAGATGTTCCGTGGCATCGGCGCGCGCCTGCCGGAAGACGGTGCCTTCTGCCTGTACGGCCCGTTCAACAATCAGGGCCAATACTCCAGTGACAGCAACCGTCGTTTTGATCAGCAGCTGAGATCCCAGGCCGCTCATATGGGCATCCGGGACCTGGTGGACCTCAGCGCCCTGGCGGAATCGGCCGGGATGACCCTTGCCGGGAATCACCCCATGCCTGCCAACAACCAGCTACTCGTGTTTCGGCCAATACCGTAAGTTGGCCGTTTGAGGCACGAAGAGACAACGGCCTGCTCAGCGCGAAGGTTGCCCGGGTGACCAGCCTTCAGTGCAGTGACATCAGTTTGTCTGCAACCTCAACAAGGCTGTCGCCAGTGACGTCGGGCGGCAGAAAGACATCGCCAGGCCTGTATTCAAGTCGCGAACACCAGCCCGAAAGCGCACCGGCCCGTTTCGCGCCATGGCAATCCCAGGCATGCACGGCAACCAGCGCCAGGCGCTCAATCGGCGTACCCAAACGTTTTGCGGCAAAACGGTAGATTTCCGGATGAGGTTTCCAGACACCAGCATCCCTGGACGTGACTACATGGTCAACAAACCCGGCAAGCCCTGCCCCCTCGAGGAAACGGCGTGTTTTGTCAGGGCTGTTGACGGTAAGGCAGCCAACGGCCACGCCCGCCTCGGAGAGTTTTTTCAAAGCCGGCGCGGCATCATCGAAGGTGGGCAGCGTGGAGAACCCCTCGACCACGTACTCAACATCACGCTCACTGAGCGTGTGTTTCGTTTCCGTGCGGAGTGATTCCCGTGCGACTGCTTCGAAGGGGGCCGTGTCACCGGCAATGGTCAATGCCATGGCATCGCGTTGAAAGCGCAGGAACCAGGGCTGCAGAACAATCGCTGGCTGGCCAACCTCTTCCAGCCGGGCCGCCAGCGGGTCCAGATCAATCAATGTCTCAAGGACATCAAATAAAACTACGTTCGGTCGGACAGCCATATCGATAGCCTCCCTGTACCGGTGTAGGTTAACTGGAAGTGTAGTTCAGCTTATCGCCGTATGCCGCGGGGAAAACCGGCGCCTAGGCGTCGTTCGCCTTACGGTATTGGCCCTGATAATCGAAAATCCGCTCCTGCACCAGCCAGTAATGCTTCTGCTTGCGGGCAATGACGAAATCCGGTGCCGGCAACAGGCCCTGCAGCTCCAGCACCGCATCTGTCGTACCGAAGTTTTTCGGGGCCTGGCTGTTGGCGAAGCGACGCCCGAACAGTTTGTTGAAAACCATGCGCTGCGCCGGCTTACTGAAATCAAACGACTCGCCGAGTTCTTCCCCATCCTCGCCGTGGTAGGTGATCCTCAGTTTGCCGCCATTCACACTTAACGTGATCCCGGCACAGCGGATCACCATGGCGTCCTTGAGCTTCAGCGCGTCTCTCAGCTGATCGTCCGGATCGATGATGGCCTTTTGACATTGCTGGCAGTTACGGGCCGCAATATCGTTCTCGCCTCCGCAGTGCGGGCATTCCTTGAACCGGAAACGGTAATCGCACTGTTCAGGGCGTCTTTTGTGCCCTGCGGGCTCGTCACCTTCCGCCGGCTCCAGCAGCCCCTGACAACGGCGCCCATAATGCTCGATCACGCGGCCGTCACTGTCGGTTTTGCCCCAGAAGATATTGGCGAACCCGCAGCCCGGGCAGAACACCTGCACCGGCTCGCTGTCCGGATTCGGTTTCGGCTCCCCCACCTCCGGATGATGCAGATTCACGTGGTTGCCCGCGTAATCGATCACCAGACAATCGGATTTACCCTCGTCCAGACGAAGCCCCCGACCCACAATCTGCTGATACAGGCTGACCGACTGGGTAGGACGAAGAATCGCAATCAGGTCCACATGGGGCGCATCAAAGCCGGTGGTGAGCACGGACACATTCACCAGATACTTGATCTGCCGTTGTTTGAAGTGCTGAATCAGCAACGCCCGTTCATTCAGATCGGTCGCACCGGTCACCAGGGCGGTCTGGTGTTCCGGCAGATAGCCTGCGATCTCCCGCGCATGGTCCACCGTGGCAGCAAAGATCATCACCCCCTTGCGCTCAGCGGCCAGCTCCATCACCTGCTCGATGATAGCCCGGGTCACACGTTGATGTTTGCTCAGCAGCTCATTGACGTCTTTCTCGGCGTATTCGCCAAAACGATCCTGAGCCAGCGCGGAGAAATCATAGTGCGCCACCGCCGCATTCACCAACTCGGGCCGGGTGAGATAGCCCCGATTGATCATATAGCTCAACGGCAGTTCATAAATGCAGTGCTGGAAGGGTTTGTCCTCGTCACTCCGGACAAAGCCCCGGTAGTGATAGCGATAGATCCAGCCCATGGCCAGACGGTAGGGGGTAGCGGTTAGCCCGAGCACCTTGAGGGCGTCATTCTGCTGCCGCAGCAACCCGATGATCCGTTGATACTGACTGGTTTCCTCACCACTGACCCGATGGCACTCATCGATGATGACCAACGAGTATTCGTCCCGGAACTGATCCAGGTTCGCCGCTACCGACTGCACGCTGGCGAAGGTCACCTGATGCCGGTTTTCCTTGCGCTTAAGCCCGGCCGAGAAAACGCCGCCCTCCAACCCGTAACTCTCGTATTTGGCGTGGTTCTGCTCAACAAGCTCTTTGACGTGGGTCAGCACCAGGATCTTGCGCCGGGCCAGGCGGGCCAGCTCGGCAATGACCAGGCTTTTACCCGCGCCGGTGGGCAGCACGATGACGGCAGATTCATCAGATTGGCGGAAATGGCTCAGCGTGGCATCGACGGCTTCCTGCTGGTAGGGCCGCAGTTGGAAGGGCGCATTCATTTTACGGGCTGTATCAATCCATCAACTCTCGGTGTCGCAAACATCGAAGTGCCTTGAGCGCACCGAACTCACTTCCACATGAATGTGTCGGCTGCGCAGACCGAAATCGGAGACAGCCTGCTTAACCGCGCTCTGAATCTCGAGAAAAGCCCTTTCCTCATCTTCCGGGACTACCATCAGCATGACTGCGAACACAGGCTCTTTGTGGATCGTACCACTGTACGTGTTCTTGAAGGCGTGACCATCCTCGGCCCAATAACCGGTTACCGAGGGCAAATCGTTCCCGCCCAGAATAGTGGCACCGCCAAACTGCTTTGAGAGCTGCCTGGCTATCTGTTCACTCGCCGCCGGTATCTGGTCCGGTTCCGCAGAAACGATCACCAAAAAGCGGACTCTCTCGCTGCCCGTCATTGCAAACTCCTTTTTCATCAACGCTTGGCCAGATAAATATAAACGGAGATCAGAACGAGAATGGTGCTGGACAAGGCTATGGAACCATCGGGTTGAAGCCACTCAAACACGTCCAGGACACCCGGAATGTCATCCTGGTCCAAACTCCGGGAGGCCGTCGTCAGGGAGATGAAAAGATCGATGACCGCAACCCCACCAATACCGGCGAGTATCAGCTCTACTGACCGATTAAGCTCTGCCTTTCGTGCCTCCAGAAGCCGGGCAATCCTGGAGCGTATCAGATTGGTCCGTTCCAGGGAGTTATGGATCAGCTCCTCCAGATTCCATGCCGTGTAGGCGGCTCGGACCACATTGGCCCGTTCGGCCTGAACACCGGTAATCGCCTCATTGAACTCGAGCCGGGTGAATTCCAGGTGGTCCAGGGTCCTGGTGATATCTGACATGAGACGGTGAAGGTCTCTGCTCCTGCGTCGAGCGCTTGCGTAATCGTTGAGCTCGGAATAACTGGATTTCAGGATTCCGCCATAAATGGACAGAATCGCGTTGTACAGCTGGCAAACGGACAGGCCACGCAACCAGTTATCCGCCTGAGACTCAACATCCTCGGCTATCGCCAGAATGTTCCCGGAACCAACGAACTGGCGCTCCTCAAGGAGCGCTTCCTTTGAATCCGCATAAGAAGCCCAGGTTCGCAAATGGTCCCCAAGTGGACTTTCAAGCGTGCCAGGCTGAGTGAGAACATAACGCCCCGTCCATAGCACATAGGATTCCGGCGGCTCTTCGGAGTCAAACGACACATCCCGAAAGACAGTCAGTTTCTTTGGATCCCGGAGGTACCCGAGCGAGTCGATTGACCCCGCGCGTTTATTCTTGCCAAATCCAATCGCGTATTCATGAAAGGCGGGATAGACAACTTTGTCATAAACGACTCTTGCGAGTCTTGATAGCGCCCCATCCAGTCTGTGCCCGCCGAGTAACTCACACAGCTGCGCCTCATCTGCCTGGAAAGACACATCCAGTTGAAGCAGTGCAACGGTATCGTCGTACAGGTACAGACAGCAGCGATCTATCGCCCCACCATTGTCATCGAGTAACTGACTGACCTCTGGGGGTAAGGAAACATCCTGTGTGCGAACCGAATAACAGGCAAAGGGCTGGAAGAAAGCAGGCAGGTTGTCATGCTCGAGGGTGCCGTAACCATTAGCCCAGGGCCATTGAAAGAATTCCAGGGTATCGGATTCCGACAACAACCTGCCCAAATCACTGGCAGCAGCATCGGGCGGCGTTGTTTGTTGCAAGACATCCGCGGCACGACGTTCGCTGTCTGCGCTTATGGGGGACCGTACAGGCGACAGCGTTCGCACTCTTAACATATGGATTTGTCCTATCGTACCTTCAGCGGGTTGGTCACCGATCAAAAGACCCGAAGTGTACCCCCGAAAGCGGCGGATTGGACAGTGTGATCCATCAGAGCCCGGAACGGCGACACCTCACCGCTCCGTTCTTCATCCTTTTACCGACCTTGGCGCAGCCGGCGAGATCAAATTGCAGGCGTGTCCCGCCTCAGCAGTTGCCTTTTTTCGCCTGGCCCGGCGGGCAGAAATGGCCACCGGACTTACGGTAAGACCGGCGATCGTCATAATCATAGTCATGATGACGGCGATCATCGTGGCGATAGTATTCTCTATGATCTTTGGTGGTAATGGCTGTTCCAGTTGCCGCACCAACGGCACCGCCGAGAATAGCACCGTCCCTGCCACCTACCTCGTTGCCGATGGCAGCCCCAATCGCTCCGCCAATACCACCACCCAGCGCGGCGTCGGCTGTGTCATCCGCAACAGCACCCAATGAGGTGGCACTCAGAGATAAAAAAACGAGCAGTGATTTCATATTCATTGATGTAAATCCCGTTGTTCAGGTGGTCTGACCTGCCCCGTGAGAGGGGAAGGAATCCAATGTCACCATCGTCCCATCAGTCACGTACCAGGTTTGTGAACTACTCCGAGAATATCAGAAATACACGCGACACCACCCTTACCTTTTATTTATATTTCAATATGTTACAAAGCGTAAAGAATACACATTACTCATGAATCGGACCTGAACAAGACGCTCGCACTCTACCTCCTATTCAGCCGTTATCCGGACCAACCGGAACCTGAGAGCCCGGGGTAAACACTCATAACGATTTAAAAGAACAGGGGGCAGACTGACCCTCCCGAAGTCAACCCGCCCCCTTTTGGTCATGCGCCAGCGTCTGGCCTCAGGAACCGGTTCCCGAGGATTCCACGGGCACACCCAGCGTCTGGCGATCGAAGTAGTCCCGGGTCAGCCGGAAGACCACCGGGCTGAGGGCAACGATGGCAATCAGGTTGGGCAATGCCATCAGCGCATTCAGCGTATCGGCCACCAACCAGACAAAATCCAGGCTGAGAACCGCCCCCAGGGGAACGGCGAGAATCCACAGCACCCGAAACGGCTTGATCGCACGGGTACCAAACAGGAACTCCACGCATTTCTCGCCATAGAACGACCAGCCCAGGATCGTGCTGAAGGCGAACAACGCCAGCGCGATGGCGACCAGGTAGTTCCCCACCCCCGGCAAGGCGAGACCGAAAGCCGCCGAAGTCAGTGCGGCTCCGGACTCGCCGGAATCCCAGATACCGGAGGTAACAATCACCAGGCCGGTGACCGAGCACACGACAAGGGTGTCCAGCAAGGTACCGAGCATGGCAATCAGGCCCTGGCGAACCGGGTCCCGGGTCCTGGCCGCCGCATGGGCGATGGGAGCAGAGCCCAGGCCGGCCTCGTTGGAGAACACGCCCCGGGCGACACCGAAGCGAATGGCCGCCCAAACGGCCGCCCCTGCAAAACCACCTTGCGCGGCGTGCCCGGAAAAAGCGCTTTCAAGGATCAGGGCCATGGCCGGGCCGATCTGATCGGCATTGATGGCAAGCACCACCAGGCCGGCCAGAATGTAGGCGACGGCCATAAACGGCACCAGTTTTCCGGCCACTGAACCGATTCGCCGAATGCCTCCCATCAGCACGGCTCCAACCAGTACCATCGCCACCAGGCCGGTCACCAGTTCGGGTACCCCAAAGTTGGTTTCAATAACCTGGGCAATGGAGTTGGATTGAACCGTGTTACCAATGCCAAATCCGGCCACGGCACCAAAGATCGCAAACGCTGAACCCAGCCAGGCCCATCGCCGGCCAAGACCGTTCCTCAGGTAGTACATCGGGCCCCCGACGTGGTTGCCCTCCTCATCCACTTCACGGAACCGCACGGCCAGCACCGCTTCCGAATACTTGGTGGCCATACCCACCAGGGCGGTCACCCACATCCAGAAAAGCGCTCCCGGGCCGCCCAGGAACACAGCCGTGGCAACACCCGCAATATTCCCGGTGCCCACTGTGGCGGCCATGGCGGTCATCAGTGCCTGGAAAGGCGACACCTCACCGGTCTGCTCTTCATCCTTACCGGTCTTCACGCCACCGGCGAGCAGCTTAAAACCCGTGCCGATGCGCAGTATTGGCATCAGTTTCAGGCCAAGACTCATAAAAAAGCCCACGCCCAGGATGAGAATGAGCATGGGCCAACCCCAGACGATGGCGTTAATGTCTCCTAATACAGAGCTCACGATGTCCATTGGATCAATACCTCTTGTTGTTGTCGTATGGTGCGAAGAGCGTTATCAAACATGCCGATAACAAACGATGGAAAAGCGATTCCGTGGGCGAGACCCACAGAATCGGGAACAATCAGTGCATCAGTGCCAGCCCCTGCTCAGGGGTAATGGATTCGATACCCTGGGCAGCACCCACCGACGGGCAGGTGAGCACGCCATTAACCGCATTCAATCCGTTCAGCAGCCCTGAACTGTCCGCAAGTGCCCGGGGTGCACCTTTATTGGCGATCTGAAGGACATAGGGCAAAGTGGCGTTGTTCAGGGCGTAGCTGGAGGTTCGGGCCACCGCTCCGGGCATGTTGGCCACGCAATAATGGACGACATCCTCCACGATGAAGGTGGGCTCGGCGTGGGTGGTCGGGGCTGAGGTTTCAAAGCAGCCGCCCTGGTCAATGGCCACATCCACCACCGCCGCGCCGGGCTTCATGCGGGAAATCAGTTCGCGGCTGACCAGTTTGGGTGCAGCAGCCCCCGGAATCAGCACACCACCAATGACCAGGTCCGCCTGCGTAACGGCGTCTTCAACAGCCTTCGAGGAAGAAAACAGGGTCTGGACCCGATTGCCAAACACCGCATCGAATCGGCGCAACACGGAGATGGACGTGTCCAGCACAATGACACGGGCTCCCATCCCGACCGCCATCTGGGTGGCATTGAAGCCCACCACGCCACCGCCAATCACCACCACCGTGGCAGCGTTCACACCGGGAACACCACCGAGCAGCAGCCCCCGACCTTCCCGGGAACTCTCCAGGCAATGAGCGCCTGCCTGGATACTCATACGACCCGCCACTTCCGACATGGGCGCCAACAACGGTAGCGCACCGTTGCTGTCAGTCACGGTTTCGTAGGCGATGCAGGTCGCGCCGCTAGCCAGGAGGTCTTTGGTTTGAGGTACATCCGGAGCCAGATGCAGGTAGGTAAACAGCGTGTGGTGAGGCCGCAGCAGGGCCCGTTCGCAGGCCTGTGGCTCCTTGACCTTGACGATCATCTCCGCCTGTTCGAAGACGGCTTCCGCCGAGGGCACAAGCCTGGCGCCTGCTGATTCGTATTGTTCATCGGTAAGATCGATACCCGCACCGGCGCCGGCCTGCACCACCACCGAATGGCCCTGGGCAACCAGCTCATGGACCGCCTCTGGGGTCAGTCCAACCCGGAATTCATTGTTTTTGATCTCTTTGGGTACACCCACAATCATAGGCTTTTTGCTCCTGTCGGGCAGTGAATGAACGCGACCTGGGGGGTCACGCTGACGTTTAAAAGTCTAAACAGGGCCGACAGGATAAAATCCCGAATAAAACTACTAATTCATTATTTGATCCTTTTGTTTTCTCAACTACAGTATTTTCTTCTATCTCGACGAAACTTACTGGTATGAGGAGCAACGCCATGCGGAAACTGGACCGTATCGACCTGGCCATCCTGGACGAGCTGCAGAACAACTCGAAGATCACCAATCACGAGCTGTCCAACCGGGTGAACCTGAGCCCGACTCCGTGCCTCGAAAGGGTCCGGAAGCTCGAACACGACGGCTATATCAAGAACTACCGAGCCATCCTCAACGCCCGTAAGTTGGGCATTGGCCTCACGGTTTTTGTCGAGATCAGCCTGACCCGAACCGGCCCGGACGTGTTCGCACAGTTCAAGGAGGCGGCCATGGACGTTCCGGAAGTACAGGAGTGCCACCTGGTTTCCGGCAACTTTGATTACCTGATCAAGGCCCGGGTGGCTGATGTCGAACACTACCGTTCGCTGCTGGGCGCAACCATCCTGGCACTACCGGGAGTGAACGATTCCCGGAGTTACATCGTCATGGAGACCGTGAAGGAAGGGCAGGTGCTGAGCATGAAGAGTGTTACCGAGCATGGCGTCGGCTGATGAAGCGGATGGAAAAGATCCATTTCCCGTTGTGTTAGTCATTCTGCCCCATTCCGCCTATAGTAATGAATATATGTTCACAGTTTCTTTTGCAGGTTCTCCTTGACCATGCCCGCCGAGAAAAACGTCGACCGGCTTACAACGACTTCCAGTAGTCTTTTGCCATTACTTGATGCTTTGCCTGATGCCGTGGTTATCGTCGACACTGACCACCGAATTGCTCTGGCGAACTCCCGTGCCGAGGAAATGTTCGGGCACCCTGTCGATACTCTGAAAGGTTCAGATCTGTCGATGATTATCCCGGCGCTTCACCGGGGTACGCACTGGCAACGTGTCAGTCACTATTTCCGGAACCCCACGCCCCGCCCCATGGGCGCGAATAAAAAGTTTTGCGGAGTTCACGCCGATGGCACGGAGATTCCCGTCGATATCATGATCAATACGATCATTCTGGATGGCGTGCGGGTTGCCATGGCGGTTGTCAGGGATGTGTCCTACCAGAGAGAACTGGAAGAACGGCTGATCCGGGAATCCCTGACGGACGGAATGACAGGCTTCTTCAACCGGAAACATTTCAACAATCAGTTGAAGGCCGATCATTCCCATTTCATGCGGTCAGGTTTGCCCTCCTCCGTCATCATGTTCGATTTCGATAGCTTCAAGAGCATCAATGATAAGTACGGCCACGCCGCCGGTGACATCGTACTTATCGATAGCGCAACGATGATCGAGGGAGAGCTCCGGCCATCGGACGTTGCCTGCCGTATTGGCGGAGAAGAGTTTGCCATCATTCTGCCAGATACACCGATAAAGAATGCGATGGCACTGGCAGAACGTATTCGCACAAAGATCGAAGGCATGGAGTTCAGGCTCGAGGGCACAGACTTTCATGCAACCGTCACGCTGAGCGTGGCCTCGTTCCTGCCATCGGACACATCTTACGAATCACTGGTCAGAAGGGCTGACAAAGCGCTTTATGTTGGCAAAGCTGCCGGGCGTAACTGTGTTGCTACGCAGGAGTCCCTGGCGGAAGTACCAGAACCAGAGTGAGCACCCCTGCCGGCCAGCCTCCATAGTCAGCGGAAAAAGAGCACCATCAGGAAGCCTTTTTCATCACCGGTGCCAGCCACTTGCGCTTAGCCTTCTCCACGAGGTCCCGGGCATCGTGATTCCAGGGGTGGAAACCGGGGCTGTAGTACTTGAAGTAAGACGGCAAGAGCTTGCGGAAAACGCCGGGCTTGCCCCACATGTAATTGAGTCCGCCCAGCCAGGACTTCAGGTTGAACAGCTGGCCGTCTTCTTTCATAAGCTGAACCAGGTGAATCCCGGCGAACAGCGGGAACATCACACTCACCGCCATCATTTCCGTCACGCGCACAAACTCGCTGCCGCCAATGCTCTTGTAGACATCAAACGCCACGGCCTTGTGCTCGGATTCCTCGATCGCGTGCCAGGCCCAAATGGGCGCCATGCGCGGGTCCATTTCCTCCAGCGCGTTGTATTTCAGGAGAAACTCCTCGGCCAACAGGGCGGTGAAATGCTCCACGGCCACCGTGTGGGCCAGCTGACGCTCGGGGCTGAAGTGCTTGCGCATCCAGTTCATCAGATCCTGGATCTCCCGCTCCAGCCGATCAAGGTTGATACCGCGCTCCTGCATATGACCATTGAGGGCCTTGTGTTCCTTCGAATGGTGAGCCTCCTGACCAATAAAACCGCGCACCGCCGCTTTCAGTTCGGGGTCCGTGATCTGATTCTGGTAATGGCGTACCGAATCGATAAAGAAGCGCTCACCGGGCGGAAAACTGGACGACAGTGCGGCCAGCAAAAGCGTTTTGGCCGGGTCGTTGTCCCACCAGTATTTGGGCACGTCGTCGGCCAGATCAAAATCCGGCTGCCGCACTTCGGGGATCATACCCTTGGGAGTGGTCGCGCGAGCGGCATTGCTCGCCGAAATCGGGTGAACGTCCGCGTTTGTCTTCGTGGCAATCATGATGAGCCCCCGGTAAACGTAATGTCTGTGAGGTCATGATACGGGCGGAAAGTTCACGGCCGTGAGAGGACAAGGGGACAATGTACTTGTCATTAATGGCCAATTTGGCGAAGCCACCCAGCTTAAGTAACCAATGGTTATTTACAGATCTCGACTGCCCGATTAAATTAAGTGACCATCGTTCACTTAAACGGAGAAAGTCATGTCGTATGTGGTTATTACCGGCGCCAGTGCCGGCATTGGCGAGTGCTTCGCCCGGGCACTGGCAGCTGAAAAGCAAAACCTGATTCTGGTGGCCCGGCGGGAAGAGCGCTTGAACAGGCTGGCCGCCGAGTTGAAACAGCAGCATGGGATCGAGGCCATTGTCCTGAAGGCCGATCTGGCGGATCAGGCTGGCGCAGACGACCTGGCCCGGCAAATCCACGACGGCGGCTGGGCGCTGTCCGGCCTGATCAACAACGCGGGCTTTGGCGACCGCGGTGCCTTTGCCGATCTCACCCTCGAACGTCAGCTGGCGATGATTCAGGTAAACATTACCTCCCTGGTCTCCCTGACCTGGCAATTGCTCCCATCCCTTCGCAAACAGCGGGGAAGTTTTGTCATCAATGTGGCCTCCACCGCGGCGTTCCAGGCCGGGCCAAATATGGCCATCTACTACGCCACCAAGGCCTTCGTACTCTCCTTCTCCGAGGCACTGCACGAAGAGCTGAGGGATTCAGGCGTTGCCGTGAGCACGCTGTGCCCGGGCGCCACCGATTCGGAGTTCGCACAAGAAGCCAACATGACCGACACCAAGCTGTTCAAAGCCGGCACCATGACGGCGGATGCGGTTGTGAAGAGGTCCCTGGCGCAGCGCCGCAAAGCTATTGTCATTCCGGGGCTGCGCAACCTGCTGATGGTCTGGTCTGGTAAACTCTCGCCCCGAACCGTGACACGACGGCTGGCCGGCTGGCTGCAGGCCTGACAGTGGCCAACGAGCGAGTACTTTGAGGTGGTTTTGAAGCACAGATTATGCGGTGGTAAACAGCGCGCCCGGTCACAGTCGGACAAGGCGCTCCGCGAACAACAGATTCTCGATGCGGCGGAAAGCCTGTTTCTGGCGCATCGATTCCACGGCCTGACTCTGGCGGATGTCGCCCGCGAAACCGGGGTCACCAAAGCCGCGTTGTATCGTTATTTCCGCAGCAAGGAGTTGCTGTTCATTGCCGTGTACCGTCGCGCCATGGCGGGCTGGGTCTCGGACGTTGAAACAACAGGCCCAGAGGGCTTCCCTGACCGGTTCATTGACCGCATTCTGGCCCACCCGGTGTTCTGCGGCCTGACCGCCATCCTTCACATTGCCCTCGAAACCGGCCTGAGCGAGGAGGAGGCCCGGGAATTCAAACTGTTCCTGCTGGCCCAGACCCGCCGCATCACGGCCGTTATCGCTGCGGCGACCGATCAGGACGAAGCCGCCTGCCTGCGATACCTGATGCAATGCCAGCAGGCGTTGATCGGCTGCTGGCATATGTCCCATCCGCCGGAGCCGGCCCGCAAAGCCATGCAGGTGGAGCCGTTGACCGTGTTCCAGATGGATTTTTCAGAGACTCTGCGCCGACACCTCGGCATTCTGACCGAGGCGTTTATTCGGCAGTAGTGCGGGGCTGGAGCTGATCGGGATCACAGGCTATAACGATAGCCCACCGTTACAGCATCAAAACTGTCACTGCGATCAAAATCCAGCTCGATACTGTGATGTTCCCTGAACCAAAGCGCCGCACCTATTGACGTCGTACTGTCAGAATTATCCTCATCGGTATCCGAAAAGCCGCCGCTGATCTCAAGGGCACCCGGCACAACCCAGATACGGGTAAACAGGCCGTACGATAAAGCGCTGTCGTCTTCGGTAACACAGAAGTTATCCACACAGGCTTCGACCTCACTCCTGACAAAGCCAATGCTGGGGAAAATGTCCACACGGTCCCCAATGGGAACAGGCACCAACACGCTCAAGCCGACCGACGTGCCAGTGATCTCGGTGCGATTGCCTTCGTTGGCTATAACATCCAGTGCAGCCCCAATCGCCAGATGGTCAGCCAGCTGGAGCGAGCCATTGATGCCCGCAGCCCCAAAGTCGTCATACACCTCATCCAGAACAACGATCTCCTGATCCGGCGTTACCCGCCCCAAATAACCGCCAACGGTACTGTATGAAAAATTGCTTTTGCCAATACCGGATTGGGATTCTTGCGCCATGAGCGGACTGGCTGTCATCGTGAGAACCGCCGCAAGGGCTACCGCATTCCTGTTTTGCATTGTGTTTCCTCTTGTTGCTACCTTCCAAACCACAGCAAAGACTTCTCCAAATCAAAGCCCAATTGTTGTCGCCAACTCATCGCCTCGGGCGCTAAGAGCAGCCAACCCAGAGCGCCCAGATTAGCCGGGACAGCCAGCCAGAATACGAACTGGTAGCTCCCCTTCCGCGTCTTGTGCCGAAAAACCTGCTGGGCCATCAGCGCACCGGGCCAGCCACAACAAAGCTCAAAGAGGTGCAGCGTGTTTTCGGCGATGCGTTGGTCACCCAGTTGCGCCGCCCGCTTATCGATCCAGTACATCACAAACAACACCAGACTGACTCCGGCGTACGCAGCGAGAACCGTAACCGGCAGATAACCTCGATGGAACAGGCCAGTCAGCATCGCGAAAAACATCAGCACAACAGCCGCCGCCACCAAGACTCCAGGAGCCACACTGGCGCCAACTCTGGCCGCTCCCGCATACTGGAACCGCCCTGCTCTCGGCCGGCCCTGATCGCCCCTCGTGAGGCTGTAAGTCACCTTGCGATTGGAAACCGGCCGGCCCCGGCCCGCATAGCTGCTGATATGCGCGAAGACCCGTTCACCACCGCCCTCAGGCTTAATAAAGCCAAATCCCTTGGCGTCATTCCAGGCGGTGAGTAATCCTTTCTGTTTCACTGAACCTTCCCTCGGAGCGGTAAACGTTTTTGGGGCCGGAAACGCAGATGGGGGTTTACTCCGTTACTGCGCTCAAATCACGAGCCCATAAGGCCGCTCCAGAGCCGAGCGCACCTCGCCGATGGAAAACACCCTCGCGAATTCCGCGAATCGCTGCCCGCCAAACCACAGTTGAACCACAGGCAGAGAAAAAATGCCGCGGGCCGCACACACCGGCGCGGCGGCTTCCTGGCAGTCAATGTAGGCCGTCACCAGTTTCGGGAACTCGTCATTCGCGAGCTTGTCGAGCTGAGGCTTGATGGCCTGGCAGACGCCGCAGTGCGGTCCGCCAAAGAGCAAAAGAACCGCCGGGTTCGATTGCAGCAATTCCGACAAGGCTTCTTCTGAGCAAACGTTGATCACCGTGACACCCTGATAAGCATGATTGGTTCAATTTTAATTCGCCAGCCCTCAATCAGCGCAACACAAAAACCAGCAGAATCAGGACCAAGGTGATATTCAGCCCCCAGATGACCAGAGAAAGCCGCCGCCGCTGAGTCAACCGCTTGATGGGATTAGTCATAGCTGAACCGCTCCGAGAGAATCCGGTGAGCAGGCGTGCCCCGCTGGATCAGATGATCTTCAACCACATCCATCATGATTCCCGGCCCGCACATCACAAAGACCCAGTCGCGGAACTCGTTCTCTGAAAACACGCGATCCATCAGCGCTCCATCAATGAAACCTGTCTCTCCCTGCCAGTCTTCGGGCGGTTCCGACAGTACGTAGACCACCCCCTCATCACCCAACTCTTCATGATAGGCAATCTGCTCGACGATCCGGTTTCCGTAGATCAGCTTCACCTTGCGCGAATCGCCGGTCAGGCGCATTTGCCGGAGTATGCCCAGAAGTGGCGCAAGGCCAACGCCACCGGCAATGAGCGCGACACCGGGTTCCTCGCAACCATCGACCGTCAGGTTGCCATAGGGGCCGTCCAGATAGGCGACGGTTTCAGGTTTTATCTCGCCAATGGTTCGCGTGAAGTCGCCAAGCTCCTTGATCATGAAGGAGACGTCCGGCCCGGCCGCTGGCGCGGAGGAAATGGAGAACGGGTTTTCTCTCATCGAGAAGGGGCAGTGACCCACGTTCAGCCAGACGAATTGCCCGGCCTGGTAATCCAGACCACGATGACCATCGGGTGTAACGGTCACTTCCCATTGCTTTGGCGTCAACCGGACCACGGAAGTCACGCGCCAGGGGCGAGCCTTCTGCAGCCAGGGAACCACCAGATAAACCATCAGCAGCGACCCAACCGCCACGCCTGTCATGACCAGCCACACCCAGGTCATCACCGGCTGCGACCCGTAACGCCCGCCATACACGGTATGGTGCAACAGAAGTACCGCGATCAGGAGCGCGCCAATCCCGTGTAACAGGCGCCAGATCTCATACCGGTAGCCCAGCTGGTTGCGGCCGATGGCCATGACAACGAGCCCTGCAAGCAGCAGCCAGGCGGCAATGCCGGTCGTCAGATCGGAAAAGTCGGTTGTGAGCGTCAATTGCCGCGTGGGGTCCCAGGGCCGCTCACCCCCTGTCGGCGTGCCCTGGTAAAGAAACGGGTGCAGCACCGCAAAGACCAGGGCTGTGCGGGCCATGATCTGGTGAAACCGCATGGTCACATCCATGCCAACGTCATTGGAAATCGCCTTGAAACGGCCGGACAGGATGAATTCCACGAGGATCATCGAGAAGGCAAGAATGCCAAGACCGGAGGCCAGTTCCTGGTGGAACTCGCGTGGCGGGCCGCCGAGCCAGGCAGACAGGAGCAAGGGCAAAGTGACGGCGACGAGGTACGCAACAATCAAGAAGAGCGGTTTCATCTGGCTAGTCTGTTTCCTTTCCTCTGGCCATTTAATTTATTCTGCCTGATGAAACCCGGACAGAATTTTCTCCAGGATCAGAGCAGATCTGTCCCTGTTTTCCTCATATCCGCGTTTCGGCGTAAAGTAGCTGGAGCTTCGAGCCACTGGCGCGACCAGAGGCGAGACCAAACCTAATGGAAATACGGGAGCATTCTATCATGTTTGATTTCCAGGGCCGGCGCGTCATCGTCGCTGGCGGCAGCAAAGGTATTGGCCGGGCCATCGCGCTGGGATTTGTCCGGGCCGGGGCCAGCGTTTCCGTTTGCGCGCGCGGGCAGGCGTCGCTGGACGCCCTGGCGCAAGAAGTGGCAGCCGAGGGGCTGGCGCTGCATGTGGCCCCGTGCGACATCGGCGACAAGGCTGCGCTGGAAGCCTATCTGCAGAGCGCCATGGAGGAACTGGGTGGCCTGGACGTGCTGGTCAATTGCGCCTCGGCCTTCGGGCGGGAGGACAACGAAGAAGGCTGGCTGAGCAGCGTTGAGGTGGATCTGATGGGCACGGTCCGCGCCGGCCATATCTGCCTGCCGGCGCTCAAGGAAACCGGGGGCACGATCATCAACATTGCCTCCATCGCCGCCCTGCACGCCTCGACCCGCACCGCTCCCTACGCGGCGATCAAGGCCGCCGTCGCTCATTACACGTCCAGCCTCGCGGTGGCCATGGCCCCGTACAAAGTGCGTGTGAATGGCATTGCGCCAGGCTCGATCGAGTTTCCGGGTGGCGTCTGGGATCAGGCCCGCCAGAACAATCCGGAGCTCTACGACCGTATTCGCGGCGGGATCCCCTTCGGGCGCCTGGGCACGCCGGAGGAAGTGGCCGACGTGGCATTGTTCCTCGCCTCCGACCTGGCCCGCTGGATAACCGGCCAGACGCTGGTGGTGGACGGCGGCCAGGTTCTGTCCTGAGGCGCCAACGCCTCACCTGATCCGCGACTTCAGCGTCTCTGGCCGGAAAAGTGCCGTGCCCAACACCAGAAAAAACGCGGCCAGCACAAACACCTTGTTCACGAACCAGTTCGTGCGCCAGATCGACCACTCCGGCTCCGCCAGGAACCAGATGAACAGAGTGGTGATGATCAGGATTTCCACCACAGACATACCAAGGGCCAGCAGGCGCGTATACCAGGGCCTTGCCACCAACGCCCAGGCCAGCCAGAGGTGCGCAACCGGCCACAGATCCCAGTAGATATAGGTTGCCCATGCCTCATTGCTGGCCATCGCAAAGCCGATCGGGAAAAGGTATTTAATAAAAATGGTCCAGGCCACAAGGATCACGAACAGATGTGCGAGAAACCTGACCCAGGGGCTCTGAACATTTTCAATGGGCGATGTCATTACCGCGCTCCCTCCGGCGAGTTCCGGTTAAAGCTTACCAGCGATGATCGCTGACCAGCAGTCTGACCCGACGGGGGCATCGTAATCTGGTGGGAATGTGTGAAAGTCGGGTACGGTCGATCTTATGAAATACGAACACGCCATTGTGAAATTTGACGGAGACGTTGCCATCCTGCTCTGCAACGGCTGCGGCATCACGATCGCAGAGGGCACCAAACACGAGGACCGTGAGCACTACTGTACGATGTGCATGAGCGGCAATTGCAAAGCAAAGTTCAAAAAAGGGAATTAAGGAGCTGGTTCCCCTGTGTACGAGCGCGCTGATGTCTGAATCAACCCCACTTCAAACCCTGCTAGACACCCTCCCCCAATGCGGTCGCGTGGAATGGATTGGAATCCGCCCCGCACGCGGTGAGCCAATGCAGGCGCTCGACAGCGTGGCGATAACCCCTGGCAACGGCCTGGAGGGAGACCGATTCAAGGGTCGCGAAACCAGCAAACGGCAGGTAACCCTGATCCAGCAAGAACACCTGCACGCGATTGCGTCCTGCCTTCACCGTGAGGCCATCGCACCCGAGGTTTTCCGGCGCAACATCGTGGTGTCTGGCCTGAACCTGCTGGCCCTCAAGGGCAAGCAATTCCGAATCGGCAACGTGGTGCTGGAATACACCGGTCTCTGCCATCCCTGCAGCAAAATGGAAACGTCACTGGGGCCTGGCGGTTACAACGCCATGCGCGGGCACGGAGGAATCACAACGCGGGTGGTTGAAGCGGGTGAGATTGCCCTTGGGGACGACGTCCAGGCCTGTCTATAATCACGTTTCACTGAGAATGGATGTCCCGGTTTTCCCTATATCCCCGTTCCCGCGAACATGCTAAAAGACTCCACCCGGCAGTAGCCTGGGCATTCTCCCCTTCAGGATATCAGCATGTCAGATAAATTTTTCTACAAGGGCCGGCAGGACGCACGCCAGCACCACACCGCTTACGGCGGCTTTCAGACCAACGCCAGCCAGAAGAGTGGCAGCAGGAAGTATCCGCTAACGCTGGTGGTGACCAGTGAAGCGCGCAAGCAGGAGGTTGAAGCACAGGTGGCCGAGGCGAAACTGCACGCGACTATTTCGGTGGATACCCGCGAGGGCGCCGTTGAATCCATCAACGAACTCACCGCTATCCTGAATAAAGGAAGGACAGTCACCACCGTAAAATCGCCCTCCCGCAACGCCGTCTGCACCTGCGGTAGCGGTATCAAATTCAAGAAGTGCTGTGGCTGACGACAGCTGAAAAAGAGAGGGAAATGGCTATGATTGTTTGCGGAGTTGCGCTGACTGGCAGCGATGCGGTGGTGTGTTTCCTGAATATGGACAGGGGGCAATTCAACCTGCCGGAGTGCAAGGTGCGCAAGCTGTCACTGCCGAAAAACCATAGCCGTGAGGACCTGAAGCGCTTCCAGGCGGCCTTTTCGGAGTTGATGGCCGAATACGGGGTCACTACTGTCGCGATCAAAGAACGGATGCCAAAAGGCAAATTTGCCGGTGGTGCCATCAGCTTCAAAATGGAAGCGGCCATTCAACTGATCACCGGTATTGAGTTGACGGTGACTCTGCTGCCCCCGGCGCTGATCAAATCCTCCCTGGCCTCCAACCCGCTGCCCATCGCTTTTGCCGATACGGGGTTGAAGGCGTTTCAGGAAACGGCGTTTATCGCGGCCTATGTGGGACAGCTGCAGGGTCAGCGAAGCTGAACGTGTGTTCTCAGAGAATAGATTTCTACCGGTTTCCCCAACGGATCAAACTGGCAGTTCAACAATCTCACCAACCACACCGTCTTCGCTCACCTGCAGCCGCCCCACCGTGATCGGCAGAGTAAAACGCCGGGGCCCGGCGCCACCTGGATTGAAATAAAGCACATCGCCAATCCATTCATTACGGGGTTTGTGGGAATGGCCGGCGATCACCACGCGGTAAAGGCCTTGCGGATCGATGTCGAGGGTTTTGATGTCGTGGAGCATGTAAAAAGCGTGGCCGAGGAATTCCAGATCCTGAATATCAGGAAGAGAGGCTGCGCGGCCTGTTTTGTCGATATTGCCGCGAATCGCAACCAAGGGGGCGATCGCCTCCAGCGCTTCCAGAACCTCGTCCCGCCCAACGTCACCGGCGTGAAGGATCAAATCCGAGCCTTTCAATACGTCCAGAGCCTCGGGACGCATTTTGCTGTGGGTGTCAGCGATCACTCCGATTTGCATGCTTAACCCCCCTCTAATCCTTCAATGACGCCCATCCGGCCCGTGTGCGTGGCCATGCAGGTAAGCGTTGCTATAGTGAAACAAGACCATCTGATTCTCAATCTGGGTCACCACAGGCACATGCAGGTTACTCTCGGTAGGATGTCCCCATGCCCACTTATACTGTCACGGTCGCGAATCTTTCCCTGTCGCCGCAACAAAAATCACAGATAGCGGCGGCCATAACAACGGCCCATCACACGCAAACCGGCGCGCCCCGGTTTTTTGCCCAGGTTTCGTTTCTTTCTACCAACGAGGGCGAGCACTTTGTAGGTGGCACCGTCAGCAAGGCGCCCCAGGTGTATGTCCACGGCCTGGTAAGACAAGGCCGCAGTACAGAGGTCAAGCAGGCCCTGATGGGCCAGATGATTGAAGATATAGTCCGAATTACGGGTATAACGGTTGAGGACGTGTGGATCTATCTGCAGGACATTCCCGCCACTCAGATGATCGAGTTTGGCCGGTTTTTGCCAGAGCCGGGCGATGAAGCTGAATGGGAACGGGAAATGACGCCAGAAAAGCGGTCCACGTTACCCGATTGACCACACACTGACACACGGTAAGAGACTTCAGGCTTGCCATTGAGACCCGAAAATGAGCCTGTCCTTAATCCGGCCCCTCTAGCCAACAATTCATCGTTTGGATAGGTCGCAAAGCGGACATTCGGGAATGTACCTCGCCTTTAAAGATTGATGGGATTCAGAGCACCATATTTGGCTACTCTGTGGTCTAGAATTAGAAAGGAAATTTCGTAAAAAGGACTTTAGAAATGCTGCCTTTCATCGCTGTACCTCTTCTCCACTCATCCGGTGCTTGGATCGCCTCAACGACAGCAGGCGGGTATGTCGCGGGTACGTTATCAAGTACATGGATCGGCGCTTTTATCGCAGGTAATGCAGGGTTACTTTCTGGCCTAGGAATCACGTCAGCAGCAGGTGTTCTGGCTGCAATGGGGGGCGGACTGTCTAGTGTAGGAGCTGCTTTGGGAAGCGGGTTATCAGCGGTTGGGTTAGCGGGTGTCGCCCAGAGTTTGGGTCTCGCTCCTGCAACTTTTCTTGGCCTTACAGTAGCAGGCTGGGCGATGGTCGCCACCAGTGTTGCTGCGGTTGGCTTGGGCTACTTCTTCTCTCGGCAAAAACTATCGGAGATTAACGATGAGCGAATAAAAGGAGGACTCGCCATTGTGACGTGGCGAGAGATTATCGCCGAGGCTCGCAATTATGAGAAACAAGCGTTGATGAACATACTGGAGGAGCTGGAAACTGAAACCAGTGGGCAAATCATCCTCGATCGCTTATCCGAGTCAGTCATAATCAAGGGTAAGGCCTACAACGTCACCGGCCTGAAATACGTCATTGAGAAGAATGGCCGTGAGTATATTGCTAAGCGTTCCAGTATACCTTGCAGAACGGTGGTGCTCTTTGTAGTCAAGAAAAAAACTGAATAGCGATGCGACTTCAAAGCTGCTGCGGCGGTCGCAAAGCGGACACTCGGGCTGGACAGTTACTCTTTTGTTCAGCGGTGCCCTTGTCGCGTAGCGAAAAGGGCATCCGGTGGGGGGGCCGTTTGGCCCGTAACGAACTGGAACTACTTGTTGGGCGGCGTGGAAACAAATCTCTATCGGAAAAACACTTTTTCAAGCAAACCGGGCATGAACTGGGCCGTTTTCGTCAAAGCCAGATACACAAGAGTAAAAGGGACAATAATTTCGAAGCCGATAATCCCTATCCACTTGGTGGCCCTTTGATTGCGAGTCTCTTTATCTAAAGCGTTCAGTTTTTTTAGTGCGATATCAATCTGACTTCGGGAACCGTCGATTATTTCTTTTTGTATAGAAAAGTTTTTTTCCCATTGTTCCGACAGAGAGTCGAGCCCTTTTAATCTAGCTCTATCATGATGCTTCTCAACAAACTCGACGATCTTTCTCCAGTCTGGATTTTCGTCTGAAATGGCGCGTTCACAATTTTCCATTTGTATAGTGAGCTGAAAGTAGGTTTCCTCCATCTTTCGTTCCCAATCGCTGATCTTTTCCGAAAACCCATCATAGGAAGAAATTATACTCTGCTCAGCTTGAAGGATTTCAGATAGACAATCACGAGCCTTTTCCCCAATGAATGCCGTTTTTACTGAATACCAGCTTAGTAAATCCTGGCGTAAGTAAAAAATGTAGGAGACAGAAAGATAGATAAGAAGCATGGCGACAGCCCCGAGGGCATGCTCTCGCCCGACACCACCGAGATGAAGTAAGCTCAGCGGTTGCTCATCAAAAACGGCAGCCAAAAGAGTATATGAAGATATAACCAGCAAAAGAATTTTTTGGCGGTGAGTTCGCGGAGAAAGAGAATCCGTTAGAAAAACTTCCCACCCTCTATTATCCGTTTCAACCTTCGGGTGCACGCACCCTCCTTTAATTCAATGAACGCTTTATAGAAAGGCAATCCAACAGCTACCGAAGGACGCCCAACAGCTGATTCGACGACAAATGACGTATATCCCGCATGCGTATACCCCTAAGCGGGAAAAGGCATCATGCGCCATTTTATCATTAATAATCAGAGGCCTACGAGCACACCCTTGAACGCGCTGCATCGGAATATAGGCAGATTGTCGCTTTCACGCAAGCTGCCGGTTCGCTTATCCCAATACCACCTCACAGCACTATTCCATAACTTTCATGGGCTTGTAAGCCCTGGAACGTCCAGTTAACGAAGTTCTGCGGCAGTCGTCGCTGATCTCCGGGAGGGAACTCTGCTCAGAGAAGGGGATGGAGCTCCGTCCGTCCTAGTGTCCGCTTTTGTTTAGCTGAGGTCCGTAAGTAGCCTTGGTCGCAAAGCGGACATTCCGGTAAGGCGGTCAATGTAGAAGGAATGGCCTCTGCTTGAGGCTATGGGAGGTTAGGCGTTGCCGGGGTAAGTCCACCATCATTTGAAAACCGTCCGTCGAAACGGGGTAGAACCCACGCGAAATCAGACTGAAAACTCTCACCTGGCTCGAATGTACACGACCAAAATCTTGGCGCTCGATCTACCTACGACACGACACACTGCGGTTCAACGATCACCGTCAGTCATTACTGCCACTTGCCACCCGCGCAGAAGACCCCATCGTGACAACCTTGTCGACAGCCAGTCGCATCCGACCCATTTTTAACTTCAGACCTGACTATACGTTTCTCGAATATTGATATTTTTTTTATGTATAGCTGAATCACTTTCAATGCACCAAAAGAGGGCGGGTCATGTATTTTTTGCCCAACCGATTGAGTTTATTGAGATTTCACTCCAATATATTCGCTTGCTAAATAACTCTATAAAACACAAAAAACAGTATCACAATAAACTCACAGTAATCTTTAATGGTGGATTTATATAGGTTTTTTGTGATACAGAAATGATATCAGGGAGCGTTATTGAGTATCGTCAAGTTTGGTGCTAATACTTGCCTACCTGTTTTACCCAACAGGCTCCAATGTCACTACAAAGATAAAAAGGCAGGTAAATGATGGCTTATCTGGGAAAGCGCAGTTGCTCATGGCTTTTAGCAGGAGCAGTTGCTCTAGTGTTAACGGGGTGTAACGACAGCGACTCGCCGTCGGCTCCATCACAAGTTCAGACGGAAACTTCCAGCGTTACGATCAAACGAGATAATTATGGAGTTCCGCATGTTTATGCGGACAGCACCTACGGTCTGTATTACGGCTATGGCTACGCGCTTGCTGAAGACCGACTTTTCCAAATGGAGATGATCAAGCGATCTGTTCTTGGAACAGTATCGGAAGTTTTGGGTGGCGATTATTTGCCTCTAGATCGGTCCTCACGCTCAGGATTTGACCCAGCTTCCATCAAGAGTCAGCTGCAAGAGCTCTCAGAAGAAGATCTCGACATCTTCAAGGGCTACGCCGACGGATTTAACAAGCGAATCGAAGAGGTCAATGCGAACCCTTCAGAGCTACTCCCTAAACAGTTTACAGACTTTGATTTTTCGCCAGAAAATTGGACAGCTTTCGATGTAGCTATGCTCTATGTTGGGACAATGGCAGGACGTTACTCCAATAGCTCTAGCGAGATTAGAAATTTATCCCTTCTCAAAGACTTACAAGCCGAATTGGGTAATTCAGATGGGCTTGCTATGTTCAACCAGCTTCGTTGGCTTGAAGATTCTCTAGCTCCCACCACAGTTCCGAGGCAACCTGGAGTTAACAGTTTCGGAAGCACTGAAACTGAAGAAAACGATCAACTCTTGTCCACCGCCAACGGAATAGAGGAAACCCAAGCAGTTTACGACTCGCTGGCTCCGGTCTCTGAGAGCCTTCTTACGGCCTCCACTCTCCAAGAAGCAGCATTCAAGGGAATTGTCGCCCCCGAAGATAGACCGGTGGCCAGCAATCTTTGGATCGTCGGCCCTAATCGAACCGCAGACGGTTCGACCATCTTCAATAATGGACCACAATTCGGTTGGTTTAATCCAGCATATACTTACAGTATCGGACTGCATGGCGCTGGCTATGACGTTACTGGAAATACTCCTTTTGCTCTTCCTGTGATTCTGTTTGGAACGAACAACCAAATCACATGGGGCGCAACTGCTGGCCCACTGGACGTCAATGACTACTACCAGTTGAAGTTAAACCCATCCAACCAATATCAATATTACTTTGATGGTGAATACCTCGACATGGAAAAGCGCACCGAGGTTATTAAAGTCAAGGTTGATGGAGGATTTGAAGAAGAGACGTTGGATATTTATTACAGCGTTCATGGTGTAGTTACTAGTTTCGATTCGGATAACAACACTGCGTATGCGTTTAAACGCAGTTGGACTGGGTATGAAATTCAGTCTCTCATGGGGTGGATTCATTCCATGAAAGCTCAGAATTGGGATGAGTGGCTCGCCGAAGCCGAGAATGTGGCAACAACCATAAACTGGTACTACGCCGACGTCGACGGCAATATTGGCTATGTCTCACCTGGCTACCTTCCCATCAGGCCAGAAAGTCAGGATATTCGACTTCCCGCAGTTGGTGATGGTTCTATGGAATGGCAAGGAATACGCCCATTCGATGAGGTACCGAAGACTTATAATCCTGCTCAAGGGTACATAGTAAACTGGAATAACCAATCCACTCCTGGTGAAGTAGGCCTCGGAGATGGCGCGAATTGGTCTGTCGTAGATCGAGTGAATGAGTTCATTGCTCGCATTGAGGCGAAACCTGTTTTGACGCCAGACGAAGTTTGGGATCTGAACCGGCAAACAGCGCTTTCAGATACCAACGCACGTTACTTCATTCCTTACATTGTCGAGTCAGTGCAGGAGTTACCAAGTGATGATCCGGTGCGAATGGCAGCAGATGCACTTTCTGGATGGTCTATGCTGAACACCAACCCAGATTTCGATGGCTTTTATAATGAGCCTGAAGCAACGCTGTTCAGAAAATGGTTAACAATCGCCTATGGCGCGGTACTAGCTGATGACATTCCACAATTTGCATATTCATCTAATCCAGGGTATCCGGTAGAGACCGCCGGGGGGAGCGTTCGCCCCGGTCAAAGTAGTAAATACCTATATAACGCCTTACTCGGTGAAGATGCTGGTGTTGTACAAACTTTCGATTTCTTTAACGGGGCAACTTATGATGAAAAACTCACGATCGTGAGAGAGTCGCTTGCAGAGGCAATATCTCAGCTGGAACAAGAATTTGGCACCGATAGAGCCACGTGGCTCACACCGGCGGCCGTACATCGTTTCAGTACTCGAAACTTCCTGGGTGTGCCGCAAGCTAACCAGTCAGAACAGTTGGAGCTCCCAACATACATGAATCGTGGTACCCAGAATCATCAGGTAATATTCGATGACTCGAGCAATACCGAGATGTGTACAGTTGCACCTCCTGGTCAGAGTGGTTTCGTTGCACAAGATGGCACCAAAGGCCCGCATTATGATGATCAGCTAATTCTATTCAGGGATTGGGACTGTAAGGCTGAATACTTGAGCCCCCAGGGTGTCGACGAAAATACAGAATCAGTAATACAGCTTGAGGTAAGTCGAGTTCAATGAAGATTAGTTAAGTCCAAGTACTAGACTGTCAAAAGTCCGGAAGGGGCCCGCAGATTTGGGCCCCTTCTTAGTTAATGAAACTCTGAACCTCTCAAACATCTACGGGTAATACAATTAACGCGTTATCAGCGTAGGCGGCCGGTAATCCAGTCTTGAGCCCGTGCAACCTATCCCCCCTCCAAATTTCAGTCCATTTAAAACAGGAAAATCTCGGCGCCGCTATGTAGCAGGGCACACCAAACCTGAGTCCTGCGTGCCAAAGGTTGATTTCCTGAGGTAAAACCGCTGAAGCTACGGTCGCAAAGCGGACATTCGCGTAACGTAATGGGATGACCTCTGTTTGGGGTTTGGAAAGTCAGGAGGTGCGGGGCAGACCCTCCACCGTTTTTAGGAATTCCATGGAAACCGGGTGAACCCTGTGTGCGTCCAATTCATGAGCTTTTCGAATCGAGCGCTGGCGTTCACCAATACTCACTCGTCGATGTTTTAGTGAGAAAAGACTCCTCAAGATAATCAAGAAACAATGAGATTCGTGTTGCAAGCCGTGCTTTCTGTAGGTAGACAGCGTAAATGTCGGCAGCAGGCGTTTCATACTCTGGAAGCACCAATTCCAGCTCACCGCTTCTCAAATGCTTAGCAAGGTCCCACTGGGCTCGCATCAACAAGCCATGTCCCTCAATTGCCCATTGAAGAGCGACATGCCCGTCATTTGTGCTTAACTTCACCGGCACTCGAATCGCTTGAGTTTGATCATCTTTCGTTAGCCGCCAGAGGCTGGCCGTTTCATCATTTTGACGAAGTGCAATCGCTTGGTGGTTACTCAGATCCTGAGGCACGACTGGACGCCCAACTCTATCGAGATATCTTGGACTTGCACTGATAAAGCGTCTATTGGGAGCGATCTTCCGAGCAATTAACCGCGAGTCTGGAACGTCGCCGAAGCGAATTGCTATATCAGTTGCGTCGTCAGGTGGTGATACATGCTTGTCACTCAAAGTCAGTCGAACTGCTAGATTCGGATATGTGGTGACAAACTCAGATACAAGTGGGGCGATGTATTTTCTACCAAAACCAAGCGGTGCATGAATATTCAACTGGCCGGCCGGTGCTCCTGACTGGTTTCGTATGACATCCTGCATTTCCTCTATCTTGGAAAGGATGCTTTGGGCATATTCAAGATAAATCTCACCTTCTGGCGTCAATGAAATGCGCCTGGTTGTCCGATTAACCAGCTTCACTCCCATCTGATCTTCTATCTGAGCCAAGCGTTTGGTAGCTGCTGGAGGAGATAGATCCATCTCCTGGGCCGCCCCGGAGATGGAGCGTTTCTGTGCAAGGCTTACAAAAAACCGCATCGAATCGTCAGCCGTCATCATTAACCTTTAGGAATAAGTGTTTTTACTTTTTGTGAACCTTAAGCCAGTTTCCACATTCTATGATCACCCTACAACCCATCCGGTTACTCCATAAGGCGAAATCGGAAAAATGTAAGAAGAGGATAGAAGCGTGGAGAAAGAAGCTGAAGTTCAGTCTTTAACCGACATTCTTGCGAAATTCACGGCCTATATCGGAAAACGTCTGCCAACCGACGTGAAAGATAAACAGGCTGAGTTGCGTGCCAAAGAAACCAATCCCATGGCAATTGAGATTTTCGACGTGATGGCCGAAAACCAAGATGCCGCAGACAAGCTTGATCGGCCAAGCTGCCAGGACACTGGTGTGATTCAGTACTTCATCCAGGCCGGATCGTCATTCCCCTTGCTTGGTGAGCTCGAATCCATTCTTGAAGGTGCAACCATAGGTGCAACTAAAATTGGTCCCCTTCGCCATAACGCGGTCGAGGCATTTGTTGAGAAAAACACAGGCACAAATACAGGTTCGAAAATTCCGTGGCTCGATTGGGAAATTCTTCCGGGAAAAGACCATGTGATTATTGATGTTTACATGGCCGGCGGCGGATGCACGCTACCCGGAGCATCGACGGTATTGATGCCCGGTCAAGGTTACGAAGGCGTTGCCGAGTTCGTTCTTGATGTAATGACCTCCCGAGGCTTGAACGCTTGCCCCCCTCTCCTAGTTGGCGTTGGTGTGTCTACATCCGCTGAAACGGCTGCTCGGCTGTCCAAAAAAGCGATTCTCAAACCAGTTACCGCTCGCAATACAAATGAGCAGGCAGCGCTCCTTGAGGAGCTTCTAGCGGAGGGCATCAATGATTTGGGCATTGGTCCGCAAGGTCTAACCGGCGACAACACCGTGATGGGAGTGAACATTGAGTGGTCTGCTCGTCACCCCTCAACAATTGGCGTTGCCGTTTCAACCGGTTGCTGGGCTCACCGCCGCGGCCAAATCAAGATCAACGCAGACCTTTCCTACGAAATCATCTCTCATCAGGACGTCAAGCTATGAAAAAAGTATTAAAAACCCCTATTTCCATCGAAGACCTAGAAGAGCTAAAGGCGGGCGACATTGTTTACCTTGATGGAACACTCATCACCTGTAGGGATGTGGCCCATCGGCGTCTAATTGAATATGGGCAGGAACTCCCGGTTGATCTTGTCGGTGGCGCAATTTTCCATGCAGGCCCAATCGTTCGAGAAAAAGATGACGGTAGCTACGAAATGGTCTCGATTGGACCGACTACCAGTATGCGAATGGAAAAGTTTGAGCGCGAATTCATTAAAAAGACTGGCGTCAGGCTAATTATCGGTAAGGGGGGGATGGGTCCGGAAACAGCCGCTGGATGCGCAGAAAACAAGGCTGTTCACGCGGTTTTTCCAGGCGGCTGTGCAGTTGTCGCCGCAACGAAAGTAGAAGCGATAGAAGGTGCTGAGTGGAAGGACCTAGGTATGCCAGAGACACTCTGGATAAACCGTGTAAAAGGCTTCGGCCCTCTGATTATTTCCATTGATACCCACGGCAACAACCTATTCGAAACAAATAAAAAAACCTACAACGAGCGAAAGTCCTCGGTATTAGAACGAATTAGCGAGCAGGTTAAGTTCATAAAATAAGCTACCTCGTTAATCGACCTAGATATCAAGGTTAATTTCTAACGCAGAAAAATCTAAAAACAAATAAATATTGGAGATTGTCATGAAAACAATTAAAACCCTTGTTTTTTCTGTGGCTCTGGTAGCCGCATCACCTTCCCTGTTTGCGGAAGACAAGTCTGCGTGGCCGGAGAGCTTTACCGTAGGCACTGGGTCACAAGGCGGCGCATATTTTGGGTACGGCACCGCTTGGGCAAACATCGTATCTGAGCAAACAGGAGTAACGGGTGGTGCGGAAGTAACCGGAGGCCCCATGCAAAACATGGCCTTGGTTCATACAGGCGATAACCATTTCGGCATGACAACCATGGGCCCTGCAAGAGAATCGCTGGAGGGAAATAATGCCATAGCGCCAGGAATACCGCTGGACAATGCCTGTGCAATGTTTCCCATGTACCAGACGCCGTTCTCTATCACAGCACTGATGTCATCTGGCATTACATCCATCGCAGACATTCCCGATGGCGCCGTCATTGGGTTTGGTCCGGCGGGATCTACCTCTGATACCTATTTCCCACTTATGTTGGAAACCCTGGGCCTGAAATTTGAGCGCCGAAATGGTGGATGGTCAGATCTTGGCGGGCAACTTCAGGATGGGCTGCTTGACGTGGTGGCATTTGCAGCTGGTGTGCCAGTTCCAGCGGTCAGTCAGCTCGAGGTACAAACTGACATTAACATTATTGAATTTACTGAAGACGAACAAGCGAAAATCATTAACGCCCTTCCTGTCAGTGACTACGAAATCCCAGCCAGCGTATACAACAGCCTTGAAACTCCAGCCCGCTCTGTCGCCATGTGGAACTTTGCAATCGCAAATTGCGACCTTCCAGAGTCGTTTGTATACGAAGCCGTAAAAGCAGTGATGGGTGACAATGAGCGCATGGTTCAAGCTCACAAAGGAGCGCGCACCACACTGGCAAAGCACTGGGATAAGAATACCTTCCTGCCATGGCATCCCGGAGCTGCGCGCTGGTTTAACGAAAATGGGGGCAATATTCCTCCGAAATTAATTCATAACTAATCAGGTTTTTGCGTGGCCTCCTGGCTTTTTTGGGTGCCACGCGTTTTTCACACTAATGTGGCGCTATACCAAGCGAAGGTCTAGTCATGAATAACGACAAGAATTTGGCTAAAAAGCCAGACCACCTTATCGCCCAAGGGGTGGATGATGAACCAGTGGAGTCAAACCTACGACTCTTTAAAGGGCGCTCCTATCAAATCGTAACGCTCATTGCGGTGGTGTATGCAGCATTTCATATGCTCGCCTTAAACGGCGTAGGCATTAAGGTAATGACGGGCGGCTTGGTCGACATTCCCTTTCTACCCGACTTCCCCATTGAAACCTGGAACTTCCGTATTGCACACGTCGCAGGCGCATTGATACTTGGCTTCTTAATGTTCTCGGCTACAGGATTCCCTGATGGTCAGAAGCCCGGTTCGAGAGCAATTCGGGTCGTAGCCTATCCATTGCTGATTTGCGGGCTATTCTCACTCGGCATGGCTTTTTATTTTGCATGGGAGATCGCTTCTGGATCTAACTGGAATGGGATAAACAAAGACATCAGATTCAATGAGATATGGCTTTATGGCGCCCCATTATGGGTAGCAACAGGGGGCTCTATCATACTCTCATGGTTTGATAAACAAAGCCGTGGCAGGTTCGCTCCACACGATTTTGTCCTCGTAGTATCTACACTTGCCGTTGCAGTCTATTTAATTACGATTTATGGAACACAGATGAGAAATTCAACTGGAACAGCCTTTGCTCCAGTTGGTATCTCTATGGCGGCCGTTGCTGGAACCGCCCTGATCATGGAACTCACTCGACGCGTGGCAGGTATGGCCTTGGTTGTGATCGCCACCGTGTTCTTGGTTTACGTGTTTATCGGTGAGTTTCTACCCAGCTTCCTTAACTCACCCGCTATTACTTGGGAGCGCTTTTTCAGCCAGGTATACACTGACGCTGGCGTACTGGGCCCAACCACTGCTGTATCTTCAACCTACATCATTCTATTCATAATTTTTGCGGCATTCTTGCAAGCATCCAAAGTTGGCGATTATTTCGTGAACTTTGCCTTCGCAATAGCAGGTAAAGCCCGAGGGGGGCCAGCGAAGGTCGCCATTTTTGCATCGGGCCTCATGGGCATGATCAATGGTACGTCTGCCGGCAATGTTGTTGCGACCGGCTCATTAACGATTCCGTTGATGAAAAAGGTCGGGTACGAGAAGAATACAGCAGGTGCGATCGAAGCAGCTGCATCGACTGGTGGTCAAATTATGCCGCCAATTATGGGTGCCGGAGCATTCATTATGGCTGAAGTGACGGGAATTCCGTATTCGGATATTGCCATCGCAGCGATCATTCCGGCCATTCTCTACTTTGTGTCGATTTTCTTCATGGTTGACTTTGAAGCAGCCAAATTAGGCATGAAGGGAATGCGAAAAGAAGAGTTACCCCGCGTTTCCAATATGGTGCGCCAAGTGTACCTGTTTGTTCCAATCTTGATCTTGATTGTGGCGCTTTTTATGGGATATTCGGTTATCCGTGCGGGCACCCTGGCTACAATATCGGCAGCTGTCGTTAGTTGGTTTACTCCTTACAAAATGAATTTGAGAAGAGTCTATGGTGCGTTTGAAATCGCGGGGCACATGTCGATTCAAATTATTGCTGTCTGTGCATGCGCAGGCATTATAGTTGGCGTGATTTCGCTCACAGGGGTCGGCGCTCGTTTCTCCAATCTACTCCTGAGCTTGGCTGACACGTCACAATTGCTGGCACTTTTCTTTGCCATGTGTATCGCGATTCTTTTGGGTATGGGGATGCCAACTACAGCAGCTTACGCCGTCGCCGCATCAGTTGTAGCCCCGGGATTGGTCGATTTAGGCATTCCATTGCTGACTGCGCACTTCTTCGTTTTCTATTTTGCGGTCGTATCAGCCATAACACCCCCGGTGGCTCTGGCATCTTTCGCTGCTGCCGGGATTTCGGGAGCCAACCCTCTAAAAACGTCCCTGGCATCATTTAAGATTGGCATCGCGGCCTTTGTTGTACCGTTCATGTTTTTCTACAACTCGACACTGCTAATGGAAGGTGAATGGTTACATGTACTTCGTTCAGGCTTCACCGCTGTATTCGGTATTTTCTTGCTCGCATGCGCTGTTCAGGGGTGGTTTGTAGGAAATTGCGCAAGTTTCATTGTTCGCCTGACTTTGGCAGCCGCAGCTTTCCTAATGATTTCGGGTGGATTGATTACAGATTTGGTGGGCCTTGGAGTTGCAGGTGCAGTGTTCATACTTCAGAAGATTGTTAACCGAGAATCTATGGTCGCTCGTGCCTGACTAACAGCACCCCTAACCGTCTAGTTGAGCTAATCTGTGCCGGAATGTCTGTTTTAATAGACATTTCCGGCACAGATCAGCCACATGTGCTTCCACTCAAAAGGTTGGTAGGGTCACTATTCCTTAGAAGG
Source organism: Marinobacter sp. C7 (assembly GCF_022343555.1). GTDB lineage: Bacteria > Pseudomonadota > Gammaproteobacteria > Pseudomonadales > Oleiphilaceae > Marinobacter. Next base: position 702,535 of record NZ_JAKQZH010000001.1, on the reverse strand, counting down.
TATTCAATGACAGCATTTTCCAATCTTCTTAATGAAACACAGAGCTACGAAATCTTAGCTTCAGTCCATTGCCCAATCGCTGCCCGGATGGCGGTTGACCTCGGCTTCAAATATGGAATGGTAGGGGGATCCGTAGCTTCTTTGAGCATGCTGGGAACACCTGACCTTATGTTGCTCACCTCCACAGAGCTCTGCGACCTGGTAAAACGCACGAGCCAGTCGTCGAACTTGAAAATCATAGTGGACGGAGATGCGGGCTATGGAAACGCCCTCAATACGATGCGTACCGTCGTGGAGCTGGAAATGGCGGGAGCAACTGCTGTCACAATCGAGGATACGAATTTACCGATCGCGTACAAACAACCAAAGACCCAACTAATCTCTCAGCAGGAGCAAATTGATAAACTGTCCGCTGCGCTCGATGCAAGACGTTCTGATAGTTTCGGAATAATCGCGAGAACTCAGATCGTTTCTGGTGAAGACATTGAGGCGGTGGCAGAAAGAGTCTTTCAGTATTCTGAGATTGGTGTAGATGGTATATGTTTAGCTGGCGTGAATGATCCTGAGCAGTTGGAGTTGATCTCAACAGCCAGCAGCAAGCCAAAGATGCTAATTACCTACGGTAGAAAAAATACACTCACGGAAGAGATGTACTCTAGCTTCAATATCAAGCTACTCCTAAATGGCCATTCACCTTTTGAGTCGTCAATTGTTGCCACCTATCACGCGTTGTCGGAGTTGTCTGGCCGTACGCCTTCAGATAATGAGCTTCATTATAAATCATTAATTGGACGGTACACAGAAGAAAGATGGTTTGATAGTTCACTGGAACGGTACTTGCGGATATTCGGATAGAATTAAGTATAATATGGAGAAGCCCTATATTTCCTGGTTCAGGAACGTTGCTCCAAATCACAAATATGAACTAAATCACGGGATTGAATAGTTAAAATATAATTTTTATTTATTCAATTAGCGCTGACAACTTCGCTGAACTATAAACTGCGCATGAGTAAAAAGGCCAGGATTTTATAGTTGATTGGTGTAAATCCAGTTCTTTTTTTAGCTCAGCCCAGTCGCATAACAAATGTTCGCTTTTGTTATGCGACTGGAGGAGCCTGTTCGAAACCCGAGGGTGATCATCGACCGGGGCTGTCAGCGTCTGCGGCATCCAGGAACTAAGGAGCCTAGTTACGCATTTAGATCTCGATACTCTCAGCTATCTCCAGAGCATCCTCGACTTCGACGCCAAGGTACCGCACGGTGCTCGACATATTTGTGTGTCCCAATAGCAACTGTACAGCTCGAAGATTCTTGGTCTTCTTGTAGATCAATGTTGCTTTGCTGCGTCTCATTGAATGGGTTGCATAGACCGAAGGATCAAGTCCAATGCTGGTAATCCACTTTTTGACAAGACGGGCGTATTGATGAGTAGTGATATGGTCAAACTTTCGCATCCGGCTCGGCCACAAATAATCCATACCCGAGAGTCCGCGCAACTCGATCCATGCTTCGACCGATTCGCGCGTCTTTTTGGTTATCTCAAACTGAACAGGCTGACTGGTCTTCTGCTGAATGACTTGCGCCCGATCCAGAACCTCACCGTTTCTGGAAATATCTCGAACCAAAAGCTTTACCAGATCGCAGGATCGGAGTTTGCAGTCAATTGCCATGTTGAACATCGCCAGCTCGCGGATGTTCTTTGCAATCTCTAATCGAATGCGGATTGCCCATATTTGTTCGAGTTTGAGCGGTAGCTTCTGGCCAACGAGCTTTCCCTTGTTCCAGGGAGCTTTGCTGATAGCAAATGTCATGACACGGCCCTCTTCGGAGGGTAAGGGCCTTTAAGTATGGTTCAGAAGACTGTTTCCTGCTGGCCAACCTGGTCGCAAAGCGGACATTCAGATTGGCCGATCAAGGCAACAAAAAGTGCCTCCGTTTTCGGCTCCAAGTTGTAGTGCTTTGCGGGGGAAGTCCAGAACATACTGGAATGCCTTGTTTTGTGTTTACTCGCCTTATTCAATGAAATCCCACAGACCTTCTTCTTTGAACCTGCGGATAGCCTCTTCCATTAATTCCAAGGATACCGACTCTTTGAATACGGTGACCGTTCTGGTCCGTTCCGTATCGTCTCGGAAGATCTCCAGCACAAGCTCATCATCCTGGTATATCTCGACACCAATACCATCTCTGGGATTTATATCAGTGGCCACAACAACACTATGTTTTGGAAATGACATTCAGCCCCCGAAACGCATAACATTTACTAGTTTGAATTCGCATTAAACCGCAAGCGGTTCTGCGGAGCAAAAGAGGAGGCGCCGGTCGCAAAGTGAACACTCAGACCCGACGCCTGGGCCCCTTTAAAGACTGGCCATGTCGTGCGTGTCGGGGGTAAGTCCAGAACAAACTGCAACTACTCCTTAGTTTCTTTGCGGGCATATATCGGTCGTCCCTTTAGTGAACCCACTCCGTTGGGCAACACTTCCGAAGACACGGCGACTCTGCATTCAATGTCGAAGGGTTTAGTCTGCAATGCTTCGAACTCAGCCAGCATATCCATAGCCTCGTCCCTATCTTCAAAACTGTCCTCCGCGAGTAGATAGTGAATAAGCACTCGTCCTTTTTCATACTCGAAGGAGACACCTCTGACATTGGCTGAAATTGAGCCTAGTAGTACTTGCATGAGATCAAGCGCTACCTGGTTTTCAAAATCCAAACTCATATCCGATACCAAGTGAAACTAACACTTTTGTTTAAGTATTGCCTGGGATGCGGAAGGTCGCAAAGCGGACATTCAGGTTGCCCGATCGACGGGAAGCTTCGCGGCAATTCTGGAGTCGCGAATCGGCGTGCCCCTTGTCCGGCAAAAGAGAGTTTAACTGGCTCTTAGTGAACGATTGACTTCCCGCCTACGCGCGTAAAATGTCCAACGGCCTCCGGGAGAACTTTTGACTACATGTAACACAACCATGCTCAAATATCTGGTTGCCGGGCTCCTGCTGACGCTGTTCTCCGCCTCCGTGACTGCGGAAGAAGCTTTTGGAAAAGAGGTCGAATACGTCTGTCGGGGTGACCACGTGACCAGCACGGCGGGTTATCGCACCGGGTTTCGTGAGAAGAACCGGCTCAAACGCCTCGTCTTCCTGCTGGAAAAGCCCCAGCTTATTACTGTGCGCGAAGGCGACGGCCCCGCCGTGGCGTTTGCCAACTACCAGGTTCGGGATGACTACGTGGTCAGCGACCTTCACAATCAAGCCACCTTCCAGCTAAATCTGGCCAACCTGCGCTTCGTGGCCACTTCCCCGGGCAGCCATCTGGCTGCCAGCTCCAACCGCAGCCCCTGGCTGGTCGCGGGGAAATGTCGCGCCCTCTAATTGGCCTGAACTGAGACCGAGGTCGCGAGTCTGCTCCCAATACTTGTCTTTGGGCTAAGCCTAGTTCACAGGATTTGTCGACAGTGCTTCGGCCGGACGGGGATTATAGGAGCACTGGTCGCAAAGCGGGCATTCACAATCCAAGAATTCATCGCACTTTCTCAGGTCAGTTACTTGATGTTGTGCTCGTCTGACCACACCCGCAACTCATCCAAAATCTTCAATGCACTGCGCCCAAAGTCCGTCAGCTCGTAGGTCACCGCCACTGGCCGGTCGTTGATCACTTTCCGCACCACCATCTTTCGGGCCTCCAACTCCTTCAGCCGTTGATCAATCATTTTCTTGCTGGCGCCGCCGAGCATGCGAGCCAGATCATTGAAGCGCACCGGGCCGTCTTTCAGGTGGAAGATGATCGACCCCGTCCACTTGCCTCCAATGATGCGCATGCCGCGCTCAATGGCGCAGGGTTCCAAGCAGACATTGATCGCGGTTTTTCGGCCTTGAGCGTCTGTTTCCACATGGCTTCCCATGATTACACCTTCAATAAAAATCAGGTTACTAAACGTATACTAGTTGATAACAGAATACAGGCAACCATAGTATACCTGCAACGGACAAGTAACCTACCAACTGAACAGATCGGAGGCCCAATGAGCAACATCCTCATCATTAATGCCCATCACCACTACTCCTTTGCCGAGGGCAAACTCAACGGCACCCTGGTGCAGATGGCCGACGAACTGCTGACCGCCAAGGGTCATCAGACTCGAATCGTGGAGGTGGACAAAGGCTGGGACGTGGACCAGGAACTGGAAAACCACCAATGGGCAGACATCGTGATTTTGCAGACCCCGGTCAACTGGATGGGCGTGCCCTGGACGTTCAAGAAATACGTGGACGAGGTGTACACCACCGGCATGGGTGGCGCCCTGTGCAACGGCGATGGCCGCACAGAAGATGCGCCCAAGGCGAATTACGGCACAGGCGGCACGCTGGCGGGTAAAAAGTATCTAATCTCGCTGACCTTCAACGCACCAAAGGAAGCTTTCGACGATCCGAACGAATACCTGTTCCGGGGCAAAAGCGTGGACGACCTGCTGTTCCCCATGCACATGAATTTCCGATTCTTTGCCATGGAACCGCTGGAAACCTTCGCCTGCTACGACGTGATGAAAAACCCGCAGGTCGAAGACGACTTCCAGCGCTTTACCCAACACCTCGACGCCCACATTCCGGGATAAGGTAGAAGCCAACAATGTCACTCAGAGCACACGCAAAACTGCTGCTTTCAGCACTGCTCGTGTCGGTGACCGGTGTGGTCACGGCAGAGGAAGAGCCTAACCAAGCTGCCCATATCGCATCGCCGGACTATTACACCGTGCTGAAAGAAAACAATCAGGTTCTGGTGCTAAAAATGGTGCTGGAGCCCGGAGAATCAGACTCAATGCACCGGCACCACAATGAGACCGTATATTTCCAACAGGGCGGCCAATTAAGCATTGAACCGCTCAACGGCGACACCCTGGTGGCCAAGGTGCCAGACGGCCACGTAATGTGGCATCAGGCCTGGACCCACCGGGTGACCAACGTTGGCGATGACACCGTGATTGCGATTATTTTGGAAGACAAACCGTGAGGACAACGCCATGACAGAGCAACACGCCGTCCACTGCGATTGCGGCGCAGTGGAAGTCACCATGACTGGCATCCCGAAGGTGCACGGTTACTGCCACTGCGAAGACTGCCGGGACCTGCTTCAGGTGCCCTACCACTCCGTTCTGGCGTGGGAGGCAGAGCAGGTGGAGATTACCCGGGGGGCGGAATCGGTGAAGACCTTTCAGCACCCCACCAAACGTATGACGCGGGTGTTTTGCAGCGATTGCGGCGAGGTGTTGTACAACACCAACGCTATGGGCTGGAAGCTGGTATCACAACTGTTGGTTCTGAAAACTCACGACCACCCCCTTCCGGAGAGCTACCAGCCCAGCAGTCATTTTTTCTACGACCGCAGAATCATCAACATTGATGATTCGCTGCCGAAGCGATGACAACGGGGGTATTCCAGCCAACCATGTTGGGTTAAAGGATAATCGGAGAATAGCACGTCGAGATGAGCACAGGCGGGTGGGTTTCCGGCCCGCCTTGCGAGCTCTGAACGTTCGCTTTTTTAAGAGTTTGAGGAGCCAGGATGGTCGCAAAGCGAACATTCAGGTTTGGGAATAACGCCCGAATTTGCTGCTGGTTTGGAGCGCAGCGGAAGCCCAGGATGTACTTAAATTGGCAAAAAGTCAGAAGGGTCAACCGAGGGTCCGAGGTCGGTCTTTTTGTGAGCATGTTTTGCGTTTGGCGGAACACCAACAGGCGGAAAACTCTAATCAGCGGTGTAACTGAAACAGGTATGTATACATATGATCAGTAACTTGACTATCTTCTTTTGAAATAAGCCAAAACAAAAAGGCCCCCTAGATGGGGGCAAAGGCCCCTGGGTAGGGGCAAGTTGCGGACAACACAACGCTCAAATCAGATCAAAAACTATATTTCGCCATCGCTTGAACACGCACGGCAGCACCATCTCTACCGTCGTACACTTCACGACTATGGCGGCCAAGCTCAAAGCCAAATGTTACCTTCGGCGCAGCATTCCAGATGTAGTTTGCGTAGTAGCTGCGATACTGCTCGTTAGAGCTTCCATCGAAACTGGAGCTATTCTGGACGGCATCATCCAAGTCAGCCCTTGCTTCACTTGCGACAATATTCACTGCTCCGGGTCCTACCTTATACGTCGCACCGATCATCACGCCGGAGCTAGTAATGGTTTCAACCTCATTATTTGTCTCGTCTACATAAGCCGGTGGGTTAGGGCCAACGTTGATATAGCCACCAATTCCATCGCCGTGAACGATGCTAGCCCGTACTGTGAGCGCATCGGAAATGTCGTAAGCACCTTCCAAATGAAAACCCCACCCAAACTTTGTTTGCTCATCGTCGGAAGCCGAATTGTAGTACTCGAGCTGACGCAGGACAGTAGAAGTACCAACTCGAAGCGCTCCAAACCCTGTTTCATATCGAGCGGTTAGGTCTGGAAAAGTACTCTTTGCAGGCCCAAGTCCGCTCGTTACGACATTCCCACCCAGATTTCCGGGATCTTCGAGCGCAACCGAGAACTTACCCGTGGTGTATCGGATCTGAGCTTGCCTAAGTCCAAGCGCATTTCCGGTGGGAGTGGTGAAGTCGATCGTCGGCGTCAGACCAATAAAGCCACCGAAGTTCGTCCAGGTCTGCCCCGCCAAAATCCCATTCCATTCACCATAAGCATGACGAAGTCTGAGGGTGCCTCCCCCACCTCCGTAGAAGTCCCCCTCCACAAAAGTGCGTACCGTCCCAAAATCTGTATTCGTGGAGGTGCCAACATTCAGCCTGCTCTCAAAGGCATGAAGGTTAGAGAAACCCTCCGGGCCGTTATCTCCATCTAGCGCGATCCTCGGAAATTGAACGCTGAAACCCAGGTCGCTATCGAAATCATAAATAGCATCTAGCTTTGCATATCCACCAACAGATACAGCCGTGCCCTCAACATCAAAACTCACAGCATGTGACTGCGATGAAATAATGAGGGTGCCAAGTAAAGCCGTAGCGCGAATCGTTCTCGTCTTACTATATTTTTTCATTCTCATCGGTACTCTCCTTCGGTTAACAATCCCTTGTGTTTTTTTATCTATTACTCGTCCATAACTATGTAACTGGCAGCGCGTATGTGACACCGCATTACAGATGACGCCCACTCCGCATCGTGTTTTTGAAACGCTGCAATTAATTCATCGTGGTGTGCCATGCTCCTCTTGAGCTCAGCGGTCGAATATTTCGAAAATGTCCTTCTAACAAGCGGTATTTCAACAACGCTCCTGATAGATTTCGACAATCTAAAGCTGCAAGCCGCTTCGACAATGGTTTGATGGAATTTGGCATTAAGTTCGGTAATCCGCTCAATATCCAGAAGATCCTTATCTAACAAAGACAACATTTCACTATTAAGTTTTTTTAAAATATCAATCTGATCTTCATTTATATTTTTTGCAGCCCGCCTAGCAGCGATGGTTTCTAATGCCTCCCTTATCTCATAAGAATCAAGAATTTCTTCATTAGTCCATTCTCTGACCCGAACACCCTGGTTTTTTGATAAAACAACTAACCCAGCCTCGCTCAATCTCCTTAGAGCCTCTCTAACTGGCGTCCGACTTATATTAAATGCTTCAGCCAACTTTGATTCAATAAGATGCTCGCCAGGAGCCATTTCTCCAACAATTATTCTTCTCTTTATTTCATCAAATACTGCTGTTGTTGAGGACATTTAGAGAGCCTCCTTGTATTCACTAAATTTCATTTCGAAATCCTGGGAGCTAACATCTTTCCAGATATCGTTCTTTCTCAAACTATCCAAATAAGCCTCGAACCTCTTTTCTGCATCAAGCTCAAGAATGTTGATCACGTTCAACCTCGGTGCCAGACATATATCGAAGTAGTTGAGCTCGGAATACTCGTTCGCATGCTTGGAGTCCGGCATAATTTTTACGATTTCCTCAAGAGCTGGATTCAGTAATTCAACGACCGACCTTACTACCTCAAAATCAGGCTCTTTTAAAAATAAATCCTTAGCAAATTCAGAAAACACCACCGAAACGCCCCTTTCCCGCATCTCAATCTCCAAGGATTGCCAAGATGAAAATCGTGATTTAAGTCTTTGACAGCCAACTGTTTCGTAAACTGCCGGACGCATAATTTGAGATATAGCCCTTTCTATATTTTGTAACTCTGACCTACCAATCTTTCCAAATTTTTCATCCAATAATTTGGCCCTTTCTGAGCCAGCGAGTACAGAATCAACAATTGCGTGAGAATCAAAAATTACCTCGCTCCCTACTATTAAAGTTGGGACTTGACCAGTGGGATTGATATTAATGTATCGATCCGCCTTTTGATCAAAAAGACCAAGATCCATTTCGACCCTTTTATAATCCCAATTCGCCAATTTAAGAGCCAAGCGAGATCTAAATCCAGCTGGACTCATAGCGGCATCGAAAAGGAAGCATTCATTCATAGCCAGGTCTCTTAATCTATTTTGTAATAAGGCTCGGGAGCCAGAGAGCGATATCTGGAAATGCTATCAGTAGGCCAATCAGAAAGAACATCATGAGCAAGAATGGGACAGCTCCATATATTACGTCCTTAAAGCTACCCTCGCCCCTGACGGACTGAACGATAAATAGATTCATACCAATCGGCGGAGTAATCAGTGCCGTCTCCAACAGAATCATGAACAATACACCAAACCATATAGGGTCAAATCCAAGCGCCGTGATGATGGGAACGACAATAGGTGTGGTCGCAATCATCAACGAGAGAGTCTCCATGAAACAACCGAGTAGTATATAAACCCCTACGATTGCCAAGAGCACATATACGGGATCCCAACGCAGACTGCTGACCTTTTCGGTCAAAATATCAGTCAAACCTATATTGGTAATGACAAAGTTGAGAAAATATGCCGACAAGACAATGAGCATAACGAGCGATGTAGTCCTGATCGTCGCTTGAAACACCTCACTCAAACATTTCGGTGACATGCGCTTCTTATAGAAGGAAATTCCGAGAGCGCCGATCACGCCCAACGCTGCGGCTTCAGTTGGAGTTGCCAAGCCCGCGTAGATTGATCCAACAACCAAGCCAAACAATGCAACTGGAATAAAGATTCCTTTTAGGCCCCAAACCTTAGCCATTAGCGTACTCTTTGGAACTGGCTCTCCACTCCAGGTTGGTCTGACCAAGCACGCGATCAATACAACAACACTGAATAGGAACCCAAGGATCAGGCCAGGAATAAGAGCTGCCAGGTACAGAGTCGATACTGAAGCCTCAGCCAAGATCCCATATAAGATCATGTTGATAGAGGGTGGAATGAGGATACCTAAGGTGCCTCCTGCTGCAATCGTTCCCAGGAAAAGACTCGGCTTGTATCCGAATTTTTTTATATTGGGGATAGTCACGGTACCCATCGTTGCAGTGGTTGCCACGCTGGACCCAGATGTGGCCGCAAACAATGCACACGAAAATATATTGGTGTGCATCAGACCTCCGGGCACCCGGCCGACCCAGAGATTTACTGACTCGTACATTTCATCAGTTATTCCGGATCTCAGAAGAATCTCTCCCATCATGATGAACAGAGGGATTGCAACAAGGACAAACTCTGTGCTGGCGCTCCAGGTAACTTCGCCCAGAGCATCAATCAATGGAAAAAACGCATATAGGTCTGAAAGAGCCAATCCCGTAAAAATTAGCACAGCTGCGACCGGCAAACTCAGCAAGATAAGAACGGCTAGGAGTAATGTTGTCGTTGATATCATTTTTAATACCTGAAAATTAATTTTCGTTAGAGCCCTGAAATCCAATAAGCAAATCGCATGATTTATGGTCTTTTCTAACAAGGCTCTTGACGGATTTAATCAACGTCCAAACACTTACCATTGCGAATATACAAAGCCCCAATGCCCAGACTGCTTGTGGAATCCAGGTATGCAGTCTTAGACTAGTAGGCGACCGGGCGCCACGGTTGTAGCTGTCAATGGTTAGCTCTACTGCAAAGTAAGCCAAGAGGGCGGATATTATCACCAGCGAAAATATTGATATAAAATGCAGGATTCGTCGTAGATTTTTAGGGATGACGTTAGCTAATACGTCAATTCTTATATGATCCCTACCTACAACCCCGGCTGAAAGGCCAAAGGCAACCGAGATAGCAAACCCATATTGGCTCAGTTCGAAACTTTGTAGGTAGGTTTTCCCCAGTATGTTTCTTGTAAGCACATCAAAGGAAATTGCTATAGCAGATGCAAGTACAATTACGCCACCTAGCCAACTAGCAACAACAGAAAATCGTTGAAGAAAATCTAGGTGTGGCCTTTCTTGTTTCATATCGAAGCCCTTCTTGGAACCTATATTTTATTTTGACACCCAGGTTTTGACCGGCGGTGATTTTATTTCCAGTTGTAAACAATCCTCTAACGCTTCGCTGAAGTGGTAGACTCCGGGAGGATGTATCCAAGAGGTTCCTGGGCCCGCAATAAACTCTTCATCACCTATGATCACTCGCATTTTTCCACTAATCAGGTATCCAGTGGTTTCATGGTCGTCATGTTTATGCATCGGGTCGATCAACCCCTTCGCTCTTTTTACTTCAAGAACCAAAAATGCATCACTTACTTGCAAGACCCTGACTTCCACGTCTCCTTGGGGCTCCTTTCCCTCGACAGAGGCTAACCTTTCAGGCTTTATATCTGCGGCGTGAGAATGATATCCCTCAGTTTTAGCGATCGTTCTGTCCATCATTTATTTCCTCTCTTGTGATTTCAGCCAATTAACAGTCTTTCCACCAACTGGCCTCTTTATATACTTTTCAAGACAATCTACTGCGTCCATTAATTTACTTATCGAAATTCCTGTTGACACACCCGATTGCTCGAACATAACAACTAGATCTTCGGTAGCGACATTCCCGGAAGCACCAGGAGCGAATGGGCATCCACCCAAACCACCTAAAGAACTATCAAACTTCCTAATCCCTTGTTTGAACGCCACCCAAGCAAGAGCTAGAGCCATACCTCGAGTATCATGGAGGTGAACAGACACTCGTTCTCTATCGCAAACCTGCAATACCTCTTCGAATAGCCTTTGCGCATCACTTGGGTTCCCAGCTCCCGTTGTATCAGCCAAACAGATTTCACTGGGTGACAGAGCTGCAACACGCCTTACAATCTCGACTACACGATCTGTCGAAACCGCTCCTTCAAAGGGACATTCGAAAATTCCGGAGACATAGACTCGAGCTTCAATATTTACACGAGTTGCCTCCTCCAGAACTTTTCCGATTTCATCGATAACCTGCTCTACATTTTTCCCAAAGTTTTTCCTACTAAGCGTGTCAGTACACGTGATAACCATTGCAATTTTTTTTGCACCTACTGCCAGTGCGGACTCAAAGCCTTTCATATTAGGCGCAAGCCCAATAAATTTGCTTTCCGAGTTCCCACTTACCAACTGAAATAAGTCCTTGGTATCAGCCATTTGCGGAACTTTGTCAGGCCGTACAAAACTTCCCAACTCAAACTCCCGAATACCGGCATGCTCCATTGCGCCAAGGATTTCCAGCTTTTCGTGCAACGTTAGAAATTGCTTTTGGCTCTGCAAACCATCTCGCAATGCAACGTCGCATATAGAGATTTGACTCATTTCCCAATCACCCCTTTTTCAGAAAGGCGGCTCAGACTATCTTCTGATAGGTTGAGCAGGGTCGTCAGGATCTCGACCGTGTTTTCTCCAACTTTTGGAGGCCAGGCATAATGAACGGTTTCGTTTTTGTTCTCGTCTGAGAACTTGATGGGATTGGCCGGCACACGAATGACAGTTCCGTCCTCATGGACAATGTCAGCGATCATATTTCTGGCTTGAACTTGACGATTATTCAGAGCGCTTTCAAAATCGTTAACGGGTGCGCAAGGGATGCGCTTGGCCTCTAGGAGTTCAAGCCAATCCTCACAGGACTTGGTTAAAAGGATCTTCTTAAGCTTGGACTCAATCCAATCCTTCTTTTTTAATCGCACAGGTTGAGCTTTTAGCTCCGGATCTTTGAGTTCCTCATCTCCGAGTATTTCTACCAACGAATCCCAGAAAGAATCGAATATGACTGCAATTACAATATCTTTAGTAGCAGTCTCGAATGTATTGTATGGAACATGAACAAAATGTCCGTTCCCTACTGGCCCGGGATTTTTGCCCGACATGAGGTACATGGTGGCCATGTAATTTAATAGGGAAATCTGGCAGTCAACCATTGATATGTCGATATGTTTCCCTACGCCCGTATTATTTCTTTCGTTGAGAGCTGCGAGTATTCCAAGAGCTGCATATATTCCACCACCTAGGTCACCAATTGGAATACCGGAGCGAATGGGGCGCCCATCCATTTCGCCGGTTATAGACATGCCGCCACCAACTGCTTGAGCGACTAGATCGAAAGAGGTTTTACTGGAATCAGGTCCTGATTGTCCGAACCCTGTGATGGAGCATGTTACGATTTTTGGATTAATTTCTTTAAGTGTCTCAAAATCAATGCCTAAGCGTTCAGTCACTCCTGGGCTGAAGTTGTCCAATACGACGTCAGCCTTTTTTACAAGCTCATGAAAAATTTCTTTCCCTTCAGCCGACTTAAGGTCCAGGGCTACACTCTTTTTGTTTCGATTGAGGGTTAGGAAATAAGCACCCATACCATGCGAAGAATATTCCGGACTTTTAGCAAGGAGATTTCTCGTACCTTCCCCTTTTCCCGGGGCTTCTATCTTTATGGTGCTCATGCCAAGGTCTGTTAATAGCATTGCACCAAAGGGCCCGGACAACATATGAGTCAGGTCTAGCATGGTGTAATTATTTAAAGACTTCATATTCATCCCACTTCAGTGTTTACTAAACAGTTGTCCGAACCCGTCAAATTGGTCCAAAATTTTATTTTGCCGTAGGGCGTACCAATAAATTGCGCTATTGATTGCTATAACTGGTTTTCCGAGGTACTCCTCAGCTACCCCAGCAACCCTCGCCATTGAAAGATTTGTTCCGACCTGGACAATAGCGTCTATGTCATCTCCGTCGATGTTCTTTATTTCTTCAATCAGTGTTTCCGGCTGGACATGGGCAATCTTTACGGGGCTTTCACATCTGAGCCCCTTAATTCTTGGTACTTCATATCCACATTCATTGAAGAATCTAACAACGTTGCGGTCACCTATAGGCTGGTATGGTGTGATAATCGCGATCTTCTTTGCGCCGTGTATTTCCAATGCTGCCTGGCATGCTTCCGAACCCATTGCAACGCCAAGGCCCGTCAAATCCATGACCTGTTTTTTGAGCCTTAGGCTTGCCTCTAAACCATCCCAAAAGGTCTCCGCTGAGATGCCCATTACAAAGTAATCAGGCTCGCAGGACATCACTCGGTTGATTGCGTCCTCTTGTGCGCTTTCAATGAGGTTAATTAGCTTGTTAAAGTCCTCATCGTTATTGAGCGGTATATTGGGAATAGATATTCGGGTCAGGTGATTGGTTACACCACGAACCCGCATTTCGTCGAATTCAGCTTGGACTGTGGTATTAGTTGATGGAACCAATACAGCGAATTTTGACCTATAGCCGAGAGCATCCATATTTTGACCTCAAGCCCAGAGTACAAGTTTATTCGTGTCTGACATTCGCCCAATAAAGGATCCTATTTGGAGCCTTTCTCCTGAACTTCCGTCGACACCTGGTGAGATCTCATGGGGATTTCTACTATTGAATAGAACGACGTCACCTTTGCCTGGCGAATAATCAAACGTCTCAGCACCCTCAACAACACTTCGGTCCAGACCATAGCTTTGGGGCGGTTTTCCATCCTCCATTTCTGGATTCCAGGGGCTATTATGTACCGTCGTTACGCCTCCACCTGAAGGAACTTCTACAAACAAGTTCCATCCGAGCTGGCTATTAATTTTCTCAATTTCATAACCTGGACTGTTGAATGGCGCATAGTCGGCATGAAGGGCAATACCCTTCGACGCAAAGCGAATGATTCCGGCGAAATACTTTCCAAAGCCGCTCTCCTCAGCGATTCCCACCGATTCATCCCAACACTCTGAAAGGCGATCGATCAGCCGCTGCATGGGATCAAAGGAATTGTCGAAGACAAATTTTTGGTCTTCGAATGCATCTTTCACATCTGAAAAATAGTCTTCTTTGGTTTTGTCCCAGCGGTATTCCACTTGCGCCATCCCGATGTAACCAACCGCGGCTTTTCCGTATGTTTTGATATTTGCTTTCTTCATCGCAGCAGTGAATGATGCGCATTCTGAATCCGTAGCAAACCCTCTAATACGAATTGCTGGAATCTCGTTGTTCAATAGCCTTTCCAGATTTTCTTTACTCAATTCGAATTCTTTCAATTCGTTCCAATGGTTCGTCATTTTTTACACCCTTTTCACTTAATCTTTGCTTGGATGTCCAGAACTTCGCCCACACTCTCATTCCATTCAGCAACACATTGCTCACCACAACGCTCGGCCCATCTTGGCAGCACTGTTTCTTCCAGAGCTTTTCGACGCAGATCTAGTTCTTTTTCAGTCGCTTCAACCAATGTCATTGATGCAGGCTTACCGACTGGGCAGTCACCGCCGGTATTGCAGGAAATGCCGTACTCGTTCTCGCGGAGATTCTGCTCCCAAATTGACTCTGCAAGCTCATCAACCTCCGCCTGTAGAAGATCTTGGCCCCGCTGCCCCAACTCATCCCACGCGTCCCGATTCATGACCATAACGGATGTGCCCCAATTTATTGGGAGCTCATGAATATAGTTAGCAGCTTCATGCCATTTACCGGTATAACCACCTAGCGATCCCGTGATGGCGCAGTCCAGAGCGCCCATCTGAAGCGCCTGTTGGACTTCTCCCCAAGCCATCGACACACCTTCGGCTCCGAAATGCTCAATAAAGTCTGTCTGGGAAGCACCCGAAACCCGAATTCTGCGCCCTTCGAGATCTGCCAAACTGTTCAATTTGTTGGCGCAAAACAGGACTTGACCTTGGAAGGACCAGTAACCCAATACTTTTACGTCTTGGCTTTCCTTGAAGTATTCGTCGAGCGTGGGTTCGAAGGCACTTACCGCGGATTTGAGAGTTTGAATATCAGGAGATAGTCCGGCTAGATCGGTTCCATCGACAATCGGAGCTTCTCCAGCGATAAATCCAAGCTGCGTAGTGCCTGCTTGTAGAGTGCCACGACTTACCAGACGGATTACCTCTGATCCGTCTAGGCCCATTTCATTCCAAGGCCGAAACCTCACATTGACGCGCCCATCGAAGAGCTCGGGGACAGATTGTGTCCAGAAGGGCCGCTCCAATTGTGCCGACTGGGTGGTAATGCCCAGATTACCGGCAACGGCTAGATTCATCTCAGGGACCTCGCTTGCTGAAACCTGGCCTACAACGCCGAGGGTGGCCGATGCGCTTAGCAAAACGCCTGCAACTGCTGTTGCTACTTTGCAACTCATGTCAATCTCTCCAATTCATCTTCGTTGTTATTGCATACAATCACAGCGTATTATCGGTTACTCGATGTGTCAAATAAATATTTTTATGCAAATAAAACAGTAAGGTAGGACGACAAACCCAACCAATCGATATTTCATAGTATACAATCTGTTGATTCGCGAAGAAGAAGGCGTAAGAATGACAAAGACCGGCCAGTACAGCTCTGGCGACGTTTTTGATTGGAGACTGAGGATGACCTTTACGACCAACCCAAGACTTCCAACTGCCAGGAAGTACGCTCTTATCGTTATTGATGTAACCACGGGCTTCACTAACCCCTATTCCAGTCCTTTGGGGGCGGAATGCTCCGAAGTTGTTGAGTCCATCCGAGCCGTACTACGGAAATTTCGAGAGCTTAATCTTCCGATCGTGTACACAACAGTGGTTTATGATCGTGACAACGAAGCAAGGGTTTTCAGAGAAAAGATTCCGCAGCTCAACTGCTTGAAACGATCACAAGAATTGCACGAAATCGACGACAGGGTTTCGCCACTCCCCGGTGAGAAAGTAATCGAGAAAAAATGGGCGAGTGCCTTCTTTAAGACAGAGCTTGATGCTTTCCTTAAAACCTCTGGAATTGATGGGGTGATCGTCACAGGCCTGACTACAAGTGGTTGCGTTCGTGCCACCGTAGTAGACGCCATTCAACATGAATACACGCCAATAGTGATCGAAAGCGCCGTAGGCGACAGAGACCCAGAAGCTCACAGATCAAACCTGCGGGACATCGCTATTAAGTATGGTGACGTGTTTTCTCTTTCTGAGACTCTCGACCTGCTTGAAGGGTTGGACTCTGGAAAGGGAGCATGATCATGTCCTCAAAGACTCTCTATGACAAACTTTGGAACTCCCACTGTATCGACGAGACCCATCTGTACATAGATCGTCACCTCCTGCACGAAGTCACGTCGCCTCAAGCATTTTCCGGCTTGCAAATGCATTCTCGCCCCGTTTGGAACAAAGACTCATGCCTGGCTGTCCCCGATCACGCAGTCCCGACTCGTAACAGAAACTTAGGGACGGCAGGGATTGTTGATCCTGTTGCTAAGAAGCAAGTGGAACGTTTAAGCGAAAACTGTTTAAAGCATGATATTAAACTCATTGACCTAACTGACAACCAGCAAGGCATCGTGCACGTTGTCGGCCCAGAACTCGGTTTTACTCTCCCGGGAACAACTATCGTTTGCGGCGATTCGCATACCTCTACTCATGGCGCATTCGCGACTCTTGCCATGGGAATTGGTTCAAGCAATGTCGAACATGTTCTTGCTACGCAGACGTTAAAGACTACAAAACTCAAAACAATGGCAGTTCGCTTCACCGGCACCCCAACTGAGGCAATCACTCCGAAAGATCTCATCCTCAAGTTGATTTCAACGATTGGAACTGCCGGTGCGACAGGTTATGCATTGGAGTACATGGGCCACGCCATCACAAACTTGTCCATGGAAGGTCGGATGACCATCTGTAATATGAGTATTGAGGCAGGTGCTACTGCCGGAATTATTGGATATGACGCGACAACTGAATCGTACTTAATGGGCATCCCCAGAGTCCGGGAACTCCCGGAACTGAACCGCGCTCTGGAATACTGGCGGACCCTTCGATCTGATGAGAACGCTCAGTTCGATAAAGAGATTGAGATTAATCTCGACTCACTGGAATCACAGGTCACTTGGGGTACGTCTCCCGAGACATCGGTGACGCTCGATACCCCCATCCCAAAGGCACAATGCTCGAACAACACGGATTCTTCATCAGAGTTGGAAAGATCCCTCGAGTACATGGGCTTGTACGGGGGACAGACCCTTCGGGACCTTAAAATCGACAGCGTATTTGTTGGATCTTGTACTAACGCAAGGATTGAGGATCTCAGGATTGTGGCTGAAATTGTGCAGGGACGTACGATTAGCCCGAACTTGCTTTACGCTCTTGTAGTTCCAGGCTCTGGAAGTGTGCGTCGGCAAGCTGAAAAAGAAGGGCTTGACTTGATTTTGCAGCAGGCAGGTTTCGAGTGGCGTTCCCCAGGTTGCTCAATGTGTCTTGGAATGAATGATGACAATCTCCCAGAAGGCAGTCGATGCGCTTCAACATCTAACCGGAATTTTGAGGGAAGGCAGGGTAAGAAAGTGCGCACACATCTTTTAAGTCCGCGCCTGGCTGCTTATTCAGCCCTCGCCGGAAAACTCACAGACAAATACGAGTGATTACATGAACAAAATTAGTCAATTTCAAGGGACGCTAATCCCACTTGATCGCTCTAACATAGACACCGATGCGATTTTACCAAAGCAATATTTGAAGATGCTCGACAAAACGGGCTATGGCGATTTTTTGTTTGATGACGAACGCTATTTAGACCCCGGCGATTCGGAAACTCCGTTACAAACACGACGGAAAAATCAAAATTTTATTTTGAATATCCCTCCTTACAACCGAGGGACTATTCTGGTTTCAAAGAAAAATTTCGGCTGCGGGTCCTCTCGCGAGCATGCAGTTTGGGCAATTCGTGACTTTGGCATCCGTGTGATTATCGCGGAAAGCTTTGGTGAGATATTTTTCAATAACTGCATCAAAAATGGTGTCGCTCCGATTATTCTGGGTAAAGAACAGGTCGCTTCTCTTATTAACTTTGCCAATAAGAAGCCAGATGCCCAAGTGAGCATTAACCTGACTGAGGGAATCCTTTCGTTCGATGGAACTCACATTACTTTTTCACTCCATCCGTCGCACAGGAAGTCATTGAGTGAAGGACTGGATGAGATCGAAGAAACTCTTGCAATAGGCGATAAAATCAGGGCTTATGAGTGCTCAAGGCTTCAATCTGAGCCTTGGGTATTTGTGGACTTTTGACCTCAATAGCGCGTCGCTCTGACGGCTCGCTTGTTCTCTCTGATAGGGACGTATTTGAACTAAGACATATTCACGTCATTTCCACCCAAGATTAAACTGATGGCAGGCTGGAAAATCTTCCCAGGTCTGCCAAATATCGAAACCTGCATGATGTGGAACCTGCACCTCCACCCCGGGTTTCGTCCCACTTAAAACCGGAAAACCGGCTCCTCAGCCCTAGCAGGCCATGCAAAAAACTTAACGCGGCGTGTCAAAAGTTGATTGGCGGGGGTCCCAAGCTCAAACTTGGTCGCAAAGCGGGCGTTCGGTTTGGACAGTAGCACCACCAGCATGCGCGGCTACGGAATTTAGGCAAAGCCGAAATGTAGTAGGTGTCGTGGCGACTGGCCTTGTTACTCATTAGCCGAGTGAATGGCGTGGGCTTTCAGATAGCCGTCCAACTTCCGGCACGCTTGTACATACTCGTAAAAACCCCCTGCAAAAGTCATAAGATTGTCGTTGTTCAATTTGACTCTCGACAAGCTTTCGATCGCGCTAAAATGTGTTGAGTCTTGGACCTTCATCAACAAAGCCACCAGCGGGGCTTCAAGAAATTTGAGCTGGGTCATGATCTTATCTATGTGACGCAAAGATCTAATCCTGTAGTTTTCAAAATATTGCAGCCAATTTGCTTGGCCTCCCTCCCAGAAAACTAAGGGGGCTGCTCCATTAGGTTCTAATCTAGCGAAGACAGCTTCTATGTCTTGCTTTTCCAAAGTTTGGAAATCGAGTTTGGTCGGATCCACCTTAGAGAAGCCGGCAATCTGCACCCTGCAATCTCGCACTACAAGATTCGACCACCGTGTTACAAAGGGGTAGATTGCCTTCTTCTCTCGCACCTCTTTGAAGTGCACTACTATCAGGTAGAAAACGTAACTCGCTAATACCGACGTAAGCACCGCTTCGAAGACCAGTCCGAGCTCATGAAAGCCGTCAACTGGTTCAGAAATCTGATTGAATATGAATAACTTCACTAGTAGCAGAAGCATCGAGGATAGTGCTGCTAAATTGACTGCTCCTGGAATTGTTCTCCAAAACACTCCGAAATCACTCCCTGACTAACGATCATCATCACCGGTGACAGAACCGCAGCGAAGCGGAGGTTTTGGCATCCGGTGCATGGATTGGTTATGCATGACGACAGATTGAAAAAAGGTAAGCAATTCCATCTTCAACCCTATTTTTTATTGATAGCAACTTTGTAATGCCGAATTTCCCGGATGACCCATGAGTGCCATCATTGAAAACACGAAAGAGGCTGAGCACATTTTTGACATCCTCGTCCACAAAATTGACAGCTTCCTCTGTGAGTATTCCGGAACGCCCCAACAAATACTTAATTTTCTCTTTGCGCGTTGGTTGACCTTGAGAAGTCTTATCGCAATCTGGTGCTTTTTCCATCACTTTCTCATCTGGAGCGTTTATGTCTAGAATTTGAACAAAAACTTCTCGGGCACTTGTGCAGAAATGTCGAGCCGCATCCGGGTTTTCTGGATTCAAAGAGAATAAGGCTCCCTTCCAGCGATTGCTCAACTCGGGCGACAACTCTTGCAGCATGTCGTTGATTTCAGTGCGAAGGAGATCGAATTGCTGCCCTTCGCTATCCTCAACGTCAGATTCAAGTGCGTTTGAAAGAGCTAGGCTATTCGCATTTTCTTGCTCTGATCTATCTAAGAAGTCATAGCCAAAGTTGGAATGTTCAAAATCATTCTCTCTAGCATCTAAACGCTCATAATAAGTATTGAGCGTCATGGCGGAAGTTCTAACTATCTGGTATTGAGACGAGTTAGACGACCTCATTTTTCGGAGTTCGGAATCGATCTTTTGTCGATTGGCCCTGACCCTCGCATTGTGTTTTCTTACTTCGCTATTGTATCTATTAACTGCCTGCTTAACTTTCTGATTATGCTGCCTGACCTCACGGTTATACTTGGCAATAGCCTGTTTCTGCTTATTCTGTGCTTGCCTGAGCTTGCTGCGCATTTGCGCGGAACTTATTCTTCTCGGCATGCAAGCCTCCTACTCATTTTCTGCATAACAGCAATTAGGCAGCGCGCTTTATCATTGCAAAAATTTGACTGCGTCATGATTATGGACTTTGAACCATCCATCGCGCTGCACATAAATCGATAAAACAATAGCTTAGCGGAGCATGGCCCTCTCTGCCATGTAATCATTCAGAGTCCGCAATTTGCTCCACCAATCATACTGGATGAAATGGCTGTGAATAGTTTGGAGGCTCTGGAGCAGAGTCCTGACTAGAATGTTCGCTTTTGTTTATTACCGAACCGCCGAGGGAGGTCGGGCGCTGTTAGCTTTTACCAATATGACCTGTTCCAACTCAATTTAGTTTTCTCCGAAGGCCCAAAACCTAAAACTCCGTGCAATGGATCTGTCCCGGTTTTCCTCAAAACGCCAACCCCGTGATTAATACTTCGACCATCAACCGCCGACCAGCTTAATCACCCACTCCAGCATCGGGTCTTTGCCTTCCTCGCGCCCTTTTCGGCCAAGGTACTTGAGACGGATGTGTGGCGGGATGCCGACATCTTCGTATATCTCACCGTCGTAGGCCCGGTAGATTTCATTGGACAAGGTCAGGTGCCAGCCATTTGGCAGATGGCGCTCGAGCGTGTCGGAAAGGATGCCCTGGGTAGGCTCGCCAATAAGAGTGAGACGGGGATGCTGCAGCAATGAGAGCACGAAGATTTCTGCGGCACTGGCCGTTAGCTCGCTGGTCAGCACAAACAGGTTGCCCTGGTAAGTCTCATTGACAGGCGTGACATAGACAGACTGCTTTCCGGTGAATCCATTGCCATGACGGGCTGACTTGGTGAAAGCCAGCCGTTTGCGATCCATCAGGTACGCTGAAAAGCGCAGTGCGACACCATCGTACCCCCCACCATTATTGCGAAGATCGACCACGAGATTGGGGAGCTCGCCAACATCTGCCAGCACTCTCTTCATCACACTATCGACCGCACTGAGATCCACAGCCGGTTTGCCTGACTTGCCGCTTTGCCCGGCCATGGCCCGGATGTTCAGGTAACCGATGAGGTCATTAAGGCGTCCCCACTCCACCAGCCGGTTGCCGCCATGGCTAACGGCGCTTGCGAGATAATCCTCATGGATCACGTCACGCGCCGACTCTTTGAGATCGCCCAGGTAGCTGGTGAGCTCCCGGTCATCATTGGCGTCTTCAAGTTCCTGTGTCAGCCGCCTGAAGAGCGCCGGCTGGGCACCTGCGCTGTAATGACCCCAGGGTGAATGCAGACGAATATGGCCATCCTTCAGGGGCCGTAGCATCGCAACCATGATGGCAAAGAGCGTTTCCTGTGATGTGTTCGCGTTAATCTGGGGAAGATAGTCATGATGTGCCCGGTCCCAGGCCACACCCTTGAGTTCAAACAGGGCGTATTGCTCGTGAAAGGTTCGCCAGAAAACGTCAAAGTTGTATTGCGGATCCTTTGCCCTGTGCCTGTGACTTTCAGTGACACTGGCGGGCAATCCTTTCAGGCGACGGAATCTGATGCGTGCTACTCCAGTTACCCGATGGGCACTGAACGCCTGGCCACCAGGGGATACCGCCAAATCGTCGTAATAGTGGCCAAGTTCTTCAATACTGCCCGCATGAACCTTCAGGCAGCTGATGCTGGTTTCTTCAAAAAGGGTGTACCAATCTTCCTCGATCAGCAACACAGTGCCGTAACCCTGGGAACGCCAGACACCCTGCAGGCTTGCAAAATCAGGACTGGAAAGAGAGCTGCCGCGGTATTGGGTGGGTTTCATAGAGGACTCCAGGTCCATGCGCCCGGCATCTGCGCGAACCAGACCTGGGCCCTGCAGTCGTAAAGAAAGGGTGGTGCCATCCCGGGGTACTGGATGTTCAGGTTTTTATCAGGGTAGACCTCGCTGGCATCCAGCTTGCGGTAATCCGCCCGAACCTCCTCCAGAAAAAGTTGAATAAAATTACCGCGAAAGGGCAGGCCCCCAGTAATAGAGTTCGTAGTCCTGCATTGTGACTCTCCCACTCTGACAGTTGAGAAGATAACTGTTGTCTGGAAGTGTAGCGCACAGGAAAAGACCCGATCCGAAAGCCAGGTCTATTCAACTCAATACCGCTGGTTTAGCAACCTGGTTTCAAAAGCCGACAATGTTAGGGAAAACCGGGACTGAAAATAGATCTGTCCCGGTTTTCCTAGGTACCTGAAGGCCCTTTCAAAAACTCGTGCTGAGGTACCGAACGGATTAAGGCGGGAGTGTAAGGTGACGGGTATTAGTAACCACAAAGGAAAAAGCGATGAAACGATCAGCTGACAACTCGGTACGTGGGCAATGCGAAGACATTCTTAGGGGCGAGCTTTCATACAATCTGGAACACAAAATACTCGCCAGTGAGAACACCATTACTAATCGACTCCTCATGCGATCCCAGGAACTTCAGAGGGCTTATGCCGAACTGGAAGACAAGCTGGGTAATGACAGTCGCGCATTAACCACGTTTTTGAGGACGTTGCTGTCTTCAGCAGCGTTCTGGTGTCCGGAGAAGAATGCTGAGGCACGGAAAGATCGGAAGCGGTTGGAAGATGTGAACGAAGAGATAGCATCGCTCGCGTCGCGGCTGGCGAATCTACTCGATGAACGATCAGTGCTCCACAATCATACAGGGTTCTCGTGTGGCGAAGTCTACGATTTATGTTCCGCCACAGAGGCTGCAACCAAAGACCACCATATGTTTCAGTCGTATCCAAGGACGGAATTCCGGCAACTGTTTGCCCAGTACGACGGCAAGTACTGGCCCTCGCTATCTCAGGTTGTAAGGGCAGTGGGGCAGGACGCGGCTTCTACCGAGATCTATGCGACTGACCCGTTAACTGAGGCAGGTACTGCTGGGCCAAGGGCCTCTCAGGCGGATTTTTTCCGGGCTTGGTTTGCCTCGATCGAAGAAAACAGCATGAGGTATTCGGGGTTTCTTCCACAGGGCTTTCGTTTAAGCGATGAGTCGATGGCTACGCTGGCGGATTGTGCGCTGGACAATGATCCGGACAAGCCTACAGGGGCGGAGTACATCAAGCGGTTACGGCAGCGGGCCCGGGAGGCTCAGAAGGGGCTGGAGAGCTAACGGGAGTATAGCTCTCCTGAAAACCGGCTAGCGATTATGACCGCGTTGAACAATATGGTAAGGAAAACCGGGTACGATCACCCTGGCCTGTCTAGGCATCAGCTTCTCCTTGCTTTTTTGGCACAGAATCCGTTCTGTGCGTTTTACCTAGTGTTAGCCGGAAACCACCCCCCGTGCCGATTTCACCAACTATGTTGTTTGTCTCGAACAAGCTCAGACTATTCCCTTAAGTCCAACTTAGGGTTAAGCCATAAAAAATCCATCATCGGTAACGCTTATTGTCGGTCATCTCCCAGTACAAATCCCAGACCGCCTTTAGCACATCAGCCGCGAGCTCATCAGTATAGTTAGCCTCATCTACGATGACGTCGTACAGGAGCCGCGCCTTGCTAGGAAAATCCTCACGCCTGAGCGGCATAATAGTGGTTGCAGCACTCTCCGCCCGCTCTCGAGCCCCCCTCTTGCTAACCGCGATAGTCTCAAGAGCAGTAGTTAGTCTTTCAATAGTGTTTGCTGGATCCTTGACATTCATTCTCATACCTCCATTTTTTACGTTGGCTATCCGCCCGCTCCCTCAAACAACCTCTCAACGTCCCGAACAAATTCACAAACAGGGTTTGCCTACCAGCCATTCGCTTCCTTAACCGACGAAGGGCGATTAGGTCGTGGTTCGCTTGGACGACCAAGTGCACAGGATTCGTCACGAAGCAGCAAACTGAAAACCGCCAACTCATCAACCTGTTTTCATTCCTGAAGGTTCGTCAGATATTACTCTAAATCACCCTGCTCGACGAACATTGCTTGGAGATTATGATCAACGATATGGTGAGGAATACCCGGTACAATCAAGCTGGCCCGCGCGGGCATCAGGTTCTACCTGCTTCTGAGACACAGAATCTATTCTTGCGTGGTTACCAAATTCCAATGGAAGAATTAGAAATGTTGTTAGAAATTTACGCCAACCCTAAATCAAACAAAAAGTCAGAAAAATTTATCCTGGACTTTCTCTTACACCCTACAACCAACTCCGAAACGCTGCCGAAAAATTTTCCGAATTGAAGCTCTCGACCTGATCTAACTCTCGATTATAGTGATCCATCTGGATAGACATAAATTCATATGCTTGGTCTAACGATGAGCACTCCTTCGTCCTAGCAGCCAACCTCATAATTTCGTTCAATATCTGATCAAGGTAATCGTGGGAATTCTCCACCAAAATTGCGATGTAAGCAGGCGCTTTCCCTGAGTGAACAATCATATTTCTCGTTCGATAAATTCTTCTTATCTGCCACTCAACCTTCTTTTTGTGCGTATTCAGCATAGACACAAGCTTCTTAGAATCTCTAAAAATATCATTAAGCGAATAAATTCGATACCTTAATAGGGGGAAATCATCAAGCTTGCTGTACATTTCTTTCCTCAATGAATCATATTCAGGAAGCATAATAAACTTTGCAATCTTGTGGAGCGAACCTTGACCAGAATCGACACGAACTTTCTTTATCAACTTCCTATACTCAGAGCTATTCCATCTATAGATATCACCACTTATTCTTTGGAGTAGCCTTGAGGTATAATTGAGCATCAAAAAAGGCATTATCTTTTTTGTGATATTAACAATCTTAGATGAACTCGTACTTGGCGGCGTCAAGGTTTCAAGAGAGATCCATATATTAACTAGCTGACTGGTATTAGAGTCACTCCTTGATGCAAGCGCATGGAGATCAACCACGTTATCAAACTTAAAAAAGGATTCATTGCTATCCATGCTGAAATTTTTTATCACCTCATTAAATGCTCTTGCTGCCTTTGATGGCGGAAGATCGAAACCATTCTGTATTGGATTATTGTAAACGGATATAATTTCCAAGGAGTCGTCGCCTTTATTTTTTACTGCCGCAGTCCTGTCCCAACTCGCAGACTCCTTGTGATGAAAAAGAGCATACAAATTGGCAATCTTTTCAATGTACGACTCGGCTCTTCTATATGCAGAGTAAGGATCAAAAGCATCTATATCTCGTACAACGGCAAAAACTTGATTTTTCCCTAGTGCAAAATTGACATCAGAATGAAACTCTTTATGGACCTCGGCAAGATCTTTTAGAACAAAAATATCAAAAACATCGGAAACATCAGAAACCTGGTTAAAAATCTTCGAAACCGAAAAGCATATGTCGTAAGCACTGAGTTCAGGCACAAGAAAATTCAAAAACTGATCAAGATCCCCAATCGAATCTATCCTTTTACCTTTCTCAGAAAAGAAATAATCTTGAACGAGAGATCGAAGATAAATTTTAGACACACCAAAATTAACCAGGGTTGTCACTATAGTTCTTGCCAAAAAATCAACTTTTTTCTTCTCTTTTTTTCAACTGATTGCTTAAGAGCAATTAATGCTGACCTAAGATAAGATTGCGGCTTTAGCTTATGGGACAACAATTCAAGCCTTACTTTCACATCTTTTACTTTGGCATTATCAACATCAATAATAAAATAATCAAAATTTACACCTATCTCCCTCTTTGCAACAAAATCTGAAGCCAAAGACCATCGTAATTCCTCTATTACTGTTTTTATGGCTGATTCATCTAAAACCCCGTTTTCAACCTCTTCAACAACAGTCAGTGCTTCTCTAACTAAAAACGGAGAGTTCAGACAAGGGGGCTTATAGGAGTCTAGACTGTACTGAAATAATAGCTCATCCATTCTTTGCGCAAAAAACAACAGGGGCTCTAGTTTATTATCTAAATTCCACTTTGATAGATTCTTTAGCTTCATTCTTAGCCCCACCTAACCATATATTTTTCTTTATTTAAATGTTTTGACATTTATTTATGCGAGATAATAAACCGAACAGATTTAATCTGGGCAGAAAAACAGGAAGTTCCTCGTGATAACACTCAAGACCGATGAAGAAGGAATAGAACTTGAACAACGCTGAATTATTCATCGACCGTCATCCCTAACAAACAGTGAGTACATAGCATGTAGCTACCTACACTAGACCATCGCACATCATTTTGTCTTCCTGGATTACAAAAATATAAAAACTCCGCTCCGAGAGTATTCGGAGACAGAGTTCTGAAAGTTGAGGCTTTAAAGGCTGTAGAGGCAGGTAGTTCGGTCGACCGCTATACCGTCAGATGCGTCTTGATCAACTCATCAGACAACTCACCGATCC
Organism: Marinobacter sp. C7; assembly: GCF_022343555.1. Classification (GTDB taxonomy): domain Bacteria; phylum Pseudomonadota; class Gammaproteobacteria; order Pseudomonadales; family Oleiphilaceae; genus Marinobacter. The sequence continues at coordinate 675,802 of NZ_JAKQZH010000001.1, read as the reverse complement.
CCCCCTCAGCAACCCTCCTCCCCCGGTCAACAATCACAAACCGATCCGCATACTTCCGAGCAAACGGCAACTTCTGCTCAACCAGCAAAACGGTCAGCCTATCCTCCTCGATCAATCGGCGAATAACCTCCCCAATCTGCGCCACAATGTTCGGCTGAATCCCCTCCCCCGGCTCATCCAGAATCAGCAGCCTCGGCTCGATCACCAGCGCCCGCCCAATCGCCAACTGCTGTTGCTGTCCGCCCGACAGGTCGCCGCCTCTGCGATGCCGCATTTCCTTCAGCACCGGAAACAGCTCGTAAACCCGCTCCGGAATCTTCTTGCTGCCATCGGCCCGCACCGCCAGCCCGGTGCGCAGGTTTTCCTCCACGGTCAGCAGGGGAAAGATCTGCCGTCCCTGGGGCACGTAGCCGATGCCGAGGCGGGAGCGGTCTTCGATTTTCTTTTTCGTGAGCTCTACATCCTGCGCGAATTCGATGGAACCGCTCTTGGCGGCTTCCTCGCCCATGATGCACTTCATCAGGGTGGTCTTGCCCACGCCGTTGCGGCCCATCACACAGGTGCACTGGCCCTGGGGCACGTCCAGCTCCAGGTCCCAGAGGGTGTGGCTTTCGCCATAGTAGTGGTTGAGTTGGTTGATCTTGAGCATCAGGCGTCTTCCCCGAGGTAAACCTTGATCACTTCCGGGTCGTTGGAGACCTTGTCCATGGTGCCTTCGGCCAGCACGCTGCCCTGGTGCAGCACGGTGACCTGGCGGGCGATGGAGCGCACGAAGCCCATGTCGTGCTCCACCACCACAACGGACTGCTTGCCGGCGAGGCTGGTGAGCAGTTCGGCGGTGCGTTCCATTTCCTGTTCGGTCATGCCGGCCACGGGTTCGTCCACCAGCAGCAGGCGGGGCTTCTGCATCAGCAGCATGCCAATCTCCAGCCACTGTTTCTGGCCGTGGGAGAGGATGCCGGCGAGGCGGTCGCGCAGGTCCCTGAGGCCGATGAGTTCGAGCACTTCGTCGATGCGGTCCCGGTATTCGGCTTTCATGATGGCGGTGAGCGTCGGGAAGATGCGTTTGTCCGTCGCCATGGCCAGTTCCAGGTTCTCGAACACGGTGAGCGCCTCGAACACGGTGGGTTTCTGGAACTTGCGGCCGATGCCCAGGGTGGCAATGTCCGGCTCGTTCATGGTGAGCAGGTTGTGGCGGCTGCCGAACCACACCGAGCCGGTGTCCGGGCGGGTTTTGCCGGTGATGATGTCCATCATGGTGGTCTTGCCCGCGCCGTTGGGGCCGATGATGCAGCGCAGCTCGCCGTCGTCGATGGTGAGGTTGAGGTTGTTGATGGCCCTGAAGCCGTCAAAGCTCACGCTCACGTCCTCCAGGTACAGGATCGGGCCGTGGCGCACGTCCACCGGGGACTGCACCGGGGCCAGGAATTCGAACACGTGCTCCCGGTCCGTCAGTTGCTCGAAGATGCTCATGCCGTGGCCTCCTGTGCGGGGGTGGGTTCAGCGGTTTCGGCTTTCCTGCGCTTATGCAGCAGGCCGGCGATGCCCTTGGGAAGGAACACGGTCACCAGCACGAACAGGCCGCCGAGGGCGAACAGCCAGGCGTCCGGCATGATGCCGGTGAACACGGTCTTGGCGTAGTTCACCAGGATGGCACCGATCACGGCACCGTACAGGGTCGCGCGGCCACCCAGGGCCACCCACACCACGATCTCGATGGAGAACAGCGGCGAGAATTCACTGGGGTTGATGATGCCCACCTGGGGAACGTAGAGCGCGCCGGCCACGCCCGCCAGCATGGCGGAGACCACGAACACAAACAGCTGCACCCGTTCCACCCGGTAGCCCAGGAAGCGGGTGCGGGCCTCGGCGTCCCGGCAGGCGATGCTGACGCGGCCGAGCTTGCTGGTGACGATGCCGCGGCAGATCACGTAGCCGATGGCCAGGGCAATGCCGGTGGCGATGAACAGGCCGAGGCGGGTGGCGTCGGTGCGCAGGTCAAAGCCGAGGATGTCCTTGAAGTCGGTCAGGCCGTTGTTGCCGCCAAAGCCCATCTCGTTGCGGAAGAAGGCCAGCATCAGGGCGAAGGTCAGGGCCTGGGTGATGATGGAGAGGTACACCCCGGTCACCCGCGAGCGGAAGGCCAGGAAGCCGAACACCAGCGCCAGCAGGCCCGGGGCCAGCAGCACCATGAGGAAGGCGAACCAGGCCATGTCGAAGCCGTGCCAGTACCAGGGCAGCTCCTGCCAGTTCAGGAACACCATGAAGTCCGGCAGGATCGGGTCGCCGTAGGTGCCGCGATCGCCGATCTGGCGCATCAGGTACATTCCCATGGCGTAGCCGCCGAGGGCAAAGAAGGCGCCATGGCCGAGGCTGAGGATACCGAGATAGCCCCACACCAGGTCCACGGCCACCGCCAACAGGGCGTAGCACAGGTACTTACCCAGCAGGGTGACGGTGTAGGAGCTGACGTACAGGGCGCTGTCTTCCGGCATGAACAGGTGCAGCGCGCTGACCACAACCAGGGCGGCGAAGAGCACGCCCAGAAAAACTTGAGTAGAGCGTTCCTGCAAGGGTCTTGTTAACCACATACCTTAACCCTCCGCCGCGCGGCCTTTCTGGGGGAAGAGTCCCCGGGGCCGTTTCTGGATGAACAGGATGATGAACACCAGCACCAGGATCTTGGCCAGCACGGCACCCGCCCAGGGTTCCAGCAGCTGGTTGATGGTGCCGAGGGACAGGCCCGCTAGCAGGGTTCCCCAGAGGTTACCCACGCCGCCGAACACCACCACCATGAACGAGTCGATGATGTAATTCTGGCCGAGGTTGGGGCCCACGTTGGTGATCTGGGAGAGCGCGACACCGGCCAGTCCGGCCACGCCGGAGCCGAGGCCGAAGGTGAGGATGTCCACTTTGGTGGCCTTGATGCCCATGGAGCGGGCCATGGCGCGGTTCTGGGTGACCGCGCGCACTTCCAGGCCCAGGCGGGTCTTGCGCATGATAAGCATCAGGCCGGCGAACACCACCAGGGCGAAACCGATCACGTACATGCGGTTGAGCGTGAGGGACAGCGCCTCGTTGATCATCACCGAGCCGCTCATCCAGTCCGGGGTGATCACGGTGCGGTTCAGGGGCGAGATCACGGTGCGCACCAGCTGCTGCAGAATCAGGCTCACGCCGAACGTGGCCAACAGGGTTTCCAGCGGACGGCCCTTGAGGTGCTGGATCACGGTGCGCTCGATGGCGATGCCCGCCAGCGCCGCCACCAGGAAACCGGCGGGGATGGACAGGATCAGCGCCAGGCCCGGCTGGCCCGGCAGCAGCTGCTGCATGCCCCAGGTGGTGTAGGCGCCGAGCATGATCAGCTCACCATGGGCCATGTTGATCACGCCCATCACGCCGAAGGTGATGGCCAGGCCGATGGCCGCCAGCACCAGTACCGAGCCCAGCGAGAGCCCGAAGTAGAGGGTCTCGGCGGCACGGTTGAATTTGAGTTTCTGTTCGATGCTTTCCAGGGCCTTGTTGGCGGCGGCCGCCAGGGCCGGGTCGTCGCTCCGGACGGCGTTCTGCAGGGCCGCGCGGGCTTCGGAATTGAGGCTGCCGGAGAGCACGGCCACAGCGCTCTTGTCGCCCTGCTCTTCCACCCGGTAGATGGCCAGCGCTTCGGTGAGCGCCAGCTGGACGTCGGAGGCGGTTTCCGCCTCGATCAGGTCCGGTAACTGGTCGGCCAGGCCGTCGTCCACGTTCCCCCGCAGGGCACGGGCGGCGGTCAGGCGGCTGTCTTCGTCGGGGCTTTTCAGGTCAATGACGGAGAGGATGCTTTCCAGCTCGCTGCGCAGGCTGTTGTTCACGCGGATGGTGTCGATGTCCCGCCGGGAGACTTCGCCCAGGCTCTCGCCGGTGGTGGCGCTTTCCACGTCCCAGTTGCGGCCCCGGTTGGAGAGCACGATCACGAACTGGCCGGTGGATTCGATGCGGGCAAGCTTGTTGGCGGCGAAGGCTTCCAGCCAGGTGCGGGCCCGTTCGTCGCCGGAGCCGGCGATGCGGTTGACCACGTCTTTCTTTTCCGCGAAGGAGGATTCCGCCAGGGCGGTGAGCAGTTGTTGCGCTTCCGGGTCGTCAACCTGGGCGGTGGCCATGGCGGGCCAGAGCAGCAGGCAGACAAGCAGAAGGCGGCTGAGCGATCCGGTGATGCCCATGTTTGCATCCTGTCCTGTTGTTGGGGTTGAAGCGTGAAGTGGGCGGGGGGCGGCCCCCGCCCTGGGCAGTGTTTACCCGGTTGGCTTAGTTGGAGGCGACCTCGGCCTTGCCACCGCAGCTGCCGGTGACCACGTTGAAGTTGCCGCACTTCATGGGCTTGCGCCAGTCGCTGATCAGGTCCTTCGAACCCGGCAGGAAGTCAGACCAGGCATCGCCGGCCACGGTGGACGGGGTCTCCCAAACCACGGAGAACTGGCCGTTGTCCTGGATCTCGCCGATCAGCACCGGCTTGGTGATGTGGTGGTTCGGCATCATGGTGGCGTAGCCGCCGGTCAGGTTGGGCACGGCCACACCGATGATGGCGTCCTTGACCGCTTCCACGTCGGTGGTGCCGGCTTTCTTGACCGCTTCCACGTACATGTTGAAGCCGATGTAGTGGGCTTCCATCGGGTCATTGGTGACGGCGTCTTCCTTGCCGGTGTGCTCGACCCAGGCGTCGATGAAGTCGTAGTTGGCGTCGCTGTCCACGCTCATGAAGTAGTTCCAGGCGGCCAGGTGACCGACCAGCGGGCCGGTGTCGATGCCGGAGAGCTCCTGCTCACCCACGGAGAAGGCGACCACCGGGATGTCGGCGGCGTCGATGCCCTGGTTGGCCAGTTCACGGTAGAACGGTACGTTGGCGTCACCGTTGATGGTGGAGACCACGGCGGTCTTCTTGCCGGTGCTGCCGAACTTCTTGATGTCGGAGACGATGGACTGCCAGTTGGAGTGCCCGAACGGTGTGTAGTTGATCATGATGTCATCGGCGGAGACACCGGCATCCTTGAGGTAGGTCTCGAGGATCTTGTTGGTGGTGCGCGGGTAGACGTAGTCGGTGCCCGCCAGCACCCAGCGCTCGACGCCGATCTCGTTCATCAGGTAATCCACCGCCGGGATCGCCTGCTGGTTGGGCGCGGCGCCGGTGTAGAAGACGTTCTCGGAGGATTCCTCACCCTCGTACTGCACCGGGTAGAACAGCAGGCCGTTCAGTTCTTCCACCACCGGCAGTACGGACTTGCGGGACACCGAGGTCCAGTTGCCGAAGATCACGTCGACCTTTTCCTTGGCCAGCAGCTCGCGGGCCTTCTCGGCAAACAGCGGCCAGTTGGAGGCGGGGTCCACCACCACCGGCTCGAGCTGGCGACCCAGGATGCCACCTTCGGCGTTCTGCTTTTCGATCAGCATCAGCATGGTGTCCTTGAGGGTCGACTCACTGATGGCCATGGTGCCGGAGAGGGAGTGCAGGATACCGACCTTAATCGGGTCCTCTGCGGCTACCGAATTGAGGGAGACAGAAAGGGCCAATGCGGAGAGACCCAGCTTCACGTGTTTTTTGATGCTCATGTCGTGCGTCCTTTTCATAGTGAGGTTGTGCAGTTCGTCTTAAAACGCACCGGGACCTGTGCATCTGCCGTTCCACATTGCCTTCAAATCCCTATAAAACAGTCACTTAACTAGTATACAAGCCGAACACCGCCAATCAGGCCGTCTTGGACTCCCGGAAAAATGCCGGTTTTTGGCGCTGTTTTTGGTGCGTTCGCACCGAGATGGCGCAGGCCTGAAAATGCGCCCTCCCTGCAAGAATCACTCAACCACCTGTTTTTATTAGATTTATAAGAAATATCCGCAAATGGCACGGGCATTGCCATTGCTCATGTATACAAGTTGACAACGCACATGAGGATGCACCATGCCTTCAACCCTCGGATGGACCATCAAGGACTGGCAGAATGCCTATAGAGAAGGAGCCGAACCGGAAGCACTAATCGGCTCCCTGCTGGATTACCTGGATACAAAGGACCCCGCCTGGATTTCCTGGCTCAATAACGACAGCTTTGTGCTTGCCATGGCCGAGCTCGCCGATCGGCTGGAAACCGTGGACGGGGATGTCAGGCAGCTGCCGCTTTATGGGGTTCCCTTCGCGGCAAAGGACAACATCGACGCCAGGGGTTTCAAAACCACCGCGGCCTGTCCCGCCTTTGCCTATAGCCCGGATGAGGATGCGGCGGTCGTTGAGAGGCTGAAAGCCGCAGGCGCCGTGCTGATCGGCAAGACCAACCTGGACCAGTTTGCGACGGGCCTGGTGGGCACCCGTTCCCCGTATGGCGCCGTGCCCAATGCCTTTGACCGGAAGGTGGTCAGCGGTGGCTCCAGTTCCGGCTCGGCGTCCGTCGTGGCCCGGGGGCTGGTGCCCTTCTCTCTGGGCACGGATACCGCCGGCTCCGGTCGGGTGCCGGCCGGGCTGAACAACTTGGTGGGGCTGAAGCCGACCAAAGGACTGTTCAGCATCAAGGGTGTGGTGCCGGCGTGCCGCTCCATCGACTGTGTCTCCATTTTTGCGCTGACGGTGAACGATGCCTCGGTCGTGTCCGAGACGATGGCCGGCTTCGAGCCCGCCGATGCGTTCTCCCGCACGGCACCTGCCGCGTTGCCGATGGATGCCGCCGCGATCCGGCGCCCGGGACCGATCCACCGCATCGCCATTCCCGAGCATCCGCAGTTTTTCGGGGACCAACAGGCGGAAGCGGCCTGGAATACAGCCATCAGCCAGTGGCGGCAGCAGGATGTGGAGATCGTGGCGCTGGATTTCGGGCCGATGATGGAACTGGCGGCCCTGCTGTATGAAGGTCCCTGGGTGGCCGAACGCCACGCTGCGGTGGAGTCGTTCATGGCCGAGCACGAAGCCGACATGAACGAGGTGGTCGCGGGCATCATCCGGAACGCTGGCAAGTTCAGTGCCACCGACACCTTCAACGCCATCTACCGCAAGGAAGAGCTGATCCGGGAAATCGACGGACTGCTCTGGAACATCGACGCCCTGCTGGTGCCCACGGCCCCGACCGCCCCGACCATCGAGGCGGTGAATGCCGATCCGGTGCCCCTGAACAGCCAGCTGGGCACCTACACCAACTTCGTCAACTTCGCCGACTTCAGTGCGCTGGCCGTACCCGCCGGGTTCCGGGATGACGGCGTGCCCTTCGGCGTCACCCTCATCAGCGGTGCCTGGAAGGACAAGGAACTGCAGACCCTGGCCAGCCAGTGGCTCAATGCCCACCCCACCGCACTGGGCGCAGTGGATAAGCCGCGCCCCAAGGAAGTGGTTACTCACCAACAGGCCGTTCCCACGATCCAGGTAGCTGTGGTGGGTGCCCATCTGTCGGGCATGCCCCTGAACACCCAGCTGGCCGAACGCCACGCCACGCTGCTTGAGCAGACCACCACCTCCGCCAACTACCGCCTCTACGCCCTGCCCAACACCACGCCGCCCAAGCCGGGGCTGAAGCGGGTGGAGGCCGACGGGGCCGAGATCATTGTGGAGGTGTGGGAAATGGCGGCTTCCGAGTTTGGCTCCTTCGTGGACCTGATTCCCGCGCCGCTGGGCATCGGCAACGTCGAGCTTGCCGATGGGCGGTGGGTGAATGGGTTTGTTTGTGAGGGGTATGGGTTTGAGGGGGCTCGCGACGTCACCGAATTTGGTGGGTGGCGGGCGTTTGTGGCCGGCAAAGATGGGGTCAGATGAAGGCTTTCATCAGACCCCAGAGTTTGACCGTGAAGGTGGGGTCAGAAGAAAGCGTTCTTCTGACCCCAAACAAGGAGATTCCAAACCATGTTTTCCAAAGTTCTGATCGCCAACCGCGGCGAGATTGCGGTCCGCACCATTCGCACGCTCAAGGCCATGGGCGTGGCCAGTGTGGCGGTGCATTCCCATGAGGATCGGCACAGCCTGCATGTGACCAGCGCCGATGAGGCGGTGGCGCTCGAGGGCAATGGCGCCAGCGAGACTTACCTGGACAAGGCCCAGATCCTTGCCGCCGCGAAGCAGACCGGCGCGGAGGCGATCATTCCCGGGTACGGGTTCCTCTCCGAGAACGCGGACTTTGCCGAGACCTGCGAGGCGGAGGGCATCGTGTTCATCGGCCCAACGCCGGAGCAGATGCGCGAATTCGGCCTGAAGCACCGGGCGCGGGAGCTGGCACAGGCCGCCGGTGTGCCGCTGGCGCCGGGTAGTGGGTTGCTGGAGAGCCTGGATGAGGCCCTGCAGACCGCCGAGAACCTGGGCTACCCGGTGATGCTGAAGAGCACCGCCGGCGGGGGTGGCATCGGCCTGACCCGTTGCAACAGTGAGCGCGAGCTGCGGGATACCTTTGAAACCGTGCGCCGTCAGGGCCAGAGCTTTTTCAACGACAGCGGCGTGTTCCTGGAGCGTTTCATCGCCCGGGCCCGCCACGTCGAGGTGCAGATCTTCGGCGATGGCCAGGGCAATGTGGTCGCCCTGGGCGAGCGGGACTGTTCCCTGCAGAGGCGGAACCAGAAGGTCGTAGAGGAAACCCCGGCGCCGAAGCTGCCGGCCGCCACCCGCGAGGCGATGCTGGATGCCGCAGTCTCACTCGGAAAATCCGTCAATTACCGCTCTGCCGGGACCGTGGAATACATCTACGACGCCGACCGGGACGAGTTCTACTTCCTGGAGGTGAACACCCGCCTGCAGGTGGAGCACCCGGTCACCGAATCCGTCACCGGCCTGGATCTGATCGAATGGATGCTGAAGATCGCCGCCGGTGAAAGCCCGGATCTGGCCACCTTCGAGCCCACCCTGAACGGCGCGTCCATGGAGGTGCGAATCTACGCCGAGGACCCGCTCAAGGACTTCCAGCCCTCCCCCGGCGAACTGACGGACGTGCACTGGCCGGAAGACGGCGTGCGCATTGATACCTGGGTGGAGAACGGCAGCGAGGTCTCGGCCCACTACGACCCCATGATCGCCAAGCTGATCGTACACGGAAAGGACCGGGACGATGCCCTGGCCAAACTGCGCGCTGCCCTGGCCGAGACCCGCCTGATGGGCATTGCCACCAATCTCGATTACCTGCGCCAGGTCGTCGCCCAGAAGAGCTTCGAGGACGGCATTGTCTCCACCCGCGCCCTGGAAAGTTTCGAGTTCAAACCGTCGGTTGCCGAAGTGATCAAGCCGGGCACCTACACCACGGTGCAGGATTATCCGGGCCGCGTGGGTTACTGGAACATCGGCGTACCGCCCAGTGGTCCCATGGACGATTACGCCTTCCGCATCGCCAACCGGATCGTCGGTAACCACAACGACGCGGCGGGCCTGGAAGCCACGCTCATTGGCCCCAGCCTGAAGTTCCACAAGGACTCGGTGGTGGCGCTTACCGGTGCGCTGACCGACGCCACCCTGGATGACAAACCCGTAGAGTTCTGGAAACCGATCCACGTAAAGGCCGGCCAGACCCTCGCCGTCGGCAAAGCCATCAAAGGTTGCCGCTCCTACCTGGCGGTGCGCGGCGGCTTCGACGTGCCGGTGTATCTGGGCAGCCGTTCCACCTTCGCCCTCGGCCAGTTCGGTGGTCACGGTGGCCGGCCCCTGCGCCCGGGCGATATGCTCGGCATCAGCCAGATCGAACTGCCGGCCTGCACCACGCCGGGACCGACCCACGATCCGGCTCCGGCCGATCCGGACCTGGTTCCGGACTACCCGGACCACTGGGAGATCGGTGTGCTCTATGGTCCCCACGGCGCCCCGGATTTCTTCACCGAAAAGTCCATCGAGAAGTTCTTCGAGCAGGACTGGGAAGTGCACTACAACTCCAACCGTCTCGGCATCCGCCTGAACGGGCCGAAGCCGGAATTCACCCGGGAGGACGGCGGCGAGGCCGGCCTGCACCCGTCCAACATCCACGACTGCGAATACGCCATCGGCTCCATCAACTTCACCGGGGACATGCCGGTCATCCTGACCAAGGATGGCCCCAGCCTCGGCGGCTTCGTGTGCCCGGTGACCATTGCCAAGGCGGAGCTGTGGAAGGTGGGCCAGGTGAAGCCGGGCGACACGATCCGCTTCGTGCCCATCGATTACGACACGGCGGTGAGCCTGTCCGAGCGTCAGGAGCTGGCAATCAAGAGCCTGATGGCACCGCCGGCGGTGGATCTGGTTGCGCCGGAGCTGGCCCCGGTCAACGACCTGTCGGCGACGATCCTGGCACATCTGGAGGAGACCGAGGGCCGGCCGGAGGTCACCTACCGCCAGGCCGGGGACCAGTACATCCTGCTGGAATACGGGCCCAACGTGATGGACCTCGGCGTGCGCATGCGCATCCATGCCCTGATGGAAGCCATTGCCGATGTCCAACCCAAAGGCCTGCTGGAACTGTCGCCGGGCGTGCGTTCGCTGCAGCTGAGGTACGATTCCCGCATCCTGCCGCAGCAGTCGCTGATGGAATACCTGCTCGATCTGGAGGGCAGCCTCCCGCCGACGGACGAACTCAAGGTGCGCAGCCGGGTCATCCATCTGCCCATGGCCTTCGAGGACAGCGCCACTCTGGAGGCCGTGGACAAGTACCGCCAGTCGGTGCGCGACACCGCGCCGTGGCTGCCGAACAACGTGGACTTCATGCAGCGAATCAACGGCCTGCCGAGCCGGGAGGACGTCCGCGAGGTGCTGTTCTCGGCGCGCTATCTGGTACTGGGCCTCGGGGATGTCTACCTCGGTGCCCCGTGCGCCGTGCCGCTGGACCCGAGGCACCGCCTGCTCACCTCCAAGTACAACCCGGCGCGGACCTATACCGCGGAGGGAACGGTGGGCATCGGCGGCGTGTACATGTGCATCTACGGCATGGACTCGCCGGGTGGCTATCAGCTGGTGGGGCGCACCCTGCCGATCTGGAACAAGTACCTGAAGAATCCGCAGTTCGCCGAAGGTGCGCCCTGGCTGCTGCGGTTCTTCGATCAGGTCTGCTACTACCCGGTGACCGAAGACGAGCTGACCGAAATGCGGGACCAGTTCCGGGCCGGCAAGCTGACTATCCGGATCGAGGAAGAAACCTTCGACCTGAAATCCCACCAGGCTTTCCTGGACGCCAACGCCGATTCCATTGCCGAGTTCCGGAACATGCAGAAGGCGGCGTATGCTAAGGAAGTGGCCCTGTGGAAAGAAAGCGAGGCAGAGGAGCTGGACCGGCTGGCGAAGGAGCCCCCGAAAGCCGACGCCTCCGACCTGGAACGGTTCGGGGAGCTGGTGAGCGCCGAGATTGCAGGCAACATCTGGAAGTGCCTGGTGGAACCCGGGGACACAGTAGCCGAGGGTGATCCGTTGATGATCGTCGAGGCTATGAAAATGGAGTTCGAGGTGAACGCGACCCTGTCCGGGAAGATCAGTGCCATGCACGTGGAACCGGGCAAGGCGGTCACGCCGGGAGAACCCCTGTTGAGTATCAAAATCTGATGGCAGCAAACGGCAAACGCAAAGAGTCAATGGCGGACCGGGTCTACGAGGCCCTGAAGGACGACATCTTCGAGTTCCGGTTGATCCCCGGTGACAAGTTCAGCGAGGGGGACGTTGGCACGCGCCTGAACGCCAGCCGCACGCCGGTGCGGGAGGCGCTGTACCGGCTGCAGCGGGAAGGCTACGTGGAGGTGCTGTTCCGCAGCGGCTGGCAGGTGAAGCCGTTTGATTTCCAGCAGGTCGAGGAACTATATGACCTGCGGATTACCCTGGAACGGGCCGCCATGCACAAGATCTGCGCCCTGCCCGAGGAGCCGCAGACAGTGCGGACGCTGACCGCCATCTGGAACCCGGATCATCCCTCGGAGCGGGCGGTGGGCAGCACCGTGCGGGCGCTGGATGAGAGCTTCCACTGCGACCTGGTGGCCGCCGCCGGCAACCGGGAGATGACCCGGATTCACCGGGAGATCACCGACCGGCTGCGGATTATCCGCCGGCTGGATTTCACCCGGGATGATCGGGTGGATGCGACCTATGTGGAGCACTCGCAGATTCTGGAGGCCCTGCGCACCGGTCACGCCGCCGACGCCGCCGACCGCCTGACCCGGCACATCCGGGCCAGTCAGAAGGCGGTGCGGGAGATTACCATGGAGCGGATTCGGGAGGCGGCCGAGGCGCATAGGCGGGTGGCTGCTGGGAGTGGGGGCGAAGATGAAGATGGGGTCAGAAGAAAGCCTTCTTCTGACCCCGGAGGCGGAGCCGACCTTGGGGTGGACGCGACGTGAAGTTGGGGTCAGATGAAAGCCTTCATCTGACCCCGGAGGCAGAGCCGACTTTGGAGTGGCAGGCCAGCTCGGGGTGACGGCCAAGCTGGGGTCAGATGAAAGCCTTCTTCTGACCCCGTAGGCGGAGCCGACCTTGCTGTGGTGGCCAGCCTCGGAGTGGCGGCCAAGCTGGGGTCAGAAGAAGGCGTTCTTCTGACCCCTGGTTCGGCGGCTTACATCGGCGTAAGACATATCGCACACTCCGCAGAGCGAAATTCCGATTTTGCTGCAGACCATCCTCGATAGAATAGGAACTGTCAGGGATGACAGCCGGCAAGGATCGTTGGCTCAAGGATGACAACTCCACGGATCAGGAGTTACCCGAAGGATCGGGATTACAGGGATGACCGCAAGGACGAAGCGCTCAGGATGATGCGCAGCCTGAAGGACCAGGCAGGGGTCAGCCACGGATTTACGGACCACAGGGAGCGTGGTCCGATCCGTGCACTCCGTCTTCTGCATCTCCACCGTCCGATCCCCCCCTCTGAGACCTCCCTCACGCCTCGCGTGGGCCTGAGCCTGTGCTGCATGACGTCCCGGCAAACAATCCAAACGACGTTATCCAATCTCAGGAGTCTTCTTACATGAAACGCACCCCCATCATCGCCACGCTGGTTCTGCTGTTCAGCCTGTTCACCGGCTTCGCTCACGCCCAGGAAGCCGCCGTGAACATCAACACCGCCGACGTCGCCACCCTGGCAAGCCTGAACGGCATTGGCGAGAGCAAGGCACAGGCTATTATCGAATACCGCGAAGCCAATGGGCCCTTTGCCTCCACCGCCGACCTTTCCAACGTCAAGGGCATTGGTGCACGGACTGTCGAAAAGAATGCAGACCGACTGACCATCGAGTAAACGTCTCGGGCAGCGGCTTCAGACCGCTGCCCGAGCTTCTCCTAAAGTCGTTTGGCAACCATCGCTCCCCCGCCCTATTATTGTTGGATAACAACAATCCCATACCCGGAGCGGGGCGTTAATGTCAGATCCCATCAAGGTTTATCCGTCCAAGCCTCAGAAGGTCTATTACTTCGGCACCTGTCTGGTGGACATGTTCTACCCGGATGCAGGCATTGCCGGCGTGGAGTTGCTGGAGCGGGAGGGCATCGAGGTGATCTTCCCCCAGGGCCAGACCTGCTGTGGCCAACCCGCCTACACGTCCGGTTACCACGATGAGGCCCGCTCGGTAGCCCGGGCACAGCTGGACCTGTTTCCCGAAGACTGGCCGATTGTGGTGCCCTCCGGCTCCTGCGGCGGCATGATGCGCAAGCATTACCCTTCGCTGTTCAAGGACACGCCCGAAGCCACCCAGGCCGCCGAAATCGCCGGGCGCGTCTGGGAGCTGACGGATTTCCTGCTGAATGTCTGCCACATCAAACTGGAGGATCTGGGCGAACCGGTCACGGTCGCCATGCATACCTCCTGCTCGGCCCGCCGGGAGATGGGTGTGGCGGAAGTTGGCCCGGCCCTGCTCGGACAGCTCAAGAACGTGAATCTTGTGGAGCAGGTTCGCCCCGAGGAATGCTGCGGATTTGGTGGCACCTTTGCGGTCCGTCACCCGGAAATCTCCGGCGCGATGGTCGAGGAAAAGGTGGGCACACTGGTCGACACCGGCGCCAGGGAATTCGTCACCACTGACTGCGGCTGCCTGATGAATATTGCCGGCTATGCCGAGAAGAACGGCAAGCCGATACAGGGCCAGCACATACTCAGCTTCCTTTGGGAGCGAACTCGCGGGAACACCGGAGGCCAGTCATGAGTGACATCACTGCCCAGTCCCACCACCACATTGACGTACGGGAATTTCATCCCCGGGCGCACGCGGCCATCCACAATCCGAAGATCCGCCAGAATTTCCGCAAGGCGATGGATGGGCTGATGGCCAAGCGCAAGGCGGCGTTCGAGGGCTGGGACCTGGAAACCCTGCGGGATCTCGGCGCCAATATCCGCCTGAAAGCGCTGTCCAACCTGCCGGACCTGCTGGAGCAACTGGAGCAGAAGCTCACCGAGAACGGCATCAAGGTGCACTGGGCAGTGGACGGCGACGAGGCCTGCCGGATCGTCCGCGACATCTGCATGGCCCGGGACGCCAAAACCGTCATCAAGGGCAAGTCCATGGTCTCCGAGGAGATGGAGCTCAACCACTACCTCCAGGACCAGGGCATCGAGGCTCTCGAATCGGATCTGGGCGAGTACATTGTCCAGCTCGCGGACGAAACGCCCTCCCATATCATCATGCCGGCGATCCACAAGAACACCGGTGAGATCTCCGAACTGATGCACGAGAAGACCGGCACCGACCTCTCCAATGATGTCGAGTACCTGACTGCCTCCGCCCGCCAGCAGCTTCGGGAAAAGTTCATGAATGCGGATGTGGGCGTGTCGGGCGTCAACTTCGCGGTGGCAGAGACCGGCACCCTGTGCCTGGTGGAGAATGAGGGTAATGGCCGGATGACCACTACGGTACCGCCCTGCCACATTGCCGTCACCGGCATCGAGAAGGTGGTGCCGAGCCTGGAGGATGTCTCGGCACTGCTGGCATTGCTGACCCGGTCGGCCACCGGCCAGCACATCACCACTTACTTCAACATGATCTCCAGCCCGCGCAAGGGCGAGGAGCTGGATGGGCCCGAGGAAGTCCATGTGGTTCTGGTGGATAACGGCCGCTCCTCCATCTACCAGGACGATGAGCTGCTGGACACCCTGCGCTGTATCCGCTGCGGCGCCTGCATGAATCACTGCCCGGTCTATACCCGGGTCGGTGGCCACACCTATGGCACCACCTACCCCGGCCCCATCGGCAAGATCCTGATGCCGCACCTGATCGGCCTGGACGAAGGCCGGCATCTGCCCACCGCCTCCAGCCTGTGCGGCGCCTGTGGCGAGGTCTGTCCGGTGAAGATCCCGATTCCGGATCTGCTGGTACGCCTGCGCCAGGAGTCGGTGGACGGCGACCGGCTCCACCCGGCCAAAGTCCGGGGCCACGGCGCCAAACGCAGCACCGGTGAAGCCCTGATCTGGAAAGGCTGGGCCTGGATGCATGCCAGCCCCGGCATCTACCGGCTGGGCACCGGAGTCGCGGCAAAATTCCGGGCCCTGCAGCCCTCGAAGGCCGGCGCCTGGACCGATTACCGCACGGCACCGAAGCTTGCCGCCAAAACCCTGCACCAGCGGATGAAGGAGCGTGGCCAGTGAGTTCCCGAAATATCATTCTCCAGCGACTGCGCAACCGCACCGGCGGCGAGCTGACGGCCCCTGAGTGCGATTTCTCGGTGCTGAAGCGGCCGGACTGGAGCACCGCTGAACGGATCGAGCTGTTCGAGAAAATGATCGAATCGGTCCATGGTGAGGTCCACCACTGCACGTCTGACAGCTGGATCGAGCGGCTGGCCGAAGTGCTGAACACCCGCGGTGCCCGCAATCTGATGGTCCCGAACGAGCACGCCATCGGTCAGGCCATCAAGGCCTCCGAGCGAACCGACCTGCCGGAACTGCTGCTTTACGACGAGCCGATCGAGAGCTGGCAGCTACACCTGTTCAACGAGGTGGATGCCAGTATCACCTCCACCCGGGGCGGTATCGCCGAAACCGGTTCGCTGATCCTGTGGCCGACACCGGACGAACCACGCCTGATGAGTCTGGTGCCGCCGGTACACATTGCGGTGCTGAATGCCTCGGAAATCTACACCACGTTCCACGAAGCCATGCTTGCCCAGAACTGGGCCGCTGGCATGCCGACCAATGCACTGTTAATCTCTGGGCCATCCAAAACCGCGGACATCGAGCAGACCCTGGCCTACGGTGTCCATGGCCCCAAAGAGCTGATTATATTGGTTATTGAATGATCCAAGGCGCACTGTTGATCGCCCTGGCGGCCTTGCTGTGGGCGACCACAGGCATCGTCGCCAAATTTCTGTTTACCGGCACGGAACTGCAAGCCATTACCCTGGGTTTTCTTCGCCTGGTGGTGGCCTTGCCGTTCTTCTGGCTGCTGATGCGGCGGGAACAGGTCCAGCTCAATCGGGCGCATCCCGGCGAGCGGGTACCCGGGAGCTCCCTGCGGCACCTGGGGCTGAAGGCCCTCCTGCCCCTGGCGGCACTCGGCCTGTTCCAGGCTTTCTACCAGGGCAGCTACCTCCTGGCGGTCGATATGACCGGTGCCGGCATCGCCACCCTGATTGCCCTGTGCCTGCCACCGGTGCTGGTGGCCATCACCGCAGCGCCCCTGCTCGGTGAAAAGCCGGGCTTGCTGACCATCCTCTCACTGGTAGCGGCCATCATCGGCACCGCCATGCTGGTGCTGAGCGACATGGATACCAGCGGCACCCTGCGCCTGGCCGGTCTCCTGATGGCCCTGCTGGCCGCCTGTGTCTACACCGGCTTCACCCTCACCAGCCGATACAACTCGGCCGGAACACCGGTATTCACCACGGCATTCATCTGTTTTTTCACCGCTGCGCTGATTCTGCTGCCGGTGGTGGCCGTGAGTGGCGGGTTCGCCGGACTGGAAACCCTGGGGGTTCACCACTGGCTGATGGTGACGTACATCGGCGTGGTACCCACGTGTATCGGTTACGTGAGCTTTTTCACCGGCATGAAAACCACACCGGCGACGCTCTCGAGCATCATCGTGACGCTGGAGCCGCTGTTCGTGGCCTTGCTGGCCTGGGTTTTCCTGGGCGAGGTACTGGGACCGGTCGGCATTGCAGGCGCCCTGATCCTGACGGCGGCGGTGATCGTCGCGTCCAGGTTTGGCGGGAAGCCCGCCGCCGGACAGGCATCCGACGGCGGCTGACAGCGAGGGCGTTCAGTCGTCCTTGCGCTGCTTCTCGAGCATGTCCGGCTGCAGGATCTCGATCCAGTAGCCGTCCGGATCCTTGATGAAGGCCAGGCCTTTCATCTTGCCGTCATCCGGCTTCTTCACGAATTCCACGCCCAGCTTTTCGAAGCGGTCTGAGGCGGCATACACGTCCGGTACCGCAATGCCGATATGACCAAAGCCCTGGGGCTCGTCGTTGCCATTGTGGTAGGCAAAGTCGTTGTCATCCTCGGTGCCCCAGTTATGGGTCAGCTCGAGCATCGCCTCACGGCCGAAGGTGTAGGTGGTGCGGTGGGCGTCGTCATTCGGGACGAACTGGGCCGAGCGGTCATCCAGGTAACCCAGGAAGTAGAGGGTGAATTTCATCTCCGGGAAATCCAGCTTGCGGATCAGGTGCATACCCAGGACCCGGGTGTAGAAATCCAGTGAGCGCTCAGGCTCCTTGATGCGCATCATGGTCTGGTTGAAGACAAAGCCTTCGGTCTCGGGAACGGGGTCGTCGTAAAGGCCGGGGGCCTCCTCGAAATGCTTGGGCATGGTCATTTCCCTTCTGGTTCAGAGAATTCAAACTGTATACCTGCGTGCGTTTCAATCGGATTTCAAGGGCGGGGCCTGTGCTAAACTTCCGCCGCATAATCCCTTCCAGAAGCTGTCCAGAGGACTTTATGGATTTTCAGGTGCCCAATACCCTGGCGGAGCAGATAGCCAATTATCTGGCCGAGCGGATCATGACCGGGCGGATCCGCCCGGGTGAGCGCATCCAGGAAGCCACCCTGGCCAATGAGCTGAAGGTGAGCCGGGCGTCGGTGAAGGAAGCGCTGTATACCCTGGAACGTTGGCACCTGGTCGACATCACGCCCCGCAAGGGCGCGTCGGCCAGCCGGCTGGATGCGGATCATGCAGCCGAACTGTATGACGTTTACATGCATCTGCTGATGATGCTGGCCGCACGCTTGTGTGAGCGCTGGCAGGAGCCGGACAAGCAACCGATGCTGGATAAGGTGGCTCGGGTAACCGAGCAAATGGCGAAGCCGGATGCCGACATCAAGGCTTTGGTGGAGGCCAGTTTCGGGGTGATGGAGGCCTGCTGCCAGGTGGTGGACAATCCGTACCTGACGGAAGCTCTTACCAACTTCAAGCCGGCGGTGAGCCGGGCCTACTACCTGAGTGCCGACACCTATCGGCAGGGCCTGAAACAGACGGTGGAGTTTTTCTCCCGATTGCCGGAGGCCGTTTTGGCTCGTGATGCTGGCAAAGCGCAGGAACTGATTCGCCGGTTTGCTGAGCACCAGAAAGCCCTGATTCGCCATGCACTTTCCTGATTTCGGGGGTAGCGATTGACGAGGGGGCGACCTCCCAAAACACGCTGTGAATACCTCCCTGTACGCTCGGCTCCGCCATCCCTGGCTCCGCACGGTTTTGGGAAGCCCTGCTCCTCGCCTACCGCCCGAAATAATGCAGGAGCGGCCAGTTGAGACTTATCTCACAGAAAATCAGCTGCCCGGCCCTTACTGTAACAATCTGTAACTACACCTAGCCGCATTGAGTCAGGAGTCCCTGCGGCCCGATAACAACAAGGATTCGTCGAACCAACATCGGGGCGCTTATGAAATCAGTTCTCTCCTCACCATTTCCAACGCCGCGCAGGTGCCTCCCCCTTATGGCATTTGCGTTGGCGTTGCCCTCTTCGGCCCTCGCGGAATTCCGTGAACTTGATGACCGCAGCATGGCCACGGTGACCGGTCAGGCCGGCGTGACCATTGAACTGGAAACCAGAATCACGATGGACCGCCTGACCTGGACGGATGAGGGCTCCCTGAGTGTGAACGGGCTCCGGCTGTCGGGTCGGAACGACACGGTGCTGGATAACACGAAGCTGACCATAGATATCGCCGGTGACGGTGAGGTGCTGGAGCACGGTTTCTCGGAGATTGCCCGCCGGGCGGATGCGGGGCTGTTGGACCCCGGCGATCCGGATGTGGCCGAGGCCCTGACCACTTACTCGGTGAACGGTGAGTTCGGCAAACAGTTCGATAGCGGGGATCTGGTGATGCACCTGGGCGCCATTGATTACGGCGACCCAACCAGCCTGAACGACTACCTCCGGGCCGTGGATTTCGAGTTGGCGGTGGACAGCATTGTGACGTCCGGCTCGGAGGGCAGTGCCACCCTGTTTTCAGATGTATTGCTACAGAGCTACGTAGGACCGACGGATCTGGTGATCCGGAACCAGGGCGGCAATACCCGTACGCTGGCCAATGGCAATGTGGTGTCCGGCTCGGAACTGCAGCTGGATACCCACTTCGAGATCACCAACGGCAGCCTGAACTGGGAGGCGGCTGACCTGCTTCTGGTGTTCAACTTTGCCGCGGTGGGCATCGAGGGGCTGCAGATCCACAATCGCCGCGGGGATGACACGCTGGGGCATTTCGGCATGGCCCATGCCACGGCGAAGCTGTCCCGGGGCACCAGTGCCGCGTCCGGGAAGGAGGGGCTGTCGGTGCATGACGTCGAGTTCCGTGCCGATATCGACATGCCCATCTTCCGGATCGGGGGGACCAGCATCGGCAGTGTCCAGTTCACGGACTTTGCCATCACGGACACCACCATGATGGTATATGGCCACTAAGGCACCACTGGACAACTACTGCCACTTCCCCTGTAAACTGCCCGTCTCACTCTGACGGGCAGCCCATGACAGACTCAACGGACATCGATTACGAGAGCGGGACCTCCTGGCGAAGACTTGGTTTCTTCAGCCTGATCTTTGTTGCCCTGACGGCTGCGGGGCTTTACACGGTCTATCACCAGTTCGCCGATCGCAGCATCACGTTCGACACCCGACTCATCGCCCCCCAGAGCCTGCTCGCCTTCGGCACGCTGCTGCTGGTGTATTACCTGTCTGACGGGCTGCGGCTCTACTACACCTTGCGGGCCCTGGACCACAAGCTGCCGTTCCGGTTCATGTTCAAACTGGTGTTCATCAACTTGTTTTTCTCGAACGTGACGCCGATGGCCACGGGGGGCGGCTTTGCCCAGATCTGGTACCTTACCCGCCATGGGGTTCCCGTGGGGCGGGCCACCGCAGCGACCACGATCCGGACGGTCCTGGCGGTGATCTTCATCTTTTCGCTCACCCCGGTTTTCCTGTTCACGCTGAAAGCACTGGAAAATGAGACGATCTCGGGTGAGATCGGCACTGCCCTGGCGGTGTTCATCACCCTGTACCTGGGCTTCTTTATCGTTCTGTTGTTCAGGACCCGATGGCTTATCCTGCCTCTGAGCAGACTCATCAGCCTGCTCAGGCGAGCCCACCTGATCAATGCCCGGCGCCACGACCGCTGGCAGTTCAAATGCCGTCGCGAGATGCTGCGGTTTTCCTTCAGCTTCAACGATTACATCGAGGGGCGCCCGTTGTTTGTGCTGCTGTCGGTGTTTTTTACCGCTACCTTCCTGCTCAGCCTGTTCAGTTTCCCGGCCCTGCTCATCTACAGCCTGGGCTACGAGGTGGACTACCTGGTAACGGTCGGGCTGCTGGTGGTCACCACCTTTATTATGTATTTCTCACCCACCCCCGGCGCCTCCGGCATCTCCGAGGGGGTGTTCGGCAGTTTCTTTCGGGATATCCTGTCTGGTAATCACCTGGTACTGGTCACCGTGGGCTGGCGCTTCCTGACCATTTACCTTGGCATGATTGTCGGGCTGATCGTGCTCCAAAGGGAACTTACCAAAGACCGCAGGAGATCCGGATGATCTTCCGAAACCCGCTGAAACTGCTGTTCTATCTGTGCCTCCTGATCGTCATCCTGCTGGTCGGGTACAAGACCTATCTGAACCTTTTCATGCAGGACTTCAACAGTCTTCACAGTACCCAGGTGGAACGCATCCATGAGCGGGTCAAACGCGGTGAAGCCGTCAGCTTTGCGGTGGTTGGCAACATCAATAATTCCATCGGGATATTCGAGGAAAGGATTATTCCCGAGCTGAACAGCTCCGGGCTGGATTTCATGGTATCCGCGGGTAATGCGGTCAGTGGCGGTGGCGAGGACAAGTACCGTGCTTTGTACGGCACCCTCAGTCATTTGCAGATTCCCTACCTGCTGACCTTCGGCGCCCACGAATACGACAACTTCGGCAGCTTCCGCTTCTATGACCATTTCGGCCCGCACTTCTACAGCATCCGGGCGGGCAACGCCCGGCTGATCTTTCTGGACAGTACCGGCAAGACCCCCTGGCGCTGGCAGATCCGTTGGCTTAATGACCTGCTGAGTCAGGACACCAGCAACGCGCGCATCCTGTTCATTGGCCACCCGCCATTGCAGCCAAAACAGAACCCCCTGTTCGATCAGGACGAGGACTACCTGCAGCCACCGGAATTCCGCGAAGCACTGCTCGAGGAAATTGATGCTCATGGCATCGACATGGTGTTCTCCTCGAACGTTTCCCTGTTCTCAGAGCAGGAGCGCAATGGCACACAGTTCATTACCACCGGGGGCGCTGGCGGGCTGGTGCTCAACAATGAGACCAGCTTCTATCACTATGTCCGGGTGAATGTGACTCCCGACGGCGAGGTGTCTTATGGGCTGGAGAAGCTTGAAGTGGGCCAGCACCCGGTATGGAAGACTCTGGAGAGCCTGTGGTTCTTTATCTATTCACTGTTCTACACCGGCTACCTTAACTTTATCCTGATCGTTGCCGTGTTCGCGGCCATCGCCATCAAACTGTACCAGACCATCTTCATTGGCAAGGATTATTACCCGGACTACGACCTGGACCCGACCCCCTGGCTCGACAAGTCTCTCAGGGTCGCCATGTTCACCAACAACTACCTGCCCTTCATCGGAGGCGTTCCCATCTCCATCGAGCGCTTGCGACGGGGCCTGGCGGAACTCGGTGACAGCCCCCTCATCGTTGCCCCCGGCTACAAGGATCAGCCGGACCACGAGGAATCCGTGCTGCGGGTGCCCTCCCTGCTGACCATGGGCAAGAACCGGGAGTTTCGGCTGGCCAACATTTTCATGCCCCGGATCCGGGCGCGGGTGAAGGCCTTCCGGCCGGACATCATCCATGTCCATCATCCGTTCTGGCTTGGCAGCCTGGGGCTGTTCATTGCCCGCACCCTCAAGGTACCGGCAATCTACACCTACCACACGAGGCTGGAGCACTACGCCCACTTCGTGCCACTGCCCGGGATGCTGTTCCGGAACCTGATTTCCCACGCGCTGATCAAGCACTTCGCCAACAAGTGCGACGGTGTCATCGTACCCACCTACTCCACCGAGGAATACCTGCGCATGATCGGCGTGAAAACGCCCACCTTCGTGCAACCCACCGGCATCGAGTACGAGAAGTTCCAGGACGTGAATCCGGCGGATGTGGACAAGCTCCGCAAGAAACTCGGGATCACCGACGAGAAAATCTTCGTCAGTGTCTCGCGCCTGTCCAACGAGAAGAACATCGACTTCATGATCGAGGCCATCGACGCGCTGCGCAAACAGACCGATGCGCCCTTCCGCTTCCTGATGATCGGCGATGGCCACCAGAAAGAGCGACTCCAGAAGAAGATCGAATCCCTCGGCCTGCGGCAGCACTTCATACTTGTCGGCGCCGTGCCACCCGATGAGATGGCCCTGTGGTACCACCTGGGCGATGCCTTCCTGTTCGCTTCCAAGTCCGAAACCCAGGGCATGGTCATCCTGGAGGCCATGGCCGCCGGCCTTCCGGTTGTCGCCGTTCGCTCCAGCGGGATCGACGATGTGGTGCGCCACGGATTCAATGGCTTCAAGACACCGGAAAAGCAGGAACAGTGGATTGTGAAGGTGAAGAAGCTTCTGGAAGACAACGAATTACGCGAGACCCTCTCTGCCAATGCCCTGGAGTTTGCGGCCGATTTCTCGGTGGAACAGTTCGCGAAGGATGTTCGAAACATCTACGCGAGTACGCTCGCGCTGGTGGAAAAAAAGCGTCACCAGCACCCGATCAGCGGACTGCCAAAATCCGGGTCGGCCTAGTTTCGTGAGCGCACTGATCGGGCTAGACTGAAATCACGTATTACAAGTGACGTTTTAACAACCGGAGACGACACGTGAGTGGTATTCCCGTCGGTATCAGCACCTGCCTGCTGGGCAAGGAAGTCCGCCATGACGGCGGTCACAAGCATTCCCGCTATTGTACCCAGGTACTGTCGAAGCATTTTGAGTTTCGGTCCATCTGCCCCGAACTGGAAGCCGGCCTCGGCGTCCCGCGCCCGGCTATCCATCTGCGGGAATACGCCGATGGCATCCGGCTCATCGAAACCAAAGGCACCGCCGATCACACCGATGAAATGAACCGCTTCATCGACCAGATCATGCCCACCCTTTCCGACCTGCGCGGCTACATCCTGATGGCCAAGTCCCCCAGCTGTGGCATGGAACGGATCAAGGTACATAACGAGGAGGGCCGGGTGACCCGCCGGGATGGCCAGGGCCTGTTTGCCGAGGCGTTGATGCGCGCCTACCCGCTGATGCCGGTGGAAGAGGAAGGCAGACTCAACGATGACATGCTCCGGGAAAACTTCATCGAGCGGGTTTTCGCCTACGATGACTGGATGCAGAACGTCGCCGGCGACCAGCTGACCGCCCAGGCCCTGATCGAATTCCACACCCGGCACAAGTTCCAGCTGCTGGCCCACTCGGAGAAGATCTATCGCCAGCTCGGCCCGCTACTGAGCGACCTGAAATCCGAGCCGCTGGAGAACATCGCCGACCGCTACATCCACCTGTTCATGGAAGCCATGAGCCAGAAAGTCAGCCGCGGCTCGCACATGAACGCGATGATGCATCTGCTGGGCTACCTCAAGGAGTCCATGCACGCCGAAGACAAGAAAGTACTGCTGGAACAGATGGAAGCCTACCAGCGCGGCGAAGTGCCGCTTGTGGTGCCCATGACGCTACTGCGCATGGCCCAGCGAAGGGAACCGGTGGATTATCTGCACGTGCAGAAGTATCTGACGCCGTACCCGGATGAACTGGGATTGCGGAATAAGGTCTGATGGCTGAAAAAGGGGTCAGAAGAAAGCATTCTTCTGACCCCGGAGCAAGGCGCAGGCAAAAGGGGTCTGATGAAATCCTTCATCTGACCCCAGTTTTGATAAAGAAGGGGTCAGAAGAAGGCGTTCTTCTGACCCCGGGTTCACGTCAAAATCCGTACAACAACGACAGCGACGTCTCCGTATCCGTACTCTCCGCCCCCTCCGGCGGGTCGGAGACGTGCTTGGCCCGGAAGGCCACTTTCATCGACAGGTTTCCCACCACAGTCGACTGAAGCGAGGTTTCCGATTCACTGACTGTGTTGTTGTCGTCAAGGCCGATCTCGGTGCTCAGCTTCTGGCGAAACAGCGAGTTCTCGGACAAGGCGTAGTCAAAATGTCCGGCCAGGCGGGCGATGGCCTCTTCCTCGGCGCGGTTGCCTTCGGAATCCGGGGTTTTCAGCCTGTTGTACCGGTAACCGGCACCCGCCGAGAGATCCAGGAAGGAACGTTCCCCGGATTCCCAGACCCGGTGGCCGTAGCCGGTGGTGGCGGTGGATTCGAAATCGTAGCCGGAGAAGCGGTCGTCTTCGTAGGAGCCACGCAGGAACCAGTACTGACGCTCTGCAAACTTGTAGTCAGTCTGGGCCGATGCCTTGTACTCCTCGGCGGTGGTTTCACCTTCGGCTTTGGAATACTTGGAGCTCAACTCGCCGGAGTTCCGCCACTTCTCGATTTCATGGGTCAGCGCCAGTCGGCCATTGGCATTGGTTTCTTCGGAGTTGCCCGAAGTCACCAGCACCCCCAGTTCCGCCTCGCCTTTCCAGTCGGCGGCATCCTGTGCCTGCACGAACGGCGCAAGCGCCAACAAGCTGGTCACTGCGACTGCGTGTCTGAAACCCATGAATCCTCCTGTCAGTTGAATATCAGGCGCCCGTGGTCTTACGAACCTTTTCCCCTTCCAGACTCTTTCGCGCCTGCGCTTCACGCTCGGCTTTCTTGCGGGCCTTGCGTTCGGCAATGATGCGGGCAGCTTCGCCACCTACATGCACCTCGCCACGCTCCTGGGCAAGACGCATCTGGCGCTCGCGCTCTTTGAACCGGGCTTTCTGCTCTTCGGTCAATGAGTCGATACACTGGTGGCAGCTGACACCCTGCTCGTACTCGGGGCGCTGCTTGTCGTCCTCGGTAATCGGGCGACGGCAGGCATGGCACTGATCGTACTCGCCGCGCTCAAGCCGGTGGTTCACCGTGACCCGGTCATCAAAGACAAAGCATTCACCCTGCCAGAGACTCTGTTCTTCGGGTACGTCCTCCAGGTACTTCAGGATGCCGCCTTTGAGGTGATACACCTCATCAAAGCCCTGTTCCTTGAGGTAGGCGGTGGATTTCTCGCAACGGATGCCGCCGGTGCAGAACATGGCCACCTTTTTGTGCTTGGAAGGATCCAGGTTTTCCTTCACGTATTCCGGGAACTCGCGGAACGTATCGGTAGACGGGTTGACGGCGTTCTTGAAGGTGCCGATTTCCACCTCATACTGGTTGCGGGTGTCGATCAGCAGCACGTCCGGATCGGAAATCAGGTCATTCCACTCTTTCGGATCGACATAAGTGCCGACCACCCGCTTCGGGTCGATGCCTTCCACGCCCATGGTGACGATCTCTTTCTTGAGCTTCACCTTGGTGCGCTTGAACGGCTGGATGTCCACAAAGGATTCCTTGTAGTCGATGCCGTCGAAACGCTCGTCACTGGCGATCCAGGCCTTGACGGCGTCGATGCCTTCACGGCTGCCGGCGATGGTGCCGTTGATGCCTTCGCGGGCCAGCAGCAGGGTGCCGTGGACATCTTTTTCGAGCATCAGGTCCAGCAGAGGCTGGCGGAGCTCTTTGTAATCGTTCAGGACTGCGAACTTGTAGAGTGCGCAGACAACAACATCATTGCTCATGGTTATCTCCTGCGGGCCGGATCGTAAATCCGGAGCATGGGTTCGGTTCAATCGCGGGTTTCGCGAGGGCGCAAAGTTTAACCAACCTGGAGCACTTCGCAAGTCAGGGGTGGCCGCAGAGCTCTGCCCGCCTGCCTGTTGGCTACGTTTCAGTTGTCGCCAGCATTCAATTCACGCTCAACCACGGCAGAGAGCTGGCCCCAGCCGGGCCGGGTCAGTTTGATGTTGTCTACATACACCGTCGGCGTTCCCATCGCCCGCATCTGCACAGCCACCTGTCGGCTCTGCTCGACATCCTCGCGGTACAGCTGCGATTCCATGCAGTTCTGGAAACGGCGCTCGTTCAAGCCGAGGTCACCGGCATACCGGGTGAAGGTTGCCTCCGGATCGTTCGATCCGCTCCACTCGGTCTGGGAGGCAAAAAGTTTGTCGTGCATCTGCCAGTAAGCGTCCTGAACACCGGCGCAGCGGGCGGCCAGTGCCGCAGGCATGGCGTTTTGATGCTGTTGCAGCGGCAGATCGAAATAGACAAAGCGGACCTGACCCGATTCAACGTACTCCTGTTTCAAGCGCTGGGTAGCCTCGGAGAAGCGCGCGCAGGCCGGGCACTGATAGTCGGCGAACTCCCGGACCACAACCGGAGCGTTTTCATCACCGACGGAGACGCCGTACTCGTCCAGATGTGACGGGAACGGTTGGGCATCGGGTGCCGCCGTAGGCAAATCATCAGAGGTTGGCTGTGGTGCCGCAGTCAGCAAATACAGACCAACGACGACGGCGATGGCAATAACAACGACACTACCGATGATGGCAACCCGGATGCCGGACCTGTGGGGAGATGGTGCTCCGGTTTGCTTGCGACGCTTCGCTTCACCCATGTCAGGGCTCCCTTTTCGTTTTTGAGTGTTCCGATCCAATGGGCCGTCCGTCGTTTCCACGGAGGCCGAGGCACGCTAAGATCCTTTATATCCTACAAAAGTTCCGATAAAAATTAAGGAAATGCCATGCCATTGCCCTCCTCGCTTGCCGATTCGCTGTCCCTGCCCCTTGTGGCGGCTCCCATGTTCCTCATTTCCGGCCCGGAGCTGGCTCTGGCTTGCTGCAAACAAGGTATCGTGGGGAGCTTTCCGGCACTGAACCAGCGCACCAGCGAGGGCTTCGAACAGTGGCTGGTGCAGATGCACGAAGAACTTGGCCGCTTTGGCAGGGACAACCCGACAACAAAGGTGGCCCCCTGGGCAGTGAACCTCATTGTCCATCGCAGCAACCCGCGCTGGCAGGAAGATCTGGAACTGTGCGTGAAGCACAAGGTGCCGATAGTGATCACCTCCCTGGGGGCAGCCAGCCAGGTGGTGGATGCTGTGCACAGTTATGGCGGGCTGGTGTTCCACGATGTCACCAACCAGAAGCATGCCCGCAAGGCGGCCGAAGCCGGTGTGGATGGCATCATCGCCGTGGCGGCCGGCGCCGGGGGCCATGCGGGAACCATCAATCCGTTTGTACTGGTCCATGAAATCCGGGAGGTATTCGACGGCACCATCCTGCTTGCCGGTGGCCTCTCCCATGGCGAGGACATCCTCGCGGCCCAGGCACTGGGCGCAGATCTGGCCTATGTGGGCACCCGGTTCATCAACACCACGGAATCGCAGGCCGAAGACGCCTACCGGAATATGATCATCGAGGCCGTGTCGGCCGATATCGTTCACACCCCGGCCGTCTCCGGCGTGCCCGCCAGCTTCATGCGCCAGAGCCTGGAGGCGGCGGGTTATGACATGGACAAACTCAGCCAGGCTGGCGACATCAATTACGGTGAGAAGCTGAAGCCGGTAGATGATGAGGCCAAGGCCTGGAAGACCGTCTGGTCCGCCGGTCAGGGGGTGAGTCAGATCCACGATGTGCTCGGGGTCGCGGAGCTTGTGGAGCGGCTGGCCCGGGAATATCGCGACGCTCGCAACCGGGTTTGCGGCTAAAGGGCCTAAGCCGGGGATGGCCGCCAGCTTGGGGTTGGCCGGGTCGGGGGGATAGCCATCAAGTTGGGGTCAGAAGAAGGCTTTCTTCTGACCCCTGTTTGTGAACCATTCCCCGCACCGGGCGTACCCTTCTCAGGTACAACTGATCGGGGAAAATGATGCTGGGATTCCTGAAGAGTGATCCGAAAAAGAAACTGAAGAAAGCCTACGAGGACAAGCTGGCCAAGGCGCTTCATGCGCAGCGCAATGGGGATTTACGGACCCATGGGACGCTGATGGAGGAGGCGGAGAAGATTTACGCGGAGTTGCAGGCTCTGGAGAAGGACGGGAAATAGGCGGGTGAAGATGGGGTCAGATGAACGCCTTCATCTGACCCCGGAGGTTGACCGGCCCCGGAAATAGCCGCCAGATTGGGGTCAGAAGAACGCTTTCTTCTGACCCCTGGGGTTCATCGGGCTCGGGCGTTAGCCGCCAAGTCGGGGTCTGAAGAAAGCCTTCTTCTGACCCCTTTCTCAGGCTACCTCACTCTCCCAGCAGGTGCCGCAACTGCCGATTCAACCGATCCACCTCCCGGCGCATTTCCTGAACTTCGTCCAGCAGGTCCAGGGACATGGCCAGGCCCGGCAAGTTGATCTTGAGGTCGCGCTGAAGCCGCATGGCCTTGTGCAGGCGGCTCAGTGCGGCAACATCGAACTGCCACTGGGCTGTCTCCGGAACATCTTCAATCGGCGTGATGACGCCGTAATTCACCAGTTTGATGACGAACTCGGCGTGGCAGTCACCCCGCTCGCAAATCTCGCGCAGGGTAAAGGTACCGCCTTCGGAATCCACCACTTCCACGGTCAGAATCTGATCTTGCCTGGTCATTCCCTACTCCCGCTCAGACATGGAGCTTGCTGCGTGGGTTGAAGTTCTTCTCGGCCTCGGCCAGCTGCTCGTAGAGCTTTTCCGCCTCGGGCGTATGCTTTTCGGGCATGGCCACCTGCAGGACCACAATCTGGTCGCCCGGATGCTTGCCGGGGAAGCCCTTGCCCTTGAGCCGCAGCTTGCGGCCGCTGGTGGAGCCTTTCGGCACCTTCACATTGACCTTCGAGCCGACAGTGGGAACAGTCACAGTGGCTCCCAGTGCCGCCTCCCAGGGAGCCACCGGCACCGTGATCAGCACATCACGCCCTTCCACTGTGAAATGGGGGTGCGGCGCAAACTCGATCTCGATGAACAGATCCCCGGGCTCACCTCCACCAATTCCGGGTGAACCCTGGCCCTTCAGGCGAATATGCTGGCCTTCACGCATGCCGGCGGGGATCTTCACCTTCAGGGTCTTTTGTCGAGGGATCACGCGGCCGTGTTCGTCCGCCTCGTGCACGGTGAACGACACCTGCTTCTCGCAGCCATGAAACGCTTCCTCCAGGAACAGGGCGAGCCGGGCATTCACGTCTTCACCACGCATGCGCATGTTCTGACGGAACCCGCCACCGCCAAAGCCACCGGAGAACCCACCCCGGCGGCCGCCGCCGAAGATCTCCTCGAAGAAGTCGCTGAACTGGCTGGCATCGGCATCCGTGAAGCCACCACCGCCAAAGCCGGAAGCACTCTGCCAGCCGGGTGGTGGTTCAAACGAACCATCGCCCCGGGCGCCGTATTTGCGCAACTGGTCGTATTCGGCCCGCTTCT
Organism: Marinobacter sp. C7; assembly: GCF_022343555.1. Taxonomy (GTDB): domain Bacteria; phylum Pseudomonadota; class Gammaproteobacteria; order Pseudomonadales; family Oleiphilaceae; genus Marinobacter. The sequence continues at coordinate 646,085 of NZ_JAKQZH010000001.1, read as the reverse complement.
CCGGGTCTTTCAGGACTTCATAGGCCTCGCCGACGTCCTTGAACTTTTCGTCGGCTTTCTCTTCCTTGCTGACATCCGGATGGTACTTCCGCGCCAGCTTGCGGTAGGCCTTCTTGATTTCCTCGGGGGTGGCAGACTCACTCACACCGAGTACGGCGTAATAGTCTTTGAATTCCATTACGGTCCTCACCACTGGTTAATCGTTCTGAGCTTTTGCTCGTTTGCTAACCACTATATTTGATGAGGTTCGGGAAATTACAAGGGCGGGCTGGTACTTACTTGAGGCAGGTCAGGGCCGGAGCCCCGATCAGTCCCCGCAACCGTCAGGCAGCGGGGACGATCGGCTCGAGGGCTTACTTGATCTTCGGATCCAGCTCGCCAGCCGCATACCGCTCGAACATACGCTCGAGGTTGATCGGATTGATCTTGCTGGCGTTGCCGGCGGTACCGAAGGCTTCATAGCGGGCCACGCAGACTTCAGTCATGGCCTTCATGGTTTCCTTCAGGTATTTACGCGGGTCGAACTCGGCGGTGTTCTGGGCCAGGAAGCGACGGACCGCGCCGGTAGAGGCCAGGCGGAGGTCGGTGTCGATGTTGACCTTGCGCACGCCGTGCTTGATGCCTTCGACGATTTCCTCAACCGGTACGCCGTAGGTTTCCGGGATCTCACCACCGTATTCGTTGATGATCTGCAGCCACTCCTGGGGAACGGAGCTGGAGCCGTGCATGACCAGGTGGGTGTCCGGGATCCGGGCGTGGATCTCCTTGATACGGTCGATGGCCAGGATGTCGCCGGTGGGCGGACGGGTGAACTTGTAGGCGCCGTGGCTGGTGCCGATGGCGATGGCCAGGGCGTCCACGTGGGTCTTCTTGACGAAGTCCGCGGCTTCTTCCGGGTCGGTCAGCATCTGGCTGTGGTCCAGGGTACCTTCGGCGCCGATGCCGTCTTCTTCGCCGGCCTGGCCGGTTTCCAGAGAGCCCAGGCAACCCAGCTCACCTTCTACGGAAACACCACAGGCGTGGGCCATTTCAACGGTGCGACGAGTGACGTCGACGTTGTATTCGTAGTCGGTCGGGGTCTTGCCGTCTTCACCCAGGGAGCCGTCCATCATGACGGAGCTGAAGCCCAGCTGGATGGAGCGCTGGCACACGGCGGGGCTGGTGCCGTGGTCCTGGTGCATGACGACCGGGATGTGCGGGAATTCCTCGATCGCAGCCAGGATCAGGTGGCGCAGGAACGGCGCGCCGGCGTATTTGCGGGCACCTGCGGAGGCCTGGACGATAACCGGGGAGTCGGTCTTGTCAGCAGCTTCCATGATAGCGCGCATCTGCTCGAGGTTGTTTACGTTAAAGGCTGGCACACCGTAACCGTGCTCGGCGGCGTGGTCCAGAAGTTGCCGCATCGAAATCAGGGCCATGGGTTGTCTCCTTCGTTGGATTTAGGATGTTTGAATTCTGTTTTGCTTCAGACTCTTGTCTCAGGACTTGGGAGTCTGCTGCGGAGGGTGAGGCAGGTCCTTCGTGGAACCGCTACGAGCACCCCTCGCGGGGTCCGGCCAGCAATCACAGATTGCTGTCGTTCGGCTGCGCATGAAGCTCCGCTTCAAAAACGCTTGCCTTACCCATGTGCGCTTCTCTCAGGCCTTCCCTGGCCTTCGAGATTCCACGAAGGACCTGCCTCACCCTCCTTGCGATTCTGACTTTGTTGCTGGCGTCGCTCAGAATCTATGTTCTTGCCTTACACGCCACGCTCTTCCAGTACTGCTACTGCCGGCAGTGTCTTGCCTTCCACGAATTCCAGGAACGCGCCTCCGCCGGTGGAGATGTATGAAATTTTGTCAGCAACGCCGTACTTGTCAACGGCGGCGACGGTGTCACCACCGCCGGCCAGGGAGAAGGCGTCGCTCTGGGCGATGGCTTCGGCCAGGGCCTTGGTGCCGTTGCCGAACTGGTCGAACTCGAAGACGCCGACCGGGCCGTTCCAGAGGATGGTTTTGGCGTTCTTCAGCAGCTCGGCAAATTTGCCAGCGGTTTCAGGGCCAACGTCCAGGATCATGTCCTCTTCGGTAACATCAGCGATCTTCTTGGTCGTCGCGGGGGCGTTTTCGCCGAATTCCGGGGCGACGACTACGTCAACCGGCAGCGGGATTTCTACGCGGGAGGCTATGTCCTTAGCCGTGTCGATCAGGTCGTGTTCGCACAGGGACTTGCCGACCGGGTTTCCGGCTGCGGCCAGGAAGGTGTTGGCGATGCCGCCGCCAACGATGATCTGGTCGCAGACTTTTTCCAGGGCGTTGAGGACGTCCAGCTTGGTGGAGACCTTGGAACCGCCGACGATGGCCACGACCGGTTTGGCCGGGTTGTCGAGGGCCTTGCCGAGGGCTTCGAGTTCGGCGGCCAGCAGAGGCCCCGCACAGGATTCAGGGGCGTATTTGGCGACGCCGTGGGTGGAGGCCTGGGCGCGGTGGGCGGTGCCGAAGGCGTCCATGACGTAGACGTCGCACAGGGCGGCGTACTTTTTGGACAGTTCTTCGTCGTCTTTCTTCTCACCCTTGTTGAAGCGGACGTTCTCGAACAGGACGACTTCGCCGTCGGCTACGTCTACGCCGTTCAGGTAATCCTTGATCAGGCGCACTTCCTGGCCGAGGACCCGGGTCAGGTGGTCGGCGACCGGCTTCATGGAGGAGGCCTCGTCATAGACACCCTCTTCCGGGCGACCCAGGTGGGACATCAGCATGACTTTGGCGCCGGCGTCTTTCGCTGCCTTGATGGTCGGCAGGGAGGCGCGGATGCGGGCGTCGCTGGTTACCTTGCCGTCTTTGACCGGCACGTTGAGGTCTTCGCGGATCAGGACCCGCTTGCCGGCGAGGTCCAGGTCAGTCATTTTCTTGATGGCCATGTGTTCGTCCTTAAATTTTGCGGTTGTTCAGTGAACTTGGGGTCAGATGAAAGTCTTCATCAGACCCCTGATATAGCGCAGAGCCTGGTCAGTGGCCCCGGGGTCAGATGAAAGCCTTCATCTGACCCCATTTTCAGATCAACTCCCGGGGGCAGCCCCATTTTCGGCCTTGCTCAGCCAACGCTGGCTGACATCCAGCATCCGGTTGGCAAATCCCCACTCGTTATCGAACCAGCACAACACTTTCACCATGGTGCCGCCGGTTACCCTCGTCTGGCCGCCGTCGACAATGCCGGAGTGGGCATCGTGGTTGAAGTCGGAGCTGGCCAGCAGTTCGTCGGTGTAGCCGAGGATACCTTTTAACGGGCCCCCTGCGGTGCTCTCTAACAACATGTTAACGGCTTCGACCGATGTGGCGGTGCCCACATTAACGACCATATCGATTGCCGAGACATTCAGGGTAGGTACGCGCATGGCCACGGAGCTGAACCTGCCTTCCATATGAGGCAGGAGGCGTTCGATTCCGCGGGCCAGGCCCGTCTCCACCGGCACGATGTTGTGCAGGGCGCTGCGGGTGCGGCGGAGGTCCTGATGGTGGTAGGCGTCGATTACCGGTTGGTCATTCATGGCGGCGTGGATAGTGGTGGTGCTCCCCTGCTCCACGCCGAAGGCGTCATCCAGTACCTTGATCAACGGCACCAGGCAATTGGTGGTGCAGGAGCCTGCGGCAACGATCACATCTTCGCCGGTCAGCTCGCCGTCATTGATTCCGAATACTACGGTGCGGTCGACATCCGACTCCGCGGGCTGGGAGAACAGCAGCCGTTGCGCGCCGGCATCGATGTGTTTCTGGGCCGTTCCCCGGTCCGAATAGGATCCGGAGCATTCCAGCACCAGATCGACATCGAGCAAACGCCAGGGCAGATCAGCAGGGTCCGGGTGGCGCAACACGCGGATGCGATCGCCGTCGACGATCAGGTTATCCCCCTCAACCGCAATTCCCCCGCGGAAACGGCCGTGGGTCGAGTCGTAGCGGGTCAGATGGGCGATGGTATCGATATCCGACAACTCGTTGATCGCGACCACCTGAAGGTGGTCGCGATAGCCATTTTCATAGAGCGCCCGCAACACGCACTGGCCGATCCGGCCGTATCCGTTGATGGCGATCCGAAAAGGCTTTGAGTTGCTCATCAGGCGTCCAGCAGTTCGTCAGCGACTTCCAGGATGTTGTCGACGGTGAAGCCGAATTCCTTGAACAGCTCGCCGGCCGGTGCGGACTCGCCGAAGGTGGTCATGCCCACGACACGACCGTCGAGGCCAACGTACTTGTACCAGTAGTCGGCAATGCCGGCTTCAACGGCGATGCGGTTGGTGACTTCCAGCGGCAGCACCTGCTGCTTGTACTCGGCGCTCTGGGCGTCGAACACGTCGGTGGACGGCATGGAGACGACACGGACGGCTTTGCCCTGCTCGCGCAGCTTGGCGGCAGCGTCCTGGGCCAGGCCCACTTCGCCGCCGGTGGCGATCAGGATCAGCTCCGGCGCGCCTTCGCTGTCGGACAGGATGTAGCCACCCCGGGCCACGTTGGCCAGCTGCTCGGCGGTCCGGTCCTGATGCGGCAGACCCTGACGGGAGAAGACCATGGCGGTCGGTCCGTCGTTGCGCTCCAGTGCGGCTTTCCAGGCCACTGCCGATTCCACGGTATCAGCCGGGCGCCAGGTGCTCATGTTCGGAGTGGTGCGCAGGCTGGCCAGCTGCTCGACCGGCTGGTGGGTCGGGCCGTCTTCGCCGAGACCGATAGAGTCGTGGGTAAATACGAAAATGGAGCGCTGCTTCATCAATGCCGCCATGCGCACTGCGTTGCGGCAGTATTCCATGAAGATCAGGAAGGTGGCGCCGTAGGGCACGAAACCGCCGTGCAGGGCGATGCCGTTCATGATCGCCGCCATACCGAACTCACGCACCCCGTAATAGATGTAGTTGCCGGAGGCGTCTTCCTTGGTGAGTCCCTTGGTGCCGCTCCAGATGGTCAGGTTGGAACCGGCCAGGTCGGCAGAGCCGCCCATCAGTTCCGGCAGCAGCGGGCCGTAGGCATTCAGGGTGTTCTGGGAAGCCTTGCGGGAGGCGACAGTCTCGCCCTTGTCCTGGCATTCCTGAATGTAGGCCTGGGCCTTCTCGGCGAAGTCCGCAGGCAGATCGCCGGCCATGCGGCGCTTGAATTCGGCGGCCAGTTCCGGCTCGGCCTTCTCATAGGCCGCGAACTTCTCTTCCCAAGCTGCCTGCGCCGCTGCGCCCTTTTCTTTGGCGTTCCAGGCAGCGTAGATGTCTTCCGGCACCTCGAACGGGCCATGCTCCCAACCCAGCTGCTCACGGGTCAGGGAGATTTCATCATCACCCAGCGGCGCGCCGTGACAGCTTTCCTTGCCCTGCTTGTTCGGCGAGCCGAAACCGATGATGGTCTTGCAGCAGATCAGCGTAGGCTGCTCGGTGTTGGCGCGGCCTGCCTCGATAGCGGCACGGATGGCTTCGGCATCGTGGCCGTCCACGTTCGGGATCACCTGCCAGCCGTAGGACTCGAAACGCTGCGGGGTGTTGTCGGTGAACCAGCCTTCCACTTCACCGTCGATGGAGATGCCATTGTCATCGTAGAAGAAGATCAGCTTGCCCAGGCCCAGGGTGCCGGCCAGAGAGCAGACTTCGTGGGAAATGCCTTCCATCAGGCAGCCATCACCCAGGAATGCGTAGGTGTGGTGATCAACGATGTCATGACCCGGACGGTTGAACTGCGCCGCCAGGGACTTCTCGGCAATCGCAAAACCGACGGCATTGGCGATGCCCTGGCCCAGCGGGCCGGTGGTGGTCTCGATGCCCGGCGTATAGCCATATTCCGGGTGCCCCGGAGTCTTGGAGTGAAGCTGACGGAAATTCTTCAGGTCATCGATGGAAACGTCATACCCGCTCAGGTGCAGCAGAGAATACTGCAGCATGGAACCGTGACCGTTGGACAGCACGAAGCGGTCACGGTTGGCCCAATGCGGGTTGGCCGGGTTGTGGGTGAGGTAATCGTTCCACAGCACCTCGGCGATATCCGCCATACCCATGGGCGCACCCGGGTGGCCGGACTTGGCTTTCTGAACCGCATCCATGCTCAGCGCGCGAATGGCGTTGGCGAGATCTTTACGAGACGGCATTGACGTTTCTCCAGTGTTTTGCAGGAAAAGAATTCGTGGTGATTCAAAGGGCGATCAAAAATAAGGCGCGTATTTTCGCCGATTACTGTGTGCCGGGGCAAATCAGCCTGCTTCCTTTTCACGATTGTTTGCCTGTGGATTCCCGAAACAGCCTGATTTCAAAGCCTGATAAATCTATATCAAATTTTTTTGATATGGCTATTGAATGACCAGCCGAACCCACCTAAACTTCGCAACCATGACTTCATTGAATGCACATGCGAATCCAATGGCCTCGGTTGACGCCCTGGCCCCGATCTTCAAGGCCAGCGGCGACCCGCTCCGCCTGGAGATCCTGCGTGTGCTGCGCCGGGACACCTTTGGTGTGCTGGAGCTGAGCCAGATGTTCGACATGCGCCAGTCCGGCATGAGCCATCACCTGAAAGTGATGCACAAGGCCGGGTTGCTCGAGCCGCAGCGGGAGGGCAATGCCATTTTCTACCGCCGCCCCCTGCACCTGGACAGCGACAAGCTCACCGATCAGACCATCCGGCAGATTTTCGAGACGGTGGACCTTGTGCCGCTGGCCGACCACCTGCAGGAGAAAATCGACGCGATCCGCGAACAGCGGGCCGATCAGTCCCAGGCGTTCTTCTCCCGGCACTCGGAGCAGTTCCGGGAACAGCAGGAACTGATTGCAGCCTTCGATCTGTACGCCGAGCCCACGGCCGAACTGATCCGCAAGAGGACCGGCAAGCAGGACTGGCAAACGGCACTGGAGATCGGCCCGGGTGAAGGCGCTTTTCTGCCGGTGCTCTCGGGCCTGTTCGAACACGTAGTGGCCCTGGACAACAGCCGGGACATGCTCGCGAAGGCCGCTCGCACCTGCATAGACGAGCGACTGAACAACGTGGATCTGATCGAGGGTGTGACCGATACCCTGCTGGCCCGGGGGGACTCCTTCGATCTGGTGGTAGCCAACATGGTGCTGCACCACGTGCCCAGCCCGGCGGACATCTTCCTGGATGCCGCGGCGCTGATGAACAACGGCGGCTGCTTTGTAATCAGCGATCTGTGCAGCCACGACCAGGACTGGGCCAAGGAAAACTGTGGCGACCTCTGGTTGGGCTTCGAGCCCGAGGAACTGACCAGCTGGGCAGCAGATGCCGACCTGGTAGCCGGCGAGCAGCTGTTTATCGGCCTGCGCAACGGCTTCCAGGTACAGGTGCGGGAATTCTGGAAAACCTCCAGACCGGCCTGAGGGAATAGCCAAACCGGAATATCAAAAAAATTTGATATGGGCGTAGGTAGTTTTACGTATGCCCTGACAACCATCAACAACCAGGCAGCCGGCACCGGTCATGTTTGACCCCCGGCACGAATTTCAAGCGCTCACAGAGGAGCAAACACCTATGTCTGACTACAACATCTTTACCTCCGAATCGGTCTCCGAAGGCCATCCGGACAAACTGGCGGACCAGATCTCCGATGCCGTGCTGGATGCCATCCTGACCGAAGACAAACACGCCCGCGTGGCCTGTGAAACCATGGTCAAGACCGGCGTTGCCATCATCGGCGGCGAAATCACCACCAGTGCCTGGGTCGACCTGGAGGACCTGGTTCGCGGCGTGATCAACGACATCGGTTACACCTCCTCTGACGTTGGCTACGACGGCAGCACCTGCGGCGTGATCAACATCATCGGCAAGCAGTCCGTGGACATTGCCCAGGGCGTTGACCGCCAGAAGCCGGAAGACCAGGGCGCAGGCGACCAGGGCCTGATGTTCGGCTTCGCCAGCAATGAGACCGACGTACTCATGCCGGCCCCGATCACCTACTCCCACCGACTGGTACAGCGCCAGGCCGAAGCCCGCAAGAGCGGCCTGCTGCCATGGCTGCGCCCGGACGCCAAGAGCCAGGTGACCTGCCGCTACGAAGACGGCAAGGTTGCCGGCATCGACGCCGTGGTCCTGTCCACCCAGCACGACCCGGACGTCAGCCAGGAAGACCTGAAAGAAGCGGTGATGGAACTGATCGTCAAGCACGCCCTGCCGGCAGAGCTGCTGCACAAGGACACCCAGTTCCACATCAACCCGACCGGCAAGTTCGTTATCGGCGGCCCGGTAGGTGACTGTGGCCTGACCGGCCGGAAGATCATCGTGGACACATACGGCGGCATGGCCCGTCACGGTGGGGGCGCGTTCTCCGGCAAGGATCCGTCCAAGGTGGACCGTTCCGCGGCCTACGCCGGTCGTTACGTGGCCAAGAACATCGTCGCCGCCGGCCTGGCCGACAAGTGCGAGATCCAGGTCTCTTACGCCATCGGTGTCGCGGAGCCGACTTCGATCTCCCTGAACACCTTCGGTACCGGCAAGATCAGCGACGACAAGATCATCGAGCTGGTCCGTCAGAACTTCGACCTGCGTCCGTATGCCATCACCCGCATGCTGGACCTGCTACACCCGATGTACCGGGCGACTGCAGCCTACGGTCACTTCGGTCGCGATCCGTTCGAGATGACCGTCGGCGGCGACACCTTCACCGCGTTCCCGTGGGAGAAGACCGACCGCGCCGAGGCGCTTCGGGATGCTTCCGGGGTTGAGAGTGCCGGGTCTGGCCTCTGAGTTTTATTGGAGTAGCCCGCCACCTTTCGGGGTGGCGGCGCTGAGGTCAGTCCTTCGTGGACACGCTACGAGCACATCCATGTGCGCTTGTTTCGGGCCGTCCATGGCCCTCAACAGTCCACGAAGGACTGACCTCATCACCGCCGATGATAAACGGCGAGGGCTTATCAGGCATTGACGTACACCGCTGTTACTAAAGCTGCGACGCCAGAGCACAGAAGCCCAAATTGTTTTACAAGGCGTATTGCTGACGGCATGCGCATGAAGGTCAATCGAGGTGGTGGGGGATGTCTTCCCCGGAATGTTGAAGGCCAAGGATGGCCTGAAACAAGCGCACATGGACGTGCTCGTAGCGGTTCCGGGGAAGACATCCCCCACCACCGATACCACCGAACCTAGCGGTACCGGAAACCAGACTCCGGAGCCCAAAAAGAACTGACAGGAGAACACCATGAGCACTCCGGCAGAAAAACTGAAGAACTTCGACGACTACAAAGTCCGCGACATCTCCCTGGCCGACTGGGGCCGCAAGGAAATCAAGATCGCCGAAGGCGAAATGCCCGCCCTGATGGCCCTGCGTAACAAATACAAGGCAGAGCAGCCGCTAAAAGGCGCCAACATCATGGGCTGCATCCACATGACCATCCAGACCGCGGTGCTGATTGAAACCCTGGTCGAGCTCGGCGCCAACGTGCGCTGGTCCTCCTGCAACATCTTCTCCACCCAGGACCAGGCCGCCGCAGCCATCGCCGCCCAGGGCATCCCCGTGTTTGCCTGGAAAGGTGAAACCGACGAGGAATACGACTGGTGTCTCGAGCGCACCGTGGGCGCGGATGTCGACGGCTGGGAACCGAACATGATCCTGGACGACGGCGGCGACCTGACGGCCCTGCTCCACGACAAATACCCCCAGATCCTGGACAACTGCCACGGCATCACCGAGGAAACCACCACCGGTGTCCACCGCCTGCAGGAAATGCTGCGGGAAGGCACCCTGAAGGTACCGGCGATCAACGTGAACGATTCCGTGACCAAGTCCAAGAACGACAACAAGTACGGCTGCCGCCACAGCCTGAACGATGCCGTCAAACGGGCCACCGACCACCTGCTCTCCGGCAAGAAAGCCCTGGTTATCGGTTACGGTGACGTGGGCAAGGGTTCCGCCCTGTCCCTGCGTCAGGAAGGCATGATCGTGAAGGTCACCGAATCGGATCCGATCTGCGCCATGCAGGCCTGCATGGACGGTTTTGAAGTCGTGTCTCCGTACATCGACGGTGTGAACACGGGCACCGAAGCGGGTATCAACAAGGATCTGCTGGGCAACACCGACCTGCTGGTTACCACCACCGGCAACGTCAACGTGTGCGACGCCAACATGCTCAAGGCCCTGAAGAACGGCGCCGTCGTGTGCAACATCGGCCACTTCGACAACGAGATCGACACGGCCTACATGCGCAAGAACTGGGAGTGGGACGAGGTCAAGCCGCAGGTTCACGTGATCTACCGTGACAAGGCCACCAACGACCACCTGATCCTGCTGTCCGAGGGCCGCCTTGTGAACCTGGGCAACGCCACCGGTCATCCGTCCCGGATCATGGATGGTTCGTTTGCGAACCAGGTTCTGGCTCAGATGTACCTGTTCGAGCGCAAGTTCGGCGACCTGCCGGCGGATTCCAAGTCCAAGGGCGTCTACGTTCAGGTACTGCCGAAGCAGCTGGATGAAGAGGTTGCCCGTGCGATGGTGGAAGGCTTTGGTGGCGTGATCACCAAGATGACCCCGGAGCAGGCGAAATACATCGGTGTACCGGTCGAAGGCCCGTACAAGCCGGAAAGCTACAGGTACTAAGCGGAAAAGATCATGGAATCCCAGAAGCAATTCAAGCGCCGTTTCAGCTTCGAGTTTTTCCCGCCCAAGACGGATCAGGGCAAGGAGAAGCTGCAAACGGTGCGCAACAAGCTGGCCGAGGTGAACCCGGATTTCTTCTCGGTCACCTTCGGTGCGGGCGGTTCCACCCGGGACCGCACCATTGAAACCGTGCTCAGCCTGCACAAACAGGGCATCTCTACGGCGCCACACCTGTCCTGCGTTGGCGGCACCCGCGACGAGATCGGCGAGCTGCTGGACCTGTACAAGGAAAACGGCATCAACCGTATCGTCGCCCTGCGCGGCGACCTGCCCTCAGGCATGGGTGCCTCCGGGGAGCTGCGCTACGCCAATGAGCTGGTGGAGTTCATCCGGAAGCACAGCGGCGATCATTTCAACCTGGAAGTGGCCGCCTACCCGGAGTTCCACCCCCAGGCGCGCAATGCCGAAGAAGATCTGAGGAACTTTGCCCGAAAGGTACAGGCCGGCGCCAACAGCGCCATCACCCAGTACTTTTTCAATGCGGACAGCTACTTCTACTTTATCGAGCGTCTGGAGAAACTGGGCGTCACCATTCCGGTGGTGCCGGGCATCATGCCCATCGTCAATTTCTCCAGCCTGGTGAGGTTCTCGGACATGTGCGGTGCGGAAATCCCGCGCTGGATCCGTAAGCAGCTCGAAGCCTACGGCGACGACACCGACAGCATCCGCCAGTTCGGCGAGGAAGTGGTAACCAGAATGTGTGAACGCCTGCTGAAGGCGGGTGCACCCGGGCTGCACTTCTATACGCTGAACCAGGCGGAGCCTAGCCTGAGTATCTGGAAGAACCTGGGCATTGGGGATCGCGAGAAAATCGCATTCTGAAGGCTGAACATGGGGTCAGAAGAAAGCTTTCTTCTGACCCCTTTGCACCGGCCCAGTCTGCGGGCTCACGCTGAACACGGGTCAGATGAAGACTTTCATCTGACCCGTTTTTTATGCCCGCTCTCCTTTTTCGGCGCCAACCCCTGGGGTCAGATGAACGCTTTCATCTGACCCCTTTTTTTGTTTCCGCCCCCCGACTCCGGGGTCAGAAGAAGGCCTTCTCCTGACCCCATGTTCAACACCCAAGCATTTGATTTTCGGCACTCCGATGCGTAATAGTCTAAAGTGTATGTGTTGCAATCCCATTAACGCTCCCCGGAAACCACGGTCACCAGCAGTGGTCTTTCCGGCTTGCCTTACCGGGCAAACGGAGCCTGACAAGAAGCAAAAGGAGAAAGCATGAGCACGAAATGGCTGAAGACTCTTGGCGCCAGCCTGGCACTGACCGTGGCGGCAGGAACAGCTAGCGCGGAAAACCTCAAGGTTGTTACCGACCCGAGCTTCGTTCCGTTCGAGATGATGGACCAGGAAACCGGTGAGATGATCGGCTTCGACATGGAAATCATCGCCGAAGTGGCCAAGCGTGCGGGCTTTGAATATGACCTGCAAACCATGGACTTCAATGGCATCATCCCGGCCCTGCAGACCGGTAACGTGGATATTGCCATTGCCGGTATCACCATCACCGAAGAGCGCGAGCAGATCGTCGACTTTTCCGATCCGTATTACGATTCCGGCCTTCGCATCCTGGTGCGTGAAGGCAGCGATATGACAGAGCTGAGCGATCTGGAAGGCAAGAAGGTCGGCACCAAGATCGGCAGTACTTCCTACGATTACCTGATGGCCAACCTGGAGCAGGATGATGGCGTGACGCCGTATCCGGGCAGCTCAGACATGTACATGGCGCTGATGTCCCGTGCGATCGACGCGGTATTCTACGACGCGCCCAACGTCGGCTACTTTGCCCGCACCAAGGGTGAAGGCAAGGTCACTACCGTTGGCCCGCTGTACGAAGGCCAGCAATACGGCATTGCCCTGGTCGAGGGCAGCGAATGGGTTGACGAAGTCAACGCCGCCCTGGCTTCCATGAAGGAAGACGGTACCTACAAAAGCATCTACGAAAAGTGGTTCGGCCCGATGCCGGAAGGCATGTAAGGGCTGAAGGATCACCTGATCCGATTCCCCGTGCCGGGGCCCTGCGCCCCGGCTGTTCCTGACTCCAACTTCCTGCGGAGACACTAACCGTGGAATTCCAGTTTCAGTTCGACTGGCAAGCAGCCATCGACTCTATTCCCTTTCTGCTCAAAGGGATCCCCTATACCCTGTTGATTTCCTTTGGCGGCCTGCTCATCGGTTTCGTGCTGGGCATTATTTTCGGCCTGCTTAGCATCAACAAGAAGTGGTTCCTGCGCTGGCCGGCAACCGCTTACATCGAGATTTTCCGGGGTACTCCCATCCTGGTGCAGGTCCTGTTTATCTTCTACGGCCTGCCCGACCTCATCGGCTCTCCGATCAACCCCCTGACGGCGGGTATTGCCGCCATTGCCCTGAACTCGGGCGCCTACATTTCAGAGGTTGTCCGGGGCGGCGTACAGTCCATCGACAAGGGCCAGACCGAAGCCGGTCTTTCCCTGGGGCTGTCACGGACCCAGACCTTCTGGTCCATCATCTGGCCGCAGGCCTTCCGCCGCATGATTCCGCCCCTGGGCAACCAGGCTATCGTCAGTATCAAGGACACCTCATTGTTCTCTGTTATCGGTGTCGGAGAGCTGGTTCGCCAGGGCCAGATCTACATCGCCAACACCTTTACCGCATTCGAGGTCTATTTTGTGGTGGCCATTCTCTATCTGGCGATCACCCTGTCCCTGTCATTGATCCTCCGCCTGGTAGAGCGGCGCGGACTGGCTTCTGTCTGAAGGAAAGGTACCCATGACTCATATCGTTGAAATGAAGGGCATGAACAAGTACTTCGGCAAGCTGCATGTCCTGAAGAACATCGACCTGACCGTCGAGCCCGGAGAGGTAGTGGTTATCATCGGTGCCAGTGGCTCCGGCAAATCCACCCTGATCCGCTGCGTGAACGGTCTCGAAGAGTACGAATCCGGCAAACTGGTGGTCGACGGCCAGACCCTGGCGCCCAAAGGTGGCAACCAGAAAGCCCTGACCGAGATCCGCAAGGAAGTGGGCATGGTGTTCCAGCAATTCAATCTGTTCCCGCACCTGACGGTGAAGAGGAACATCATGCTGGCGCCCATGAAGGTGAAGGACAACTCTCAGGTGGTTGCCAACGCCACCGCCGAACGGCTGCTCAACCGGGTAGGCATCGGTAACCAGGCCGACAAGTATCCGAGCCAGCTATCCGGTGGCCAGCAACAACGGGTAGCCATCGCCCGGGCCCTGGCCATGGAACCACGACTGATGCTGTTTGACGAACCCACTTCGGCACTCGATCCGGAGATGATCGGTGAAGTGCTGGACGTCATGCGCGAACTGGCCAAGGAAGGGATGACCATGATGGTTGTGACCCACGAGATGGGCTTTGCCCGGGAAGTGGCAGACCGGGTCATCTACATCCACGAGGGCCAGATCGTGGAACAGGGCAAACCGGACGACGTGTTCGACAACCCCCAGAACGAACGCACCCAGGCGTTCCTGTCCAGGGTTCTCGCTCACTGACCGGTTCCTCCACAAGCCCCCGTTTCGGGGGCTTTTCAGTCAGGGTGGCCGAGCTATAGCAGCTTGCGGGTCGCCTGATACTCCCGCTCGATCTTGGCGTGGCAATCGTCTGCCAGAAACTTTGCCACCTTCTTGCCCAGCAGCGGCACGTCACAGCGAACGCTCAGGAGGACGTGATTGGTGCACTGCTCTTCCGATCCGAGCAGACGCATCATGCCCTTGATTTTCGCCGGCACACTTTCGATGTGGACGCGGAATTCGCAATGCCACTCGTCATCATTCTTGCGAAACCAGTGCTCTTCCTGACGTACGCGATTCCATTCCCGGTGAAAGCCGGCGAGGATACCCGGCACCTCGAGTGAGCTGGTGACTTCCCGCTCGATCACCAACTTGGCAGACAAATCATCCCTGACCAGCTCGGGCACACAGACGTTGCGCGACCCAAGCCGGGCATTTTTCTCAAGAATATGATCCTTGTTGAGGAAAGTACCAAGCACCTGCTCCAGGCTCGCCTCATAGGGGTGTTCCAGTTCAATCTGCATAGGTGGTCTCCGTAAGCTGACCATCAGATTTTGCGGGCAATGAACACCACCGGCATTGGCCGGCAGGTCAACCAACCGGGGCGCGCTAGCCAGACTCCGCTGTTAACTGTAATATCCGCACAGGTTAACAGCGACCATTCATAACCAGACAACGTGACCGGAGACTCACCATGCGCAACGCCGATCTCGTCGCCCGCGATCTCAAATCCGTGTGGCACCCATGCACACAAATGAAAGATCACGAATCCCTGCCCCTGATACCCGTAAAACGGGGTGAAGGTGTCTGGCTGGAAGACTTCGAGGGCAACCGCTACATCGATGCGGTCAGCTCCTGGTGGGTCAACCTGTTCGGCCACGCCAACCCCCGGATCAATGCCGCCATACAGGAACAGATCGGCAAGCTTGAACACGTCATCCTTGCCGGCTTCAGTCACGAACCGGTCGTCAATCTCTCGGAGCGGCTGATTGAAGTCACACCAGAGGGCCTGAACAAGTGCTTCTACGCCGACAACGGCTCGTCGGCCATCGAAGCAGCCCTGAAAATGAGCTACCACTACTGGAAAAACCACGGCCAGCCGGGCAAGAAGAATTTCGTCAACCTGAGCAACAGCTACCACGGCGAAACCCTCGGGGCGTTGGCCCTCGGCGACGTCGCGCTCTACAAGGACACCTACCAGCCCTTGCTGATGGAAGTGCTCACGGCCCCCTCCCCGGATGCCTTCAATAAAGAGGCAGGCGAAACCGACGAGGAATATGCCCTGCGCCAGTTCGAAGCCATGGAGAAACTCCTGGCGGAGAAACACGATGAAATCTGCGCAGTGGTTGTGGAACCGCTGATCCAGTGCGCCGGTGGCATGCGCATGCACCACCCCATCTACCACACCAAACTGCGCGAGGCCTGCGACCGCTACAATGTGCACCTGATTGCCGACGAGATTGCTGTCGGCTTCGGCCGTACCGGCACCCTGTTCGCCTGCGAACAATCCGGTATCACCCCGGACTTCATGTGCCTCTCGAAGGGCCTCACCGCCGGCTATCTGCCCTTGTCCGTGGTACTGACCACCGATGACGTCTACAACGCCTTCTACGACGACTACGAAACCCTCCGGGCGTTTTTGCACAGCCACAGCTACACCGGCAACCCCATTGGCTGCGCCGTGGCCCTGGCCACCCTAGACATCTTCCGGGATGACAACGTCATCGAAAACAACCAACGCCTGTCCCGATGCATGGGCGATGCCGTTGCCCATCTGGCAGACCACCCGAACGTCGGCGACATCCGCCAGCACGGCATGACCCTGGCGGTGGAAATGGTGAAAGACAAAGCCAGCAAGACACCGTTCCCCTGGCAGGAACGCCGGGGCATTCGTGTGTACCAGCACGCCCTGACCCGGCAATCGCTGCTACGGCCACTGGGTAACGTGGTATATTTCATGCCGCCTTACGTGATCACAGAGGAGCAGATCCGCCACCTCGCCCAGGTCGCGACCGAAGGCATCGAAATTGCCGTAAAGGACTGACCCGAATGCGCATCCCCAGAATCTACACCGACTCGGAACTGACCGTTGGCACTGCCTGCGAACTGGACGAAAAAGCCGCCCAGCACGTGGGCCGGGTTCTGAGGATGCAGCCCGGACAGCAACTGACCCTGTTCAACGGGGATGGCCGGGACTACGACGCCACAATCCGGGATGCAAGTAAAAAGCACGTGCACGTGGAAATCTCCGGGGCGACGGCCACCACCACCGAGTCCCCACTCGAAATCGTTCTCGGCCAGACCCTGTCCAAGGGCGACCGCATGGACTATGCCGTCCAGAAAGCTGTGGAAATGGGGGTCACCCGCATCGTCCCCCTGACCACCGAACGCTGCGACGTCAAACTCAAGGGTGACCGGGAAGACAAACGCCTGCGCCACTGGCAACAGGTTGCCATCAGCGCCGCCGAACAATGCGGCCGCGCCCGGGTACCGGAAATCCTTCCGGTGATGGACCTGAGCCAGTGGTTCGAACACAGCCAGACCTGCGACCTGCGCCTGGTCCTTCATCACCGCACGGAACAGAGCCTGGACTCCCTGGCCAAACCGTCTTCCGTCGCCCTGATGATCGGCCCGGAAGGTGGCCTGAGTCCGGAAGAAATCGAGGCAGCCGAACAATCCGGATTCCTGCCGGTCGCACTCGGCCCCCGCGTCCTGCGTACCGAAACCGCCCCGGTTGCGACCATAGCCCTGTGCCAATGGCTCTGGGGCGATATCGGTAACTGATAGCTACGACCGTGCCGCCGTCTCGTTCCGGCTTCTGAGTCATTGACAGTAGCCGGACCGGCCAACATGATTCCTGTCTGACAATTTGGCCCAAGCGAGCATTACTCACATGTTCGGGTGGTTGGTCGGGCAGGGGGCTCTGAAACTGTGCGGAGCCAAGGATGGCGGAGCTCAAGCGCCACATGGACGTGCTCGAGCGGGTTTCAGAGCCCCCTGCCCGACCGACCACATGCTCCCAAGCCGCAAAACAAATAAAGAGTGCGAGTACCGGATGACAAGCCTGCTGACGTCCCAAGAATTCTGGCAATACCTGAGCATCCCAGTGATCGCAGCCCTGATCGGCTGGACCACCAACTGGCTTGCCATCAAGATGACCTTCTACCCCCTGGAATTCATCGGCAAACCACCCCTGCTCGGCTGGCAGGGCATCATTCCCTCCAAAGCCCGCAAAATGGCCGCCATCAGCGTCGATGCCACCATCTCCAAGATCGGCACCGTCCAGGAGATATTCCAGCAGATCGACCCCAAGGTACTCGCCGCCCACATCGTCCACTCCGTCGACCCACGCATCGAGGAATACGTCGACGAGATGATGCTCCGGGAATACCCCACGTTCTGGGAAAACCTGCCGACCTCAGCACGCAAGATGGTCTACGACCGGGTCCGCAAGTCCACCCCGCAGCTGGTGGACAACCTGGTCGAGGACATCTCCGAAAATATTGAAGACCTGCTGGACATCAAGGGCATGGTGATCGAACGCCTGGCCAAGGATAAACAGCTGCTGAACCGCATCTTCCTCGAGTGCGGCGAAGTGGAATTCCGCTTTATTATCAACTCGGGCCTGTACTTCGGCTTCCTGTTCGGCCTTATCCAGATGGCCGTCTGGTACCTTTATCCCAGCTGGTGGGTACTGCCGTTCTTCGGACTCCTGGTGGGCTGGGCCACCAACTGGATCGCCCTGAACGTCATCTTCCGCCCATTACGTGAGAAAAAGGTCGGGCCACTCAGGATTCAGGGGCTGTTCCTCAAACGCCAGCCGGAAGTGGCGGAATCCTTCTGCCACATTGTCACCCACGAAATCCTCACCGTGGGCAACATCATCGGCGCGATCCTGGAAGGACCGAAGGGGGACCGGGCCCGCAACATGGTGAAAAAGCACATCAAACCGCTGGTGGATGAAACCGCGGGCATGGGCAAGGCGCTCACCCAGATGGCCTTCGGCCCCACCGGCTTTGCCACCCTGAAAAACCAGGTGGGCGAAAAGGCCATCGAAATCTCCCAGACCTCTTTCAACAACCCGGTGTTCGAGAAGGACCGGGCCCAGGCGGTTGAGTCCATCATGGTCGAACGGATGATCGCCCTCTCCTCGGAAGAATTCCAGGACCTGCTGCGACCGTGCTTTCAGGAGGACGAGATCAAACTGATCCTGGTGGGCGCCTTCCTTGGCTTCGCCGCCGGCGTCTGCCAACTGGTCTTCGTCTTCGGGGAAACGCTGCTCTGAACAGATACCGCAATGCAGGCCGGGCCAGGAGGCTGGGGCTCAGGCCTTCGATTGCCGTAGCAACGAAGCCAGGGTTTCAGACTCCAGCTCTCTTGCTCCATCGATGAGTCCCGGCGGCAAAACCACCGGTAGCCGGTCCACGACCCGGTCCTCGTCCCGGCGAACCACATCCAGGATATTCCGCACGGTGATCAGGTCGAGGGCCCGCCCGGGCACCAACTGATCGCCCTGCCGGCCCGCCAGGGACAACAAACCGGCCCGGATCAGCTTATCGCTGATCGTCCTGGTCACCTCTCCCGGCACCCGGAGCCTGTGCTCCAGCGCCTCCTGCTGCGGGGCAGCTTCGCCTTCACTGAACGGCCTGGCCACCATCCACATGACCGCCAACCCCACTCTTTCCTGGAGTTCCGGGGACAACTGGACCTGCCTTTTCTTCGCCACTGACCCCGGATACTGAAGATAGAACGCCAGACTCGCGCCCAGCAGCAGGATCATCCAGTTCAGGTAAATCCAGATCAGCAGGATGATACCAATGGCGAAACTGGAATAGATGGCAGCGTACTTGGCCGAGCCAGCCACAAACGAGGCGAACAGCATACTGGCAGCCTGCCAGGAAACCCCGGCCACCAGACCCGCGGTAAAGGCATAACGAAGCTTGACCCGTGTGTTCGGAATGAAGATGTAGACAAACGTAAAGGCAGCCACCACGAGGAAAAAGGGCGTGAAGCGACTGATCGACAGGATCAGGGAGCCGAACGGCTCGATCTCCACCAGTGTCTGCACAAATTCGGAGGAGAAAATGGTGGCAGTGACACCAATCGCGGACACCATCAACAGTGGCCCCACCATGATCACGCTCAGGTAGTTACTGAACCGCTGGGCCATGGAGCGCATGTCCGGTACCCGCCAGATCATGTTGAAGGAGCGCTCGATCTTCTGCACCAGCGAGATCACCGTGTAGACCAGCAGGGCCAGACCAACCGATCCGAGCACCCCGACCTTCATATTGTCCACAAAACCGAGGATCCGGTTTGCCAGTTCAATTCCCTGCGGCCCCATTGGCTCAAAGAACTGGAACAGGAAAGGCTCCATCCGCTCGTGGACACCCAGGGCCTTGAGCACCGAAAAGCTCAGGGCAAGCAACGGAACGATACTGAGCAGCGTGGTATAGACGAGGCTCATGGCATGCAGGGTGAGTTGCCCGCTGATCACATCCCTTACCAGCGCATAGGCTGAACGCCCGACCTTATAGAGCCAGGTCCAGGGCCACTGCTGTGGCGGATTGGGGTTCGCCAGAATCCAGTCTTCTGCGGCCTGCAGCCGTTCTTTGAATTGGAATGAAGCCACGTGACATCCTGTTCCACGAAATTTTAGCCAGTTTATCAGGGATATAAGCCGGTGCCCCAAAGTATGGCCGATAACTGTCGGTTTGCGAGGCCTAACAGGACAATATAACCATATTAATCTTTAATTCTTCACCTTATAACTGACGTTGTGTATAAACGATCGCCACATTCAGTAGTTGTCAAAGAACGAGTCACAGTTATGCGCCTCAAGACTGCCCTGAGCATTGCAGCGGCCTCCGCACTCCTGCCATCAGTTGCTTCCGCAACCAATGGTTACTTCAGCCATGGCTATGGAACCATCAGTTCCGGCATGGCCGGCGCCGGTGCGGCACTGGCCCAGGACAGCATCGCCGCTGCCACCAACCCCGCAGGACTGGCGTTCGTGGGCGATCGTGTCGACGGCGGGCTTGAACTCTTCTCGCCACGACGGAAATATGAAGTGGAAGGCCCGATGGCACCCCCTCCTGCCTTCTCACTGCAGCCGGGAAGCTACCAGAGCAGCCGGGATGCCTTTGTGATCCCTCACTTCGGGGCCAATCACCGGATTAACGACCGGCACGCCCTTGGCGTTTCAGTGTTTGCCAACGGGGGCATGAACACCAGCTACCCTGGCGATAATGGCGGTCCCTTCTATGGCGGCCGAACCGGTGTCAACCTGGAGCAACTGTACATTGCCCCCACCTGGTCGTGGAAATTCGCTGACAACCAGGCCATCGGCATTTCTCCGATGATTGCCTACCAGCGCTTCGAAGCCAAAGGCCTGGGCGCGTTCTCCCCCTATTCGTCCGATCCGTCCGCCCTGACCAACAATGGGACGGATGATGCCTGGGGCTACGGCATCCAGATTGGCTGGCAGGGTGAGATCACCGACACTCTGCGTGGTGGCCTGAGTTTCCGCACCATTCTGGAAATGGAAGAATTCGATGACTACCGGGGCCTGTTCGCTGAACAGGGCGACTTCGATATTCCCCAGATGATCAACGCGGGCATCGCCTGGTCCGGCATCGATCGGCACTGGATCCTGGTGGATGTCCAGCATATCCGCTATGGCCAGATCAACAGCGTGGGCAACCCTATGCTGCCCAACCTGATGACCGCACAACTGGGTGACGATGATGGTGCCGGCTTCGGCTGGGACGATATGACCATCGTCAAACTCGGCTGGCAGTGGCAGCAGACCGACCAGCAAACCTGGCGTGCCGGCATCAGCTACGGCGAGCAGCCGGTGCAGGAAGAGGAAGTGCTGTTCAACATCCTGGCTCCCGGAGTCCAGGAGTGGCACTTCACTGGCGGCTTCACCCGCCAGTTCAGCGAATCCCTGGAGTTCTCAGGTTCGGTCTTCTACTCACCGCGCAACAGCGTGAAGGGCGACAACCCGCTCAACCCGCAGCAGACCATCGAACTGAGCATGTATCAGGTAGGCGTGTCCGCCAGCATCGGCTGGCGCTACTGAGTGGGGACCGGGTACCTGACCCGGTTTTCAGTCTCATTCGACCGATGCGAGGTTGTTAGCGGTAATATTCACAATCCGCTGCCTCGCTTCCCGACTGGCCCACGCCGAGTGCGGGGTGACGATCAGATTGGGAATATCATCCGCCAGCAAGGGGTTGCCATTACGCGGCGGCTCCTCGGTAAGGACATCGAAACCTGCACCACCAATCACTCCGGCTCTCAGGGCGTCCGCAAGGGCCTGTTCGTCCACCAGACCGCCACGGCTGGTATTGATCAGTAGCGCATCGCTTTTCATCATTTCCAGCTCCCGCTTGCCGATCAGGTTGCGGGTTTCGTCCGTCAACAGGCAGTGCAGTGACAGGACATCCACCTGTGGCAACAGCTCATCCAGCGGGATCCGCGGATAGCCGTCTACCTCGCCCGACTCCTGGCCCGGGCGGGCACCCAGCAGGATTTTCATACCAAAGGCCCTGGCGCGCTCGACCACGCCCTGCCCCAGATCACCGTAGCCAACCACGCCCAGCGTACGCCCTTCCAACTCGAGGATAGGATGATCCATCAGGCAGAACATGTCGCTCCGGCCCCAGCGGCCGGCCCGCACATCCCTGTCATAGTCCAGCAGACGGGTGGCCAGCGCCAGCATCAGAGCCAGGGTGTGCTGGGCCACGGTGGAGCGGCCGTAGTTGGTCACATTCATTACCTTGACGCCATGCTCCCGCGCCGCGTCCTGGTCAATATTGTTCAGGCCGGTGGCCACCACGGCAATGTTCCTCAGCTCCGGGCAGGCCTCGAAATGCTCGCGCTTTACAACCACTTTGTTTACCAGCACGGTGTCAAAGCCCCGGATCCTCTCCAGAACCTGGTCCGGGCCGGTTCGCTCATGTTTGGTCAGGCCGCCGGTAACGGCCTCGATCGGTGAAAGGTCGACATCATTGCCCAGGGTATTGGCATCCAGGAATACGGCTTTCATGCTTTTCTCCCATCTCAAGATCGCCACAGATTAAGGTAGACTGAGGAAAACGTCCAAATACCGCGGAAGGGAAAAACCATGGAACACGAATTCTGGCATGAACGCTGGGCGAAGAAAGAGATCGGTTTCCACGAGGGCACTGTTAACCAATACCTGCACGATCACTGGCCGGAGCTGGCCGGAGAGCGCTCCGATGCGGTATTCGTCCCCCTGTGCGGCAAGGCTCACGACATGTGGTGGCTGCACGACCGCGGGCACCCGGTGCTCGGTGTGGAGCTCAGCGAGATCGCGTGCAAGGATTTCTTCGAGGAAGCCGGCGAAAAGGCCAAGGTGCACCCGGGAGAACCCTTCACCACCTTCAAGCACGACGATCTCGAGATCTGGTGTGGCGATTTTTTCCAGCTGGCGCCTGATGATCTCAAACACATCCGCCTGATCTACGACCGCGCGGCCCTGATCGCCCTGCCACCCTCCATGCGGCAAAAGTACGTCGAGCACCTGACAGCCATCATCCCCGACGGTGCGCGCGTCCTTCTGATTACCCTGGACTACGACACCGAAATCAAGGGGCCTCCGTTTAACGTCTCCAACGACGAGGTCCGGGAACTTTACGGCCTGGACTATGACATCGAACACGTACTGACCAACACCCTTGCCAAGGATCATCCGTTTGCCAAGCGACGCGGGCTTGAGGGAGCCTCAGAAAGCGTGTTCCGGTTGACCAAGCTTTAAGGCTGGCTCTCCCAGCCTGTTGGGTTGGGAGTCTTGGCGGTTGACGAGTGGGGGCTTTTTTCTGGTGAATTTGATGTCTGAGCGAAGCGAGTTGCCAATTCGCCAGAAAAAAGACCCCCGGTGCGCTCCAGCCCCAGCTACAAAAACGGCACACCCCTCTAACACAATTTAATGAACCTTAACCACTCGCCCACTGTCCAACCTCGCGAACCTGAACTAAGCTCAGAATAAGCAAGTCGCGAAGAGAAAGTTGCAGCGCGCCTTGTAAGTATCCATCCCTTTTACCCATAACCAGATAAACACCGCCGGGACAGGCGGAGCCAACAGCAACGGGGAAATTGCGTGAACTGAAAGCTGAAGAACAGCGAGCGAGGGGCCATCTATGAGCATACTGCAGCATTTCAAAGACCGGTATGAAGCTACCCAAGAGGAAGAATACTCTCTTGAGGAATACCTGGAGATCTGCAAAAAGGACCCAACGGCCTATGCCACGGCCGCTGAGAGAATGTTAATTGCGATCGGCGAGCCGGAGTTGGTGGATACCTCTCGTGACTCAAGACTGTCACGCATCTTTTCCAACAAGGTGATCAAGCGTTATCCGGAATTTTCCGAGTTCTACGGCATGGAAGATGCCGTGGAAAACATCGTCTCGTTCTTCCGCCATGCCGCCCAGGGCCTGGAAGAGAAGAAACAGATCCTGTATCTGCTGGGCCCGGTGGGTGGCGGTAAGTCTTCCCTGGCGGAGAAGCTCAAGGCCCTGATGCAGAAGGTGCCGTTCTACGCCATCAAGGGCTCCCCCGTGAACGAATCGCCGCTGGGGCTGTTCGACCCTGCCGAGGATGCCGAGATCCTGGAAGAGGAATACGGTATTCCGCGCCGTTACCTCAACTCCATCATGTCGCCCTGGGCGGTCAAGCGCCTGCACGAGTTCGGGGGCGATATCAGCCAGTTCCGGGTGGTCAAGAAGTACCCGTCGGTTCTCGATCAGGTGGGGGTCGCCAAGACCGAGCCGGGCGACGATAACAACCAGGACATCTCCGCTCTGGTGGGCAAGGTCAACATCCGGATGCTGGAAGATTTCTCCCAGGACGATCCCGACGCCTACAGTTTCAGCGGCGGCCTGTGCAAGGCGAACCAGGGCCTGCTCGAGTTCGTGGAGATGTTCAAGGCGCCGATCAAGGTGCTGCATCCGTTGCTGACCGCCACCCAGGAAGGCAACTACAACACCACCGAGGGCATGGGATCGGTGCCGTTCGACGGCGTGATCCTGGCCCACTCCAACGAATCCGAGTGGCAGACCTTCCGGAACAACAAGCACAACGAGGCGTTCCTGGACCGGGTCTACATCGTCAAGGTGCCCTACTGCCTGAGGGTCACCGAGGAAATCGAGATCTACAAGAAGCTGCTGACCAACAGTTCCCTGTACGGTGCGCCCTGTGCGCCCGATACCCTGGACATGCTAGCGCAGTTTTCGGTGCTGTCCCGGATCAAGGAACCGGAAAATTCCAGCATCTTCTCGAAGATGAAGGTGTACGACGGCCAGAACATCAAGGACACCGACCCGAAAGCCAAGTCCATCCAGGAGTATCGGGATGCCGCCGGGGTGATGGAAGGCATGGATGGCCTGTCCACCCGTTTCGCGTTCAAGATTCTCTCCAAGGTCTTCAACTTTGACACCACCGAGGTGGCGGCCAACCCGGTGCACCTGCTGTATGTGCTGGAGAAGCAGATCGAGCAGGAGCAGTTCCAGTCTGAGATCCAGGAGAAGTACCTGCGGTTCATCAAGGAATACCTGGCGCCGCACTATGTCCAGTTCATCGGCAAGGAAATCCAGACCGCCTATCTGGAAAGTTACAGCGAATACGGTCAGAACCTGTTCGACCGTTACGTGACCTATGCCGACTTCTGGATTCAGGACCAGGAATACCGGGATCCGGAGACCGGCGAAATCCTCGACCGCGCGTCCATCAATGACGAGCTGGAGAAGATCGAGAAGCCGGCGGGCATCAGCAACCCGAAGGACTTCCGCAACGAGGTGGTCAACTTCGTGCTGCGCGCCCGGGCCAACAACCAGGGCCGCAACCCATCCTGGCTCAGCTACGAGAAGCTGCGCAGCGTGATCGAGAAGAAGATGTTCTCCAACACCGAGGATCTTCTGCCGGTCATCTCCTTCAACCCGAAAGCCAGTCAGGAAGACCAGAAGAAGCACAAGCAGTTCGTCGAACGTATGGTCGAGCGAGGCTACACCGAGAAGCAGGTACGGCTGTTGGCCGAATGGTACCTGCGTGTTCGCAAGTCTCACTGAAATCAGTGACCAGTCACTGATGGGAGTAGCACTATGGGTATGACCCACATCGTCGACCGGCGGTTGAATGGCAAGAACAAGAGCGCGGTGAACCGGGAGCGGTTCCTGCGCCGCTACCGCCACCACATCAAGAAAGCGGTGGCCGATGCGGTGCACAAGCGCTCGATCACGGACGTTGAACGGGGTGAGAAAGTCAGTATCCCGACCCGGGATATCGACGAGCCCATCTTCCACCACGGCCAGGGCGGCCGGCGGGAGATGGTGCACCCCGGCAACCAGGAATTTGTGGCCGGGGACATGATCCCCAAGCCCCAGGGCGGTGGTGGCCAGGGGGGTGGTCAGGGCCAGGCCAGCCCGGATGGTGAAGGCATGGACGAGTTCGCTTTCCAGATCACCCAGGAGGAGTTCCTCGACTTCCTGTTCGATGACCTCGAACTGCCCAACCTGGCGCGCAAGAAACTCAAGGACACCGAAGCGTTCAAATACGTGCGGGCCGGCTTCACCAATCAGGGCGTTCCGGCCAAGCTGGACGTGGTGCGATCCCTGCGGGGAGCCCACGCTCGGCGCCTCGGCCTTGGCGGTGCCCGCAAGAAGAAGATCCGGGATCTGGAAAAACAGCTGCAAGCCCTGAAATCGGCACCGGAAGATCTGGACCCGGCCTTCAGCCACGATGACCAGATCAAGGTACTCGAGGACGAGATCGCCCGACTCAAGGCCAATGTTCGGCGAATCCCGTTCATCGACGAGATCGATCTGCGCTACCGCCAGCACGTGAAGCAACCGAAACCGGCCACCAGTGCGGTGATGTTCTGCCTGATGGATGTCTCCGGCTCCATGACCCAGATGCACAAGGACATTGCCAAGCGCTTCTTCATCCTGCTCTACCTGTTCCTCAAGAAGAACTACAAGAAGATCGATGTGGTCTTCATCCGCCACCACACCAGCGCCAAGGAAGTGGACGAGGAGGAGTTCTTCTACAGCCGGGAGACCGGCGGCACCATCGTCTCCAGTGCGATCAAGCTGATGCACAAGATCATCGAGTCCCGCTACTCCCCGTCGGAATGGAATATTTACGCCGCCCAGGCGTCGGACGGCGACAACTGGAATGACGACTCCCCGGTCTGTGGCAAGCTGCTGGCCGACAGCATTCTGCCGCTGGTCCAGTATTACGCCTATGTGGAAATCACGCCCCAGGATCACCAGATGCTCTGGTACGAGTACGAAAAGATCCTGGAACGGTTCCCCCAGAGCTTTGCCATGCAGCAAATCGCCGACCCGGGAGAGATCTACCCGGTGTTCCGCCAGTTGTTCGAGAGGAAAGCCGCATGAGTAAGACTGTCGACCGTCCGAACGCTCCGGAAAACCAGCAGCCCGGGGCCAGGAAACCGATTTCCACCGGTTCGGAATGGACCTTCGAACTGATCCAGCAGTACGACGAGGAGATCGCCAGGTGCGCACAGGAGTTCGGCCTGGATACCTACCCGAACCAGATCGAGGTCATCAGCGCCGAGCAGATGATGGATGCCTACAGCTCGGTGGGCATGCCCGTGGGCTACCATCACTGGTCCTTCGGCAAGCAGTTCCTGAACACCGCCAAGGGCTACCAGCGCGGGCAGATGGGGCTGGCCTACGAGATCGTGATCAACTCCAACCCGTGTATCGCCTACCTGATGGAGGAGAACACTCTGCCCATGCAGGCACTGGTGATTGCCCACGCCTGCTACGGCCATAACTCCTTCTTCAAGGGAAACTACCTGTTCCGGACCTGGACCGACGCCAGCGCCATCATCGATTA
The DNA here is from genome assembly GCF_022343555.1 of Marinobacter sp. C7. GTDB lineage: Bacteria > Pseudomonadota > Gammaproteobacteria > Pseudomonadales > Oleiphilaceae > Marinobacter. Next base: position 619,085 of record NZ_JAKQZH010000001.1, on the reverse strand, counting down.
CCTGGTTTTCGCCCGCAATTATGTGGCCGAGTGCGAAGAGCGCCACGGCGTCGACGCAGTGGAGGAGATTCTGGATTCCTGCCACGCCCTGATGAACTACGGGGTGGACCGCTACAAACGTCCACCGCCCATTTCTGCCGCCGAGGAAGCGCGCCGTCAGAAAGAACGTGAAGAATACCAGCAGCGGCGGATAAACGACCTCTGGCGCACCATCCCCAGGCTGGATGATGACGATGACCCGGTCAGACGCCAGCGCCGCTTCCCGGAGGAGCCCCAGGAGAACCTGCTGTATTTCATCGAGAAAAACGCTCCCCTGCTCGAGACCTGGCAGCGGGAGATCATCCGGATCGTGCGCAAGCTCGGGCAGTATTTCTATCCGCAGCGCCAGACCCAGGTGATGAACGAGGGCTGGGCCACGTTCTGGCACTACACCCTGCTGCACCGCATGTACGACAAGGGTCTGGTGAACGACGGCTTCATGCTCGAGTTTCTGCAGAGCCATTCAGCGGTGGTATACCAACCCCCGTTCAACAGCCCGTGGTATTCCGGCATCAACCCCTACACCCTCGGCTTCTCGATTTTCACCGACCTCCGGCGGATCTGCGAGACTCCCACCGAAGAGGACCGGGAATGGTTCCCGGACATTGCCGGTTCGGACTGGCTGGAAACGCTGCACTTCGCCATGCGCAACTTCAAGGATGAGAGTTTCATCCAGCAGTTCCTGTCACCCAAGGTGATGCGCGACCTGAAACTCTTCGCCATCGAGAATGACGATCAGGAGGATCATTACACGGTCACCGCCATTCACGATGACCCCGGTTACCGGCCGCTGCGCGAAAAGCTGGCCCGGCAGTACAACCTGAGTTACCGGGAACCGAATATCCAGGTATGGAATGTGGATGTCCGTGGCGACCGATCGCTGACGCTCCGGCATATACCCGTTGACCGGGTGCCTCTGGGTGAAGACACCGAGGAAGTAGTGCGCCATGTGCATCGGCTCTGGGGCTTTGATGTGCACCTGGAAAGCGTGGATGACGGTACGGTTGTGGAGGAATATCATTGCCCTCCACCCTCGCCCATTGAAGAGTGATCCTGCCTCTGCCACCGGGCAACTCAATGCCGGCGGCAGAGACGGGAGGTCTTATTGTGGTGGGAACGATTGATCAGGCTGAAACAGACGGCAGGCCGGACAGCGCCATGGCCAGTTCCTGCTCATCGTATTCGTAGTCCTCAAGCTGCCCTTCGAAATAGGACGTATAGGCGGCCATATCGAAATGGCCATGGCCGCAGAGGTTGAACAGAATCACCTCCTCCTTGCCCTCACGCTTGCACCGCAGTGCCTCCTCGATGGCGCCCTTGACCGCGTGGTTGGCCTCCGGTGCCGGCACGATGCCCTCGTTGCGGGCAAACAGCACACCTGCCTCGAAGCACTCCCGCTGCGTATAGGACACAGCATCAAACAGTCCCAGTTCCTTGGCGTGGGACACCATTGGCGCCATACCGTGATAACGCAGCCCACCGGCGTGGAAACCGGGTGGCGTGAAGCCGGAGCCCAGGGTGTGCATCTTGGTCAGCGGCGTCATGTGGGCGGTATCGCCGTAATCATAGGCGTACTTGCCCCGGGTCAGGGTGGGACAAGCCGACGGTTCGACCGCGACTATCCGTGATTTCTCGCCACCACGCAGGGCATGGCCCATGAACGGGAAAGCAATGCCGGCAAAGTTGGAACCGCCGCCGGTACAACCCACGATCACGTCCGGCCAGCAATCAGCCATTTCCATTTGTTGCATCGCTTCCAGGCCAATCACGCTCTGGTGCAGCAGTACGTGGTTCAGCACCGAGCCCAGGGCGTATTTGGTGTTCGGATCCTGAACCGCCAGCTCTACCGCCTCGGAAATGGCGATACCGAGGCTACCGGTATGATCGGGGTTCTCGGCGAGCACCTTGCGGCCGAACTCGGTCAATTCGGAAGGCGACGGCACGCACTTTGCGCCGTAGGTTTCCATCACCGCACGGCGGTAGGGCTTCTGGTTATAGGAAACCCGCACCTGGAACACGGTGACATCGATGTCGAACAGGGAACCGGCGAAAGAAAGGGAGGTCCCCCACTGCCCCGCCCCGGTCTCGGTGGTCAGTGTCCGGATACCCGCCTGCTGGTTATAGAACGCCTGCGGGATGGCGGTATTGGGCTTGTGACTGCCCGCCGGGCTGACACCTTCGTACTTGTAGAAAATCTTGGCCGGGGTTCCCAGAGCCTTCTCCAGACGGTGTGCCCGATACAGCGGTGCCGGGCGCCAGAGCCGATAGACGTCACGAACCGGTTCGGGAATCTCGATTTCCCGCTCGGTGGACACTTCCTGCTGGATCAGTTCCATGGGAAACAGGGGCTCCAGGTCCGCCGGACCGACCGGCTGTTTGGTACCCGGGTGCAGTACCTCCGCCAGCGGCTCGGGGAAATCGGCCTGCAGGTTGTACCAGTACCTGGGCATCTGGCTTTCGTCGAGAAGAAACTTGGTTTGCATGTGCGATAAAACCTCAGCTTGTTGTCACGTGTCTTTGAACGTCTGACCGTTTGTTATTCTGGTGTGTGAAATTTGCCTTAAAAAAGCGTTTGCATCCAGTCTACCAGCCAGGGCACCAATACCGCGGTGGCGAACGCGGACAACGCCATGGCCAGTCCCGAAAAGGCGCCCATCTGGTTGCTGACCTGGAACGCCCGGGCGGTGCCGATACCGTGAGCCGCGACGCCCATGGCGATCCCCTTGGCGGTGTCATCCTTCACCCGGATCCATTCGAACAGCTTGGTGCCCAGCACCGCACCGGTAATCCCGGTGATGACGACCAGCACAGCCGTCAGCGATGGCAGGCCGCCGATTTTCTCGGAGATGCCCATGGCCACAGGTGCCGTGGCCGATTTCGGCGCCAGGGACATCTGGATCTCGAATGAGCCGCCGAAGATCCGGGCCAGCCAGATTGAGCTGCCCGCCGCAATCACCACACCGCACAACAACGAGATGGTAACCGGCATCCAGAGTTGACGCAGCCTCGAGAACTGCTGGTACAACGGTACCGCCAGTGCCACCGTAGCCGGACCGAGCAGAAAGTGCACGAACTGGCCGCCCTCGAAATAATCGTTGTAGGAGGTTCGGGTCAGCAACAGCAGGCCAATGAGCATGGCGACGGACGTCACTACCGGGTTGGCCAGTGGATTGGAATTGGTGCGCAGATACAGCCGGTAGGCCAGACCATAGGCCACCAGAGTAATGGTCAGCCCCAGCAGCGGCGAGGCGGAAAGGTAGACCCAGATATCCTTCAAGCCGGGATCATTCATGGTCCTGCTCCTCTTGTGCGGCCGAACCGACCAGCCACCGTGTGGTCAGTTGCATCACCAGAGCGGTTGCCACCATGGTAATGACCGTGCTCAGCAGCAGCGCCAGGGTAATGGGCAGCCACTCATCTGCGATCCGACTGAAGTGCGCCATCATGCCAACGCCCGCTGGCACAAACAGCAGCGAAAGGTGACTGAGCAGCGCGGTAGAGGCGGTTTCCACCGATTCCGGCGTACTGCCCCGGATCCACAGGGTGATGAACAGCATCACCATGCCGAGTACTGGCCCGGGAATGGGCACCCCCAGCAATCGCACGGTTATCTCTCCGACCAGCTGGTACACCAGCAGCAGGGTTATGCCATTGAGAAACTGCATCAAACTCTCTCCCGAGCACAATAAAAAAATTCGTCCGAACTGGGAACTTTATAGCACCCTGAATCGTGAACACGGTCCATTATCAGTATACTTTCTAGCTACAACTAAAAATCCCTTACATTGTTAGTGGAGTACAACAAGGAATGAAACGTCTGGGAACACTGGATGCCTCATGGCTGGCCGTGGAATCTGAGGACACCCCGATGCACGTGGGCACCCTGCAGATTTTTTCACTGCCGGAGGGCGCTCCCGAAACCTTCCTCCGGGACATGGTTACCCGTATGAAGGAAGCTGGCGACATCGCCTCACCCTGGGGCTACAAACTGGCCTGGTCCGGCTTTCTTGGCCGGCTGGTTGCCCCGTACTGGGTGGAAGACAAAAAGATCGACCTGGATTACCACGTGCGGCACTCGGCCCTGCCGCGGCCCGGGGGCGAGCGGGAACTGGGTATACTGGTGTCGCGCCTGCACTCCAACCCGCTGGATTTCTCCCGGCCGCTCTGGGAATGCCATGTGATCGAGGGCCTGGAAAACAACCGGTTTGCCCTGTACACCAAGATGCACCATTCGATGATCGACGGCATCAGCGGTGTGCGCCTGATGCAGCGGGTGCTCACGACCGATCCGGACCGGCGGGAAATGCTTCCGCCCTGGTCCGTCAAGCCACAGCGCCGAAGGGGCAGCAAAACCGACAAGGAAGCCACCATTCCTGCTGCCGTTTCCCAGGCCATGGATGCCCTGAAATTGCAGGCGGACATGGCGCCGAGGCTCTGGCAGGCCGGCAACCGACTGGTGCACTCGGTGCGACACCCTGAAGACGGCCTGACTGCGCCGTTCACCGGCCCGGTCTCGATCCTGAATCACCGGGTCACCCCCCAGCGCCGCTTCGCGACCCAGCATTACCAGCTGGACCGTCTCAAAGCCCTGGCTCACGCCTCCGGCGGTTCCCTCAACGACATCGTGCTCTATCTGTGCGGGACGGCGCTGCGCCGTTTTCTGGAGGAACAGAACAATCTGCCGGATATTCCGCTCACAGCGGGCATCCCGGTGAACATCCGTCCCTCGGATGACGAGGGCACCGGCACCCAGATCAGCTTCATGATCGCCTCTCTGGCAACCGACGAACCCGACCCTCTGACCCGGTTGCAGAACATCAAGACCTCGACCCGACGGGCCAAGGAGCATCTGCAAAAGCTCCCGCGCAGTGCCCTGACCCAGTACACGATGATGCTGATGTCGCCCTACATCCTGCAACTGATGTCCGGGCTTGGCGGGCGCATGCGCCCGGTGTTCAATGTCACCATCTCGAACGTACCGGGCCCGCAGCAGACGCTCTACTATGAGGGCGCAAGGCTCGAGGCCATGTACCCGGTGTCACTGATAGCCCATGGCGGCGCCCTTAACATTACCTGCCTGAGCTATGCCGGCTCGCTGAACTTCGGCTACACCGGCTGCCGTGACACGCTGCCCAGCATGCAGAGACTCGCGGTCTACACCGGCGAGGCGCTCGACGAGATCGAGAGCCTGGTGCTTCCCCCGAACCCCAAAAGCACCGGCACCCGGAAGAGAACCGCGTCCGCAGGCAAGTAGGGAATACAGGAATCAGGTGCCGTCGCTTTGCCAGTGGCCGGCGCCTACAAAGATCATCTGCAGGAAGCGGCTCGTCCGCTTCCGGATCTGGCCAAGCTGGTAGTCATCATCGGGGGAAACACTGAGCAGGTCGGTCAGGCTGAAAGCAACCGTGCGCACCACCAGATCACAGGTCAGGTCCAGATCGGCATCGGTAAGATGATCCATCAGGCGTAGCCGCCTGAGGTCGTTGGCCAGCTCACTGGCAAAGTACCGCATTTCACTGCGAATGCCTTCCTGCACCGCCCGGCTCTCCCCCGCCAGACCCTGGGCCATGAACAGGAAGAAACTCCGGTTAGCCTGGGCATGGGCCACGAAGATCCCCACCGATTCCTCGATCAGCTTGTCCGACTGCAACACATTGGCGCGGGCCTCCCGCATCATGCGCCGCAACACCAGCCCAAGTTCATCCACCAGCTGCAGCCCCAGATCGTCCATATTCCGGAAATGCCGGTAGAAAGACGTTGGAACCACGCCCGCCTGCCGCGTCACCTCCCGAATCCCGAGACTGGCAAAGTGCCGTCCCTTGCCGACCAGGGCCAGCGCTGCACCCATCAGTTTCTCCCGCGTTTCCCCGGGCTTTCGTCGTTGTCGTTCTGCCATGCGTTGCCGTGCCGTCTGCCTTGCGTGTTGACAAGTGTACACATTTGACCGGAGGAAAGTCGCCCGGACTTGTCATTCTGAGCCAACTCATCTCCCCCGATTGTCTCCCGAAATGCTCGTGTGTACAGTCGTACACATTAGTGAACAAGTGTACACATCGAAACGATGGGTACCGTGAATTCGATGGAGAACACAGCAATGTTGGCGAGAGAAACACAGAACAAGGCAATGCACTGGCTGGGCAGGCAACTGTCCAATCATGAGAACCCGACCACCTGGCTGGACCCACTAATTGCGCGCATCAACCCGATGTGGGTACAAGCGTACACACCGGCACGCGTCGAACAGGTCGTCCAGGAAACAGCCGACACCCGGACCTTCGTCCTCAGGCCGGCACGGCGCTGGGGCGGATTCCGCGCGGGTCAGCATGTGAACATCTGTACCGAGATAGATGGCATTCGTCGCAACCGTACCTTCAGCCTGTCCAGTTCTCCCCTGCTTTGGGAGACCCAGGGACTGGTTACCCTGACCATCAAGCGATTGCCCGGCGGCCTGGTCACCAACTGGCTCCATGACCACGTCGAGCCAGGCACGGTCATCGGGCTAGGCGAGGCTTTCGGTGAGTTCCTGATCCCTGACCCGGCCCAACCGGTTCTCTTCATTGCCGGTGGCAGTGGTATCACCCCGATACTCAGCCAGCTGGAGACGATGGCAGCACAGGATTATCGGGCACCGGTCACCCTGCTGTATTTCGTGCGCAGCGACCGCGACGTCATTGCCGGCGAGAAACTCCGGGCGCTGGCGTCCCGATACCCGGCACTGACGCTGGAAATCATCCACTCCGACGACGGTGATGTGCCGCGCATTCTCAACGGCGAAGACCTCGACAAGGTACCCGGCCTGCGGGGCCGTCAGGTGTATCTCTGCGGTCCCGGGGGGTTAATGGATCTGGCCGGAGACCTGTTGCATCAGCGGGGGGTGTCTGAAGACCGGATTCACAGCACATTCTTCGCCCCCCCGGCACCAGCGCAATTGCAGGACACCGAGGTGGGCGGTCAGGTGACGTTTGCCCGAAGTGATGTGCGGGTCGGTTCCGAAGGCGACGCCAACCTGCTGGAGATTGCCGAAGCCGCCGGCCTGACCCCCCAATACGGCTGTCGCATGGGTATCTGCCACCAGTGCAGCTGCCGCAAGACCAGCGGCACGGTGATCAACCGACTGACCGGCGAGGTTTCCGGGCCCGGGGAGGAAAACGTGCAGCTGTGTATTTCCGTGCCCCGCGGGCCGGTATCCATCGACGTTTAAACCCCTTATCCGAATCAACGCAGCCTTTACCGTCTTTGAATGGCTGCAAGGAGTTTGCCATGAAAAAACTGAACGAGACCCAACTTCAGGAACTGGAACAGGATCTCAATGCCATCCGCGACGAGGTGCTCGCCGACCTGGGCGAGCGCGATGCGCAATACATCCGCCGCATCATTCGCCTGCACCGGACCCTGGAAATCGGAGGCCGGGTGCTGATGCCCTTCGGTTTCATTCCACCGCTCTTTGTCGCGGCCACCGCGTCGCTGGGCATTGCCAAGATCCTCGAGAACATGGAGATCGGCCACAACGTCATGCACGGTCAGTATGACTGGATGAATGACCCCGACCTGCACTCGCAAACCTACGAGTGGGACACGGTCTGTACCGGCGACTCATGGCGCCGCACCCACAACTATGAGCATCACACCTACACCAATGTCATCGGCAAGGACCGGGACTACGGTTATGCAGTACTGCGCCTGAGCGACGAGGAGCAATGGAAGCCCCGGCACAGCCTCCAGTTCATCAACTACATCCTGTTGAGCGTGCTGTTCCAGTGGGGCGTCGGCCTCCACGAACTGGAGAGCGAGAAGCTGCACCGCCGGGAGATCCGGTGGCGGGACAAGCTCCCGTTCCTCAAAGAGTTTGCGCGCAAGGGTGGCCGTCAGGCCTTCAAGGATTATATCTTCTTTCCGCTGCTCACCCTGCCGGTCGCACCCATCGTGCTGGCAGGTAACGTCGGCGCAAACCTGATCCGCAACCTGTGGTCATCCACGGTGATATTTTGTGGTCACTTTACCCAGGATGCGGAAACGTTCAGCGAGGAGGAATGCGAAGGTGAAAGCAAGGGACATTGGTACCTGCGCCAGCTTACCGGTTCATCAAACTTCACCGGTGGGCGCTGGCTGCATATCCTGAGCGGTCACCTGAGTTACCAGATCGAGCACCACGTATTCCCGGACCTGCCTGCCCATCGTTATCCGGAGATTTCCGAAAAAGTGCAGGCGGTTTGCCGTAAACATGGAATTCACTACAACACCGGCAGTTTCGCCAAACAGTACGGCACGGTGCTCAACCGCATCTTCCGCTACTCACTGCCGGACGGCATTCGAGCCCGGCTGGAAGGTGGGGAAGCACCTCAGGCAATCTGAAGCAGGCGCAACAACTGTGGCCGATGCTGATCCTGGATCACATCGGCCAGGGTGTACTTGTCCAGAACCTCAAGAAAAGCCTTCAGCGCTTCATTGAACATGGACTTGAGACCGCACACCGGGGTGATCTTGCAGGCATTCTTCGACGAGAAGCACTCAACAATGCTCAGGTCCTGCTCAGTCTCCCGAACCAGGATGCCGATGTTGATCTCCTCCGGCGCCATGTGCAGACGCATACCTCCCTTCTTGCCACGAATGGTCTCGATGTAGCCCTTCTTGTTGAGCTGGTGCACCACCTTCATCAGGTGATTCTTGGATATGTCATAGCTGTCGGCAATTTCCTGAATCGTTGCCAGACGATCACCCTGCGCCGACAGGTAAATCAGCACGCGGAGTGAGTAATCCGTATAACGGGTGATGTGCATTCAGTGCTCCAATTTCAAAAATTCAGTCAACAGGATGGTCGCGTCAACAGGTAGCAGGCCGTAGCGGCCAAACAGGTACCTACGATACCCAATACCATCAGGGAGGCTCCCATCAGCAACAACATGGCCCAGCTCACCGTCATCATGCCGCAGGCCAGGGCTTTGGCACTGGCCGGCACCGCCCGACGGAGACGCCAGTTCTCAATCGCCGGCCCGAAACGGGGATGAGTATCCAACCACCGGGCGAACGCTGGCGACCCCTTACTGGCGAAAAACGCGGCCAACAGAACAAACGGGGTAGTCGGCAACAAAGGCAACGCCACCCCGATCACGGCCATACCTGCAGAGATATACGCCAGAATCCGAAATCCGGTTTTCCCGGAAGGCTCGCCCATGACGGGGTCCCCGCTATGATTCATAACTGCATCTATTCTACCTTCATTCAATGGACGGGTCTCCCCAAACGGCTCAGGAAAACCAGCCGGGCCACGTAGGCCACCTTGATGCCCACGGCAAACAGCAAGGTACCGACATGCGCCAGGATCTGGATCGCCATGGGGAAATAGCGGGCCAGCGGATAAGCCACCAGAACTGTCAACAGCAGTCCCAGCAATGACCAGACCATCGCACTGTTTGCCCTGAATAGCAGCTTTTCCATTTGAAACCTCCAGAATACATCTTTAATATGTATTCTATAGACTTCTTTCCGGGGGTTTCAACCCCTGACACCCAATACAGTCAATAGTCGGACACTCGACGAGAGAGAAGTTTTTGATTTCCACCAAAAAGATTCACTTAACTTATATGTAAGGAGAAAATCATGGCAAATCGCACCTGGCTTGAGGAGGCGACCAACGAGGAACTGGTTGAGCATATCCTGAACCGCTACCATGACACCCACCGTGACCAGTTACCGGAACTCATCCGCCTGGCCCAGCGCGTGGAACGGGTACACAGCGGGCATCCTGAGTGCCCGACCGGTCTGAGCGCCCACCTGGAAGCCATGCAGGCCGAACTGGAAGGTCATATGGCCAAGGAAGAGCAGATCCTCTTCCCGATGATTGTCCGGGGCATCGCGGGCATGGCACAGGGCCCGATTTCGGTCATGCGATCAGAACATGACGACCATGCGGTCGCCCTTGCCCGGCTCAACGAACTGACCAATGAGCAGCAACTCCCGGAAGACGCCTGCAATACCTGGTACAAGCTCTATGAAGAAATCCGGCAGTTCCGGCAAGACCTGCAGGACCACATTGCGATGGAAAACACGGTGTTGTTCGCCCGTATCGATGGGCTGACCGCATAGGCTTACCTCCCGAGGGGTATCGGAATACTTGATCTTATCTGCAATACTTGGTCTATACTCAGATCAAAAAACGAGCGGTAACAGGATCAACCCGATGCCCCAAAGCAAGCTGACAGACCGATTTGGCCGAACAGTCAACTACGTGCGGCTGTCCGTCACTGATCGCTGTGATTTCCGCTGCGTTTACTGCATGGCGGAGGACATGACCTTTCTGCCACGCCAGCAGGTTCTCACACTGGAAGAGATCGCGCGGGTTGCCCGCAACTTCGTGGCTCTGGGTACCGAAAAAATCCGCCTCACCGGCGGTGAACCCCTCGTGCGCAAGGACATCCTGGAACTGGTGAAGGAGATCGGCACCTACGGGCTGCGCGACTTTGCCATGACCACCAATGGCAGCCACCTGACCACCATGGCCGAGCCCTTGCGCAAGGCCGGCATGCATCGGCTGAACATCAGCCTGGACTCGCTGGATGCCGAGAAATTCCACAACATTACCCGCACCGGCAAGCTCAGCCAGGTTCTGGATGGCATTGATGCCGCCCGTGAAGCCGGTTTCCGGGGCATCAAGCTCAACACCGTCGTGATGAAAGGCCGCAACGACGAGGAAATTCCCGAGTTGATCGAGTTCGCCCGAAAGAAACAGGTCGACATCAGTTTTATCGAGGAAATGCCCCTGGGCGAGATTTCAGAGCATGATCGGGGCCTTGCGCTGTGCACCAGCGAAGAAGTCCGGGACATCATCCAAAAGAATCACGAACTGGTGCCTGCCACCGAGGATTCCGGCGGCCCGGCCCGTTATTTCCGGATGACGGACAGCCCGATCCGGGTCGGATTCATTTCCCCGCACTCCCATAATTTCTGCTCCACCTGCAACCGGGTACGGGTAACGGTCGAAGGCCGGCTGCTGCTGTGTCTCGGTAACGAGCACTCGGTAGACCTTCGCCGCGTCCTGCGCGGCAACCCGGTGACCGACGACAAACTGCGCCAGACCATCATCAAGGCCATGGACCTGAAGCCCGAACGCCATCATTTCTCCAGCAACGGCGACGTGCAGATTCTTCGGTTCATGAACATGACCGGCGGTTGATGCCCCTCAAGGCATGACGCCCTGTGTTTCTGACATTTCCCCAACTTGTACTGTTCGGCGTCATTGCGCAGTTCCTGTTCCTGATTATTCTCTGCATGGCCCCAGCCAGAGGCCGGCGCCTGCCCAGGCAGCTGTTGGCCATCATGGTCGCCGGCATCACCGGCACCCTGCTGGAAGTATTCCTGCATACCACTGCCCTTACCTCTGACTATCCCGGTATCGCCTTCTCCGGCACGATTCTGGGCATGGTCCAACCTGGCGCGATCTACCTGTATACGCAATCGGTCATGTACCGTGATTTTCAGCTGAAAGTCAGGCACCTGGTACACCTGCTGCCGGTCCTCGGGGCCGGATTTGTATTCTGGATCGGCTACTACAGCCAACCGACGGAAGCCCAGGCCCGGATCTTGTCGGATAGCCACTACCCCGGCGTGATGAATTCCATAGCCCTGGCCGTCATCCTGCACGGCATAATGCTCGGGTATTTGTGGGTAACGTTAAGAAAAATCTCGCGCTTTGGCCTGGAACTTCGCAATATCTTCTCGAATCTGGGCAACAAGGAATTGAGCTGGCTCAGAAACCTGCTTCTCGCCTACACCGCGGCCTGGTCCCTGAGCCTGGTTTATTGCCTGCTCGCCCATGTCATGCGGGTGACGGGCAGTCATGAATGGCTGACCATTGCGGCGACAGGGGTCAGTATTGCGGTGCTGCTTCCGATGTCGGTGCTGGCATTCCGGCAGCCCGCCATGTTCGCAGGCATCCGGCCGGCGATGCTGAATACCGGGGTGCCCTCTCAATCCAGTACCGGCGACCGATCACCGGCACCGCTCACCGGGCAGATCGAGCAGTTGATGGACCAACGTCGACCCTACCTCCACTCAAACCTCACTGTGGATCGGCTGGCCCGCATGGCAGAGCTGTCGCCCCGGGAGTTGTCGCACTTCCTGAACCAGCAGATGGGCAAGAACTTCTACGAGTTCGTGAACGGGTACCGCATCGAACATGCCAGGCGTCGTCTTTCGGATCCGGCAGATACCGCGTCCATCACCGACATCATGTACGAATCCGGCTTCAACTCGAAGTCCGTCTTCAACACTCTCTTCCGTAAAACAACCGGTCAGACCCCCTCGCAGTATCGCCGCTCGAACGGAGACAGTCCGTCCACGTTCGACGGCAGATCCGAACGTTCGGATTCCTGAATCCGGACGCCGGCGACTTCCCTTTCGGACACAGTGGACCTGCAACCGGCGACAAGAGGCACTTTCCCATGTCGCCCATTCATCCCCCACACTACCGAGAGGTTCATCATGACCACATCCCGGAAAACCAGGCGAATCGTTACCCTTGCCCTGATAAGCGGCACGCTGCTCTGGAGTTCAGCCAGTTTCGCCCACTGTGATTCTCTGGACGGCCCCGTTATCGAGGACGCCAGGGAAGCCATCAACGAAGCGTCCCTCAAGCCGGTTCTGAAGTGGATCGGACCGGACGATGAAGACCGATTGAAGGCCGCCTTCAAGAGCACCATGGAAGTCAGGGGTCTCGATTCGAAAGCCCGTGAACTGGCAGACCAGTTCTTCTTCGAGACACTCGTGCGACTGCACCGGGCAACAGAAGGTGCACCGTATACCGGCTTGCAGCCGGCTGGCAGCGCGTCCGTCGCCGCCAAGGCCGCCGACAAGGCGCTGGCCGACGGTGATGTTGACGCTCTGGCACAGAAGCTGGGCGAGAACGTCACCAGGTTTGTTCTGACGCAATTCCATAAGGTCAAGAAAGGCGCCAACGCCGAGACCGTTGCCGAAGGACGCGAGTTCGTCGAAAACTATGTTCGTTACGTTCACTCAATTGAAGAGATCCATAACATCGTTGCCGGTGAACACGACGGACACTGATCCCACCCTCGGAGCTTGACACCAGTCAAGGCAGGCGCCCGCAGATTGTCCAAAGATGAGACTCTGTCATTAACAACAAGAAGCGGGCGCCATGCACACCCACCAGACCGAGGTTGCCATCATCGGCGCCGGACTTGCCGGCGTCACCGCCGCGCTGGAACTGCTCGACCACGACATTCCGGTGATCCTGATCGACGGCAGCCAGGACAATCGACTCGGCGGCCAGGCCAATGAGGCGTTCGGCGGGATGCTGCTGATCAACACGCCCGAACAGACGCGCAACCGTATCCACGACTCCCCCGAACTGCTCCTCGCGGACTGGCATCGGGCTGCCGGATTCAATCCCGAGGACCACTGGCCTCAACGCTGGGCAGCGCTCTATGCAGAGTCCAATCGCCCGCTGATCTATGACTGGCTGAAAGAGCGGGGTATCGGTTTCTTTCCCTCTGTACAGTGGGTGGAGCGCGGACTGTTTGGCGACGGCAACAGCGTTCCCCGCTATCACATCGCCTGGGGCTGCGGCCGGGGCGTGGTACAGAACCTGGCCCGGCATCTGGAGTCCCACCCCAACCGGCGCCGACTGACCGTCCTGAGAAGCCACCGGGTGACCGCCCTGAAGACCGCGGCCGGTACTGTCACCGGCTGCCGAGGCGATGCACCGGACGACGAATTCTGCATCAGCGCGGCACACACTGTGGTCTGCACTGGCGGCATCAACGGCAATCTGGACAAGGTGCGGCAACACTGGGATCCCTGTTACGGCCCGCCCCCGGACAATCTTCTGGCAGGCTCCAGCCCGGATGCCGACGGCGCCGTCCACGATCAGGTAAACGCCATCGGCGGAAAGGTGGTCCACCTGAATCAGATGTGGAACTACGCCGCGGGCATCCGCCATCCCGCGCCACGGTTCCCGAACCATGGTCTCAGCCTGATTCCGCCCCGCTCGGCTCTCTGGCTCGATTGCCAGGGCCGCAGGATCGGTCCGATGCCGCTGGTGACAGGATTTGACACCCACGATCTCTGCAAAAGAATCGGACACCTGCCGGAGCAATACTCCTGGCAGGTGATGAACTACCGCATGGCGGTGAAGGAACTGGCCATCTCCGGTACCGACACCAATCCCGATTTCAGGGACGGCAAGTTCTTGCGGGTGATCTGGAACACACTTCGTGGTGGTGATCCGGCTTTGATGGACTGGTTGATTGAGCAATGCCCGGATGTGGTTACGGCCGGTTCGCTGGAAGAACTGGCTGGGAAAATGAACTCGGTTACCGGCCATGACCGGATCCGGACCGAGGCGATGATCCGCGATATTCAGGCCTACGATGCGAATCTGGCCCGCGGCAGACGCCTGCATAATGACGACCAGATCCGACGGCTGATCCAGCTCCGCAACTGGATACCAGACCGCCTGCGGACCTGTAACCTCCGGCCTATCGAGGATCCGGGAGCCGGGCCGTTGATTGCCATCCGGGAGCAGCTGATCAGCCGTAAAAGCATGGGCGGCATGCTGACGGATCTTCAGTCCCGGGTGCTCGACGATCATAATCAGCCGATCCCGGGCCTCTATGCCGCCGGCGAAGCGGCCGGTTTCGGTGGGGGCGGCATTTCCGGTATAAGATCCCTGGAAGGTACGTTCCTGTCGAACTGTATACTCAATGGCCGCAGGGCGGCTCAAAGTATTGCAGGCAAACTTTAGGTACCGACCGGGCTGCGTGCAGCGGGCAGCATCGGGGAGGCCTGTTCTCTGATCAACAACAACTAAAAAGGCACAACCATGAAAAAATCCGGCGCAGCGCTTGTCCGGTACGCCCTGGAACAACTTGGCATCCGAAGAACCTTTGGCATTCCCGGGGTTCACACGACCGAAATCTACGACGAGCTGAACCGATCGGAAAGCATCTCACCGACGCTGGTGGCGCACGAATGTGGCGGTGCCTTCATGGCGGATGCGGTAAGCCGCACCGGAGCGGAGATCGGGACCCTGCTGATTGTGCCCGCCGCCGGCGTTACCCATGCCGCCAGCGGTATCGGGGAAGCCGGCATCGATGGTATCCCCATGCTGATCATCTCGGGTGGAATCCATTCAGAGAGTGACCACCGGTACCAGCTACACGAAATGGACCAGCATACCCTGCTGAAGCCCATTACCAAGGGCACCTGGCGGGTCACCAACCACAACGACATCATTCCGACGCTGTACAAAGCGTATGAGACCGCCACCACCGGGGAACCGGGGCCGGTATTCGTGGAGATCCCCTACAACATCTCCAATTTCCTGGGCGAGGTGGACAATATGCCCGAGTGGCAGACGCCAGCCGCTCCACCTCTGCCCCAGCAATCCCGGATTGAAGATGCCGCCCGGGCACTGGTCGAGGCGCGGCAACCCGGCATCTTCGCGGGCTGGGGCGCGGTGGATGCCCAGGAAGCTCTGATCGAGCTGGCCGAACATCTGGATGCGCCGGTTTCGACCACGCTGCAGGGTTTGAGCGCGTTTCCCGGCAACCATCCGCTGCATACCGGCATGGGAATGGGGAACTACGCAGTACCGGCAGCGGCCAACGCCTTCGCCGGGGTAGATTGTCTGCTGGCCATCGGCACCCGATTTTCCGAGATTCCCACCGGCAGCTACGGCATCCATCCGCCAGAGCAACTCATCCACGTCGATATCAATCCGGAGGTGTTCAGCGCCAATTACCCGGCCAGTCACACCCTGGACGGCGATGCCGGAGCGATCGTGCCGGCACTGCTAAAGGCGGTGAAAGCGCTTCGGGCGGAGGCCAACAACACCGGCATCCGCGAACAGATTGCCAGTGACAAGGCGGCTTACAAAAAGGAGTGGCGTGATCACGACAGCGGCGACCGGGTCAATCCGGAGCTGTTTTTCAGCCAGTTGCGGCAGATTCTGGCGGACGATGCCATCGTGGTGGCCGATGACGGCAACCATACCTTTCTGACCGCTGAGCTGATGCCGATCATTGGCGCCCGGAATTACATGTCACCGAGCGATTTCAATGCCATGGGTTACTGCATACCGGGAGTCATTGGCGCCAAACTGGCCAATCCGGACCGGCAGGTAGTCGGCATCGTCGGCGATGGTGCGTTGCTGATGACGGGCATGGAACTGGTGACCGCCGTACGCGAGCAGGCCGGCGTGGTGGTGTTTGTGTTCAACGACGGCGAGCTGTCACAGATTTCCCAGGCGCAACAGATTCCCTACAACCAGAAGACCTGCTCGGTGCTGGGTTCGCTGGATTATGAGGCATTTGCAAAAGCATTCGGCGTGGCGTATGTGAGCCTGTCCGGTAATTCGGAGATTGCGGTGAGCATTCGCGTCGCCATGGAGAAAGCCGATGCGGGTGTCCCTGTGCTGGTGGATGTGCGTATCGACTACAGCAAGCCGACGCGGTTTACCAAGGGGGTGGTGAAAACCAACCTTGGACGGATGGCGCCGAGGGACAAGGTTCGGGTGGTCGGCCGGGCGCTCTGGCGCAGGGTTCGGCCCTGAAGGCTGAAAAAAGGGGTCAGATGAAAGCGTTCATCTGACCCCGGGATCGAGCCGGCGCTTGGCTGTCTCTATGGCACAGAGGGGGGGCAGGTGCGAGCACAGGGGTCAGATGAAGGCTTTCATCTGACCCCAACTTCAAGCGGATGGCCGGATATCTGCGGCAAAGACGGGGTCAGAAGAACGCTTTCTTCTGACCCCATATTCAGACCTCATTGCTCCATCGAGTGCTCCGCCGCCGGCTCCTCCATCTCCCCCATCGGCATACCTGCGTTCAGGTGCTCCAGGGTGATGTCGCTGTATGCCAGAATCTCTCCGCCATGCTCCATCACGAACCCCTGGGCTGCATCCTCACTGGCGAACGAGGCCAGGGTCGGACCCATGGCACCGATTCGGTCGGAGCCGACCACGAAGAAGGCCTCCCGGGCGTCGATCAGGGCGGTGTCATCGGGGCTTTGCCACTCGGTCTGGGCCATGTCGTGGACGTAGAGGGTATGGTCGCGGTTCACGTTTTCCGGTTGGAGCATCCAGGCGAACATGTCCCGGGTGGAACAGAACTTGCGGACCTGCTGTTCTTTTTCGGTGATGGCCTGACCCTTGGGGCCCGGGAAGTTGGCGATCACCATGCCGCAGACGTGGCACTCATCGCCGCTTTCGAAGTGGACCGGGTCGGGTTTTGCCGTGGTCTGCTCCTCGTTGCCCGAGCAGGCGGTGAGCGTAACGGCTGCCAGTGCAGCCAGGAGCCAGTTCAGCGTGGTTCGTTTCATCAGTGATAACTCCAGTCAGATACGACGATTTCGGAATAACAGGAGGGCGCCCGCCAGCGGGAGGGCGAACCAGAGCACCAGGCCAAACCACAGACCGGCAGCGCCGATGGGCAGGTCACTGCCCAGGCTGAGAACGCCGCTGAGTTGCGCGGAGTCGCCGAACGCGACGATGTTGAGCAGGCGGTAGATATCCGTCGGATTGAGCATCAACAGCCATGGCAGTAGTTCGGCGCTGAGTTTACCCTCGCTGGCCACGAGGGTGCCCAACAGCACCAGATCAAAGATCAGTACGAAGAAGAACCAGATCGCAAGCGCCAGACCAGCGGCAACGGGTTTCTCGCTGACACGGACACTGACCACGTAGGCAAGGGCAATGAAGCCCCAGCCCAACAGAATGGTGGAGGCGACAAATCGGAACATGGCCGTGGCGAGGCTCGCAATGGCGACATCCTCCACCAACAGAGCAATCGCCACTCCGGCAACACCGAAGCCGATCAGTGTCGCCAGCGCCAGGGTCAGGCCGTGGCCCAGAAACTTGCCCAGCAATAACTGGCTGCGACTGATCGGATACGTCATCAGTAACAGCAGGGTGCCGCCCTCTTCCTCCCCGACGATGGCATCATAAGCCAGTAACAACGCGATCAGGGGGATGAGGAAAATGCCCAGACTGGCCAGGCTGGCAATGGTTGCCGGTGTGGATGCGTAGCCGACCTGACCGGAGGCCGCGGCGCCGAACCAGGCGATACCCAGTGCCAGAGTGGCAAACACCAGGGAAATGGCCATGAGCCAACGGTTGCGCAAGCTGTCACTCAGTTCCTTGCGGGCGATGGTCCAGATGCTGTTCATTGGCTACCTCCCCGATGAGCCAGGCCACCCGGGCCGATGAAGTGCACGTAGATATCCTCCAGGCTGGGTTGGTGAATACTGACATCGGCCACCTCGCCCGACGCCATCACCGTTCGCAGCAGGGCCATCTTCTCCCTCGGTTGAACGTCCACGCGCAGCCGCCCGTTGTCGGTCTTGATCATCAGGCCACTGGCGGATGCCGAGTTGTCTATCACCCGCTCCAGTGCCGCAATGCTGTTGGCAGGATCCAGAGACAGGGTCACCGGCATGTTGGCCTGCCGCCTCAGCGCCACCAGATCCCCGGCAGCCTTCAGAGAGCCCTCGGTGAGGATGGCCGCACGATCAATGTAAGGCTCGACACCGGGCAGAACGTGGGAGCACAACACAATGCCCGTCCCTTCGTTCCGCAGTTCCCGGAGCAACCGGTACAGGTCCGCCGTCGCCACCGGATCCAGGCCCACCGTCGGCTCATCCAGCATCAGCAGCTTGGGCTTACCCAACAGGGCCTGGGCCAGCCCAAGACGCTGGCGCATCCCCTTGGAGTATGTCTTGGTCCGCGCGTCCATGGCATCGCCCAGTCCAACCTGTTCAAGCAGCTCCGGCACCTGGTGCAGGGAGGCCCCCTTGAGACGGGCGAAGTGCCTCAGAATCTCCCGTCCGGTCAACTGCGGGTAGAACATCACATTCTCCGGCAGATACCCGATGTACTGGGTCACCCGGGGATCGCCCGCCTGACCACCGAGCACCGACACCACCCCCTGGTTCGGCTGCATCAGCCCAAGGATCAGCTTGATCGACGTGGTCTTGCCGGCCCCGTTGTGGCCAAACAGGCCCAGGATCTCCCCGGGCTCCAGGCGCAGATCAATTCCTTTCAATACCGGGCTCTTGTCGTACCGGTAACTCACATTCTCAAGACGAAAACAGCTCATCGGATCTCCGCTTGCAGATCAGCAGGAAGTCGCATCAGTGGATGGGAGTCGGCAACCCCGGCGGCCTTCACCACAGGAAACGCGTCCTGCACCCAGCGCAGGGTATCCACCGCCGGGCTGAACATCAGAATCTTCGCCTCCGGATACTTCCACAGCAGCCGGTCCACGTTGTCATTAGGTTCATAGGGCACATCCCCGATCCCGTCCTGGTTCCGGTCCCAGCCCAGGTAATCACTCCAGAAATTGCCCTCGCCGTCCTTCGACCACTCCTGGGTCCGGGTAGCCACATATTTGACCTGCCGCTGGTTGTTCACGAAGGCATTACCAAACACCTCGTTATCCTCGGAACCGGCGGTGAGGTGAATGCCAATGTTGCTGTCGGCAAACACATTGCCCTCGAAGGTGTTGTACAGCGAGTTATAGATAAACACCGCCTTGCCCTCGGCGCCGGAAATCGCGACACCGGCGGTCTGTCCCTGGGACACCCCGGTCACCACATTACCCCGCAACTCCGACTGGGTGATGAAATTCATCAGAATGCCGTAATTCTCATCATTCACCGACCGGTTATTGAACACCCGAAGCCGCTTGCTCTGCATCAGTGCATAACCGGTCCGCGTGCCGCGGGTGACGTTGCCTTCAAGCAGGTTATTCATCGAGTACATGTAATGAATGCCATAACGCAGGTCCGCCATCTCATTGCCACGAATCGTATTGTTATTGGCGGTCTCGATATAAATCGCATCCCGGGTCTGACGGATGTCGTTCCCCTCGATCAGCGCCCCGGTGGTATTGAACAGATGAATCCCGTTACCCCGATCCTGCGACCGCAGACTCGTCTCCCCACGAATCACATTGCACCGCACTGTCACGTCCGGCGTCGCATCCAGCCACACCCCGAACGCCGGACCTTGCAGCTGATTGTTCTCGACCACCGCCCCCCGGGCCTCCCGGGCCACAAAAATCCCCGCATCCAGCTCGTTCAGATCACTCCCCCAGTTGCGCACGGTGCAACCGGAAAACGTCACCTCCTCGGCATTGATATTCACGGCATTCCCCTGCCCGCCGCCATCGATAACCGTATCCGGATGGCAGGACACGGTGACACCAGGCACCCGGATAGCCAGCGGCGAAAGTTGCTCGGGAGGAAGCTCGAAGGACGCGCCCGGTTCCAGGGCATCAAGTTCGTCTTGCAGGTCCGCGTTCGCGGTGAGCGATAAAAGAGCGACTGACAGGGCCACCCCATAACGCAAAAGTGAATACATCAATGTCTCTCTAGGAACGAAAAGAATTGCAGAGGACTGCACTCATGCTTGGCAAGCCAAGAGGAAAGCCCTTTCCAAAACTGTGCGTAGCCATGGATGGCGGAGCTCAAGCGTCACAGGGACGTGCCGAAGGAGCGTGTTTTGGAAAGGGCTTTCCTCTTGGGTTGCTTCTCCGAAGTCAGAAGTCACCGGGACCCCGAAGGAGTCCCGGCGAAAGGGAGGCCGATCAGGCCTTCTCAACAATCATGCGACCACGCATCTCCATGTGCAATGCATGACAGAACCAGTTGCAGTAGTACCAGTGAACTCCGGGCTGGTCCGCCACAAAGGTCACAGACGAAGTCTGCTGCGGACTGATTTCCATGCTCACACCATGGTTGACCATGCAGAAACCATGAGTGACATCCTCAATGGAATCCAGGTTGGTCACGTACACGGTAACCTCGTCCCCCTGTTTTACCTTGAACTCAGTCAGGTTGTACTGGGGCGCGACGGAGGTGATGTAAACGCGCACCTTGTTTCCGTCCCGGATCACCTTGTTATCGGCTTCCAGAGTCACACCGTCTTTCTCAGCCTGCTCCCGGGCAGAGGCAAAGTACGGGTCATCACGGTCGTAGATCTTCCTGGTCTTGATCTGGTCACGACGCACCAGGATACAATCATGAGGCTCCGCGAACGTCGGGCCATCATGCACCAGCTTCATTTCTTCACCGGAGATATCAATCAACTGGTCGTTTTCCGGGTGCAGAGGGCCTACCGGCAGGAAACGGTCCTTGGAGAATTTGGAGAGAACAACCAGCCACTTACCATCAGCATCCCGGGACTCGGTCAGTGACGCGTGGTTGTGCCCCGGCTGATAGTGAACATCCAGCTTCTGACGGATGTAATTCACGTCTTCGCCGTTATAGTGCTTGATAGCGTCGGCGATGTTCCACTTACACACCTGGCTGTCGATAAACAACGTGGTATAGGCGTTGCCCCGACCATCGTAAGTGGTGTGCAAAGGCCCAAGCCCCAGCTCTGGCTCGGCAACAACCACATCCCGCTCGTCTTTCAGCTTGCCGGCAAACAGATCATCCAGCTTGTCGATGGCGATCACCGTACAGGTGGGCGACAGCTTGCCATTGGCGATGAAATACTTGCCATCCGGCGAGGTGTTCAGGCCGTGCGGGTTTTTCGGAACCGGGATATAGCGGGTCAGTTCCGAACCGTGGCGACCGTCAACCACGGGCACCTTGGAATCACCCAGGGTCTTGAAATCTCCGTTCTTGACAGCCTGCTCGATGCGCTCAATGTTAAAGACCACTGCCCAATCGCGATCGTTACGCATGGTGCCGGCCAGATCCAGGGCCTTCTCGGAGTTATAGCAGGTAGAGCAGGCATACTTTCCTGTGTAGTCAGCATCCGTATTATCCAGGTTGCCATCCACGATGACCTGGAAGGCCACCTCCATGGTTTCCGCATCCAGTGCGTTAAACATGGTGAAGCTGCTTTCAAGGCTGGTATCGCTGCCATCGTTCGGGTGCGGGATCACATATTCCGCGTTGCAGAAAACGTACTTGGTCTTCGGCACCTTTTGCAGTCGCAGACCATGGATGGCCTGTACATTCGGAATGGTGGTGATCTTGTCGCACTTCATAATGTCCAGACGGATCCGGGCAACCCGGGTATTGGCCTTGTCATTGATGAACAGATACTTACCGTCGTAACGGCCGTCCGTCATGGAAATGTGCGGATGGTGGGCATCGCCGTTCAGGTGGGTGTTGTCATGACCCAGTACGTCCTTGCTTTCATTGGTGATGCCCCAGCCCGTGGCGGAATCGACGTTGAACACCGGAATCCGCATCAACTCACGCATGGAAGGCACGCCCAACACGCGCACCTCACCGGAGTGGCCGCCACTCCAGAAACCGTAGTATTCGTCCAGCTCACCCGGATGAACCACATATTCGTTACGGGCTTTCTCTGCGGCGGCCGCGAACGACTCCCGGGACATCACTGCCGTACCGAGACCGGTTGCACCGGCTACACCGGCCAAAGCCGCAGCGCCCATAAACCGGCGGCGGCTCTGCCCGCTTTCCGGAAGCTCCGGCGTATCCTTGGTCAGATCATTTCGTTTCTTCATAACATCCAACTCCGTTATTGGTTATGGCGGTTTTTACTTCTCATGCTTTCTTTTTATGGGACTGCTCAGGGCACCTGCACCACGGGAATCTCCTCCGGGTGTCCAGGCGCGTTATGACCCCGGCGCTTGCCGCGACGCTTGACGATCAGCGGTGGGCACTTGTGGTCATCGAAATAGGTCATCTGGCAATCCAGACAGTAGTGGCATTCCATGTAATTGATATGCCCGTCCGGATGGATCGCCTGGACTTCGCACTCGTGGTCGCACAACCGGCAGGGATTGCCACATTCCTTCCGGCGTTTGAGCCAGTCGAATACCCGTAACTTGGTGGGCAACGCCAGGGCGGCACCAAGCGGGCACAGGTACCGGCAAAAGACCTTTCGAGTGAACAGGTTGACCACCAGCAACAGCACGGCGTAGGCCACGAACGGCCAGCTGCGGTCGAAATGCAGGGTGATGGCGGTTTTGAACGGCTCCACTTCCGCCAGCCTCTCGGCGGTGGCCATGGATTCCAGGGACACGCCGAACAGCACCAGCAGGATGATGTACTTGATGGCCCACAGGCGCTCATGCCAGACAAAGGGGACGGTGTACTGGGGCACCTTGAGCTTGCGGGCAATCTCGTTGAGCAGCTCCTGCAGAGCGCCGAACGGACACAGCCAGCCACAATAGACCGCCCGGCCCCAGAGCAGGATGATGCCGGCAACCACAGCCCAGAGCACAAACATGATCGGGTCGATCAGGAACGTCTCCCACTTGAATCCACCGATCACGCTGTTGACGAAGGTCAGCACGTTGACAATGGACAGCTGCCCGAGGGCGTACCAGCCGATGAAGAACAGGGTGTAGACCAGGAATCCGTGGCGAATCCAGCGCATCATTTTCGGCTTCTGGACGAGCCAGTCCTGGAAGAACAGGATGAACAGCAGCACGCCGATGCCCAGCGCCAACACAACGATCTGGAACTCCTTCTGGTACCACACCTGAACCCACATGGGCTGCGACTCGAGCCATTCCTCCTCGGTCACCACCGGCTCCGGACGGGTGTAGTACTGCTCTGGCAGCTGGTACTCGAGGGGGAACACCTGGAACTCGCTGTCCAGTGGTCCGGTCTGGCGCTTGACCGTCAGTTCCAGGGTCCAGGGGGTTCCGGGATCGAAGTTGTACTGCTGGCGAATGATGAAGATCGCCATCTCGGAGAAATCGGGCATGCCTTCGGCATAGACATCGCTCAGACGGTAGTAGTCCAGATCGCGAAAATTGAAGGTGTCGCCGAACTGCCGAATCTGGATACGGTCGAAGATGCCACCGCGCACGTAACCCGAGCCTTTAAAGGAGTAGTTACCATTGGCCATGACGGCGATGGCATGCTCTCCCGGCTTCAGCTCTGACATCAGCCACTGGTACTGGCTTTCGCCGAGCAGATTGCGGCCGATGGTCGGGGCGTCCAGGTAAGCGGTATAGAGGTCGATCAGAGGCTTTCCACGCTGTCCCTTACGAGCCGCATTTACGCCTTCGGCCGGCGTGCCCTTGAAGGAATCATCCACCTGCCCCCTGGTCAGCTGCAGCCGGCGAATGGAACCGTTGCCGGTCAGTTCGGCCCAGCTTTTCTGCTCGTACGCCTGCATGTCCACGGTTGCCATCGGTGGACGGGTGCTTTTACCGCCCTCGACCATGCCTAGCTCGACACCAACCCGATGGGCGGTGCGCATAATCACTTCATTGATCACCATCACGGTGACAGTGGCGCCGGAGAGGCCGTCCACGGCCACCTTGCGCTCGCTGGAGGTGCCGCCGACGGTGACCCGTTGATCGGCCTTGAGGCCAGTGTACTGGTCGGTGAAATCGTGGAGCTTGCTCTCGGGGATGCCCACCAGAAGGATGGGCTCGTGATGCTCGATGATCTTGGTGGCCAGGATGGTGCCTTCGGTATCCAGGACCACCATGGCGTTGACCGGCTTTCCGGAGTAGGCCGGGGTCTGAACGAAATCCAGGGACTGGTAGGCATAGCCTTTCAGTTCGTCTCCGGCATAGAGCTCCTGTATAGCGCGGTTACCTTCTCTCGGTACCAGTTCGGTTACCGATGGCAAGGCTTTCTCGATCACTTGCCGGCCGGCCACGGGCTCATACTGGCTCACAGGCAAGGCCTGAGCCGCTGTACTGACAAGGGCGAGAAGGAATAATACAAAGCTTCGAACGGATGCGCTCACCAGAGCCCCCATATCCACAGGCATATCAAAATCTTGGTTCATTCGTGACGGAAAGCAAATACCTCGGAGTGAATACACCGGGGGGTGATCCCCCAGTGACAATCAACCCAGGTCGATGGCCTCGCCCTGCCCGTTCAGGGGCAGATAGTTGCTGATGTGGCCCATGCGGATACCCTCTACCATCATGGTCAGGGGCTGTTGCGCTTCATCACTGGAGGGAGCAATACCGCCTCGACCCGACATGGCGGCCACGAACACCATGTCCCAAGGCTGGCCGGTGGCCTCCGATTCGAGGGCCAGCGTGCCGAAGTCGGGGGCTTCGTCAGGGGTTTTGTCAACGCAGATAACCGGAGTCAGGGCACCACCTTCGCCACGCTCGAATGCCGCCTTTTCTTCCGGTGAGGCGTCATCCGGCAGCTCGGCACGGCAAAAAACAAAAAGGAGGCGCTGGGGTTCGGCCTGCTCACGGGTGGCCTGGATGAGATCCTGGTAGTTGCTGATCATGGTGTTTCCTTGAAAGAGAGGTGTCCGCCAGGGTTCAGGCCTGGCGGGCAATCAGATGTTGAGCGAGCCAGCGGTTCCGGACTTCGTCGCAGACTTCTTCCACGGCGTCGTCGCCGTAGCTCTGGCCGTAGCGTTTCTTGAAACCGAATTCATACAGGCGAACGTGTTCGTCCGGCTCCACTCCCACATTTTCCAGGCAGGCACGGGCGCAATGCAGGGGGCAGCCGTCGATCACGGTGATCGGTCGACCGGACTGGGCGGTCTTGACCAACGCGGGCACCTTGCCGCCTACCCCGGAGATGCAGGACATCTCGAAGCTGCCCTCGTGATCCAGGCGGACGGCCGCGTTGTTCGCCAGCTGCGCCACGTCGGAGCAGCCGGAGCAGGAATAGATCAGCGGGCGTTGCTTTCTGGGCTTCACACATCCTCCTCTGGAAGAGCCTGGAGGCTTCGGGTTTATGAATTACTGACTGATTTCAATCAGTCGCTGGGGGTCTGAGATAAAGAGCTTGCTGCGGTTTACCCGAACCAGACCATTGGATTTCAGGTCGGCCAGGATCCGGGAGAAGGTCTCGGGCTGCATGGCCAGTCTCGACGCAACCAGGCATTTGGGAAGCGGCAGCTCCACTTCACCGCCTTGCTCGGTGCCGTTGGGCAGCAGGTCAATCAGGTAGCGGATCAGCCGGTCCCGGGCGTTCTGGACGGTCATGATTTCCAGGTCGTGGAAGCGGGTAACGGCGCGCTTGGCGTAATGGCTCAGGGCGGCCTGGGCATACTCGGGATGCTGATCCAGCAGTTCACGGTAGGCTTTGACCGGGATCATCAGCACTTCGCTGGATTTCAGGGCCTCGGCATAGCAGGCATAGCGGGGCGGATCGGCGTAGATCATGACTTCGGCGAAGCAATCGCCCGGGGCGATGCTGTCGAGAGTACGGTCGATGCCCGAGGAATCGAGGCGATACAGGCGCAGGCGGCCGGAGATCACGAAGAAGAAGTGGTGAGCCGGCATGTCCTGGCGATACAGCAGCTGATGGTGACCGAGGCGGAGGCGCCGGGACTGCTGGATGAGGCTCTCGAGGTCCCGGGGCCGGAGGTTGCGGAACAGCGCGTGGCTGCGCAGGGCCTGGAGGCCATCTTCGTCGTCGAAGGGTTTATTGACGGCGACGAGTACGGGTTTGCTGTAGCGGGTTTCGGCTGTTTGCATCAGTGCCATTGGAGTTCCCCCTCCGCATATACATGCATTAAAAATCTTGTTTTAAATAATAGAGGCGAATTGGTTAAAAATCGCTCCCCCGATGGGGGTAGTCGGGTGGTTATTCCTGAGTAATTGACTTAACTCAATGATTAGCTTTGCTATCTACCCAATTAAGATCGGGACGTATTTTGTTAAGCCAGAACCGGAGCACAGGCCGGCGGGGAACCCGCCAACCTCCAGACGTTGTCGATTGCCACTAATCCATTACTGCATTAGTGGCGAGTCGGGCAATTCCAGGTCTACGCCTTCAACACCAGTTTCCGCTGCCAACACCTGCAGGTACTGCCGGAAAGCCCTTCGGGTCACGCTTTCACTCAGGTATTGCCGGATCTGGGGCTTCACGTGCTCGTACGGCAGTTGCTCGCCGTCGATGCGCTGGTCGACGCGAACGATGTGCCAGCCGTAGCGGGTTTCGATCAGTTCCGGATTCAGGCCTTCCTGGAGGTTGAGGACCGGACGTTCGAATTCTTCCACGGTCTGGCCTTTACTGATCTGGCCGAGACTGCCGCCCTGATGGCGCGATTCGCAGGCGGAATACTGTTTGGCCAGTTCGGCGAACCGGGACCGGCCATCGAGGAGGGCTGACAACAGTTGACGGCCGGCCTCTTCCTGGCGGATGCGTTCCTGGACGTCGTCCGGGGCGGCGGCGAGCAGGATGTGGCTGACGGCCATGAGCGTGGGACTGCGAAAGCGGGCCGGGTTGGCGGCGTAGAAGCGTTCGCAGTCATCCTCGGACGGGTCCGGGACGTTGAGTTCCAGCTCCAGGACCCGGGCAATGCGGTCCTCTTCGTCGGCGATGTCGTCCAGCTTCAGGAGCGCGGCCTGCTGCAGGAGCAGCTCGCGGATGACCAGGCTCTTGGCGGCTTCGTGCCAGGCCTCTGCCACTTCTTCCGCCGGATGGTGCTGCATTTCCCGGGCGATGTCGTCTTCCGGAATCAGCGTTTCGCCCACATAGACCGGCGGGAACTGGTTTCTGGGTTTGTCGGCTTCGCCGGTGGGGATCAGTTGCATGGTGCTAACCTCGGTGGTGAGGGTGTGAACCTGGGGTCAGAAGAACGCTTTCTTCTGACCCCGTCTTCAAACGCTGGCCCAGGAGTTGGACCTGAACCCGGGGTCAGATGAAAGCCTTCATCTGACCCCCTTCTTCACAAACTAACTCAGTGGCTGGACCTCAACCCCGGGGTCAGATGAACCCTTTCATCTGACCCCTTTTTCACATCAGGCCCGCTTGCGCACCACCTGGTACTTCCGTCCGAAATACTCCACCGGCACGCTGAGCATGTGCACCAGGCGGGTGAACGGGAAGATTACGAAGATGGTCAGGCCCAGGAAGATGTGGGTCTTGTAGATCCAGTTCACATCGGCGATGTAGTCCGCCACGCCGGTTCCCTGCAGGGTCAGAACACCCTGTGCCCAGGCGGAGAACTTGAGCATGGTGCTGCCGTCCAGGTGACCAAGTGTTGGCAGGATGGTGAGCAGGCCGAGGGCCAGCTGGATCACCAGGATGATAATGACCATGTTGTCGGCGAAGGTGCTGCTGGCCTGGACCCGTGGGTCGGTCATGCGGCGCCAGGCAAGCATGCCGCCACCAATGATGGCCATGACGCCGGCGATACCGCCGACCAGAATGGCCATAACCTGCTTCTGGCCCGGGGTGATGATCCACTCGTAGGCCCAGTGCGGGGTCAGCAGGCCCACCAGGTGACCGAAGAAGATCACCAGCACGCCCACATGGAACAGCACGGAGGCCAGTACCATGTTTTTCTTGCGCAGCATCTGGCTGGAGTGCGCCTTCCAGGTGAACTGGCCATGGTCATAGCGTGCCCAGGTACCGACAATCAGTACGATCAGGGCGATGTAGGGGTAGACCCCGAACAAGAGTGTATTGATATAGGACATCGTATTCTCCTCCTGCGCCTCAGGCGCGCCCTGCCGGACGGGGTGTTGCGTCCGTCATCAGCTGATCACTCAGGTGAATGGTCTGGGTCTGCTCCAGCTCGCGGCGGCGCTGTCCAACCACGCCACCGGTGCTGCACGAGCTGCCCTGGTCATCCACGAATTTCACCATTTCCTCTTCCCAGACCTTGTCGAGGGCTTCCGGGGTGTCGTCGCGTTCTTCCGAGGCCACGATCTTTGCCAGTTCCTGCCGGTCGGTCTTGCGACCGGACAGCACCAGCAGGGAGTCCATGACAACGTGATAGAAGCTCTGGCGCTGGAACAGACGTTCGCCCAGCAGGCCCAGGATGTGGTGGATGTCCTCGAGCCAGTTCCGGATCTCCTCCCAGGGGCGGGTGGAGAGGTATTCCAGGAACAGTGGCAGGTAGTCCGGCAGTTCCCGGGCGTCAATTTCCAGCCCGTTACGGCGGTACTCTTCCATCAGGTCCACCATGGCCTGGCCGCGGTCACGGGATTCGCCGTGGACATGCTCGAACAGCAGCAGGGAGGTAGCCCTGCCCTTGTCGAAGGTGCCCACGTAATCCTCCTGCAGGTCCAGCAAGTCGCCGTCGCACAGCCGGTCGAGTCCGGTCAGCAGCTGCTCCTTGTTCTGCCGGGGCAGCCGGCTGTCCTCGAGGACAGCGGCTACCAGGGCATCCTTGGAGGCCTGGAGTTCTTCGGTCGGGTATTCCAGGACCCGCGCCAGTACTTTGAGAAGTTGCATGTCGGCCTCCTTATTCCTGCAGCTGTTTCGGATCGACCTGCTTCACGGTCGCCAGCTTGTTCACCATGCTGGTGGTCTGTTTCTTGCCACCGAACAGGCTGAAGTCGCTGTCGCCGCCGCTGCAGCCGTTACCGAAGCTGAAGCCGCAGCCGCCGCGCTCGGTGTAGGCGGTGGCGTCCGGGAACGCTTCCTTGGCCAGCTCGCGGTGGCTGGTCGGAATCACGAAGCGATCCTCGTAGTTGGCGATGGCCAGGTAGCGGTACATTTCGTCTGCCTGGTCTTTGCTCAGACCGGCTTCTTCCAGGGCTCGCAGATCTTCCTTGCCTTCCACCGTCTCAGCACGCTTGTACAGGCGCATGGCCATGATCCGCTTGAGCGCACGCACAATCGGCTTCTCGTCACCGGCGGTCAGCAGGTTGGCCAGGTACTTGACCGGAATCCGCAGGCTTTCGATCTTCGGCAACACACCGTCGAACTCAACCTTGCCTGCTTCCGCGGCAGACTGGATCGGGCTGAGGGGCGGCACGTACCAGACCATGGGCAGAGTGCGGTATTCCGGGTGCAGCGGCAGGGCCAGTTTCCAGTCCACCGCCATCTTGTAGACCGGGCTCTGCTGGGCGGCTTCGATCACGTTCATGGGAATGCCGTCTTTCTTGGCCTGTTCGATCACTTTCGGGTCGAACGGGTCCAGGAAGATTTCCAGCTGCTTTTCGTACAGCTCATGCTCTCCCGGAGCGCTGGCCACTTCCTCGATGCGGTCGGCGTCATACAGCAGCACGCCCAGGTAGCGGATCCGGCCGACGCAGGTTTCGGAGCACACGGTCGGCATACCCGCTTCGATACGCGGATAGCAAAAGATGCACTTCTCGGACTTGCCGGTCTTCCAGTTGTAGTAGATCTTCTTGTACGGACAGCCGGAGACACACATCCGCCAGCCTCGGCACTTGTCCTGGTCAATCAGGACAATGCCGTCTTCCTCGCGCTTGTAGATGGCACCGCTCGGGCAGCTGGCGACACACGCCGGGTTCAGGCAGTGCTCGCACAGGCGCGGCAGGTACATCATGAAGGTGTTCTCGAACTGGCCGTAGATGTCCGCCTGGACCTGGTCAAAGTTCTTGTCCTTGCGGCGCTTGGCGAACTCGGTACCCAGGATCTCTTCCCAGTTGGGGCCCCATTCGATTTTCTTCATGCGCTCGCCGGAGATCAACGACCGGGGCCGGGCTACCGGCTGGTGCTTCACATCACCGGCGGTGTGCAGGTGCTGGTAGTCGTAGTCGAACGGCTCGTAGTAGTCATCGATCTCCGGCAGATCCGGGTTGGCGAAGATGTTCGCCAGCACCCGGAACCTGCCGCCGATGCGGGGTTTGATCTTGCCGGAGCTGTCGCGCATCCAGCCGCCTTTCCACTTGTCCTGGTTCTCCCACTCTTTGGGGTAGCCGACACCGGGCTTGGTCTCGACGTTGTTGAACCAGGCGTATTCCATGCCTTCGCGGCTGGTCCAGACGTTTTTGCAGGTGACAGAACAGGTGTGGCAACCGATGCACTTGTCCAGGTTCAGCACCATGCCGACTTGGGAACGAATTTTCATTTTACAGCCTCCTGAACAGAGTCATTGCCTTCGCCATCGAGCCAGTCCACGTTCTTCATCTTGCGCACCACCACGAACTCGTCGCGGTTGGAACCGACGGTGCCGTAGTAGTTGAAACCGTAGGAATACTGGGCGTAACCGCCGATCATGTGGGTCGGTTTCGGACATACCCGGGTAACCGAGTTGTGGATACCGCCCCGGGTACCGGTGATTTCGGAGCCCGGCACGTTCACGTTGCGTTCCTGGGCGTGGTACATCATCACCATGCCGGGCATGACCCGCTGGCTCACCACCGCCCGGGCCGCAATGGCGCCGTTGGCGTTGAACAGCTCGATCCAGTCGTTGTCTTCCACGCCGATTTCCCGGGCGTCATCCTCGCTCAGCCACACAATCGGGCCGCCGCGGGACAGGGTCAGCATCAACAGGTTGTCGCTGTAGGTACTGTGAATCCCCCACTTCTGGTGCGGCGTGATCCAGTTCAGCGCTTTCTCCGGGTTACCGTTGCTACGCTGGTTGATCATGCTGCCCACGGCCTTGGTGTTGATGGGCGGGCGGTAGACCAGGAGGCTCTCGCCAAAGGCGCGCATCCACTCGTGATCCTGGTAAAACTGCTGGCGACCGGTCAGAGTGCGCCAGGGGATCAGTTCGTGCACGTTGGTGTAGCCGGCGTTGTAGGACACATGCTCGTCTTCCAGACCGGACCAGGTCGGGCTGGAGATGATCTTGCGCGGCTGCGCCACGATGTCCCGGAACCGGATTTTCTCTTCTTCCTTGTTGGTGGCCAGGTGGGTGTGGTCCAGACCGGTGATTTCGGACAACGCCTGCCAGGCTTTTACCGCGACCTGGCCGTTGGTTTCCGGCGCCAGGGTCAGGATCACTTCCGCGGCGTCGATGGCGGATTCGATCTTCGGCCGCCCGGCATTGGCACCCTCGATGTGGGTGTAGTTCAGGTTCTTCAGGAAGTTGACTTCCTTTTCGGTGTTCCAGTTGATGCCCTTGCCACCATTACCCAGCTTGTCCATCAGCGGACCAAGCGAGGTGAACCGTGCATAGGTGTTCGGGTAGTCCCGCTCAACGGTGACGAAGTTGGGCGCGGTCTTGCCCGGGATCAGGTCGCACTCGCCCTTCTTCCAGTCCTTCACATCGAACGGCTGGCCCAGCTCGGCCGGCGCATCGTGCAGCAGCGGCAGGGTGACCACGTCTTTCTCGACACCCAGGTGGCCCTCGGCCGCGCTGGAGAAGGATTTGGCGATGCCCTTGTAGATTTCCCAGTCACTGCGAGCTTCCCAGGCCGGATCGGTGGCGGCGGTCAGCGGATGGATGAACGGGTGCATGTCCGAGGTATTCAGATCGTTCTTTTCGTACCAGGTTGCGGTCGGCAGAACGATGTCGGAATACAGGCAGGTGGTGGACATGCGGAAGTCCAGGGTCACCAGCAGATCGAGCTTGCCCTGGGGGGCCTCGTCGTGCCACTTGACCTCTTCCGGCTTGGCACCGCCTTCCACTCCCAGATCCTTGCCCTGCAGGCCGTTCTTGGTGCCCAGCAGGTATTTGAGCATGTACTCATGACCTTTACCGGAGGAGCCCAGCAGGTTGGAACGCCAGATGAACAGGTTGCGCGGGCAGTTCTCCGGCGCTTCCGGATCTTCGCTGGCAAAGGCCAGGGAGCCGTCCTTCAGGGACTTGGCGACATAATCCGCCACTTCCAGGCCAGCCTTCTCGGCTTCCGCCGCAATGGTCAGCGGGTTGCGGTTGAGCTGGGGTGCCGACGGCAACCAGCCCATGCGCTCGGCACGCACGTTGTAGTCGATCAGGCTGCCGCCGAATCGGGACTTGTCCGCCAGCGGCGACAGGATCTCGTCCACGCCCAGTTTCTCGTAGCGCCACTGACCGGAATGGGCGTAGAAAAAGGAGGTGGAGTTCATGTGGCGCGGCGGGCGCTGCCAGTCCAGGCCGAACGCCAGCGGCTGCCAGCCGGTCTGCGGGCGCAGCTTTTCCTGGCCGACATAGTGGGACCAGCCACCACCGCTCTGGCCGATACAGCCACACATGATCAGCATATTGATCAGGCCACGGTAGTTCATGTCCATGTGGTACCAGTGGTTCATACCGGCACCGACGATGACCATGGAACGCCCCCTGGTCTTGTCGGCGTTATCGGCGAACTCGCGGGCAATGCGGATCACTTTCTCGGCGGGGACGCCGGTAATTTGCTCCTGCCAGGCCGGGGTGTAGGGCTTCACCTGGTCATAGGAGGTGGCGCCGTCGTCATCGCCCAGGCCACGGCTAATGCCATAGTTGGCGACCATGAGATCAAACACAGTGACCACGCGCCCTTCGGAGCCATCGGCCAGCTTGACCTTGCGGCTACCCAGCTTGTGCTTGAGCACATCGCTGAACTCAACGTGGTTGAAGTGCTCGTGCTCGATACCACCAAAGTACGGGAAGGCGACATCGACCACTTCGTCGTGTTTCTCGACCATGGACAGCTGAAGGTTCACATCAGACCCCTTGGCGGTCTGCTTCAGGTTCCACTTGCCCTTCTCACCCCAGCGATAGCCGATGGAGCCGTTGGGCGCAGTCAGTTCACCGGAAGCCTCGTCGATGGCGATGGTCTTCCACTCGGGATTGTTCTCTTCACCCAGGCCGTCCACCAGATCGCTGGCGCGCAGGAAGCGGCCCGGCACATAGCTGCCGTCGTCCTTCTCTTCGAGCATGACCAGGTAAGGCATGTCGGTGTAGCGGCGCACGTAGTCGGTAAAGTACTCGCTGGGCTTGTCGACGTGGAATTCCTTCAGGATCACGTGGCCCATGGCCATGCCCAGAGCAGCGTCGGTGCCCTGCTTCGGGTTCAGCCACTCGTCGGACAGCTTGGACACTTCCGCGTAGTCCGGGGTGATGGCGACGGTCTTGGTGCCCTTGTAGCGGACTTCGGTGAAGAAGTGTGCGTCCGGCGTACGGGTCTGGGGCACGTTGGAACCCCAGGCGATGATGTAGCCGGAGTTATACCAGTCAGCGGATTCGGGCACATCGGTCTGCTCGCCCCAGGTCTGGGGAGAAGCCGGCGGAAGGTCGCAGTACCAGTCGTAGAAGCTCATGCAAACGCCACCGATCATGGACAGGTAGCGGCTTCCGGCGGCGTAGGAGACCATCGACATGGCGGGGATCGGAGAGAAACCGATGATGCGGTCCGGACCGAACTTCTTGGCGGTGTAGACGTTGGAAGCCGCAATCAGTTCGTTGACTTCGTCCCAGCTGGAACGGACGAAACCACCCATACCACGGCGCGGCTTGTACTCGGCCGTCTTGGCGGGATCCTCCACGATGGACGCCCAGGCTTCCACCGGGTCATTGAACTGAATGCGAGCGGCGCGCCAGAGTTTCATCAGGCTCTTGCGCATCAGCGGGTACTTCAGCCGGTTGGCGCTGTACATGTACCAGGAATAACTGGCGCCCCGGGGACAACCGCGGGGTTCGTGGTTGGGCAGGTCCGGGCGGGTGCGCGGATAGTCGGTCTGCTGGGTTTCCCAGGTCACCAGGCCGTTCTTGACGTAGATTTTCCAGCTGCAGGAACCGGTGCAGTTCACGCCGTGGGTAGAACGCACGATCTTGTCGTGCTGCCAGCGCTGGCGGTAGCCGTCCTCCCAGTCACGGTTGACGTCATGGGTTTCGCCGTGGCCGTTCGCGAACGGCTCGCGCTTCTTCCTGAAGTAGTTCAGCTTGTCGATCAAATGACTCATGGTCTCTCTCCGTTTGCCGGATCGTTGTTCCGATTGGAGACCATTGTGTGGGATCAAAACCCTGAAATCTGCGTGGTTACTACCACATAACCCGGTTCTACCACCCTGGGGGTAGAGGGCTCATATCCCCGGGTGGAGAAGGGTCATACGCTCGTGCCGGCGGCTGTCCCGGGAAAACAGGAACAGGCAGCTGCACAACAGGAGGAAGAGAATCATGAACACGGCACTGCGGATACCCAGCCAGTGGTTCACCGCACCGAATACAACGGGCAGCACAAACGCGACCAGGCTGGCCGCGACCAACAGCAGGCCGGCCACAAAGGCGGCGACGGGGCGGTTACCGAGGATGACCAGACGTTGCAAACTGCCCATGGCACAACCCAGAGCCATGCCCAGCAGTACCACAAACGCGCCCTCGACCATCAGCGGCGGGGCAAACTCCAGTTGGATGGTGTCGTCGACGCCCCGGATAAAAAGCGTCATGGGCGGATACGACAAGGCAAAAAGCGATACCAGGCACAGTAGCAAAGAACGGCTGATCACTCGCCCACTGCCGAAACGGTCAGACAGCCCCCCGCCAACAATCTGCGCCAGGGCACCGGGTATGACAAACCACTGGGCCAGGCTCGCACCGGTCTGGACCGGCAGTTTGAATTGGGAGGCCAGGTAATCAGGCAGCCACAGGGCAAGAGCAAAGAAACTCCCGGCTACCACACCAAAATAGGCACAAAGGTGCCAGGTCCGGTGATGTCTGAGCTGGCGCAGCAATACCCGCACCGAGGTTTCGCTCCGGGGCTCCGCCAGGGAATCCTCGGAGGAGGTCAGGAGCATCAGCAATGCCAGGACCAGGAGCAGGACAATCAGATAGGCCAGGGGAACCCCGTGCCAGGAGAAGGCTTCATGAAAAAGCGGGACCAGGTAGTAGTTGAAGCCCGCACCGGTCACACCCGCACCAAAGATACCCAGTACCAGGCCCAGCCTCCGGGGCTCGCAATGGCTGGTCACGAACTGCAGCCCGGCGCTGTAGAATCCACCGGCCAGCCCGAGACCACCGGCAACAAACAGATAGCCGGTGTAGGTGTCCGCGATCAGCAGGAAAACCATGCACAGGGCCAGCCCGGCAAGGCAAAACAGCATGATATTACGGGCCCCGAACTTGCGGGCAGCCAGACCGGCAGGCACCGCCAGCAATGCGCTCACAGCCATCGGTACGGCCAGCAGAACCCCGAACTGGACGCTGGACAGTTCAAGCTCCGCCCGTAAATGCACCCCGGCCACCGCAAACAGCGTCCAGCATCCGGCGGCAACCACAAATCCGAACAACGCCAGGGGCAGCACCACCCACAGCGAAGCCAGTGTATCGTCGTCCGGATCCAGTTGCGCGGTCATAACCATACCCTTGATAACCTGCTTTTCAGTTTCATCTTTTGATCCACAAAGGGTCAAAGACTATGATGGGTTACCAACTATCGGGGTAATTGACTATCCTCAAGGAGGTATCAAGAGCGGTGAACTGCAGTCATAATTCGGCTTCCGACCGCAACATTTCCAACGAGGCATCGCTCGACTGACGCCATGAAATCCAGAAGCTCCCTAGTGAACCGCATCGCCATCGTGGTTGGCGCCATCGTACTGACCGCCGTGGTCAGCATGGCAACCACCCTTGCGGTGTCCAAGAGTATCGAGGGCAACGCTACGGCCATCAACCTGGCCGGAGCCCTGCGCATGGGAGCGTTCAACCTGCTTTCCCACGCTGCGGCAACCGGTCCACACCTGGACAGAGAACAGGACCTGGCCGGCATGATGGACAAATACGACGGGAAGCTCTCCGATTCCACCATCCTCAAGGCGCTGCCCCAGGCCGTTGACCATCCACTGGCGTTGCAGTACCAGCGTATCCTGAAAGCCTGGCGGGAAAACCTCCGGCCAGCACTGGAGAACCATCGACTGGGAACACCCATTACCCCTACCATGCTCGATGCGGCGGAGAACTACGTGGCAGAGGTCGATGCCATGGTGGGGATGCTAGAACAACGCACCGAAGCCCGGATCGACTTGCTGCACCTGATCCAGATCATCAGTCTGGCCTTCTCCATCCTGATCGTGATCGCCCTGTTCCTGGATTTGAAGCACCGGGTACTCCAGCCGCTACGCAAGCTCGTCCGCATTGCCACCGCGGTGGGTGACCAGGACTTTTCCCGCAAGGCCCAGCTCAAGGGTTCGGACGAACTGGCCCAACTCGGACAGGCCTTTGACCAGATGACCAGCGAACTGGCTCTGACCTATTACGAGCTCGAGGAACGGGTCCGCTCCAAGACCGAGGAACTGGAAAAGAGCCATTCGGCGCTGGAGCTGCTGCACTCCGCCAGTCGCAACCTGTTTGCCAACCACGACCTCTGCAGTGGTGCTATTCCCATGCTGCAGGATCTTGAGCAGTTGCTGGGAATCGGGCCGATTAACCTGTATCTGCACGACCGGGACTCGGCTGAACCGGTAAGGGCGGTCACTACGGCGACCAAAGAGCGCCCCTTCTATTGTCGGGACCACCACTGTAATGCCTGTCTTGTCACGCCGGAGGTCTACGATGACCTGCCGGTGGAAGAGAACGATGGCCGACGCCTGCTGCTGCCCATCCGGACGCCCGGCATGCTGCTCGGAACCCTGGAAGTGTGGTACCCGAGCGATAAGGGGCTGTCAGAGACCGCCCGCAGGCTCCTTGAAACCCTGAGCGACCAGCTGGCCACGGCCATCTATCTGGAGCGCCAGATTACCGAAGAGCAGCAGCTGACCCTGGCCGAGGAACGCACCGTCATCGCCCGGGAACTCCATGATTCCCTGGCCCAGTCCCTTTCTTACCTGAAAATGCAGGTAGCACGGTTGCGGCGGCTCAATATCGAAGGCCCGCAGAAGGAGGCTCATGAGGGGATCCTGGAGGAGCTCAGTACCGGCCTGAACAGCGCCTACCGGCAATTGCGTGAACTATTGGCCACCTTCCGCCTGAAACTGGACACCCCGGACCTGTCCACGGCCCTGAGAAAAACCGTTGACGAATTCAGTGAGCGCCTGGGCAAACCGGTGCAGCTGAATTACAACCTGCCGCCCCAGACCCTTTCCCCGAACGAAGAGATCCACACCCTGCAGATCGTTCGGGAAGGGTTGGCCAATGCCGTCAAGCACGCGGATGCCACCGACATCGCCGTGGATGTGATGTTCGAGTCTCCCCAGGTCAAGGCCCGGATCCGGGATAACGGCAAGGGCCTGCCCGGCGGCGACCAGCCAATGAACCATTACGGCCTGATCATCATGCAGGACCGTGCCCGGACCCTCGGCGGACAGGTAAACATACAAAACCGGGATGAGGGCGGCGTGGAAGTCACGCTATCATTCGTCCCCAAGAGCAGAAACCTGATTCCAACCGAAGCTTCCAGTGCCTGAACACAAGAGAGAGACCATGCCTGAATCACCCGCGAGTATATTGCTGATTGACGACCACCCACTGCTGCGCCAGGGCATCAAGCAGCTGGTGGACATGGAAGACGACATGGAAGTAATCGGCGAGGCCAGCAACGCCGCCGACGGCATCCGCATGGCCACCGAGCTGGAACCGGACCTGATCCTCATGGATCTCAACATGCCGGAGATGGACGGCATCGAGGCCCTGAAGAAGCTCCGGGAACACAATGTAAGCTCCCGCATCGTGATGTTCACCGTCTCCGATCAGGAAGACGATGTGGTCGCCGCGCTGCGCGCCGGTGCCGACGGATACCTGCTCAAGGACATGGAACCCGAGGAAATGATCGCCCAACTGCACCAGGCCGCCGTGGGCAAGATGGTAATCAGCGATCGCCTGACCACCCTGCTGGCCCAGGCACTGCGTTCCAACAAGCCCCAGCAGGCCGCACGCCCGGACTTCGACAGCCTCACGCCCCGGGAAAAGGACATCCTGCGCCTGATCGCCGAAGGCCTGTCCAACAAGATGATCGGCCGCAAACTCGACATCAGCGACGGGACCGTCAAGGTGCACGTGAAGCACCTGCTGAAGAAGCTCAACCTGCGCTCCCGGGTGGAAGTCGCCGTCTGGGCCGTGGAAGAAGGCCTGCACCGCTGAGTAAGGCCGGCCCGAGGCAAGGGGTCAGAAGAACGCTTTCTTCTGACCCCAACTTCACCGCCAACCCGGGGATCTGAAGGAAACCTTCTTCTGCCCCCTTTTTCGGCCCATCTCCCAGCCAACCCCGGGGTCAGATGAAAGCCTTCATCTGACCCCACTTTCACCCCGCCCCCTGAGTTATATCAAAGCGCCCAAACCAGTTTTCCCCTACCCTGCTCCCGTCCCAGATAACGGAGCCGACGATGCACCTCTCGTTACCCAAACTGCCCGCTTTCCCCGCACACCACCCACTGCTCAACCAGTCCCTGACGGTACTCCGGGAATACCTCCCGTCCCCCACCCCGATGCTTGGCGCCATCGACCGGCGCATTCCCATGCCGGTCAAACAACTGGCAGCCGAGGCTCCCCTGAATCGACTGTTCGCCGAAGCCATTGCCGATGGCGAGTTTGATGATTTCGAGGGACGGCGGATCCGCCTGGAGCTGAACGGTGGCCATCCGGGCATAACCCTGGGGTTCTGGTCAGGCAGGCTGAGAGTGATCGAAGGTCCGGGGGAAGCCACCATCCGCGGCTCCCTGTCAGCCTTCCGAACCCTTGCCGAACGGCGCCAGGATCCGGACCAACTCTTCTTCCAGCGCCGCCTGGTCATTGAGGGGGACACCGAGCTGGGGCTGGCGCTGAAGAACCTGCTGGATGGCCTGGAATGGACTGTCAGCCTTCGGGCAACACTGTTCCCGGACTCGTGACCGGGATTCCCGAGCCCCATGCGGGCCGGGCCTAGTGGCTCAAATGCATACCCGGCGAGGATTCGGTTTCATTTAGCGCCTCGTGGGTACTTAGGAGGAATCCTGCTGCGGGCGATCCAGCTCCGATTCGGCTTTCTGCCGCGCCATTTTCTCTTGCACCAACTGTATCGTCAGTGCGGAAAGCTTGGCGTACAGTTCGAGCAAGGCATTCACCAGCACCGAAACCGAACCACTGAGCGCGGAATCCACCTGGTCTCGAGCTACCTCCAGGGAAAGCCCCTCTTTCACTGCCTGGACAGTAAGCGCCATTCGCCGGTCCGACTCCAGGATGTGAAATGCTAGCCAGCGCGTCAAATAATCCAGCAGTTGTGAGAGCCTTTCCTCCTCGGAGTCATGGCTTTGCTTGAGCGCCTGGATCTGGGCAAAAAACATCTGATGGGCGTCATGGTGGTTTGTCACCATCTTCGATTCGCCCAGCGCTTCCTGCCAGACCTTTTCCTCGTGTCTGAAATGATAGGCCGCGTAGGAGAGTAACTCATCCAGCACGTGTTCAACGGTCACTCTCGAGACATCGGAAGCACAATGCCACGCGAGCCGATTGAGAATCTCGACCAACACCTTGTGCTGCTCGTCAATGTCCTCGAGCCCGGTTTCAAAGTTCCTGTTCCAGGGAAAAATCTCGAACTTTTCGGGCTGTGGCTGCCTTCCTGGGTTCACCTTCCGCTCCCGATAACTGAACAGCTTCACCGTTCATCATAGTGCAAGGCTGGCTGCAGACAATTGCCCGATGTCAGGAACTGTAAACTGACTCTGCCGGCTGGTTCAGATCAGCCCCAACTCCAGTCGTGCTTCCTCATCGAGGCTGTCATAGCTCCACGGTGGATCAAACACGATATCCACCCTTGCGTCTTCGACGTAGGGCACGTGCAGCAACTTGTCTTTCACGTCGCCGGCGATAATATCGCCCATCCCGCAACCGGCTGAGGTCAGCGTCATTTCAACACCGACAAAATGCCTATCCTGGTCAATACCCAGCTTGTAGATCAGCCCCAGACCGACCACATTCACCGGAATTTCCGGGTCATAAACCAGTCGCAGCGCATCCCAGCACTGCTGCTCGCTGATCTGGCCGTCTTCCGGCGGCTCGAACAGGATAGCGTCTGACTGAAAACCCAACCGACGAGTCACCTCGGGAGACAGGCGATACAGGTTGCCCTCATAGTTGACCGTGAAACTTCCGCCCAGCGCCTGGGTTATGGAGACAGACGCACCCTCCGGAAGCGTTGCGGGAGCACCGGAAGGCACCCGCAGGGCGTCGCAGCTTTCTGACAAAACAAAGGTTTTGGGTGGCTTTGCCGTTTTTTTTGAGTTCGGTGCCTTGATCGTCAGGGTCTGGAGCCTACCCTCGCCATGAAGGCCGATCTGCATATCCTGCAGATAGGGCACGCTCGCCGCGTCGAAAAACAGGGTCAGCTCATCGAAGTCTTTCTTCACATCCCCGGCAGACTCTTCACCTGGCGGACAGAAGGCCAGACAAGTCTCGGCTTGCTGGGTGCCACCCTTTTCCACGTAGACCCGGGCGGCCATTCCCGGCACTTCCTGTTTCGCCAGTATGGCAACCAGATAATCCCGGGCTTCCGGTGTCACTTCAGCGTTGATGTTCATGCCTTGCCATCCCTTTTCTGTTTCTCGCGCTCTCGCCTGAGCTGATTGGATCTGCACTCGTTACTGACAAGATCCAGCCACCTCAGGTGCTGTTCCCAGATCTTCTCTTTGATGTGCTCGGGCTTTCCAGCGTTCATCTTGACCTCCTCACGCACCGGGCAAATGAGCATACTGCTCGCCCACCTATTGAAGATTTATTTAATATACATCTTAATGCAGAAAAGGAGGAGCCGCAATGTCGGCAGACCAGCCTTGCATAATCGGCATCCTCCCATCAAAATAAAGTAATTAATTACTTTCTTCTGGGAAATCGATGTCTCAAGCAACTGAATCCACCAAGCGGGCCTACCACAGCACCGAACAACGCCAATCCGCCACCATCGAAGCAGTCGTCCAGCTTTGTTCAGAACAGGATCCCGCCACCCTCACCACAGCCCGGATTGCCGATGAAGTGGGCTTGTCACAGGGCGCCCTGTTCAAGCACTTCCCGAACAAGAACCGGCTGTGGGAATCGGTGGCCGGCTGGGTCTCGCAGCAGCTGACCCGGCAGGTTTTCAGTGCCGCCGACGAGCAAGCGCAGGCGGACCAGGCACTGGAAGCCATGTTTCTGGCCCATGTCGGCTTTATCGCCCGCCACCCGGGCATCCCCCGCCTGATGCTGGGCGAGTTGCAAAAACCCGGAAACGGCCCCGCGAAAACCATCATCCGAAAGACCCTCGCCCGTTACCGCAAGAAGGTGGTCGGACTGCTGGATCTCGGCATACAACAGGGCCGCATTGCTTCCGGCATCGATACCGAAGCCGCAGCAGTGCTGTACCTCGGTGCCATTCAGGGGCTGGTGGTTCAGGCCATGGTCAGTGGCGAAATACACACCCTCGAGCAGGCGGCACCCCGAATCTTCAGACTTTACAGTGCCAGCTTCCAGGAGATCCCCGATGACCCGGAAAAATAAACTGACCCTGGCGCTTGCACTGATAGCAGGCCTTGCCTTTGTGGTGGTGATGGTCAAGCTCAAACAGCCGCCGGAACGGGCTGATGACCAGGTGGCTGCAACCCCTGCGCGGATTCTGGAGGTGACTCCTCAGGTATTTCTCACCGAAGCCCGGGGCTATGGCCAGGTGCTGCCGGCCCGAAGCTGGAATGCTGTGGCCAATGTTGGCGGGCGGGTTATCTGGAAGCACCCGGAGCTGGAAAGCGGCAA
Organism: Marinobacter sp. C7; assembly: GCF_022343555.1. Classification (GTDB taxonomy): domain Bacteria; phylum Pseudomonadota; class Gammaproteobacteria; order Pseudomonadales; family Oleiphilaceae; genus Marinobacter. Next base: position 576,874 of record NZ_JAKQZH010000001.1, on the reverse strand, counting down.
CCTGATCGCCGCGGGTACGCGGTTGCTTGATATCGACCCCACCCGTTACGAACTGGCCGTGGCCTCCACCCAGGCGGATCTGGCAGGCATCGAATCCGAACTTCGACAGCTGGACCAGGAACAGCGCAATACCCGCGAGTTACTGAAGCTGGAGGAGCGCCGTCTGATGCTGGCCAGGCGGGAACTCGACCGGGCAAGAACCCTGGCCGAGCGGGGTGCCCTCTCTGAGACCCGTTACGACGAACAACAGCGGGCGACCCTGCAGCAGGAGCAGGCAGTCCAGAGCCTGAGAAACCAGCTGAACCTGATTCCGGCCGGGCGGGACACCCTGGAAGCCCGCCGGGCCCGAACGGAATCGGCCCTGGCCAGTGCCCGGGAAGACCTGAAAGACACCCGCTTTGAAGCACCCTGGGACCTGCGGGTCCATCAGTCCGATATCGACACCGGCCAGCACATCAGCCCCGGCCAGAGCCTGTTCATTGCCGACGACATAACCCGGGCCGAGGCCACAGTGCAGCTGGAAGTGGCTGAACTGCGACGGGTATTGTCACAACTGTCGGCAAACACCCCCCCGGAGCCCGGCGCCGGCACTGCCAACCGTTTCACGGACTTTCATGACCAATTATCCCTGGGAGATCTGCAAATCCGGGTAACCCCCACCAATGTGCCGGATGCCCACTGGCCCGGGAAACTTACCCGAATTACCAGCAGTCTCGATCCAGCGACCCGGACTGTTCAGGCGGTGATCTCGGTGGAAGAACCTTACCGCAACGCCCATCCGCCTGCCCGACCGCCGCTGGTGCGAGACATGTTCGTTCGGGCCACCATCAGTGCCCCCACCCCTCAGCCGGTTATCGTGATCCCGGCCAGCGCCGTTCATCAGGGCGTGGTCTACCTCGCCAATGAAGACAATCACCTGCAGCGCCGGGAGGTCACGGTGGGCTGGCAACAAGATGACCGGGCTGTGATCACCGAAGGCCTGGAACCGGGGGACCGGCTGGTTCTGGATGATCTGGTACCCGCCATCGACGGAACCCTGCTGGTACCGCAGGCGGTTGAGCCTGACCGGAAAATCGGCCAGCAACCGGTCTCGGGAGATCGACCATGATCCGCTGGTTCGCGGGCCATCCCACGGCGGGTAACCTGCTGCTGATTCTGCTTCTGGCGGCGGGGCTCTTTGCCGCCCCCAACCTTACCCGGGAAACCTTTCCGGACTACCTGCCGCCGGAAGTCAACATCACCCTGGAATATCGGGGCGCCACGGCAGCCGATGTGGAGGAAGCCATTTGCCAGCGTCTGGGTGAAGCCCTGCAGCGGGTGGACCATATGAAGGAGATGACCTGCACGGCCCGGGACAATCAGGCCCGGACCATTGCCAGCATGGAACCCGGCGGCGACATGGGAAGGTTTCTGGATGATATCCGCACCGAGATCGAAGCCCTGACCGATCTGCCGGAAGAAGCCGAAGACCCGATCATCCGGGAGCTTTACCGAACAGACCTGGTGGCGGCCATCGCCGTCACCGGCCCCATGAGCTTCGCCCACCTGGAAAGCTACACCAAGCAGTTGGAAGACCGCCTGTTTGCCATCGACGGTGTTGCCGATGTGATACCGGTGGGCCTGTCCCAGCGCCAGTGGCAGGTGGAGATATCCCGTGACCGCTTACGCCAGTACGGCCTGGGTGTCCGGGATATTGCCAGGGCCATCGCCGGCCAGAACGTCGACATGCCTCTGGGCACCCTGGAAACCGACAGCCAGGACATCCAGCTGCGTTTTGTCGATGAGCGGCGCTCGCTGCAAACACTGGCCGGCCTGCCGGTGCTGGGCGGTGAGGCCGGCGCCGTGGTCACCCTCGGCGAGATCGCCACCGTGTCTGAAACTTACGAACGGCAGGAAGAGCGCGCCGAATTCAATGGCCAGCGGGCGATCATTCTGGAAATCCACAAGAACCGGGGTGAAGATGCCCTGCGGGTGATGGACTCGCTGCAGGCGTTCATTTCTGAAGAGACCGCACGGCGGGATGGCACGGTCAACCTGGAGATCACCCAGGATATGACGTCCATCGTCAAGGACCGCCTGCAGATGCTGGTGGGCAATGGCATTACCGGCCTGCTGCTGGTGGGACTGGTGATGGCCCTGTTCTTCCGGTCCCGGCTGGCCTTCTGGGCACTGTTCGGCCTGCCGGCGGCCTTTGCCGGCGCCTTCGTGATGATGGCCCTGACCGGACTGTCCCTGAACATGATCACCCTGGTGGCCCTGCTCATGGCCATCGGAATTGTGATGGATGACTCGGTGGTGATCACCGAGAACATTGCCCGCCACGCCACTGAAGGTGCTGGGCCTCTGCAGGCCGCGACCCGGGGAACCGTGGAAATCCTGCCGGGCGTGCTGTCCTCGTTTCTGACCACCGTCTCGGTGTTTTTACCCCTGGCGTTTCTGGCCGGCGAACTGGGCTCGGTACTGGAAGTCTTGCCGGTAGTGCTCATTGCCGCCCTGGCCGCCTCGTTGATCGAAGCGTTCTGGATTCTGCCCCACCACCTGAAAAGTGGCTTGGGCAAGGGCCAGAACAAACCCGCTTCCCGGTTTCGCGCGCGGTTTGATCGGGGCTTTGAAGCCACCCGGGAAAAGGTGGGTCAACTGGCTGATACCGCCATCCGCTTTCGCTACGGAGTGCTGGCCGGCATGCTGGTTGTTCTGCTCGGCTCGGTCGGACTGATGGCGGGCGGCCATGTGCGCATGGAGGCCATGCCGGAAATCGACGGTGACGTCCTGGAAGCCCGGGTACTGATGCCCCAGGGCACCCCTCTGCACCAGACCCGGCAAATCACCAACCGCATTACCGAAGCCATGCTCCGGCTGAACGAGGAATACAGATCCGGACAACCGGATGGCCAGGCTCTGGTGCGCAATGTCCAGACCCGCTTCAACCAGCACGCCGGTGCCGGCGAGAAAGGCGCCCATGTGGCTACCGTGATGGCCGACCTGCTCACCGCGGAAAACCGCACCGTTGATCTGGCCACCCTGACCGACCGTTGGTACCGGGAAATCGGTGACATCCCCGGCCTGATCTCGTTGAACATACAGGAGCCGGGTTTCGGCCCGGCAGGCATTCCGATCGAGATCCGGTTGCAGGGCAGCGACCTCGACCAGCTCAAGGAAGCGGCCCGCTACCTGGGCAACGAAGTAGCCGACTACACCGGCACCTTCAACGTGCTGGACGACCTGCGCCCCGGCAAACCCCAGCGCACCCTCACACTCAGAGACAGTGCCCTTTCTCTGGGCCTGAACGCCAGTGATGTCGCCGGCCAGATCCGCACCGGGTTGCTGGGCGATATTGTCGACACCGTGCAGATCGGCGACCAGCACATCGAGATCCTGGTGCGCCAGAGCAGCGCCGAGCGTACCACCCGGGCGTTTCTGGAAGACACGGTCATCACCGGCAAGAACGGCCAGATGATTCCATTGCGGGAGGTGGCCGAGATCACCGACGAGCGCCAGTGGGCCCAGGTTACCCGCATTGACGGGCTGCGCACTGTCACGGTGTCGGCCGATGTCAACGGCCGGAAGACCAACGCCGATGCCATCGTTACCGACCTTCAGAATCGTGTGTTTCCGGAGCTTCGCGAACGATGGCCGGACATCACATTACAGGTGGAGGGCCAGACCGCCCGTTCCCGGGAAACCGGCCAGTCGATCGCCCGGGGCCTGCTGATCGGCCTGCTGGGCATCTTCCTGATCCTGTCGTTCCAGTTCCGAAGCTATCTGGAACCGATGATCGTGATGCTGTCTATTCCGGTGGCATTCATGGGGGCGGTCTGGGGCCACCTGCTCATGGGCTATAACCTGTCCATGCCCTCGCTGATCGGCGCCGCGTCCCTGGCCGGTATTGTGGTCAACAACGCCATCCTGCTGGTGCAGTTCATCAAAAGCTATCGGGAACAGGGCATGAGCACTGCCGACGCGGCCGGTGCCGCCAGCCGGAACCGGTTCCGGGCCATTTTGATCACCACCAGCACCACCGTTGCCGGCCTGCTGCCCTTGCTGGCCGAAACCAGTACCCAAGCCATGGCGGTGATTCCGCTGGTGATTTCCGTGGTCTTTGGCCTGCTGGTGTCCACCGTTCTGGTGCTGTTGGGGTTGCCGGCGCTTTACGTCATCCTGGAAGATCTGGGCTGGGCGCAAAAGGTAGACACCTGAAAAAGAGCAGCCGGGCCCGCTACCCGGCTGATGATGTTGCTCAGGAGACCACCAGGTCCATCCCCGGCCTGCCATACCAGTATCCGTTGCAGGGCGGTGCCTCCACCAGCTGCAGCGGGTCGGTGGCAGGCACTCCACCCCGCCGTACCTGATCAAAGCGTTTGACCACTTCCTCCATGCCCTGATGTTCCGGGCTGAGGCGCACCGTGTTCACGCCCAGGCGGTCCATTTTCGGCAGCTCCCGCATGAGGTCGTAGCGGGAACCCGAAAGGGTGGAAATGCCGTTCAGGCGGAACAGCTCCTGGGATTCCCGGGAACGTAACTCCATGCCGTCGGGATGCTGCAGACAGCGGAACTCACAGTTGTCCTTGGGCAGGTTGTAGTGGCGGGCGGTGAAACAGCGGGAGGACCAGGCCAGAGGCAGGAAGCCCCAGGCGAATACTTCGGCCGGCAGATCCAGACCTTCCTGCTTCAGGCCGGTGATCAGCTGTTCCAGAGTTTCCCGGCCCAGCTCCACCGGCAGGTTCCAGCCTTTCAGGCCCTGCTTTGCCAACACTTTGAGGGTGGCGACGTTGTAGATGTTCATGGAGGGGCCGGTGATAAACGGAATGTGGTGACGGCTGGCGACCTGCACCGCGCTCTGGTCGTTAGCCTCCACCAGGAACTCGTTCTGATCGCAGATCCGGCGCAGGCGGCGCAGGTCGGCTTCCGACTCGATCAGGGTCTGGGTGGAGATCACCACCTCCTTGCCACAGGCTTTCAGGTCCCGGGCCAGATCAAACCAGTCGTCCGGCTTCAGCTCGCGCCGCCGGGAGCAGACCGCCTCACCCAGGTAGATGGTGTCGACCGGCCATTCGGCGGCTTTGGCGTAAAAATCGAACACGGTCTGCTTGGACCAGAACCACAGGATGGGTCCGAGAGAAAGTTTCATCATGATTGGCAGAACCTTATTTCCACTTGCGGTGATAGGCGCCCAGGGTGGTCAGGCCGCCTTCGGAAAGCCCGGACAGGGTGTTGCGCCAGTCATTCTCCACGGTGAACATGCCCGGCGTCCTTTTCAGGTTGTCCAGGGCCTGGCGCCAGGTGCGGGCCACGTCGGCAATGTAGGCCGGGCTGCGCTGGCGGCCCTCGATTTTGACGGCGCTGATGCCCAGCTCCTGAAGCTCAGGCAGCAGGTCCAGCGTGTTCAGGCTGACCGGTTCCTCGATGGCATGATAAACGCTGCCTTCCACCTCGAACCGGCCCTTGCACAGGGTCGGGTAACCGGCCGATTCGCCCTGGCCATAACGGTCAATCAGCACATCATTGAGACGGGATTCCAGCCCCTGCGGCGTCTCTTGCCAGCGCACGGCCTTCGCCGGAGAGCAGGCGCCGCGGGTGTTGGGCGATTCGTCCGTGAGGTACGAGGACAGATAACAACGCCCCTCGGCCATGATGCACAGGCTTCCGAAGGCGAACACCTCCAGCTCCACCGGACTGTGTTTGGCCACACCCCGGACCTGATCGAGAGACAGGACCCGGGGCAGCACCGCCCGGCGGATATCGAAGTTGTCCTTGTAGAACGAAAGCGCCTCGTAGCTGGTGGCGGAGCCCTGTACCGACAGGTGGCGCGGGATATCCGGGTAGCGGCTGGCGGCGTAATCGAGCAGGCCCATGTCAGCGAGGATGATGGCATCCACACCCAGGCCCGCAGCGCGGTCAACAGCCGTTTTCCACTGCTCCCAGCCATCCGGCTGCGGGTAGGTATTGATGGCACAGAAGACCCGGCTGCCTTTGGAATGGGCGTAGTCAATGCCCTCGGCGGCGCGCTTGTCATTGAAATTCAGGCCCGCGAACTGGCGGGCGTTGGTGCTGTCGCGGAAGCCGAAGTAGACCGCATCGGCACCATTATCCACGGCGGTTTTCAAGGCCGGCAGACTGCCGGCCGGGCACACGAGTTCCATGGGTTTCTCCGCTGGAATTGGGTGCTTAGAGGGTAGCGGGTGGCGTGGCCGGGTGCCTTGACCTTTGTCAGCGGGGTGAAGTTGGGGTCAGATGAAGGCGTTCATCTGACCCCGTCCTGGAATCTGGCTCGGAGTCTGGCGCTAACTCGGGGTCAGAAGAAAGCTTTCTTCAGACCCCTGGGGCGGGGATTTGGCGCTAACTTGGGGTCAGAAGAAAGTTTTCTTCAGACCCCTGGGGGAGTTGGGGTTTGGGGCTGACTTGGGGTCAGAAGAAGGTTTTCTTCAGACCCCTGGGATGGGGATTTGGCGAGGGGGCCGGTGCCGGCACAGGGGTCTGATGAACACGTTCATCTGACCCCAACTTTGGCCCTGCCCCCCGCTCAGATAATCCGCGAAAACCGCTGGCTCGCCCCTTCCTTCCGGTACAGGTCAAAGATCTGGCAGATCGCCCGGATCAGCAGCCGACCCGCAGGCTGGACCTGCAGCACACGGCCTTCGTCGGCCACCAGTTCGTCCTTGATCATCGGGCGCAGGCGGTTGAGTTCATCAGCGAAATAACGGTCGAAATCCTCGCCCCAGGCGTCGGCAAACTGCTGGCGATCCAGGCGGAACTGGCAGATCAGCTGACCAATCACCCAGCGGCGGATGCGGTCATCCCGGCTCAGGCTCACACCCCGAACCGTGGCCAGCTGGCCGGCGTCGATGGCCGCTTCCCACGCCGGCAGGTCATGATTGTTCTGGAAATAGGCATCGTCGGTCTGGCCGATGGCAGATACACCCAGAGACACCAGGTCACAGTCCGAGTGGGTGGTGTACCCCTGGAAATTACGGTGCAGGCGCCCTTCCCGCTGGGCCACCGCGAGGCTGTCGTCCGGCTTGGCGAAATGATCCATGCCGATATACTCGTACCCCGCCTCCAGCAGCCGGTTGATGGTGTTGTGCAGGATGGTGAGCTTCTGCTGAGGACTGGGCAGGGTCTCGGCCTGGATGCGGGTCTGGGGATAGAACCGGTCCGGCAGGTGCGCATAACTGAACACCGAGAGGCGGTCCGGAGACATCTCGATGACCGCTTCCAGGGTCTCGGCGAAGCTTTCCGGAGTCTGGTAAGGTAGGCCGTAGATCAGATCCAGGTTGATGGACCGGAAACCAATCTTCCGCGCCTCGTTCAGCACCGCCTCGGTCATGTCCCGCGGCTGGATCCGGTTCACCGCCTTCTGAACCTCGGGGTTCACGTCCTGAACGCCCAGGCTGATGCGGTTGAAGCCCAGATCCCAAAGGGTCGGCAGGGTGTCCTGATCCACTTCCCTCGGATCAATTTCCACACTGTAGTCCCGGTCGTCACCGGTCTGCAGGTTGAACAGTTCTCCGTATCCCTCCATCAGGTGCTGCATCACATCCTTGGGCAGGAAGGTGGGCGTGCCACCGCCCCAGTGCAGCTGCTGCACCGGACGGTCGGCGCCGAACAATTTTGACTGGATGGCCGCTTCCTTGAGCACCCGCTCCACATAAGGCATGGCCTTGTCACGCTTCTTGGTGATCACCTTGTTGCACGCGCAGTAGTAGCAAAGGTGCGCACAGAACGGCAGGTGGGTATAGAGCGAGATCGGACCACCCGCGGCCTTGCTGCGACCGGCCGCCTTGACCATATCCTCGACCCGGTAGTTCGGGGTGAATTCCACCGCCGTCGGATAGGACGTGTAGCGGGGGCCGCTAAGGTCATAACGCCGGATCAGGGCGTCGTCCCAGATGAAGGCGGGGAGGTCGTTGTTGGTTGCGGTGGCGGTGTTGGGGGCCATAGGTCACTCGGGTTGGTCGGTGAAAACGGGAGTTGAAGTCCAAATTGGGGGTCAGATGAAGGTTTTCATCAGACCCCAGGTGCATGTCAGAGTTCGGGGGACTGCTCCGGGGTCAGAAGAAAGCCTTCTTCTGACCCCCTCTTTACGAACATTATCGCTGACTCCGGCCCGGCAGGGCTTGATGCGTGTCAGCTGATCATGAGTTTCAGTCTAGCATCCCCCGCACTGAACCACCCTTGCGCCCTTGGCGTATTCTGCCTACCTCTTTGGTGTAACCCGTAACCGACGGAGTTTGTTCTCATGGCCAACCTTATCCTCATTCTGGGCGATCAGCTCTCCCCCAACCTGAGCGCCCTGGATGGGGCCGATCGTAACGAGGATCTCATCGTCATGGCGGAAGTCCACGACGAGGCCAGTTACACCAACCACCACAAGAAAAAGCTGGTGCTGCTGTTCAGCGCCATGCGCCACTTCGCCGACCGCCTGAGGGACGACGGCTGGCAGGTGCACTACCAGCGCTATCACCCGGACAATTCACACCAGAGCCTGGAGGCGGTGGTGGCCGATCAGGTGCAACGAACAAGGGCAGAAAGGATCATCACCACCGAGTGCGGCGAGTGGCGGCTGCATGAACAGATCAGCCAGTGGCACGAGCGGCTCGGCGTGCCGGTGGAAATCCGCCCGGACACACGGTTTATTGCCAGTAAGGATGAGTTTACCGATTGGGCAAAAGACCGGAAACAGCTGCGAATGGAATTCTTCTACCGGGAGATGCGGCGCAAAACCGGCTTGCTGATGACACCCGAAGGAGAGCCTGAAGGCGGCCAGTGGAACTTTGATGCCGACAATCGCAAGAAGTGGACCGGCAAGCCGCCAGCGCCCGCGCCCTTCCGGGTAGAACCCGACGAAATCACCTCGGAGGTCATCAACCTGGTGAATGAACACTTCGCCGGGCATTTCGGCACAACCGACGACTTCCACTTCGCCGTTACTCCAGAGGATGCGGAGGCGGCCCTGGAGCATTTCATCGACTTCGCCCTGCCCTGTTTCGGAGACTACCAGGACGCCATCTCCGATACCGAGGACTGGCTGTTCCATTCCATCCTGTCGCCCTACCTCAACTGCGGCCTGCTGGATCCAATGGCAGTTTGTGAGGCGGCAGCACAGGCCTGGTACGCCGGGCGGGCACCGATCAATGCAGTGGAAGGCTTCATCCGGCAGATCCTTGGTTGGCGCGAATTTGTCCGGGGCATCTACTGGCTGAACATGCCGGGCTATGCGCAGGAAAACCGCCTGGGCAACAGCCGCGCCCTGCCCTGGTTCTACTGGACCGGCGAAACGAAAATGCGCTGCATGCACAAGGCCATCGATGCCACCCGTCGGAATGCCTACGCCCACCACATCCAGCGCCTGATGGTGACCGGCAATTTCGCCCTGCTGGCGGGCATCAGACCGGAGGAGATCTGTGACTGGTACCTGGCGGTCTACGCCGACGCCTATGACTGGGTGGAACTGCCCAATGTGCTGGGCATGGTGATGCACGCCGACGGTGGCTACCTGGGATCCAAACCCTACGCGGCCAGCGGCAAGTACATCCAGCGCATGTCCGACCACTGCAGCAACTGCCATTACAGGGTGAACAAAGCCACCGAAACCGATGCCTGCCCGTTCAACGCCCTGTACTGGCATTTCATCGACCGGCACCGGGAGGATTTCGCCAACAACCCGCGCATGGGCATGATGTACCGGAACTGGGACAAGCAGAACCCGGAAAAACGGCAGGCGCTGCTCCGGCGCGCCGAGCATGTGCTGGCGAACCTGGAGCAACTGTAGCCATCAGTGTGGCGCAATCCGCTTTTCGGTTTCAGGGTCGAAGAACACCACCTTCTTCATGTCGAACATCAGCTCGGCGATCTCGCCCCACTCCACCGGGTGCTCCGGATCTATCCGGCAATGCACATTGGTGTCGTTGAGCTGGATCAGCGCAATCACATCCGGGCCGGTGGGTTCCGTCACCTCGATGGTGAACTCGCCCTTGGCCACCAGGGTCTGGTCGTTCTTCTGATCCTGGGGCTGGGTAATGTGCTCCGGGCGGATCCCCAGGATGACCTCCCGGCCCACGCGGTCCGCCAGGAATTCCGGCACCGGCAGCTTGATGGCACGGCCATCGTTGCCCCGCACTTCCGCTTGCAGGCCGTTGTCACCCTGCTCGACCGTCACCGGCACAAAGCTCATGGCCGGTGATCCCATGAATCCGGCCACAAACAGGTTTTCCGGTCGGTCGTAGACCTCTTTCGGCGTGCCCAGTTGTTGCAGCTCGCCGTCCTTGAGCACGGCAATCCGGTCGGCCAGGGTCATGGCCTCGATCTGGTCGTGGGTCACGTACACGATGGTGGTCTTCAGCCGCTGGTGCAGCTTCTTGATCTCGGTCCGCATCTCTACCCGTAGCTTGGCGTCCAGATTGGAGAGCGGCTCGTCAAACAGATAGATGCGCGGCCGTCGGGCCAGGGCCCGCCCCATGGCCACCCGCTGCTGCTGACCGCCGGACAGGTTCGCCGGCTTCTTGTTCAGCAGCTGGGAGATCTGCAGCAGATCGGCCACCCGTTCCACTTCCTGGTCAATCTCGTGTTTCGGAAGACCACGGATTTTGAGGCCGAAGGCAATGTTCTCCCGCACCGACATGGTCGGATACAGCGCGTAGGACTGGAACACCATGGCGATGTCCCGGTCCTTCGGTTCCATTCCGGAGATGTCCTCGCCGTTGAGTACGATGGCCCCGTCGGTGATCGATTCCAGGCCCGCAATGGTATTCATCAGGGTGGACTTGCCGCACCCGGATGGGCCCACCAGGATCAGGAATTCACCGGACGCGATGTCGATGTCGATCCCCTTGAGGGTCTCCTCGGCAACCCCCGGATAGGTTTTACGGATGCTCCGCAGTTCCAGTTGAGACATTGTTGTTATCCTCTCAGGTCAACCTTTGACAGATCCGGCGGTCAGCCCCCGGATGAAGTATTTGCCAGCCACGATATAGACCACCAGCGTGGGCAGCGCGGCGATCATGGCCGCAGCCATATCCACGTTGTATTCCTTCACGCCGGTGCTGGTGTTCACCAGGTTGTTCAGCGCCACCGTGATGGGCTGGCTGTCACCACTGGCGAATACCACACCGAACAGGAAGTCGTTCCAGATCTGGGTGAACTGCCAGATCAGGGACACCATGAAGATGGGCGTGGACATGGGCAGCAGGATCCGGAAGAAAATGGTGAAGAAGCCGGCACCGTCCAGTCGGGCTGCCTTGATCAGGGCGTCCGGAATGGCCACGTAATAGTTCCGGAAGAACAGCGTGGTGAAGGCCACACCATAGATCACATGCACCAGTACCAGGCCGGTGGTGGTGTTGGCCAGGCCCAACTGGCCCAGGGTCGCCGCCATGGGCAGCAACACGACCTGGAAGGGTACAAAGCAGCCGAACAGCAGCATGCCGAAGAACAGGTCCGAGCCTCGGAATTTCCACTTGGACAGCACATAGCCGTTGAAGGCACCCAGCAGGGTCGAGATCAGCACGGCCGGCACGGTCATCTTGAATGAGTTCCAGAAATACCCGCTGATGCCATTGCACTCGACACCGGTACAGGCCTCGGACCAGGCCTTGGTCCAGCCGATGGTGGTCCAGTCCGTGGGCAGGGCCATCAGGTTGCCGGTGCGGATGTCCATGGGCGTCTTGAAGCTGGTCACCAGCATGATGAACAGCGGGATCAGGTAGACCAGCGCGGCCAGGAGCAAAACCCCATAGATGGCCACGCGGCTGGGGCGAAAGCCGGTACGAACCACATCAGTCATGGCGTTTCTCCCTCAGTTCCGAGTAAAGGTAGGGCACGATCAGGGCCAGGATGGCGCCCAGCATCAACATGGCGCTGGCCGAACCCAGTCCCATCTGACCGCGGGTGAAGGTATGGGCGTACATGAACACGGCGGGCAGATCGGTGGAGTAACCGGGGCCGCCGGCGGTCATCGCCATGACCAGGTCAAAGCTCTTGATGGCAATGTGGGCAAGCACCATCACGGCACTGAAGAACACCGGCCTCAGGGAGGGCAGGATGATCTTCCAGTAGATCAGCGGCAGGCTGGCGCCATCGACCCGGGCGGCACGGATGATCGAGGAATCCACACCGCGCAGGCCGGCCAGGAACAGGGCCATGACGAACCCGGAGGCCTGCCAGACTGCTGCCATCACGATGGTGTAGATGGCCATATCGGAACTGACCAGCCAGTCGAAACTGAACGTGGTCCAGCCCCAGTCGTGCATCAGCTTCTCCAGGCCCAGGCTGGGATTGAGGATCCACTTCCACACGGTACCGGTGACGATCATGGACAGCGCCATGGGATACAGGTAGATGGTACGGATGGCACCTTCCTGGCGAATCTTCTGGTCCAGGAAAATGGCCAGCACCACACCGATCAGCAGGCAGCTGAGGATGAACAGGCCGCCAAAGATGCCCAGGTTGACCGAGGCTGTCAGCCAGCGGTCATTGCTCATCAGCTTCGCGTATTGGTCGAACCCGACGAAGTCATAGACCGGCAGGAAGCTGGAACTGGTAAAGGACAGCACACCGGTCCAGAGCATGTAGCCGTAGATACCAATGCCGACCAGGACAAAGGTGGGAGCCACGACCAGCTTCGGTAACCAGCGCTGCAACCCGTCCAGCAGGCGCGAGGGCGCTCTGGCCACCCGGGCGGGGTGACGTTGAATGTGTTCCATGAGAGTTCTCCCGAGAGGATCGGGGGCCATCCGGCGGGATGGCCCCTACCGGATCAGAGTGCCGCCTGGATAGCAGCCGCCAGCTGGTCGGTGGCCCGGACCGGATCCTTGTCGTCGGAATTCACGAAATTGGTGACAACATCAAAGATCTGGCCCTGGACATAGCTGGTGGTGGCCAGTCCGTGGGCAAAGCTGGGTACCAGGCCGCCGTCATCGGCACTGCTCTTGAAGGTGTCCATGGAAGCCTGGGCACAGGCATCGAAGCCGCCCATATCCATGTCCGTGCGCACGGGAATAGAGCCTTTCGCCTTGTTGAACACGGTCTGGAACTCCGGCTCCATGATCGTCCGCGCCAGGTCCCTCTGTGCTTCCGAGTTCTCCTCATCACTCAGGCTGAACATGGCAAAGGAGTCCACGTTGAAGGTGAACTCGCCGGTGGTACCCGGTGCCGGCGCGCAGACGTAGTCCTCACCCGGTGTCAGGCCGGCGGCGGTGAATTCGCCCTTGGCCCAGTCCCCCATGATCTGCATGGCGGCTTCCCCCCGGATCACCATACCGGTGGCGGTGTTCCAGTCACGACCAGCCGCGTTGTCGTCCACGTAGCTCATCACCTTGGCGAACTCGGTGAACACTTCCTCCATCAGGGCACTGTTGATCACCTCCATATCGTGCTCGACGAAGGCTTTGGCGTAGTCCTCCGGTCCCATGACCGCAAGGGCCACGGCCTCGAATACAGTGGCGTCCTGCCAGGGCTGCCCACCATGGGCCAGAGGAATCACACCGGCTGCCTCCAGCTTTTCGGCGGCCCGGTAGAACTCGTCCAGACTCGTGGGAACCGACACGCCGGCGTCTTCCAGCACGTCCGGGTTGGCCCAGAGCCAGTTGACCCGGTGTACATTCACCGGCACGGCCACGTACTCGCCCTCATACTTCATAACATCGGCGATCACCGGCGGAATCAGCTGGTGCCAGTTGTTGGCCTCGGCCACATCGTCCAGGCTGGTCAGGAAACCCAGCTTGGCCCATTCGCGGATATCCAGACCCTTGATCTGGGCCGCCGCCGGCGGGTTGCCGGACACCGCCCGGGTCTTGAGCACAGTCATGGCCGCTTCACCGCCACCACCGGCCACGGCAAAGTCTTTCCAGCTGTGGCCCTGTTCTTCCATCATTTCCTTGAGGGCAGCCGCGGCCCGCGCTTCGCCGCCAGCGGTCCACCAGTGCAGCACTTCCACTTCACCGGCCTGAAGGGCCTGGGCCGGCAGCAAGGCTGCGGCCACGGTCGCAGCGGTAAGGGTTTTCTTGAACATGTTCATGGTCACTCCTTCTTGTTGTTCCGGTCAGGTTCAGAACCAGATTTCCATCTGGGTGCCGAAGGTCCACTGTCCGCTTTCGAAATCGCTATCGGTGCCGAGGGCATCGCCCGTCGAGTAGCCATCCAGTTCGTCATCCCAGGTGGAATAGCTGGCGAACAGGCGGATTTCCGGACGGTTCCAGAAGCCCCCTACCTGAGGTTTGAAGGTGGGGGCCACGGTGAAGCGACTGTAGTCGCCATCCACGGCACTGCGCCCCTCGTAGCCCAGTGTGGTCAGATCCATGGTTTGCCAGGACGCCTCGTACTGCATCTCGAAATTGGCGTTGAACTCCTGGGCCAGGCGGGCATTGAAGGTCAGCCACTGGTATTCGTCGCCCTTGATGTAACGGTCCTCGCTGGTTTCCGCCAGGATGGCCGGAGCGAAACGCCAATTCTCACTCAGGTAGGTGGTGCCATAGACGGCGACGCGGGTACTGACAGCGTCCTCGTGCAGGTTGCCATCGGCGCCGATGTTCTTGGTCTCGGCACCCAGGCCACTGCCATAGATCACCGCGGCCTTGAAGGTACCATCGGACAGACCGAAGAAACTGTCACCGTGGTAGGCCAGCATGGTATGCACCCCGGTCTCGGCGGCCTCGGTCATTCCAGCAACGACCCGACGATCATTGTCCTGGGCCTTCATGCCGTTGATCAGCCACTCGACGTTACCGAAGTAGTTGTTGGCGGTGAGGATCAGGTTATCGGTGCTGGAGGTCTCCTCAGCCACCTGGGGATCCGAGGGGAAGTCCAGGAAACTGCGCCCGTAGAGGGAAAAGTTGGATTTCACGTTGTCGCTGAACCGGACGTCGTAGATCCCGGCACCGAGGCCCCCGAGGAAAACGATATCGCTGTCGAGCCAGTGGATGTCGAAGTCCAGGTCCCGGTCAAAGCGTTTTCCTGCCCAGATTGAGGCGCCCTCGAAAATCCCGCTGAAACTGGCCAGATTGCTGAACTCGACGTAGGCCTGGCGAACGTTGAGCGCACCGTCATCGGCGGTCCAGTCGTTTGACGAAGTGGTGGAATCGGCAATCATCAGCCGGTAATGGGATCGGGTACCGTTCTCGGCCACCTGCTTGTAGTTCAGGATCGCTTCCAGGTAGGTGTCCGGCTCGTTGCCCAGGCGCCCGACAGCACCGCCCACAGACCCGGCCGGGGTCAGGTAGGGGCCACCGGGTGCGCTTTGCAGGTCGCCATTAAGCAGCAGGCCGGAACGGGCATAGGTATTGAACGAAAAGCCCTCGTCTCCGGTAGCCTGCGGTTCGACCTCCGCCAGTTTTTCTTCCAGGGCAGCCAGTCGCTCCTCCACACTTTGCTGCTGGGCCAGTGCCGACCCTGATGCCAGTGTCAAAGAGAGGATCCCGACTGCAACGGAAAGCGAGGGACCGGTGAACCGCCCTTTCGCAGGGACATTCATAGCGTGAAACATGTTGACTCCTTGTTTTTGTTGTATTCACAACTCCGGAGTCTATGGCAGGAAACCGAGACGATGAGTATCAAACTGAAAGACCGATGTAACACCTTTGTTACATTGGCCGCTCAGTGCCGGGGCAACGTAAGTACGACGTGGAGCCCACCCTCCGACCGGTTGGTGATGGCAAGTTCTCCACCATGATTCTGGGCAATATTGCGGGCAATGCCCAGGCCGAGCCCATGCCCCTGGCGTTGGCTCGTCTGCAGGCGGTAATAGGGTTCGAAAATGCGTGACAACTCCTCCTCCGGCACCCCGGGCCCCTCGTCTTCCACGTGGACCACCAGCCGGCCCGATTCGTCCTCGATACGGACCCGGGCAACCTGACCGTACTTGACCGCGTTATCCACCAGATTGCCCAGGCATCGCTTCAGCGCCAGTGGTTTGCCACGATAGCGCCGGCAGTGTCCCTGTACGGTGACACGGCACGACTCTCCCGACTGATAAGCCTCGGCCATACCGCGCAACATGCGCTCCACGTCCACCGGTTCGGCGTTCTCGTGGATATCCGTGTCTTTCATGGACTGAAGCGCATTCTTGACGAGCAACTCCAGTTCCTGCAGATCCGCCTCCAACCGCTGTCGCATGGGCTCGTCCTCAACGAGGTCGACCCGCAGCCGCAGTCGGGTAATTGGGGTTTTCAGATCATGGGAAATGGCGCGAAACAACTGTTCCCGGTCACTGATGTAGCTCTGCAGCCGTCGACGCATGGTATTGAAGCTGCGGGTGACGGCGACAATCTCGGCACTGCCCTGCTCCTTCAGTGGCGGTGTAGCGTCATCCAGCGGCAGATCTCTGGCTGCCCTCGCCAGTTTGCGAAGGGGGCGCGTCTGTTGCCGGATCAGCCACGCCAGCACGGGGAACAGAATGCCGATCATGACTACCACGAACAGGATCTGCTGGCCGGGTATTCCCTCCTCTTCCAGGGAGACAAACGGTGCCGGCAGGGCGGCGGCGAGGTACAGCCACTCATCCTGATCCACCTCGATCTGGGTCACCATCACCGGCGGATTGAGCGGTTCCAGAGTCAAGGCGTAATGGGCCCAGGAGCGCGGCAAGGCGTCGAGGGGCAGTTCAGTATTCAGGATCCGCAGATTGTCGGGATGCACGAAGTCCACATGCAGGTTGATGCGGTTACCCAGGCGCTGGCGCAGAACCGAACGCACTTCCTCCATGACCAGCTGCTTGCGGGCGGTGTCGGGCAACGGAGTCATGTCGATGCGCTTGCTGTTCAGGGAGACAAAAAATCGGGTTCCCCCCATGTCCCGCAACTGGTCCAGCACGATGTGACGGTATTCCTGAGGCAGCGAGTTGAAAAACTGCACGGTGGCCGACGCGGACTGGGCCAGGTTGCGCGTGGTGGCGACCAGGCCTTCCTCCTGTTGGGCCCGATAGGTGGCAACCCAGGCCGCGCTGGAAATGACCTGGGCACCGGCCATGGCCAGCAGCGTCAGCAGCAACACCCGTCCAAGCAGGGATGAGGGCACCCAGCGCCAGAGCAGTGAGCTCTCTTTGGCGGAACTATTCAGGGCCATGACTTACCGTGGCAGCGAGCAGGTATCCCGCTCCCCGTACTGTCTTGATCAGTCTGGGGTTACGCCCCTGATCCCCGAGCCGTTGCCGGAGCCGGCTGACCGCGACATCCACCACCCGGTCCAGAGGCATGGACTCTCGCCCACGCGTGACATCGGAAATAGTATCCCGGTCCAGGACCTGATTGGGATGGTTCAGGAACAGCTGCAGCAGCGCGAAATCGGCACCGGACAACGCCGTCGACTGACCGCTCTCGTCGATCAGCTCATGGGCCAGGGTATCCAGGCGCCAACGGTCAAACAGGATGAAACGAGGATTCTCGGCCCTGGCAAACCGCGCCCGCCGCAGCAGCGCCTTGACCCGGGCCTGCAGTTCCCGGGCACTGAATGGTTTTGCCAGGTAGTCATCGGCGCCGATCTCCAGGCCCACCACACGGTCGGTCTCGTCGGAACTGGCTGTCAGCATGATGATCGGCACCTGGGAATGCTCCCGGATCTGCCGGCACAGGGTGAAGCCGTCATCCCCCGGGAGCATGACGTCCAGAACGATAAGGTCGGCGGGTCGCTCCCCCAGTAGTTCTCGCATTTCGTCGCCATCGCCGGCCGTCCTTATCTCATAGCCGACCCGCGACAGATGTTCCTGCAGTAACTCCCGGATGGCAGCATCGTCATCGACGACCAGGATAGACGCTTTGGTGTCTGTCATGACCTCGGATCTTGTTGTTTTTCATGGTTACAAGGATATGCCCAAACGTTGTTCGGCAAAAGCCCGCTGCGCCTGCTAGTCTGAGGGCACGATAGTCAACAGGGACGAGACGACCATCATGATTGCCAGGCAGTTGCTGTGGCTCATGCCGATCTTGGCATCTTCCGTGACTGTGGCAGACCCACGGACCCTCGAACTCTATACCTACGAAGCTCCCCCTTACCAGTCCCGGATCCAGCTGCTGGATCAAAAGGTCTCTGTGGCTGGTGAGACTGTGGAAACCGTCACCTGTGCTGCCCGGGAGGCCGGATGGTCGCCGCAGATCCGCCTGGCGCCGCAGAACAGGGCCCTGTATGAGCTACGCCGGGACATGATCGACGGCTACTTCGCCCTTGATGCCTCCACCGAACTGGATAGCGCCGGTATGCGAAGCGATCCGGTGGCACTGGAAGAATGGTACTTTTTCAGCACCGAGGCGCAAACGGAGCCCTCGAAGGCCCGCATTGGCGTGGTCAATGGCAGCAACGAGCTGGCCTGGATGGAAGCCAGCGGCTATGCAGATTTCCTCACCGTTGCCACGCCCGAACAGCTGCTCGCGCTGTTGCAGCGAAACCGGATCGACGCCGCGTTGATGGATCGGCGCCTGATGTCGGAGCTGGCGGGGCCAATGGGCGAAAACCTCGAAACCATGCACATGCAGTTCGTACGCTATGCGCCGCTCTATCTGTACCTGAACCGCCAGTTTGACAGCCGCCACCCGGAGTTCATGGCGGCTTTCAATCGGGCCCTCTCCGGCTGCATGGAAGATCACATCACACTGTCCTCGACCGAACGCCGTCAGGCCGAACACCTGGCAACGCCGCTGTTGCAGGAACTGGCGCAGCAGGTCGATCTCCGCCAGGCCCTGGCCGACGGTCCGTCCATCGAGGGCACCGAAGACATCCGGAACATCGATCGGAACTGGCAGGCGCAGGCCCCCGAACGAGCCATCCCCCTGGCCCAACGGATACTTGAACTGCCAGCCTCACAGGCACTCCGGGAATGGAAGTCGGTACACCCGGGCCTGGTAACCGAAATTCTCGTGATCAACCGTTCCGGTACCATCGCTGCCATGAGCCGCCTCTCATCGGATTTCTGGCAGGGGGACGAAGCCAAGTTCAACCGGGCGATGTCGGGTCCCGAATCGGTCCGCGAGCTTTACGTCTCACCGATTCGCTTTGATGCATCCACCTCCCGGTTCCAGATCATGGTGAGTTCCGCAATCATTCCGGCCGGAGGCGGCGAGCCCCTCGGTGTCGTGGTGCTCGGACTGGATGTGGAAAAAGCGCTCAAGGCCCACCCGCTGACCTCGGCCCCTACGGCGGCCCCACCTCGCAAGCCAGGACCAGCGCCCAGAATTCAGAAAAATCATTGACCACAACATCCGGTTTGTCCGGGTGTTTGTGGGTACCCGGGAAGATCTTGTTCAGCCACGGCTGGTCCCACTGGGCGCCGTTGAAAAACACCGAAGTCATGCCCGCGCGCTTGGCGGCGATGACATCGGTGGTGCTGTCACCAACGTACCAGACACTCGGATCCGGCGGGTAATCGAGCTTCTGTACCGCCAGCAGCAACTGGTCCGGGTGAGGTTTGCGCAACGGCGTATCGTCCCCACACACATCCACATCGAACAGATGGGACCATCCGGTGCCCTCCACTGCATCCAGCTCATGCTCGAAAAACTCCCGGTCCCGGTTGGTAATCACCCCTACCTGGATGTTCATTTTTCTCAACCCCTCAAGGACATCACGTACCCGGGGCTCGAACGCTTTCACGGTGCCGTAATGGTTGCGATAGTGATGATTGAAGGCCTTGTGGGCAACCTGTTTGGCTTCCTGGTCCTCACCGAACAGCACCTCGAAGATATCCGTCCGCGAGATCTTCCGGTCTGCCTTCACCTTGGGGTGCAACCTGGCAAACTCCCGCACGTAGGACACCAGCCGGGCATCCTCGAGGGTTTTGCTGTCCTCCGGCGCCACCATCCGGTCCATGAGTTCAAGCTTGTGGAAATCCGGCAGCATGTCGTCCACCGCGTGGTACATGGCGTCGAGGGTATCCACCAGGGTGGCGTGCCAGTCGAACAGGATCACCGCCGGCCGAATCAGCCGGACCACGGCCGGATGCCAGTCCGGCTCGATGCGCGGCTCCGGACGCTCGGGGGGCGGGAACGGTCTTGGCCGGACCTCGGCCGGCGCCTGGGCGAACGCGTCGGGCTCCTGGCGCTCCAGCAACGCCAGCAGGTTAAGCAGATCCTCGAAGCTATCCAGAATGGCCGCCGGGGCATCCCGTTTGGTGAACCAACTGTCAATCCGGCTCTGCTCCCAGCAGGCTCCGTTGTAAAACACGCCGGACACTCCGGCATTGTGGGCGGTCAGCATGTCCACATAGCTGTCTCCCACGTACCAGGCCCGGTCATCCGCCGGCAGGTCCAGCTTTTCCAGTGCCTTGAGGATTACCTGGGGATCCGGCTTGTACTCGGTGACATCGTCCGCGCACACCGTGGCATCGAACAGGTGTTGCCAGCGTCCCTCGTCCACCGTCTTCAGCTCCTTGTCCAGAAACTCCCGGTTGCGGTTGGTGGACACCGCCAGGCGAATGCCCATGGCTTTCAGGGCCGAGAGATATTCGTAGGCGCCGGGCTGGAACGGCCTGACCTGACCGAAGTACTTCCGATAGGCGGCATTGTAGGCCTTGTGGGCAATCAGCTTGGCTTCTTTATCGTCGCCGAAGATGGCGTTGAAGATGTCGGTTCTCGAGACCCGCCGCTCGGCCAGGATCCGTGGATGCAGCCGCCGGAAGATCCGGATGTAGCGCACCAGCCGGGCGTCGTCCGCCGTCCGGCACTGGTCCTCCGGCAACAGTCGCTCCACCAGCTCCAGTTCCTCCAGCTGCGGCAACATCTCCTCCATGGCGCTGAACATGGCATCGTGGGTGTCCACGAGGGTGCCATGCCAATCGAAAATCAGCACCGAAGGAGCCGGTATCGCCTCATTGAATCTCGCCATCTCGGGTCTCCGCTCAGGCAATATTTTTCCCCTTGCAATCCGAACGTCAGGGGTTAAAACTCATTGTTGTATAACAAAAAAGATAAACCCGGTTGGCTGCGATTGCACACAGAGTGGTTTCCATGCCCGATATTGGCTTCCTGGCCCCCTATGATTTTTCACCCCTGACCATACTCAGTTTCGCGCTGGTATTGGCGGGGTATGGCTATGCTTTGTTGCACATGGCACCCGAACAGCGTCCCGGCTCCGTGCGCATCGTTACTTTCGTGCTTGGGGTATTGCTGTGTTACGGCGTCATGCAGACCCGCTTTGATTACTACTCCCAGTACATGTTCTTCGTGCATCGCGGACAGCACCTGATCCTGCACCACCTGGGGCCGTTCCTGATTGCGTTGTCGAATCCGCTACCGGTGTTCCGGTTCTGGCACGAACGGATGGGGCCCTCACTGCGCGCCGGACTACGCCCCCTGGTCCGGGTATACCGGATCCTGCAGCAGCCGGTCATTGCTGCCGTCCTGTTTGTCGGCCTGATCTATTTCTGGCTGTGGCCACCCATCCATTTCGACGCCATGCTCTCGCGGCAGCTGTACTGGACCATGAACTGGAGCATGCTGCTGGATGGCCTGTTGTTCTGGTGGCTGATGTTCGACCCGCGCTCACCGGTCCTCACCAGTGCCCTGGGCTACGGCAAGCGCATCCTTATCCTCGCCGCGGTGGCCATTCCCCAGATGGTCCTGGGTGCCTGGATCGTGTTTTCCCGGGGCATGGTCTATGACGTTTACGAAGTGTGTGGCCGCGCCTGGCCCATGGCGCCGGAGACCGACCAGCTGCTCGGAGGCCTGCTGACCTGGATTCCCCCGGCGATGATGAGCATCCTGGGTATCCTGATCATCCTGCGAAGGGCCATGCGCGAGGACGGCAGGGTAGTGAAACCGTCCCAACTGGCTGGAGAGAATCCATGACAAAACGACTGCTGCCCCTGATTCTCACGGTTTCGGTGCTGGCCTTGACCGGTTGCTTCGGAGACGACGGGCGCTGGCACGGCAAGGACATCTCCGGCCTGATGCCGGAACTCGATTTCGAACTGATGGGCAGCCGCGGCGAAACGGTTACGCCGCAGGATTCGGCGGGCACCATCCGCCTGCTGTATTTCGGTTTCACCTCCTGCCCTGACGTCTGTCCCACCACCCTCACCGATCTGCGCAAGGCGGTGAACCAGTTGCCCCGTGACTACCGCGACGACGTCACCACGCTGTTCGTCAGTGTCGATCCCGAACGGGACACGCCAGAGCGGCTGGCCAGTTACGCCAGTTTCTTCGGCGATCAGGTGGTGGGCCTGACCGCGGCCGAACCCGAGCTACGTGAACTCTCCAAACGCTATCGCACGACCTTCGGCTATGACGAGCCGGATGCCGATGGCAACTACAACGTTTCCCACAGCAGCGCCGTCTACGTCTTCGACCGCACCGGCAAAGCCCGACTGCTGCTCCGCCCCGGCCTGACGACACAACAGGTCAGCGAGGATCTGGCCCAACTGGCCAAAGAGTCCCGCGGCTGAGGCTTGACCCTGTAGTAGCTACAGACTTTTAACTCCCTCCCAGACCTACAGACCGAGAGAGCAAGGCATGCACAGCCACCATGACCACGGGCACAGCCACGCGAGTCATTTCGATACCCACAGCCGATCATTCGCGCTGGCCATCGGGCTCAATATCACCTTCGTTGCCATCGAGGCCATCTATGGCCTGCTGTCCGGCTCCCTGGCACTGCTCGCCGACGCCGGCCATAACCTGAGTGACGTTCTGGGCCTGATCATGGCCTGGGTCGCGAGCTGGCTGGCCACCCGAAAAGCCACCGACCGCAACACCTACGGCCTGAAGAAATCCACCATCCTTGCCGCCCTGTTCAACGCCCTGTTTCTGATCGCGGCAGTCGGAGGCATTGCCTGGGAAGCCATCCGACGCTTCAGCGAACCGACCGAGGTGGCCGGTATGACCGTCATCGTCGTGGCGGGCATTGGTGTGCTGATTAACGGCCTGACCATGATGCTGTTCATGAAAGGCCAGGAGGGCGATCTCAACATCCGGGGCGCCTTCCTGCACATGGCTGCGGACACCGCCGTTTCCGTCGGGGTCGTCATCGCGGGCCTGGTCATCATGTATACCGGGGAGAACTGGATTGATCCGGTGGTCAGCCTCGTGATCGCCGCCGTCATCTTCATCGGGACCTGGCAGTTGCTCAAGGATTCCCTGAATCTGGCGGTGGATGCGGTACCCAGGAACATCAACCCCGAGGACGTTTTCGCCCGTCTCCATCAGCTCCCGGGCATCGAATCGGTACATCATCTTCACATCTGGGGCCTGAGTACCACGGAGAATGCGCTTACGGTGCATCTCGTCAAACCGGATCCACGGGATGACGACAAGGTACTCCAGCAGGCCTCCGACATGC
The DNA here is from genome assembly GCF_022343555.1 of Marinobacter sp. C7. Classification (GTDB taxonomy): domain Bacteria; phylum Pseudomonadota; class Gammaproteobacteria; order Pseudomonadales; family Oleiphilaceae; genus Marinobacter. Next base: position 553,624 of record NZ_JAKQZH010000001.1, on the reverse strand, counting down.
TGGCCCACGACTTCAACATCCAGCATGTCACCATCCAGTGGGAGCGGGTCGCCAGCAAGTGTCCGAACATGGCCTATTGCTGAAGACAGGCTGATCCCCATTCGCTGCGGGGGCGTAGAAAAGACCGAACATCAAACCGGAAACCGCTGGTGAGCCACAACAAGCCCAACCTGCCAACCAAGACCTGTCCTGTCTGCCAGCGCCCGTTCACCTGGCGTCGGAAATGGGCACGGGACTGGGAAAACGTGCGCTATTGCAGCGAGCGTTGCCGCCGCACCGGGAGACAAAGGGCATGACCACGGTGGTCTGGTTCAAACGTGACCTGCGTACCCGGGATCACGGCCCGCTGGTGGCCGCGGCAGCGCTGGGCGAGCCCGTGTTGCCACTGTTCGTTGTCGAACCGGATTACTGGCAACTGCCGGATACCTCGCGACGACACTGGGCCTTTATCGACGATTCCCTGCATGACCTGAAGCGCCAGCTTCGCAAGCTGGGCTCGGATCTGATCGTACGTGACGGTTCAGTGACGGAGATACTGGCACAACTGCACAACAGCGTTGGCGTGAAGCGAGTCTTCTGTCACCAGGAGACCGGGGGCCAGTGGACGTTTGAGCGGGACCGGTCCGTCATCGCCTGGTGTGACAGTCATGACATCGAGTTCCGGGAGTGGCAGCAGTTCGGGGTGGTGCGGCGACTGCAGGATCGGGACCGGTGGGATGACGCGTGGTCCCGCGTGATGAAAGCCGGCATCCATGACCCGCCGGCGCAGCTGCCGCCACTTCCGGCGGGCATGCCCCCACCCGGTACCTGGCGCGCCCCGCAAGCGGCCTGTACCGAGGCCTGTCCGGATCGACAGGCCGGCGGCAGCGCGCTCGGAGAAAAACTGCTCACGTCCTTCCTTGAACGGCGCTGTGTCGGCTACCAGTACAACATTTCCAGCCCGGTGACCGCTGTCCGAGCCTGCTCACGCCTGAGCCCGCATATAGCCTACGGTACCGTCAGCCTGAGACAGATCTACCAGGCAGCCAAGGCGGTGGGGCACCACCGCAACACCCTGCCCCGTAAAAAACGCAGCCTGACCAGTTTCCGGTCCCGCCTGCACTGGCACTGCCATTTCATCCAGAAGCTCGAGGATGAGCCGGAACTGGAGTTCCGGGCCATGCACCGGGACCTGGAAAACCTGAAAAACGGCCCCGACAACACCGAGCGGTTGCAGCGCTGGCAGGAAGGGCAGACCGGCTGGCCGCTGGTGGATGCCTGCATGCGAGCCCTGCACCATACCGGCTGGATCAACTTCCGGATGCGGGCCATGCTGATGGCGATCGCCAGTTACCAGCTTTGGCTGCACTGGCGGGAGCCGGCCCTGCATCTGGCCCGGAACTTCACGGATTTCGAGCCCGGGATCCATTACCCCCAGGCGCAGATGCAGTCGGGCCTGACCGGCATCAACGCCCTTCGCATCTACAACCCGGTTCTCCAGAGCCGGAAGCTGGACCCGGATGGCACATTCATTCGTCGCTGGCTGCCGGAGCTTGACGGCGTGCCGGCGGAGCTGATCCACACACCCTGGCTGATGACCCCGACACAGAAACAGCGGTATGGCGGCAACACCTACATCAGCCCCCTCTGCGACCACGAACAGGCGGCCCGGGCGGCACGCAAGGCCATAGGCGAGTTCCGGAAACGGCATGTAAGCCAGACGGAAACCGAGCGGGTACTGACTCGCCACGGCAGTCGTAAAGGGCCGGTCCAGAAACGGCCGAAGCCGACCGGCGACCATTCCTCGTCGGACCAGTTGTCACTGTTCGACTGATCAGCTGGCCTGCTCTTCCCTGTTCTGCGGCTCAACCTTTTCCAACGCGGGCAACACCAGCACCGGACACGGCGCATTGACCGAGACATATTCCACGGTAGCCCGGCGCAGGGGCCAGTGACCGCTGCTTCCGCGGGACACCAGGATCATGAGATCCGAGCACAACTGACCGGCCAGCCCCACCAGCTTGTCCCCGGCAGTGCCCGCAATAACATGAAACGTGGCATTGCGATTCAGGGGCAGGTACTTGCGGGCAAGCAGATCCAGCATCTCGCGAACCTCCGCTTCCTTCTGCTCCGGCGCTTCTTCCGTCACGTGGGGAAAGAAACCGCCACCGCCGGGGCTATAGACACTGGCAAGGTGCAGCTCCCCGTCCTCGGCCAGCAGATCCACGGCGGCCTCCAGGGCACGCTTGCCCTCGCCATCATCTTCCGGATCAATGGCGATCAACAGCTTCCGATACATACTCGTTCTCCTGTTTGGTTTCGGCAGCAGCCTCCACTTCCGGGAAGGCTCTTCCCCTGACCAGGGCCTCCACGCTGTAGCCACGGTAATCTGCTTTCAGAGCCCGGAACAGTGACACAGCCATGAAGATCAGCAAGATGCAGAAAGGGAGACCCAGCGAGGTAATGACGTTCTGCAGGGCATCCAGCCCGCCGGCGAGCAACAGTGTCGCGGCAATCACACCTTGCGCCGCTGCCCAGAAGATCCGCTGGCGCACCAGTGACGGCTGATCGTCCCGGCGAGTCAGCAGGTCTATCACCAGTGACGCGGAATCCGAGGAGGTGGTAAAGAAGATCACAATGATCACCACACTCAACGCCGACGCGGCCTCCGCCAGCGGGAAGGCTTCCAGGAAAGCGAAAATGGCTACGGAGGGGTCCTGTTGCACCTGCTCCGCCAGCGCCACCGCGCCGTTCATTTCGACCTGGATGGCAGACAGGCCAAAGATCCCGAACCACACCAGGGTGAAGGCAGTGGGGGCAAACAGCACACCGGCGACGAATTCACGAATGGTCCGGCCCCGGGAAATCCGGGCAATGAAAATCCCGACATAGGGTGCCCAGGAAATTGTCCACGCCCAGTAGAACAGGGTCCACTGCCGTTGCCAGTCGGTTTCCTTGAAGGTCTCTGTCCAGAAGGCCAGCCAGGGCAAGGCATCGAGGTAGTCCCCGACGCTCTGGACCATGCCCTCGGCAATGAACACCGTTGGCCCGACAGCGAGCACGAACGCGAGCAAGACCATGGCCAGCAGAATATTCAGCTGGGACAACCGGCGCACACCCTTGTCGAGCCCGAGGGCAACCGACGTGGCGGCAATGCTGGCAATGACGGCAATCAGGATGACCTGCACCAGACCGGTGGATGGTACGCCGAACAGGTAGTTCAGGCCGCTGTTGAGCTGGAGCGTCCCGAGCCCCAGGGAGGTCGCCACGCCAAACAGGGTACCGAGCACGGCGATCACATCCACCGCCCAGCCCCAGGGGCCGAAGGCCCGTTCACCGAGAATCGGGTAGAACAGACTGCTGATGCGCATGGGCAGGTTGTGGCGGTAGGCAAAGTACCCGATCGCGAGGCCCGGCATAGCAAAAATGGTCCAGGTATGGAGCCCGAAGTGGTAAAGCGCCACAGTCATGGCATCGCTGGCTGCCCGCTCGCTACCCGGCTGCACACCTTCGAACGGCGGCTCGGCAAAATGGGACACCGGCTCCGCCACACCCCAGAACATCAGGATGGTGCCGATACCGGCAGCGAACAGCATGGTGAACCAGGTCAGGTTGGAGTAATCCGGCCGGCTGTCATCACCACCCAGGCGAATCGTGCCGTAACGGCTCACCGCCAGGCCCAGCAGGAAAACCAGCAGGGAGGTAACGGCGAGAATGTAGAACCAGCCGAGATTGCGCGCTACCCAGCCGGTGAGCAGGCCGAAGCTCTCGGCGACGGCCTGGTCGAACGGAACCGCCAGGGCAACAAACAGTGTAGCCACTCCCGCAGACGTAAAGAACACCCCGGGAATGGTCTGCAGCCCCAACCGGCGTTGCAGCCGTTCCAGCACAAGAGCCTCCGTTTCTTTCCGCAAAGATACAAGATAGCGCCTACGCTAGCACATGCGTCAACCAGTCGGGGTATCCAGATCAATTTTGACCAGTGACGATCACTTCCGGTTGAGCTGCCTCTGGTGCTGAAGCATCTGCTCCATCATCAACTGCATCTGGTCCATGCGATTCTCCATGAACTGCAACCGCTGTTCGGTCGACATGCCGGCCGCGTTGCCCTGGCGATTACCCTAGCCTTGCTGGTTGTTCATCATGCCCTGGCCCTGGTTACCGCCCATCATGGATCCGGCCCCCCCCATCATGCCGGGGCCCATCATGCCACGGTGCATCAACTCCATCTGCTCTTCCATGGCCTCCCAGTGGTCTTCGAGGAAGCGCTGACGTTCTTCCGGTGAACCGGCCCTGGGCATCTGCTGCATGAACTGGTTCATGCGCGACCAGTTCTGCTGCATTTGTTCCATCTGCTCCTCATCCATCATCATTCCGGGACCGTGCCCCTGCCAGTTTCCCTGCTCACCATGGGCAAATGCCCAGACAGGAGCGGCCGCCAGAATGGTGCATGCTGCAAGCTTTCTGATTGAAATCATCATCATTCTCCATCGCGTGGGTCAGAACGTTCATTCCCATTTAGCGCTCAAGAGCTGAATTCAAACTGAATTTTCTGGCCGATCCGGCGACGAATTGATCTCGCTCAAAAGATTCATATTCAGAAAAACCACTGCAGCTCCATCAGTCCTAAAGGCTCAAACGCTCCATATTCACTGTCGTCGTCGCCACCAAACCACTGGGCTCCGGCTGTCAGATAAATTTCCGGCTCAATTGGAAGCGTCCAGGTTGAACGGGGGTAAAACACCCAGCTCGCATCATCGGCATTACGGATCGCAACCACCCGGTACTGCCAGAACGCACTGATGTCCTGCCATGCCAACAGCCCGGCGTAATGACGACCTGAATATACCGGCTGGGTCGAAAGCAATCTGGCGAGATCCCCACCCGCCTGGGGTTCAGGCTGACCGTTGTAGAAATACTCTACTGCCAGGTTGAATCCGCCGGGAAATGCCCAGTTAAGATCCGCCACACCCTGCCAGTAATGGTTGCCTGCACCCGGATCGCTCCAGACGATTTCCGTACGCCAGCCCGTGCCGGCCACAGAACCACTGCCACTGAGTCCAGCCCTGGTTACTTCGGCAAATTCTCCCACCATGACGCCGGTATCGATACCCATGAGATAGCGCTTTATTCGCACCGCCGTGCTGCTGTCAGCGTCGCGGTGTTGCGGTGCATAAACCGCGCTGATTCGGCCCAGCGCTCCCCAGGACCGGTCCCAGAGCAGTGCATCGACACCAATCCGTTCGTCGGGTTCGAGGCTGGTAGGTGTGACCGGATTGAGGATGTCTGTAGGGTTCCAGATCAGGGCCGTGGACCAATTCACCTGCTGGCGTCCCAGGCGCAGATCGCCCACCGGTGAGCGCCACTGCACGGTAACCCGATAGAGCTGATGGCGCGCCACGAGGTCCCGGGAATCATATACGCTGCCCTGCAGATCCCAGTAACGTGGATCTGCAGCATTCCTGAGCAGGGCGTATTCCGGACTGTCGAGAAAACTCCCCGTGACCAATTCAAGGTCATAAGCTGCGTCCAGCCGCCAGTCCCGGTATCGATAGCGGGGTTCCAGCCGAAGCCGGCTGAGGTTTGAAAAATAGTAATTCTCGTCGATCGGAGAGCGCGAACCGACGCTCAGGTTCTTGAGCGACCCGGAATGACTGAAGTCTGCCCAGGCATCGGCGACCAACATGATCCCGGCCACCGCGGAGATAAACAGGCAAGCTTTCCTAACCACGATGAATAGCCTCGACCGGGTCGAGTCTGGATGCACGTCGCGCGGGATACAGCGCCACCAGCACCGAACATGCGAAAAGCAGCAGACAGGGCAGCCAGATATGGTCGAGAATCAGCACCGGATAGATCCGGTCGGTAATGCCCGGAATGGTCTCCATGGAGCGCCCAATGGCGGACAGATCAATGCCGCTCCTATTGGACCAGTAGACGATCAGACCGCCCACGATGGCTCCAGCGCCCATTCCAAGCAGCGCAAGGAAGAAGGCCTCAAACAGAATGGTCAGTAGCAGCTGACTGCCCCGTGTCCCCAATGCCAGCATGACACCCAGCTCCCGGGTGCGTTCCATCACCGACATCACCATGGTATTCATGACGCCAATGGCAACGACAACAAACACCACCGAAAGGATGAGATAGAAATCGACCTGGGTCATTTCCACCATCTGAACCACCACGGGGAGCAGGGTTTCCCAGTCCTGGGCCACCAGGTCGCCCTCGGTCAGCGATTGGTTCAATGACTGCGCCAGTGCAGAACTCGCTGAACGGTCGGACAGCCGTAACGCAATCCGCGAGGCCTGGTCCTCGTCCAGACCTCCGAGGTTTCGGGCATCGCCGATATCTACAAATGCATATTCGCTGTCAAACAGGTCGCTGCCGGTGTTGTAGATACCCCGAACGGTTTCTGCGGCTGACGCAAGATCACCGTTCGCCTGTTGTGCCGTAATGACCAGTTTGTCGCCCACCCGGGCATCCAGCTCCTCGGCCAGTTTCCGCCCGATGACCATGCCTTTCGCGCCCGGCTTAACGTATTCGCCTTGTGCCATATAACCGGCAAGCCTGGTGACCGCCCTCTCCTGCTCGGGCTCAATCCCCACCAGTTCCACCGGCAGGCTTTTACCCGGGCTCGCCACCATGGCGCGCAGCACCACCCGCTGCGCGGCGGCCTCAACGTCAGGCCTTGCCTGCAATCGCTGCACCAGTTCGGAACTCCGGGAAATACGTAACGCCGGCGACAGGTCGACAGCATGCCCGGCCTCCATAACCTGCACGTGCCCGCTGAGTTGCTGCGTTGAATTCTGGATCATCTGCTCGAAAAAACCGTCGGCAAAGGCATACAGGAACAGATAGGCCGCCAGCCCGAATGCCGTTGCTGATGCCGTGATGACGGATCGTCGCGGATTCCGGAATACCGAGCGCAGAGCCATCTGGGCAAAGATGAGAAGGCGATGATCGGAGGTCACCTGCCAGTGAATTCGACGGATGCGATTGGTCAGAGTCCGATGCGCCCCCATCGCTTCCAGCGGACTGTTGCGACTCGCCGCCCAGGCCGGTAGAGCCGCCGCCAGCAGGGCGACGGACACCACGGTGACGCCGATAACCGCCAGGCGCTCGGGTATGATGGTGGGATACACGATGCCGCTGAGCCCCGGCATGGTATCCATAGCCTTGATATAGGCGGTGAAGTCCAACCCGTGGGTACCGAAATAGCCGGTCAGTGATAAGCCCAGAACCAGCCCCACCAGGTATCCGAGACAGGCCAGGATGATGGTTTCGAGCAGTACCAGCCCGATGATGTGACTGCCGGGCGTCCCCAGCGCCATCATGACCCCAAACTCCCGGCCACGCTCCAGTACCGACATCAGGATGGTGTTAACGATGCCGGCAGCCACCACCACGAACACCACAAACACCACGATCCAGGTGACGGCATCGTGGAACGCGACCATCTGCACCAGCGATGGCATCAACTGCGGCCAGCCGAGAACCTCCACTTCCCGCCCCCGGAGTTCATCCTGCACAGCGCCAACCACCTGTTCGAGCTGCCCGGCATCCCCCACCCGTGCCGCAATCTCGGTAATTCGGCCCTCAAAGGCATACAGCTCCTGGGCCGAGGCCAATGGCATCTGCGCCACAAAACCGTCAATCCGTTTGATGCCGGTTTCGAACGTCCCCACCACTTCAAACCGGTCTGCACCGATCGAACCATCCGCGGCCTGGACCACCAGAACCAGCTCGTCGCCCGGCGCCGCCCCCAAGGCAGCGGCGGCGTCCACGCCAACGAGGATCTCATTGCCGCCCTCCAGGTAACGTCCTCGGACAATCGACTGATCCAGGCGCGTGACCTCAGGTTCCTGCGCGGGATCAACCCCCATAACCTGCATTGTTCGCGACTGGTCGTCGCGACTGGCCAGGGCGTGCCCGGTGACCCGAGGACTTGTGGCCGCCACTCCGGCTACCGCTGACACTTCTGGCGTCAGGTTCCAGCGCTCGACAAGGGCAATATTCATCTCCCGGTCGTCGTGAAAGCCCCGCTGATGGACTTTCAGGTCCCCCGTGACGTAACCGGTCATGTTGTTGATCATCTGGGTATTGATGCCGTCAATGAATGCCCAGAGGAAAACCAGCCCCCCCACTCCAACCGCTACGGAGAGCAGCGTGATGACCGTTCGTCGACGATTCGCCCGGAGGTTGCCGAGAGCCAATCGTAGCCACGCATTCACGGTCGCCGCTCCTCACGCTCGATACGACCATCCTTGAGATGAATCACCCTCCGGGCCCGCTCCATCACCATCGGGTCGTGCGTGGAGAACACAAAGGTAATGCCGTGCTCCGCATTGAGTTTGCGCATCAGGTCCAGCAGGGCCGCGCCGGTCGTCGAGTCGAGGTTGGCGGTGGGTTCATCGGCCAGAACAATCGCGGGCTTGCTGACAATTGCCCGTGCCACGGCAACACGCTGTTGCTGGCCACCCGAGAGCTCGTGGGGCAAGCGCTGCTCCATTCCCTGCAGGCCGACCTCCGCGAGAATACGCCGGGCCTCGGCACGTCGGTCCCGAAACGGCACACCGCGAAGCATCAACACATACTCAACGTTCTCCTGGGCCGACAGCACACCAATGAGGTTGTACTCCTGGAACACAAATCCGATTTTCCACAACCGCAAGGTGGTTCGTTTCTTTCGGCTCAGCCCGGTGATCTCCTCACCCGCGACCTGAATACGCCCGGCATCCGGCTCGTCCAGTGCTCCTATCTGATTCAACAAGGTTGTCTTGCCGGAGCCCGAGGGACCTACGAGGGTTGTGAATTCCCCCGCCTCAATAGAAACCGAAACGTTATCCAGTGCCTTGACGGCAATGGCATCCTGGCGATAGATACGGGAGGCATTCTCCACATTCACAATGCTCATTCCGGAGCCTCACTGTGGGTTTCGCAGGCGACGCAGTGAAAAGATCTCGTCGTCCAGGGGCAGGTCGTATTCGATGGATTGGACCGTGATGACCGTTCGGGATTCCGGATTGTCCGCGTCCACCATCGTCCACCGCGTTGGAATCCGGCGCCCTCCCAGGGACTGAATCTGGTCATAGGTCATGCGCTTGACCACCTGTTCCCGCGCCCCGTAATAGGCAACCGATACCGGGATGGCATCTGCGCGGACCCGGAATTCCAGGCGGCTCCAGACCACCGCCGCATCGGGCCGCGGTGTTGAAACAATCCGATACACAGGCACCTCGCCGGTTTCCTCAGTCTCTACCAGTTCGTGGGTGTAGTCATCGACGAAGGAGCTTTCCTTGACCAGATCGTCGTTGCTGAAATTCGAGCCCATCCAGGGCTGCAGCATCATCGACGGCGGGATCTTGATGGTGCGATCGACCTTGGGTAGGTAATTCCACATGGCATCGCCGATTCGAAGCGACCCGATGCCGGCCTCTTTTTTGGGCGCATGGATTCGAACCAGGGTATGTTCCGGCCGGTCCATCCAGGCTTCGAGCTCCAGTGTGCGGATCCAGTACTCCGATTCGACACGCATGGTGAAGCGACCGTGGTTGCTCTCCGACCACAGGGTGTCTTCCATTCCCGCCACCAGCTGTTCGGCAGTGGGGGGTTGGGCCAGCACCGGTAACGGCAGCATTACCAGCATTGCGAGAGCTGCGGGAATGGAAAGCGTTTCTGTCTTCATACGCGCCCCCAGGTCGTCCATACCTTATTTGTAGCAGCTATCAGCTACTCCAAGGTCAAGAACTTATTGCGCTTCAATCGAGATCTGATGACCTATCCCCTTCAGCGACACCTCATCAACGATGGCCAGACTGATGGCATGCCGTCACGGCACCGACGGGAAGACGGACTTCAAGAGCCTCACCGGAGGCGGAATGAAAGAAATGCATCAGTCTGAGTTCAGCATGCCAAGCTGAAACGGAACTGAAAGACCCACCGCAAAAATATATCCGTTTGACCTCAATCAAATCCTTGCGCATCGGTCGAAAACAACAATTCGACCGCTTGACCTATGACCAACTCAAAGGTTTTAAGATGTTCGCAATTAGCGAGGTTGTGCCACTGTGCAGCCGCTCAACTCGTGGGACCCGACATGTCTTCTCGCCAACTGATTGCAGCTCTGCTGGGTGTGTTGTTGCTGCTGGGCAGCCCGACACCGTTGCTTGCCGTCGTGGTGAGTGACAGTCAGGCAGACGCGTCTGCAGAAGACTGCAATGGCATGGACTACGCCCGCGCTGTCATGGATCATTCCGATTGGTCCCAGGGCTGCGGCAACGCCCAACAGACGAGTTGTCACCTCGCGTCATCTCACTGCGCATCTGCGCCTGTCTTCGGCATTGTCGGGGGCATCCGGTCTCCGTCCATACCGACCAAAAGCCCTGCCAACGCGGCCCCAGGCCCGATGGTCTATCAAGCACCTGTTGGTGAAGTCCTGACACCCCCACCGGATTCCCTCTCCTGATCCCTGAACGTTTTCTTTGCTGAGCGACAAATCCTCGGCAAACCGGATTTACCTTTTTACGAGCAGGCTGGGCCGACCACACAGAGCCGTCAAAAAACCCGCCTGCCAGGAGAGCACCATGAAAACCCAGAAACTTGCCCTGTATACCGGCGTGGCTGCCATTGTTATCGCTGCCGGCGCGACCACCCTGGCGATTCAAGCCAACGAGCCGACCCCGTCAACCGCCTCTGTGGCCAGGGATGGTAAAGCCGGACCGACCATCACCATCTACAAGAGCCCGAGCTGTGGCTGCTGCCAATCCTGGGTTGAGCATCTCGAGGCCAACGGCTTTGAGACCAAGACCATCGACACCAGCAACATCAATGAGGTCAAGCAGTCTAACGGTGTACCCCGTGAAATGGCCTCCTGCCACACGGCGTTGATCGGAGACGTGGTGATTGAAGGCCATGTGCCGGCCGCCGATATTCTGGCTTACCTGGAAAACCCTCAGTTCAATACCGTGGGACTCTCCGTGCCCGGCATGGTCCAGGGCAGCCCCGGCATGGAAACCGGCCGGAAGGACGATTACCAGGTGATTGCCTTCCGTGCCAACGGTCAACAGAGCGTGTTCCGCGAGTACACAGCTTATTGACACCAGTCCCGGCCGGCGGCCGGGCAAACCACTGTTTCTGGAGTTCTTGAATGCCGGATCTTGCAGCCTGGGGCATCCTGGCCGCTTTCGTTGGCGGCCTGGTGTCCTTCTTCTCACCTTGCACCCTGCCCCTCGTACCGGGCTACCTGTCAGTGGTAACTGGCGGAGCGGTGACTGAAGCATCCAATCGCCTGAAAGCGATGTGGCTGAGCGTCTGTTTTGTGCTCGGATTCAGCATCGTTTTTGTCGCGTTGGGCGCGAGCGCAAGCCTGCTCGGGCAGTGGCTGATGGCCTACCGGCAGGAAGCCAATCTGGTGGCTGGCGTTCTGATTGTTCTCATGGGCCTGTTCATGCTGGGCTGGTGGAGCATGCCGGCCCTGCAGCGCGACTGGCGCCTGGGCCACACCCTGGAAGGCGGGCGTCCCACCGCCGCGTTCGTGCTGGGTGTGGCGTTCGCCGTCGGGTGGACACCCTGCATCGGGCCCATACTCGGGGCCATACTCGCTCTCAGTTCCACCCACGCCAACGCGGAAACCGGCATGCTGTATCTGGCGGTCTATTCGCTGGGATTGGCACTTCCTTTTCTTGGAACCGCGCTTTTCATCGAACACTTTCGGGAGCGGGTGCGGGGATTCAGCCGGTGGAGCCGCCCGCTGAGGGCTCTGGCCGGTCTGGTGTTGGTGGTAATGGGCGTTATGGTGTTAACCGGCCAGATGACCCGGTTTGCCTCGTGGATGCTATCGACCTTTCCGGTGCTGGGGAACCTTGGCTAGCCGATGGCGAGCCTCCCGGCCAAGCTGGCCGGGAGGATTTGATGGCTTCAGATCGCCTCGACGACCTGGGACAGCATGTCCCTGACTTTGCCGGCAACCTGTTTGAGCTCATCATTCTCAATGGCCGTCATGGATGCGACGGGGTCAATGGCACTGACCTCCACGCCCTCCGAGACTTCCCTGAGAATCACGTTGCACGGCAACATGGCGCCGACACGGGGTTCCAGGCCGATGGCCTCCCAGGCCATGTTGGGGTTGCAGGCCCCGAGAATTCGATAGGCTGGCATGTCCTTGTCCAGCTTCTTCTTCATGGTGGCTTTGACGTCGATTTCGGTCAGCACGCCGAAGCCGTGGTCGCCCAGCACCTGCCGTGCTCTCTGGTCCACGTCTTCAAAATCCGCGTTACTGATGAGGCGGTTAATCGTGTATGACATGGCTATCTCCTGTGAAGCAAAAGTTCAGTGGTCCGGTTCCAGCCTGACCACTCGCAGACGCAGTGCATTGACAATCACGCTGACTGAAGACAGTGACATCGCCGCTGCTGCGAAGATCGGTGATAACAGTATGCCCGCAAACGGATACAGGACACCGGCGGCGATGGGAACGCCGGCAGAGTTGTAGATAAAGGCAAAAAACAGGTTCTGCCGGATGTTACGCATGGTCGCCAAAGACAACCGGCGCGCCTCCACGATACCCATCAGATCGCCCCGCAACAACGTAATACCGGCGCTCTCGATGGCAACATCGGTTCCTGTGCCCATGGCCACCCCTACGTCGGCTGTCGCCAGTGCCGGTGCGTCGTTCACACCATCACCGGCCATCGCCACGATTCGGCCCTCATCCTTCAGGCGCTGCACAATCCTGCCCTTGTCCTCGGGCAGGACTTCCGCTTCCACTTCATCGATATGCAGCTTGCGGGCCACGGCTTCGGCCGAGGTGCGGTTATCCCCGGTCAGCATGACCACCCGGATGCCGTCTTTCTGCAAGGCGGAAATGGCGGCTTCGGTGGTTTCCTTGACCGGGTCGGCAATGGCCAGCAGGCCGGCAACTTTGCCATCCACAGAAGCAAAAATCACCGTCGCCCCATCCTTGCGAAGCTGGTCAGCCTCCGCTTCAAAGTCAGAGGTGTCCACGCTTTCGGATTGCATCAACAACCGGTTACCGATCAGTACCTGCCGCCCCTCGACCTTGCCGGTCACGCCTTTGCCGTTGGGTGAGTCGAAGCCCTCGGCGTCCGGCAGCTCAAGCCCCATGGCAGTGGCCTTCTCGAGAATGGCATGCGCGAGCGGGTGCTCACTGCCTTTCTCCAGGCCGCCGGCAAAATGCATCAGTTCTTGCTCGCTGATGCCCTCGGCAGGCACCAGTTTTGTAACCTGAGGTTTGCCTTCGGTCAGGGTGCCGGTTTTATCCACCACCACGGTATCCACCTTTTCCATGCGTTCCAGCGCTTCCGCGTCGCGGATCAGCACACCGGATTGGGCGCCCCGCCCAACCCCGACCATGATCGACATGGGCGTTGCCAGGCCCAGCGCACAGGGGCAGGCAATAATCAGCACGCTGACCGCCGCGATCAGGCCGAAGGCCATGGGCGGTGTCGGCCCGAAGGCCGACCACGCGACAAATGCGATGATGGCAATCAGGATCACCGCCGGCACGAAGTAACTGGCGACTTTATCCGCCAGCCCCTGAATGGGTGCGCGGCTGCGCTGGGCGCTCGCCACCATCTGCACAATCTGGGACAGCATGGTATCCCGGCCAACCTTGTCGGCCCGCATGATAAAGCTGCCCTGCTGGTTGATGCTGCCACCGATGACCTGGTCGCCGGGTCTCTTGCTGACCGCCAGAGGCTCGCCGGTGACCATGGACTCATCAATGTTCGAACTGCCCTCAAGTACCTCCCCGTCCAGCGGGACCTTGTCCCCCGGGCGCACCCGCAGGCGGTCGCCCACCTTGACCTGATCGAGTGAGACATCGGTCTCACCGCCGTTGTCGTCCAGCTTTCGGGCTGTCGCGGGAGCAAGATCCAGCAAGGCCTTGATGGCACCTGACGTTTTCTCCCGGGCACGGAGTTCCAGAACCTGGCCCAGTAACACCAGAACCACGATGACCGCAGACGCTTCAAAATAGACGGCTACAGAGCCATCTTCCTGCCGAAATGCATTTGGGAAGATCTGGGGCGTCAAAGTCGCCACCAGACTGTAGATCAGGGCCACACCGGTACCGATAGCGATCAATGTGAACATATTCAGGTTACGGCTGACCACGGACTTCCAGCCGCGCACAAAAAACGGCCAGCCACACCAGAGAACCACTGGCGTGGCCAGCACCAGCTGGATCCAGTTGGAGGTCTGCGGTGCCACCATACGGTCCAGACCGGTCAGGTGCCCGCCCATTTCCAGCACCAGCACCGGCAGGGTCAGTACCAGACCGATCCAGAACCGGCGAGTCATGTCGCGCAGCTCCTCGGATGGCCCCTCATCAAGACTTACCTGCTCCGGTTCGAGCGCCATGCCGCAAATGGGGCAGTCACCGGGACCTTCCTGCCGGATTTCCGGATGCATGGGGCAGGTGTATATGGTGCCGGGAGCCACGGGCTCATCGGATTTCTGTTCGTCACCGAGGTAACGGTCCGGATTCTCCTCGAACTTGGACAGGCAGCCACTGGAACAGAAGTACCAGGTCGTTCCTCCGTGCTGACTCCGGTGCTCGGCGGTGTGGGGATCCACCGACATTCCACAAACCGGGTCTGTGGCGAGGTGCTCGGCGGCGGCCCCTTCACTGTGGTGAACATGATGGGCGTGCTGGTGCTCAGACATCCGGCCCCCCTCGTTTATCCACGGGCCACTCGGAAAACGCCAGAAAGTAGAGCAGGAACAGGTTGACCACCGGAATCAGTATCAGAAGCCCCATCCAGCCCGGATACCCGGTTCGCTGGCAAATACGCCAGGCCGGTATCACGACCACAATGGCAATCACCAGCATCCACAACCAGTGCCCTGCCCACATGGTGTTATAAAACATGGTATTACCGAACGCTCCTTCTCCCATCATGGTACTGCCCTCCAGGTCAAAAACGCATCACCGGTGATGATGCACGTGGGTTCCCTCATGCCCGGATTCCCCACTGCGCGCGGATCGGGTCAGAAAGACCTGTTCGACAACGGCAATCACCGCCATCGTTGCGACGGCCACACCGATGACGAAGGGATCCGTGTTCAGTTTGACCCAGACAAAGCCACCCAGTGCCAGCATATCCAGAACAATTGCCGTCGCAGGCACCCAGGCGCTTGCTTTAATATCCGTCCGCAAATAACGAAGCACGCCCCAATGGATGGCAATGTCCATGATCAGGTAAAAGACGATTCCCAGGGCGGCGATGCGTGACAGGTCGAAAAAGGCCGTGAGGACCAGTCCCAGGACCACAGTGTAGACCAGCGTGTGCTTCTGGATGGTTCCCGGCATGCCGAAATGACTGTGAGGCACCAGCTTCATTTCGGTGAGCATGGCCAGCATGCGCGAGACCGCAAAGATACTGGCCAGAATGCCTCCGGCCGTCGCCATCATGGCGATCGCGACCGTGAACCAGACACCGTAGTCACCCAAGGCCGGCCGTGCTGCAGCGGCCAGGGAGTAATCCCGGGTCTCAATGATTTCAGCCAGCGAGAGATTGCTGGCGACGGCAAAGCCCACCAGGGTGTAGATCACCACACAGGCGGCAATGGAAATGACAATGGCCCGGCCCACGTTCCGGTGAGGGTCTTGCACCTCGGAACCACTGTTGGTGATCGTGGTAAAGCCTTTGAATGCCAGTATCCCTAGCGCGGTAGCGCCCAGGAAATTACCAACGGTTCCCGCTTCTCCCGGTGTCGAGAAATCGACCGAAATGCTGTCTGCGATCCAGACGCCCACCAGACCGAAAACCAGTATTCCGCCAATCTTGAGGATACCGATGAACGAGGCCACGCCCTGGATCATCCGGTTTCCCAGCAGGTTGATCAGAAAAGCTACCAGGATCAGCGATACACCGAGTATCGGCACCATGCGACCACTCTCGTCGCCCCCGAACAGCTGCATGGTGTAGGAACCGAAGGTTCGCGCCAGAAAGCTCTGGGCAATCACCATCGAGAAATACATCAGCAGGGCATTGAACGCGGTCGGCAGGCGGTTTCCGTAGGCCTTGTGCAAGTACATCCCAATGCCACCGGCGGAAGGCCAGGCATTGGAAATCTTGATGTAGGAATAGGCGCTGAAGGCCACGATGACTGCCGCAGCCAGAAATGCAAGCGGGAACAGCACACCGGTCATCTGTGCCATCTGGCCGGTCAGGGCAAAGATGCCGGCGCCGATCATGACGCCGGTTCCCAGCATCACGGTCCCGGGAAGCGTCAGACTGCCCTCCTGATAGTGGGTGGTTCTGTCCTGCTCACTACCCATTCAATCTCCTTTTATTTACGTTTCATAGGAGGAATCTTGGAACAACAGAATGGCTCATGGTTGGCATTCGCCCGGACGTTGTCATCCGTGAACCGGTACCACGCCAGTTTCCTGCGCGTCCACCAACCTCCCGGAAGCTTTCCCCCGTACCCTGCGATCAGGTCAAGCAACTCGTCAGTAGACCAGTGGCTCCCGTCATAGGTCACAAACAGACGGTCGCCCGGCTTGTGTGCGGCAAAATCCACGCAGGGGTGGTGATTCAGCTCGTGAATAAAATCCTCCCACTGGCTCTCACCCAGACCCTCAACGGTCAATTTCCGTCGGAGAAGGAACGACTCCTGGCTGGTTGCTTTGTGAGCTTTGGTCATGGCTGTTACCTCCCGACCTGTTTGCTTTACATACCCATCACAACATCCGAAGCTGAATTTCCGCTGAAAATCAGACGTCTCAAATACTCTCCAATTGATCCACATCAAGCAGGTGCAAATAAAAACGGGCCGAGGGGGATACCCGCGGCCCGTTGCCTGGAGCGTCAGGTGGACACTCAGAAAGAGACCCTGGCACCGACGACGGCGAACCAGTCCTCGGTACCGCCGCCCTCAGCCTCCGCGAAGTCGGCGGTATCACCGTACTTGCGCTCGTGAACTACGCCCAGGTAAGGCGAGAAGGAACGGTGAAACAGGTCATAGCTCAGCCGAAGTCCGGTTTCCGTCGAGACCAGGCCCTTGCCGACGCCGATTTCCCGGTCCTCAGTGAAGGCAATGGTGGCATCCAGCGCGGCGGACAGGATCAGGTGATTGGTGAAGAGCAGCTCATACTCCGCGTCGAACTCCGCCGAGGTATCGCCCTCGTCACTGACATAGAGGCTGGCATCTACCTCGAACCAGTGGGGAGCCAGGCCGGACAGCCCCAACACGCCGTAGGTACGATCCGGTCCTTCCGGCGTATCGAAGCGGACACCGGCCTTGGCGTCAAAGAAGTCGGAGATCGGCGTCTGCAGGAGCAGCTGGTTTTCCAGCTTCTCATAGGCCTCCTCCTCGATGGCGTACTCGCCCTTCGACTGCCAGCGGAACTTGAGTTCGTCAGTGCCGTAGAAGGCATCACCGTTCCAGACTCCCAGCTCCTCGTCATCGTCACTGTAGCGATATTCCAGCTCCTCGAACTGGACACCCCACAGGGTCAGCGCATCCTTGCGACCGGAGTTATCCTGCGGCATATCGCTCCCCAATGCGGGCAACGATGGCAAAGTCAGTGCCAGCGCAACTGCAGACAGCGTCAGGGTCCTCATGCGTCACCTCCGTCCTTTGCAACGTCAACGCCGGCAGTGTTGCCCTGATCCGGGCCACCCTCGACAACGACCTTGCGGAACATCCCGGAGGCGGCATGGTAGGACAGGTGACAATGGAACGCCCACTGGCCTGGTGCGTCCACCTCGGTTTCCATATAGACCGTCGTACCCGGTTGGACACTGACGGTGTGTTTGACCGGGTTCCACTCTCCGGCACCCACGTCGAGGATTGACCACATGCCATGGAGATGCATCGGGTGCGTCATCATGGTTTCGTTTACAAACTTGAAGCGGACGCGCTCGCCGTACTGAAGCTTCAATGGTTCCGCGTCCTCATACTTGACGCCGTCAATACTCCAGCTATACCGCTCCATGTTGCCGGTCAGACGCAGTTCGATTTCCCGGGTAGGCTCACGCTCCTCATACAGCGGCTTCTGCGCCCGCAAATCGGCATAGGAGAGGAACTTTCCGCCGTTGGCCGCCACCGGCACCAGGCCGCTGCCATCGGCGTAGAAGGGATCGCTGGCCCCACCTTCGGTCATGATCATCGCGCCGTGATCCATACCGGAGTGATCCATGCCCGCCATGGACGTGCCGGCGGAAGCCGCCATATCGGAGTCGTGATTCATACCATCCGGATCCATTGCACCCTGGCTCATATCGCCATGATCCATGCCAGCCGATGCGTCATCCGCAGCCATATCGCCATGATCCATACCGTGCATGCCGCCCATATCGGCCATGGTCAGCAACGGCGCCTCCCTCAGTTCGGGAATGGGCCCTTCCATGCCTTCCTCAGGCGCCAGTGTCGCCCGGGCGTAGCCTGACCGTCCCATGGATTCGGCGAAGATAGTGTAAGCCTCGGCGGTCTTCGGCCGGACGATGACATCGTAGGTTTCCGCCACACCAATGCGGAACTCGTCCACAGTGACCGGCTGCACGTTATTGCCATCCGCCTGCACCACGGTCATTTCCAGCCCCGGAATCCGGATGTCGAAATACGCCATGGCAGACGAATTGATGAATCGAAGACGGATGCGCTCACCCGGCTCGAATAGGCCGGTCCAGTTCTGCTCGGGCCCCTTGCCGTTGATCAGGCCGGTAAAACCCTGAACATCTTCCACGTCCGCCTTCATCATGCGCATGTCGCCCCAGGCCAGACGGTCCTGCAGGGCGGTCATGAAGCCATGCTTCGAGATATCGGCAAAGAAATCCCCCACGGTCTGCTGCTGACGGTTGTAGTAATCCGGCATCATCTTCAGGTTACGCATGACCCGGTTGGCATCGTGCGGGTGTTTGTCGGTGAGCTGGACCACATACTCCCGGTCGTACCGGAACGGCTCGCGCCCCTCGGGTTCGATCACGATCGCGCCGTAGGCACCGTTGGGCTCCTGGAAACCGGAATGGCTGTGGAACCAGTAGGTGCCGCTCTGCACGATGGGAAACTCGTACGTAAACGTCTCACCCGCCGGAATGCCATCGAAACTGATACCCGGCACCCCGTCCTGCTCGAATGGCAGGATCAAACCGTGCCAGTGAATGGAGGTCGGCTCATCCAGATTATTGGTGACATTGATCTTCACCGATTCTCCTTCCTTGAACCTGAGCACCGGTCCGGGAGAAGCTCCGTTGTAGCCGATGCCCTCTTTCACAAAGTCACCGGTGTCGATCATCACGCGGTCCACGGTAAGGTCGTACTCACCGGCAGCCGCCATCGCAGGCATGAGGAGCGCAAGCGCCCCTGCCATCAAGGCTGTCTTCATCAGTTGGTTACTCCAGAAATACTGTACCGGGAGCACCGGGAAGGCGGTGCTCCCTTATTGCTGTCCTCGGGCGGGATCAGTCTGCGCGGGCCTGGGTGTCGGCTGCGGAATCGAAGTTCACATCGCCGTACATTCCGGACTGGTAGTGGCCAGGGATATTACAGGCGAATTCCATGTTGGTTTTGGTGCTGAAGGTCCAGATGATTTCCTTCTTCTGGCCCGGCTCGAGCAGCACGCTGTTGGGATCATCGTGTTTCATGGTATGGCCATTGCCCATGTCCATCATGTCTTCATTGAGCTTGCCACCCTGGATCACACCGTGCTCGACCATCATCTTCATTTCGTCCCGGTGGGCCTCGTGCATATCCGGGGTGCCGATATTGAATTCATGAACCAGCCGGCCCTTGTTTTCGATCACAAAGCGCACGGTCTCCCCACGAGCTACCTCGATGGCTTCCGGCTCATAGTAGTTGTCGTGCATTTCAACCTGGATGGTGCGGGAGACATCGTCGGCATGTCCAGGCTCGCCAATGTCGCCGCCGTGGCCACCGCTATGGCTGCCGGCAGCGAAGGTCGTTGCTGTGAAAGACATCGCCGCGGCGGCAATGAAAAGCTTTGATACAGTCATCCCATATGCTCCTGTGAAATAATGTGCGCTAGAACGCCAGTCGGCTTGCCCTGAAACTTGAGCAATGCCAAGAAACGATTGCTACCATCTCGCACGAACCTGAATTCTTTCTGAAAATGACCAACTTTTCAGAGTTCAGGCTGAATTCAGGCGTGTCAGCGACACTGGCACCCTCGTTCAGATGCCGATGAGGACCGGATCCATGCGCTTACTGCTTGTCGAAGACGACCGTTTGCTCGCCGATGGACTGACCAGCCAGCTCGAGAAGGCCGGCTTCAGCGTGGACGCGACTTACACCGCCCGGGAGGCGGTCATGCTTGGCGAGCAGGAAGACTATCGCGCCGTCGTACTGGACCTTGGGTTACCCGACGGCAACGGCCTGGACGTATTGAGGAAATGGCGAATGAACCAGGTCAACATTCCCGTCCTGATTCTGACGGCCCGAGGAGACTGGCAGGACAAGGTGAACGGCCTGAAGGCCGGGGCGGACGATTACCTGGCGAAGCCGTTCCAGACCGAAGAGCTGATTGCCCGCCTGAATGCCATTGTCCGACGGAGTGAGGGCCGGGTTCATTCGGTGGTCAAGGCCGGTCGTTTCGAGCTCGATGAGAATCGCCAGAGCCTGAAGCTGGAGGACGGTACCGAGCACACCCTCACCGGCACCGAATTCCGCCTGCTCCGTTGCCTGATGAGCCGCCCCCGCCATGTCTTCTCCAAGGAGCAGCTGATGGAGCAGCTGTACAACCTCAACGACAGCCCGAGCGAGAACGTGATCGAGGCTTACATACGGCGCCTGAGGAAACTGGTGGGCCCGGACACCATTGCCACCCGACGCGGCCAGGGCTATCTGTTCAATGACACTGTTTAAGAAACCTGTGTCCGTCAAAGGGACTCTGCTTGCTCTGCTGTTACCCGCCGGCATCGGCCTGATGGCAATCGCATGGTTTGTGCATGGCTTGTTGCTGGACCGGATGGCTCGGGAATTCGTCGAGAGCAGGCTCAAGGACGAGGTGGCGTTCCTTGAACACCAGATTCGAGAATCGGGCGGGAACCTGAACACACTACAGACCGGCGACTATTTTCAGGAAGTCTTTCACCACGCTTTTGCGATTCACGCCCCCTTACAAACCATCATTTCCCCGGAATCCTGGACGCCCCTTCTGATGCCCCTGCTCGAGACCGGTCCGGACGGTGCCACTCAGGTCGACAGCAAAGGCAATGGCCGTACCCCGACCAGCATCCTGGCCTACCGCAAGTCGTTCCAGGTTGGCGACACGCCCATCGTCGTGATTGTCTCCGAGGATCTTGGCGCACTGAAACGCAGCCAGG
The DNA here is from genome assembly GCF_022343555.1 of Marinobacter sp. C7. Lineage (GTDB taxonomy): Bacteria > Pseudomonadota > Gammaproteobacteria > Pseudomonadales > Oleiphilaceae > Marinobacter. The sequence continues at coordinate 532,334 of NZ_JAKQZH010000001.1, read as the reverse complement.
CTGAGCTACACGCGTGGACCGCCATCGTCTCCATCATTCTGATCCTGCTGCTCGTCGCGGTGATCTGGCTTGGCATCACCCTCTCCATGCGTCCCGTCGTAACCCTCAAAGCTGCTCTGAAAAGACTTCAGGATGGCGAAATATCCCGTATTGCGGTTCAGGCTCCGGAAGAGTTCCAGCCTCTGGTACAACAACTCAATCAACTGTTGGACTCCCTGGACCAACGGCTGGAGCGTTCCCGTGATGCCCTCGCGAACCTGTCACACAGCGTCAAAACTCCCATCGCAGCAGTCCGGCAAACCCTCGAGGACACCAGCCGGCCACTGAACGATACCCTGAGACAGGAACTGACTGCCCGGCTTGGGGATATCGACAAACAGCTCGAAGCGGAGATGCGCCGAAGCCGATTTGCGGGCCCGCAGATTGGGAAAAGTGCCTACCCGGTGAAGCAGGCACGGGATCTTCTCTGGATGCTGGGCAGGCTATACCCCGAAAAATCGTTCGAACTGGCTTCCGATTTAATGGAGGAACGGCGCTGGCCCCTCGAAGAGCATGACCTGAATGAAGTTATCGGTAACCTGTTGGACAATGCCGGCAAGTGGTCTGCGAACACCGTCGAACTGTCACTTATTGAGGAGCGAGGTCGCATGAAAATCCTGGTCGACGATGACGGGCCGGGGGTGCAAACCGAATCGTTGTCTTCCCTTGGCATTCGTGGTCTTCGACTGGACCAGCAGACCCCCGGGCATGGACTTGGCCTGGCCATCGTGAGGGAAATTACCGAACGTTACGGTGGTACACTCTCTTTTGAGACAGGAGCGCGTGGCGGTCTTCGCGTCATCGTCGATATCCCCTGGCGTTGAACTCAATTGAGGCAATGGGACAGCCCTGCATATGAATGAAAGCAAAAATAGTGAATGCGGTTGCAAGGCATTTGATTCCGGGGAGCTCACACCTACCGGCCCCGCGTCGTCCGGTGAATGGGTCAGCCTCTACCGTATTCCGAAAATGGACTGCCCGTCCGAGGAAAGGATGATTCGCATGGCGCTGGACGGCTGTGCCAAGATAGGTGGCCTGTCATTCGATCTGGAACACCGCCAGCTCCAGGTGCTTCACGACGGCCAAGCCCAACCTGTGACCGACAGGCTCCTGCCCCTGGGACTGGGGGCAACCCTGCAGGAAACCCGCCCGGCGGATCCGGATGCTATCGAAGCCGCCACAGCAGCGGCGACTCGTGCCGGCGAAGAATCCGGCACCCTGAAGATCCTGCTCGTCATCAATGCAGTGATGTTTGTGCTGGAACTGGCTACCGGCGTGATTGCTCAGTCCACGGCTCTGATTGCCGACTCGCTCGACATGTTTGCCGATGCCGGCGTCTATGGCCTGTCACTCTATGCGGTCGCGCATAGCATCCGGATGCAGGTGCGGGCTGCCCATGTCGCCGGCATTCTGCAGCTGATTCTTGCCATCGGGGTGCTGCTGGAAGTGGGCCGGCGTTTCCTTCTCGGAAGCGAGCCGGAATCAGTGTTGATGATGGTTATGGCGCTCATTGCCCTGGTGGCCAACAGCACCTGCCTGATCCTGATCGCCCGGCACCGTCATGGTGGCGCCCACATGAAAGCCAGCTGGATATTCTCGGCCAACGACGTGGTCATCAATCTCGGCGTCATCGTTGCCGGTGTCCTGGTGGCCTGGACCGGCTCCAACTACCCTGACCTGGTGGTCGGGACCATTGTGGGCCTGATCGTACTGAACGGTGCCCGGCGCATTCTGGCGCTCAAATCCTGAAGGAGGCAAGCCTTGAGAATCGGAGCCATCGCCAACCAAGCCGGCGTTCCCGTCGAAACTGTCCGTTATTACGAGAAAATCGGCCTTCTCCCCGCACCGGTTCGTGATGCCAACGGCTATCGCAGCTACCGCCAGGCTCACCTCGACCGGCTGCTGTTCATCAAGCGGTGCCGTAACCTGGACATGGCTCAGGATGAGATCCGTGAATTGATCCGGCTGGCTGAGCAACCGGAAGCGGATTGCAGCGAAGTGGACGCCCTGCTGGCGCGCCATCTGATTCACGTTCGTGAGCGGTTAAGGGAACTGGCGAGTCTGGAGGAAACCCTGGTGCAGCTTCAGGACGCCTGCTCCGATGCCGGCACCGTAAGGGAGTGTGGAATTCTGGGGGAGTTGAGCTCGGAGCTTGAGACCCCGAAACCGGAGGACCGCCACAACCATGTTCCCGGCACCCACCGCCCCGGCAATTCCTGAAACGCCCCCCGCCCTTTAACCCGTCCTCCTCAGAAGAACAAACCGTGCCCCACCTCATGGCGGCACGATTCAAGAAAAGTCTGGCAGTGATTCAAAAGTCTCCGCCCCCCTGAAATGATATTCCTATGTCTTCGGAAGCACGCTCAGGTGCGTTTGCCCCTGAAACGGCTGCGCCGGCATTGCCTGCGTGGCCGAATCGTCTCCCACGCACGACCTAAACACTGTCAGGAGTCACTATGTACAAAAAGAAACTCATACTCTCCGCCGCCCTGGCCTCGTCATTGCTGGTTGCCAACCCAACGGTCCTGGCCCACGGCGGTTCTGCGGACTATCTGCCGATATCGCAGGCCCTCAGTTCTTCAGGAGCCAGTTTCGAGCTCAACAAGGACAAAAGCGAACTGCTGATTGTCTCGGGGGACGCAAAAATCAGGGTGCCCCTGGGCGAAACCCGGGCTTTCTACAACGGTGACGTTATTGAACTGTCAGCCCCTGCCAAACTGCATGAGGGTGAGGTACTCGTAGAACGCAACTTTGCACACGACCTGTTTGCGAATCGGGTTTCCCAGAATGTTGCCATTGGTGATAAGGCCCATCCGCTGGACCCATTAACCGCGGAAGAAATCACCAGAGCCGCGAGTGCAGTCAAGAACTCCAAGCACTGGACCGACACGACCCGCTTCACACAAATACGGCTTGCCGAGCCCAGCAAAGACAAAGTCTGGGAATGGGCGTTCGGGGAAAGCCACGATTTTTCCCGTCAGGCCATTTTTACCGTCGTCGATGGCAGGAAGGTGTTCGAAGGCACTGTTGATCTGGGCTCCGAATCCGTTATCAGCTGGGAACACATTGAAGGTGCCCACGGCATGGTGACCTTCGATGACTTTCTCGCTGTCCAGGAGATTGTTTCAAACAGCGAGGCCTATAAACAAGCATTGAAAAAACGCGGCATCGACAGCGTGGAAAACGTCGTCGCGACCCCGCTTACTGTCGGCTATTTCGGGGGGGACGATGGCCTTGAGCACGAGCTAAAGCTGTTGAAAGTGGTCTCCTACCTTGACGTCGGTGACGGTAACTACTGGGCGCACCCCATCGAGAATCTCGTAGCCGTGGTAGACCTGGAAAAACAGAGCATTCTCAAGATTGAAGACGACGGCGTCATCCCGGTACCGATGGCGCCCCGCCCCTACGACGGCCGCAATCAGGAAAAGATAGCGGATGTAAAGCCGTTGATGGTGGTGCAGCCGGAAGGCTCCAACGTCTCCATGTCCGGCAATACCATTCAGTGGCAGAACTGGGACTTCCATCTCAAGCTGAATTCCCGTGTCGGCCCCGTCATTTCGACACTGACCTATAACGACAACGGCGAAAAGCGGAAAATCATGTACGAGGGATCACTGGGTGGCATGATCGTGCCTTACGGCGATCCTGACGTTGGCTGGTACTTCAAGTCCTATCTCGACTCCGGCGACTACGGAATGGGGAACCTTACCTCTCCCCTGGAAGCCGGCGTCGATGCCCCCAATAACGCCACACTGCTGCCGGCCACCCTGGTCGACAACGGCGGCGAGCCCTTTACCATTCCGAACGCGGTCGCTGTCTTCGAGCGCTACGCAGGCCCGGAATTCAAGCACACGGAAATGCTGGGCAGCAGCCCGGGCAATGAAAGCCGCGAACGAAGGGAGCTGGTTGTACGCTGGGTGAGCACCATCGGCAACTACGACTATATGTTCGACTGGGTTTTCATGGCCAATGGCAACATCAGGCTGACCGTGGGAGCGTCGGGCATTGAGGCGGTCAAAGCCGTGAAGTCCCGTACGGTTCACGACGAAACCGCCGAAGAAGATACCCGCTACGGCACCCTGATCGACCACAACATCGTGGGTACCACCCACCAGCACATCTACAACTTCCGCCTGGACCTGGATGTTGATGGTGCCCGGAACAGTCTCAGGGAAATTGATCCCGTTGTCGCCGAGAACACCGCCGGCGGACCGCGCAAGAGCGTCATGATCACCAATGAGCGGGTCGTGGCCACAGAACAGGAGGCGGTCCAGAAGTTCGATCCGTCAACCGTCCGCCTGATGACAAACCCCAATAAAGAAAACCGCATGGGCTATCCGGTTGGCTATCAGCTCATACCGTTTGCAGGCGGCACTCACCCCATCGCCAAGGGCGCGTTATTCAGTGAGGACGAGTGGCTGTTCAAGCGTGTCAACTTCATGGATAAGCAGATCTGGGTCACGCAATACAAGCCCGAGGAACGGTTTCCGGAAGGCGAATACCCGAACCGGGCCAAAACCGATACCGGCCTGAAAACCTTCGTCGCGGATAACGAGTCCATCGAGAACGTCGATACCGTGCTCTGGATGACCACCGGTGCGACTCACGTAGCCCGAGCGGAGGAGTGGCCCATCATGCCGACCGAGTACGTCCACTCGATGCTGAAACCCTGGAACTTCTTTGACCAGACACCAACCCTGAATCTTCCCGACCGCCAGAAGCCGGAGAACTGATTCGCACGGAACGAGGGACCTTTCAGGCAGGGAAGCCTCGCCACAAACTCAGAAACACGGGAATCAGGAAAAATGAAAAACAAGCATTCTGTAAAAAGCATTCTCTGTCTGGCCGTGGCCGGACTGTCGGCCCCCGCTTCGGCCTATAACCTTTATGACCAGGACGGAACCGAGCTGAACGCCGATCTGGAAGCGGTTCTGGGTGTTTTTTCGAGCCAGGAAACCTACAACCTTGGCGCCAAATCGTCTGCCGGTGAATCAGAGTGGCAGGAGGGCTACATCAAATACGGGCTCTCTGGAAGCCAGGGGATCGGCTCGGACAGCCGTGTCTATGGAGCCGTCAACCTGGTGTCATCCGGCACCTGGGGTGACGGCGATGCCGGAGGCATCACCTCGGGCAACGAACGGGAAACCGCACTGGAGGATGCCTACCTTGGCTGGCGTTCGGGCAACCTGGTTCCGGCGCTTGGTGAGGACGGTCTCGATCTGTCATTCGGGCGCCAGCAATTTGCCATTGGCGATGGCTTCCTTATCAATAGCGATGCCCTGAACTTTGGCGATGCTCTCAATGGCCCGGGCCTGGACTTTGATCGTGGGGGCGCCTATTGGCTCGCTGCCCGCAAGGCATTTGACCGGACCGCGATTGCCCGTATCGGAGGTTCGGAGGGACTTCGCGCCGAGCTGTTCTGGCTGGCCTCCGACAACAAAGCGCAAGCGGAGATGGAGCTGGCAGGCGTCAACGCCGAGTATGTGATCCCTGAGGGCACGTTTGGCCTGGCGTATATCGAAGGGCTGGATGTCGATGACACCTTCGCGCCCATACTTGGATACGGCTCACGAGACGGACAACAGACCACAAGCGTTCGCTACCAGGGCAATGCAGGCATCGAAAACCTGTTCCTTTCCGGTGAGTTCGTCAACCAGGAGGCCGGAGAAGGCTCTGATGAGAATGCCAAGGCCTGGTACGCCGAGGCTGGCTGGACCTTCAGTGATGTAACCTGGTCACCCAGTGTCAATTATCGCTATTCGAGCTTCGATGAAGGCTTCGACCCGCTGTTCTTCGGCTTCAACCGCGGCTACGGCACCTGGTTCCAGGGTGAGGTCGCTGCCAACTACGCAGGCCCGTTCAATTCCGATGCCACCGTGCACCACGTCGGCCTGAAGGCAACTCCGTCAGAAACGCTCAGTCTCGGAGCGCTGTTCTTTGACTTCCGCGACACCGCAGGCGGTAGCGGCGGCCTGGACGCTCAGGAGGTCAACTTATACGCCGAATGGGTAGCCGCGCCGCACCTGATTATCAGTCCTCTGTTGGGATTCTATATGCCCGACAACAGCGCCGCCGAGGGTGGCAGCCAGATCGGGAGTGATACAACCAATACCTATGGCCAGATCATTGCCATTGTTCCGTTCTGACCCGTGTCATCAGCCTACTAAACAAAAGCGGCCCACGGACACAGCCGTGGGCCGCTGCAACGGGTGTCCCGCCCGACTCCAACGAATACTCTCAGGAGAGCATTGTCATGCAAACCTACAGCAATCTGGTGAACGGAAAACCGGTTGAGGCCACCGATCACCAGGAAATTTTCAACCCTGCAACAGGCGATTCTCTGGGGCTGGCGCCCCTCAGCAGCGAACAGGACGTAAACGACGCCGTCATGGCTGCGCGCAACGCACAGAAGGAATGGGCCCGGGTCAGTGATCGGGAGCGACAGGAAACCGTGGCCCGGGTGGCCAAGGTGCTCGAGGATAATGCAGCCTATCTGGCCGAGCTGATAACCCGGGAGCAGGGCAAACCTTTGTCCGGTCCGGGCTCGCGCTTCGAGATGCAGGCATGCGTGGGCTGGACACAGGTGCCGGCAGCACTGGCACTGCCCCCGGAAACTGTCCACGAGGACGAAGAGCGCAAGGACGTATTGCACCGGGTGCCATTGGGTGTGGTGGCCGCAATTGCACCGTGGAACTGGCCACTGATGATTGCCATATGGCAAATCATTCCTGCCATCCGCATGGGCAATACGGTGGTCCTGAAACCGTCCGAATACACCCCCATCGCAACCCTGGAAATGGTTCGGCTGATCAATCAGGTTCTGCCACCGGGGGTGCTGAACACCATCTCCGGGGACGGCCGCATCGGGGCCGCGCTCACCAGCCATCCGGACATTGACAAGATCATGTTCACCGGCAGCGAGGCGACCGGCCGGCGCATTATCGAGGCTTCCTCGCAAAACCTCGCGCCGATCACCCTGGAACTTGGTGGCAATGACCCCGCCATTGTGGCCCCCGGCACTGATGCCAATGCCATCGCGGAGGGCCTTTTCTGGGGCGCCTTCCTGAACATGGGGCAAACCTGCGCCTGTATCAAGCGGTTGTACGTTCACGAAAATGACTATGACCCGGTGGTTACCGCGCTCAGCGACCTTGCCCGCCATATGCCGATTGGCGATGGCATGGACGAGAGCAACCTGATCGGTCCGCTTCAGAACGAGATGCAGTTCAAGAAGGTGAAAGAACTGGTCGACGATGCGCGCGCCAATGGATGCGAGGTTATGGAATTCGGCGATGTCCCTGACACCGGTTACTTCCTGCCCGTGACCCTGGTGGGCGACATCCGGGATGGCCAAAGGCTGGTGGATGAGGAGCAGTTCGGCCCCGCCCTGCCCATTGTCCGTTACCGGGACTTGGACGAAGCGGTCGATTCCGCCAACCGCCTGTCGGCTGGCCTCGGCGCCTCGGTCTGGGCCAACACTCCGGAGGAGGCGGAGCCGATCGCCCTGAGGGTTGAGGCCGGAACCGTCTGGATCAACCAGCACGGCGCCATCCATCCCATGGTGCCCTTTGGCGGCAATAAGGCCTCCGGGTATGGAGTGGAGTTTGGTCTGGAAGGGTTGAAAGCGGTCACACAGCCCAGGGTCATCAGCGTGAAAAAATGACGCGCCGATGATTCCATGATCTCTGGCGGCCCGCCGCATGCGTCATCGGGCGGGCCTCCCTGTCAAGAAAGACAGTCCTGGCAGAAGCTGGATGGCGTTACACCGAAGTGTTGCCTGAAAGCCGTGGAAAATGCACTGGGGCTGGCAAAGCCGAAACGGTACCCGACTTCAGTCAGGTTCACCTTGCCCTTCGACGCTTTCAGGTACTCGGCGCACATCTCCAGACGCTGGGTTTTGATATACCCCGACACAGTCAGCGAACGTGCGGAAAACGCCCGATAGAGGCCACGAACCGAGGTCCCGGTGGTGCTCGCCACCATACGTGCGCTCAGCTCTGACTCACCGATGTTCTCCCGGATAAAAGAAGCAGCCTGCAGGAAGACCCGCTCACCGGGACTGTGCTCCCCCACACTGCGAATAACCGAGGGTTTGATCAGCATAATCAGCGAGTCAATGATGGCGGCGCCCTCTTCCTCATCAAGACTGTCGTAATTGGCTGCTCCGCCAATCAATAAGTTGGCGACACGGGCGATGTGGCTGTCGGAGGGAATCCGGACACCAAGCTCAATTCCCGACAGGTTCAGGGTTCGCTCGATGATCGGACGAGGCAGGATGAGAGAAATCTGCTCGGATTCGTTGTCATAGGTAAAGCTGAATGGGAGCGCCGAATCTACCAGAACAATATCACCGGCCCGGAGAATGGACCCGTTCCCCGCCTGCTCAACGCGCGACGTTCCCCGAAGCTGGAAAACGCAGAAGAACTCAGGGGTGACACACCGACGGATTTCGCTTCGACCACGAACCAGCTGTGCCCCGCGGATGGTAACGCGGGACATATCCAGGGCACTGGATCCCATCTTGCTTATGTTTCCGCAGAATTCCTGCTTGAGGGGTTCTGCCGAAAACGGTCCACAGATCTGATTTACATCGCTGATCCAGCGGTCAAAACCTGCCGTTGAGAACGAGTTTCCAAGCATTACTTGTCCACCGAAATCGGCTTTTATGATTATTTGAGAAGAGATTGGCCAGTTCCTTCGTATATGTCAAGCGCCCGTAGAGAGCAGGACGGAGGGCACCCAGCATCAATTTCGACACATTTATCTGGATTATCTACTGTTTTTTTGAATCGTATAACACCTGCCATAGAATCGATTTCCTACCGCTAATAATCCCAACAAGAGTTGACCCTGTAGCAGCTCCAGGGTTTTTACTGTGAGTAACTGAAGAAAGGAGAAACTCATGGCCTGCAGTTGCTCGGCTCCCGAACCCAAATCCCCTGCCCCGGGGTTTCGAAAGGCGCTCTGGATTGCCCTGTGGGTGAATCTCGCCATGTTCCTGGTGGAGGGTATTGCCAGTATCCAATCCGGCTCGGTCTCGCTGATGGCCGACGCCATCGACTTCTTTGGCGACAGCGCGAACTACATCCTGTCCCTGAGCGTGCTGTCCATGGGCATGCTCTGGCGTGGCCGGGCAGCGATGGTGAAAGGCCTGACGATGGCGGCATTCGGGCTGGTGGTCTGGGCCCGTGCCATCTGGGTGGCGCAGAGTGGAATCACGCCTGAACCAATGACCATGGGGGCCGTTGGCCTGCTGGCATTGGTCGCCAACGTGAGCGTGGCCGCCATGCTGTTCCGGTTCCGGGAAGGGGACTCGGACATGCGCTCGGTGTGGCTATGCAGCCGCAATGACGCCATCAGCAATATCGCCGTGATGGGCGCGGCACTGGGCGTCTTCGGAACCGGCACGGCCTGGCCGGACCTGGCAGTGGCTGCGGTCATGGGCAGCCTCGCCGTCACCGCCGGGGTCAGTGTGGTTCGTCACGCCCGCAGGGACATCGCAGAAGCCCGGGCCGGCAGTGTGGAACCGGTGGTCAGTGGCTCCTCGTCCGGTTCCCGTTAGAACGCGATGGCAATCATGACCGGGATGAACGCCAGCGCGAACAGCGTGGTGAGCAGCACCGTGCCCGCCGCCTGCCGTGGCGAGATATCCAGCAGCGTGGCGATGACCACGGTATTGGCGGCGATGGGGGTGATGGAAATCAGAAACATTGCGTGATGCACTGCGGTGTCGTAGATACCCAGAAAGTTCGCATCCAGCCACCAGAACAGGATCGCCACCAGCGGCCAGACCACGAACTTGCCGAAGAAGGCAAGGCCGGTGAAACGGATATTGCCGGCCAGCCCCCGGAACGAAGTGATGCTCATGCCGATGATCATCATGCCGAGCACGCTGTAGGCGCCACGCAGATTGTCGAACAGGGGCACAAACAGATCCGGTATCCGGATTCCGGACAGATTCAGTGCCACCGCTGCCAGAAATGCGTAAACCGAAGGCAGCCTTACCACCCGCATCAGTGCATCCCTGAGATCGTATCGACCGCGCGCCGCGAGATAGAACCCCACCGAATTCTCGAACAACGTGGTACCGAGCATGCACACGATGTAAAGGCCGAGACCCTCTTCGCCGAACAGCAGCAGTGCCACCGGCACGCCGAAATAACCGGTATTTCCCGAGCCCACACACAGGGGGATGATGCTGGCGCTGCCATCCGTAATCACCCTTTTTGCCAGTTTCAGCTGGACCAGGCCGAGGACGGATGAAAGACCGAAGACCAGAAACGGGAGCAGGATTACTTCGGGCGAGAGCGGTGCCGCCATCACCCCGGAAAACACCACCGACGGTGTGACGATATAAAGCATGATCCCGGCGATATGTTTGCCACTGGCTTGCAGGTAGCGACCGGAGACCCAGCCCAGCACAACCGTGACATACAAAGGAATCAGCTTCAGAAATAACGCCAGCGCAGCCGCCATTGAAGACTCCGTACAACAGCAAGGGTGAAAGTCAGGGCGCGAAGTCTATCACCTACCCCCACAGAGGTAACTCCCCGGCGCAATAGTGTGAGATCTGGTAATGCTTGATAATCATCAACAGCATTCCAGATGCATCTTTATATCCTAGTGCTGTAGTCAGGTATTCCACAAAGACCAAGGAGAGAGACCGATGGCCGAACGCTTTACCAAAAGCATGGCCAGGAACATCTACCTGGGAGGCAGTGCCTTCTTCGTATTGCTGTTCCTGGCCCTGACTTTTGACACTCAATCCCGGGCCATGCCCGAACGGGATAACCGGGACCAGCTTACCGAGCAGGTTGTCCGGGGCAAACATGTCTGGGAGAACAACAACTGTGTCGGTTGCCATTCCCTGATGGGCGAAGGCGCCTATTTCGCACCGGAACTGGCCAATGTGTTCGACCGCCGGGGCGGCGGTGACTCCGAGGTCTTCAAGGCCTACATGAACGCCTGGATGAATGCCATGCCCACCAACGTGCCGGGCCGCCGGCAGATGCCGCAGTTCAACCTGACCGACCAGGAAATCGAGGATCTGGCGGCGTTCCTGGAGTGGACGTCCAAGATCGACGATAACGGCTGGCCACCCAACATTGAAGGCTGAGGGAGCAGAAACGACATGAAATACGAATCCCAACGGGTCGCCATGCCCTACTTCATCTTTGCCCTGATCCTGTTTGCCGGCCAGATCGTGTTCGGCCTGGTGTTGGGCCTGCAGTACGTAGTGGGAGACTTCCTGTTCCCGGAAATTCCTTTTAACGTCGCGCGGATGGTACATACCAACCTGCTGATAGTCTGGCTGCTGTTCGGCTTCATGGGCGCCACCTATTATCTGGTGCCCGAGGAAGCCCAGACCGAACTCTACAGCCCACTGCTGGCCTGGATCCTGTTCTGGGTGTTTGCCGTCGCCGGCACGCTGACCATCCTCGGTTACCTGTTCGTGGACTATGCCACACTGGCCGATGTCACCATGAACAAGCTGCTACCCACCATGGGCCGGGAATTCCTCGAACAGCCTACCATCACCAAGATAGGCATAGCGCTGGTGGTAGTCGGCTTCCTGTTCAATATCCTGATGACCGCCCTGAAGGGCCGCAAAACTGTCGTCAATATCGTGCTGATCACTGGCCTGATTGGTCTGGCGGTACTATGGCTGTTCTCCTTCTACAACCCCGGCAACCTGACCCTGGACAAGTACTTCTGGTGGTTTGTGGTACACCTGTGGGTGGAAGGCGTCTGGGAGCTGATCATGGGTGCCATCCTGGCCTACGTGCTGATCAAGATCACCGGCGTCGACCGCGAAGTGATCGAGAAGTGGCTGTATGTGATCATCGCCATGGCCCTGATCACCGGCATCATCGGCACCGGCCACCACTTCTTCTGGATCGGGCCGCCCGAGTACTGGCTGTGGCTGGGTTCGGTGTTCTCCGCCCTGGAGCCGCTGCCCTTCTTCATGATGGTGCTGTTCGCCTTCAACATGATCAACCGCCGCCGGCGTAACCACCCGAACAAGGCCGCCATGCTCTGGGCCATGGGCACCGCGGTGATGGCGTTCCTGGGCGCGGGCGTGTGGGGCTTCCTACATACGCTGGCCCCGGTGAACTACTACACCCACGGCAGCCAGATTACCGCGGCCCACGGCCATATGGCTTTCTACGGCGCCTACGTGATGATCGTGCTGACCATCATTTCCTACGCCATGCCGATCATGCGCGGCCGCCCGTATGGCAACAGCAATACCGCCCAGGTGCTTGAGATGTGGGGTTTCTGGCTGATGACCATCTCCATGGTGTTCATCACCCTGTTCCTGACCGGGGCCGGCATCCTGCAAATCTGGCTGCAACGGATTCCCGAGAGCGGTGAGGCACTGTCGTTCATGGCGACCCAGGACAACATCGCCCTGTTCTACTGGATGCGGCTGGTAGCCGGGTGCTTCTTCCTGGCCGGGCTGATCGTGTACTTCGGCAGTTTCTTCATCAAGGGTCAGGCGTCCCCGTCTGAAGAAGTCCGCGGTCCCGCCACCGCAGACGCGTAAACCCACCCCTGAGCGGGGTTGCCGACCGCCCGGCAACCCCGCCAACCCCGGACACCGACCGTGCAAGCACCAGCGACCAATCCCAGGGACACACTGCAGAGGAACCGACTGATCACTCGGGCCGGTTTCTTTGCCCTGTTCCTGCTTGCGCCGGTTCTCAACCTGTTCCGTTACGACCTGACCGAAACCCGCTTTATTCTCTTCGGGTTTCCGTTGTCCTTTAACCTGAACCTCGACTGGGTCACCCAGAGCTCGCCGGCGGACGTGGCCGGGCAGATCCTGTTCTGGTTCATCCTCCCCATCCTGGTGCTGGTCCCTCTTGTACTGTGGATCGCGTGGAAATGGGGACGCATTTACTGTGGCTGGCTGTGCCCCCACTTTTCAGTCGTGGAAACCGTCAACCATCTGATGACCCGTATCACCGGCCGCCCCACCCTGTGGGAAGCCCTCAAGCGAGGCCGGCGCGGCAAGGTCATCCATTGGGCAGGGCTGACGCTGGTCTGTGGATTGATCGGCTTTTCCTGGGCACTGGCAATGTTGTCTTACCTTCTGCCGCCGATTCCGCTCTACACCGACCTCGTAACCGGCAACCTGTCGTTCTATCCCTCGGTGTTCCTGGCGGTGGCCACCACCGTGTTCACGCTGGACTTCCTGTTTGCAAGGCACCTGTTCTGCAAATATGGCTGTGCCTTCGGGGTGGTGCAGAGTATCGCCTGGATGACCAACGGTCGCGGCCGTATGGTGACCTTCGACACAACCCGCGCCGCCGCCTGCCGGGACTGCACCAAAGCCTGTGACGAAGCCTGCCCCATGCGGCTGCCGACCCGCAGTCACAAGCGGGCCAAATTCACCTGCACCCAGTGCCTGCAATGCGTGAGCGCCTGTCGCGAGGTGCAGAAAGACAATCCCGAGGGCAGCCTGCTGCACTGGGAGCCAGGCGAGCCCAACCGCCAGACCGTACTGATCCCGGTACACCAGCTGGACAGCGAACCGACCGGGCGCCGGCGCTGACAAGGAGCAAGCAATGGAAGAATGGGTTGGCTACAAATGGCATGAATACATCACCCGCCAGGCACTGGGGGAGTTTCCGGAGCATGCCGTCCATCTGAAAGACGAAGCCCGTCACCTGGGCATTCTGTTCCGTGCGCTCGGCGGTGATCCGGCCCTGAGCCTGGTCACCGCCGAGCCCCGGCATTTCCGCTTGCGGCGGAGGTTCCTGCACAAGCTGGCCGGAACCCACCGGAAATTCGAACTGGCCTGGCGGGACGATCAGAATCTCCGGCTGCCAGAGCGAATCGCACTGTTCCCGTCGAGGGACCTGAACCGGGATCTGTACCTGTGGCTCGCAGCGCTGGCCGCCTCGCCGGAACCGGAGGACACCGACTGGTTCACGGCCAACCAGACGATGGTTCAGGACGTTCTGGCACGCTGGCCGGGACTTGAGCGAATCTATCAGCGCCTGGTCAGCCATTCCCTGCAATGGCGACCGCACCCGGATGAGCTACCGCCCCAGGAGGCCACGCGCGAGGAATCCATACGCCAGGCGTTGATTCACCCGGGCAGCGTTACCCGAATTCCGGCAGCCGCTACCGACCCCTGGCCCGTCATCCTGTGGCTCTACCCGTCACTGAATCAGGGCCCCGCCAACGGCCAGGTCATTGGCGATGACAATACCCAGTCCAGCCCCGGCGGCCTGGCCAAGAAGCGCAAGCGCCGCCAGGCGGAACGGGTCGAGGGATTCGACCGGGACCAGGGCCTGATGATTTTCCGTCTGGAAAGCCTGTTCTCCTGGACCGAGTTCATTCCCGTGGACCGGGCCGGCGACGACACCGAGGAGGAAGATGCCGAATCCGTAGCCGATGATATGGACATGATCTCCGTGTCCAACGACCGGCGCGAGACGTCCTCATCCATCAAGTTCGATCTGGATCTGCCCTCGGAAGAAAATGACGACCTGCGGCTGGGGCCCGGCATTCACCTGCCCGAGTGGGACTGGCGAAGCCAGAGCTATCGGGAAAAATTCTGCTGCCTGCAGCCCATGCTGGCTCAGGACGCCGAGCCGGCCGAGCTACCCGAACCCCTGCGGCGACCCGCCAAACACCTGCAACGGCAATTCAGCGCGCTGAAACCGCTCAAGCAATGGCAGAAGCGGCAGGTGGAGGGCGAGGAGCTGGATCTCGATGCCTGCCTCGAGCGGGAGGTCCAGAACCGCCAGCGCCAGGGCGCCATCGACCAGAAGCTGTTCCGTCGCTGCCAGCAGAGCCAGCGGGATCTGGCCTGCCTGGTGTTGGCCGACGTGTCCCTCTCGACAGAAACCTACATCAACAACCACCAGCGCGTGATCGATGTGGCGCGGGACGGTCTGCAACTGCTCAGCGAAGCGCTGCAGGCCAGCCGCGATCCGTTCGCCCTGTTCGCCTTTTCTTCCCGGCGCCGGGATCATGTACGCTTCCATCACCTCAAAGGCTTCGATGAGGCCTACACCGCCACCATCCGAGGCCGCATCCAGGCGCTTGAGCCGGGCTACTACACCCGCATGGGCACGGCCATCCGGCAGGCGACCCGGCTGCTGCAGGCCCGCCCGGAGCACCAGAAAATCCTGCTGTTACTCACCGACGGCAAGCCCAATGACCTTGATCTGTACGAGGGACGCTACGGCGTGGAAGACACCCGCATGGCGGTGCAGGAAGCCCATAAAGCCGGCCTGACCCCCTTCTGCGTCACCATCGACGACGAGGCCAGCGAATACCTGCCCTACGTGTTCGGCAGCAACCACTACGTGGTGATCCGGGACCCGGCCCAGCTGCCGCTGCAGTTGCCCAAACTCTATCTCAACCTGACCCGATGACCGTGAACGAGCTGACTGCAACCAGGACCAGGCACCTGCCCGGCGACCTCGCCGTGTGGATGTTCATCTTTGCCGAGCTGGCGGTATTCGGCATTCTGTTCATCGGCTTCACCGTGGCCCGTAGCCTTGATCCGGGCACCTTCCACGCCGGC
Organism: Marinobacter sp. C7; assembly: GCF_022343555.1. Classification (GTDB taxonomy): domain Bacteria; phylum Pseudomonadota; class Gammaproteobacteria; order Pseudomonadales; family Oleiphilaceae; genus Marinobacter. The sequence goes on along the minus strand of NZ_JAKQZH010000001.1, from coordinate 516,748 downwards.
CGCGAGGCGCTGCACCCGTTGATCGGCCTGCTCAATACCGTGGCGCTGATCACCGCCAGCTACCTGGTGGCGACGGCCGTGCATCGGCTCCGTCACGGCAAACGGGGAACCCGGCTGGGACTCTGGCTCGCGCTGGCCGCTTCCAGCGTCTACACCATCGGCAAGCTCTGGGAGTACGCCGATCTGTATGGCCAGGGTTACAACCTCGGCACCGATACCTTTTTCATGTTTTATTTCTTCCTGACCTTTTTCCACTTCATGCACGTGCTGCTGGGGCAGATCGTCCTCGCTGTCCTGGCGGTGAAAGTCGGTAACGGCGACTACGACGGCACCGACATGAACAGCATGGAGTCCGGCGCTTCCTACTGGCATATGGTGGATCTGGTGTGGCTGGTGCTGTTTCCGATGGTTTATGTGCTGGCGTGAGGAGGGACTGACGTGCTGACAATCTACCTGGCCCTGATGATTTGCACCGCGTTGCCGGTGATCGCCCTGCAAACCGGGCTCGGGCCGGAGCTCCTGGCCTGGCTGGTGTTTGCCCTGGTGCTCATCAAAGCGATGTTACTGGTGGACCACTTCATGGAAATGCGAAAGGCCCCGAGGGGCTGGCGCCTCGCCGCCCAGGCCTGGGCGCCGGTGGTGGTGGCGGTGATTGCGGGGTTTCATGCGGCGGCCTAGGGGCGTTTCGGGCGTGAAGGTGGGGTCAGATGAAAGCTTTCATCTGACCCCGGGGCTTTGCGGTAAGTCAGGGTGGCGGCCGGCATGAACTTGGGGTCAGATGAAAGCCTTCATCTGACCCCGTCCTGGGCGCTGCCACGGAGCTGAATTGTGAACCTGGGGTCAGAAGAAAGTGTTCTTCTGACCCCGTCTTAGCGGACCTACAGCCACCTGGCCGGAAACAACGGCCGCTTGTCCGCCATCGCCTGCGCCAACGCCACCATCCCCCACAGCACAAAGCCCGTGTGCAGCACGATCGCCCACACCAGGCCAAAGCTCCAGAAGTGCCCGGTGTTACCCAGGGTCAGCCAGGCCACGCCCACGCCGGTGCTGATCAACACCGCGCCGACGACGGACATGACCACGGCGGCCCGGGCATGGGCCCGGCGCAGCGGATGGTCGCCCTCACTGTGAAGATACAGCCACACCAGCACAGCAAACCCGATCACCGGAATCGCCAGCAGGTTCAGCAGATACCAGATTACCGGGATGACCGCTCCGCTAGCGGCTTTCTCCCGGCCGCCCGAATACCGCATACACCACCTCCATCAGTGCTGCCACCGTGGCTTCATCGTCCGACAGCGGTTCGATCATGCCAGCCCGCACCGCATCCAGTGGCGGCAGGCCGGCCTTGATCATCATCGCCGTGTGAATGAGCAGGCGCGTGGATGCCGCCTCCTCCAGATCGTGATCCTTCAGGTTCCTGAGCGCCGCCGCCAGGCTCACCAGCTGCTTGGCGAGGTCCCGGTCGCAACCGGCCTCTTCAACGACGATGGTCTGCTCGTCAGTCTCGGACGGATAGTCGAATCGCAGCGAGACGAAGCGCTGACGGGTGCTCGGTTTCATGCCCTTGAGCAGACTCTGGTACCCCGGATTATAGGACACCACCAGCATGAACCCGGGCGCTGCCTGCAGCAGTTCACCGGTACGCTCGATAGGCAGCTCGCGGCGATCGTCCGCCAGCGGGTGAAGCACCACCGTGGTGTCCTTCCGGGCTTCAACCACTTCGTCCAGGTAGCAGATACCCCCTTCGCGGACGGCCCGGGTGAGCGGGCCGTCCTGCCAGTAGGTACCATCGGGGCCGATCAGATGCCGCCCCACCAGGTCCGCCGCGGTCAGGTCATCGTGACAGGCCACGGTGTACACAGGCCGACCCAGCTGTTCTGCCATGTGGCGGACAAATCGGGTCTTGCCGCAGCCGGTGGGGCCCTTGATCAGTACAGGCAGGCCGTTGTCGGCCGCGGCCCGGAACAGTTCGATCTCATTGCCAACCGGTTGATAAAACGTCATTGGGAAACTTCCTCTGAATTCAGGCGCTCAGGCCTGGCAAAACCATGAACCCATTCGGGAAAAACCATAAAAATCTGGCGATCACCACGCCGGGTGAGTCCCGCCAGGACCTCTTCACAAGCCAGAGCAGACCGGTTCCAGCCCGCCCCCCGATACCATCCGCCGGCCCGGACAGGGTTACCCGCCCAGGTAACCACCAGGCCATTGTTCTCCAGCATCGGCTCCACAAAACCCACCTCGGTTACCGCCGCATGCGTGTTGTTGTGGAGCAGCAGGCCCAGTGCCGAGCTGTAGTCGCCCGCTTCATACAGTTGCTCGCGGGCCGGCCTTACGCCCACTTCCGCCAAAGCGGCCAGAGGTAAGCGAGCCCCCAGCGGATCGGGGCCCGCCACCGTCGCGAGGTCCCGCCCCGCCAACTCGGTGATTGAGCCAACTCCGGCGGTTCGGCGGGTCACCCAGGCCGGGCGTGGCGGATCGCCGTTCCGGTTGCTGGCCACCAGCACCGCCTCGATTGCTGTTTCGCCAATCCGGAATTCAAGCACGGCGTCCGGCTCCGCCTCACCGAACTGCACCGTTGCCTCACAGCCACCTTCGGCCAGCTGTCTGGTTAACCGGTACCCGGCCACATCCGTCACCTCCGTGACCGACTGGATGCTTATCCGCATCTCAGACAGTTCTCCGGCGGTTCCTGGCCCGGCCGGCACCGTGATGGCCAGGAGCCCGGCCGCGGCCACGCGGACCAGCGGCCTGCTAGAGCCCAAGGGTGTGGGCACGGCTGGTGAAGAAAATGCCACTGGGCTTCTCGGCATCGAGCGTTGCCACCGGCTCCAGGGTCCGGGTGTTGTAAACGGTCACCCGGTTGCTGTCTCTCGCCGAGACCCATACCTCTTCGCCCCGGGGCGTGAATTCCATGTGCAGAACCGCTTCACCGGGCTCGAGGGTCCGGATGATTTCCCGGGTCTGGGAATCAATCACCTGGACCACGTCGTTATTCGGATGCGCAAAACTGACCCAGATCTGGCGGTTGTCAGGACTGGCCATGACGAACACCGGCTGGCCCTGTACGGGAATTCTCCCGTCCAGGGACCAGTCATCCATCCGCGCCACCAGCACCTGGTGGTGCCCCACCGCCGGGAAGAACGCCTGGCCATCCGCAATAGCCCAGCCTTCCAGATGAGGCATCTTGTAGACCGGCAGTTTCTGTTCGCCCCTGCCGTAGTCCGGCAGAATCTCGGTAACCCCCTGATCCGGGTGCCAGAGGTCCAGCATGGACAAACCGTCCTCGCCGAAAAGGCCGGCAATATAGAACCGACCATCCGGGGTAATCAGCGCATCGTAGGGTGCTTCGCCGGCGTCGAACCGGTGAACCTCAGGTTCGGAAGCCGCCATGTCGAGCGTCCAGATCTGGTCCGAATCAAACAGGCTGAAGACAAACCGGTTCCCCGGGGCATCCACCAGTCCGACGGTCTTGGATTGCGCAGGCTTGCCTTCGGTATCGGCATAGCTGGCGGGAATATCCTTCACCAGCTCCAGAGTCTCGCTGTCAAAGACCTTCACCCCTCCGGGGTCGTAGTTGGAAACGGCCACAAACCGTCCGTCCTGCGAAATGGCGCCACCAATGCTGTTGCCCGACTGGAGCACGCGCCTGGCGATGGCAAGTTCCAGCAGGTCCACCTTGGTCAGTCCGCCATCACGACCGAACACATAGCCGTAACGACCGTCGCGGGAGTACACCACGGACGCGTGGGAGAGGTCTCCCAGCCCCTCAACCCGACCCAGTACCCGGTGGTGGCTGGTATTGATCACCAGGACCGAACCGGTCGCCCGCTCTATGATCAGGCCCAGATCCCCCGTGCCCATCCGTTCCGCAGCGGGCGCCGGGGGTGACAGCACCTGACAGCCGGCAAGACCGGAGATCAGCAGAATCATCAGTATCATGCGTTGAACAACAGGGCCGGGCCGTTCCATTGATTGGCGAACCTCCACGTGGGTCATTGGGGTGAAACCAGGGTGCCGGCCTTCAATTGCCGACTGATCCAGTCGATCTCTTCGGGTGCCAGAAGAGGCTTCCAGGGCGGCATGGCGGTATCCGGTACGCCTTCGCGAATAATCGCCGCGATCGCTTCTGCCGGCAGTTGATGCAGGTCTTCAGGACGCAGGGGTGGCCCCAATCCGCCTTTCAGGGTCATGCCATGGCAGGAGCCGCAGTCCTGCAACACCAGATTTGTCAGCTCCGGCCCTGAACGAACGTCATTCCCGGCGGCCGAGGCCGGGATCGGCAGGAGGGTCAACAGCATGACGCCCAGCTTCCATCGCCAGCCCGCGTTTGTGCCCATTTGCCGCCTCCCGTTTTCAGATTGGCCGGATTCATCGTGGCAACAGCCCTAACACCCATCCTTGATATTGGTTAAAACCACCGACAAAGACCAGAAATCATTTGGCATACCACCTGTTGGGTAGAGCCTCGACAAATAACATACATCTGACATTAATCAATGTTCGGAGAGCGGAAGAAGCGAAACCTAGAGGCACTCTTAAATCCAAGGAGAGAACCTGATGAGAGTATCGCGCATAATTTTCAAGCCTCTGGCTTTGGCAGTGGCCGTCGCCTCGTTTGGCGCCCTGGCTGCCACCGACGCCTCGAAACATCCCGATGACCCCGCCTCCACGGCCTACGAGGGTACGCCCAGCACCGTGGAACCGGGCTCTGCCAGGATCGTCCGCTCACCGGGCGCGCCCGACCTGACCGATGCCGAGTTCGAAAAAGCCAAACAGATCTATTTTGAGCGCTGTGCCGGCTGTCATGGCGTCCTCCGCAAGGGCGCCACTGGCAAGCCGCTGACTCCCGACATCACCCAGGAGCGGGGCATCGATTACCTCAAGGCCTTCATCAGCTACGGCTCACCGGCGGGCATGCCCAACTGGCTGACCTCCGGTGACCTGACCGAGGACGAAGTGGAGCTGATGGCCAAGTACGTCATGCACGAACCACCCCAGCCGCCGGAGTACAGCCTGGAGGACATGAAGGCGACCTGGGAAGTGGTTGTCCCGCCCGAGGACCGGCCCACCAAACAGATGAACGACCTGAACCTGAAGAATCTGTTCAGTGTGACCCTCCGGGATGCGGGCCAGATCGCCCTGATTGATGGCGATACTCACGAGATTGCCCATGTCATCAACACCGGCTATGCCGTTCATATCTCCCGGATGTCGGCCTCCGGCCGTTACCTGTTCGTGATCGGACGGGACGCGCTGGTGAACATGGTCGACCTGTGGATGGAGGAACCCGATACCGTCGCCAAGATCAAGGTCGGTATGGAGGCGCGCTCGGTGGAAACCTCCAAGTACAAGGGCTACGAGGACCAATACGCCATCGCCGGCACCTACTGGCCGCCCCAGTTCGTGATCATGGATGGCGAGACGCTGGAGCCGAAGAAGATTGTCGGCACCCGGGGCATGACCGTCGACACCCAGGAATACCATCCGGAACCGCGGGTTGCGGCCATCGTGGCCTCCCACGAGCACCCTGAGTTCATCGTCAACGTCAAGGAAACCGGCAAGATCATGCTGGTGAACTACGAGGACCTGGACAACATGAGCGTCACCACCATCGACGCCGCCCGGTTCCTGCATGATGGTGGCTGGGACAGCAGCATGCGCTACTTCCTCACCGCCGCCAACCAGTCCGACAAGGTTGCTGTCGTGGATTCCCGGGACAGGAACCTCGAGGCCATGGTGGAGGTGGGCAAGATTCCCCACCCGGGCCGAGGCGCCAACTTCGTGGACCCCGAGCATGGGCCGGTCTGGGCCACCAGCCACCTGGGTGATCCGACCATTCAGCTGATCGGCACCGACCCGGAAGGCCATCCGGACAAGGCCTGGAAAGTCGTTCGCACGCTGAACGGCCAGGGCGGTGGTTCGCTGTTCATCAAGACCCACCCGAAGTCCGACAACCTCTACGTGGACACTGCCCTGAACCCGGCCGAGGCGGTGAGCCAGAGTGTCGCGGTCTATGACATCAACAACCTGGAGGCCGGCTACGACGTGCTGCCGATCGCCGAATGGGCGGACGTCGGCGAAGGCCCGAAGCGGGTGGTTCAACCGGAGTACAACGTGGCCGGTGACGAAGTCTGGTTCTCGGTCTGGAATTCCCAGGATCTGACCTCGGCCCTGGTGGTTGTCGATGACAAGACACGCAAGCTGAAGAAGGTGATCAAGGACGAGCGGCTGGTGACACCCACTGGCAAGTTCAACGTCTACAACACCCAGCACGACGTGTACTGACCCGTTCCGGCCCGGAGGACAGACCATGAGACTGGATAGTACTGACAAGCAACTGATCAACCTGTACCAGCGGGATCTCCCGGTGTGCGAACGCCCCTATCTGGAGATGTCCCGACAACTGGGCATTTCCGAGGGCGAGGTTATCGATCGCCTGCAGACCCTCCAGTCCCGCCAGGTCGTCAGCCGGGTCGGACCGGTATTCGAACACCGGCGGGCGGGTGCAAGCCTGCTCGCTGCGGTGGCAGCACCGGAAGAACAGATAGATCTGGTCGCCGCCCGTATCAACCGTGCCCCGGGCGTCAATCATAACTACGCCCGGGAGCACACCTACAACCTCTGGTTCGTCATGACCGCACCGGACGAGGATACCCTCGACGAGCGGCTCGACGAACTGGAACACCAGCTGCGTTTGCCGATGCTGCGGCTGCCCATGGTCGAGGGCTATCACATCGACCTCGGGTTCGACATCGACTGGGAGGCGTTGTCGTGAATACCTCGATGGACTATCTGGCGGTCGTGCCACGACTGCCCGACCAGGGACGGATCAGCGCCTGGGGTCTGCTGCGGCTCCGGCAGCGGCTGGAACAGGGGCTGCCGCTCACTGCACGCCCGTGGCAGACCCTGGCGGAACAGACCGGCCTGACCGAACAGGAGGTATTGACCGCCGTGGATCACTGGCAGGCCCAGGGCCTGATCAAACGGCTGGGCCTCGTGGTGAAACATCGCACTCTGGGCTATACCGCCAATGCCATGGTGGTCTGGAACGTACCGGATCGCTGGGTAAGCTCTGTTGGCGAGGCCATCGCCGGGGCGCCCTTCGTGACCCTTTGTTATCAACGGCCCCGACGCCTTCCCGACTGGCCCTACAATCTGTTCTGCATGATTCACGGCGTGGACCGCCACCGCGTACTGTCCCAGCTTGACGACCTGATCACGGACAAGCATCTGGAGACGTTCCCCCATGCGGTGCTATTCAGCACCAAAGCCTATCGTCAGCGGGGAGCCCGATATGTCAGCCCGGACTGAACCGCCGGCTCGGGAGAGCACCATGGCGCCGCTCAATGACGTGGAAAAGGCCGTCATCAACCGGCTCCAGCATGGTCTGCCCCTGGTGCCAAGCCCCTACGCAACCGTGGCCGCGGAACTTGGCATTAGCGAAACAACCCTGTTGGCGACCCTTCGGGATCTGCTGGACCGACGGGTGCTTACCCGCTTTGGCCCGATGTTCAACGCTGGCGAAATGGGTGGCGGCCTCACTCTCGCAGCCATGCGCGTTACCGAGGCGGACTTCGACCGGGTCGCCCGCCAGGTCAATACCTTTGACGAAGTGGCCCACAACTACCGCCGGGACCACGAGCTGAACATGTGGTTCGTTCTGGCAACCGAGACCAGGGAAGGCATCGCCGGGGTGATCGAAGAGATCGAGAACCATACCGGTTACCGCGTCTACAACATGCCCAAGGAGGAGGAGTTCCATGTCCGTCTCCACTTTCCCGTCTGAACAGGACACCACCCCCGGATACCAGCTGTGCGCGCGGGACCGGCAACTGATCCTGGCAACCCAGGCCGGCCTGCCATTGACCACGGATCCCTGGGCCACGCTGGGCGAACAGCTGGACATGCCGGCAGACGAAGTCCTGGCCCGGTTCCAGCGCATGCAGGAAGCCGGTGTGCTGCGGCGAGTGGCCGCGGTGCCCGACCATTACCGGCTCGGTTATCGTTTCAACGGCATGACCGTTTGGGACATCCGAGACGAAGCAGTCTCAGCGATGGGCCGCCGGGTCGGTGAACTTTCCTTTGTCAGCCATTGCTACCGGCGCCCGAGGCACCTGCCCTGGTGGCGCTACAACCTTTTTGCCATGGTCCACGGCACCAGCCAACGGGAAGTCGAAGAGAAGGCCGCGCAGATCAGCAACTTACTGGGAGACACCTGTTCCGGCCATACCATCCTGTACAGCTCGGCGATTCTCAAGAAAACCGGGTTAAGACTGAAAAAGCAGGGAGATGCTTAATGTTCCGAATGACCCGCTACATCAAGACCCTGATGCAACCGACCCCGGTGCGCCCGGTGCCAAAGCCTTCGGGCCCGGTCGTGATCTGGAACCTGATCCGGCGCTGCAACCTCACCTGCAAGCATTGCTATTCGATCTCCGCGGACATCGATTTCAAGGGCGAGCTGAGTACCGAGGAGGTCTATGCCACCATGGATGACCTCAAGGCCTTCGGCGTACCGGTACTGATCCTTTCCGGCGGAGAACCGCTGATGCGCCCGGACATCTTCGAGATTTCCCGGCGGGCCAAGGCCATGGGTTTCTACGTGGGCCTGTCCACCAACGGCACCCTGATCACCGAAGACAACATCGGCAAGATTGCCGAGATTGGCTACGACTACGTGGGCATCAGCATCGATGGCCTGGAGCAGACTCACGACGCCTTCCGGCAGAAAAAGGGTGCGTTCCGCGAATCCATGCACGCAGTCGCCCTGTGCAAGCAGGCCGGCATCAAGGTGGGCCTGCGCTTTACCCTGACCCAGGACAACTATCCGGAACTGCCGGCCATGCTCGACATGCTGGACGAGCACCAGATCGACAAATTTTACCTCTCGCACCTGAACTATTCCGGTCGCGGCGGCCGCAACCGCAAGCGCGACGCCTGGTACGACATGACCCGCGAGGCCATGACCCTGCTGTTCAACCACTGTCACGACGAGCTCAAGCGCGGCATCGAACGGGAATACGTCACCGGCAACAACGACGCCGATGGTCCGTTCCTGATTGAGTGGGCCAGGGAGCATTACCCGGATCAGGTGCCAGCCCTGGAACAGCGCCTGACCAACTGGGGTGGCAACTCCTCCGGCGTCAACATTTCCAATATCGACAACCTGGGTGTCGTTCACCCGGATACCTTCTGGTGGGATTACAACCTGGGCAATGTCCGGCAGACCCCGTTCTCCACAATCTGGTCCCAAACCCGGGATCCCCTGATGGCGGGCTTCCGCCAGTACCCGCGACCGGTCAAGGGCCGCTGCGCCGACTGCCAATACCTTGGAATCTGCAACGGCAACACCCGGGTGCGGGCCTACAACATCTCCGGAGATTTCTGGGAAGAAGACCCCGGCTGTTACCTGACCAACGAAGAAATCGGTGTGGTGGATGCGCCCCGACGTGTGGCCGCCCCGGTGACAGAAATTCCGGTACACAATCTGTGAGGAGTGGCGCCATGACCCCCAATCCAAGGAAGAAATGCCTGGTGGAATTCCAGCTAGCGGAGCAGCCGCTACGCCCCGGTGAAGTCGCCATTGTCGGCGCCGGCCCCGGCGATCCCGGTCTGCTGACCCTGCGGGCCCTGATGTTGATTCAGCAGGCGGACGCCGTCGTATATGACCGTCTTGTATCGCCCCAGATCATGGAACTGGTCAACCCCGGGGCCGAGCGCATTCATGTGGGCAAGGCCAGCGGCTGCCACTACGTGCCCCAGGAGGAGACCAATGAACTGCTGGTCAAACTGGCGACGCAGAAACGCCGGGTGGTCAGACTCAAGGGCGGCGACCCGTATATTTTCGGGCGGGGCGGCGAAGAGGCCGAAGTGCTGGTGGAGAACGACATCGACTTCCTGGTCGTACCCGGCATCACCTCCGCCGCCGGTTGTGCCTCTTACTGTGGCATTCCTCTCACCCACCGGGACTATGCCCAGAGCGTGACGTTCGTGACCGGCCACCGCAAGGCCGATCAGTCCCTGGAGCTGAACTGGGCGGTACTGGCGGCGCCGGGGCAGACCCGGGTCTTCTACATGGGGCTGCACAATGCACCGACCATTGTCCGGGAGCTGATCGCTCACGGCCTGTCCGCCGACTGCCCGGTTGCCCTGGTGGAACGCGGCACCACGCCCCTGCAACACATGACGGTCACCACGCTTGCGAATCTGGAAGAGGCCATCCGCCAGGAAGATTTCCAGCCGCCGACCCTGATTATCGTCGGTGAGGTGGTCAATCTGGCCGCCAAGCTGGCGCGCCCCGTCCAGGCTGGCTGGGACAGTGCCCTGACCCGGCCGGCCTGAACGGCGCCCCAATAACCCGGAAACATGGAGCCACACCCGGTGATACAAGCCATTTTGCCGAACCGCCACACCCTGACCTCCAGCCTGTTACTGGCTGCCTCTCTGCTCGGCGCGCCAGCCTGGGGGGCAGCCCCCTCGGCACAGACCGAAACGCTGTACCAGCAAGAGTGCGCCAGCTGCCACGGTGTCAACCGCCTGGGCGGCATCGGTCCCGCCCTGTTGCCGGAGAACCTGTCGCGCCTGCGCAAGTCCGAGGCCGAAAGTGTCATCGCTTCGGGCCGACCGGCAACCCAGATGCCCGCCTTTGGCGACACCCTGAGCCAGCAATCGGTCACGGCGCTGGCCAACTTCATCTACCAGCCACCGGAAACCACGCCGGTCTGGGGCAAGCAGGAAATCCTGGGCAGCCACCTGTTACCTTATCCGGATGGCAGTCTGCCCGAAGAGCCGGTTTATGAAGCGGACCTGATGAACCTGTTCCTGGTTGTGGAGATCGGCGACCACCACGTTACCCTGCTCGACGGCGACAGGATGGAACCGATCCACCGGTTTCCGAGTCGCTACGCCCTGCACGGGGGGCCGAAATACAGCCCCGACGGCCGCTACGTCTATTTCGGCTCCCGGGACGGCTGGATCACCAAGTACGACCTGTACAACCTGAAAGTGGTGGCAGAGGTTCGCGCCGGCATCAACATGCGCAACATCGCAGTCTCTGCCGATGGCAACCACGTCATGGCCGCCAACTACCTGCCCCATACCCTGGTTCTTTTTGATGCCAGCAACCTGGAACTGATGAACATTATTCCGGTAGAAAACGACGCCGGCGACAGCTCCCGGGTCAGCGCGGTGTACGCCGCCCCACCCCGGGACAGCTTCATCGCCGCCCTCAAGGACATACCGGAAGCCTGGGAAATCACCGTGCAAGACGACAAGGCCAGAGTCCGCCGGATGCAGACCGACACCTGGCTGGACGACTTTTTCTTCGACCCCGGCTACGAGCACGTCATTGGCGCCGCCCGGGATGGCAAACATGGGTACGTCATCAACCTGGACACCGGCGACACTGTCGCCGAGCTGCCACTTCCCGGCATGCCCCACCTGGGTTCCGGCATCACCTGGGAATACCAGGGCAAACGGGTCATGGCCACCCCGCACTTCCGTACCGGTGCCGTGTCCATCATCGACATGGACAACTGGGACGTGATCAAAACCCTGGAAACCGAAGGCCCGGGTTTCTTCATGCGCAGCCACGAGAACTCACCTTACGCCTGGGTGGATGTGTTCTTCGGCCCCAACAAGGACAAGGTCCACGTCATCGACAAACAGAGCCTGGAGATCGTCAAAACGCTGCAGCCGGCTCCGGGCAAAGTCGCGGCGCACGTGGAGTTCGACCGCTATGGCGAGAAACTGTTGCTGAGTGTCTGGGACAAGGACGGTGCTGTCATCGTTTACGATGCCGATACCCTGGAGGAGGAGAAGCGAATTCCCATGAACAAGCCTTCCGGCAAGTACAACGTGTGGAACAAAATCAACTACGAAGAGGGAACCAGCCACTGAGCCCCCAGTGATGAACATGGGGTCAGATGAAAACGTTCATCTCACCCCGTTGTGGCTGCGATACCTCATCGCCCCGAAACTGTACGGATGCTGGGGTCAGATGAAAGCGTTCATCTGACCCCCTTCCTGGCGGCCCCTGAACAGCCGAAAGCTACCGGTCCTAATCGAGTTAGTGAAAATGCCTTAATGATTTAAGTCATTTCAAAAGATGCTTTTCTGATACGATAATTGACCCATTGTCCAATCGGGGTCAGAAACATGAACAGCATCTTCAGGCCAGACGCCTCATCCGCCCCCTGCATGCTGGGCGAAAACAACCCTGACATCATTCAGCACGACAGTGCTCCCGCCGAAGTTGTCCTGCTCAATGGTCTCAGCCGCGTGTTCGGCATCCGCCTGGGTAAAGACCAGCAAAGCCCGGAAGCCAGGTTTCTTGGCGACCTGACCCGCCTGTTCCATCAACGCCGGATAGACGCCGAAACGAACCTGGAGAAACATGATTCCCCCTGGGCCAATGTCTATCTCGTCCAATACGGGATCCTGAGGCTTTTCAGGGAAGCACCCAGCGGCAAGGTCGCGGTTCATCACTTCTTCTCCGAGGGCGATCTGGTGTGGCCGGTCTTCGGTCGCAGCCGCACGGTACGCAATACCCTTTGCCTCACCGCCAGCACGCCCGCCACCCTCTGGGTGGCGGACTTTGCCGCATTTCGTTCCGCCATCCGCTCCCACGGCGATGGCCTCTGGCCCCGTTTCGCCCTGGCGCTGACCGAAGAACTGGCCGAACTGACCAGTATGCGGGAGTTCCGCAAACACACGATGCCGGCAAGCGAGCGCTACCAGCTGTTACTGGAGGAGTATCCCGAGCTGGTTCGGCGGGTGCCGGACAACCAGCTGGCGTCCTGGCTGGGCGTGGTGCCAGCGACGTTCTCGCGGCTGAAAACGAATTCAGCCGGGTGAAGTAACGGTTGGAGCAGGCATAAAAAAGGGCAGCCAGGAAACCCGACTGCCCGAAACGCTCAACGCTTTGCAGAGCACCAACGATTACCCGTGAAGCTTCACCGCCAGTTCAGCCACGTGCTTGCCCTGGAACAGGGCGATGGCAGTTTCCTTCTCACTGGGCTGCCGTGAGCCGTCACCGCCGGCGATGGTCGTTGCGCCGTAGGGGGTGCCACCGTTGGTCTCGGAAATATCGAAGAATTCCGGAATACCGTAACCAAGGGGCACAATCACCATGCCGTGGTGCGCCAGGGTGGTCCAGAAGGAGGTAATGGTCTGTTCCTGACCACCACCGGTACCGGTGGATGCGAAAACACTCGCTACCTTGCCGTGCAGTTTGCCCTCGGCCCACAACCCTCCGGTCTGGTCCAGAAAGTTACGCATCTGACCGGACATGTTGCCAAAGCGGGTCGGTGTGCCGAAGATGATCGCGTCGTAATTGGCCAATTCCTGCGGATCAGCGACTGGCGCTCCCTGGTCAGCCTTGCCGCCGGCGTTCAGGAACGCCTGCTCCGGCATCGTTTCCGGAACCCGTTTGATCACTACCTCAGCGCCTTCCACGCTTCGCGCACCCTCGGCCACTGTTTCGGCCATAGTCTCAATGTGACCGTACATGGAATGGTAAAGGACAAGAACTTTCGCCATCGGTAACCTCCCGTTGTTTCAATATATACGGCAGGTTACCGCCGGCCGGATGACCATGAAACCGGAAGTTTTCCGATGGCTTGTTCAGTTTTTCTGAACATGGTCACAGGATGTTCATCCCGAGGCATTGCGTACAGGTGTACGCTGAAGTACCTTAAGCCCATGACTGATCCGGAATCCCCAACAATGACCCAAGCAAAGCAGACCTTTGACTCCATTCACCATCGCATCGAGGAATGGCTGAACAGCGCGACCCATGGTATCGGCGCCCTGCTCAGCGTGATAGGTACCGTGGCGCTCATTGCCGGTGCGAGCCAGTCAGGTGATGCCTGGAAAATCGTCAGCTTCAGTATCTTCGGGGCGTCACTGATCCTTCTGTACCTGGCTTCCGCGCTCTACCATGGCGCCCGTCGACCAGAACTGAAACGGGCCTTCAAGACCCTGGATCACTGCGCCATCTTTCTCCTGATCGCCGGCACCTACACCCCCTTCCTGCTGGTGAACATGCGGGGAACCGTCGGCTGGACCCTGTTTGCCGTGATCTGGTCCCTGGCACTGACCGGGGTAATCCTCAAAGTCATCTTCAAGAACCGCTTCAAGCTCGCTCGCGTGGGTATCTACATTGCCATGGGCTGGCTGATCACCTTCGCCTCCTCCGATCTGGTCGCCAACCTCAGTGAAACCGCACTCAACCTGACCATCGCCGGCGGCGTTGTCTATACCGCCGGTGTGGCGTTTTACCTGGCGGACCGCATCCCCTACATGCACGCGGTCTGGCACCTGTTCGTCATCGGTGGCAGTGCCTGTCACTTCAGCGCCATCTATTACGGCGTGTTGCCTCACGCCGTCTGATCAGAACGCCCAGACCATGCCCATCAGCACGCCCCAGGCCAGCAAGGACGCGGCCATGACGGTGTATGTGGCAGACATGGCAACCACATCGTTGTCGCTCAGGTGACACAGCGATCGCACCCCCTGGTAGACCAGCGCACAGGACACAAACAGCCCTGCCAACACCGCGACCACGCTGACCGCCAGCACCGGCACCAGCAGCGCCAGCGAAGACAACCAGAGCGGCAGTGGTGCGATGGCAGCCAGAAGGTAGGCGTCCTGGTAACTGACCTGCAGTTTATGGCCATCCAGCACGGCGTGGATCAGCCACCCCATGACAAAGAATGTCAGCAACTCGGCCAGGAACAGAATCGTGGTGATGAAACGCCACTCCTTACCGGCAAAGCCCGCAATGAAGCTGTCACCGTACTGGGTACCGGCATAATAAAGCAGAACCGGCGGCAGAAAAGACAGGGGTACCACCACAACCCAGGCCAGGAAGGGAATGGACAGATTCAGTCGCCGCAGTTCCGACCAGGCACCATTGCCGGAAAACGGCAGACAGGCAAGCTGTGTAATATTCATGATGCACCTTTACAGATCGGCTTCCGATACTTTTAACTGTTAGCCCTGTGCCGCAGAACCGTCAAGGACAGCAGATGACACCGGACAAGCCGGGCCGTCCCGGCAAAAACATACATGCTTTCTGGCTGTTCTTTCCGGCTGCGGCCATTCTCGCCGCCCTGGCCGTTCCGCTATCCATCTTCGCCGTACTTTCCGGGACCGGATGGCCACCGGGGCTGATTGGAGCCGGTCATGGCCATGAACTGATCTTCGGGTTTGCCCTGGCATTGATTGCCGGCTATACACTCGGGCCCCAGCCCCGACGGGTACTGCTGCCGCTGTTCGCCCTGTGGCTGTTGGCAAGGATTACATGGCTGCTGGCTCCGGACAGCTGGGCAGCTCAGTTGCCAAGTCCCGCGTTTGCCCTGTTATTGGCCTATTACGTGGTACCCCGGTTCAACGCCGCCAAAAAGTGGCGCAACAAGATAGCGGGGCCGCTTATCCTGACGCTGTGCCTGATGGTGCCCGGGTTCTGGCTTACGGGCCTGGCCGGCCCGGAGAATCTGCTCCCGGCCCCAACATTGCTCCTGCACAGCGCCGTTCTGGGGTTGCTGCTCCTGATGACCTTCATGGGCGGCCGCATCATTGCACCTGCGGTCGCCGGCACGCTGGAGAAAAAGGGCATCCCTCTGGAAGCCAGGGTCCAGCCGAGAATAGAGGGCGCGCTGATTGTTCTGCTGATTTCTGCGATGGGCCTGGCGATGAGCGAAGTCACCAACCGGTTTGCCGGGATCTTGCTCCTGGCGTCAGCCCTGTTGATTGCCGTCAGGATCCTCCGCTGGCGTGTGTGGCACTGCCCGGAGCGTCCGGATCTGCTGGTTTTCGCGACCGGTTATCTCTGGCTCGCGGCTGGCGCTGGCGTCAGCGGCCTACACCTGCTCTCCGGCGCCCCCGCAACCCCGGCCCTGCACCTGATTACCGTTGGTGCCCTGGGGACGCTGTCCGCGAGTGTGATGCTTCGGCTGGCGTGGCAGCGGGCATCACGCCGCCCCCCTCCGGGATGGCAGGTCATCACCGTCGCGGTGTTGCTGGGACTGTCCGCACTCGGCCGCTACCTGGCCGGCCCGACACCGTTTGCCAGCCCCTTCTGGCTCTGGCTTTCTGCCGCGCTCTGGTGCACTACCTATCTTGGCGTCGCCATACAGCTCCTGGCACTTTTCCGAGCGGCACATAAGCCCCGGAAATGATTGGCTACCTCCACTGCGCCGCAGCCGCTCCTGACTACCCCCTTCGAAATATCACCCTTGCACCTTATTGTTTTTAATAGATTTTTCATCGTTTCTGACGACTCAAAACGGCCTTGAAATTCCGCATCACAATCCCCCACCCGGCCGCCTTGATGATTATCAAGAATGGTTCTGCCACTTGATTTGCACAATGACACCAAACCTAAAGAGCCACGGGTGCCGTGGCTTCGGGTTAGCAAACCGAGGAGCAATAAACATGGCCAACAGCAGAGCAGACGCCGGATTGATCGGCGACAACAATCGCACCAACGCCGACATCGAAAACTGGGATGTCGAAAATGAAGAGTTCTGGGAACGGGAGGGCAAGCGTGTTGCCACCCGCAACCTGTGGATTTCAATCCCCAGCCTGCTGGTCGGTTTTGCAGTCTGGCTGATGTGGGGCATGATCACGACACAGATGAAGAACCTGGGGTTCCCATTTACGGTTGATCAGCTTTTCACCCTGAGCGCCATTGCAGGCCTTTCAGGCGCGACCTTGCGAATTCCGGCCTCGTTCATGATCAAGATCGCCGGTGGCCGCAATACCGTGTTCCTGACCACCGCGCTGCTGATGATCCCGGCGCTCGGCACCGGCATCGCCCTGATGAACCCCGACACACCGTTCATCGTCTTCCAGGCCCTCGCGCTGCTCTCCGGCATTGGCGGCGGTAACTTCGCCTGCTCCATGAGCAACATCAGCGCCTTCTACCCGAAGAGCAAACAGGGCTATGGCCTTGGCATGAACGCCGGCCTGGGTAACTTCGGCGTGACCACCATGCAGGTCCTCATCCCCCTGGCGATGACGGTCGGCATCTTCGGCGCCCTGGGGGGTGATCCGATGCAGCTGCAAAGCCCCAGTGGCACCCTGATTGGCCGCATCGAAGCGGGCACCGACACCTGGATCCAGAATGCCGGCTTCATCTGGCTGGTGTTCCTGATTCCTCTGGCATTCGCCGGCTGGTTCGGCATGAACAACCTGAAGGTGGTCACCCCGAATCCGGGCAGCCCCCTGTCCGCCTTCGGCAAGATCCTGGGCCTCTACGGCGTCGGCCTGCTGACCTCTGTTGCCGGTGTCTGGGCACTTTCCATCATGAACATGTGGTTGGCCCTGCCGCTGACCATCGTGCTGACCGTGGCGCTGCTGCGCCTGATTCCCGGTGACATCCAGCCCAACATCAAGAAACAGTTCGCGATTTTCAGCAACAAGCACACCTGGTCCATGACCGTGCTGTACATCCTGACCTTCGGTTCCTTCATCGGCTTCTCGGCGGCACTGCCCCTGTCCATCAGCGTCATCTTCGGCAACATGATGGAAGTCGGCGCCGACGGCGCCATGACCCGAGTGGTCAACCCGGACGCTCCGAGCGCCCTGACCTGGGCCTGGATGGGTCCGTTCGTCGGCGCTCTGATTCGTCCTGTGGGCGGCTGGATTTCCGACAAGATGGGCGGATCCATCGTGACCCAGATCATCTCCGTGGTCATGGTGGTCGCTTCCGTGGCAACCGGTTACGTGATGATGCTGGCCTACAACTCCACCGATCCGAACAGCTACTTCGCCCCGTTCCTGATCCTGTTCATCATCATGTTCGCCGCCAGCGGTATCGGTAACGGCTCCACGTTCCGCAGCATCGGCTTTATCTTCGACCAGCAGCAGAAAGGCCCGGTCCTGGGCTGGACCTCTGCCGTCGCCGCCTACGGCGCCTTCATCGCGCCCCGGGTGATGGGCCAGGAGATCCAGGCTGGCACCCCGGAGGTGGCGATGTACGGCTTCGCGGTGTTCTATGCGGTGTGCCTGTTGGTTAACTGGTGGTTCTACCTGCGCAAGAACGCCTACATCAAGAATCCGTAAAAGCAGGACAGCAACAACCCCCGAACCGGCCTCCTTTTCTGGAGGCCGGTTTCTTTTTGGCCGGTCAGTCCTGACCGGTTAATGTGCGGTTCGCATCACTTCTTCACTGCCGTGACAATAAGAACCGGCAACGGAAATTCCACCTCACCGTCCGGCCGGGTATAGGGTGCCAATGCTTCCTCGGCTTCCCGGATCACCGCGTCAACAGTCTGTTCATCCAGCCGGATCTGGGCAAAGGGGAACCAGCCCCGGACATCGGAGGTAACCATAGTGCCCACATCCGGAAAACGGGCCCTGCCCTCCAAACTCGTAATCACTGCATCACCGATCCCGGCATCCGCAAAACACGATGCCAACACATCCGCATCGCCCAGGCTGAACGGGCTGCGCAGAGCCTGCCCCACCTCTTCTCCGACCACACGGGTGTATATGTCCACCATCGCACCGTAGGCCGGCAAGGAATCAAGTGAATCAAACACGGCAACTGCCAGCCGTCCACCGGCTGCCAGCACCCGCATCATTTCCCGCAACGCCTGTTCCGGGGCTGGAAACAGCATGAGTCCGAACTGGCTCACAACAGCGTCAAACCTCGCGTCTCCATAAGGCAACTGCTCTGCCGACCCTTCCCGCCAGTCAATGGCTCGCCCCCCCATTTTCCGTGCGACCGCCAACATCGCCGGGTTGATATCCAGCGCCGAGACAGCACCCTGCGGACCAACCCGCTGTGCCAGGTCCCGGGCCAGAACGCCGGTGCCACAGGCAACATCCAGCACCCGCTGACCTTCCCCGACCATGGCAGCATCGGCCACCGGTGCAGACCACTGTCCGAACAGAGCCGGGACCAGCAGTTGTTCATAGGTTTCCGCGACCGTTTCAAACGGATCGGCGGCTTCACGATCCTCCTCTTCCATAGCCATTGTCCTCCCTGGTCATGCGCGACTGTCATTTCTCCGGGCCAGGATCATTTCATCCTGCCCGAGCAATTGGACCGTTTTTTAGCGCGATTACGCCCCGCCATCCCCAAAACAAAAAAAGCCCGCCGGGATTGCTCCCGGCGGGCTGTTTCGAGGGGCTGGCCTCAGCTGGTGCTGGCGGCCGCCTGGCGCAGGCGCTCCTCTTCCTCAATCTGACGGTCAACCGAGGATACGTGGTACTCATCAGAGAAACCGCTTTCCGGCTCCTTCAGCCACATCACACACAGCACCCAGCTGATGAAGGCACCGGCAGCAATGATGTAAAAGAACTGGGTCGGGGTGACAAAGGTGAAGATGGTCAGGTACACCACTGCTCCAACGTTACCGTAGGCCCCGGCCATGCCGGAGATCTGGCCGGTGAGACGGCGCTTGATGGAGGGAATGATGCCAAAGGTGGCTCCCTCTGCCCCCTGTACGAAGAAGGAGGTGAATACGGTAATGCCCACGGCAATGATCAGCGGCCAGTTGGAATCCATCAGCCCCATCATGGCGAAGCCGACCGCAATCCCGAACATATAGCTGAGCATCACGAAACGCCGGTTACCCATCCGATCCGAGACCAGGCCGCCCATGGGACGGGCCACCAGGTTCACGAAGGCGAAGGACGCGGCAATCAGGCCGGCCGCGGTCGCGCTCAGGCTCCAGGTTTCCTCGAAGAACATCGGCAGCATGGAAACCACGGCCAGTTCGGCACCGAAGTTCGCGAAGTAGGTGCTGTTCAGGGCCGCAACACTGTTGAACGGGTACTTGTCATCCTCCGGCACGCCTTTCTTCAGAATGGGGACGTTGACCCGCAGGATCTGGATGATCTGATAGCAGACGATGGCAAAGATCACCGCGTAACAGATGACCGCTCCGGTGGTGCTCAGGTAGCCCATGTTCTGGATGCGCCAGACCAGGATCGCCAGCACGCCCACCAGGGGGATGGTCCACAGGATCAGCTTAACCATATCGCCCCAGGTGCTTACTTCCAGCGCAACGGCCTTGCGGGGCTTGCGGTGTACAGTGCCAGCCGGGCCGTCAGTGATGGCAAACCAGTAGTAGACGCCGTAGGCCGCCATGACGATGGCGCTCTGGGCAATGGCCCAGCGCCAGCCGTCTTCACCGCCATACATGTGCAGGGCGATGGTCGGCAGGGAGATGGCGGCCGCGGCGGAACCAAAGTTGCCCCAACCGGCGTAGAAACCCTCGGCAAAGCCGATGTCCTTGGGCTTGAACCACATGGCGGTCATGTGGATGCCGACCACAAAGCTGGCACCGATGGAGCTGAGCACCAGGCGGCTGACCAGCAGCTGGGTCATGGTATTACCAAAGGCAAAGAACAGCGCCGGGATGGACATCAGCACCATCAGCACGGAGAACACCCGGCGGGGACCGAACCGGTCCAGGGCCATGCCCACGACAATGCGGGCGGGAATGGTCAGCGCCACGTTGCAGATGGCAAACAGGCGGAGGTCATCGGCGGTCAGCCAGTCCACGCTCTTGAGCATGCTGGACGCCAGGGGCGCCATGTTGAACCACACGTAAAAGGTAATGAAGAATGCAATCCAGGTCAGGTGCAGCGCCTTGATCTCGGCGTTCCTGAAGCGGAAGACGTCAGCGACTTTCATGTCAGCCTCCTCGGGCTATCAAACGGAATCTCGGGACCGGCCGGTTCAACGGCTGGGCAGGATCAGGAGCGGACACTGGATCCGACGGGCGAGAAACGAACTCACGCTGCCGAAGGTCATGTAATCCAGTTCATCCACGAAATAGGTGAGCGAGCGGGCAATGAAACCGCCGTCCGGCTCATGGCTGTGGCGGGCAATCACCAGCATGTCCGGGTGGATCTTTTTCTCGGCGGCATACAACAGCATCTTGCGGGGATCGCCCTCGAGCAGCATGGTCTCGGCAGCCACGTCCTCGTTCTGGCACACCTCCATGGCCTCGCTCAGGTAATCCTTGAGCTCCGAAACTTCCTGCTGGAACAGGTCCTCATTACCCGAGGTGATGTCCCGGGGATTCTCCGCCACCGCCACCAGGGTCAGCTGCGGTTTCAGGTCGTGAAACATGGTGATGGTCTGTGCCAGGGCCAGCCGGGCATTGCGCGATCCATCGTAGGCAATCATGATTTTCATGGCTTTCTCCGAAGGCGTTTACAAACCCCGCCAGACGGGGCATCAATTGATATCTGTCGGCCATTAGCCCACATTCGCTGACACCCCATAATTGACGTAAATCAACGCTCGTAACGCCTACCCCACGAGAGAAATCAAGAACCTATCCCCTCACGGGCAAAATCCGCCAGTTTCCTACCACCACCCCATCCAACTGGAGGTACCTCCAATGCCCCGCATGAAAAAACCCTGTATTTGATATGGTTAAACCATCATCGAATGCAGGAATGGAGGGCAGCAATGACCACTACTCCGACACGACCACAGCAGTACCGGGCACTGGGTTTATCGACCTTCTCATTCACCCTGTGCTTTGCGGTGTGGACCATTTTCTCCATCATCGGGATCCGCATCGCCGAGGACCTGGGGCTGTCCGATACCCAGCTGGGCCTGTTGATGGCGACCCCGATCCTGACCGGGTCTATCAGCCGCTTATTCCTGGGCATCTGGACCGACCGCTACGGCGGGCGCTGGGTGTTCGGTATCCTGATGCTCACCACCGCTGCCTGTGTGTACCTGCTGACCTTCGCCACCACCTATCCCATGCTGCTGGTCGGTGCTCTGGGGGTCGGCCTGGCCGGCGGTTCCTTCATTGTCGGAGTGGCGTACACCGCCGCCTGGTTCGAGAAAGAGCGGCAGGGTACGGCTCTGGGCATCTTCGGTGCGGGTAACGTGGGGTCAGCAGTCACCAACTTCGGCGCGCCGTTCCTGCTGGTGGCGTTTGGCTGGGAGCAGACCGCCCAGATCTATGCCACGATCCTCGCCATCATGGGGGTGGCATTCATCCTTTTGGCCAGGGAAGACCCGCTGGCGGCCGAACGGGGTGGGGAGAAGGCCAAAACCTTCATGGAGCAAATGGAGCCGCTCCGGGAGCTGCGGGTCTGGCGCTTTGCCCTCTACTACTTTTTCGTGTTTGGTGCCTTCGTGGCCCTGGCCCTGTGGTTGCCACACTATCTGATCGGCGTGTACGGGCTGGACATCAAAACGGCCGGCATGATTGCGGCGCTCTATACCATCCCCGCGTCATTGTTCCGGGTCCTGGGCGGCTGGCTGTCTGACCGGTTCGGTGCCCGGCGGGTCATGTACTGGACATTCGGTGCCTCGGTGGTCTGCACCTTCCTGCTCAGCTACCCGCCTACAGACTATGTCGTCCACGGCATCGAGGGCGACATCCGTTTCACCCTGGACATGAACCTGCCGATGTTTGTGGTGCTGATTTTCACCCTCGGATTCTTCATGTCCCTGGGCAAAGCAGCGGTGTACAAGCACATTCCGGTGTACTACCCGATGCATGTCGGCGCTGTGGGAGGTGTTGTGGGCATGATCGGGGGCCTT
The DNA here is from genome assembly GCF_022343555.1 of Marinobacter sp. C7. Taxonomy (GTDB): domain Bacteria; phylum Pseudomonadota; class Gammaproteobacteria; order Pseudomonadales; family Oleiphilaceae; genus Marinobacter. The sequence goes on along the minus strand of NZ_JAKQZH010000001.1, from coordinate 494,208 downwards.
GGCGGCTTTATCCTGCCCCTGGCCTTCGGTGCCCTGAACGACATCACCGGAATCTGGCAGAGCTGTTTCATGCTGATGTTCGTGATTGTAGCTGCCGCCCTCGTCTGGATGCACTACGCCATCCGGACCGCGGAACGGGAGGAATGGGCCGCCCATGAGGAAAGGACCGACCTGCCGGAACTGGCCACGCCGCATCTTTTCTACCCGCTGAACCGTCCCCGGCGACACCCTCCCGCCGGTACGAATCCGCCCCGGAAGGACTGACCGGGGCCTCTCGCGCAGACGTCGCCTGCAGCCTTGCGCCCCCGACCTTCGGGGGCTTTTTTGCTGGTATACTGGGCCGGTGAACCAAGCGAGGAAACCATGGCAAAGTGGCTGGTCAAGACTGAACCTTCTGAATGCGGCATCGAGGATTTTGCCAGTGCCCCTGAAAAACCCATTCCCTGGGACGGCGTCCGCAACTACCAGGCGCGAAACTTCCTGCGCGAAATGAAGGAGGGGGACGAGGTCTTTATCTATCACTCCAGCTGCAAGCACATCGGCATTGCCGGCATTGTGGAGGTGGTCAAAAACGCTTATGCCGACCCCACGCAGTTCGACCCAACCTCCGACTATCACGACCCGAAGAGCGCGCCGGAAAAGCCCCGCTGGGATGCGGTGGACCTGAAGTTTGTCCGCAAGCTGCCCCGACTGATCCCGCTGGACGAACTCAGGGCACTCCCCGACCTCGAGAGTCTGCCCCTGGTGCGCAAAGGCAACCGGTTATCGGTGATGCCGGTGAGCGACCCGGAGTGGCAGGTCATCCTCCGGCAGGACTGATTGATTCGTGACATTCCGGTAAATCCCCTACCCCGAACCCTGACCGGACATTAGAATTGGCGCCGGTTTTCCTTTTTTTGCGGAGCTCAAGCATGCCCTCGGAACTGAGTACTGTTACCGGTTTCAACACCCTGCGCCAGATCGAGGCCAGCAAGATCTTTCAGGGCGCGGTTATCGCCATCATCATCCTGTCCGCCCTGACCATCGGCGCCAAGACCTACGACCTGCCGCCCCTGGTGGAACAAAGCCTGACCGTGATGGACAATGCCATCACCGTATTCTTCCTGGTGGAGATCCTGTTCCGGTTTGCCGCCTGCCCGGTCAAGCGCCGGTTCCTCCTGGATGGCTGGAACCTGTTCGATACGATCGTGGTGATCGGGAGCCTGATCCCGCTGGACAACTCCGAGGCAGTGTTGCTTGGCCGGTTGCTTCGGGTGTTCCGGGTCCTGCGCCTGGTCTCCGTGGTCCCGGAGCTTCGCTTCCTGATCAACTCCCTGCTCAAGGCCATCCCGCGCATGGGCTACATCGCCCTGCTCATGTTCATCATCTTCTACATCTACGCCGCCATGGGGGCCCTGTTCTTCGCGGAGGTGGACAAGGAGTTGTGGGGCGACGTCGCGATCGCCATGCTCACCCTGTTCCGGGTCGCGACGTTCGAGGACTGGACTGACGTGATGTACGCCACCATGGAGCAGTATCCCCTCAGCTGGCTGTACTATCTGACCTTTATCTTCCTGACCGCCTTCGTCTTCCTGAACATGATGATCGGCGCCATCCTCGAAGTCATGGGCGAGGAACAGAATGCCAAGCAGGCCCAGAAAGCCCATGATGAACGGGATGAGATCGCCAGGCAGCTCCAGTCGGTGCAGACACAGCTGCAGGAGCTTACCCGGCAGATCTCGGAGCGACGCTGATCAGCCAAACACCGGCTTGGTCATGGCCAGGTGGAAAATCACGCCGATCTGGACGAACGCCAGAATGGCCGCAAACACCCGGGCCGGAGTGCCCAGGGTGGTTTTCAGGGCAAACAGACCAGCGACGATATAGCCGATCAGCAGGAAGATCTTGGCCGTAAGCCAGCCGTGGACGAAGGGCATCCAGGGCGTCACGAACAGCAGGCTGATAGCGGCTACCAGCAGGATGGTGTCGTTGGCATGGGGAATCCAGCGCAGCGGAGTCTGACGCCAGCCCGGCCCTCCGACCGCATCCATCAACAGCCTGAGGGCAAACAGTACCACCGTGATATACGCTGTAGTCATGTGCAGGTGTTTCAAAACCAGGTAGGCGCTCATAGGGCTTCCTTTCTGAATCAATGTGATAGCAGCATTGTACGCAAAGATACCCGGTTGGGGGTATGGCCATTTCCGGAACCAGGATATAACATATAATACAAATATATGTATTATTGGAGGCCCGCCATGCAGGCAGTCCCGAGATCCGCCCACACAGATTCAGCAAGCGTCCGCCAGCTGTTCAGCTATCCGTTCCGCATCTTCTTTCTGTCCATGACCTTGCTGGCCCTGCTGGTGGTGCCGGTATGGGTCCTGCAGGTAACAGGCGTGATTAACCTACCCCTCGCCATGCCCGGTCTGCTCTGGCACCAACACGAAATGCTGTTCGGGTTCCTGAGTGCTGCCATCGCCGGCTTCTTGCTTACCGCCGTCTGTGTCTGGACCGGGACCGAACGGACCCACGGGGCCAGACTGGCGGCGCTCTGGGGCGTCTGGCTGGCAGGCCGGTTGCTGCTGGCATTCGGCGCCGGCCTTCCGGACTGGATGGCCCACACCGTCAACCTTGCCTTCCTGCCCCTGGTCATGCTCGATGCGGGCTGGCGTATCTGGCATGCCCGGCAAAAACGGCAACTGATGATTCTGGTGGTTCTGGGACTGCTCTGGCTTATGCAGGTCGGCTTTGTCCTCCGGCTCGACATGTCCTTCAGTTATGGCGCCCTGATCATGGCCATGGCACTGATCAGCATCATCGGCGGGCGCATCACGCCGGCCTTTTCCGGAGCCTGGTTACGCCAGCGTGGCCTCGACGCCTCCGGCATCCGGACGATCCCTGCTCTGGACATGGCCACCCTGGTTTCCATGATTGTCCTGATGGCCTCCCTGGTGGCGGGCTGGCGCACCATCAGCGGGCTGCTGGCCCTCGCTGCCGCAACCCTGGTGCTGGTCCGGCTGGCTGGCTGGAAAGGCTGGCTGGTACGAAAGGAGCCGCTGCTGTGGGTTCTCCACCTGTCCATTCTCTGGGTTCCGGTGGCGCTGGTCTTGCTCGGCGGAACCCTGCTGGCGGGATGGCCATCCAATGCCTGGAGCCATGCAGCCGGGACCGGCGCCGTCAGCTGCCTGATCCTGGGAGTGATTGCAAGGGTGTCACTGGGCCACACGGGTCGCCCGCTGGTCCTGCCCCGGGGCATGGTGCTGGCATTCATCGCCATTCACCTGGCCGCGGCGATCCGGGTGCTCACCGCCCTTGATGTCGTTCCCTGGCATCCGGGCATCGGCAGCAGCACACTGCTGTGGCTGCTGGCCTTCAGTCTGTTCCTGGTCCGTTATACACGAATACTGGCCTCACCAAGGCCGGATGGAAAGGAAGGGTAGGTTCGGCGCGAAGGAAACGGGCCAGCTGGCTGCCGCTCAGGCAGCCAGCTTTTCTTTTGCCAGTTCGGAAAACACCGCCCGGGCCTGCCGGAAGCGGTCAGCGGGAAAGTGAATGCTGATACCCTCGAGCGCGGCCATCAGCATTTCCAGATGGGCATCCCAGCCAGCACAGGCGATGGGCACCAGCTCGTCATTGGGCAGGGAAAGCGTCAGCTTGAGCCTTGTTGCCTCACCGGCCGGCCCGACCGGTTGCAGCGACCAGGTCAGCGGCCGCTCCGGGTCATCACCGGCGCTCCAGGAATAGGCCAGCAAGCGCGGCGGCTCACAGGCGCGAATGTGGCAGTCGATCGGGGTTCCGCTGTTGCCAAAGTCCAGCTGCACTTTGCCACCCGGGCGCAACTCGATGACACCCGGCGCCAGCCAGCGGGCCAGATGCACAGAGTTGGTCAGCATTTCCCAGACCCTGGCCGGGGAATGGCCGATCTCCCGCTCCAGTTGAATCTCGGCCCGATCGCCCTTCAACGCCAGGTCGCCCTCGATTGCCAGTTCTTCGATATTCATGGGAACCTCCACGGAGCACTGTCTGGTCACGAACGCGGATCCAGATCGGGGTCAGGCTAGCAAAGGCCCGTCCGGGGGTCTTTGATGACTGTCAATTGCCCCGAGGCACGGGCCTCAGCGCTCCAAATCCCGACAATCAACCGGCAATCATCCACTAAAGGTCAATAGCACGGGCCGGAATAGGCGCTAAAGTATGAGTAAATCATTTTGTAACTGAGACACTGGCACTATGAACCCGGATCATTTTGACAAAGAAGACCTGATCAAATGTGGCCACGGCGATCTGTTCCCCGGCAACATGCGTCTGCCCATCAACGAGATGCTGATGTTCGACCGTATCACGCACATCGCAGACGACGATGGCCTGTACGGCAAGGGCAGTATCGTGGCCGAGCTCGATATCAACCCGGACCTCTGGTTCTTCAAGGTGCACTTTGTTGATGACCCAGTCATGCCCGGCTGCCTGGGCCTTGACGCCCTGTGGCAGCTGGTGGGCTTCTTCCTGGCCTGGGGTGGCGGTGAAGGCAAGGGCCGTGCACTCGGTGCCGGTGAAGTCAAGTTTACTGGCCAGGTGCTGCCCACTGCCAAGAAGGTCACCTACCGCCTGGATCTCAAGCGCGTGATCCGGCGCAAGCTGACCATGGCGATTGCCGACGGCCGGATGGAAGTGGATGGTCGGGAAATCTATACCGCCAAGGACCTCCGGGTTGGCATGTTCACCTCGACCGATGATTTTTAGGAGTTAACAGCATGCGTCGCGTTGTAATCACCGGCATGGGGATTGTCTCCAGCCTGGGAACCAATCAGAAAGAAGTCGCCCAGTCCCTGCGGGACTCGAAGCCTGGTATCGGTTTCAGCCAGGAGGCGAAGGACAACGGCCTTCGCAGCCATGTGTGCGGCCAGATCGACCTGAACCTGCCCGAACTGATCGATCGCAAGCTCTGGCGATTCATGTGCCCGGCCTCCGGCTATACCTACCTGGCCATGCGCGAGGCGATCGAGCAGGCCGGACTGACCGACGAACACATCAAGGCGGACACCACCGGTGTCATCTTCGGTCAGGGCGGTGCCTCCACCGTGGAACTGATGGATTCCATCGACACCCATCGTGAGCGGGGCATCCGCCGGGTCGGACCCTATCGGGTGCCGCGCACCATGGGCAGCGCCATCAACGCCTCCATGGCCACCGGATTCGGCATCCGGGGCATCAACTACGGCATCACCTCTGCCTGCGCCACCAGTGCCCACGCCATCGGCCACGCTGCCGACCTGATTGCCCTGGGTCGCCAGGATGTGATGTTTGCCGGCGGCGGCGAGGACATCCACTGGACCCTGAGCCTGCTGTTTGACGCCATGGGTGCCCTGTCCACCAAGTACAACGACACCCCGGAACTGGCCTCCCGCACCTACGATGCCGACCGCGACGGTTTCGTCATCTCGGGTGGCGGCGGTGTCCTGGCGCTCGAAGCGCTGGAGCATGCTGAAGCCCGTGGCGCCAACATCCTGGCCGAACTGGTCGGTTTCGGTGCCACCTCCGACGGCGCCGACATGGTCGCGCCCAGCGGTGAAGGTGCGGTGCGCTGCATGAAGCAGGCGATGAAGAATCTGGATGGCGAGATCAGCTACGTGAACACCCACGGCACCAGCACGCCAGCCGGTGACATCACCGAACTCAAAGCCCTGAAGGAAACCTTCGGCGACAAGATTCCACCGCTGAGCTCCACCAAACCACTGTGCGGCCATGCTTTGGGCGCGGCGGGGGTACACGAAGCCATCTACAGCCTGATCATGCTGCGGGAAGGCTTCATCGCACCATCCGCCAACATCCAGAACCTGGACGAAGGCGCCGAGGGCTATCCGATTGTCCGAGAGCGCATGGACAACCAGAACCTGGACCTGGTGATGAGCAACAGCTTCGGCTTCGGTGGCACCAACGCCACCCTGATCTTCAAGAAAGTCTGAGGGAACGGTATTCAGCCGGGGAAGTGCCCATCCAGCGCTTGAACGCCCGGCTGAATGCACTCAACTCCGAGAACCCAAGCTGCTCGGCAATTTCCACCAGCGGCTTGGTCTTGTCCTGCATATAAGTAAGCGCCTGCTTACGACGTACCTCTTCCAGCAAGCTGGCAAAGGTCAGCCCTTCCCGCTTCAGCTTCTTGTGGAGCGTGTACCGGCTCATGTGCAACTGGGACGCCACAACCTCCACCCCGACCTTGCCCCGGGCAAGCTGAACGGTGATCAGTGAACTCACACGGGCACTCAGCGACGCCCGCGCAACCTCCGGCCTCAGAGGCTCTGATGCCATGAACGTTTCCTCCTGTGTTCTATCTGGCCCTATCTGCCAAGCCAATTAGCGTACACATGTTAGCCGAAAACAATCAATAAGACCTTTGAGCGAGATCAAAGCCAGTGGTCACGCTTTCCGGCAAACTGCGCGCCTTTGTGATGTCACAATGGCGGGACTGTACCCGCCCTACACCGAGAATACCCGGAGTTTTGCCATGACCACCCCGGAACTGCTTGCCCCGGCGGGCACCCCCGAACACCTTGAAACCGCCTTCGCCTATGGGGCCGACGCCGTCTACGCGGGCCAGCCCCGCTACTCTCTGAGAGTAAGAAACAACAGTTTCAAGGACGTTGCAGCCCTGGGCGCCGGCATCGACCGCGCCCACGAACTGGGAAAACAGTTCTACCTGGTCTCCAACATCGCGCCCCACAACAACAAAGTGCGCAGCTATCTCAGAGACCTGGAACCGGTAATCGACCTGGGGCCGGACGCCCTGATCATGTCCGACCCGGGCCTGATCATGCTGGTCCGGGAAAAATGGCCGGACCAACCCATCCACCTCTCGGTCCAGGCCAACGCAGTGAACTGGGCCACTGTGGAGTTCTGGCGCCGCCAGGGCATCAGCCGGGTCATCCTGTCCCGGGAACTGGCCCTGAATGAAATCCGCGAGATCCGCGAACAGGTTCCCGAGATGGAACTGGAAGTCTTTGTCCATGGCGCCCTGTGTATGGCCTACTCCGGCCGCTGCCTGCTCTCCGGCTACATGAACCACCGGGACGCCAACCAGGGCGCCTGCACCAACGCCTGCCGCTGGAACTACAAGGAAGTCCAGCACAGCCACGACCAGACCGGCGACCTGATCGCCACGTCCGCCGCCAGCGACGTGCAGGAAGTCGAACCCCGGGAAATCCTGCTGGAAGAGCCCAACCGCCCCGGCGGCTTCATCCCCGCCTACGAGGATGAACACCGCACCTACATCATGAACTCCAAGGACCTGCGTGCCGTCCAGCACGTGGCCGAACTGGTCAAAATGGGCGTTCACTCCCTGAAAATCGAAGGCCGCACCAAAAGCACCTACTACGTCGCCCGCACCACCCAGGTCTACCGCCGCGCGATCGACGACGCCGTCGCCGGCAAAGGCTTCGACATGGGCCTGATGGACGAACTCGAAGCCCTCTCCAACCGCGGCTACACCGAAGGCTTCCTCCGCCGCCACGTGCCCCAGGAATACCAGACCTACGAACAGGGCTCCTCCTTCCTGGGCACCCAGCAGGTGGTCGGCACCATTGCCGACGCGGACGACCAGTGGCTGACCATCGACGTGAAGAACAAATTTAGCCCCGGTGACGAGCTGGAGCTGATCACCCCGGCAGGAAACCTGCGGTTCAGCGCGGATAGCATGGAAAACCGGAATGGCGAGGCTATGGAACATGCCCCCGGAAGCGGTCACGTGGTCAAAATCCCCAAACCGGGCCAGCTCCCGGAATCGCTGGATCACAGCTACCTGACCCGAATCCTGCCCGCCAGCGAATAGCAATTAGTCGAAGCCTCCGGGCGAGCTTCCCTCCCAAAACCGTGCATTGCCAGGGATGGCAATGCCGAGCCCCCATGGACGGGTTCACGGCGTGTTTTGGGAGGGAAGCTCGCCCGGAGGCCACTCCCAAGTATTGCAGTCCTGCGGGTAAAACCTACCCCCCCGATTGCCGCTACCTTAGTGCCCCAAAGGCCGATTAAGGTATAATCCCTACACGCTCGATTTAATACCTGACTATTTTACTCTGGTATTGTATAATCGCTCGCCAGAAAGAACGGATTCCGCCCAACTCAACGACCCGGGCACCAGAAATCCGTCATCCAAAAACCGATTGCAGGGCGTACTCACGGAGTGAGCGACCGCTGCAACACCCGACTAGACTTAAGATATCCGCCCGCCGGCCCGACCAAAAGGCTGACGGAGACACCAAGGGCCAAGAGCCCGCGATGAGAGAATTACGGAGCGACGATCATGGCGACCACCGACAAAGAGGTGAACGAGCTGATCAAACGGGAATACGAACACGGCTTTGTGACCGAAATCGAAGCCGACACGTTCGAACCCGGACTGAACGAAGACATCATTGCCCGGCTTTCCGCCATCAAGAACGAGCCGGAGTGGATGCTGGAATGGCGCCTGAAAGCCTATCGTCGCTGGCTCGAGATGGAAGAGCCGGACTGGGCTCACGTCGGTTACCCGAAAATCGACTACAACTCGATTTCCTACTATTCCGCGCCCAAGCGCAAGGAAGACATGCCCCAGAGCCTGGACGAAGTCGATCCGGAGCTGCTGAAAACCTATGAAAAACTGGGCATTCCCCTGCACGAGCGCGAAAAGCTGGCCGGCGTCGCAGTCGACGCTGTGTTCGACTCCGTGTCCGTCGCCACCACGTTCAAAGAACCGCTGGCCAAGGCCGGCGTCATCTTCTGCTCCATTTCCGAAGCCATCCGGGACTACCCGGAACTGGTCCAGAAGTATCTGGGCACCGTGGTCCCCCACGGCGATAACTTCTTTGCCGGGCTGAATTCCGCGGTCTTCTCCGACGGCACCTTCGTGTATGTACCGAAGGGCGTGCGCTGCCCGATGGAGCTGTCCACCTACTTCCGCATCAACGCGGCCAACACCGGCCAGTTCGAGCGTACCCTGATCATTGCCGACGAAGGCAGCTATGTCAGCTACCTGGAAGGCTGCACCGCGCCGATGCGCGATGAAAACCAGCTGCACGCCGCTGTGGTCGAGCTGGTGGCCCTGGACGATGCCCAGATCAAGTACTCCACCGTGCAGAACTGGTACCCCGGTGACGAAGAAGGCAAAGGCGGCATCTACAACTTCGTGACCAAGCGCGGCGCATGCATCGGCAAGAACTCCAAGATCTCCTGGACCCAGGTCGAGACCGGTTCCGCCGTCACCTGGAAGTATCCGAGCTGTGTTCTCCGGGGCGAGAACAGCGTGGGCGAGTTCTACTCCGTAGCGCTGACCCACAACTACCAGCAGGCCGATACCGGTACCAAGATGATCCACCTGGGCAAGAATACCCGGAGCACCATCATTTCCAAGGGCATCTCTGCCGGCAAGAGCTCCAACGCCTACCGGGGCCTGGTGAAATTTGGCCCGGGCGCGGAAGGTGCGCGCAACTTTACCCAGTGTGACTCGCTGCTGATCGGCGACCGCTGCGGTGCCCACACCTTCCCGTACATCGAGAGCAAGAACAAATCCGCCATCGTCGAGCACGAGGCCACCACCTCCAAGGTCAGTGACGAGCAGATGTTCCTCTGCCGCCAGCGCGGTATCGATCCGGAACAGGCCGTCTCCATGATCGTGAACGGCTTCTGCAAGGAAGTGTTCAAGGAACTGCCGATGGAATTTGCCGTAGAAGCCGGCAAGCTGCTGGAAGTGAGCCTCGAAGGCTCCGTTGGGTAATCCGGCCCGGCTTCACTGGAAACGCATTCATACAGATTCAGAGATAGAGAGAAGCGAACAAATGCTCAGCATCAAGAACCTGCACGCATCCGTTGAGGGCAAAGAGATCCTCAAGGGCATCAACCTGGAAATCAAGGCCGGGGAAGTTCACGCTATCATGGGTCCGAACGGTTCGGGCAAGAGCACCCTGTCCCAGGTGCTGGCAGGCAACGAAGCATTTGAAGTCACCGAGGGTGAAGTCACCCTCAACGGCGAGAACCTGCTGGACCTGGAAACCGAAGAGCGCGCTCGCGAGGGCATCTTCCTGGCGTTCCAGTACCCCGTGGAAATTCCCGGCGTCAGCAACCTGCAGTTCCTGCGCACCGCCGTCAACGCCATGCGCAAGCATCACGGCGAGGAAGAGATGAACGCCGCCGAGTTCATGAAGCTGGCGCGGGAAGTCTCAAAACAGGTGGATCTGGATCCTTCCTTCCTCAAGCGGGGGGTCAACGAAGGCTTCTCGGGTGGCGAGAAGAAGCGTAACGAGATCCTGCAGGCGCTGCTGCTGCAGCCAAAGCTGGCGATCCTGGACGAGACCGACTCCGGCCTCGACATCGACGCCCTGAAGGTGGTGTCTGATGGTGTGAACGCCCTGCGCTCCGAAGACCGCGCCATTTTGATGGTTACCCACTACCAGCGCCTGCTGAACCACATCGTGCCGGATTATGTCCATGTCCTGGCCGGTGGCAAGATCATCAAGTCCGGAGGCCGCGAACTGGCCCTGGAACTGGAAGAGAAAGGCTATGGCTGGCTCGGCATCAAGGATGAAGAAACCGCCGACAGTGCTGCCAACTAAGGAGGCCGCGGAATGAAACCAGCACCGACTCTTTCCACCGCGTTCCTCGAATCGGCCGGGCAGTCTTTGCCCAAGCCTCTGCTGGACCTGCGCAAGCAGCGCGGCACGGCTCTTGTCGACATGCCGCTGCCAACGCGGAAAACCGAGAACTGGAAATACTCCAGCAAGTACCTCAAGCTGACCGAGGACATGGCCAGCCCTCTGCCCTCGCAGGGCCAGGGTATGACCGGCCAGGATGTTCCGGGGTATCGGATCGTATTCCTGAACGGCGTTATTCAGCCGGAGGCCAGCGAGTTCCCGCAGGCTGCGGGTATCCAGGTAACCAGTTTCCGCGACCTCGATGATGAGGAAGCCGAAGCGCTGGCCGGTCAACTGGACAGCACCCTGGACGACAAGGCCGTGCAACTGGCCCGCCTGAACGCAGCACGTTTCGAGGACGGCCTGCTGATCCGCCTGAAGCCCGATGCCGTGCTCGATCAGCCCCTTTTCGTGATTCATGAAGTGACCGCCGACGCCAGCGGCTCCGCCTTCCCGCGCATCTTTGTCGACGCCGGCCGCCACAGCCAAGCAACCCTGGTGGAGGAATACCGCTCCAGTGGTTCCGAGCCGGTGATGGTCAACACCGTTGCCGAGTTCAACCTTGCCGACGGCGCCAACATCACCAACGTGCGCCTCACCATGGAAGGCGATAACGTCCAGCACATTGGCGCAACCGGTGTCCGCCAGCAGCGCAATGCCCGTTTCGAGAGCCACACCGTCGGCTTTGGCGGCCCGCTGCGTCGGCACGACCTGCAGGTCCGGCTTGAAGGTGAAGGCGGCGAGTGCAAGCTCAACGGGGTGGTCGTTACCCAGGGCAAGCAGCACTTCGACAACCACACCACCATCGAGCACGTGGCCGCCCACTGCAACAGCGAGGAAACCTACCGCAACATCGCGGCGGATCAATCCCACGCGGTGTTCAACGGCCGGATTCATATCCACCAGGACGCCCAGAATTCCAACGCGGATATGAACAACAAGAACCTGCTCCTGTCCAACGGTGCAGAGATCGACACCAAGCCGGAGCTCGAGATCTACGCGGACGATGTAAAGTGTGCCCACGGCGCCACCATTGGCCAGCTGGATGAGGTCTCACTGTTCTACCTGGTCTCCCGTGGCATCGCCCGGCGCGAGGCCAACGTGCTACTGACCATGGCCTTTATCAACGAACTGGTTGAACAGATCCCGCTGGAGACGGTGCGCGAAACCGCCCACACCCGGCTGAACCAGTTCTTTGACCAGACCTTCCAGGAGGTGTGACCGGTAATGACTGACCTGTCCGTGGCAAACAGCGCCAGCGCCGCCGCGTTCGACGTGGAAGCGGTGCGACGTGATTTCCCGATCCTGGCTCAGCAGGTGAACGGCAAGCCCCTCGTGTACCTGGACAATGGCGCCTCGGCCCAGAAGCCGGTGGCTGTGCTGGATGCCATGGACCGCTATTACCGGGAAATGCACTCCAATGTGCACCGGGGCGCCCACACCCTGGGTGACCGTGCGACCGCAGCCTTCGAAGGCGCGCGTGAGACCGTGCGCAACTTCCTGAATGCCGGAAGCACCCGGGAAATCATCTGGACTCGCGGCACCACCGAAGCGATCAATGTGGTGGCAAACGGCCTGGCCCCGCGCCTGAAAGCAGGCGACGAGATCCTGGTCAGCCACATGGAGCACCATGCCAACATTGTGCCCTGGCAGATGGTTGCCGAGCGCACTGGCGCCAAGGTAGTGCCGATCCAGGTCACACCCGAGGGTGAGCTGGACCTGGACTCTTTCAACAGTCTTCTGAATGACCGCACCCGGATCCTGGCCATCACCCAGGTATCGAACGTGTTGGGCACGGTTAACCCGGTGGCACCGCTCATCGAGCAGGCCAAGAAACGCGGTATTCTGACACTCGTCGATGGCGCGCAGGCGGTACCGCACTTCCAGCCGGACGTACAGGCACTGGGCTGCGATTTCTATGTATTCTCGTCCCACAAGCTGTTCGGCCCCACCGGCATCGGCGTGCTCTATGGCAAGGCCCAGCTGCTGGAGGAAATGCCTCCGTACCAGGGTGGCGGCGAAATGATCGAGCGGGTGTCGTTCGAGCGCACCACCTGGAACGTGCTGCCCTACAAGTTCGAAGCCGGCACCCCTGCGATTGCTGAGGCGGTGGGCCTCGGTGCCGCCATTGATTACCTGAACAGCCTGGACCGTGGCGCGATGGAAGCGGCCGAAAAGGCGTTGCTGGATCGGGCGAATCAGCTGGTGGAAACCGTACCGGGCATGGAGGTCATCGGCACCGCCGCCAACAAGGTGCCGGTCATGTCCTTTAAAATTGCCGGCCTGCACCCCAGTGATATCGGTACGCTGCTGGATCAGCAGGGCATCGCCATCCGCACCGGCCATCACTGTGCCATGCCGCTGATGGATTTCTACGGAGTACCCGGTACAGCCCGGGCCTCCTTTGCGTTTTACAATACGCTGGACGAGGTGGACAAACTGTTCACCGGCCTGCAGAAGATCCAGCGCCTGTTTGCCTGATGGAGGTGGAATCATGACAGCCGAAGTCTTCACCCCAAGTGACGTAACCGTGACCATGACCCCGAGTGCGGTCAAACACGTACGCAAGCAACTCGACAAGAAGCCGGAGGCCAAGGGCATCCGCCTGGCCATCAAGAAAAGTGGCTGCTCCGGCTTCAAGTACGAGACCCAGTGGGTGGACGAAGCCGCAACCGATGACCGTGTGTTTCACATCGACGGCGTGGACGTGTTCGTGAAAGAGGAACACCTGCCGATGGTGAACGGCATCGAGATCGATTTTGTCACCGAAGGCGTGAACTCGCTCTTCAAGTTCCGCAACCCGAATGCCACGGCAGAGTGCGGGTGTGGGGAGAGTTTTACTGTCGCCTGAGGGGTGGTGAAGATGGGGTCAGAGGTGAAGACGGGGTCAGAAGAAAGCTTTCTTCTGACCCCAGCTTTAGCCCGAAAGCCCCGGGGACAATTTGAAAATGGGGTCAGATGAAGGCTTTCATCTGCCCCCGACCTAAACAAACCAAAGCACAGTACGAGACCAGGCATGCAAGAACGGGAAGTGGTCCTGACAAAACGCGAGGTAGAGGCACGCCTCGTTCCCGCCGGAACCGAAATCATGATTCCGGCGGACACCTTCGTGACCATCACTCAGTCCCTCGGCGGCACCTTCACGGTAGCCGTCAACGGCAACCTGGCGCGGATCGAAGGCCACGACGCCGATGCCCTGGGCAAGCAACCGCTGGAAAGCAGCTTCGAGACCCCGGAGGACGGCACCGTCAACGAGAACCAGGTCTGGGAAGCGCTGCGCAACTGCTACGACCCGGAAATCCCGGTGAACGTGGTGGACCTCGGACTGATCTACGAGTGCAAGATCGAGAACGACACCGAGGAAGGCAACCACGTCTACATCAAGATGACCCTCACCGCCGCCGGTTGCGGCATGGGCCCTGTCATCTGTGACGACGTCAAGCGCAAGGTGGAGCATGTTCCCAACGTGGACAAGGTGACCGTGGAGCTCACTTTCGATCCGCCCTGGAACAACGACATGCTGACTGACGAGGCCAAACTTGAACTCGGCATGCTGTGAAGTTTGAAAATGGGGTCAGAAGAAGGCTTTCTTCTGACCCCGACTTCATCCTCCGGCCCTGAACCGCTAACATGGGGTCAGATGAACGCTTTCATCTGACCCCGATTTTACGACCTGACCCCGGGGTCCTTGGCCCCGGGGTCAGAAGAAAGCCTTCTTCTGACCCCACTTTCATGCAGACAGCAGCAAAAACATGACAGCCACCAAAGAAGACTTCCTGAACAACCCTCTCGGAACCAGGACCACCCTGGAGGACGTCCTGGACGCCTTCGAATTCCTGGACGACTGGGAAGAGCGCTACGCCTACATTATCGACCTGGGCAAGCAGCTACCATCCTTCCCGGACGACGCCCGTACCGAGGAAAACTACGTGCACGGCTGCCAGAGCCAGGTATGGCTGATCCACCACTACGATGAAGCCAGCGGCAAGCTGTACCTTCTGATCGATTCCGACGCCATGATCGTGCGCGGCCTCGCGGCAATCATCCTGGTGGCCCTGAACGGCAAGAGCCCCCGGGAGCTGCTAACCACCGACATCGACGAGCTGTTCGAACAGCTCGACCTGTTCCGCCACATCTCCCCCACCCGTGGCAACGGCCTGCGGGCCATGGTGGGCAAGATCCGGGACCTGGCCGCGGCCGAAGCGGCTGAATCCTGAGCCCGAACGTGAACCTGGGGTCAGATGAAAGCCTTCATCTGACCCCGTCTTGGGCGACACTCCGAGGCAGGATCGAACCCCGGGGTCAGAAGAAAGCGTTCTTCTGACCCCATCTTCACGACCCACACCCCAACCTTACACTTCGAAAACAATCCGTTACCACTTCTGTCATGTTCCCTTAAGGCGTCTGTTCTAACCTGTTTGCCCGGTAATTCGCATTCCAAACAACGCAAGACAGGTATCCGAATGAGCAGTAACCGTCTGACCAGACTCTCCGTTGCCATCGGCCTCTCCCTGGCCGCCAGCGCAGCCTTTGCCAGCCCCCAGCAGTTCATGTCCGCACGTTCGTTCGCCATGGGCGGCACCGGCGTGGCGATCGCGCATCCGGCCGATGCGGCCATGACCAACCCCGCGATGATGGCAGCAGACCACCACGACTGGTCTGACGATTTCGGGCTGATGCTGCCCTCGGTCAACGCCCGCGCGGCGGATGAAGAGGAGACGGTGGACCAGATCGACGATATTCAGGATGTGATCGAGCAATTCGATCGACTGGTCACCGAGTTCGAGAACACCTCCAATCGACAGAATGCGGAAAACCTCGCTGCCAGCGCCGCGGATCTCAGGGATCGACTGGTGGCGTTTGACGAGGACACCGTCCGCGTCAACGCCGGCGTCGGGCTTGGTCTTGCGGTGCCGAGTGAAGACCTTTCGGTGGGCGTTTTCACCAATGCCAACCTGACCGCGACGGTGCGCGGGGAACTGTCAGAGAATGACCGCACCCTGCTGGACAATATCGTGACCGCCGCTGCCTCCGGCTCACCCTCCAACGTCCAGGCCATCATCGATGGCGCCGCGGTCGACGACCAGGGTGATATCCGGTTTGACTCAAGGGGGCGCATCCTTGCCTCGGCCGTAGGGGAAGTCGGCCTTGCCTTCGCCCGGGCGTTCGAACTGCCAAGTGGCAACCAGTTCCAGCTGGGCATCTCGCCAAAGTATGTGGAGCTGAGGACGTTCCAGTACACCGAATCGGTTTCCGGTTTTGAGGATAACGAGTTTGACGGCGACCAGTACCGGACTGACAAGAGCGGATTCAATGTGGACCTTGGCGCCGCTTACGCCTTCGGCGACGAGCAACAGTGGAATGCCGGCCTGGCCATAAAAAACCTGATCCCCATGGAGCTGGATTCCGCCGCCAGCCGGCCGGAACTCGGTGAGCAGGTCCGTACCCTGGAACTCAACCCCATGGTAACCGCGGGCATCGCCCACAAGAGCCAGTACCACGTGATCACCGCCGAACTGGATCTCACCAAAAAAGAAGCTTTCGGCTTTGAGGATGACACCCAATGGCTCGCCCTCGGCGCCGAATTTGATGCCGGCCGCTATGCCCAGCTGCGCCTTGGCGTGCGGCACAACCTGGCCAGTAACGACAGCAGCGATGGTATCGAGGAAGATACCCAGTTTACTGCCGGTTTCGGCCTGAACGTTTTGGGAGCTCGCCTGGATCTGGGGGCGCTGTACAGCGATGCAGACGTCGGTGCCGCTATCGAGATTGGCAGCGCGTTCTGACGTAAACCTGGGGGCTGATGAAACCCTTCATCTGACCCCGTCTTGGACGACAATCTCCGTGCATGGCTTAAGCTGGGGTCAGAAGAAGGTTTTCTTCAGACCCCTGAGTCAGCCGCCACCCCCGGCGTCGGACCGGGGTCTGATGAACGCTTTCATCTGACCCCACTTTCACCGTGATCCCCCTTCCCATTTGCTTCCCCCCGACCCACACCGGATAATCCCCCCAAACACCCCAACTACCAACCAAAGGCCTATCCATGCAAACCTACCTGGTCGGCGGCGCAGTCCGTGATGAACTGCTCGGCATTGATGTAAAAGACCGTGACTGGGTGGTCGTCGGCGCCACCCCCGACGAAATGCTGGCCAGGGGTTTCAAACAGGTGGGCGCGGATTTCCCGGTTTTCCTGCACCCCCGGACCCGGGAGGAGTACGCGCTGGCCCGCACCGAACGCAAGCAGGGCCGCGGTTACCATGGCTTCAGCGTCTACAGCGCACCCGATGTCACCCTTGAAGAGGACCTGAAACGCCGGGACCTGACCATCAACGCCATGGCACAGAATGAACACGGCGAACTGGTGGACCCCTTCCACGGTCTTGAGGACCTCCGCGCCCGGCAGCTGCGACATGTATCCCCGGCCTTTGCCGAGGATCCTCTCAGGATATTGCGCACGGCGCGATTCGCAGCCCGCTTCCAGCCCATGGGATTCAGTGTGGCCACCGACACTATGGCGCTGATGCAGCAGATGGTCGCCCAAGGCGAGGTGGATCACCTGGTACCGGAGCGTGTCTGGCAGGAAGTCCAGAGAGCCCTCCACGAGCAGGAACCGGGTACCTTTTTCGAAGTGCTGCGGGACTGCGGCGCACTGCCAGTGTTGATACCGGAACTGGCAGACTCCGACATCCTGGCCGAGGCACTGTCTGCACTTCGCGCCGTGGCACAGCTGGACTCGCGCACCGAACAGCGGTTTGCGGCTCTACTGCTGCCACTGTCACCAGAGCAGGCAGTAACCCGCGCAGAAGCCATGAAGGCCCCCAACGATTGCCGGGATATGGCCAGGCTGGCCTGCCATTTCAAATCCGCGCTGGCTGATTTATCCTCAACCCAACACGCATGTGCTTCGGCGCTACTCGAATTGCTCGATTATGCCGACCTCTGGCGCCGTGAGGCGCGTTTTGAGGCCCTGTTACAGGTACTGGAGTGTGCCTTACCTGAAGACCTCAGGGCCCGGGTAAAGGCGCTTCAGATTGCGGCCCGGGCGGCCGGCGGCGTGAACCCCGGGGAGCTCCTGGACCGGGGATTCAAGGGCAAAGCCCTGGGCGAAGCAATCCGGCTCGAGCGTCTGAAGCGTATAGAACGGGCATTACCCGAATCCAACCGTTGAGGACAGACATGACTGATAGCGCTCCCGTTGCACTGGTTACCGGATCAGCCCATCGCCTGGGAGCCCGTACCGCCGAAATGCTGCACGACCGCGGCTGGAACCTGGTGGTTCACTACCGCACCCGGAAAGCCCAGGCCACCGGGCTGGTCGAGCGTCTCGACGAGGCACGCCCCGGCTCGGCGATCTGTCTGCAGGGCGACCTGACCCGGATGGACGATGTCCATCGGCTCGGCAAAGAAGCCCTCGCCCATTGGGGCCGCCTCGACGGTCTGGTAAACAACGCCTCGGTGTTCTACCCCACTCCCAATGGCGAAGCCATGTATGAGGACTGGGACCGGATCATGAACACCAACCTGCGGGCCCCCTTCTTCCTGCTCCAGACCTGCCTGACTGCGCTAAAAAACGCACGCGGAAGCGTCGTTAATCTCATCGATATCTACAGTGAAAAACCCCTGAGCAACCACCCGCTGTACTGCGCGAGCAAGGCCGGCCTGGCCGCCCTGACCCGCTCCTGGGCCAAGGATCTGGCACCGGATGTACGCGTAAACGGGGTGTCTCCGGGTGCCATTCTCTGGCCGGAGAACGACGGCGCGATCGACCAGAGCTACCAGAAAGCCATTGTCGAGAAGACCCCGCTGGCCACCACCGGTAACCCCGACGACATCGCCAGCATGGTGATCTTCCTGATGTGCGATGCCCCATTCGTGACCGGGCAGATCATCTCCGTGGACGGCGGCCGAAGCCTGAACATGTAATCTCGGGCGGAGCGGCTGCAGAGGCCGGGACTTTGGCCAGTCACGGCTTTCCGGATACAATGCCCGCAGTTTTCCATCCCAGAGCGCGGGACCATCAACCCGCGCCAGCAAATACCGGAGAGATTCCATGCGTGATGTCGTCATTGTTGCCGCCAAGCGGACCGCCGTCGGAAGTTTTGGTGGAGGCCTGTCCAGCCTGAGCGCTGACCAGCTCGGCTCTGCCGTGCTCAAGGCCCTGCTCGAGGAAACCGGTGTCGCCGGGGACCAGATCAACGAGGTAGTACTGGGGCAGGTCCTGACTGCCGGCTGCGGCCAGAACCCGGCCCGCCAGGCGTCAATCAACGCGGGCATCCCGGCCTCGGTACCAGCGATGACGATCAATAAGGTCTGCGGCTCCGGACTCAAGGCCGTGCACATGGCGGTCCAGGCGATTCGCTGCGGCGACGCCGAGCTGATGATCGCCGGTGGCCAGGAAAGCATGAGCCAGGCACCCCACGTACTGCCCAACAGCCGCAATGGCCAGCGCATGGGTAACTGGACGATGATCGATACCATGGTCAACGACGGCCTGTGGGACGCCTTCAACGACTACCACATGGGCACCACTGCCGAGAACATCGTCGAGAAATACGGAATCAGCCGCGAGGAACAGGATGCCTTCGCAGCAGCCTCCCAGCAGAAAGCCGTGGCCGCCCAGAAGGCCGGCCACTTCGACGGCCAGATCGTGCCGGTCACCATCCCGCAGCGCAAGGGCGACCCACTGGTAGTGGACAAAGACGAATGCCCCCGCGACGGCGTGACTGCTGAAAGCCTGGCCAAGCTCCGGCCGGCCTTCAAGAAGGATGGCACTGTCAGCGCCGGCAATGCCTCCTCCCTGAACGACGGTGCCGCCGCCGTCATGGTCTGCAGCGCCGAGAAAGCAAAGGAACTGGGCCTGACCCCGATCGCCACCATCAAGGCCCACGCCAATGCCGGCGTGGATCCGACCATCATGGGTACCGGCCCCATCCCTGCCAGCCAGCGTTGCCTGAAACTGGCCGGCTGGAGCGTGGATGACCTGGACCTGGTGGAAGCCAACGAAGCCTTCGCCGCCCAGGCGATTTCTGTCAACCGGGACCTGGGCTGGGATACCAACAAGGTGAACGTCAATGGCGGCGCCATTGCCATCGGCCACCCCATCGGCGCTTCCGGTTGCCGCATCCTGGTTTCCCTGCTGCATGAGATGGTTCGCCGTGACGTCCACAAGGGCCTCGCGACCTTGTGCATCGGCGGTGGCATGGGCGTTGCGCTGGCAGTGGAACGCTGAGCCTGATGTTCCATGTGGTGCTCTACGAGCCGGAGATCCCGCCCAACACCGGTAATATCATCCGGCTCTGCGCCAACACCGGCTGCCAGCTGCATCTGATCGAGCCCCTGGGATTCACCCTGGAGGACAAACAGATGCGGCGCGCCGGGCTCGATTACAGTGAGTACGCCAGCGTCAAGGTGCATGCCAGCTACCAGGCGTTCCTGGACACCGAGAAACCTTCACGGCTGTTCGGGCTGACCACCAAGGGGAATTGCTTCTACCACGAGGCCAGTTTTCAGGATGGGGATTACCTGATGTTTGGTCCGGAAACCCGGGGGCTGCCGGTGGAAATCCGGGAAAGCCTGCCGGAAGACCAGCGGATCAGGGTGCCGATGCGACCGGAGAGCCGGAGCCTCAATCTGTCGAACACGGCGGCGCTGGTGGTGTATGAAGCCTGGCGGCAGCTGGGTTTCGATGGCGGGGTTTGACAGAGATGAAGATGGGGTCAGAAGAAAGCGTTCTTCTGACCCCGGGGTTCGGCGTGAAGCCTGAGACCAATCGTAATCCAGGGGTCAGAAGAAAGCTTTCTTCTGACCCCAATTTGACCGTGCCACGGGGTCTGATGAACACGTTCATCTGACCCCATTTTCATTGATCCCGCTCAGTGAGCCTGCTGCTCACCACTCGCTTCACCCGCACCCTCTTCCTGCTTGCGCTTCAGCGCCTGGGCATAGATGGCGTCAAAGTTGACCGGTGCCAGCATCAGTGCCGGGAAAGAGCCCTTGGCAACGACGTTATCGATGGCCTCGCGGGCATACGGGAACAGGATGGTCGGGCAGTAGGCACCGAGCATCTGGCCCAGCTGCGCGCCTTCGATACCCTGCACGAGGAACACACCAGCCTGCTGGATTTCCACGATATAGGCGACTTTCTCACCGATCTTGGTGGTGACGGTCAGGGACAGAACCACTTCGTACTGGTTGTCGCTCACCTTGTTGTGGGAAGTATTCAGATCCAGGTTGACCTGGGGCTTCCACTGCTCCTGGAAGACCAGAGGCGCATTCGGCGACTCAAAAGACAGGTCCTTCACATAGATACGCTGAAGGGCAAACTGGGGTTGGTTCTGGTTTTCATTGCCTGCGGCTTGCTGATTCTCAGCCATGTTCGGTCCTTTGTGCTCTTGGCGGGCTTTGGCGCCCGGTTATTGTCTTGTTTCAAAGATGGGGCCAGGTGAAGGCCTTCATCTGACCCCCGGAGTCTGAAAACGGGGTCAGAAGAAAGCTTTCTTCTGACCCTTCTTTGATTCATGCCGGTCCCGGCGTGTGTCAAACAGTGCGGCAGATCGGGCCCGAGATCAAGGCCTGAGGCCCCGTTACTTTTTCACCAGCGGCAGATTGCTGGCCTTCCAGTCACTGATACCGCCGTTGAGGCGAACCACGTTACTGAAGCCCTCGGCGTTGAGCTGCTTGACGGCCATGGCGGAGTGCTGGCCCATCTTGTCGGCCACAATGATCTGCTTGTCCTTGAACTTGTTGAGCTCGGAGGCACGGCTCTTGAGGCTGTTCAGGGGAATGTTGACGGAACCGGTAATCCGGCCCTCGCCGAATTCCTTGCGGTCACGGATGTCCACCACCACCGCCTCGTCCTTGTTAATCAATGTGACGGCCGTCTGGGCGGACACCTTCGCGCCGCCGCGGCGGGATTCGAGGAACAGAATCGCTACCAGGAAGGCAACAAACAACGACACCAGAATGTAGTGATTGACAACGAATTCGAACAAGCGATCCATGGAAATACCCTGAAAATTTGTTTGGCGGGATTATACACATCCAGCCTGCTGCAAAGAAGGCAGAGGGAGGGGGCAGAAGAACGCTTTCTTCAGCCCCCGGGTTAACCGGCGCAGCGTCCAGCGCGGGGTCAAAGCAGGGGTCAGAAGAAAGCATTCTTCTGACCCCAATTTAGCGGGCCGGGCATGGAGTCTGGTTTGGGGTCAGATGAACGCTTTCATCTGACCCCATTTTCACCCACTGGCAATCCAGCCTCCATGGCCTGCGCGAATGAAAACGGTTACAATCTGACCTTCTCTTTTATCAAGTTTTCCAACCAACCGGATGAAGTGATGACCGCGACGCGCAAGCCGACTGCACTGATTATCCTGGACGGCTGGGGTTACCGTGACCCGGCCGAAGACAATGCCATCAGCAATGCCAACACCCCCTTCTGGGATCAGCTCTGGGCCGAACAGCCCAAGACCCTGATCAACACATCGGGCATGTTCGTCGGGCTGCCGCAAGGCCAGATGGGCAATTCCGAGGTAGGCCACATGAACCTCGGGGCCGGTCGCGTGGTTTACCAGAGCCTCACCCGGATCGACAAGGATCTCGAAGAGGGCACCTTCCAGAAGAACGAAGTGCTCTGCGCAGCCATCGACAAGGCGGTAAGCAGTGGTCGCGCGGTCCACCTGATGGGATTGATGTCCCCGGGCGGGGTGCACAGCCACGAGGACCACATCCTTGCCGCTGCCGAGCTGGCCGCCAGCCGCGGCGCCAAGGAAGTATACATCCATGCCTTCCTGGATGGCCGTGACATGCCGCCACAGAGCGCGAAACCGTCGCTGGAAAAAGCTTCTGCCAAGCTCCGGGCACTGGGCGTCGGCCGCGTGGCGACCATCGTCGGGCGTTATTTCGCCATGGATCGGGATAACCGCTGGGAACGCATCGAGGCCGCCTACAACGCGATGACGCTGGGCGAAGCCGACTTCACGGCAAGCGATCCGGTTACGGCACTGACCCAGGCCTACGAGCGCGGCGAGAACGACGAGTTCGTCAAGCCGACGCACATCCAGGCGCCGGGCGAACCGGACGGCACCATCAACGATGGTGACACCGTTCTGTTCATGAACTTCCGGGCCGACCGGGCCCGGGAAATGACCCGTGCTTTTGTGGAAAAAGATCTGGAAGGCTTTGAACGTCGCAAGCATCCCGAGCTGGCCGACTTCGTCATGCTCACCGAGTATGCCGCAGACATCAAGACTTCCTGCGCCTATCCGCCCGAGCAGCTCACCAATGGTCTGGGCGAATACATGGCCAACCAGGGCAAGACCCAGCTTCGCATTGCCGAAACCGAGAAATACGCCCACGTGACCTTCTTCTTCAACGGTGGGCTGGAAACCCCGTTTGAGGGTGAAGACCGGATCCTGGTGCCATCCCCCAAAGTCGCCACCTACGACCTGCAGCCGGAAATGAGCGCACCGGAGGTCACTGACAAGCTGGTTGAGGCCATCAAGAGCGGCAAATACGACCTCGTCGTATGCAACTACGCCAACGGTGACATGGTCGGCCACACCGGCAAGCTGGACGCAGCCATCAAGGCCGCCGAGTGTCTGGACCAATGCGTCAAGCGGGTGGTAGAGGCGCTCGACGAAATTGGCGGCGAAGCTTTGATTACCGCCGATCACGGTAACTGCGAGCAGATGACCGACCCGAACTCCGGCCAGGTCCATACCGCGCACACCATTGGACCGGTCCCGCTGGTCTACACCGGCCACCGCAAGGTCCACCTCAAGGACGATGGCAGCCTCAGCGATGTGGCTCCGTCCCTGCTGACCCTCATGGGTCTGGAGCAGCCCGCGGAAATGACCGGGCACAGCCTGGTCGAGCTGGACTGATCCCGGCTAGCCTTGGCCTTGAAGCCCGCACTCGCACTGGCGCTTGCCCTCAGCTTTGGCCTGGGGGCAGTGCCGGGCCTTGCCCAGCAGCAGGAGGTCACTCCCGCGCAGATCGAGGACCTCAAGGAAAGAATTGAGGGTATCGACGAGTGGCTGGCCGATGCCGAGGAAGACCGATCCGAACTGGAACAGCAACTGGCGGCAACGGAGCGCCGCATCGGCGAATTGACCCGCGAACGCCGGGCCCTGCGTGAACAGGCCGAGCAGCAACAGCAACGGCTGCTGGAGCTTGAACAGCAGGAAGCCGAGCTCAACAAGACCCTCAGCCGTCAGCGCGAGGGGCTGAAGCAACAGATCCGCTCCGCCTGGATGGAAGGAGACGCGCCCGCCGTCAAGGTACTGCTCAATGAGATCGATCCGGACCAGATTGCCCGGACCATGACTTATTATGAATACCTGAGTCGCAACACCGTCGAACGGCTCGAGGCCTTCCAGAGGAGTCTGCAGGAACTGCGACAGACCCAGGCCAGCGTACTTGTTACCCGGGCCGAGCTGAACGAGACCGAAGCCCGCCTGGACAAACGACAGCAGGAACTGGCGGCCTCCCGCAGGGAGCGGGAACAGACCCTGGTCGCGCTCAAGACCGAAATCCAGAGCCGGCGCAGCGAGAGGGACGAGCTGGAGGCAGACCGCAAACGCCTGGAACAACTGCTTGAGGAAGTCCAGCAGGCGATCGCCAGCATTCCCGCCCCCAACGAATCCCAGCCCTTCCGATCACTGAAGAACAAGCTGCCCTGGCCCGTCAAAGGCAAGGTGGTCAGCCGCTTTGGCGACCGCTATGCCGACGGCAAGCTCCGACGCAACGGCCTGCTGATCACCACCAGCAACGAGGCGCAGGTTAAAGCCATCCATTACGGCCGGGTCGTTTTCGCCAACTGGCTTCGAGGTTTTGGCCTGATCACCATCATTGATCATGGCGATGGCTACATGACACTGTACGGTCACAGCAGCAGTCTGTTTACCAGTCCGGGCGACTGGGTTGCGGCCGGTGAGACTATTGCGGTGGCGGGCCAGACCGGTGGCACCGATGCACCTGCGCTGTACTTTGAAGTGCGCCACAACGGCAAGCCGGACAACCCGACACGATGGCTGGCAAACTGACATTCCGGTGTGCCAACGCGAGGGCTGACAAACGGTCCGGCTGAAGCCATACTGTCGGGAATCAGGGAAATACGTCCAACTAGTGGAAACAGAACGGGATATATTGATGAAACGGGTCAGAAGTACACTTCCACCAAGGATTATGCGCAAACTCACGCTCGCTACCTGTTTCATTACCGCCTCGGGCATTGCGCTTGCCCAGGATCCCCAGTCCCGGGAATTGCTGGAGGGCATCCAGGACGGAGAGCGGGTGGAAGTCACCCTGCCCGATCCCGAAAAGCAGCTGCCGCTGGATGATCTGCGCAAATTCACCGAAGTGTTCAGCCGCATCAAGGACGCCTACGTCGAGGAAGTCTCTGACCAGCAACTGCTGGAAAGTGCCATCAAAGGCATGTTGTCCGACCTCGATCCCCACTCCACCTACCTTGCCCCCAAAGACTACGAAGAACTGGAAGAAAGCACCTCCGGCGAATTCGGCGGCCTCGGCATCGAAGTGGGCATGGAAAACGGCTTCGTCAAAGTGATCGCCCCGATCGACGACACCCCCGCACAGAAAGCCGGTGTCCAGGCCGGCGACCTGATCATCAAGCTCGACGAGAAGCCGGTGAAGGGCATGTCCCTCGAGGAAGCCGTGCAACTGATGCGGGGCAAGCCCGGCACCGTGCTGACCCTCACGATCATGCGCGAAGGCGAGAGCGCCCCGATCGAAATCGATGTCACCCGGGATATCATCAAGGTGACCAGCGTGAAGTCGCGCATGCTCGATAACGGTTACGGCTACCTGCGCATCACCCAGTTCCAGGCCGACACCGGCGGCCAGTTCCGGGACGCGCTGAAAAAACTCGAGACCGAACACGGTGCCGACCTCGACGGACTGGTCATCGACTTGCGCAACAATCCCGGTGGCGTGCTGCAGGCCGCCGTGGAAACCGCTGACGCCCTGCTCGACGGCGGACTGATTGTCTACACCGAGGGTCGGATCCAGAGTTCACGGCTGCGTTTCAGTGCCAAGCCGGGTGACATCATGGCCGGTACACCGATCGTCGTACTGATCAACGGCGGCTCCGCCTCAGCGTCCGAGATCCTCGCCGGCGCACTCCAGGATCACCAGAGAGCCGTCATCATGGGTACCCAGTCCTTCGGCAAGGGCAGTGTCCAGACCGTTATCCCGCTGGACGAGACCCATGCCATCAAGATGACCACTGCGCGCTACTACACACCGGACGGCCGCTCCATTCAGGCCACCGGTATCGAGCCCGACATTATGGTGCGCCCGGCGGAACTGACCGAACTCGACGGCCAGCCTTTCTTTACCGAGGCAGACCTCAGCGGCCACCTTGAAGGGCAGAATGAAGGTCAGGAGCGGGACCGCTCAGGCGAACAGGCAGCGGAAACCGGCTCCATGGTCCAGCGGGATTACCAGCTACGCTCCGCGTTGAATCTGCTCAAGGGCATGCACATCCTTAACCGCAGGGGGACAACCTCCGGAGAAGGAAGCGGCGAGTGAGCCTGATTCGTTACCTGTTCCTGGCAGTTGCGTGCGTTGCGGCAACAACTGCGACTGCCCAGGACACTAATCGCGAACTGCCACCCACTATCGCCATCATCATTGACGATATGGGACACAACCTTCAGGAAGGCCGGCGCCTGGTCAACATGGATCAGCCGCTGACCCTCGCCTTCCTGCCCTACCGGCGTTTCACCGAACAACTGGCCACTCTGGCCCACCGGCAGAACAAGGAAATCATGCTGCATGCGCCCATGGCCAATACCCAGAACTTCAGCCTGGGAGCCGGCGGGCTCACACCGGATATGGACGAACACACCCTGAGCCAGACCCTGCGCCGCTCGCTGCAGTCCATTCCCTTTGTCAGTGGCGTCAACAACCACATGGGCAGCCTGCTGACCCAGAAACTGGAAGCCATGGACTGGGTCATGAGAGAACTGGACAAATACCCGGTGTATTTCGTCGATAGCCGCACCATCGCCTCCTCCGTCGCAAGCGACGTCGCTAACGCCTACCAGATCCCGTCCCTGACCCGGGACGTGTTCCTCGACCACGAGCAGACCGAAGAATTTGTCGACCGGCAGTTCAAGTTATTGATCAAACGGGCCAAAGAGAATGGCAGCGCGGTGGGCATCGGCCATCCGCACAAGGTCACCGTGGACTACCTGGAGAAGCATCTACCACTGCTGGATCAGCAGGGCATCGCGATCGCCACGGTGAGCGGGCTCTGGGCCATGCGTAACGGGAACCGGGAGATGTTTGCGGAGGGGGAGAAACAGGCGATTCGGCCGGCTTATGCGGGGAAGATCAAGCTGGGGTCAGAAGAAGGCGTTCTTCTGACCCCGGAGGACCGTGACTATGGGGTCATAAAGTAGGGGTCAGATGAAAGCGTTCATCTGACCCCGGCTTCGGCTTTCACTCGGAGGTTGCCCTGAAAACGGGGTCAGAAGAACGCCTTCTTCTGACCCCACCTTCACTCACATCTGCTCAATCCCGGACTTCAATCCCCTGCGCCTTCATGAACGCCTTCGCCTCGGGAATCGTATGCTGCCCGAAGTGGAAAATGGAGGCGGCCAACACCGCATCCGCACCGCCTTTGGTGACGCCATCCGCGAGGTGCTGAAGCTCCCCCACGCCACCCGAGGCAATCACCGGCACCGCCACGGCATCACTGATGGCGCGAGTCAGGCCCAGGTCGAAGCCGATCTTGGTGCCGTCCCGGTCCATGCTGGTCAGGAGCAACTCGCCGGCGCCCATCTCGACCATCTTACGGGCCCATTCGACCGCATCCAGCCCGGTGGGCTTGCGGCCACCGTGAGTGAAGATTTCCCAGCGCGGCTCCTCGCCTTCGCCACTGACCCGCTTGGCATCGATGGCTACAACAATACACTGGCTGCCGAAGCGCTCGGCTGCCTCCCGAACAAACTCCGGGTTAAAGACCGCGGCAGTGTTAATGGATACCTTGTCGGCTCCGGCATTCAACAACTTGCGGATATCCTCGACGGTACGTACACCTCCACCCACGGTCAGCGGAATGAACACCTCCGCCGCCATTCGCTCCACCGTCTCGTAGGTGGTGTCACGACTCTCGTGGCTGGCCGTAATATCCAGGAAAGTGATTTCGTCAGCGCCCTGCTCGTTATAACGCCGGGCCACTTCCACCGGATCCCCGGCATCCCGGATATCCACGAAGTTCACGCCTTTGACCACGCGCCCCTTGTCCACGTCCAGGCAGGGAATGATGCGTTTTGCCAGTCCCATGCTAACTCCCTCAGCCGTTCAGGCTGTCGCAGAAGGCCTGGGCCTCGGCCACATCGAGGGTGCCTTCGTAGATGGCACGGCCGGTGATCGCCCCGAGGATACCTTTGTCCGCCACTTCGGCGAGGCGCTTGAGGTCATCCATATTGGTGACACCACCGGAGGCAATGACCGGAATACCGCCTTCTTCAGCCAGCTTCGCCGTCGCTTCCACGTTCACGCCCTGCATCATGCCATCGCGGCTGATGTCGGTGTAGACGATGGAATCAACACCGTCGTTGGCGAAGCGCTTGGCCAGGTCCACCGCCATCACCTCGGAGACTTCCGCCCAACCATCGGTGGCCACCCGGCCATCTTTGGCATCCAGGCCGACGATGATGTGGCCAGGGAAGCGCTTGCACATTTCAGTCACGAACTCCGGCTCTTTCACCGCCTTGGTACCGATGATCACCCATTGGACGCCTGCCTTGAGATAGGCCTCGATGGTTTCGGCCGAACGGATACCACCGCCGATCTGGATCGGCAGGTCCGGATACTTCCTGGCGATGGCCTGGACGATCTCGCCATTGACCGGCTCGCCGGCAAAGGCACCATTCAGGTCTACCAGGTGCAGGCGGCGCGCGCCAGCGTCCACCCAGCGGGTGGCCATGTCGACCGGATCGTCGCCGAAAACGGTGGAGTCATCCATCCGGCCCTGGCGCAGGCGTACGCATTTGCCGTCTTTGAGATCAATGGCGGGGATAATCAGCATAGAGCAATGTCCGTGTAGTTCGTTCTGATGGCCGGCGTTACTTGCCGGACCAGTCCACAAAGTTTTTCAGCAGCTGCAGGCCAGCCCGGGCACTTTTTTCCGGGTGGAACTGGACTGCAAAGATGTTGTCCCGGGCAACCGCTGCCGCCAGGTCGACGCCGTAGCGGGTCCGGCCGGCCATGTCGGCATTGCCCTCGGCCTCGGCGTAGAAACTGTGCACGAAGTAGAAGCGGTCACCGTCCGGGATGTTGTGCCAGAGCGGGTGATCGATGGTCTGGAAGACTTCGTTCCAGCCCATATGGGGCACCTTCAGGCGCTCACCGTTTTCCACCAGGTGATCGCCGAAATAGCGGACCTCTGAGGGGAACAGGCCGATACAGTCCACGCCGCCGTTCTCCTCGCTGCGTGACATCAGCGCCTGCATGCCGACACAGATACCCAGGAAGGGACGATCCCGGGACACTTCCCGGACCAGCGTATCTACCTCCAGCCGGCGAATCTCCGCCATGCAGTCACGAATGGCGCCGACCCCGGGCAGAATGACATGATCTGCCTCCCGGATCTGGTCGGCGTTATCGGTCACCAGGACGGTGACATCCGGGGCAACGTGCTCCACCGCCTTGCGTGCGGAATGAAGGTTCCCCATACCGTAGTCGATGATGGCAACGGTTTTCATGGTCAAATGCGATGTCCTGTTGGTGACCGGTTACAGCGAGCCTTTGGTGGAGGGAGTAATCCCCGCCATGCGCTCGTCCATCTCAATCGCCATGCGCAACGCACGGCCAAAGGCCTTGAACACCGTTTCAATCTGGTGGTGGGTGTTCTTGCCCTTCAGATTGTCGATATGCAGGGTCACCATGGAGTGGTTAACGAACCCGTGGAAGAACTCCTCGAACAGGTCCACATCGAAGCCACCCACAGAAGCGCGGGTATAGGGCACATCCATGGCCAGGCCCGGACGGCCTGACAGGTCGATCACAACGCGGGACAGGGCCTCATCCAGGGGCACGTAGGCATGTCCGTAGCGACGGATGCCCTTTTTGTCACCCACCGCCTGCTTGAAGGCCTGGCCCAGGGTAATGCCGATGTCTTCCACGGTGTGGTGATCGTCAATGTGCAGGTCGCCCTTCGAGACAATGTTGAGGTCGACCAGCCCGTGGCGGGCGATCTGGTCCATCATGTGCTCAAGGAACGGAACACCGGTGTCGAAGCTGGACTTGCCGGTGCCGTCGAGATCGATCTCGACGGTAATCTGTGTTTCGAGGGTATTGCGTTCTACGCGAGCCTTACGTTCGGCCATGGAGACTCCGTCGTCATAAACCGGCTTGGTGCCGTAAACATTTTGTTTGCGGATTATACCTTTTATGCCCGCCGGAGTCCCGCAACCGTATCAATGACCGCAATAGCTCAGAACGCTTTCTTGAGGTTGTCCATGTAGGTGTCCACGAGGCTGTTGAACTCGTGCTTGATCACCGGGCTGATGGCCAGCTTGAGCAGGCTCGGCAGGGGCACGGTCAGTTCTGCGCTGGTGCGGAATTTCACCCTGGTGGCATCGTCACCGTTGGCTGCCAGGGTCCAGGAACCGCTCACCACGCCGTTACCCTCGCCCTTGATCGGTTCCCAGGTAATCTTGCCCGCGTCCTTGTCCGAGTAGTATTTGCAGGCGTAGACAGACTGGATGGCATGCTTGTCCACACCCACCTTCTCCATCTCCCAGCGATAGCTGTTATCGCCCAGGTCAGTGAGCTTGTCGACTTTCGGGAAATAACTGGCGGAACGCGGTACGTCGGCCAGCAACTCAAAGACTTCGTCGTAACCCGCGGGGATCTCCAGATCGCGGTTCAATTCGATCGACACAGTAATTGCCACAGCCCACTCCTTCTTGTCTTTATAAACTGTCTGCGGAGGCCCAATGGCCCCTCGCGGGAAAATCAGGGGGTGTATTTTGGCCTATCACTACACCATTGTCATATTCCTGCGCTGTTAATTTGTTAACCCTGCGTTATCCTTAACTTTATTAGCCCGGGGTCTTGGCCTCAAGCTCCCGACGCTCACCGGAACAAGGAAGCTGTGATCATGAAAGCTGTTCGTTACCTCCTGATTGCCATCGTTGCCATCATTATTCTGGCCGTGGTGGCTATCGCGATTGCCATGGCGCTGATCGATCCGAACGACTACAAACCGCAGATCGAAAAGGCGGTCGAACAACAGACCAACCTGGATCTGAAACTGGAAGGTGATATCGGATGGTCCTTCATTCCCCTTGGCCTGGAACTCAATAATGTGAGCGCCGACCTGGAGGAAAAGCGCTTCGTTGCCCTGGAACAGCTGGTGGCAGAGGTGGATTTCTGGTCCCTGATTGCCATGTCGCCCCGGGTGAGCACCTTCGTCCTTGACGGCCTGGAGGCCAATCTGGAAGTCAACAAAGCGGGCGAAGGCAACTGGACGCGGATCATGCGTGAGTCCGCACCAGGCGAGGACGATGCACCGGCGGAACAACCCGCCGAACAGCCGCCACAGGAAACGGCCTCTGGCGGAGAGCCGCTCAACTTCAATGTTGAAAACGTCCAGATCAGCAATGCCCAGGTCCATTACACGGACAACAGTACCGGGCAGGCGGTGACCCTCGAGAACTTCGCGGTCAATGCCAGCGATATCACCCTGGGTTCCGAATTCCCATTGGAAATCAGCTTCCAGGTGGACACCACCAAGCCACAACTCAAGGTTGATGGCAGCATCAACGCCCGGCTGGCCGCCAACGAGGCTCTCAACGACTTCGCCGTGTCCGGCCTCAAGGCGGTGTTTGATATGAGTGGTGAGCCGTTTGGCGGCAAGTCCGTTACCGCCGAGCTTGCCGGCTCAGCCAAAGCCAACCTGGAAAACGAAACCGCAACACTCTCCGGCTTCACCGCCAGCCTCGCCAACCTGGCCCTGTCGACCGAACTCGAAGTACAGGGCTTCGGCGACAAACCGGCCCTGAAGGGCAATCTAAACATCCAGGAATTCTCGCTGAAGCAGCTGCTCGGCAACCTGGGCCAGCCAGCCATCGAAACCAGCGATCCCGATGTACTCAAAGCCGTTGCCTTCTCCACCGACATCGGCGGCTCACCAGGCACGGCGGCCCTGGCAAACCTTACCTTCAAGCTCGACGACACCACTTTCAACGGCTCCGGCAGCTACACCCTGGCCGACGGCGGCATTGTCTTCAATCTGCAGGGCGATGAACTCAATGCCGATCGTTACCTGCCGCCCAAGGCAGAAGGCGAGGACGCTGCCGCCAGTGAGGAACAGCAAACGGCAGAGGCCGGCTCCGCCGGAGGCTCAGGCTCCGCCCCGGAGTCCGACCTGCTTCCGCTGGAAACCCTGCGCACACTGCTGCTGGATGTGGATTTCGGCCTTGGCAAGCTGGTTGTCAGCAACCTGACCATCAATGCCATAAAGGCCAGCACCACCGCCAAGAACGGAGTGCTCAAGGTCGACGAATTCAGCGGCAAGATGTATGAAGGCAGCTTTGGTGCCAACGCCACCATCGATGCCCGCAGCGACAACCCCAAATGGACCATCGCGTCCAACGTGACCAATGTCCAGACCCTGCCCCTGCTGACCGACCTGGCGGAAGTGGACATGCTCGGCGGTGGTGCCAACCTGAAGGTAAATGCCACCACCACCGGCAACCGCATTTCCGTGCTGCGCGAGAATGCCGATGGCCAGATCAGCTTCAACCTGGCCAAGGGTGAGTTCCGGCGAATGAACCTGACGCGCATGGCCTGCCAGGGCATTGCCCTGGTCAACCAGGAGCAACTGACCACCACCGACTGGGGCGCTACCACCCCGTTCAACGACATGAGCGGCACCCTGGACATCAACGGCAACACTCTGGCCAACAAGAACCTCGTTGCCTCACTCGCGGGCATGAAGCTCGAAGGTCAGGGCACCGTCGACATGAAGCAAACCACCCTGGACTACGAAGCAGGCTTGCGCATTGTGGGCGAAGTGCACCGGGATCCGGCCTGCCGGGTCACCGAATACGTGGAGAACGTGGTGATTCCGGTGGAATGCCGCGGCAACTTCTCCGAGGACCCCGCCGGTCTGTGCTCCTTTGACGGCTCCCGCTTCCGGGACACCCTGAAAACCATCGCGGAGAATGCCGCCAAGGCCAAGGTGAAGAAAGAAGTGGACAAAGCCAAGGATGAGGCCGAAGAAAAGGTGAAGGAAAAGATCGAGGAAAAACTGGGCGACAAGCTCAAGGGCCTGTTCCAGTAATGACCGACCGTTTCGCCGACAAGCTGCTCACCTGGTACGACCAGCACGGCAGGCACGACCTGCCGTGGCACCATGACCGCAACGCCTATCGGGTATGGGTCTCCGAGATCATGCTCCAGCAGACCCAGGTGGCAACCGTCATCCCCTACTTCGAGGCCTTCATGGCCCGGTTCCCGACTGTCCATGACCTCGCAGGCGCGCCGGTCGATGATGTCCTGAGCCACTGGTCGGGCCTTGGCTACTATGCTCGCGCCCGCAACCTTCACAAGGCGGCAAAACAGGTGGTCGAGGAGTTTGGCGGCAAGTTTCCACAGGATCCGGAGGCACTGGAATCGCTCACCGGCATCGGCCGCTCCACCGCGGCCGCCATCGTCGCCCAGGCCTTTGGCAAGCGTGCCGCCATCCTCGACGGCAACGTCAAACGGGTACTGGCCCGTTACCACGCAGTTCCCGGCTGGCCCGGCCAGACTGCCGTGCTGAAGCGGCTATGGGAACACGCCGAGGCGCACACCCCGGAAGAACGGGTAACCGACTACACCCAGGCCATTATGGATCTGGGGGCCACGGTATGTACCCGCTCCCGGCCCGACTGCGAGGCCTGCCCGGTCAAATCCGGCTGCCAGGCCCATGCCCGTGGCGAGACAGCCCTATATCCCGGCTCCAGGCCCAAAAAAGCCAAACCGGAAAAAACCACCTGGATGGTCATTCTGGAAGACAGCGACGGCCGCATCCTGCTGGAGCGGCGGCCGCCCAGTGGCATCTGGGGCGGTCTCTGGAGCCTGCCGGAACTGGACCCGGCTTTTGGCCCGGAAGAGCTTTCGGAAGCCTGCGAACAGCAGCTGGGCATGAACTGTGGCGATCCGGAACTGATCAGTGGCTTTCGTCACACCTTCAGCCACTACCACCTGCACATCCAGCCTGTGCGGCTGCCCGTCACCGGCAACACGACAGTTTCCGATTCCGATCGATTGTGCTGGCTACACCGCGACGAAGCCCTGGCACTGGGTCTCCCCGCCCCCATCCGATCACTGCTCACCGAACCGGAACAGGCCGCCCTGCTCTGAGGCGGCGGTCACCCCGACCGATCTGTTATCATTCCGCCAGATTTCACATCAACACAGGAGCCGACATGAGCCGCACCGTATTCTGTCGCAAGTACCAGAAAGAAATGGAAGGCCTCGACTTCCCGCCCATGCCCGGCGCCAAGGGCCAGGACATTTTCGAGAATATCTCGAAGCAGGCCTGGGAAGAATGGCAAGCCCAGCAGACCATGCTCATCAATGAAAAACACCTGAGCCTGATGGACCCGAACACCCGGAAATACCTGCAGGCCCAGATGGAGCACTTCTTCAACAACGAGCCTTTTGACCAGGCCGAGGGTTACGTTCCGCCCGAGAAATAACGGCGATTGATCAAGGCCTGAGCAACCCTGAAAAGATTCGGAATTTTTTGCCTGCCAGCCTTGACTCATCAACCCTAAACCGGTTTAATAGCGCCCCGTTGCAGCGCAGTACCGCAACATGCCCGGATAGCTCAGTTGGTAGAGCAGGGGATTGAAAATCCCCGTGTCGGTGGTTCGATTCCGCCTCCGGGCACCATTAAGAATTCTGACGAAGCCCGCCCTGTGCGGGCTTTGTTGTTTCTGGGTCCTCCCTCTTTCACTCCTCTACTGATTCCCTGTGCCCGGGCTTTTGGCCATTAACGCGATACCTTCCCGATTGATGGCCTTTCCAGTGATTCAGCCCGAACGCAACTGACCGTATCATTGTGGCCAGCCACCACAGGAGCCTTTGGACCACACTCCATGCCCAAGCAAAATGTCCGTCAGACCGGGATGCCCAAGGGGATTCTGGCAACCCTCCTCGCCCTCTATCTGGCCCAGGGACTACCCTCCGGCCTGTTCGCCCATGCCCTGCCCGTATTCTGGCGCGAAGCCGGCGTTTCGCTGACCTGGATTGGCGCGTTGAAACTGCTCGCCTTACCCTGGGTGCTGAAGGCATTCTGGGCGCCGTTCGTTGACCGCAGCCTGGTGCGTGGTCAAACGCCGTTCTCCTGGATACTGCGGCTTCAGCTAACAGCAGCACTACTCCTGAGCACCCTGGCCTGGCTTGGTCTGGTACCCGACAGTGCTGTCGCTCTGGCGGGTGCCGCGTTACTGGTCATGAGCATCAATCTGCTGATGGCCACCCAGGACGTCGTCACCGATGGCCTGGCGGTGCGTTGGATCGCCCCACACTGGCGCGGGTTGGCCAACGCCATCCAGGTGGCAGGCTACAAGGTGGGCATGCTGGCGGGCGGCAGCCTGCTGTTAATGGTCACCGGCTATATGGAACCCGAAACCGCACTGTTACTCCCGGCGCTACTGCTGGTAGCACTGCTGTTTGTGGTTGGCCGATCCCGGGGCGTACGCCAGCCTCTCTCACTGGATAACGCTCCGGCCCCAGGCAACGGAAGCCTCAGAGCTGCATTTATCGGGCTGTGGCGTCAGCCCGGCATGGCTTTCTGGTTGCTGATGGTCATTGGCTACAAAGTGGCGGATGCCATGGGCTCCGGCATGATTCGGCCCATGCTTTCTGATGCCGGCTGGGATGCGCACGCCATCGGCACCTTCACTATCATCACTACTCTGGCAGGACTGTTGGGAGCGGCCCTGGGGGGATGGCTGTACACCCTGATCGGAGGTCATCGCGCGTTCATTCTGGCAGGCATCGCCCAGGCGCTGACAATCATGGCGTGGGTACTGGCTGCGGGACCTGCAACGGAAGCTTCAACCGTCTACGCCGTCGGCCTGGCTGAACAACTCGCTGATGGCGCATCCACGGTAGTGCTGTTCGCCATGATGATGAACGTCTGCCGCAGCCAATGGGCGGGCACCGACTTCACGGTGCAGGCTTCCATCCAGGTGGTCGCCGCAGGGCTGTTCGGAGTGCTGGGTGGTTTAATCGCGGACCTGGCAGGTTATGCCATACTCCTGACTGCATCCGGACTGGGAGGCCTGGTCGTCGTCGCGGCTTTTGCCCTTCAGGGACACCGGGTGCTAACGATGACCAGTCCCCGAAGGCGCCAGTAAAGCAGAGCAGTTCTAGTTGAGCTGACTGCCCGGCCCCGGCTTACTGCACACCTGCCAGTCCACCACATTGCCGTCCGGATCAAAGTGGACAAAACCGGCGAAGCCGTCATCGTGGACCCAGGTCTTTACATACCCGACAACTTCGCCATCATCCTTGCACAGATCGAACGTGGACTTGCTGTCATCGGCTGGAGCTTCAGTTTCGTGGGGCTGGATCGTGAGTCGGGGATCGTTGAGCGGGAAAAGATCAAGGTGACGCGCGTTCATATGGGGCACTCCCTGATTACGAACGGTTACATTAAAAGCGCGCCCCAATATAACCCAGGTTGGCAGCGGAAAAACTGCTCTCGGTCAGTTTTCTAAGACCAATCGGGGATAATGCCAGTGGCTCAGAGACCGTTTCTTTATGAAGGCCTCGCAACCCTCCGCGGCTTCCATCATGTACAAAAAAACCGGGAAGCAGACCTCCCCGGCTAAACCCGTCTTCGCTTCCACAGATCCTGCCGGATTCCGGCCCAGATCTGCCGGTAAACCTCGGCAGCCGGACTGCCGGGGGCCAACCGCTCCAGTGGCAATCCCTCCTCGCCCATGCGCTCGACCACGCTGGCGTAGGGAACGGCTACGCCCAGATTATTCGCCAGAACATCGCGCCCCTGCTCTACAATTTCCTTATGCAGGTTCTTCCGGCGATCGACCATGGAAAAGAAGGGCCGCAACTTCCGGGGGCCGAGTTTCTTGTCCTTCACGAACAGCTGCAACTGTTTCCAGCTGTTCACCGCCAGCCAGGTTGGCACCACCGGTACATACACCCGGTCCGCCACGTCCAGCACCTGCTCGGTCAACCGTGAAAGCGTGGGTGGACAATCCAGGATCACCAGGCTGGTCTCCTCAGACAGAGGAGCGAGCATATCCCGCAGAACATTACCGCCGGATTCCTGCTCAAGCTTGATGTCAAAAATTTCGGAAGCTCGTGTGGGCAGGAATAAAATCCAATCCGGGGTAAACATCATCATGGATAAACCTGGCCATAGGCGCCTTACCCTCGAGGAGCTTGGACAACTTGCGCCCTTTTACTGTTTCCGCACCCGCCAGGTAAAAACTGGAGGCACCCTGCGGGTCCAGATCCCATAACAGCGTCCGGCAATTGTCCTGGCTTGCCAGATAGGCAACGTTAACCGCCGCTGCCGTCTTGCCAACCCCACCCTTGGGGCTGTAAAAAGCAATGATCCTCATTGAGGCATAACTCCCGACTTTCCTTGTGTAACCAGACCGTACAGGGTAGCAGTCACACCATGGCCCTTTGTGAAGCTTTTGTTACACTGACGCTTCGCAAGCTACAAAAAAGCAAAACATCGAGGTAACCATGAATTCGCCGTCGCACGTGTTTGATCAAGCGGTGTCACTCCGGCCCGTCAGCACTGGAGTTCTTTCGGGGCAAACAAGCCCTGCTTACCAGAACATGGTGGGCCCTTTTGGCGGCGTGACCGGCGCCACCCTGCTCAATGCCGTACTCAGCCATGACGAGCTGCTGGGAGAGCCGGTATCCCTGACCGTGCACTTCGCAGCCCCCATAGCCGAAGGCGGATTCGAAGTTCGGGCCAGGCCGATCCGAACCAACCGCAGCAGCCAGCACTGGTTCGCCGAACTGGTCCAGGACGAGGACGTGGTTGCTTTTGCCACTGCCGTGACCGCCAAGGGGCGGGATACCTGGAGCACTACGGATGCCAGCTTCCCGCAGGTACCGCCGGCGGAGGAGCTTGAGCAAACCCCGATGCGTCAGGGCGCCCCGGTATGGACACGGTGCTACGACATGCGTTTTGTAGAAGGGGCACTGGGAGGACAGCCAAGCGAGAACCACCCCTCGGAAAGCCTGTTCTGGATGCGGGATGAACCACCACGGCCTCTGGACTACCTCTCACTGGCAGCCCTGTGCGACGTATTCTTTCCGCGGATCTACATTCGCCGACCCAAGCTGGTCCCTATCGGCACTGTGGCGATGACCACCTACTTTCACGCAGATGCGGAGCAACTGCGTGAGCTGGGCACCGCTCATGCGCTGGGCCATGCCCGGGGCCTGCATTTCGGCAACGGCTTTTTTGACCAGAGTGCCGAGATCTGGAGTGCTGATGGCCGGCTGCTGGCCACCAGCCATCAGGTCGTGTATTTCAAGGAATGAGAGGTGGAAGGTTTTCGTAAAACCACGGTCACGCGGCCTTGCGAAAACCCTCCACTCGTACGGTTTTGTCCCGGCTGCGCTTGTATTTGGTTTTGTCCTCGACAACACGCATCTGGTACTTTGGCGTTCTGAGTTCCCGTTGCACGGCACTGTGCCGGGTCGCTTTAGCTCGTTTTTTGGCCATATCGGCTACTCCTTACTCATGACTGGTTTCAACCAACCTTTATACTAACACTTCATCTGTTTTCAAGGGCGTAAGGAATGACACTCACCCTCTGGCTGACCTTCCTGGTGGCGGCAACCCTGATCAGCGTCTCACCCGGTGCAGGCGCCGTGAATACCATGAGCAATGGTCTGCGCTACGGAGTGAAGCGGTCGCTGCCGGCCATTCTTGGTTTGCAGCTGGGCTATGGTGCGCAGATTGTCCTGGTGGGAGCTGGCCTCGGCGCCATTGTCGCTTCCTCGGCCACGGCCCTGACGGTCATCAAGTGGGTGGGCGTGGCCTATCTGATCTGGCTCGGCATCCAGAAATGGCGGGAACCGGTGATGGAAGCTGTCGCTGATGACCAGAGCGCACTCAGTCACCGGCGGCAGTTCTGGAATGCCGCACTGGTCAACCTGACCAACCCCAAGGCCACGGTGTTTCTCGTAGCCCTCTTTCCCCAATTCCTGGTGGCCGACGCGCCCCATGGCCCCCAGCTGATTACCATGGGCACCACGCTGATTCTCGTGGATTGTCTGGTCATGCTGGGCTATGCCCTGCTGGCCAGCCAGCTGTTCCGATTCATGACCACGCCCAAACGGCAGCGGCAGATGAACCGGGTTTTCGGCGGCCTGTTTGTGACCGCCGCCATGGCGCTGGCCAGCTTCAAACGGGCAGCCTAACGCAGAATACACTCCCGGCTGTAGGTCTTGCTCAGCCTCCTCCGTTTCTCCCGCAAGCTGTTGCCCCGGTCGTTCTTGTACCCTGCCCTTAGCTGGGACTGGATCCGGTCGAGCTTTTTTCGGTAACCGTCACACGTCGTGGCATGTTGATTTTGATGCTCTCGGCCGCCACGGGCCTTCCTCGGAGTGTCCGAGGCGGACAGCATGGATTGCACCTCGTCCCGGGTGGCCGAGATATTCCGGGATCGACGAAGATTGTCCGCCATTGGAACGGTCACCGGATTGCGGAGCTCGAGCTCAGTGTGGGGCAGGCGTTCGGGTGGCTTGTCGGAGAAATGGATGGAGCCGGTGGCATCCGTCCAGCGATAGACCTCGGCCTGGACCGGGGTAGTGAGCAACAGGCAAAGCAGGGTTGTGGCCTTGATCCTTGGCATGGGTTCACGTCCTGTGAAGTTGGTTTTTTGAAGAAGGGGTCAGAAGAAGGCGCTCTTCTGACCCCGGGATTCGGGCTTCAAAGTGGGGTCAGATGAATGCGTTCATCTGACCCCGGGTTGGGACTATAGCGAATTTGGGGATGAAAATGGGGCCAGAAGAAAGCTTTCTTCTGACCCCGGAGTATGAGCTTGGACTTGGGGTCAGATGAACGCTTTCATCTGACCCCGTCTCCGCCTTTTACCCTCACTGATCGAGCAGTTCGATCCAGTGATTGACCTGCACCGGAGACTTGGTCTCCAGGTGCATCTGGCAACCGATGTTGGCGGTCACGATGCGGTCCGGGTTGTCCACCGTCAGGGCCTTGAGCTTGTTATCCAGCAGCTTCTGGCTCAGCTCGGGCTGAAGCACTGAATAGGTGCCGGCGGAGCCGCAGCACAGGTGCTTGTCCTTGGTCTGGGCCAGTTCCACGCCCGCCTTGGTCAGCACCTGTTCCACCACGCCACTTTGCTTCATGGCATGCTGCAGGGTACAGGGACAGTGGAAGGCCACCTTGCCAGGGCTCTGGTTGAGCTTGAGCTTTTCAAGGTCCTGCTGGAGCAGGAAGGCGCCGAGGTCGGTACACAGTTCGCTGACCTTCTTGGCCTTGGCGGCATAGACCGGATCATCCTTAAGAAGGTGCCCGTAGTCCTGCACCATCGCGCCACAGCCGGAGGCGGTCATAATGATCGCTTCCGCACCGGCTTCGATGGCGGGCCACCAGGCGTCGATGTTCTGGCGCATCCGCTCCAGGCCCTTCTCGTGCTCGGACAGGTGGTAGTTCACCGCACCGCAGCAGCCGGCTTCCGGAGCCTCCACCATGGTGATGCCCAGCTTGTCCAGAACGCGGGCGGCAGCGGCGTTGGTGTTCGGCGTGGCCGAGGGCTGAACACAACCGGCCAGAGCCAGGACAACCCGGTTATGGCTCGCCGCGGGCCAGGGGCTTGCGCTCTTGCGGGGCGGCACCTTGGTGCGCAGTTTTTCCGGCAGTACCGGCCGGAATACCTGCCCCATACGCAGCATCAGGCCGAACAGCTGACGGTTCGGGATCACCCGCGCCAGGGCCCAGCGGAGCCACTTGTCTTTGGGTTCACGCGGGACCTCCTTCTCGATCAGGCCACGGCTGATATCGACCAGCCGGCCATACTGCACACCGGACGGACAGGTGGTCTCGCAGCTGCGACAGGTCAGGCAGCGGTCCAGATGGTCGCGGGTCTTCTCGGTGATTTCCTCACCTTCCAGGAACATCTTCATCAGATAGATCCGGCCCCGGGGACCGTCACGCTCATCGT
Organism: Marinobacter sp. C7; assembly: GCF_022343555.1. Classification (GTDB taxonomy): domain Bacteria; phylum Pseudomonadota; class Gammaproteobacteria; order Pseudomonadales; family Oleiphilaceae; genus Marinobacter. Next base: position 453,359 of record NZ_JAKQZH010000001.1, on the reverse strand, counting down.
TCAGTTCCTGGTAGGTCGGGCAGGTGGCGGTACAGAAGCCACAATGCACACAAGCCCTCAGGATGGACTCTGCCTCTTGCCCTTCAGGGGTGTTGGCAAATTGTTGAACCAGATTCGTTTGCATAATTACAACCAGCTATAGAGACGGCCGGGATTGAAGATGCCGTCGGGGTCGAACGAGTTCTTCACACGGCGCTGGATGGCTTTCAGCGCCTCGGGTTGGCTGTGCAGGACGTCACCGGAGCGATCGCCACCGCGGAACAGGCTGACCTGACCACCGGCGGTCTTCGCCAGCGGCTCCAGGTCTGCGAGGGTCGCCTCGCCCCGGAACCAGCGCTGGGAACCGGCCCAGTCGATGAACCAGCTGCCTTCCACCTTGGGGTTGGGCGCCGTGGAATCCACGGAGAAACGCCACAGCGGTGCATCGTTGCCGGCGAAAAATTCGTGCTGCATATCGCGCACCTGCTGCCAGAAGTCGTCTCCGCCCTCCATGACGTCACCAGACCATTTTTCGGCTGTTGCCTCAACGGCGGAGCGGGCGCCGGACAGGCGAAGATACACCTTGCCATCAACCCAGCAGGCACCGGTAATCGGCTTGGGCTCACCGGCACGGCGGTTCATGTAATCGATGACGTCTTCCAGGGCCATCTCTTCCACCAGCGTGGCGGTGGCAGCCGGTTTGGGCATCACCTTCATGCTGATTTCGGTAATCGCACCCAGGGTACCCATGGCGCCGGCCTGCAGGCGCGAGACGTCGTAACCGGCCACGTTTTTCATCACCTGGCCACCAAAACGCATGTGTTCGCCTTTACCATTCAGCAGGCGGATACCCAGCACCTGGTCCCGGACCGAACCGGACCAAGGCCGCGATGGACCGGAAAGGTTGCACGCCAGGGTACCGCCAATGGTGGACGCCTCGCCGAACCGGGGCGGCTCGAAATGCAGGCACTGCCCTTCCTCGGCCAATGCAGCCTCAATGTCCTTGATTGGCGTCCCGGCGCGGACGGTCAGCACCAGCTCCACCGGGTGGTATTCCACAATCCCGGTGTGTTCGGCCAGGCTCAGGGTGCCGGCCCCGGAGTCAGCGGCGCGGCCCATGAATGACTTGGTGCCGCCACCGACGATGTTGAGTTTCTGCCCGTTGTTGCGGGTCTGGAGAACTTGCTCCTGTAACTGTTGGGTCATATCAGCCATGGGCGGCGTCCGTCTGTTCGTGCTTGCGTTGCTTGTGTTCGATAGAGCGGTATTCCTGACAGAACTTGAGGGTGGGCACCCCTTTGCCAGGATTCAGGATACCGGTTGGGTCAAACGCGGCTTTGACGTCATGGAACTGTTGCAGTTCCTCGTCGTTGAACTGCACTGCCATCTGGCGGATTTTCTCCACGCCGACACCGTGCTCGCCGGTGATGCAGCCGCCCACTTCGACGCACAATTCGAGAATCTTGCTGCCGAATGCTTCAGTGGTCTCGAATTCCCCGGGCACGTTCGCATCGAACAGGATCAGCGGATGCAGGTTGCCGTCCCCGGCGTGGAAAACGTTCGCTACACGCAGGCCAAACTCGTCGGACATCTTTTCCATTTCCAGCAGGACACGGGCGAGATGCCGGCGGGGAATGGTGCCGTCCATGCAGTAGTAATCGGGGGAAATCCGACCGACCGCCGGGAAGGCAGACTTCCGGCCCTTCCATAACAGAGCACGCTCTTCCTCACTCTGGGAGGTCCGGATTGAGGTCGCCCCCAGCTTGCGGAAAACGTCTTCGGCCTCCGCAATGTGCTCATGTACTTCCTCCTCGGTGCCGTCCACCTCGCACAGCAGCAAGGCCTTGGCCTCACGCGGATAACCCGCCTGCGCGAAGTCATCCGCCGCAATGATGGCGTGGCTGTCCATCATCTCCAGCCCCCCCGGTATGATGCCGTGGGAGATAATGCCGCCGACGGCGTCGCCGCCTTTTTCGACACTGTCGAAGCCCGCCATGATCACCTGGGCCACCTCGGGCTTGGGCAACAGCTTGACCTTCACTTCGGTCACCACACCCAGCAGACCCTCCGACCCGGTAATCAGCGCCAGCATATCCATACCGCAACTATCCAGACCGTCGCTGCCGATGGTGATCAGATCGCCCTCGGCGGTCACCATCTCGACACTCAGGATGTTGTGAACGGTCAGGCCGTATTTCAGGCAGTGCACGCCCCCGGAGTTCTCTGCCACGTTGCCACCGATGGTGCAGGCAATCTGGGAGGAGGGATCCGGACCGTAATACAGACCGTACTGGGCGGCCTCTTCACTGATGGCAAGGTTACGGACACCCGGCTGCAGCCTCGCCGTTCGACCGAGCGGATCGATCTTGATAATCCGGTTGAACTTGGCCAGCGAGAGCACTACCCCTTCCTTGTGCGGCATGGCACCGGCGCACAGGCCAGTCCCCGCACCGCGGGCAACCACCGGGACGTCGTTTTCGTGGCAGATACGCATCACGCGTTGTACCTGCTCCACGGTTTCCGGCAGTACCACGAGCATCGGCATTTCGCGATACATCGCGAGTCCGTCGCACTCGTAGGGTTTCAGGGTTTCGTCATCGGTGATGACGTATTCCGGGTCAATGAATGACCGGAACTGCTCCGCCAGCTGCGCTTTGCTGGCTTTCGGCTTGGTATTCATAACATTCTCTGATTCTGGATATCGTCGAATCCGCACGAATGCAGATAACGTGGGCGGGCCTGATGGCCCGCCCGTTCACATGAGACAGCGCTTACTTGCGTTTGGTTTCGAAATAATCGATCCCGGCCTGGGCGCAGTCCATGTCCTGCTGCGGCGTGCCCGAGCTGAGACCGATGCCACCGACAACCTCACCGTTGACGACCACCGGCAGACCACCGCCGACGGAGCTGATGCGCCCGCCAACCTCGGTATGGATGCCGAACGCCAGACTGCCCGGCGTGTTTACCTTGTTGTAGTCGTGGGTGGCTTTCTTGGCTGCCGCTGCGGTGAACGCCTTGTCCTGGGCAATGGTCACACTGGTGATCTTGCCGCCGTCCATACGCTCGAACGCGATGAGGTTACCAGACTCGTCAACCACCGCTATGCACATGGGCACACCAATCTCGCGGGCCTTTTCGGCCGCGCCCTCGATCAGGATCCGTGCGTCGGCAATATCCAGCCGATTGATCGTCAACATATCGTGTTACTCCTTGAATTGATTAACCGTAAACCAGCCCTGGCAACCAGGTAACGATGCCGGGGATGAGGATACACATGAACAGTCCGAATGCCTGGATCGCCAGGAACACCAGGGACGACTTGAAGATCGTACCCATGGAAATTTCCGGCGGGCAGACGCCGCGAATGTAGAACAGCGCATAGCCAAACGGCGGACTGAGGAAGGACATCTGCATGTTGACCAGGTAGAGCACCCCGAACCAGAGCACCACGTCTTCACCAGCCACGGGCGGGAAACCCAGCAGGCCGGGGAATTCCAGCGCTTCCACGATCGGGATAAAAATCGGTACTGCCAGCAGCAGGATACCGACCCAGTCAAGGAACATGCCGAGAATGACCAGCAACACCATCAGCAGGAACAGGATGCCGTAGGCCGACAGACCGGTACCGAGAATGGCATTGGTCACAAACTCCTGACCGCCCTGCAGGATGTAGAAGCCTACGAACACCGAGGCACCAAACATGATCCACAGCACCATGGCGGAGGCCTTGGCGGTGGTCACGGACGCTTCCTTCAGGCCGCCGATTGAGAACTTGCCGTGCATCATGGCAACTACGATCGCGCCGAAGGAGCCGATACCGGCTGCCTCAACGGGCGTTGCAATACCACCAAACAGCAGGCCCAGAACCAGGAACACCAGGATAAGTGGTGCGATCAGGTTTTTCAGGAGGCCGAGCTTTTCCATCAGGGAAATTCGTTCCTCCACCGGTACCGGCGGCCCCAGCTTGGGATTGATCCAGCTTCGGATCAATACATAGGCGATGTAGAGGCCGGACAACAGCAGGCCCGGAACGACAGAGCCGAGGTACAGTTCACCCACGGACTGCTGCGCAACGACCGCATAGAGGATGGCCAGGATCGACGGCGGGATCAGGATGCCGAGGGTACCGCCCGCCATGATCGAGCCGAGGGCAATCTTGTGGTCGTAGCCACGTTTGAGCATTGCCGGCAGGGCAATGATACCCATGGTGACCACCGCGGCGCCGATAACACCCACCATCGCAGCAAGGATGGTGGAAGCGAGGATGGTTGCCGTCGCCAGGCCACCGCTGAGACCACCCATCCACTTGTAGACCACACTGAACATTTCCTCGATCAGGCCCGCGCGCTCAAGCATGGAAGCCATGAAGATGAACAGCGGTATCGCAGCCAGGTCGGAGTTGGTCATCATCGGGAAGATACGGCTCGGAACGATGTTCAGCATCAGCGAGTCGCCCACCAGATAGATGAACATGACCCCGAGACCACCGGTCACGAACGCGAGCGGCAGCCCCATCATCAGGGCCACGGCCAGGGAACCGAACATCAGATAGGTCAGAGGCTCTATCTTGACGCCGGAAAGACTGCCCGACAGCTTGAACAGGAGTTTCTCATCACTGAACGGGTCGTAGAAAAGAATGTTGATCATCTCAACACAGATGATGAATGCCAGCGCCACAGTGGCGGCAATCATCAGCCAGGTGCTCAGCTTACCCACGAGGTTGCTGCCCGGCGCAGTTGTTGTATTTGTGCTCATGCGGTGCGCTCCCGGCCAAGACGGACAAACAGGACGATATCCTTGATCAGCTTGGATATGCCTGAGAGTAAGAGAAGGAATGAACCCAGTACCATCATGCCTTTCACCGGCCAGTACTGGATGCCCCAAGTCTCAACCGTGGTTTCATTCATGGAATAGGAGTTCTGGAAGAAGGTCCAGGAGGTGATCAGCAGGACCAGGGCAAACATGAAGAAGAACATGGAGGTAAAGATATCCATGCCCACCCTGCCCCGTACCGGCAGCAGGTTGTACATCACATCAACCCGTACGTGCGCGCCGTGAAGCATGGCGAACGCGCCGGCCAGCAGGTACTGCATCCCCAGCAGCAGAAAGCTGGACTCGTGTACCCAGATGGTCGGCATGTTGAAGAGGTAGCGCATGACCACTTCAAAGAAATAGAACACGACGGCATTCACGGTCCAGAAAGACACGAACAGACCGGATTTGTCGCAAATCCAGTCAACCACCCTGGTAAACCAGTTGCCTTCAAACTGGAGATAGATCAGCGGGTCTTCCTCTTCCGCCTGCAGCTCGCCCGGTGTCAATTCCGGTTCGGCAGTCTCGCCTCCATGGCCACTACTCCATTTGTCCCAGGCCATCATGATCAGCGGCATGACCGCAAGCCAGCCCCAGTAGAACCAGTGCGGCATTACGAATCCGAAACCTTCGAGATCAGACATGTTGTTGCATCCTCAGCCACAAAACGGGGAAGGCGGAACGTCTCCTTCGGAGTCGTCCCTGTCCTTCCCCCTGTTTCATTTTTATTGGTTCAAGAAGGTCTTACCGGCCCGGCACACCTTCAAGATCAGACTCATCGATATAGCCAACGGTATCGTTCATCATATACTCGATTTGCATATCGAAGATGGCGCGCGCATTCTCGTCCTTGTTCGCCCACTTGTACCAGATCGGAATGGCTCTGCGGCGCCATTCATTCATATCCTCCTGGCTCAGACGGGTAACGGTGTCGCCCGCTTCCTTGAACTTCTTCATAGCCTCGACGTTACGCTTCTGAATGGTCAGATAGTGCTTCTGGGAATAGATGCGCACTTCATCCTCGACCAATTGCTGAAGTTTCGGATCCAGGGCGTTCCAGGCACGCAGGTTGACGGTCAGGTCCATCAGGTCCACCGGCTGGTAGATAGACATTACGCCAGGAGGTCCGAAGATGATGTAGTCGGTCACCTGGGAAAAGCCCAGTTCCCAGTTCACCGCCGGACCCACGTAATCGGCTGCATCGATGGTGCCCTTTTCCAGAGCCGGGAAGATGTCGGAACCCGGCAGACTCACGGTAGAAGCACCGAACGCCTGAAACACTTCAGAGACCATACCGCCGGGTACCCGGAGCTTCAGGCCTTTGAGGTCGTCGAGACTGTTTACCGGTGTCTTGGAGTGAATGATGTTGGCATCGTGCTGGATCGGGCCCACATAGAAGAGTCCGAACTTCTTGTAGATTTCCCGGGTCTTTTCCAGCATACCCATTGAGTAGAACATGGTGTCCCACTGGTGAGGCTGATCGGGGCCACCCGGATAGGATGACAGGAAAACCGACGCGGGAATCTTGCCGGACCAGTACAGAGTGAACGGGTTCATACCCTGAAGGACGCCATTACGAACTGAGTCGAACAGGGCGTTGTTGTCGGCGGCAACCGCCTTGGCAGGGAAACACTTGAAAATCAGTTCACCGTTGGACTTTTCTTCGATGCTGTCGCACCACTCTTCGAACAGGTCATAACCCACAGTACCGGCATCCCACACAGACTGGATTTTCCAGGTGGTGGCGGCATGGGCCTGACCCGCGCCCATCATCATTGCGCCCGCGAACGCGGCGCCGACGGCGGCTGTTTTCAGGAAATTACGGCGAGGAGGGGTTTCACCGGTGTCACAGTTAATACGGATGTGTTTATTCGAGGTCATCGAGACGTCTCCGTTGGCATTGTTTTTTTAGTAAGCGTCAGGTCTAACGCCGGCCCATCGGCCGACATTACAAAGATATTCGTAGCCAATTTGGATTTAGTCCAGCCGGGACACTACTGGTCCGACCAGTTTTTCCTGTATGGTAAATGGACGAATTCCCCCGGATGGGCCATATTTACGGGGCTTGGGAGCACACTGGTTGACGGATCAATCACTGACAATGACAACGACCACTGGTCAGACCACGGTATACAGACAGGCAATCCCATGGCTATTTCCCAGGAAATCTCTTACCGGCTGGAGCGCCTAATCCTTGATGGGGGGTTGGCTCCGGGGCAAAAGATTCCATCCGAGCGGCAGCTCGCCGCACGCCTGCGCGTGTCCCGCGCAATCATCCGCGAGGCGCTGCACGAACTTCAGGGGCGGGGCGTCATCGAGACCCGGCACGGGAAGGGCTCCTTTGTTGCCAGCCTGGTTCCGGAGACTGGCGAATTCGAAGAACAAAGCCCCTTAATGCAGCTTTACGAGGGCCACCCCCGTACCCTCTATGATTTGCTGGAGGTTCGGGAACAGCTTGAGGGGCAGGCGGCGTTCCTCGCGGCCCAACGCGCCACCAGCCTCGACCGGCACCGCATTACCAAGGCCTTCCGGGCGCTTGAAGACACCGACCCCCTTAGCAACGCCAAGCCGGATCACGGCTTCCACCAGGCGATCGTGGAAGCCTCACACAACCCGGTACTGGTCCACCTGTTGAGCGGGCTGAAAGGCATGATGCTGCTGACAGTCCATGCCGCCGTCGCCAACCTCAACCCGCGCGAGGAGATGCGCAAGACCATCGTGCGCCAGCACAGACAGCTTTATGATGCCATCATGAACTGCAAACCGGCGGCCGCGCAGAAGGTGGCAACGGCACACGTGCGCTTTGTCCGCGACACCCTGAAAGACATGGAACAGCAGGGAAGCAAGGTGATCCGCGCCCAACTGATGCCGAACGGTCGCAATCCTGATCAATCAGGTATTGATTTCGGTCGCCACAGTCCGTAAAACATGCGCCTTTGAACTAAATCTCAGGAGTCACCCATGGCGGACCAAGCTCCCTTGATCTGCAGGGACATTCACAAGACCTTTGGCAAGCTTGAGGTACTCAAGGGAGTGTCACTGGAGACCCGCAAAGGTGATGTGGTGTCTCTGATTGGCAGCTCCGGCTCCGGCAAGAGTACTTTCCTGCGCTGCATCAACCTTCTGGAAACCCCCACGTCGGGCGACATTATCGTGCACGGTGATCCAATCCGGTTCACGACGAATCGCAAGGGCGAACGGGTTCCGGCCGACAACAAGCAGGTTGAGCAGATCCGCTCCAAGCTTTCCATGGTCTTCCAGAGCTTCAATCTCTGGTCTCATATGACGGTGCTGGAAAACATCATTGAAGCGCCGGTGAACGTGCTCAAGGTCCCCAAGAAGGAAGCCATCGAGCGCGCCGAGGCCTATCTCCAGAAAGTCGGCATCTACGAACGCAAGGATTACTACCCGGCCCAGATGTCCGGGGGCCAGCAGCAACGCGCTGCCATCGCCCGGGCACTCGCCATGGAACCGGAAGTGATGCTGTTTGACGAACCCACATCGGCACTCGACCCTGAACTGGTGGGAGAGGTGCTGAGGGTCATGCAAAGCCTGGCCGAGGAAGGCCGCACCATGATCGTGGTCACACACGAGATGGCGTTTGCAAAGGATGTGTCAACTCAGGTCCTGTTTTTGCATCAGGGCGTGATCGAGGAACAGGGGTCGCCTCAAAAGGTGTTCGATAACCCTGACTCGGAGCGCATGAAACAGTTCCTGGCTCCCAAGTTCTGACGCTGGGTGCTATCTTGACCGGTGTCGGAATAAAAATACCTAAAAAATAGCCCACAAGGCATAAAATTGGAGAAGTGACACATGAAGAAACTGATCGTTGCAGCAAGTTGTGCCCTGGCCATGGCCGCCGGCACGGTCCAGGCCAAGGACTGGAAAGAGATCCGCCTTGCCTTTGACGTGCCTTACGAGCCGTTCGAGTACCGCGATGAAAACGGCGAGTTGACCGGTTTCGAAGTCGAGCTGGCCGAAGCCATGTGTGAAGAGCTCAAGGCTGAATGCGAGTTCGTAATCCAGGCGTGGGACGGCATGATTCCCGGCCTGCTGGCGCGCAAATACGACGCCATCTTCTCGTCCATGTCCATCACCGAGGAGCGGGCAGAACGCGTTCTGTTCTCCGACCCGTACTACATCACTCCGGGTGGCTGGTTCGCCCGTGACGGATTCTCTGCTGATGTCACCAGCAAGGAAGAGATGGAAGGCAAGACCATCGGTGTCCAGCGTGGCACCACGATGGACACCCACGCCACCGAGGAGTTCGGCGGCATTGCCACCATCAAGCGCTACACTACCGCTGAAGACATGGTCCTGGACCTTGAAGGTCAGCGCCTGGACGTCGTGTTTGTTGACTACCCGGTGGGCGAACAGACCATCCTGTCCCAGGAAGGGTTCAAGGAAGTGGGCGAGCCGGTCAAGCTTGGCCAGGGTGTGGCCGTTGCCATGCGCAAGCGTGACAAGGATCTTGCCAACAAGGTGAATGCGGCACTGAAGAAACTCAAGAATGATGGCACCTACGACGCCATCATGAAGAAATACTTCAGCTACGACATCAAGATCTAAACTGCCCCGGGGCGGCCTGATGGCCGCCCCGCTCTATCGGATTTCCCAATGCTCGACCTGAAAGGCTATGGCCCGGAACTGCTTGATGGAGCAGTGGTCACCATTGAACTGGCGTTCCTCTCTTTGCTCCTGTCCCTCACCCTGGGGCTGATCGGCGCATCGTCGAAACTGTCAGGCAACCGCCTTGCCAAAGCCATTGCAACTTTTTACACCACCGTAGTCCGGGGCATTCCCGACCTGGTCATGATGTTGTTGTTCTATTACGGCGGCCAGGTAACGGTGAACATGCTGTCGGATTGGATATGGGAAGCCTACGAAATCGACTTTTTCTTCCAGTTCGATCCGTTTATTTCCGGTGTGGTTACGATCGGGCTGATTTTCGGTGCCTACATGACCGAAACCTTCCGGGGAGCATTCCTGGCGGTTGAAACTGGCCAGATCGAGGCCGCACGGGCCTACGGCTTCACGCGCTGGCACACATTCCGGCGTATCATGTTTCCACAGATGCTGCGTCACGCCCTGCCGGGGATTGGCAACAACTGGCAGGTGCTGCTCAAAACCACTGCGCTGGTCTCGATCATCGGCCTGACCGATATGGTCCGGGTTGCCGAAGAGGCGGCCAAGGCGGAGCGCATGCCGTTCCACTTCTTCATTCCGGTGGCAGCGGTTTACCTGATTCTGACAGCAGGCTCCGAGCTCTTCATCAAATGGCTCAACAAGCGGGCCAACGTCGGCGTGGTTCAGGGGAGTTAAGGCATGCCTGATTTTATTGCCCAGTGGCTGAACCAGAACGAAATCTTTACCGCCATGACCATCATGGAATACTGGAATGGTCTGGTGAATACAGTGCAACTGGTGTTCCTGTCGCTGGTGATCGGCCTGGTGTTCGCGATACCACTGGCGATTCTGCGCACCTCGAAGAACCCGCTGGTTTCCGGGCCGGTGTGGCTGTATACCTATCTGTTCCGGGGCACACCGCTGCTGATCCAGCTTTACATCATCTATTACGGCATTGCCCAGATTCCGGGTATCCAGGACACGTTCTGGTGGGAGATTTTCCGGGAGCCGTTTTATCCCGCCCTGCTGGCTTTTGCCCTGAATACCTGCGCCTATACCACCGAAATCATCCGTGGCGCGATTGTTTCGACGCCGGCCGGCGAGATCGAGGCGGCCAAGGCCTATGGCATGAACTGGTGGTTGCGCATGCGGCGCATTGTGTTGCCGAGTGCAGCCCGGAGGGCGGTGCAGGCCTATTCCAATGAGGTGATTTTCATGCTGCATTCGAGTGCGATTGCCAGTGTGGTCACCATTGTGGACCTGACGGGGGCGGCCCGGAATATATACTCGCGGTTCTATGCGCCGTTTGATGCGTTTATTTTTGTGGCGCTGATTTATATGGTGCTGACGTTTATTCTGGTGTTTGCCTTCCGCAAGCTTGAGAATCATCTTTTGCGGCATCAGAGGCCTGTGGGATCCTGACTTTGGATCACCTGGCTTTTGGTGTAAGGTCAGTCGGTCTATTTTCTTCCGGGAACCGCTACGAGCACCCGCATGCGGGTCCGGCCAGCAATCACAGATTGCTGTCGTTCGGCGGCGCATGAAGCTTCGCTTCATAAACGCTTGCCTCACCCATGTGCGCTTGTTTCAGGCCATCCTTGGCCTTCAACATTCCCGGGAGGCAAGATCCCGGCTGACCCCAAACTCATTTCGGGGATTCAGCTATGTCAGCTCTTAATGCGCTTTTTGATGCTTCTCCTGATTGGCTGGCACATACCCTTGCCAATGCTTCTTCCGAACTGACCCCGGCCCTGAGCCGACTTCCTGATGGAACCGAGTTTGTGCGGCCCACCGTCGGAGTCCTGGAACTCACTCCGGCCGCGATCCACTCAAACCCCAACCTCGAAGCTCTGATCATTTCCGCCGGAGTGCACGGTAACGAGACCGCGCCGATCGAGGTGTTGAATCAGCTCGTGAACGAACTCTTTGCCGGCGAATGGACGCTCGCATGTCCGCTGTTGCTGATCCTCGGCAATCCGCCGGCCATGGTTGCCGGTGAGCGGTTTATTGACGTCAACATGAACCGTTTGTTTGCCGGTGCTCACACTCGGGACGAGTACCGGGGGTTGCCTGAGGCCGGCCGTGCTTCGGAACTTGAGCAGTTGTGTCGGGAGTTTGCCCGGAAGCATTCGGGCCTGGCGTTGAACCATTACGATCTGCATACCGCGATTCGCCCTTCCCTTCGGGAGAAGTTCGCGCTTTATCCGTTTGTGGAGGGGCGTGAGGTTCCTTCCGATCAGTGTCGCTTCTTGCTGGAGGCGCAGGTAGAGACGCTGCTTCTGCAACACAAGGCGGGTACTACGTTTTCGTCGTTTACCTCGTCGGACCTCGGAGCGGAGAGTTTTACCGTGGAGCTCGGGAAGGTACGGCCGTTCGGGCAGAACGATCTGAGCCGCTTTGCCGGGATCCGGGACGCGCTACGTCGGCGTTTTCGGGGAGAGCCTGCGCCCGGGCAGTCATTCGATACCCGTCGCCTCACGGTCTTTGAAGTGGTGCATGAAATCCTGAACACAGGCAAGGAATTCCACTTCCACATTCCCGATGACGTGGCCAATTTCACGGAGTATGAGCCCGGCACGGTAATCTGGGAAGATGGCGAGACCTGTTACCGGGTGGGTGAGGCACCGGAGGCGATTGTGTTTCCGAACCGGGAAGTGCCGGTGGGGCAACGGGTTGGCCTGATGATCCGCGCAAAGCGGGCGTGAACATGGGGTCAGATGAAAGCGTTCATCTGACCCCGCCCTGTCCCCGAGTCTGCCACTCCAGAGGTCAGCCCACCCCAGGGGTCTGAAGAAAGCCTTCTTCAGACCCCGAGCCAAGCCCCAACAAAGGGGTCAGAAGAACGCTTTCTTCTGACCCCTGCTTTGTCAGGCCGGCGCATTCTCCGGCTCCGGCACTTTCTCCCGAATCACCTGAACACAAACCGACGGCACCACCAACAGCGTCAGCACGGTCGAGGCCAGCAACCCGGAGATAATCGCCCAGGCCATGGGCGGCCACAGCGTGCTGCTGGAGAAGGCCAGCGGCAGCAAACCGGCGACGGTGGTTGCAGTGGTGAGCAGGATCGGGCGAGTACGCTGTTCAACCGCATTACGCACGGCATCCCGGATGTCCCTGCCCTGCTCCAGCTCCCGGTCCATGACATCCAACAGCACGATGGCATTGTTGACCACGATGCCTACCAGGGCGATGACGCCCAGCAGGGACTGGAAGCCGAAGGGCGAACCGGACAGCACCAGCCCGGGAAAGATACCCACCGTCGCGAGAGGCACGGTCAGCAGGATGATGCCGACCCGGCGGAAGGAGTTGAACTGCAACAGCAGGAAGAACAGCAACAAAAGCACCCCGATGGGTGCGGCTTTCAGCAGGGCGCCGTTGGCATCGCCGGAGCCTTCCGCGTCACCTCCCATTTCCATGCGCGTCCCCTCCGGCAAGGGATTATTTTCAAGTCCGGCGTAAAGCCCCTCCAATGCCTGGCTGAAGCTGTAGCCCTTGAGCAGGTTGGCGGTAACCGTGTTCACCGGTACGCCATCCCGAAGGTATCGGGCGGCCGGTTCCCAGCTGGTGTCTATCGACGCAACAGCCGCCAGGGGAACGGCATCACCACGGCTGTTGTAGATATTGACGGATAACAGGCGTGACAGTGACAGCGCAGTCCCCTCCCTGGATCGCAGCACCAGGGGAATGGGGTCTTCCTCCTGACGATAGCGTTCCGCTACCACGCCGAAGCTCTGCCCATACAGGCTCTGGGCCACATCCGCACGGGTCAGACCATAACGCGCGGCTGAAGCATCATCCACATTGATGGCGATGCTGGGCACACCGATGTCCAGGTCGTGGCGGACATCCACCGTTCCCCGTACGCTTCTCAGGGTCGCGAACACCTGCTCAACCGCTTCTGTTCTTTTGGCATCGTCGGCGTTGTAGATACGGATCTCTACGGGCGCGGCACGGGGCGGCCCCTGCCCCAGGACACCCACTGTCAGGTCCAGCTCGGGCATCGTTTCACTGACATGGGCCCGCACCCAGCGCACCATGTCGGTGGTATCGGCGAGCGTCGGCGTACGAATGACCAACCGGGCACGGTTGGGCGCCTGGGGCGCACGCTGAAGGTTGTAGTAGAAACTCGGACCGGTAAACCCGACAAAGCGGTGAACTTCCAGTGCCGCTGGCTGGGTCCGTATGGCGCGCTCCAGACGGGCAGCGGCCTCGGCAGTGCGTGACTGGTCGGTGCCCTCTGGCATGTAGAGCTCAACGATCACCCTCGGGCGATCGGCGTTGGGGAAGAACTGTTGGGCTGTAAACGGCGTCAATGCCAGACTGATCGCCACCAGTACCACCCCGAAAGCAATCAGTCGCTTGGGATGGTTAGCAACCAGTCCACCGAGGAACCGGGCGAGCCCGATCAGGCGATCACCGTGAGCATTTCTGCGCGGTTTCAGGAAACGGGCCGCCAGCAAAGGCACGGCGGAGATCGCCAGCAGGTAGCTGACCGACAGCGTCAGCATGATCATCACCGGAACGCCACGGGTGAAATCCGCCGTCCCGCCCTTGGAGAGCAGGAGGGGCGCGAAGGCGGCCAGAGTGGTCCCGGTGGAAGCGCCCAAAGGCCCCGCCAGGTCCCCGACCGCCTTGCGCAGGGCATCAAGCCGCCGCGTGCCCTGATTCAGGAGACCCTGGATGTTTTCCACGATGACAATGGCATTGTCGATCAGGATTCCCAGTGAAATCACCATGCCGATAACGGCCACCTGGTGCAGTACGCCACCCCCCAGGTCATACAGGCCGATACTGATCATCGCCACCATGGGCAGGATGGAAGCAACCAGCAATCCCATGCGCAAACCCATGCCGGTAAAAACCACCCCGATAATAATCAGGACAGACAGCACCAGGCTCCAGGCCAGGTTGTCCAGGCGCTCTTCCACCTTGTCTGGCTGGAAGAACATTTCCCGGATCTCGTAGGGGGCAAAATCGGGACGCAGCTGTTCAACGCGCTCGCGCACCAGCTCACCAAACCGAATGGCATCGGTGGTGCCCTCTTCCATGATCAGGGAAACCAGCACCACCCGTTCGCCGTCGTACCACGTCTCCGGCTGGCGCGGTTCGGCAGGCCCCCGCCAGACATCAGCGGCGGCCGCCAGCGGCACCTGGGAGCCGTCAGGCAGCTCTATCGGAGTGGCGCGAATGGCGTCGATATCGGCAAACTCACTGTTCGGTAATACCGACAATCTCCGGCCATCAACCACGACGAAACCACCAGGGATGGTCTGGTTACGCCTTGCCAGGGTATCCATTACCCGGGAGGGCGGGATACCCAGACGGAACAGCGCGGCGTCATCGAGGGCCAGGGTAATCTGCTCATCGGCGTCGCCCTCAAGTTCGATACGGGATACACCGGGAATATCGGCAAGATTGCGTTTCAAACGCTCTGCTACTGTCGAGAGATCGGTAACCGAAGGTGACCCGCCGACGGCCAGGACGATGGCAGGTATATCGATCAGGCGGTCGTCCAGAGCCATCTGGCCCACGTCATCGGGAAAGTCCCGCCGTGCCCGTTCCATGGCCTGACGGACCCGATCCCAGGCCGCGTCAGTCTCATAGATGTGATCTTCCAGGCGCAACCTTACCAGGGCCACTCCTGTACGCGCCGTGCCCTGAGTGAATTCCACTTCCTCAACCTGTCGCAGCTCATCCGCCAGTGGCTGCAGGACCAACCGCTCGACCGCCTCGGCACTGGCACCCGGGTAGCTGACTGTGATCAGACCTGCCCGATAAGGAAAGGAGGGATCCTCCTGCCGGGGCATGGTGCTGTAGGCAGCAATGCCGAGCAGACACAGCATGGTCACGACCATGCCCAGCAGCCGCTGGCAGTTCAGCAGCCGGCGGGTCATCTCCGAATCTCCACGATATCGCCATCCGCCAACCGCGTTATGCCGGCATAGACCACCTGATCGCCGGGCTTCAGCGCGTCGGAATGTACCGCGACCTGTTCGCCGACAATACGTTGCACCTGCACTGCAATGCGCTCAGCCCGGTTGTCACGGACCCGGAATACGCTGGTGCCACCGGGGTCCCGCAGGACCGACAGCAGCGGTACGGTCATCGCCGGAACACGGGTCGGGGTAAGTCCCACTTCCACCGGTTGCCCGGGCTCCAGCGACGCCTCCGGCAGGCTGACCAGCACCGGATGCAGCTCACCCCTGATTGCGCTGCCCTGGGCAATTTCGACGACGGATCCCTTTACAGCTGGGAGATTCCGATCATGGACTGCCCACACCGGCAGGACTTGGCCGAGACTGACATGATCAAGAAGATACGCGGGGACCCGTACTTCCACTTCCCGGCCATTGGGGGAGGACAACCGCATGACCGGCTGGCCGGCGGCGACAAACTCGTCTTTCTCCACCAGCAGGGCCTCTATCCGGCCGGCGAACGGCGCTCTCAGCGAGCTCTCCTCCAGCAACCGCTCGGCCTCAGCCAGAGAGGCCCGGGCCGTGGCCACACTGGCCTTCAGGCTGTCCCGCCGGGCGGCGAGCTGTTCCAGCGACTGTTCCGAGACCACGCCGCGCTCATGCAGCCGGCTGGAACGCTCCCATTCCCGCCCGGCCTGCTCATACTGGGTCACCAACTCCTGCAGACGGGCACGAGCCGAATCAGTGGCCGGCTCCAGGGCGGGATTGTAGACGCGGGCCAACAAGTCCCCCGCCTTCACTTTCTGGCCCAACTCGACAGATCGCTCCCTGAGGGTACCGCTGACCTGAAAGGTCAGCGTCGCCCGTTGCGCCGCCTGAACAATGCCAGAGAACCGGAGGGGGATACCCTGCTCCTGGCCAGCAGACACGTCCGTCACCCGCACCGACACAGACTCGGCCCTGGCTTCCGGTGACACCTCGCCGGCCTTGCAGGCAGCCAGCAATAACGTAAGCAGCACGACCGGAATCGCTGCTGAAATTTGACGGGGTTTCATAACTGATCCTTCCATCCCTGTTTCCGACATCATGTCATTCTTTGACATTTTGTCAATAATCGGTTTTTATCGAGTTTCAGGTATCATGACCTGGCTGTTTGAACCAACCGGAAGTCCCCATGAGTGAACCGCTGAAATCCCGCCGCGAACGCGAAAAACAGGCCCGCTACGATGCCATTCTGAACGCCGCGGAACTGGTGTTCTCGGAGAAGGGGTATGACAAAACGTCGATGGACGACATCGCCCGTACTGCCAGCCTGAGCCGCGCCCTGCTGTACGTCTATTTCAAGGACAAGGCAGCCATCCAGCGAGGCATCATGTTGCGGGCGGGCCAGAGTCTGGTGAGTCGGTTCGAGGAAGCACGGAAAACACAGGACAAGGGGCTGGACCAGATCCGGGCCATGGGCGAGGCCTATTACCGGTTCTACCAGGATGAACCTGACTATTTCTCGGCCCTGACCAAGGCCTCCACTGCCATGGCGGATGCGGATGAGAGCCAGGCGCACGAGATGCTGTGTTCCAAGACCGAGCTGATGGAACTGATGGTAGGTGCAATCGAGCAGGGACTCACGGATGGCACCATGAGCCGGGAGAGAATTCGCGATCCATTCGAGACAGCGCTCTACCTCCGCGGCGCCCTGCACGGAGTGATTCTGCTCTGCCAGGCAGAATTGGCCGAGGGCACCAGCGAATTCGCCGCCGATACCCTCATCCGCCACACCATGGACATGCTGACCTCATCGATCAGCGCCTGATCGAGGTGTGGGAACCGGGCCTTAAAGCTGGAAGTCGTAGATCGAGCCCAACCCCAGAATACCGGTCAGCTCATCCAGTGCCTTGCGCACTTCCTCCAGCAACATGGGGTCGCCCAGGTCTTCCTGGGACAGCTCATCGCGGTAGTGGGCCTCGACCCAGGTAGTCAACCGCTCGTACAGCTCGTCCGTAAGGATAACGCCCCGATTGATCGCCCTGAGCTCATCGTCGGTGAGTACCACCCGCAATCTCAGACAGGCCGGACCACCACCATTTCTCATGGACTGTTTGACATCAAACACTTCCACCGAAGTGATCGGTCCATCGGAAGCCACCAGAGAGTCCAGGTACCGACTGACCGAGCCGATCTCCCGACACTCTCCCGGGACGGCCAGCAGCATGCCATCGGGCGAATTCAGCAGCTGACTGTTGAACAGGTAGGACGCGACCGCGTCTTCAAGGGGCACGTCGGCACTGCTGACCCTTATCGCTTCCAGCTCCGCCCCGACAAGACGTTCACGGATATCCGCCAGCACCCGATCCTCCTCGAGAAAGGCCAGCTCGTGGTAGAACAGGGCGTTGCCATTGCCAACTGCGATCACGTCGTTGTGGAACACGCCGGCATCTATCGCATCCGGATTCTGTTGGGCAAATACCAGGTTGCGCTCCCGCAGACCATGCAGGCGGGCAATTGCCTGTGAGGCTTCCAGAGTCTGCCGGGCCGGATATTTCAGGGGCGCCGGGGCATCTTCATTGAAGGCGATCTGACCGTAGACAAACAACTCCACGCCGGGCTCACCGTAGCTGCTGCACAGGCGGGTATGGTTGGCGGCGCCTTCATCCCCGAAATGGCTGACTGACGGCAACGCCGAGTGATGGGCAAAGTAGCTCTCGTCGGTGAAGATGGCCTTCAGGGCGCGCCCTGTCACCTCGTGCTCGATGGAGCGGTGGAACTTTGCCCCCAGGTTTGCGGGTGTGAAGTGCACCCGGTGATCCGCCGTATCGGCACTGGGTGAGACCGTCGCGGCGTTTGCCGTCCACATGGGCGAGGCGGAAGAAACCGCCGCGAGGATCGACGGTGACTCAGCGGCAGCCTGCTTGAGAATGTCCGCATCGGAACCGGTGAACCCTATTGCCCGCAGGGTCGGAATATGTGGCCGCTCATGGGGCGGCAGGATGCCCTGCACAAAGCCCCGGTCGGCCAATCGCTTCATTTTGGCCAGCCCCTGCAGCGCCGCCTCTTTCGGATTGGAGATCGAGCGGACGTTGGATTTGGATGCCACATTGCCCCAGGACAAACCGGCATAATTGTGCGTGGGTCCGACCAGACCATCAAAGTTTGCTTCCACCGCGTGTTGGCTCATGGTTGCGTTTCCGTCAGTCAAATGTCAGGCCCGGCGCCAGACTCTCTGGCAGCTCGCTCTTGCGGGCCTCAAGGGAGGCCATGGGCCAGGCGCAATAATCCGCCGCATAGTAGGCGCTGGGGCGATGGTTGCCGCTGGCGCCGACACCGCCAAAGGGTGCAGCACTGCTCGCCCCGGTCAACGGCCGGTTCCAGTTCACGATGCCTGCCCGGATCTCTTCCACCAGCCGGTCGTAAAGCTTTCGGTCGTCAGAAAGCAGGCCGGCCGACAGGCCATAGCGGGTATTGTTTGCCAGCTCCAGTGCTTCATCGAAGCTCTTGTAGCGATAGACAGTCAGCAGTGGACCAAAGAATTCCTCATCGGTCAGCTCCAACCCGGTGGCATCAATGATGCCGGGAGAGAGCAAGCCGGTGCCCGGCTTCAGATGTTGCATCTCCAGCAACGACGTGCCGCCCTGTTCCAGTATGTTCGTCTGGGCCGCCAGCAGCTTGTCCGCTGCTTCCACGGAAATCACCGAGCCCATGAACGGCTGGGGATCGGCATCGAACTCACCCACCCGGATCTTGCCGGCCACTTCCACCAGCCGGTCCAGGAACTGATCCCCTTTCTTGCCCTTGGGCACCAGCAACCGCCGGGCGCAGGTGCAGCGCTGGCCGGCGGAGAGGAAGGCGGACTGGAGTGCATGGTGGACCGCACCGTCGACATCCGCCACGTCCTGAACGATCAGCGGGTTGTTACCGCCCATTTCCAGGGCCAGGATCTTTTCGGGCTGGCCGCCAAACTGCTGGTGCAGCAGGTGACCGACGTTGGAGCTGCCAGTGAAGAACAGGCCGTCAATCATGGGGTGGCTGGCCAGGGATCGACCGGTATCAGCACCGCCCTGAACAAGGTTGATCACGCCATCGGGCAGCCCGGCCTTTTCCCAGAATTTGACCGTCATTTCCGCCACGCCCGGCGTTAGCTCACTGGGTTTGAACACCACGGTATTGCCGGCCAGCAAGGCAGGCACAATGTGTCCATTGGGCAGGTGGCCGGGGAAATTGTAGGGGCCGAATACCGCGACAACCCCGTGGGGCCTATGGCGCAATACCGCATGGCCGCCGGGCACATCGGACTCGGTATGGCCGGTTCGCTCGTTGTACGCCTTGATGGAAATGGCGACCTTGCCAATCATCGCGGCCACTTCTGTGCGGGATTCCCACAAGGGTTTACCGGTCTCCAGACCGATCTGATGCGCCAGGTCCTCCTTGTGCGCTTCCAGCTGGTCGCGGAAAGCCTCAACCACAGCCTGCCGCTCGGCAAAACTCTTTCGCTGCCATTTTAAAAAGGCGTTACGGGCCTCACGGACAGCCGCATCGACATCTTCCAGGTTGGCGCCGGTACCATCCCAGACCGTTTCACCGGTTACCGGTTGTACCGACTCAAAGGGCAGACCGTGGCCGGTGAGCCAGAGTCCGTCGATAAAGATTTCACCTGTCAGATTCGCCATGGTGTGCACCTCCCGATCCTGGAGTTCCTGTCATCCGCGCCTCAGTCCCACGATGAATGGCTACGGTACTTCTTGATTCTGTTCTGGGATTTTTCGTCAAAACTGTTGCCTTCCCTATGGGAATGAATGGGCCAGAAGCCGCCTTCTTTCAAGGGGGCCAGGCGCACTGAATCTCCTGACTGCACCTGCAGGGCTTCGGCGAGCTCGGGTGGCATCCGTACCGTTTCGGGACCGATGCACTTCGCCGGTAGCGTGGTCACGCGGAAATCCCGGAACGAGCGGTTCGAGACCATCGCTCGTTCCGCGGGCGGCGCGTCGAGACTCATGGGTTTGCTGGTGACCAGAACGTAGCGATTGATGCTGTCCCGAATGGTACGGATATTATGCACAAACGCCTCTACCACGGGGCCACCATCAAAGATGTCCACCAGACCGTTGAAGTTGAAACCTTCGGCCTGAAGCATTTTCAGGGCCGGTACAGTGTTCTCGTGCACCCGACCGATAACGGCCCGCGCCGGATCCGGCAGCATCGGCACGTATATGGGATACTTCGGCATCAGTTCGGCGATGAAAGCCTTGTTGCCGAGCCCGGACAGCTTGTCGGCCTCGCTGAATTCCATGTCGAAAAACTTGGCTCCAAGCGCATCCCAGAGCGGGCTCTGCCCGTTGCGATCAGAGACACCCCGCATTTCCGCAAACACCTTCTCGGAGAAGTGCTTGCGGAACTCGTCCAGGTACATGAACCGACAACGTGACAGCATCAACCCGTTGCCCCCGCCCTTGTAGGCGTCAGAGAGCAGCAGAGAGCAGATTTCACTGGTATCCGTCATGTCATTGGACAGTTGCAGGGTTGGCGTCCGGACATGGACACCCAGCTCTTTCGACGCGTTGACGGTCAGGCTCAACCGGTAATTGTAGAACACCTCGTCCAGCCCGACCCGGGCCTGGATACCACTGATACCGACCGCCTTACCCGTGGTCAGGTCTTCCAGGGCGAACAGGTAAATACCTGCTTCGGGGGCGCAGCGCTGGTTGAAGGTTTCCCGGGCCAGGCTGATCTTGCGTTCCAGCAGCTCCCGATCCGCCGGCAGGGTGGTCAGGCCCTTGCCGGCATTGAGCGCCATATCATAGAGATCGTCGAGATCATTTTCCTGCAGCGGCCGGATTACCAGCATGGCCGGGCCTCCTGTTTGCGATTCGGTGTCATAGCGGCGCGATCCTTACCGTGTCGCCAGCACTCTTGTTGAGAACTTGCCAGGTGCGGACCGGAACTTTCACTGTGTCTTCGAGGGTTTCCGCGACCGGGGTCAGGGTGCACCGGAATGCATTCCCCTCACCCGCTGCAATCAGGCAGGTTTCCCCGGCATCGTCGTGGCTGCCATGCAACTCTTTACGATCGCTGGTTACCAGTGTCCGCAGGTTGTCGGTGCGGGCCTCCAGCACCGGGCCGGCATCAAAGATGTCCAGGTAACAGCCCGCGTGGAATCCTTCCCGCTGCAGCAGTTCCAGGTTGGAGACCGTCAATTTGTGCGGCTGCCCCAATGCTTTTTGCGCGCTCGGACTGAGCAGGGTGACGTAGATCGGGTTGGGGGGCATGAGTTCGGCGATGAAAGTCTTGCTGAGGGTTCCTGAATACTGGTCGGCTGTCTGAAAATCCATATTGAAGAAATGCCGCCCGAGGCTGTCCCAGAATGGCACACTGCCATCGTCTTCCTGAACGCCCTGGATCTCGACGACAACCCGGGCGTTAAACCGTTCCCGGTGTTCGGCGATAAACAGCAGCCGGGCTCGGGACAGCAGTTCGAAGGCGTCCGTGGTGCGCAATTCGGGTTTGATGGCAAACGAGCACAGCAGGCTCTGATCGGTCAGCCCATGACTGGGGTATAGCACTTCGACCCGGCGCGAAACGCCCAGCTCGTGGGAGGCGTGGATGAGGGCGTCCCGGCGGTAGTTGTAGAACGGCTGCCCGTTACCGGCGCGGGCGTCGATGCCGGCGGTGCCGAGGACTTCGCCGGTTACGGTGTTTTCCAGGACAAAGAGGAATCTGGGTGGCTCTTCGGGGTTGGTTTTGCCGGCGAAGGAGTCCTCTGAGTGCTGGATCTTGCTGGCGAGGGTCTCTTTCTGCTTCGGGAGCGTCGAGGACAGTCTCGCGCCCTGGGTGCCTGCGATTTCCAGGATCGATGCCAGGTCAGCTGGGATTGCCGGACGGACTAGCCACATAATTGCTCCCTGTTGTTCTTGATCTGGGCATTCCCTCAGGTTCGGAGATGCCCGACCGGCCGGAGCCCGCCCCCACCTCCCGGGAACCGCTACGATCCCCCGCTGCGCGGGTCCAGCCAGTAATCATAGATTACTGTCGTTCAGCTGCGCATGAAGCTCCGCTTCATAAACGCTTGCCTCACCCATGTGCGCTTGTTTCAGGCCATCCTTGGCCTTCAACATTCCCGGGAGGTGGGGGCGAACTCCGGCCTACTATCGTTCAGGCCGTCAACTTTTTAACAGCTCGCTCGAAACGCTCCAGCGCTTCTTCGATATCCTGATCCGGGATGATCAGTGAGGGCGCGAGACGGACAACATTGCCACCCGCCACCAGCACCATCACGCCCTCATCAAGACCAGCGTTAAGGAAGTCCTTGGCCTTGCCCTGCCACTTTTCAGTCAGCACGCAACCCAGCAGCAGGCCGGCACCGCGAACTTCGCTGAAAATGCCGTAGCGCTCACCGATATCCATCATACCTTTGCGGAGTTTGTCCGAACGGGCTTTGACCCCTTTCAGGATTTCCGGCTGGCTGACCGTGTCGACCACTTTCTGGGCCACGGCGCAGGCCAGGGCGTTGCCGCCGTAGGTGCTGCCGTGGGTACCGACGCCGAGGCTGGCGGCAATCCTGGCGGTGGTGAGCATGGCAGCTACGGGGAAACCGCCGCCCAGACCTTTGGCGCTGGAGAGAATGTCCGGGACGACGTCATACATCTGGTAGGCATACAGATGGCCGGTCCGGCCGACGCCAGTCTGGACTTCGTCGAAGACCAACAGGGCATCATTCTCGTCGCACAGCGCGCGCAACCCTTTGAGGAACTCGGGATCGGCCGGCATGACGCCGCCTTCGCCCTGGATCGGCTCAACCACGATGGCGCAGGTCTTCTCTTTTGAGATCAGGGCCTTTACAGAATCGAGGTTGTTGTATTCGGCATGATGAATGCCACCGGGCGCAGGCTCGAAGCCTTCCAGGTATTTCGGCTGGCCGCCCACGCTGACGGTGAACAGGGTGCGACCGTGGAAGGAGTTCTTGAACGAGATAATTTCGTTCTTCTCCGGACCGTAGTGCTCCCAGGCGTAGCGCCGGGCCAGCTTGAAGGCAGCTTCGTTGGCCTCGCCGCCGGAGTTGGCGAAGAACACCCGTTCGGCAAAAGTAAGGTCGCACAGCGTCTTGGCCAGGCGCAAGGCCGGCTCGTTGGTCATGACGTTGGACAGGTGCCAGATTTTTTCGGCCTGATCCTGCAGGGCACCGAGCAGCCCGGGGTGGGAGTGACCGAGGCAGGTCACGGCGATGCCACCCTGTAGATCCACGAACTCCCGACCGTCCTGGTCCCAGATGCGGGAGCCCTCGCCACGCACCGGGATGATGCTTCCGGGGGCGTAGTTGGGCACCATGACTTCATCAAACAGTTCGCGGGAAACAGGCTCTTTGTTCATATCTCTCTCTCAGCGGTATCCAAACCTTTAACATAGCAGGCAATGTTTCGGATCCGCACTAGGTAGGAGTGCGGACCGATTCATAATACGCCACTCAGGGCATCAGCACATCCGGCGCCCCTGTGTACGGTAACTCGATCAGGCGGCGGGACTTGCGATCGCGCCCCATCAGTGTCTTGACCAACAGTTTGTAGGAATCGAGATCAAAGGTCACGGCCTGACCGCTCAGACAGAGGTCATGAAGCTCGTCTTCATCGTGAACGGTGGCAACGTGGATCCAGTTATAGACCACCAGGATATCCGTTCGGCCGCTTTCTTCGTTGCGTTCTACAATGCCAACCGGGCCGCGCCAGGGCCAGGTGGACAGGCGCAGCCCATGGAAGGCGATTTGCATCCGCAGATTGTAGCGAGCGACATCTTCCCCGCCTTCGCAGGCCCCCTTGCACCTGCCGAGCGTACGCTGGAAGCAAGGGCCTTTTTGCTCCGGCTCGAGGCCCAGCAACTGGTTGCACAGTTCATTCCTGGTGGCAATGCCGCTGAGTGCACGCTCAGCGTCCCGCTTGCTGCGAAACAGTCCGAAATAGTCCCCGAGCCGGTGTGGCTCGATTTCACGCACCAGTCTTGCCTGCAGATACCCGGATTCGTTGGTTGCCAGCTCGATACTGACCAGATTCTTCGCCGCCCGCGAGCGGCGGTTGAACAGAGGCTTGAGACCCTTGATCTGTTTCAGCTCCAGCAGCAGTGCACCGAGTTCTCCGGCAGTCTCGGTCCACTCGACCCGGCGCAGGCTTTCCGACATCCGCACGCCGCGACTGGAGTTATGGTCTCCGGCAAAGTGGGAAGCGACTCGCTGGGCAATATTGGTGCTCTTTCCCACATAGAGCAGCACATCATTTTCACCATAGAACCGGTAAACGCCCGGTACCCGTGGTAACTCATCCATGATCCCCGGCGGCAGATTCGAGGGCACGCTGGGCCTCTGCAGCAGTTCCCGGATCGCATGTTCCATGGGCCCGTTCCCATGCTCGTTCCGGGCATGCTCGAAAAACGCCAGCATCGCGGATACATCCCCCATGGCCCGGTGCCGCTGCACCTGTTCCAGTCCATGGCGGGCAATCAGGGAGTCCATGTTATGGCGCCGGAACTCCGGATAAAGCCACCGTGACAGCTTCACCGTGCACAGCACCCGGGCCGAAAACAGGCGGCCCAGACGCCGGAACTCGGATTTAATGAAGCCGTAATCAAACCGTGCGTTGTGGGCGACAAACACACAGTCTTTCAACTTCGCTTCCAGCTCATCGGCCACATCCCCGAACAGTGGCGCCTCCGCCACCATCTCATTGCTGATGCCGGTAAGCCTTTCAATAAACGAGGAAATCCGTGTCTCCGGATTGAGCAGCGTCTGCCACTCCCCGACCACCTCCCCGGCCCGCCAGAACCGGATGCCGATTTCGGTTATCCGGTCATGGGACGAGTTGCCCCCGGTGGTCTCGATATCCAGAAAGGCAAAGGTGTTGTCGGCAAGGTATGTACTTTGGGAGGTCATTGCTCACCATTACGACGAAAGGTCAAGCGCAGATGTCTGTATATCAACGAAATTCAACTATAGACATTGGTCTAAATAATCGACGAATTTATTTGAATTGTCATGGATTCGTAACTACCTTGTTTGTGGGTCCAACAACAACAAATGTGTGGAGACAACAACGATGCAAAGCAACAACAAATTGAGAATGGCAATTCGTGCGACGGCAGCAGCTGCAGTATTCGGTGTAGCTGGACAAGCCGGCGCCGTCAGCTTTGAAGCTGGCGGGTACGATCTGTCTGTATACGGCTACGCTCGCTTGAATGCCAGTTACGATATCGACGAGAACGTAACCACTTCTACTCAATCCGGTACTTTCAGCGGCATTAACACTGGCGCCGCCGAAGACAACGAAGTAACAGGTTTCTTTGATGCCGATGCCGTCCAGAGCCGTATTGGCGTAAAAGCAGTTTCCCCCGAAGGCGTCACTGTAAACGTGGAAGGCGACTTCCGTGGCGGCACCCTGCGTCTGCGTCACGGCTACGGCTCCTACATGGGTGTTCTTGCCGGCCAGACCTGGTCCAACTACAACAGCTTCGTGGGCAACACTGCCACTCTCGACTTTGATTCCATGGCAGGTGGCGCTGGCTACCAGGGCCGGACAGCACAGCTGCGCTACACCACTGGCGCCCTGTCCTTCTCTGCTGAGGATCCGCAGAGCTCCGTGTACAACGCCACTGGCGCAGAGAAAGACAGCATGCCTGCTCTGACAGCACGCCTGGAAGACTCTGCCGGCGGCATGTCCTACTCTGCAGCGGCGGTTGCTCGTCAGATCAGCTACGACACTGGCACCGCTGACGACAGCGCCTTCGGTTTCGGCGCGTTCGTTGCTGCCAAGATGCAGATCACTGACATGATCGACATCCACGGCGCCCTGAACTACAGCGACGGTGCTAACAGCTACCTCTGGCGTTCCGGTGACAACTACTTCGGTGACGATGCCTACATCGTTGGCGGTGACCTTGAAACCATCAGCGGCTACGCGGGCACCATCGGTACCGGCATCGGCCTCGGCAACGGCCGGAGCATCAACCTCGCCTATGGTATGGCTACCATGGACTGGGATGACGCTGAGCAGGATCTGGGTGCAGCAACTGTTGCTGACGAGACCGAGACAAACTCCCACATCGTAGCCAACTACAAGTGGACTCCGGTCAAGAACGTCATGATGGGTGTTGAATACCAGTACCTGATGACTGAAGAAGTGGACGGTGACGACGGCGACGCTAGCCGCCTGATGTTCGCTGCCCAGTACAACTTCTAATCCTTCCTTTTAGAAGTTAACTCGGAAAGGCCCCGGCATTTGCCGGGGCTTTTTCGTTTCCGGGTGCCCAGCTCAGGGATCTGATGCAACTCAGGGGTCTGATGAAAGCCTTCATCTGACCCCGTGTTAGAGCCAAATAGCCAAGCTTTGGGGATCAACCCAAAAATGGGGTCAGAAGAAAGCCTTCTTCAGACCCCTGAGGGTGCGAGCTTTGGGGATCAGCCAAAGAAGGGGGTCAGAAGAAGGCTTTCTGCTGACCCCGGGCCGACTTAACATTGCAGAGGTTTCTGAGAAGCGAAAGCGACAAAGGCGGGCATACCTTTTCAGAACTGTTGAGGGCCAGGGACGGCCCGAAACAAGCGCACAAGGGTTCAGCCGAGCGTTTATGAAGCCAAGCTTCATGCGACAGCTGAACGACTGCAATCTGAGATTGCAGGCCGGACCCGCTTGCGGGTGCCTGTAGCGTGTTCTGAAAAGGTATGCCCGCCTTTGTTACCCCCCCAGCTCGAAGGCTGGGAGGGCACATAGCACAGGGCTAGACGATCACAGCAGCAGGGTCCGAATATCCCCCAACAGCTGCGTCAGCAAGCTGGTAAACCGAGCCGCATCGGCCCCGTTCACCGCCCGGTGGTCGTAGGACAGCGACAGCGGCAACATCAGCCGCGGCTGGAACTCCTTGCCATCCCACACCGGCTTCATGGCCGCCTTGGAGACACCCAGAATCGCCACTTCCGGCGTATTCACGATCGGCGTGAACGCAGTGCCACCGATACCACCCAGGCTGGTGATGGTAAAGCAGGCGCCCTGCATTTCTGCCGGCTTCAGCTGCTTGTCCCGCGCCTTCTGGGCCAGCTCGGCACTCTCGGCCGCCAGCTCCCACAGCCCCTTCTGGTCCACGTCACGGATGACCGGCACCATCAGGCCGTGCGGCGTATCCACCGCGATACCGATGTGGATGTACTTCTTGCGAACCACCTCCTTGCGCTCCATGTCCAGGGACACGTTGAACTGAGGCAGCTCCGCCAGCGCAGCGGCACAGGCCTTGAGCAGGAACGGAAGCGGCGTCATCTTCACGCCTTTCTTCTCGCCGGCGGCCTTCTGTGCCTTGCGGAAGCTCTCCATCTCGGTGATATCAGCGTCGTCGAACTGGGTCACGTGGGGCACGTTCAGCCAGCTGCGCTGCATGTTGGTGGCCGTGGCCGCCATCATGCGCGACATGGACTCGCGCTCCACCTCGCCGAACTGGCTGAAGTCCGGCAGCTTGACGCCCGGAATGCCAGACCCCGTGGCCACACCGCCACCCTGCTGGGCCTGCTGCAGTTGACTCTTCACATAGGCGTGCACATCGTCCTTGACGATACGCCCCTTGGGCCCACTGCCCTTGACGCGGGTCAGGTCCGCTCCCAATTCTCTGGCCAGCTTGCGCACGGCCGGACCAGCATGGACCTTGGTGCCCGGGGCCGGCGGTTCATAAGTCGCACCTTGCGGCTGGGGCGCAGCGTCCCGCTTCGGCTTTTCGGCAGGCTTGCTCTGGGCTTTCTCTTCCTTCGCCGGCTCGGCCGCAGCTTCCTCTTCTTCCTCGCCACCTTCCTCAACGATGGTCATTTCCAGCAGATCGTCACCCTCGGACAGCTTGTCGCCCTCCTTGATGAGGATCTTATCCACCTTGCCAGCATACGGAGACGGCACTTCCATCGTCGCCTTGTCAGACTCCACCGTCACCAGCGCATCTTCAGCATCAATGGTGTCGCCTTCGGAGACGTTGATCTCGATCACCGGCACATTGTCAAAGCCGTCCAGGGAGGGGACCTTGACCGTCTCCTTGCGGCTACCACCGGACTTCTTCTTCGGGGCTGGCTTGCTGTCCGCTGACTCGGCTTCGGATGGCTCCTCAGCCTTTTCTTCGGACTTCGCCTCTTCCTGCTCCTGTCCGGCAGTTTCGCCGGACCCACCGGCGTCGCCACTGACTTCCATCATCCCGACCACGTCGCCTTCGCTGACCTTGTCACCCACCTTGACGGTGATTTTGGCAATCTTGCCGGCGAAGGGTGCCGGCAGTTCGACCGATGCCTTGTCGGATTCCACAGTCAGAATCGGATCTTCTTCCTCAACCGAATCCCCTTCGCTGACGATGATTTCGATGATCTCGACTTCATCAGCACCGCCGAGATCGGGAACCTTGATTTCCTGTTCACTCATGGCGGTCTCCTTAGCTCAGCACCGGGTTCGTTTTGTTGCGATCGATTCCGTACTTGCGCATGGCTTCGAGAACCTGCTCCTGCTTGATCTCACCATCTTTCGCCAGGGCGGCCAGGGCGGTGACCGTCACATAGTAGCGATCCACCTCGAAGAAGTTACGCAGTTTCTCGCGGGTGTCGCTGCGGCCGAAACCGTCGGTGCCCAGGGTCATGTAGGTCTTGGGGATGAACGCCCGCAGTTGCTCGGAGTGCAGCTTGA
Organism: Marinobacter sp. C7; assembly: GCF_022343555.1. Taxonomy (GTDB): domain Bacteria; phylum Pseudomonadota; class Gammaproteobacteria; order Pseudomonadales; family Oleiphilaceae; genus Marinobacter. The sequence continues at coordinate 424,366 of NZ_JAKQZH010000001.1, read as the reverse complement.
TGTAATCGGTAGAGGAAACCACCGGACCCTGTTGCTTCTCCAGCATCTGGGTAACGTAGGCCTTCTTCGGCTTGTCATCCGGGTGCAGATGGTTCCAGCGCTCCACATGTTGGCCGTCGCGGGCCAGCTCGTTGTAACTGGTCACGCTCCACACGTCCGAAGCGACGCCCCAATCGTCTCTGAGCATCTCGGCGGCGGCGCGCACCTCGTTGAGGATGGCGCCAGAGCCGAGCAGCTGAACCCGAGGGGTCTTCTTGCGGCCCTTGGTTTCAACGGACTCGTACTTGTACATGCCCTTGATGATGCCGTCTTCGCAGTCCTTCGGCATCGCCGGCTGCTCGTACATCTCGTTTTCAATGGTCAGGTAGTAGAAGACGTTCTTGTTCTCCTCGAACATCTCCTTCATACCGTGCCGGATGACCACGGCCATCTCGTAGCCGTAGGCCGGATCGTAGGACCGGCAGTTGGGAATGGTGTTCGCCAGAACGTGACTATGACCATCCTGGTGCTGCAGGCCTTCCCCGTTCAGGGTGGTCCGACCGGCCGTTCCGCCGATCAGGAAACCGCGCGCCTGCATGTCGCCCGAAGCCCACGCCAGGTCCCCGACGCGCTGAAAACCGAACATCGAATAAAACACGTAGAACGGGATCAGCGGGAAGTCGTTGGTGCTGTATGACGTAGCGGCCGCCATCCAGGTCGCCATCGCACCGTCTTCGTTAATACCTTCCTGGAGGATCTGGCCTTTCTTGTCCTCCCGGTAGTACATGATCTGGTCACGATCCTGGGGCACATACTTCTGACCTTCAGAGGTATAGATACCCAGCTGGCGGAACATGCCTTCCATACCAAAGGTACGCGCCTCGTCGGGAACGATCGGGACGACCCGCTTGCCGATTCGCTTGTCTTTTACCAGGGCACTGAGAATCCGGACGAACGCCATGGTGGTGGAGATCTGGCGACCATCGGAACCTTCCAGCACCTGCTTGAAGATATCCAGCTCCGGAATCTGGAGTGGCTGGCAGTCTTTCTTGCGTTTCGGGTAGAAACCGCCGAGGTCCTGGCGGCGCTTCTTCATGTATACCAGTTCCGGGCTGTCCGGAGCCGGACGGTAATAGGGTACTTCCTCGAGTTCGTCGTCCTTGAGCGGAACACCGAAACGATCCCGGAAAGCTTTCAGGGTATCGATGTCGAGCTTCTTCAGGGAGTGCGCGGTGTTCTGTGCTTCGCCCGCCGCACCAAAGCCGTAACCTTTGATGGTGTGTGCCAGAATGACCGTCGGCTTGCCGTTGGCCTGGTTCACCGCCTTGTGATAGGCCGCATACACCTTGTAGGGATCGTGACCACCGCGATTCAGCTTGCTGATATCGTCATCGGACAGGTTCTCCGCCAGCTTCGCCAGTTCCGGATACTTGCCGAAAAACTCCTTGCGGGTGTAGGCCGGGCCCTTGAAGGTGAGGTTCTGCAGTTCGCCATCACAGATTTCATCCATGGTGCGCTGCATGATGCCGTCTTCGTCTTTCTCGAACAGCGGATCCCACATACGGCCCCAGACTACCTTGATCACGTTCCAGCCGGCGCCACGGAACACGCCTTCCAGCTCCTGGACAATCTTGCCATTACCCCGGACCGGACCATCCAGACGCTGCAGGTTACAGTTGACCACGAAAATCAGGTTATCCAGATTCTCCCGTCCGGCCTTGGAAATGGAGCCAAGGGTTTCGGGCTCGTCGCACTCGCCATCACCGATGAAGGCCCACACCTTGCGACCATCCATATCGATCAGCTCGCGGCTGTGCAGGTACTTCATGACATGCGCCTGGTAGATAGCCTGGATCGGCCCAAGTCCCATGGAGACTGTCGGGAACTGCCAGTAATCGGGCATCAGCCAGGGGTGGGGATAGGAGGAGAGGCCTCCACCGTCCACTTCCTCGCGGAATTTGTCCAGTTCCTCTTCGGAAAACCGCCCTTCGAGGAAGGAACGCGCATAGATACCCGGTGCGGCGTGCCCCTGGAAATACACCAGATCGGATTCACGCTTTTCGTCGCCACCGTGGAAGAAATAGTTGAAGCCAACGTCATACAGGGTGGCAGCAGAGGAGAAGGTGGAGATATGGCCACCGAGCTCGCCCGGACGCTTGTTGGCACGAACCACCATGGCCATGGCATTCCAGCGGATCAGGGAACGGATTCGACGCTCCATGAACAGGTCCCCGGGCATCTGGGCCTGTTGAGTGACCGGGATGGTGTTACGGAATGGCGTGGTGATGGAGTATGGCAGTTCGGTGCCATCGCGGCTGGCGCGCTCGGAGAGTCGCTCCAGAATGTATTTGGCTCGCTCAACGCCTTCGTTCTCGATCAGAGATTCCAGTGCGTCAAGCCATTCACTGGTTTCAATGGGATCATCGTCCTGGTACATCAAACCCTCCCCTTGGCATCAAAAGGTGCAGCGCGGGCCACGATCAGCAGCCGCTGCGCATACGGTGTCGATAAGCTGCGTGAAAATGCAGAGTAATTGTTATGGGTGTATCAGCCCGATGGCGGTACTGCAGGACAGTACGTGGAACCTCCATCAAGCATAGAACAGCTTTCAAAGTTTTCCTGCCCGGCCGGCCTTGTGAAATCAGGCTCTTGGCGCGTGGCCGACCGGCGATTCGAGAGCGTGCTCACATTGATGCGCCCGAATTTGTAGTGTTTTTACTACATTTTGATTGAACAAAGCAATCAAATGGGCCTCCAGGGCCCTTCGAACAACATTCCATTGCGGTTACTTACGCAAGAATGACCTTTTTCAGACCACCACACAACCAGAATCAGACCAAGGTCGTAGTTTTCCGAACACCCCCGGAATTCATAGCGTTACTAAACGATCCAGGGCCCATCCGACCTTCGACCTGATAGATTTTTTCTTTAATTTCAGACGCTTTTAAGAAGCCTTGAATCACCCCTCCACCCCGACTGGCGACATTTTTTAATTAGACCTGAAAATAAATTCCTATTTATGTATACTTGCCTGCCCGATTTTTAACCAGCGGAAAAGTGGTCCGACCACTTTTTCAGTCATTGGCAACAACAGAGGGCGATCTATGAACTCCATCGTCACCTTTCCGAACCGGATTCCCACAACGGAGTTCGAGGAACGGCGTTTCAAGGTCTACACAGACCGCCAGCTCGACAAGATCGAAGTCATTCAGAATCTCCCTGAAGAGACCCTGTTTGAAATGAAAGTGGTAGCCAGCGTGCTGCCGTTCCGGGTCAACGAGTATGTGATCAACGAACTGATCAACTGGGACAAGGTACCCAATGATCCGATCTACCAACTTGTCTTCCCTCAAAAAGGGATGCTCAAGGACGAACATTTCGAGCGTATGGCAGCGCTGCACAGGGAAGGCGCCGACAAGAAGGAAATCCAGGCCGCCGCAAAGGAAATCCGGGACGAACTGAACCCGCACCCGGCTGGCCAGATGGAAATGAACATGCCGGAACTGGACGGCGAGGTACTGGATGGCGTTCAGCACAAGTACCGCGAGACCGTGCTGTTCTTCCCGGCCCAGGGCCAGACCTGTCACTCCTACTGCACCTTCTGTTTCCGCTGGGCACAGTTCGTGGGTGACAAGGACCTGAAAATGGCCAGTACCGAAGCCGAGAAACTTCACGGCTACCTGAAAGAGCACACCGAAGTGACCGATCTGCTGGTCACTGGTGGCGACCCCATGGTGATGAAGACGAAGAACCTGGTCCAGTACCTGGAGCCGCTGCTGGAGCCGGAGTTCGACCACATCCAGACCATTCGTATCGGCACCAAGGCCCTGACTTTCTGGCCATACCGGTTCGTGACCGACAAGGATGCGGACGAACTGATCGAGCTGTTTGCCAAGCTGGTTGATGCCGGCAAGCACGTCGCCATCATGGCCCACTACAATCACTGGCAGGAAATCACCACCGAGATCGCGGAAGAAGCCATTCGCCGCATCCGCGCCACCGGTGCCGAGATCCGCGCCCAGGGCCCACTGATCAAGCACGTGAACGACGATGCCGACGCCTGGGCCAAGCTGTGGAAGAAGGAAGTGAAGCTGGGCATCATTCCCTACTACATGTTCGTAGAGCGGGACACCGGCGCCAAGAACTACTTCGAGGTGCCTCTGGCCGAAGCCTATAACATTTACCGGGAAGCCATGAAGCAGGTCTCCGGCCTCGCCCGCACCGCCCGCGGCCCGTCCATGAGCGCGGGCCCCGGCAAGGTGGAAATCCAGGGCATCACCGAAATCAAAGGCGAGAAAGTCTTCGTCCTGCGCTTCCTCCAGGGCCGCAATCCCGACTGGGTGCAGCGCCCGTTCTTTGCCAAGTACAGCGACACAGCCACCTGGCTGCACGAGCTGGAACCGGCCTTCGGGGAGGAGAAGTTCTTCTTCGAGGACGAGTATGAGGAGATGAAAAAGGGCAACGGATAACCCCGTTCCTTATCGAGGGCGCCGCTAGTGCGGCGCCCTCATATAATCCCGGGGCGAACGCCCGGTCCAGCGCCGGAACGCGCGGCTGAAATTGGTGACATCGGAGTACCCCAGCAGATCCGACACCTGGCCAATACTTTTCTGACCCACCGCAAGCAGCCGCCTGGCATGCTGCTGACGCATGGATTCCACAAGCTCCCGGAACACCACACCTTCGGCGCGCAACCGACGCTGCAGGGTTCGGGCAGTCACATTCAGCCTTACCGCAACTTCCTCGATCGAGGCAAAACCCATCTCCTCGTCGAACACCAGGTCCCGCACCTGCTGCACCAGTGAACGCCCACCCCCCAGGCGCCCCAGCTCTTCCTTGCACTGCTCCCGGGCCACCCGCGCCGCCACCGGATCAGACATCATCAGCGGGGAGTCCAGGATCGACCGATCGAAGAGAAAGCCGTTGAAGTCGCCATTGAAGGTCAGGGGGCCGGCTATCAGGTGATCGAAGCGGCTCATGTACGAGGGCTTGGCAAATCGGACAACCCCCCTGCCCCTCAGCCTGGCGCCCGTGAGCGCCTCTGCCATTGCGGCGAAGCCGGTGAGCAGGAACATGGCACCGACTTCCCCCAACCGGTAACGCTCGTCACGCTCGGCAAAGGCCAGACGCACCCGATCGCCCTGCGAATCCAGGCGCAACTCCAGGTCCGATGAGGGCATGTTGAAGTAGGCAATGGCGATGTCCAGCGCTTCTCCCAGCGTCTTTGCTACCATCGCGGCCTGGCCGATCACGCCGTGACAGGACACTTTCATTTGCAGCCCCATCAGGAAGCCAATGCCCGGCTCACCGGTCAGCAAGATGGCTTGCTGAATCAGCCGGGCGAAGCAGTCCCTGGGCAGGCGGAACCCGCTGCGCAACAGGTCCTCGACAGCCAGACCTTCACGCCCCAGAAGCTTCTCCACCGGCACATTCCAACGCTCTACCACATCGATCAGCAGCAGGACATAGGTGCCGGGAACCGTGGGCTGGCTCGACACAATGGAAACGCTTGCCAAGGTGGTTGTCGTCAAATGATCGTTTTTTGTCATCGGTTCATAGCCGGTACTGACATGGTCGGGATCACAATACCAGCTGAAAAAACCGGGTGTAGGTGCCCGGTTGACATGCCCAACCGTAAAAAAGGTCAAAACCATGTCTGTTGATCCGAACCCCCTGACCGACGCAGAGAAAACCGAGTACATCCGCAAGACCATCCTGGAGGAGGGGCGAGCATTGCGCCGCCGGCACCCCTGGCTGGACAGGCACCAGAACCTGATAGGGGCCACCATCATGGCCGTTTCGCTTCTGGGAATGATTGCAAGTGGCACGCTCTATGTGAAGGGGCTCATTCCCTGGTGGGTCTGTGTGCCGGTTACCGCGGTCTTTGCGTCACTGATCCACGAGTTGGAACACGATCTGATCCATCTGATGTACTTCAAGAACCGGCCATGGGCGAACGATCTGATGCTGGCGCTGGGGTGGCTGGCCAGGGCCAGCACCATCAGCCCGTTCGTACGGCGCAAGCTGCACCTGCATCACCACAAATTCAGCGGTACCGAGAGCGATCTCGAGGAACGCGGCATCACCAATGGTGAGCGCTGGGGCGTACGTCGCCTGTTGATGACCGGAGACAACATGCTGGCCGTGTTGCTGCGGCCCTTTACCATGCAACGCGCGGTACGTGAGTACATCCGCAGCCAGAAGCCGGCGTCACGGGGCGATGCCAGAAAGATGAGCCTGCAGCAGCTGCTCGCCTATGCGCCGCTCGGCAACCTCTACTACCTGGTGTTCCACAGCTGGTTACTGGCCCACACAATCCTGTTCACGGCGCAGCTTGCAGGCGCACCGATCACCCTGTCGGGCGGGCTGGCAACCGCCCTGGCGGCGCTCGATACCTTTGCCGTGGTGTACATGCTGCCGTCGTTCCTGCGCACTTTTTGTCTGCACTTCATCAGCTCCAACATGCACTACTACGGCGATGTCGAGCCCAGGAACGTGATGCAGCAGTGCCAGGTTCTCAACCCCTGGTGGCTGATGCCGATGCAACTCTTCTGCTTCAATTTTGGCAGCACCCACGCGATCCATCACTTTGCCGTGCGCGAGCCCTTCTACATCCGGCAATGGACGGCACCGGCGGCCCATAAAGTGATGAGAGAGATGGGGGTTCGATTCAACGATTATGGATCGTTCCTGCGGGGGAACCGGTTTACCCGGGAGGCACCTGCAGAGAGACGTCAAGCAGCATGATTACTGGCGCCTGATTGGGACAAAACCGTCAAGCCCGACGTTACCGGCTCCCTCACCTTCCCGGTTTCGGCACAAACTCCGCTGGCTTCTCCCGGATCCAATCCACGAATACTTTCAGCTCCTCCAACTCCATCAATTTGTCCCGGGTGTTGTAATGCAGGCCCAGCTCATACTCCGAGCACGCCCGGTGAATGGCACTATGACAAGGCCGGCACACCCACAGTGTCCGGGTGATCAACTCTTCCTTGCTGAACATCTTCTGAAAGCGTTTTTTGCGGTGCAGGTGTTTGGGGATCAGGTGATGGCGGGTGAGTTTGGCGACGGGGCGCTCGCAGAGTTCGCAGTGGTCGGGTTGGGGTGGGAGTTTGAGCATGCTTGGGGGTTACATTGCACATGGGGTCAGATGAAGGCTTTCATCAGACCCCTGGGGGTAGGCTGGCGTGAGCTTGGGGTCAGATGAAAGCGTTCATCTGACCCCCGGATTCCGGACCAGCCCTCAGTGCATCAGGGTATACAGCTTTCTACGATAGCTGCGCACGTCCGGATTGTTGTTGCCGAGTTTGTCGAACAGCTCGATCAGGGTGGCCTTTGCGATGCCGTCCTTGTAGGTGCTGTCAGACTGCATCAGACGGATCAGCAGATCCATGGCTTCGGCATTCTCGTCTTTGAGGACATGTTGCAGAGCAAGCTGGTGGAGGGCTTCCGGGTTTTTCGGCTCGGCCTCCAGTTTTTTCTGGAGCTCGGCCACCGGGGGCAGCTCGCCGGCCTGCTTCATGAACTTGATGCGGGCCGCCAGCTGCTTGGCCTGGTGCTGCATCTTTTCTTCCGGCGGCAGGCTTTCCAGCACCTGTTCAGCCGTCTCGAGGTCACCGGTCTCCGCCTTCAGTTGCGCCAGGTCGATCAGAACCTTCATGTTCTCCGGGTCCTGTCGGTTGAGTTCGGTCAGAATTTCGAGAGCCCCGTTCACGTCACCGCTTTCCCACAAGCGGTGGGCAACGTCGTACGGATCTTCCTTCGGTGCCTCAACGTGCTTGTCGAGCACCTTGCGGATTTCGCTCTCGGGCTGGGCAGCGTTGAAGCCATCTACTGCCTGTCCATCCTTCACCAGTATCACCGTCGGCAGGCTGCGAACACCCAGACTTGCGGTCAGCTGTTGCTGCTCGTCGGCATTAACCTTGGCGAGCTTGAAACCGCCCTCATATTCATTGGCGAGCTTTTCGAGAATCGGCATCAGCTGCTTGCACGGAGCACACCACTCGGCCCAGACGTCAATCAGGATGGGCGTGCTGGCAGAGGCATCCATGACCTCCTGCTGAAAGTTCTCCATGGTGGCGTCAAAAATATAGGGCGAGTTGCTCATCGGGGCACCTGAACCGTTGAATGAATATGTGAATCTGCCTCGAACATGGGGCCGATAGCGGGAAAATCAAGCTCCCGGCAACATCAGATTCCCGAACAGCGATCACCCAAAATCCTTGAAATAACCGTAACTGCCGCTACATACGCAAGTAGACATGAGCGCGGGCAAGTGTTCCCCCATGCCCGCCCGATGACAACCTTTGAGGGACGCAACGACGGCATGAACGACGAAAACCGCAATGACAGCCTTGAGGAATTCGAAGAAGACGTGACCGAATACATCGGCAAGGACGAGCACAGCAAGAGCCTCGCCCTGCCCCAGCAGATCATGCCCCGACGCATGTACGTGCTGCCGGTTTCCAATCGTCCGTTCTTCCCGGCCCAGGTTCAGCCGGTGATGGTCAATCAGGATCCGTGGCATGAAACCCTCAAGCGCGTGGGCGAAACCGATCACCGCGTCCTCGGCATCTGCTATGTGGAGGAACACGACGCCGAACAGGGCATCCCGGCCAGTGATCAGCTCGAGACCGTCGGCTGCGCGGTGCGCGTGCACCACGCCCAGAAGGAAAGCGGCAAGGTCCAGTTTATCGCCCAGGGCCTCCAGCGGTTCCGCATCGTCCAGTGGTTGCGGCGGAAGCCACCTTATCTGGTGGAAGTGGAGTATCCGAGCGAGCCGGAGGAGGACGCCGACGAACTGAAGGCCTACACCCTGGCCATCATCAGCGCCATCAAGGAATTGCTGCGCACCAATCCACTCTATGGCGAGGAGGTGAAGCAGTACCTGTCCCGTTTCGGACCGGACGACAGCTCCCCCCTGGCCGACTTCGGGGCCTCCATGACCAGCGCGCCCGGCCCGGAGCTTCAGGACGTCCTGGATACCGTGCCGCTGCTGCGTCGTATGGAGAAGGTCCTGCTTCTGATGCGTAAGGAGCAGGAAGTTGCACGCCTGCAGTCAGAGATCAGTGAGGAGGTCAACGAAAAGGTCCAGAAGCACCAGCGCGAGTTCTTCCTGCGCGAGCAGCTGAAAGTCATCCAGCGCGAGCTGGGCATGGCCAAGGACGACAAGACCGCCGATGTGGAGCGTTTCGAAGAGCGCATGGCCAAATTGGATCCGCCAGAGCCGGTGCAGGAACGCTTCCGGGACGAGCTGCAGAAGCTGCAGGTGCTGGAACAGGGCTCGCCGGAATACGGTGTGACTCGCAATTACCTGGACTGGCTCACCCAGGTGCCCTGGGGCCAGTATTCCGAGGATCATTTCGACCTGGCCGAGGCCCGGCGCATTCTCGACCGGGATCATGACGGCCTGGACGATGTGAAAGACCGCATCGTCGAGTTCCTGGCCGAAGGTACGTTCAAGGGTGAGGTCAGCGGCTCGATCCTGCTGCTTGTGGGTCCGCCCGGCGTGGGCAAGACCTCCATCGGGCACTCCGTCGCAGACGCCCTGGGCCGCCAGTTCTACCGGTTCAGCGTGGGCGGCATGCGTGACGAGGCCGAGATCAAGGGCCACCGCCGGACCTACATCGGTGCCATGCCCGGAAAATTCGTGCAGGCCCTGAAGGACTCCAGAGTCGCCAATCCGGTGATCATGCTGGACGAGATCGACAAGATTGGCGCCTCCTATCAGGGTGACCCGGCCTCCGCCCTGCTGGAAACCCTGGATCCGGAGCAGAACCGGGAGTTTCTGGATCATTATCTGGACGTCCGCATGGACCTGTCCAAGGTGCTGTTTATCTGCACCGCCAACCAGCTGGACACCATTCCCCGCCCCCTGCTCGACCGGATGGACGTAATTCGCCTGTCCGGCTACATCACCGAGGAAAAACTGGCCATTGCCAAGCACCACTTGCTGCCGCGGCTGCTCAAGCGCGCCGGACTCCTCAAAAAGCAGCTCAACGTGACCGACGCGGCGCTCAAACAGGTGATCGAGGGCTACGCCCGGGAAGCGGGCGTGCGCAACCTGGAAAAGCTGCTGCACAAGATCATTCGCAAGGGCATCGTGAAGCTACTGGACAAACCGGATCAATCGGTGAAAGTTGGCGTGGCGGACCTGGCCGAGTATTTGGGTCAGCCTTCCTTCCGCAAGGAGAAATCGCTCAAAGGAGTGGGCGTGGTGACTGGCCTCGCATGGACCGCCATGGGCGGTGCCACTCTCAGCATCGAGGCTTCCCGGATTCACAGCAGCCAGCGGGGTTTCAAGCTGACCGGGCAACTGGGAGATGTGATGCGGGAGTCGGCGGAGATTGCGTACAGCTACGTGTCCTCGAACCTGAAACGCTACAAGGGCGACCCGACGTTCTTCGACAAATCCTTTGTCCACCTGCATGTACCGGAAGGCGCAACACCGAAGGACGGTCCGAGTGCCGGCGTCACCATGGCCACGGCACTGCTATCGATCGCCCGGAAGGAGGCGCCCCAGCAAAACGTGGCCATGACCGGCGAGCTCACCCTGACAGGCCAGGTACTGCCGGTGGGTGGCATCCGGGAAAAGGTCATCGCCGCACGGCGGCAGAAGATCAGTAATCTGATCCTGCCGGAGGCGAACCGCGGAGACTATGAGGAGTTGCCGGAGTATCTCAAGGAGGGGCTGACGGTGAACTTTGCCCGGCATTACAACGACGTGTTTCAGGTTTGTTTTGGCAACAAACCCCGGAAGGGATCTTCGGTGCACTGACCCTGGAGGCAGAACCCGGTGAAGGTGGGGTCAGAAGAAAGCGTTCTTCTGACCCCTTATTCACGGTTTCAGGCCTTCTCCTTCCAGCCGTCATCCTTCAACACCGACCCCACCGTCAGAACCGGCGAGGCGTCGATCTCGTCAGCATCCATCATGTTCGCCACGCGCTGTAGTGAGGCCAGGATCATGGTCTGCTCCCATTCATGCAGGCTCTGGAACTTCTGGATGAAGTCTTCCTGCAGTGGGTTCGGGGCACGGGAGAGAATATCAGCGCCCTCTTCGGTCAGGTGCGCATGCACCTTGCGCTTATCCTTGGTACTGCGGACACGGTAGACCAGCTTACGATGTTCCAGCCGGTCCAGAATCGTGGTCACGGTTGCCTGGCTCAGGCTGACCTTTTCGGCGATGGTGCCAATGGTCACCTCCCCGAGATCCCGAATGGTACGCATGATCAGCAATTGCGGGCCTGTCAGCCCGGCATGTTTGCTCAGCCGCTTGGAATGGAGATCCGTTGCCCGGATGACGCGACGAAGCGCTACCAGCACCTGTTCATAACTGTCCACAGAGTTGCTCCGACTGCCCGACACTTGTTTATACCTCTAACTATTAGAGGTCTTTGTACCAATAAATGCAAGTTAGCACTTCCACTTAACGGCGCTGGCCCCATGGACTGTCGGCACGGCGTTTTTTCCGCCAGCCACTATGCTAAGGTCAGCTGTTTTCCAAAACCGCAAAACGGACGCAGTATCATGACCAACCGATTCACCCACTCGCTCCTGCCATGGTTCAAGACAATGCGTGCCGGCACGATCCTGTTGCTGGTAATTCTGGCCGGAACCGCGGCCGCACAGGACACAGGCGAGCGGCCATCAATGGACGACGATGTCACCTCCGATGACGTGGCCGCCGCGCTGGCTGATCTGGAAGAGCCCATGTACACCCCGTTCATCGAGCTCTACCTGCTGGAGGAAAGCAAAGCCCTGCGCAAGGAAATGATGGACACCCGAGCGGAGCTGATCGAGAAGGTGGTCGACAAGGAGCTGTCCGTGGCCGACAAGACCATGTCCTACGCCACCGACACGGTGACCTATTTTTTCTACCTCATCGCCGGCGCCACCTCCATCCTGGTCGTCATAGGCTGGAACTCGATCCGGGACATGCGTAACCAGCTGGCCAGTGTGGCCGAGAAGCGCGTGAACGAGCTGGTGGTGGAATACGAGAAGCGCCTGAAGGCCATCGAGGAGCAGCTGCAGCAGAAATCGGACATCATCCACCAGAACCAGGCCGAGATCGAACGCACCAACGAGGTGCACTCGCTCTGGCTCAAGGCAAGCCAGGAAACCTCACAGCAGAACAAGATCGCTGCCTACGACCGCATTCTGGACCTCCGACCGGACGATGTGGAAGCTCTCAGCTACAAGGCGGATGCCGTTCTGGAAATGCAGGAACCGCTCTGGGCCATCAGCCTGTGCCGCCGGGCACTCAAACTGGATCCGGGTAACGGACACGCCCATTACCAGCTGGCCTGCGCCTATGCGGAAATCGGGCGCTGGGAAGACGCCGTGAGCACTCTCGAGAAAGCCATTGATATTTCGGAAGCGTATCGGGACGATGCATCCGTCGATCCGAGCTTCGAACAGTTGCGCGAACACGAAAGCTTCCGCACACTGGTGTTTCCGGATCAGGAGGACAACAGCACGGACGCGTGACACTTTTCTCAGCCAGGCACACGCTTTGCAAGCAGCCTGCCAGATTGGAGTTTTCCATCTTCAATTCAGGCATGCTTTTTAAAAGTTGTGTTCCTGAACAAACGCTGGTCCGGGCTGCTTGACAACAAGGGGCCCGTGGTGTTTGTTTAACTCTCTGAGAACACAAGAATAACCCTGAACCAAACAGGACTGACCCAATGAGAACCTCAGTAAAGAAACTCGCAAGCGCTGTAAGCACTTCCATTGCATTGATGGCCGCCGGCCAGGCAGCAGCAGAGATCCAGATCGGTATTGCCGGCCCGATGACCGGCCCCGTCGCCCAGTACGGTGACATGCAGTTCGCCGGTGCCCGCATGGCCATCGAGCAGATCAACGCCAACGGCGGTGTGATGGGCGAAGAACTGGTTGCCGTCGAGTACGACGACGTCTGTGACCCGAAGCAGGCGGTCACCGTAGCCAACAGCCTGGTCAACGACGGTGTTCGTTTCGTGGTGGGCCACCTGTGCTCCAGCTCCACTCAGCCCGCCTCCGACATCTACGAAGATGAAGGCATCCTGATGGTGACCCCGGCTTCCACCAGCCCGGAAATTACCGAACGCGGCTATGAGCTGGTCTTCCGCACCATTGGTCTGGACAGCATGCAGGGTCCGGTTGCCGGCAACTATATTGCCAGCCAGAACCCCGAGCGCGTTGCCATTGTTCACGACAAGCAGCAGTACGGTGAAGGCATCGCCACTGCAGTACGTGACACCCTCAAAGATCAGGGCGTTGAAATCGCCATGTTCGAGGGTATCACCGCCGGCGACAAAGACTTCTCCTCCCTCGTCACCAAGCTCAAGCAGGCGGACGTGGATTACGTCTACTACGGCGGTTACCACCCGGAACTGGGCCTAATCCTGCGCCAGGCGCGCCAGGCTGACCTGGACGCCAAGTTCATGGGTCCCGAAGGCGTAGGTAACAAGGACATCAACACCATCGCCGGCGAGGCCGCCGAAGGCCTGCTGGTAACCCTGCCACCCAGCTTTGACAAGAAGGCCGAAAACCAGGAGCTGGTCAAAGCCTTCCAGGACAAGGGTGAAGACCCCTCCGGCCCGTTCGTGCTGACCTCCTACACTGCGGTCCAGCTGATCGCCGACGGCATCGAGCAGGCTGAATCCACCGATCCGTTCGAAGTTGCCGAGGCCCTGCGCAGCGGCAGCTTCCAGACTCCGATCGGTGCCGTTCAGTATGACCAGGCCGGCGATCTGAAGTCGTTCGAGTTTGTCGTGTACGAATGGCATTCAGATGGCAGCAAAACTCCGGTAAACTGAGCCGAAATCGTTAACAAACGGTAATAATGAGAGCACCTTCTCACCGCGATCCGGGAGAAGGTGTTTTTCTAGGCTCCTGTTGATGCTTCCCTGCCCCCGGTGCGGATAACCCGGACCAGGGGTTTGGTAGTGGAGGGAGCAGGCCTTCGGAGTTCAAAAACAATGCAAGACCTCCTTTATTTCTTCCAGCAGCTCATTAACGGGCTGACGATCGGGAGCACCTACGCCCTGATCGCCATCGGTTACACGATGGTTTACGGCATCATCGGCATGATCAACTTTGCCCATGGTGAGATCTACATGATCGGCGCCTACACCGCGCTGATTGCCATTACCGGCCTGGCTTCTTTCGGGGTTGCCTGGCTACCGCTGATCCTGATCGTGGCGCTGATCTGCGCCATGCTGGTATCCAGCTCCATGGGCTGGGCGGTGGAGCGGGTCGCCTACCGACCGGTTCGCGGGCGTCACCGGCTGATCCCGCTGATTTCCGCCATCGGCATGTCCATTTTCCTGCAGAACTACGTACATCTGGCGCAGGGCTCCCGGAACATCGGCTTTCCGGCCCTGATCGAGGGCGGCTTCCAGTTCGGTTCGTCCGAAGGTTTCCAGATGTCCCTCTCCTACATGCAGATCACCATCTTCGTCACCACCCTGGTGTGCATGACGGTCCTGTCACTGTTCATTTCCCGATCCCGGACCGGTCGCGCCTGTCGTGCGGTGTCGCAGGACCTGGGGATGGCCAACCTGCTGGGCATTGATACCAACCGGATCATCTCAGCAACGTTCGTCATCGGCGCCGCTCTCGCGGCCGTGGCAGGCCTTCTGCTTGGCATGTATTACGGCTCCGTCGATCCCCTGTTCGGTTTCATCGCCGGCCTGAAGGCGTTTACCGCAGCCGTCCTCGGCGGCATCGGAAGCATACCGGGCGCCATGCTCGGCGGCCTGATACTCGGCGTGGCAGAGAGCATGACCTCGGGCTACCTCAGCGGCGAATACAAGGATGTCATCTCGTTCAGCCTGCTCATCCTGATTCTGCTGTTCAAACCCACCGGCCTGCTTGGCAAACCGGAGGTCGAGAAGATCTGATGGCTGCTCAAAACTTCAAACACGCACTGTTCTGTGCGGTAATCACCCTGGTTATTTCCTATCCCATCCTCGGCCTGAACCTGGTCGCGGAGGGCACCAGTGTAGGCCTGGAAGGGGCCACCACCGGGACCGTGATCAACGTCTTCCTGGCGGCCGTTGCGGTTTTCCTGTTCCAGCTGTTCCGCGACAACATCATGGGTATTTTCGGCAAGGTTCCGAATCTCAACCCACTGCCCAAGCGCGGTCCTGTGTCTCAGGAAAGGCGCATGCTGATGGAACGGGTCTTTTTCGTGGCGATCATCCTGTTCGCCCTGCTCTGGCCGTTCATCGTGTCACGGGGGGCAGTTGACCTTGCCACCCTGGTGCTGATCTACATCATGCTCGCCCTCGGGCTGAACGTAGTGGTGGGCCTCGCTGGCCTGCTCGACCTCGGTTATGTGGCATTCTATGCAGTGGGGGCTTACACCTTCGCACTTCTGTCACAGTACTTCGGTGTTTCGTTCTGGCTGGCGCTGCCGATCGGCGCCCTGCTCGCCGCCCTGTTCGGGTTTGTGCTGGGCTTTCCGGTTCTCCGGTTACGGGGTGACTACCTGGCAATTGTGACCCTGGGCTTCGGCGAGATTATCCGCATCCTGCTGAACAACTGGACCTCGCTCACCGGCGGCCCCAACGGTATTGGTGGCATTCCGGATCCTACCCTGTTCGGCATGGAGTTCGGCCGCCGGGTCAAGGAGGAAGGCAACGTTTCCTTCCACGAAACCTTTGGCATTGCCTATTCCGGCGAACACAAGGTGATCTTCCTGTACCTGATTGCCCTGGTGCTGGCCATTTTCACCCTGCTGGTTATCCGGCGCTTCATGCGCATGCCCGTCGGGCGTGCCTGGGAAGCGCTCCGGGAGGACGAGATCGCAGCCCGATCACTGGGCCTGAGCCGCACCGCGGTGAAACTCTCGGCCTTTACCATCGGTGCCTTCTTTGCCGGCTTTGCCGGTACCGTGTTTGCATCCAAACAGGGTTTTATCAGCCCGGAATCCTTCGTATTCCTGGAGTCCGCCATCATCCTGGCCATCGTGGTCCTGGGCGGAATGGGCTCACAGGTCGGGGTCATCCTGGCTGCGATTGCTGTCACCATCCTGCCCGAGCTCGCGCGGGAGTTCTCTGAATACCGGATGCTCATCTTCGGTGCCGCCATGGTGTTGATGATGGTCTGGCGTCCGCAGGGCTTGCTGCCCATGCGCCGCATCCAAATCGAACTCAAAGAGCAGGGGTGACAGACAATGCTTGAAGTACAGAATCTGTCCATGCGCTTCGGCGGTCTGCTGGCGGTGGACCAGGTATCCGTGGATGTCCAGGAACACGAAATTGTCTCGATCATCGGCCCCAACGGCGCCGGCAAGACCACCGTGTTCAACTGCATCAGCGGCTTTTACAAACCCACTGGCGGCAAGATCCTGTTCCGGGGCCAGGAAATCCAGGGCAAGCCCGACTACAAGATCTCCCGTCTGGGCATGGTGCGCACCTTCCAGCATGTACGCCTGTTCGGCAAGATGACGGTGGTGGAGAACCTGCTGGTGGCCCAGCATCGGCACCTCAACACCAACCTGATCGCCGGCCTGCTGAAGACCCCGGACTACCGGGAGCGGGAGAAAAAATCTCTCGAGCGGGCCCGTTACTGGCTGGAGCGGGTCGGTCTGATCGACATGGCCAACTGGGAGGCCGGAAACCTGGCCTATGGCCAGCAGCGGCGCCTGGAAATTGCCCGCTGCATGGTCACTGAACCGCAACTGCTCATGCTGGATGAGCCGGCGGCAGGCCTCAACCCGGCGGAAACGAAGGAACTGGATCAGCTGATTGTCAGCCTGAAAGAGGACTACAACGTTTCCGTGTTGCTGATTGAGCACGACATGAGCCTGGTAATGGGCATTTCCGACCGGATCAACGTCATCAACCAGGGTCGCCCCCTGGCCAGTGGCACACCGGACGAAATCCGCCAGAACGACGACGTGATCAAAGCCTATCTGGGCGAGGCCTGAGGACCAACCATGCTAGTACTTGAGAATGTTCATACCCATTACGGGAAAATCGAGGCGCTGCACGGTGTATCTGTCGAGGTCAAGAAAGGTGAGATCGTCTCCCTGATCGGTGCCAACGGCGCAGGCAAAACCACTCTGCTGATGACGGTCTGCGGCAATCCGCAGGCCAGCTCCGGCCGGGTACTCCTGGAAGGCCGGGACATCACCCGAGACCCTACCTCCCAGATCATGCGCTCCGGCATTGCCATCGTCCCCGAAGGCCGCCGGGTGTTCTCCGGCTTGACGGTCGAAGAGAACCTGCATATGGGCGGGTTCTTCAACACCAAGGCCGAGATCCGGAAGAGCCAGGACCATGTCTATGAGCTGTTTCCCCGGCTCAAGGAGAGGGAACAGCAGCGGGCAGGGACCATGTCTGGCGGCGAACAGCAGATGCTGGCTATTGGCCGCGCCCTGATGAGCAAACCCAGAATGATCATCCTGGACGAGCCATCTCTTGGCCTGGCGCCAATCGTGATCCAGCAGATCTTCGAGATCATCGGCCAGCTTCGGGAAGAAGGGATAACCGTGTTCCTGGTGGAGCAGAACGCCCATCAGGCGCTGAACCTCGCGGACCGTGGTTACGTGCTGGAGACCGGACGGATCCGGTTGCACGATACCGGCAAGAATCTGCTGGCCAACCCGGATGTGCGCAACGCGTATCTCGGCGGCTGACAGCACAGCAAAGCTCGACAAAAAGGCCGGTGCGTGGAGACACGTTCCGGCCTTTTTGCAGGTATGACCTGAAAGTTTACATATCTTACGGGAATCACCCGAAAAAATTCGACACAAATCAATTACTCACGACTCTGGGCCCTTGCGATTCCGGAACTTGGACTATACTCAAGCCAACGGTCTGCCTGTCTCCACAGGATCCCTGTCAGGGCCGTTCTTTCCCGGCTGTCCCTCTGGGCCGGCCGGGAATCCAATGCGACGACTGCATAAAAAGCACAGAAAGGAGTAAATAATGAAAAAACTGATCGCAGGTGCAATTCTTCTGGGTGCATCTTCCATGGCTTTCGCCCAGCCCGGCTGCGGCGTGGGTGCCATGATCTGGAAAGGACAATCCGGTATTGCTCCCCACGTTCTGGCCGCTACGACCAACGGTACCTTCGGTAACCAGACCTTTGGCATGACCACCGGTACCCTGGGCTGCCAGACCAACCAGGCCGTTCAGTCCATGGCCATGTACATGGACAGCAATATCGACAAGGTTGCCCGGGACATGTCCCGCGGTTCCGGTGAGAACCTCGACACCCTCGCTGTGCTGCTGGGCGTGGAGGAAACTGACCGTGACGCGTTCCGCAAGGTACTTCAGGACAACTTCGCTGCCATCTTCCCGGATGCCGATACCACGTCCGGCGAGGCCGTGGATGCCATCGTGGCCCTGCTTGAGCAGGACAAGAACCTGAGCAAATACGTAGCGGCATAATCACCGCTTCAGCAAGGATGGAAATGGCGCCAAGGACGGCGCCTGACCACTTTTCCCCAACGACCCGGATCACTCTTCTCCATGGGCCAGAACGTGCGTTTTGGGCAGGCGGTTCTCTGCCTTGCCTTCAGCTTCAGCCTCCAGGCCAGCGAACAACCGATTCCCGAAAACCTGCATCAGGACCCCGCCTGGCTGACCCTGGGCCACTACCAGCCCGATACCTTTGGTGACGGCTATACCAGCCAGGCTGATGACCCTGCCTTTTTCCTGAGCCAGAACGGCAAGCACTCCCCCCGCGCAGAACTCGAAGCCACTCTGGCAGCGATACAGAAACCGGGAGGTGGCAACAACCACGCCCGCTGCCGTTTCCCCGCCCGGGACACCTGGCTCAGGAAGCGTCTGCAACTGCCGGACTCTGAAATCGCCTGCCCGGACTACCAGGACTGGAAAGAGACCCTGAATACCGAAAGCGTCACCCTGGTGTTTGCCGCGTCTTACCTCAACAGTCCTTCATCCATGTTCGGGCACACCTTCCTGCGACTGGATCCGCCCCGGGAAGACGATGAAACCAATCTGCTGCTGGCCAACACCATCTCCTATGCGGCCGATGCCGCCGCCCACGACAGTGAGATCCTGTTCGCCTACAAGGGTATTTTCGGCGGTTATCCCGGCATCACCACGGTACAGCCCTACTACGAAAAAATCCGACTTTACTCGGACATCGAGCACCGGGATCTGTGGGAATACACCCTGAACCTGGATCAGAGCGAGGTCGATCTGCTCCTGGCCCATGCCTGGGAGATTCAGGACAAGAACTTCGACTACTACTTCTTCGATGAGAACTGCGCTTACCGGTTGCTGGCGCTGATTGACGTGGCCCGCCCGGGAACGGACCTTCTGGGGGAAGTAAGTACTCACGCCATCCCCTCCGACACGGTGCGTTGGGTGGTGGACAAGGACCTGGTCGAAGATGTGTATTACCGCCCCTCGGCGGCCACTTCTGTCGCCTACCGTATTTCGACCCTGCCGGACGACCATCAAACACTGTCGGCGGCGATCGCCAACGGCTATGTCGGGACGGACGATCCGGAGCTGCAACAACTGAACGACCGCGAGCGGGCCAGGGTTCTGGACGCCACCTACGATTATGTCCGTTACCAGAGCGAGGCTGAGAGCTGGCCCAGGGAGCATGCGGCACCGCTGTCCCATGAACTGCTGGTATCCAGGAGCCGGATCGAGGGCGTCGATACCAGCGCCCGACCGCCGGAACCCGAGGTTCGTGACGATCAGGGGCATGACACCTTCCGGGTGAGTCTCGGAGCCGGTCAGCTGGCGCACCGGGAATTCACCCAGCTCACATTCCGGCCGGCCTATCACGACGTCCTGGACCCGCCGGCGGGCTATCGGCCCGGGGCACAGCTGCAGTTCCTGCGCCTGGATGCCCGCTTCTACAGAGACAACGACGAGCTCCAGGTGGAGCAGCTGGTGGGCGTTGAAATCCGCTCCCTGAGCCCCAGAAATCAGTTCTTCTCTCCGCTCTCCTGGCAGGTAGGATTTGGCGGAAGGCGGACTGACACCGGTGATGACCGCGTGCTGGCTCCTTATCTGGAGGGGGGTGCCGGCGGCAGTTGGGCTCTGGGTGACCGCACCCAGGTGTTCGCCATCGCCACGGCGGACCTGGAAATCGACGACGACCTGCGTCGGGGCTATGACGCTGCACCGGGCGCGGATCTTGGAGTGCTGCACCAGAACAACCGGTTCAGTCTCATGGCCGGCGCCCGGACCAAGGCCTGGATCGTCAGCAGCCAGCACCGCCAGGATCAGGCGTACGCCAAGGCAAACTGGCACTTCGGCCGGGCGCTCAGCCTGTTTGCCGAATTCACCCGTGAAGACCATTACGACAGGTACCAGAGCACATGGCACGCCGGACTGCACGCCTACTTCTGAGCCGCGGCCGAATCCTGACCGCAGTACTCATCGCCGGCCTGGTGCTGCTTCAGGGGGGCTGCAGCAGTGTTTTTTTCTATCCCGACAGTATCACCTATGTTACCCCTGACCGCCTCAACCTCGACTACGAGGACGTCTATCTGGACACGGCGGATGGCGAGAAGCTGCACGGCTGGTGGCTGCCGGCACAGGCGGACGGAGGTGCTGCCCTGGGGACGGTCTACTTCCTTCACGGCAATGCGCAGAACATCAGCAGCCACATCCTGAACGTTGCCTGGCTGCCGAAAGAAGGCTACAACGTTTTCACCATCGATTACCGGGGCTTTGGCCATTCCACCGGCGAAGCGGACATTGAAGGCGCCCTGCACGACGTGGAGACCGGGTTTCGCTGGCTGGTGGACCGGGACGGTGTGGCCGACAAACCTGTCCATATCCTCGGCCAGAGCCTTGGAGGTGCATTGGGGGTGGCGCTGGCAAGCGAATGGGTTCAAAGGCAAGAGCGCCCGGCACTGGACAGCATCGTCCTCGATGGCACCTTCTCCGGGTTCCGGCGCATCGCCCGGGAGAAGCTCGACGCCTTCTGGATGACCTGGCCGTTCCAGGTTCCGCTGAGCTGGACCATCCCCGCGGAATACGAGGGCCTGGACAGGATCGATGACATCTCTCCGGTACCGGTGATGGTCATTCACAGCGTCCGGGACGGGATTATTCCGTTTCACCATGGGGTGGCGTTGTATGAGGCGGCCGGCGAGCCCAAGCGGTTTCTGCGGACGGATACGGGGCATGGGGCGACGTTTGTGATTCCGGCGTATCGGGAGGCGGTTTTGGAGTTTTTGGCTGAAGATGGGGTCAGATGAAAACCTTCATCTGACCCCAAGCGTAGACCTCTGACTCCGGGCGTGGAGTTCTGAAAGTGGGGTCAGATGAAAGCGTTCATCTGACCCCGAATTCGTGTCCGACTGCGGGGCTGGTGTTTTGAAGGTGGGGTCAGAAGAAGGCGTTCTTCTGACCCCGGAGCTTGGGCCTGACTCCGGAATTTCGGGCACAAAAAAGGGTCAGAAGAAAGCATTCTTCTGACCCCGTCTTTACCGCTGGCTATCTATCAGTCGGTGAAATCGGTCGGCTGCTCGCCTTCCTTCACTTCCTTCATGGACAACTTCACGCGGCCGCGGTTGTCCACGTCCAGTACCTTGACCAGGACTTCCTGACCTTCGCTGAGCTCGTCGGAGACGTTCTCGATGCGACGATCGGAGATCTGGGAGATGTGCACCAGACCGTCCTTGCCCGGCAGGATGTTGACAAAGGCACCGAAGTCCACGATGCGCTCGACGCGACCCTTGTAGATGGCACCGACTTCGATCTCCGCCGTAATCTCCTTGACGCGGTTCACCGCAGCCTGGGCAGCCGCCTGGTTGTCTGCGTAGATCTTCACGTTGCCGTCGTCGTCCAGGTCGATGGAGGCGCCGGTCTCGTCGCAGATACCACGGATCACGGAACCGCCCTTACCGATCACGTCACGGATCTTGTCCGGATGGATCTTGATGGTGGTGATGCTCGGCGCCCGGTCGGACAGCTCGGCGCGCGGCTCGGCGATGACCTTGTTCATCTCGTCCAGGATGTGCAAACGCGCAGCATTGGCCTGCTCAAGAGCGATTTCCATGATTTCGTCGGTAATACCCTGGATCTTGATGTCCATCTGCAGGGCAGTCACACCGTCTTTGGTACCGGCAACCTTGAAGTCCATGTCACCCAGGTGGTCTTCGTCACCCAGGATGTCGGTCAGAACCGCGAACTTGTCGCCTTCCTTGACCAGACCCATGGCGATACCGGCAACCGGCGCCTTCAGCGGCACACCCGCGTCCATCAGGGCCAGCGAGGAACCACAGACAGAGGCCATGGAGCTGGAACCGTTGGATTCGGTGATCTCGGACACCGCACGGATCGCGTACGGGAACTCTTCGATGGTCGGCATAACGGCAGCCACGCCACGCTTGGCCAGACGACCGTGACCGATCTCACGACGGCCCGGTGAACCCATCCGGCCAGCTTCGCCTACCGAGTACGGAGGGAAGTTGTAGTGGAACAGGAACGGGTCCTTGCGCTCACCTTCCAGGGCATCGATGATCTGCACATCGCGGGTGGTACCCAGGGTGGCAGTCACAATGGCCTGGGTCTCGCCACGGGTGAACAGGGCAGAACCGTGAACGGACGGCAGCACGCCGACTTCCACTTCGATCGGACGGACGGTCTTGTTGTCGCGACCGTCGATGCGCGGCTTGCCATCGATAACCTGCTGGCGAACCACGTTCTTCTCGATCTTGCCGAAGTACTTCTTGACCTCGTCCTCGGAAGGCTGGCCTTCTTCTTCGCCGGCAAACTTCTCGACGGCAGCAGCCTTGAGCTCACCCAGACGCTCGTAACGGGCCATCTTGTCGCGGATGCTGTACGCCTCCTCGATGGCACCGGTGAACTCGCCCTTGATGGCTTCCAGCAGCTCGGTGTTCTCCGGCTCCGGCTTCCACTCCCAGCGCGGCTTGCCGACTTCCGCGGCAAATTCCTTGATGGCGGTGATCGCAGTCTGCATCTGCTGGTGGGCGAACAGAACGCCACCCAGCATCTGGTCTTCAGTCAGGCCCTTCGCCTCGGACTCAACCATCAGCACAGCGTCTTCGGTGCCGGCCACGACCATGTCCAGCATGGAGCTTTGCAGCTGCTCAAAGGTCGGGTTCAGGAAGTAACCGTTGTCGTTGGTGAAGCCAACGCGGGCGGCGCCGATCGGACCGTCAAACGGAATACCGGAGATGGCCAGTGCCGCAGAAGCGGCCAGCATGGCGGCGATGTCCGGGTCGTGTTCTTTGCTGGCAGACATGACCGTAAGCACAACCTGTACTTCGTTCATGTATCCGTTGGGGAACAGCGGACGGATCGGACGGTCGATCAGACGGGAGGTCAGGGTTTCCTTCTCGGAAGGACGACCTTCACGCTTGAAGAAGCCACCCGGGATCTTACCGGCCGCGTAGGTCTTTTCTTGATAGTTCACGGTCAGCGGGAAAAAGCCCTGGCCCGGCTTGGGCTCTTTGGCACCCACGACGGTACCCAGAACGGCGGTATCGCCGGTTGAGACCAGAACGGCACCGGTTGCCTGGCGGGCAACGCGACCGGTTTCCAGGGTGAAGGTTTCGCCACCCAGTTCGAATGTTTTCTTGGTTGGTTGCAGATGCACAACAAACTCCTGCTTTTTCAGTCATGAACCCGGGGTTTGCCGTGAAGGTGGGGTCAGATGAAAGCTTTCATCTGACCCCGTTTTCAGGCCGAACCCGGAATATTGAACCTGGGGTCAGATGAAGGCTTTCATCTGACCCCGTTTTCAAGTCAGCTCCAGAGTATGGAACCCGGGGTCAGATCAGCTGATCCGACCCCTTTTTTATCTGACTGCAGGTGCTTGAATGATACTGGAGGGCAACCCGTCTGAAAGCTAACAGGCTGTTGCAAAACCCCGGTCAGGTCGATGGCTGATCGATGCCATCCGGCCCGGGCTTTTCAACAACCTGCTATCAATTTCGGCTTTCGGTTACGACAGGGAATCCTTCGGTATCACTGACAAATCAACTGCAGTTCTTTGCGCTTGAGAAAAGCTCAACCGGAGGCCCGAGGGCCCGCCGGTTGACGGCCTGTTCCAGCACGGGGAACAGGCCCCAGGTCGTAAAACCCGGATTAGCGACGCAGACCCAGACGCTGGATCAGGTCCAGGTAACGGTCAGCGTTCTTGCGCTTGAGGTAGTCCAGCAGCTTGCGGCGCTGGTTTACCATCCGGATCAGGCCGCGGCGGGAATGGTGATCCTGCTTGTTGGCCTTGAAGTGATCCTGCAGCTTGTTGATGTTGGCGCTCAGCAGTGCCACCTGAACCTCAGGGGAACCGGTATCGCCTTCACCTTGCTGAAAATCCTTGACGATCTGTGCTTTCTCGTTGGCAGAAAGTGCCATATTTCACCTCATTGGTTGCGATGCTGATAAATCCGGCCGAACCGCGCATCTCTACAGCCCGGCTATGCAGCGCCTTGACTAGCGTCCGGCGCTGCCTTTCACCAGTCGACGGGGGACCAGCAGGACCCTCTCGCCTTCCGGGAAAGCTTCTGCCAACCCGATAAAGCCCTGCTCACCGTACAGGCGCACAAAGCCTTCGTGGGATTGACTGGCTATTCTAACCTTTTGCCCGTTCAAGATCGATACCGCCGCACTCCCTTCCAGAACCACCTCGGGGAACATCGACAGCGCGCTATCAGGGGCCTGAAGCAGACCATCCAGGCTTTCACCACGCTCTCGCATGGCCTCCAACTCACTGACGTCGTGGGCGTTTGCCAGGGTAAAGCCGGATGCCATGGTACGGCGAAGGGCGGTAACGTGGGCACCACAGCCCAGGGCCTGGCCAATGTCCTCGACCAGTGAGCGAATATACGTACCCTTTGTACAACTGACCGCCAGATCCATCTCGTTCTCGCGCAATTCCAGCAGAGTCAGCTCGTAGATAGTCACCGGCCGCGCTGGTCGCTCCACTTCGATGCCTTCCCGGGCATACTCGTACAGGGGGCGCCCCTTGTGCTTGAGTGCGGAGTACATGGACGGTACTTGCTCGATGGCACCCCGGAACCGTTCAAGAACAGCTTCTACCAGATTGACATCGAGGGGCGGAACCGCTTTTTCCTCGACCACCTGACCCTCACTGTCCCCGGTTTCGGTGCGTACACCGAGCCGGGCCGTGGTGACGTAGGCCTTGTCACTGTCGAGCATCATCTGGGAGAACTTGGTCGCTTCCCCGAAACACAGGGGCAGGACACCCGTGGCCAGCGGGTCAAGGGCGCCGGTATGGCCGGCCTTGGCCGCGCCATACAGTCGCTTTACTTGCTGGAGGATACCGTTGGAAGTGACGCCCTGGGGCTTGTCGATTACCAGAATGCCGTTTACGTCACGGCCTTTGCGTCTTCGGCTCAAGCGTCTCGCTCCGGGTTGTCGGAAACCGGATCGTCATTGTCATCCCGGGGCACGGCCGGCTTGTCGCCAACGGCCTCACGGATGAGTTTGTCCATCTTCCGGCTATGGCCGAGCAGGGTGTCGAAGTGGAAGCGCAGGTGGGGAACCACCCGCAGCTTCATGGCACGCCCCACCTGACCCCGCAGGAATCCGGCCGCCTTGTTCAGAACGGCCAGGGACTCCTTGACCTCCGGGGACTCCTCGGTGAGTTCCTCGGTGGACAGCAGAGAGACGTAAATATCGGCATAGCCCAGGTCACGGCTGACTTTGACGTCATTGACCGTGACCATGCCTACCCGCGGGTCCTTGATTTCCCGCTGGATAAGCTGGGCCAGCTCTCGTTGCATCTGATCGCCAATGCGATCCAGTCGGCTGAACTCGCGTGCCATCAGGCCCCCGTAGACTCGAGCTTGCGCTCTACCCTGACGCGATCGAACACCTCGATCTGGTCCCCGACTTTCACGTCGTAGCCTTTAACGCCAATACCGCATTCCATGCCATTCCGGACTTCCGGTACGTCGTCCTTGAAACGGCGCAGGGATTCCAGCTCGCCCTCGAAGATCACGACGTTGTCACGCAATACCCGGATCGGCTTGTTCCGGTAAACGGTACCTTCCACCACCATACAGCCGGCCACCTGGCCAAACTTCGGTGAGCGGAAGGTGTCGCGTACTTCGGCGATGCCCACGATATCTTCGCGGAACTCGGGAGCCAGCATGCCGGTCAGGGCCGCCTTCACATCATCGATCAGGTTATAGATGATGCTGTAGTAGCGCAGGTCCAGGCCTTCCTGTTCCACCAGGCGCTTGGCCGCAGAGTCGGCACGGACATTGAAGCCAAAGATAACCGCGTTGGTAGCCGCCGCAAGGCTCACATCCGTCTCGGCAATACCACCGACACCGGAAGACACGATCTTCACCTGGACTTCCTCGTTACCCAGATCCAGCAAGGCCTTGGTAATCGCCTCGAGAGAACCGCGAACGTCGGTCTTCAGAACCACATTGAGGGTCTTGACCTCGTCTTTGCCCATGTTCTCGAACATGTTCTCCAGCTTGGCCGCCTGCTGACGCTGCAGACGCTGCTCGCGCTCGCGGGTCTGACGGAACTCGGCCAGTTCTTTGGCCTTCTTCTCGTCGGCCACCGCGAAGAACTCGTCACCCGCATCCGGAGTGCCGTTCAGGCCGAGAATTTCCACCGGAATGGACGGCCCCGCTTCCTTGACCTGCTTGCCTGCCTCGTCGGTCATGGCGCGAACCTTGCCGAAGAAGGAACCGGCTACGACCATATCACCCTGGCGCAGAGTACCGTTCTGGACCAGAACAGTAGCAACAGAACCACGGCCACGTTCGAGACTGGACTCGACCACAACACCCTTGGCCGGCGCATCCGGAGAGGCTTCCAGCTCCAGCATTTCAGACTGCAGCAGCACCGCTTCGAGCAGGTCATCGATACCCTGGCCGGTGTGCGCGGACACAGGCACGAACTGGGTATCGCCGCCCCAGTCTTCCGGGATCACGTCCATACCCGCCAGCTCGGTCTTGATACGGTCGGGATCGGCTTCTTCCTTATCCATCTTGTTGATGGCAACGACGATGGGAACGCCGGCAGAACGGGCATGATCCACCGCTTCCTTGGTCTGCGGCATAACGCCATCATCCGCAGCCACGACCAGGATAACGATATCGGTACACTGGGCGCCGCGGGCGCGCATGGCGGTAAACGCCGCGTGGCCCGGGGTATCGAGGAACGACACCATGCCGTGGTCGGTTTCCACGTGATAGGCACCGATGTGCTGGGTAATACCACCGGATTCACCGGCGGCCACCTTGGTGCGGCGGATATAATCGAGCAGCGAGGTCTTGCCGTGGTCAACGTGACCCATCACGCTGATCACCGGTGCCCGCTTGATCCTCTCTTTACCCTCGGCGGTTTCGGTGATCTCGCTCAGAACCTCTTCCTCAAAGGCATCTTCGCTGACCGCCTTGGCCTTGTGACCCAGTTCTTCGGTCACCAGGATCGCGGTTTCCTGGTCCAGCGCCTGGTTGATGGTAGCCATCACGCCCATACCCATCAGGGTCTTGATGACGTCGGCAGCCTTCACCGCCATGCGCTGGGCAAGGTCGCCCACTGTAATCGTTTCAGGAATCTCTACTTCTCTGACCATTGGTTTGGTCGGCCTCTCGAAGCCGTGACGCTTCTCTTTGGGTTTCTTTTTCATACGCAGCGACTTGCGCGGCGCAGACTCTTCCTCGTCCTCGGACAGGATGACCGGCTCTTCCACCGGACGGCTGCGGGGACCGCGGTGACCAGCCTGCTTCTTCTTCGGCTTGCCTTCCTCAAGTTCCTCACCGCGTTCACGGCCCTTTTCTTTCTTCTTCTTGGGCTTGCGATCCTTGCCCTCTTTCTCGGGCGGCGGAATCGGAACCTCTTCCGGCTGGGGCTCGGGCTCAACGGCAGGCTCTGCCGCCGCCACAGGCTCTTCTTCAGCCTTCGGCTCCTCTGCCTTCGGAGCTTCCTCCTTCGCGGCTACCTCAGCCTCGGCAGCCTTCTCGGCCTCTGGCTTCGGAGCTTCCGCTTCCGCCGCTACCTTCGGCGTTTCCTCTGCAGGCGCCGGCGATTCGACCGGCTTTTGCTCTTCAACATTCTCTTCCGGCTTGGGCGCTTCCGGCTCAGGCTGCAATTCTGCGCGCTTGATGTACGTGCGACGCTTGCGAACCTCGACATTCACTGTCTTGGCCTTACCCGCCTTCAGTGTGGTTGTGGTCTTCCGCTTCAGGGTGATCTTGCGGGGTTCTGTTTCCGCTTCACCGTGTGTCTTTCTCAGATAGGCCAGCAACTGCTGCTTCTCATCGCTGGTTACAGCATCGTTCTCGGAACGGGCATCTAGGCCTGCTTCGACAATCTGCTTCAGCAAACGATCCACGGGAGCGCCTACATCTGCGGCCAGTTGTTTTACCGTTACTTCAGCCATACTGGTCCTCCTCCCGAATTAAGCCTGGTCTTCAAACCAGGGGGCACGTGCGGTCATAATCAACTGACCGGCACGCTCTTCATCCATACCTTCAATCTCGAGCAGGTCATCTACTGACTGCTCGGCCAGATCTTCCATGGTGCGAACACCCATTCCGGCCAGTTTGAATGCCAGCGCACGATCCATGCCCTCCATATTGAGCAGATCTTCGGCCGGCTCAGCTCCCTCGAGCGCCTCTTCACTTGCCAGCGCCTGGTTCAGCAGAACGTCCTTGGCACGGCGGCGCAGCTCGGTCACGGTTTCCTCATCAAAGCCTTCGATCGCCAGCATTTCTTCCATCGGCACATAAGCGACTTCTTCCAGCGAGGTAAAGCCCTCTTCGATCAGGACACCGGCGAACTCCTCGTCAACATCGAGGTTGGAGGTGAAATGATCCAGCAGCCGGTTGTACTCCTGCTCTTGACGCTCTCCGGCTTCTTCCTCGGTCATCACGTTCAGGGTCCAGCCGGTCAGCTCGGTCGCCAGACGCACGTTCTGGCCGTTACGACCAATGGCCTGGGCCAGGTTATCCTCCGCCACTGCGACATCCATGGTATGACGATCTTCGTCCACTACGATGGACGCCACTTCGGCCGGCGCCATGGCATTGATCACCAGCTGCGCCGGGTTGTCATCCCACAGCACGATGTCCACGCGCTCTCCGCCCAGCTCATTGGAAACCGCCTGGACACGGGAGCCCCGCATACCGACGCAGGCACCCACCGGGTCGATCCGGCGGTCGTTGGTCTTGACGGCAATCTTGGCTCGGGATCCGGGATCCCGGGCCGCGCCCCGGATTTCAATCAGATCCTCGGCAATTTCCGGCACTTCGATGCGGAACAGTTCGATCAGCATCTGCGGTGCAGTCCGGCTCAGTATCAGCTGCGGGCCACGATGGTCGGTACGGATCTCAAGCAGTAGTGAGCGAACCCGGTCACCCATGCGGAAGGTTTCCCGGGGAATCAGGTTTTCCCGGGGCAACAATGCTTCGGCATTGCTTCCCAGATCAACGATGACGTTGTCACGGGTGACTTTCTTTACGGTGCCGGAAACCAGCTCACCGACACGATCGCGGTAGCTGTCAACAATCTTGGAGCGCTCTGCTTCGCGAACCTTCTGGAATATGATCTGCTTGGCGGCCTGGGCGCCGATACGTCCGAAGGATACGGACTCGACCTTCTCCTCGTGGATGTCGCCCGGCTTCAGGTTCGGATCGATTTCCTCCGCTTCCTGAAGGGTCAGCTCGGTCCCCAGGGCAGGCACCTGGTCGTTGTCGACCACCAGCCACCGGCGGAATGTTTCGTACTCCCCGGTCCGGCGATCAATGGCAACCCGGATATCCGCTTCTTCATCCTCGTAGCGCTTTTTGGCAGCGGTGGCGAGCGCAAGCTCGATCGCTTCGAAAATCACATCCTTCTCGACACCCTTCTCGTTCGAGACGGATTCGACCACCAGCAAGATCTCTTTACTCATTGGATTGCCCTGCCCTCAAAATAAACTGTGCGTCCACTGACTTTTCAATTCGATTCATTCAAAAACCGGGACGATGTGTGCCTTTTCAATGCTGTCGAACGGCAACAGGTACTCGTGGTCATCCACCACAACCACCACATCGTCTCCTTCAACACCCTTGATCAGGCCCTGGAACTTGCGACGCCCCTCAAAGGCCATGCGCAGCCGGATCTGGACCTGATGGCCGGCAAAAGCCTGATACTGTTCCAGGCGAAACAGCGGGCGATCCATCCCCGGGGAGGAAACCTCCAGGGTGTACTCGGTCTGAATGGGATCTTCCACATCCATCACGCCGCTGATCTGGCGACTGACTTTTTCACAGTCGTCGATACCGATACCGTTTTCGGCATCATCAATAAAGACACGCAACAGGGAGTGGTGCCCCTGGGAGCGGAATTCAATCCCCCAGAACTCATATCCCAGCCCCTCGACAATTGGCCGAAGGAGATCTTCCAGTTGTTTAAGCTTGGCTGACAAAGTTATGCCATCTCCATTTCAGGAATTTTTACCGGCCCTACAAACAAAAAAAGGGCTGTTGATCAGCCCTTTTTATGCACCAGGGCCCGGTACGCCAGGCCCCTTAATCAAAAAGCCCCTGAAATTGGGGCCTTTTGTTGCAAGAACTCACAGAAAGCCGCTCTCACTACGAGCATGACCTCCTGCTGACAGACACCTGGCCTGCCAGGAAACCGGGGAACAGCCCACCGGCTCCAATATCCGCCGGAGTATAGAGACGCCGAACGGACTGGTCAAGGACTGACCAAAAAAAACGGCCTGGAAGATCCAAGCCGTTTTTTCTTATAAATGGTGCCCGGGGCCGGACTCGAACCGGCACGGCTTGCGCCACTACCCCCTCAAGATAGCGTGTCTACCAGTTTCACCACCCGGGCAACACCTCTTACTCGAGCTCGGGAAGATCGGAACCCTTCCCGCTCTCGGCTTCGCTGCTCTCTGCGGAGTCCGCAGCCTGCTCTACCGGTGCCTGCTCGGAAGACTCCTCGACTACCGGAATCCCGGCTTCACCAGCCACCTCGGCACGCTGCTTGGCAAACACCGCCAGCGAAAAACTTGTCACAAAGAACACGATCGCCAGGATCGTGGTCAGACGAGTCAGAAAGCTACCGCTGCCCTGACTACCAAATACGGTCTGGGACGCACCGCCACCGAATGCTGCACCGGCGTCGGCGCCCTTGCCCTGCTGGATCAGGACCAGACCCACCAGTGCGACGGCAATCACCACGTGCACAACGACTACCAGTGTTTCCAACCAATCCATAACGAATCCCGCGAACCTTTAGCCTTTGGTACCTGCCGGCATCGACCGGCAAATACTCACAAAATCCTCTGCAATCAGCGATGCACCGCCGATTAGCCCACCATCAATATCGGGCTCGGCAAACAAAGCGGCCGCATTATCCGCTTTTACACTGCCGCCGTAAAGTAGAGAAATGCTCTCTGCCGGCGCCCCAATATCGGCCAACACCTTACGGATTGCCGAATGCATGTTCTGAGCATCTTCCGCCGTGGCCGTTTTCCCGGTACCGATCGCCCAGACGGGCTCGTACGCAATAACGATGCTCGACCACTGATCGGCTGCAACCCGGCAAAGACCCTGCTGTACCTGAGCAGCTACGACCGACTCAGCTTCACCAGCCTCTCGCTGCTCCAGCGTTTCACCGACGCAAACAACGGGGGCAACCCCACTGGCCAGAACACGCTCGACTTTCGCCGCAACGACTTCATCCGATTCACCGAAGTACTGCCGGCGTTCGGAGTGCCCGACCAGAGCGTACCCACAGCCCAGATCCTTCACCATATCGGCGGCTGTTTCACCGGTGTAGGCACCGGATGCCCACTGGCTTACGTTCTGAACACCAACGCCCACGCTGCCGCCTGACTGATCAAGCACATCCCGGACGTACAGGGCCGGAGGAATAATAACAACCTCCACACCATTATCAAGAGTGTCCAGCTCAGCCCGCACATAACCGACAAGCTGCTTTGCCAGGTCCGAAGACCCGTTCATTTTCCAGTTTCCGGCTACGATCTTGCGACGCATAACTCTTCCCGAACGTAAGGGAGGGCGAACTATACAGCAGTCCCCGCCCTCACACAACCGCCTGAAAATACAAAATTACCGGGTCGATTGCTCGACTACCCCGGCCAGTTCTTCAACGACCCGGGTGATGTCGGACTCGACCTGCCCTTCCACCATGACCCGGATCAACGGCTCCGTTCCCGACGCCCTCAGCAGGACCCGGCCAGCCTCACCCAATTCGGCTTCTGCCTGGCGCAGAGCTGAGACGATGTCGTCGCGGGACAGAGGATCAAAACGTTCCGCCACCCGGACGTTGATCATCTTCTGGGGCAGCTTGGTCATACCTTCGCGCAGCTGGGCCAGAGTCTGGCCGGATTTGCGGATAGCCAGCAGCACCTGCAGGGCCGACACAATGCCATCACCGGTCGTGGTGCAGTCCCGGATCACCATGTGACCGGAACCTTCGCCGCCCAGCACCCAGTCATTGGCCACGAGCCGCTCCATCACGTAGCGATCCCCCACCTTCGCACGCTCGAAGGCGATGCCGGCATCTTTAAGCGCCAGCTCGACGCCCAGATTGGTCATCAAAGTGCCGACCACCCCGCCCTTCAGGCGACCCTCGGCATGGCGCTGGGAAGCGATAATGTAGAGGAGCTCATCGCCATCCACTTCAGAGCCATCGCGATCCACCATCAGCACCCGGTCGCCATCGCCGTCGAATGCAATCCCCAGATCCGCCTTCTTTTCCAGTACCGCCGCCTTGAGCGCCTCCAGATGAGTGGAGCCGACACCCAGATTGATATTCAGACCGTCGGGATCGGCACCAATCACCGATACCCGGGCACCCAGCTCGCGGAAAACCTTGGGGGCCACGTGATAGGTGGCGCCGTGAGCACAGTCGAGGACAATATGAAGCCCGTCCATCGTGAACTCGTTCGGCACAGTACTCTTGCAGAATTCCACGTAGCGACCGGGAGCATCATCCACCCGGAAGGCCTTGCCAAGCTCCGACGGCTCACACACCTCCAGCGGACGGTCCAGCCAGCGCTCGATCTCGGCCTCGAGCGCATCATCAAGCTTGGCGCCGGCCGATGAAAAGAACTTGATGCCGTTATCGTGGTGCGGATTATGGGAGGCACTAATCACAATGCCGGCGGAAGCGCGGAATGTCCGGGTGAGATAGGCGATCGCCGGTGTCGGCATAGGGCCGAGCAGCTTTACATCGACACCAGCGGCAGCCAAGCCTGCCTCGAGTGCGGATTCGAACATGTAACCTGACAACCGAGTGTCCTTTCCGATCAGCACACTGTTGCGCTGACCGTCCTTTTTGAACGCCTGACCGGCAGCCCAGCCCAGGCGCAACATGAATTCCGGGGTGATCGGAAATTCACCGACCCGGCCACGAATGCCGTCGGTACCAAAATATTTGCGATCGGACATTAACCCGCCTCCTTCATTGCCGCCACAACCTTGACGGCATCAACTGTTTCCCTGACATCATGAACGCGCACGATGCTGGCACCTTTCATGGCGGCTATTGTCGCGGCCGCGATGCTCGCGGGCAACCTCTGATCGACCTCCCGGCCGGTAATCTGGCCCAGCATGGACTTGCGGGAGATGCCGATCAACAAGGGGTGCCCCAGAATATGAAGCTGCTCCATGGAAGCAAGCAACTGGAGGTTGTGCTCCAGGCTCTTGCCGAAACCGAATCCGGGATCGAGGACGATGTTCTCCGGGCGAACCCCGGCCTGCTCTGCCACTCGCATGCGCTCGGTCAGGAAGGAACTCACTTCCCGGCGGACGTTGCGGTACTCAGGCCGGTCCTGCATGGTATCCGGCTCACCCTGGATGTGCATGATGCAGGCAGGAATCCCTGCCGCGGCTGCCGCTTCCGGGGCGCCTGGGCGCTGAAGAGCGCGAACATCGTTGATCAACCCGGCACCGAGCTTTGCAGTCTCGGCCATGACTTCCGGAGAACTGGTATCCACGGAAATCACCGTATCCAGCTCGCGGGCAATCGCTTCGACGACCGGGCAGACCCGATCCAGCTCTTCCTGCAGCGACACCGGCGCCGCGCCCGGCCGCGTGGACTCGCCACCGACGTCAATAAAGGCCGCGCCATCGGCAACCATCTGCCGGGCCCGGAGCATGGCGGCATCCCGGGAATTGAACTGCCCGCCATCGGAGAAGGAATCCGGGGTGACGTTGAGAATCCCCATGACATGACAGCGGGACATGTCCAGCACCCGTCCGGCAAAGTTCATTTCCATAGCAAACCTTTTCTGAGGTAACAAAAACAAACGCCGCCCGGAGTCCGGGCGGCGCATTCAATCGACCTGTTATTGATCAGGGAGCGGGTCAGTGCTCTCCTGCCGGTCGACCGACACCAGGCTGGCGACCGTCGTCAGAGCCCTTGGGCTCGGGAGCCTTTTCCGGCTCTCCGGCCTGGGCGCCACCGGCCGGCCCACTACCACCCCAACCTTTGGGGGGACGCGGCTCGCGGCCTTCCATGATGTCATCAATCTGGTAGCGGTCGATGGTCTCATACTTCATCAGCGCTTCCGCCATCATGTCCAGCTTGTCCCGGTTGTCGATCAGGATCTGCTTGGCAGTCTCGTAGCAGGTATCGATGATGTTACGCACCTCCTCGTCGATCCGCTGGGCAGTTTCCGGTGAGTAAACCGTCTGCGACTGGCCGGCAGAGCGCCCGAGGAAAGGCTCTTCGCTGTCGGTGTCGTACTGCAGCGGGCCCAGCTTCTCGGACAGCCCCCAACGAGTCACCATGTTGCGGGCGAGACTGGTCGCACGCTCGATGTCATTGGATGCGCCGGTGGTCACACCATCAAACCCAAGGGTCAATTCCTCGGCGATACGGCCACCGAACAGGCTGCAGATCGAGCTGATCAGGAAACGCTTGCTGTGGCTGTACTTGTCCTCTTCCGGCAGGAACATGGTCACACCCAGGGCGCGCCCACGGGGGATAATGCTTACCTTGTAGACCGGATCGTGCTCCGGCATCAGCCGACCAACGATCGCATGGCCGGACTCGTGGTAAGCGGTGTTCCGCTTTTCCTTCTCGCTCATCACCATGGACTTCCGCTCGGCGCCC
Organism: Marinobacter sp. C7; assembly: GCF_022343555.1. Classification (GTDB taxonomy): domain Bacteria; phylum Pseudomonadota; class Gammaproteobacteria; order Pseudomonadales; family Oleiphilaceae; genus Marinobacter. The sequence goes on along the minus strand of NZ_JAKQZH010000001.1, from coordinate 389,360 downwards.
ATCATGATCTTGTCCTTGGCGAGCTCAAACTCTTCCATGGACACCAGCCGCTGGTTACGACGCGCGGCAAACAGGGCAGCCTCGTTCACCAGGTTGGCAAGATCCGCACCGGAGAATCCTGGGGTACCACGGGCAATGAGCACCGGCTCCACGCCGTCTGCCAGGGGTACCTTTTTCATGTGTACTTTCAGAATCTGCTCACGGCCGATGATGTCCGGCAAGCCAACCACTACCTGACGGTCGAAACGACCCGGGCGCAGCAACGCCGGGTCCAGGACGTCCGGCCGGTTGGTGGCTGCAATGACGATGACGCCTTCATTACCTTCAAAGCCGTCCATCTCGACCAGCAGCTGGTTCAGGGTCTGCTCGCGCTCATCGTGACCACCACCCATGCCGGCGCCACGATGACGACCGACCGCATCGATCTCGTCGATAAAGATGATGCACGGGCTCTGCTTCTTGGCCTGCTCGAACATGTCACGGACGCGGGACGCACCCACACCCACGAACATTTCCACAAAGTCGGAACCGGAGATCGAGAAGAACGGTACCTTCGCTTCGCCGGCAATGGCCTTGGCCAGCAGTGTCTTACCGGTACCCGGCTGACCGACCATCAGCACGCCCTTGGGAATACTGCCGCCCAGGCGCTGAAACTTGCTCGGATCCCGCAGGAAGTCCACCAGCTCCTTGACGTCCTCCTTCGCTTCGTCGACACCGGCGACATCCGCGAACGTGGTCTTGATCTGGTCTTCACTCATCAGGCGCGCCTTGCTCTTGCCGAACGACATGGGGCCTTTGCCGCCACCGCCGCCCTGCATCTGGCGCATGAAGAAGACGAATAGAGCGATAATGATCAGAATCGGGAACGCGGCCACCAGCAACTGCGTCCACAGGCTCTGGCGCTCAGGCTCCTTGCCGATGACCTCGACGTTGTTCGCCAGCAGGTCGTCCATCAATTTGTTATCCGACACCTGCGGCCGGATCGTCTGGAATTGGGAACCATCCCCGCGGGTACCCTGAATTTCCAGACCGTCAATGGTCACCCGCTGAACCTGGCCCTGCTGGACCATTTCCACGAACTGGGAATAGTTGACTTGTTGGCCGGTGGTGGTGGGAGAGAAATTCTGAAACACCATCAGCAGCACGGCGGCTATTATCAGCCAGAGAACCAGATTTTTTGCCATATCGTTCAAGGATCATCACCTGTGAATTGAGGGAGTCTTCGCAAAGACAACCTTTTCCGACACCTTACACCAATTGTACGCCCGTCCACCAGAAACGGCCCATCCGTAGCGGCCACAGGGAGGGGCAACATCGGGGCCGATCTGAAAACGGGGTCAGATGAAAGCTTTCATCTGACCCCAACTTCAAACCTGACTCCACGCTACCCCTTGAAACCCTTCCCCACCAGGTAGATCTCTCTCGACCTCGCCCTGGAAGAGTCCGGCTTCCGGCTTACAACGGTCTTGAAGCTGTCGCGCATGTCAGCCAGCAATGCATCAAAGCCTTCACCCTGAAACACCTTGGCAACAAACACGCCACCGGGCCGCAGTACCTGCCGGGCCATATCGAGGGCCAGCTCGACCAGCCCCATCGCCCGCGGAATATCTACCGCAGCCATACCACTCATATTGGGTGCCATATCGGAAATTACAACATCCGCTTTTCGGTCACCCAACAATCCCAGCAATCTTTCGAAGACTTCATCCTCGGTAAAATCGCCCTGGACAAAATCGACACCGGCGATCGGATCCATGGGCAGGATGTCGCTGGCGATCACCGCTCCCTTGTCACCGACGCGCTCCACGGCAACTTGTGACCAGCCACCGGGCGCGGCACCCAGGTCCACCACCAGCTGCCCCGGCCGGAACAGCTTGTCTTTCTTGTCCAGCTCAACGAGTTTGTAGCTGGCTCGGGAGCGATACCCTTCTTCCTGCGACTTTCTGACCCAAACGTCGTCGAAATGTTCCTTGAGCCAGCGGTCGCTGGACTTGGACCGAGCCAAACCTACCTCCAAAACTTTCCGGGACAGACCACCGCGGCCAGCATCGATACGGGTTAACAAGCATTTGCGGGGCCGGACGATCTGTTACAATCTGCGAATTATACGATTATGCCAGCGTTTACGCCGCTGACCTTTTGTTAATTGCACCTATAAAGAGATTACATCATGAGTCTTTCACCGGAACAGCGCCGGGAATACCGGGCCATTGCCCACAACCTGAAACCCGTGATCATCGTGGGAGACAAAGGCCTGTCCGAGGGACTCCAGGAAGAACTGGAGCGCGCACTGAACGATCACGAACTGATCAAGATCAAGGTCGCCAGCCAGGACCGGGAAGCCCGCCAGGAGGCGATCAGCGCCCTGTGCGACGCCTCGGGGGCCGAGGTCGTACAGACCATTGGCAAGATTGCTGTGCTTCTGCGCCGGGCGAAGAAACCCAATCCGAAGCTGTCCAACCTGCTTCGGCACAAGCACTGAACCCGGTCCTAAAGAAAAAGCCGGCTGCGGGGGACCGTAGCCGGCTTTTTTTGTACCTGAGATCCGGGGTGAAGATGGGGTCAGATGAAGGCTTTCATCTGACCCCGGAGCTGGACCTAACCTCAAACCGGGACCGCCAAGTTGGGGTCAGAAGAAAGCTTTCTTCTGACCCCTTTTTAGAACCCCGGACTCTGATCTTGGGGTCTGATGAACGTTTTCATCTGACCCCGTTTTCAACTCACACCCTCAGATGTACTCCACTTCGGCAATCTCGTACTCCACGGTACCGGACGGCACACGGATCGCCACCACATCTCCCTCGTCCTTGCCCACCAGTGCACGGGCGATCGGGGAAGAGATGGAGAGTTTGCCTTCCTTGATGTCGGCTTCGTCCTCGCCGACGATCTGGTAGGTCACTTCTTCGTCGGTGTCCACGTTCACCAGATGAACAGTGGTGCCGAAGATGACCTTGCCGGTATTTTCCATGGTGGTGACGTCAATCACCTGGGCAGAGGCGAGTTTGCCTTCGATTTCCTGGATCCGGCCCTCGATGAAGCCCTGCTGTTCACGCGCGGCGTGGTATTCGGCGTTCTCCTTGAGATCGCCGTGTTCGCGGGCCTCAGCAATCGCCGCGATTACCTGCGGGCGATCTTCGGACTTCAGCTTCTTAAGCTCCTCGCGCAGGCGGGCCTCACCCGCCTTGGTCATGGGTACTCTGTCAGCCATAGTCTTACTTTCCTGCGTGTAGGTCCTGGAGGCGACGAACAGTACGCTCCGGGCCAAACTTGATGGCCCGGCAGAAGGCTTCGCCGCCCGCCAGTGTCGTTGTATAGGTCACCTTGGTCTGCAGCGCGGACTGGCGGATCTGTGCCGAGTCGGAAATCGCCTTACGACCTTCAGTGGTGTTGATAATCAGCTGTACCTTGCCGTTCTTGATGGCATCGACGATGTGCGGACGGCCCTCACGGACCTTGTTCACCCGCTCAACCTCGATCCCCGCGGCTTCCAGCGCCTTCGCGGTACCGGTGGTGGCAATGATCCTGAAGCCGGCATCGACGAGATCCCGGGCAACCCTGGCGGCACCAGGCTTGTCCACGTCACGCACGGACATGAAGGCGGTACCCTTCTCCGGCAAGCGCTCACCGACCGCCAGTGCCGCCTTGGCAAACGCCTCGTCAAAGCTGTCACCCAGGCCCATGACCTCCCCGGTGGACTTCATCTCCGGGCCCAGGATCGGATCCACGGCCGGGAACTTGTTGAACGGGAACACGGATTCCTTCACCGCGTAGTAGCTCGGCACGATCTCCTGGGTGAAGCCAAGCTCCTTCAGGGTCTTGCCAGACATCACCCGGGCTGCAACCGCCGCCAGGGACACGCCGATGGCCTTGGAGACAAACGGCACGGTGCGCGACGCCCGCGGGTTCACCTCAATCACGTAGATCTCGCCGTCCTGCCAGGCCAGCTGTACGTTCATCAAACCGACCACGTCCAACTCGATAGCCATCTTCTTCACGGCATCGCGCATCTCATCCTGAACCTGCTGGGACAGGGTGTACGGCGGCAATGAACAGGCGGAGTCACCGGAATGTACGCCGGCCTGCTCGATGTGCTGCATGATACCGCCGATGACCACATCCTCTCCGTCACAGATGGCATCGATGTCCACCTCGATGGCAGCGTTCAGGAAGTGATCGAGCAGCACCGGGCTGTCGTTGGAGACCAGCACGGCATTGCGCATGTAACGCACCAGCTCGGTCTCGTCGTAGACGATCTCCATGGCCCGGCCACCCAGCACGTAGGACGGACGCACCACCAGCGGGTATCCGATCTCCCGGGCCGCCAGGATGCCCTCTTCGTGGCTGCGCACAGTGGCATTTTCCGGCTGTTTCAGGCCCAGGCGGGTGATCATCTGCTGGAACCGCTCCCGGTCCTCGGCGCGGTCGATGGCGTCCGGGCTGGTGCCGATAATGGGCACGCCCGCCGCTTCCAGGCCACGAGCCAGCTTCAGCGGGGTCTGACCGCCATACTGGACGATCACGCCCTTGGGCTTCTCGACGTAGATGATTTCCAGCACGTCTTCCAGGGTGATGGGCTCGAAGTACAACCGGTCGGAGGTGTCGTAGTCGGTGGACACGGTCTCCGGGTTGCAGTTGATCATGATGGTTTCGTAGCCGTCTTCACGCATGGCCAGGGCCGCGTGCACACAGCAGTAATCAAACTCGATGCCCTGCCCGATCCGGTTCGGACCGCCGCCGATGACCACGATCTTGTCGCGGTCGGAGGCGTCGGACTCACACTCCTCCTCGTAGGTGGAGTACATGTACGCGGTGTCGGAGGCAAATTCCGCGGCACAGGTGTCCACCCGTTTGTACACCGGGCGGATGTCCAAGTCATGGCGCAGCTTGCGCAGGCTCACTTCGGAGATGCCCAGCAGCTTGGCCAGTCGGGCATCCGAGAAGCCCTTGCGCTTGAGCCGGAACAGGGTGGCCTGATCGATATCGGCCTTGCCCGCACTCCTGAGGGCCTCTTCCTCACGGATCAGGTCCTCGATCTGCACCAGGTACCAGGGGTCCACCTTGGTATGGGCAAACACGTCCTCGACGCTCATGCCGGCGCGGAAGGCATCGCCGATGTACCAGATGCGGTCGGCGCCGGGCACATTCAGTTCACGGGTCAGGGTTTCCCGGGAATTCTCGGAATCCAGGTCCTCGAGTTTCTCGTCGAAGCCTTCGGAGCCCACTTCCAGACCGCGCAGGGCCTTCTGCAGGGATTCCTGGAAGGTGCGGCCGATGGCCATGACCTCACCGACGGATTTCATCTGGGTGGTCAGGCGGGCGTCGGCCTGGGGGAATTTCTCGAAGGTGAAGCGGGGAATCTTGGTGACCACGTAGTCGATGGACGGCTCGAACGAGGCCGGGGTCACGCCGCCAGTGATTTCGTTCTGCAATTCGTCCAGGGTGTAGCCCACCGCCAGCTTCGCCGCCACCTTGGCGATCGGAAAACCGGTGGCCTTGGAGGCCAGCGCGGAGGAACGGGACACCCGAGGGTTCATCTCGATCACCACCATGCGGCCGGTGTCCGGGTTGATACCGAACTGGACGTTGGAGCCCCCGGTTTCCACGCCGATTTCACGCAGGACCGCCAGGGAGGCGTTCCGCATGATCTGGTATTCCTTGTCGGTGAGGGTCTGGGCCGGGGCCACGGTGATCGAGTCACCGGTGTGCACGCCCATGGCATCGAAGTTCTCGATGGAGCAGACGATGATGCAATTGTCGTTCTTGTCGCGAACAACTTCCATCTCGTACTCTTTCCAGCCGATCAGGGACTCGTCGATCAACAGCTCGTTGGTCGGGGACAGGTCGAGACCGCGCTGGCAGATTTCCTCGAACTCATCCCTGTTGTAGGCGATACCGCCGCCGGAACCGCCCATGGTGAAGGACGGACGGATGATGCACGGAAAGCCGATGTCCTCAGCCACTTTCCAGGCTTCTTCCATGGAATGGGCGATGGTGGCACGCGGGCACTCGAGCCCGATTTTCTTCATGGCCTTGTCGAAGCGGTCCCGGTCCTCGGCCTTGTCGATGGTGTCGGCGTTGGCACCGATCATCTCGACACCATGCTTCTCCAGGATGCCGTGCTTCTCCAGGTCCAGCGCGCAGTTCAGCGCAGTCTGGCCACCCATGGTGGGCAGCAGTGCGTCCGGCTGTTCTTTCTCGATGATCTTCTCGACCGTCTTCCAGGTGATCGGCTCGATGTAGGTGGCGTCGGCCATGACCGGGTCGGTCATGATGGTGGCCGGGTTGGAATTCACCAGGATGACCCGGTAGCCCTCTTCACGCAGGGCTTTACAGGCCTGGGCTCCGGAGTAGTCGAATTCGCACGCCTGCCCGATCACGATGGGGCCGGCGCCCAGGATCAGGATGCTTTGGATGTCTGTACGTTTTGGCATGTCTTGGTAAACCTGTCAGCAACTTTTGAATTCTTGCAGCGCAAAACGCGGCGCCTGTGAGCTTTCCGGGGCGATCCGCACTCAGGCGGATCGCGTTTCCATCAGGCGGATAAACTCGTCAAACAGGGGCGCCACGTCGTGAGGACCGGGGCTCGCTTCCGGGTGGCCCTGGAAGCTGTAAGCCGGCTTGTCGGTCCGGCGGATGCCCTGCAGCGTGCCGTCGAACAGGGACTTGTGAGTCGCCTCAACGTTTGCGGGCAATGTTGCCTCGTCCACAGCGAAGCCGTGGTTCTGGCTGGTGATCATCACGGTGCCTTTGGCAATGTCCTGCACTGGGTGGTTGGCGCCATGGTGGCCGTGCCCCATTTTCATGGTGCCGGCGCCGCTGGCCAGGGCCAGCAACTGGTGACCGAGGCAAATGCCGAATACCGGGATCTCGGTTTCGAGCACTTCCTGGATGGCCTTGATGGCGTAATCGCAGGGTTCGGGGTCACCGGGGCCGTTGGACAGGAAGATGCCATCCGGATTCATGGCCAACACTTCCGAAGCCGGCGTTTGGGCCGGTACCACCGTGATGTCGCAGCCACGGGCCGCGAGCATGCGCAGGATGTTCAGCTTGACGCCGTAATCCCAGGCCACCACCTTGAATTTCGCCTCGGTGCGCTCACCATAGCCTGAATCCAGGCTCCACTCGGTCTGACTCCACTGCCAGGTCTTGTCACAGGTGACTTCCTTGGCGAGGTCCATGCCTTTTAGCCCGGGGAACGCCTTGGCCAGCTCCAGGGCGCGCTCGGCGGTGGCATTTTCGCCGGCGACGATGGCGCCGTTCTGGGAGCCCTTGTCCCGGAGGATTCGGGTCAGGCGGCGGGTGTCGATGTCGGCAATTCCAACAATGTTGTTGCTTCGCAGGTAGTCTTGCAGACTACCCTGGCTGCGCCAGTTGCTGGCCAGCAGGGGCAGATCGCGGATAATCAGGCCGGCGGCCTGGATACGATCGGATTCGATATCCTCTTCATTCACTCCGGTATTGCCGATGTGCGGATACGTCAGGGTGACGATCTGGCGGGAGTAGGACGGATCGGTCAGGATTTCCTGATAGCCGGTCATGGCGGTGTTGAACACCACCTCGCCGCTGGTTTCTCCGTCAGCGCCCATGGCGGTGCCGTAGAAGAGGCTTCCGTCTGCGAGTGCAAGGATTGCTGGTGTGCTCAAGGCTTGTATCCTCATCGAGTGGCGGATAAGTTCGTCACGAACAGGAACGCAAGCGCAAATTCAGGTCGCAAAAAAGCGAGAGGGAGTAAAAACTCCGTCCCGCTTTTCATAAAACTCTTAAAAGCTTCTCAAAGCTACGCTTGGTGCAAATAAATCGCCTTATTGTAGGAAATATGGCGCTTTCTGTCCACGAGAAATGTCCCTCCCTCGTGTTTGGACGGAGCACCGGCGGGAGCTTGACCGGTAATCCGGCAGGCGCTTGGAGTCGTCCTTCCGGGAACCGCTACGAGCCCCCCTTCGGGGTCCAGCCAGCAATCACAGATTGCTGCCGTTCGGCTGTCGCATGAAGCTCCGCTTCATAAACGCTCGGCCTCACCCATGTGCGCTTGTTTCAGGCCATCCGTGGCCTTCAACATTCCCGGAAGAAGGAGCCCAATCCCCTGCCTCAGAGACAGCCCGCAGAGGGAGCCTCAGGCAAAGGGGGCATCATCCTTTAAGGTTGAGAACATCCTGCATGTCGTACAAACCAGCCGACTTACCCTCCAGCCACAACGCCGCCCGCATGGCACCCTTGGCGAACGTCATACGACTGCTCGCTTTGTGGGTCACTTCGATGCGCTCGCCTTCGGTGGCAAACAGGACGGTGTGGTCGCCGACCACGTCACCGGCCCGGATGGTTTCGAAGCCGATTTCCTTGCGGGTGCGTTCGCCGGTGAAGCCTTCGCGGCCGTAGACGGCGCACTCTTTCAGGTCACGACCGAGGGCATCGGCAACCACCTCGCCCATACGCAGCGCGGTGCCTGAGGGCGCGTCCTTCTTGTGGCGGTGGTGGGCCTCGATGATTTCGACGTCGTAGTCGTCGCCCAGGGTCGCCGCGGCAGTGCGCAGCAGGTTGAGGACCACGTTGACGCCAACACTCATATTGGGGGCAAACACCACCGGGGTGGACTCTGCCGCCAGCGCGAGCTGCTGTTTTTCGGCATCGGACATGCCGGTGGTGCCGATGACGAGCATTTTGCCGTTGGCCTTGCAGAATTCGGCGTTTTCCAGGGTCAGGTCCGGGAAGGTGAAGTCGATGAGCACATCGAAGTCGTCCTTCGCGTCGGCCAGACTGCCGACCATTTTGATGCCGGTCTTGCCGATGCCGCTGAGTTCGCCGGCGTCAGCGCCAATCAGGCTGCTGCCGGGCTCGACCACGGCGGCGCCCAGTTCCAGACCTTCGGTGCCGTCGACGGCTTCGATCAGGACTTTGCCCATGCGCCCGGCGGCGCCGATGATTGCTACCCTCATGTTCACTTTTCCCTTGTTTGGCTCACGCTCAGAATTTCATTTCGTCGAAGAAGTGCTTCACACCCTCGAACCAGGAGGTTTTCTTCGGAGCATGATGGGTGCCGTTACTGCCGTCCAGTGTTTGCTGGAATTCTTCGAGCAGTTCTTTCTGGCGCTTGGTGAGGTTGACCGGGGTTTCCACCACCACGCGGCACAGCAGGTCACCGGCCGGGCCGCCACGGACCGGGCTCACGCCCTTGTTGCGCAGGCGGAACAGTTTGCCGGTCTGAGTCTCGGCCGGGATCTTGAGCTTCACGCGGCCATCGAGGGTGGGCACCTCCAGCTCGCCGCCAAGGGTGGCGTCCACGATGCTGATGGGCACCTCGCAGTAAAGGTTACGACCCTCGCGGGTGAAGATGGAGTGCTCACGCACCGCAATCTGAACGTACAGGTCGCCGGGCGGCCCGCCGTCGACACCCATTTCGCCCTCGCCGGAGAGACGGATGCGGTCACCGGTATCGACACCGGGCGGCACTTTGACGGAAAGGGTTTTCTCTTTCCGCACCCGGCCCTGGCCGTGACATACCTTACACGGGTTCTTGATGATCTGGCCGGAGCCCCGACAGGTCGGACAGGCCTGCTGCACGGCGAAGAAACCCTGCTGCATGCGCACCTGCCCCATACCCTTACAGGTACCGCAGGTTTCGACACCGGAACCTTTCTCGGCACCACTGCCATCGCAGGCTTCGCACTCCTCGTGGCCGGGAATGGTGATGTTGACGGATTTCCCTTTGACCGCTTCTTCGAGGTCCAGCTCAAGGGTGTAGCGCAGGTCGGCACCGCGGGTGTTGCGGCCACGACCACCGCCGCCGCCAAAAATGTCGCCGAACACGTCTCCGAAGATGTCGGAGAAGCTGGCGCCACCGCCTCCAAAGCCACCACCGGCCTGACCGTCTACGCCGGCATGACCGAACTGATCATAGGCAGCACGCTTGCTGGAATCCGCCAGTACGTCGTAGGCTTCGCTGGCCTCTTTGAATTTATTCTCGGCATCTGCATCGTCCGGGTTACGGTCCGGATGGTATTTCATGGCGAGCTTACGATAAGCCCGCTTGATGTCCTTCTCGTCCGCGTCCCGGGATACACCGAGAACTTCGTAATAATCGCGCTTGGCCATGCTATAAAACCCTGTATTTATAACGCGGAAAACGCGGGGTAACCCCCGCGTTTTCCAACTACCTGATGTACGTCAGATTTACTTCTTGTCGTCGTCTTTGACTTCTTCGAACTCGGCGTCCACAGCGTCATCAGCTGACTGGGACTGGGCACCTTCCTGCCCGCCAGCCTGCTGCGCCTGTTCGGCCTGATCCGCGTACATCTTCTGGGCCAGCTCGGAAGAGACTTCGGTCAGCTTCTGGGTCTTGGCTTCGATGTCTTCCTTATCGGAACCTTCCAGCGCCTCTTCGAGCTCCTTGATGGAAGCTTCGATGGACTCTTTCTCGCTGTCACTGACCTTGTCACCGGCTTCACTCAGGGTCTTGCGCACGGCGTGAACCATGGCGTCGCCCTGGTTTCGGACCTGAACCAGCTCCTCGAACTTGCGATCCTCTTCGGCATTGGCCTCGGCGTCCTGCACCATCTTCTCGATCTCGTCCTCGTTCAGACCGGAAGAGGCCTTGATCACGATGGACTGCTCTTTACCTGTTGCCTTGTCCTTCGCGGACACGTTCAGGATGCCGTTGGCGTCGATGTCGAAGGTCACTTCGATCTGCGGCACACCGCGCGGCGCCGGCGGGATGTCTGCCAGGTCGAAACGGCCCAGCGACTTGTTACCGGACGCCTGCTTGCGCTCACCCTGAACCACGTGGATGGTCACGGCAGTCTGGTTGTCTTCCGCAGTGGAGAAGGTCTGCGACTTCTTGGTCGGAATCGTGGTGTTCTTCTCGATCAGCGGAGTGGCCACGCCACCCATGGTTTCGATACCGAGGGTCAGCGGGGTCACGTCGAGCAGCAGGACGTCTTTCACATCACCGGACAGTACCGCGGCCTGAATGGCAGCACCCATGGCCACTGCTTCGTCCGGGTTCACGTCCTTGCGCGGCTCCTTGCCGAAGAACTCTTTTACCTTCTCCTGAACCAAAGGCATACGAGTCTGACCGCCTACCAGGATGACTTCATCCACTTCGCTGGCACTCATGCCAGAGTCCTTCAGAGCGACCTTACACGGCTCAAGGCTGCGCTGGACCAGGTCCTCGACCAGGGATTCCAGCTTGGCACGGGTCAGTTTGACGTTCATGTGCTTCGGACCACTCTGATCCGCCGTGATGTACGGCAGGTTCACGTCGGTCTGCTGGCTGCTGGACAGCTCGATCTTGGCCTTCTCGGCCGCTTCCTTCAGACGCTGCATTGCCAGGGAATCGCCACGCAAGTCGATGCCGCTGTCTTTCTTGAACTGGTCGGCCAGGTACTCGATCACTTTCAGGTCGAAGTCTTCACCACCCAGGAAGGTATCACCGTTGGTGGCCAGCACTTCGAACTGGTGCTCGCCGTCCACGTCGGCAATCTCGATGATGGACAGGTCGAAGGTACCACCGCCCAGGTCGTAAACGGCCACGGTGCGGTCACCGCTCTTCTTGTCCAGGCCATAGGCCAGCGCTGCGGCGGTCGGCTCGTTGATGATCCGCTTCACTTCCAGACCGGCGATCTTGCCGGCATCCTTGGTGGCCTGACGCTGGCTATCGTTGAAGTAGGCCGGCACAGTGATCACCGCCTCGGTCACGGTCTCGCCCAGGTACTCTTCCGCGGTCTTCTTCATCTTCTTCAGAACTTCCGCGGACACCTGCGGCGGTGCCATCTTCTTGCCCTTCACCTCAACCCAGGCGTCACCGTTGTCCGCCTTGGTGATGGTGTACGGCACCATCTTGATGTCTTTCTGGACCACGTCGTCCTCGAAACGACGACCGATCAGACGCTTGATGGCGTACAGCGTGTTCGCCGGGTTGGTAACGGCCTGGCGCTTGGCAGACTGACCAACCAGGGTTTCGCCGTCTTCGGTGTAGGCAATGATGGACGGGGTGGTGCGATCACCCTCGGCGTTCTCGATTACCTTTACCTTGTCGCCATCCATGATGGCCACGCAGGAGTTTGTGGTTCCCAGGTCGATACCAATAATCTTGCTCATCGAATCACTCCAATTCTTCTGAATGCTTTCCCGGAGTATGTCGCCCCCGGCTTCTCGCTATTTACTCGCTATATTGGCGCTTTAATCGGCTTTTCAAGCCTGCCGGCGAATTTTTCGTTAATCGGCCTTGGCGACGATGACCATCGCCGGGCGCACCACGCGGCCGTTGAGCAGGTAACCCTTCTGCACGACGTTAACCACGCTGTTGGGCTCTGCATCCGGCGCCGGCACCATGGACATAGCCTCATGCTGCTGCGGATCGAACGGCTCACCTACCGGGTTCAGCTGCTCGACATTGAACTTCGCCAGACTTTTCATGAACAGGTCGAGAGTCATTTCCACGCCCTCACGGATGGAGGCCACCAGTTCACCGGCCTCTTCCTGGCCTTCGGTGCTTTCCACCGCTTTTTCCAGGCTATCCGCCACGGGCAGCAGTTCCTTCACGAACTTCTCGAGGGCGAATTTGTGCGCCTTCTCGACATCGATTTCCGACCGGCGACGCACGTTCTGCATTTCCGCCTGGGTGCGCAGCACCTGATCCTTGAGCTCCTGGACCTGGGCGTTGAGGGCTTCCACCTCGGAAACCTCTTCGCCTTCCTGAGCTTCTTCCCCTACAGCCTGCGCTTCCTCGGCAGCCGCCTCGGTCGCTTCCTTCAATTCCTCTGCCTGTTCGTTGCGGTTCTCGTCAGTGCTCATGACTTCTCCTGCTAGATCTCCAGCGGCCAGATACACGGCCGATTGAAATGTGCTCCCGGCCGAAGCGAGCCGGAAAACTGTATTTGCGAACGGATATGGGGCCCACTCTCCGGGTTTCAACCATTTTGCGCCGTAATCGCGAAGAAATTCCCGCCGGCCTGTTTGCAAACAGGTAAAACCCTGTATATATTCACAGTCACTGTATGTAAAAACAGTACTGCAGACGGTCATCAACAAGCACTCAACAACGGATTCTGAATCGGGAGCGGAGGTTATCCATGCTCACACAACTTACGGTTTCCAATTACGCCATTGCCGAACGAGTGGAACTCCAGTTCAACAAGGGGATGACGGCACTGACCGGAGAAACCGGTGCGGGCAAATCCATCGTTCTCGATGCCCTCGGACTTGCCATGGGTGGGCGCGCAGATGCAGGAGCGGTCCGCCATGGCGCCAAACGGGCGGACATCACCGCCACCTTTGATGTCAGCAACATTCCCGAAGCCGCCGAGTGGCTCGGCCAGCACGAACTGGACGATGACGACGACTGCATCCTTCGCCGTGTCATCAGCAAGGACGGTCGTTCCCGTGCCTATATCAACGGCCAGCCCTGCCCTCTGGCACACCTCAAGGAGCTGGGCGGTCTGCTGATGGACATCCACAGCCAGCATCAGCATCAGTCCCTGCTGCGCCGGGAGACTCACCGCAAATTGCTCGACGAGTTCGCCGGCGTCGAAACGCTGGCTGCCGATACCCGGGCCGCCTGGAAGGCCTGGCAACAGACCCGCCAGCGCCTGACCGAACGACAGCAGAATGCCGACGAGGCCGAAGCACGACTGCAACTTCTTCGCTACCAGGTGGAGGAGTTGGATCGACTCGCCCTGGAAGACGGCGAACAGGAAGCCCTGGAACAGGAACAGGCCCAGCTGAGCCAGGCGGATTCAGTACTGCACAGCAGCCATCAGGCTGCCCTGCTGTGCACCGAAGACGAGACCAGCGCCTCGGACCTGATCCGCCAGGCCCTGCAACAACTCGAGCAACTGCCAGTGGAGGTGCCCGCACTGGCCGATACCGTACAGATGCTGAACGAGGCCCAGATCCAGGTTTCCGAGGCCGGCGACAACCTGCGCCGTTTTGTCGAGGATTACGAGGCAGACCCGGCCCGCCTCGCCGAGGTAGAAGAACGCCTGAGCGCGATCTACCAGATGGCGCGCAAGCATCGCATTACCCCTGAAGAGCTTCCGGAACTACAAGCCCGCTTGAGCGGCGAACTGGCCGAACTGGAGGGTGGCGAAGGCAGCCTGGAACAACTGGAAGCCGACCTGGAAAATCAACGCGCCAGCTTTGACGCGCTTGCCGGCAAACTTACCAACGCACGCCAGCAGGCTGCGGTGGAGCTGGATCAGCGTATCGCCGAGGAACTGGCCCAGCTGAGCATGCCGTCGGTGCAATTTGTCACCCATCTTAACCGGAACAGCGATGACCAACCGGCCCCACACGGCATGGAGGACATCGAGTTTCTGGTCAGCGCCAACCCCGGTCAGCCGGCCCGATCCCTCGCGAAGGTGGCCTCCGGCGGTGAACTGTCACGGATCAGCCTGGCCATCCAGGTGGTGGTCGCCCAGACCTCCACCACACCCACACTGGTGTTCGACGAGGTCGATGTCGGCATCGGAGGTGGTACCGCGGAAGTGGTGGGCAAGCTCTTGCGCACCCTGGGCAGCAACGGCCAGGTACTGTGTGTGACCCATTTGCCACAGGTGGCAGCGCAGTGCCATCAGCACCTGTTTGTCAGCAAATTTACAGAAAAGGATGCCACTTTCTCGAAAATCGAGGCACTCGATGACAAGGGAAGGATCAGTGAAGTGGCGAGAATGCTCGGCGGCGTGGACATGACCGAGCAAACCATTGCTCATGCCCGGGAGATGTTTTCGAAAGGGCAGGCAACCCACCACTGAGGCGGACCAAGGACCTCTACCCCTCTCGATCCTGAGAGCTGTTTGGGGCAGGCTGATACCTGCCCCTTTTTTTCTGGGTTTGTCCGGTTTATTCGCCTTCTTTGGCCTTCATCGGCTTCACATAGAGAATCAGGCTGTGATCCACGATTTCATAGCCGTGCTCTTCCGCGATCTTCTTCTGACGCTCCTCGATCACTTCGTCCACGAACTCGATGACCTCACCCGTCTGGGTGCAAACCATGTGATCGTGATGATCATCGCCCGCCATCTCGAACACCGCGTGACCGCCCTCGAAGTTGTGGCGAAGAACCAGACCCGCCGCCTCGAACTGGGTCAGCACCCGGTACACCGTCGCCAGCCCCACGTCATCTCCCTGCTCCAGCAGCTTCTTATAAACGTCTTCGGCACTGAGGTGGTGCTCTTGGGCGTTCTCCAGAATATTGAAGATCTTGACCCGTGGCAGGGTGACCTTCAGACCGACTTTTCGTAATTCGGCGTTTTCAGATGACATGTTACTATTCGCTCTTTGGTGTGCCTCACGGCTTCCGGTATGATGAAGCCGCCATTTTACGGTCAACCCGTGTCACACCTGCTTCTGGCAGGCGATTTCAAGATAGAGGATTTCCCCCGGCGATGCAAAAGCTCACAGCTCTCATTCTCACTCTCTTTATGACCGGTTGTGTCTTCCCTGGCGTCTACAAGATCAACGTCCAGCAAGGCAACATCGTGACCGATGAAGAGCTGACCTCACTGAACGCCGGCATGCCCCGGAGTCAGGTCCATGCGCTGCTTGGCACGCCACTGACCATCAACCCGGTGGACCTTTCCCGGGAGTACTACATCTATACTTTCCAGAGAAGGGGCGGAGACATCCAGGAGCAACGGATTGTTGTCTACTATGACGGCGATAGCTTTTCACATTACGAAGCAAAGCTGCTTGAGGAAACACCCGCCTACTGAGCGCGGTTCAGGCCTTCTTCCTGGCCCGATTCAGGCGCGCCTGTTTCGGGTCGATCTTGAGCGGCCGGTACAGCTCCACACGATCACCGTCACGCAACTCGTGCGCTGCCGGGTCTTTGATGACCTTCCCGAAGATGCCCATATCAATCGAATCCGGATCCACTTCGGGAAAAATATCCGCAATCCCGGACAGCTTCGCGGCTTCAAGCGCAGTCGTACCCTCGGGCACCCTGACGGGCACGATTTCCTGTTTGTCAGGACGGGCGTAAGCGACCTCTACCCGAATCATCAACTTCCTCCCCGATACAATTCGTCTGCACGGCGACAGAACGCGTCCACCATGGTGTTGGCAGCCTGACTGAATACCGGCCCGAAGGTCATCCGGGACAGTGACCCGGAGAACTCGAATTCCAGGGTCAGGATGACCTTGCAGGCGTTGTCGTCCAGAGCCTTGAAATGCCAGCGGCCAGTGAGGTTCTGGAACGGACCGTCCACCAGGTTCATCTCGATGGCCTCAGGCATCAACAGCTGGTTACGGGTAGTCAAACGATGGCGGATCCCGCCTTTTGCGATTTCCAGGGAGGCGGTCACCTGCTCCTCGCCCTGGTCGTGGACCTCGGCTCCGGCACACCAGGGCAGAAACTCGGGATAGCGGGCGATATCGTTGACTAGATGGAACATGCGCTCGGCGGAGTGCATGACAAGTGCGGTTTTATCAATCTGATGGGCCATGGGCTCCTCAGTCAAAAAAGACGGCCTGAATCAAACGCTATGATAAAGGATCTCGTCCTCTTTGGGGGCATTTTCGGGCTGTTCAACCGGTTCGGGGGCGGCGCCTTCCTCCCCATCCGCCGGTTTCGCCTGCTCGGAGGGAGCACTACTACCCTGCCCATCAGAGACCGGTGCTCCGGAGTCCGCCCCCGGCGCCTCATCCGGCACCACCTCCAGCGCGAGGGCGGCGGGGCTCTCGCACCAGAGTGCAGCGCTGCCATTGTCACACAGGCTGTCCAGGGAGAACGCGGTGTACATGATACCGACGTACGCCACCACCACCGGAAGTACCGCGCGCATATCCCAATACCAGACCCGTGCAAACAGGCCCGGCGCTCGGCCGATCAACTGGTGTGCCAGCCGCCGCGTCAGGCACCAGCCGGTAAACAGGGCAACGAGGATCGCCACCAGGGGAATCAGCAAGCCCCCCGTGAACAACTCCAGCCATCGGAACAGGGTCGCCCCATACAGACGGTAGTCCGCCCACAGATTGAACGACAGCAGGGTTACCAGTCCTGCCAGCCAGACCAACAACCCGACCAATACGACAGAGATGCCCCTTGGCGCCCCGGTCCACTCCCGAAGCCAACCAACGACAGGCTCCATCAGGGCCAGCGAGGTTGTCCAGACAACCATCACCACCAGCAGGAAGGCACAGGCGAGAATCAGCTGGCTTCCGGGAAACTGGGCCAGGGAGACCGGAAGGGTCACGAACAACAGGCTGAAGCCCCGCTCACCGTCAAAATCCGTACTGCCGTTGGCAAGGGCAAAAATCATCAGACCGGCCAGAACGGCGACCAGGGTATCCATCAACACGACTGCCAGGATCGATCGTTTGAAGCGAGTATCAGGCGTGGTGTAGGTGCCAAGCACTGTCCACACACCCATGCCCAGCCCTAGGGTAAAGAAGGCATGGAACAAGGCAGCCTTGACGCTGCCAAGGGAAACGTCCTCGGGGCGCATTTCGAGGATGTGGGCAAAAGCACCATCGATCCGGCCCTGCCAGGCCGCCAGTCCGAACAGCGCCAGCATCAGGACCAGAGCTCCGGGGACGACCACCCTCATGGTTCTCTCTACCCCCCGGGCCACGCCTTGCACCGATACCCAGAGCACCAGTAAAAGGAAGAACGCGTGCCAGGCCATGAATTGCCGGTAGTGCCCGGGATCAGATACCAGCTCGTAGAGCACCGAGGCAGCCTCTGCCTCACTGCCCGAGGACAAGCGCCCCAAAGCACCGAAGAACACATAAGCCAGGGCTATCGACCCGAAGACGGCGGTGTAGGACAGCACCACGAAGGCTGCCACCACACTCAAACGACCAGCCAGCATCCAGCCCCGGGAGCATCGGGCGCTGCGAATCAGCCCATCGACGGCCAGCACGATGCCGTGGCGGGAGTAACGCCCAAGTGCAGCCTCGGTCACCATAAGCGGCAGAGTGACAAGGAGAAGACAGGCAAGGTAGATCAACACGAACAGGCCACCGCCATGCAGACTGGCCAGGTAGGGGAATTGCCACAGATTGGCCAGCCCCACCGTTGCGCCCACGGAGGCCCAGAAGAATGTGGATTTGCGGGTGAACGTCCCGTTGGCTGTCTGGTACGGCGTCGACATGCGTTTCCCTGAAAGTATCTGCGTCGCCATTGTAGCTGATGCCGTCAAAGTCGCACGTCTGTTTGGTCACGATTACGGCGTTTTCGTGACCGGTCTGGCAGTCCTGGGCTACAATGCGCGTTTTGCCGGGGCAAGCCCGGCGATTCGTTCATTTATCCGACCCCGGATTATTGGTTCATGAGCAAGAAGAAACCCGGAACGCCGAGTAGTACTATCGCCCTGAACAAGAAGGCGAAGCACGAGTATCACATAGAAGAACGCTTCGAGGCGGGCCTGTCCCTGCTGGGCTGGGAGGTCAAATCCCTGCGTGCCGGCAAGGCCCAGCTGGTGGACGCGTATGTGCTGCTCAAGAACGGCGAGGCCTGGTTGCTCGGTGCCCACATCACTCCCCTGAGTACCGCCTCGACCCACGTGATTGCCGATCCGACCCGCACCCGCAAGCTGTTGCTGCACAAGAAAGAGATCGCCAAGATCATCGGCAAGGTCAATCAGGCCGGCTTTACATGCATTCCCCTCGCCCTGTACTGGAAAAAGAACAAGGTGAAGTGCGAGATCGCGCTGGCCAAGGGCAAGAAGCAGTTCGACAAACGAGCCACCGAGAAAGAACGCGACTGGAACCGCCAGAAACAGCGAATAATCCGTGAAGTGAATCGGTGACCGTCTCCAGAAAATGCAGTACCTTGTCAGAATGAACTGAGGGACTGCAAACGGAGGGCCTATGTCATCTGAACTGACGCCAATGTCTTCGGTTGACCACGCCTGGCTGAGAATGGACTCACCAGAAAACCCGATGATGATTTCGGGGGTGCTGATGCTCGAGCAGCCCATCGCCCTCGATCGTCTGAAACGGATTCTGGACGAACGCTTCCTGTGTTTCCGCCGCTTCCGCCAGCGCATCGTCGAACGTGGCGACAAAGCATATTGGCAGGACGATCCGCTGTTTGATATCGACAACCACCTGCATCGTATTGCCCTGCCCGGCACGGCCGGCAAGGCCGAGCTCGAGGCTCTGGTCAGCGATCTGAACAGCACAGCCCTCGATTTCCGCCGCCCCCTCTGGCAGATGCATTACATCGACCACTACAACGGCGGCTGCGCCCTGCTGATCCGTATCCATCACTGCATTGCCGACGGAATCTCCCTGGTCCGGGTACTGTTGTCGATGACCGACAAGACCCCTGAGCCAACGCTGAATAAGGTTCGCCGCCTCCGCAAGCAGCGTACAGGTGACACATCGTTGCTCCGGCAGGTATTGCATCGGGCCGTCGACAACACCCTACTGGCTGCGGGGCAGGCCCGATTCCTGCTCCAATCGATCCGTCAGGAACCCAACTACCCCCTGAAGCTGGCGACGGCCGCCGGTGGCGTTGCGATGGATCTGGCCAAGCTGGGGTTCGCTCCCTTTGAGCCGAAAACCAACCTGAAGGCCTCACTGTCCGGGCGCAAGCAGGTAGCCTGGGCGGAACCCCTGGATCTGGCGGAGGTCAAAGCGTGCGCCAAGGCCCTGGGTGGCACCGTTAATGACGTGCTGCTGTGTGTCACCACCGGCGCGCTGAACCGGCATTTCCATGCTTGTGGGGAGGAAATACCGGAGTGCGGTATCCGGGTGGCCGTGCCTTTTAATCTCCGGCCCCTCGACCAGCCCATCGATACCCTGGGCAACCGGTTCGGCCTCGTGCTGGTGAGCCTGCCGGTTGAAATAGCCGACCCTGTGATGTGCTTCCGTCAGGTCCAGGAGAACATGAACAGCCTCAAGCGCTCTTACCAGGCCCAGGTGACTTACAGTCTCCTTGATCTGTTTGGTCGCGGCCCCGACGTACTTGAACGGCGGGCGCTGGCTCTGCTCAGCAACAAGGCCTCCGCGGTGCTGACCAATGTCCCCGGACCGAAGAATGCCGTTTACCTGGCCGGCAGCAAACTGGTCCAACCCATGTTCTGGGTCCCCCAGAGTGGCAACATTGGCATCGGCATGAGCATCTTCAGTTACGACGGCACGGTGCAGTTCGGCATCACCGTGGACAAGGCGATCCACGCCGATCCCCATGCCGTGATGGACTACTTCCGGGAAAGCTTCAAGACCCTGAGCCACGCGGCCCTCGCCGGGCGGCCCCAGGCGGTAAAGCGCCAGGCAAGCTGAACCAGGGTAGGTACAAATCACCCAAATAACCCTTGAAGTCCGGTAATCCGGACACATATACTGTAATCACTAGGGGGACGACTTGGCTTCGACGCCGGTGACGAACCCTTGGGTGCATGTCGAGATGGCAGCGAATCTCGTAAATCCAAAGCTGCTTTAAAATAGTCGCAAACGACGAAAACTACGCACTGGCGGCGTAAGCCGTTCCAGTCGTCCTGGCTGAGGCGCCTATAACTCAGTAGCAACATCCCAGGACGTCATCGCTTATAGGCTGCTCCGCTACCCAGAGCTCACTGGATAGCGGCTAAGATTAAAGAGCTCGCCTCTTGCACCCTGACCTTCGGGTCGCTTGAGGTTAAATCAATAGAAGGACACTAAGCATGTAGACCTCAAGGCTGAGTGCTGGCGGACGCGGGTTCAATTCCCGCCGTCTCCACCAAACAACCGCAAAAAGCCCCCGAATTTCGGGGGCTTTTTCGTTTCCGGCGCCCGCGCACGGCCTGATCCGCAACGATTACTCCCGACCACTTTCCCTAACCTGACCAAGCTGGTATTCCTAGGCTCAGGCACATTCGTAACGACCAAACCAACAAGGTCTTTGTCATGACAATACTCATCACAGGCGCCAACCGGGGCATTGGCCAGGCCTTGGCCGAGCAATGGTGCGAGGCCGGCGAAACCGTGATTTCTACGGCCCGGAGCACGCCCGGCATGGAGCCGCTGGACGTCACCGATCCGGCCAGTATCGAGGCACTCGCCAAACGGCTCGAGGGGAAATCAATCTCAACACTGGTATGCAACGCCGGCGTTTCGCTGGACAAGTTCGACGATCTGGAAACCGGTTATGCAGCTGATGACTGGGCACAGACTTTCGCGGTCAATGTCACCGGTGTCTTTCTGGTGGTTCGGGCGTTGCTGGCCAATTTAATAGCGAGTAAAAAAAACTACGGTGCGGTGCCAAAGATCGCGATCATCGCCAGCCAGATGGGCTCCCAGCATGCGCCCGGTGGTGACCGGTTCATCTATCGTGCCTCCAAAGCCGCGGCCATTAATCTCGGGCGCAACCTCGCTGTGAGCCTTGAGAGCGAGGGCATTGCCGTGGGCATCTATCATCCGGGCTGGCTCGCCACAGACATGGGTGGGGATTCCGCGGAGCTGACGCTTGAGGACGCGGTACCAGGCTTACGCCATCAGATTGACGGGCTGACTTTGTCTGATACCGGTTGCTTCAGGGACTGGCAGGGCCGGGATTGCGAATTCTGAGTATCGGGAAACATCACGTCTATGAACCAGCCGGACGATCCGGAAAACCTTCAGCAATTGCTGGACCGCCTGCGCACTCGCACCGATGGCCAGGCAGAAGTCTCGGTTGCCGATATTCTCGATGCGGTTGGCGAACGCTCCTTTGGCCCGGTAACGCTGGTGGCCGGCCTGATCGTGGTTGCACCACTGATTGGCGACATCCCGGGTGTGCCTACCCTGCTCGGGCTGCTGGTGTTGCTGACGCTTGGTCAGCTGCTGTTCCTCAGGCACGCCGTCTGGCTGCCTGCGACCCTCGCCAGCCGGCGGATGGAACAGGCCAAACTGGCCAAGGGGCTGGACTGGGTCGAGAAACCCGCGCGGTATATCGATCGGTACACCCGGCCTCGCCTCGTCTGGCTCACCCGCGGGCCGGGACAGTATCTCATGGCTCTGGTGTGTATGTCGGTGGCGCTGGCGATGCCTGCAATGGAGGTAGTGCCCTTCAGTGCCAACGGTGGTGGGCTGGCCCTGATGGCATTCGGTCTGGCGATGATCGCCCGGGACGGGTTGCTGGCCCTGTTCGCGACAACGGTCACCCTTGGCACTTTCTGGTTTCTGGTCTCAGGGTTGATGGGGTAAGGACGAGGCCCCTACCCTACCTGACACCCGATCATTCGTAACGTTTGGACAGGATCTTCTCTCGCTCCTCGTCGAACCGGCGATTTTCTTTGCGCACTTTACGTCCAAATTTGTCGTGCGCCTTGTCGACTTTTTCCCGGAGCTTTTCCCGTTTTTCCCGGATTTTCTCGGGTTTTTCTTCTTTCGCGGCCTCCCGTCGAAACTCCCGTTCGGCCTTGTTCAGTTCGCGATGCAGCTCATCTTCGAGTTTGACCATCTTGCGGTCGTATTCGTCATCAAGCTGGCGTAGCTCCCGGCGGGTCTCGTCACGAATATCGTGCCGGGAATGGTGCTCATCAGGGTAGTCGCCCCGGTAGCTGTAACCCCGCTCCAGGGGATCAATGCCGGTCTGACGACGGACTTCCTCCCGGGCGGCCTCCGAGGTGCGGTAGATGATGTCCCGGACGATGTCGTCCACGAGGCGCTCGCTGGTACTTTCCTGCTGGCCGAAGCCTGCGGTTGGCGCGGCAACACCGACGGCCAGGGCGAACGCAGTCAGGGTCTTCCTGGATAACATGAATACAGATCCTCGTTAGTTCCGTGACGGGCAATCCTAACCCAAAGGCACCCTCCGGGCTCGAACTGCACGATCCTCACGGCCAAGCCCGCCTTCGGGTTCGGTGTGGCTTGGTAAATTATCGGTAAAGGCCGGATTGAAGCTGTGGTCAGACGGGTTCGCTCACATGGCAAACCAGTTGCGCTTGATCTGCTCATAATCGTCTTTGCCGATCATTCCTGACTCCGCCAGCCGACGCATTTCCGCAACAGCCAAGGGAATTCGCCGTTTACCTTCGGGCAGCTGACGCTGGCCGCGCAGCACGCCCTCACGGAGCTCGTTCAGGAACAGATCCACACGTTCCCGGCTCGGCGTCCGGGCGTCGATGGTAAATAACACAACATCACTGTTCAGAGCCCGGAACTCGAACACATGCCGGGTGGTGCGCACGGCAACCGACATGAAAACAACGGCCAGGATCAGCGGCGCGATGAGCCAGGGCAGCGGTGCCGGAAATACCGAGTACAGGGCCGCCGGAACGGTCATGCAGATGGCGCCGGCGAGCCAGAGCCCCAGTCGGTAATCCCGGATCTCCCTGGGTTCTTCCTGAACGAAGGTCAGGTCAATCACCTGCTCCGGCAGGTCTTTCTTGCGCCGGTTGGTCTGAATCAGCAGGTAATGGCTGCTGAACCGCGTAAACAGTGTGCTGGTTTTGGCGGATACCCGTGTCTGGCGCAACCGGCGGTCAATCCGCCAGCTGTCCCGGGGCGGGACACTCCAGCCGTCCCGTTCCATTTCAAGGTCTGGCACGCTCCATCGATCCAGTTCAATTACATCCTCCTGGGTCACAGCCATGGTCACGTTACGTCTCCTTATTATTTTATTGTGTCGGAAATTCGAATTTGTCCGGGTCGTTGTAGATGTGGGCGCCGGTATCGAGCCATTCTGCAATGAGGCGAAGCTCAGCTTCGGTGAGCATGCCCATGTGGCTCTGTCTGATCGCGGCCGTTTCCGCAGTCTCCACCTGGTACTCGTCGTCATCCGGGTCGTTATCAAACAGACTGAAGAAACGGGCGCTGGCGATGGCGCCACGGCCGCTCATCAGGCGACGGGCAAAGCACACTCCCGGATCCGGCAGGACCGTCATATCGCCCTGGACACCATCCGGGCACTCGGCAGCGAGGTTGGATTCATCGACTTCGACCCAGTCTCCGGTGGCGGTCTCACGAATGTAGTAGTCCGGCTCGAACAGTTCGACATAGGATTCCAGCTGACGGCCGTCCCAGGAGGCATTGCCGTTACCAAGTAGCAGGTCGGTACTGGCACCACCGCCGCCGACCCCATCCGGACAGGACTTGCTCTCCGCAGCCCGATGGCAGTTCTGGCAGGAGGTGACCACGTTCTGGTTCGGGTCCACCCGGCATTCATTCCAGATCGGCTGAATGTGCTCCTGATAGTTGATGGTGGCCTTGCAACCCGCAGTCCAGTTGATCAGGCAACTGGGATCAGTAACCGGTCGCGGTGTGGTCAATCCGCTATACCGCACTTCGAATGCGAGTGAGGGATCGGGCGGATTGGTCCAGAAATCCTCGAATTGCATGGTGTCCGCCCAGGTCGCCTGCAGGCCCTGAAGCGAATCGACCAGTGCCTGGGCCATGGTGTCTTTCCATTGCACCGCCCGGATCTTCGGATTGGCGTTGGGGAACGGCATGCCGTCGCCCGGAGCCCCCGGATTGGCCGAGGCCAGTTCAACATCGGTACGGGCATGCGGGATGTCCACTTCCGGGTCGTGACAGCCGTAACACTTCAGTTTCTCGCCCTCTTCCAGCAAGAGCGGCTGAGGGTGCTGCACGAGGTAGTTGTAGTTGTAGTCCGGCCTGGCAATCAGGTCGACCCGCTTGCCGTACTTGTTGACCACCTCGAAGCTGAAGTTGGTGTCCGCCGGCACCTTGACCATGGCGGAGCCGTCGGGCTCGACCATAGCGTAGGACAACACATCGTAGAGGATCCGGTTACCGGAACCCACCAGCGGGGTCAGTCCCAGTGGCGGTTGGGGACCATCGGGCGGGTTCAGGATTTCGTTGGTCAGAATCGCCTGCTCCAGCTCCGGCGGAATCTGGCGTACGCCAACAACCCGGATGAAACGCTCGGACCGGTCATCCGGGCGGGTAAGGCTCGGATCCCGACGGGTCTCGATACCACCGTCGTAGAGTTCCGCCATGTCCGTGCCGTCCATATCGTAGATGCTGCGGATCTCGAACAGGGCAGTATTGTCCTCCAGCTGCAGGTCGTGACGCTCACCGGTGTAGGGCTGGGCCAGCTCGTTGTAATCCGCGATCACGATATCGGTGTAGAGCGCACGCTCGTGACCCTGAACCACCGGCAACCGGGTGTTTTCGGTGGGGTCCACCATCCAGATACCGTATCGTGGCTCGCCGAGATCCCCGGTCGTCGCGCTGCCCTCACACGGAGTGCTGGTGGTGCCATCGGTGGTCAGGCACTGGGCCCAGCTGGCCAGCAGTCGGGCAGAGCCATCGTTGTAGGGTGCCACGGCGCTGTACCAGCCATTCGGGGACACCTGGTTGGGGTAGAAATTCACCAGCCCGGGGGTCATGGACTCCTCGGCTTCCCCAATCACGCTCTCGTCCACGGGCTTGCCCACGGCAAAGAAATTCTTGCTGTTGATTTTCACCACATCGCCGCCGTAGATCGGGTTGTAGATGTGGCGCATGGTGGTGAGCAGGTTGCCGTCGTCCAGAGGAATCGGGTCCATGTAATGGATGAAGGACGCGTCGGAGAATTCTTCGCTCAGACTGCCAAAGTAGCGGTGCACGTTGCCGCCGGCCGGGGTGATGCGGTACATGCTGAGCACGTCTTCCACGAAGATACGCTCGCCCTCGACCTCACCGGCCAGCGACGCGCTGCATTTGTCTTCCACAGTCCATTCCTTCGGATCCTCCAGGCCCGAAGGGAACCCGCCGCCATTGCCCTGGCCATACCCGCCGCCGTGGGGGTGCTGGTTGAAGTTGGGATCGTCAATATTCTCCAGGGTACAGTCGGTCAGGGTTTCGTAGATGCGTCCGAACCGGATAAAGACGACGTGCCCGTCGTTCATGGTGCTGGGCTCGATGTCATGGAACTGGCCAAAGGTGATCTGCACCAGCTCGCTGCCGTCCGGTTTTACCGAGTGCAGCAGCGAGGCGGGCTCATCGAAATCTTCCAGATATTCCCGCAGATCCAGCTTCTGCCAGTCGCCCCGGGAATGCTGGCGACTGGAGGAGAAGATGATCCGGCCTTCGTTGGTGTAGGTGGGGTTGGTGTCCTCACCGGCATTGGCGACCAGATCGTCCTCGAAGATGCGCCGCACCTTACCGGTGGCGAAGCTGTACTCGAAAATGTTCCAGGTGAAGTTGTCCGGACTGTCCGCAGGACCATGGGCAGCAAAGACCATGCGCTCGCCGTCCGGCGAGATGTCCAAGTCCTTGACATCATAGTCTCCGCCGAAATACCCGGCCAACACGTGGCGTTCGTCCGAGCTGAGGGCGATCCGGTCCCGAACCATCAGCTGGGCCCCGGGCTTGAACGCGTAGGGTGCACGGGGATCCAGCGGCGGCCGGGCATTGACCGAGGCGGTGTCACCCATCTCAGGATAGTCCCGGACCACATAAGCGAATGGCCGGTCGGAAAGAATTTCCTCCTGCCCTTCGCTGATCTGTCCCTCAAAACATCCGGTCAACCCGACCAGTCCGAGGCTGGCCAGGGCCAGGAGGCGCAATCCGCTGCTTAATCCGATCATGATATCTCTCTCCACCTGAACATCCGTTGCACCGGTACCCGGCGGTAGCCGGGCCCGGCGCCTTCATCAACCAGGCATGAAATCAAACTTGTAATTGACGGGGGTCGCCGCCACGTCTTCCGGCCCGAACGAGATCATCTGGATTCGCGCCAGCAGTTTCAGCTCCAGGCGCTGGTCCCCCAACTGGCTGTCCACCAGCTTGATGCTGGAGATACTGCCGTCCGGTTCGATCACGATGTGGAAGACAAACTTGCCCTGCAGGCCGGGATCGCTGCGCAGTGCCCGGTTGTAGAGCGCGTAGATGGCACCTTTGTGCTGCTCGAAGACCCGCCGGATAGATTCCATGTCCCGGCCACCGGTCACCGTCGAACTGCGGGAGCCACCGTTGCCACTGGCGCCGCTGCCACCGCCACCGGAACCGCTGCCGATGGGGCTTTCCACCGCGGTAGAGCCTTTACCCGCCAGCTGGGTGCCAGAACCGGTATCGTTCATCACGGAGCTGTTTACACCGCCGCTGGTCTTGGTGGCCGAGGTGGCCCCCAGCACCGACCGGGCAGCCTTGGCGGCAGCACCGGTTTTCACGTTGGTGTTCTGAGCCTGGAGCTTGGCGACATCCAGCGAACTACGCAGGGACGACAGTTCCTTGGAGAAGGCCGCGACGCCCATCTTTGAAACCTTTTCCCGGGCCTTTTTCACCTCCTTTGCAGGAGCCGGCTCCGGTGTCGCCTTCTTCTCGACCGGGTCGGTCTTCTCTTCCTGTTTCACTGGCTCGGGTGGCGGAGGTGGCGGTGCCACCTTGCGCTGCTCGATCAGCACCTTGGCAAGAGTCGGGGGTACACGCTCCTTCTCCTCCCGGTCGATTTCCGGCAGGGGCAGCCAGGGGAAGATCACCGCCAGCAACAGAAGCAGCAGCAGTAAACGCTTGAGAATGCGTTTGAAGCGGCTGTCTTCGTCGCCACTGGCGTCCCAGGGCAATGAAAAGTCATGGGGTGTTGCTGTCATTGCTGTCATCGAATCCCTCCTGTCAGGCGCCGCTGCTGCCGGATACCCGTGAAACGGCCATGGAGAGGTCCCGATAGTCCACCTTCGCGCACGTCAGCATGACCCGTTTGAGCAGCGCGTAGGGGATTTCGTGGTCACCAAGGATGGTCACTGCACGCCCCAGGCTCTTCTCCCGCTCGGTCAGTTCCGTGCGCTTGCTGGCCTGGAACGTCAACTCATCCATCAGGCCATCAATCAGGCCGTCCGAGGCGATCACCTCATCAAGGGTGGCTACCGGGCGACCATCCACCAGGATGTCGTCTTCGGTTATCGTCACCACAGTGGTTTCCTTCGGACGTTCTTCTGCGGTGGAGTCCGGCAGGGAGACGTCGTTCACCTTGATCAGCTGGTTGGCTCCGGAGTTCAGGAGCAGGAAGAAGACCAGGATGGTAAAGATGTCCATGAGCGAGACCAGGTTGAGTTTGGCCGGCTTCATGAAGGTTTTGGCGCTGCCCTGGAGACCGAAAGAGGTAAACTTGCCATTCATGACTTACCCCCCTTCTCCGGTGCATCGCCGAGGGAGATCTCCGGGAACAACTCGACATCAACCGCATCGGTCACGACCACAGTCTTGGCGACCCGCAGGGTATCCATGGTCGACACCAGCGACTGGTAGGTTACACCGGGCTCGGACAGCAGCAGGGCGTCGTTCTTGGCGATGTTCTTCGCCGCCAGCCGGCGCTTGATCTCCTGCAAAACCTCGGAGAGGGTACGGAAATCGTGGCGTGCTTCCCCGCCCTCGTCTTCCGGTTCAAGCTTGTCGATGCTCTTGACCAGGTTACCGCTGGGGTAATACACCTCGATGCCGGACTGCCTTACCACCACTTCCAGCTGCCGGTTCTCTTCCGCACTGGCGGTCTGGGCTCCGGTCAGGTCAGGCAGGTTGAGCTCCAGAATCGAGATATGGTTGAACACCATACTCATCAGCAGTACCGGCACCAGGACGATCATGAGATTCATGAACGCCGTGATGTCGATATCCGCCTCTTCCTGTTCTCTACGTTTTGAAAACATAACGAATTACCCGCTGTGATCAGGCGTCGGAGGCACGCGTATTAACAGATTCACGGTTGCTGCGAACGATGGTGTTCAGGGCCTTCACACCGGCCATTTCAATGCTTTCGACGATCTCCAGGGTCTTGTTCTGGAGCAGGGAGTGGATCAGCAGCAGCGGGATCGCGGCGATCAGACCAAAAGCGGTGGTGTTCATGGCCACCGAGATGGACTGGGACAGCAGCGTCGCCTTGTCCGCCGGATCGGCGTTGGCAACGGCGGTAAAGGCGGCGATCAGACCGATGATGGTACCCAGCAGTCCCAACAGCGTGGAGACGTTGGCGAGGATGGACAGATAGTTGGTGCGCTTGGACAGGCGAGGAATGCTCTCCATCACACCTTCCTGCATGGCGGCGTGGATATCATCCCGGCGCGGGGAAGCGCGCATGGTGTCCAGCCCTACCGAGATCAGGCGGGAAATTGCGGAGTTGCCAGACTGGGCTGCCTGCTCGGCCTGATCGAATTTGCTTTCATTCATCAGCGGCAGCAGCTCGCTGTAAGCTGCGCGGTTGGACTGGTAGGCGCGCTTGAGGAACAACCAGCGCTCAACGGCAATGGCCAGGCCAATAATCAGGACCAGCGCGATCGGGAACATGAAGGCGCCGCCTTCCTGGAAGAATGAAACAATGCTTGCGTAAACGTTCATGGCAGATCTCCAGACTTTTCTTTTCGTTCGGTTGCAGATTTTCAGTTAGTGCTTTGCCCCGGGGACCCCGCCGGGGCCTCCAGGGAAAGTTCGTCATAGAAGCGCATGGTGCGGGCATGGACGTCCCGATCCACCACTTCAAATACCCGGCCAGACACGGACGTGATCGAGCGATACAGGTTTTCCGGCCCCTCAGGTGGTTTCCAGGGAATGAAGTAACTCACCGACGGCTGCTCCTTGTCGCCGACGAAGGTACTCTCAAGATCGATGGACTCCTGGGCGCTGGCCGGAGCCATCGCCACACAGCCGACACACAGAGCCGCCGCAACGAGCCAGCCGGCTCCCGGATTCAGGATTCCCATGGCACTCTCCTAGCCTTGCTCTTCGGTTTCCGGGGAGCCCCCGGTGGTAGCGTCCGCAGATACCGCCTCGCCCTCGGCGGCCTGCTCAGCAGGCACCTCCGGCTCCGGGGGAGGGTTATCAATGAAGCTCGTTTCAATGCCGGTCCGGCGGCGGATCTCGATCAGCCAATCGGCCACTTTTGGATCCGACCCGCCCGTCAGGAAGTCGTAGGCCTCGTAATGGGGCTGGGCCTCCTCCGGCCGGTTCATGTAGAGGTCGTAGAGGATCGCCAGGTTCAGGTGCGCCTCGGGGAAGTCGTTCCAGGTTTCCAGGGCGGCAAGGTACGCATCGCGGGCCTTGTCAAACTCGCCCTGTCGCCGCTCGAATACCGCCTGCTTCAGGTAGGCATTGACGTTGGCCGGGTTCACCTCCAGCGCCTTGCGGTAGTACTCCCTGGCCTGTTCGGGTTTCTCCCGCTGTTCGGAGAGCTCGGCCAGCTTCACCCAGGGGCCGGACAGCTCCGGAAACGCCTTGGTCATGGCCCAGAATCCCTTACGGGCCAGGCGCAGCTCTCCGTCCTTCATCAGCGCCAGAGCGTCGGCAAAGGCTGACCTCGCCGCCGGCGGAACGGGCGCAGACTGCTCGGTGTACGGATTGGGTGCGGGAACATAGGGAATTTTCTTCCCTTCGGCGTCGTACTCCTGTTTTGGGAGGAACGCGCCACCGCTGCCCTCGGCCACATTGGTCTTCGTTTCGGTCTGACTGGGCTCGGGCTCAACCACCTTCGGCTCTGGTTCTGACTGCTTGACCTGCAGAACCCCGGCGCAACCGGAGAGCATGGCCAGCACCAGCAACGTTGCCGGGGTGGATGCCTTAACGGATACCATCGCCATAGGCCACCTTTACTTCCTGTTTATCGAACCGGGCGGGAATCAGCTTGGCCATCGCCTCAAAGCTGCGCTCGATCCAGGGATTGAATGTGCCGCTCCAGGAGCGCTCGATGTTGGCCTGATGCACCTCTATCGCCAGGTCCTCGAACGGAATGGCCTGCTCTTCCAGCACCAGCTCATACTGCATGGCCTCCAACTGGCTCAGGCCGCTGGGCCGCGGAGCGTCCATCAGTTCCCGGGCAAACTGGCCGTAGAGGTCGGCAATGTTGAAAGTGGCCCGGGTGGTCTGGTCGAGCACGCCGTAATCGGCCGCCTGCTGATACCGGTCCAGGGCGTTCTTCAGTTTCTCGTTCTTGCGCGGGATGCTCTTGTTGAGCGGGTGTTTCAGGCGTACCCGATCAAACTCGATGCGCCAGTAGTCGCCGTACTTGTTGTTGGCCCAGGCCGCCAGCCAGGCGGAGCGGTCCGACTGCCAGTTCTCAGGTGCCTTGTTGTGGCCATCGATCACCCGGCGCAGCCAGTAGAGGTGGCGGTGGTAGTCGTCCCGACGCTCATACAGGTACGCGACGTGATAGCGGGCTTCCATTCGGGTATCGAAAGGTTCCTCGTAGTCGAAGGCCCACTTCTTGAAATACTCCAGCGCCTGGTCCTCGTTGCCGGCTTTCTCATACAGCTCCGCCGCCAGGAACAGGGCATCGCGGCGCACGTCGGCCCTGCCATCGGTGCGGTAGATGTCCTCATATTCCCTGGCTGCCATCAGCCACTGTTCGTCCTGCTCGTACGTCCAGGCGATTTTCTGATCCAGGTCTTTGGCCAGCTTGTGGTTCGGGAACAGGCGGCGCAGTTCGAGCATCTCGGTCAGTGCCGGCTCCCACTCGGTCAGGGTCAGCAGGTGGGTGGCGGCATCAAACTGGGCCACCACACGGACGTCAGTCTTCGGCGCCACCGTCTTGATGCGCAGGAAGTGCTCGACTGCGCCCTCCAGGTTGGAGGCGGCAATTTCCTGCTCACCCTGCTTGTAGATGGTGACCGCCATACGCTCGGTAACCGCCTTGAACTCGGGATCATCCAGATCGATATAGCGCAACTGATTGCGATAGCCCTCTTCGGCCGCGGCATAGTCAGCCAGTTCGTACTGACTGTGGGCAATCACGCCCCAGGCGGTTCGATTCAGCTCGCGATCCACCTCGCCGGCCCGGCTGACAATGCTGGTGGCCACTTCCAGGGCTTTTTCATACCGGCCCAGCGCAAACAGTTCTTCCGACGTCTTGGCCAGGACCGAACCGGAGCGTTCGTCATCCCGGAAGGTCTGCACGAACCGCAGCTGGCTTTCGACACCTTTGCTGCGCCAGGCACGCAGCCGCTCGCTGTCATTGCCCGATTGGGCCATCAGGCGCTCAGCCTCCTTCTGGTAGGCAATGATGGCAGCGTAGCCGGCATCGGCACCGAACTCGGAATTGCCGAACTCGTAGGCGGTCCGCTCGTAGTGGGTGATAGCCGTCGGGTAATCGCCACCGTCGAAAGCGGCTTCGGCCCGCATGTAGACCATTTCCGGGACTTTCGGGTCGTTCGGGAAGGTCTGTTCAAACTCGCCATAGAACTGGGCGGCCTTGAGGAAGCTGGTCTGACGGGATGCTTCGGTAGCGGCCACGGCCGACGCCTTGACCGCTCCATCCGCCAGTTCCCGGGTCAGACGCTGGCCGGTGGCATGGTAGTGCCGTGCCAGCTCGTCGATGAAGGTTTTCAGGTTGGGAATGACCTTGGCTTTGACATCCGCCGGCTTGGTCTTCCAGAAATCGGAATGAATGCCGTAGTTGCGAACGTAATTCTCTTTCTCCGGCAGCACCTGCTGGGAAAACTCGCCATCGACATAGGCACGGATCATCTCGGCGTGCATCTCCGGTGCCCGCTCGGAATCCGGGTTCTGCACCACGAAGGCCCGGAATGAGGACGCCGAATCCTCATACCGCTCCTTCTCCAGGTAATGCTGGCCGAGGCTGGAATAGAGAATCCAGGTGTACTTCCTGGCCTCTGGCCGGTTGGCAAACATCGCGTCGATTTTCGAGGAACCGCCGGCATAGGCCAGCCCCACGCTCATGATGCGCAGGGTGTCGTCCACCAGGGAACGGTTAACCTTGTCCAGCTTCTCGATCTTGCCGTCTTCGGGCACCAGGCGGTCCAGGACCCGGGAGAAGGACATCAGGCTCTGGTCGTAGTCGGACAGCTTGTACTGGGACCAGCCGAGCAGATACCAGGAGTTGTTCAGGAACGCGGATTCGTTGCCGATCGCCACGACCGAACGGTAGGCCTGTTCCGCCTGCTCATACTCCTCGTGGCGGAAGTGGATGTCACCTTTACGGAAATACACCTCGGCCAGGCGTTTCGAATGCGGATGCGTCGCGATGAACTCCTCCAGCACCGCCTTGGCTTCCTGGTCGCGACCGTCCAGGTCATAGGCCTTGGCCAGCTGGTACATGGCTTCGGCATTGCGCTCGGAGTCCGGGTACTTGTTCAGCAGCTGGTGATAGGCGGTGATCGCTTCCGGGAAATAGCCGTCGTCCCCCGGCATCACGCCGCGCAGCTGGTCATAATCCCCCTCCAGCATGTACACGCTGGCAATTCGGCGCTCGATCTGTTCGTACAGCCGCCGATCCTCGATGGTTTCCAGCAGTTCGCGGTACTCCCGGCGAACGTCCTCATGCATCACCCTGGGCAGCGGCACATCCTCAAGAGGCCGCTGTTCCTTCTGGAGGCTGGCAATGGTGGAGGGATTCTGAAAACTGCCACAGCCGCTGACCATGACTGCCAGCATGAGCAGACTAGATCGTTTCATCGCCGGTTCCCTCCTCTGGAGACGGTTGGCTTTGCGCCTGCTCGGAACCCGGACTGGCGGGCACCTCCTCGTCCGGATTCAACGTCTGCAGGGACCGGTCCAGAATTCGCACCTTCGCCAGCTGGGCCTCCACCTGGTACTGCTTGAGTCGCTGCTCATGGATGTCCAGTTCGGTGGTAACCAGAGCCAGCATGACGTCTTCCAGTCGGGCGATCAGGCTTTCGGTCTGGATCAGACGGGCGTCGACCTCGGCCATCATCCGAACGACCGACTCCTCGAAATAGCTGTTGTCCGAGAGCGCCCTGCTGCCCTGGAGAGCGGCCAACGCGCTTTCGGCCCGGGTGATTTCGAAGGTAAGGTCCTCCAGCAACCACTCGATGGACTCGCGCTTGTCCTCGGGCAGCCCGGCGAGGCGGGCATTCAGAGCCTGGCGTCGTTCCCTGGTATCGGCCAGGGAGCGGGAAATCAGACGCACACGGTCGCCGTGACTGGGGCCATCAGCGCTGCCGGCCCGGGCTGCCATGATGGTGTCAAAGTCTGACCGGCGTTCCTTCCAGCGTTCGAGGTTATTGCGAATGGCATACAGATCCCGAAGGTCCTTCAGCACTGACTGGAAACTGTGATCCGACATCAGCTCCACGAGGAACGGCGACAGGCGGTTGACCGCTACGGCCGGCGCCCTGCCGAACCAGTCGCTCTCGTCCAGCACGTCGTCGAGATTACGGACGAACAGTTCCAGGACATCTGCGTTCTTGAGGGCCTCCCGGGCTGTCCGGAGCTTCCTGAGGGTGGTCCGGAACTGCAGATCTGCGGCGATAAAGTCCTTGGCGGCGCGCCCCTCCAACCCCATACGCTCGTACACATGGGGCCGAAGCAGAATGGCTTCCTGCACCTCGGGCAGAGCCCGGGAGCGTGAGGTCAGCACGTCGAGCGGGGCCAACGCGCGTCGGAATTCGCCCGCATTGATGGCCATCCAGCTGGCGCCCAACAGGCCGCGATTGGAATAGGCACCTGTCGTGTTGATGCTGGCCAGCTGCAGCCCGGCATTCAGGTTATCATCATGGCTGGCATAGACATGGGCCAGAGCCATACGGGCCCGGTCCGCCAGCCGCTGCAACTCGGCGGAACCGTCGTTAAGCTCGAGGACCAGGTTCAGGGCCTCGATTGCGTCGCCGGTGCGGCCCTGCCCTTCCAGAGCAATGGCGAGGTTGAAGTAGAAATAGGGTGCGTAAGGGCTGTCCTCGTTGATGGTATCAGCCACGGCCTTGCCGGCATCCAGGTGCCCCAGCTTCACATTGACCAGTGCCGCGAGGTAGCGGTACTCGGCGTCGACACTATCTGGCAGCTCACCACGGATCTGGTTCAGGTTGCGGGCGGCGGTGTCGGCCTCCCCACGCAGGTATTGCATCTTGCCGAGGTAAAAACGGGCGCGGTTGCGTACCGGCTCGCTGAGATTACTTTCGGCAAGGCGATCGAAGATAGCTTCGGCCTGATCGTCCAGACCATAGGACAGGCTGACGCCACCCTTGAGCAGTTCCGGATAGGTACCGTGGTTGGCAATGCCGCCGTGCTCCTCGGCCCAGGCGTACTCGACCAGGGTTTCGAAATAATTCTGCTGGTAGTACTGGAACAGAACTGCCCCGTATTTGAGGTCCCGGGCTTCTGTCCCGGAAGCCGATACCGTGGCGGCAGCAGGTAACGCGAACATCAACGCCGCTACCGCCCGGAGGGACCTTGCCTGCTGAATTACGGACCGGAGACTCATGGCTTACCACTCCCGAACCATGAATTCGGGCTGCTGACGGGCTTCGGAATCTGCCACCGCCAGCTCGACGAATTTCGGGCCCTGTTCCTTGGTGAAGCGCAGGCTGCTGCCACGCTTGTACTCACGACCATTGGGCCCCTGGCCGACGAAGAACGCGGACAGGGTATGCTGGCCGGGGCTCAGATTGCCGAGATACAGCTGGTGCTTACCGCCCTTCGCCAGCGCCTGGCGCTCTTCAGCGCTGTACAGGTAGGTGGACACGACCTGGTTATCCAGGCGCAGCTCTACCCCTTCGAGGCGGAAGTACTCCCCCACGTTGAGGGAAACAAAGACGTGAAACCGGGTGTTGGCCGGGAACAGCAGATCTTCCTCCAGCACCCGGAGATCCTTGTTCAGGGTCACAACGGTTTGCTTCAGGTCCTGGATATCCCGCGACAGTTCGTTGACCGCCCGCTGCGCCCTCTCACGGCTCTCACGGACAGACAGCGGAGTCTCGATAATGCGGTCCAGGGCGACACCGGCCGCGGACTCTCCGGGCACATCCTCGCTGCCGGTTGCCGGTTCGGTCGCATTGGCCGGCGCGCCCGCGAGAATCAGGCACAGCAACACCAGAACCCCACGACGGCTCCGCAAGCCGGTGCCGAAAGCACCGCACAGTCCATTTTCAGATAGAAAAGCCACCATCCTGCTCCTGCGCCGGCTTGCCAGAAACGCTGCCGACAACGCTAAGTGAACATTCAGGGGACTGACTTTTGAGTTCTCTGGCCTGGTTTCCGAAGGCTCTTTTTAGCGGCCCTTTTTTCCTGGAAAGCGGTCAGATTTCTTTTGGGATGTTTCGATCGTCAAATAATGTGAAATACGCTAGCACAGCTTCGCAGAATGGGAATGGAGGATTTGACCCGTGATTCTGTTTCTGTGGAGGCCTTCGCAAAAAAACCAAGAGACAGTTGCCTAACGCCGGGCTGACGGCCAAAGTTCCCCGCAACTCAAAATTTTTTTATTTAAAAACATTTATTTACATTGGTTAACTTAATTTAACATTCCCAATAGGTGGTCAGTCCGGTGATCAGGAAGACGTGCAGAACCACATCACGATTTGCCCGGTTTTTCAGGGGCAATCCCAGCAAACCATCGGCGCCGGCATTTTTCACGGCGCTGTTCCTGGTCGCAGGAACCTGTCCCGGGGTGTCACAGGCGGCGGATCCCGCTCCCACTCTGGAGGTGGCCGATCCCTTTATCGAGCTGCACACGGCACCCGGCCGCGGCTACCCCGTTTTTCATGTGATTGAAAAAGGCGAACAGGTCGAACTGCTGAAGCGGAAAACCAATTGGTACAAGGTGCGGGCCGTTTCCGGAGAAACCGGCTGGACCAAGGCGACCCAGTTGGGACGCACCCTGCAGCCGACCGGTCTTCCTGCCGATCTGCCCGAGGTAAGCCATGGCCAGTACCTGGAATCGAGTTGGCGCGTGGGATTTACCGCCGGCATGTTCGAGGACTCCCCAAGTTTTAGCCTGACCGCCGGCTATCGGCCCCTGACCTGGCTCGGCGCCGAGCTTGAGGCAGGCAAGATCTATAACCAGTCGGTGACCAGCGACTACTACGGCGCGAACCTGGTGATCGAACCCCTGCACCAATGGTCCTTAACCCCCTACGCGCTGGCCGGTTATAGCCAGTTCTCATTCGACGCCCGGCAAAAAGTACTTCTGAGTGATCTGGGGGATGCCGACGGGGTCACCTTCGGGGGTGGGCTGGGTTACTACATTGGCAGGAATTTCCTGATCCGTGCCGAGTATCGGGTGTACTCGGTGTCGTCCAATTCTGACAGCACAGGTTTAAGCGAATGGAAAATCGGTCTCAACACGTTCTTTTGAGCACCCGCAAGCCGCGGGTCATCGGCATTGCGCTGTTAACCGGGCTGCTGGCACTGACGCCGTCGGGGCCGCTGCTGGCACAGGAGGGCGGTTCCGCGCCGGTTCAGGTGATCGAGCCGGATATCGAGCCCCGCAGTATCAGCGAAGCGGATATCGATGCGGAGTTCTTCGAGGTTGGCGCCTTTGCCGGCATGCTGACCATTGACAACTTCAGCAGTGAACCCCTGTTCGGTGTCAGCGCAGCCTTCCACGCTACTGAGGACTTCTTCCTGCAATTCAACTACGGGGTGAGCGAAGCCGGACTGACTTCCTTCGAGGAACTCAGTGGCTCCAACGTCCGGCTATTGACGGACGATGACCGGGACTACAGCTATTACGATTTCCTCGTGGGCTACAACATCTTCCCCGGGGAAATCTTCTTCAGCGATTCACTGACGTTCAACTCGGCGTTCTACCTGGTGGGCGGTGTCGGCAACACCGAGTTCGGTGGCGAAAGCAATTTCACCACCACCCTCGGGACCGGGTTCCGCATCGTGCTGCTGGACTGGCTGACGGTGCACGTGGACTTCCGGGACCACATGTTCAACAGCGACCTGATCCGCGAGTCCCAGCTGACCCACAACATCGAGCTGTCGTCAGGCATCACCCTGTTCTTCTGAGCCCCGCCAGCCCGCATGACCGGGCCTGCGGTTAACGCTGGCCCAGATCCTCGAAAAAGGCCCTCGTGTCGGCGCGTATCTCGTCGAGCCGGGCCTCCCATTGCTCCCGGTACTCCGTCCAGGTTTCGCTGCTGAGGCGAGAGAAGCTCTCTCCCGCTTGGGCGACCGCGCGGGTCGCATCAGCCAGGTGTTCTGCGGTGGGCTCGTCCAGAGCTTCTGCCTTCTGATCCAGATCCCGCGAGGCCTGCTCAAGGATCACCCGATCCTCCTGGGGAGCCTCGTCGTTGTCCTCCAGGGAGTCGTTCAGGGACTCCTCCAGATCTTTCATTGCCTCCTGCAGCGCCTCCGCAAAGTCTTCCATGGCACTTTCCGCCCGGGCCCGGAGCTCGTCGGAGTACGCCTCCAGATCCTGTGACAGCTCATTCATACGAGCCTCCAGATCTTCGGAAGATCGGGCAAAGCTGGAGGAGAGTTTTTCCCCGAGACTGTTGAGCTGGCCCATCAGTCCGCTGAACGGGGAGGGGTTGAGAATGGCATCGCCGGTGCGCTGGTAATCCACGAGCCATCCCTCGGCGGTGGAGACCAGGTACGTCTCCAGCTCCAGCCGCTCCCCCCCCGAAGCTTCTTCCGTGGGCAGACGGGTGACAATGCTCGCCTCCCGTTCCTCGATAACCACCCGGCCGAACGAAGGCACCGCATTGGTCCAGTCACGCCGGTAGGCATCAAACTGAGCTTCGTCGGTCAGAGTGGAAAGCTCGACAACATCGCCCACATCGTTTTCGGCCATGGCCTGCCAGAAGGCGGCGGCCACTTCCTGAGGGGTTTCGGGCTTGCTACACCCGGCCAACACCAGCAGACCTGCCGCCAGTCCCAGCCATCGGAAACGGGAAAACATCATTGCGTACATCCTTTGGTATCGTCGATCGCAATGATACAACGCTACAGCCGACGGGTCAGTTCCGCCAACTCCTCATCAAAGACCCGGCGGTTTTCACTGTAATCCACCGGCACGTCCACCAGATGTACACCCCCGGCCGCCAGCGCCCGCTCAAGCGTCGGCTGCAGGTCCTCAGTGCGGGATACCCGGTGCCCCGTGGCGCCGTAGGATTCGGCGTATTTCACGAAGTCCGGATTGCGGTAATCCAGGCCGAAATCAGCCAGCCCCTCCTGGGCCTGTTTCCACTTGATCATGCCGTACGCGCTGTCATTGATGATCAGCACCACCAGATTCAGTTCCAGCCTGACCGCCGTCTCCAGTTCCTGGCTATTCATCATGAAACCGCCGTCACCGCAGATGGCCATGACCTTCAGATCCTTATACAGCATCGATGCCATCATGGCGCTGGGCAGGCCGGCACCCATGGACGCCAGGGCGTTGTCCAGCAGCACGGTGTTGTTGTCATAGGCCGGGTAGTTACGGGCAAACCAGAGTTTGTACATGCCGTTGTCCAGGGCAATGATACCGTCCTCGGGCATCACCGCCCGAACGTCATGGACAATGCGCTGGGGGATCACCGGAAAGCGGTCACTCTCGGCCTGGTCCTGGAGGTGCCGGTCAACGGCAGCCTTTACTTCCATGAACCGACTGAAATCGTGTTTGTGGCAGATCCCGCAGTTCTCCGCCATGTATTCCACGCTGTTGGCGATGTCCCCCACCACTTCGTGCTGCGGAAAATACACCGGGTCGACATCGGCTCCGGAGAAGTTCACATGGATAACCTTCTTGCCACCCGGCTTCATGAAGAAAGGGGGTTTTTCCACCACGTCATGGCCGACATTGATCACCAGGTCGGCATGGTCGATGGCCCGATGAACGAAGTCTCCGGCTGACAATGCCGCATTGCCCAGGTATCGGGGGTGGCGTTCGTCTACCACGCCCTTGCCCATCTGGGTGGTAAAGAACGGGATGTTGGTGGTGTTTACCAGGTGGATCAGCGCCTGGGAGACCCGCTTCCGGTTTGCTCCCGCGCCAATCATGATCAGCGGGTGCCTGGCCTCACGCAGCATATCGCAGGCAATCTCCAGACTCTTCTGGCTGGCGGAGGGCCGCCGGGCATCGCTGGGTGCAAAGATGTGGGTATCCGGTGCCGGCTTCTCTGCAGCTATGTCCTCGGGAAGTTCCAGATGCACGGCCCCGGGGCGTTCCTCGGATGCCAGCCGGAAGGCTTCCCGCACCTTGGCCGGGATCGTATTGGCGTTGGAAATCTGGCGGGTGTACTTGGTCAGCGGTCGCATCAGGTCGACCACATCGAGGATCTGGAACAAGCCCTGCTTGGAGGATTTGATCGGCTTCTGTCCGGAAATCATCATCATCGGCATGCCGCCGAGCTGGGCATAGGCGGCTGCAGTCACCAGGTTGGTGGCACCCGGCCCCAGGGTAGACAGGCAAACCCCGACCCTTCCGGTCAGACGACCATAGGTCGCGGCCATGAACCCCGCCGCCTGTTCATGTCGATTCAGGATCAGCTGGATATGGCTGTTTCTGAGCGCCTCAAGCAGGTCCAGGTTCTCCTCACCCGGCACCGCGAAGATGTATTTGACGCCTTCGTTCTCCAGGGCCCGGATAAACAGCTCCGCCCCGTTACCCGGCTTGGCTTGCGCGTTGGTCATGCTCTGGCTCTCCGTCAGGCCGATTTGACGTCGAGCATAGCATTCTTTCCAACCGTGCCGGCAAGTCAGTCGGTTCTTGGGGGCTCGGCCTGGAGCGTGTCCGCGGGCACCCGATCCACACCCCAGCTCCGGTATATGGCATCGAGGACCCGGCCCAGCTCGTCCTGGCTGACGTCCGCCGGCTCACCACGCTCGAGCGGATCGAAGTGGAAGATATAGAGCCGTGAGGTGAACTGTTCAAACGGGAGCGACGACTCGCCAAAGCGTTCGCCATGGCCGGACGTGCTCACCCGCACGCCATCGCCCCAGTTCTGACCGCTGTCGTTGTTGGGATTGAAGAAATAGACTCGCATCTCCCCGTCAGGATCCAGCGCCACCCGCAGGATGGTGATGGCGTGCCACCCGATAAACCGTGCGGCACTGTCGGTGACGGCAAT
Source organism: Marinobacter sp. C7 (assembly GCF_022343555.1). Lineage (GTDB taxonomy): Bacteria > Pseudomonadota > Gammaproteobacteria > Pseudomonadales > Oleiphilaceae > Marinobacter. The sequence goes on along the minus strand of NZ_JAKQZH010000001.1, from coordinate 348,774 downwards.
GCCCGCAGGCTGGGGATGGATCAGGGGCTGGTTCCCGTTGTAGTAGGGATGGTAACTGGCGTAAAAATGGCGGATAAAGCCTTCGGGGTCATCGAGCTTACCGGTCCCCACATCCACGTTGATGGCAAAACCGCGACCGGCGGACCAGCCGTGGAACTCGGGGTTCACCCACCGGTGTGGATCGCCCTCGCGCCCCGCGCAGAGCCGGCCCATTTCCGCGTATATGCGGTCCAGGTGCGGAACCACCACCAGGGATACCGGATCAAGATCGAGGGTAACCTCCGACGCTACACCGCCCGCACTTTGCGACGAGGAAACCGGCTGGCCCTCGAAGTGCATCATGATCTCGTTGTCCCGGGCCGCCCAGGCGACCATCTGCAACAGGTAGTCCGGATCGTTGTAGGCCCACATCGACAAGGCCCGGGCCGACTGGCAGGTGGGGTTGTTGCCCTGGCCGACACCCAATGGCTGGCCCAGCATGTTCAGCACCCCCTGGATCAGCCAGGCCGCTGGCGGCGGCTCGTAACCATAGGCCAACTGCAGGCGTTCCCGCGCCTCCGGACACAGGGACAAGCGGACCTGGCGCCAGAGCGCCGGGGCCACCGGCGGTTGGTACAGGATGCCCCGCTCCAACATAAGCGCCAGGCCATACAAGCCCTGGGCGGTCCCCGGGAAAATACCTTCCCGGATCAGGGTATGGACCAGTTCCCGGTAGCACAGCAGGCAATCGCGGCCAGTGCTGGACAGGCCGAGGGCCTCGCTCAGGAGGGCGTCCTGGTCCTCCAGAATGAAGCGCACGAACGTGGCGTGATAGGGCGATACCAGGCCGGTATCGTGCATGGATCGGGCAAAGCCGGTGGCTTCATTCTGCAGGGCCTGGGCATCCATGGATTCGAGACGCTGCTCGTAGACAACGGTACCGGGGTCCTCGCTGCAGGCCCGGGTCGGACCGTAAAGGCTGGAGATCAGGCGATCTGCTCCCCGGCCGGCGCTGCCAAGGTCGGCGTTCGGATCGGCACGGCAAAGCGCAATCTGGGTGATCATCCGCCGCACATCAGTGACCTGTATCGGCCGCTGCTGCAGGATACGCCAGATTTCCTCGATCAGACTGTCGATCACATGTTCGTAACCGATATGCGCCGCCACATACTGCACAACCGACTGGCTGATCAGAGCCAGCCTGCCCTGCTCTCGCTCAGCTTCACCGGTCATGCCGAACAGGAGGCCGAGATTGATGGCAAGCACCTGGGTCAGGTAATGGTGGGCCTGCTCCGCCGACACCGACGGATGGAGGTAAAGTCCGCGGGCCACCGCCAGCAGACGCAATTCACTGAAGGCCTCAACCACCACGGTATCGGCATTCGTGCTCTGAAGGGAGTGGGTGGTCAGGGACGGCAGCAGGATGCTCGGGTCGGACCAGTCGGTGCCGGCAAAGACACCGGCCTGTTCCAGACGTTGTGAGCGCTCCTCGATTACCTGACAGCCCCCCGGCTGCAACAGCACCCTGCGGGCAATATCAAACACCCGCGGGAGCTTACCGGCCCTGGCAAAGGACCGGCTTTCTTCAAGAGCCTGGATCGACTCATCAAGTCTTTGCACCAGCTTGTCCATATTGACCGCCGGTACTGCACTGCCCGGTTGGTGATCGCTCAAACGACGTTCTCCTGAGGGCCTGCGCCAAACCCGATTATTATTGATTGCTCTCCCGATTATACATAGAAATCGAGCTCTTCCTGATGTTTCAGCAAATCCCTCATCCGGTAAGGGTCATCGCCGAAGAAATAGACCAGCCCCCAATGGGTACCGAAAGCAGTCCGCTTGGTGACCGTTTCCTCCAGCGGAGGGGTGAGCTCGTGGCTTTCGAAGTAGTCGTCGTTCTCGGTTTCTTCCGGAATTTCCAACCGGCTGACCACCCGACGACGCGGGTAAACCCCGAAGCATCCGGCGTAGCCCTTGGCATCGACCACCTCTTTCGGGAAGAACGCGGTGATCTCCTCTTCGGTGGTTTTCGGGTCGAACGCAAGGATCATGCCCTGGTAGGCATTGAAGCCATAGGAGCGCTCAAGCAGTTCGAACACCTTGAAACCGGGCGGACGATAGGCCACCTCGCCAAAGTACATGGTGCCATCACTGGTCACGAAGTACTCGGGGTGGACAAAACCGAAGTCAATGTCGAAGGTCTTGATCAGCTTTTCGATTTCCCTGGTGATTTGCTCCCGGTATTTCTCCAGGTCCGGCGTGGCCGGCACAAACACCGAGTAGCCGAGAGTGACATACTCGGAAATGTTCAGGAACCGGATCTTGCCGTTGTGGATCCAGGCCTCGACGGCAAATTCCCAGCCATCCAGGTGAGACTCCATCAGCACCGGGAACTCTTCATCCGGGATGGTATCCACCTCGTCCGGGGTGCGGATCACCCGGTGACCGAGACAACCGGCCTTGTCGAAGGCCTTGAGGTGAATGGGGTCGTTCGGGTCGCCGTCCAGTTTCAGCAGGGTCTGGTTCACCCGTTTCAGGAAACGGATGACATCGTCACGGTCGTGCGCCTCCTCGAAGATACCGACGCGGATGCCGCCCAGCTGGGCACGGCGTTTCATCAATGCCTTGTCCCGAAGCAGCATGGCCTGACCAAACAGCCTCGGTTTATCCATCAGTACCGAGTTGATGGCGCCCGCCCATTCGACGGTTTCCTCAAACAATGGAATGGCAACATCGACACCCATTTCTTTCAGGGTCTGGGCGATTTCAAAGGAGCGATCGTTCAGCCTCTCGAAATTCCAGGGCACGTAGGGAATCTTGTGCTCCTCGCAATAGGCCTCTGCCCAGTCCGGAGCCACGACGACATAACGGCGGTCAAATTTGTCCGCCGCCTCGACGGCGTTCAGACTCCATCCGAGCAGCGCGACATACCCCTTCTCGGGATCGTACTGGTGCTCACTCATAGGCTCTCTCCTTTCTACTGGGTGTCTACTTACCCTAGGCTCCCTGTAACAAATCGCAACCCGGGCCATGGTGTTCACCCCAAAAAAAACGCGGCGGACCGCAGGTTAGCCCCGCTTTCCGCCGCGTTTTGCCTCGGTTCTAGACCGATTAGTTATATCAGGCGAGTTTGAGGGTCGAGAGCGTCCGTTCGCGCACCTTGGTGAGCAATGCCTCGTCCTCCACCAGGGATTGGCCATAAGACGGCACCAGGTCCCGGATACGCTCCTGCCACTGGGCCGTTTTCAATTTCTCCGGGAAGCAGCGCTCCAGCACATCGATCATGGCGTTGGCCGCTGTCGAGGCGCCCGGAGAGGCCCCAAGCAGTGCCGCCAGGCTGCCATCTTTGGCCGCGACGATCTCGGTTCCGAATTCCAGCTTGCCGCCGCCATCCTCGGTCTGCTTGATGATCTGCACGCGCTGACCAGCCATCTGAAGCTTCCAGTCCTCTTCCCGGGCGTCCGGGAAGAAGTTGCGCAGCGAGGCAACGCGGTCGGCATGGGACTGAAACACCTCGCCAATCAGATAGCGGGTCAGATCCATGTTGCTCTTACTGACCGACAGCATCGGCTTGAGGTTGGTAGTGCGCACCGAGCCGATCAGGTCAAAAATGGACCCCTGCTTCAGGAAGCGGGTGGTGAAACCGGCGAACGGCCCGAACAGCAGGGCCGGCTCACCATTGATGATCCGGGTGTCCAGGTGCGGCACTGACATGGGGGGCGCACCGATGGGCGCCTTGCCGTAAACCTTGGAGTTGTGCTGCTCAACAATATCCGGTTTGCCGCACACCAGCCACTGGCCACTGACCGGGAACCCGCCGTAGCCGCGAGCTTCCTCGATGCCCGATTTCTGCAACAGCGGCAGGGCTCCGCCGCCTGCACCGAGGAACACGAAGCCGGCTTCCAGCTTGGTCAGTTCGCCGGTTTTCTGGTTCTTCACGCGCACCTTCCAGCGGCCGTTATCGCGCTGGTCAATATAATGCACGGGGCAACTGAGCATCAGTTCGAAATTGTCCTGGGTTTCCAGCCATTCCACCATGCTGCGGGTCAGGGAGCCGAAATCGACATCCGAGCCATGATTGATCCGGGTGGCGGCCACGCGCTGCATGGGGTCACGGTGGTTAACCACCAGTGGCATCCACTCTTCCAGAACGTCCGGAGACTCGGTGTATTCCATTTCCCGGAACAGGTGATGGGCACTGAGCTTCTGGTGGCGACGTTTCAGGAACGCCACGTCCTTCTCACCCCAGACAAAACTCTGGTGGGGGGTGCGGTTGATGAAGGATTTCGGATCGGACAGCACGCCCTGCTCGACCAGATAGGACCAGAACTGCAGGGAAACCTCGAACTGGGCGTTGATCTTCAGTGCCCGCTCGATGGCGACGTCGCCATCGTCGGTCTCCGGGGTATAGTTGAGTTCACAGTAGCCGGCATGGCCGGTACCCGCGTTGTTCCATCCGTCCGTGCTTTCATGGGCAACGTGGTCAAGACGCTCCACCATGACGATGTCCAGCGACGGATCGAGCTGTTTGAGCATCATGCCGAGGGTGGCGCTCATGACGCCACCGCCGACCAGCACTACGTCTGCCTGTCTAACGGCCATTGGTTTGTACCCTGGTTAGTAATGAACCTGTTCGCCCCGCCACGATCAGCAACGAGGCCTGTCGGAAGCCGGTCAAGCGTCAGGTATGCGCCGCCGTCTGCTTCCGGTCTGAATTTGCGCGCAATTATCCCGATTTTCGTCGAAATAATAAATTGCGAATGTCAACCGTTGGAATCCTGCCGGCCCCGGGCCCGCATGCATCCGGTCCTGTATGCCTGTTACGGACAGTGGCCCCTCACGGGTCAAACGTCTACAATCCGGCGCGTCTTTTTTGGGGCCTGCCTGAGGCCTTGCCAGAGTCACCACGTCGGGGTGCCCAATGTCCGCTCTTGATACTGTTCTGATTATTCTTGCTGTTCTGGCTCTTCTGGGAGTCATCTTCGAAGAGATTACCCACATCAATAAAGCCAAGGTTACGCTGTTTTTCGGCACGCTGGCCTGGGTGCTGCTGTTCCTGTTCAGCGACTCGCCCGAGGAGACCGAGGCCGTCACCACCGGGCTCACGGAGAGCATTGCCGAAATCGCGGGGCTTTGGCTGTTTCTGGTCGCGGCGATGACCTTCGTCGCCTACCTGAATAAAAAGGGAATGATCGAGAACGTAATCTATCTGATCATGCCGAGGCAGGTAGGCGAACGACGACTGCTGTTCCTGACCGGTCTCTTCTGTTTCATTTTCTCGTCTTTAGCAGACAATATAACTGCCACTTTAGTCTCATGCTCCCTGATTCTGTCCCTGAATCTGGAGCTGAAAAAGCGCTTGCAGTTCGTCACCCTGGTGGTCTTTGCGGTGAATTCCGGAGGCGTTTCCCTGATTACCGGCGACGTCACCACGTTGATGATATTCCTCGCGGACAAGGTGCAAATACTGACTCTGCTCACCCTCGCGCTGCCAGCTTCCATTACCGTTTTCATCCTTGCGGTCTTCCTTTCACGAGGACTGACAGGCACCGTGACACTTCGTTCCAGCACCACCCCGGTCCGTAGAGTGGATGCTGTCATCAGTGGTCTGTTTTTGTTGACAATCCTGTGCACCATCGCGGGCAATGCCCTGTTCAGCATCCCGCCGGTCCTTACCTTCCTGTTCGGGCTTTCGATCATGTTCCTGGTCTCGCGCTTTATGAGTGATGACTCGGATCTGGACCCGATCCTGGAATACATCCGGATCATCGAATTCGAAACCCTGCTGTTCTTCCTGGGCATCCTGCTGCTGGTGGGCATGCTCAAGGAGATCCATGCCCTGGACTCCCTGGTGGCGATCTATGACCTCCTCCCTCCGCTGTATGCCAATTACCTGATGGGAATCTTTTCGGCGGTCATTGATAATGTGCCGCTGACCGCCGCGCTCCTGAAGTCGGGCATCGAGATGACACGCGGAGAGTGGATGGGCCTGACCTACGCCGTCGGCGTGGGTGGTTCGCTGCTGATCATCGGTTCCGCAGCCGGTATTGTGGCCATGAGCAAGATCGCAGGGCTGACCTTCGGAGCCTACATGCGGTATCTTGCCCACCTCCTGGCCGCCTACACCCTCGGCTACGCCGGGGTTTACATGCTCGGACGATTCATAAACTGAGGCTTAAATTGTTATGTTGATGGCTTTTGGCTCAATCCTTGCCGGGCTGGTGCTGCTGGTCTGGAGCGCTGACAAATTCGTGGAAGGGGCGGCGGCAACCGCCAAGCATCTGGGCATGCCCTCCCTGCTGATCGGCATGGTGATTATCGGCTTTGGCACCTCCGCGCCCGAGCTGGCGGTTTCGGCCATGGCGGCTGCTGATGGCAATCCCGGGCTGGCCCTAGGTAACGGGTACGGCTCCAATATCACCAACATCGCCCTGATTGTCGGCCTGACCGCCGTCATCGCTCCCATCGCGGTTCACTCCCAGGTGATCCGGAAAGAGCTGCCACTGCTGGTCATTCTCACCCTGATTGCCGGCGCTCAGCTGATTGATGGCAACCTGACCCGCCTCGATGGCGCGATCCTGTTGCTGGTATTCGCAGGCGTGATGGGCTGGTCCATCTTCCAGGGAATCCGTGGCAAGGATGACCCCCTGGGAGGCGAGACCGATGCCGAAATCATCGCCCACCCCATGCCACTGAAATCCGCCATTCTCTGGCTGGTGATCGGTCTGGTGTTGCTGGTTGTCAGCTCCCGGATCCTGGTCTGGGGGGCGGTGACCATTGCCCAGAGCCTGGGCGTCAGTGACCTCGTGATTGGCCTGACGATTGTGGCGATCGGCACATCCCTGCCGGAACTGGCCTCCGCCCTCGCCTCGGTAAAAAAGAACGAACACGACCTGATTCTCGGCAACATCCTGGGATCGGGCATCTTCAATACCCTGGCCGTCGTGGGGCTTGCCGCGGCCATCGAGCCACTGAAAGTGGACCCGGAAGTCCTGTACCGGGACTGGACGCTGATGCTCGCGCTGACCGTTGGCCTGCTCATCATGGGCTTCGGCCTCACCGGCTGGCACAGAAAGATAAGCCGTCTGGACGGCGGTATCCTGTTACTGGTGTATGTCGCCTACACCGGTTATCTGCTTACGACGGTCGTCACAGCAGGCACCTCCACCACATGACCCGGGCGGGGCCGGCTCACTCGGCCTCGCCATCTCCCAGCAAGCCTTCCAGCCGGGCTCGCACCTCAGCCATGATCTCTGGCAGATCCTGCTTGGACCTGCCCGCCACGTCCAGGGGCTGGCCAACACGCACATCCACCGGCTGCCCCAGGTTGATCTGCCAGGTTCGGGCCGGCAATACCTGGTGGATACCACGAACCGCCACCGGGACGATGACGGCCTGAGTATCCAGTGCCAGATGGAAACAGCCTTTCTTGAAGGGCAGCAGCTTGCCATCCGGGGAACGGGTACCCTCCGGTGCAGCCCAGAGCACGATACCGCTTTCCATCATATCCCTGGCACGCTCCAGATCCCGGACAGCCCGGTTACGGTTGGAACGATCCACCGAAGGAAACTCCGCCGCACGCATGGCCTGACCAAGGAGCGGAATACTGAACAGCTCCTTCTTGGCCAGCATCCGGATAGATCCGGGCAAGGAGACGAAGCTGACCGGGATATCGTAGTGACTGGCGTGGGTGCACATAATGATGTATCGCCGGCCATCCCCGAAATCAGGCACCTCGCCCCGCACGGTCAGGTTGGCACGCACCAGCCGCAACAACGCCGCCGACCATTCCCGGCAGTACTGGTCGACGATCCGGCGATCCAGCTTGCCGAACAGGGCACGCAACAAAATCAGCAGAGAATACAGGGCCGTCAGCCCCACTGAACCGAGAACCACACCCGCACGGCGCAACAGCGTGGCGGATTCGGTGAGCGGATTCAGTTTCAGTCGGATCATGGGCGCGTGGTCCTTTTCCGGGTCATCGTCGATTCTGGGGCAGCGTCATCAGCGGCGCATTATAGCGGGTCCCGATGCCGGTGGATAACGGCGAAATCCGCATTGATCAATTTTTGAACTCTACTATATATACTAAGAATATAACTGCGACCCGAAGGTCGCGGAGGGCATTGCCCTGGGACAAGGCCAACAAGGAGAGGCACCATGACACACCCAATCGAGTTGAAAAGAGGGCCAAACGACCCCGGTCTCGCCAATCCGGGGCGCAGAACCCTGCTGCTTGGCAGTGCCGGCGCCATGGCGGCCGTGAGCCTGCTGGGATTCGCCCCGCTGGCACGGGGCGAAGAGCCGAAAACATTGCCGGATTACGCCGCCTGGAAGGAACGCAACGCGCTCATCCTTCACAGTGCCAATACCATGGAAACCCGGCGCGGAGCCATCGGCCAGGGCGTAATCACCCCCAGTGACCGGCTGTTTGTCCGGAACAACCTGCCGGCGCCCCCCGAGCAGATCGTGGCGGATCGGGATGCCTGGGAGGTGAATATCGAGGGGGTGAAAAATCCACGCGCGTTGACCATTGGTGAACTCAAGTCCCTGGGTGTTACCACCGTCGCATCCGTACTGCAGTGTTCCGGCAACGGTCGGGCCTTCTTTCCGCATGGCGCCAGCGGTACCCAGTGGTCGGTGGGCGCAGCAGGCTGCGTCATGTGGACCGGGGTTCCACTGAAAACGGTCGTGGAGGCTCTGGGCGGGCCCGCGGCAGGCATGAAATACATCACCAGCACCGGCGGCGAAACGCTGCCAGACGGGCTTGATCCCAAGACGGTCATGGTGGAGCGCTCCGTTCCGATGCACGCGCTGGACTCTGCCGTTCTGGCCTGGGAGATGAATGACGAGCCCTTGCCACTGACCCATGGCGGCCCGCTGCGGATGGTGGTACCGGGTTTCTACGGCGTTAACAACGTCAAGTATGTGAAAAACGTTGCCTTTACCGAAAGCCAGACAGACGCCAAGATCCAGGCGTCCGGCTACCGTATCCGTGACGTCGGCAAGAAAGGCGCACCGGACCAGCCGTCCATGTGGGAGATGAACGTGAAGTCCTGGGTAACCGCCCCCCTGGAAACCGGTCGTGCCGGCCGCAATATGATTTACGGCGTGGCCTTTGGCGGCACCCGGCCCCTGGACAAGGTGGAAGTCTCTACCGATGGCGGCGAGAGCTGGAGTCAGGCCCGGTTCCTGGGACCGGATCTCGGCCCCTACGCCTGGCGTCCGTTTGTCATGGCCGCAGACCTCTCAGCCGGCGAGCACCGCATTGTGAGCAAGGCAACCGATGTCGAAGGCAACAGCCAGCCGCAAGGCCGCACCGACAACGAGCGCGGGTATGGACACAATGGCTGGGAGGATCACGGAGTAACCGTCACGGTCAGCTAATCATCCGGGGCGGCTGACCTGGAAAACCAGCCGCCCCATCATTTTCGGATCCATACCAGATGAACAAGAACGCTGTATTGGCCATCACCGGCCTGTTGATCGCTGCCTTCCACGCTTCCGCAGACGACCTGGCAACCCGGGGCAAGGCCGTCTTTACCCAGGAAGCCCAACCTTCATGTACCGTCTGCCATACCCTTGCCGATGCCGGCTCGGAGGGCGCCATCGGTCCGAACCTGGACGATCTCAAACCGACCGAGGAGCGGGTAAGGATGGCCGTAACCCAGGGCGTCGGTGTGATGCCTGCGTTCGGGGAGAGCCTGTCGGAAGAACAGATCAAGGCTGTAGCCCGTTACGTCTCGACCGTCACCGGAGGCCAGTAACAAAAAACGGGGCCCACGCCCCGTTTTTGCTCAGGTTTCACGCTCCGTCAGTCGTTATCCCTGAACACCATGGCAACAGAGTTCAGGCAGTAGCGCTGCCCGGTCGGTGGTGGACCATCGGGGAAGACATGCCCCAGATGGCTGTCACAGCGCGGACACCGGATCTCGGTGCGGGTCATGCCCAGGCTGTTATCGTCCAGGTAACGGATATGCTCGGGATCAAAGGGCTGGAAAAAGCTCGGCCAACCGGTGCCGGAGTCGAATTTCGAGTCCGAACTGAACAGTGGCAGGTCACACAGCCGGCAATGGTAGACGCCGGCTTTCTTGTTATCGAGCAGGGTGCCACAGAACGGGTGTTCGGTGCCGTGATCGAGCAACACCCGCCTTTCATCCGGCGTCAGATCTGCCGCTTTCTCGTCCACCTGAGCTTGCGTCAATGGCGTCAGGTCATAACCTGATGCGGATACGGTCATAAGTTGTCTCCTCAGGCCTGGCCCGGTTCGTTGTCGGTGTATTCAGGTTTCAGGCGGTCGCCATAGCTATCCAGCAGTTTCTCCATCTTTGGCGCCGCCACCGCCATGATGTAAGGCTGATACGGATTCCGGGCGGCGAAGTTCTGGTGATACTCCTCCGCCGGATAGAAGGCCTCCAGTGGCTCGAGGCTGGTAACGATCGGGTCGGGATAGACTCCGGCGGCGTCCAGCTGGTGGATGTAGGCCTCAGCAACCGCTTTCTGCTCGGACGTCTCGTAAAAGATCGCCGAACGGTACTGTGTGCCCCGGTCGTTGCCCTGGCGATTGAGTTGGGTCGGATCGTGCGCCACGGAAAAGAACACTTTCAACAGCTCGCCGAAACTGACCTTCGCCGGATCATAGCGGATTTCCACCACCTCGGCGTGGCCGGTAGTGCCGGTGCAGACAGCTTCATAGTTTGCAGTTTCGGCACTACCCCCGGCATAACCGGAGGTCACCTGGCTGACTCCGTCCATCGCCAGAAAGACCGCCTCGACACACCAGAAACAGCCACCGGCCAGCACCACACGTGCCTCCCCGCCCTCAGCGGGGAGGTCCCGTTCCGGATCCGGAAAACGGCTGCGGGGCACGGTCAGGCCCGGGATATTGCACGACTCTGTCATAGTCACCTCTGGATTGAATGCCTTTCCTCTAGCTTAATGAGTTTTACGAGCAAACCCCAAACCGGGACTTCCCTGAACAGAACATGAACATTGTTCCGGAGCGGTTGCATCCGCCCACCAGCCATCCATAATGAAAGACAGGGTTTGCCATCGCTTTTTGCACAGGCACTCAGCCATAACCCGCTCGGCATCAAGGAAAGAACAATGACGGCAAGGGCTCGTGCACCCGAAAACCAGAACGAACTGCTGGAGTATCGTCTCGGCTTGCGCCTGGGGCCGGTACATGCCCGCCAGCGCATGGGTATAGAGAAAGAATACGAAGCCCTGGTTTTCGGCAAGGATCACCGTTCCTTCCATCTGGAAAACCTGACCAACGCCCCCGGCCTGATCCGGTTCTGTCTCCAGTGCGTTGGCCTGTTCCGTCGGGCCCAGGCCAATACCCTGAAACTGTCCACCGCTCACAACCGTTTCGTCATTGCTGATCTGCCCGAAGCCTTCGAAGGCTACCGCATCCTGCATCTGACCGACCTGCATGTGGATATGGACGAGGCCAACCTACAGGCGGTGATCCGGCAGATCGAGCCTCTTGATTATGACCTTTGTGTGCTCACGGGTGACTACCGCCGCCTGACCTGGGGGCCGGTTGACGCCGCGCTGGCCGGCATGGCCCGGTTACGCGCGGCTATCAAGGGCAAACCTTATGCAGTCCTCGGCAACCATGACAGCATCCGTATGGTGCCCGCACTGGAGGACATGGGCTACCGGTTGCTGCTGAACGAGATGGAGCCCCTTGAACGCAACGGTCAACGGCTGTTCCTCGCAGGCGTGGACGACGCCCACTTCTACAAGGTCCACAACCTGCACCGGGCCGGGGATGACATTCCCGCCGGGGGTGTCAGCATCCTGCTCAGCCATACTCCGGAAATCTGGCGCGAAGCGGCCCACGCCGGCTACGACGTGTTCCTGTGCGGCCACACCCACGGCGGACAGATCTGCCTGCCCGGCGGCATTCCCGTGACCCTGGACTCCGACTGCCCACGCCGCCTCGGCCGCGGCTACTGGCAGGCCAACGGGATGCAGGGCTATACCTCCCCGGGAGCCGGCACGTCGGTGCTCAATGTCAGGCTGAACTGCCCGCCCGAGATTACCATCCACACCCTGACCCGGGGGCCGTAACAAGCCCCGCCCTCAGTGCGGTTTGTCGCGAATGCCAAGTCGATGCAGCAAGGGGGAAAACAGGATGTTGGAGAGGGTGAACAGGACGATCACCAGCAGTGCACTGCCCCACCCGACCGGCAACCAGAATACCGCCAGCACCATCGGCAGGGCCGCTTCCGGGACCTGATCGAGGGCCAGTGCCCGGGCGCTGGACTGCAACCCCATCCGACGTTTGATGAAGCTGCTGGCCATATCACCCAGCAACCCGAGGAATCCGAACAGTGCTCCGAACAGGAAGCCCAGTCCGGTGGACAGTGAAAACAGGGCACAGGCCAGGCAGCCACTGACCAACCCCCGCCAGGTCTTGCTCTGCCCCAGCACCGGCCGGCCATCGGACCAGAGCCGGTTGCCGTCAACAGGCTGGTCCCAGCGCTCGCCTAGCATGCGGGCAGCGACCACGGGGGCGCCGTTGGCTAGCACCAGCATCACATACAATTCCAGCGATAACAGCAACTGCCAGTGCTCCTTTTTGCTTGTCAGTCCAGACCGCCCCGGGTCAGCTTCAGGGGATCCATCAACTGTTCCAGTCGCGCCCGGCTCAGTCCGCTGCGCTCCTCGGCCACATCGATGACCGGTCGACCGGTGCGATACGCCTCCTTGGCGATATCCGCCGCCAGACTGTAGCCGATCTCCGGATTCAGGGCGGTCACCAACACCGGGTTACGGCCGACACCGGCATTGAGGTTATCCGCGTTGACGGAGAAATCCCGGATCGCCTTGTCCGCCAGGAGGGTGGCAGCGTTGCTCAGCAGGCTGACCATATCCAGCAGGTTTCCGCCCACCAGCGGCAGCATGACGTTGAGCTGGAAATTGCCGGACTGGCCGGCAATCGCCACGGCGCTGTCCAGGCCCATGACCTGGGCTCCGACCATCGCCACGGATTCGGGAATGACCGGGTTCACCTTGCCGGGCATGATGCTGGACCCCGGCTGCAGGGCGGGCAGGCTGATCTCGGCCAGGCCGTGGATCGGCCCACTGTTCATCCAGCGCAGGTCGTTGGCAATCTTGGTGAGCACGATGGCGCCCCCACGCAACTGGGACGACAGCGCCACCGGTGCATCCACGGCACTCTGACCGACGAACTTGTGCTCCAGGGACCGGAACGGATAGCCGGTATTGCTCTTGAGGAATTTCACGAACTGTCCGGCGAACTCGGGAGCAGCATTAACGCCGGTGCCCACGGCCGTGCCCCCTTGCGGCACAGCCATCAGCTCGTCGGTTGCCGCATCAATGCGCTTTTCGGCCGCCGCCAGTTGCTCGCGCCAGGTTCTGAGCTCCTGGCCCAGGGTCACCGGCATGGCATCCATCAGATGGGTCCGACCCGTTTTCACCTGTTCGGAGAACAACGCCTCACGCTCGTAGACAATACCGCACAGATGGCTCAGGGCCGGTACCAGGGATTCCTTGACCGCCATGACCGAACTGACGTGGATGGCGGTGGGGATCACGTCGTTAGAGCTCTGGCTCATGTTGACGTGATCATTGGGGTGGACATCGACGCCTTCCTTCCGGCACAGGGCGGCAATGACCTCGTTGGCGTTCATGTTGGTGCTGGTGCCGGAGCCGGTCTGGAACCGGTCCACCGGGAACTGGTCGGCATGGTCGCCACCGATCAGGGCATCACAGGCCTCGACGATGGCGTCCCGGCGCCTGTTGTCGAGAAGGCCCAGACTGGTATTGGCCTCGGCCGCAGCCTTCTTGATCTGGGCCACGGCCCTGATAAACATCCCCGGCATGGGCTGGCCGCTGACCGGAAAATTGTCGACTGCACGCTGGGTCTGGGCCCCCCAGAGTGCATCGGCGGGCACGTGGACCTCACCCAGGCTGTCCTGCTCCGTTCTGTAATCGCTCATGTTCCCTCCTGTCCGTCCGTCTACATTGAGGTTCCAGCCGCAGGTACGAAGCCGCCGCGGGTGTGTATCAATCCGCGCGCCATTCAGTCGTTGGCGTGGCTCCGCAAGCGGACATGGTCGCAAATCCCCGTCACCTGCTCAAAGTTCAGAATCAGGGTATGGACAGTATTGGTGTAGGTGTCGTGCAGGTGAAATTTGAACCGGTGCTGTTTTTCACCCTGCAGGAAGGCGTCGTACTCCCGGACAAGCTCGCGGACGTCTCCGCCCTCGTTCCTGGTCCAGGTCGCATTGAAGGGGCCGAGCACGGCGCCGCCGGCCAGGCAGATGGTCACCTCATGATTGGTCAGTCCGGTGTCGGAATGGTTCATGCGCTGGGTCTCCTGTTCAAAGGGGGTGGTGCTTTAAGTGTAGACCCTGCACGCAATCGCGTACGGTCAGGGCATCGCTGGCAACAGGCTGGTCACCAAGGCGCGGAGACGATTCGGTTTCACCGGTTTATTGAGGATGGGCAGAGACTGGGCTCGCATGAGCTGGCGGGTTTCATCGCTGCGATCGGCAGTGATAACGGCTGCGGGAACAGGCCGCCCCAGTCGTTTCCGCAGGCCGTGAATGGCCTGACAGCCAGTGCGACCGTTATCGAGGTGAAAATCGGCCAGGATGACATCCGGTTCCTTTCCCTGGTTCACCAGGGAAAGGGCCTCGGCCTCGCTGGCAGAGGTCAGCACCCGGCACCCCCAGCGCTCAAGAAGCACAGACATGCTCTCCAACACGGCGGGTTCGTTGTCGATCACGAGCACATTGGCCCCGTCGAAGCCATCCGCTGTCGAAAGCTGTGGCACAGGGGCGGAGGGCGCCGGAGCAGGCCGCGCCGACGCCAGCGGCAGCATCACCACAAACCGGGACCCGCGGCCGGGGCGGGACGACACCTCCACCTGATATCCAAGAATACGTACCATGCGCTCGACAATCGCCAGGCCGAGACCAACCCCCTGGCGGCCGCCGGTGCCCTGGGGCAACAGCTGGTGAAACTCGGTAAAGATGTCCTGAAGCTTGTCCTCGGCGATGCCGACTCCCGTGTCCCAGACTTCGATGCGCAGTTTGCCCCCTGCTTTTCGCATACCCAACACCACACCGCCTGAGGTGGTATAGCGAAAGGCATTGCTCAGCAGGTTACGGACGATCCGGGTGAGCATGCGCTGGTCGGTGCGCACCACCGCAGGTTTCAGACGAAGGCGGAAGTCCAGCCCGGCGTTGGCGGCAACCGCCTCGAATTCCTCGCCGAGCCCCTGCAACAGGTTCTCCAGATCTGTGTAAACCAGATCCGGTTTCATGGCCTGCTGGTCAAGCTTGGAGATGTCGAGCAGGTCAGCCAGTAACTCCTCGGCCCCTTCCAGCGCCCGGTGGACCTGGTGCACCATCCGGGCTTCCTGCTCGGGCAGCTGACTGTCCTGCAAGGCAGAAATCATCAGCCTGGCCGCGTTGAGCGGCTGCAACAGGTCGTGGCTGGCCGCTGCCAGGTACTTGTCCTTGCTGAGGATGGCATTCTGCAGCGCTTCGGTGCGTTCCTCGACCCGCCGTTCCAGGTCCTGGTTGAGCTGCTCCAGTTTCTCCCGCGCCTGCACCCGCTCTGTGATGTCCGCTACGAACGCCTCCACCACCTCGGGGCCCAGGTCCGGACGGCGCAGCAGTGTGATGGCCACAGGCACGGGCGTGTAGTCGGCCCGCATCAGGCGGGTCTCGCGGGCACTGAGGCTGCCGCGATCCAGCAGTTCCTGGCGAATCTGGTCGAACTCGGCAGAACTGCAGAACAATTGCTCCCTGAGCCGGATCACCTTGCCGATCAGATGGTCAGGACTGTCATAACCGCAGATGCGCGCCATGGCGGGATTGCAGGCGAGAAAGCCACCGCGCAGGTTGGCCTGGAAAATGCCGTGCAGAGCATTCTCGAACAACCACTTGTAGCGGTTGCGCTCTTGCTCCAGTTCCTCGATACGCTCCTGCAGGGCCGGATAGTAATTCTTTCGGACCGATTGGCTGCCCAGACCCAGCAGGTCCCCAATTCCGTAGTTGCTATCCTGCGTATCAGAGGGCTTCTTCATAGACGACCTGGACATCCCGCAGAGACGACTTGCGCGGGTTGGTGAGAATACAGGGATCCTGGAGCGCATACCCCGACAGGTGGGGTATATCCGACGTGGTCACGCCCAGCTGGGCCAGCCGCGCTTCCAGGCCGACCTTCTTCTTGAGTTCGATGATGCGGTTCATCAGGCGTTTCTTGACTTCCTGATGGCCCATGCCCCGGGTATCGATGTCCATCGCTTCCGCCACCCGACGGAAGCGATCCTCGGCCGATGGGAAATTAAACGCCACCACGTGTTCCAGCAGGAGCGCGTTGCACAGACCATGGGGCAAATCCAGAAAACCGCCGAGACTGTGGGACATGGCATGGACCGCTCCAAGAATCGCGTTGGAGAACGCCAGACCCGCCTGCATCGAGGCCAGCATGATCTGCTCCCGGAGGTAGGGATCCGCGATGTTATTGACCAGCGGCTCCAGATTGCGGTTGATCAGCCGGATCGCCTCCAGGGCGTGGGTGTCCGTAAGCGGCCCGCTGCCGGTGGAAACAAACGCCTCGACAGCATGCACCAGGGCATCCACACCGGTACATGCGGTGAGGTAGGCATCCATGGTTTCGGTCACTTCCGGATCGATCAGGGAAACATCCGGCACCACCGCCTTGCTGATGATGGAGAACTTGAAGCGACGGTTGGGATCGGAAATGATCGCGAACTGGGAAACATCGGCCGATGTACCCGCCGTCGTGGGGATGAGGATCAACGGCGGCGACGGGTTGGTGATGGTATCCACGCCCTCGAACTCGAGGATGTTGCGCCCGTGTGTTGCGACTATGCCGATACCCTTGGCGCAGTCCATCGGGCTCCCCCCACCGATGGCGACGATAACATCACACTCACTGGACCTGTACAGCTCAGCCCCGGCCATCACCTCGTCGACTTTGGGGTTCGGAGACACGCCGGTAAACACCGTCGACCGGATGCCGGCTTCGGTCAGCAGCGTAACAATTTCATCCACCCAGCCTGCCGCTGCCACACCGGGATCAGAGACCAGAAACACATGTCGGGCGCCAAAGTTGCTGGCGAAGTTGGCAACCGAGCGGCGCGATCCGGCACCAAAGACTATTTCCGGTGATACAAACTTGCGGAGCGCTGAGATGTCATGACTCATGGGAGCTGTTCTCGTCGGCGTATTGTTGTAGTAATGACCGACAGTTTAACTCAAGTTTTCGGCGCATTCATTGGCCATCCGGCTATGTCTCCGGTAGAAATGGTGCAACCACTCCAGCATTCTGGCCTGGTTGTCCCGGTCACGGAATCCGTGCCCTTCCTGATCGAACCAGTGCAGCTCCGGGCACCCGCCCTGCGCTTTTATGGCATCCGTCATGGCGCGAGTCTGTTCCGGCACGACCACAGTGTCCTGACCTCCCTGGAAGAAGATCACCGGAACGCGGATGCGGCCGGCATGATGCCTCGGGGTACGGGCGTACCAGCGCTCCGGGTGGGTGTCCGGATCCCCCAGCAGCCAGTCGAGGTAGCCGGATTCAAAACGATGGGTCTGCTCCCGCAAACGCAGCGGGTCGGTGACCCCGAACAGGCTGGCACCGCCGCTGAAGCGATCGCTGTCGATAAGAGCCATCAGTGCGGTGTAACCACCGGAACTGCGCCCCTGGATGTACACCGGGCGACCATCGCCGGCGAGATAATCTGCCGCCCGCTCCATGTCATCCACATCCGACTCGCCCCAGCGACCTGCCAGCGCCTGCCGGAACTTCCGTCCAAAGCCGCTGCTGCCCCGGTAGTTAACCTCGGCCACCGAAAATCCCCGCTGGCACCAGTACTGGATCTGGGCATTATAGACGGGGTAGGCCGCCGAGGTTGGTCCGCCATGGGCCATAAGAATCAGCGGGGCCGGCGCTTCCTCAGGTCCCGGAGGTTTGTAGAGAAAACCGTGCACGTCCAGTTCGCAGCTGCCGGACGCTGGAACGCAGAAAGGCCTGGGCAGAACGGGTGCCGCCATCGGCTGCTCGCCACCGGCCAGTACCCGCACGGAATGGTCGAGGGGGTTCACCTCAATCACGGCATCAAGACGGCCGGCCGAGCGAGCAATGCAGTACAGGCGCCCGGCATGCACGCACAGGGATCTGAAATCCGTAAAACCGGCCGCTAACCGGTGTCCGGAACCACCTTCAGCCGCCACCAACCAGAGTTCACCCACGCCCCGCCGATACCGCACACAGGCCCACTGGCCCCTGCCGACCGGGGAGTGATGCCGCTCATTCAACTGCCAGGGGGCGTTGGCGTGATCCAGATCAGGAGCGCTGACCGCGCTCCAGACCAGGTTCTCGCCGTCAGTGCCGACTCGCCAGGGCTGCCACCAGCCCCCATGGTCCGAGAGCACCCGGAGCCGTTCACCGTCGAATACCGGCTGCTGGATCGCGCCCTCGGTGGGCGCGGCGCCGCTGCAGAGATCCTCCAGATGACCGTTGTCATCGAGCTTTCCTATCCACAACCGACTCCGGTGCCACGGCATGTCCGGCAACTGCCAACTGACCCAGGCGATGCGGCGCCCGTCCGGGGACAGCGCTGGTGCTCCGTAGAAATCCTCGCCCTGATGCAGGCTTTGACATGCGCCGTCCGGATACACCGCCAATAACGCCTGGCGCCCGTTGAGCTCGCGCACCGCCAGCACACGCTCACGATGCGGGTCGGCCACCAGACCACCCCAGGTCGCACCGGACCCTGCTGCCGGGATCTCTACCGGGGGAGAGTCTGCTCTCAGACAGAGAAGCCTCTGGTCATCGGCTACCGCGACAACACGATCCCCGAGTACGGTCAGCGAGCCACCACCGTAACCGTTCAGGCGACCGCCGAGCCCCGCAGGACCGGTTGCCCGGGTTGTGATCGAACCACCGCTAAGGCATTGGAGTCGGGACCGACCATCAGCCGGGTCGGTTTCCAGCCAGAACAATCCGGCTGACGACACGGCCAGCTCGGCGCGCTGGATGTGGCCGGCGCAGACATCGTAGGCACTGAGCCGCTCAGCCCCGGAAGAACAGCCTGGAGTTGTTGGCATTGCGATATACCAGCCCGTCAAGGCCGGCCGTGGCGTGATCGGCGGCTCTCCGTGCCGCCAGTATGCGTTCATGGTGCGGGGATTTGCCGCACACCGGGTCGGCGTTGTCGGCATTGCCGGTCAGCAGGTATGCCTGGCAACGGCAGCCGCCAAAGTCCTTGTCCCTTTCGTCACAGGAGCGACAGGGCTCGGGCATCCAGTCGTCCCCCCGGTAATGATTGAAGCCCGGACTGTCGTACCAGATCTCCCTCAGGCTCAGCTCCTTCACGTTGGGAAAGCCAATCGGCAGCAAACGGGCACTGTGACAGGGTAACGCAGTGCCGTCCGGAGCCACGGTCAGGAACAGGCTGCCCCAGCCATTCATGCAGGCTTTCGGTCGCTCCTCGTAGTAATCCGGCGTGACGAAGATCAGCTTCATGGCCGAACCGGAGGCCGCCAGACGGTCACGGTACTGATTCACTTCCTGCTCGGCCTGAACCAGCTGGGCCTTCGATGGCATCAGCCCTTCCCGGTTCTCGAAAGCCCAGCCGTAGTACTGGCAGGTGGCCAGCTCCACGTAGTCCGCCCCCAGCTTCTCGCACAGGGCCATAATGTCGTTCATCTGGTGGATGTTGTGCCGGTGGATCACGAAGTTGAGCACCATCGGGTACCCGGCGGCTTTGACCGCTTTGGCCATCGCCAGCTTTTGCTCGAACGCTTTGCGCGAACCGGCCACCGCGTTGTTCAGCTCCGGATCTGAGGCCTGGAAGCTGACCTGGATATGATCCAGTCCGGCCTCGGCGAAAGCATCCACCTTGGACTTTGTCAGGCCCAACCCGGAGGTGATCAGGTTGGTGTAGTAACCCAGCTTCCGGGCCTCGGCAATCAGCTCGGGCAGATCCTGGCGCACCAGTGGCTCGCCGCCGGAAAAGCCCAGCTGGGCCGCGCCCATCTCACGCCCCTGACGCAGCACGCTGACCCACTGTTCGGTGCTGAGCTCCTGTTCGGTCTGGGCGAAATCCAGCGGGTTGGAGCAGTAGGGGCACTGCAGCGGACAGCGGTAGGTCAGCTCCGCCAGCAGCCACAGGGGCGGCCCTGCCTGGTGCGGGTTGTTGACCGGTACCGGTGCGCCAGCGCTCGTCATGACAATTCGATCCAGTGTTGTTGTTCCGCGTCTTTCAGAAAGGCACGAACATCCGCCCCGAGATCACCGGCGTCCGGGAATTGCTGCTGCAGGGCCGCGATGATGGCCTCCACATCCCGCTGACCGTCGACCTGGTCCAGGATTGCGCCGGCACTGCCGTTGAGTTTCACCATGCCCTCCGGGTAGAGCAGCACATAACAGTCCTGGGCCGGCTCCCACTGGAACCGGAAACCGCGGCGGAAACGGGGGATCTGGCTCATGGCGCCCTCGCTTACAGTCCCCGGTGCCACACTTGCTGATCGGTGACGGTGTGGTACGGGGGCGTTTGATGCATGTAGGCCATAGTCAGCGCATCCAACATAGACCATAGGATATCCAGCTTGAATTGAAGGATTTCGAGCGCCCGGGTCTGCTGGGCCTCGGTGACAAAGTGCTCCAGGGTAATGCTCAGTCCGTGTTCGACATCCCGGCGGGCCTCGGACAGCCGCTTGCGGAAGTAGCTGTAACCGCCCTCCTCGATCCAGGGGTAATGCTGGGGCCAGCTATCCAGGCGGGACTGGTGAATCTCCGGCGCAAACAGCTCGGTCAGGGAGGAGCAGGCCGCCTCCTGCCAGGTCGCCCGGCGGGCAAAATTCAGGTAGGCATCTACCGCAAAGCGCACCCCCGGCAGCACGTGGCGCTGATCGATGACTTCCTCGCGGGTCAGCCCCACGGCTTCGGCCAGAGACAGCCAGGCTTCGATACCACCGACGTCACCGTCATGACCGTCATGGTCCAGAATCCGCTGCAGCCAGAGCCGGCGCACACTGGCATCCGGACAGTTGGCCATTATCGCGGCGTCCTTCTGGGGAATCTTGATCTGATAGTAATACCGGTTCGCCACCCAGCCGCGGATCTGCTCCGGCGTGCATTGCCCGCCGTACATGGCTTTATGGTAGGGGTGATGGATGTGGTAATACTGTCCCTTGCTACGCAGGGCCTGCTCGAAGGCCTCTCGGTTCATCGCGGTGTTGGCTTTGGCGTTCATGGCTGCCCCGACAGATCAATGTGCATGCCGTCCCACGAGACTTCGATGCCGTGCTCGCCCAGCTCGGCGCGCTCGGGGGAGTCCTCGTTCAGGATCGGATTGGTGTTATTGATGTGGATGAGAATCTTCCGGCTGGCCGGCATGGTGTCCAGCACCTCGATCATGCCGCCCGACCCGCTCTGGGCCAGGTGTCCCATGGCCTGACCGGTCTTGGTGCCCACTTCCTGACGGATCATTTCATCGTCGTGCCAGACCGTGCCGTCCACCAGGAGGATGTCCGCCTTGCGCATCCAGTCGAGAATGCGTTCGTCCGGCTGCCCCAGCCCCGGTGCATACAACACCGTGGTGCCGGTGCGGGTATCCCGGATAAAAATGCCTATGTTGTCGCCCGGGTGGGGGTTGTCGCGCCGGGGTGAATACGGGGGCGCGTTACTCAGCAGGGGAATGGCCGTGAGCCGGAGAGCCGGCGCACAGGGAATGCTGAATTCCACCTGCTCGGAAGCTTGAATCTCGCGCCAGCTCAGCCCACCGTTCCAGTGCTCCAGCATGGTGAACAGCGGAAAACCGGAGCTGAGATCGTCGTGTACCTCTCGGGTGCACCACACCTCCATGGGCAGGCCCTCGCGCAGGGACAGCAGCCCCGTGGTGTGGTCCACCTGGCTGTCCATCAGGACGACGGCGCTGATGCCGGTGTCCCGAAGCGCCCTGGCCGGCTGCATGGCCGGGAACGCCGCCAGCTGCGCCCGGATATCAGGGGATGCGTTGAACAGGATCCAGTGTTCGCCATCCTGGCTGAGGGCAATGGAGGACTGGGTGCGTGCCTGTGCGTTCAGGGTGCCGTTGCGAAAACCGGCGCAGTTGTTGCAATTACAGTTCCACTGCGGGAACCCACCGCCGGCGGCGGAGCCAAGGACATGAATCTGCATGGGAATCGTCCGGGGAGGAAACGGCCAGCGCCACCGCGCCGGCCGACTCGCCCTCAGCGGTTGGCGAAGTACATGGTGACTTCAAAGCCGATCCGCAGATCTTCGTAGGCTGGTTTGGTCCACATAATGCTCACCTCTTGTCATGATTGTTAGCGCATTCGATGTAAGTACCGGCAATGCCGACTACACAATTTCATCCTAGCGACAGTCGAACACGCCCAATATGGTACTTTAGGACCGTTTTTCTCCCCCACAAAGTAGCACCGTCCTGGCTCCGAGGTCGAATTGAGACTTCCCTCCGCCCCCCTAGCATGGAACAAGGAAAATAATAACTTTAAGGAGTCTCCTGATGGCCGGGCGAATCGCTCTGTTCCTGCTGTTTTTCTGTCTTTTCCCGACGGCTGCCCAGGCCGGTGAGTCCGACATCCGGCGCGAGGTGATCGAGGAGCTGTTCCCTTCTGCGACCGTCATCGGTGAGAAGCAGGAAGACGTTCCGGTGTGGCCCGTTTACCAACTGCAGGAATTGCTGGGTTACGCATACGAATCCACCGACCTCAGCCGGCTCCAGGGTTTTGCCGGCAAGCCGATCCGGATGATGATCGGACTGGACACCCAAGGGCGCTTCACCGGCGTGAAAGTACTGGACCACCACGAACCGGTATTCCTGCACGGGCTGGGAGAAGAACCCCTGTTCGAGTTCGTGGACCAGTACGAAGGTCGCTCCCTTCGGGAACAGATCATCGTGCAGTCTTCGAATTCACCAAGGTCCGGCAAGACCGCCGAGGGCGACCTGGTGTACTTCGACGGCGTCAGCAAGGCCACGGTATCGGTTCTGATCATCAATGACACCGTATTGTCATCGGCGCTGAAGGTCGCCCGCCAGAAGCTGGAGGCCTTCGCCCAGGCGGCGCCGACCCGGGCCAGAAGCGATTTCTTTGAACCTCTGGGCTGGCAGGGTCTGATCGAGCGTGGCTATGTTGGCCACGCGACCGTTTCTGCCAGCGATGTCGAACAGGAACTCGAACGCCCCCTCACCGATTACCCGGCCGACCTTGCCCCCGGGGAAGAGGAAGCATTTACCGAACTGTTCTTTGCCTATATGAATTCACCGATGGTTGGCCGCAACCTCCTGGGCGATGACGGCTACCGGCGGTTCATGGACCGGCTCGGGGAAAACGACCAGGTGTTGATGGTCGCCTCGCGCGGGGTGTTTCCCCACGTAGGGGCCGACTTCACGCCCGGCAGCTCGCCCGAACGGATCGGCCTGGCACAGAACAACCTGGCCGTGGAGATGCGCGATCTGAACTGGCTGGATCAGAACCTGCACCTGCAGCCGGAAGGCGTGCCGGAATTTACCGCCGTCAACCTGTTCCGGGTTGGCGGCAACGCCGGTTTCAACCCGGGCGCGGAATCCACGCTCAAACTGCACATCGAGCTGGCGAGAAACCATCTGATCTCGGATACCGCCACATTCAACATGCCGGTGGCCTTCAACAGCGACCTTTTCGAAACAGTGGCGGTTACTACGCCACCGGAGTCCACCCGCGAACCGGTCTGGGTCGGGTTGTGGAAGGAGCGCTGGTGGCAGATTGCCCTGCTCCTCGCCGGGCTCACCGTGCTGACGGCCTTTTTTGCCCGACAGAGAACCCTGAGCCGCCACCCGAGACTGGTACACCGGTTCCGCTGGGGCTTCCTGTACTTCACCCTGTTCTTCATCGGTTTCTATGCCCAGGGCCAGCTGTCCGTGGTGAATATCTACACCCTGCTACTCGCTCTCTGGGACGGCTTCTCACTGGATGTGTTCCTGCTCGACCCGGTGATTTTCATTCTCTGGACCTACACCTTCATTACCCTGTTCATCTGGGGGCGCGGCCTTTTCTGCGGTTGGCTTTGCCCCTTTGGGGCCCTGCAGGAAATGGCAGCCTGGCTGGGTCAGAAATTGCGGTTTCCACAGGTCAGGATACCTGAACACTGGCACCGCAGACTGATTCTCCTGAAATACCCGATCCTGCTTGGACTGGTCGGTACGGCCTTCTACTCCCTGACGCTCGCCGAGCAACTGGCCGAGATCGAACCCTTCAAGACCAGCATCACCCTGCTCTTCTGGCGCTACTGGCCGTTTGTCGCCTACGCCGTGGGTTTGCTGGTGATCGGCATGTTTATCCACAAATTCTATTGTCGCTACCTGTGTCCCCTCGGTGCAGGACTGGCAGTGCTGGGGCGGTTCCGCCTGTTCAGCTGGCTGGAGCGCATCGACCGGTGCGGTAAACCCTGCCAGCACTGCAAGAACGAATGTGGTATCAATGCCATTCGCAAGGATGGCCGGATCGATTATGACGAGTGCATCCAGTGCCTGGAGTGCGTGGTGATCCTTCGCGATGAAAACCAGTGCGTAGACAGTATTATCCGCAACAAACAGCAACAGAAGCAGAGACTGCAGGCCCGGATTCTCGCGACAGACGCGGCTGGCGCCTGAGCGCCCGGCCCGTCTGGCTTTCCCCATCAACATTTCCTGACCAGGCGCTCTTTCAGATTTTGGTAGACGGTCGGTCTATTTTTATGCATCATTAAATAGACGATCGGTCTAATTTATAGAAAAGCGATGAACCAGACAGCACCTATCAAACGAAAACGAGGCAGACCGCCCAAGGCATCGAGTGCCGAATACAGGGACACTCGGCAGGAACTCATCACTGCGGGCCTGGCGGTCCTGACGGAGAAGGGCTACTCGTACACGGGCATTGACGAGATCCTGCGCAAGGCCGGCGTACCAAAAGGCTCCTTCTACCATTATTTCGATAACAAGGAGTCCTTCGGCAGGATTCTGATTGAAGCTTATGGCCGGTACTTCGCCGGAAAGCTCGATCGCTGGTTTCGGGATAGCAGCCTCAGTCCGCTTCAGCGCCTGGGCGCCTTTGTCGAGGATGCCAAGGCGGGCATGGAGAAATTCGAGTTTCGCCGCGGCTGCCTGATCGGCAACCTGGGCCAGGAAATGACCGCCCTGCCCGACGCTTTCCGGGCCCTCCTTCAGGACGTCTTCAGAGACTGGGAGCGCCGAACCGCTGAGGTATTGAGAGAGGCACAGCAAGCCGGCGAGATTGCCGCGCATACACAGTGCGATCAAATGGCGCACTTTTTCTGGATTGGCTGGGAAGGCGCCGTATTACGCGCCAAGCTGGATCAATCCCCACAACCACTGGATCAATTCACGGAAGGTTTCCTGTCACTGCTGCAAGGCAACTGACGCGGACCGCACACAGGATGAACCACCTTCCCGACGACGGAGGCGATATGTTCAAAGGCATACTTATTGAAGGAACGCGTGGTGACCAACAGGTCTCCCTGCAATCAATCGACGAATCCGGGCTGCCCGAGGGTGATGTGACCGTGGACGTGTCCTTTTCCACGCTGAACTACAAGGATGCTCTGGCCATTACCGGCAAGTCCCCGATCGTTAAGCAGTATCCCATGGTGCCCGGGATCGACTTTGCGGGTACCGTGTCGAGCTCGGACCATGCCGATTTTCAGGCGGGCGACCCGGTTGTCCTGAACGGTTGGGGCGTCGGCGAGAAACACTGGGGCGGTCTCGCGGAAAAAGCCCGTGTCTCTGGCGACTGGCTGATTCCCCTGCCGGAAGCTTTCTCTCCAAAGCAGGCCATGGCCATTGGCACCGCCGGCTACACCGCCATGTTGTGCGTGATGGCGCTGGAAAAACACGATGTCACGCCGGAATCCGGCGAGATTCTCGTCACTGGCGCAACGGGTGGGGTCGGCAGCATTGCAGTCGCCGTGCTGGCCAAACTGGGGTATTCCGTCACGGCCGTGACCGGCCGGCCGGAAGAGGCGGATTACCTGAAATCACTGGGCGCCGCCAACATCCTTGATCGCGCTGAACTGAGCGCACCGGGTAAACCCCTGACTCGCGAAACCTGGGCGGGCGCCATTGATGTCGCCGGCGGCCAGGTACTGGCGAACGTCTGTGCCGGCATGAAGTATCGCGGTGTCGTCGCAGCCTGCGGTCTGGCCGCCGGCATGGATTTCCCGTCAACCGTCGCGCCTTTCATCCTTCGCGGTGTCACCCTGTGTGGCGTGGACAGTGTCATGGCGCCCAAACAGGAACGCCTGGAGGCGTGGAAACGGTTGTCGGAAGACCTCGATACCGCTCTGCTGGACAGCATGATCACTGAAGTCCCCTTCGACAACGTCATCGAGGCGGCCAGCCAACTCCTGGACGGACAGGTTCGCGGACGGATTGTCGTCCCTGTTGCGCAGTAAGTCCGGCGCTGCAACGGCAGACAATAAAAAAGCCCCGGGGAGGGGCCAAGAGAGATAACTCACATCCCTGTGTGGACACGAAGCGCGGGCCCCGTCGGGCCCGCAAACCGATGCTCGCAGATCAGAAGAAACCCAGCGGGTTGGTGTCGTAGCTGACCAGCATGTTTTTGGTCTGCTGGTAGTGCTCGAGCGCCATCTTATGGGTTTCGCGGCCAACGCCGGACTTCTTGTAGCCACCGAAAGCGGCGTGTGCCGGATAAGCGTGGTAGCAGTTCATCCAGACGCGACCGGCCTGGATGTTACGGCCCATGCGGTACGCCAGATTGGTGTCACGGGTCCACACGCCGGCACCCAGGCCAAACTCGGTGTCGTTGGCGATCGCCAGGGCTTCTTCCTCGGTCTTGAAGGTGGTCACACCCACCACCGGACCGAAGATCTCCTCCTGGAAGACACGCATCTTGTTGTCGCCCTTGAACAGGGTCGGCTGGATGTAGAAGCCGTCGTTGAACTCGACGCCCAGGTCTTCCTTGTCGCCACCGGTCAGGACCACAGCACCTTCCTGCTTGCCGATTTCCAGGTAGGACATGATCTTGTCGAACTGCTCTTTGGACGCCTGCGCACCGACTTGCACATCAGTGTCCAGCGGGTTGCCACGCTTGATCGCCTTGGTACGCTGGATGACCTTCTGCATGAATTCTTCGAACATGTCCTCCTGGACCAGGGCGCGGGACGGACAGGTACAGACTTCACCCTGGTTGAAGAATGCCAGCACCAGACCCTCGACGCACTTGTCGACAAACTCAGGCTCGGCCTTCATGACGTCGGAGAAGTAGATGTTCGGAGACTTGCCACCCAACTCGACGGTGGATGGAATGATGTTCTCGGCGGCGCACTTGAGAATGTGGGAGCCGACCGGGGTTGAACCGGTGAACGCGATCTTGGCGATGCGCTTGCTGGTGGCCAGAGCCTGACCGGCTTCGATGCCGTAGCCGTTCACGACGTTGAGTACGCCCGGCGGCAGCAGATCACCGATGATTTCCATCAGCAGCAGGATGCTGGCAGGGGTCTGCTCGGCCGGCTTGAGTACAGTACAGTTACCCGCAGCCAGACAGGGGCCCAGCTTCCAGGCTGCCATCAGCAGCGGAAAGTTCCACGGAATGATCTGGCCGACCACGCCCAGCGGCTCGTGGAAATGGTACGCCACGGTGTTGTGGTCGATTTCGCCCATATGGCCTTCCTGGGCACGGATACAGCCGGCGAAGTAGCGGAAGTGATCAGCCGCCAGGGGAATGTCGGCGTTCAGGGTTTCACGAACGGCCTTGCCGTTGTCCCAGGTCTCGGCAACCGCCAGCTTTTCCAGGTTGGCTTCGATACGGTCGGCGATCTTGAGCAGAATGTTGGAACGCTCCGTGGGAGAGGTCTTGCCCCAGGCCGGTGCAGCCTTGTGTGCGGCGTCCAGCGCCAGTTCGATGTCCTCGGCGGTGGACCGGGGAATCTCGCAGAAAACCTCGCCGGTCACCGGCGTGATGTTCTCGAAATACTGGCCCTTCACGGGCTCAACCCACTCACCGCCAATGTAGTTCTGGTAGCGGGATTTGAAGGAGACGACGGAACCTTCTTTTCCAGGTTGTGCGTAGATCATGGTATCGACCTCTTGTTGTGTTTATCGCAGGGCAACGCGGCCTTTCGCGTTTACTCATTCAATGTAGACCCCGATCCGGAATAGTTGAATGATTCGATAGAGGCGAAAAACTCGTTCATTGGTAGTAGATGCAGACCGGCGTCGACGCACTGATGGCGAACCCACCCTGCACCAGGACGACGCAGGCGCACCCGATCAGGGCATCACATCCCGACAAATCCCCCTGTTTCGCCTGAGAAACCGCCCGTTGTGTGATTTGGCACGGACTCTGCAACGTCCATAACACGCAGCGAGACGTCGGTTCCTGAAACCACTATCAAAGCGCGACAATCTGACAAATGGTCAACTAGGGTTCCGGCCCGCCAAGGCGGGTGACTGGTCCGAGAGTTGACGGCCTTTTCAAGGTTACACGGCGGGACAAAAGCCCGGGAGGATCGTTCAGTTACTGACGCTTCTCGTGTTTTTGAACCCCGAGCCAGGAGGAAAAGGCCATGCCCGAAACGGCAACTCCCCTCTACGACGATCTGATTCCCGGCGGATCCCACTGGTCTTTCATCATGCGCCGCGGTCACGTGCTGCGCCTGATCGATGAGCACGGTGGCGCCAACGTCGGCATGCTCATGTACAACCCCGAGAATCCACTCGAACGGTACAACATGCCGGATACCCTGAAGAACCAGCACACCTTCCTGCTGACCAGGGGCCATGTGCTGCTGTCCGACATGGGCCGGGTCTTCGCCTCCATCATCCGCGACGACCTGGGCTGGCACGACACCGTGTCCGGAACCTGCAACGCAGACCTGGTGGCGCAACGCTGGGGCCGTAAGACCTACCAGCAAGCGCACAACCATTATCACCGCAACGGCTTCACCAGTTTTCTCAACGAACTGGCCAAATACGGGCTGGGCAAGAAGGACCTGACGGCAAACCTGAACTGGTTCAGCAAGGTGAAAACCGATGACGAGGGCAACATGGCGTTTGTCAGCGATCACTCCCATGCCGGTGCCACCGTAGACCTTCGGTTCGAGATGGACACCATCGTGGTGCTGCACACCTGTCCGCACCCGCTCAATCCGTCGGCCGAATACCCCAGCCACCCACTTCGGTACCAGCTGTTCAAGGCCGCCCCGGTGACCGATGCCGACCCGTGCAAGACCTCGTCGCCGGAGGCAACCCGTGCCTTCGCCAACACCGCTCTTTATCACCTGATGCAGTAACCGGAGGCCGGACATGATCAAAGAAAGCACCCTGCACCCGGAAACCGCGAGCTTCCGCGAAACCGTCTCCGCCGGCGAATACTTCCTGAAAGTGGTCAAGGCGGGAGAAACGATCCGTATCCTGGATCTGGAAGGCAACCAGGCCGCCGACACCCTGTTCTACAACGCTCATAATCCGACCGAGCGTTACAGCGCCGTGGATACCATCCGCGAACAGGGCAACGTCTACCTGACCGCCGGGTCGAGGCTGATCTCTTCCGAAGGCAACGAAATGCTGGAGATCACGGCCGACACCTGTGGCCGCCACGACACCCTCGGTGGCGCCTGCGCCGCAGAGAGCAACACCACTCGATACGCCCTCGAGAAAAAGTGCATGCACGCCTGCCGGGACAGCTGGCTGGTGGCGGTGACCGAGCACGAGGAACTGGGCATGACCAAGCGCGACATCACCCACAACATCAATTTCTTCATGAATGTACCGGTCACCGCCGAGGGCGGCCTCACCTTCGCCGATGGCATCTCGGACGCCGGCAAATACGTGGAGCTGGAAGCCAGGATGGATGTGCTGGTGATGATTTCCAACTGCCCGCAGCTGAACAATCCCTGCAACGCCTACAACCCGACCCCGATCGAGGTACTGGTATGGAGCTGAGCCGCAACATGACGAAGGTCCTGATTGCCAACCGGGGCGCCATCGCCGTCCGGATCATCCGGACACTGCGGGCCATGGGCATCACTTCGGTGGCCGTGTATGCCGAAGCCGACTTCGACTCTCTCCATGTGCGCCAGGCCGATGAGGCCTGGTCCCTGGGCGAGGGCAGTGCGGGTGAGACCTATCTGAATCAGGATCGCCTGTTCGACATCCTCCGGGAAAGCGGCGCCAAAGCCGTTCATCCCGGCTATGGCTTTCTGAGCGAGAACCCGGATTTTGCCCGCCGATGTGAGGCCGAGGGCGTGGTGTTCCTTGGTCCGACCCCGGAACAGATGGAACAGTTCGGGCTCAAGCACACCGCCCGGGCCCTGGCGGAGAACGCCGGAGTACCACTGTTGCCGGGTACCGGTCTGCTCACTGATCTGGAAGAGGCCGTTTCCGAGGCCGGTCGAATCGGCTACCCGGTGATGCTCAAGAGCACCGCCGGCGGGGGTGGCATCGGTATGTCCCGCTGCTTCAGCGAGGAAGACCTGCGCAAGAGTTTTGACTCGGTACAGCGGCTCAGCCAGAACAACTTCAGCAACAACGGCGTATTCCTGGAGAAATTTGTCGAACACGCCCGCCATATCGAGGTGCAGCTGTTCGGGGACGGCCAGGGTACCGTGGTGGCCCTCGGTGAACGGGACTGTTCCGCCCAACGCCGCAACCAGAAAGTCATCGAGGAGGCTCCGGCACCCGGCATTGCTGACGAGGTCCGGCAGGCCATGCATCAGACTGCCAGGGCCCTGGGCGAATCCATCGCCTACCGCAGTGCCGGAACCGTGGAATTCATCTTCGACCCGGATACCACCAGGTTCTATTTCCTTGAGGTCAATACCCGCCTGCAGGTGGAGCATGGCGTGACCGAACAGGTCTACGGTGTCGATATCGTTCGCTGGATGGTGGAGCTGGGCTCCGGTGCCCTGACCGATCTCGAACACCGCGCCGCCGTGCTCAGGCCGGAGGGACATGCCATTCAGGCGCGGATCTATGCGGAAGATCCGAACAAGGATTTTCAGCCCAGCGCCGGCCTGCTTACGCGCGTCGAATGGCCGACGGATGCCGGGCTGCGCATTGACCACTGGATTCAGCCGGGGACCGAGGTATCGCCCCTGTTCGACCCCATGCTGGCCAAGGTGATCGTGCATGAGGATGACCGTGAGGCGGCCAGACAGAGCCTGCTCCGGGCCCTGAAAGACAGCCGGCTCTATGGTATCGAGACGAACTGCCACTATGTCCAGCAGGTGCTGGAAGACGCCCGGTTCCGGGAGAGCAGACTCTACACGCGTACCCTCAACGAATTCCGTTACCTCCCAGCCACCGTGGATGTTCTGTCCGGCGGGACCATGACCACCGTCCAGGACTACCCGGGACGGGTTGGTTACTGGGAAGTCGGGGTGCCGCCTTCCGGGCCTTTCGACAGTTATTCCTTCCGTCTCGGTAACCGTCTGCTGGGCAATGACCGGGACGCCGCGGGCCTTGAGGTCACACTCAAGGGCCCGACCCTCAAGTTCAACCGCAGCACCCAGATCGTCGTGGCCGGTGCAGAACTGGAAGCGACTCTCGAGGGAGCCGCGCTGCCCCTCTGGCAGGTGATCGACGTGCCCGCGGGTGCCACTTTGACTCTCGGGGCGGTCACGGGTGCCGGCGCACGCGCCTACGTTCTGTTTCGGGGCGGACTGGATTGCCCGGACTACCTGGGCTCTCGCAGCACCTTCACCCTCGGTCAGTTCGGTGGCCATTGCGGTCGTGCTCTGCGGGCCGGCGACGTTCTTCATCTGGGTGATGCTGCTCCGACCAACGCGGCCGAACTCGGCAAGGGCATGAAGCCTGCAATCGGCAAAACCTGGTCCCTGCATGTCACCTATGGCCCCCATGGCGCACCGGATTACTTCACCGAAGATGACATCGAAACGTTCTTCGCCAGCGAATGGGAGATCCACTACAACTCCAGCCGCACCGGTGTACGCCTGATCGGCCCGAAACCGGAATGGGCCCGCAGTGACGGTGGCGAGGCGGGCATGCACCCATCCAACATTCACGACAACGCCTACGCGGTAGGCACTGTGGATTTCACCGGTGACATGCCGGTCATCCTTGGCCCGGACGGCCCGAGTCTGGGCGGCTTTGTCTGCCCGGTCACGGTGATCAGCGCCGATCTCTGGAAGCTCGGGCAATTGAAAGCCGGGGACAAAGTACGCTTCGTGCCGGTCACCCAGGATCAGGCCGTGGCCCTGCGGGAGGCGCTGGAAGAATCTCTCGATACCCTCATCCCGGCGACCGTCCGGGTCACTCCCACCCGCCGTGAGACGCCGGTACTGCGTTCCCTGCCGTCCTCCGAGCATGAGACCGGTGTGGTTTACCGGGCCGCGGGCGACAATTATCTGCTGGTGGAATATGGCCCCATGGAGCTGGACATCCGGCTGCGCTTCCGGGCCCATGCCCTGATGCTTTGGCTGCGGGAACAGGCGCATCCGGCCATTCTGGAGCTGACGCCGGGCATCCGGTCCCTGCAGGTGCATTACGACAGCCTGACCCTGAGCCAGACCGACTTGCTGAGCCTCCTGGTCAGTGCCGAGCAGGAACTGGAACAGCAGCCAGAATGGGATGTACCGGCCCGCATCGTGCACCTGCCGCTATCCTGGGATGACGAGGCCTGCCGGACGGCCATCCAGAAATACATGCAGTCGGTCCGTAAGGACGCACCCTGGTGCCCGAGCAACCTGGAGTTCATACGCCGCATCAACGGCCTGGACAGCATCGACGAGGTCAAGAAAACGGTCTTTGACGCCAGTTACCTGGTGATGGGCCTGGGCGATGTGTACCTGGGAGCGCCGGTCGCGACCCCCATGGACCCGCGCCACCGCCTGGTCACCACCAAGTATAACCCCGCCCGAACCTGGACCGCGGAAAACTCCGTGGGTATCGGCGGCGCCTACCTGTGCATCTACGGCATGGAGGGCCCCGGCGGCTATCAGTTTGTCGGCCGGACCCTGCAGATGTGGAGCCGCTACCGCACCACCGACTTCTTCGAGGAGGGCAAGCCCTGGCTGCTGCGGTTCTTCGATCAGGTCCGCTTCTATGAAGTCAGTGCCGAGGAACTCCAGCGCATCCGCCGCGATTTCCCCAACGGCGACTACCCGATCAAAGTCGAGGAGACCCGTTTCAACCTGAAGGACTACGAACAGTTCCTGGGCAATCACGACCGGGAGATTGCCGAATTCACCGGCAAACGCCAACAGGCGTTCGATCAGGAACTGCAACGCTGGATCGAGTCCGGCCAGATCAACTTCAGTGCCGAGACGCCCATCGAGGACACCGGTGAGGACGATATTGCCAACCTGCCCGATGGCCAGCACGCGGTCGAAAGCCATGTCGCCGGCAATGTCTGGGAGTGCCTGGTGAAACCGGGCCAGATGATCGAGGCCCAGCGCCCGGTGGCGGTGGTGGAGTCCATGAAGATGGAAATCGAACTGCTGAGCCCCGTCGGTGGCCGGATCGTCGAGGTTCGCCGGGAGGCGGGCCAGGCGGTTTCCCCGGGCACGCCGGTGGTGATTGTGGAAGAACAACCAGCCTGACGCCAACAACCGAAAACGACATTATCAGACGGGCACCGCCCGAGGAGAGTTACCATGAAAACACGTTATCTGAGCAAACAACTGGGTGCCGGCCTGCTGGCCACGTCCCTGTCCATGGGCGCCCTCGCCCAGGAGAAGGATTCATTCAGTATCGCCTGGACCATCTACGCCGGCTGGGTACCCTGGCAGTATGCTGAGGACAGCGGCATCATGAAGAAGTGGGCGGACAAGTACGATATCGAGGTGGATATCGTGCAGGTCAACGACTACATCGAGTCCATCAACCAGTACACCGCCGGCCAGTTCGACGGCGTGGTAGCCACCAGCATGGACGGCCTGTCCATTCCGGCGGCCTCCGGTGTCGACACCACCGCCCTGATCGTCGGTGACTACTCCAACGGCAACGACGGCCTGGTCTCGAAGGATGCCAAATCCATCGAGGAACTGGAGGGTGAGACCGTGCACCTGGTGGAACTGTCAGTGTCCCATTATCTCCTGGTTCGGGCCCTGGATACGGTCGGCCTCGAAGAGCGTGACATCAGTGTGGTGAACATCTCCGATGCCGATCTGGTCTCAGCCTTCCAGACCGATGACGTTCGCCATGTCGCCACCTGGAACCCGTTGCTGGCAGAAGTCGAAGCCTATCCGGGAGCCACCAAACTGTTTGATTCCAGCCAGATCCCCGGCCACATCAAGGACCTGACCCTGGTGAATACCGACACCCTCGCGGACAACCCGGCGTTGGGTAAAGCCCTCGTAGGTGCCTGGTACGAGACCATGAGCATTCTGTCTTCCGACTCCGAGGAAGGTCAGGAAGCCCGTGCCTTCCTGGGCGAGTTGTCCGGCACCGACCAGGCCGGCTACGAGGCCCAGCTGGCTGGCATGAAGATGTTCTGGGAGCCGCAGATGTCGGTGGATTTCATCAACAGCGAGGAAGCCTTCGAGGCGATGGACAGCGTCCGTCAGTTCTCGTTCGATAAGGGCCTGCTGGGCCAGGGTGCCATGACCCCGGACTTTGTCGGTATCGAGTTCCCGGATGGCACCATCATGGGCGATTCCGGGAATGTGCAGTTCCGGTTTAATGATGACTATATGGAGATGGCGGCTGAAGGCGAGCTTTAAGCTAGCGCAATCTCTGTATAGAACTCCGGGGCACAAGCATTCGTGCCCCTTTTTTGTATAGACTCGGACAGGGCCGGTGTGGGGGAAGGCTTTCCAAAACTGTGCGGAGCCATGGATGGCGGAGCTCAAGCGTCACATGGACGTGCCGAAGGAGCGTGTTTTGGAAAGCCTTCCCCCACACCGGACCGCAACTCCCAAGCCAGGCACAGAAGAAAAACATCAATGCGTCGTACCAAGGAAGAAGCAGAGAAAACACGGCAGACCGTTCTTGAAGCCGCCCTCAAGCTCTTCAGTCGTGACGGCTACTCATTGACCACCCTGAGCCGCATTGCCAGGGAAGCTGGCTGCAGCCGGGGGCCGATTTACTGGCACTTCGAGAACAAGGACGATCTGTACGAAGCCGTACTCGCCTATTCCCAGGAGCCGCTTGAAGCGCTGGTGGAAGAATGCGGTGGCATGGCCGATTGGCCGATTGAAGCGATGACGCACTTCATTGACCAGTGGCTATATCTTCTGGCCAATGATCGTCGGTACCGGCAGTCCTTCGAGATTCTGTTGAACAAGACCGAACTCACCGACGCCATGAGTCGGACGCTTAAACGCGAACGCAAACTCACGCAATCCATCGTCGCCCTATTCAGTGCGTTGACCGCCGAGGCGCAGGCCCGCTCTTTGATCGATAACGCCGAACGGCCGGAGGACCTTGGTCTGCTCTGTTACACCTACCTGATGGGCATCACCCAGACCTGGCTGTTCGCCCCCCGCCTGTTCTCGCTGAAGCAGGAGGCGCCGTTTTTCCGGCGCCAGTTCTGGCGTTTGCTGGGTTAGCGGCGTTAATTGGCCCGTCCTGACACGCCACCACTGCAAAGGCGATGGGTTCAATCACGCTTTTACTATATTTTACGTTCCTGGGGCGCGGCTCGACTAAGATGAAACCGATCTAAATGCATCTTTTGATACTGACCAGGACCACTGCGGCCTCATATTACGCCAAGTAGCGAAATGTGAATGCCTCGGACGAAAGGGACCCGCCACTTTGGCCAGCTTGAACGTTTCCGGTTTGCCGGATTCCGCAGAAGGACTCTCTCTGCCTCTTCCCTCGCTTGAAGGCGAGGATCTGCAGGCATACAACAGACTCGTCAGCACCCTGTACCGGTGCCTGCATGACAATACCGGCTTCCAGCCTTTCTTTGACGCTTTCCAGCATCACTTCAAAGCTCTGCAAGGCGGCATTCTGGGCCTCACCAGCAGCCCTCAGCGCATGGTGTATGGCTGGACTTTTGGCTATCCCGAAGGCTTCGAAGAGTGGTACATCAACAGCGACCTGCCGGAACGGGATGAAGCCCTGACCCGCTATCGCCAGCTTCCGCCCCGCCAGTTCGATTCTTTTCTTCGTGGCGACACCAGTCGTACCATTCTCGACATTCTTGGCCCTGAAAGCCGCGCCTGGGCCGAGCAGGTTGGAATGGGCGATAGCGCGGGAATGCTGGTTACCCGTGAAAACGGCACCAGCGTGGTGTTCATGGCCAACCGACACAAGCAATTCGGCCCCTATACCGCTGACGAACTTCTGCAGATGAATCTGCTGGCACCCCATATCGAGAATGCCGTGGCCCTGCATCTGAAGCTGTATGAGACCCGCAGCGATAATGAAAACCTGGCGATGGCGCTCAACCACGTAAAAAAACCGCTCATCGTCTTCAACGCACTGGGCAACATCGCCCAGGCCAACGACGCGGCCCTGGCTCTTATGGAAAACAGCAGAAGCCTGTCCATTACTGGCTCCGAGCGATTGCAAAGCTCAGACCGTCGCATTACCCGCAGGCTGCAGGATGCCATTACCACCTGCATCATCCTCTCTCACAAGGGCATTCTCTCGCCGCAAACAGTATTTACCAGTCGCGGCCATGAACGTATCGCGGTCTGTCTGACACCCCTGATCGCCGATAGCGCCGAGAATAACGGCGTATTGGCGGAATTGTTCTGTTTTGACTCATCGCTGGAGCCGGATCAGGAACGACTACAGACGCTGTTTCAGTGCACACCGGCCGAAGCCGCTGTCGCCGCAGACCTGGCCCAGGGCCTGAGTGCCAGCGATGTCGCCGAGAGAAAACAGATTTCCATCCACACCGCCCGGCAACACATCAAGAGCCTGTTGGCGAAAAACGGCTATCGCAAACAGACCGAGTTGGTATCCATGCTGGTGCGAGCCCTCGGTTAGAAACAGTCCATCAATGAAACATGCAAGGCGAACCCATAAGAGTTCGCCTTGCACACTCACCCTCTTTGAAACGCTGCTGAGTTACTGCGGCAGCGGTTTCAGCTCACTGATATAAAAGCCCAGAAGGCTCTCGGTAGTGCCGTCAATGTGCCGGAAATCCACCAGCGCCCATTCTTTTCCGTCACCGGTCTTGATAGGGGCAAACACCCAGCTCCCCGTGGACGAATCGGCCGGGTTGGTCTCTTCGTAGGCAAGAGTGCCGGCGGCATTCACGGACCAGGCATCAATGAGGGTACTTTCATTATCGGCCAGATAGGTAACCGAACCGGTGGCGTTGGACTCCAGGGTTACCTCGGCTGCATCGTTCTCACCCACCAGATCAAATTCAAATGCCTTGCTCACTCCGTTTGCAAAGCGATCACCGGTACGCTCGACAATGATACTGCTGGTATTACCGGCCAGATCGCTCAGCTCGACGCTGAACCGACCAACCTTTCGGAGCGCGATCATGGCATCACCTGAGGGTTCCAGCTGAAGGTCTCCGTACGCTGTCACCTCTGACGCTGCGCTCACCCCTCCTGTGCCGCTGGCATCATACAATCCGCCCGGACCATCCGTTTCCTTTTCGACGCCGGTCACCTGAAAGCTGCCGCTGGCAACGCTGTAGGTCCCCCACTCGGAGGAAACCGCCACCAGATCGTCACCTGCGTACACCTCGCCATTGGCGTTATGGGCAATCACGTAATGGCTGTCATCCAGAATGGTCAGCACATTGAAGCCTTCCCCTTCTGGAAGGTACCAGGCGCCGACGTAGGGGTTGCCGGCATCCTCGATGGACTGGAAAGGCGTCGCGGCCGCGGCCTCGCTGCCAAAGTGCAACTCGTCGCCCACCAGTTGAACGGTTTCCGTACAGTCTCCCACGTCCACTGCAAGGCCCGGACACAGGCCTCCTTCGCCACCTTCCGACTCACCGAGCACCGTGACAGTCAGCGCCCCGGTTGCCGGGTCCCATGTGTACGTGCCCCATTCCGCCGTTGCCGCGCCCTGATCGTCGTTGCCGTATTTGTGGGCAAGGATGTAGGTACCACCGTCGAGGAAAGTCAGTACATTGACTTCTTCACCATCCGGTCCCTGGCCATTACTGCTTTCACCGGCCGGTTCGACGAATACCCAGCTGCCACGCAGGTCCGCTTTCTGGGACGCATAGAAATGGGCTTCGGCCTCCTCCGCACTGATCAGCGTTTTGCTGACCGTAGTAGCGACTTCATTAGCAAACTGCGCTTCAAACTCGGCCGCTGGCTGATCCACCACCAACAGGGCATTCTCCAGCGCCGTGTGGGTTTCAGCAGTGATGGTGATGCCGTTATCCGGGTTGCCATCCTCGTCCAGGCTTTGCAGCAACCTCAGGATATTGGTCAGCTGGTCAGTGGAGCTTTCCACAGCGGTCATGTCGGCGGGCGTCACACGCCCGGTTGCCGGGACCGGGGGCAGCTCGATGCCGCCAATGCTGAAGGTTACCGTTTCACCCTCAACGTACTCGTATTCACCAAGAGCATTGGTAAAGCCGCTTTGGGTCTCGGTCTGGTACTGGATGTTCGCAACTGCACTATCCGTGAAGACGCCCGTTTTAGTATCTTCCGGCGCCGCCGTATCGTCCGTCTGGGCACTCGAAGAAGCGCTGCCGTTGTCACCACCACAGGCACTGAGTGCCAGGGCCAAAGCCAGGGAGCCGAACTTGAATACTTTCATATTTTCTCCGGTTATCAGGGAAGTCGAAAGTAATACTTAATAATTTCAACCTCCCCCCGCATCCCCAAAATTGGGTATGCGGGGATCGACAAACCAGGAGAGGTCCGCGTTGTTCCAGTTCAAGCCACGGTCTTTAATGGCTGAGTGGGACCAGCCTTCGACCCATCATGATCAGGATGGCACCAAAGCCGTACATCATGACGCTGTAGACCACCGCCGGTATGGACATTTCCGAAGACTCCAACAGGGCCAGGGTGACCATCAGAGCAATGGTGCCGTTCTTGATGCCCAGCTCCACGGCAACCGCCAGGGATTCCCTCTGTGACAGGCCAAACAGACGGCTGCTGGCCAGGCCGATAAACACGCCCACGAGATTGAGCAGGAAGGCCGCCGGCCCCGCCTGGGCCAGTAGTTCGAGCAGGCGGTCCCGGGAGCCGTACATCAGGGCGATGATCAGCGCGAGCAATACCAGGCCACCGAAAATACTCACCATACCCTCGGCTTTTTTCGCACGCTCGGGCGCGCGGGTCCGGATTAACATGCCGATGGCCACCGGAAGCAGCACGATCACAACCAGCATGGCGATGGTCTTACCTACCGGGAGCGAGATATCGGCGCCCTCACCAAAATGCATCTGCAGGGCGTAATTGGTGAAGAACGGCAGGGTCACGATGGTGATCAGGCTCGCTGAGACCGTCAGCAGGATGGACAGGGCAATGTTGCCCCGGGACAGGAGCACGAAGAGGTTGGAAGTAGTTCCACCCGGGCAGGCGGCGATGATCACCAGGCCCACCGCCAGCGCGGGCCCCAGACCCAGCATCGGGGCAATCGCGAATGCCACCAGGGGCATGATCAGTATCTGCGCAATGGTGCCAACGATCATGCCTTTGGGGTTCAGGGTGACCTGACCAAAGTCCCTGAGGGTCAGGGTCAGACCGATACCCACCATGATGATGAACAGCGAGATCGGCAGGCCGATCGAGATCAGTGGACTGGATTCCACGTTGTAACTCCCTCGTTATTGTTGTTTGACTCAGGCGGCCTGATCAGTCGAGACCCTGGATGTACGCTTGCAACGCAGCCGGGTCATTAATCGTCAGATGACCGTATGTCAGTTGGATCAGCCCCTCTTTCTCAAGCCGTTTTATACGCCCGTGCACGCCCTGGCGGGTCATGCCCATCATATTCGCCAGCTGCTCCCGAGTCAGCCTGAGCGTGACCGGTTCGGAGCGAGCCAAACCGACACCCTGGATTTCTGCCAGAAACAGAAGCCGCCGGCCAATGCGGGCGGTGACCCCACGCAGGGCATCGTCCTGAATAATCGACATCGCCGACCACAGCCGGCGACTGACCAGATCGAGTGCGACCGGATAGCTTTCCGGATACCTGACCATCAGCTGCCGAAACGCTTCTCCGGGCAGTTCGATGATGGCCGCGTCCTCATGGGCCGTGGCTCCGAACACCCTGGGCATGCCCGGCGAGAAGACCGTATCCCCGAACCAGGCCCCGGCATTGAAGATGATCAGCGTCGCTTCTCTGCCGGCAGGATTGACCGAGGTGATTCGAACCGTCCCGCCGGCAATCACACACAGGGTCGACTGCAGGGAGCCCCGGTCATAGATGGGCTCGCCGGCGCTGAACCACCGAACCCTCGACGTGGCAGCCGCTTCTTCGAGCGCCGATTCGGGGAACCCTCTCATCAGGGGACAGCGCCGCAACACGGCCGCTGCGTCTGGCATGGCGATCACTCACCTCCCGGCAGTCTAGAGAAAAGTCACACCACAGAATGTAAACGATTTGACAGTTTTGCGCACAACAACCTGACTAAACTCAAGAATACTCACCACAACAACAGGCAAACGCTCAAGGGAGTTCCCAACCATGTCAGAGCCATTGGCAATTCCGTCAAAGAAAGATCAGGTCAGCGAGGAGGAATGGCAGCTTCGCGTGGATCTGGCGGCCGCCTACCGTCTCATTGCTCACTACGGCTGGGATGATCTGATCTTTACCCACATCTCTGTCCGGATTCCCGGGGACGAGCACCACTTCCTGATCAACCCGTACGGCATGATGTTCGATGAAATCACGGCCTCGAGCCTGGTGCGCATTGACCAGGAGGGAAACAAGCTCAACCCGGACGACTTTGACATCAATCCCGCCGGCTTCACCATTCACAGCGCCATCCACGCGGTGCGTGAGGACGTGGTTTGTGTGATGCACACCCACACGACCGAAGGCGTGGCGGTTTCCACCCAGAAAGAGGGGCTGTTGCCGCTGTCCCAGCAGAGTCTGTTTCCCCTGTCCAACCTGGCCTATCACGACTATGAGGGTGTCGCGCTTCGGGAGGACGAGAAGGCACGATTGCAGGCCGACCTTGGCAGCAACAACTTCATGATCCTGCGCAATCACGGCCTGCTGACCACCGGCACCAGCGTCGCCGAGGCGTTCCTGGCCATGTACATCCTGCAAAAGGCCTGCGAGGTCCAGATTCAGGCCATGTCTTCCGGAGAGCCGCTGGTGCGGATTCCCGACGTCATCCTGAGCACCATTCGGGAACAGGCCAGCAAGGTCACCAAAGGCATGGGCGGCAACCTGGCGTGGCCGGGGCTGTTGCGCAAACTGGACCGGATTGATCCCGGTTTCCGGCACTGAGAGGAGGTTCGCTTAAATGAGTGACATTCATGCCCCGAAGGCACAATTCCACCACATGAAAGATGGCACCGCCGAAGACTGGCAGATCATTGCCAGGTCCTTCGGTCAATTCGCCAAGGGCCTGCCGGACCGCATCCTGGAACACCTGAAACTGCTGGAAGGTGACTTCGGCGGTTTTCCGGTGGACCGCCTGACCCACTGCCTGCAGACGGCCACACTCGCCCATCGGGATGGTAAGGACGAGGAGTATGTCGTGTGCGCCCTGCTCCACGACATTGGCGACACACTCGGCAGTTACAACCATGCCGACGTGGCGGCGGTGTTGCTGGAGCCGTTCGTGAGTGAGGCCAATCATTGGATGATCAAGCACCACGCCATCTTCCAGGGTTATTACTTTTTCCACTACCTGGGCATGGACAGGGATATGCGCGACGAATACCGGGATCATCCCCACTTCAAGCGCACCATCGAGTTTGTCAGCAAGTACGACTCGCCAGCCTTTGATCCGGGTTGCGAGACCCTGCCCCTCGCGTTCTTTGAACCGATGGTGCGAAACGTGTTCGCCAAACCCGTGAGGTCACTGTACAAGGCCGCCGAGGCGGCCACCGGGTAAACCCTGCGGGCGGGCTGTCAGAACATCTTCAGATACCGGTCGATCTCCCAGGACGACACGTGGTTCTGATAGCTCTCCCACTCGCCTTTCTTATACTCCACGAACGCGTCGAACATGGCGTCGCCAAAGACGGCTTTGGCCAGCGGATCTGCCTCGAAGGCTTCCACCGCCTCGCCGAGGTTACGGGGCAGGTATTCGATACCCTGGGCGGCAATTTCGGCATCGCTGTAGTTGTACATGTTTTCATGATGCGGTGCGCCGGCATCCAGGCCGTCGCGGATACCCTCGAGGCCGGCGGCGAGGATCAGGGCCGAACCCAGATACGGGTTACAGGCGATGTCGGCCGCACGGCATTCGATGCGCCCTCCGGCCCCCGGGATACGAATCATGTTGGTGCGGTTGTTGGAGCCATAGCACATGAAGACCGGCGCCCAGGTCGAACCTGACATGCTGCCCTGGCGCACCAGGCGCTTGTAGCTGTTCACCGTCGGTGCGATCACCGCACTGATGGCGGCGCCGTGCTTCAGGACACCCGCCGTGAAGTGGTAGGCCAGCCTGCTGATCCCGCAACCGTGCACATCGTCACCGTCCGGTTCGAACAGGTTCCTGCCGGTTTTGCTGTCCGCCAGCGACATGTTGTAGTGGGCGCCGCTACCGGTGCGGTCGGCAAAGGGTTTCGGCATGAAACTGGCGAACGCGCCATGCTTGCGGGCGATCTCGTTGGCCATCATACGGAAGAATACCAGGCGGTCGGCCATGGTCAGGGCGTCGGCGTATTTGAAGTCGGTTTCAAACTGGCCATTGGCATCCTCGTGGTCAAAGGAATACACGTCCCAGCCCAGTTCGTTCATGGCCTCGACCAACTCGTCCATGATCTCCAGATTGTCCATCAACGAGCGCGGGTCATAGCAGGGTTTGCCTGCCGTATCCCGATCGCTGAGCGGTGCGAAGCCGCCGTCCTCGGTATCGCGGAACAGAAAAAACTCGGTCTCGATGCCCAGGTTAAAGCGGTAGCCCATGGTCTCGGCAGACTCGAGCTGACGGCGCAGGATATTCCGGGAACAGGCTTCGAACGGCTGGCCGTTCAGGTACAGGTTGCCGGGGAACCAGGCCAGTTGTCGGTTCCAGGGACAGATGGCCAGGTTGCCGGCATCGGGCATGGCCGCCACTTCATCATCGGAGATGTCCTGGGGCACCCCGTCGAGGGCGGCGCCCGTGTACAGCTCAGAGCCTTCCATCATCTGGCCCAGGTGCGCCACCGGCACAAACTTGCCCTTGCTGATGCCATGGATATCCACGTAGCTGGCCATGGCGTATTTGACGCCCGCGTCGATCAGTTGCTGCTTCAGCGCCTTGGTCTCGGTCAGTGTTGTCATGTCTTTTCCTCGTCTCGGCCCGGTCGGACGGGCCCTCTGTGTTGATGTCTGGCACGAAACTTTCATTCAACTTACATGCCAGCATGTATGTAAATGAGAACAGGACAATCGAAAACGGGACCGAAACCCTTTTGAACGGAAAACGCAAATGATTGATTCAAAGTGGTTTATCGAGGATTTCGAGGCGGGCGACCTGCCTCTTTCGAACGGTGGAATGTTGAGAAATGCACGCCTCCGCTATCACCAGATCGGTGAGCTGAATGCCCCGAAAGACAACCTGATTCTGCTGCCCACGTTCTATGGTGGTGCAGCGGCAGGGAACCATCCCTGGGTCACCCCCGGCGGCCCACTCGATCCGGCGCAATACTGCATCGTGATTCCGGCCCTGTTGGGCGCAGGAGAGTCCTCGTCTCCCTCCAACACGCCGGGGGCCCAGGCCGGAGCGGACTTCCCGCGCATCAGCCTGTACGACAATGTTCTGCTGCAGAAGCGGCTGGTGGACCAGCGATTCGGTGGCGCCCGTGTGGCACTGGTCATGGGCTGGTCCATGGGCGGGATGCAGGCGCTGCAATGGGGTTGCCTGTTTCCCGAACGGGTCGGAGCGGTACTGGCCGCCTGCGCAACGGCCCGTTGTTACCCCCATAACCGGGTCTTTCTCGAGGGTGTAAAAGCTGCCCTTACCTGCGACCCGGCCTTTCAGAACGGCCGCTACCAGCATCCCCCTGTCAGAGGACTCGCCGCCTTCGGCACAGTGTACGCAGGTTGGGCCTATTCCCAGGCATTCTATCGCCGGGAACTTTACCGGAACCTCGGATTCGCAAGCATTGAACAGGTGCTGA
Source organism: Marinobacter sp. C7 (assembly GCF_022343555.1). GTDB lineage: Bacteria > Pseudomonadota > Gammaproteobacteria > Pseudomonadales > Oleiphilaceae > Marinobacter. The sequence goes on along the minus strand of NZ_JAKQZH010000001.1, from coordinate 304,620 downwards.
GTTTCTGGGAGAGGGACCACCAGGCCCAGGATGCCAATGACCTGCTTGCTGTCCTCGATACCTGGCAGTCCGGGGACATCAGCGATAACCCGGTCCTCGGGGGAGACTACCTCGGCGCGCTCGCCCGACTTTCCATGCCCACGGCCATGCTGCCCGGCTCGACCGATCTTTACTTTACCGAGGCGGATGCATGGAACGACGCCCGTGCCATGCCAGGCGCCCGTTGTGAACCGCTGGTTTCGGACTTCGGGCATGTTGCCGGGGGCCCCGGGCGGGACCCCGACTCCCATGCCCGCATCCTGGCGGTCGCAGGAAGCCTGCTCCAGCAAGGCGCACTGTCATGATCCGCGCCCTCAGCGACCGCACCAGATCAGTGCACTACCTGGCCCTGCGAACCACGCGCACCCCCCCTCTACAGGCGAATAAGTCAGTCTGGCACGCCATCTGCAAAGGTGTTGTCAGTGACCCATCCGGCACTGACTGATTTGAAAGACCGATATCCGTTCACAGCAACACCGCCCTTCGTGCGGCCAGACAAACGGACACAATGGGTGACTAGGGTTCCGGTTCGGGCACAATCCCGGGCGACTGGTCCGAGAGTCACCGACCTCTGGCAGAGGTTACACGGCGGGATAAAAGCCCGGGAGATTGGATTGCACGCGATTCCAGTGCCGTGTTCTGTGACCAGAGGAGAAACACCATGCGACTGATCAACCGCACTCCCGGCCGGCTGACCGCCACCGCGCTCGGCGTGCTGCCGTTCCTGGCCATCCTGCTCATCTATGGCCTTGCCTCCCAACAGCGACTGGCAGAAAATCCCAACGACAAGCTTCTGCCCGGCCTCGAACAGATGACCTCCGCCGTGGACCGTATGGCCTTTCAGGAAGACCGCCGCAGCGGCGATTACCTGATGTGGGTGGACACCGTCGCCAGCCTCGAGCGGCTTGGCCTCGGGATCGGGGTGGCGGCGCTGATGGCCCTGGTGGTCGGCCTGCTCAACGGTGTGCTGCCCCTGGTCCGGGCCAATCTGGCGCCCCTGGTGTCAGCGCTGTCGATGGTGCCGCCCCTCGCCATCCTGCCGATCCTCTTTATCGTCTTCGGCCTCGGGGAACTCTCCAAAGTCATGCTGATCGTTATCGGCACCGCGCCGATCATGATGCGCGATGTCGCCCAACGGGTCCGCGAACTGCCGGCCGAGCAGCTGATCAAGATACAGACCCTGGGCGCCAACAGCTGGCAGATTATCACCCGCATGGCCCTGCCCCAGGTGCTGCCCCGCCTGATCGATGCCGTGCGCCTCAGCCTTGGCCCCGCCTGGCTGTTCCTGATCGCCGCCGAGGCCATCGCATCCACCGAGGGCCTGGGTTACCGGATCTTCCTGGTACGGCGCTATCTCGCCATGGACGTGATCCTGCCCTATGTCATCTGGATCACCATCCTCGCCATCGTCATCGACCAGTGTCTGCGTTTCACCAATCGCAGGCTATTCCCCTGGTACAACGCAGGAGGCCACTGATGAGCTTCATTACCGTAAAAAATCTGTGGAAGGAGTATGGCGACCAGGTCGTGCTCGAAAACCTGAACCTCGAGGTCAAGCAGGGGGAGTTCTGCACTCTGGTGGGGGCTTCAGGCTGTGGCAAGTCGACCTTCCTGAAGATGCTGCTGGGCCAGGAAACCCAGAGCCGGGGCGACCTTCTGCTGGACGGTGACACCTTCCCCCGGGAGCCGGACCGGCACCGGGGCATCGTGTTCCAGCGCTATTCCGTGTTTCCGCACCTGACCGTGCGTCAGAACGTACTGATGGGACTGGAACTGGAGCAGAAGCCACTGCTCGGCAAGCTTTTTGGCCAGGCCAGGAAAGCCGCCCTGGAAAAAGTGGATGCCATGCTGGATTCGGTCGGCCTGACCGCCTCCGCGCACAAGTGGCCCCACGAGCTGTCCGGCGGTATGCAGCAGCGCCTGGCCATCGCCCAGTCCCTGATCATGCGACCCCGCGTGCTGTTGCTGGACGAACCGTTCGGTGCGCTGGACCCCGGTATCCGGGCCGATATGCACGACCTGTTGCTGAAGCTTTGGCGGGAAACCGGCACCACGATCTTCATGGTCACTCACGACCTGCACGAGGGTTTTTACCTCGGGACCCGCCTGCTGGTATTCGACAAGGTCAGGAACGATCCCCATGATCCCCAGGCTTATGGCGCAACCATCACCTACGACCTGCCCATCGGCCAGACCGACAAGCGCCTCCTGAAGGATATCGATCAATCCGTCAGCGAGACCGCCAGGAATCAGGCGGCTTAGGGGGCTGCCATAAAAAAGGGGCTGCCCGAAGGCAGCCCCAAAAAGACCCGAACTCGCAGATCAGTTCGCGGCAACACGATCCTTCGGCAGCTTGAAGGTCCAGACCATACCACCCTGGTTGAAGTCCTTGACCACCTTGGCTACTTCACCGCCCCACAGTGGAACGGCACCACCCCAGCCGGAAAGCACAGACACGTACTGCTCGCCGTCCATTTCCCAGGTGATCGGGGTACCGACAACGCCGGAACCGGTGTTGAACTGGTACAGCTGCTTGCCGGTCTTGGCGTCAAACGCCTTGAGGTAACCTTCCGGCGTACCGGTGAAGACCAGGTTGCCGGCGGTGGTCATCACGCCACCCCACAACGGCGCAGTGTTCTCGTAGCGCCAGACCTCCTCGCCGGTTTTCGGATCCATGGCACGCAGCACACCGATGTAGTCATCGTTGGCCGGCTTGATGGTAAAGCCCGCACCCAGGAACGCAGCACCCTTCTTGTAGGACACCGGCTCGTTCCAGATGTCCATGGACCACTCGTTGGACGGCACGTAGAACAGCTCGGTCTCGGGGCTGTAGGCCATTGGCATCCAGTTCTTGCCACCCAGGAACGCAGGCTGCGCGACGACCGGCTCGCCCTTGGTGCCTTCAGTGGCGGAAGGATCGCCGGGGCGGCCACCTTCAGTGAAGATCGGACGACCGGTCTTCGGATCCAGGCCCTTGGCCCAGGTGATCTTGTCGACGAACGGGAAGCCACGGATGAAGTCACCGTTCTCACGGTTGAGCACGTACATGAAACCGTTCCGGTCAGCGGTAGCCGCCGCCTTGATGGTCTTGCCGTTTTCCTTCAGGTCGAAGGAAACCAGCTCGTTGACACCGTCATAGTCCCAACCGTCATGGGGCGTTGTCTGGAAATGCCACTTGATGCTGCCATCATCCGGATCGATGGCCAGACGGGAGGACGAAAACAGGTTGTCCCCCGGACGCAGGTGAGAGTTCCAGGGTGCCGGGTTACCGGTACCGAAGAACAGGGAATCGGTTTCCGGATCGTAGGTGCCGCCCAGCCAGGTTGCCGCACCACCGTTTTTCCACATGTCGCCGGGCCAGGTCTGGCCGGCTTTGCCACCGGAAATGCCGTTTTCGATTTTCTTGCCATCCTTGTAAACGTAGCCCATGTGGCCCTCGACGGTAGGTCGGGTCCAGACCTTCTCGCCGGTATTGGCGTCGTAGGCCTCGACCTTGCCGACGATGCCGAATTCGCCACCGGAGACGCCGGTGATGACCTTGCCCTTGACGACGATAGGCGCTGCAGTAATTGCGTAACCGGCCTGGTAGTCGGCTACCTTCTTGATCCACATCGGCTTGCCGGTGTCCTTGTTCAGGGCAACCAGCTTGGCGTCCAGAGTACCGAAGATTACCTTGTCGTCGTACAGGGCGACACCGCGGTTAACCACGTCACAGCAGGGCATGATGCCATCCGGCAGGCGGGCGTCATATTGCCAGAGCTCCTCACCGGTCTTGACGTCGATGGCATAGACCCGGGAGTAGGACGCGGACACATACATCACGCCATCCTTGACCATGGGTTGGGCTTCCTGGCCACGCATCTTCTCGCTGCCGAAAGAGAAAGCCCAAACCGGCTGCAGGTACTGGATGTTGTCGGTATTGAGGCTTTCCAGCGAGCTGAAACGCTGGCCCTTGAGGCCCATGCCGTAGGTAACAACATCTTCAGGTGTGTTCTCGTCGTTCATGATGTCCTTGTCGGTGACCGCCTGGGCCCCGTACGACACCGCGAGGGCCAGGGCGCTGGCCGCAATGCGAATCCCGAACTTGTTCGATCTCATGGTTGCGCTCTCCAATTCTCTTGTTTTCAGTTTCTCGGCGAACCGGGAACTTTTCCCGCCTCTGTGTTGATTCTTCTTGTTAGGGGAAGGAGCAACAATTGCCCCCCGGAACAGATTTCCTCATCACTTGGTAGTACTACTTCCAAGAATCAAAGCTCGCCCTCGGCGCGGGCCAGGGCCTTGGCGTCGAGAAATTCGCGGTAATACTGGGGAACGCTGTATCGAAGGTTCAGGTCGGCGAACAGGGCATCCATCTCGCCCTGCTTGACCAGCCTGTCAACGATGGCCTCCAGGGCGTAACCCAGTTGCCGGTGGGTGTGCTTGATCGCCATGCCTACGTCCCAGACCTGTTTGCCAATACCGGGAAATCCATTGCCGGCAAGACGGAACGCTGCATTTTCCGGCCTCGCCAGCTCATGATCGATCTCGGAACGCATCCCCATCACGGCGCTGACCTCTCCCGCGCGCATTGCCTCGAAGGCTTCACGCACGTTCCGGTAATGGCGCACCTGGTCACGCAGGCGCCCACCGAGGCCCGAGGACAGATAGAAATCCGGCAGGGTGTCAATTTCAACGCCAATCGGGTGGTACTGAAACACAGCAACGGTCTCCACGCTGTCGAGCTTTTCCGGGTCGAACGCGATCTGCCAGGTTTCCTGCTGATAGGGTCCGAACAGCACCACCTGCTCGTTGATGTACTCGCCGGTGGAGTCCTGCATGTAGGCATACTTCTTGTCATAGGGAACCCGAAGCATCACGTCCGCCAGCCGCTGCTTGGCCAGGTAGTGCCCCTTCCAGACATTGTTCCTCAGGTCGTCCCCCAGGTTCTCGTCCGGCGTGATCCAGTGCACGCGGAACTCCACGCCCATCTCCCAGGCGATGCGTTTGCCCAGTTCGATATCAACTCCCCGCGGCTCGCCATCCACCTCGTAGGAATAAGGCGGAAAGTTTTCATAGACCCCCACCTTCAGGTATCCGGACTCCAGGATGAGGTCGTAGGTGCGATCGGCAGGACGGTTCAGCAGGTCGTTGCCGTCGTCCACTTCCTGAGCCCAGGCATGGGCCCAGGTCAGCATCAACGTCAGAAAAAGCGCGATTGTTTTCATTGTGGTTCCCCCAACGACAATGGGCCGGCACATGGCCGGCCCTGTTCAGAGCATCAGACGGTCAGCCGACATCATTCCGGCTTCGGAAGCGACTCCACGTAGGTCTTGATGGCCCACATGGCGTTCTGGTCCAGGGTTTTCTTCCAGGACGGCATGCCGCGATCGGTGCCATTGCGCACGCGGTTGATGAAGTACTCATCGTCCCAGACTGTCAGCTCCCGGAGGTCCGGGGTCAGCCCCCCGGACATGGCGCGGATGCCATGGCAACCGGCACAGTTCCCGGCGTAGGCGCTTTCACCGACCTTCACGGCCTCGGCGTTGAACTTGTCCAGCTCGTTGCCCTCCCGGAACGGGTTTTCCATGCGAACTTCCTCACCCAGTTCGGGCAGCTTGCCGGTATCGACCTCCTGCGGAGTGACGTTGCCGTGGGCGATAGCCAGGCCGGTCATGCCCATCAGGGCCGGGACCAGCAGTGTTTTCAGAAAAGTGGGAGTTGCCATTGTTGCTACCTCTGTTCTTGATTCCCCGTGCGTTGGCATTTGGTTTTGTGATTGCCAACTTGCTGGCTTTCAGTCTAGGAATCCGATGCGATCATCCGAATGCTTCTTTGGAGGCTTTGGCTTAGTTCCTTGGTAGTAAGCAGGGCGTCCCCGGGCGCAAATCTCATCCTTTAGTACCGCCCGATTCCTACTTTCTGAATATTTCCGGGCGCTTTCCCCTTCCATAAGCTGAAAGCACAACAACAAATCGGAGAGCCCCATGTCTTTTCTTACCCGGACAGCGGCCACGTCACTGATCGCCTTGGTAGCAGCAACGCCGTTGAGGGCGGATTCGCTGGACGTGCGGATTGGCTATTTGCAGTGGATGCCGGATCAGGGGCCTGTGCTGTCCAATGTGCTTCCCGACCCGGAAGATGCCGGTTTGCGTGGCGCCGAACTGGCCATCAATGACAACAGCACGACAGGGAAATTTCTGGGCCAGAATTACTCGTTGCAGAGTAACGTGGCCGATTCGGAAGAAGCGGCCATTGCGGCCTTTGATGCCATGCGCGAGAACGGGCTGGACCTGTTTGTGGTAAACGCGCCTGCCTCGACCCTGAAAACCCTTACCGAAAAGGGCGACGACAACACCCTGATTTTCAATGCCGGCGCCAAAGAAGATGCCCTGCGTACCGGCCAGTGCGACGTCAATTTGCTGCACACCATGCCCAGCTATTCCATGCTCACCGACGCGCTCGGCCAGTGGCTGAACCAGCGGCGCTGGGATGAGGTGTTCCTGATTACCGGCCCCACCGATGCCGACAAGAGCTGGGCCCATGCCTTCCGCCGCTCTGCCAAGCGCTTCGGGCTGGAGATCGTCGAGGACAAACCCTGGACCTTTGACGCCGACCTTCGCCGCACCGCCTCCAAAGAGCTGCCTCTGTTCACCCAGGCCAGCAACTACGACGCGGTGGTGGTGGCCGATGTGCGCGGCGATTTTGGCGAGTATGTTCCGTTCAACACCTGGCTGCCCCGACCGGTGGTGGGCACCCAGGGCATGTCTCCAGTCACTTGGCACCGGGTGGTTGAGAGCTGGGGCGCGGCGCAACTACAGAACCGGTTTCGCGAGCTGGCCAACCGGGACATGAACAGCGAAGACTACGCCGCCTGGGCGGCCATTCGCGCCATCGGGACCGCCGTGACCGACCTGAATTCCGCAAAGCCCGCTGAGATCCGGAATTTCCTGTTCAGCGACAAATTCCAGCTGGCCGCCTTCAAGGGTCGAAAAGTCACCTTTCGGGACTGGAATGGTCAGATGCGTCAGCCCATTCCGCTGGTTCATCCGAGGGGGCTGGTGGCCACAGCCCCGTTTGAAGGTTTCCTTCACCCGAATACCGAACTGGACACCCTCGGCTTTGACCAGCCGGAGAGCGAGTGTCGAATCAACGGCTGACCCATGGGTTTCCAACTGTCAAAACAAAAAGGAGTTACACCATGAAAACCCTTTTGAAGCGCACCGCACTGGCCGCGATGATCGGCCTGTCGACACCGGCTCTGGCCAGCGTGGCCTATGTCTCCAACGAGAAAGACAACACCCTGTCGGTGATTGACACCGAAACCCGGGAAGTGATCGAAACCATTGATGTCGGCCAGCGGCCCCGGGGCATTCTGCTCTCCAAGGACTACACCAAGCTCTACATCTGCGCCAGTGACGACGACACGGTTCAGGTACTGGACCTGGCCACCCGCAAGATCGTGGACACACTTCCCTCGGGCGAGGATCCCGAGCAGTTTGCGCTCCACCCGAACAACAAGCACCTGTACATCGCCAATGAAGACGATGCCATCGTGACTGTGGTGGATGTCGACACCAAGGATGTTCTGGCCCAGATCGATGTGGGTATCGAACCTGAAGGCATGGCGGTGAGCCCGGACGGCAAGTGGGCAGTGAACACCTCTGAAACCACCAGCATGCTGCACTGGATCAACACCGAAACTTTCGAGATCGAAAAAAACATCGTCGTAGGCCAGCGCCCGCGCCACGTGGAGTTCACAAAAGACAGCAAGATTGCCTGGGCCTCTGCTGAAATCGGCGGCACCGTGCACATCATCGACGTGGACAACCTGGAGCAGATTCACGAGATGTCCTTCAAGGTGCCTGGCGTGAATCAGGATCGGGTCCAGCCGGTGGGCATTGAACTGACCTCCGATGGCAAGTACGCGTTCGTGGCACTGGGTCCTTCCAACCACGTGGCGGTTGTGGATGCCCAGACCTATGAGGTGCTGGACTATCTGCTGGTTGGCGCCCGGGTGTGGCAGCTGGATCTCGACAAGGACGAGAAACATCTCTACACCACCAACGGCGTGTCCGGCGATATTTCTGTTATCGACGTGGAAGACCTGAAGGTGATCAAATCCATCAAGGTAGGCCGCTACCCCTGGGGTGTGGTCATCGACCCGACGTCATGACCATCGAAGCGAGCAACCTCAGCTTTCGCTACGGCGACAAGCCGGTGCTCCGGGAGGTCAGCTTCGCGCTGACCTCTGGCTGTTTTCACGCATTGCTCGGACCCAACGGTGCGGGCAAATCCACCCTGTTTGGTTTGCTCACCCGCCTGTTGGCCTTGCAGCAGGGAGATATCCGGCTGGCCGGGCAGTCGCTGAAACAACAGCCAGCCGAGGCCATGCGCCAGATCGGCGTGGTGTTCCAGCAGAACGCATTGGACCTCGACCTGACCGTGCGTCAGAACCTCCAGTACCACGCCGCCCTGCACGGACTGTCCCGCAAGGAAGCCAGGTCTCGGGGTGACCGGGAGCTGGAACGCTTCGAGCTACTGGACCGTGCCAACGATGCCGTCCGCCAGCTCAACGGCGGCCATCGCCGGCGCGTCGAAATCGCCCGGGCTCTCCTGCATGAGCCCTCTCTGCTGTTGCTCGATGAACCCACGGTGGGCCTGGACGTTGCAAGCCGCAAGGCGCTCAACGAACACGTTCGGATTCTGTGTGAAGAAGACGGCCTGACCGTACTCTGGGCCACCCACCTGATTGAAGAAGTTCGCGCCGACGACCGCGTACTGATCCTGCACCAGGGCCAACTGCTGGCTGACGGCAATGGCCAGGCCATCTGCGACGCCGAAGGCACCCGCGATCTGGCCGAAACCTTCCACGCCCTGACCGGAGCCGGCTGATATGAAAGCAGCGCACTACTGGCACTGTTTTGTAGGTATCCAGACACGGGAATGGCTGCGGTTCTGGCAGCAACGCACCCGCTTTGCCAGCGCCCTGGTGCGGCCGCTGCTGTGGCTGGTGGTGTTTGCCGCCGGCTTCCGGGCAGTACTGGGGATTTCCATCATTCCGCCCTATCAGACCTACATCACCTACGAGACTTACATTGCTCCGGGGCTGTGCGGGATGATCATTCTGTTCAACAGCATGCAGGGTGCCCTGTCCATGGTGTACGACCGGGAACTGGGCAGCATGCGGGTACTGTTGATGAGTCCCCTGCCCCGGCCCTTCCTGCTGGTGACCAAGCTGCTGGCCATGGGGGTAGTCTCCATCGGCCAGGTCTATGTGTTCCTGCTGCTGGCCCTGCTGGTGGATGTGGAACCACCCCTGTGGGGCTACCTGGCCGTATTACCGGCGCTGATTCTCACCAGCCTGATGCTCGGGGCGCTGGGACTGCTGATTGCCACCTGGATCAAGCAGTTGGAGAACTTTGCCGGGGTGATGAACTTTGTGATCTTTCCGATGTTTTTCATGTCGTCGGCGCTGTATCCACTGTGGAAAATGAACGAGGCCAGTCCCTGGCTGTACTGGGTCTGCCAGTTCAATCCGTTCACCCATGCGGTGGAGGCAATCCGGTTCTCGCTGTATCTGGAATGGAATCCGATGGCTTATGGCATTACGGCCGGGGTGACGGTGGTTCTGGCGTTGCTGGCCACGGCCGGATTCCGGCCGCAGCGGACGAAGATTCTCGGGACTCAATCGGCCTGACTTCCGAGTTGGGGGGGGAGCGACGATAGCCCTATCAGTTTCTGCCATGGAGGCATCGGGAGGCCTTTCCCGGACCTGGCAGAAAGCTTCTCAGGAAACTGCCCAAACGATTAGCCTACCTGGTCCAGATTTCTCAGCGTTTGAACGACCCCTTCCACTGTCCCCGGAGAACCAACTGGTGCGTCCCATTGCAAACACGCAGGCTGGCCATCGAGGTACCACAGCCGGTTCGCCAGATCAGTCGCATCCCCGGCATCGTGGGTAACACAGATCATGGCCATTGCCGGATGCCGGTCCAGCAGCTCGAGGATCAGGTGCTTGAGCTCGGTAGCCCGGACCGGATCGAGGGATGCGAACGGTTCGTCGAGCAACAACAGATCCGGCTGGATCACCAGGCAACGGGCCAGGGCGGCACGGCGTGCCATACCGAGTGAGAGTTGGTCAGGCAGATGATCCGCATAGCCAGCAAGTCCAACACTGTCCAATACACGATCAATATCGGCGGCGTCAGCGCCGACGATGGCCAGGTTCTGCCGCAGAGTCCGCCAGGGCAGCAGTCGGTGCTCCTGGAACAGATAACCTACCCGCGCTTTATCCCGGTTTGGCACGGCTTTGGCAGACAGGGAGTGGTCCAGACCGGCGATAGCATTCAGGAGAGTAGTTTTACCGATACCGGAGGGCCCCAGCAGGCAAATACGGTCACCCTGACGGATGGTGGTGAAAATTTCCCCCAGCACCGGCTGGCCAAAGCTCCGTCCCTCGATTCTCAATTCAAGCATGGGCCGTCTCCGGTTGCCGCCACCGGCTTGCCCGACGCTCCAGGGGCTGGAGCAAAGCCAGTTCGATAAGCTGGACGATAGCGATGAAGGCGAGGCTGTAGGCCAGGATGGTGGCCACATCGAAGACCTGGAACGCCAGGTGGAGCTTGAAACCCACGCCGCTGGACCGACCGAGCAGTTCGACCACCAGGACGATTTTCCAGATCAGGGCGAGGCCGCCGCGGGTGGCGGCCATCAGGTACGGGAACAGTTGTGGTAACCAGACTTCCCGGAACCGCTGCCAGCGGGTGAAACGGTACACCGTGGCCATATCTTCCAGTTTCGGATCCAGGCTTCTCGCACCTTCCCGCACGGTGACCGCGACATTGGGCACTTTGTTGATCACCACCGCCATCACGGCCGCCACCTCCACCAGGCCGAACCAGACGTACATGAGGATGATGGTAACGAGGGCGGGAAGGTTAAGCAGCACAACCAGCAAGGGATCGAACAGAGCGTTGGTGGTGGCAGAGCGGCCCATCGCCACGCCGATGGCGGTGCCCAGGGCCATGGCCAGGACAAAGGCGATCAGCACGCGGCCAAGGGTGGCACCAAGGTGATACCAGAGCTCACCATTGGCGGCCTCCCCCGACAGGGTACCCAGGACGGTTAATGGTGCGGGTAACAGCGAGGTGTCGAGAGCTTCGGCCAGGCCCGCCCAGGCCAGCATCACGGCCGGCAACACCACCCAGTAGCTCCAGGTGGGTGGCCGTCCATACATGGGGGTCACGGTGCCTCCCGGTAAAACAGGGCTGCCGGCATGAGATGGTCGGGATCGGCGCCGGTCAGTTCGAGAAGGCGTTGCAGGTCGGAAATCCGTTGTGCAGTGAGCGGCGCCGGCGTGCCTGCGACAAAGCCCTCCCGGAGTGCCTCGAATTCGCCGGGCGCCGGGTTCCGCATCAGCGCACGGATTCTCTGCCAGTGTCCGGGCTCTTCCGCCAGCTCCTGTTTCGCTTGCCGTAGCGAACCGGCGAAACGATCAATCAAGTCTTGGTGAGACTGCGCCCAACCTTCGGGAAAGACATAGCCGAGCACCGGCAGGTTTGTGTCCAGGCCAAGCTCCGAGAGCAGTTCTTCCATCGCAAAGGCGGATCGCCATTCGCCCTGCCCTTTCAGCCGGGCGGCAAAATGCCAGTAGGTGACGATGGCATCCACCTGACCGCGCTTCAGGGCCTGACTGAGCAATGGCGGGGCGCCGAATTGAAGTTCCACGCTGTCTTTCAGGGCAAGTCCCTGCCGGCTGGCCACCCGGTTCAACAGTATCCAGCCCTTGCTGTCGGGCCCGCCAGCCACGCCGATACGGCGACCCCTGAGGTCTGCGATGGTCTCAATACCCGACTCTTTTGCCACGACGATATCGCCAATGCGGGATGAGAACGGAACGTAGAGAAACGGTGAACCGGCAGCGTAGCGGGACTGGGCCCAGAGCAGATCCGCAACGGCTCCATCGACGGTGCCACTGGTCACTGCCAGGCGGGATGCCGGGAGGTTGGCAACAGGCCTGAGATCGAGCCGGTATCCATGGGCCCGATCAAGCCCCCGGTGCCTCAGGTGGTCCAGCTCCCAGTGGGCAGTGCCAAACTGCAGCACACTCAGGGACAGGACCGGCAAGGACTGCGCCTGCGCCACCCCGCTCAGAAGCAGGCATGCTGCGATCACGGCCCTGACAGGGCCGGGAACGGTTATGAGGGGCGTTTTTGTTCTTTGTTGAGTCATATCTTCACGATACGAACCCTGAGAACCATCAAGAATAGTACTTTGGTGCCTGTTTTTTGGTGCGATGGTCGCATTCAACCGATAGCCGATATGGCGTGTAATGAAACAATCACAATAATAAGCGGGGGCAGGTAAAACCTCCCCGAGCACAGGAGGACGCCATGCTGAACAAGCTTGATGCCGCACTCTCTCCGGAAAACCGCTATCATGAAACCGGAGCCAGTCCCGACACCGAAAACAAACAGGCGGAGACATTCATGGAGCCGGCGTACAAGATTCTGATTGCCGACGACCACCCGCTGTTCCGCGAAGCCATCAGCAGTGTGATTTCTTCCGGTTTCGAAGGCAGTGAAATCATTGAGACCGATGACCTCGACAGCGCCCTGGAGATTACCCGGGAAAACGACGACCTGGACCTGATCCTGCTGGACCTGAACATGCCGGGCATGCACGGTCTTAACGGACTGATTACCCTGCGTAACGAGGCGCCCAGCATCCCGGTGGTCATCGTCTCCGCCGAGGAGGACAAGCAGGTGGTCCTGCAGGCAATCACCTACGGTGCCGTGGGGTTTATCACCAAATCCTCACCCCGGGCCCAGATGACCGAAGCGATCCAGCAGATCCTCAACGGCAACGTCTACCTGCCCTCCGACATCATTCGCACCGGCAAGGAAAGCGGCCATCGCCGAAGCCGAGGCGACGACAACCCGATCTCACCGGAACTGCTCAACTCCCTCACCCGCCGGCAGTTACTGGTACTGGAACGGATGTCCAAGGGGGAATCCAACAAGCAGATTGCCTACAACCTGAACATTGCCGAGACCACGGTGAAAGCGCACGTGTCCGCGATCCTGCGCAAGCTGGGGGTACATAACCGGGTGCAGGCGATCCTGTCTGCCAGCGATGTGGATTTCAGCCAGTACCTAAAACGCTGATCTCGAGCACAGAGTCAGACATGAACCCGGGGTCAGATGAAGGCTTTCATCTGACCCCTTTTTTAATGCCGGGGCTCAGCACTCGACTGGAGCATGGGGTCAGATGAACCAGTTCATCAGACCCCAAAGCAACGGCCGGGATCAGAAGAACGCTTTCTTCTGACCCCTCTTTCATTCAACCCCGAATGACGTGGTTCAACACACTCCGCAACTTCAGCGGCTTTACCGGCTTGTTCATCAACAGATAGCCGAGCTCGCGAATATGCTGCTTCAGCTCATTGGTGTAGTTGGCGGTAATCATCAGGACCGGCGCGGGAACGGCGCGCCGGCGATTGATTTCCCCCACCACATCGACACCGTTCTCCTCGTTATCGAGGTGGTAATCGGCCAGGATCAGATCCACGGGGCTCGATTCAGGCGCCAACTGCCGCTCCAGATCCTCCAGCGACTTCGCCGTGACCACCCGGCAATCCCAGCCTTCAAGCAGGGTTTTCATGCCCTGGCAGATTGCCAGGTCGTTGTCGATCACCCAGACCCTGGCGCCACTCAGGCCTCCGTCCAGCCGGCTTTCCGCTGAAGGATCCGCGCCCGGCCGATCCGGCCGGAGTCGGCCCACCGGTACCCGCACGCTGAACACCGAGCCCCGACCCTCCACCGAGGAGACGGTGACTTCGTGACCGAGCATGCGGGAAATCTTGTCGACGATGGCGAGGCCCAGCCCCAGCCCCTTGTCCGCCTGCGAACCACTTGGCTGGATGCGTTTGAACTCTTGGAAGATTTCCGTGAGCTTGTCATCGGGAATGCCCGGCCCGGTATCCCAGACCTGCAACAGCACGTGATCCTTCCGCCGCCGGCACCCCAACAGGATTCGACCCGAGCGGGTATAGCGAATGGCGTTGGTGAGAAAGTTGCGGAGTATCCGCGCCAACAGCTGAGAGTCGGACTCCACCACCGCGGACGAGGGAACGAAATCCAGCTGGAGGTTTTCCGCCAGAGCCATCTGGCGGAACTCGCGGGCAATGTTGTTGAGCAGATCCCGCAGGTCGAAGGCGGTGACATCCGGCTTGATCACGCCGGCGTCCAGCTTGGAGATGTCCACCAGCGTTCCAAGCAGGTTCTCGACGTCGTCCAGGGAAGTACTGACCGATCTCACCAGACCCTCGGCCTTGGGTCCGAAAGACTGTTCCTGCAGCGCACTGGTAAACAAACGGGCGGCGTTCAGCGGTTGCAACAGGTCATGGCTGACCGCAGCCAGGAATTTGGTCTTGGACATGTTGGCGCGCTCGGCTTCCAGCTTGGCGTCCCTCAACCTGGCCTCCACCATGGCACGCTCCGAAATCTCCTGGCGTAACTGGTTGTTCAGTCCGGTCAGGGCGGCCGTGCGCTCCTTGACCCTGCGTTCCAGGTTATCGTAAGCCTGCTCCAGAGCCAGGGCAGTCTTGCGCCGGTCAGTAATGTCCCGGATCAGAACGAAGAAACCGATGATGTCGCCATATTCGTCAAAATTGGGCACGTAGGAGCGCAGCATGTAACGCACATCCCCATCCTCGCCCGTCTCCTCCAGTTCGAAGGTAACGTTGTGACCATCCATGACCTCCATGATCTGGGGCAACAAACGCTGGTAGAAATCCGGGCAGTGAATCTCATCCAGACGCTGTCCCAACAGGGGCGAGCCGGCCCTTCCGTACCAGGCCTCGTAGACCTTGTTACAGAATTGCACGGTCATGTCGGCGCCAACATAGGCAATCAGCGCCGGAACATGGTCGGTGACCACACGGATCCAGCGCTCACTCTCCTCCAGCGCCTTGAGCCGCCGCGCCATCTCGCTGTTCTTGACGTCGGTGATGTCGGAATAGAGCACCACCAGTCCGCCCTCCCGGGTCGGTCGCTCGGTCACCTGCACCCATCGGTCATTGGAGAGGAGGAATACCGCACCCTCTGCGTCTTCATGCCGGTGTTCTTCGACAATAAGCCCTGACACCCTCGCCCGGGCTTTGACATCCTGGATGGAGGTGCCGGGTTCGGGGGCGCTGACATCCACATGACGCCAGTAACTGCGAAAACGGCTGTTGCTCTGGATCATCCGGTGCTGGCGATCGAACAGGACAAAGCCGTCGGCGATGCTCTCGATGGCATCGTTAAGCCGCTGGCGGGTGGTCTCCGCTTCCTCCCTCGCCCGGCACAGGGCCTTGTTGCTGGCCTTGAGTTCCTCCATGGCGCGATTCAGGGCATCGGTGCGCTCGCGCACCTGTTCGGCCAGGATGACCGAATGCTCGAACGCTGCGTAGGGCTCCGGCTTGTGGGCCACGCCCGACTCCACCCGCTCGATCAGGGCATCCCGGATTCGCCGCAGCCGCTGGTTTTCCGCCTCCAGTTCGGCAATACGCCGGTCCTTCGGCTCTTCCTTGAGATTCTCAGGATGTTCCCGAGCCGGCATCAGGTTGGCCAATCACCACCCCCGTAAACGTCTGGTTGATATGCATGCCGTCGAATTGTTCGCCGTAGGTATTGAAGCCAATAACCTTGTGGTGCCGCAGAAACTCGGACACAGCAGCCACTTCACCGGTAAGCTCCGCCTCCAGGCGGCGCAGGAAACAATCACAGCCGATGGTGACCAGCGGAGCTCCCACCACCCGCTCGGAGGCTTCGATCTGCTGACGCACGCTGTCGAGAAGGCCCTCAGGCTCCATGGCAGTCATCACAATCCCGGTCTCCACTGCGCAGTAGAAGGTCAGGCTACCATCGGGGTTGACCCGCTGGATCGAGCGGACGAAGTAATGGCCGCCGATCTTCACGCCCAATGGCCGGAGCGCAAAGGTTTTCCGGTCGAGGGCATCAACACTGACGCCAACGGCTCGGGCATAGGCCTCTGCTGCCGATTCCGCGTTAAGCTCGAACACGGTACGGCTTTCCGGACAGGCATCGGTCACCACCAGTTTCTCGCTGCGGTCGACCATGTGGTGGGTAGAGAACACCCGGAAGTCCAGGGGCGTGTTCACCAGCATCACCGTGGCCGCTCCGGTGTGGAACTGGCCATCGAAAAACACGTGGGTGTTGGCCAGGCGCTCGTCATCGCCGGCCGATCCTCCGAACTGGGGAATGGTGCCCAGCGCGGAATTCAGGGTCGCCAGCACCAGCTCCTCGCGGCTGGACAGGCCGTCCAGCAGGGTGATGGCGAAAGTATTGCCTTTCACCGGTGCCAATCGCGCGTCCCGGCATGTTGCCAGCAGACCGTCGATGACACTCTGGGCGTCCTGCAGCGTAAAGCGGTCCAGCGCCGAGATCAGGGCACACTCGATGGAGAAATAACGGCGGTCGAAACCGATGGCGGTTATGCAGCCCCGACCGTAACCGTCCGGCGTAATCTCTCCGGCCGAGGTGCAACCGCAGACGCGGACACTCGGGAAGGCACTCTGAAGGGCCGGGCCGAGCCGTTCCAGATCGTATTCGGCCGAGCAGAAAAACAGGACGCAGCCAAGATTTTCATGACTCAACTGACTGGCGAGCTGTGTGGCGGCCAGCACCGGGTCTCGCACGCTGGCACTTGCCACCCTGACAGCGGGCAGGGTCGTCGCTGGCCTCATGATCACCGGCTCCAAAGGCTTCAGGATTTCTTCCGATTCTACGGCATCCCCACAACCAGCCAATGCGACTTCCGTGCTCTTTATCGGCGCGCCAAAATAATCATAAGCCATTGATTAAACTATCTCCTTCATCAATGCCCGGTGACGCCAACGCTTCCGGTGCCGGCAAACCGGCACTTTAGTCTTAGGCAGGTGCTCCCGATACCCGGCCTCCTGCCGGGCACCGGGAGCGGACCCTCGTAACGGCAACGCTCAGAACGTTACGATGGCACCCAGGGCAATGGTGTCGATCTCTGCCGCATCGGCACCGGTCGACTTGGTGGTTTGCTCGAACATGTTGTACTCGGCGACCACCTTCAGGTTGCTGTTGATGTCGTGGAACAACGCTACCGATGTGTTCTCGGTCTCGAAGTCGCCCTGGTCCGAATCGGTTTCACCGTAGGACAGGACAAACCGGTTGGCCCCCAGGGTATAGGATCCCTGCACCAGGTAACCCTCGGCATCTTCCTCGGCAATGGGCGCAGCGGTATCGGTGATCAGCACCGGCACATCCCCCTCTGAGGTAAAGCCCGAACCGGTCAGCGAGAACCCGGCGACCGACGCCTTCAGACCGTAACCAAGGCCGGAGGAATCGACAGACGTAGTGGCGTTCTCCGATTTCTGGGAGCGGCCGTTAATCCAGCCGGTCAGACTGACTCCGCTCAAGTCCACACTGTAGGTCACTTCTGCTTCCAGACGCGGCGCCGACTGCTCCGATTGGGCACCCGGTGTGGTATTGGCGGGTTCGAAGATGCCGGCCGCCACTTTCAGTCCACCCATGTCGGGCGAGCGGTAGGTAATCTGGGCGGAGGGATTCGGGTACGGGTAGCCGGTCCGGATGTTGCCGAAGGAAACACCGGTGGCGGCACCCGGGGAACCAAAGCCCATGAGGATCTCATCAAGGAAGATATTGGACCGGGCATACAGGCCGAAGTCCTTGCCGATCAGCACCTGGCCAAAGGAGCCGTCCACCGTGGCGTAGAGCTGGCGCACGTCGATGGCGGTGTCAGTGGGCGACTGCAGGCTGTCATTGATGGTGGACCAGAAAGAAGAACGGCCACCCAGTGTCAGCTCCCCCATCTCCTTGCTGAAATTGAAGCCGATGGTGTTCGGCAGAAACCCCATTTTCACGTCGGAGTTCCGGGTATCAGCAAGTTTGTCATCCCGATTCACATAGAAGGCGTTGAAGTAACCGTCCACTGAGAACGAAGTTCCGTCCTCGCTGTAGACCTCAACCGCCGCTTGCGCTCCCGCGCTCGCGACCATAGCGGCCGCCATAGCCATTGCAAGACCCGACTTTCTGAAATTGTTGTTGTTCATAATTCCCCCGGTTGTTGTTGGAAATCCGGATTCCGGACCAGAAGCAGGTCCGGGACCCAAGGCGCGATCTGTCGCCTGAATTCCATGGTCGGGGAAGGGGAAACGGGGGAAAATGCCACATGGGGGCAGGTTTACTGATCTTTTGGGAGGGGTCGGATTCGCAACTTTGGGATTACGACCCGCCCGGGAAGCACTCCAGCTCCTGCAGACAGTCCTCGAGGAAGGCCGAGGGATCGGACATCACCGATTCATCCGCCACCACACCGAACTGAATCGTGCCGGCGTAACTGACGATGCTGATACCGAGACCAATATTGCCGGCCTGGGGCACCCAGAACATCTGCTCGGAGATACGGCAACCTGCAATGTAACGGGCCTCCCGGGTACCAGGTACGTTGGACACCACCACCGAGGCCTTTCGGTAGAACACGTCGGCGATGGGCTGGCGCAGTGGACCGGGAATCACCGAAGCGGTGGATGCCAGGCCCCAGGCAATTCCGGGTTGCCAGCTCTTCTTGAGCCGTCGGGTTTCATGCTTGATCCGGTACAGCCGCTCCAGCGGGCTGTCACCATCCACCGGCAAAGGCACGAACACGGTGCCGAAGTAGTTGCCGAGCGTGCCCGGACCCGGCTTCAGATCGTCCGGCAGGCGGCTGCGAATATCCACAGGTACCGCCGCATGCATGACCGCATCCTCCAGCTCATCACCGGTCATTCCCAGCCTCGAGCGGGCCGCTGCGGCCACGCAACTGAGCAGCACATCATTGATGGTGACGCTGGTGGCGTGTGCAATGGAACGAAAACGGTCCAGCGGAACCGGGGCCGACCAGCGGCAATGCCGACGGCCTAACAGCGGCCGGCGCAGCTCGGAGGGTGAATCTTCCGGCTCCCCCAGAAATTCCGTGACCTCGTTCAGTAATCGCAGGCCTTTCCGGGTAAATTGCTCGAGCGTCTCCCCGGCGGTTTCAAAGTGAGGTGGCACTGCCGGAGGGGCTTCCGAAGACGACTCCCGGTTCTGCCCTGCTGCCGGTGCCGCCAGTTGCTCAAGCCAGGCCCGGGCCGCGCTGGTCCAGCGCGAGAGCTCACCATGCTCCGGCGCACCGAAAACCGCAGGGTGTTGTCTGGGAGAGGCGGGGCACAGCTGGTCAAAGACGCCCAGCAAAGACAGACCGTCGGCATAGCAGTGATGAATCCGCAGCACCAGGGCCGCACCGCCCTCGGCATTCGGAGCCAGCCAGAATTTCCACTTCGGTCGTGACAACGGCAGCGGCTCGTTCAGCCGGGCGGACACCCAATCCTGCAACCCTTCGGTGGAGAAGCGCTCAATGACAACATCCAGGTGACGCCGGACATCGAATTGGGGGTCACGCTCCCACCACCAGGCGGGCCCCCGTTCTACCGGCCGATGCCTGAAGCGCTCCCAGGCCATCCAGTACACCCTGAGAAATTCGCGAAAACGGGGCGCGGTAAGCCCCTCGACCCTAAGCATCACGGTGATTGTCATTGGATTATCCGGGCGCTCCATTGCCAGCCAGGCCGAATCTGCAGGCAGCAGGAGATGCGATTGCGCTTGACTCAAACCTGAGGGTCCCCGGGGTCAGTAAGATCCAATGGTACGTAAAAACCGAACATGGCATTGTGCCAGACAACCCGGAAGTGCTCCACACGGCGATTGCCGCACACAGTTACAAAAAATTACACGTGAGTAACTGTTCGGTCCTATACTCGTTATAAGCCTTGATGCAATGGTTATTAGCGGATTTCGCCTCGTGCGTATTGGCCGGGGAATGCCGAAAAAAACGCATCCAGCGCCAATAAATAACCGCAGCCATCGCGGTACAACAAGGTTACCAGCACAGATCAACGCCAATAACAGACCTTTGCAGTGCTGGGAGGAGAGCAGGTATGAAAGCGAGCCACGTTCGCAAGCTGATCAAACCGATAGAAAGCGCCTACTCCGAGATGTTCTCGGGGCGGGTCTATCGCGTGGGCAAGGGGGCTGTTTCCGTCCGCAACCACAGTGGCGAGGCGCAACAGACGGTTATTGGTGTACATGGCTTCCTGGAAAACCACTGCTACTTCACCCAGGCCTACGAAGGTGCCACCACCGAGCTGATATTGCTGACCTGCAGCAATTACCATATCCCGGTGAACGGCGTTACGCCCGAGACACCGGACTGGGAGGTGCCGGTCAAGCACCTGGAAGGAACCATCGAGTACGATGCCTGCATCCTCAACCAGGCACTGGCCAACCTGCCCACGACCCGGAATATCCGCATCCACGGCCACTCCCGCGGCGGTGCGGTGATTCTGGAGGCCATCAAGCAGTGGCCAGAGCTCTATGAAGACGCCGAGATAGTGCTTGAGGCTCCGGTCCTGCCCCAGGGACGGCTGCATGCCCTGGTCACCATGTTGCTGGAGCCGGTCAGTCACGGCATGTGGCCCTGGCTGATCCGCCTGATCAACAGCGCGCCCCAGTCTGCCTATGGCCAGACGTTTTTCGGCAAGATGAATCCGCGCAAGAAGCAGTTGCTGAGCAAACTGTTCTCGGCGACCAAGGATCACCTGACTATTGTCCGCAACATTGAAAACATCATGGACTGGATGACGCGGACGGATACCTCGGTGTACCAGCACGTTCGCCATGGCACCTTCCTGATTCCCGCGGTGGACCGGATTCTCGACCGCTCCGCGATGCTGGCCAGCGCCCGCCAGAGCCCGACCACCATGCGGATCATTGAAACCGAAGCGCCGAGCCATTTCATCACCCTGGACAGCAAGGAATGGATACCGGGATTCGAGACCCTGCCGGCAACGACGGCCCAGGGCTGATCCTGCTGCATCCCCGGCGGCTCTCCGCTAAACTGGCGCCCCTATCCACGGTTTAGCGGAGCTGCCCCATGTACCGTGACCGCCTGGTCACTACCCCAACCCACTCGGAAGCGGCAAGCCGGCTTCAGCGGCTATTGCTGGCGTACCATGATTTCCGGCAACACAAGGCAGAGCACCCGCTGGTTGACGACACCTTCAGGGTTGCGGACTGGCAGGCCCAGCGACTCAAGGCCACCCACCGGGACCTGTACGAACACCCCGGCTACCATGCCGGCCTCGAGTTCCTGCTCACGGACCTCTACGCACCGGCAGGCATGACCCGCCGGGATGACAATATCGACCGGGTTTTCCCGAAAATGGTCAAATGGCTACCAGACAACCTGCTGGACACGTTTGCCGGCCTGGTCGAGCTCAACCTGATAACCCAGGAGCTGGATCTGGAACTGGCCGAACTGCTGAATCGGCGGCGGCAATCCCTGACGGAGCTGGATGCCTGGGTTTATTGCGAAGCCTATCGGGCAAGTGAGCGCCTGGATGACCGGGCACGGCAGATTGAACTGGTGGCGGAAGTCGGCCAGCAACTGGATCGGTACGTGCGTAACCGGACCCTGGGGTGGCTCCTGTCCATGGCGAAAACTCCGGCGGAAATGGCGGATCTGAGTGATCTGCACAGTTTCCTGTACCGCGGGTACAGCGCCTTCCGGAAGATGGATAACGTCGATAGCCTGATTGAACGGCTGGTGCGTCGGGAACGAACGGTGATGGACCAGATCCTGGCCGGCCACCCGGCACCTTTCGAGCTACCGGGCAACCTCTAGACGTTCCGGTCAGGCCTGGATGATCTGGTCCAGCTGGCTGTGGATTTCCTGCTCGATCCGGTGTTTGAACGGCCGCAGCATGAGGCCAAGCTCCAGACGGATGTGCAGATCGACCGGGGTGATGTTCAGGTGCCCCTTCACGCCGCTGCGCTTGAACTTCATGACATCACCTTCCCACTGGTAATGCACATCGAACTGTTTTGACAGGTCCTGGGCCAGGGTCTCCGCCGCCTGGCGGGCATGTTCCTTGTCCAGTGAATGGGGGCGATGGACATCAATGACAGACATGGATCAGTTTTCTCTTCCAAATTGAATCGGTTTTACAGTGTAAGGCGGTATTAAACTTGTAGCCACCCCGCCAACCGTTAGAATACGGGGTTCAGATTCTGACAGGACAGCCCCCATGAGCGAGCAACAAACGCCAGCCAATCCGTCCGGCAACGGCCAGGACGACGTCACCCATTTCGGTTTCCGGAACGTGCCGAAGAGCCAGAAGGCCGGCCAGGTAGCCGAGGTTTTCCACAGCGTGGCGGGCAAATACGACCTCATGAACGACCTGATGTCCATGGGTATTCACCGGCTCTGGAAGCGGTTCACCATCGAGCTTTCCGGCGTGCGCCCCGGGCACCAGGTTCTGGATATTGCCGGCGGGACCGGCGACCTGACCATGAAGTTCTCGGATCTCGTGGGCGCCTCGGGCAAGGTCGTCCTCGCCGACATCAACGCCTCCATGCTGCAGGTCGGTCGTAGCCGGCTGATGGATCGGGGTTACGCGGGCAACATTGAATACGTCCAGGCAGACGCCGAGCACCTGCCTTTCCCGGACAACAACTTCAACGCCGTATCCATTGCCTTCGGCCTGCGCAATGTAACTGACAAGGACCAGGCCCTGCGCGACATGACCCGCGTGCTCAAGCCCGGCGGCAAACTGATGGTGCTGGAGTTCTCCAAGCCGACCAACCCGCTGCTGAACAAGGCCTATGACATGTACTCCTTCAGCGCGCTGCCCCTAATGGGTCAGCTCATCGCCGGTGACAGCGAGAGCTACAAGTACCTGGCCGAGTCCATCCGCATGCACCCGGACCAGGAAACCCTGAAGGGCATGATGGAAAATGCCGGCCTGGTGAACTGCCGCTACTACAACATGACCGGCGGTATCGTGGCCCTGCACGTGGGAATCAAGCCCTGATGTTTCCGGGCCCGACCCTGCTGGCCGCTGCCAGCGCCATCGTCGAGAATGCCCTGAACCAGGCGCTCGAACTGGACCCGGCAGGACGTGAGGCTCTGATGCAGGCGCTGACGGGCCCCGTGCAGCTCAACATCACGGCACCGGTAGCACTGACTTACACCCTCGACCGCGCAGGCCAACGGGTGAAGGTGAGCAGCCAGCCTTCTGAGCAACCAGCCCTGCAGATCAGCGGTCGCCCGGTTGCCTTCGCAGCCCTCGCCGTCGGCGACGACCGCGTATTCAGCGACGGGCGGCTGGACGTAAACGGAGATACCGGCCTCGCCCACCAGCTCCAGCGGGCCCTGAACCAGCTTGATCCCGACTGGGAAGCCGCCATGGCCCGGCACATCGGCGATGTCCCGGCCCACTTTCTCGGCAAGCGCATCCGCAATGCGGTGAAATGGAGCCGGCAGGCAATACACGCCATGAACGCCAACCTCGAGGAATACATCCACGAGGAGAGCCGTGCCCTGCCCGGGCGCCGGGAACTGGAGGCAACGTTCGGGGATATCGACGAGCTGAACCTCCGCACCGAACGCCTGGAGGCCCGGCTCAGACTGCTGGAAGAGCCCGGAAACACCGACGAACCGGAGACCCCGTGACCCGCCTGAGACGCCTGTTCCGTATTGCCTGGGTATTCTGCCGTTACCGGCTGGACACGTTTCTGCCCATCGCCGAGTTACCCGGCCCGCTGAAGGTTTTTTTCCTGCTGGCGCCGTGGCACCTGTTTCCGCAGCCGAAACTGAGCCGGGGCGACCGCCTGCGTCTGGCCCTTGAGGAGCTTGGCCCGGTCTTCGTAAAGTTCGGTCAGATCCTTTCCACCCGGCGCGACCTGCTGCCCGATGACATGGCCGAATCCCTGAAGCAGCTGCAGGACCGGGTGCCGCCTTTCCCGAGCAACACCGCCCGGGACATCATCGAAGCCTCACTGGGCAAGCCGGTCTCCGAACTCTTTGCCGAGTTCTCCCCGGATCCCATGGCCTCCGCCTCGGTCGCCCAGGTCCATGCCGCCACCCTCCCCAACGGTCAGAAAGTGGTGGTCAAGGTGCTGCGGCCGGGCATTGAAAAGGTCATTCACCAGGACCTGGCGCTGATGTACCTGATGGCCGGCCTACTGGAAAAATACTGGTCCGAAGGCAAACGCCTGCACCCGGTGGACGTGGTGGCAGACTATGATTCCACCATCCATGACGAGCTGGATCTCCAGCGCGAGGCCGCCAACGCCAGCCAGCTGCGCAGGAATTTCGAAAACTCGTCACTGATCTACATTCCATTCATCGACTGGGACTACACCCGCAAGTCCGTAATGGTCATGGAGCGTATCCATGGCATCCCGATCGCCGACGTTCCGGCCCTGAAGTCGGCAGGGGTCAACATGAAGGTGCTGGCCGAGAAGGGCGTCGAGATTTTCTTCACCCAGGTATTCCGGGACAGTTTCTTCCACGCCGATATGCACCCGGGCAACATCTTTGTGGACGTTTCCAACCCGGCGGATCCCCGTTACATCGCCATCGATTTCGGCATTGTCGGCACCCTGGCTCCGGACGACCAGAGCTACCTGGCCCGCAACCTGCTCGCGTTTTTCCGCCGGGATTACCGCCAGGTGGCCCAGCTGCACATCCAGTCCGGCTGGGTACCGCCCGACACCCGGGTCAACGAGTTCGAGGCGGCCATCCGGACGGTGTGCGAGCCGATCTTTGAGCGGCCCCTTAAAGACATCTCCTTCGGGCACTTCCTGCTGCGACTGTTCCAGACCGCCCGGCGCTTCAACATGGAAGTCCAGCCCCAGTTGGTGCTGCTGCAAAAAACACTGCTGAACGTGGAGGGTCTTGGCCGCCAGCTGTACCCGGAACTGGACCTCTGGAGCACCGCACAACCGTTCCTTGAGGACTGGATGCGCAAGCGTATCGGGCCATCCGGATTGCTGAAGTCGCTGCAATCGCACCTGCCCTCGTGGCTCGAACAGTCACCGGAAATGCCGCAACTGATTCACGACGCCCTGCTACAGATGCGTCACGCCGGCCCCACCGAACAGCAAAACCGAGATACACTGGAACTGTTGCGACAGCAGCAGGCCCGTACCGAACGGCGCTGGCGCCGCGCCGGTCTGGCCGCCGTACTGGTCGTTACGGCGGCAATCGGAACCCAGCCCGAAGCCCGGGCCTGGGTCGAGAATACGCCGGCCTGGAGCTGGGCCCTGCTGGTTATCGCTGGCGGCCTGATCCTGCGTGGCGGCCGTTAAAACCAAAAGACAAACCGGGATTCACACAAATGCAAGAAAGCTCAGCTACTGTCGACAGCCCTGACTGGCTGAATGCCGTTCGCTGGACCGAGGACGGCCTCGTTCCGGCCATCGCCCAGGATGCCGAAACCGGCGAGATCCTGATGATGGCCTGGATGAACCGGGAATCCCTGCAACTGACTGCCGAAGAAGGCCACGCGGTGTACTGGTCCCGTTCCCGGAGCAAGCTCTGGCGCAAGGGCGAGACGTCCGGCCACCAACAGGTGGTCAGGGATATCCGACTGGATTGCGACGAGGACGTGATCCTGCTGAAAGTGGAGCAGAAAGGGGGCATTGCATGCCATACTGGCCGGCGCAGCTGTTTTTACCGTACCCTGAAGGACGGTAAGTGGGTTGCGGTGGATCCGGTCATCAAGGATCCGGACGCAATCTACGGCAACAAGTGAGGAGCAGCCCGTGAGTGATGTACTGGAACGCCTGGCCCAGGTACTGGAAGCCCGCAAGAATGCAGACCCTGAGTCATCCTATGTCGCCAGCCTGCACGCCAGGGGCCTGAACAAGATTCTGGAGAAGGTCGGCGAGGAATGCACCGAAACCCTGCTCGCGGCCAAGGATGCCGAACACAGTGGCGAAACCTCGGACGTGGTCTACGAGACCGCTGACCTCTGGTTTCACAGTATGGTCATGCTGTCCCGTCTGGGGCTGGGACCTGAAGACGTCCTCAATGAGCTGGCACGGCGCTTCGACCTGTCAGGTCTGGAAGAGAAGGCTTCCCGGAGCAAGTAGGCAGGTGTTACCCCTTTCGGGGGTTTCCGCATATTGGCTCCGTTAACGTACAATGTCTTTGAACTGAAACAATGAGAATGAGGAACCCCGCATGGGTATCAGTATCTGGCAACTCCTGATCGTACTTGGCATTGTCATCCTGTTATTCGGAACCAAGAAACTGCGGAACATCGGCAGCGACCTCGGCGGTGCCATCCGTGGCTTCAAGAAGTCCATGAACGAGGAAGACACCTCCAAGGACGACAAGGAGTCCCTGGAGGGAAAGTCCGACGCCGAGCCGAAGCAGGCTGAAGCGGAAGACAAGCCCCGGGAAAAAACCAACAGCTGAGACCTGGCTGAATGTTCGATATCGGCTTTCTTGAGCTGCTGATCTGCGGCGTCATCGCCCTTTTGGTACTCGGTCCCGAACGGCTACCCACGGCCGCCCGGGCTGCCGGGCGCTGGGTCGGTGCGGCGCGTCGCATGGTCAGCCAGTTCAGTTCCGAGCTGGACCGCCAGCTGAAGGCCGAGGAATTGCGGGAAGAGCTCCGCAAAGCCGGCGACGTTGGTCTGGATGACGTGCAACAAACCGTACGGGGAGCCCTGGACGAGGCCAAGAAGTACGAGCACATGATCCTGTCCGATAGTGAGACCAGCAAGCCCAGGCCAGCGCCGGCAACACGCCGGATGGCAGGCGAGAGTGACGAGACGGGCTCCGCCACCAACACCGGCCAGGACAACAAGACACCGGATCCGTCCAGTGAATCTTCCGGTGAACGCGAGACCCAACCAGGCCCGTCGGATAACCGTTCATGACCCAACAGCCAGACGGCAACCAGATCCATCCCGAACAACAGGAAATGCCACTGATCGAGCACCTGCTCGAGCTTCGGAACCGGCTACTGAAGATGGTACTGGCCGTGGTGATCTGTTTCGCCGCGATCTACCCCTTCGCCAATGAACTGTATCTCTGGCTCAGCGAGCCGATCCGGGAGCTTCTGCCCATCGGGCAGACCATGATCGCCACCGACGTCACCTCGCCCTTCTTCGCCCCCCTGAAGCTGGCGCTGGTGCTATCGGTGTTTGCCGCGATTCCCATCATCCTGTACCAGCTCTGGAGCTTTATTGCCCCGGGGCTCTATGCCCATGAAAAGCGACTGGCGTTTCCGCTGCTGTTCACCTCGGTCATCCTGTTTTACGCAGGTGCCGCATTCGCCTATTACGTGGTTTTTCCACTGGTCTTCGGGTTTTTCACCGCTATCGGGCCCGAGGGTATCGTGGAGCTGCCGGACATCAGCAGCTACCTGAATTTCGTGCTCAAAATGTTCTTTGCCTTCGGAGTGGCGTTCGAGATTCCCATCGCCACCGTACTGTTGATTCTGACCGGCGCTACAACCCCGGACGACCTGGCAGCCAAGCGTCCCTACGTAGTCGTTGCCTGCTTTATCATCGGCATGATGCTGACACCTCCGGACATCATCTCCCAGACCCTGCTCGCGGTGCCCATGTGGATCCTGTTCGAGTTCGGCATCCTGTTCGGTCGCCTGGCCCGCCGTGAGGTGACCAGCGAGGATTCCGAAGACTTCCCCGGCGAATGAACCTGGCGCTGCTGTTTGACGAGGATTTTGTTGCACCGGACCGGGCCATCCTGACCGGCCGTCGGCTTTCCCACCTGCATACCGTGTTGAAAGTCGCTGCGGGCGATCACATTCCTGTGGGCCGCAGTAATGGCCTCATGGGTACCGGGGAGGTGGTTCGCCTCACGAGTACCGAAGCGGAACTACGGGTGACCCTGGACCAGCAACCTCCGCCTTCGGTGCCGCTCACCCTGGTCCTGGCCATGCCCCGCCCCAAGATGTTCCGCCGGGTACTCCAGACCTGCGCCTCCCTGGGCATCAAGGATCTCTGGCTGATCAACAGCTACAAGGTGGAAAAGAGCTTCTGGCAGACACCCTGGCTCTCGGAGGATAACCTTCGGGAAAACCTGACTCTGGGCCTGGAGCAGGCCAGGGATACAGTGATGCCGACCGTTCACATCCGCAAACTGTTCAAGCCCTTCGTGGAAGACGAACTGCCGGGCATCCTCGCCGGGAAGCGGGCCCTGGTAGCCCATCCGGGCACCCCGACGCCCTGCCCTGTGCACCTGGATGAACCGGCCGTGTTGTGTGTCGGTCCCGAGGGCGGGTTCACCCACTACGAGGTGGGTAAGCTGGAGGAAGCCGGCTGCGAGGGGGTCCATCTCGGCCCCCGGATCCTGCGGGTGGAGACGGCGGTACCGGTGCTGATCAGCCGGCTCTTCGACGCCTGCGGTTAAGGCCGGGCCTCGTTTTCAGGCCGTCTCCCCGCCGCGCTTCTGCCACAGGTTGATCAACGGCGTCAGCACTGCGACCAGAATGGCGCCGGCCAGAACCCCGAAAAGTCCATTCGCCAGCGTCGACACCAGGGTCGCGCCAACACCGCCAAAACCTTCTGCGAAATGATGGATAGCGTCATAGATCGGCGGCAGGCCGTGAGTGAGAATCCCGCCGCCCACCAGGAACATGGCGATGGTGCCCAGGATCGACAGGGTTTTCATCATGTACGGCGCCAGCCAGAGAATGCCCTCACCGACGCGTTGGGCGAGCGCGCTGTCCTTCTGACTCAGGTACAGACCGCCATCGTCCAGCTTCACGATACCGGCCACCAGTCCATAAACCCCGACCGTGATCATCGCTGCCACGACGGTCAGCACCAGAAACTGCATGCCAATGCTCTGCCCGGTAACGGTTCCCAGGGTAATGGCAATGATCTCCGCCGACAGGATAAAGTCCGTTCGAATTGCGCCTTTGATCTTGTCCTTCTCCAGCGCCTTCAGGTCGGCCTCCGGGTTCTTCAGGGCCTCCTGCAACTCCTTCTTGTGCGCATCCTCCTCCTTGCCGTGGAGGAATTTGTGGGCCAGCTTCTCGAAACCTTCAAAGCACAGGAAGGCACCACCGAGCATCAACAGCGGGGTCACCAGCCAGGGCACAAAGAAACTGATGGCCACGGCCGCCGGGACCAGGATGGCCTTGTTGATGAATGAGCCCTTGGCGACCGCCCAGACCACCGGCAGCTCCCGGGCCGGCTTCACACCGGTAACCTGCTGGGCATTGAGCGCCAGGTCATCCCCCAGAACCCCCGCGGTTTTCTTGGTGGCGGTCTTGGTCATGAGGGAGACATCGTCGAGGATCGTGGCGATGTCATCGATCAGTGCGAGCAGACTGCTTCCTGCCATGGACAAATCCCTTGTTTGGGTGGTCTATCGGTCAATCAACGAGGCCCATGGCCTCGGCGGCTATACGATTCTTGACCGGCCCCAGCCGGTCCAGCCAGCGCATGCCGGCGTTGCGAAGCCAGCGCAGCGGCAGCTCATCGCGGGCGAATAACTGCTTGAAGCCCTCCATGGCCGCCATCATGGCCAGGTTCTCACCCTTGCGACGGCGCTGGTAGCGGGCCAGAACGAGTTCGTCATCAGGCGCGAGGCCCTGCGCCATGGCGCGCGCCAGCTCTTCGAGCAAGACCCGCACATCACCATAACCCAGGTTGGCGCCCTGACCTGCCAGGGGATGGATCGTATGGGCGGCGTCACCCACCAGGGCCAGTCCGTCGGCCACATAGTCCTTGGCATGGCGCTGGCGCAGGGGGAAGGCGAAACGGCGCGAGACCTGTGTCACGGCACCCAGCTCGCCCTCGATGGCCTGCTCCAGCTCCTGCCGGAAAGCCTCATCCCCGAGGGCCATCAAGCGGCGGGCCTCCGGGGTATCCTGCGACCAGACAATGGAACAGAAATGCTCATCAGAGCTTTCATTCAGAAGCGGCAGGAATGCCAGCGGGCCGGTCAGCGAAAACCGTTGCCAGGCGGTGTGGCGGTGACTCCGCGTGGTCTGAACGGTGCAGACAACCGCCTGCTGGTCATAGTCCCACTCACGGGTCGGCAAACCCGCCCACTGGCGCAGGCGCGAGTTTGCACCATCCGCCCCGATCACGAGCCGGGCCATCAGACGACGCCCGTCCTCCAGTTCAACGCCCTGCGCCCTGGACCAGCTCCGCACCCGGACACCGTCGATCAGCGCCACATCACTGGCAAGGAGTTCCCGGAACAGGGCACGAACCAGGTCCCGGTTTTCGACGATGGTTCCCAACGCCCGGGCATGCAGTTCGGCGGCATCAAACTGAATCCTGCCGGTTCCGTCACCATCCCAGACGACCATTTCCCGGTAGCTGCAGTGACGACTCTCCAGTACGCCGGTCCAGGCCCCCAGCTCATCCAGCAGGCGCTCACTGGCCAAGGAGATGGCACTGACCCGGGGCTCGAAATCATCCACCGTCAGGGCCGGCTCCCGGGCCGCCAGCACGGCATCTCGACGGGCACCTTCCACCAGCGCCACGTGCCAGCCCTGACGGGACAAGCCCAGCGCCAGGGCGGATCCGATCATGCCGCCACCAACGATGACAATATCAAAGCGCCGGGTTGCGGCCTTACTGGTCATGGCGGGTCTCCTCACTCGCCGCGGTGGGTGCTGACGGAACAGCGGGCCTGCGGCCCCCGATGCCCATGGCTTTGCGGGCGAACCAGCGTTTGGCACCGGGCACCAGGTCCAGGCCCACCAGTCCGGCATCCCTTACGGAAGTCAGCGGTGGCAACGACTGGCCGAAGATCCGGATCAACGAGTCCGAGAACTGCACCGTCTGCTGCCAGTCCCGGCGATGGCCTCGCTGGTAGGCCCTGAGCACAGTCAGTTCACCGAGCGAACGGCCCTCGTCCACGGCCCGCCGGAACTGCTCCACCAGGGTCATCAATCCCCTGAGAGCCAGGTTGAATCCCTGCCCTGCCACCGGATGCAAAGCATGGGCGGCATTACCCACCAGCGCCACACCCGGGCGCACGGGCTCGTCGACCGTCGTCAGTTTCAGGGGATAGTGGCTGCACTGGCCGATCTTGGTAAAACGACCCAGGCGCCAGCCAAACCGCTCCTGCAAACGCTGGCACTTCTCTTCATCCGACAGCTCCAGCACTTCGGCCAGAGCTTCATCAGTCAGGGTCCACACCAGGGCCGACTGGTTTTCGGCACGGAAGGGTGAGCCGTGGGGCAACAGGGCCATCGGGCCGGCCCCGGTAAAGCGTTCATAGGCGGTAAAGCGGTGGGATTCGCTGGTGGAGACATTGGCAATCAGGGCATTCTGGCCATAGTTCCCGGTGCGCGTGACAAAGCCCAGCTTCTCCCGCAGACCGGAACGGCCACCATCGGCAACGACCAGACATTGACCGGTCAGCCCTCGTTCCTGCTCCCCTTCACGGATCAGGACTTCCACGCCGTCAGCGGTCGGCGTCATGTCCAGGACTTCCGCGGGTGCCCGCCACTGCACGCGGGTATCCAGTAACGCGCGCATCAGGCACAAGCCCATCCAGCGGTTGTCGGCCACGTAGCCCAAAGCCGCCTGGTGATGGTCCTCCGCATGTAACCGGGTGGCCCCGAAATGACCACGGTCGGAGACATGGATATGGCGGATGGGCGTGGCATGTTCGGATAGCGCCGGCCACAGCCCGAGTT
Source organism: Marinobacter sp. C7 (assembly GCF_022343555.1). Classification (GTDB taxonomy): domain Bacteria; phylum Pseudomonadota; class Gammaproteobacteria; order Pseudomonadales; family Oleiphilaceae; genus Marinobacter. Next base: position 273,038 of record NZ_JAKQZH010000001.1, on the reverse strand, counting down.
CGTCAAAAATCAGCCTGGAGCCCCACGACAAGGCGGTAGAACGGGCGTCATAACTGGGCTGGTAATCTTCCGGCAGCGCATCCGGGGACAGCGGGAAGGTTTCCACCACGGTCACCCGAAGCTCCGGTACAGCGCGGGCGAGGGCCAGCGCCAGGGTCGCGCCGGCCAGCCCGCCGCCGGCGATGATCAGGTCAGTGTCAGGTGCGGTCACCGTGCTATTCCGCCATCAACGCTTCAATTTCGGCAATGGTCTTGGGCACCTCGTCCGTCAACACGCGGCAACCGTCTTTGGTCACCACCACGTCGTCTTCGATGCGGATGCCGATACCACGCCACTTTTCATCGACACTGGTGTTGTCCGGGGCGATGTACAGGCCGGGCTCCACCGTCAGAGTCATTCCCGGCTCGAGCTCCCGCCAGGCCTCACCGATCCGGTAGTCACCGACGTCATGTACATCAAGCCCCAGCCAATGGCCGGTGCGGTGCATGAAAAACGGTTTGTAGGCTTCCTTCTCGATGGCCTCGTCCACGCTCCCGGACAACAACCCGAGATCAATCAGCCCCTGGGTGAGCACCCTGAGTGCCGCCTCATGGGCATGGTTCCAGTGGTTGCCCGGGCGCACGGCGTCAATCGCCTCATACTGGGCTGCCAGCACCACTTCGTAGAGGGCACGCTGTTCCGGGCTGAATCTGCCGCTGACCGGGAAGGTCCGGGTGATATCCGAGGCGTAGCATTCCAGTTCGCACCCGGCATCGATCAGCACCAGGTCGCCGTCCCTGAGAGGCGCACTGTTCTCGATGTAATGCAGAATGCAGCCATTGGCGCCACCGCCCACAATCGACGGATAGGCGGTGGAGCGGGCGCCGTGTTCCATGAACGTGTGAATCAGTGTGGCTTCCAGGTTGTATTCAAAGCCACCCTGGCGCGCCCGTTTCATGGCATTCCGGTGAGCCTCGGCGCTGATCTTGCCCGCCTTCGCCATCACCTTGATCTCGTTGGCGCTCTTGTACAGGCGCAGATCGTGAAGCAGGTGTTCCAGGGCCACAAACTCGCCGGGTGGATGGGCGCCAGTGCGGACCTTGCTGCGGATGGTCTTTACCCATTCCATGACCCGGTGGTCAAAGCTCTGGTCCTTGCCCAGGGGGTAATAGACCCGGCTGCGCCCCTCGATCATACCCGGCAAAATGTCGTCGATATCCGAGATCGGGAAGGCATCGTCCAGACCAAAACGCTCGATCGCACCCTCGGGGCCGCATAGAAAGCCGTCCCACAGCTCCTTCTCCGGATGACGTTCCTTGCAGAACAGAACGGCTTCGCCATGTTCCCGGCCGGGTATCAAGGCCAGAACCGCCTCCGGCTCACCAAAGCCGGTCAGATACTGGAAGTCACTGTCCTGACGGAAAGGGTGCAGTACATCCCGGTTCCGTACCCGCTCGGGGGCCGCTGGCAGGATAGCGATACTGTCCGGCGCCATGCGCTCCATCAGCTTGCGACGGCGCTCGGCAAACTCCTTGACGGGTATCATGGACGACATAGGTTCTCCCATAGTCCTGGACCCTGCTCAGTGCAGGGTCGGCGTATCAGAGGCCGGCTTTTCCGGGGCGTTGAACTCGGTAAAAACGGCCAGGGCCCCGAGCCGGACATATTCGGTAATCTCGAGCAGCTGCTGCTCGCTCTCCTCGTCGGCTTCCTCATCCTCGGACAGCTGGCTGATCGCCACCATGTCCTCGATCAGCTCGCGGATCTCATCCGGGGCCTGCCCCAGAGACTCTCCGGCAGCCAGGGCCATACCCTCGAGAAAACCGCGTACCCAGGCCACCAGGGCTTCCAGCCGCTGCTCAATGGCGTAATCATCGTCGGGTAACAAAGGATGGAAATTCATATCAGCCGATTGCAAGAGCGCCAGGGTCTGGTCGTAGGCCCTGTTCATGAAGGGCGCCAGGTCGTCGGACTCTTCAGCCGCGGCTTCCGGCAACCCCATGTGCTCACACACCATGCTCAGCCACTCAGGTTCCTCGATACGGGAACCGGCGGCAAGCCGGCCACAGAGCACGCCATGGAGCTCCGAGGGATGACTGAACGCCTGATGGGCAGTAAAGACGTTGGCCCAGCGCTCGAATTCTGCAGCGCGGGCAGCGCCGGAAGAAGAGTCGGATTCAGACATGAATCAAGACAATCCTGTGTTGTTGAATGAAGTACCTATCCTAGCATTCAGGCGCCCCCAAGGCACTTTCCGCTTGCTTTTGCTGCCGCGAGATCCGAATATGTTATAACATAACATTTGCAACTGGAGCGCATGATGAAACGAACCGGACTTCCATTGCCGATACTGTCACTTTTCCTCCTGGCTGGCGCGGCCGTTTCGGGCGAAAACCCCGGCGCACATCAGCACGGCCATGCGGAGCTTTCATTCGCCATTGACGGCGACCGGGTGGAACTGATGTTTTCCTCCCCGGCGTACAACGTGGTCGGGTTCGAGCATGAGGCAAGAACCGAGCCCCAGACCAGGGCACTCCGGGAGGCGAGCGAGTGGCTCGCCCGGACGTCGCTGCTCAACACTCCGGATAATACCTGTACCGTGATCAAGGCAGACGTCCATAACAGTGGTCGGCAGCACAAGGAGGAACATGGGAATGACGGCGAAGGTCACTCGGCTTTCGAGGTCGTGCAGACGCTGGACTGTCCCGGAATACAGAGTACCAAAACCCTGACAACCCCTCTCACCGGCCAGCTTGAACGCCTCGAGCATCTGGACGTGCAATGGGCCGGCGCCACGTCGCAGGGCGCAACACGCCTGGAGCGAGGCGAAGGGACCATCGAACTGCGACGCTGATTTACTCGGTATAGGGAGTCACGCTTCTGGCCACCATGGAATAAGAGGAGGTGCCGAGCTCATTTTCGGTACGCTGGATAACCAGAGTGCCCTCGATCCAGACCGGATCATACAAGGCTTCGATATAGAAGCCTTCCTCGTACTTAACGTGGATGATCTGGTTGGGCGGAGGCGGTGGGACGTGTATGCAGGCACCATAATATGGTACCAGGAAGAACTCGAGGATCTTCATGTCGTTGGTGGTCTTCAGCGGCACGACAAAACCGGGGATCCGGCCATCCACATCTCCCATTTCCGGCACCACGCGCCCGGTCATGATTTCATCGGGCAGGATCGTCGGGCCGTCGCCCTCATGCTGGACTTCTGGCATATTCTCCAGCAACGCCACATCCTCGGCGGGCATGAGCTCGAGCCAGTCGATCTCCCGGGGTTCTGCTGATACGGACAGGGAAGAAAATCCGAACAAGACCGCCAGTACAATGCTGGCAATGCGATACGACGGGACAGCTTGGAACATCTGCAAGGTTACTCCTGGGGTTCGGGTACCGGACCAGCGACTATCATACACCGGAGACGACAATCACCAACATGACCAGCCTGACAGAAACCACCGGCCCACTAACGGACCCCCTCCCCGCCCTGACCACCCGTGGCCTGGGCTTTCGCTGGGAACCCTCACAACCCATGCTGCGCTTTCCAGACCTGGACATCCCCAGGGGCGAACACCTGTTCCTCCAGGGGGCCAGCGGCAGCGGGAAAAGCACGCTACTGAGCCTTCTATCCGGTATGCAGATCCCCCATTCCGGGACCGTCAGCATCCTCGACACCGAATTACAGCGCCTGGCCAGCAGCGCCCGGGACCGGTTCCGGGCCGATCACATAGGCGTGATCTTCCAGCAGTTCAACCTGGTGCCCTACCTGAGCGCACTGGCAAATGTCACCCTGCCCTGTCGCCTCTCCCCCAGGCGCCGCCAAAATACCCGGTCCGACCCGGAGAAAGACGCCACGGAGCTGCTCAAGCTGCTGGCCATCCCGGAAGACCACTGGCAGCGGAAAGTTACCCGCCTGTCCATTGGCCAGCAGCAGCGGATTGCCGCTGCCCGTGCGCTGATAGGGGCTCCGGGCATTATCCTTGCGGACGAACCCACCTCGGCCCTGGACACTGACAATCGGGACCGGTTCCTGGATCTCCTGCTCGGACTGGCCAATGAACGCGGATCTTCGGTGGTTTTTGTCAGCCACGACCGGGGCCTCAGCAGCCACTTTCATCACCAGATCCACCTGGGAGGTGCATCATGAATCCCCGGCTGGCCTTTTCCCTGGCGCTGGCGAGTCTGTGGCATCGTCGCCGCGTCCTGACTCTCGTCTGCCTTACACTGACCCTCAGTGTCAGCCTGCTGCTGGGCATCCAGTATCTGCGCACTGAAGTCCGGCAATCCTTCACAAGTACCATCAGCGGCACAGACCTGATTGTCGGAGCCCGCAGCGGCCAGTTGAATCTGCTGCTGTACACGGTGTTCCACATTGGCGACGCCACCAACAACATCCGTTGGTCTACCTTCGAGAAACTCCGCGAAGATCCGCGCATCGACTGGCTCATCCCCATCTCACTGGGCGACAGCTACCGGGGTTACCGCGTAGTGGCCACTGACCGGAACTTCCTCGAGCATTTCCGTTACGGGCAGGAGCAACCTGTCACGCTGGCAGACGGCGAATGGTTCAGCGACGTGTTCCACGTCGTGCTCGGAGCCGGCGTGGCCCGGGAGCTGCAACATCAAACCGGTGAGGAGGTTACCCTGTCCCACGGTGGTGGCAGGACAAGCTTCTCCAATCACGAAGACACGCCCTTCCGGATTACCGGCATCCTCGAAGCCACCGGAACCCCGGTTGACCAGGCGGTGTACATCAGCCTGGAGGGAATGGAGGCCATGCACGTGGGCTGGGAGTCCGGCGTGGCCATCCCCGGTCGCACCCTGACCCCGGAGAAAGCCCGCGGGATGACCTTTGCCCCGGAGGCCATTACAGCCGCCTACGTCGGCCTCAGGAATCCCATCCTGACTTTCCGGCTCCAGCGGGCGCTGAATCAGTCGGCGGAGGAACCGTTGTCCGCCATTCTTCCGGGCGTTGCCCTCAGCGAACTGTGGCGACTGATGGGGCAGTTTGAAAAGGCCCTGCTGGGCATTACCGGCTTCGTGGTTATTACCAGCCTGGTGGGACTGGTGGCAGTATTGCTGACGCTACAGACCCAGCGTGCTCATGAAATAGCGGTACTCCGGGCTACAGGTGCTTCCACGGGACTGGTGGCATCCCTGCATGTAATCGAATGTCTCGCCCTTGCGCTGGTCTCCTGCCTGATGGCCATGGTCGTGGGCGCCGCCCTGTTGGCCGGCATCGCTCCCTGGCTACTGGACACGTACGGCATCAGCCTGACACTCAGACCGCTGAACCGGACGGAATGGGCTCTGCTGGCAACCGTGCCGGCTGCCGCCGCGTTGGTCGGCCTGGTGCCAGCCTTCGGAACCTGGCGCCGAACCCGCACCCAGGGCCTCGGGGAGATCACCGGGCAGTGATCGGTGTCACGCCGGGGAGGCCATGACAACCCTGTAAATTGACCGACTTAGCGTCCACACTTATAGTTATTTGCATTCATAACAACTAATGTTGGGCACGCCATGGAACAGTCCGAGGTACAGGCACTAGCGGACAAGCTGGACAAGCTGATCGAACGCTGTCAGAAACTGGAGCGGGATAATGCCATGCTGCGGGAACTCCAGGACGACTGGAACCGCGAGCGGGCCCAGCTGGTACACAAGAACGATCTTGCCAAAAACAAGATCGAAGCCATGATCGGCCGCCTGCGGGCACTGGAGCACCACTGATGTCTCAGTCATCTACCACCGTTGAGGTGAAGATTCTCGACAAGGAATACCTGGTTGCGTGCCCGGAAGAAGAGCAGGAAGCCCTGATTCGCGCCGCCAGGCACCTGGACCACAAAATGCGGGAAATCCGCTCCAGCGGCAAGGTCTTCGGCGTTGAGCGCATTGCCGTGATGGCCGCCCTGAACATTACCCACGAGTTGCTGGAGCAGGACTCCATGTCCGACGCCACCAGCTCGATTCTCAAGGCCATGGACAGCAAGCTCGACGACGCCCTTGGGGAAAATACGGGGCACTGATTCCGGATCAGGTGTTGCAATTGGGCCCGGACCTGCCCGTATAATGGGACCAACTTCCTGGGCTGTTCGGGATAGTCGGATACGTCCTCGAGCCGATGCGCACTACCCAGGTGGCTACTTCAGGGCATTGTGAGCACGTCCCCGACAGGGGAAAGCCTAATATGTCACAGCGGCCACCGACCTTGAACTCTGGGTTCAAGGGCCACATCCGATAACGGCAGCCCGGGAAGCTTTATTTTGAGCAAGTTTGTTCCGCCCCAACCGTTCGAATCCCACCCCGATAACCTGAACCGAAGCCAGCTGCGCAAACACTTGCGCCAGAAACGACGGTCGCTATCCTTTGAAGAGCAGATGCAGGCCTCGGAATACCTGGCCCTGAACCTGCTGAAGAACCCGGACCTGCACCGGGCCAGGCACATAGCGGTCTACCTCCCCAACGACGGCGAAATCGATCCGCACCTGTACATGGATATTGCCCGTCGCAAGGGCGTGAATTTCTACCTGCCGGTTCTGCACCCTGTCCATGCCGGCAAACTGGTGTTCAGCCCCTACTACGACGGTGTGGAACTGACCGCAAACCGTTTCGGCATTGCCGAACCCGCCTTCAGCAAAGGCCTGCGTCGCCCGGCCTGGGCATTGGATGCGGTACTGTTTCCACTGGTGGGCTTTGATGAGAATGGCGGGCGCCTGGGCATGGGGGGCGGCTTCTACGACCGAACCTTCGCATTCAGCCGGCTACGGCCACGACTGGCCCCCAAGCTGATCGGCCTGGCACACGATTTCCAGAAAGTGAAGGCGCTGCCAATAGAGCCCTGGGATGTGCCCCTGCACAGCGTGGTGACGGACCGTCGCTGTTACCGGTTCAGGCGGTCTGCTCCGGCCTGAACGGCGCTGATGGTGACGTTGTCCTGATACCGGGGCTTGTCTTCCGAGGCATGGATAGAAGTAAATCCGGTTATCACAAGGCCGACAGCAAAAATCAGCACGATGGCTTTGATGATGTCAGGCTTGCCACCCATTTTTATTCTTCCTTCGAACGCGGTTGTTAAATTATCGGAAAATCAGTCAGCTATTCTCGCTTCCGAGAATTAGACGAAAGACTAACAGTTAACCCTGATTTTACAATTTTTGACTGATTAAAATTCGGTAATAATCACCAAGCACCGGGATCCATGCCGCAAGGAGCGTGTTTCGGAGCGCCCCTCGCGGCATGGATCTTCCTCCCAGTCAGGAGGACTGACCGTTACCCGCTCCCAGAAACAGCCGGTAGGCCTCGTTATCGGTCATGTTTTCATAGCGGAAACCGACCTTGTCGAGCATCTTCTCGAAATCCGGCTCTTCGTCGTCGTTCACCTGGGCACCCAACAGGACGCGGCTATAGGCCGCGCCGTGGTTGCGGTAGTGGAACATGGAAATGTTCCAACGAGTGCCCAGGGACATCAGGAACTTCAGCAGCGCACCCGGACGCTCCGGGAACTCGAACTGGTAGACCTTCTCGTTGCTGATGCTCGGGGCATGACCGCCAACCATGTGCCGGATGTGCTGCTTGGCCAGGTCGCTGTCGGTCAGGTCGACCACCGAGTAACCGCTCTCCCGCAGCTCCTGCACCAACTCATCCCGGCCATGGCCCCCAGCCTGGATCTGGATACCCACGAAGATCACCGCCTTCTGGGCGTCGGCATACCGATAGTTGAACTCGGTGATGCTGCGCTTGTGCAGAGCGTTGATGAACGTCTTGAACGCCCCCGGCTTCTCCGGGATGGTGACGGCCAGGATGGCCTCGCGCTTCTCACCGATCTCGGTACGCTCGGAGATGTAGCGCAGGCGGTCGAAATTCATATTGGCGCCACTGAGTACCGCCGCAAGGCTCTCACCTTCCAGCTGCTCGCGTTCGACGTACTTCTTGAGTCCGGCAATGGAAAGTGCGCCGGCCGGCTCCGCGATGGAACGGGTATCCTCGAACACATCCTTGATGGCGGCACAGATCTCGTCAGTGGTGACCGTAATCACTTCGTCCACCAGATCCTTGCACACATTCCAGGGCTCTTCGCCGATCTGACGCACCGCCACACCGTCGGCAAAGATGCCGACTTCGTCGAGAATCACTCGCTCACCGGCCTTCATGGCCGCCTGCAGGCAATTGGAATCTTCCGGCTCGACACCGATCACCTTGATTTCCGGCCGTAGGTATTTGATGTAGGCAGTCATGCCGGCAATCAGGCCACCACCGCCCACCGGGATAAACACCGCATGCAGGGGTTGGGAGTATTGCCACATCATTTCCATGGCCACGGTACCCTGACCGGCAATGACGTCCGGATCGTCGTACGGCGGGATATAGGTGTAGCCGTGTTTCTTGATCAGCTCCTGGGCATGGGCAGCGGCCTCGTCAAAGGCATCACCCTTGAGCACCACCTTCGCGCCCCGGTCCCGGACCGACTTCACCTTGATATCGGGCGTGGTCTGGGGCATGACAATCACCGCCTTGATACCCAGCTCTTTCGCGGACATCGCCACGCCCTGGGCGTGGTTCCCGGCGGAAGCACAGATTACACCCTTGGCCTTCTGCTCCTCGGACAGCTGGGCAATCCGGTTGTAGGCACCGCGAATCTTGAAGGAAAACACCGGCTGAAGGTCTTCGCGCTTGAGCAGAATGTTGTTGGCAAAGCGCTTGGACAGGCTACGGGCTTCAGTCAGGGGTGTTTCGATGGCCACGTCATAGACGCGCGCATCGAGTATCTTCTTGATATAGCGTTGCGGCATAGTGGTTCCGGTTGCTTGGTGAGTGTGCGGGAAAAACCGACAGTGTAGAAAGTTTGCACGGCAGCCGTCTATAAGCAGACCTCACAGGCCGCTATAATGGCCTTAAATTTCATCCGGAATTGCAGACGGAGCCCGACATGACCCAGGACGAACTCAAGAAGGCCGTGGCCAAAGCCGCCGTGGACTACATCGCCCCCCGACTCGAGAGCGACAGCATCGTCGGCGTGGGCACCGGCAGCACCGCCAACTTCTTCATCGACATGCTGGCCGAACTGAAGAACGAGTTTGACGGCGCCGTCGCCAGCTCGGAGGCCACGGCCGAGCGCCTGAAAAGCCATGGCATCCCGGTCTATGACCTTAACAGTGCCGGGGAACTCGAGTTCTATGTGGATGGTGCCGATGAAACCAACGAACGCCTGGAACTGATCAAGGGTGGCGGCGCCGCACTGACCCGGGAAAAGATCGTCGCCGCAGTAGCCAAGACCTTCATCTGCATCGCCGACGAGTCCAAAATGGTCGGCGTACTCGGCAAATTTCCCCTGCCCGTGGAAGTCATCCCCATGGCGCGCAGCCACGTCGGTCGCGAAATCGTCAAACTCGGCGGCGATCCGGTATACCGAGAAGGCGTGGTCACCGACAACGGCAACATCATTATTGATGTCCACAACATGGACATTTCCCGCCCCATACACGTGGAAGAGCAGCTCAACAACATCGTTGGCGTAGTCACCAACGGCCTGTTCGCCCGCCGGCCTGCGGACCTGTTGCTGCTGGGCACCAGCGAAGGCGTCAAGAGCATTCCCCGCAAGGGCGCCTGACCGGAGATTCCTCCTTGGGGCTGGCTTTTGAGGCCAGCCCTTTTTGTTTGCCCCAATTACAAACCAAGCGCTTGCTTGGTATCCGTTTTTGAGTGACACTGCTTCCATTCACGATTGTCCACAGGGAGCCAGACCGTGTCCGATTACTTCAACGACATTCACGAACAGGCGCGCCTTAGTGCCCGGAAATTCATCGAAACCCACGTACTGCCGAACATCGACGACTGGGAAGAAGCCGGCGAATTTCCCCGGGAACTCTATAAAAAAGCCGGTGACGCCGGGTTGCTCGGCATCGGATTTCCGGAAACCCTGGGCGGCACTGGCGAAGGTGATATCTTCCTGAAAGTGGCCGTCTCCGAAGAACTCATGCGATCGACGTCCGGCGGACTGGTCGCGGGCCTGGGCTCACTGGACATCGGTCTGCCGCCGGTGGCGAAATGGGCCCGACAGGAAATCCGCGAACAGATCGTCCCCCCCGTCCTCCGGGGCGATAAGATCTCCGCCCTGGCGATCACCGAACCCGGTGGCGGCTCCGACGTGGCAAACCTCAGGACTCGTGCCATACGGGATGGGGACCACTACATCGTCAACGGCAGCAAGACCTTCATCACCAGTGGCCTGCGCGCCGACCACTACACCGTCGCGGTCCGCACCGGCGGCGAAGGCCACGGCGGCATCAGCCTGCTGCTCATCGACCGTGACATGCCCGGCTTTTCAACCGGCAGGAAGCTCCGCAAGATGGGCTGGTGGGCCAGCGACACCGCCGAACTGTTCTTCGAAGACTGCCGGGTACCGGCCGACCGCCTGATCGGCGCCGAAAACGCCGGCTTCATTGCTATCATGAGCAACTTTCTGGCGGAACGCCTGAGCCTCTCCATCATGGCCTACATGACTGCCCAGCTCGCCTACGAAGCCGCCCTGGACTACACCAAACAGCGCCAGGCCTTCGGCCGCAGCATCGCCGGCTTCCAGGTCACCCGCCACAAGCTGGTGGATATGGCCACCCAGATCGACATCGCACGGGAATACACCTACCGCTGCGCCGCACTGATGCAGGCGGGCAAGAACCCGATCAAGCAGGTGGCCATGGCCAAAAATTTCTCGGTAGACGTCTGCGAGAAAGTCACCCGGGAGGCGGTGCAGCTGTTCGGTGGCATGGGTTACATGCGGGAGTCGGTGGTGGAGCGCCTCTACCGGGATGCAAAGATCCTGTCCATCGGCGGCGGCACTACGGAGATCATGAAGGAACTGATTGCCAAGCAGATCAAGTTGTAGCCTTCAAATTGTGTGCAAGGGGCATGTTGGGGGCCTTTCCCAAAACACGCTCCTTGCGGCACGTCCCTGTGACGCTTGGGCTCCGCCATCCATGGCTCCGCACAGTTTTGGGAAAGGCCCCCAACATGCCCCGCCGAACACGGCAGATATCTTACTCCCATCGGATCAAAACACTTGGGCCCAACTGTTTTCTCACGGTATATCTCGCGAGTTTGGGCGGCTATCTGGCAGGATCTTCCGAAAACGTGGAGCGCCAGGGATGGCGCGACCGAGCCCTACAGGGACGTATTAACGGGCGTTTTTCGGAAGATCCTGCCAGATAGCCGCATGCACCCAAGCCAACGACCAAGGTTTAGTTTCGAACTGCAAGAGACTCCCGTATAATTGCGCCCACTTTTTAGCCGCAGTTAAACGTACCTCAACGTATCAGGAAGGATCGCACATGCAATTCGACAACATCCCCGCAGGCAAGAACCCGCCTGAAGACATCTACGTTGCCATCGAGATTCCGGCCAACAGCTCCCCGGTCAAGTACGAACTGGACAAAGACATGGGCGCCCTGCTGGTCGACCGTTTCATGGCCACCCCCATGTTCTACCCGGCCAACTACGGCTTCATCCCCCACACCCTGGCCGACGACGGCGACCCCCTGGATGTACTGGTGGTCACTCCGTACCCGGTGCAGGCGGGCTCTGTCATCCGTGCCCGTCCGGTTGGCGTTCTGAACATGGAAGACGAAGCTGGCGGTGATGCCAAGCTGGTTGCCGTTCCGCACGACAAGCTGACCACCTCCTATCACGATGTGAAGGAAATCGACGATCTGCCTGAACTGCTCCGCGACCAGATCAAGCACTTCTTCGAGAACTACAAGACTCTCGAGCCGGGCAAGTGGGTCAAGGTGCAGGGCTGGGACAATGCCGCAGCCGCCAAAAAAGCCATCGAAGATTCCATCAACGCCTACAAGGGCTGACCGGAAGACACTTCAGATGCAAAAAAACCGGGTCCTCGGACCCGGTTTTTTTATGCCTGGAAACGGGACCGGCTCAGCCCCGCGACAACAGATCCCGCATATCACTGATCGCCGCGTTGGCGCGGGACAGGTAGGCCGCCATGGTCAGGGAATGGTTGGCCAATACGCCGAAACCACTGCCGTTCAGGATCACCGGGCTCCACATCTGCCCCTGGGTACCTTCCAGCTCGATAATGATCTGCTTCACGCTGGCCATGGCGTTCTTGTCCTGCAATACCTTGCGGAAATCCACCTCAATGGCACGAAAGATGTGCAGTAATGCCCAGGCGCTTCCGCGAGCCTCATAGAACACATCGTCGATTCTGGTCCAGGGAGTCTGCACTTCAACGCCGCCCGTCTCTTCCGCCAGCGGGTTATCCTCATTCACATTGGCAACGGCGTCGGAGACCGAGGCCTTGCCGACGCTCTCTCCCAGGTTGCGGGAAAGGCTGCCCAGCCGGGTTTCCAGATCCGCCAGCCAGCTGTTCAGGTTGTCGGCGCGGGCAAAGAACTGGGCATCCGCCTGCTCCGGGGCCGACAGGCGGTTCAGGTACCGCTTGAGGGCCGAGATGCCACGACGGTACTCGGATTCGGTGGACGGGATCGCCCAGCTCTGGCTGTCGAAATGGAACTGGGGCTCGGCCACCACCAGATCAGGATCCTCGGCAGACTGGCTCTGGGAGCGGGCTATGTCCCGGCGCATGGCCCGCGACAGGTCCCGGAGCTGAACCAGCACACCGTATTCCCAGTTGGCGATGTTATCCAGCCATAACCCGGGCGGGAAGATGTCATTGGAGATATAGCCGCCGGGCTTGTCCAGCAAGGTTTCAGCGATCCGGATCATGGTAGTTGTGGTGGCAAAACCGGTGACCGGTTCCCGCTCCATGGTGTTGGCGACCGAACGGGTATTTTCGCGCACGGAGAAGGTGTCAGGCTCGCCACTCCAGTAGATACCGATGACAATGGCCGCTAACAGGTACACCACCAGCACCGCGATGACAAACCGGCCGATTACGCCGCTGCCCCCGGCGTAATCCTGAACGTCCTCTTTCCGATCCCTGAAGAACTGTCTGAATTTGCCTGGCATAAGACTCCTAATCCCCTTGCGGTTGTTGGTCAGCAGCGAATGGACGCCCCAAATGGTACCCCATGGCGCCATCGATACCCAGCTTGCAGAGTACCGAATACTCCGCTGCCGTTTCCACGCCGGTCGCGAAAACCCTGACCCCCCGCCGATGGGCTATACCCAACACCGACTCCAGGTAGAAACGGTTCTCCTCGTGACTGTCGATATCGTGGATGAAGCTGTTATCGATACGCAACGCCTGAAATCTCAGATTCCTGAGGTAGCTGAAGGGTACGCCCCCCACCCCGAAACGGTCCACCAGCACCGGCACGTTGATTCGCCCCAGGGCTCTTACCAGCAGGCCCACTGCCGTGCGGTGATGATGGATCGTCTGCTCGGAAATTCCGATCCAGAGGTGGTGCGCGCGGTCACCCGCCTGCTCAAGCCGGGCCAACAGGTCCTGCCGGAACGCCTCGCTGGCCACGGAGGCGCCTGCCAGGGAAACGGCCAACTGCTGGCCGGGCTCGGCGGCCAGTCGCTCCAGCACCCGCTGCATCAGCAACCGGTCAATCTGCTCGACAAGTCCGAACCGTTCTGCCATGGGCACAAACACACTGGCCTTGAGCTCGCCTTCCGGGGTATCCAGCCTGGAGAACACCTGGTAGTAGAGCGGCGCCTCCGAGCGTTCACTGATCATCGGCTGCAGCCACAATGAAAACCGCTCATTGCGTATCGCCTCGGTGAGGATGACCCGCCAGGTCTCCAGGTTGTGATGATACTCCGGTTCGCCATTGGCCAACTGATAGCCGCTATCGCCGAGGGCCTGGGCCTTTCTGAGGGCTTCGTCCGCCGCGGACATCAGCTCGCGGGCACTTCTCCCCGCCCCCGCCCTGGCGAGCCCGGCGTGTACCGCCACCGTTCTGGAGCCGGCCAGGCCGGCGTAGACGCCGTCCAGATCCGCAATGAGGTCCCGACACCAGACGCTTGCGTCGGCCGGCATCGCACCCGGCAGGTATATGGCAAAATCCGCTCCGGTGCGGCGGCCGGCGAAGCTGCCGGCATGGCCGGCCATGAAGCGGCCGATCTCGCCGGCAATCCGGACCACAAGGCGGTCCCCTTCCTCCCGGCCAAAGGTCTGGTTGAAGCTGCCGAAATCCCACAACTGGATGAGAATCAGCATCCCCGGCGCTGACTTCTCTTCCGATTCCACCTCGACCTTGAGGCGCTGATCAAAGGCACTGCGACTGGCCAGCCCGGTGACCGGATCTTCATTGCTCAGTCGGCGCAGATGCTGGATCAGTTTCGCCTGCCCTTCAAAAAGGTGGCCCAGGTCATCGGCCATCTGGTTCATGGCCTCGGTGACCTGATTCAGCTCGCGGGTCGAACGGATCGTGACATGGCGCCGGAATTCCCGGTTGCCGAGCGCTCGCGCCTGTTCTTCCAGTGCGGTCAGCGGGCGCAACGCCCGATTGAGCAGTAGGAAAAGGACAAACAGACCTACCGCTCCGATTAACAGGACGGCCACAACAAGCCCGCTGGTGATGCGCCAGAGATCCCGGTACGCCCGGCCCGGATCACTCACCACCTGGACCGTCCCGAGCCTCCGCCAGCCGCGCACCACCTCGGCCTCGGCGACCGGGAGCGGCAAATCCGCCACTGAACGGAACCACCAAGGCACACCGATCTGATCCAGCGACTTCCGGCGGCCGGCAATCACCTCTCCCTCATGATTCAGGTAGATCACCCGAAGGTACCTGCCACTGTCAAAGACTGAGTCAATGAGGGAGGCAGAGGCGACCGGATCACTTCCGTCAATGGCATTGGAAAGGGACAGTCCGATGGCTGTCGCGCCATCCCGGGCATGCCCGGTCAGCTGTTCCGAAACATAGCCGCGGAAATGGCTGAAGCTGGTTATGAAGCTGGCCACAAGCACAACAACCAGAAGACCGCCGGTGAATACAAGCAACAGGGTACGGAGGCTAATCATCCCCGCCCGGCCCCGCCCCGACTGCGGATTCTGCATCCATGCCATAGGAAAATGCTCCGGCAGGGCTGGGCACCAGCCGACTCATCAACTGTGACCTGCACCCCAGAGTTGACAAACATTTACATTGCGCCACCTACGCCGACCACTTTAAACACTATAGACTCTGTAACAGCACCAAGGTTAAAAAATTCGTCCCCACCGGGCGGGCGAACATCATGTGAAGGGACGGGCCGGAGTAACATGAACGACGAAAGCCAGAAGGAAAAACTAAGACAACACTTTGCCCGACGCGTAACCACACAGGCGCGGGTTGTTCTCGACACCTGGCAGAAAATCCATTCCGACCGCAGCCTGGCCGTCAGCCAGCGGGGCGAACTCGTCAACGCCACCGACAAGCTGGTTCGTTACGCCCAGCGCTTCGAGATGACCAACCACGCAGAAGCCGGCCAGAAAGCCCTCGACGTGATGGACCGCTGGCCTGAGGGCCGTGAGCCGGATGACGCGCTGTGGCCGGAACTCCAGGATGCCATGGAACAGCTGTGCCGTAGCACCCTGCGCCGCACCGATAAGGATCAGAACGAAGCGCCTCTGCAATACCGGCGAACCCCGATCTACATCGCGCTCGGCAATGAAGAAATGGCACGCCGGCTGATCCGGCAGCTTGAATTCTTTGGCTTTCGGGCTTCTGCCTTCTCCGATGCCGAGGCCCTGCTGGAAGCATGCGCCCTGAGCAAACCGGAAACCATACTGATGGACGTGAATTTCGGTGGCGCCAAAAACGCCGGCATCGGTATCGTTGAACACCTTCAGGAGCGCCACGAGACGCCCATCCCGGTGATCTTCATGAGCGACGAGGACGGCTCCATTGAAACCCGCCTGAGGGCCTCCCGTTGCGGGGGTGAAGAGTTTTTCTACCCGGCCGTCGATCCCGGCCAGTTGATCGAAAAGATCGAGACCTACACCCACGGCAACACGGTCGAACCCTACCGGGTCCTGGTGCTGGACGACTCCCGGGCCCAGGCCAAGTACATGGAAACGGTCCTGAAGCGGGCCGGCATGACCGCCCACATCATTACTGACCCAATGCAGATCATTCATGCCCTGGATGATTTCTCCCCGGAAATCATTATCCTCGACATGTACATGCCCGGCTGCACCGGCATGGAGATCGCCCGGGTCATCCGCCAGCAGGACCGCTTCCACAGTGTGCCCATCATCTACCTCTCGGCGGAGGAAGACGTCAGCAAACAGCTGCATGCCATGAGCCTGGGCGGAGATGACTTCCTGACCAAACCCATCGACCCCAAGCACCTGATTGCCACCATCCACAACCGGGGCCGGCGGGCCCGCTCGCTGCTGGCACTGATGATCCGGGACAGTCTGACGGGGCTGTACAACCACACCCATACCCTGCACCTGCTGGACCAGGAAATCGCCAAGGCGCGCCAGAAGGACCAGCCGCTGTCCTTTGCGATGATCGACATCGACTACTTCAAAAAGGTGAACGACACCTTCGGTCACCCGATCGGAGACCGGGTTCTGCGCAGCCTCTCCATGTTTCTCAAACAGCGGCTGCGCAAGACTGACCATGTCGGGCGTTATGGCGGCGAGGAATTCGCCATTATTCTTCCGGACACGCGTCCCAGCGATGCGCGCAACGTACTCAACGAGATCAGGGAACGATTCTCGGATCTCCGGCAACGCGCGGGCGACCAGGAGTTCAACGTGACCTTCAGTTGCGGCGTCGCTTCTCTGGGGTCGGAGGAGACCTCCCAGGTCCTGTGCGAACGGGCCGACCGGGCTCTGTTCGAATCCAAGAAGGCCGGCCGAAACTGCGTAACCATGGCTCCGGACTGAGCCGGAGCCCTATACGGACTGGTCAGTCGGCTTCCAGTGTCAGTACCACCGCAGTCTGGTTCAGAAGCTGATACGCGATCTCGCCAAAGGTGATAGGACCAGCCAACCCTTCTGTGGCCCGCCCCTCCAGACCACAGTGCTGGTAGTTGAGAATGCAGTTGCAACCGAACAGGATCTCTCCCGTTCCGCCCGGCATCTCCGAGCTGAACCGCTCGGCATAATCATCCACCGGCTTCGCCAGCCGGTACTCCACATTGCGGAAGACCGGAGCGTAGAGCCGCACCTTACCGGTGTCCTCATCAACCGCCTGTATGCTGACGTTGATGGCAGCCCCGCAGTAGTCAGCCACCAGAGGCCGGCGGCAATCCACGTCATGATTCTTCAGGAACTCACTGAATCTCATGCGCTCGCCTGCCACAAGGCAGTGGTCCACTTCAAAACCGGTATCATCAAAGCGCAATACCGGCCCGTCATCCGGTCCGAAAAGGTTAACAGCATGGACCATGGCCGTCTGTCCCTGCGGCAGCGCCAGGTGGATCGCAACCGCCCGGTCACTGAAGGTCTGGCACTCACGGCCATCGAGAACCTGCGACTGCTCCCGACCGAGATCATCCAGATGAACGCCGGCAACCCAGCCGACCACCGGTTTCAGATACATCTCCGGATAGCGTGGAGACTGCTCAGCATAGTCATGATGGATAGCCGTTCCTGAGGGCAGGATAATAACGGTGTAGCCATTTTCAGGTGCATCCTCGAGAAAACCGGGCAGCGTATCCCGGGTATAACTCTGGATACCGGCTATTTCTCCGGCCAGCTCCTGAACAAAGATCCGGTCCCGGCGACATTCACCCTGTTCACGGGTCATGAAATAGGGGCTGGTGCCCGCAACCCAGTTTCCTTCGGGGAGGTCGGCAAGGACCGAGCGATCCCCGGCCAGCGCCAGGGGCCGACCGGACCGGATCCGTTCCACCGCGGCGTCGAAGTCCAGCAACTCCCCTTTCTGCCTGATCATGATGATTTGGCCTCCTGCCCTTCTTCGCGCAATGCCCGAAGCTGCCTGAGTTCCGACGGCAACTGATGACGGTGCTTGACGAAGAACCGACGGATTTCGGTGATGCGAATGGACCTGGCAACATCATCCTCCAGCTGCGGAAACTCCTGGCGCGCTCGCGTCAGCAACAACCGCAGACTGAGCAGCCGCGTCTCCAGCATCCGGCCGGACTCCAGCAGGAACTGCCACACCGGATCCGAGGCCGGCGGCACCAGGGCGTCTGCAGTGTCCGGCGAATCCAGCGTCATTCTGTCGGCAAGCCCGGTGTACTCCCGGCCAAAGAGACCGTTCTGGATGGCGTGACGAATCTGCCAGGCCAGGTGGACATCGATCTCCAACAACTCGCAGACCTCCCGGTAACGGAGGCCGGAACGAAGGCAGTCGGTAACCTTCCGCGCGAGGCCTGTCGTAAATTCGCTGCCCGGCTGACCGATGAAAGGCATCTTGCGATCTTCATCCGAGAGGTCATCCTGCAGGCTGCTGTGGACGAAGGCCTTGTAGGCTCCAAGATTACTGTGACGCCACCGGGATTTCGGCTGTTCGAACAGCACCCGGTTAAACCACCCTTTGCCCCGGTCCAGGAACGCATGCAGCTCCCGGGCCTGGGTATCAATCCGGACCCGCGTCACCGTCCAGGGCTCCTCCACGCCGAGAAGACGCCGGCACACCTCGGTATCTTTCATCTGACCTCCGTGACACTCATTGTTGTAGTTAAAATCCCGACAATGAGTCTCCCGCAGCCAACCCACGGGTCAAAGACCACCATGGCACGACTCTGCTGCCACCTTTGCAGCGGCACTTCGGCAGCAATCACGGGCGGCCGGTGTTAGTCGAAACGCTATGAAACCAACGTCGTATAGAAGTTCCCCCCTCCGTTGCCGACAATGATTGTCATCAGCGGAAAGATTCCGTTTCGATTGCCAGCGCTGTCTTTTTACGACCAATGGCCAACACGGAAGATTGTCAAAAAGTGTTGATCTAAGGAAAACAAGCACGCACCATTGTGGGAAAATGCCGTGATTTTCGGCGATCCTGTTAAAAATGACAGCAAGGCAGGCGTAATCATGTCCACCATTCTCGTGCTCCATGGCCCCAACCTGAACATGCTCGGTACCCGTGAGCCCGAGGTATACGGCTATGAGACCCTGAAGGACATCGACGACAGACTGAAGGCGAAAGCGGCCGAGAAAGGCCACCACCTGCTCCATCTTCAGTCCAATGCCGAGTACGAACTGATCGAGCGGGTCCATGAAGCGCGGGCCGAAGGCGTGGATTTCATCATTATCAATCCGGCCGCCTTCACCCATACCAGCATTGCCCTCCGGGATGCCGTGCTGGCTTCCGGGATCCCGTTTATCGAAGTGCATCTTTCCAATGTGCATGCGCGGGAACCCTTTCGCCATCACTCCTATTTTTCCGATATCGCCGTAGGCGTTATCTGTGGGCTGGGCAGCCAGGGATACGACCTCGCCCTTCAGGCGGCCCTGCAACGAATTCACCGATAGATCAGACACAACGGGACTGGATTAACTATGGATATTCGCAAGATCAAGAAACTCATTGAGCTCCTGGAGGAATCCGACGTCGAGGAACTGGAGATCCAGGAAGGCGACGATTCTGTCCGCATCTCCCGCCGGCGCGAACAGGTTGCCGGCACCCAGTATGTGAGCCACGTGCCCGCACCGGCACCCCAGGCACCGGCCCCTGCCCCGGCCCCCGCCGCCGAAGAACCCGCGGCGCCGGCAGCTCCGTCCGGCCACACCGTCAACTCCCCGATGGTCGGCACCTTCTACCGGGCGCCCTCACCCACGGCCCAGGCCTTTGTGGAAGTTGGTCAGACCGTCAATGCCGGTGACGTGATCTGCATCGTCGAGGCGATGAAGATGATGAACCAGATCGAGGCTGACAAGGCCGGAACCGTAACTGAAATCCTGGTCGAGAATGGCCAGCCGGTGGAGTTTGACCAGCCCCTGGTCGTCATTTCCTGAACTGGGTGATTGTTACTCATGGCCATGTTAGAAAAAGTTCTGATCGCAAACCGCGGTGAAATCGCGCTGCGCATCCTGCGTGCCTGCAAGGAACTGGGCATCAAGACCGTAGCCGTGCACTCGCAGGTTGACCGGGAACTGATGCACGTCCGTCTTGCCGACGAATCCGTGTGCATCGGCCCGAACAGTGCAACCGACAGCTACCTGAACATCCCCGCCATCATCAGTGCGGCAGAGGTGACCGACTCTGTGGGCATCCACCCGGGCTACGGGTTCCTGGCGGAGAATGCCGACTTCGCCGAGCAGGTCGAAAAAAGCGGCTTCCGGTTCATCGGTCCGAAGGCGGAAACCATTCGCCTGATGGGCAACAAGGTCTCCGCCATCGAAGCCATGAAAAAGGCTGGCGTACCGACCGTGCCCGGTTCCGACGGCCCACTCACCGAAGACGACGAGCGCACGCTCCAGATTGCCCGGAAGATCGGCTATCCGGTAATGATCAAGGCGGCCTCCGGTGGTGGTGGTCGTGGCATGCAGGTGGTCCACTCCGAGGCGGCGCTGCTCAAGGCGATCCAGATCACCCAGAGCGAAGCCCGCAACGCCTTCGGTGACCCCACCGTGTATCTGGAGAAGTTCCTGGAGGCGCCACGCCATGTCGAGGTCCAGGTTCTGGCCGACATGCACGGCAACGTCATCCACCTGGGCGACCGCGACTGCTCCATGCAGCGCCGTAACCAGAAGGTGATCGAGGAGGCGCCGGCACCGAACGTCAATGCCGAGTCCCGCGCCAAGACCCTGAAAGCCTGTGTCGATGCCTGCAAGGAAATCGGCTATGTAGGCGCCGGTACCTTCGAGTTCCTGTACCAGGACGGCGAGTTCTACTTTATCGAGATGAACACCCGGGTTCAGGTCGAGCATCCGGTCTCCGAGATGGTCACCGGTGTCGACATCGTGCGCGAACAGCTGCGTATTGCCAGCGGACTGCCGCTGCAGTACAGCCAGGATGACATCCATATCCTGGGGCACGCCATCGAGTGCCGGATCAACGCCGAGGACCCCAAGACCTTCGTGCCCAGCCCGGGCAAGATCAAGCACTACCACGCGCCCGGCGGCAACGGCATCAGGGTCGACTCCCACCTGTACAGCGGCTACACGGTACCGCCGTACTACGATTCTCTCGTGGCCAAACTCATCACCTGGGGCGATGATCGCGAAATCGCTCGCCGGCGCATGAAGAACGCACTGGACGAGATGGTGGTCGAGGGCATCAAGACCAACCAACCCCTGCATCGGAAACTGGTACGCGATGGAGGCTTCAAACAGGTAGACTTCACCATCCACTACCTGGAAAAACTGATGCGGGAATAACCATGCCCTGGATACAACTCCAGATCCCGGCTGATCCGGACAATGCGGATCAGCTGGAGGATCTGCTCATGGAGATGGGTGCCGATGCCGTCTCCATGGAAGATGCTGCCGACCAGCCGCTGTATGAGCCGGACCCCGGCACCACGCCCCTGTGGAGCCAGACCACCGTGACCGGCCTGTTCCAGTCCGATCGCGATATCGATCAACTGTGCGCGGACATCCGTGACGCCTGGCACCAGCAAACCCAGCAGTCCCTGCCGGAGATCGACGTCACTCTGGTGGAGGACAAGGACTGGGAGCGGGCCTGGATGGATGATTTCCAGCCCCTGAAATTCGGTGAACGGCTCTGGATTGTTCCCAGCTGGCACGACGCCCCGGATCCCGACGCCGCCAACCTGATGCTCGATCCGGGCCTCGCTTTCGGCACCGGCACCCACCCCACCACGGCACTCTGTCTTGAGTGGCTGGACGGCCAGAACATCTCGGGCAAACAGGTTATCGACTATGGCTGTGGTTCCGGCATCCTCGGGCTGGCAGCGTTGTTGCTGGGCGCCGAGCACGTGACCGGCGTCGATACCGACCCCCAGGCCCTGGAAGCCAGCCGCGAGAATGCCCGGCGCAACGGTGTGGAGGAGTCCAGACTGGATCTGTTCCTGCCGGAAGATGAACCCGACGCCCGCTGCGACGTGATGCTCGCCAACATCCTGGCGCAACCTCTCATAGGCCTTGCCCCGCATCTGGCGGCACTGACCCGCCCCGGCGGCGACCTGGTGCTGTCGGGCATCCTCTCCAACCAGGCCCGCGAAGTCATGGACGCCTACGAGCCCTGGTTCATCATGGACGAGCCGGAGCAGCGTGAAGAGTGGATACGCCTCACAGGTCGGCGCAAGGACAGATGACGAACCGGACGATAGCGACTAAACTCCGACACTCGTAGTACAGCCGCGTTCAGGACCGAAGCATGACCCAGAGCAGCCTGCAGACTCAGTGCCCGAAGTGCCAGACCCGTTTCCGCGTTTCCGATGAACAGCTTGGCGTCGCCAAGGGCAAAGTGCGTTGTGGCAACTGCATGGAAGTGTTCAACGCCATTGAACACCGGGTCGTCCCCTCGTCTCCTGAGCCGTCTGCCACCCCCCCAGCCCCCGAGGAACCGGAGTCTTCAGACAGAACCACCGAAGAGGACTTCGTTTTTGCCGACAACCCCGACGAGGATGCCGAGGAAGGCCGCTATGCCGGCTCGAAAATGGCATTCTCCGACGACGAACTCAGCGATAGCTTTCTTTCGATCAACCGGAATGAAGGCCCGGGCTTTCGGGATGCGGATGCAGACAACGAACCCGAGGAAGTGGACGAAAGCTGGGCCGAGGCAATCCTGGAAGATGACGAGGCCCCCGGGCAGCAGGGGCAGCAGGGGCAACCGACGCAGCCCCAGCCCGCGCAAACACCACGGAATGAGCCCGCACCGAAGTCATCGTCCAATGAGCTCAAGCCTGAAACCTTTGAACCAGAGCCGGCAAAACCGCAGCCCGAGGCAGTCCGGGAAACGCCCTGGGCGATGGATGAGCCTGCTCCCGAGCCCACTTTCAGCGCCACTGACACCGTTGCTCACGAACCGGTCGAAAGCGGCGTCCGGCCCGAGCGTACCGACGCCGCCGCCAGCGAATCCTTGCGCGCGGGCCCTTTCAGTGATCTGCGGCGCGAGCCGGTATCTGTTAACAAGGGCGGGGGCGGAAAGGCGCGGACCGTTATCTGGAGCCTGATCGTCATTGCCCTGGTCGGCGTCCTGGTGGCACAGGTTGCCTGGTTCCAGTTCGATCGCCTGTCGGCCATTCCGAAGTTACGACCCTTCTATGAGACAGGCTGCGAACTGGCGGGCTGTGAACTCAAGCCGCTGGTCAATGTCGACGCCATCCAGAGCCGCAAGCTGGTGGTTCGTACCGACCCTGAGAATCGCACCCAATTGCTGGTGAATGCAGTGATCATCAACCGTGCAGATTTCGTGCAGCCGTTCCCGGCCATCGCTCTGACCTTCTCCAACCTCAATGGCGACGTGGTTGCCCAGAGCCTGTTCACCCCCGAGGAGTATCTGGCCGGAGAAGCCACCGAGCTGGACGACATGCCGACAGACACACCGGTACGCATTGCCATCAGCATCCGGGATCCGGGCAGGGACGCCGTGAACTACAATCTGGACTTTCGTCCTTACGCCCCCTGACCCCACATAACGCCGTCGACCCGGCGACTGGCTGGCAAGCCACCACAGCGAACAAAAGTCAACCAGAAAGAACGAAAAATAATCAACTTTTTTCACTGTCAAGCCCCTTCAATCCGGGAGGCCCCGGCGGTATCATTAGCGCCCTTCGGAACCAGACCGATCACTAATTGATCAGATGAGTCGTTCCGATTCTTGCTTAACCCGCTGTGACACGGACTCAGATCATGCTGCCAACGGCAAAAATCGGGCCGTACACTTTGCCCAACCCGCTTATCGTTGCACCCATGGCGGGTGTGACTGACCGCCCCTTCCGGCAACTCTGCCGACGGATGGGAGCGGGGCTGGCGGTATCGGAAATGGTCATAGCGGACAGCAAGCTCTGGCATACGCGCAAGTCCAGGACGCGCCTGAATCATGAAGGCGAACCGGAGCCCCGCTCGGTCCAGATTGCCGGGGGTGATCCCGCGATGCTGGCTGACGCAGCCCGACAGAATGCCGGGTTCGGCGCCCAGATCATCGACATCAACATGGGCTGTCCGGCCAAGAAGGTGTGCAACAAGGCCGCCGGTTCCGCCCTGATGAGGGACGAAGGCCTGGTCCGTGAAATTCTGGAAGCGGTGGTCAGCGCGGTGGACATTCCGGTAACGCTGAAAATGCGCACAGGATGGGATTCAGACAACCGTAACGCACCGGTCATCGCCCGGATGGCCCAGGATGCCGGCATTCAGGCCCTGGCCATCCACGGTCGTACCCGCGCGGACAAATACAACGGGGACGCGGAATACGACACCATCGCCGAAGTCAAATCGCACGTGGAAATCCCGGTGTTCGCCAATGGCGACATCACCTCACCGGAAAAAGCACTGCATGTGCTCAGACACACCGGTGCCGATGGTTTGCTGATCGGCAGGGGCGCCCAGGGCCGGCCCTGGATTTTCCGGGAGATTCTGCACTACCTGGAAACCGGAGAGCACCTGCCCGAACCACCCCTCGACGAGGTGGAACAGATCCTGACCGGGCACCTGGCCGAGTTACACAGCTTCTACGGCGAAAAAATGGGCGTGCGCATCGCCAGAAAACATGTGGGCTGGTACCTGCAGTCCCACGACCAGAGCAGACAGTTCCGAAAACGTTTCAACGCGATCGAAGACGCGCTGGAGCAGAAAGACAGCATCGAACAGTACTTTGCAGGCTTACGAAATGGAGAGGTATTCGCAGCATGACCGCTGAGACTTTGGCAAACGAAAATTTGAGCACGCCGGCCAACGATGACCTTCATCAGTTGCAGACGGTGAACAGCAGTGGCAACAGCGTCACCCTGCGTGACAGTGTTGAGGTTGCTCTGAAGAACTACTTCGCGCAACTCGATGGTGCGCCCGTCACGGACGTCTACCAGCTGGTGCTGTCGGAAGTGGAAGCGCCGCTGCTGGAGCAGGTGATGAAGTACACCCGCAACAACCAGACCAAGGCATCCACCATGCTCGGACTGAATCGGGGCACCCTGCGCAAGAAGCTCAAGCAGTACGGTCTGCTATAATCTGACCTGACCCCAGAAGGGCCTCCCGGATGACGTTCGCGAGGCCCTTGTTCGTTACAACGAGGTCGTTGCAACCTCGCAACGTCATCCGGCTTATCTGACCAGCGAAGAAAGTGACCCATGGCAAACCAGGCAAACACCCCCGTCCGTCGCGCACTTATCAGCGTGAGTGACAAAACCGGCATCGTTGATTTCGGCCGTTCTCTGACCGACCGCGGCATCGAACTTCTCTCCACCGGCGGCACCTTCCGCCTGCTCAGTGAAAACAATGTGCCGGTCACCGAAGTCTCCGATTACACCGGTTTCCCGGAAATGATGGATGGCCGGGTCAAAACCCTGCACCCGAAGATCCATGGCGGCATCCTGGGTCGCCGGGGAACCGATGACACAGTCATGTCCGAGCATGGCATTAACCCCATTGATATGGTGGTTGTGAACCTCTACCCCTTCGAGGACACCGTGGCCAAGCCGGACTGCGACCTGGCCACCGCCATCGAAAATATCGACATTGGCGGCCCCACCATGGTTCGGGCGGCCGCCAAGAACCACAACGATGTGGCCATCGTGGTCAATGCATCCGACTACAGCCGGATCCTGGCCGAGCTGGATGAAAACGACGGCGAGCTCACCTACACCACCCGTTTCGACCTGGCGGTCAAGGCTTTCGAGCACACTGCCGGCTACGATGGTGCAATCGCCAATTACCTGGGTGGTCGCACACCGGATAACGACAACCCGGACTTCCCGCGCACCTTCAATGCACAGTTCGTCAAGGTGCAGGACATGCGGTACGGTGAAAACCCCCATCAGCGCGCCGCCTTCTACGCCGAACGCAACCCGAAGGAAGCCTGTGTGGCAACCGCCGAGCAGCTGCAGGGCAAGGAGCTGTCTTTCAACAACGTGGCCGATACCGACGCCGCCCTGGAATGCGTGAAACCCTTCGCCGATCCGGCCTGCGTGATCGTCAAACACGCCAACCCCTGCGGCGTTGCCATCGGTGCCGACATCCGGCAGGCCTATGACCTGGCCTTTGCCACCGATCCCACCTCGGCGTTTGGCGGCATTATTGCCTTCAACCGTGAGCTGGATGCGGAAACCGCCAAAGCCATCGTTGAACGCCAGTTCGTGGAAGTGATCATCGCACCGACGGTGGCACCGGACGCGGTCGAGATTGTCGCAACCAAGAAGAACGTGCGCCTGCTCGCCTGCGGTGAGTTCGACGGTGAACGCGCCAAAGCCCTCGACTACAAGCGCGTGACCGGCGGCTTGCTGGTGCAGGACCGGGATCTGGGCATGGTCGCCATGGAGGACGTGAAAGTGGTAACCGAGCGCCAGCCCACCGAAGCGGAACTGAATGACCTGCTGTTCGCGTGGGAAGTGGCCAAGTACGTCAAGTCCAACGCCATCGTCTATGCCAAGGCCGG
The DNA here is from genome assembly GCF_022343555.1 of Marinobacter sp. C7. GTDB lineage: Bacteria > Pseudomonadota > Gammaproteobacteria > Pseudomonadales > Oleiphilaceae > Marinobacter. The sequence continues at coordinate 246,674 of NZ_JAKQZH010000001.1, read as the reverse complement.
CCGTACCATCGGCATCGGTGCCGGCCAGATGAGCCGCGTCTACAGCGCGAAGATCGCCGGCATCAAGGCGGCGGATGAAGGCCTTGAGGTGAAGGGCTCCGTGATGTCCTCCGATGCGTTTTTCCCGTTCCGGGACGGCATCGACGCCGCTGCGGCAGCCGGCATCACCGCAGTCATCCAGCCGGGTGGTTCCATGCGGGACCAGGAAGTGATCGACGCGGCCAACGAGCATGGCATTGCCATGGTGTTTACCGGTATGCGGCATTTCCGGCACTGACGGTTGCAACAGGGGTCAGAAGAAAGCGTTCTTCTGACCCCGGGGTTACTCACGGTTGAAACTGAGGTCTGAAGAAAACCTTCTTCTGACCCAGGGTTGAGGATGGGGTCAGATGAAAGCGTTCATCTGACCCCGGCGATGGGATCGAAATTGGGGTCTGAAGAAAGCCTTCTTCTGACCCCGACTTTAACAAGGTAAAAGCTCATGAACATTCTGGTAATCGGTGGTGGCGGACGCGAGCACGCACTGGCCTGGAAAGCTGCCCAGTCCCCCGACGCGGACAAGGTCTTTGTCGCGCCGGGGAATGCCGGTACGGCCCGGGAGCCGGGCCTGGAAAACCTCGATATCGACGTGATGGACCTCGATGGCCTGGCAGACTTCGCCGCCGATAACAACGTCGGCCTGACCATTGTGGGCCCGGAAGCGCCCCTGGTAGCCGGCGTAGTCGACAAGTTCGAAGCGCGCGGCCTGCGCATTTTCGGGCCCAGTGCCGGTGCCGCCCAGCTGGAAGGCTCCAAGGCTTTCACCAAGGACTTCCTGGCGCGCCAGAACATCCCGACCGCCGCCTACGCCAACTTCACCGATGTCGACGAAGCCCTCACCTACGTGCGTGAGCAGGGCGCGCCTATTGTGGTCAAGGCCGACGGTCTGGCCGCCGGCAAGGGTGTGATTGTCGCCATGACCCTGGAAGAAGCCGAAGATGCCATCCGCGACATGCTGGCCGGAAACGCCTTCGGTGATGCCGGCAGCCGGGTCGTCATCGAGGAATTCCTGGATGGCGAGGAAGCCTCCTTCATCGTGATGGTGGACGGCGAGCATGTGCTGCCCATGGCCACCTCCCAGGACCACAAGCGGGTCGGCGACGGTGATACCGGACCCAACACCGGCGGCATGGGTGCGTACTCCCCGGCACCGGTCGTAACCGCCGATGTGCACCAGCGCATCATGGACGAGGTGATCTACCCGACCGTCCGGGGCATGGCTGCCGAGGGGCACCCCTACAAGGGCTTCCTGTACGCCGGGCTGATGATCGACAATAACGGCGCACCCAAGGTGATCGAGTTCAACTGCCGTTTCGGTGACCCGGAAACCCAACCGATCATGCTGCGTATGAAGTCCGACCTGGTGGAGCTGTGCCAGGCCGCAGTTGACGGCAAGCTGGATCAGTGCAAATCCGAGTGGGACGAGCGCGCCTCCGTGGGCATCGTGTTGGCGGCGGGTGGCTACCCGGGCAGCTACAACAAGGGCGACGCAATTTCGGGCCTGCCAGAGACAGAAGTGGAAGGCGAGAAAGTGTTCCACGCCGGCACCCGGCTTGAGGATGGTCAGGTCGTCACCAGCGGTGGCCGTGTGCTGTGCGCAACCGCCCTTGGCAATACCGTCACCGAGGCGCAGAAGCGCGCCTACGAGCTGGCTGGCAAGATCCATTGGAATGGTGCGTTCTATCGCAAGGACATCGCCTACCGGGCCATCGCCCGCGAGCAGGCCTGATCTATCGGGAAAGCGACAGACAACGCGAGAGATAGAGCCCGGTCAAGCACCGGGCTTTTTTATGCCGGAATTTGCCCGCTAACACCTTCTTCGACTACACCCGGTTCCTGAAAAACGGTAGCCTTGCAGTCATTCCCTTCTCAACTGAACAGCTGTGCCCATGCCTGAAGCGATATGGATCTCGTTTGCCTTTGTCCTTGGCCTGGCCGTCAAGTCCATGGGCTTGCCGCCCCTGGTCGGTTACCTGGCCGCCGGCTTTGTACTCAGTGGACTTTCGGCCACCACAGAGCTCACCATTGAAGCCACCGACGCGCTCGGTCATATCGCTCACCTGGGTGTCCTGCTGCTGCTGTTCACCGTTGGCCTGAAACTGAAGCTACGCTCCATCGTCAGCCCCGAAGTCATTGGTGGCAGCCTGCTGCATTTCACCATCACTTGCGCGGTGTTTACCCCCGGACTCTTCCTGCTCATGGACCTGGAATGGCAAACCGCGCTCATGCTTGCGGTGGCGCTGTCGTTCTCGTCCACGGTCCTGGCGGCCAAGGTGCTGGAATCCAAGCGAGAACTCCGGGCTTTCCACGGCCGAGTGGCCATCGGCATCCTGATCATGCAGGATCTGATTGCCCTGGTGGTCATGAGCCTTGCCGCCGGCCAGACACCCTCCCAGTGGGCCCTGATCGTGTTCGGCCTGCCACTCTTGAGGCCGTTACTGTTCAGGTTGCTGGATGCCAGCGGTCATGATGAGCTGCTGGTCCTGCTCGGGCTTCTGCTTGCCCTCGTCCTTGGCGGTTATGGATTCGAGTCAGTGGGTCTGAGCTCTGAGCTCGGGGCTCTGGTGTTCGGAGCCATGCTGGCCAAACACCCGCGCTCCCAGGAGCTGGCCAAGTCACTCTGGAGCGTCAAGGAAATGTTTCTGGTGGGTTTCTTCCTGCAGATCGGCATAGGTGGGCTGCCGGACAGCCAGGCGCTGATGTTTGCGGTGGTGGCCGCGCTGGTGCTGCCACTGAAGGGCATGCTGTTCTTCTTCCTGCTGCTTGCCTTCCGACTGCGGGCCCGTAGCAGCTTCCTGAGCGCGCTGGCCCTGACCAACTACAGCGAATTCGGCCTGATTGTTGCGAGCGTCGCCCTGCCCCAGTGGCTGGTGCCGCTGGCCATTTCCGTAGCCCTGTCTTTCCTGTTTTCGGCCCCGCTGAACCGATTTGCCCACTCGCTGTACGAGCGGGTGTCACATCGGCTAGACCCCTTCGAGAGCCGCAAACATCATCCGGACGAGCAGCCCATATCGCTGGGCAGCACCCGGGTCCTCATCATGGGCATGGGCCGGACCGGAACAGCGGCCTATGACTGGCTGAAGGATCAGGAGCCCGACCTGATGGGACTGGATTCAGATCCGGCGAAAGCACTCAAGCACCAGAAAGAAGGGCGCAATGTGGTGTTCGCCGATGCCGAGGACTCCTCATTCTGGAATGCCCTGCACATGCCGGCGGTACAGGCGGTGATCCTCGCCCTGGGCGATATCGAAGGCAAGCTGATTGCCGCGAGAACGCTTCGCAAGATGGGCTTCAAAGGCTACATCGTCGCCCATACCATGTTTACCGATGAGGCGCGGCAGATTCGTGAAGCCGGCGCCGATGACGCCTACCTCACCATGAACGAAACCGGGGTGGCCCTGGCCAGCCACATCCTCAACAAGTCACCCGTCACCGGGAAGCATCCCGACGCCTCCGGCGTGGGCTAGAGCGCACACGTCCGGAAGCCGGTGTAGACGTCATTGCGCAATGGCAGATACGCCTGCCGGTAGGTGCCGCGAATCAGGTTCGATGAGGTAGCGCAGCTGCCCCCCTTGGTCACCTTGTGATCGCCGAACTGCAGGGTGGACATGAACGGGTACATATCCACCTTGAAGCCGTCATAGGGCAGGAACTGGTCGCTGGTCCACTCCCAGACCGAACCGATCATCTGCCGGCAGCCGAACGGGCTCTCTCCGGCCGGGTAGTCCCAGACCGGATTCCGGGCCTGGTTACGGCCGTCCATGTCGGCATGAACGCCGTCCGGCGCCTCATTACCCCAGGGGAACCGGCGGAACGGCTCGCCCGGCCTGTTGGCCAGTGCCGCCACTTCCCATTCGTATTCCGTCGGCAAACGACGCCCCGCCCAGTTGCACCAGGCTTCGGCCTCCCAGTAGGTCACATGCGTCACCGGGGCATCCGGATGCAACGGCTGCCACTGGTCGAACAGACGCTCCTGCCAGAGGTTTTCATGCCAGCGCCAGTACAGCGGATGCCGCGGGGCTCGCATCAACGGCTCTTCCAGCCCGTGCACCAGGCCCACATCCTGCTCCGTTTCCAGCCACTTGCGGCCGCCGAAAGACCAGAGTTCGGGGCGCTGGTAGCCGCCATCCTCGACGAAGGCCTGGAACTCCCGATTGCTGACCAGCGTCCGGCTGATCCGGAAGGCATCCAGCTCCACTTCAAAGCGTGGTTTCTCGTTATCAAACGCGAAGTCCTCGCAGGCGTATGCCTCCGAAATTCCCGGCATGCCGATGAGCCAGCGACCGGAGGGGACTTCCACGTCTCCCGCGATCGGATCTGACGGCGCCGGTCGATCACCGACATATTCCGGTGGTGCCGGGTAGCCCACCGTTTGCCGGCACCAGATCAACGACTCGATGTGCATGTTCTGGTGAAAAATCGCGTAACGGTAAAGGTAAAGCGCTTCGTCCGTCAGCGGCCTGTTGAGGAGACGATCTGCCACCCGGTCATAGATGGTCCGGAAGTAGGCGAGCGTTTTGTCACGGTCCGGAAACAGGTCGGAACGCCAACGGTCACGATGTTCGACGTGAAAGGAATCCCAGAGGTCGTCCATGTCGGGATCATAGCTGGGCGTGCCGTCCAGCAGATTAAACACGAAGACCTCGTAGAAAAACGCGGAGTGGCCCATCTCCCAGAGCGGTGGATTGACGCCGGGGTGGTACGGTACATCGAGCTCATCCTCCGACAAGGTACAGATCAGGCGCTCGGTCCGGGTTCGGGCCTGCTCCAGCTCTGCCAGGAGGCTGTTTTTTACATCGTCAGATCGCATGGATTCGAATCCCTGGGCAAATGCTTTGGAAAAGAATAACAGACATGAAACCACCGGTGGCAAAAGCGGCCTTTCACCTGCTTCTCAATACGACTGCTCAGCCCGCGTCAGATGACCTAGGCCCAGATCCAGAGGATCACGGGAACAGCAACGGCAATAACCACAACCGATAGAGGCAGACCCAGACGCCAGTAATCTCCGAAACGGTAGCCGCCGGGCTCCATCACCAGCGCGTTGGACTGATGCCCGATGGGTGTAAGGAACGCGCAGGAGGCTCCGATCGCCACGGCCATCAAGGCAGCATCCGAGGCCAGCCCCAATGGCGATGCAATTCCCAGGGCAATGGGTGCCATCAGGATCGCCGCAGCGGCATTGTTGACCACATTGGAGAGCAACATGGAACCGGCCAGGATGATCGTCAGCACCATCCAGGTCGCCTGCCCCTTGGCGACCGCCAGGATCTGACCGGCAATGACCTGTGCCCCTCCGGTGGTCTCGAGCGCTCCCCCCACCGGAATCATCGCGGCGAGCAGGACAATCACCGACCAGTCGATGGCTCGATAGGATTCCGTCGTATCCATCAGCCCACCGAGCACCATGGCAACCGCGCAGGCCACCAGGGCCACAGGCGGTGTCAGCCAGCCGGTAACAATCACGACAACGGCGGCAGCGAACAGCCCCCCGGCCAGCACAAGCTTCTTTTCCCGCCCGAAGGTCAGCCCACGTTCTGCCAGCGGCAGGCACCCCAATGTCTGCAGGGCACCGTTCAGACTGTCTTCAAAACCCTGGACCAGAAGAATGTCGCCGTTACGCAGCCGGATATCCGCCAGACGCTGCTTTACCCGATGGCCCTGTCGCGCCACCGCAACGATGTTCAGTCCATAGCGCTCGCGCAGATTCAGTCGGTTTGCGGTGTGGCCGATCAATCGGGATGACGGGCTGACCACGGCCTCGATCAGTTTTACATCACCGGCTGCCAGCTGCTTCTCCGCATCCTGCCTGCTCTCTCCCTCCGCTTCCTCAGAGACGCTGTGGGGCAAAATAAGCCCGGTATGGTCGACGAAATCCTGCAGGCTTTCAGTATCCGCCTCCACCAACAATACATCCCGGTCCCGGAGCACGGTAAAGGTTGATGGAGCCGGTGAGGTCTGCTCACCCCGGATCAGCGCGAGCACCACCAGGCCCTTCTCGGAGTCCCCGGAGGTCAGAAGGTTGTGCAACGTGCTGCCGGCATAATCCGAACCTTCCGGAACCTGCAGCTCGGTCACATAGTCACCCACACTGAACAGCTTGCCACCCTCGTCAGGGTCGTCGCGCCGGGGCGTCAGCCGCCAGCCGATCAAACCAATGAACAGGATACCCGCCACGGTAATGGCAAGGCCGACCGGCGCGAAGTCAAACAGCCCGAAGGAACCGGCTTCCCGGTAGCTCGCAATGATGATGTTCGGCGGGGTGCCGATAAGGGTCATGGTGCCGCCGAGCAAGGAACCGAAGGCCAGCGGCATCAATAGCAGAGAAGGGGAACGCCCGGCCTGTCGCGACATCCACACCGCCACCGGCATCAGCAACGCCAGGGCCCCCACGTTGTTGATAAAAGCGGAGCACAGGGCAACGACCAGGGTCAGTGTCACCACCTGCAGTATGGCATTGTGCCCGACGCGGGCCAGCAACCGGGCGACTGCATCCACCACCCCGCCATTCACCAGTCCCTGACTGATCACCAACACCGCAGCGACGGTTATGACTGCCGGGTGCCCAAAGCCTTCAAACAGCTCTTCGGCAGGCACCAGACCGGTTACCGCCATGGCCAGCAGGGCGAGCATGGCGACGACATCGAACCTCAACCGGTTCCAGACAAACAGTCCCAGTGTGACCCCGAGGATCAGAAAGACCAGCCATTGCTCAGACAACATGAATCATCCGCACCCCGATGCAAAGCCCTGTCCGAAACCATAGCCCGACAACCGCAGGTTTGACAGTTACGCACCGACAAACCGGGGCCCGCAGCGGTGCACATGACAAACAAAAACCCCGCGCAGCTTTCGCTGCACGGGGTTTTCTGTGGCCGGTCAGTGTTCAGCCACTGACCGTGACAACAGGAACCGTCGATTAACCGAACTGGTTCATGGTGTTGTCCTTACCACCCGCCTTCAGGGCCGCATCACCCGCGAAGAATTCCTTGTGGTCATCACCGATGTTGGAACCGGCCATGTCCTGGTGCTTCACAGTGGCGATACCCTGACGGATTTCCTTGCGCTGTACGCCAGCAACGTAGGCCAGCATGCCTTCGTCGCCGAAGTAGCCCTTGGCCAGGTTGTCGGTGGACAGGGCCGCAGTGTGGTACGTCGGCAGGGTGATCAGGTGGTGGAAGATACCTGCTTCACGGGACGCGTCACGCTGGAAGTTCTGACACCACTCGTCGGCCAGCTGGGCCAGCTCGGTGCTGTCGTACTCTTCGCTCATCAGCTTGTCGCGGTCGTAGGCAGATACATCCTTGCCTTCTTCCTTCCAGGCGTCGAATACCTGCTGACGGAAGTTCAGGGTCCAGTTGAAGGACGGGCTGTTGTTGTAAACCAGCTTGGCATCGGGCACCACTTCACGGATGCGGTTAACCATGCCGGCGATCTGGCCAACGTGGGGCTTCTCGGTTTCGATCCACAGCAGGTCAGCGCCGTTCTGCAGGCTGGTGATGCAGTCCAGAACCACACGGTCTTCGCCAGTACCCGGACGGAACTGGAACAGACCGGAGGCCAGACGCTTCGGCTTCATCAGCTTGCCGTTGGACTTGATCACAACGTCGCCGTTGTTGATCTCGGAAGCGTCCTCGATGTAGTCGCCGTCCAGGAAGCTGTTGTACTGGTCACCCAGGTCACCCGGCTCGTCGGTAACAGCCAGCTTCTGGGTCAGGCCAGCACCCAGGGAGTCGGTACGGGCAACGATCACACCGTCGTCAACACCCAGCTCCAGGAACGCCAGACGAACGGCGTTGATCTTGGACAGGAAGTCGGCGTGCGGAACGGTAACCTTGCCGTCCTGGTGACCACACTGCTTCTCGTCGGAAACCTGGTTCTCGATCTGGATGCAGCAGGCACCGGCTTCGATCATCTTCTTGGCCAGCAGGTAAGTCGCCTCGGCGTTACCGAAACCGGCGTCGATGTCGGCAATGATCGGCACAACGTGGGTTTCGTGGTTGTCGATCTGCTGCTCGATTTCCTTGGCCTTGGCGGTGTCACCGGCATTCTCGGCTTCTTCCAGGGCGCGGAACAGGTGGTTCAGTTCCCAGGCATCGGCCTGACGCAGGAAGGTGTACAGCTCTTCGATCAGGCTGGAAACGGCAGTCTTCTCGTGCATGGACTGGTCAGGCAGCGGACCGAACTCGGAACGCAGGGCAGCAACCATCCAGCCGGACAGGTACAGGTAACGACGCTTGGTGGTACCGAAGTGCTTCTTGATGGACAGCAGCTTCTGCTGACCGATAAAGCCGTGCCAGCAGCCCAGGGACTGGGTGTACTGGGAGGTGTCCTTGTCGTAGTTCGCCATGTCCTCGCGCATGATCTTGGCGGTGTACTTGGCGATGTCCAGACCAGTCTTGAACTTGTTCTGGGCGCGCATGCGAGCGGCGTGCTTCGGGTTGATGGCATTCCAGGTCGGGTGCTGCTTCAACAGGGAAGCGATCTGGTCAACGTCTTGTGCGTAGGGCATGGGTCTCATCCTTTCTACGTTGGTTTTCTGATCATGTGCGGAGACGCTTTTCAGCATCAGCCGAAGCCAGCTCACTGTTCACTTTGCGATCAGCCTGCTGGCGATGGGATGTACTCTAGTACGTTCAATTTTATAATTGAAATTTATATGGATTATTTTCGGCATTTTCTTTGTGAATGATCAAGCCAATGCCTGAAATGCAGCAGAAAAATCCCGAAAACCGGGGATCATGTGCCAATTTGAGCGGTCTGTGAAATCACCACCAGACGGTCACCGGGCTGGATATCGAGGTATTCCCGCCGTGGCGGATTGAGGCGGAGATGACGGCCATGTTCGTCGGCCCGATGCCGGAAAATACCGAGCGCGAGCTCCCCTTCCGCGGCAAGCGTCTTCTCGAGCAGGTGAAAATCGACACTCGCCGGGAGCGGGTAATCTGCCGGATCCCGGAACTGGATTTCGGCGCCGCCAACGGTAAAGAGTTCTTCGAGCACCACCCGCAGCTCCCGGCGCAGGGCCACCTGGGCCAGAATGTGGCTGAGAATCATCGGGCTGATCATCATCTCGCTCCGGTGCCCGTATAGCAGCTGCCGGTTATCGGGATCACTGAGCTCCATGATCAACTGGGGATGGCGTGATGCCTCCGCCAGGATGTCCTCGAGCACCAGATAGCCCACCATCGCCCGGGCGTCCGCCTCTTCTCCGGAGGCAAGCCGGTCGCTGCTCAACAACAGAATGGCATCGTATCGGTCCGGCTGCAGCCGGCGCAGCTCACCTTCCACCATGTAATCCGCCTCGACCTGATGACAACGGACCGTTTCGTGGGTGCCCGCATAGGCGGTGATCGCCTGACTGCGCTCGCTCGCCGGTATCACGGAGACCAGGTCCAGTTCGAAAGCAAGATGCCGGTAGCTGGCAAATTCTGCGACCAGGCTCGGGACCCTGCGACTCCATCCCAGCACCAGGATGCGCATAGGGGTGTCCAGTGGTCGGGGAGGCAGCACCCTTGCCGGCCCGCGCGGAATGTCGGGCAATGACTGGAGTTTGTTATCCGGCTCTGTCTCGGAATAATCACGAGCCATGAGAATGACCCGGTCGTCTGCGTTGACCCGGGTGTCTGACGGTGCCAGAAGCTGCACGTCCCAGTGCGTACCATTCCGCCGGAGCAGCCCCAGAACTATGGCCAGCGGACGTGCGACCGCTATCTCACCCAGGGACATGCCAGCGACGGACTCGCCACCACGGACATAGATCTCGTTGCCCGAACCGGCAGTGAGCAGTTCGTTGTAGATCTCGGAAAGCCCGGGGTGGAGGATATTCTGAACCATCAGCCGGCTGATGGTTGCGTCCCCGGCCACGACCTCCACGCCGCCCGGGTAGGCCCTTTCAATCACCGCATGTTTACGCACGTCCTGGATCTCGGCCACCACAAATGGCAGCGGTGCGTGCAGGTGACGCGCCTGTGCAGCGATGGACAGCAGTGCCTTGACGGTCTCCACATCCGAAGTCACCAGACTGCCCGCCTCATGGGCGGCGCTGGGTACGATCACCGCAGCCGCATCGAGGCAGGCCACGCGATGCAGGGCATCCGGCTGGATCGCCGAACCGGATCGAAGGATGATCTGCCGGAACCGCCTGCCAATGCCCGGTTCCATCCGAAGTTCATGGACCTGCTCCGCGGAAGCCTCCTCCGACAGCACCACCAGGTTAAGTTTCTGGGTGTCGTGCTTTTCGAGAAACCTGCGCATACGACCGGACGAGCCCAACAGCTCGGCCAGCAACGGCAGTGTCTGACTGGTCCAGCCCAGTACAACGATGTGGTTTTTCAGGGTAACGGGCGTGAGACCTCGTTCCAGGTCCTGCATCTTGGCAATCAGCCAGCGGGTCAGGATGGCCACCAGGGTGCCCATGAACACCACATAACCGGATACCGTCAACAGCGTCGAGACGATTCGCTGCCAGGTGCCAACGTCATCGCCGAGGTAGCCGGGGTCCGTCAGTCTCAGGAACGCCCACCAGATCGCCGACCCCGCATCCTCGAATTCGCCGCCCTGGGGCACTACAAGCATTCCGCCGATGAGCGAAATCAGCCCGATGAAAATCCCGACCACCACAAGCTGGAAGCCCGCCCCCTTGACCAGCTGGCGCTCTACAATGAATTTGACGCGATCAACAACACGAAATGGCAGCATGGGATTCCCTTTGCCTGAGTCAGTCATGCTCCCTTAGGATAGAGCAAAGTGCCCACGGAGGTGAGCCATGGCAGCCTCATCTATTCCCGCTTTGAAATCAACAGGCTGGCTGTCGGTTGTGTCACTTCTGGTGTTGCTGCCGGACATCGGCGCGGCAGATACCGCTCATATTGCCCAGCCCTGGCGGGCGGAGGCGGTGGTTGAGGGCCGGGACGAGACCTACAACGAAGAACGGTTTCTGAATGAACTCACGTTCCGGCACAGCCAGCCGCGGCCCAACGCCGTCAGTAATGGTATTCGCGGGACCGGCGGAAGCGTGGGCAGTCGACGTCTGTATTATGACTTCCGGTTCCGGCAGGATTTCGGGTTCCGGGAAAACCGCAATGGCTTCCTCCTGGATATCCAGCGCAGCGAGGACCTGGACGGCGCCTATCAACGTCAGCTGGTGGGGTTCCGGCAGGCGATAGCCGAAAATACCGAGCTATGGCTGCAGGGTGACGTGTATTCCGACAAATCCCTGTCCGACATCTATTTCAGCGCCCGCCACCACCTTGATGAAACCAGTTGGCTGCATGTCAGCTGGATTCTTCCTGACGCCTACTTTAACAGTAAGACCGACTCTCCGGACGAATTCGAGACCGTTCCCCACTCGTGGTTTCTGCAATGGCACCGGGGTGGCGCTGGGCCGGGACTGGGCACGACGGTCTCCATGACCCTGACGCCGGCATCCTCCTTTATCAGCCGGCAGGAAAACCTGCAGGTGGACAGCGAGAGTGTCAGTGCAGCGTTTACCCATCGCCAACAGGTCGCCGACTGGCAGATCACCCTGGAGCTGGACGGGGAGCGTACCCGCCGGCATTACCGGCTGTTCGCCGATGGCGAGAGTCAGACCACCGGTTTCGACCGCAACCACCTCCGGCTCCTGGCCGGTGCAACCTGGACCGGCCATCGGCTGAAGCCGGGTTTCGGGATTGCCTACCTGGACCTGAAAGAGCAGGGCTTTTTCGGGCGGGCCCTGAACGACGAGGGCCGGATTCGCCGGAGTGAACCGACGGCATTCGGAGAGTTTTCCCTGCCTCTCACCTCCGGCCTAAGCCTGCGACCGGCCCTGTACCTCGGGCATGCCCACCTTCGCCAGACCTTCGAGGAACAATCCGATAAGCACTTTGACGGCTTTATCGGGAAGTTGGCACTGCCCTTCGAGATGATGCTTTCCCGCGAGGACGGAGCGGTACTGACCCTGAACCCGACGTTCTATCTGCACGAGTCGGAATTCGGTGGCGGCAACCTCCAGCTGCACTGGCCGATGTAACGCTGGCCTCCATCCCGGTCGGCAGCCTGTTCACCCCCGCTCGGCCCGCACTGCCGCCAGGGCGGCATCGAGAGTCGGATAGAAACGGCTCACCCCCTGCTCTGGCTTGATGTCCGCCCGGGCCAGGGTTCGCAGGGGCTGGAATTGCAGGTCCGCAATCACCACCTGACTACCGCTGTCACGACAGGCTCCGATCAGCTTGGTCAAAGCGGATAGGCCGCCCGCGTCCAGGACAGTCACGCCGTCCATGTACAGGACAACCCCTCGAGCCTGGCGCGACAACTCCGCCAGTTCTCCGAAAATCCGGTCCGCGGCGGCAAAGAACAGCGGCCCGTTGATCTTGAACACCCGCCAGCCCTCAGGCAGCCCCTCCCGGACAATACGCTCGGTTGTGGTGATGTCGGTGACCCGCGTCATCTGTGCCATCTCGCGCATGAACAGAACCGCGGCCAGCAGGACACCGGTGGTAATCGCAATCACCATGTCCAGGGCCACAGTCAGGCCAAAGCAGGTGAGGAAGACCAGTACGTCACTGCGCGGCGCGGTTTTCAACAGATGCACGGCCTTGGGTGCCTCGCTCATGTTCCAGGCCACCATCACCAGCAGGGCGGCCATGGCCGGCATCGGCAGGTAGGCGAGCACCTCCGCGAGGGACACCAGCGCCAGCAGCACCACGCCCGCATGGACCATCGCCGCCACCGGCGATTCGGCACCGGCACGATAGTTGGCGGCGGACCGGGCAATGGCAGCGGTCGCGGTAATACCACCGAAGAACGGGACCACCAGGTTACCCAGCCCCTGCCCCATCAGTTCACTGTTGGCACTGTGGCGTTTACCGGACATGCCATCGAGCACCACCGCACACAGCAGCGATTCGATTGCCCCGAGCATGGCGATGGCAAAAGCCGCAGGCAGCAACTCCCGCAACATATCCCACGACAGCCCCAGGGCCTGGCCGTCCGGTCCCGGCTGCTGCCAGGGCCACGCGAATTCCGGAAGAAACGGTGGAATACCCGCCCCCTGGGAGCCATCGGGCAGCAGGTAGCTGAAACGCGAACCGATGGTCTCGATACCCGCACCGTTGGCATTGAACCAGAGGGCCAGACCACTACCGACCAGCACCGCCGGCAGGTGCGCCGGTACCGGCGTGCGCAAGCGCGGCCAGAGAAGCATCACGGCCAGGGTTGAGACTGCCACCAGGGTGCTCATGCCATCAACGGCAGGCAGCGCATCCGCCAGGACGGTCAGTTTTTCCCAGTAATGTTCCGGCATCGAGGTCACAGGCAAGCCGAAAAAGTCCTTCACCTGCAAGGTCGCGATGACCACAGCGATACCGCCGGTGAATCCCAAAGTGACCGACTCGGGGATATACTCGATAAACCGGCCCAGCCGCATGGTGGCCATGATCAAAAGAAGGACGCCGGACATCAGGGTTGCCAGTAACAACCCGCCCAACCCGTATCCCTGGGCAATGGGGTAGAGAATGACGACAAACGCCGCCGTAGGTCCGGAAATGCTGTAACGGCTGCCGCCGGTCAAGGCGATGATGAAACCGGCAATGAATGCGGTATACAGGCCGTACTGGGGCGCAACGCCGCTGGCGATGGCAAGGGCCATGGCCAGGGGTATTGCGATGATGCCCACCGTGATTCCCGCCATCACGTCCCGGCCGAAGCGTCGGGCGGTATAGCGCTCGCTCAGACAGGCCTCACGAAAGGCGTGGGCAATGCGAAGGGAAAACAGATGGGCACGGTGTGGCATGAACGGTAACTCATCTTCTGGAGTCGAAGAATGACATTATATGCTCATATTCTGTACATTCAATGTTAACCAAATTAACATACAGACGATTCACTCGACGAAACAGGGTCTGAACACACCATGGAAAACCGCACCGCCAGACTGACACTGCTGATCGATCCGGAGAAGAAAGCGGCGTTTGAAGCCCTCTGCAAGCAGGAAGACGTCACCCCTTCCCAGAAGGTCCGGCAGTTCATCCGCGAATACGTGGAGTCAAAACTTGGACCGGACTGGCAGGAGCAGAAAACGCAGAAAACCGACTGAGCCAAAGGCCGTATAATCTGGTTATGAAACGCCTCCTGCCTGTCCTCACGATGTTCCTGCTAACCGTCAGCGGATGTGCTGCCATGCCACCCGAACAGATCAGCATTTCGCCTCCTGAAAGCCAGTATGACGCCCGCCTGATCGACGCGAAAACCGGCACGCCACTGACCATCGAAGAACTCGCCAGGCGACTGGCCGACACCGATGTCGTGGTGGTGGGCGAATACCACGGCCACCACGCCTCGCACCTGTTGCAGGCCCGGCTGCAACAGGCCCTGTTTGATCGGAACCCCCGCCAGGTTCTGACCATGGAACAATTCAATGCGGATCGCCAGGAAGTTCTCAACCACTTCATGGCGGGGGACATTGGCGAAACCGAAATGATCGAGGACGCCGGGGCCTGGGACAATTACCGCGCTTCCTATCGCCCGCTGGTGGAGTTTGCCCGGCGGAACCGGTTGCCGGTCATCGCGGCCAACGCACCGGCGAAGATTGTCCGGTGTGTCGGTCGCAAGGGCCCGGACTACCTGAAAACCCTGCCCCCCGAAACCCGGGAATTGCTGCCCGAGACTGCCTTTCTCGACACCCCGGCCTACAAGGAAAAGTTTGTCGAGGCCATTGGCGGCAGCCACGGGGTGGAGGACGGCGAGCTTTCAGAGCGCATGCGCAACACCTATCACGCCCAACTGTTGCGGGACAACACCATGGCCAAGGCCATCCTGGACGCACGAACAAGCCATCCAGGCCACCAGATCCTGCATACCACCGGCACGTTCCACAGCGAGGAGCGGCTCGGCACCGTGGCGGTCCTGGAGCAACGCGCACCGGAGCTCTCCATCGCCGTGATCACACCGGTGTTCTGGCCGGATGACGAAGCAAACCTGCCGCTTGCAACCCATCGTTCCGGGGGCGACTACCTGTACTTCATCCAGCCCCTGCCCGAGGAGTTCCAGGACCCGGAGCGCGAACGCGAGGCCATGCGCGCCCGCTTCGCCAACCGGACATCGCCGGACTGCGACTGACCCCTCACGTTTCGGGCGGCGTCGCTGCCAGTGCTGACCGGAACACCGCAAGATCGTCATCACTGAACAACACCAGCCGGATCAGGCGCACCGATGTGAGACCGGGCGAAGCTTTCCGGATGGCTGCCACAGCAACCTCCGCAGCCTCCTCAATCGGATAGCCGAACACACCCGTGGAGATGGCCGGAAAGGCAATGGACGACAACCCCTCCCGGTCCGCCAGCCCGAGGGCATTGCGGTAACAGTCTGCCAGCAACTCCTCCGAGGGGGTATCCACCCCGTAGACCGGGCCGAGACAATGGATCACACGGGCATTGGGCAAGTTATGGCCACCGCTGATCACTGCCTGCCCCGGCTCGATGGGCGCAAGGTCACGGCACTCCTCCGCCAGTCCCGGCCCGGCGGCCGAGTGAATGGCTCCGGCAACGCCGCTGCCCGGCATCAGGCGGGCATTGGCGGCGTTGACGATGGCATCAATATCCGGCTGGTTGGCAATATTGCCCTGCACACACTCAATGGCTACCTGTGTCATGGTCATGAGACTCCCCTTTTCCGGATCTCCGGTTACCGGTAATCTTGCCTGACCATCAGGATAGCAGTCCCGACCAGGGACCACGGAACACAAGGAGCGGGTATGAAAGTTGTTTCGGCCTTGATTCTGGCCATTGGCGCCATTATCGCGGCATCACTTCTCAGTGACGGGCTGACCGGCCTGCGCACAGCCGACCGTTTCGTCACCGTCAAAGGTGTTGCAGAGCAGGAAGTACGCGCAGACCTGGCGCTGTGGCCCATCCGGTTCGTGGCCACCGGGGAGACACTCAGTGAAGCCCAGCAACGGGCCCGGAGCAGCCGGGATGCCATAATGGCCTTTCTCAAACTGCAGGCCATCGACGAAGCTTCCGTGGAGCTGTTGCGACTGGACGTCACCGACACCCGCGCCAATCCCTATCCCGGCAATAACACCGAACAGAAGTTCATCATCAACCAGACTCTGATGGTACGCAGTGCAGACATCGACCGCATCCGCCAGGCCGCCCAGAACGTCAGTGACCTGGTGGACTCCGGCGTGGTGCTTTCCTCCGATTACGGCCCCGGGGGCCCCACCTACCTGTTCAATGGCCTGAACGAGATCAAGCCGGCCATGATTGCCGAGGCCACCGCGGCTGCCCGCGAATCTGCGTTACAGTTCGCCCGGGACGCCAATGCCGAACTGGGCGGTCTGCGCCGGGCCAACCAGGGCGTTTTCCAGATACTGGCCCGGGACCAGGCTCCCGGTATCCGGGAAGATCAGCAGCCGGTCAAGACTGTCCGCGTGGTGTCCACCGTCGAGTACTACCTGCGCTGAAAATGAAACCGCCAGGCGCGTGTTACTGGGTCGCCACCATCTCGTCGGTAACCCGGTATTCGCCCATCAGCCAACGCATCACCTCAATGGCGGCGGGGTGGTCGAAAGCATCGTAGGTGTGCAGCAGGCTCTGGCGTTTCTCGTCACTGATTCGGCCCAGACCGCCGTCCTGCAGCACCAGCAGGTCAGCCTGTAACTGGTGAGCAAGCTCGCTCCCCAATAGCTCCCGGGCCGCATGCAGGAAGGCCTGACCATACTGGTAATCCGGCCCACGACGATAGGATTCGGCCAGGGTAATGGCCGGAATTGCCGTCAGAATCGGCTGCAGCGCCGGGTTAATGCCATGCCCTGCCAGGTGGGCGGCATTGGCCGCCGGCCTGCCTGTGAAAGCCCGCAGGTGCAGGTGCCGGGACATCCGGTCACCATCGTTGACCGGATAATTGTCCCAGAGCACGGGCTTGCGCCCCAGCAGGTCGCCCACCCGTTTCAGGTGGCCCGGCGAGATTTCCCGGGAACAGACCTCCTCTCCGGTCCAGAAAACATTGACGTCGTGATCAAGCGCGCGGCCCAACGTAATCAGGTAATCGCTTGGTCGGTTCCCGAAGACACGATCCAGGACCGGATCGTCGGAATAATAACTGGGACAGATGCTGAGCCGGGGGATATCGGTATGGCCTCGGACCCAGCCCACGATGTCA
This sequence comes from Marinobacter sp. C7, assembly GCF_022343555.1. Classification (GTDB taxonomy): domain Bacteria; phylum Pseudomonadota; class Gammaproteobacteria; order Pseudomonadales; family Oleiphilaceae; genus Marinobacter. The sequence goes on along the minus strand of NZ_JAKQZH010000001.1, from coordinate 229,493 downwards.
GCCTGTACCCGTGCAAGGTCGGGAGTATCCGAGCGCATGTCGTCAAACAGGATGGCGAGTTCATCGAGACCCAGTTTTTCCAGCCCCGCCAACTTCCGCTCCAGCGCCGTGCGGGCAGCATCATCGAAACGATTGAATATTTCATAGGGACTGAGGCCAACTCCGAAGCGTACCCCGTGCTCCCGGCAGAACTTCCCGAACGAGGCCAGCTCAGCGGCTTCTGCCGGTGGGTGTGGTTCCTGCCACCGACGGCGGAGGAAGGGATCGGCCTTGGGGGCGTACAGATAGAATTCGTAACCGTGCGGCACCAGTGACTTCAGAAGACTTCGACGCTCCGCCCAGGTCCACAGGGGACCGTAGAACCCTTCGATAATGCCCAGTGGTGTCGTCATGGTAATCCCTCTCCTGATCAAAAGCCGGATCTGCCGGAATGGCCCGGCATTACGACATGGTATACCCCGGGCAAGCAAATGGTATACGAGTACCGTAGGAGCTGTTCGGTAACGGCGCTATGATGCCCCACACACTTCCCGGGAGCAGGCCGCGATGCCAACCGACCACTCCACACGCCTTCAGAGTCTTGATGCCCTGCGTGGTCTGGCTGCGCTCGGCGTCGTACTGTTTCACTACCTGCCCTATTACAACCAGCTCTACACTCACCAGTTCAGCCTGCCGGCAGGTCTGGAGAGCGCGTTGCAGTTCGGGCGGTATGGCGTGCATCTTTTCTTCATACTGAGCGGCTTCGTGATTTTCATGACTCTCGAGCGCACTCGCAGCGCGGGCTGGTTTGCCCTTGCCCGTGCGTTCCGGCTATTACCCGCCCTGTGGGCCGGCATCATTCTGACCTCCATCAGCGTGCATGCCCTCGGCCCTCAGGATCGCGCAGTCAGCCTTTCCGATGCCCTGCTGAATACGGTGCTCCTGCACGAGTATCTGGGCCTGCCCCATGTCGATGGAGCCTACTGGAGCCTGGTCGTGGAAGTGACGTTCTACGCCTGGATTGCGTCCCTGTTCTTCGGACTGAACCGCTGGCGCAATCTGAGGGCTGCACTCTGGCTCTGGCTGACGATCAGCTACGCAGGTGTTATCTGGTGGAAATCCCTGCCGGGATACCTGGAATTCGCCGTCAAGGACCTGCTGTTCGTCAAATACGCCCCGCTGTTCATCAGCGGCATGATCATGTACCGCTGGCACCGCCATGGAAAGCCGCCGGCGGAGGAGCGGCTCCTGCTCTTACTGGCCATCTCCCACACGCTCCTCGCCTACAAAGCGCCCTACAGCATCTTCGTTCTGGGCTGTTACGGAACCTTTGCCCTCGCGGTCACCGGGCGCCTGAGGTTTCTGGCCTGTCGCCCCCTGCTCTGGCTCGGCAGCCTGTCCTATGCCCTTTACCTGGTCCACCAGAACATCGGTTACGGGATCATCGAGCTGGCCTATACCAACGGTTTACACGGAGCCATCGGCGTGGGCCTGGCACTGGCGACGGCACTTACACTGGCAGCGCTCATCCACTATGGAGTCGAAAAACCCTGCCTCGCCTGGTTCCGGGATTACCGGCTCAGTGCGACAAAACTCCCGGACGCCCCGCCTCCTGACCTGAGTCAAGCGTCGCCGGAACGCGAACGGTGAGAATCTTTACTAGACTCATGCGCATATAAAGAGATTCTGAATACATAGGAGCACCCCATGGAAATCAAAACCTTTGCCGACCTGATTGACTGGACCCGCCAGCTGCACGCTCACCTGGCCCGTTGCCTGAAAGAATCCGCGGGACAACACCCGGACGAGCGGGCCAGTGCGCTGCTGGACTACATAAGCACCCACGAGAGTCTGCTCGAGAAAGCGGTGGGCGAATACGAAAAGCAGGCCGATCCCAAAGCCATGAACACAAGGCTCTATGATTACGGGGTGCACAAGCCGATCGAGTCCAACCGCACCTGTGACCTCCATTACAGGGAGCTGGACTTTGCCGCCATCGAAAAGGAAATCTTCGATTTCCACGATCAGGTCATGGATCTCTACGACGCCCTGATCGGCAAGGCCGAAATCCCCGAAGCCAAAGCTCTGCTGGAAGACCTGAAAGCCCTTGAGGAACACGAGGCCATGCGCATGGCCAGCCAGATCGGTCGCATGGATGACGTCTGACCAGGTTAGACCTAAGTATTAGATTCTGACGATTATCATTTCGTTCAGGTGGAATCGTTGTTAGTTTTACTTAATAAAAGGAGCTACTGTATCCCAACAGGGAAAAAAGTTACTCATAAAAACGACAAGAGGATAGAAGAGCAATGAAGATCCGTTCTGTTCTTTCCGCGGCTGTGTTGGCTGTGGCAACTACCTTTGCCGCCACACAGGCGCACGCACAAGAAAAATTCACCTTGAGGCTGGCAGAAACCTGGGGGCCGAATTTCCCGATTTTCGGTGATACCACCAAGCGCTTTGCCGAGTTGGCCGAGGAAATGTCTGACGGCCGCCTGCGCATCCGGATCGATTCCTCCAACAAGCACAAGGCTCCGTTCGGCGTCTTTGACATGGTCAAGGCTGGCCAGTACGACCTCGGCCACTCCGCTTCCTACTACTGGAAAGGCAAGGTTCCCGAAACGCTGTTTTTCACCAGTATGCCTTTCGGCATGACCGCGATTGAACAGTATGCCTGGTTCTATCACGGGGAAGGCATGGAGCTGATGCAGGAAGTGTATGGGCCCCACAACCTGCTGTCCTTCCCGGGTGGCAATACCGGCGTCCAGATGGGCGGCTGGTTCCGGAAGGAAATCAACTCTCTCGAAGACCTGCAGGGTCTGAAGATGCGTATCCCGGGCTTTGCCGGGGAAGTCTTCGCCGAAGTGGGCGTCAGCCCCACCAACATTCCGCCGGGTGAGCTGTATACCGCTCTGGAGCGCAACACCATTGATGCGGTTGAATGGGTAGGTCCGGCTCTGGACCTGCGTCTGGGCTTCCAGCAAATCGCCGACTACTACTACACCGGTTGGCACGAGCCGGCGACCGAGCTGCAATTCCTGGTCAACAAGAAGACCTGGGAAGAACTGCCCAAGGATCTCCAGGCAATCCTGAAGACCGCGATGCGCGTTTCCGCCTACGACATGCTGGTACAGTCACAGCATGCCAACGCAGAAGCCTGGGCCAACATCAAGCAAGAGCATCCGAACGTCCAGATCAAGCAATTCCCGAAGGACGTTTTCCAGGCCATGGTCGCAGCTAACGAGAAGCTGCTGAAAGAAGCGGCCGCGGAAAATGAGCTTGCGGCTCGTATTGTCGAGTCCCAGGAAGAGTACCTCGAGAAGACCCGGGCCTACACCGACATTTCCACACGGGCCTATCTCAACACCATGGCCGAAGTCGAGTAAGATATCGGCCATTACGGAGCCGGGATCGCTCTCTGAGTGGTCCCGGTTTTCTCGTTTATAGCAACTGAAAACTCGCCAGCCCGCTTGGCGGAGGAACATCACTGATGCGGTGGATTATCAAACTGGATGAGGGCCTGGCCTGGCTCTCCAAGTTCTGCGGATGGATCGCCTGCGTGGCCATGATCCTGATGGCAGCAAACGTTTTCTACGACGTAGTGGCACGCTACGCCTTCAACTCTGTGTCTATCGGTATGCAGGAAATGGAATGGCACCTCTACTCGGTGGTTTTCCTGCTGGGCATTCCCTACGCGCTGCGCACGGATGGCCACGTCCGCGTGGATGTGTTCTACACCAACTGGAGCAACAAGGCCAAGGCCTGGGTCAACCTGGTCGGCGCCACCATTTTCGTTATTCCCTTCGCCTACCTCATCGGCACCTACGGCTACGACTTTGCCCTTGATTCCTACACCATGGGCGAGGGCAGCGGCGATCCCGGCGGCCTTCCCCACCGCTGGATCATCAAGTCGGTGATCCCGGTCACCGCTTTCTTCATAGCGACGGCCGGCCTCAACATGGTCACCTTTGCCATACGGGTACTCTCCGGCGAGAAGCAGTATGAAGTGGAGCACAGCGGGGAGGGTCTCGCATGATCGGTATGATTATGTTCGGTGTCGCCCTCCTCATGCTGATGTTGGGCTTCCCGGTGGCGTTCACTTTCGGCGGCGTCGCCCTGTTCTTCGGCATCTACGCCGAGGGTATGGACCTGTTCGCCTTCATGCCGTTCCGCATCATGAGCGTGATGCAGAACACGGTATTGATGGCGGTGCCCCTGTTCATCTTCATGGGCGTGGTATTGCAGCGCACCCGCCTGGCGGAGCAATTGCTCACCTCCATGGGACGCCTGTTCGGTGGCCTGCCCGGGGGGCTTGCCATATCGACCATCCTGGTGGGCGCCCTGCTGGCGGCCTCTACCGGTGTGGTTGGCGCCAGTGTCGTCGCGATGGGCCTGATCTCCCTGCCGGTGATGCTGGCCCACAAGTACGACAAGCGCCTGAGCACCGGCACCATCTGTGCTTCCGGCACCCTGGGCCAGATTGTCCCGCCCTCCATCATCCTGATCATTCTCGGTGATGTCCTGGGCCTGCCGGTGGGTGACCTGTTCAAGGCCGCTGTCTGGCCCGGCGTGGTCCTGATCGGCCTCTACATCATCTATATCCTGATCCTGACCCGCCTGAAGCCGGAAACGGCGCCGGCGATGCCGGAGGATCCAACCCGCTCCCGCAAGCAGGAAATCGTCTCTGCGCTGATCGCCATCATTCCGCCTCTGGCCCTCATCGTGGTGGTTCTCGGTTCCATCTTCACCGGCATCGCCACCCCGACCGAGTCTTCGGCACTCGGTGGCGTCGGCGCAGTCGTACTGGCCATCATCTATCGCCAGTTCTCGTTCAAGATGGTTTGGGACAGTGCCGCAGATACCGTCAAGGTGACCGCGATGGTCTTTGCCATCCTGATCGGTGCAACAGCCTTTTCGATGGTATTCAGTTACACCGGCGGTGATTACCTGCTTGAAGACTGGCTGCACATGCTGCCGGGCGAGCAGTGGGGCTTCATCATTCTGGCCATGGCGGTCATTCTGGTACTTGGCTTCTTCATCGACTTCGTGGAGATTTCCTTCATCATCGTGCCGATACTGGCACCGGTGGCGGAAGCCATGGGTATCAACATGCTCTGGTTCGCCATCCTGATCGCCATGAACCTGCAGACCAGCTTCCTGACCCCGCCGTTCGGGTTCTCGCTGTTCTACCTCAAGGGGGTGGCACCTCCGGAAGTAAAGACCACGGATATCTACAAGGGCATCATTCCGTTCATTGCCATTCAGATATTCGTGCTCGCCTTGATCGTCATCTTCCCGGAATGGTTCGGGATGAGTTCGACCTACTGAACTGGCGATTCGTTGACAAACCGGGCCCTCGGCCCGGTTTTTTTGTGCCTGATCGGAGCGCAACCTGACATTTTGTGATCATTTTCTATACTGAACGGAAGTCACTCATTTCAGACAGGTAACCGAGGGAAGGGGAACCCCATGACTGAGAGTACTGCCCGGAAAAACGAACGAACGGAAAAAGAGCAAAAAGCACACGTTCTGACCCTGCCACTGGCAGACACCCGGATTGACCGCGAGCCACACAACTACGAACGGTGGCTGGTCACCAAACTGATGCGGATGGCAGGTTCACCCCCGGTGCAATTCCGGCTCTGGAACGGTGACGTAATCGAGCCCGAACAACAGAAAGCCAGCTTCGTCCTTCACCTGAAAGATCCCAAGGCCCTGTATTCACTGGTCGCCAACCCAAACCTCGCCTTTGGCGACCTGTACGCCGCCGGTCGGCTCGATGTGGAAGGCGACCTGCCCGATCTGATGGAAACCCTCTACCGGGCGGTCCATGCGGCGCGCGAGAAGTGGCCCCGATGGCTTGATGCGCTATGGAAAAACCACAACCCCCGATCCACCGGCATTGCCGAAGCCAAGGAGAACATCCATCACCATTACGATCTTGGCAACGAGTTCTACCAGCTCTGGCTGGATCAGGCCCAGATGCAATACACCTGCGCCTACTATGAGGAGCCGGACCTGAGCCTGGAGCAGGCCCAGCTCGCCAAGCTGGAACATGTCTGCCGCAAGCTCCGGCTCAAACCCGGCATGACCGTGGTGGAAGCCGGCTGCGGTTGGGGCGGTCTTGCCCGGTACATGGCCCGTAACTATGGGGTGAAGGTGCACTCCTACAACATTTCCAGGGAACAGCTGGCGTACGCCCGGCAGGAGTCCGAACGGCAGGGGCTGGATGGGCTGATCACCTATGTGGAGGATGACTACCGCAACATCAAGGGGCAGTACGATGCTTTCGTGTCCATCGGCATGCTTGAACATGTGGGCAAGGAGAATTATCCGGCGCTGTCCGAGCTGATCAAGCGCAGCCTCAAGCCGGATGGCATTGCCCTGCTCCACAGCATCGGCCGCAACCGGCCCATGCTGATGAACGCCTGGATCGAAAAGCGGATCTTCCCGGGCGCCTATCCGCCCAGCATCGGCGAGTTCATGGAGATCTGCGAACACAGCGATTTCTCGGTCCTGGACGTCGAAAACCTCCGCTTACACTACGCCCAGACCCTGAGCCACTGGCTTGAGCGCTTCGACGCCAGTGAGAACAAGGTCTCCAACATGTACGACGAGCACTTCACCCGCGCCTGGCGGCTTTACCTGGCCGGCTCCATTGCGGCCTTCCGGGCCGGATCGCTGCAACTGTTCCAGGTGGTGTTTACCCATGGCGGCAATAATCAGCTACCCAGGAACCGCCGTCACCTCTACACCTTCCCGGCTGCGCCTGAGGAGGCCTGATGGACTACTATGACCTGATCATCGTCGGCGCCGGCCCTGCCGGCTCGACCCTGGCCAAGGCCCTGGAAAACACGGAAAAAAGAATCCTGATCCTCGACAAGCAGGACTTTCCCCGGGACAAGACCTGTGCGGGCTGGGTCACACCCGCAGTCATGAAAGAACTGGACATCGACCTGGACGCCTACGGTAACGGCAGGACTCTTCAGCCCATCCGCCGGTTCCGTATCGGGATGATGGGCCAACCACCGGTAGAGAACGATCACGGCGAGGTCGTCAGCTACGGTATCCGGCGATGCGAGTTCGATGCCTACCTGCTGGACCGGGTCACAACGGCGACCAGACAGCTGGCCACCCCGGTAAAATCCATAGAACGCCGGGGCGGCAACTGGGTTGTCAACGAGACCTGGGAGGCACCGCTGATCGTCGGTGCCGGAGGCCATTTCTGCCCGGTCGCCCGCCTGTTGGGTGAAGGTCCCGGCAGCCACGAAACGGTGGTGGCCGCCAAGGAAGTGGAGTTTGAAATGACCGACGCTCAGGCCAGCCTCTGCCAGGCCCGGGGTGACACACCCGAGCTCTGGTTTTGCAGGGACCTCAAGGGGTATGCCTGGGTATTCCGAAAAGGCAACTACCTCAACATCGGCCTCGGCCGGGAAGACAACCATAAGCTCACCGAGCACCTTCAGGCGTTTGTCGAGGAGATGAAAGCCGCGGGCCGGATTCCCACCGACCTGCCCGGGCGCTTCAAGGGCCATGCCTATCTGCTTTACGCCCACGCCGAGCGTCCATTGGTCGATGACGGCGTGATCCTGATTGGCGATTCCGCCGGGCTGGCCTACACCCAGAGCGGCGAGGGTATTCGACCGGCTGTGGAATCCGCCCTGCTTGCCGCCGAGGTGATACGCAAGGCCACCGACTACTCAGCCTCGTCCCTTCAGGTGTATGGCGATGCCATCGCCGAACGCTTTGGTAACCGGGCGGCGGAGTCAGAACAGGGCTGGCAGGTACCGGCCTGGCTCAAGACCCCCTTGGCCAGCACCCTGATGCGTTCCCACTGGTTTACCCGCAAGGTGGTGACCGAGAAGTGGTTCCTGCACCGGGAGGTTCCGCCGCTGGAAGTTGCAGTATGAGGCAAAAAAATGGCGGCCCGGAGGCCGCCATTTTCAGTGCATTTTACGCTTACTTCCCGAGATAACTCCGGTACATCCACACCGTCTTTTCCTGCTGGGAGATGTAGTCGCTCATCAGCGCAACGGTGCCTTCATCCTCGGCGTCGCCCGCCAGACTCAGCAGGTTGCGCTGCTTGCCGATGAGCTTGCCGAAGCTTTCCACAATGTTCTCGACTGCCTCACGCCCGTCGGAAACATCCTTCCGCTCCGGGATTTCCGAGCGTTCCATGTAGGTACTGTACGCATGCGCCGGACGGTGGCCCAGGGTGAGCACCCGCTCGGCGATCTCGTCAATCTTCAGGAGCAGGTCGTCGTACAGTTCTTCGAACTTGGCATGCAGCTCGAAGAAGTTCTCGCCTTTGATGTTCCAGTGGTAGCCGCGAACATTCATGTAAAAGATCTGGTAATTGGACAACAGATCGTTGAGGGCGTCCGACAGTTCGACGGTTTTTCCGTTATCAAGACCAATGAAGTTCTTACTCATTACGTGCCTCCTTGACGCTGATTCAAGTGTGATGTCGCCCACTTTAAGTGGGACGACAGAATTCGTGAAGTTGTATCAGGCAATCTCTTCCATAGCTAAGACTTATGCACCTTCTAGAAAGCCCATAGCCAGGCACTATTGATTTGCTTCGGACGTTCTATTTAACAATCAGCCTCAATCGCTCTTTAATGGATTTCACAACCACGTTGGCGGACCTGATCATGAGTGCCTTGAAATTGTTCATACACGACCATGGCTCAAAGGGCGACCAGTCCTTGCTAAAGACAATCACCTTTGCCATCACCCACTTTACTGTTGCCTTCACGGTAGCTTACCTGCTGACCGGAGACATCATTGTGGGCTGCCTGATTGCCATGGTCGAACCGGCAATCAACACCGTGGCCTACTTCTTCCATGAGAAGATGTGGGCTCGTCACCTTGGCAATGCAAGGGGGGCGCGCAACAGCCTGCCCGACAACCACCCGAGCACCTGCTGACCGGGATCAAGGGCCGGTCACACTCCCGGCCCGCACTCCAGACACTCATCGGCCAGCTCCGGGCCAATCTGGAGGTTCCGGTTCAAGTCCTTGAGCGCGGAACGCAGGCCCTCCTCGATCACCGGATGGTAATAGGGCATCGACAGCATCTCGCTGACGGTCATCCGTTTCTGGGCACACCAGGCCAGCAGGTGGGCAATGTGTTCCGCCGCCGGCCCGAACATTTCCGCCCCCATGAACAGGCCACTGCCATGTTCGCCATACACCCGGAGAACCCCCCGGTTCTTGCCAATGACCCGGCTGCGCCCCTGGTCTGCAAAGGAAACCTCGCCCACCGCGAAACAGCCATGGCACTGTTTTTCGACCTGATCAATGGTCAGCCCCACGGCGGCAATCTGGGGGTCGGTAAACACCACTCCCAGGGGAACATGGCGCAGACCGGTACGCACATCCGGCCAGGCTGCAGCGTTGTCTCCCGCGATACGTCCCTCATCCGCAGCCTCGTGCAGCAGGGGACGGTCATTGTTGGCGTCCCCGGCGATGAAGATATGACTGTCGCCACAGCGCAGGGTGTACTCATCGAACACCGGTGAACCCCGGTCATCCAGTTCGATATCGGCATTCTGGATATCCAGGTTGTCCACGTTCGGGCGACGGCCGGTGGCTGCCAGCAGATAATCGAAGGTTTCGGTCACCGGTTCGCCCGAGCCGTTTTTGAAGGTCACGGCCACCCCTTCATCGGTCCGTTCGACATGGGTAACATCGGCATCCGGATCCAGCGGAAACTCCTGGTTGAAGATCTCGAGGGCACAGGCGCGGATGGCATCGTCCTGGATCGAGCCGATCGCACCGCCCACGCCAAACATCCGAACCCGCACACCGAGACGGCTCAGGGCCTGCCCCAGTTCGAGGCCGATCACCCCCGGCCCGAAGACTGCTACCGAATCTGGCAGGTCATCCCAGTCGAAAAGGTCATCGTTGACGATGAGGCGATCCTTCGCTTCCTTCAGAAAGCCCGGAATGTTTGGCCGGGACCCGGTGGCGATGATGATGCGTTCGGCCTGAACCTCCACGTCATCTCCCACAATCAGGCGATTGGGGCCGGCAAACCGGGCATGGCCCATCAACCTGTGGGGGTCGGGGAAACCCTGGACGGAATCCACCACCGACGAGACAAAACGATCACGCTCCTGGCGCACCCGCTCCATGACCCGGCGACCGTCAATTGCGACCTCTCCCAGCGAGATACCGAATTCCTCCGCCTCCACCATGGCATGGGCATGTTCTGCAGCTGCAATCAGCAACTTGCTGGGCATGCAGCCAACGCGGGCGCAGGTCGTGCCATACTGCTCCCCCTCGATCAGGACGACGCTGTCTGTTGCCTTGCGCACTCGTTGATAGGCCACCATGCCTGCGGTCCCTGCCCCGATGACTGCCACATCCACTTCGCGTTTTTTCACAACATGCCTCCTCAGCCGGCGCAGATCAGGCCGGGTCCTGTGAGTTCTCGGGTGGTCTGTCTGTGTTTTCAGTATAGAAGCCGACGGGATGCTGGCGTAAAGCAAGATGGGCATCCCGCAGGACACCTGCCTTAAAATGACCTACCCTTGGCGTTTCCTACCAACAGGTTCGACGGGAGATACCGGATGGTTCAGTACTGGCCAGAGTTTCTGACCATTGTTGTGGCTCATCTGCTGGCCGTGGTCAGCCCCGGGCCGGATTTTGCGGTGATGCTCAGGCAGGCCCTGTGCCAGAGCCGAAGAAATGCCCTGCTGAGTGCCGCCGGCGTGGGCGTCGGTATTCTGGTGCATGTAACCTATTCCCTGCTGGGTATCGGCCTGCTGATCAAGCAGTCAGTCATGCTGTTCAGCGTGCTGAAAGTGATCGGAGCCCTGTATCTGGCATGGATTGCCCTGCAGTGCCTCAGATCCAGGGCCGGTAGCATTCATGTGGAGACCGGATCTGCGCCTGCACAATCTGCCCTGGCCGCCTTTCGACTCGGTTTTCTCACCAATGCCCTGAATCCAAAGGCAACGCTGTTCTTCGTGGCCCTGTTTTCGGTCGTGATCAGCCCCGGCACGCCACTTGTGGTACAGGCGGGATACGGCATCTATATGGCGGCGGCCACCGGTGTCTGGTTTGCCCTGGTGGCAGTATTTTTCACCCTGCCCCGGGTCCGCCGGGCCTTCAGCCGTTTCGGCCACTGGCTGGACCGCGTCATGGGCGGGGTGCTGCTGGCCCTCGCGGCGCAACTGCTGCTGTCTACAGTGACCGGATCAGAGCCTCCGTCTGCTCCCAGCCCAGGCACGGATCAGTAATGGAACAACCGTAGACCAGCTCGTCGCCCTCGTCCTGGCGGCCCGGTTCGAGGAAGCTTTCCAGCATCAATCCACAGATATGGCTGTTACCGGCCCGTTTCTGAGCCATCACTTCCCGGGCAATGTCGACCTGTCGGTCGGCCTGTTTGCAGGCATTGTCGTGACTACAGTCCACCATAACGGCAGTGGCCAGACCCGCCCTGGCCAGCCCCTCCACGGCCGCGGCGATACTGTCGGCGTCGTAATTGGTCACGCCCCGGCCACCCCGGAGTACCAGGTGGGTATCCGGGTTACCCCGGGTCGAAATCATCACCGGCGCCCCGGTGACGGACACCCCCAGATGATGGTGTGGATGGGCGGCGGACTTCATGGCATTGGTGGCCACCGCAATCCCGCCGTCCGTGCCGTTCTTGAAGCCGACCGGCATGGGCAGGCCACTCACCATTTCCCGGTGGATCTGGGATTCCGTGGTGCGGGCCCCGATAGCACTCCAGCTGACCAGGTCTCCCAGATAATCCATGGCGAAAGGACTCAGGGCCTCGGTCGCCAGGGGCAAACCGAGCCCGGCCAGATCAAGCAGAAGCCGGCGGGAACGTACCAGTCCCTTGTGCAGATCTCCCTGCCCGTTGCGCTCCGGATCGTACAGCAGGCCTTTCCAGCCCACGGTCGTCCTCGGCTTCTCGAGGTAGGCTCGCATCACGATCAGGAACCGGTCACTGACTTCGTCGGCAAGTGCCTTGAGCCGGCGGCCATAATCCAGTGCTGCCTGCTCATCATGGATGGAGCACGGCCCCATCACGATCAGGGTACGGTCATCCTTGCCCTGCAGGATATCCCGGATTGCCTGACGATACCCCTGCACCTGCGCCAACAGATCCGGCCCCGCCGGAAACTCCTTGCGCAGCTGGCCCGGTGATGGCAGAGCGGTTTCCTGACGATGGCTGTCTCCTGCGGCAACGGCACAGTTCAGCGTATCGGCGTTCAGTGGCATGTTCATATCGGTGTTCCCGTTTCCCTTGGTCAGAATCAAAAAAGCCCCGGCTGGGCTACCAGTCGGGGCTTTTCGAGTCCGGTGGCAGCCTGGGTCACTGCCGGGCTGCCTTCCTCGTAATTCGTCGGATCAAAATCCTATGGGCGGCCCGGGTTCTGGCTAAAATAAAAGCCATAACCAAACCACCAAAAGAACACAGCAGCGACCGCAGCCATCGGTTTCTTCCCGAAAGCTTGCAGAACATTCAATTGACAGGTCGCGTTTGTGGTCTTCATGCTTTTCAATATATACCTCCGGTTTCCGCCTTGGCAACCCGGAGGCCGAAGTTTTTCCGTTTGTCGTCCATTTGCGGAGTGCCAATGCGCCCATTCCACGTTGCCCCCTGCCGCTTGCTGGCCCTGGTGGTCATGATCCTGCCCTTCTGGCTGACCACCCTGGCCGCCCACGCCCAGACCGAGACCCGCAGTTACCAGCTGCATGCCCGCCCGGCAGAAGATGTGGCCACCCAGATACGGGATCTGTATGCCGGCGCTCCGGTCACGGTGACTGCCCGCGGGCAACAACTGATGGTGCGGGGCGAGCCCCGCCTGCTCGATGAAATCGGCACCCTGGTGGAATCACTGGACGTGGCCCCCGCCCAACTTCGGATCACGGTGAGGACCCGGGAGGAGATCAGTGGGGATCGCTCAGGTGGCGGCGTTTCGGCGCGGGACGGAAACGTCGGCGTCACCGTGGAGCGCAAGACCATCAGCACCGGCAACAACCAGCAACGGACCCTGATGGTCCAGGATGGCCAGACCGCTCACATCAGTTCCGGTCAGGTACGCACCCTGCCCTTTGCCATTCGTGGCGGCAGGAACCCGGCGGCGATTCTGCAGCAGGTGGAGACCCGCAGTGGCTTCCTGGTCAGCCCACAGGTCATTTCCAGCCAGGCCGTGGAACTGAACATCGTCTCTTTCGAGGAGGACCCGGCTCAGATCCAGGGCTATGAGACCGAAGCGCTGCTGACGATCCGACGGGTGGAGCCCGGGCAGTGGGTTTCCCTTGGCAGCATTGCCAGGAGCAGCAGGCATAGTGGCAGCGGCATCGCCTACCAGATGGAGAGCAACCGCTCGGGCATTCGCAGCGTGGAGGTCAAAGTGGAGATCATTCCCTGACTCAGGCCCGGGCGTTCTTCAGCAGCACCTGCTTGGCTTCGTTGATCTTGGCGGCGAGGTAATCGTTACCGCCGCGGTCCGGGTGCAGTTTCTGGATCAACCGGCGGTGGGCGGCGATAACATCCTCTTTCGGACAGCCAGGCTCCACTCCAAGAACCTCACACGCCTCTCGCTCCGACATCTCACTGCCTGAGGGCGGAGTCCGGGCCGACTGCTGCCCGGAATACTCCCGGGGGTCGGGAATCTCCCTGCCCATCATCCGCGCCAGCGCCGGGGCATACTTCAGCAGGGACGGCACCTTGCGCAGCAAAGGGATGACTGCCGCAATGGCCGCGGTAATGACGTGGACCCTCCCGGTCAGTACCATGAACAGCAAAAGGGCGCCACCGACCACCAGGACGGTTTTCCAGGCGGCGTCTTTCTTTTTTTCCGGAGTCAGCGCGCCCCAGCGTTTCAGAATGATGAAAACGGCCGCGGCCAGCGCCAGACCGAGAATCCACTGCATCGGCTAATCCCCTTTTGGCATGCGGTCGTAATTGTGTCACCTGCGATATGGAAAATACCAGTGTCGGACAAACGGGGGACCGGTTCCCGTTCCGGCCCCACAGCTTTTCTCTCTTTCTCTGAAATCAGCCTTAAAGGCTGTCAAAACGGTGACAAGCCCTTCCGTTTTTTTATAGGATGCTATGTTTTACGGAAAAAACCACTGCCTCCAATATCACCTGTGTTGATCAGAGGCATCAACACTCAATGGACACAGATTCCAGGGTCTGAACTATGCGCACTGCTTCCCGCTTCATCATTGTCATTATTTTTCTTGGCGTCGTCCTCGGTGGCATCTTCGGCTACAAGTTCTACCAGTTCGGGCAAATGCAGGAGCAGATGTCCCAGCCGCAACCACCGGCCAGGATATCCGCCACCGAGGCCCGCGTCGAACAATGGACACCGCAGATCAAGGCCGTCGGCAGCATCGAGGCTGTTAACGGTATCGAGATCGCCAACGAGGTGCCCGGGGTCATTGAAAGCATCGAGTTCGAATCCGGCGATACCGTCCAACAGGGCGATATCCTGATCCGCCTGAACGCGGAAATCGACGAGGCGGCACTGCGAACGCGTCGGGCGGAAGCCCAGCTGGCGGAACAGGAATTCAAGCGGGTCTCCGATCTCCTGCCCAAGCGCGCAGTGTCACAGTCCCAGTACGACCAGGCCAAGGCCAACTACGATGCTGCCCGGGCAAGGGTGAACGAGGCAGAAGCACAGCTCAACAAGAAGATCATCCGGGCACCGTTCGACGGTACCGTCGGCATCCGGATGGTCGATCAGGGTGAGTACATTGCCACCGGCACCCCGATTGTCGAGATCAACATGCTCAACCCCATCTACGTTGACTACACCCTGTCCGAGAAGAACCTGGCGGACATTGCTCCGGGCTACCCGGTGGTTGCCAGCGTGGCAGCGGTCCCCGACGCCCGGTTCGAGGGCGAGATCAGCGCCATCAACACCTCCGTGAATCCGGAGACCCGGACCGTTCGGGTTCGTGGCACCCTGAAAAACGAGGATCAGCTGCTGCGCCCGGGCATGTTTGCCACGGTAATGACCCTGCAGCCAAGGGACGATGAAGTGGTGACAGTGCCCAGAACCGCGATTTCCTACAACACCTACGGTGATTTTGTCTTCGTGGTCGAAGAAAACGACGCGGGTGAGCTGGTGGTGAATCGGCGCACGGTAACCACTGGCCAGACCCGGGAAGGTCGGGTGGCCATCCTGTCCGGTCTGGACGCCGGGGAAACCGTGGTTTCCAAGGCCCTGCTGAGACTGCGGGCCGGCCAGCGAGTCGAGGTTCAGGACGGCTCCGGGCAAACGCAGGAGGCGTCTGAATAATGCGATTCACCGACATTTTCATCCACCGTCCGGTTCTGGCGACGGTGGTCAGTCTGCTGATCCTGCTGATCGGTGCCCGAGCTGCCATGGAGATGGAAATCCGGCAGTATCCGGAACTCGAGAGCACCACGGTAACCGTTACCACCGCTTACCCGGGCGCCAGTTCCGATCTGATCAAGGGTTTTATCACCACGCCTTTGCAGCAGGCTATTGCCGAGGCGAGTGGCATCGACTACCTGACCTCTACCAGCTCACAGGGCGTGTCCACCATCGAAGCCAAGATGGAGCTGAACTACGACGCCAACGCCGCCCTGGCCGAGATCCAGGCCAAGGTGGCCAGTCAGCGTAACGTCCTGCCCGCCGAGGCCCAGGATCCGGTCATCACCTCCACCACCGGTGACTCCACCGCACTGATGTACATCGCCTTCTACAGCACCGAACTGGCGGTACCCCAGATTACCGATTACCTGACCCGGGTGGTTCAGCCCAAGTTGCAAGCGCTTGCCGGCGTCGGAAAAGCTCAGCTGCTGGGCAGAAAGTTCGCACTTCGGGTCTGGCTGGACCCCGAACGCCTGGCTGCGGTCGACATGACGCCGCCGGAGGTGGTCGCCAAACTCCGGGCCAACAACTACCAGGCTGCGGTGGGCAACACCAAGGGCCAGTACGTTGAAATCGCCATGACCAGCGATACCGATGTGGCGGATCCGGACCAGTTCCGCAACTTGGTGGTGAAAACCCACGACGGTACCCAGATCCGACTCCAGGACATCGCCCGCGTGGAACTGGGTTCAGAGACCTACGACGAGCTGGCGCTGTACAAGGGGCAGCCGGCCACCTACGTCGCCATCGAACTGGCGCCCGGCGCCAACCCCCTGACCGTGGCGGGCCTGGTCAAGGGTGCGCTTCCGGATATCGAGAGCCAGCTGCCCTCCGGTCTGGAAGTCCGGCTTGCCTATGACGCATCGGACTTTATCGAGGACTCCATCAACGAGGTCATCAAGACCTTGCTGGAAGCACTGGTCATTGTTTTGGTGGTGGTATTCCTGTGCCTCGGCTCGATCCGTGCGTCGGTGGTGCCGTCGGTCGCCGTACCGCTGTCGCTGATTGGCGGTGCCTTCATCATGCTGATGTTCGGCTTTTCCCTGAACCTGCTGACGTTGCTGTCCATGGTGCTGGCCATCGGTCTGGTGGTGGACGACGCCATCATCATGGTGGAAAACGTGCACCGGCACATTGAACAGGGTGAGTCCCGATTCGATGCCGCCATCAACGGCGCCCGTGAAATGGCCGTGCCCATTATCGCCATGACCACCACCCTGGTGGCGGTCTACGCGCCGATCGGTTTCATGGGTGGACTGGTCGGCTCGCTGTTTACCGAGTTCGCCTTCACCCTCGCCGGCACCGTGGTGATCTCCGGCATTGTGGCACTGACACTGTCCCCCATGCTGTCGGGCAAGGTCCTGAAGCCGCACGGCAACCCCGGCCGATTCGAAGAGCTGGTGGAAAAGACCTTCAATGGCCTGTCGAATGTGTACAAGTCCACCCTGGCGTCACTCATGCAGACCAAGTCGGTGGTGGTTTTCTTTGCCGTGGTCGTTCTGGGTTCCATCTACTTCATGGTGATGATGAGCCAGAACGAACTGGCCCCGACGGAAGATCAAGGCATTCTTTTCTATCAGGGCCTCGGCCCCCAGACCGCCACCCTGGACTACCTGCAAGAGCATGGTGACGAGATTCAGAACCGGATGTCCGGGGTGCCCGGTTACAACGAGGATTTCATGATCATCGGTATCACTGGCCCGAACGCGGTTTTCGGTGGTTTCAAGATGAAACCCTGGAGCGAACGGGAGGTCAGCCAGTTTGAAGTCCAGCCGATGCTCGATGCCGAACTGAAAAACGTGACCGGGTTGCAGACAGCAGTCTTCCCCCGCCCCTCCCTGCCGGGCTCTGGCGGGGGCCTGCCGTTCCAGTTCGTGATCACGACCGGCAGCAGCTACGAGCAGCTGGACCAGGTGGCCGACGAGCTGCTGGGCAAGGCCATGGGCAGCGGCAACTTCATGTTCCTGCAGAAATCGATCAACTTTGACCGGCCGATCACCCGCATCAACGTTGATCGTGACCGGGTCGCCGATCTGGGCCTATCGATGCAGGACATTGGCCAGTCGCTGTCGAGCATGCTGGGGGGCGGCTACATCAACCGCTTCAGCATGGAGGGCCGCTCCTATCAGGTCATTCCCCAGGTCGACCAGCAATTCCGGCTCGACGAGCAGGCCCTCAACGACTACTACATCCGGACCGACACCGGCGAACTGGTCCCGCTGGCCAGTGTGGTGAGTTTCAGCCACGACGTCGAACCGTCCAACCGGAC
Source organism: Marinobacter sp. C7 (assembly GCF_022343555.1). Lineage (GTDB taxonomy): Bacteria > Pseudomonadota > Gammaproteobacteria > Pseudomonadales > Oleiphilaceae > Marinobacter. Next base: position 211,869 of record NZ_JAKQZH010000001.1, on the reverse strand, counting down.
CCAGTTCAACCAGCTGAACTCCCTGACCCTTCAGGGCGTGGTGATGCCCGGCGTCGCGGCCGGCACCGCCATGGACTACATGGAAGCGACGGCAGAGGAGGTATTCCCACAGGGCTTCAGCTTCGACTACACCGGTCAGAGTCGTCAGCTGGCGACCCAGGGCAGCGCGCTGATGGTGACCTTTTTCCTGTCATTGCTGGTGATCTATCTGGTGCTCGCGGCACAGTTCGAGAGTTGGCGTGACCCGTTCATCATCCTGGTGTCGGTGCCGATGTCCGTGGCAGGTGCCATGGCGTTCATCGTCCTCGGCTTCGCGTCCATGAACATCTACACCCAGGTGGGCCTGATCACCCTGATCGGCGTGGTGTCCAAGAACGGCATCCTCATCGTGGAATTTGCCAATCAACTGCAGAAAGAACGCGGCCTCGACAAGGTGCAGGCGGTGATCGAAGCTGCAGCCATACGACTGAGGCCGATCATCATGACGTCTCTGGCCCTTATCTTCGCCATGGTGCCACTGCTGATTGCCATTGGCCCGGGTGCCGAGAGCCGCTTCGCCATCGGCCTGACCATCAGCGCCGGCCTTGGCATAGGCACGCTGTTCACGATCTTCGTGCTGCCGGCCTTCTATATCCTGCTGGCACGCGATCACCACGGTTCAGCAGCCGATGAATACGGTGACGAGGCCGAGCCCGACAAGCCGGTAACAAGTCACTGATAACCGCAACAGAAAAGAGCCCGGTCACCAAACGGTCACCGGGCTCTTTCGCGTCGGTGGTCCAGCCTCCGTCTCAACCGGCCCGTTTGCCGGTCGCCTTGTCCAGGAGCATCCGCCGCCACTGAACAGTCTCGCTCGGCAACTCGCCGAAATGCTCCCGGTACAGCGCCGCAAAGCGTCCCAGATGACTGAAGCCCTCGTCCGCCGCATAGTGGGAGATGTGAGGCACCTCACACTGGCAGTCCACCAGCCGGCGCCGAACACGGACCAGTCTGCAGTGCTGGTAGAACCGATAAGGCGTTACGCCGGTCTCCCGCTTCATCAGGTAATAGAGGTTTCGTTCGCTGGCCCCCGCATGGCTTGCCAGTTCCGACAGATCAAACTGCCAATCCTGCTGACTGCAAATCAGTTCGATGGCGCGTTTTACCCGGCGATCGAGCGTGGGCCGCACCTGCCCGGGGAGAACCTGTCCCGTCGACTCCAGGTTGAGCAGGCGTGAGATCAGTTGTCTGGCGCCCGTCTCAGCTTGTCGGCTGTCCAGGAAAAACCTCGCCTGCAACAGGAACTGATCAATCAGGCAGCCGACCCTACTGGCGGAGACGGATCGGGGGGGAGGTTCCGGACGCATTGGCGTGGGTTCCGAGGGAATAATCATGATCAGCCGGGCGCCCTCGGCCAGGTGAAAGGTCAGGGAACCCGGCGCCGTGCGACATGCTCCGCCACGCACCTCTCGCGACCCGCAACACTGTTCAACCCGCACATGCCCCGCGAGAGTACGCAGCCACACGGGCACCCGGGAGTCCCACCCCCGGATCGATAACGCCCGTTCAACCGCCAGACAAACCACGCTGCCAAGGTCAGAGGGTACGACATAGAGGGCGCCCGCGGCCGCATCACTCGCGTCTGTTGGAAGGCACTGGAGGGACGGCGATGCTGCCAACAATCGCAGCGCCGCCTGAAACTCGGTCACGGCGGCACGGTTCAGCCGGAGGAACCCATCCAGTTCAAAGGAGTCGCAGGACATAAAACCACAATATTCAAAGGGACTTTGTCCTTTTTATTGGAAAACGTCCCGAATCCCTAGCCATATTTTGCAATCACCGGCTCAGGAAGCCGCATAATCCAACCGGAATTGATGTCCATCAACCAGAACGTCAACAAGCTGGTCCCAGCCATGGGGCTTTCCGAGCAGATAGCCCTGCCCCCTGTGGCAGCGCAACTGGCGTAATTTCTCCAGTTGCTCCCGACTCTCGATCCCCTCGGCCACCACCTCCAGCCCCAGGGCCTCGGCAATTCCGAGAATGGCCGAGACAATCCGGGCGTCCCGGGCATCGGTTCCCAACTGGCGGGTAAACTGGCGATCAATCTTCAGTACCTGCACCGGCAAGGTGTGCAGGTAGGCCAGGGAGGAATAGCCGGTTCCAAAATCGTCGATGGCCACCCCGACGCCCTGCTCGCCAAATCTTCGCAGCCGCTGGAGACAACGGGAGGAGAGGCTCATCAGGTGGGTTTCCGTAATTTCCAGTTCCGGGCGCCAGCCCAGGGCTGCAAGACGGTCGAAGAAGGGGCCCAGTACCTGATCCAGGCGCGAATCGGTAATTTGCCGGGCAGATATGTTGATGGCCAGTCGCAACCCTTCAGGTAAGTGCCTCTCCGGCACTCCATCAAGATCCGACTGGACACAGCGAAGCAGGTGTTCGGTCAGATCGTGGATGTGCCCCCGGTGTTCCGCGATGGGGACGAAATCTGCCGGCGATATTTCGCCAAATTCCGGGTGCTGCCAGCGGAACAGCGCTTCCACTCCGACGATACAACCGGTGGCCAGGTCGAACTGGGGCTGGTAAACCACCCGGAACTGCTCCGGCGCGGTCTTGAGAGAGGCAATCAGGGCCTCTGACAACCGTTGTTCCCGCCGCCCCTGTTCACTCTCCACCGCGCTGTAAAGACGAAAACAGGCTCGGCCGGCAACCTTGGCGGTGTACATGGCCCGGTCCGCATTCTGAAGCAGGTCGGCACTGGCTCGCCCGTGGTCAGGGAACATGGCGCCGCCCACGGAGGCCGACAGGAAGTACTCCCGACCGTCCACCCGGACCGGATCCTGAAAGGCCTGATTCAGGCGCTCGCCAATATTTTCCAGCTCCAGGTCGCTTTCAACTTCGACGATGGCGGCAAACTCATCCCCGGACAGGCGGGCCAGGACATTATTGCGACCGAGGGCACTCTGGACACAGCGGGCGGCCTCCCGGAGAACCCGATCACCACAGTCATGGCCATGAAGATCGTTGATCGACTTGAAGAAATCCAGGTCGATAAACAACACCCCGAAACATCCGGCAGCCGCCTGCCGCCGGCTGACCCGTGCACGCAGGAACTCCTGGAACAGCGAACGGTTCGGCAGTTCGGTCAACGGATCGTAGTACGCCAGCGATGCCAGTCGCTCGTCCCCCGCGGCCGGATCCCCCACGTCCATGAAAACCCCGGCATAAAACTTCCGGGAGCCCTGAACAACGGGGTAAATCGACAACCATTGCGGATAGGTCTCACCGTTTTTGCGTCGATTCCAGATCAGCCCCTCCCAGCGCCCGCTGTTGTGGATACTCTCCCACATAGCCCGATAGAACTCGGGAGAATGCAGGCCGGAACTGAGAACGGAGGGCGGCTCGCCAATCACATCCTCCTGCCGGTAACCGGTGACCGACTGGAAGCTGCGATTGACGTAGGCAATGCGTGGCTCGGTGGTGGACAACATGATCGCGCGGGGATGGTGCTCCACCAGCGCCCTGAAGTCCTGCTGTTCTACTGCTTGCATAGCGGGCTCTCTTTTTTGTTATACCCGGGAAAAGACCCCACTGGATGGGGATTCAAGCATATCGTTCCCGTGTCGCAATCCAAGCCAAATTTTGCAGAACACCCGGTATTTACGACCAAAGCCTAATGAGGACCGTCACCGGGCCGGCCGATTTCAACCGGAACCACAATCCTGTACCCTGAGGCTCCCACCGACCTGCTTTCAGGGAATATAACTGGCTGTGACTCTGGGAAATCTGTTCTGGCTTTTTCTGGCCGGTTTTGCGGCCTGGTATTGGTGGCGAGCGAAAGCCATCAAGGATTTCGTTCTTCAGGCGGCCCGCCGTTACTGCAAAACCATGGATGTCGAACTGCTCGACGACGCGGTCTATCTTCGTGGCCTCTGGTTCAAACGGGACAACCAAGGCAGGCTGAGAGTCTGGCGGCGTTTCCTGTTCGACTTCACCTCCACCGGTGAGGAACGTTATACCGGACGCGTGATCATGCTGGGGTCAAAGATACTTCACATGGAGCTGGAACCTCACCGGTTCTGAGACCTGGATCCCAGTCGGCAACAATTGGTTACCTGCCTGAAACCTGCCTGTCATATTTCTGCAGCATTCTGCCGGATGTTTCCGAACCTCCATTGCGACAAGGATCCACGAATGCGCAGACTGCACTCCTTCAAGATCGTGACACTGCTGGCCATGATGACCCATGGTATCCATACACTGGCCGCGGATCTGCAGATCCACGGCTCCAATACTGTCGGCGCCACCCTGGCTCCGATGCTCGTCTCCGGCTATCTCGAACAGCTCACCGGCACCGCCCCCGCGTTGAAACCCACCGGGCGGGAAAACGAGCAACTCATTACCGTCGCTGACAACGGCAAACAGGTGAAGGTTATGGTTGCCGCCCACGGCTCCAGCACCGGCTACAAGGCGCTGGTCGAGGGCAAGGCCGATATCTGGGCGTCGTCCCGGCCCGCAAAGCCCACGGAAGCCGAGCAGTTCCGCAATCGCGCCGACCTGACCACCCTCGACAGCGAACACGTGATTGCGATCGACGGCCTGGCCATCCTTGTCCACCCTGCCAACCCCGTCAGCCGGCTCACGATCGACACCCTGGGCAGGATCTACGCGGGTCAGATCCGCAACTGGTCCGAGGTCGGCGGCCCGGACCGGCCGATCAGGCTTTATGCCCGGGACGACCGTTCGGGCACCTGGGATACCTTCAAGTCACTGGTGCTGGGCAAGCAATATACGCTGGCCCCCTCAGCTGTCCGGTATGAATCCAACGATCAACTGTCCGATGATGTCAGCCGGGATCCTGCCGGTATCGGCTTTGCCGGTCTGGCGTCGGTGCGCAACAGCAAGGTGCTGGCGATCTCCGAGGGCGACGCGCCTGCACTCAAGCCGAACCAGCTGACGGTGGCCAGTGAGGACTATCCTCTGTCCCGTAGACTGTTCATGTATACCCCTGGCAAGCCGGACGGGAAACTGGCAGCCGGACTGATTGACTTCGCCCTGTCGAGCGAGGGCCAGAAACTGGTGGCCGAATCCGGGTTCATTTCCCAGAATCCGATTGCCGTCAAACCGGAGTTCGACAACTCCGTGCCCCAGTCCTTCCACCGCCTGACCGCCCAGTACCGGCGCCTGACCGTCAACTTCCGGTTTGCCGAGGGTCGCACCAAACTCGACAACAAGGCATTGCGGGACCTGCGCCGGGTCGGACACTACCTCGAGCAGACCGGAAAGACCGCGGACGACCTGATGCTGATCGGATTCGCCGACCAGCAGAGCAACGAACTGCGCGCCCAGATGATCTCCGAGTTGCGGGCACTGTCGGTCCGCAAGGCACTGGGGGCAGAGGGAATCCCCGATGTGGCCTACACCGGATACGGGCATTACATGCCGGTCGGCGGTCGGGGCAGTCAGCGCAACGGCCGGGTCGAGGTCTGGGTCTTGTCGCGCTAGGCGGGACAACATCGACCAAAGTAGGCCCCGGTTCTTCGGCAATCACCTATCCGCGTGGACATCACAGATATGTTTGCGTTTCCTATACTGTGACGGTCATTTCCAAACCACAGACCGGAACAATGGACATCAAAAACGACCACCGATACGCGATCAACCTGAACGTCCGGGGCATCCAGCCCTCTGCCACCCTCCGCATCAACGAACTGAGCAACCAACTCCGTTCCGAAGGAAAAGACATCATCAAGCTGGGTCTGGGCCAGTCCCCGTTCCCGGTACCTGATCGCGTAGTGGACGCGCTCAAGGAGCACGCCCACGAAAAGGACTATCTCCCGGTGAAAGGCCTCAGGGGCCTGCGCGAAGCCATTGCCGGCTATATCAACCGCAACGAACGCATGCGGTGCACCTGGGAGGACGTGCTGATCGGGCCGGGCTCCAAGGAGCTCTTGTTCATGCTTCAGCTGGCCTACTACGGTGACCTGCTGATCCCGCGCCCGAGCTGGGTGTCCTACGCGCCCCAGGCCCGCATCATTGGCCGCTCCGTCCACTGGCTGCCGACTCATGCCGAGAACAACTGGCAGCTGACCGCCGAGGAACTGGACATCATCTGCCGGGACGACCCGTCGCGGCCGCGCATCCTGATTTTGAACTATCCGTCCAACCCGACCGGCTGCACCTACACCGACGACCAGCTGCTGGCGATTGCCAACGTGGCGCGAAAGTACAAGCTGATCCTGCTTTCTGACGAGATTTACGGCGAGGTCCACTTCGAAGGCAAGCACAAGTCCATTGCCCGCTATTATCCGGAAGGCACCATCATCAGCACGGGCCTGTCCAAGTGGGCCGGCGCCGGTGGCTGGCGCCTGGGCACGTTCATCTTCCCCCCCGAGCTGCGTCCGCTGCTGGATGCCATGGCGATCATCGCCAGTGAGACCTACACCGCCACCAGTGCACCGATCCAGCACGCTGCCATTTCCGCCTTCCAGGGTGGCGACGATATCGACGAGTACCTGAAGCAATCCCGTCGTGTGCTGAAGGTCGTCGGTGAGTATATGCACCGCCGCCTGAGCGATATGGGCGCGGTGGTACAGAAGCCTGAGGGGGCGTTCTACCTGTTTCCGGACTTCTCCAACTTCCGGGAGCAGTTGGCGCGCAAGGATATCAAGACCTCCCAGGCCTTCTGCACGGCCCTGCTGGAGAATACCGGCGTGGCCATCCTGCCCTCCAGCGATTTCGGCTTCGTACCGGATCACCTGGGAGCACGCCTGGCCTTCGTCGACTTCGATGGTGCCGAGGCCCTGAAACTTGCCGGTGGTGATTATGCCGGGCAGGAGCTGGACGATGCCTTCGTCGACCAGGCCTGCCCGCGCCTGGTCCTGGCCATGGACAAGATGGAACGCTGGCTGCAAAGCCTGTAGGCCCATCGTGTTAGACTGGCGCCCTCACTCCATGCGATCAATGAGGGCGCCATGTCTGATCCTGTTTCCCTTCGCGACATCACCGATTTTGCCGAAACCCTGGCCCGCGAAGCCGGGGAACTGATCCGCCGCGAGCGCGAAGACAACACCCTCCGCACCGACTACAAGCATCAAACCGAACTGGTCACCCACGCCGATGTAATGGCCGACGAGTTCATCACCGGCGCGATTCGCAAACGGTTCCCCGACCACCGCATCCTGTCCGAAGAAACCATGCCGGACCTGTCCCAGGCGGAAGAACTGGACACGCCCCTGTGGATCGTGGACCCGATCGACGGCACGGTGAACTACGCCTACGGCCACCCCCAGGTGGCGGTCTCCATTGCCTATGCCGAAAAAGGCGAAGTCCAGGCCGGCGTGGTCCACGCGCCCTTTCCCGGCGAGACTTTCCGGGCCACCAAAGGCGAAGGCGCCACCCTCAACGGCAAACCGATCAAACACAGCGGCGTCACCGAGCCCCGCCAGTCGCTGTTCGCTACCGGTTTCCCCTACACCAAGGACAACCTTGAGCCCCTGGTCCGCCGCCTGGATGCCATGATCCACCAGTGCCGGGACCTGCGCCGCATCGGCTCGGCAGCCCTGGATATCTGCTGGGTGGCCTGTGGCCGGCTGGATATCTACTACGAGAACGTCAGTCCCTGGGACTTCGCGGCGGCCCGCCTGATTGCAAAGGAAGCCGGTGCCACGGCCGGTCACTTCGGCGAGGTACCGGTGGGTTATCCGGCCGATCTCTGGGGGCGTGACATCCTGATTTCGGCACCCGCGGTCTGGGAGCCGGTGCGCTCCATTCTCCGGTCTGCCTCGGGGTATGACTGAGTTTCTGATTCCACCTCTACCTGGTTCCCCAGCCTGCCGGTCTGGGTGTTCGGCCCGGCTGGGGCTTCCCTTCACAGAACCGCTACGAGCACGTCCATGTGCGCTTGTTTCAGGCCATCCTTGGCCTTCAACATTCTGTGAAGGGAAGCCCCACCCGGACCGGTCGTGCACCAGGAGGTATCGCAAGAAAAGATGAGCGGCTAGCTTTAATCGGTTAACGAAGTACCAATATCTCGGAAGTTCTGAGTGTGAAGGTGGGAAGGGCTTTCCCGGAATGTCGGAGGCCATGGATGGCCGGAGTCAAGCGCACAGGGACGTGCTTGTAGCGGTTCCGGGAAAGCCCTTCCCGCCTTCGCCCCCCACCGAAACAATCAGGCTAGGGGGCATGGATACACCAGGCTCAACCCCAGACGCCCTCGGAAACCAGCCCCCAGCTCTCTTCGAAATCGGTGGACGGCAACCGGGAGAACGAAGAGCGGACAAACCGCTGAATCCGGCCTTCCAGGAACACCATGACAAAGTCGGCGCCCCGGGAAGCACTGGTTCTCGGCCTGAGCCCCTGGCGGATTTCGCCTTCCTTCAGGGCCTGACGAACCTGGGTCTCCAGGCGCTCGAAGAACTGGGAGGCACGCTTGCGCAGCGACTCGTTCTCCCCCATCAGGGCGTCGCCCGTCAGTACACAGCACAGGCCCGGGTTGCGCTCGGCAAATACCAGCACCAGATGGGCCAACTGCTGCAGGCGGCCGCGCACATCATCCTGCTCCTGCAGGATCACCTGGCAGCGCGAGAACACCGCTTCCTCGGCAAACTCGATGAGGGCCTCGAACATTTTCCGCTTGCTGGGAAAGTGGCGATAGAGGGCGGCCTCGGTGACGCCCACCGTGCGGGCGAGGCCGGCGGTAGTGATACGGGCGCCCGGGTCGGTTTCCAGCAGTTCCACCAGGGCGTGGAGAATCGCCTCGCGGCGACTGGGTTTCTGATCGGTCATGACAGGACTACAGCGCTCTGAATTTTGGTTTTTATGATCGATGTTTTGATTGAACATGGGGTCAGATGACAGATTTCATCTGACCCCCTTTTTATTTATCTGACTTCGAGGATGGGGTCAGAAGAACGCTTTCTTCTGACCCCGTTTTAAACTGTCGGACTTCGGATGTGACACGAACCTGGGGCCAGATGAAAGCCTTCATCCGCCCCCTTTTTCACATTCTGGGCTAGGGGTCACATTCGCCCCCCACCTTTCACCCTCAGAAAAAGGTTCCATCAATCGGCGAGGACGCACTGGCATACATCTTCTTGGGCATCCGGCCCGCCAGATAGGCTTCGCGGCCGGCTTCGATGGCCAGGCGCATGGCGTTGGCCATCTTGATGGGGTCCCGCGCCTGGGCAATGGCGGTGTTCATGAGCACGCCGTCACAGCCCAGTTCCATGGCAATGGTCGCGTCCGAAGCGGTGCCGACTCCGGCATCCACCAGTACGGGTACGCTGGCGTTCTCGACAATGAGCCTGATGTTGTAGCGGTTCTGGATGCCCAGACCGGAGCCGATGGGCGCACCGAGAGGCATGATGGCCACGCAGCCCATTTCTTCCAGACGCTTGGCCAGCAGCGGATCGTCGGAGCAGTAGACCATAACCTTGAAGCCGTCCCTGATCAGCTCCTCGGCAGCCACCAGGGTTTCGGTCATGTTCGGATAAAGGGTCTTTTCTTCACCGAGCACCTCCAGCTTGACCAGGTCATGGCCATCCAGCAGCTCCCGGGCCAGCTTGCAGGTACGCACCGCATCTTTCGCGGTGTAACAGCCAGCGGTGTTGGGAAGAATGGTGTAGCTCTCCGGGGAGATGACATCCAGCAGGTTGGGCTCGTCCGGGTTCTGGCCCAGGTTGGTGCGGCGTACAGCGACGGTGACGATCTCGGCGCCGCTGGCCTCGATGGCGTGGCCGGTTTCCATCATGTCACGGTATTTGCCGGTGCCTACCAGCAGTCGGGACTGGTAGACACGGCCGGCAATTTCCAGGGGCTTGTCTTCGGGGAGCTGAACTTCGGGAGTATCGGTCATAGCCTTTCCGGGTAGTCTGAATATTTGATCTGGATACGGCGATTGCCGCCAATAATACTTGCGGGACGTCGGGTCAGCCGCCGCCGATGGCATGAACCACTTCAACGCGGTCGCCGGGGTTCAGGGTAAATTCCGGGTGCTGGCTGCGGGGCACGATATCCTCGTTGACTTCCACCGCCAGCCGCTTGCCGGTCAGAGCCAGGCATTCAATCAGGACCGAGACGGTGGCACCGTCCGGGAGCTCCATCGCATCGCCGTTTACTTCTACCTGCATGTTGCTGTCACACCTCGCATTGATTCAGCCTTCGCGCCGGAGGCCTGCAGTAACCAGCAGCCCCCAGCCAATCATGAAGCATACACCACCCAGCGGGGTCAGCGGACCCAGCCAGTGATAACCGGTGAATACCAGCAGATACAGGCTGCCGCTGAACAGCAGCACACCCGCCAGGTAAAACCCGGCCGCAATCCCGAGCAAACGCCGCGACATGCCGACACCCGCCAGCACGGCAACCAGTATCAGCGCCAGGGCATGGTACATCTGATAGGTAACCGCGGTCTGGAATACCTCGAGGGTCCGCTCACTCACCATCCGGCGCAAGCCGTGGGCGCCAAAAGCGCCGGCCATGACCGCCAGCAAGGCCAACAGGGCCCCGGCAACCAGCGGCCAGCGCATGACCGGTCCTGTCGATCGGGAGGCTTCAGCAGTCACAGTGGATCTTTTCTCCGGTATCCAGGTTCATCACGGTCAGCACACCGCCCCAGACACAACCGGTGTCCAGACCGATAAACCGGTCACTGCCGGTATTGCCCTCGAGCGCCGCCCAGTGACCAAAGATGACACGGACATCGTCCTGTCTCGGGAAGCGGAACCAGGGCGCATAGCCCTCGGGGGCATTGCCTGCGGATTCCTTGGTCGCCAGCTCCAGGGTGCCGTCTTCGGCGATAAAGCGCATCCGGGTGAAGTAGTTGGTGATCACCCGCCAGCGGTCCATCCCGGTCAGACCCGGCTCCCAGCGCTCGGGTTGATTGCCGTACATGTGGGTAAAGTAATACTCCGCCTGGTCGCTCCGGATCACTGCCTCGACCTCCCGGCCATAGCGGACGGCCTCTTCCACAGCCCAGATGTGGGGAAGTCCGGCATGGGCCATAACGAAGTTTCGCTTCCGGTCATAGACACAGAAGTTCTGCTGGCGCAGCCACTGAAGCAACCGGTCACAGTCCGGGGCATCCAGGATATCGTGGAGGGTGTCCTTGCGTTTCGGCGCGTGACCGCCCAGTGCCACCGCCAGCAGATGCAGGTCATGGTTACCCAGAACCACCACCGCGCTGTCACCCAGACTCTCGATATACCTGAGAGTCTGGAGAGAGGACGGTCCACGATTGATCAGGTCTCCGGCCACCCACAGGCGATCGCGGGAGGGGGAAAAATCCACCTTGGCCAGGACATCCCGCAGCCGCTCATAGCAGCCCTGGATATCGCCGATGGCGTAGTCAGTCATTACTTACCTCATCGCCGGTTCCGGATTTCTGGTCGAAAAGATAGTCGGCAATGTGTACGTAGTCCGCCAGGCTGAGGTTTTCCGGGCGCAGTCCGTCGTTGATGCCCAGGCCCTGCAGTTGCTCGGCGCTGATCATTCCACCCAGCGCCTTGCGCAGGGTCTTGCGCCGCGCGTTGAACGCGGTGCGGACCACCGCCTGCAGGGTCGCCAGGTCCCTGGCCGGATGCGGCAGCGTTTCGTGGGGCACCAGGCGGACAATGGCGGAATCGACTTTCGGGGCCGGCTTGAATGCTCCCGGGCCCACCTCGAACAACGGCTGCACCTTGCAGAAGTACTGGGCCATGATGCCCAATCGGCCGTAGTTGTTGTCTCCCGGAACCGCCGCCAGACGTTGCACCACTTCCTTCTGCAGCATGAAATGCATGTCCTGCACCACCCCGGCCTGGCCAAGCAGATGGAAGATCAGCGGAGTGGAAATATTGTACGGCAGGTTGCCAATGATTCGCAGCGGCCGGTCCTGCACCAGCTGACTGAAATCAAACTTCAGCGCGTCGGCCTCGTGGATACGGAATTCCGGATAATTGAAGAACTTGGTGCGCAACACGGGAATCAGATCCCGGTCCAGCTCCACCACCTGCAGCCTGGGATTGATCGCCAGGATTTCCTCCGTCAGGGCGCCCAGCCCGGGGCCGATCTCGACGATGGCATCCTCCGGCTTGGGATTGATGGCGCGCACAATGCGCTCGATCACGCCCGGATCATGCAGGAAATTCTGTCCAAAACGTTTTCTGGCCTGATGGCCGGATTTCTGACTCACGACTCGCTCTCTTGTTTGGCCGCCTTCCGACACCGCGCCATATGTTCACCGACACGGAGGGCCGTTTTCAGGCTGCCGGCATCGGCTTTTCCGCTTCCCGCCAGGTCCAGTGCGGTGCCATGGTCCACCGACGTGCGAACGATGGGCAGGCCCAGGGTAATGTTCACGGCCCGGCCGAAGCCCTGGAACTTGAGTACCGGCAAGCCCTGGTCATGGTACATGGCCAGCACGGCATCGGCGTCATCCAGCCAGTGCGGCGTGAACAGGGTATCCGCCGGCAAGGGTCCCGTCAGTTTGATGCCCTCGCCCCGCAATGTCTCGAGGGTGGGTTCAATCACCTCGATTTCCTCCCGGCCCAGGTGGCCACCTTCGCCGGCGTGGGGATTAAGCCCCGCCACCAGGATCCGGGGTTCGGCGATGCCGAAGAAGGTTTTGAGATCGGCGTTGAGGATTCGGGTTACCTGGGTCAGCCGTTCGGGGGTGATGGCATCGGCCACGTCCCGGAGCGGCAGGTGGGTGGTGACCAGCGCGACCCGCAACTCGTCGGTGGCAAGCATCATCACCACCCGCTCGGCGCCGCACAGTTCCTGCAGAAATTCGGTATGGCCACTGAAGGCGATGCCGGCTTCATTGATCACCCCCTTGTGCACCGGTGCGGTAACCATTCCGTCCACCTGTCCGGCCAAACAGGCGCGGGCAGCAACTTCCAGCGTGTTCAGGACATAGCGACTGTTGGCAGGATCGGTCTTGCCGGCGGCCAGGTTCTCGCAGCCTTCCACCGGCCACACCGACAGGTGACCGGGCTCCATCCGGGGCAGTGTACCCGGCTGCCAGGCGTGAAGTTTCACCTCAAGACCCAGCATCCGCGCACGTTCGGCCAACAGTGCCTTGCTCGCCACCACCACGACACCTGCCTGGCGGGGCTCCAGAGCCAGCTGAAGGCACAGCTCGGGACCGATGCCGGCAGGCTCGCCGGCGGTCAGCGCCAGGATCACCGGCTTGCTCATGACGATGCGCCCGCCTCCTCGTCACTCCCGTTTTCAGTGGCATAGGCGCCCTTGAACTCCACGAAAGCCTCGTCCCGGATTTCCCGTAGCCAGTTCTGCAATTCGGCTTCGAACTTGCGGCGATAGATCGCCTGACGGGCATCGGATTCCCGGGCTTCACCGGTCACGTCCTTCTCCCGGCGTTCCTGTACCTGCAGGATGTGCCAGCCGAAGCGGGAACGGAACGGGCCCTTGAGTTCTCCAGGGTCGGCCTCGAGCATGGCCTGTTCGAAAGCCGGCACCATCTGGCCGCGACTCACCCAGCCCAGATTACCGCCGTCGGAGCCGGATACCGGATCGTCCGAGTATTCTCGGGCCAGTTCGGCGAAATCGGCGCCGTCCTGAAGTTGCTGGTACAGATCTCGAACCCTGGCCTCCGCTTCGGCATCGGTACGAGCCTCGGACGGGCGCACAAGGATATGGCGGACTTTGTGCTGGCGAACCAGCTGTTTCTGATCGCCACCGCTCTTGTCCATGACCATGACCAGATGGAATCCGCTGTTGTTCTCCAGAACCGGGGACGGTTTGCCGGGCTCCAGCCCCGGCACCACAGGTGCCACCAGGGACGGCAGCTGGTTTTCGGTGCGCCACCCCATATCTCCGCCTTCCAGGGCATTGCTGGCGTCAGACTCGGCGACAGCCACCTCCCGGAAATCGCGGCCATCGAGGATTTGCTGGCGCAGGTTCTGTGCCTTGTCCCGCGCGGCTTCGACCGAAGCCTCACTGGCCGGGTCATCGACTTCGATGAAGATGTAGGCAAGACGATACTCGGCGGAGTTGCCGCCACGGGCCTCCAGGGCCTGCAGATAGTTCTCCACTTCGCGGTCGGTCACGCGTACCCGGTTACCCACTTGTCGCTGCTGAACCCGGCTGGTCAGCATCTCGTTGCGGATCTGCTCACGGGCCTGGCGGTAACTCACCCCCTCGGCGGCCAGCTGCTGCTCGAACTCTGCGCGGGTCAGGCCGTTCTGCCGGGCGATGTTATCCATGGTCTCGTTCAGCTCGTTGTCACTGATCCGCATCCCCATCTTCTCCGCCATTTGCAGCTGGATGGACTCGGTAATCAGCTGATCGAGCACCCGCTGTTCCAGTACATCCCTGGGCGGCAGCCCGGTGCCCTGGGCCTGCAGCCGTCCAATGATGGTATTGATCCGGGCTTCCAGCTCGGTCTGCAGGATCACATCGTCATCGACAATGGCGACGACCTGGTCCAGCAGCTTGCGCTCTGCCTGTGCCGAAACAGAGAGCGCCAGCATCAGTAACATCAGAAAGGTTGTAAACCCCTGGCGAAAGGTCGCCTTCATAATCACCTCGTATCAAAAATGGTGTCCACCGTTGGCCTGCGGTCTTGGTCCGGCCAAGGCTCAGGGAGTTCCGAAACGCCGGCGCTCCCTTTCATCAAACCCGTAAATGGCCTCGGAAATCCGGGCCGAGGCGCCGCCACTGCCCCCCAGCCCCTTGAGCTGAACCTGGAACAGGAGACGGGTATCCAGTTGCTGGTCGTCAGTCAGGTAGTTCTGATGCACCACCTGGACGCTCCAGCAACAGTTGTTGTATTCAAGCCCGGCGAGAGATCCCACCGTGCGATCCAGATCGGAATCGTAAACCCACCGGCCGATCAGGCTAACACGGTCTGAGACCGGAACAACCGCCGCAATATCCGACTGTTCCAGTTCATCCCTGCTGTAGGTGTGCCCGAGACTGGCCAGGTACCGGTAATCTTCCGAGTGAAAGGTCAGCTGGCTGCGACCCTCCTCGGTCTCCCCGGTGTCCGGATCCCACAAACCGGAGGAACGGATTTCCAGGGTATCCATCGGACTGAGCACCAACTCCCCTGCCAGCGGAGACCGGCTCCGGGTGCCGCCACCGGCACCGAACAGCGTCACGTCCCGGTCCTCGAAATACTGCACTTGGCCGATGCTGACGCGGGCCCTTTCTGCCCCGGTGACCAGGTCATTGAAACGGCTGGTCAACGCCACGGTCAACTGGTTGGTGTCGCCCACCCGGTCGCCGCCGCTGAAACGGTCGGGTTCAAACAATTGGTCGAACCGGAAGCTCTTGATCGCCGTATCAAAGTCCGGGATGTCGTTCTGATCAGCGTCGGCATCCACCCAGGCGTAGTAGAGCCGGGGTTCAAGACTCTGGTTGTAAGGCACGCCAAACAGCTCCGAGCGGCGGTCAAAATACAGACCATTATCCCATTCGACCACCGGGACAGTCCGGTCAATACTGCCATCGCCGAGGCTGTAATCCTCGAGCTCGTACCGGGTGTAGTCGACGCTCACAGAGGGGCGACTGAACCCCCAGAGTGACCGGAGGGGCACAGCCAGTTCGGGAATAGCCCGGAAGCGCTGCCCGTTGGCCCGGTCGAGACCGGTCAGGTTGTCGTTGTCCCGGTAGAACCGGGTGTACTGGCTCTCCAGCCCGGCCTCCAGCCAACCGGCTTCGGTGGTCCCGCCATACAGCACTTCCGGCAGCTGGGCATAGGGTTTGTCGGCATCCGCGATAAAGTCGCTGATGGTCTGGTAGTCGTTCAGATAGGTCTCGAAGTACTGGTTGGCACTGCGATAACGCACGCCGCCCCGGCGCCGGAGATGGGTCGCCTGGTTGATTTCCAGACTGCGGTTGAGATCCGTAAGGTAGTCATTGTCACTCACCACCGAATAATCCCCGTAGCCGGTCCAGCCCTGCCCAAACCTGGCCCGTGTCATGGCATCCAGTGCCCAGCGCTCACCGGTCTCACCGGGGTTCTCTTCCTCGAAGGCCGAGTCGTTGTCGATGTAACCCACCTGCAGCACGCTCTCGCCAAAACGGCTCAGATACCGACCCTCTGCCTCGTTGAAAAGGCCCCGGCCATGAATGTACTGGGGCGTCAGCGTGGCATCGTAGTGAGGTGCCAGGTTCAGGTAATAGGGCACGGCCAGGAAGGCACCACTGCCGGCGCTGGACGATCCGAACTGTGGATAGAGGAAACCGGTCTTGCGTCGGTCATCGATGGGAAAACTGGCCCAGGGCCAATAGAACACGGGGACATCCAGTACTTCCAGGCGGACATGCCTGGCAGTACCGAACCCCTCAGCCCGATCCAGCCTGATATCCGAGGCCACGATCGCCCAATCATTCTGCCGGGGGCCACAGGTGGTCAGCATGCCATCACGGATCTGCACCTGGTTTTCGGAGATTCGGGACAGGCTGCCGGCCCTGCCACGCATTTCCGGACCGTGCAGCAGGAAGGTGGCGGTGTTGATATCGAAACGACCACTGTCCAGATTGTAATCGGCGGACTGGCCGGTCAACAGAAAGCCGTTGCCCCGACTCACCAACGGGCCGACGACCGAAACAGCCCCCGCCTGCTGATCGTAGCGGGCCTCGGAACCAGTAACTTCGAAGCCTCCCTGGCGAATACGGACATCACCCTGCAGATAGAGCTCCCGGTCAATCTCGTAGCGAGCGTTCAGACCACTGGCTTCGAGCGGCTCGCCGGCGTCCGCGCCCACCCCCGCAAAGGCGGAACCCACGCTTTCCGTGCCCGAGGGCAGGTAACCGCCCTCACAGAATACCGGCAACCGGTCGCGAACCGCGGCAGGCAATTCGGCCCGCGGACGCCAGTCGATGTCCGCTGCCGACTGCGCTGCGCCGTCCTGAGCTGCGACCGGTGTCACCAGAAGGTATCCCGACAGGGTAGCCAGGGCTGCGCCGGAAATCCGACGGTTCCGGCCAGACAGCCGGCGGGCCGGTCGCTTCGGACAGCTGATGGCGGATTGCACGGTGGCAGGATTCCTGTTCCGGGTAGTGGATTTCGAGGTCTGGATTCGAGCCGCCTAGTTTACACGGGCCCTTGCAGCTTGTTAACGGAAACTCCGCTGTAAAACCGTTTTACCCCCTTTATACTCCTCTGCTAACTTTCGCAATCAATGCCAATAAATATTTCGGGACAGCCAACCAGCCCTATGGACACGCGCCTGCAGTCACTGACTCTCTGGGTCAGGCAGTTTTCCGGTTTCGAAGATGCCGAGGCGGAACCCGTCTCCGGAGATGCCAGTTTCCGACGCTATTTCCGTGTGTGGCGCCAGCCACAGAGCGGCCAGCCGATCCCTTTTATCGTCATGGATGCGCCGCCGGAGCATGAAGACTGCGGCCCGTTCCTCGCCATTGCCCGGCACTGGCACGATCACGGTGTCGCAGTGCCGGGCATTGAAGCCGAGGATCTGGAGCAGGGATTTCTGCTCCTGGAGGATTTCGGCGACCGCCTGATGTTATCGGACCTGACCGGGAACAACGCAGACACACTGTACCGGGAAGCCCTTGAGGAACTGGTGGCCATCCAGCAGCTGCCGTCACCACCGGACTATGCCCTGCCGCCATACGATGCCGCGCTCCTCGACCGGGAGATGTCCCTGTTCCCGGACTGGCTTCTGGAGCAGCACCTGGGCATGGAGCTGGACAATGGAACCCGATGCCTGCTGGATACGACGTTTGCCTTTCTGCGGGAAAGCGCCCTGGCCCAACCGGAAGTCACCGTGCACCGGGACTACCATTCCCGGAATCTGCTGATCCGGGCCGGCACCGGACGGCCGGGCGTGATCGACTTCCAGGATGCCGTCACCGGCCCGATCACCTACGATGCGGTCTCTCTGCTCAAGGACTGTTACATCGCCTGGCCGGAAGAGCGCCTGAGCCGGTGGCTGGAGTCCTTCCGGAAGGCCACCCTGGAGAAAGGCCTGCACCATGCTGATCCGGACACCTTCCGGCAATGGTTCGAGCTCATGGGTATGCAGCGACACCTGAAGGCGGCCGGCATATTTGCCCGGCTGGCCATCCGTGACGGCAAACCCGGCTACCTGGGCGATATCCCCCGCACCGTCAACTATCTGATCCGGGCCAGCTCCCGCCAGCCGGCCCTGCGTCATTTCCACGAATGGCTGGCGGGCACCGTCATGCCGCTTATTGAGGAGAAGATTGGCCCGGCACCGGCGTTGGAGGACACCCCGCTGTGAAAGCGATGATCCTGGCCGCCGGCAAGGGCGAGCGTATGCGCCCGCTGACGCTCACCACGCCCAAGCCACTGCTGAATGTGGGCGGCAAACCGCTGATCGTGCATCACCTTGAGCACCTGAAGCAGGCCGGATTCCGGGAAGTGGTGATCAACCATGCCTGGCTGGGCGACCAGATCGAGTACACGCTGGGGAATGGTGAGCGCTTCGGCCTGTCGCTGGAATACTCCCGGGAAGGCACGCCTCTGGAAACCGCCGGAGGCATCGTCCGCGCCTTGCCTCTGCTGACCGCCCGGGGTTCCGACTGGTTCCTGGTCATCAACGGCGATATCTGGACGGACTTTCCGCTGGCCGAACTTGTGCCGGCCCCCGATAAGGATGCGGTTCTGGTGCTCACAGACAACCCCCCTCACCACCCTGAAGGCGATTTTCAATTACTGGAGTCCGGCGAACTGGTCAGTGATGGCCCCGGAAAGCTGACGTTCACCGGCATCAGCCTGCTGCATCGCCGTCTGTTCGCCGGCCTGGATGACAGCGCCGGCAAACTGGGGCCGGTGCTGCGCCGCGCCATGGGCCAGGGCCGGGTTGCCGGACGCTACCACGGGGGTGGCTGGGTCGACGTAGGAACCCCGGAACGCCTCCGGGAACTGGACCGCCGACTGTCCGCGCAAGAGGCCTGATACCATGCCCCATAGCAGTGGCAGCCCGACTCTCCCCTCCCACCTTCAGGCCGAGTTCAGCAGCCTGCTCCGGGAACTGTCTGCCTGCGGGCACCAGGCTGTCACTTTTCTGGAACGGGTACGGCTTCCGGGGTGGTGCCGCCGCCCCCTGTTCTACTTCCTCGGTTACATCGCCCGGTCTGACGGCAGAGTCACCGAGGCTGACATTACTTACGCCGAAGGACTGATCCGGGCCCTGAACCTGTCCGGGCGCCAGCGGCAGCGGGCGATCCAGTGGTTCCAGAGTGGCAAGAAAGCCGAAGAGCTGCCGCCGCTCAAGGGGTTGTCGCTACGCCTGACCCGCAGGCTCTGGCCTGCCCCGTCACTGACGGTCGCCATCTGCCTTTGCCACGCGGCGCAAATCCAGGGTCCGCCTGGCAAACCCCGCCGATACCGGTGCGAAGACGCCATCGACCAGATGGGACTGCCCGTTAGTGTCAGCGACCACATCCTGGAAAGCTACGCCAGCAAGGTCTGGGTCCGGGCAGCAGACACCCCCTCCCGCCCGGAAACCTATGACCAGGCGTGCCAGTTGCTGGGCGTGACCCGCCGGGAATCCCTGGCCCAGATCAAACGCGCCTATCGCCGAAAGGTCTCCGAATGCCACCCGGACAAGCTCTCCCAGCAAACCCTGTCACCCAGGGAGCTGGCCATTGCCAAGGAACAGTTGCTGCGCTATCAGCAGGCCTGGGAGCTCATCAAACAGCGAAACCAAACGATCTGACGAGCCACCCCGACCAGGGGCCTTTCTGTCCGGCCGGGGCGAGCAATGGTGCGGATCCTTTTGCCGGCGAAAACCCCGGCTCAAACTGGTAAACTGACCGGCGCGGCCGGAAACGGACCTTCTGGGTTCCGTATTACCCTGAACTGCTACTGAACACCACTGAGAGAGACATCATGAATCCGTACCTGATTGCCCCATCCATCCTCTCCGCCGATTTTGCCCGCCTGGGCGAGGAAGTCGACAATGTCCTGGCCGCAGGCGCCGATGTCGTCCACTTCGATGTGATGGACAATCACTACGTGCCCAACCTCACTATCGGCCCCATGGTGTGCGAAGCACTGCGCAAGCATGGCGTCACCGCGCCTATCGATGTCCACCTGATGGTATCTCCGGTAGACGACCTGATTCGCATGTTCATCGATGCCGGCGCCAGCTACATCACGTTCCACCCGGAGGCGTCCAACCACATTGATCGCTCGCTGCAACTGATCCGGGACGGTGGCTGCAAGGCGGGCCTGGTGTTCAACCCCGCCACGCCACTGAGCCACATGGATTACGTAATGGACAAGCTGGACATGGTGCTGCTGATGTCCGTCAACCCGGGCTTCGGTGGCCAGAAGTTCATCCCGGGCACCCTCGACAAACTGCGGGAAGCCCGCAAGAAAATCGACGCCAGTAACTTCAACATCCGGCTGGAGATCGATGGTGGCGTGAAAACGGAGAATATCCGTGAAATCGCCGAGGCCGGGGCCGACACCTTCGTCGCCGGCTCCGCCATCTTCAACACCGACGACTACAAGGCCACCATCGACGCCATGCGGGCGGAACTGGAGCAGGCCCGCAAGGTGACCGGAGGATGAGCCTCAAAGGCCTGTTCAACACCCGCTGGCCGGGCGTAGCCCTGTTCGACCTCGACGGCACCCTGGTAGACAGTGCGCCGGATCTTGCCGCGGCGGTCGACCAGATGCTCGAGCATCTGGGCCGAACACCCGCGGGCATCGACAAGGTCCGGAACTGGGTGGGTAACGGTGCCGCAGTCCTGGTCCGCCGCGCGCTGGCCGGCAAGACCGACTGGGAACCGGCGTTACCGAAGGACGATGCCCTGTTCAAGGACGCCCTGGCGATCTTTTACCACCACTACGGCAGGCTCAACGGCCAGCATGCCCGGATCTACCCGGGCGTGGAAGCCTGCCTTGCCCACTTGAAAACCAATGGTTGCCGGCTGGCGGTGGTGACCAACAAACCGGAGCAGTTCGTGGCGCCGCTGCTCGAGCAGCTGGGTCTGGACCACTGGTTTGACCTGAGCATTGGCGGCGATACTCTGCCGGTCAGGAAACCGGATCCGGGCCCACTGCTGCATGCCATGGAGCAGCTGGGCGGCACACGCGGCACGACGGTCATGGTCGGAGACTCCGCCGCCGACGTGGACGCTGCCATTGCCGCCGGCATTCCCTGTGTGGCTGTCCGCTACGGCTACAACTTTGGCGGCTCGGTGGAAAGCCTCGGGGCCGACGCGATTGTTGATTCACTGGCTGAGCTTTTGTAATCTCACATGGATGTTTCAATGAACACTTGTTATCGGGAGATTCCTGCCGTGCAGGGACTGAATCTGACTGCAGCGCGAGGCGTCCTCACAACCCGCGCAACACGATGGTGGCGATGGCGCACTGGCTGAACAGGCCCGGCGGCTGATG
Source organism: Marinobacter sp. C7 (assembly GCF_022343555.1). Classification (GTDB taxonomy): domain Bacteria; phylum Pseudomonadota; class Gammaproteobacteria; order Pseudomonadales; family Oleiphilaceae; genus Marinobacter. The sequence goes on along the minus strand of NZ_JAKQZH010000001.1, from coordinate 190,544 downwards.
GGCATGCGCCTGTCCGGACCGTACCACCCGGCGGAATGGCATCCGGCTGTTCCGTACCAATGCAGATCAGAATTCAGGAAACCGACACATGACACCCGAGCAATTCTCCGAGCTCGCCCAAGCCGGCTTTAACCGCATCCCTGTGTACCGAGAGGTGCTGGCCGACCTGGACACGCCTCTGAGCACCTACCTGAAGCTGGCCAGTGGCCCCTACTCCTACCTGTTTGAATCCGTTCAGGGTGGCGAAAAATGGGGCCGCTATTCCATCATTGGCCTGCCCAGCCGCGAAATCCTCAAGGTATTCGATCACCGCATCGAGGTGAGCCAGAACGGCAAGCTCGTCGAACAGGCCGAGGTGGAAGATCCGCTGGAGTTCGTTGACGAATACCAGAAACGCTTCAACGCCCCGGACCTGCCCGAACTGCCCAGGTTCAATGGCGGCCTGGTTGGCTACTTCGGCTACGATACCGTGCGCTACATCGAGAAGCGCCTGCGCAACTCCTGCCCGCCCGACAGGATCGGCACTCCCGACATCCTGCTGATGGTCTCGGATGAGATCGTGGTATTCGACAACCTGCGCGGCAAGCTGCACCTGATCGTACACGTCGACCCGGCCATCGAAGGCGCCTATGAGCAAGCCCAGACCCGGATCGACGAACTCGAAGCGCGCTTGCACCGGCAAACCGCCAACGCTCCCCGAACCCCCGAGCACCTGCGCGGCAAAGTGGTGGACGAAGGCGATTTCATTTCCGGCTTCACCCAGGACCGCTTTGAATCCGCGGTCGACCGGATCAAGGAATACGTGCTCGACGGCGACGTCATGCAGACGGTCATTTCCCAGCGCATGTCCATTCCGTTCGAGGCGCCTCCCCTGAACCTCTATCGGTCGCTGAGGGTTCTCAATCCGTCGCCGTACATGTACTTCCTGGATCTGGACGATTTCCACATCGTCGGCTCGTCCCCGGAGATCCTGGCCCGGGTCGAAGACGAGGAAGTCACGGTGCGGCCCATCGCCGGGACCCGCAAGCGCGGCGCCACCGATGCCGAGGACAAGGCTCTGGAAAGTGAACTGCTGGCCGATCCGAAGGAAATCGCCGAACACCTGATGCTGATCGACCTGGGCCGCAATGACGCCGGACGCGTGTCCGAAACCGGCACCGTCAAAGTCACCGACAAGATGATCGTGGAACGCTATTCCCACGTCATGCACATCGTTTCCAACGTGACCGGCCGCCTGAAGGAAGGCACCAGCTGCCTGGATGTTCTGCGGGCCACCCTGCCCGCGGGCACCCTCAGCGGCGCCCCCAAGATCCGGGCCATGGAGATCATCGACGAACTTGAGCCGGTCAAGCGCGGCGTCTACGGCGGCGCGGTGGGCTATCTCTCGTTCAACGGCAACATGGATACCGCCATCGCCATCCGTACCGCGGTGATCAAGGATAACACCCTGCACATCCAGGCTGGTGCCGGGGTGGTGGCGGATTCGGTTCCGCGCCTCGAGTGGAAGGAAACCATGAACAAGGGCCGCGCGATTTTCCGCGCCGTGGCCATGACCTACAACGATTACGACCACTGAGGCGGAGGAACGGATTATGTTGCTGATGATCGATAACTACGACTCCTTCACCTACAACGTGGTGCAGTACCTGGCGGAGCTGGGTGCCGATGTGCGGGTATATCGTAACGACGAAATCACCATCGAGCAGATCGAGGCGCTCAAGCCGGAGCGGCTGGTGATCTCCCCGGGCCCGTGTACGCCGAACGAAGCCGGCATTTCGATGGAAGCCATCCGGCACTTCGCCGGTAAACTGCCGATCCTCGGCATCTGCCTTGGCCACCAGGCCATCGGTCAGGTGTACGGCGCCGACATCGTTCGGGCCGGCCGGGTCATGCATGGCAAGGTCTCGCCCGTCTATCACAAGGACATCGGCGTGTTCCGGGGACTGAGCAATCCGCTACAGGCGACCCGCTACCACAGCCTGGTCATTGACCAGGCCACCTTGCCGGATTGCCTGGAAGTCACCGCCTGGACCCGGAATGACGACGGCTCCATCGAGGAAATCATGGGCGTGCGCCACACGACCCTGCCCATCGAAGGCGTGCAATTCCACCCGGAGTCGATCATGACCGAACAGGGTCACGAACTGCTGCGCAATTTCCTGAGAACAACTATTTAAGAGGCCAACTCTCCATGGACATGAAACAAGCTCTGAACCGGATCGCTTCCAACCTGGATCTCTCCCGGGAGGAAATGAAAGAGGTCATGCGCATCGTCATGAACGGAGAGGCCACCGATGCCCAGATCGGGGCGTTCCTGATGGGGCTGCGCCTCAAGAGTGAAACCATCGACGAGATCACCGGTGCCACCGAAGTCATGCGCGAGCTGGCTACCGGAGTCACCGTGAACGCCGAACCGCTGGTGGACATCGTCGGCACCGGCGGTGACGGCGCCAATCTCTTCAACGTATCCTCGGCTGCGTCCTTTGTCGTGGCAGCGGCCGGAGGCTATGTTGCCAAGCACGGCAATCGCGGCGTGTCCTCCAAGAGCGGCAGTGCCGATCTCATCGAGAAAGCCGGGATCAATCTGAACATGACCCCCGAGCAGGTAGCCCGTTGTGTGGAGCAGATCGGCGTGGGTTTCATGTTCGCCCCGGCCCACCACGGTGCCATGAAGCATGCCATCGGCCCACGCAAGGAGCTGGGCTGCCGGACCATCTTCAATATCCTTGGCCCGATGACCAACCCGGCCGGCGTCAAGCGACAGCTGTTGGGCGTGTTTACCCGGGAGCTGTGCCGCCCCATGGCGGAAGTGATGAAGCGGCTGGGTGCGGAGCACATCATGGTGGTGCATTCCAAGGACGGCCTGGACGAGATCAGTCTGGCCACCCTCACCCACGTGGCGGAGCTCAAGGATGGTGAGATCACCGAATATGACATCACTCCGGAAGATCTCGGCATCAAGAGTCAGTCGCTGGTGGGGCTGGATGTGGATTCCTCGGAGGAATCCCTGAAACTGATCCGGGCCGCGTTTGGCCGGGACCATGATGAGATCACGGAAAAGGCCCGGGACCTGATCGCCCTGAACGCCGGTGCCGCCATCTACATTGCCGGCCTGGCGGACACCCCGAAAGCCGGCGTCGAGATGGCGCTGGATGCCATGGGATCGGGACTGGCTGCGGGCAAGATGTCCGAGCTGGCTGATTTTTCCCAGTGTTTTTGATGCGGGCCTGACATGACTGACAGACATCTTGATAAGACTCCCACCATTCTTCGGAAGATCGTTGACCGGAAATGGCAGGAAATCGACGAGCGTAAACGCCGCGTCACGATTGACGACCTGAAGGCCATGGCGGGCGACCAGGCACCTGCCCGGGGGTTTGCCGACGCCATGCGAACCCGGATTGAACAGCAGACCCCTGCGGTGATTGCCGAAATCAAGAAGGCTTCCCCCAGCAAGGGCATCCTGCGCGATCCGTTCGTACCGGCCGAGATCGCCGAAAGTTATGAGAAGGGCGGCGCGGCCTGCCTGTCCGTGCTGACCGACCGTGACTTCTTCCAGGGCCACGAGGACTACCTGAAAGCCGCCCGTGCTGCCTGCAGCCTGCCGGTCATCCGGAAGGATTTCATGGTGGCGCCCTACCAGGTCTACGAAAGCCGTGCCATCGGTGCCGACTGCATCCTGCTGATTGCTGCCTGCCTGACCCGGAATCAGATGCAGGAACTGGAAGGAATTGCCCACGAAATCGGGCTGGATGTGCTGGTGGAGGTACACGATCCGGAAGAGATGGACGACGCCCTGACCCTGGAAACGCCCCTGGTCGGCATCAACAACCGCAACCTGCACACCTTCGAGGTGTCCCTGGACACCACGTTCGAGCTGCACGAGCGGATCGGCCAGGACCGGCTGACGGTGACCGAGAGCGGCATCATGACCCGGGACGATGTGGACGCCATGACCAGCCGGGGCATTTACGGCTTCCTGGTGGGTGAATCGTTTATGCGGGCGGAAGAGCCCGGTCAAAAACTCAAAGAGCTGTTTTTTCCGGAAGGCTAACTGAAAAGATAGATACAGGCCGGTGGGCAGGGCCGGCCTGTGCACCAGAGTCAGCCTTCAGCACCTTCTAGAGCTTCCTGCAAAAGCTCCAACAAATGTGCGGGCATCCCGCCGGCCAGCTTCAGCGCCGCCTCATGCCCCCGGGGCGACATCTTGCCCCAGGTCCGACGCACAATCCGGAGCCACTTTTCCCGGTCATACTCCGGCTTTTCCTCATAGAACGGCGCAAAATAGCGCTCCAGGAACACCATGCAGGCCACGTCCTCCAGCAGCTGCGTGTCCGGATCCTGGCGTAGCTCCCGCTTGGTGAGGATGGTCTCCACCCGCTGGCACTCTGCCTCGGGATAGCCGCATTCGGCCATGATTTCCGCTGCCCGGCGGCCGTGCATGCGACCACAGGCCTGGCGCCACAGGTAGTAATTCTTCCGACCCTCGCCGAACTCACTGCGGGGCATAGTCCAGCGCTCGATGTGTTGGGCCCTGCAGGCTATCTGCATGCGGTCGCTCGGTTCCGGTTCCAGCTCAAACAACCAGCGGGTCATGTGCTGGCTATAGGCAAACTCCCGAGGCAGAACCTCGCCGCCCACTTCCTCCCGGTTCGGGTCGGCCTGGTTGGCTTCATCAATTTTGCTCAGGGTACACCCGAGTTTCTCGGACACAGACATCTGGAACTCCGGACTGGATCAAACAAGCTCTTGTAGGTAAATCCACCAAGATGTGAACTACTTATCAAAACTTGATTTTGTTGTAGGGTATGGACAGAATTTAATATGCATTTTGAAACTTTCGGGGAGTGACTTCCAGCCGTGCGTCTTTCCGACCTCAATATTCCCCGTAAGTGGCAAACGGCTTACCTGTGTTATCAGGAACGCACGGAGCGAATTTTCGCTTTCTACAGCGCCTGGCTGATACTGACCACGCTTCTGGCCTATCTCTTCAGCCGCGAATTACGAGGCGCCCCCTCTCCGGAACTCTGGTCGATGGCCTCTCTCATCAGGGCGCCGGCCTATTTCAGCGTGATCATCACGTTGCTGGCGCATTATACCGGAGTACCCAACTGGCGTCCGAAGGTGTTCCTCAGGATGATGTCGCTGTCACTGATGTTCTCGATCCTGGGCCTGTTCCTGATTTACGCAAAGTATTGGCCCGAGGCTCTCAGCCAGGTCAGTGAAGGCCTGATGATCAGTTTTTTCGGGGTCACCCTGCTCGCCACCAGGGGAACCCGGGACTGGGTAATCCAGTTCCTCACTCCGCTGATACTCTTTGTTTTCGTAGCCGTTCTGGTTGAGGTTCCGCTGATCAGTCTCACCCCGTTCCTGTTCGGGCCCTCGGTCATGCTGCTCATCGGTTTGGTCGTCTCGGAAATCATGCGCCGACTCGGCAAGCATCAGTTCCTGAGCGAACAGGAAATGAAGGAGCTGGCGACCACCGATCAACTGACCGGCCTGCTCAACCGGCACGCCTTCCTGCCTATGGTCAGACATGCCATCAGCCGTGCCCGACGCGAAAAACGGGAACGCTTTTGCCTGATCATCGGCGATCTGGATCACTTCAAGACCGTCAACGACACCTATGGGCACGACTTCGGCGATCTCGTGCTGAGGGAGACGGCCGTGCGCCTTGGTGCCAGCTTGCGTCAGCAGGATGCGGTATGCCGTTGGGGGGGCGAGGAATTCCTGATACTGCTCCCTGCCACGGACTTGGATGGGGCCATGGAGGTGGCTCGCAAAATTCTCGCGGCCATGTCTGATACCCCGGTGCAATGCAAGGATGCCGAGCGGTGCCAGGAGATTTCAGTGCAGCAAACCATCAGCCTCGGACTGGCCTGTTTCACGGAAGAGGATTCCCCGGAAAGCCTCATTGCACGAGCGGATCAGGGGCTTTATGAGGCAAAAGCGGCTGGCCGGAACCGGGTAAGGTCGATTCCGGCCAGCCGGGGACTGGAGGCAGGATCAAGCCTGGGCTGACGGCCGGGCCTTGATCCGGTCATACCAGGCCTGAAGGTTGGTCTGCTCCGGCTTGATCCGGATATTCACCACCCGGGCAAAGGCCACCGTGGTGAAGGCGTTGATGTCGGCCGCGGTGAACCGGTCGCAACAGATGTACTCCTTGCCTTCGAGGTGTTTGTCCAGGAAGTGCATGAACTTTTCCACGCCCTGGCCACACTCCTCGCCCCATTCCTTGATGGGATTCATCCGGTCCTTGAAGTAGCCGGTCGTGTGCTGAAAGCACATGCCGGTGGGCAGGAAGAAATAGAAATCGATCCAGCGCAGCCATTGCTCCAGGTGAGCCTTCTCCAGAGGGTTTTCCCCGAGCAGCTTCGGCGCGTCCGGGTAGGCCTCCTCGAAATAGCGGCAGATGGCCATGGTCTCTGCGATACAGGTACCGTCATCCAGCTCCATCACCGGCACTTTCTTCATGGGATTACGGGCAACAAATTCCGGCGTCAGGTTCTCGCCTTTTTGCAGGTCAATCTCGACGAATTCGGCCTGATCAAGCAGGCCCTTCTCGGCCATGAACATGCGCACGCGGCGGGGATTCGGGGCAGTTTTTGTTTCGAATATTTTCATTTTGGTCAGCTCCGTTCCGGGTGTTGGATGGATAAACTTGGTTCCTGGATAGCAAGAGACTGACCGCAAAAAAGAGTTGCGTCAAGCAACCTCAGGCACGGGGCAACCAGGCCCGGATCTGCTCCAGAACCCATGCTGGCTCATCGAGGGGCAGATCGTGACCGGCATCCGGATGGAGTCTGAGAGTCCACTGCCAGCGGGACTCCAGGGCTTCGCTGCACTTGAAGTGCACAATACGATCACTCCGGCTGGCCAGCAGCAGGGCATCAGGGAGGGGGCGCTCGGGCGCAGGTGTGAAACTGGCCGCCGCTTTCAGCTGATTGAACGCTGTGGCGAGGCTGACCGGACGCTGACGCTGGATGCTGTACCAGCGCTTGGCCAAGGCCAGAGGCACCGGCCGATTGGAGGTCAGTTCCAGCAGGTCCCGTTCCCGATCAAACAGTTCCCGGCGCGACAGCAGTCGCAGAACCCGGGGCCAGGCCGCTGGCCGCATTCGCTGCCAGGGCGGACTGAAGCCGCAACTGGTATTGATCATCACCAGCTGCTGGATTTCGCCTATTTCGGCATGCTGGGCCCAGTCGAGCGCCACCATGCCGCCCATGGACAGGGCAATGATCCCGAAAGGACGTGGGATATGGCTTACCTGCTGGCAAACCCGCTGACGAATGCGTTCGATGGTGGCCGGACTGGCCTCCCTGAAATGGACACCGGTGCCGGGAAGGTCAACGGCGTGAAACCGGTGCCCGGGAAAGGCGGACTGAAGCGCAGCGGGGAACTCGCCCCAGTGGGCCTGCTCCCGAATCAGCCCCCGCAACAATATCCAGTGCATGTCAGATTGTATCCCGGTACCAGTGCGAAATCGCAGCTTCCCTCAGCATGGACTCCTGCTCGGCATCGGGCAACCAGTTCCGGTGGCTTGCCGCCGCATTGAGCAGAAAATCAATCCAGGTCAGATGGGTACGCAGCACCCGTTTGTGGCGGTGGGGAACCAGCGGATTGAACAGGCCGTCCAGCCGGAACAGCTGCCTTGGGCGCTTTCGGATCCATCGCCAGGACCCCATTTCAAGGGTCAGGGGCAGGAACACCCCGGCATTGTCCCGGTTGATCTGTTTGTAGAAGTAATCCCACAGGTCCCCGTGCGTCAGGTAATGGCGCGACTGGGGTTCGAATCGGTAGTCATGATTGGGATAGGTCTGTTCCCAGATCAGCTTGAGGGCCATCACCGCTGCGATCCGCCGCATGGGGCGCCGACGGTAGGCATACGGAAACCAGATCTGGTCCTGCCAGCCGAAGCCACTGTGGCAATCAAGCGCAACACTGAATGGCCGCCCTGGCAAGAGCTCCCGAATCACGGCTTCCAGCGCCCGGTTCTCCACTTCCATCCCCTGCCCGGGATCACCAGTGTACCAGGGCAACCTGCGGGACAGTCGCTGGCCGCCCAACAGGAAGGCGCTGCGATCCTGGGCGGTGATGGGGGCATTGCGCATAAGGTCGACCCCACCGGGATTACTGCGCTGGTTCAGATACATGCCACCGGGATTGAGTATTGGCAGCACGGTCAGATGAACCTTCTCAAGCAATGCTGTCAGCTGTTCATCCCAGGCCAGCCTTTTCAGCAAGGCACCCAGCCAGGCCATCACCACCTGCGTGCCGATCCGTTCCAGGCCATGCACGCCGCCAACCAGCAGTACGGCGGGGGCCTCCGGCTTTCCAGTGCCAATATCCACCCGATAGATCGGCAGCTTCAGATCGCCAAGCGCCACGCGATCGACGACACTGCTCGTGACCGCCACCGGTGCTTCCGCCAGCGTCCGCTCCAGCGTCACCATCTCCGGCAGGAATGTCCGCAACTGCCTCCGCTGCCGCCGACCGCGCCGCGATTGCTCATGGGAAATGACCGTATGCGGGGTCAGATCACGTAATTCAGTCATGCACACACCTCCAGCCATCAACCTTCCAAGCTAACATCCGGAAGCTACAGAACGTTGACAGCCAAAAGAAATACGCCCGGAAAGACGACACTTTTTTGGCCATTTTCTTGAATCTCGATTCAATTTCCTTATCCTAGAACACGAATTCTGTCGAGAAATCTTGTTTTGAAGAACGCAGTAGCAGTTCCAGAAACAACCCCTCCTTCCGATCTCTCACGATCGCGATCTGGTCATACCCATAAGCGCTCTACTGCGTCACCAATCCCAGAGGAGAAGTGACATGAAAAAGCTTACTTCTGCCGCACTCCTGTGTGCGGCGGCAATCCCCGGAATGGCACAGGCCAACCAGTGCGGTGAGGTATCCATCACCGAGATGAACTGGGCCTCCGCCTCGGTCGTCACCAACGTGGCCAAATTCATCATGGAACAGGGATACGGCTGCGAGGTCTCTGTCGTACCCTCTGACACCGTCCCGGCGGTCACCTCCGTCGCCGAAAACGGCGAGCCGGACATCGTCACCGAGCTGTGGCTGAACTCCACGGGTGAGGTTTACGAGCGCCTGGAAGAGGAAGGCAAGATCGAGCGCGCCGGCAAGGTCCTTGATCCGGGCGGTGTCGAAGGCTGGTGGATCCCGACTTACCTGGTCGAGGAACACCCGGAACTGAAAACCATTGAAGGCATCATGGCCAACCCGGAGCTGGTCGATGCCCGCTTCAACAACTGCCCGGATGGCTGGGGCTGCCGGGTGGTCAACGACAACCTGATCCGTGCCCTGGATCTGGAAGCGTCCGGCATTGAGGTATTCAACCATGGCTCCGGTGAGACCCTCGCGTCATCCATGGCGTCCGCTGTCCAGGATCAGGAGCCCTGGTTCGGTTATTACTGGGGCCCGACCGTACCCCTGGGCAAGTTCGACATGACCCGGGTAGACCTTGGCGAATACAACAAGGCCGCGCACGAGGCCAACCAGAACCCGGACACCCCGGATCCTCAGGTATCCGACTTCCCGGCGGCACCGGTGCTGACATCCGTCACCACCGACTTCAAGCAGCGTGCGCCTGAAGTTGCCGACATGCTCTCCAAGATGACCTTCAAGACCGACACCATGAGTGCGGTCCTGGCCTGGAAGAGCGAAAACAACGCCTCTGCTGAGGAAGCCGCTGTCTACTTCCTGAGCTCCTACCCCAAAGTGTGGTCCGGCTGGCTCAACGAGTCTGCCGAGAGCAAGCTCGCAGCTCTGCTCGAGAAGTAACACACCTGAACCGTGGCGGAGCCCCTGGCTTCGCCATGGTCTCCTACCCGAACCGTCTGTCGCTCCACCTGGCGGAAATTCGCACAGGAAACTGACAAGTCATGGCTACCTACGATTTTGTTTTTTCTTCCCTTGGACTGAATGACTGGTGTTCCGAGGGCGAAAGCAGTGCGCCTATGTCCATGGCCCAGCTGCTCTCAAAAACCAAGGGCGAAGAATCCTCGGACACCACCTCGCTGTGGGAGTTGCCCTTTCCCTCCATGGATGCACTGAACGAGGCGTGCCCGGCATTTCCACAGTCAAGGGAGCTGACCAAGGGACTGGAGGAGGGATTTCTCGACATCAAGGACAGCCTCAGCGTGGTGCTCGATCCCATTACCCAACCACTGAGCTGGTTTCTCGATGGCACCCTCTACGGAATGCTGAACACGCCCTGGTGGATCATCATTCCGGCACTGCTGGGCGTGGTGTTCCTGGTAAGCCGCTCCTGGAAACTGGTCTCGTTCGTGGCCGGTAGCATCTTCCTGCTCGCCTTCATCGACCATTACGAATACGCGATGCAGACACTCTCGATCATCTTCGTCTGCGCGTTTCTGTGCGTGTTACTGGGTGTGCCGATCGGTATTGCCATGTCCCGCAGCGATGTCATGCAGCGCATGACCATCCCGGTGCTCGACATGTTGCAGACGCTGCCACCCTTTGTTTATCTGATCCCGCTGATCTTCCTGTTCAGCGTGACCGAATCCAAGCTTTACGGCATCGCCATCATCCTCTACGCCATAGTTCCGGTCATCCGCCTGACCAACCTGGGGATCCGGCTGGTGGACAAGGATGTGATCGAGGCTGCCGATGCCTTCGGCATGACTCCCCGGCAAAAGCTGTACAAGGTCCAGATCCCGCTGGCACTGCCTAACATCATGGCCGGTGTGAACCAGACCATCATGATGAGCCTCGCGATGGTTGTTATCGCCTCCCTGGTGTCGGCACCCGGGCTTGGCGTACTGGTCCTGAGAGGTATCCGGAACCTGGAACTGGGTGTTGGCCTGGTGTCCGGCCTGGGCATCGTCATCCTGGCGGTGATTCTCGACCGGGTTACCAAAGCATCGCTCGCACGCATCAACGCATCCCAGAAGCAGTGAGGAAACTCTCGTGGCAAACGACATCAAGATTTCGATCAGAAACCTGTTCAAGATCTTCGGCCCGGTTCCCGATGTAGCCCTGGAGCATGTGCGTCGCGGCATGAACAAGGCTGATCTGCTGGAACAGCAGAGCCATGTTCTCGGTCTCCGGGATATCAACGTGGATATGCGCAATGGTGAGATCACTGTGATCATGGGCTTGTCCGGTTCCGGGAAATCGACCCTGATCCGTCACCTCAACCGTCTTATCGAGCCGACTGCCGGGGAGATCCGGATCGACGGCGAAGACGTGCTCAGCTACAGCGAGGAACAGCTGCGCAAGCTCAGACGGGAACGCATGTCGATGGTATTCCAGAAATTCGCCCTGCTCCCGCACAAGACCGTGCTGGAGAATGCCGGCATGGCCAAGGCCATCCGCGGGTATACCACCTCGGATTTCGAGGCCGACGCCCGCAAATGGCTGGCCCGGGTTGGCCTGGAAGGCAATGAAAACCAGTACCCCCACCAGTTGTCCGGCGGCATGCAGCAACGGGTCGGGATTGCCCGGGCACTGGTATCGGATGCCCCGATCATGCTGATGGACGAGGCGTTTTCAGCGCTGGACCCGCTGATCCGGTCGGACATGCAGGACCTTTTGCTGGAACTGCAGGAAGAGTTGCATAAAACCATCGTGTTCATCACCCATGATCTGGATGAGGCACTCAAGCTGGCCGATCATCTGGTCATTCTCAAGGACGGCGAAGTGGTGCAGCAGGGAGATCCCCAGGAGATCCTGCTGAATCCGGGCGACCCTTATATCGTCGACTTCATCTCGGACATCAACCGGGCCCGGGTACTGCGGGTACGCTCGGTCATGAAGCCGGGCTCCGAGGCCGAAGAGAACTATGCGGGAGACATCTCCGAACGGGACAACCTTGAAACGGTGCTGGAACGCTCCGGTGGCGATACCGAACTGGCATTCCGCGTTGTCCGCGATGGCCGACAGGTAGGCTCCCTGCACATGAAAGATCTGACCAGGGCCCTGGTACCTACCGCGGCCGCAACGGAGTCACGACAACGGGCCTAGAACCAGAGGAAGGTTACAAACCGCAGTCGAGGGGTTATGATGAAAAGGATCGCCGCTCGACTGCGGCACACTGGCCCCGAAGATGATGCCCAAGGCTTTCCTGCTATTACTGACACTGTTTCTGTCGGCCTGCTCGCCCGAAGAGCCGCCCCGTTCGCCCGCAGAGCAGATGCAGCCAGCAGCCTCGCCAGCCACCGATACCCCGACACCCCCCAAGCGGATTGTGATACTGGCCGCCGACCCATGGTGCCCCTATAACTGCGTCGCCGGGGCGAAGCCCGAAGGCTATATGGTGGACCTTGCCCGTGAAGCCCTCGAACGGGAAGGATTCGGAGTAAGCTACATAAACATGAGCTGGGCCCGGGCACTGGAACAGGCCGAGGCCGGCTACATTGACGGCATCGTCGGCGCGTTCACCTCAGACGCCCCCGGCTTCGTTTTCCCGGAAGAACACCTGGGCATTTCCCACATCGAGCTGTACACGCAACCCGGGCAGGACTGGCACTATCAGGGCGTCGATTCGTTGCGGGACCAGACACTGATCGCCCTGAACGGCTACTCCTATTCACCGGAGCTGGACGACTACATCCAGCGCAACCGTGACAACCAGAAACGGGTGTGGATTCTGTCCGGGCCGGCCCCCCTGAAGCGTGCCATCAAACTGATTCTGGAGGAGCGATCCGATGTTCTGCCTGAAGACCGCGATGTCATGGCATGGACGCTCCAGCACCAGCTTCCGAACATTCAGCTCCGCAGTGCCGGCGCCCTTTCCAGCAGTCCGGTCTACATCGCCTTTTCTCCCGCCAGCGCCCGTTCGCAAGAACTGGCCGATGCGCTCAGCCGCGGCATCCGGGAGTTGAGGGCATCCGGACGCCTGGCGGAGATTCTCGCCGCCTACGGGGTCTCGGCGGTCGACTGAAAAGCGGTCAGGGTGTCACCGGATGCAGTGGTCAACTCCAGCTGCCCATGGCGTCCGATCTCGAACCGGGAAACCTCACCAAGCACCTCCAGAAAGCGATCCTCCTGATTCATGAGGGCCGGGACACAGGCTCGTCTGGTTGACGCAATGGCGCCAAAACTGATGCCCTCGCCAGACAACTGGTAGCTGCCCGTATACCGGTTACACGACGCTCTGCCGGCAACCCGGTTGTCGGAAAGAAACCGGAGTGTTACCCGGGAACCGTCGATGATTCCGGCACCTGCGATGTCCTCAACCACCCATTCTGCTCCACGCAAAAGTCGTTGGCGATCACCTCCACAGCCCTTGAGGGCCGGCTCGCCATTCACCTGCAGTCGCACCTGGGCCGGATACTGGGCTCCGGACATGGTGTCCTGACACAGCTGGCGGGCGACGGTCAGACTGACATTGAGGCCCCCGGCCCGGGCGACCACCGTCCGGCCGTGGCGGTCACCGTCGACTGCCTCCACCAAAAGACGCTGCGCGCCGTCCGACTCGAAAGGGCGCTCAAGCAGAAGTTCATCACCTTCAACCACTGCTCGCCAGAACGGCTCGTTGCCACGGGCCTCGAACGGCACCTCCACCGCACCGGGGGCCAGGCATTCCGGGTAGGCCTCGCCCCGGATGGTCAACGCTGCCCGCTCGCCCTTGCTCCAGAACCGGGTCTGTTCGTCTCCCGGCGCCACGTACAAGGCTCCCGAAGCGCTTTCGGCGGGTTTGAGCAACAGCCGGCGATCCAGGTAGTCGATACCCAGCAGGTCGCCGCCGTCTCCGGGTGTGACGCTGATCTCCAACTGGCCGCAGTGATACACCGACCCCGGCTCCTGGGTGGTCAGAGCCCCTCCACTGGTGGCACAACCTGCCAACAGCCCCGCGACAACAAGTACAGACTGTTTCATGCAACGTCGTACAAACATGATCTCTCCATTGATCCTGATACCAAGCCGGGCATTGTATGCTGGCCGTCCCGGAACCACCATGCCGGCAGCCCCTGGCTCAATTCCGGATTCAGCGGTATGGTAAGACCCCAGATTCATCACTGAGGTTGCCATCATGGCCGTCCGGCTCTATCAGTTCGCCATTTCCCATTACAGCGAGAAAGCTCGCTGGGCCCTGGACCACAAGGGCATTCGGTATCAGCCGGTGACGCTTCTGCCCGGGCAGCACGTCAAGACCATCCGCGCCCTCACCGGCAAGACCTCCTCGGTGCCGGTGCTGGATCACAACGGCGAAATCATCCAGGGCTCGTCCGCGATCATTGATTACCTGGAGGAGGTATTCCCGGACCACCCGCTGACCCCTGCTGATCCGGCGGCCCGGGAACAGGCTCTGGCCTGGGAACGGCGCCTGGATGATGAAGCCGGTCCGGCGATTCGTTGCTGGGCCTATCATTACCTGTTACAGCGGCCCAAGCTGGTGGTGCCGATGCTGGCTGCAGGTACCCCATTCTATAACCGCATCCTGTTGAGTCTGGCCTTCAGTCGGGTCGACGAGGTCATGCGCGACTGGATGAAGATCAACCAGAAAACCGCAGATGCCTCGCAGCAGGTTCTGGAAACGCTGCTCAGCGAACTGGCGAACATCTATCAGCAGCAGCCATACCTGGTCGGCGACAGTTTCTCCCGCGCCGACCTGACGGCCGGCGCCCTGTTCGCGCCGCTGTTCCAGCCACCGCAATACCCCGTACCCTGGCCAAAGAAAGCAAGGTTGTTACCGGCAATGCGTGGCTGGCTGGAGCAATGGCAGGAACAGATACAGCCATTGGCAATGCTCTACGAACAACATCGCCGCGCCTGATCCAACCGTTGGCGGAAATCGCCAATGGGCATGACGCAAACCGACAATGCAATGACGCCTGCCTGTGCCACTATGAAAGCTGAACTTCTCCGCATCAGCAGGACAGGTTATGGCTCTGATGGACATGATGCAGGCCGTGCTCGAGGACAGCGGTCTGATGACACTCTGGCAACAGGCTGCGCCCTGGCTGGCCCTGGATGAGCGCCAGCTGATTTTCGTGTTTGCCACCCCGGTGTTCATCGCGGTAACCCTGTGGGAATACCTGAGGATCCGGCATGATCCCCGGCTGATGGATGCCCGGGAGGCGGTCCGCAACTTCGCACTGGGTGCGGGCTATCAGGTTACCGAACTGCTGTTTGCCGGTGTGATCGCTTTTCCGGTGTATGCCCTGTGTTACCACTACCGGTTGTTTGATCTCGAGTTAAACGGGTTCACCGGCCTTCTGACCTTTCTCGGCGTCGACTTCTGCTTCTACTGGATGCATCGGGCCAGTCACCGGATGCGTTGGTTCTGGGCCGCCCATGTGGTTCATCACTCATCAGAGCGCATGAACTTTTCCACAGCCATGCGCCAGAACGCCACCAACATCTTCAACGGTATGTGGATCTTCTACCTGCCGATGGCGCTGATCGGCTTCAATCCGGTCTGGATCGGCGTTGCCTATGCCTTCTCCCTGGTCTACCAGTTCTTCATCCACACCACGCTGGTGGGTCGGCTGCCCGGCTGGACCGAGCTGCTGTTCAATACCCCCAGTCACCACCGGGTACACCATGGCCGCAACCCCGGCTACATCGACCGCAATTACGGCGGCACCCTGATTGTCTGGGACCGGTTGTTCGGTACGTTCGTGGATGAGGACACCAGGGAGCCGCCCGAATATGGCATTACCCGCCCGGTGCCCTCGAACAACCTGCTGGTACTCTGGACCCACGAATATGTGGATCTGTTTCGCGACATGGCACGCCCCGGCGCCCCATGGTCCCGGCTCAGGCATCTCTGGCACCCGCCGGAGTGGGAACGACCGGCAACGACGAAGCAATCGCCCGGTTCCGGAGAGTGAGGCTCCCTGGCGCACAACTCGTTGCGGCCGCCTTTTGCCCGTTTGTAGAGAGTCGAATACAGGCCCGTCCTGTGGCATGATTCCAGGTTCCACACCCCCCAGGAACGAGCCCCGAAGACGCATGGCAAAAGCTGTTACTACGCAAACCTGTCGGAATCGCGCTCGACGCTCCCACCGCACGGGTCTGGTCGGCCTGCTGCTGGCAACGCTCTCCCTCTCCGCCAGCGCGGACATGGTGACCGCCGCTGTCGCAGCGAACTTTACCGGCACCATGCAAAAACTGATGCCGCTGTTCGAACAGCGCACCGGTCATCAAGTCCGCGCCAGCTATGGATCCACCGGTAAACTCTACGCCCAGATTCGCCAGGGCGCACCGTTTGATGTATTCCTCGCCGCCGATCGGGAACGGCCGGAGTTACTGGAACAGCAGGAACTCGGGGTGCCTGGTAGCCGTTTCACCTATGCCCGCGGTCGGCTGGCACTGTGGAGCCGCTCGCAGGAGGCCTTCAATGACCCCGAGGCCTATCTTTCGGCCAACGCAGGGGCCCGGTTGGCAATCGGCAACCCCCGTACCGCGCCCTACGGAGTTGCTGCCATGGAAGCGCTCGACACCCTCGGCCTGCAAGATACCATCGGACGGAGACTGGTCCGGGGCGACTCCATCGCGCAGACCTTCCAGTTTGTGGCCACCGGCAACGCCGAAGCAGGCTTTGTTGCGCTCGCACAACTGCGCGCCTGGAACGGTGAGAGCGGGGCCAGCTGGGTGGTACCTGCATCCCTGCACCGGCCCATCGAACAGCAGGCTATCCTGTTGACCCGGAGCGAAAATCCAGAAGCGGCCAGGGCCTGGCTGGACTTCCTCGCCAGCGAAGAAGCGCGGGCAATCATTGAAAAAGACGGCTACGATACCGGTGACGCGCCGGAGCCCTGAGGCCGGCGGACCAAGGCAACGGAGACTTCATGGGCCCCGAATGGCAGGCTGTCTGGCTGACACTGAAACTGGCAGGCATCACCACCGTACTTTTGCTCATCATCGGCACCCCACTGGCCTGGTGGCTGGCCCGAAGCCAGCACTGGTCACGGCAACCGGTGTCGGCGCTGATCGCCCTGCCCCTGGTCCTGCCGCCGACCGTCCTGGGGTTCTACCTGCTGATCCTGATGGGACCGGATGGCCTGGTAGGGCAACTGACCGAACAACTGGGCATCGGCCTGCTGCCGTTCACCTTCGAGGGCCTGGTGATTGCCTCGATCCTCTATTCCCTGCCCTTCACCGTTCAGCCACTGCAGAACAGCTTTGCCACCATAGACCAGCGTTTGCTTGAAGTTGCCGCAACGCTTCGGGCATCGCCGCGCGACCGTTTCTTCACCGTAGTGCTGCCTCTGGCGCGCCCGGGGTTCCTCAGCGCGGCGGTCCTGACGTTCGCCCACACCGTGGGCGAATTCGGCGTGGTCCTCATGATCGGTGGAAATATTCCCGGCGAAACCAAGGTCCTGTCGGTCGCCATCTATGATCATGTCGAGGCGCTGGACTACGGCTCGGCACACTGGTTGGCCGCCGGTATGCTGGCGTTCTCGTTCGTCGTCCTGCTGACGCTGTACAGCCTCAATGGCCGACTCCAGTCCGGAGTTGTCAAATGACCGACACCAGAGTAATCGAGGCACGCTTCCGGTGTGGCTTCGGGACCTTTCAGCTCGACGTTGACCTGGAACTGCCCGGGACGGGTGTCACGGCGCTTTTCGGCCATTCGGGCTGTGGTAAGACCACCCTGCTGCGCTGTATTGCGGGGCTCCAGCCTGCCGAAGGCACCCTGAGGGTTAGCGGTGACACCTGGCAGGATGGCTCCCGGAACCTGCCGGTGCACCGGAGACCACTGGCCTACGTCTTCCAGGAGACCAGTCTGTTCCCACATCTGACGGTGCGCAGGAACCTTCTCTACGGCTTCCGCCGGATTCCCGATTCCCGACGTCATGTCACCTTTGAGCAGGCTGTTGACTGGCTCGGCCTCGGGCATTTGCTTGACCGCATGCCCCAGCGCCTGTCCGGCGGTGAGCGCCAGCGTGTTGCCATTGCCCGGGCCCTGTTGACCAGCCCGGATCTGTTACTGATGGACGAGCCGCTGTCGGCGCTGGATGCCCGAAGCAAGCGGGAAATCATGCCTTACCTGGAAACCCTGAGGGATTCCCTGGCGATTCCGATCCTCTATGTCTCCCACTCCACCAGTGAGGTGGCCCGGCTGGCGGATCATATCGTGATGATGGATAACGGTCGGGTCATCGCCGACGGCCCGTTGCAAGAGACGCTCGCCCGGACTGATCAGCCTTTTGGCCTGGAAAAGGATGCCGGCGTCATCATGGAGGCGGTGGTCGGCGAGCGGGATCCGCAGTGGCATCTGTGCCGGGCAGACTTTGATGGCGGCCATCTCTGGCTTCGGGACGACGATGGACTCACCGCCGGCCAACGGATCCGGCTGCAGGTACTGGCCAGGGATATCAGCCTTGCCCTGGGCGAGCATACCGAGCAAAGCATTCAGAACCTGGTGCCGGCCACCATTGACGAAATCGCCTCGGACCTCAGTCCCGGAACGTCCATGGTCCGTCTGGTCGCCGGTGCTACGCCCTTCCTCGCCAGGCTCACCAGCCGCTCGGTGCATGCCTTGTCCCTGCAGCCAGGCCAAAGGGTCTGGATGCAGATCAAGTCGGTGGCTATTGTCGACTGACACCGGCTGACCGGCCGATGGCCCATTTGGCCGCAGCGTGGCCCGGCACCAACGGTTACCCTGTCCGTAGTCATCCAACGTCACCGACAGGAGTCGTCATGAACCGGGTCAATCATCGCGTGCGCAGTGGCAAGATCACGCTCCACGCTGTCACTGACGGCAACCCTGAAAACGAACCCCTTGTGCTCGTCCATGGCTACCCGGACAACCTCCATGTCTGGGACCGGGTCGTTGCCGAACTGGCCCGCGATTTTTACCTGGTGCGCTACGATGTCCGGGGGGCCGGCCTCTCCGACAAACCCCGCTGGACGCGGGACTACCGGCTCAGTGACCTGGCCGGTGACCTGGAGGCCGTGGTCGATCAGCTGTTGCCAGAGCGGGCCTTCCACCTCGCGGCCCACGACTGGGGCTCGATCCAGAGCTGGGAATCCGTGGCAGCGGGCCCTCTTCAAGGGCGGATTCTTTCGTACTCCTCCATCTCGGGCCCCTGTCTGGATCACGTGGGTTACTGGCTGAGGGAACAGGCCACAGACCTGCGCGGCGGCGGCACGGCCAGGGTATTCCGGCAACTGGCCAGCTCCTGGTACGTTTTTCTGTTCCAGGTGCCCGTCTTGCCCGAAACGCTCTGGCGGCTGGGGCTGGACCGGCTCTGGCCGGGTATCCTGAAGAGATACGAGGGTGTTGCCGATGCCCGTTTCAGCGAGCTTCAGAAAGGAGACGGGAGGTTCGGCGTCAAGCTCTACCGTGCCAACTTCCTGCCCCGCCTGCTGCGACCGGCAGCGCGATACGCGCAGTGTCCGGTCCAGCTCATCATCCCCAAAGGCGACAACTACGTGGGAGCACAACTGTTTGATGGCCAGGCCCGCTGGACAGGCAAGCTGACCCGAAGGGAGGTGGACGCGCCGCATTGGGCGCCACTGACTGCGCCCGGCCTGGTGGCGGACGCAATCAGGGAATTCGCAGGGGTTCGCGGGGCTTAACGGGTACCGTAGACCACCATGGTCTTGCCCTTGACCCGCACCAGTCCCTGGTCTTCCAGGGTCTTCAGCACCCGGCCCACCATCTCCCGGGAGCAACCGACGATGCGGCCGATTTCCTGACGGGTAATCTTGATCTGCATACCGTCGGGATGGGTCATGGCATCCGGCTCCTTGCACAGGTCCAGAAGGGTCCGGGCCACGCGTCCGGTAACATCAAGAAACGCCAGATCACCCACCTTGCGGGTCGTCTGCCGCAGGCGGGAGGCCATCTGCTCGCCAATGAAGTACAGCACCCGGGGATCCTGCTGGGCGATTTCCCGGAACTTGGTGTAGCTGATCTCGGCCACCTCGCACTCGGTCTTGGCTTTCACCCAGGCGCTGCGGGAGTCCATGTTGTCGAAGAGGCCCATTTCGCCGAAAAAGTCACCGGCATTCAGGTAGGCCATGATCATCTCACGGCCATCGTCATCCTCGATAATGACGGTGACGGAACCCTTGACGATGTAGAACAGGGAATCACTCTTGTCACCAGCGTAGATAATGGTGCTCTTGGCGGGGTAACGCCGGCGGTGGCACTGGGACAGGAAATAGTCCAGGTGCTTGGTTTTCTGCTCAACCGGCTTGACGATGGTAGCCATAGTGCGAGTCATGCCTCCTCAGATACTGGCGGGTCCCGATGGTTATTATTCACCCGGCTTTCCCTGCGGGTTCGTTACTTTTTCTTCAAAAACACGCCAACTTATAACAAGAAGGCCAATGCCGGGCAACCGGAAAGAGCGCACACCTTGATCTCGATACCGTTTTCGGCAGCTGCCCGGGGACTCTGACTGTGCTAGCATCCGGCCTCATTATCCCTTGTTCTGACCAACGGAGACCCTCACGATATGAAAGCAACCGTCGACTGGACCGGCAATGCCAGTTTCAGGGCCACCAGTGGTACCGGCCACAGCGTGCAGATTGACGGACCGCCGGATCATGGCGGCCAGAATCTGGGTCCCCGCCCCATGGAGTTGTTGCTGATGGGTCTCGGCGGATGCTCCTCCTTTGATGTGATGAGCATACTCAGGAAGAGCCGCCAGGACGTGACGGCCTGCCACGCTGAACTGGAAGCGGAACGCGCCGACGCCGTGCCGGCAGTGTTTACCCGAATCCACCTGCATTTCGTGGTTACCGGGCACAACCTCAAGGAAAAGCAGGTACAACGGGCCGTAAGCCTGTCGGCGGAGAAGTACTGCTCTGCCTCCATCATGCTGGAAAGTGCCGGGGTTGAGATCACGCACAGCCACGAGATCCGGGAGGCCGAATAGAGCCTCACCGGCAGTCCGGAACCGACGGAAACTACGAATGCTAAAATGTCATTGCAAATACTATTCAACGTCACTTGCGGTGTGCATAATACGCGCCTTCTCCGCCGGTCTGCGCAAAAGGTATACAAACCTGGTCAGTAGTCGGTGGCGGCCTCGGCAGGGCTAACCCCAAGGTAGAGCCCTGCAGTCATTCATCTCCAATGTCCGGAGGGGCTGAGCATGGAAACCAAACTCCAACTGCACGGTTTCAACAACCTGACCAAATCACTGAGCTTCAACATCTACGACATCTGTTACGCGCAGACCGAAGAGCAACGCGAAGCCTACATCGATTACATCGATGAGATGTACAACGCCGAGCGACTGACCCAGATTCTGACCGACGTGGTCAAGATCATCGGCGCCAACGTCCTCAACATCGCCCGACAGGATTACGAACCCCACGGGGCGTCCGTGACCATGCTCATCGCCGAGCATGAACTGACCGACGGCGAAGCCAACAACGAGGAATCTCCGGGTCCGCTGCCGGATACCATCGTTGCGCATCTCGACAAGAGCCACGTCACCGTTCACACCTATCCGGAGAGTCATCCCCACGATGGCGTCAGCACCTTCCGGGCAGACATCGACGTCTCCACCTGTGGCCTGATCTCGCCGCTGAAGGTACTGAACTACCTGATTCACAGCTTCGACTCCGACGTGGTGACCGTGGATTACCGCGTACGCGGCTTCACCCGGGACGTGGACGGCACCAAGCATTACATCGATCACGACATCAACTCGATCCAGAACTATCTGACAGAGGATACCCAGAATGCGTATCAGATGATCGATGTGAACGTGTACCAGGAAAACCTGTTCCACACCAAGATGATGCTGAAGAACTTCAAGCTGGATAACTATGTGTTCGGCGTCAATGCCAGCGATCTGGACCCGGAAGAAGCCCAGTCAATCGAGGATCGGCTGCGTCGCGAGATGCTGGAAATTTTCTACTCCCGGAATGTGGAATAGCCGGCCCTCGGTCCGGCCTGGCGCGCCCCGCGGGGCGCGCCGGACACTCCATCAAATATTCTGAATAAAGCCTGCAAGATTCTCCGATTTCATCTTTTTCCCCCTCGCAGTTCAATAGCCTCATACCCATTGAGTTCCCGCAGAGGCCTTGAACATGAAGAACATTCTCGTTATTACCGCAAGCATTTTCGGGCAGGACGGACAGTCCTCCCAGCTGGTCAACCGGACGCTGGAGCAGCTTCACCAGAGCCATGGGCCAACCCGCATCACGCACCGTGATCTGGCCGCCGAACCGGTGCCACACCTGGACGCCGACCGCTTTGGCGCGTTCCTGAGCAACCCCGACCATCGCGACCACAACCAGCAACAGGTAGTGGCTTATTCAGATTCGCTGATCCAGGAAATTGCAGATGCAGACATCATTGTCATGGGTGTGCCCATGTACAACTTCGGTATCCCGTCACCCCTGAAGGCGTACTTCGATCATATCGCACGGGCCGGTGTAACCTTCCGCTACACTGAAAATGGTCCCGTGGGGTTGCTGGAAGACCGGCCGGTTTATGTCCTGGCAGCGCGTGGCGGCATGTATGCCGGCACCCCGAATGACTCGCAGACGCCGTACCTCAAGTCGTTCCTGGGTCTACTGGGTCTGAAGGACGTGCATTTCGTCTACGCCGAGGGCCTGAACATGGGCGAAGAGCAGAAAGAAGCCGCCCTGCAGCAAGCCGACCGCAGCATTGAAACCCTGACCGCCTGAACCGGCGGTTCCCGGATCCTTTTGGCAGGAGGTCAGTCATGACAGAACGCAACGTGGCACAGGTCATTCCCGGTGCCGAGACATCCGACGGCGCCGGAGTCCGCATCAAGCGCTCCCTTGGACAGCACCCTTCGGTGCGTCTGGACCCCTTCCTGATGCTGGATGAGTTCGGTTCGGCCGACGCCGCCGACTACATTGCCGGCTTCCCGTCCCATCCCCACCGGGGTTTCGAGACCGTCACCTACATGATCGAGGGACACATGCTTCACGAGGATCATCTGGGTAACCGGGGTGATCTCCGCAACGGCGGGGTCCAGTGGATGACCGCAGGCCGTGGCATCATCCACTCGGAGATGCCCCAACAGGAAGAAGGGGTCATGCGCGGCTTCCAGCTATGGCTGAACCTGCCCGCTGCGGAAAAGATGACCGCCGCCGGCTACCGTGACATCCAGCCGGAAGACATTCCGGAGATCGCCTTGGACGGCGGCCGCATCAAACTGATCGCCGGCACGATCACTGTTGACGGGGCCCTCCATCGGGGCGCGGTTGCCGATCGCAGCACCCAGCCCATTTATGCCGATATCCAGCTGGGTTCCGACGGTCGCGTCAGTCTGCCGGTGCCGGAGAGCCACAACGCCATGCTGTATCTGTATCAGGGTGAAGCCCGGCTCGGTGAAACGGCACTCAGGTCCAGTACCGCCAGCATTCTTGGCCAGGGTGACCGTATTACCGTTACTACCGGAACGGCCGGCGCCCGCCTGCTACTGATCGCCGGTAAGCCTATCGGTGAACCGGTAGTCCAGTATGGTCCGTTCGTGATGAACACCCGTGAGGAAATTGAACAGGCGCTTCGGGACTACCGGGACGGCCGGTTAACCGCGTGATGGTTCAGGCGTAGGTCCTTCGACTCATCAGGCGCTGGACCATGGGGCGCAACACCAGGTCCATCGCCAGCGCCATTTTGGGGCCCGGAACCACCAGGGTATCGTGGCGCGACACGGTACTGCCGGAGATCAGTTGCAACATCTGGGTGAACTTCACTTCCGAAGGGTCCCGGAACCGGATCACCACCATGCTCTCGTCCTCGGTGGGTACATCCCGGACCACGAACGGGTTGGAGGTGTCCACCAGTGGCACCCGCTGGAAGTTGATGTGGGTATGGGAGAACTGCGGCACGATATCGTGGACGTAGTCGTCCATGCGGTTGACGATCGTCTGGACGACGGCTTCCTGGCTGTAGCCGCGCTTGTGGGTATCCCGATGGATCTTCTGGATCCACTCCAGGTTCACGATGGGAACGACCCCGATCAACAGATCCACGTACTGGGCGATGTTGTAGGTATCGCTCACCACCCCACCGTGCAAGCCCTCGTAGAACAACAGATCGGTATCTGCCGGCAGCGGCCCCCAGGGTGTGAAGGTACCCGCCTTGTGCCCGGCGCTGATCAGGGCGTGATCCTCGTCATGGACATATTGTCGGTAGCGGCCATTACCGGTATGGCCATAGTCGTAGAACAGGGCCTCAAGCTTGTCGATGTGGTTGGCCGCCAGCGCAAAGTGGTTGCGCTCGCCAAACTGCCCCTTGGCGGCCAGTCGGGCCATCTGCTCCCGGTTATAGCGGTGGAAGCTGTCCCCGCTGACCATGGCGGCGCGCAGCCCCTCACTGGCGAACATGCGACTGAAGATCTGCCCGGTTGTCGTGGTGCCCGCACCACTGGAGCCGGTCACGGCAATAATCGGATGACGCTTTGACATGCACTCCGCCTGTCCCGGTTTACAGAAGGCTGTCGAGGGATCGGGGTTTCTCCACCACGAATCCCTGGGCGTAATCCACGCCCAACTGCCTCAGCATATCCAGAACCTCGCGGGATTCAACCTTTGAGGCAATGACCTCCCGTTTCATGTAATGGGCCATCTCCACCATGGATCTGACCATCGCCCGGTCCATCTCGCTGGTGGTGAGCTGGCTGGTGAAAGCGCTGTCGATCTTGATCAGGTCCACCGGCAGTGAGCGCATGAAATTGAACGAACTGGGACCACTGCCGAAATTACCCAGGCAGAACCGGCAGCCCAGCTCCTTCATCTCGCGAATGAACTCTGCCACCGACTCGATATCGTTGATGGCCGATGCTTCCGTGAGTTCAAACCAGATCCGTTCTATTGGCGCATCCTTTTTGCTCAGCTTCTCGTAGATGAACTCCAGAAGAGTCTGGTCATTCAGACTGAAGCCGGACAGGTTGATACAGACGCCCCCCAGATGACGGGGATCCGGCTGACGCTCCCTGAGCCAATCGAGCATCCGTCCGACCACCCAGCGATCCACCGCCTGCATGCGGTCGTAGCGTTCGGCCATCCGGACAAAATCCCGTCCCGTGATCAGGTTCCCGGCATCGTCGTACATGCTGATCAGGATCTCGTACTGGGGCGACATGGAAGTGCGGCCGTGCAACGGGATGATCTTCTGGCAGCGGAGCAGCATGCGCTCCTCGTTCAGGTCTCCAAGGCTGGCGACCTTGGCGGCAATCTGTTCCTGACGCGCCTGGTCATTGGCATCCGGCACGTATTCCACCACCTGGCCATGCCCCTGCTGCTTGGCTTTGGCCAGCGCCTGCTCCGAAGCCCGCAACCAGCGTTCGGCGTTCACCAGACCCGGCAATGCCGGCACGATACCGACACTGGCGGACAAACGGTAACTGCGCCCGTTGAAGCTGAATTCGGCTGACTCGATCGCCTGGATCAGGCTACCGGCAATTTCCCCGGCATCCTCGCCGGGCACCAGCATCGCAAATTCGTTGCCCGCCAGGCGCGCTACAGGCATCCCGTCACCCACATGGCTGCAAAGAAGATCCGCCACCTGTTTCAGGGCATCGTCTCCGGCCTGGTAACCGGCCGTATCGTTGAGAATCCGGAAGCGTCGGAGATCCAGCCGCACCAGTGCCCGCTCGTCTTCTCGACGGGCCAGCTGCTGATCCAGCATGCGTTCGAATTCCCGACGCCCCAGGAGGCCGGTCAGCTCGTCGTGCGTGGAGGCCCAGGACAGCTGGTCATAAACCTTCCGCACCATGCGATCGATGCTCTCATCCACCAGTGGGCGCTCGTACTGGTTATCCGGCACGATGATACCCTTGCGCATCTGCCGGGCCAGAGCCTCCAGCTCCAGCTCCACCACCCGCATACCCTGGTGGTTCACAAACACGAAGCGACTGAACCCACGGGCAACCCAGACCAGTCGGATATACTGGGGCTTGTCCGGATTTTCCTGGTCCCTCAACCAGTCCCCGGTGCGCAGCTGCTGGGCACGGTTGATCCAGCGCTGGAGACTGCGCTGCTCACGGTCGGAGACTTCCCGTTGCTCATCCGCGTCGGTGCGGGCCGGCGGCACCTCCACCATCTCCGGCCGCTGATCGGGCCGGCGCACCAGGAACTGCTTGAGTTCGTTACGGATCTGGGAAGAGGGCATGTGATTGCTGGATATCGAGGCGAGACCATCCTGGATCATCCGAAGCAATTCCGGGAGATTGATGCTGCTGCCCGGATCGTCGCCGAAGGCCAGCAGCGAATCGACCACGGACAGGTAGTCGTGCCAGAGCTGACTGTCCGGACCCTGCCGGATCCAGGTCAACGACAGCAGATCCCGCCAGCCACCATCAAGCAGGCTGAGAACCGCTTTCGGCACCTTGCGGCCTGCCACCCGCTGGTTGAGCACCTCGGCCACCGCCTTCTTGGACTCCGCCACCTTCTGGGCCCCCTCGGCGGCGGCAGTAACCCGTTCTACATTGCGGCGGTATACCAGGTTCTGGCGATCAATCAGGACATCCAGCTCCTGGACGGTCTGTTCGAAGACACCGGTGTCCTGCTCAAAGTCCGTGTTGATCCGCTGGATCAGCTCATCAACCTTGCGCTGCACCACCGGATTCACCCGGCCGCCTTTCACGCCAAGCTGGGCCAGGCGGTTCATGACGCCGCGTACCGGGCTGTCCTGATCGTCGAAAAAAGCCGGATCACGCATGACCACCTTGAGGACCGGAACCTCCAGCTGGCGTATCCGGTTCTGGGCATAGTCGCTGAGCTTGGGGCTTTCCACCACGCTGCGGAAGAAGCGGTCGACCACGTCCACCGTTTCCTCCTGCTCTTCGTCCAGGCGGTGATCGCCGCACTCCCTTACCCTCTCGATCACACGCTGTTTCAGGGGCACATCCGCCGCCACTGGCTCCCGCTCCTGTAGCTGAAGCTGCTGCAACTCGCGCTGGAGCTCACCCGCTGATAACGGCTGGGCATTGGGTGGAAAGGGCATGGGCTCCCCGTCGCCGCTCGCGATCCGGCTAGCAGACAGGGTGGAAATCAGATTGCGTACCGTGGCGAAGGCGGTCTGGGCGGCCTGTGCGTAGCCGCGAAATTCCTGACCCGCGCGCCCGACAGAAGCGCTGGCGCGTCCGGTAGTCGCTTTACGGATCGGCTCTACCCGGGAGGGGGCCGGCTTCGGGCCTTCGGGAACCGGCTCGGGCTGCTTCGTTTTTTCGGGCGTGGCTTTCCGGACGGTTTTCTCACTGAGGTACTTGCTCAGATCCAGGTCCGGCAACACACCATGACGGATGAGAATGTTGTTGAGCTCCTTATACAGGGGCCCCAGCTGTTGCAGCACCGTCTGCTCGAACACTTTCAGGCACACTTTCTCCACTTCCCGGGACAGCTTCAGCTGGCTGAGGCCGGCGTGAAAGGCTTCGCACACCAGTGCCGGCCCGAGCGGATTGTGATGGCCGGTGGCATTGGCAATCGCGAGCTTGTCCAGGCGCAGCTTCAGCTGCAACAGGTCACCCCGGTACTGGGTATCCGCCTTGGTCACCATCACCCGGATGGTCAGCCAGTCCTCGAACTCGCCCTTGTCGACGATGGAGAGCTCCGACCCCGGAAAGCCTTTGGGAGCCGGTTTCAGGGGAGACTCCAGGTTACGCGACATATGGTGCCAGATGACCCGCTGCCGGGCCTGGATCTGCCCCGTGGAATCCATGAACTCGTTTGCGAGCTGGTCGTTGGCGGCCTTCTGGGCCGCCTGCTTCAGGCCGGCAACCATCTGGACAAAGCAGGCATCCATCAGGGGCTCAATGAATTGGGTCACGGCCTTCGCGCACTGGTGCAGGACAAACTGGATGCGGTCATTCGGGGCATGCAGTGAGGAACGTTCCTGGTGACGGGAGCTGCCGCACTGGGCAAGCATGGCGTCCAACGCGTCGGGATTCGAGCGGGTGAAGTTCACACCCATGGCACCGTCGATACGGCGCACGATACTGACATGCAGTTCGTGAGCCCGGTGCCCTTCGGCACCACGGAAACGCACGATCAGCTCGGGCTTTGCGCCCCGGGCGAAGAGTTGGTCCAGCTTTCTGGAGGTGTCAGCGGAATAACGGACAAACAGACCTTCTGCACAAAAGTCCGCGATCTGGCAAGGCCAGGATTCACCACCTCCCAGATCGATCTGGGCTGCCAGCTTGATCGGTTGGCGGGGACTTCTACGACGTTCTCTTGATTCCATGAACAACCTGATTTTTCGTACCACCATCCGACCCTGGAACACCCCGAGTCCGGTTTGGGTCCCTGAAACGGTGGATAACGCCACCGGCTACTATGGGCATTACAGCTGTACTATAGTGGCGAAATCCCGACGGGAAACCGACCCAAGTATAACACCCAGTTCCATGAAACAGCTTAGTCAGATCTATCTTCTTTTGCTACTGATAACCGGCCTTACCGGGTGTACGACCATTGGCTACTACACCCAGGCAATTTCCGGTCATTTCAGCCTGATGACCCGGGCCGAACCGGTGGCCGAGGTTATCGGTGACGCAGAAACACGCTCCGAGCTACGGGAAAAACTGGAACTGGCACTGGAGGCCAGACGTTTCGCCGGAGAACGACTGGCGCTGCCGGTGGGCGAAGCCTACCTGGAATACGTGCAACTCGATCACCCCTGGGTGGTGGTAAACCTGGTGGCGGTACCGGAGTTTTCCCTGAAACCCCACAGCTGGTGCTACCCCATGGTCGGTTGCCAGGCCTACCGGGGTTACTTCAGCCTCGACGATGCCAGGCGCGAGCAGGCCGGGTTCCGGGATAAGGGTTATGACACCTTTATCGGAGGCGTTACGGCCTACTCCACTCTGGGCTGGTTTGACGACCCTCTGCACAGCGGGTTTACCCGTCTTGATGAGGACCGGATGGTCGCGCTCATGTTTCACGAACTGGCACACCGGGTGGTCTACATTTCCGAGGACACCACATTCAATGAAAGTTTTGCCACTGCGGTCGAGCTGGAAGGACTGCGAACCTGGCTGGAGCACCGCGGGGAGGCGGATCGGTTCGAGGAGGCGCTGGCCAGACTGCAACGGAGGAACCAGACCCTGGCACTGGTCCGGGAGGCCACCAGCCAGCTGGACCAGCTCTACAACCAACTGGAGACGTTGGGACCGGAAACTGTGCGGCAACGGAAACAGGGGATCCTGGCCCGACTGGCCGAGGCTTACGGGGAGCTCTCCCGGTCCTGGACCGAACCCGGACCGTTCGGACCGGCCCCGGTCACGCTGAACAACGCCAACCTGGCCCTGTTCCGGCAGTATAACCAGTTCGTACCCGGGTTCCGCCAGCTGTTGTCAGATCATGATCATGATTTCCCGGCCTTCTACCGGGCCGTGGAAGAGCTGGGACAGCAACCACCGGCCAAGCGTGAGGCGGCGCTGGCCCAGCTTTCACAAAGGTTTGAAGAAGACCTTTGAGTTGCGCTGGCTGTTATACGAGGCCAGCTTGGGGCCCGGCAGGGACTGGACACCTGAGGGCAGGAAACCGCGTTCCCGGAACCAGTGCTCGGTCTGGGTAGTAAGAACAAACAACTTCTGGATGCCCTGACCACGGGCCAGCCTCTCGATCATGGCCAGGATGTCATCACCCCTGCCAGCCCGGCGATAGGAAGGGTCAACGGCAAAGCAGGAAAGCTCTCCCGCGCTTTCCTCCGGATAATGGTACAGGGCGGCACAACCGACAATAGTGCCGTCCCGCTCTGCCACCACGAACCGGTCGATCTCGGTCTCCAGCATTTCCCGGGAGCGCCGCACCAGAACGCCCTGCTCTTCGAGGGGCTGGATCAATTCGAGGATGCCACCGATGTCTTCCACCCGGGCCTGGCGGATCTGCTCGTAGGTGTCACCGCTGACCAGGGTACCGGACCCGTCCCGGGTGAACAGTTCGCCCAGCAACGCCCCGTCGTCGACGTAACTGATGATGTGCGCACGACGAACACCCTTGACGCAGGCATCGCAGGCCGCCTTGAGGAGATCCGCATCGTGCCCCGTGACAGCACCTGCCGCCAGGCGCTCCGAGGCCTGCCGGGCCGACAGTTCCCGGATCAGGGTGCCGTCCTCCTCCAGCAGCCCCTCATCATCGATGAACACAATCAGTTTCTCGGCCTGCAGCGCCGCCGCCACCTGACTGCCCACATCCTCATAGGACAGGTTGAAGGCATCGCCCGTGGGCGAGTAGCCCATGGGGGGCAATATCACGATGTGGCCCAATTCCAGCAGCTTCTCGATACCGCTGGCATCGATCCGCCGGACCCGACCGGTGTAACCGAAGTCTACCCCGTCCAGCACACCCACGGGGCGGGCTGTGACGAAGTTGCCACTACTGACCCGGATCCGGGCATTGTGCATGGGAGAGTTGACCAGTCCCATGGACAGCTGGCTCTCCAGGTAGGCCCGAAGACCGCCAATGGCTTCCATCACCATCGACAAATGCTGTTCGGGGGTGATCCGCAGGCCACGTTCAAAACGGGACTGTACACTGGCGCCGTCCAGACGGGCCTGGATCTGTGGGCGGGCACCAAAGGCCACCACCAGACGCACACCCAGACTGCTCAGCAGGGCAATATCGTGAATGATATTGATAAAGTTGCCGTGCTCGATGGCGTCGCCCGGAATGGTCAGCACCACCGTCCGGCCACGATGGGCATTGATGTAGGGTGATGAATGACGGAAACCGTGCAACCAGTCGTTCGAATTCAATTCCGTTTCTCCGTCACAGGCAAAACTCCTCGATCAGTCCCCGGAGTATCCGCACTGTGGGTTCCAGTTGGGACAGCTCCAGGTATTCGTCCGGCTGGTGCGCCTGGTCAATGGACCCCGGCCCCATCACCAGAGTCTCCAGGCCCAGCTTCTGGAGCCACGGTGCTTCCGTGGCAAAGGCCACGGCATGGGCGGTATGCCCCGTGAGTTTTTCACAGGCTCGCACCAGCGCGGCATCGGCGGGCGTCTCGAACGGTGGCACACCGTCGAACAGGGGTTCGAAAACCAGCCCCAGATCCCGCCGCTCGGCAACCGGCTGGACCCTGGCCAGAATCGCCTGCCGAAGGTCCTCCATGGCCATGCCCGGAAGCGGCCGGAGGTCGAAGTGCAGCTCGCACTGGGCACAGATGCGGTTGGGGTTATCCCCGCCATGAATGCAGCCCAGGTTCAGGGTGGGAAACTGGACTTCAAAGTTGGCATTCCGGTATTTCTCCTGCCACTGACCCCGAAGCGCCAGCAGTTCGGTCAGGGCCTCGTGCATCCCCTCCATGGCATTGCGGCCGAGGGCCGGGTTGG
Organism: Marinobacter sp. C7; assembly: GCF_022343555.1. GTDB lineage: Bacteria > Pseudomonadota > Gammaproteobacteria > Pseudomonadales > Oleiphilaceae > Marinobacter. The sequence continues at coordinate 159,324 of NZ_JAKQZH010000001.1, read as the reverse complement.
AGGAGTGGCCGGACTGCCCCTCGAACTTCAGGCGCTCCATCATGATGCCCTTGTGCATCCGTACCGGCCTGAGGCTGGTGGGTTCACCGATGACCGCATAGCGGGCCTCGGGCTTGCCGGCCTCGGCCAGCGCGCGGGCGCCGTTCATGGAGCTCTCTTCATCCGCCGTGGCGAGAATGATCAGCGGTTGTTTGAGCGTCGTTCCCGAATAGGCCCGTGCCGCCTCGATCGCCAGCGGGAAGAAGCCCTTCATGTCACAGGTACCCAGCCCATACCAGCGGTTGTCCCGCTCGGTCAGGGTGAAGGGATCGCTTTGCCAGCGCTTGTCATCGAACGGCACGGTATCGGTATGGCCAGACAACACCAGCCCGCCCGGCCCCCGCCCAAGAGTGGCAATAAGGTTGAACTTGCCGGGCATGCCCGGCACTTCGAGGATCTCCACCACGAAGCCCAGGGGTTCCAGCCATTCGGCAAGGGTACGAACCACCGCCTCATTACTGTGATCCCACTCGGGCGAAGCACTGCTGATCGAGGGCAAGGAAATCAGCCGGGCCAGCATTTCCCTGAGTTCCGGGACCGCCGCCCCGGTGTCTGCGGACTGTGCCATAGTTATCTCTCAACCCCATCCGGGGTGACCAAGGGTAATCGGATGTCATTCACTCCGGCCACGGCGCCAGACCTCGAATCCGGACACCGCGCGCAACAGCATCGGATAGGCCACCTCGCCGCCGGCCACTACCCGGGCCACTTCCAGCTCACGATCACTGACGCTGACCAGGCGACCTTCCACCACATTATCATTGGAAAGGGTAACCCTGACCTGCCGTCCGATCCACTGCCCGGCGGTCCCGACAGGCTCGACATACCACTCCTGCACCGCCGGGTTTCCGTTGGTATCCGGGGACTCTTCCTCGCTTTCCCCAGCCGTCTCAGGCTCCGGCGGCAGGATCTCCAGGTATATGTCCGGGACACCCGCCCCATTGTACGCCACTTCCCAGCCAGCCCCCTGACCTTCTGAGTCCGCTTCCCTGACCGGGATTCCCAACCAGGGCTCTGAGGGCTCGATGGCAAATTTCAGCTCACCCCCCTCCAGCAGCCACTGCCGGTAAAGTGCAAGCAACTGCTCACTGGCGGCAAGCCCCCGGGCATTCAAACCTTGCTCCAGGGCGCCGGTAGCGCGGCGGGCCCACTCCATGGTGTCCAGCCCCGCCTCCCGGGAACAGTAGGCGGCGACACGACGCATCAGACCGCCATCCCTGACGGTGATCGCCATCGGAGCATCCGAACTGGCCAGCGTATCTTCCGGCGCCATGAGATCCAGCCGGGCACCTGGCCAGTCCAACTCCAGACTGCCGGTACCAGCGGTGTTCAGTTCTCCATACAGCCCGTTGGCGGTCTGCTGCACCAGAAGCTCACCGGCCAGGCCAGTGATGCCCATCCGCATCAGATCACCACTGCCCAGTTGTTGTCGCGGATCCGGCGCACAGGGCAGCACCAGCAGTGCCGGGTCTCCCTCTACATTGGTGCCTTCGGCCGTTACCCAGTTCCGGAACATGGTGGCGTCAAGCTTTAACCCCAGCCCCTCAGCCCGGAGCAACCACTCCCCAGGCAGCTCGCCCGGGTCGGCCAGGGCGGTCAGCAGCGCCACCGGCGAGCCGGCGTCGAATTCGACACGCCCCGACTCCAGGGGCTGGGTCAGACGAAAATCCTGCCACCGTCCGTTGGTCAGTACCAGCCGCCCGTCGGCACCGGACCCGATACTGCCCCGCTCAAGCACCCCGTACTCGTCCAAGGCCAGACGGGCCTCTGCCAGGCGCTGGTCTGCCAACCACCAGACAGCCCCCTTGAAAGCCGCAAAGGTCAGGAAGACGAGTACAATCAACAGGGTCAGCAACCGCTTCATCCGGAAACTCCTCGGGAATCAGTTGCGGGAAATCAGGGTGCCGACACCCTCATCGGTAAAGATTTCCAGCAGGCAAGCGTGGGCAACCCGTCCATCAATGATGTGGGAAGTACGGACTCCGTTCTCCACCGCACTCAGGGCGCAGCGGATCTTGGGCAGCATGCCACCATGGATGGTGCCGTCCTCGATCAGCTCGTTCACCTGTTGCGCAGTCAGGCCGGTGAGAACCTTGTCATCCTTGCTCTTCAGACCGGAAACGTTGGTCAGCAGGATCAGCTTCTCCGCCTTCATGGCTTCCGCGACCTTACCCGCCACCAGATCGGCATTAATGTTGTAGGAGGCGCCATCCGGCCCCACCCCGATGGGTGCAATCACCGGAATCACATTGCTGCGGGTCAGCATCTCGATGACTTCCACGTTTACACTGGCCACCTCGCCAACGTGGCCGATGTCGATGATTTCCGGGCGCTCCAGCTCCGGGGACCGGTTGACCACCTCGAGCTTGCGGGCCCGGATCAGGTTGGCATCCTTACCGGTCAGACCCACTGCGGTGCCGCCATGGGCATTGATCAGCGATACGATTTCCTTGTTGACCTGACCGCCGAGCACCATCTCCACCACATCCATCGTCTCGGAATCGGTGACCCGCATACCGTTCACGAACCGGGATTCGATATTCAGGCGCTCCAGCAGTTCGCCGATCTGGGGCCCGCCGCCATGAACCACGATCGGGTTGATGCCCACCAGCTTCATCAGCACCACGTCCCGGGCGAAGCTGCTCTTGAGATCCTCGTTCTCCATGGCGTTGCCGCCATACTTGATCACCACCGTCTTGCCGGTGAACCGTTGGATATAAGGCAGGCCCCGGCTCAGTACCGAGGCCACCTGCATTGCTGTTTCACGATCCAGCGCCATGTTGTTCCTTACCTTTGAAAAAACGTTGACAACCCGCCCGGGCCACCGGGGCATTCAGCAGGGTCAGAAGTCGGTCACGATATCGGGAGCCACCCGCTGCAACTGCTCCCGGAACACCTCCCGGATCCGGTCCAGGGCCTCTTGGGTCTCACCTTCAAACCGGAGTACCAGCACCGGCGTGGTGTTGGAGGCCCGGCACAGACCCCAGCCGTCGGCATAGTCTACGCGAATACCGTCAATGGTACTGATGCTGCCATCACCAAAATCCCCTTCGGCACCCAGGCGCTCAATGATGTCGAACTTGCTGCTCTCGGTCACTTCGACATTGAGCTCGGGAGTGCTCACATCCTCCGGGAAATCCTCGAACACCTCGTCACAGTGACGATCCTCGATACCCAGGATTTCCAGCAGCCGGGCCGCAGAATAGAGCCCGTCATCGAACCCGTACCAGCGCTCGCCAAAGAAGATGTGACCGCTCATTTCGCCGGCCAGCAGGGCGCCCGTTTCCTTCATCCTGGCCTTCATCAGCGAATGACCGGTTTTCCACATGATCGGCCGGCCGCCGGCTTCGGAGATCACATTGGCGAGCAGGCGGCTGCACTTGACGTCGTAGAGCACATCGGCACCGGGATTACGCGACACCACATCCCGGGCAAACAGCATCAGCAGCCGGTCCGGCCAGATGATTTTACCGGTATTGGTCACCACGCCGAGCCGGTCGCCATCACCGTCGAAGGCAACACCGAGATCCGCGCCCTCGGCCTGGACCCGGGCAATCAGGTCTTCCAGGTTGGCCGGCTTGCCAGGATCCGGATGATGGTTGGGAAAATCGCCGTCCACCTCGCAGTACAGGGGAATTGCCTCACACCCCAGCTCCTCGATAAGTATCGGCGCCAGCTCCCCGGCGATGCCGTTACCGGCATCGACGACCACCTTGAGAGGCGCGGCAACCGCAATATCCCCCACAATCCGGTCGAGGTAGGCCCGGCGCACGTCCTGGCTGGATTCCTCGCCCTGCCCGGTAACCAGATCACCGGCCTCAACCCGCTGGTACAGTTGCTGGATGGCCTCACCGGAAAGCGTTTCCCCGCCGAGCATGATTTTCAGACCGTTGTAATTGGCCGGATTGTGACTGCCGGTCACCATCACGCCAGAGCCGGTCTGCAGTTCATGGGTCGCAAAATAGAGCACCGGGGTGGGCACCGCGCCGATATGGATGACATTACAGCCCGCTGCCATGACGCCCTGAGCCAGCGCATCCGCCAGCCCGGGGCTGGAATGGCGCCCGTCATACCCGACACAGAGCGCTCCGACACCCCTGGCAACCGCTTCAGAACCGATGGCCTGACCAATAACGCGAACCACATCCTCGGACAGGGTCTCACCGACAATGCCGCGGATATCGTAGGCCCGGAAGATCTCGGGAGACAGCTGCAGGTCCGGACCTTCGGCAGGGAAGGCTTGCGGAGTGGCTTCACGCTCTGGCGGACTGGTGTCGCCACTGAAACCCAGCACATCCTCGTCCCCGTCCATCATATCGATGTCGAGCACATCCTTGTCCTGGAACAGCGGCTCTTCCTCCGCTCCCGCTTTCGGCGGACGCACCCCCTGTTTGGCAGTTGCCGCACCCGAGCTACGGGCCATACGTTTGTCCACGGCCTGGGACAACCGGTACAGGACCTCACCGGTGGAGGCAATCATGTCCCAGCGGAAGCCGGGCGGCCTCGAACGCTCGCCGCCGAAAACCTTCTGGGCCCACTGGACCAGGGAAGCCACATCCTGCCGCAGACTGCGCTGGGCGCTGCCCAGCAGGAGCCACACCGCAACAGCGGCGATCAGCACAGGCACACCCACCATCAGGGCGATGACCATCGTGTCCACCGGCGGGGCCGGCACCCGAGCCGGCCTATAGGCCACAGACCAGTCGGGATTAACCAGGGTGCGGCTGACCGGCTCGCCATTGCCGGCTCCCTTGCTCACAACGGTCCTTGCAGTACCGGAGACCGTCTGTACCAGCGCGAGCTGGCCGCCCAGATCCGGATTGACCACGGACAACAGCGGCTGCAGCCGTGACGCTTCGAATACCATCAGCAAACTGCCGATGGCGGCGCCGCCCCCGGGATTGCGAACGGGGCTGGCGACCTGCACGAACCAGCGATCGTCTCTCGGGAAAGCATCCGGATAAAGCTTGCCACCGGCTTCCGCCGTGCGTGCCAGCTCGAGGCCGGCGAAACCCAGCAGGGCATCATCATCGACGGAGCGGGGAATGGCTCCGGCCGGAAAGAGGTACGCGGCCTGGACACCCGGCAGGGCTCCCGCGAGCTGCTGCTCCGCCTCGCCTTCCGATCCTCCGCCCTGCACGGACTGCCTGACGTAGGCCTGGGACGCCAGGCCCTCGACGCCCTGTTGCAACAGCTCGAGATAGCGGTTCAGTCGCTCGGCCGCAGCCTCCACCTCGTGGTTTTGCTGGATCTCGAGGCGCTCGCTGCCGGAGGGCAGGACCACCATGAAGTGCAGCAACGCGACGGAGGCGATCCCGGCCAGCACCACGATCAGAGCCTGGCCGGCCGCGATGGAAGTCAGACGCTTGAGCCGGGGCCCGGACGTCTTGCCCCTGCCCGTCGCTTTGCTTTTCGCTGGCTTTTCGCCTGACCTGTCTTCTGAAGACTTTTTCCAGCCGAGCTTCATAATCTATCCTGCGCTGTTATTTTTCGTCCTGAACGAGCCGTCATCCGCAAAGTATAGCCGGCCCGAAAACAGCCGGTATGCCCCGGGGCAATCAGTGGCTACCTGTGGAGCCGAAGCCGCCCTCCCCCCGGTCACTGGCATCAAATTCATCCACTACCTCAAAATCGGCCTGCACCACCGGCACCAATACCAGCTGAGCGATCCGCTCGCCAACATTCACCGTGAACGTGGTGTTGCCCCGGTTCCAGCACGAAACCATCAACTCGCCCTGGTAATCGGAGTCGATCAGGCCCACCAGATTGCCAAGCACAATACCGTGCTTGTGGCCCAGCCCGCTGCGGGGAAGAATCATGGCCGCCAGGGCGGGATCGGCAATGTGGATCGACAAACCTGTGGGGATCAGATCGGTCTGGCCCGGCTCCAGCACGAGCGGCTCTTTCAGGCAGGCTCTGAGATCCAGCCCCGCAGAACCTTCAGTTGCATATTCGGGGAACGGGATACTGGTACCGATCCGGTCGTCAAGGATCCGGACTTGCAGGGTCTTTTTGGTCATGAAGTTGCTTCCAGGTGTTCGCCAATCAGGGCCACCAGCCGGGTGGCAATGGTGTGTTTGCGGTCGGGTCCGATATGCTCCTGCCCCCCGGGCCAGAACACCGTGACCGCGTTGTTGTCGCTATTGAAGCCCAACCCGGGTGCAGAAACGTCATTGGCGACGATCATGTTCAGCTTCTTCCGGGCCATCTTGTCGGTGGCATAGCGGGCCACATCGGTCGTTTCTGCCGCGAAGCCCACGGTAAAGGGTGCATCGGCGCGCGCTGCCACCGTCGCCAGCGTGTCGGGATTGCGCACCAGCGCCAGGGACATGGCCTCACTGGCCTTCTTGATCTTGTCATCGGCGCAGGTCTGTGGGCGGTAATCCGCCACCGCGGCGGTCGCGATAAAGACATCACAGCCCTCATCGACCGCGGCCATGGATTCGGCGAGCATGTCTTCGGCAGTCATTACCGGGCGGACGTCCACTCCCGGTGGCGGCGCAATCGTCACCGGTCCGCTGACCAGGATGACCCTGGCGCCGGCAGCCCTGGCGGCATCGGCCAATGCATAGCCCATCTTGCCCGAACTATGGTTGCTGATGTATCGGACCGGGTCCAGCGGCTCCCGGGTCGGACCCGCGGTAATCACCACCCGCTTGCCGGTCAGCGGACCCGACCTTTGATCCAGAATCAGTGCTGCCAGGGTCTCCGGCTCCAGCATCCGGCCGGGCCCCGTATCACCGCAGGCCTGCTCGCCCTGATCAGGGCCCCAGACCGTTACCTGGGGGTCCTCATTCAGCATCGCCAGATTGCGCTGCGTCCGGAAATTGCGCCACATGGCCTGATTCATCGCCGGCGCGATGGCAATGGGTGCATCGGTCGCACAACAGACGGTGGTCAGCAGGTCATCCGCCAGGCCGTTGGCCAGGCGGGCGATGAAATTGGCCGAGGCCGGTGCCACGACGACCTGCTCTGCCCACTTGGCCAATTCGATATGGCCCATCCCGGCTTCGGCCTCGGGATCCAGCAGCGACGTCCGCACCGGCTCGCCGCTGAGCGCCTGGAAGGTCAGCGGCGTCACGAAAGCCTCGGCGCCAGAGGTCATCACCACTCGAACCTCGCAGTCCGCTTTTTTCAGCAGTCGCACCAGCTCGGCGCACTTGTAGGCGGCAATGCCACCGGTCACTCCCAACAGAATTCGTTTGGCGCCCATACCGGCTCCACAATTCCTTATATTGAAAAGGGTTATAAGATAGCACGCCCGGTTATCGGGAACAGCAGGGCGCAGGAATCTTAACATTTACCGAATGTTACTTTTTCAAGTAACCTTTGTAACCCTGAGAAACCAACCACGGTGCAGGAAGCACCGGCACGACTCAAACCGGATGCAAGGAAGCCAAGCATGCCCACCCCCTTCTGGCCCGCCGACGAGCGCCCCCGTGAGCGCCTGTTGGCTCACGGCCCCGAATCCCTGTCCGATGCCGAATTACTGGCCATCTTCCTGCGCACCGGGACCACCGGAACGCCGGTGATGACTCTGGCGAGGCACCTGATTGACGAGTTTGGCGGCCTGCGGGGCCTGCTGACCGCCTCGCGCCGGCAATTCTGCCAGGTCAGGGGGCTGGGCACCGCCAAGTATGCCCAGGTAAAGGCGGCCATGGAGATGGCCCGGAGGGTGATGGACGAGCCTTTACGACAGGGCGACCCGTTGCGCTCACCGGCAGACACCCGCCGGTTTCTGACCAGCCGGCTCGGGACCTACCCCCATGAAGTCTTTGCCGGCCTGTTCCTGGACAACCGCCACCGGGTCATCCACTACCGGGAGCTGTTCCGTGGCACCATCGACGGCGCCGCCGTCTACCCCCGGGAGGTGGTTCGCCAGGCCCTGGAGGACAATGCCGCCGCGGTGATCTTCGCCCACAACCATCCCTCGGGTGTCGCCGAACCCAGCCAGGCCGACATTTCCCTGACCCGTCGCTTGAAGGAGGCCCTGGGCCTGGTGGATATCAGGGTTCTTGACCATATGGTTGTCGGCCACGGTGAGGTAATATCGCTTGCCGAAAGAGGACTGATGTAACTGTCAGCAAAATGACGCCCCGGAGGCTGGCCAAATTCCCAACAATTTTTTGCGTTGGGGGGCGAGTTCTGGTATAAAAGCGTCCCTTTCTGGCGGCGTCTGGCAGGCAGCGTTCCGTTTAAAGGCGCGAACAGGGAGCGAACGGGCTCCCCGGCAACCAGAGACGCATTAAAAACGAATTCGTATTGATTGAGACCACTGCTCAGGTCGGAGGCAAGTATGTCCAGAGTTTGTCAGGTTACCGGTAAGCGTCCGGTATCCGGTAACAACGTATCCCACGCGATGAACCACACTCGTCGCCGTTTTCTGCCGAATCTGCAGAACCACCGTTTCTGGGTTGAATCCGAGAAGCGTTTCGTGAAGCTGCGCGTTTCCACCAAAGGTATGCGCATCATCGACAAAAAAGGCATTGACGCTGTGCTGGCCGATCTTCGTGCCCGCGGCGAGAAAGTATAAGGAGCCGCATCATGCGCGAGAAAATCAAGCTGGTATCTTCAGCAGGCACTGGTCACTTCTACACGACCAAGAAGAACAAGCGTAACACTCCGGAAAAGATCGCTATCAAGAAGTACGATCCGGTTGTACGCAAGCATGTCGAGTACAAGGAAGCCAAGATCAAGTAATCCTGATCCGGCCTTCACAAAAAAACCCGGCTCCTGCCGGGTTTTTTTTGTGCCTGCACGCCGAGTGTCAGAAGGTTTCCAGATAACCCTTTGGCAGCGCCACGTCCATGGCAATCGGCAAGTGGTCGGAAACCGGGTAACTCACCACCTCTGAACGGCGGATTTCCAGGCTCGGGCTGACCAGGATATGGTCAAGCGCCTTCTCCGGTCGCCAGCTCGGAAAGCTGTGAGCGGTATCCGGCAGAGGCACCAGGTCCGTTTCTCTCAACGGCGTATTGGTCAACAACTGTTCGGCGTGAGCGTTCATATCGCCCATCAGCACCACGTGCTGATAGTCGGCAATCTGCTCCCGGATATAGCCCAGCTGCCGCTGCTGCGCCGCCTTGCTCAGGGACAGGTGCATAAGGACCAGCACCAGCGGATCTTCTTTCACGCCATAGCGGGCTATGATTGCACCCCGCCCCGGAATCAGCCCTGGCAAACGGTGCTCGGTTACGTCGAGGGGGCGAAACCGGCTGAGCAGGCCATTGGAGTGCTGGGCGATCTGCCCCATATTACGGTTCAGCTGCTGGTACCAGTAAGGAATCCCGGCGGCCTCGGCCAGATACTGCACCTGATTGATAAAACCACTGCGCAGGCTGCCGCCATCACATTCCTGCAGTGCCACCACGTCGTAATTGCTGACCAGCCGGGCAATTCTGTCCAGGTTCTCGATGCGATTGCGGTGGGGCAGGACATGCTGCCAGCTGCGGGTTACATAGTGGCGGTAGGAGGTGGTGTTAATACCCACCTGGATATTGAAGGTCAGTAGCCGGATGTGTCGGTGCGGTTCGAATTCCGGAACGTGCTCAAAGCCGGAACAGCGACCTCTCGGTTCATGCTCCGACTTCAGAAACCCACCAATCTGTTTGCGAATACGCTTGTACATAGGCCGGCAGTCTCTTCCTGCCCGTAAGGCCCGGCGGCAAGGCCACCGGGCTATGTCTTATTGCCCGGCGTTATGCTCCTTCTCCACCAGGTAGTCCACAACTTTCAGCACGGCCTCATGACCGCCCGCCATGGAAGCGGTGACCGCATACTTCCCATCAACCAGCATAGTCGGTGTCCCGGTAACGCGCGCACCCCGAATCTTGGCCTGGGCCTGCTGCATTTTCGCGTTCACTCCGAAGCTGTTGTAATTCTTCAGGAACTCTTCCGGGTCCACACCATGATCAGCCACGAAATCCGCCAGGGATTCACCATCGTTCAGAGGCCGACGTTCCCCCGCCAGGGCGTCAAACAGCGCATCGTGGACCTTTTCCCGCTCACCCATGGCCTCCAGCGCGTAGAACGCCCGGGCATGGGGCTCCCAGGAACGACCCAACGCGGCCGGAATGCGAACGTAATTCACGTAATCCGGTGCATCGGCTTCCCAGGCTTCGGCCAGCGGCTTGAAGTTGTAACAGTGGGGGCAGCCGTACCAGAACACCTCGGCCACCTCGACTCCGCTCTCGCTTGCGGTACGGACCGGAGTCTCGAGCTTGCGATAATGCACACCTTCTTCCCAGCTCTGGGCACTGGCGGTTCCCGTGACGGCGACGGCCATCGCCAGAAAAGCGGCCATTCCAAGTGATCTGATCATTCAACGTCTCCGATTTCCTGAATACATTTTGTGGGGGATTATGACCCAGCAATCGGCAAAAGTTCCACAAGGGGGCCGACGGCGGCGCATTACAGGATGGTAAGCAAGCAACAAAAAACCCCGCCAGGGCGGGGTTTTCTTACGATCAGGTCCGTAATCAGTTCAGACCGGAAACGTAGTTGGCAACGGCCTCGATCTCGGCGTCTGTCAGCTTGGCGGCGACGTCCATCATGATCGCGGCGTTGGAGCCCGCGTTCCGGGTGCCGTCACGGTAGGCTTTCAGCTGCTTGGTCACGTACTCCGCGTTCTGACCGCCCAGGGCCGGATAGCCGCCCGGCTGGTTACCCTTGCCCTGCGGGTTATGACAGCCGGCACAAGCCGGTACGCCGGTTGCCAGGTTGCCGCCGCGATAGAGCGCCGCGCCCTGCTCGATCAGATCCGGATTGGCCTGACTGACAACCATATCCTGGCTATCGAAGTAAGCCGCCAGGTCCTGAAGGTCCTGGTCCGACATGTTATCCAGCAAACCGGTCATCTCCGGGATGGCCCGGTCACCGGACTTGATGTTTTTCAACTGGCTGTACAGATACTTCTCGCCCAGCCCCGAAAGCTTCGGGTACACGCCCATGACCGGCTTCTGGCCACCCTGGCCATGGCAGCCAGCACATACCGCTGCGTTCTGTTCACCTGCCTGGGGATCTCCTGCTCCGTGTGCCAGCGTTGTAAGGCTTACACCAAGAACAACTCCTGCGATCAGTTTTTTCATGCTCGCTCCGCTTCTCTCATCTTAAAGGTATTCTTCATCATGCAGCCGGCAGGCGCTGACCAGGCAGGCTCAAAACCGGGACTGACAGCGGCCACGCACAGCGCGCCGCCCGGAATTGGTGTAGCATTATACATTAATCGCCAATAACTGAAATCCAAAGGAAAGCCAACTGCTGTGGACCCTGATCTGACTCAAAAATCGATCTCTTTTAACAGCGCCAGATTCCTGATCAGCGCCTCCCGCCTGGAAGAGTGTCCGCCCGACATCGGGGCCGAAGTCGCGTTTGCCGGCCGCTCCAACGCCGGCAAGTCCAGCGCGCTCAATGCCATCACCGCCAACGGCAAACTGGCGCGAACGTCCAAGACGCCGGGGCGCACCCGCCTGATCAACTTCTTTTCCCTGAACCGGGAAGGATCCAGACTGGTGGACCTGCCGGGCTATGGCTATGCCAAGGTATCCCGGGACATGAAAGACGACTGGCAGCAACACCTCGGGCATTACCTGAATGACCGGCGGTGCCTGCGAGGCCTGGTCCTGGTCATGGATATCCGCCACCCTTTAACCGACTTCGACCAAATGATGGTGGAATGGTGCGAACATAACCACCTTCCGTTGATGATTCTTGCCACCAAAGCCGACAAACTGAAGTTCGGGCAGGCCAAGACCGCAATGCTGGGCATCGCCAAAAAGCTGAAAACCTATCAGTGCGTGGAGCACCTCATCATGTTCTCTGCCACCTCCAAGCGCGGCGTCGAGGAATGCCGGGACGCGCTGAGTGACTGGCTGGAAGGGGAAGCCTCGGAACTGGCATAAAAAAACCGGTCTGCCAGGCGACAGACCGGTGAAACGTCAGGGTTTGCGACGTGCTAAAACCTGAGAACTCACTCAGGAGACGCAAGGAATGTCCGAATTCCCAACGTCACTTTTATGATCTGCATGCGCGCAGGAAGTTCCCGGATCGATCATTTTTTGCTCAATATTGCGCCTATCACTTACTCAGAGCGACTCAGACCACCGCCCCGGAAGGCTCCGGAAGCGACGGCCGGTATCGTTCCCGCAATTCCATGACCCGCTCCCGATAGGCGGGCGTCAGATAGGGAATCTCCAGCGTGAGCACCTGGTAGATGCCCTGCTTCAGCTCGGTCAGGCTGAGGCTGGCCGGTTCATCCGCTGCGTGAGCCGTTTTCAGGAACGCCATCCAGTTGGTGATCACCAACCAGACATTCAGCGACATGGCCGACCTCAGTTCTTCGGGCTGGGGCTCGATAATGCCGGCCTCCGACATCTTCTCGAAGATCTGGCTGATCGCCGCGAGGCAGCGATTGGTGAATTCCCGGTAGTCCTTACGCAGACGCGGATCGCTGTCGAGCAGGTATTCCAGATCCCGGTGGAAAAACCGATAACTCCAGAGCCCGTCAAACACGGACTCCAGGTAGAACGTCAGGTCCTCCAGCGTCAGCGACCGGTCCTGAGGAATATCCAGGTAGTAATCCACCAGCTTCTCGTATTCAAGGAAGATCTCGTAAATGATGTCCGACTTGTTGCGGAAGTGGTAATAGAGATTGCCCGGCGAGATCGCCAGATGGGCGGCAATGTGATTGGTGGTGACATTGCGTTCGCCACGCTCATTGAACAGCTCAAGGCTGGAAAGAATGATTTTTTCTCTTGTTTTCATAGGGTTGAGAGCACTTTTTGTGGTCTTTCGGTTGACTGGCCCGATCGGCCATCGGCGCTTGCTTGACTGCCTAGAGTATATACTCTAATAATACTCCCTGATGCAAACTGGCTGTTTTTTGGCCACACAACAAAACAGGTTACCGGCCCGCGATGCCGGTTGCCCAGGGAGAATGTCATGGCTGCTACCGTCGTCCAGCTCACGGAAAGCAAGAAGCACATCCAGCATACCCACCGGGTCTTCAAGGCACAGAAAAAGGCCTTTCGCGGCAATCCCTCGCCCTCGCTGACCGAGCGACAGGACAACCTGAAGCGCCTGAAGCGCGCCCTGCTCAGCAATCAGGACCGGCTCGTGGAAGCCATTGACCGGGACTTCAGCTGCCGGTCCCGGGACGAATCGCTGATCGCGGAGGTGATGCCGTCGATCCAGGGCATCAACTACACCCTGAAGAACCTGGCCGACTGGATGAAGCCGTCAAAGCGCCATGTTTCGGTGCTGTTCCAGCCCGCCAGCAACAAGGTCCACTACCAGCCCAAGGGCGTGGTGGGCGTGATCGTGCCCTGGAACTACCCGCTGTACCTGGCGGTTGGTCCGTTGGTGGCCTCCCTGGCAGCGGGTAACCGCACCATGATCAAGATGTCCGAGTACACCCCGCATACCTCGGCATTGTTCAAGGAAATCATCGAGGACAATTTCGCCGAGGACCTGGTCGCCGTGATCAATGGTGAGGCGGATGTGGCGGCGGATTTCTCCGCCCGGCCTTTCGACCACCTCCTGTTCACCGGATCCACCTCGGTCGGCAAGCTTGTGATGCGTGCTGCTGCCGAGAATCTGACCCCGGTGACCCTGGAACTGGGCGGCAAGTCCCCGGCCATCGTCTCTCCGGATGTGCCCATGGAGGACGCGGCCCAGCGCATTGCCTTCGGCAAGGCCTTCAACGCCGGTCAGACCTGTGTCGCGCCCGACTATGTGCTGTGTCCGGCAGACCGGGTGCAGACGTTTGTGGATGAATTCCGCACCCGTTTCGCAGAAATGTATCCGAGCCTGCGGGACAATGACGACTACACCGCGATCATCAACGAGCGCCAGTACGACCGTCTGCAGGGCTACCTGGAAGACGCCAGGGAGAAAGGCGCAGAGCTGATCGAGATCAACCCGGCCCGGGAGGACCTGAAGGATGGCACCCGGAAGATTCCGCTGACGCTGGTTCTGAAAGCAAATCCGGACATGAAGGTGATGCAGGACGAGATATTCGGTCCGATCCTGCCGGTGGTGGGCTACGGCACCCTGGATGAGGCTATCCACTACATCAATGACCGTCCGCGCCCGCTGGCGCTGTACTTCTTCGGTTACGACAGGAATGAACAGCAGCACGTGGTGGAGAACACCCACTCCGGCGGCATGTGCATCAACGATGCGCTGATGCATGTGGCTCAGGACGATCTGCCGTTCGGGGGTATCGGAGATTCCGGCATGGGCCACTACCATGGCCGCGAAGGCTTCCTGACTTTCTCCCATCACCGGGCGATCTTCACCAAACAGAAGTTCAACAGCGGCAAATATGTCTATGCCCCGCACGGGACCGCCATGCACAGGCTGGTTTACCGTTTCTTTATTCGCTGATTCTTTTAGCCTGCCAGCCGGAGTGCCTGTCGGTGATGGGCATTCCGCATTACAACAATAAATGAGAAAGGTCCGATGAACGATCAGTCTGAGGTACGTTCAACTCCCTCCGGTTTTGCCAACCTCGACCGCCGCAGCTTTTTGAAAACCGGCCTCGGCGGCGCGTTATTCCTGAGCACCGCCAGCGTCACCGCGGGCCTCAGCGGTTGCGGCTCCGCGCCTGCCGGCCGGGTCAGTGCGGTGGGCACCCGCATGGACGCGAGTTACGAGTTCCGTTTCCTGACCACCGACGATATCCAGCTGTTCGAGGCCCTGCTCCCGGCGATTGTTGGTCCGGCGTTGCCCGAGCAGTCCCAGGCACAGCGCGTGGCGATCGCCGGTACCATCGAACGGATCGATGCCGGCATCCATAACTTCGGCCCAGCCAACCAGAAGGAACTCCGGCGCCTGTTTGACCTGCTCAATTTTGGTCTGACCCGAGTCACAATTGCCCGGGTCTGGTCGAGCTGGCCCAACGCCACCACCGAAGAGGCGAATGCTTTCCTCGAGCGCTGGCGGACCAGCGGCATCGGCCTGTTCAACAACGGCTACATTGCGCTGACCAAGATCAGCAACGTGGCGTTCTATGGCCACGAGGACTCCTGGCACCTCTCCGGTTACCCGGGACCGCCACAATGGGCAGTGGATACGCTGCCCCAGTTCCAGAGCGCCTGACCTACCGCTGATTGACGGAGCCAACCATGCAGTTAAAAGATCGTATTGCCCGGGGCCTGGAATCCGGCTGGAAAGTCACCGATGGCGCCACCCTGACCGAAAACCGCACCCTTGAAGCGGATGTCGTGGTAATAGGTACCGGTGCAGGGGGCGGCACCACCGCCGAGATACTGGCCCAAAGCGGCCTCTCGGTCATCCTTGTGGAAGAAGGCCGGCTGTATTACCAGAAAGATTTCAAGATGGACGAGCTCAGCGCCTACGCCAGCCTCTATCAGGAAGGCATGAGCCGGGTTACCAAAGACGGTGCCATAGCGATCCTCCAGGGCCGCTGCGTAGGCGGTTCCACCACCGTGAACTGGACCAGCAGCTTTCGTACTCCGGATGCCACCCTGAACTATTGGGCTGAACGCTTCGGGCTCAACGCCCTCGCCCCGGATGCCATGGCTCCCTGGTTTGACGGTCGCGAACAGCGCCACAACATGGAACCCTGGGCCGTGGAGCCCAACGTTAATAACGACATCCTGCGCCAGGGCTGCGACCGCCTCGGTTACAGCTGGCAGGTCATTCCCCGTAACGTCAAGGGTTGCTGGAACCTGGGCTACTGTGGCGTCGGCTGCCCCACCAATGCCAAACAGGGCGCCCTGCTGACCACGGTCCCGGGAGCGCTGGACAACGATGCCCACCTGATCCACGGCCTGCGGGCGGACAAACTCGTGATGGCACAGGACCGTATCGACCATCTCCGGGCCAGCGCCATGGCCGCCGACGGCATCACACCTTCGGGCGTCACCGTCACCCTGAAAGCCCGACACTTCGTCGCCGCCGCCAGCGCCATCGGGACCCCGGGCCTGCTACTGCGCTCCAACATACCCGACCCACATGACCGCATCGGCAAACGCTCCTTCATCCACCCGGTCAACGCCTGCATCGCGGAAATGCCCGAAAAGGTAGAGCCGTTCTACGGCGCGCCGCAATCCATTTATTCCGACCACTTCAACTTCAGCGGCGGCGTCGACGGCCCGGTGGGTTACAAGCTCGAAGTCCCCCCCCTGCACCCGGCGATGTCCGCCGGCGTCATCCCCGGCCACGGCGACCCCCAGATCAACACCATGGCCCGCCTGCCCTGGATCAACTCCGTCATCGCTCTGCTCCGGGACGGCTTCCACCCCGACAGCCCCGGCGGCACCATCGGACTGCGCGACGACGGCAGCCCCTATCTGGACTACCCGGTCACCGACTACCTCTGGGATGGCCTGCGCCGCGCCTTCCACACAATGGCCGAAATCCAGTTCGCCGCCGGCGCCAAACGCGTCCGCCTCATGCACCTGGACTCTGACTGGTACACCACCCTGGCCGACGCCAAAGCCGCCATCGATGAACTCCCCATGGAACGGCACCGCGTCCGCCTGTTCACCGCCCACCAGATGGGCGGCTGCGGCATGGGTGCCAACCCCGAGGAATCCGTCGTCAACGGCTTCGGGGAACACCACCACGTCAGCAACCTGAGTATCCACGACGCCTCGATCTTCCCGACCAGCATCGGTGCCAATCCGCAATTGTCGGTCTATGCCCTTTCAGCGCGGAACAGTGCAAGACTGACCAATCGACTCAAGGCCTGATCGAGTCAGCATACCTGCTCTTCCCAGAAATTCGGAGAGGCCTGCAACACTGCTCGTCGGGCCGATCGGGTGGGGCTTTCCGGAAATGTGCGGAGCCATGGATGGCGGAGCCCAAGCGCACATGGATGTGCTCGTAGCGGTTTCCGGAAAGCCCCACCCGATTGGCCCAGCCACAAAGTTAGTTCCCCTACTCCAAAGCCCCGGAATACCGGCGCGGCAACTACAGAACAACCAGTAATGCTGATATGATTGCACCCAGCGAAGAAAGGAGCTGTGCATGTCCAAAGTCATCTATCCGGGCACCTTCGACCCAATCACCAACGGCCACACCGACCTCATCGAACGCGCCGGCCGCATGTTCGACGAAATCGTCGTCGCCGTCGCCTACAACCCCAAGAAGCAGCCCCTCTTCGACCTCGAAGAACGCTGTGAACTGGTCAGAAAAGCAACGACCCACCTGCCCAACGTGACCGTCACCGGTTTCAGCAACCTGCTGGCCGACTTCGTCCGGGAACAGGGCGCCACCGTCATCCTGCGTGGCCTCCGTGCGGTCTCCGACTTCGAATACGAATTCCAGCTGGCGGACATGAACCGCCGACTGGCCCCGGAAGTGGAGAGCGTCTTCCTGACGCCCTCGAATCACCTTTCCTACATTTCATCCACCCTGATCCGGGAAATCGCCTCCCTGGGCGGAAATGTTTCAGAATTCGTCGATCCTGCCGTTGAGACTGCCTTGAAACAGAAGTTCAACTGAGCCTGAGGTATCCGAAAGATGGCCCTGATGATTACCGACGAATGCATCAACTGCGACGTCTGCGAACCGGAATGCCCGAACGAGGCAATTTCCCCGGGTGATGAAATCTATGTGATTGATCCGGACAAGTGCACCGAGTGCGTCGGCCACTACGACGAGCCCCAGTGCCAGCAGGTATGCCCGGTGGACTGCATCCCGCTGGATCCCGAGCGCCAGGAAAGCCGTGAACAGCTGATGGAAAAATACCACCGCCTGACCGGCAACTGAGTGACCGAAAACTGAAAAGCCCCGGGATCCGGGGCTTTTCCTGTCTGGACCTGAAGTCATCAGAGCAGCGGCGGCAACGGAATCTCGATACCATTGACCGTCAGCAGCAGATCTTGCATGCGCCCCTGCATCACCAGACGATCTCCCTCCCGCACAAGAAACCCCTGCTTGATCAGGGGCGCCAACTGCATCATGACCGCCGGCTGCTGCTCCACCAGGGCCAGAGGCAGATTCAGGTAAAGGTCCCCTGTCAGCCCCTGCATCACCAGCAGCATCGCCGTCTGCTGTCCCGGCGCCAGCTCAGGATGACGAATCTCCAACCGGCCCCGGATTTCCCCTTCCGGAGTGGCCACACTGAGCTCCGGTATCGCCACTGAAAAGCCCGAGGCGGCCAGCTGCCTCAGGGCCTTGTTGACCTCCTGCATGGCCTGCATCTGCGGTTCAAAGCCGGCGCTCCGGCCGGCCTCCAGGGCAGTGCTCTGGAGTGTGGTCATAGCAGACGCCAGCTGGTTCCAACTGGCAACATCCAGATTATCCAGAACGGCGCTCACCCGATGCGGACCGTAACTGCCATCGCCAACATCCACTTGCCCCAGAGCGATCTCGACCCGCGAATCCAGACGAGTGTCATTGTCCACGGACTCACTGGAACTAACGACCGTCAGGTCGGACAAGGCCAACGGGGCTGCATCGTCAGCGGAAACCTCAAGGGAATCCAGCCGCAGCTCACCCTGCCCTGTCCAGACATCACCACTCAGATGCTCCAGGGTCTGATCCAGGTGCAGCCCCGCAACCCGGACATCCAGAGCCGGATCGGAAATCTTCAGCTCTGGCAGGTCCAGCGTCACCGTCACCTCGCCCCACAGATGGGTCTCCAGGGTCAGCCGGGGCTCCGGCCCGGGGAACCAGTCAGCGCCCGGTGAGGACCAGCCATTTGCCGGCTCGAAGGTCATCAGGCTGCCAGTAACACCGTGTGTAACGTGGGCAACAAACTCCAGGGGTCGGGTTTCACCGGCTTCAGGGTCCAGCAATGCCAGGGTTCCAGTCACCTCGGCGCCCAGAAGGCCGCGTTGATACTCCCGGGTCCGCAGCTCCATAAACGGCTGGGTCTCATTCACCTCGGCCACCGCCTGCTGCCATTGATACTCGGTCAGGTACCCAACCAACCAGGGCACGACACCACCACCGGCCAACAGCACCACACCGGCCACAATCCATGCGCGCTTCACTGGCGCCTCCGTTTATCAGGTTTTGCCAGTCAGCCGTTCGAGCAGGACCAGCTGGGACGCAAAGCGTTCTTCTCCCTCACCGGGCTGATTCTGGATGTAGCTACCATCCGGCTGCAGCATCCAGGCCTGGCAGTTGTCGGCCAGGTAGGTATCAAGGTCTTCCCGGAGCCGGGCCACCAGTGCCGGATCCTCGATGGGAAACGCGGTCTCCACCCGGCTGAGCAGATTCCGTTCCATACCATCAGCGCTCGAGCAGTAGACCTCCGGGCGCCCGTTGTTGCCGAAGTAATAGACCCGGGTGTGCTCCAGAAACCGGCCAACGATCGAACGCACCCGGATGTTATCGGACAAACCGGGTACCTCGGGTCGCAGGCAACAGATCCCCCGAATGATCAGGTCAATCTTCACGCCGGCCTGCGAGGCCCGGTACAGGGCCTTGATCAGCTGGATTTCGGTCAGGCCGTTGAACTTGAGAATGATCCGGCCCTTTTCCCCAAACCCCGCTTCCCGATCAATCAGGCTCAGCAGCCGGCTGTGCAGGGTGAACGGTGAATGGAACAGTTTCTTGATCTTCAGGGCCTTGCCCATGCCGGTGAGCTGCTGGAACAGCTTGTTGACATCATCCCCGATGGATTCGTCGCAGGTCAGGAAACTGTAGTCGGTATACAGGCGGGCGTTGGCCGCGTGGTAATTGCCGGTGCCCAGATGCACATAGCGCCGCAGGCGGCCCTCTTCACGACGTACGATCAGGATCATCTTGGCATGGGTCTTATAGCCCACCACGCCATACACCACAATCACCCCCGCCTCCTGCAGCCGGCTGGCCAGCTCCAGGTTCTCGGCCTCGCTGAACCGGGCCCGCAGCTCGATGACGGCAGTGACTTCCTTGCCGCGCCTTGCGGCATCCGCCAGCGCCTCAACGATCTCGGAATCGGCGCCCGTGCGGTACAGGGTCTGGCGAATGGCCAGCACCTGGGGATCCTTGGCCGCCTGACGCAGCAAATCGACTACCGGGCTAAAATTCTCATAAGGGTGCAACAGCAGGATCGGACGCTTGCGGATGGCGTCAAACATCGACTCCTTGCTGCGGATCTGCCGGGGAATGGAGGGCGAGAAGCCGGAATAGGTCAGATCCGGCCGATCCACCAGGCTGCCGACGGCCATCAGCCGGGTGAGGTTCACCGGCCCATGCACCTGGTACAGGTCCCGCTCGGTCAGCCCGAATTCGGTCAGCAGAAACTGCACCAGCTCTTCCGGGCAGTTGTCGGCCACCTCCAGGCGGACACCGTCGCCGAACCGGCGGCTGAGCAATTCACCACGCAGGGCCGAGGCGAGGTCCTCCAGGTCATCCTCCAGCTCCAGGTCCGCATTACGGGTAAGGCGGAACTGGTAACACCCCTTCACTTCCATGCCCGGGAACAGCTCATCGGCATGGGCGTGGATCATCGAAGACAGGAACACCAGGTTGTCGCCGCCGTTACAGACCTCGTCCGGCAGGCGCACCAGCCGCGGCAGGGACCGGGGGGCCGGCACGATGGCCATACCGGTCTCCCGTCCGAACGCGTCCTTGCCATCGAGTTCAACAATGAAGTTCAGGCTCTTGTTGACCAGGCGCGGGAACGGGTGCGAGGGGTCCAGCCCGATAGGACTGACCACCGGCAGAATCTCGTCCTCGAAGTAATTTCGTACCCACTCGGCCTGTTCCTGCGTCCATTCCCGGCGGCGGACAAAATGGATATTTTCCCGCTCCATCTCCGGAATCAGAACATTGTTGAGGATATCGTACTGCTCATTGATATATTCATGGGCGACCCGGCTGATCTCGCCGAGCGCCTGCTCCGGCATCATGCCGTCGGCACCGATGGTTTCACGGCCGTACTTCATCTGCTGACGCAGGCCGGCAACCCGGATCTCGAAGAACTCGTCCATATTGCTGCTGAAAATGCAGCAGAAAATAAGGCGGTTGATCAGCGGGTGGGTCGTATCCAGTGCCTGCTTCAATACCCGGTAATTGAACTGCAGCAGACTCAGCTCCCGGTTGAAGTAGTTTTCGCTGGCATCCAGATTGATCTCCTCACCGGTGGGAGGGACTTCCACCGGTGCCGGGACACTCTGGTCGCCATCAACGACCGCCTGCGATTTCGCCGTATCAGTTGTCATCGTTCCTCGATTCCGCACATGCGCCCCGGACAACCGGGGCTGCGTTCCAGTAGGTCAGGATCCGCGCCGCTGTTCCCGCATCAGGCGGGCGGCGCGAACCGCAAAATAGGTCAGGATGCCGTCAGCTCCGGCCCGACGCATGGCCATAAGGCTCTCCATCATCACTGCATCGCCATCCAGCCAGCCGTTCTCCGCCGCGGCCATGTGCATGGCGTACTCACCACTCACCTGGTAAACGAAGGTGGGGACCTGAAGCTCCTGCTTTACCCGATGCACAATATCCAGATAGGGCATGCCTGGCTTGATCATGACCATGTCGGCACCCTCTGCCAGGTCCATGGCAACCTCATGCAGGGCCTCATCGCTGTTGGCGGGGTCCATCTGGTAGGTCGCCTTGTTGCCTTTGCCCAGGTTGGCAGCCGAACCCACTGCATCCCTGAACGGTCCGTAGTAACTGGATGCATACTTGGCAGAATAGGCCAGGATCCGGGTATTCACATACCCGGCAGACTCCAGAGCGTCACGGATGGCAGCGACCCGGCCATCCATCATGTCCGAGGGTGCCACCACATCGGCACCGGCATCGGCGTGGGACAGTGCCTGGTTTACCAGGGCTTCCACGGTGACGTCATTCAACACATAGCCGTCATTATCGATGATGCCGTCCTGGCCATGGGTAGTGAACGGATCCAGTGCCACGTCGGTTATGACTCCCAGGTCCGGATAGGCTTCTTTCAGAGCACGTACCGCGCGCTGGGCCAGGCCATCGGAATCCCACGCACCGGAGCCCGACAGGTTCTTCTTCTCCGCCGGCACCACTGGAAACAGCGCCACCGCCGGAATCCCCAGGTTCACCAGTTCCGCGGCCTGCTCGACCAACAGGTCGACACTGAGACGCTCAACACCCGGCATGGATGGCACCGCCTCTCGCTGCCCCTCACCTTCCAGCACAAACACCGGGTAAATCAGGTTATCAGGCGTCAACTGGTTTTCCCGGACCAGGCTGCGCGAAAAGTCACTGGCCCGATTGCGGCGCAAACGGGTCGCGGGATAAGAGCGGGGAGTGGGACTCGGCACGGATAACCTCCTGGTAAAGCAACAGTGTAGGGATGAACTGGTTGCCTGGCGACGTAACGCCTTGCTCCCGCCATGATACACGCCAAAGACCCGTGGTTGCAGTTGCGGGAGTGATCCTGACGGGAATCGATGACGGTTTGGTGACAGCACACCCCGAAAGCTTAGCGGGCGGAACGCGCAAACAAGAGTCCAGCTGCTATTATCTGCATCGATACCAAGAGGAACGACAGGGGGCGAGCCTGACACTGCCCCCGGCCGAAATCAGAGGGAACGGTTATTGAATCCCACTTCCACCTTGCGAGGTGAGTCAGAGCGGAAGGCAGTATCCACTTGCTGGATTTGGCCGCCCTGCTGCAAAAAGGCTGCAATATCAGCCTCCAGCTGCGCACGCACCCGGGCCCGACCGGCGACGGAATGGGTGTCGTCGCTGTCGCTGCTCCAGTTTCCTGACTGCTCCAGGTTGCTTTCGTCGAATTCACTCATGGTCTTTTCTCCATCAACGAAAACAGGTCCGAAAGTGATGTCCGGCCCGATGGGCGAACACACTCAGTCTCGACGAAAATACCGCCTGCGGCCTCGTCTTGGCGTCTTTATAATCCCGATTCGGTTGCCGCGCTATTTCCTGGCAAAGGGTTTTTTGTAATTTTTTGTAACTACCAATAAGGCCATGATTTTACATGGCAAAATCAGGGGGATCGCGCACCCCGATTCATTGACACAAGAAATGAATAGTGATTCACTGCTTATAAGGAGCCGGCATGGCCTATCGCGAAACGGAAAAAATGCGCCAGCGCAAGGCGCAGGCACGCCAACGCATCATCGATTGCACGTACGAATGCGTCGCCAACGGAGGATTCAGGAGTGCCCGCATCACTCGCATCGCGGGCCTGGCGGGCGTGGCCACGGGAACTATTTACCGGCACTTCGAATCCAGAGAAGACCTGTTTGCCGAAATTTTCCGGACCGCCACCCAACGCGAAGTGGATAAGGTGGCTGAAGCACTGAACACCGACGGTGATGCGGTCGTCAGACTCGAAGCCGCGCTCCGCCAGTTCGCAGAACGGGCCCTTCGCGGGCCGATGATGGCCTGGGCACTCATTGCCGAACCGGTGGACCCGAAACTGGAAGAGGAACGCCTGGTCTATCGCAGGGCCTATGCCGAACTGTTTGAACACGCAATCCGGAGTGGCATTGAAGAAGACTGCATTCCGGATCAGGACGCCCGTCAGAGCAGTACCTGTCTGGTAGGCGCCATTGCTGAAAGCCTGGTGGGCCCGTTGTCACCGACGCTGGCCGGCCAGATAACCATTGCCGATATCGACAAAAACAAACTGGTCGACTCCATCATACGTTTCTGCATGCAGGGGTTGACCGGCACCAGGAGATAGCCATGACCGCCCGCCAGTCCAAACCCGAAGCCAACTCCCCCTTTACCGGGGACCGCTACCTGGCGGTGACCCATGAAGTCACCAACCAGCCGCCGGCACTGGAAAACTACAACCTGTTCGATCACGATCAGGCTCTGCAGGAGGCCGCGGAACGGGAAGGCGCCGGCCACGCCGTGGACACCCTGCGCGCCTTCGGTGACCTGGCGGGCAACGCCGCCACCATCGATCTCGGCTTTCGCGCCAACGCCAACAAACCGGTCTTCAGCACCCACGACCGGTTCGGCCACCGCATCGACGAAGTGGATTTCCATCCTTCCTACCACGAACTGATGCGCATCGCGCTGGAAAACGGCCTGCACAGCAGCCCCTGGACCAACCCCGGCACTGGCGCCCATGTCACCCGCGCCGCCCGGTACTACATGCACTCCCAGGTGGAGGCAGCCCACTGCTGCCCGGTCACCATGACCTTTGCCGCCATTCCCTCGATCCGCAAACAACCGGAACTGGCCCGGGAATGGGAACAGAAAATCCTGGCCAACAGCTACGACCCACGGAATATCCCCCACACCGAAAAGAATTCCGTCACCATCGGCATGGCCATGACCGAGAAACAGGGCGGCAGCGATGTCCGGGCCAACAGCACCCTGGCCTACCCGGTCGGCAGCGAAGGTCCCGGTCAGGCCTATGAGCTGGTGGGCCACAAGTGGTTCGTCTCTGCCCCCATGTGCGATGCCTTCCTGGTCCTGGCCCAGGCACCGGGCGGATTGTCCTGCTTCCTGATGCCGCGCTGGCGCCCGGATGGCAGCAAGAACCCGTGGCAGGTCCAGCGCCTGAAGAACAAGATGGGCAACATCGCCAACGCCTCCAGCGAAGCGGAACTGCGCGGTGCGCTGGCCTGGATGGTCGGTGAGGAAGGCCGGGGCGTGCCCACCATCATCGAGATGGTGGCCATGACCCGCTTCGATTGCATGATCGGCAGCTCCGCCGGCATGCGCCAGGCCGTGGCCCAGGCCACCCACCATTGCCGCCATCGCAGCGCCTTCGGCAATCGCCTGGTCGACCAGCCCCTGATGCAGAACGTACTGGCCGACCTCGCCCTGGAAAGCGAAGCCGCGTTGGCCTACACCATGCGCATCGCCCGCGCCCTGGACAACCAGGACCAGGAACACGAACGCCTGCTCGCCCGCCTGGCCACCCCGGTCGGCAAATACTGGATCTGCAAACGCACCCCCAACCATGCCTACGAGGCGATGGAATGCATCGGCGGCAGCGGCGTGATGGAAGACTGCATCATGCCCCGCCTGTTCCGGGAATCCCCGGTCAACGCCATCTGGGAAGGCAGCGGCAACGTCCAGTGCCTGGACACTCTTCGGGCCATGCAGAAAGAACCCGACACCCTCGAGGCCTTCTTCCGCGAAGCCGCCGAGGCCAAAGGCACCGACGCACGCTTCGATCGATTCCTGGCACAGCTGCAGAACGACTTCGCCGACATCAGCGATTTCCAGTACCGCGCCCGCAACCTGGTGGATCGCATGGCCCTGGCCATGCAGGCCTCACTGCTGATCCGCAACGCCCCGAGCGCGGTGGCCGACGCCTTCTGCGCCTCCCGGCTGGAGAGCAACGGCGGCATGAACTACGGCAACCTGCCCTCGGGCACTGACTCTGAGGCCATTATCAAACGGGCGACGCCTGTAGTAGGCTAACGGATGTGTCTCCCGGGCTCTGAAGACCCGGGGACTCCACCTTATTTGTTGCCGAACCAGCGGGGATGGCTTTCCAAAACTGTGCGCAGCCATGGATGGCGGAGCTCAAGCGTCACATGGGTGAGGCCGAGCGCTTATGAAGCAGAGCTTCATGCGACAGCTGAACGACTGCAATCTAAGATTGCAGGCTGGACCCCGAAGGGGTGCCGTAAGGAGCGGGTTTTGGAAAGTCATCCCCCGCTGGTTCCTGCACCCTGGCCGGAACAGCTATGTCTGAAGCACTCAGAAAACTGCTCAACGAAAGCAACCGACAGCAGCCCGTCATCACTCCCCATGTGGGCGTGATGACCCTGCACTTCCAGCTCTATGGCTGCGAAGACCTCAAAGCCAAACGCAAGGTGTTCACGGCCCTGCGGGCCGTATGGGGCAAAGAGCCAGACCTGGCAGTGGCCGAGACGGCCGATCAGGAAGCCCTCGACTGCGCGACCTGGACCGTCGCGGCATTGGGCACCTCCTCCCAGCAGATCAGTCAACGCCTGGACATGATTGAAAAAGCCATCCAGGACCGCATAGATGCTGCCATACTGGAAGTGCAGCGCGAAATTCTCTGACCTCTCCGACGGTAACGTAGTCATGGCGTGTAGCGCAGCTGCCTGCCACGCCGTATACTACGCCCCCTCAGGGACGTCAGCGCACCTGCCAGATGCAGGTTTACAGTATGCCAATGCCGGACATGGATCCGGCCGAACCCGGGGGGCATCCGGAACAAGCCCCGCGGACGACCACTGATTCTGTGTGGTGCCTATGACCGGAAAGAAAAAATCCGCCCAGGCCTCGGTTGAGGCAATGTACCGTGTATTCACAGTGCCCGAGGCACCGGAATCCACCCTCAGCCGCATTGACCAGGACATCTCCCGCAATCTTGCAGGCTTCCTGCAGGAGCACATCGTCGCGGTCGAACGGGACCTGTCGGAAGTCGAGAAAGACTTCGCCGAGTACAACATCCCGGAGAAACCCGTGTTCGTGTCCGAGCAGGCCCAGTTCCTGCTGGACAAACTCGTGGCCAACTCGGTGCATACTGCCTCACCGGCTTTCATCGGGCACATGACTTCGGCGCTGCCCTACTTCATGCTGCCGTTATCCAAGATCATGATCGCCCTGAACCAGAACCTGGTGAAGACCGAGACCTCCAAGGCGTTCACGCCCATGGAGCGCCAGGTGCTGGGCATGATTCACCGGCTGGTGTACCAGGAGGACGGCTCCTTCTACCGCAAGTGGATGCACGATCCCCGACATACCCTGGGCGTCATGTGCTCCGGCGGCACCATTGCCAACCTGACTGCCCTGTGGGTCGCACGCAACCGTGCCTTCCCGGCGGAGGGCAGCTTCCGCGGCCTGCACCAGGAGGGTCTGTTCCGGGCCCTGAAATACTACGGCTACGAGGGCGCCGCTATCCTGGTGTCCCGTCGCGGCCACTATTCCCTGCGCAAGGCCGCCGATGTGCTCGGTCTGGGCCGGGACGCGCTGGTACCGGTTGACACCGATGACGAGAACCGTATCCAGCCGGATGCCCTGCGGGACAAGTGCCTGGAACTGCACAAGCAAAGGATCAAGGTCATGGCCATATGCGGCGTGGCCGGTACCACCGAAACCGGCAACGTCGATCCACTCGATGCCGTGGCCGACATAGCCCGGGAGTTCGGTGCCCATTTCCACGTGGATGCCGCCTGGGGCGGACCGACCCTGTTCTCCCGCACCTACAAGCCCCTGATGCGCGGCATCGAGAAGGCGGATTCGGTCACTTTTGACGCCCATAAACAGCTGTACGTGCCCATGGGCGCCGGCCTGGTCGTGTTCAAGGACCCCACCCTGGCAAGCGCGGTGGAGCACCACGCCCAGTACATCATCCGAAAGGGCTCCCGGGACCTGGGCAGCACCACCCTGGAAGGATCCCGGCCGGGCATGTCCATGCTGATCCACTCCGGCCTGAAGATCCTCGGCCGTGAGGGTTACGAAATCCTGATCGATCAGGGTATCGAAAAGGCCCACACCTTTGCCGACATGATCAACGCCGAGCCGGATTTCGAGCTCGTAACCAAGCCGGAGCTGAACATCCTCACCTACCGCTACTGCCCGGAGGACGTGCAACAGGCGCTGGCAGTGGCGGACGAACTACAGGCGGAAAAGCTGAACACCTGCCTGAACCGGATCACCAAGTTCATCCAGAAGACCCAGCGGGAACGGGGCAAGGCCTTTGTCTCCCGGACCCGGCTGGAGCCGGCCCGGTATTATCGATTCCCCTGCATCGTCTTCCGGGTGGTACTGGCCAATCCGCTGACCACAAAAGACATCCTGGCCGATATTCTGAAGGAACAGCGTGAGCTATCGAAGGATGAAGGGATTTCAGACGAGATGACCATCCTGCACCAGATGGCCGAGGCGGTGCTGAAGCAGCACGAGCCGAGTGCACGGCAGGCCTGAGGTCTAAGACGCCAGAAAAGCTTTAAGCCGGCGGGTTAACCAACTCCGTGGAGAAGGGTGCGACTGCCACCAAGCGAGCCTGGCGGACGAATCATAGCTTCGGTGAGCCGGGCGGGGGACGTTTCAAAAACTGTGCGGAGCCAGGGATGGCGGAGCCAAGCGTACAGGGACGTATTCACAGCGTGTTTTTGAAACGTCCCCCGCCCGGCTCGCTTCTCCGAAACTTGCAGGCAAGACTTCAGTAAAGCGCCTCTTCGTCATCCAGTACATCATGGATGATATCCAGGAACATCTTGTCCGCCTCACTCCAGTTCTCCGGAATCCGGATGTTGGTGCTGGCACTGATTTCCTCGGCGATCAACTCGTTGGCGTTGGGCTGGCCACGGTGCTTGCGGGCAATCTCCATGGATTTGACCGCAATGGTCGGATCGCTCAGGACCTTCTTGATGAAGACCCTCAGCTCGTCAATCATCTTGGCCTGACGGCTTTCAACGGATGAACTCATACTTCACTCCCCGGACGAATTTGCTCGGGGGTGAGACACCCCCTTTTC
Source organism: Marinobacter sp. C7 (assembly GCF_022343555.1). Classification (GTDB taxonomy): domain Bacteria; phylum Pseudomonadota; class Gammaproteobacteria; order Pseudomonadales; family Oleiphilaceae; genus Marinobacter. Next base: position 130,955 of record NZ_JAKQZH010000001.1, on the reverse strand, counting down.
AGATAGTATGACCAAACTGGTTTTATACAACCAGCCCGGTCAGATCAACAAGCCCCGGAGCGTGAAGAACAGGATCGCGGCCATGATGGCCGATGCCGGAACGGTGATGATCCAGGCTGCAGCAATCCTGACCAGGTGGGAGCGCTTGACCATTTCTTCCTTGTAGATCTTCTTGAGGCGCTTGCGCTCGGACTTGGACAGGGGCACTTCCCGCTTCTGTTTCTTGGCCTGCTTGAGCAGGCTTTCCATCTCTTCCACTGAGGCATTGCGGAAGTCGTCGAGAAAGGGCTTGAGGCGCTCCTGCTCTTCCGGGTCATGGTGCTCGACGATCTTGTGCAGCTGAGTGGCGTAGTTGCTTTTCAGGTATTCACGCAGGAAACCGACGCCGAAGACACCACCGATGGCAATGTGGGTGGAGCTGACCGGCAGGCCCAGCTGGGAAGCGAGGATGACTGTCAGCGCCGCTGACAGGGCAATACAGAAGGCCCGGGTCTTATCCAGTTCGGTGATCTCGCTGCCCACAGTCTTGATCAGGCGCGGACCGAACAGCATCAGACCGACGGCGATGCCCAGGGCTCCCACCATCATAACCCACAGCGGAATGGCCGCGGACGTGACGACAGCGCCGCCGGACAGGGCATCATTGATGGCCGCCAGCGGACCGATAGCGTTGGCGACGTCGTTGGCACCGTGAGCAAAGCTGAGCAGGGCTGCGGCAAAGATCAGCGGCCAGGTAAAGAGGGTGTTTACACCGGCGGAGCTGTTTTCCATGGTAGAGGCCTTGCGGCCAACCAGAGCCCGCACCGCCACAAAAACCACGGCGGCCGCGACCAGGCCGACCAGGGAAGCTTCGAGGAAGTCCACCTTGATGACTTTCTTGACGCCCTTGACCATCAGGTAGGTGCCGAAGGCCCAGGCCATGATCGCTACCAGCCAGGGTACAAAGGTACGGGCTGCCGGCACCACGTCCTGACGGTAGAGCACGGTTTTCTTGATGGCGAACAGGAACAGGGCCGCAAGCGCACCACCCAGTACCGGAGAGATAACCCAGCTGGCGGCAATCTTGCCCATGACCGCCCAGTCGGCAATGCCCCAGCCACCTGCTGCGATACCGGCACCGAGTACGCCGCCGACAATGGAGTGGGTGGTGGATACCGGCGCGCCCATCCAGGTCGCGAGGTTCAGCCAAAGGGCACCGGCCAGCAGGGCCGCGGTCATCAGCCAGACAAAGGCGCGGCCATCGTCCAGGGTGGACGGATCGATGATGCCGCCCTTGATGGTGGACACCACGTTCCCCCCGGCAATCAGTGCCCCGCCAGCCTCGAAGACAGCAGCTATAAGAACCGCCGCCCCCAGTGAAAGGGCTCCGGAGCCCACCGCGGGGCCCACGTTGTTGGCAACATCGTTGGCGCCGATGTTGATCGCCATGTAACCACCGATGACGGCCGCAGCCATCAACAGCATGCTGCCGGGCATTCCATCGCTGAAAGAACCAACAGTCAGCCAGATGCCGAGGAGGAACAGCAGGCTGATTCCGACCCTGTATCTTTCCGTGGAAGGGCTGGTGAGGACGGTATCCAGGAATCCGGTTGAACGGGCCATAACAGATCGAGTCTCATTTGGTCAGAATGTAATCAGGCCGGATGGCCGCGCGGAAACTATAGTTTTTTTGCCACAAAATTGAAACCGGGCCGTCATGTGGGCAAGCAGCGTCCTCAACTGTGAACCATGGCCGCGAACGTCTCGTCAAGAGGCGCATAATGAGCAGATGTGACGCCTATAAATACAATAAGACGCCAAAACCGCCATGAGCCAGCCCAACTCAATCAGTCACCAGGCCGCCGGTGCGCGCGAAGATGCCCAGGTTTCCCGATTGCTGACATGGCTGTCGTTCGCAGCCATCGTGTTCCTGCTCGGCATCGGTCTCAAGGCCTGGTACTCCGGCCACTTTTTGCATGCCTGGGTGCTCTGGACCTGCTCGGTCATGGTCACACTGAACATGGTCTACTTTGCCTTCACCGGCGACGCCGCCCGCCAGAAGGGCGGCCTGATCGTGGTCGTGGGTGTGCTGTTCGTCTACCTCATCGCCTCAGGCGGCGAGAGCAACACCGGCCCACTGTGGTTCTATGTCTTTCCACCACTGCTGTTTTTCCTGACCAGTCTGAAGGCCGGCACGGCGGTTCTGCTGTTTTGTTACCTCGTCGCTGCCGTGGTGTTCCAGTTCCCGGATTTCCCGTTCATTACGGCCGAATACTCCAGCGATTTCAAAATCCGCTTCTTTGCCACCCTCACCTTCGAATCCATTTTCTGCTTCGTCCTCGAGGCTGGCCGGCTGAAAGCACGCAATGAACTGCTGGAACTGGTGGTTACCCACGAGCATGCGGCCCGGACCGACGAACTGACCGGGCTGTCAAACCGCAGGGACATCCAGCACCGGCTGGCGAGCGAATTTTCCCGGTACCAGCGTTCCGGTCATCATTTCTCCATCGTGCTTATCGATCTCGACCTGTTCAAGACCATCAATGACGACTACGGCCACGACGCCGGCGACGCCGTTCTGCGCCAATTTTCAGCCCTCGTACGCGACGTCATCCGCCTGACCGACGTGGCGGCCCGATGGGGGGGTGAGGAGTTCCTGCTGCTCCTCCCGGACACGTCCCTGCTCCAGGCCCTCACCCTTGCAGAACGGCTGCGGGCAAAGGTTGCCGAGGCCCGATTCAGCTTCAGGAACCAGCGCCTGCCGGTGACGATCAGTGCCGGCGTCTGTTCCATTGCCAAGGCCGCCTCCATCGATGACCTGTTGAAACAGGCCGATCTGAACCTCTATAACGCCAAGGACTCCGGGCGCAACCAGATCGCACCACGGGTTCGCAGCCGGGAGGAAGACCGGCCAGTGGGTTCACCATCTTGAGGCCGGTCAGATCGATCGCTATGATCAGGCGCGACGCGGGCACATGCCCCAATACGCCAACTTTCACAGGACTCATGATGACAGCAATCCGTATTCTGGTCGGGAGCGTTTATGGCGGTGCCCTGATGACCGCAAGGGAGATCAGCAAGGCGCTCGAAACCGACGGGCATCAGGTTACCGTGCTGGAGAACCCCAGGCTTGCGGACATCACGTCCAACGAGGAGCCCTTGCTGGTCTGCACCTCCACCACGGGTCAGGGTGAGATCCCGGAGAACCTGCTGCACTGCTATGTTGAGCTGAAAGAACAACTGCCGCAGCAACCCGGACGCCCCTTCGGCATCATCGTGCTGGGAGACAGCTCCTACGGCGACACCTTTTGCGGTGCTGGCGAACTGATGGAGGAAGCCCTGTATGAGACCGCCGCCCGGAAAGTCGGGGACACCCTGCGCATCGATGCCATGGAGACCACGGAACCGGAGAATGAGGCGCTGCCCTGGGTCAGGGACTGGATCGCGCAACTCTGAGCGGAACCGGCACACACCCTGAAGCTGGATCCGGCGCTTGAGCCGCCGGTAACGAGGGGGCATACTCGGGGGACAACGATAAGAAATGCGACAACCTGTGACCTTGACCCGCCCGCTCCAACTTCTGTTCACCCTGATGGTCCTGTCGGCACTGGCGTTGCCCTCCCATGCCGCCGGCAACAGTGTGCGTCCGGCCATGGACTTCCTGCTGTTAAGCCCGGATGCCTCTGTGACTCCGGAACAGGTCCTGGCAATGGATGGCTGGCAGTCACTGGAGGACCCGAGTCCGAACTTCGGTTATATCCGGAAATCCGTCTGGCTGCGATTTACGGTTCCCGACCGCGGGGACATCAACCTGCTGGAAATCGGCTATGCCCATCTGGACCATATCCGCTTCTTCCTGCTGGAAAACGGCAAGGTGGTGAGTCGGGCCACGGCCGGCGACCAACTGCCCTTCGTTGAGCGCCCGGTACTCTACCGCAACTTCCTGTTCCGTTTTGACCCTGCGCCGGAATCAAACCAGCAGATCCTGCTTGAAATCAGCACCAGCGGTGCCGTACAGGTTCCGGTATACCTCTGGCACGACAAGGACTTTTTTGAAAGCGCGTTCTTCGAGGATCTGGTCCATGCCGTCTATTACGGCATACTGATTACCGTCATCTTCTTCAACCTGTTTATCTTTGCCGCGCTGCGCGAAAAGATCTACCTCCTGTATGTGCTCTCGACCCTGGGCTACCTGGTCATCATCGGCAGCCTGAATGGCATTGCCTACCAGCTGCTCTGGCCGGCCAATCCCGAGATACAGAACCGGTCGATGGTGCTGGGAATCCCCTTTGCCATGATCTTCACACTCTGGTTCGCCCATGCCTTTCTGAGGCTTCGCAACCAGAGCCCGCTGACCGCACAAGTCGTGAGTTTCGCGATCGCGCTGAATATTATGGCGGCGGCAGCGACCTTCCTGACCGATTACAACACCGCTATCCGGCTGGTGGTTGCACTGACGATCCCCAGCTGTCTGTTACTGACACTGCTCGGGCCGCAGCAGTGGCTCCGGGGTAACCGGCAGGCAATCTATTACACCCTGGCCTGGGGCGCGCTCACGCTGGGCAGCGCCGTGACCGCGGCCAACAAATACGGCCTGTTGCCCAACAGTTTCCTGAGCGTCTATGCCATGCAGATCGGTTCGGCGCTGCAGGCGGTCCTGCTCGCCCTGGCCATGGCCATCCGGATCTACCAGGAACGGCAGGACAAGGTGCTGGCCCGGGAGGCGGAACTCCGGGCCCTTGAAGCGCGCCGTACCGTGGAACTGAGACTGATGGACCAGGCCCTGCACCATCCCCTGACCGGCCTTCCGAACCGCAGCAGCTTCGAGATGATGCTCAATGACCTGATCATGCGACACCCTGAAAAGCGCTACGGGGTCGCCGTGGTTCACCTGAATAACCTGCCCTCAGTGACCAAAACGCTCGGCCACCGTAACACCGACCGGATCCTGGAACTGACCGCCCGGCACTACAACTCCGTGGTCCAGGCCGTACCGGGTGCCCTGCCTGTCGAGCAGACCGATGAACGCAATTACTTCCTGGCTTCTCTGGATCAGCAGTCCTTCGGATTTATCGTGGATGCGACACTGGCGGAATCGGCACCCAAATCCGTGGTGCTCGGTCTGGACAGCCTGCGCCAGTCAATTGATTACCTGGGGATGCAGGTGCCACTGGATCCGCGCATGGGCGTGGCCGTGTTCCCCGACCATGGCGCGGACGCCAACACCCTGATCCGGCGGGCCATCATCGCCGAAGGCTCGGATCGAGCCCGGGATCGCGGCATGGCTTATTACAAGCCTTCGAGGGACGCTTACAGCGCCGACCGGCTGACCATGGTTTCGGAGTTGCGAAAAGCCCTGGACGACAACCGGCTGGCCCTTTACCTGCAACCCAAGCAATCCCTGATCACAGGCCGGGTGGTGGGCATGGAGGCCCTGATCCGGTGGCCGGAGCGCCAGAACACGGTAAGCCCGGACGAGATCGTCCTGCTGGCCGAGCAGACCGGGCTGATCAAGCCTCTGACCCGCTGGGTGCTGGAGGAATCGCTGCGCCTGCGCACGCGACTGCTGGAGCAGGGCTGGGATCTGGAACTCTCGGCCAACATCTCCCCCAACAATCTGCGGGAGGCCGACTTTTCCCTCTACGTGCAGCGGTTGATGACCCAGTACGATGGCCACCGGGGCGCGGTCACCTTCGAGGTCACCGAGACCTCGATGATGCTGGACCCGACCAACTCGTTGCAGGCACTCAACGCCCTGAATTCAGCCGGCATACGGGTCTCCATCGATGACTTCGGCTCCGGCTACTCCTCACTCTCCTACATCAAGCAGTTGCCCGCCAGCGAGATCAAGATCGACCGGTCACTGGTCACGGAACTGCCGACCCAGGCGGAGGACCGGGTCATTGTCCAGACCACCATCGATATGTGCCATAACCTGGGCTATCAGGTCGTGGCAGAGGGGGTGGAAGATCGGGCGACCGAGGATCTCCTGCGGGAGATGGGTTGCGACATGATCCAAGGATACCTGGTCACGCCGCCGCTGCCCGTGGACGAGTTCCTGGACTGGCTCAACACCAACGGTCACCAGCCAGCCAGGAAACTGGGTTAGGAGCGCCTGCGGATCAGGGCTTCCTGGGTAGTGGATGCGACCAGCACACCCTCCCGGTTGAAGAAGTTGCCCCGGTTGAAGCCCCGCCCTCCAGAGGCGCTTGGACTGTCCTTGTCATAGAGCAGCCACTCGTCCATCCGGAAATCCCGGTGGAACCAGATGGCATGGTCCAGACTCGCCACCTGCATGTTCTTGCTGGTGAAGGTCAAGCCGTGGGGCTGCATGGACGTGGCCAGGAAGTGGAAGTCGGAGGCATAGGTCAACAGGCACCGGTGCAAAACCGGATCATCGGGCAACGGCCCCTGTGCGCGCAGCCAGCTCTGTCTGTATGGCGGACGCTTCTCCGGTTGCAACGGATTGACCGGGTTCACGGGACGAATCTCGATCGGCCGATCCCGGGTCAGGGTCTCACGGAACCGCTCCGGAACCTGGGGCGCCAGGATTCGCCCCAACTCCTGCTCGGACTTCAGGGTATCCGGTTCGGGCGCACCGGGCATATCGAACTGGTGCTCGAAACCTGGCTCGTCACCCTGGAAAGACATGGAGCCGGTCAGGATTTCTTTACCACCCTGGCGCGCAATCACCCGGCGCACGGAAAAACTGCCGCCGTCCCGCACCCGCTGGACCTCATAGTCGATCGGCATGCTGTGGTTGCCCGGCCGCAGGAAATAGGCATGAAGGGAATGGCACAGACGATTCTCAACGGTACGACTGGCCGCCATCAACGCCTGGCCAAGCACCTGGCCGCCAAACACGTTGGGAAAACCCAGGTCTTCGCTATCGCCCTGGAAGTGATCGTCGCCGATGGGCGAAAGGTCCAGCAGCTCAACCAGCTTCTTTGTGACTTCTAGCATGCCTGCTCCTGTCAATTAATTAGCTCACGAAGAGGTTTTCTACCCCAAGTGCACTTTTTTCGCAATGACAAGCAGGCACGGTCCGCGACGGCAGCGACGCCACAGACCCCGGAACGATCAGCTATGGATAGGAGGCACTTCCTTCGCCAGCGCTTGCTTCTCCATGGCGAAGCGACCTGTGACCGCAAATCCCAACACTTCACCCGCATCACTCCGGAACAGCGCGCGTACGCTGGTCCCCTCGGTTTCGACATCCCACTGGCCGTCGACCCCGGACGGAGGCGGACACACGGCAGTCGGACAGCACGGCGTCTTGATCATCACCGGCATCGTGCCATAGCTTACCTCTGTGCGTTCGCCGGTGAGGGTTTTCGCCAGTGCCCGGGCACAAGCCATCAGCGGCAGCACGTACAACAGCACATGGCCATCCACCTCGGCACAATCACCCAGGGCATAGATATCCGGCGCGGACGTTTCCAGTGCGCGGTTCACCCTGATGCCCTTGCCGACCTCAAGACCGGCCTCCCCGGCCAGCCCCGTACGGGGGCGCAGGCCGACTGCGGAGATGACAATATCCGCCTCGAGACTGTCGCCGTTGGCCAGTGTCAGCCTGACCCCGTCATTGTGACGATCAATCCGCTCGACTACGGTCCCGAGGTGAAACCGGACGCCCAGGTTCTCGAGTTCCTGCTGTACGGCGTTGGCAGCCGGTTCGGGCAGCAGGCCGGGCATCACCACCTCCGAAGGCGCAATGACGTCAACCTCGTAATCACCGTTGCGCAGATCGTTGGCAAATTCGCAGCCGATCAGTCCGGCGCCCATGATCGCAACCCGCCGGCCTCCGTGCAGCGCCTTGCGGAACGACCGATAATCCATCAGATCGTTGATGGAGAACACATGCTCCTGGCCATCACCGGCAATGGACAAACGGATCACATCCGCGCCCCACGCCAGCACCAGCTTGCTGTACTTCAACCTGTCGTCGCCGAGAATCAGTTCGTGGGCCTCGGGATCGATGCCGGTCACCGTCGTGAAGGGCCGGAGCTGCACATCCAACTGTTCCGCCATGGCTTCAGTGGAGGCCTGGGCCAGACCATCGGCATCTTTGCCCTTGGTGAATCCGGTGGACAACATGGGCTTGGAATAGCTGACACCGTCGTCGGCAGTGACCATGATCACCGGGGTGTCCTTATCCTGTTTCCGGAACTCCCGAGCCAGGGAGTAACCGGACAAACCGGTCCCGACAATCACGATGGGGGCCTGTTCGGACATAGCTGTACTCCCGTCGGTTATCCGATCTCGATCATCTCGAAGTCTTCCTTGCCCACGCCGCAATCGGGGCACACCCAGTCCTCGGGGACGTCTTCCCACTTGGTGCCTGGTTCGATACCGTCCTCCGGCCAGCCCTCGGCCTCGTCATAGATCAGTCCACAGACCACGCACTGCCACTTTTTCATCAAAACTCTCCCGAAGATTTACTTGTGGATGAATCGCTGGGCGCATATTAATTGTCAAACAATCATACACGCAAGCTTTTTGCCTGCTCCGCGGCCGTCGCCACCAGTCATTGCGGGCCACCATGGCTTCAGGGATCATCATACCGGCCGCCTTCCCCGACACCAATGCCATTACGGACGGTCCCCGGCAGAGTTTTCTGCCAATAGCCACAAATACAGATATTCCCTCTCAAACGGGCCCTCCCTTCTGGCCATCCACTTCGGTATAATCGCCCGTTTTAGACAGGATCCGACCGTTATGACCGATACCGTCGCCGAAATGAACCAGGTCATGGCCGAGGCCGATTGCCTGGTTGATGAACAGCAGGTACAGGCTGCCATCCGCAACCTGGCCGACGACATCACTGCCCGGCTCAAGGACAGCAACCCCCTGGTGTTCTGTGTTATGAATGGGGGCCTGATCCTCACCGGCCAACTGCTGACCCGGCTGACCTTCCCGGTGCAGGCGGAGTATCTGCACGCCACCCGCTACCGCCAGGAAACCACCGGCGGCATTCTGGAGTGGAAACTCCAGCCCGAAGCCGACATGAACGGTCGTACCGTGCTGATCGTCGACGACATCCTCGATGAAGGCACCACCCTGTGTGCGATCGCGGACTACTGTCTGGCCCATGGTGCGGCCGAGGTCCTGACCGCTGTGCTGGTGGACAAGCAGCATGACCGCAAAGCCCGCTCGGGCCTCAAGGCTGACTTCACCGGACTCGAAGTCGAGGACCGCTTCCTGTTCGGCTACGGCATGGACTACAAAGGCTACTGGCGTAACGCCCCCGGAATCTATGCCGTCAAGGGACTCTGAGCACCAACCGGGAATCCCTCTGACCCGCTGGTATCGCTCCCTCGCTGCGGCAGGCCTTCGTAACCCCGATGTCCACGGCCCGGCCCGCTACTGGCTCCAACTGGAAGGCTCCTTTACCCGCGCCCTCCAGCAGGAATGCCGGCGGTCCTTCCACGTTGAGATCCGGCAGGAAGGCTTCGGCCGTCCGACACCGGAAGAGGCGCAGCGGCTCGCCATTCCCCAGCGCGAACAGGCGTGGATCCGCGAGGTGCGGCTGTGCGGAGACGGCCACCCCTGGGTCCTGGCCCGTACCGTCATCCCGCTGCCCTGCCTGGCAGGGCGCAACCGGATCCTGCGCAACCTCGGCAACAAGCCGCTTGGCGCCTACCTGTTCAGCAGTCCACGCTGGCAACGCGGCCCCCTGGAAACCGGCTTGTGCGTGCCACACGGCCACGGTCAGCCACGGCTGGCCCGGCGTTCGATTTTCCATGACGGTCATCATGCCCTGCTGGTCGGCGAGTACCTGCTTCCTGTCCTCTATTCCTGAGCCCGGCCTTTAACCGGCCCGAACAGGCTGGCTATAATCCGCACATCCCTTGGTTCTCCCATTCGCCGCAACCGGACAAGCACCATGATCCTGAACGCCATGCCCGAACACGTCCAGAGCCGCCTGACTGATTACGCCCGACTGCTGCGAATCGATCGCCCCATCGGTTCATTGCTCCTGCTCTGGCCCACCTATTGGGCGCTCTGGCTCGCCGGTGACGGCAGTCCCGGCCTTGGCAACGTCATTGTGTTCACCCTCGGTGTCTTTTTCATGCGCGCCGCCGGCTGTGCCATCAATGATTTTGCCGACCGGGACTGGGACAAACACGTCAAGCGGACCAGGGACCGGCCGCTGACGGCCGGACGCATCCACGCCTGGGAGGCCGTTGCGCTGTTTGCCGGTCTGTGCCTGATTTCGTTCCTGATGGTGGTTCTGTTCACCAACACCCTGACACTGTACCTGTCCTTTGGCGGCGTCATCCTGGCGTTCATCTATCCGTTCATGAAACGCTTCACCCACCTGCCTCAGCTCTTCCTCGGCACGGCCTTCTCATGGGCCATTCCCATGGCCTGGGCGGCGCAAGCCAACGAACTGAGCCAGCTGACCTGGCTGCTGTTCACCGCCAACGTACTGTGGACGGTGGCCTACGACACCCTCTACGCCATGGTCGACCGGGATGACGACCTGAAGGTCGGCATCAAGTCCACCGCGATCCTGTTCGGGGACGCCGACAAGGCCATCATCGGCATGCTTCAGGCGCTGGTCGTCCTGATCCTGGTGATGGTCGGCCATCGGGCCGGGCTTGGGGCTTTCTACTACCTTGGGGTTGCCGTCATGGCCGGCCTGTTCGTGTACCACCAATACCTGGCAAAAGACCGCGCACGGGAAGGCTGTTTCAAGGCCTTCCTGAACAACAACTGGGCCGGCTTTGCGGTTTTCACGGGGCTGGTGATCGACCTGCTGTTCAGCTGAGCCTGTCATATACTTGTCATACTTCGACGTTGTAATGAGGCAGCAACAAATCAAGGTCTGACACAGGTTACAAACCATGAACGGAAAAACTGTCCTGATCGTCGATGACGAGGCCCCCATCCGGGAAATGATTGCGGTGGCCCTCGAAATGGCAGATTACGACCACATTGAGGCAGCGGATGCCCGGGAAGCCCATGCCCTGATTGTCGACAAACAACCGGATCTGGTCCTGCTGGACTGGATGCTGCCCGGAACCAGCGGCGTCGAGCTGGCCCGACGACTGAAGAAAGACGAGGCCACCGCCGACATCCCGATCATCATGCTCACGGCCAAGGTCGAGGAAGACAACAAGATACAGGGCCTGGAAGTGGGGGCGGATGACTACATCACCAAGCCGTTCAGCCCCCGAGAGCTGGTTGCCCGTCTCAAGGCGGTGCTGCGCCGGGCCACCCCACCGGGCGTCGACAGCCCGATCGAGGTGGAAGGTCTCACCCTCGACCCGGTCGGCCACCGGGTAACTACCGAGGAGGGCGCCCTGACCATGGGCCCGACAGAATACCGCCTGCTTCAGTTCTTCATGACGCACCAGGAAAGGGTCTATACTCGCTCCCAGCTTCTGGACCAGGTCTGGGGCGGCAACGTCTACGTGGAGGAACGGACGGTGGATGTGCACATCCGGCGGTTGCGCAAAGCCCTCGGGGAAAAATACGACCACCTGATCCAGACCGTGCGGGGAACCGGATACCGTTTCTCCACCAGAGCCGCATAAGCACTGCCGGCCACCCACCCTGCATCAGGCCGGAACTGAGACAAGGCAGCTTTCGATGCATCACAACTGGTCACGCTACCTGCGGATAATCATTGCCGGGCTCGCCATGACGACCCTGGTTGGCTTCATTTTCGACAGGCCGCTGTGGGGCCTGACCTTTGGCCTGGTAGTCTATCTCTGGTGGACCCTGGTGCAGGCACGCCGCCTCTATCATTGGTTGGCCAGTCCCAGCGGCACCGATGAAGCGCCCCAGAGCATCGGCATGTGGGGCGATATATTCGATGGCCTGAACAAGCTCCACCAGAACCATCTGCGCACGCAGGATCGACTCCGGGCACAGATAAACCGGGTTCAGGAATCCACCAACGCCATGCGGGACGGGGTCATCATGACCGACTCCCGCGGGGCCATGGAATGGTGGAATGGATCTGCCGAACACCTGCTGGGCTTTCGCCGCAATACCGACCAGGGGCAATACATCCATAACCTGATCCGTACCCCCGCGTTCAAGAACTACTTCGATTCACGGGACTACCGGGAACCACTGGAAATCAATTCTCCCGCCAAGCCCCACATCCATCTGCAGATCCAGATCAGTCTGTTCGGTGATGACGACCGCCTGATTGTCGCCAAGGACGTCACCCGCCTGTACCAACTGGAGCAGATGCGACGGGACTTCGTCGGCAACGTGTCCCACGAGATGCGCACTCCGCTGACGGTGATCAGCGGGTACCTGGAAACCCTGGTGGACCACGCCGACGAACTCCCCCCCAAGTGGCGGCGCGCCGTCAACACCATGGCTGTACAATCCTCCCGGATGGAAGCCCTGATCACCGACCTGATCCTCCTGTCGCGAATCGAAACGGGCGAGCAGACGGTGGACGATTCACTGACCGACGTCGATGCCCTGATCGAACAGATCTGCCATGACGCCAGGGCGCTCAGTGGCGACAAGCAGCATGAGTTCACCGTAAACATCACCGACCACCGCCTGTTGCGCGGTGATGAGGGCCAGCTGCGCAGCGCCTTCTCGAACCTGGTCTTCAATGCCGTCAAATATACGCCGGCCCGGGGTCACATCATCGTTTCCTGGAGCACCGATCGCGACGGTGCCCACCTCTCGGTCAGGGACACGGGCATCGGGATCGACCCGGTACATATCCCCCGGCTGACCGAACGCTTCTACCGTGCTGACCCCAGCCGCCACAAGGATACCGGAGGAACCGGCCTCGGCCTTGCGATCGTCAAGCACGTCCTGCTGAACCATGACGGCAACCTGGAAATCCGCAGCCGTATTGGCGAAGGCAGCGAATTCATTTGCCACTTCCCCCGGGAAAGACTGGTTGAACGGGCACCGGAACCCGCCGGAGAGGAATAACCGCCCCCGGTGGAACCGGAAGCTTAAACAATTGTCATCCCCTCTTGGGCATTGCGGTGTTTTCACACCCTGAAAACACGCTACCATGATCATCATAACGTCCATCCAAGACTATCCGGTTCGAGGTATCGAGTGCGCTTCACTCTCTCAACGACATCCCGTGGGCCACTGGCCCTGATGATTACCAGCATCCTGGGCTCATTTGGCGGCACCGTGCATGCCCAGACCGAGGGGCCCGCTGAGCCCATCAATCAACAGGAGTTTGTCGAGTGCAAGGTGCGACTCGAGCAACGGGCCGTTGAGGCCGGCGTCAGCCCGGGCACCGCCAGCGAAGTGATGGCACAGGCCGAGCTTCTGGACCGGGTGATCGAACTGGACCGCCGGCAGCCGGAATTCACCACCACCTTCGCCGACTACCTGAACCGACGGGTAAACGAGGCACGGGTCAGCAAAGGGCGTGAGATGCTCGCCGAGCATCGGGAATTACTGGAACGGGTGACCGAGGAAACCGGCGTCCCTGCGCCCTACCTGGTGGCGTTCTGGGGCCTTGAAACCAACTTCGGCAGTTACTTCGGCAAAATGTCCGTGCCCAGCGCACTGACCACACTGGCCTGCGATCCCCGCCGCAGCAACTTTTTTACCCAACAGCTGATCGCAGCCCTGCGCATCATCGACGAAGGCGCCATTCCCGCTGATCAGATGGAGGGTTCCTGGGCCGGCGCCATGGGACACGTTCAGTTCATGCCCACGGTGTTTTTGCAGCACGCGGTGGATGCCGATGGCGACGGCCGGCGCGATCTCTGGAACAGCCTGCCCGATGCCATGATGTCAGCCGGCAAGTTCCTGCAGTCCATGGGTTGGGATGGGGATTACCGCTGGGGGCGTGAGGTGCTGCTGCCCGATGGCTTCGACTACAGCCTCGCCGATGGCCGGCGCCTGCCTCTGGACCAATGGCGGAAACTGGGGATCACTGATGCCTTTGGCAAGGCCCTTGCCCGCGCAGACATCAAGGCAAAACTCGTGGTGCCTGCAGGCCATCGGGGGCCGGCCTTTCTGGTCTATGACAATTTCCGGGTGATCATGGGCTGGAACCGTTCCGAATTCTATGCCATTGCCGTCGGTCACCTGGCCGACCGGGTAGCCGGTGCCGGCAAGCTGCAAAACCCGCCGCCAGAGGATGCTCCAGCCCTGTCCCGCAGCAATATCATGGAGCTGCAGCAGGCCCTGAGTGACCGCGGATACGACACCGGCAATCCGGACGGCATCCTGGGGCCAGCCACCCGATCGGCCATTCGCAAGTTCCAGGCCGCCTCGGGCATGGTCGCCGACGGCTATCCGGGACAAGCCGTTCTGGCCAGACTGAACGTATCTACCGGTAACTGATTCGATTCGTAAGCCGGAGGTCGCAGGTACACCATGGATTCCATCACCCAGGTCGCTCTCGGCGCTTCCCTGGCCGGGGCGGTAGCCGGTAAGACCCTCGGCCGCTCGGCTCTGCTGATCGGCGGTGCGCTGGGCACGCTGCCGGATCTGGACGTGGTCATTGACTATGGTTCCGCGGTGGCCAACTTCACCCAGCACCGGGGTTTCAGTCACTCGCTCTTTGTCCTGGCCCCCGTGGCACTGCTGCTTGCCTGGCTGCTTTGGCGGTGGCAACCCCGTCTGGGTTTCCGGCGCTGGTTACTGCTGACCGGCCTTATTCTCCTGACCCACCCGATACTGGATGCCTTTACCACCTATGGCACCCAGCTTTTCTGGCCATTCGGCGGCCCCGTGGCCATCAACAGCATTTTCATCATAGACCCGGCCTACACCTTGCCACTGCTGGCCGGCTGCCTGTTGTTTCTGGTGCGGCCGCCGGCTCCCAAAGCCATCGCTGCGGGTCTGACACTCTCCACTCTCTACCTGGGCTGGACATTGGCAGCGCAACAGATCATTACCGACCGGGTCACGCCTGCCCTGACTCAGGCTGGCATGGAGAACGCCAGGCTGATGGTTCAGCCGATGCCGTTCACAACGGTGCTTTGGCGGGCCACCGCCGTCAATGACGAGCGGCGGGTGGAGATCGTCACCGGCTTCCTGGACGGTGATCAGCCACTGACGCTGGAGACCTTCCCCCGCGATCCGAAGCTGGCACAGGCAGTCGCGGATCTGCCCGAAGTACGCCGCCTGGAATGGTTCACCGGCGGCTTCCTGGACTACGCCACCGACGGTGACCGGGTGACCGCCACCGATATCCGCCTTGGCCTGCCAGGTGCGCACCCCTTCACCTTCGTGGTCGCCCGTAATGACGGCGGCCACCTTGTGCCGGTCACCAGCCGGCGTCTGCCCAGGCCCACCGTCAATGACCGGGCAGTGGCGCAACTCTGGGCCCGGGTGACGGGACAGACTTCAGTCCTGTGTCTGGCAACCCTGAGCACACCGGGACCGGGACAAAGCTGCTGATGAATCTGCGTCTGGACCAGTTCGTCGCC
This sequence comes from Marinobacter sp. C7, assembly GCF_022343555.1. GTDB lineage: Bacteria > Pseudomonadota > Gammaproteobacteria > Pseudomonadales > Oleiphilaceae > Marinobacter. Next base: position 115,581 of record NZ_JAKQZH010000001.1, on the reverse strand, counting down.
AATTGCACAGGGCTGTCCCGCAAGGAGGCCAAGCGAGCGATCGGCGGCGGCGCAGTTACCGTCGAGGGCACCGCCTGCAAAACCGCCAACAGGAGGATCTCCGACGATGCGCGGGTCGCACTGAATGGCACGCCCCTGACGCTTCCCGGCGAACGCTACCTGATGATGAACAAGCCCCGGGGTGTGGTCAGCGCCACCCGGGACAGCGACCATCCGACGGCCCTGGACCTGTTGCCGGCGGAGCTTGCCCGGGACCTTCACATCGCCGGAAGACTGGATCTGGACACCACCGGCCTGTTGCTCCTGACCACCGACGGTCAGTGGTCCCATCGCATCACCTCACCCAGGACCGATTGTCCGAAGACCTACCGGGTCAATCTCGGCGAAGGGCTGACCGACGCTGCGGAGCAGGCACTGAAGGCCGGGGTATTGCTGCGCAATGAGGACACCCGGACCCGACCGGCTGTGGTCAGGCGGATGGATGACAGGGTGATTGAACTGACCATTTCAGAGGGGCGCTACCATCAGGTCAAGCGCATGCTGGCCGCAGTCGGGAATCACGTGGTGGCGCTGCACCGGGTACAGGTGGGAGACATCACCCTCGACCCGAAGCTGGCGCCCGGCGAGTATCGCGCTCTGACCGGCCAGGAGATCGCGAGCGTCAACTCCGGCTGATCAGATCCGCTCAAACCGTTTTGCCTCCCGGTTCTTGCGAACCGCACCGGCCTCGAACACCTCACCATTCATCGCGATATAGACGCCCGGTGGCAGCAGCTGCACCGCGGACCAGGCAAAGCCCAGATTGAACAGCGCGTCGGTGCGACGCATCCGTGCCGGCTGCATGGCCCCGAACAGTACGATGGTCCGGTCGGTCAGGGATGACAGCCGTTCCGCCGTCTCGGCCATGGTGTCGGTGCCATGGGTAATCAGGATCCGCCGGGCCTCACAACCGGCCACTGCTTCGAAAATGCTGTCACGGTCGTTATCGGTCATGTCCAGGCTGTCTTTCCTCAACACCTCATGGACACGGTAGCCGTCGTGGATGTTGGACTCCGGCAACAACTCAGGCAACAGGGAGTCGCCGATCTCGAACTGGCTGCTGGCGTCAAAGTACACCTTGTCGATGGTGCCGCCGGTGGTGAAGATTTCGATCATGTGTCAGGCCTGTCCCAGTCAGTTCACCGCAGGGGTGCCATTGTCCGCAACCGCGTAAGCGGCATTCTTCTCCCGCTCATAACGTCGGGCTGCCTTTGCTACGCTGCCGGGCTCCCCGGTATCCAGCCAGCGTTTGATGCGGCCGGAATCCCCCAGTGGCGAGCGGGTCCCCAGAGAATCCAACAGGACGGTCACGACCTGCCTGCCATTCATGTTGGAAACCATCACCAGGCAACGCCCTGCCTCGGACAGGTAGCCGGTCTTGCTCAATTGGACGCCCCAGCTGTCCCGGTGCACCAAGGGATTGGTGTTACCGAAGGACAGGCTGTACCTGGGGTTGCGGAAGTGGGCACGGTAATAGCCGGTGGTGGAATACTCGCGGATCTCGGGATACTCGAGAGTGGCGTTGACCAGGCGAACCAGGTCCGAGGCCGTGGAGACATTGAGTGCCGACAATCCGGTCGGATCCACGAAACGGGTTCCGGACATACCCAGGGCCCTGGCCTTCTTGTTCATGTCCTCGACAAATGCGTCGTATCCGCCGGGATGATGGCGGGCCAGGGTGTAGGCGGCGAAGTTCTCGGACGACATAAGCGCGATCCGGATCACCTCCGAACGGGGCAGGGTCGAATCCACACGGATCCGCGTGTAGGCATTATTGGCCGCCGGAGTGTGACGCTCATGGAAGGTCAGCGGTTCATCCAGGGGCTCACCGGATTCCAGGACAACCAGGGCCGTCATCAACTTGGTCAGCGAAGCGATGGGCACCTGCCGGTCCGCATTCTTGCCATAGACCAGGGTCTCGTCACCAGTATAGGCCACCGCGGCATTTACCGAGGCCAGATTCGGCCCCTCGCCGGCCAGTGCGGTGGCTGCAAAAACCATCATCAGGAGCGCCAGCGCCCCGGTTGTCATTTTCTCGATCATGCGTGTCTCCGCGCCCCCTGTACCGAACTCCGGTGATAGCGCCCCACTATACCAGTGTGGGCGAATGCCTGACATGTCACATTTTCGCCGAGGCGTACTGACCGGAAAATGCAAAACAACTTAAAAATCTGTAAAATTTCAGATAATTCATAATGTTACATAATGTTCAAGAATGTAGCCGAGCTGTAACCCCGTCTTTTCGGCAACCAGGAAGTCCCGAATGGATTCGCAAGCCCAAAGTCATGCCAACCCACGAGCCCCTGGCCTTGTTCTGCGAGATCCGGCGACCTGGCTGAAACAGTGGCGGCCCCTGATCGTGCTGGCCGCCAGCATCGCCTACGGGCTGGCGGTCAGCCTCTGGCTCGCGCCCGTCAATACCGCCGACGAGGTGGTCACCCGGGGTGCTGCCGACCTGGCATGGAAGGCCTTCATCACCGGCCTTCTGGTGTTCGCGCTGCTGCTGAATCTCCGCATTGTGTTCCGGCTGCGACGTCCCGGCCTCGCCTGGCTCAGCGTGCTCATGGTGGCTGTCATTCATAGTCAGCTGGTCATGGATGGGCTGGGGTCCTGGCTGCTCTGGCCCCGTCACCCTGAACTGAACGCCCTTCTGGGAATCTCCCTGCCCCTGTGTCTGATTGCCCTGTGTGAATTCACGCCCCACTTCCTGCCCCTGGGCAAGCCCTCGATCAGGCTCCTGCGCGCATTCAGTCTGCTGGGCGGACTGCATCTCCTGGCAGCCCCCTTTGCCATCGAACTGATTGGTCAGGATACCCTGGTGGTGACCGGTGTTCTGGGCGGCGCCTTTATCTGCGTACTGACGTTCTGGCACCGACATCACAACCACGGCCGCTACTTTGCCCCGTCCATCCTGGTCATTGCCCTGGGCGCGACAACAACGTCCCTTCGCCTGATCGGCTGGCTGCCGGCCAACACCCTGACCGACTCCGCTTTCTCCCTCGGCGCGGCCCTCGGCGCCCTGATACTGACCAGCGGCGTGGACCGATTACTGGTGCAGGAACGCAGGCGACGCGCGGGATCCGATAACCGTGTGCGTCAGGAACGGCAGCTGAGAGCCCGGATCGAACAGGAATACGACCATCTGATGAAAACCCACCGGGTAACCGGCAAACCCAACCGGCCAGTCCTGGAAGAGGCGCTGGAAGCCATCAACAGCAACCTGTCGCCCTATACCCTGTGCCTCATCCGACTGGCCCGGTTCAACGAACTTGAGCAGGCGCTGGGCTACCACACTGCCGAAGATCTGCTGAAGCAATATCTCAGGCAACTGAACAGTGTCCTCAAACGCTGTCTGGGTGACCGGCTGATTGCCATTAACGGCCAGGCCCTGGCCACGCTCGACACCAGCAACCACGCCTTTGCCTTTTACCGTGATCCGAACGCCGGGCCGGGCGATCCGGCACTGGACGCCATCACCGACTGGCTGGGCAGGAACTTCCGGGAAGGCCGGTTTTCCTTTTCCTGGGCCCCCGCCCTTGGCCTGGCGCACGCGCCGGAGCATGGAAAGGATGCGACCACCATTCTGTCATCCGCCGGCTTCGCCTCGCTTGATGATACCCGACCGCTATCGGTGTACGACCCCTCGGTCGCCCGGCGCCTTTACCGCCAGCAAATGCTGATCCTGGATGTTGAGGAGGCGCTGAGCGCCGGTGAAATGTGGCTCGAGTACCAACCCAAGGTAAGTATCCGGGATGGCCGGATCGACTCCCTGGAAGGACTGATCCGCTGGCATCACGGCGAGTTCGGCAGGGTGGCGCCGGATCAGTGGATTCCCCTGGCGGAGAAGGTAGGCATGATCCACACGGTCACGCTCTGGGTGCTGGACCGCGCCTGTCGGGACTTTGCCGCCCTGCGCGACCGGTTTGGCCGGCATATCTCCGTGTCGGTCAACATCTCTGCCAAGGACCTGGCCCAGCCCGGCTTCCACCGATTTGCCGCCGGTATCACCCAGCGCCATGGCCTGTCACCGGAGAACTTCATCCTGGAGATCACCGAAACGGCCATGATGAGTGACCCGGAAACTGCCCGGAAAACCATCGGCATGCTCAGTGCTACGGGCTTTCGGATTGCTCTCGATGATTTTGGCGCCGGACACTCCTCGCTCGGGACGCTGGCCACCTTTGAGCTGGACGAACTGAAAATCGACCGGAGTTTCCTGAAAAACATCCTGCACTATCCCAAGCGTCAGCGGATCCTCCGGGTGGCCCTGGAGCTGGGCGAGAGTCTGGATCTGGATGTGGTTGTGGAGGGTGTCGAGGACGAGACCATTGCCATCTGGCTCCAGCAGTTCCCCGGCCTCCACGGCCAGGGTTACTACTGGGGTCCTCCGGTGATCCCGAACGGACGTTAGGGCAGATCCGTGACCGCGCCCTTGGAGGCCGAGCTTACAGTCCGGGCGTACTTGGCCAGTACGCCGCGCGTCACCCGGGGTGCTGGTGCCTGCCAGGCCTTGCGCCGGCGCTCCATCTCCGCTTCGGTCACATCCAGCTCGATACGGTTGCTGACCGCATCGATGGTAATCGCATCGCCGTCCTCCACCAATGCGATGGGACCGCCCTCCGCCGCTTCCGGTGTGATGTGTCCGACCACGAAACCGTGGCTGCCGCCGGAAAACCGGCCATCGGTGATCAGAGCGACATCACTGCCAAGGCCCTTGCCCATGATGGCAGAGGTGGGGCTCAGCATCTCCCGCATGCCCGGTCCACCCTTCGGCCCTTCGTAACGGATCACCAGCACATCACCGGCCACCACGGTCCCATCGAGGATCCGGGCCTGGGCCTCTTCCTCGGAATGAAACACCCGGGCACGACCGGTGAAATGGGTGCCCTCCTTGCCGGTGATCTTGGCGACCGCCCCGGTCGGCGCCAGGTTACCGTAGAGGATACGCAGGTGGCTGTCCGCCTTGATGGGATCATCAAAGGCATGAATGATGTCCTGACCTTCCGGGTAAGGTTTCACGTCCGCCAGGTTTTCCGCCAGCGTCTGACCGGTCACCGTCAGGCAATCGCCGTGTAACAGCCCCCGCTCCAGCAGCATCTTCATCAACGGCTGGATACCGCCAATGGCCACCAGCTCGGACATCATGTAGTGGCCACTGGGCCTCAGGTCCGCCAGCACCGGCACCCGTTTGCCGATCTCCGTGAAATCCTCCAGGTCCAGCTCCACGCCCACGGTGCTCGCCATGGCCAGCAGATGCAGCACCGCATTGGTGGAACCGCCCAGGGCAATCACCACGGTGATGGCATTCTCGAAGGCTTCGCGGGTCATGATATCCGAGGGTCGGATACCCTTTTCCAGCAGGTTCAGCACGGCCGCGCCGGCGGCCCGGCAATCCTCTGCCTTGGTATCCGAAACCGCATTCTGGGCCGAACTTCCGGGCAGACTCATGCCCATGGCCTCGATGGCCGAGGCCATGGTATTGGCGGTGTACATACCACCGCAGGAGCCGGGACCCGGTATCGCGGTTTCCTCGATCTGCTTTACCTCGATCAGGTCCAGGTCACCGCGGGCATGGGCGCCGACTGCCTCAAACACGGAAATGATGTCGGTGTGATTCTTGCCGGGCATGATGGTGCCACCATAGACAAACACCGAGGGCCGGTTCAGGCGCGCCAGCCCCATCAGGCAGCCCGGCATGTTCTTGTCACAACCGCCGATGGCCACCAGGCCGTCAAAGCCCTCGCAGCCGGCCGTGGTCTCGATGGAGTCGGCAATCACCTCCCGGGACACCAGGGAGTACTTCATGCCCTCGGTCCCGTTGGCGATACCGTCAGACACAGTAATGGTATTGAAGATCAGGGACTTACCGCCGGCCTCGTCAGCACCGGCAGCAGACTCCTCGGCCAGTCGGTTGATGTGCATGTTACAGGGCGTGAGATTGCTCCAGGTCGAGGCAATACCGACCTGCGGCTTGCGGAAATCGTCATCGGTAAAGCCGACGGCCCGGAGCATGGCCCGACTGGCGGACTTGCCGATACCATCGACCACAGGAGAGGAATGTTGACGGCGTTTGTCGTCTGTCATGGCAGCCTCCGGGTCCTCAGGAATGATCGGTTCAGGATCTCAGATTCGGCGGATAACCTCAAAACAGCGGTCTGAAACAAGATGCAGTTCCGAATGACCTGCATCAAGGGTACTCCGTTTGCCAGCTCTTACAATCAGCGAGAGATCACCCCTGTCACGGAGGCATCCCATGCCATCGCCAATTCAATCCCAGCCGGCGCCGACCACCGGTCATGCTCGCCCGGAATTCGATCTGTGGCGACAGGGCTATGGAGTCATCCAGCATTCCGAAGTCACTCATGCCCAGGTTCAGGCGCTGGCCGAGCGGCTGGTACAGCGGGGGCTGCAACCAGACACGGAAGCGGTCTATCGCAAACTGGCGGCCCTGGATCGCCTGACCAGTGCCGGTCTATGGCTGGTCGTGCACATGACCTATACCCGTCGTGTGGACGTGACCGGCGCGCCGCTATCGGCTCAGGACTTCAAGACGAGTCCGGAAGGCCATACCGGCGGCGCCCTCAATATGGTGCCGGCCTATGCCGCCTACCTCGCCCTTAACAGCCTCACCGGCCAGACCCGCAGCTGGCTGATGGGTCAGGGTCACTGTGTCGCTGCAGTGGATGCAATCAATGTCCTGACCGGCAACCTCCACCCCGAGCAGCAAGAGCGGTACCAGGGCCCCGATGGCCTGTCACGCCTGGCAGAGGACTTTTACAGCTATCGTCAGAAGCCCGATGGGTCCATGGCTGCGCCTGTCGGCAGCCACGTCAATCCCCACACCGCCGGGGGCATCATTGAGGGCGGGTACCTGGGATTCGCGGAGCTCCAGTATGCCCACCTGCCACTGCCGGGCGAGTCCCTGGCAGCCTTCCTGTCGGACGGCGCCGCCGAGGAACAGCGCGGTAGTGACTGGATTCCCCGGTGGTGGCGCCACGAAGACTGCGGACTGGTTCTGCCGATCATGATTGCCAACGGTCGCCGCATCGAGCAGCGCACCGAATTGGGTACCCGGGAAGGGCTCGAACGATTCGAGGCACACCTGTGCCATCGGGGCTTTGACCCGTTCCGCTTCGACGGCCGAGACCCCTCCGCCTTTGTCTGTGCCCTGTTCTCCATGGAAGAGTCACTGAAAGACCGTGGGCAGGCAGCGGTCAGGGGCGAGGTGCGCTATCCAGTGCGCATCCCCTACGGCATCGCGGAAACGGTCAAGGGTTACGGCTTCTATGGTGCCGGGAGCAACGCGGCGCACAACCTGCCCCTGCCGGGAAATCCCCGGATCGACACCCGGGCCAGGGAGCTATTCCAGAGCCACATCGCGCCGCTCTGGGTCAATCCCGATGAGCTTCAGGGCGCCATCCGGCAGCTGGGTGACCATTGCCGTCAGAACCGTCCCCTGGAACGCGATCATGCCCTGGCATGCCGTAATCCGGAGAATCCGGTCATTCCGCACCTGCCTGCGTGCCGGGAACCGGCTTACTCGCCCATGAAAGCGGTGGATCACTTTTTCCAGGCCCTCGTTGCCGAGAATCCCGACCTGCGCCCCCGGGTCGGCAACCCGGATGAACTGGCCAGCAACCGTCTGACCGGTGTCCTGAAAACGCTCAAACACCGGGTGAATGACCCTGAGAATGAACAGGAGGATGTCCAGGGCAAGATCATTACCGTGCTGAACGAAGAAGCGGTGATCTCGGCGTGTCTGGCAAACAAGGGTGGTGTGAACCTGGTGGCCAGCTATGAAGCTTTCTGCGTCAAGATGCTGGGCGCCATCCGCCAGGAGCTCATTTTTGCCCGGCATCAGAAGGCGGTGGGACGGCCTGCCCGTTGGCTCGGCTTCCCCGTCATTGCCAGCTCCCACACCTGGGAAAACGGCAAGAATGAGCAGTCGCACCAGGACACCACTTTCTGCGAGAGCCTCCTTGGCGAGATGAACGACGTATCCCGGGTCATCTTCCCGGCGGACTACAACAGCACCCTCGCCGCCCTGCCCTCGGTCTACACCGATCGCGGCCGCCTGACCTGCATGGTAGTGCCCAAACGGGAGCGCCCCTGTGTCTTTGACGCCAGCGAGGCCGAGACCCTGGCCCGGCAGGGGGCTCTGGTCGTCGATGAAGACACCTGTGCCGGCGAGCCTTTGCTGCTGATCGCCAACGGCGCCTACCAGCTGTCGGAGGCAATCCGGGCCTGCGAACGCCTGCGGGAGACCGGCACACCCTTCCGGTTGGTCTATGTGCAGGAACCCGGTCGTTTCCGCCAGCCCCGTGACGCTCACGAGGCCGCCGTCTGTGCTTCGGAATTCGAGCGTGAGCGCCTCTTCCCCCACCGTCTGAGGCGTCGTGTCGGCCTGACCCATATGCGCCCCGAGGTCTTCCGCGGCCATCTGTACTCCCTGTTCCCGGAGCTATCCCACACCCGGGTACTGGGTTACCTGAACCAGGGCGGAACCCTGAATGTGGCCGGCATGCTGTTTGCCAATGAGTGCTCCTGGGGACACGTGCTGGCCGCCTGCGCCCAGGTCATGGAACAGCCACCCGGCGAATGGCTGTCCAGCGCCGAACTGGCCGCCGTTGAGGGTCGTGGAGATCCGTCGGCCATCACCCGGGGCCTGCCCACTGCCTGAACCCGGTGATATCCCGGCCGGGCAGGCCCGAGGTATATGGACTAGTATTTGTACTTTGAACCGTGGAGAGCGAGACAGTTTTATGGAGTTGCCCGCATACCTCAAGGTCATGGCCGACAAAGGCGCATCGGACCTCTACTTCTCCACCGGCACACCGGTGATGATCAAGATCGAAGGCCAGACCCGGCCGCTGACCCAGAACCCGTTTCAGCCCGGCGCCGTCAAAAAGCTGGCCTATTCGGTGATGAACGACCATCAGAGGGCCGCATTCGAGCGGGATCTGGAACTGGACATGGCGATCGGGGTGGACCAGGTCGGTCGGTTCCGGGTGAACGTGTTCTGGCAACGGGGCGAAGTGGCGATGGTCATCCGCTACCTGAAAACCGAGATTCCATCGATCGAATCCCTCGGCCTGCCCGGAATCCTCGAGCAGCTGATCATGGAACCCCGGGGCCTGATCCTGGTGGTTGGTGCCACCGGCTCCGGTAAATCCACGACCCTGGCGTCAATGATCGATTATCGGAACCAGCACCGCAGCGGTCACATCCTGACCATTGAGGACCCGATCGAATATACCCACACCCACGGTATGAGCGTGATCAATCAGAGGGAAGTCGGCGTCGATACCCACTCCTATTCCGATGCCCTGAAGCGGGCCATGCGGGAGGCGCCGGACGTCATCATGATTGGCGAGATCCGGGACCGGGAAACCATGAAGCAGGCCCTGACCTATGCCGAGACCGGCCACCTGTGTATTTCCACCCTGCACGCCAGCAATGTGGACCAGACCCTGCGGCGGATCGTGAACTTCTTCCCGGACGAAGCCCACAAGGAGCTGTTCATGGACCTGAGCCTGCACCTGCGGGCGGTGGTTTCCCAACGGCTCTTGCGCAGTGTTGATGGCAAACGGGTCCCGGCCGTGGAGGTCATGCTCGCCAGCCCCTACATCAAGGAACTGGTCAACAAGGGTGAAATCGGCGGGATCGGCGAGGTGATGGAAAAAAGCCGGGAGATGGGCATGCGGACCTTCGACCAGGCCATCCTGGACCTCTATCACCAGGGCCAGATCACCAAGGACGAGGCCTTTGCCAACGCCGATTCGAGGCACAACCTGGAAGTCGCCATCCGCCTGGAACAGGGCAAGATGGGCTCAGACAGTTCAGGCCTGAGGATCGACGACGGGAACTGAAGTGCCGGGCCCTGAAAGTTCGAAGGGAGCCTGCCTGGCTCCCTTCCGTTGCACATTTCCATTGTCTGGCAGCGCAATGCCGCCGTTTACCCGCTGACGAATACCGGGCCGACGCCAAAGTTCCAGAGGATGACCGAACCGACACGGGTGGACACAAGGATGACCAGGGCCACGGTCAGCAAGGCACCCGCGTACATCACGGCACGCTCCTTCTCAATGCCCATGACGATCGGCAGTCCGTCGTACATGAGCCAGGCGCCATAGCAGGCAGCGATCAGGAACACGATCGCGTTGAACCAGGGCACCGGATACAGCAGGGCGAAGCCTGCCAGGAACAACGGCGTGCAGGAGTATGCCGCCAGCGCAATCCCGTTGGACGGGACATGCTCTTCCTTGGCGCCATAGGTTTTCGCCATCCAGTTAATGGCGTAACCAAGGGCGAAAACGCCCACCAGCATCGCGAGGTAGGTCAGCACACTCAGTTGCAGGGCACTGATTTCCGTCAGCTTGATCAGCCGCTCGTTACCCACCGTCCAGCCGAAATAGGCTGTCGAGATATAGGCACAGACCGGCGCAATCGCAGCCAGGACAAGGACATAAGCCACGTAGAGACGTCTGGGCGTCTCGTGTTCTTTGCGGATGGACACCCATTCTTCGTCTGGGTGCGTGAAAAGACCGAACGCATGTTGCAGGAGCATGGACACCCCCTTTTCTTGCTGTTGTTGGTATGGTCAGGTACGCCTCTCGCACGCTGTCGGATCAAAGAGCTGCACCTGAACTTAACTATAGTCAAGAATGGATGGGTGAAAAGGCAGCTTTCATGCCTTTTTGTCATTTAGAAAGGACTTTCAGATCCTTTGGTTCTGGCAAAGCATCGAATGCGCCGAACCGTGTGGCGGTAATTGCACCACACAGCGACGCAAATTCCAGGGCCTCTGCCAGCACGCCTCCGGTCATCAGCCACTGCCGGAAGCCGGCGGCCGCAATGCGATCCCGCCACAGGCAATAAAGCAGGCCGGCGACAAAGGAATCCCCCGCTGCCGTCGTATCAATGGCCTCGACCATCGGAGGCTCGACCTGCAGGTGCTCTTCGGCAGCGAAAGCGTGCAGGGTGCCCGGCCCATCCGAAATCACCACCAGCGGGATCCCCTGGTCTTGCAGGTCCCGCACCATGGCGTCGGCACGCTCACCGTAGAGCTGTCCCAGCTCCTCGCGACTGAACTTGACGATATCCGCCTGCCGGGCCAGTTGCCCGATCACCTCCGGGGCCTGTTCCGGTGAAGGCCAGAGCCCCGGCCTGAAATTGACGTCAAAACTGACCAGGCAGCCGGCCTTGCGCGCCCGCGCCACCAGGAGCCGCGACGTGTCGCGAATTGCAGCTTCGGTCAGGGTATTGGAGCACAGGTGAAAGATCCGGGCGGTGCTCAACGCGTGCCCGGGCAACTGGTCCGCCCGGTACAACAGGTCGGCGGTGGCGTTACGGTAGAAACTGAAGCTGCGCTCGCCCTGCTCATCCAGCGATACCATCGCCAGGGCAGTCAGCGCCGAATCCGACAGGCTCAGCAGTGATGTATCCACCCCGTAACCAGCCAGGTTACGGGCGATAGTCTGGCCAAAGACATCGTTGCCCACCTGCCCGGCAAAACCGGCGCGCCCGCCCAGACGGGCCACCCCCACGGCCACGTTGGCAGGGGCACCACCGGGCTGGGGCAGATACTGCACACCGCACTCGCCCTGCTCACCACGCATATCAATCAGCGCTTCTCCGAAGCAGAGAACATCGGACATGGGTCTGGAACCTCTCGAATGGTTACGGGCAGCTTTCGCGGATCAGCAAATGAGTTTGCAGGAGAACGTTCCGGTCCTCCTGCTCGCCAAGAAAGATGCGGGCCGCCACCCGCCCTTTCTCGGCGCTCTGCTGGTAAACGGTGGTCAGGGATGGATGGATATTGGCGCCTTCCGGTATGCCATCAAAACCAACGACCCGGACATCCTCCGGTACCCTGAGCCCCATCTGCAGTGCGGCCTGGATCGCCGCCAGCCCGATCCGGTCACTCATGCACAAAAGCAAATCCGGACGGGGGGTGGTGGTCAACGCCTCCCGCGCCGCCTGGTAGGCGTCCTGATGAGTGTTGGTGGGCGTGGACCAGATGCGCTCCGAAGGAACCTGGTAACCGGACGCCTCAAGGGCATCCAGGTAACCATTCAGGCGCCGGACCGAAATCGCCCGCGTCTCGCTGAACAGTTCACGATCCCGGATCCTGCAGACCCGATCGGTGTCCACCAGCCGCAAGCCGAGAATGGCCACCTGCTCAGCGGGCATTCGCAATGCATGCTCGGCACTGCGGCGGGCTCCGTCGTAGTTGTCGATGTTGACCCAGGTACAGCCTTCCAGGTCAAAGTCCACCACCACCATGGGCTTGCCATGCTGCTTCAGGCGCTTATAGGTTTCCTCTTGCCTGAGCCAGCCGTAGACAATGAAGCCATCGACCATCGATTCCTGCAGGCGGCTGCGTTGCTCGTCGTGACTGGAAAGCAGCAACATGTTCATATGCCGGCGATCCAGAACCTCGGCCACCCCATGCAGGAACTCGCTGGCGACCGGGTCGGTGAGACTGTATGCCAGATTATCCGCCAGCATGACGCCGACAATACCGGTACGCCCGGTCCGCAGACTGCGGGCCGCGGCGTTCGGTCCCATGTAGCCCAGGCGCTTGCACTCCTCGAGAATCCAGCGGCGCTTGGCCTCGGAGAGCTGATCCGGCCGGTTGAAGGCATTGGAAATGGTTGCCGTGGAGACATTCAGCTTCTCGGCCATCGCCTTCACGGTTAGCCGTTTGGGCGTTTTACTGACGGTCATGATTTCCCCACCGGTGTGTTTCTGTGATCAACGGTTTGCTGCCTCGGCCACCCCGGCAGCCTCCGGCTGCGGGGTAAAGGCCGGCAACGCCCGGCCGGTGTGGTCGAAGACGTGTACCAGGTCCGCGTCGGTGCCCAGCTCCACCCGCTGCCCGGGACAGATCTCACAGGGTACCGGCTGACGCACCACCATCAACTCGTCCATAGCCGGCAATTCGATATACACGTAGGCTTCGTTGCCCAGGTACTCCACATTCACCACCTCAAGGCCGCGATCCGGGCCGGACAGCTCCAGCCGGAAGTGTTCAGGCCGGACACCGACCGTGACTGCGTCGCCGGGAGTCAGACCATCGCTGGTTCGGTTCATCGTCAGTGTTCCGAGGCCGCCGACCTCCACCTGAGTACTGGCGCCACCGGTTGCTCCGGCGATCCGGCCCGGCATCAGATTCATCCTGGGTGAGCCGATGAACCCGGCAACAAACAGACTGGCCGGATGCTCGTAGAGCTCGTAGGGTGTCCCGACCTGCTCCACATTGCCCCGGTTGAGCACGACAATCTTGTCGGCCAGGGTCATGGCCTCAACCTGATCGTGGGTCACATAGATCATGGTGGACTGCAGCCGATCGTGCAATTTGGCAATCTCGGTACGCATCTGCACCCGCAGGCTTGCATCCAGATTGGACAGCGGCTCATCAAACAACATGATTTTCGGTTCCCGGGCCATGGCCCGCCCGATGGCCACGCGCTGACGCTGTCCGCCGGAGAGCTCCCGGGGTTTGCGTTCCAGCAACTTTTCCAGCTGCAGGACTTCGGCGGTTTTCTCGACCCACTCCCGGATCCTGCTCTTGTTGGCCGTGCCCAGTTTCAGGCCGAACGCGATGTTCTCATAGACCGTCATGTGCGGGTACAGGGCGTAGGACTGGAAAACCATCCCTACGCCCCGCTCCTTCGGCGATTCCTCGGTAACCACACGACCATCGATTTCGATGTCACCGCCGGTGGGGTCTTCCAGTCCGGCAATCAGGCGCAGCATGGTGGACTTGCCACAGCCGGAAGGCCCGACAAACACGACAAATTCCCCGTCCTCGATGCGCAGGTTCACGCACGGCAGGATTTCTTCGTTACCAAAGGTCTTGTTGATGTTTTTCAGTTCCACACATGCCATGGTGGAGACTCCTCTGTTGATCGCCCGGCCACACTGGCCGGGCGCTCCGAAGTTCAAAGTTCAGCAAACAGCGCCTGGTAAGGCGGCAGGACCAGCTCTTCGCCGTCGATGTACCCTTCAAAGCCGGGCTCCGCGATGATGCGGTCAACTGTGCAAGGCACCGGTGTCCGGACCTGTCGGCCGGTCAGGTTCAGGGCAACGAGCAGGCTTTGGTCATCACTGCGGCGGATCCAGCACAGCGCGTCGCCGGTGTTTTCAATCAGTTCCAGCCCGCCGGAAACCAGGGCCGGCTGTTGCTGGCGCCAGCGGATCAGCTGGCGGACCCGGTTCAGGGTCGAACCCGGATCCGTCTCCTGGCTCTGAACAGACAACTCCCGGTGGCGGGCGTCGACCGGCAGCCAGGGCTCACCGGTGGTGAAGCCTGCCTTCACGCCCGCGGTCCAGGGCATCGGGGTCCGGCAGCCATCCCGGCCCTTGAATGCCGGCCAGAATTCAATGCCGTAGGGATCCTGCAAGGCTTCAAAATGCACATCCGCCTCGGGCAGACCGAGTTCCTCGCCCTGGTACAGGGACACGCTGCCACGCAGGGTCAGCAGCAGGGCCATGAGAATACGGGCATAGGCTGCCGGGTCGTCCACACCTTCGCCCCATCGGCTGACCACCCGCACCACGTCGTGGTTGCTCAGAGCCCAGCAGGGCCAGCCCTCTCCGAGGCGGGTCTGGAACCGGCGCACCACATCACGGACCCAGTCCGGTCCCTGACGGTCTGACAGCAGGTCGAAGGAGTAGGCCATGTGCAGGCGGCCGTCGCCGTGCGTATATTCGGCCATCCGCTCCAGCGGCTTGTCGTCGCCGATCTCGCCTACCAGGGTAGTGTCCGGGTACTGGTCCATCAGCCGGCGCAGATCCGCCAGAAAAGCCAGGTTCTCCGGCTGGCTGAGATCGTACACGTGGCGCTGATAGGTATAGGGGTTCACGCCGCTGGCCACGAACGTCTTGGGCTGGTCCTTGGGTACCGGCGGATTATTCTCCAGACCCTGGCTGTGGTAGTAGAAATTGACCGTATCCAGCCGGAAGCCGTCAGTGCCCAGATCCAGCCAGAACCGCATGTTGTCCAACTGGGCCCGGCGCACCTCCGGGTTGTGGAAATTCAAATCCGGCTGACTGGTCAGGAAATTGTGCAGGTAATACTGGGCCCGGCGACTGTCCCAGGCCCAGGCACTGCCACCGAAAATGGACAGCCAGTTGTTGGGGGGTGTGCCATCGGGCTTCGGATCGGCCCAGACAAACCAATCGGCCTTGGGGTTATTCCGGCTCTGCCGGCTCTCCTCGAACCAGGGATGAATATCGGAGGTGTGGCTCAGCACCTGGTCGATGATCACCTTGAGCCCGAGTTGGTGGGCCTCGGCCACCAGCGCCCGATAGTCTTCCAGGTTTCCAAACATCGGGTCCACGCCCCGATAATCGGAAACATCGTAACCGAAGTCCTTCATGGGCGAGGTAAAGAACGGCGACAGCCAGATCGCATCCACGCCCAGTGACGCCACGTAGGGAAGTTTCTCCGTCACCCCCTGGAGGTCACCGATACCATCCCCGTTGGTGTCCAGAAAACTGCGCGGATAGATCTGGTAGATGATGCCGCCTTTCCACCATGGCTGGGTCATACAGAAAACTCCTTGATTAACCTTTGACCGCGCCCGCCGTCAGGCCGGACACGATTCGACGTTGGAAGATGAGCACCAACACCACCAGCGGCACTGTAACGATGACCGAAGCGGCCATCAGGTTGCCCCAGGGCAGCTCATGCTGGGAGCCACCGGTAATCAGGGCGATGGCCACGGGCACCGTGCGCTGGTCGTCGGTGAGAGTGAACGTGAGGGCAAACAGGAACTCGTTCCACGCGGCGATGAATGCGAGCAGACCGGTGGTCGCCATGGCGGGCCACATCAGCGGTATGAACACCTTGAACAGCGTGGTGATGGGGGAAGCTCCGTCGACGATTGCCGCTTCTTCGAGCTCCTTCGGCAACTGCCGCATAAAGGTGGTCAGTATCCAGACCGTGAACGGCAACGTGAAAATGGTGTAGGAAAAGATCAGCGCCAGCGGATCGTTATACAGGTTCATGGCGCGGATCACTTCGAACAGGCCGGACAACACCGCTACCTGGGGGAACATGGAAACCCCGAGCACGATCATCAGTACCGCACTACGGCCCCGGAACTGCACCCGGCCGAGGGCGTAGGCCGCGGTCAGGCCGAAGCCCATGGCAATCAGCACCGTGGCGAGGGACACCAGTACCGAGTTCCAGATACTCTTTACGAATGAGCCCTGGCCCAGCACCGCCGCGTAGTTGGCGAAATCGAAAGAACTGATCCAGTAGTCGACGGTGAACAGCTCGGAACCGCTCTTGAACGAGGTCAGGATGGCGTAATAAAACGGGAATACCGTGAACAGCAGGATCGCCAGCAGCAGAACGGCAAATCCGACCTTGCCGGCAATCTTCTTGAGCAAACGGACGTTCATGCCTCACCTCCGATCTGTTTGCGGCCCAAATAGAGATAGGTGATGGTTGCCAGCGCGATGATCATGAACAGCACCGTCGACGCTGCGGAGCCGTAGCCCACATCCTGGAACTGCACCAGTTGTTGCCGGGCATAGACGGACATGGACATGGTGTCCTCGCTGTTGGACGTCAGCACGTAAATCACATCGAACACCCGGAGCGCGTCCAGGACCCGGAAAATGATGGCGACCATCAGCGCCGGCGTGATCAGCGGCAGCGTGACCTTGAAGAACACCCGGACCGGGTTGATACCGTCCACCTTCGCCGCTTCGTAGCAGTCGGAGGGCAGCATCTGCAGCGCCGCCAGGGCCAGCAGGGCCATGAACGGTGTGGTTTTCCAGACATCGACCATGATCACTGCCCACATGGACAGATCGGCATTGGCGGTCCAGTTCAGTGGCTCCGCGATGATCCCGAGAGTCATCAAAAGGTCGTTGATGATCCCGAACTGGTCGTGGAGCATCCAGCCCCACATCTTGGCCGAGACAATCGTCGGAATTGCCCAGGGAATAAGCACCGCCGCACGAACCCAGCCACGTCCACGGAACCGGGCATTGAGGGTCAGGGCGATAATCAGTCCGAGGATGGTTTCGGCGCCCACGGACACCACGGTAAAGAACAGGGTGTTCCAGACCGCCTGCCACCAGGCCGGATCGGCCAGGACGCCGAACCACATGCCGTCGTCGTAGACCAGGTAATTCTCGAAGCCAACCCAACCATACTCGCTGATACTGGAAAAGCTGGCGTCGGTGAAACTGAACCAGATGGTTCGTACCAGAGGCCATCCGGCGACGGCAGCCAGCACCACGAGCATGGGAATCAGGAATAGCCATGCCGCTCGCAGGCGCTGGCGGCGCACCTTGCTGGACTGCCGCCGGGCGGGGACGGAAGCCGTCGGCATCTTGCCGACCGCTTCGGTTTCTGCGGGTGCTGGAGTGGTATGTGACATGGCGCGTTACCAGCCCCGGCGACCCAGGCGACGCAGGTCCCGTTCCAGGGATCCCAGTGCCTCCTCCGGTTCCGCCTCACCGGACAGCACGTCGTGGACCGAGTTGAAGAAAGCGTTGGAGACCCGGCCGTAGTTCTCACCGGTCACCGATGACGGGCGAGGTACGCCGTTCTTGAAGGTCTCGAACAGCTCGCCGAAAAACGGCACCGCCGCCAGGACGTCTTCGTCCTGATAGAGCTCCGGAAGCGTGGGGTTGTAGC
The DNA here is from genome assembly GCF_022343555.1 of Marinobacter sp. C7. Classification (GTDB taxonomy): domain Bacteria; phylum Pseudomonadota; class Gammaproteobacteria; order Pseudomonadales; family Oleiphilaceae; genus Marinobacter. Next base: position 97,877 of record NZ_JAKQZH010000001.1, on the reverse strand, counting down.
TGCCTTCGATGGCCCGGCGTTTCTGTTCCTCATAGCTGGTCAGGTAACGGACCAGGTCAGCGGCCAGATCGGGATTCTCCGAGTATTTCGATACCGCCAGTTGCCAACCGCCCAGGGTTCCGGCGTGGCGACCGCCCTCACCACCTTTCGGCAAGGCAACCACTCCCACCTTGCCTTTCACGGGGCTGTCGTCACTCTGGGCCAGGCTCCAGGCGTAGGGCCAGTTACGCATGAACAGCGCATTTCCGGACTGGAACACGCCCCTTGCCTCTTCCTCGGTATAGTTCAGGACCGCCCGGGGAGAGATGGTGTCCACCCAGCCGCTCGCCCGTTCCAGGGCCTCGATGGCCTGCGGATTGTCGATGGTGACATCGCCGTCGGCGTTCACGATGGTGCCGCCGTTGTGGCTGGCCACCCACTCCAGGGCATCACAGGTAAGTCCTTCATAGGCGCGGCCCTGCCAGACAAAGCCCCAGAACTTGTCGTTACCGGCCTCACGTTGTGCCTTCATGACCGCTTCCGCGGATTCGGTCAGCTGCTCCCAGGTTTTCGGCACCGGCTGATCGTACTGTTCCAACAGGTCCTTGCGGTAATACAAAACGCCGGCATCGGTGAACCAGGGCATGGCGACCAGGCGGCCGTCCACGGTGTTGTTGCGCAGCAGCGCCTCGAAGTGCTTCGACTCGGCGCCGTCCATGTGGGGCGCGAGATCAATCATGTGCCGGGCCAGCATGCCCGGCCAGACCACGTCGATCTGGAAGATATCCACATCGCCGGACTGGGCCGCCAGCAACTGCTGATAGAGGGACAGGCGTTCGGTGGCAGAGTTGGGGGTGGACACAACCTGGACATCGTTGCCGGTCTTTTCCGACCAGGCGGCCACACCTTCTTCACATAACTGTCGCTCGGCGCCCACGGCGCCACAGGAGATGGTGACGGTTGCGGCCTGCAGCCCACCCGTCAAAAGGCAGGCGGCCGCGCTCCCGATCATCCAGTGTTTCAGGGTAAATCTGGACATAATGATCACCTCAAATCAGTTTGTTGTTGTCTGTCTCAGAACCAGATTTCCATTTGGGTCCCGAAGGTCCACTGACCACTCTCGAAGTCGCTGTCCGCGCCCAACGCATCGCCACCGGCGTAGCCTTCCAGCTCGTCATCCCAGGTGGAGTAACTGGCGAAGACGCGGATTTCGGGTCGATTCCAGAAATCACCGACCTGGGGCTTGAACGTTGGCGCGACGGTGAAACGGCTGTAATCGCCATCAACGGCATTACGACCAGCGTAGTCCAGCGGGGTGATGTCCATGGTCTGCCAGGAGGCCTCGTACTGCATTTCGAAGTTCTGCGTGAACTCCTGCGCAAGGCGTGCGTTGAACGTCAGCCACTGATACTCGTCGCCCTTGATGTATCGGTCCTCGCTGGTTTCAGCCAGGATCGCCGGGGCAAAGCGCCAGCTCTCGCTGAGGTAGGTGGTGCCGTAGACACCCAGGCGGGTGCTGACTGCATCCTCGTGCAGGTCACCATCGGCACCAATACTCTTGGCTTCGGCCCCCAGGCCCTGACCGTGCATGACGGCCAGCTTGAAGTTGCCCTCGGACAGCCCGAAGAAGCTGTCGCCGTGGTAGGCAAGCATGGTATGGACGCCGGTTTCTGCGGCTTCCTGAACGCCACCGACCACCCGCTGGTCGTTGTCCTGCGCCTTCATCGCGTTGAGCATCCACTGGACATTGCCGAAGTAGTTGTTGGCGGTCAGGATCAGGTTGTCGGTGCTGGAGGTTTCGTCGGCCAACTGCGGATCGGAGGGGAAGTCCAGGAAGCTCCGGCCATACAGGGAAAAGTTGGATGTCACCGAGTCGGTAAACTTCACATCGTAGATGCCGCCGCCCAGACCGGCCAGGAAGATGAAGTCGCTGTCGAGCCAGTGAATGTCAAAGTTGTCCCGGTCAAAGCGCTTTCCGGCCCAGATCGACGCGTCCCGGAAAATACCGGTGAAGCTGGCAATATCGCTGAACTCCACGTAGGCCTGGCGGACGTTGAGGGCCCCGTCACCGGCTGTCCAGTCGTTGGAGGAAGTGGTGGAATCGGCAATCATCAGCCGGTAATGGGATTTGGTGCCGTTCTCCGCCACCTGCTTGTAGTTCAGAATGGCTTCCAGGTAGGTGTCCGGCTCGTTCCCCAGACGGCCCACGGCACCACCCACGGAACCGGCCGGCGTCAGATAGGGACCTCCCGGGGCGCTTTGCAGGTCACCGTTGAGCAGCAGTCCCGAGCGGGCGTAGGTGTTGAAGGAGAATCCCTCGTCGCCGGCCGCCCGGGGCTCAACTTCGGCCAGTTTTTCTTCCAGGGCCGCGAGGCGTTCCTCGACACTCTGCTGCTCCTGTGCAGCCACAGAGGTGCTGGCAAGGGCCAGTGAGAGTCCAAGTGCCAGAGGGTTGGGGTTTGGAGCTTTGCCAAAAATCATCTGTCGGAACCTCATCTTGTTTTTGTAAGGTTGGTTTTCGTCCAGTCGATGCTGACTTAATGCATTAAGTCGAGAGACCAAAAAAATGGGTCCATCGGAGCTATGTGTGGGAAGCCTCCTGCGATCAATCGATGCCTCAAGTCAGTGTCCTTGCTTAATCCTCAAGCCGAAGACCGGATTCAAAACCGGTCTTAATGGATTAAGTGACCACCAAAGATAGGAGCGATAGTTCAGTTCTGCAACCGCTTGCAAAACTTAAATTCAACTTAAATTTCAGGAGGCGCGGGTGGCCCGGAGCGGGTCACCCGTAAGTCGCTAGACAGGGCCAGACAATCAGGCGAGACGTGGATCGGTCTGGGACACCCAGGGTTTATCCTTGCGACTGTCCCTGAACGCCAGCAGGCTTTCGACGCCGGTGAAGTCCACCAGATCCCGGAAATCGAGCCAGTCCACCAGGCAGTACAGGCAGATCGCGGGATAGTTCCAGGTTTCGAACTGCCCCTCTTCGACCTGGGCTGCCAGGGTACGCAAAGTGGTCATGATCCGCTCGCGCTGCAGGTTGAAGAACATTAGGTCCCCATCGACATCAATGCCCGAACGCTTGGACAATAACAGAGTGACCGCGGAGTCATTGGCGGCATCAATGAGTGTCAGCTGGTTCTGCTGGTCCCAGGTCAGCGGATCCCGGTTCTGTTTGGCGCTCACGTACCGGGCAATAATGCGGGAGTCATAGATTTCCTGCCCCTCATCCTCAAGCATGGGAATCTTCAGCGCCGGATTGTTGCGCCGTAGCTCATCCCGACCTTCTCCGTAGATATCCAGATTAACGAACTCATAGGGCTCCTCATCCAGCAGGATACGGATTCGGCGTACGTAGGGAGAGGTGGTGGATCCAATCAGCTTCATATCTGCTCCGGTTGTCAGGTTCCCAGCAGGGTTTCAGGGTTGGTGTAGTCATACCCGGTGGCTTCGGCCACTTCCCTGTAGGTCACTTTGCCGGCCATCACATTCAGACCTGCCAGCAGGTGCGGATCGTCCCTCAATGCCTGCCTGGGCCCCTTGTTCGCGAGGGCCGCAATGAATGGCAGGGTGACGTTATTCAGTGCCAGGGTGGACGTTCTCGCCACCGCACCGGGCATATTGGCCACGCAGTAATGTACCACACCATCCACGACGTACGTGGGATTGTCATGGGTGGTGGGCTTCGAGGTCTCGGCGCAACCACCCTGGTCGATCGCCACATCCACGATGACACTGCCCTCGGGCATGCGCCGGACCATATCCCGGGTGATCAGCTTGGGCGCCGAGGCACCGGGAATCAGCACGCCGCCAATGACCAGGTCGGACTCGATAACGGCCTGGTCCAGGGTGTGGGCCGTGGAGAACAGGGTGGAGATCTGATTGCCGAAACGATGGTCGAGATGCCGGAGCACTTCCATGCTGCGATCCACCACCGTGACGTGGGCGCCCAGGCCGACGGCCATGGCAGCCGCGTTCTGTCCCACGACGCCACCGCCAATGATGGTGACCCTGGCCGGGCTGACTCCCGGCACCCCACCGAGCAAGACTCCCCGCCCGCCAAGGTATTTTTCCAGACAATGGGCACCGGCCTGGATCGACATACGCCCGGCCACTTCGGACATCGGCGCCAACAGCGGCAAACGGCCGGCGTGATCCGTCACGGTTTCGTAGGCAATGCAGGTGGCACCGGATTTCACCAGGTCCTCGGTCTGGGCCTGGTCTGGTGCCAGGTGCAAGTAGGTAAACAGCGTGTGTTCCGGCCGGAGCAGGGTCCGTTCGCCGGCCTGGGGTTCTTTGACCTTGACGATCAGTTCCGCCTGTTCAAATACCTCCTCGGCTGTCGCCACCAGGCGGGCTCCGGCCTGCCGGTAATCCTCATCGGAAAAACCGATGGCGGTACCGGCGCCCTCCTGCACAAACACCTCATGACCATGGCCACACACCTCATGAACCGACGCCGGAATCATGCCGACCCGGTATTCGTTGTTCTTGATCTCCTTCGGAACTCCCACTTTCATGGACGATCTCCTGCACTGAGCCAAAGCGAATCCGTGAGTCTCTCGCTCAAGTGTAGTAAAAAGAAAGGAATTCCGGATGACGCATTTGGATGCATCGGTTTTCCGGCCAAGGCCGTAAAAACGGCACAAGAAAACCAGAACCAGAAGGAACAGGAGGAAGTATGAACCCGATAAAAACCACAGCCCTGGCAACCACTCTCGGTCTTTCCCTGGCCAGCACAGGAGCCCTCGCCGAAATGCAGACTGAAACCATTGAATACAAGGTCGGTGATACAACATTCACCGGTTATCTCGCCTGGGATGATGAAGATGAGGGCAAGCGTCCCGGCGTGCTGGTGGTGCACGAGTGGTGGGGTCATAACGAGTTCGCGCGGGACCAGGCCGAGAAACTGGCAGCCGCTGGCTATACCGCCTTTGCCCTGGACATGTACGGCGAGGGCAAAGTCACCGACCATCCCGATACGGCCCAGCAATTCATGCAGGAAGCCACCAGGGATATGGACCAGTTGAAAGCACGCTTCCTCAAGGCCAAGGAGCTGCTACAGAATCATGAGAGTGTTGACGGCTCCCGCATTGCCGCCCAGGGATATTGCTTTGGTGGCGCGGTAGTGCTGAACATGGCACGTTTGGGCGTCGAACTTGACGGTGTGGTGAGCTTCCACGGCGCCCTGGGCAGCCCGATCAAGGCCCAGGCAGGTGAAGTAAAGGCGCAGGTCCAGGTCTACACCGGTGGCGCCGACCAGATGGTACCGTCCGATCAGGTTGCCGGACTGGTCAAGGAAATGCAGGATGCCCAGGTGGACCTGACCCTCGTGAGCTTTCCGGGTGTCCGGCACTCCTTCACCAACCCCGGTGCCGACAAAGTAGCCGAAGAGTTCAACATGCCCATCGGCTACGACGAAGAGGCCGCCACCCGCTCCTGGCAAGGCACCATGGAGTTCTACCAGCGGATCTTCGCGCAATAGGCTGCAGCCAGTGCGCTCCGGCATCATCGGGGCGCACTTCTAGCTCTCCAGAGCACCACTGATCGTGGTTCGCACCTCGTCCATCAGAACCTCCACCGGCTTGTCGGAAGTCATCACGGGCGGATGTATGACGATGTGAATCTCACCACTGGTAAAGGCTGCATGGCCTTTGGGTAATCGTTCGTGGGAGCCCACGATGGTGACGGGCAGGATCGGCAGTTCACCATCCCGGGCAATCACAAACCCGCCCCGCTTGAATGGCAGCAGCTTGCCATCCCACGACCGGGTTCCCTCCGGAAACAGCAGGATGCCGGTGCCATCCGGTAGCTGGGCAACGCCCTGCTTGATACTTTCCAGCGCGTCCGCTCCTTTCGACCGGTCGATGAACAGGTTCCGGGAGGTCTCCAGCGCCAGGCCAAACAGGGGCACCTTGCGCAGTTCCTTCTTGATCACCCACCGGTACTGCAGCCCGAGGGCGAGCACCAGGGCGGGGGGATCGAAATAGGAGGCGTGGTTGCTGAGAATAACGTAGCGCTGGCCCGGCCGGATGTACTCCTTGCCGCTGACTCTCAGGCGAATGCCGCACACCTTCAGGATGATCCAGGCATAGATCCGGGTGCCGTGAAAGGCCGCATCACCCCGCTTGCCGGCAAGGGCAGCAATCACAATCGGCAGGAACAGGATCAGGGTAAGCAGGACCGCCCAGAACAGGATCCAGGTGGCTTTCAGAAATCGCAACAGCATGGCGGGAATCCCTGTAAATCTCGACAACCGGTTTAACGAGCAACAGGGGAGCAAAGATTACATATTGCCGGGAAAATCACAAAAAAAGGCAGCCGAAGCTGCCTTTTTTGCGTGTTGCTGAATCCGTCAGGGATTACAGAGCAACAACGTTCTCCGCCTGAGGACCCTTCTGGCCCTGAGTTACGGTGAACTCGACCTGCTGGCCTTCGGCCAGGGTCTTGAAACCAGAGCCCTGGATGGCGCTGTAGTGAACGAATACGTCCGGGCCGCCTTCACGAGTGATAAAGCCAAAGCCTTTAGCTTCGTTGAAGAACTTAACAGTACCGGTAGTAGTAGACATACTTAAACTTCCTGAAATCAATCATTTACTCTACTGCCTCACGCCACAGCGGCGCTTGGTCAGCGTTTGCGGAAATACAGAACTCGCTTAATCAAAAACAGGACGGCACTACTGACTACAGGTACGTCTTATTCATGAAACGCTTTACTGACTCTTTCCTTGAGATCCAACTCTACGCGGGAATCCCGGGAATGCCAAGCGAAATTTCAAAGATTTATGTAGGTAAAGATACCCACCGACAGGAAGTCAGCCCCTGATCAGGGAAAAGGTGTAAAAACCGAGGGCGGTCATCAGGATAGAACCCACCACGTGGGCGAGAATGCCGGCGATCGCCATACCCCATTTCCCTTCCTGGAGCGCCGCAAACATTTCCAGGGAAAACGTCGAGAAGGTAGTCAGGGCCCCGCACAGGCCGGTGATAGCGAACAGACGCCACTCGGGCGACAGGGAAGTCCCATGGGTGAAGTAGCCCATGAGTAAACCGATCAGCCAGCCGCCGCTGAGGTTGGCGAGCAAGGTGCCATAGGGAACCGCATGGTAGGTCGTGTTGAGCCAAAGCCCCAGGACCCACCGGAGGTTGGCACCAATCACCGCTCCGACGCTCACCGCCACAACCGATAGCCACATGCCTGATTACTCCACCCTGAATACAGAAGGCGCCCGACGGGGCGCCTTCCATTACACTACGGAATATCCGGCAACGATCAAGCCGGATTGTGGTCGATTACCGTTTCCTGGTTGCGGGCAAAGGCGTCGAACGGGAAATCGTCCACACTCAGCATTTCCAGTACCACCTCCTCGTATTGCCGCATGAAGTCCGCTTCCTCCTTGGTGTAGACCCCTGCACTGAGAGCGGCCTCAAAGCGTTCCTCCGGATGCAACGCCGTCATCGGCAACTCACCCTTGGCATACGCTTTGGTGACCTTGCGATACAGCTGCTCGGCCTTGTCGTAGTCCTTCAGCAATCCGTTATAACGGGCCACCGGATTCTCGACCGTGCCCTCACCGTCTGTGCTCCAGACACTGGCCAGCAGTTTGTGACGGATCGGGGTATCGGTCGAGATGGCTCTGGCCAGTTTGCGGGCCAGGCTATCGTGCGGCGCGTCCCAGCGACGCCCCAGAGGCATGGTGACGGCACGAAGCGCCATCGCCACCGGTCGGTTCGGCAGGTTTTGCAGGAATTCGTCGAGGGCGGTCTCGGTGCGATTGATCAGCAGTTCCAGGCTGTATTCCATCACCTCGCGCTCGCCTTCGACCGGCTGTGTCTCATGCCAGTTTTTCAGCACCATGGACGCCAGGTACAGATTGGACAGCATGTCCCCCAGACGGGCGGAAATCAGTTCCCGCATTTTCAGCTCGCTGCCGAGGGTGGTCATGGCGGCATCGGCACACAAACCGAACGCGGCGCTGAATCGGGCCACCGCCTGCGCATAGCGGCGGCTGGAGCTGTCAAACGGCACATCGGCACGACCCAGCCCCAGAGCCTGGGTAAAGGCGCGCGCTGCGTTGCCGAAGATCAGGCCGGCGTGACCGAAGAAGGCCTTGTCGAACGCCCGGATATCGTCATTGTCCTTCGCCGCCAACTCCTCCAGCACGTAGGGATGGCAACGGATCGCGCCCTGCCCGAAGATCATCAGGCTGCGGGTCATGATATTGGCGCCTTCCACGGTGATAGAGACCGCAGCGCCGCTGAAGCCGATGCCCAGGTAGTTGCGCGGCCCCAGGGTCACGGTCTTGCCACCATGGACATCCATGGCATCGGTGAGGATGCCACGCTGGAACTCGGTCAGATGGTATTTAAGGATAGCCGAGGGCACTGCCGGCTTCTGGCCGTTGTCGATCATGTTGGCGGTGTGGTTCACCGCCGACTGGGCAATGTAGGTCTTGGCGGCGATACGAGCCAGCGGCTCCTGTACGCCTTCCATCTCGGCCACCGGGGTATTGAACTGCCGACGGATCCGGGTGAAGCCACCCGCGGTACCCACCGAGTGGGCCGCCGCGCCGGCAGCCCCGGATGGCAGGGTGATGCAGCGGCCGACCGAGAGACATTCCACCAGCATCCGCCAGCCCTCACCTGCCATTTCCTGGCCACCGATGATGTAGTCCAGCGGGATGAAGACGTCCTTGCCGCGGATCGGGCCGTTCAGGAATGGTGTACCGATCGGACAATGGCGGCGGCCGATTTCCATGCCCTTGGTGTCCCGGGGGATCAGCGCACAGGTGATGCCGTAGTCTTCGGTATCGCCGAGGAGGCCATCCGGATCAAACATGCGGAAGGCCAGTCCGACGACCGTCGCCACCGGCGCAAGCGTGATCCAGCGTTTCTCGAAATTGAGGCGGATACCCAGCACTTCCTCGCCGTCCACTTCCTGCTTGCAGACGATACCGGTATCGGGCAGCGAGGTGGCATCGGAACCCGCGCGCGGGCCGGTCAGGCCGAAGCAGGGAATCTCCCGGCCATCGGCCAGGCGCGGCAGGTAGTACTGCTTCTGCTCTTCGGTACCGTACTTGACGAGCAACTCGCCCGGGCCGAGCGAGTTTGGCACGCCAACCGTGACCATCAGCATTTCGTTCGCGGCCAGCTTCTGCAGTACCGCCGTCTGCGCCTTCGCGGAAAACTCCAGGCCGCCATATTCCTTCGGAATGATCATGCCGAAGAACTTCTCTTTCTTGAGGAAGTCCCACAGTTCTTTCGGCAAGTCGGCCCGTTCGACCGCGATGTCCCAGGCGTTGCACATGGAGATGGCGTGGGTGCACTGGTTATCCACAAATGCCTGTTCTTCCTCGCTCAGTCCATTGTGGCGATTGATCAACAGGCTGTGCCAGTCCGGACGGCCAGTAAACAACTCACCGTCCCAGCCAACGGTGCCGGCCTCCAGGGCGACCTTCTCGGTATCAGAGACCTTTGGCGCCACCTTCTTGAACGTGGCGAAGATGCGGGGGGTCAGCCAACTTTGGCGGAAGCCTGGCAAACCGGCGGCGGCCGTGACCGCGGCACCAATGAACAATATCAGGGCCAGCCAACCGGAAGCGAAGATCCAGGACAGGAACCCGACTGCCACCATCACACCAATGGCCGGTTTGGCCCCCGCCTCGCGGCGCATGACGATCAGCAGACCGGCCAGCGCTACCACAAACAGAATAAAAGTCATCATAGGTCTTCTCTGTCCTCCATGGATTTCGAGAACTCCGGCGGCTGACGGCTGCCAGCCGGCACGGAGCACCAAGACTACACTGTGTTACGTTTACGGTACCTCATCAGATGAGGGCTGGCCAGCAACTGCTTCCCAGTCAGGGAGTTACCACCATCAGGCGGTTACAATCACACGAATCCCTTCCAGAGCCAGGCTGGCGTGACTCACGGCCTCCCGGGCCGCGGCCAGCTGATTACGGAAATAATCGATCTCCTCATCGCGGATGGCCGGGTTAACCTTCTGGAGTGCCTCGAGCCTGCGGATTTCCGGACCGAAAGCGGCCTCCACACCGGCCAGGGCCTTCTCCTTCATGGGCTCCAGGTGTGGCTCGGACAGACGCTCGGCGTGATCGACCATGGTCTCCACCTGGGGCCGGATCTGGGGCACGATCGCCTGCGCGGTCCGCCGGCGGATATTGGAACACAGCTCGTTCAGCCGGTCGTGGGGCAAGGCGGCAGACAGCTCTTTGCCATTGACGTCGACAAGCAGACGCAGCGGTGATACCGGCAGATAGCGGGTCAGTTGCAGCGAGTCCGGCGCCGGACAATGCACGGTAAACAGCGCTTCCATCAGCAGCGTTCCCGGCGGCAAGGCCTTCACCGAGAGGCTGGCCAGTGCGGCCTTACCCAGACCGGAACTGGTCACCGAATCCATAACGCCAGTCACCATCGGGTGTTCCCAGCTCATAAAGGCCAGGTCCTCGCGCTCCAGCGCCTGATCCCGACTCCAGGTCACGGTCAGACCTTCTTCGGGCAGATCGGTCACGTGCCCGGCGTGGTAATGCTCCCCCGGCCTGAGGACATCCGAATGCTCGCCGTGATCTTCCACGTCCACGCCGAGAATATCGAAGGCCTCGATCATGTAATCACGGACCTCGGCCGAGGCTTCTTCCTCCTCGATCCGCCCGATCAACTCGTCGGCCACGTCCCGGCGGCAGGAATTCAGTTCGATCAGGGCATCCCGACCGTTCTGCAGCATGACCTTGAGGCGGGCGGTTTCCCGGGCAGAGTCCGCGATCAGGTCATCGAGGACGCCGGTGTTACCGTCGATGGCCTCCCGCCACTGCGCCTGCACTGTCTCCTGGACAGAGACGCCCACGGCACAGCTCTCGGCAAAGGCATTCAGCCCCTCGTGGAACCAGCGGTACTGAACCTCCTGGCTGGTTCCCTGCAGGTAGGGAATATGAATCCGGATGGCTTCGGTCTGTCCGATACGGTCCAGCCGACCAATCCGTTGCTCCAGCAGGTCCGGATTGGCAGGCAGGTCGAACAGCACCAAATGATGGGCAAACTGGAAGTTACGGCCTTCGCTGCCAATTTCGGAGCAGATCAGCGCCTGGGCGCCCTGCTCACTGTCGGAGAAATAGGCCGCGGCACGGTCCCGCTCCACCAGACTCAGGTGTTCGTGGAACGCCGCACTGCGGATACCGGCCCGCAGCTGCAGGTAGTGCTCCAGCGCCATGGCCGTCTCGGCGTGGGCACAGATCACCACCACTTTCGCCGGGCGCAGGCCTAACAGGGTCTTTTCCAGCCAGGCGACGCGAGGGTCTTCCGCCAGCCAGCGCTCCTCGGTACGCCCGTGCTCGGGAGTCAGGCCCTCCAGCCCCACATCGAGACCGTCATAGAGATCGGGACATGGCAGGGCAACCGGTTCCGGCTGGCGCTCAGGAAAGCCCTGGATCGCCGCACGGGTATTGCGAAAGAGGATCCGCCCCGTGCCATGGCGGTCCAGGAGGGCATCGATAATGGCCTGTCGGGCATCACTCTCCTGCTCCAGCTGGTCCAGGTCATCACCGAGCCAGCCGCGCAAGGCCTCCCGGTCGTCGTCGCTGATCGCTTCATCCTGCTGGAGGCGACGGACCACCTGATTGATCGTTTCGTAGTGGGCTTCCTCTTCCCGGAAGCGTTCCAGATCGTGAAAACGGGCCGGATCCAGCAAACGCAACCGGGCGAAGTGGCTGGCGATACCGACCTGTTCAGGTGTGGCCGTGAGCAGCAGCAGGCCGCGGGTACGGGCCGACAGGGATTCCACCACCTCGTATTCCGGACTTGCGGCTTCCGGTGCCCAGGCCAGGTGATGCGCCTCATCGACGATCATCAGATCCCAGCCGGCGGCCAGGGCGTCTTCGCGGGCGGTGGCGTTGTTGGTCAGGAAATCCAGACTGCAAAGCACCAGCTGATCGGTCTCGAACGGATTTTCCGCATTGTCGTCACCGAAGATGTGGTTCACCAGGGCATCGATGTCATCCTCGTCTTCCTTGAGGGCGTCGTAACGGGCCTGGTCGATGATGGAAAACCGCAGGTTGAACCGTCGCAGCATTTCCACCAGCCACTGGTGAATCAGGGAATCCGGCACCACGATCAGTGCCCGCCTGGCGCGCCCGGTGTGTAGCTGGTAGTGCAGGATCAGGCCGGCCTCGATGGTCTTGCCCAGACCGACCTCATCCGCCAGCAGGACCCTAGGGGCATGGCGCCGGGCCACTTCCTGGGCGATGTAGATCTGGTGCGGCAGATGCTGGGTGCGCGCGCCGATCAGCCCCTGGGCCGGTGAAGCCCGCAGTCGGTCCTGGTGCTGCACCGTGGCATAGCGCAGCCGAAAGGCACCATTCCGATCAAACTGTCCGGCAAACAGGCGCTGGTGCGGTGCAGAGAAGTTGACCGAGCCAGCCAGCTTGACCTCGGAAATCTGGTGGATATTCTCGCCGTCATCGGCGTGGTACATCAGCACACCGCCGATGTCCTCCACCGCCCGGACGAGATAGCGGTCGCCGTCAAAGGTCTCGATCTCCTCGCCCATCTGGAACACGATGCGGGACAGGGGCGCGTTATCGATGGCATAGGTGCGCTCCTCGTCCGCGGCCGGAAAACCCAGGGTGACCCGACGTCCGGAAATATCCGTGACAATCCCCAGGCCCAGCCCTGTGTCGCTGTGGCTGACCCAGCGCTGACCAATGACAAAATCCGATGTTTCCAAGAAACCTCCAAACCAGAATTACGTGCAGAAATTATTTGAGAGTTGCGCCGTTTTCCCGAACCCAGTAGGCCGTCGCACCACAGACCGCTGCCGGCACCACCACCAGGTTCAGCACCGGCACCATCGCCGCCAGGGCCACCGGCAAACCAAACCCCAGTGCCGAAAGGCGAGTATCGCCCAACAGACGCCGCAAGGCAGGGAAACTGACCTTGTGGTTGTCGGCCGGGTAGTCCACATACTGCAAGGCCATCATCCAGCAGTTGAACAGGAACCAGAGGACTGCTGCCACCAGGTTGACCACCGGGATCAGGCCAATAATGAACAGGCCTATGGCGCGGGGCAGGTAGTACAGGATTTTCTGGACTTCACGCCAGAGCGCACGGGGAATGTCCTTGATGATGGCGGCCCAGCTGTCATCGGTACTGACCTCCTGGCCCGTGAGGTGCTTCTCTGTGAGCTCCGCCAGGTAGCCATAGAACGGTGAGCCGATGAGGTTGGCCACGATGACGAACCCGTAGGCCAGCATCAGCAGGATGACCGCGCCGTACAGAATCCAGAACAGCCAGTCGAGTGCCTGCAGCCAGGCCCAGTCCGGCAGGAACCCCATGGCCATGGCAATCAGGGCCGCAAAACCTTCAGCCATGAAATAGAACAGGATGCCGAACAGAAAAACGTTGAGAACGATGGGAATGACCACGAACAGGCGCAGCCCGGGCTGTCGAATCAGGCGGAACCCTTCCCCCAGGTAACCGAGTCCGCGAAAAAAGTTACCCTTGAGCATGGCCGGCTGATCCTCCGCTTCAATGACAATGACGGGGCGCAAAGCATATCATGTTGGCAAACATCCCACAGCCCGGAAGGACTCTCGGAAACTCCCCATGGCATCATTCAGACAACGTGGTCAGGCCCTCCTTCAAAATCGGACACTCTGGCGGATCGCCCTCGCATTATCGCTGGTGGCGATCGTGATTCTGGCCACCATGGACACCCGCTACCCGATGCCCTCCACGCCCAGCGACAAGCTCAACCACCTGATTGCATTCCTGGAGCTGACCATCCTTACCCGACTGGCATGGCCGGAACTCCGGGCGTTCTGGTATGTGCCCGCACTGTTGCTGTTTGGCCTCGCCATTGAACTGGTGCAGGCAACCCTGCCCTACCGGGATTTCTCCCTGAAAGACCTGCTTGCCGATGGACTCGGCATCGCCATTGGTCTGCTGCCCTGGCCCGGCCTGCCGAGAGCCGGAAAAGTGGATTTAAGAAATTCGCCCGAATCTTTGTGAGATATTTCCTACATTAACGTGAGAGCTTTCAGTATGGATGGGTGCGCCGCCGCAGGCAGCCACTTTCGACTGACTCTAACTCATTGATATCATTATTAGACTGGCAAAGTGATACAGTATTTGAAACGCGAATCCCGCACCGGTCACACGTTTGTCACGGATCCCTTGCTATAGTGAAGGTGTCAGGGATGACAGGGAAAGGGACGACGCACCGGATGCACCCCGGCAAGGAGCGCGGGGAGAGGCAAGGACACAGGGACGCCTCGCTTGAGGGATAATCAACCGGACAGCCGGCTCGGACGCCGGCTCCATGGAGCGGATATCAAGGACCGGCAACAGGGCAGTTGCCCCAGCGCATGGATGCGCCGACCTGTTCCGAAAGGGTGGCCGATTGGTCACCCTTTGTTTTTTCAGCCCCCGGCTCTCGCCCGATAGATTCTTACCCTGTTGAACTCCTCGAATTCGTTCAGATCCGGCCAGGTTCTGGCTTCAATGACTGTCTGCTGTTCATAACGGTCGTCACCGAGATACCTGACCCGGGAGTCCGCCAGCAGAACCTCCGGCGCAGCCGCCAGAAACACGTCCAGCAAAGGCCGGTTTTCCGGGTCATAGAGCACATCGGCCGCAGTCACCAGATCGACACCCTCCGGCCGCCGGTTCCAGTCATCGCAATACTCCAGGCTGACACCGCTGAGCGCAGCGTTGGCGGCAGCGGCGTCCAGCGCCGCGGGATCCAGGTCGCAAGCGATAACACGGGCAGCACCGGCCAGGGCCGCCGCCACCGCAACCACGCCCGAGCCGGTCCCGAAATCCAGCACCACCTTACCCCGGACCGCTTGTGGGTGCTGGAGAATCCAGTTTGCCAGCACCTGGCCGCTGGCCCAGCAGAAGGACCAGTACGCGGGCTCTGCCACGACAGCCTGAGCCTCTTCGTGGGACAAGGGTCCCTCCAGCACGGCCGGGTCAAACAGGTACAGGGGAATCTCCGGGCAGCCCGCAGGCCGGGTTTTTGCGACCCGGCCGCGACTCAGAGTCATGCGCAAATGCTCATTCAACCGTTCCGGCGACATTGCCTCTCCAGCTCTCGATCCTCGATGCCGGCCATTGTAACCGCACCGAGGCCCGGAGGCAGCGGTCAATGGGCAGAATGCCACGGTATCCGTTATACTCTCGCCTCACATTTTCAACCTCCAGGTCCGTGAAATGGCGACTCGACCAGACACCGACGACTACCTGTCCCTGTTCCTCAACGACGTACCACTGATGGACGTCAGGGCACCGGTGGAGTTTGCCAGGGGCAGCTTTCCCAGTGCCGAAAATGCCCCGCTGATGAATGATGAGGAACGGCACCGGGTCGGGATCTGCTACAAGGAAAAGGGCCAGGACCAGGCGATCGAACTGGGCCACCAGCTGGTCTCCGGCGACATCAAGGCCCAGCGCATCGAAGCCTGGAAACGGTTTGTCGCCCGCCATCCGGACGGCTACCTGTTCTGTTTTCGCGGTGGACTGCGCTCGCGCCTGACCCAGCAATGGATCAGGGAATCGGGGATCGATTACCCATTGGTGAAGGGTGGCTACAAGGCCCTGCGCCGGTTTCTGATCGACAGCCTGGAAGAACTCATCGAAAAGAGCGAGTTCCGGGTACTGAGCGGCCGTACCGGCACCGGCAAGACCCGTGTGCTGCATCAACTACCCAATCCGGTGGACCTGGAAGGTCTGGCCAACCATCGCGGCTCAAGCTTCGGCCGCCGGGTGACACCCCAGCCTTCCCAGATCGATTTCGAGAACCGGCTGTCTGTCGCCATGCTCAAGGCCCATCACCTGATCGGCGGTCCGGTGTACCTGGAGGACGAGAGCCGGCTGATCGGCCGCTGTGCCCTGCCGGAAAGCCTGCGGGAGCGCATGGCCAGCGCTCCGCTGCTGGTTCTGGAACAACCCATGGAAGAACGTATCGCCATCATCCGCAAGGACTACGTCGAGGACATGCATGCCGACTATGTGGCCCGGGACGGCGAGGAGGCCGGCTGGCTCAACTTCCGGGATTACCTGCTGTCCGCCATGGACCGCATCCGAAAGCGCCTCGGGGGCGAACGCCACAAACAACTGCGGGCCCTCATGGAAGCCGCTCTTTCGGCCCAGGAGCTGCAGGGCGACCTTAGCGGCCACGATGCCTGGATCGAAACGCTGCTGACCGACTACTACGATCCCATGTACGACTACCAGCTGAGCCAGAAAGAAGGCCGGATACTTGTCCGTGGAGGCCCCGAGGTCATCGTTCAGCAAGCCAAACTGGCCCTGCCTGCGTAAAATTCTGTTGATTTGTAGTTCTCCCTGCTGCACGCCCGACCCAGAGGTCTGCTATATAGAAAGCTGGGAGGTGCTGGTTCTAACCGTTTTTTTTTCACGCCTGAACCCACACTCAAAAACACAAAGGAACAAGGAGTCCCTGAATGGAAAACCTTCTTGGCGCCGACGGTAGCGCTTCAGAACTCATGGATCAGGCCATCGCTCTGGTCATGACCTATGCCCCCAAGGTGGTGCTTGCCATCATTACGCTCGTCGTAGGTCTCTGGTTGATCAATAAATTTATCGGGGTTCTCGACAAAAAACTCAGCCAGAAAGATCCAACCCTGAACAAGTTCCTCTGCGGCCTGATCGGTGCCGTTCTCAAGATTCTCCTGCTCATTTCCGTGGCTTCGATGGTCGGCATCGCCACCACCTCCTTCATTGCCATTGTGGGTGCCGCCGGCCTTGCCGTTGGCCTGGCGCTTCAAGGGAGTCTGGCCAACTTTGCCGGCGGGGTGCTGATTCTGATCTTCAAGCCATTCAAGGTCGGAGATACCCTCGACGCTCAGGGATACCTGGGAGCCGTGAAAGAGATATCCATCCTCTACACCGTCATTGACACCTTCGACAATCGCCGGATCGTGATACCGAACGGTCAGCTCGCCAACGCCAGCCTGACCAACGTCAGCTTCTACGACAAACGCCGTTGTGACATGACCTTCGGGATTGGCTACGGCGACGACATCGACAAAGCCAAGGCGATCCTCAAACGTTTGATGGAAGAGGATGAGCGCAGTCTCACTGACCCTGCACCCCGAATCTGTGTTGCGGGTCTGGGTGAGAGTTCGGTCGATCTGATGTTCCGGGTCTGGGTAGCCACCGATGACCTCTGGCCCTACTACTGGGACATGCAGGAAAAGGTCAAGAAAGCCTTCGACGCGGAGGGCATCAGCATTCCGTTCCCCCAGCGGGATGTTCATCTTTATAAAACCGAGTGAACCGTATCGCAATTGATACATCCGGTTACTCGCAAACTGCGTAACCTCAACTAAGATGAGCAGTAAAGGCAGGGTGTTGAACCGGCACCCTGCCGACCTCGTCGGAGCCAGTCCGATCAAGCATCAGCGGCTCCGGGACGCTGTCATTGCTGGTAGGAGGTTGTCGCTATGCCGGTACAGCAGTTGAAGGATTACCTCGACCAGGCAGGTGTGGAATACATGTGCCTGTCCCACCCCCCGGCGTTCACGGCCCAGGAACTGGCCCACCACGTCAAGATCGCGGGCGACCGCGTTGTCAAAACCGTCATTATCGAACTCGATGGCAAGATGGCCATGCTGGTGATGCCGGCCACCTGGCGTATTCGCTGGGACCGTTTGTCCCGGATCCTGGATACCGATTTTGTCGACCTGGCGGACGAACAGGAATTCCAGGACCGCTTCCCGGATTGTGAGGTAGGGGCCATGCCGCCGTTCGGCAACCTGTTCGGCATGACCGTCTATTGTGCCGAGTCCCTGACGGAGCAGTCCGAACTGGCCTTTGCAGCGGGCAGCCATACCGAATCGGTGCACATGAAGACGTCGGACTTCCTGAACCTGGTCCAGCCAATGGTCCTGAACCAGGGCTTCGTGAAACCTGGCGCCCGTAAACCCGCGTGGCTTACCAAGGGTCGCCGGCACCGGGAACTGGACAAGGAACAGGTTTCGGGAGCCGCCGGCTACTGAGAATCCGGGCTCGGGTTGATCCGGGTCGCTTGTCTGATTGCCACCATCGCGTAAACTGACGGCATCAGACAGGAACCCGTTATGACTCAAGCATTTGATATTGTCATTGTCGGCGCCGGCATGGTCGGTGCCGCGCTTGCCACCGGACTGGGCCGCGAAGGCCTCTCGGTGGCCGTGATTGACCGGGCCGCGGCCCCGGCGTATCACCCCGAGTCCGCTCCGGATATCCGCGTCTCAGCCCTGAGCGTGGGCAGTGAACGTTATCTGGACAGCCTTGGCGCGTGGGCTCGCATTCTCGCCATGCGGGCGACCCCCTACCGCCGCCTGGCGGTCTGGGACGAAGCTGCACATCCCCTGACCCGCCTGGTGCCCCGCCGACTGACGGAAGTGACCTTCGATGCCAGGGACCTCAGCGCCCCGCACCTGGGATACATCGTGGAAAACGCCATCACCCAGCAGGCCCTCTGGCAGACGGCCGAGGCAGAGCCCGGCGTATCCATCCTCGCCGGATCCGGGGTTGCCGATGTGACCCAGGACCATGACCAAGCCACCATCCGTCTTGATGATGGCCAGACGTTGAAGGCCAGGCTGGTGATCGGTGCCGATGGCGCTCAATCCCGCATCCGCGACCTGGCCGGAATCGGTGTCAACCGGGACCAGTACGGCCAGCAGGCCATGGTCGTCTCGGTGCGTTACCGTGGTGCGGTGGAGGACATCACCTGGCAGGGTTTCTATCCGTCCGGGCCCAGGGCCTTCCTGCCGCTGCACAGCGCCGGTGGGGCTTTTCCCGGCGAGAGTTGGGCATCACTGGTCTGGTACGACGCCCCCGAGCAGCTGGCACGCCTGAAGAGCCTGGACAACGAGGCCCTGATGGCCGAAATCCAGCGCGCCTTTCCCGCCGACCTGCCCATGCTGACCCACATTGACGCCCGGGCCAGCTTTCCCATTGCCCGCCAGCACGCCAAACACTATTGTTCCGGAAGGGTGGTCCTCGCCGGCGATGCCGCACACACCATCAACCCCCTGGCCGGTCAGGGTGTCAATCTCGGTTTCCAGGATGCCCGGTGCCTGCAGACCATGATCCGGGAAGCCAGCCGCGCCGGTGGCGACCCCGCCGACTCGCGCTGGCTCGCCCGGTACGAGCAGGAACGTCGCCCCGCCAATCGTCGGATGATGCTGACCATGGATCTGTTCTACCATCTGTTCAGCAACCGCATTCCACCGGTCCACCTGCTGCGCAATCTGGGCCTGGGTACCGCTCGCGCCCTGCCCTTCGCCCGCAACCGGGTCGCCCGTTACGCCATGGGCATTGACGACCAGTTACCGGCGGTCCTGAAACAACTGGCCGAGCGGCTGCCGGGCCTGGGCCAGCTTTGAACGATCACGACTGAAAACACACAAGGAGCCACCATGTCCGAGACCATTTTCTCCAAGATCATCAACCGCGAAATCCCCGCCGACATCGTGTACGAGGATGACGTCAGCCTGGCGTTCAAGGACATCAATCCCCAGGCGCCGGTGCACCTGCTGGTGATTCCGAAAAAGGCCATTGCTTCCATCAACGAGATCGAGGAAGGTGACCGGGAGCTGGTGGGGCACCTGTATTATGTGGCCGGCAAGCTGGCGAAGGAGATGGGCTTTGCCGAGGACGGCTACCGGACGGTGATGAACTGCGGAGAGAATGCCGGGCAGACGGTATTCCACATCCACCTGCACCTGCTGGCCGGCAAGCCGTTTGGCTGGCCGCCGTATACCGACAGGATGAAGCAGGCCTGAGGGGCGATTCGAACACGGGAGTTCAGTGAAGACGGGGTCAGAAGAAAGCGTTCTTCTGACCCCAACCTGGCGGCAAGTGCCGAGATTTGATGATGAAAAAAGGGGTCAGAAGAACGCTTTCTTCTGACCCCGGGTTAGCGGCGACCCCCCACTCAGCGGCCAACCACCCGCTCGGCCTCTTCCACCGGCGTGTGACGCACATCCTCGCCCTTGACCATGAAGATCACGTTCTCGGCGATGTTGCAGGCGTGGTCCCCTACCCGCTCCAGGGCGCGGAGCACCCACATCACGGACATGCAGCGCGAGATATTGCGGGTGTCCTCCATCATGAAGGTCAGCAGGGTCCGCGCTGCGGCTTGGTATTCCTCATCCACCCGCTTGTCTTCTTTCATGATCCGCAGCGCCTGCTCGGAGTCGAGCCGGGCGAAGGCATCCAGCGAGTCATGGAGCATGCCCAGTACATGGGTGCCGATGTGGCGGACTTCCACATAGCCCCGCGGCGCCTGGCCTTCCTCGGATAACTTGATCGCCAGCTTGGCAATTTTCTTGGCCTCATCGCCAACGCGCTCCAGATCCGCCACCATCTTGATCACGGAAATGACCAGTCGCAGATCCCGCGCGGTGGGCTGACGACGAGCGATGATCAGGGTCGCTTCCTCGTCCAGGTCCATCTCCATCTTGTCGACCTGCTTGTCCTTGGCGCGGATCTGCTCGGCAAGGTGGCCGTCGCCGTCCATCAGGGCCTGGATGGCGTTCTCCACCTGGGACTCCACCATGCCGCCCATCTTCAGGAACTCGGTCTTGAGCTCCATCAGCTCGTCATTGAACTTGTGGGAAATGTGATCCCCGTATACGTCATCCTTTCTGTCTGGCATTTTGTCTTTCTCCAATACGCATCGCCGGCGCTTAGCCGAAGCGACCGGTGATGTATGATTCTGTCAGCTGGTGTTCCGGAGAAGTGAAAACCTTGTTGGTTTCATTCACTTCCACGAGATGGCCCAGGTGGAAGTAGGCAGTGCGATGGGATACCCGGGCCGCCTGCTGCATCGAGTGGGTTACGATCACGATCGTGTAACTCTCTGACAGCTCGGCAATCAGCTCCTCCACTTTGGCGGTGGCGATCGGGTCCAGTGCCGAGCACGGCTCGTCCATCAACACCACTTCCGGGCTGACCGCGATGGCTCGGGCAATGCACAGACGCTGCTGCTGGCCACCGGACATGCCGGTTGCGGTCGCATCCAGACGGTCCTTGACCTCGTCCCAGAGCCCCGCCTTGCGCAGGCTGTTCTCAACGATATCGTCCAGATCGGATTTGCGATTGGCCAGGCCGTGGATCCGGGGGCCATAGGCCACGTTGTCGTAGATGGACTTGGGGAACGGGTTGGGCTTCTGGAACACCATGCCCACGCGGGCACGCAGCTCTACCACGTCCCGCTTGGGGTCGTAGATATCCTGCTCGTCCAGCTGCAGTGAGCCCTTGACCCGACAGATATCGATACTGTCGTTCATCCGGTTCAGGCAGCGCAGGAAGGTGGACTTACCGCACCCGGACGGACCGATGAAGGCGATAACCTCATTACGCGCGATATCCAGGCTGATGTTCTTGATGGCACGATCCTCGCCGTAGAACACCTCGACATTACGCAGCTTGAACTTGGCATCGTCCGCGAAGGGCCGGCCGACGGTCTTGCCCTCCTCGATCACCGTCTCTGCCGGCTTCTCGTCCTGGACCGGAACAACATTTTCGTCAGGCATATCAGCTTCACTGGTTACCGTTGTATTCAGGGTATTCATGGAGATTCTCCTTACCACCTGCGCTCAAGACGCTTGCGCATCCAGATGGCCAATGCATTCATACTGATCAGGAAGGTCAACAGCACCATAATCGCTGCCGACGCGCGTTCGATAAAGGCCAGTTCCGGACTGCCGGCCCACAGGAATACCTGCACGGGCAGAACCGTGGCGGAGTCAAAGAACCCATCCGGCACATCCACGATGAAGGCCACCATACCGATCAGAAGCAGCGGCGCCGTCTCGCCCAAGGCCTGGGCCATGCCGATGATGGAACCGGTGAGCATGCCGGGCATGGCCAGCGGCAGCACATGGTGCAACACCACCTGCATCTTGGAGGCCCCGATGCCCTCCGCCGCCTCGCGGATCGACGGTGGCACACTCTTGATGGCGGCGCGGCTGGAGATGATGATGGTCGGCAGGGTCATCAGCGTCAGCACCAGACCACCCACCACCGGCACCGACCGGGGCATTCCGAACAGATTGATGAACACCGCCAGACCCAGCAGACCGAAGATGATCGAGGGTACCGCCGCCAGGTTGTTGATGTTCACCTCGATAAAATCGGTCAGCTTGTTCTGGGGCGCAAACTCCTCCAGGTAGATCGCAGCCGCCACCCCGATCGGGAACGACAGTATCAGCGTGACGAACATGGTCAGCAGGGAGCCCACGACGGCACCGAGAATACCCGCCTTGGAGGGATCCCGGGAATCGCCGTTCTCGAAGAAGACGTCGTTGAACGAGGTCTCGACGACACCCTGCTCCTGCAACTGATCCACCCATGCCTGCTGCTGCTCGCTCAGCTTGATGGAGTAGGCTTCATCGCCGGCATGCTTGACGTAGACATCCACGTCCGTATGGGCCAGGAACGTCATGGTGCGTGTGGTATTCAGCCATTCCGGGTTGGCTTTCAGGGCGTCCCGCAGGGTCACGGAAGCGTAGGGGTTGATCAGATCGCGCACCGCGTCCCGGTCCGATTCGGTCGCGGACGGGACCTCCTTGATCAGCGCCTGGACCAGCGGTTCGACAAAATCAGCCATTTTCAGCTGGCGTTCGTCGCTGGCGTCGTCCAGGTACATCATTTCGCCATCGAGCTGCACGTCCAGCGTCAGGGTCGTCTTCATGAAGCCCGCGTAGCCCTTGCCAATGATATCGGCAAACAGAATCACCAGGGCAGCGAGGGCGACAGCAATCGCGGCGATGCCATACGCGCGGAACCGACGTTCCTTGCGATAGCGTTGCTTGAGTGATTGGCGGACGATCTCCGCCTGAGAGCGTTGGTCAGTCATACTGTTCCCGATATTTACGAACGATTTTCAGGGCAATTACGTTGAGCAGCAGCGTGGCCAGGAAGAGCATGGCGCCGAGGGCAAAGGCGGCCAGCGTCTTGGCGCTGTCAAATTCCTGGTCACCGGTGAGCAACGTCACGATCTGTACCGTCACGGTCGTGACTGTCTCCAGAGGATTGGCGGTCAGATTGGCCGCCAGGCCGGCTGCCATAACGACGATCATGGTCTCGCCAATGGCCCGGGAAGCTGCCAGCAAAATGCCGCCCATGATGCCCGGCAGCGCCGCAGGGAAAATGACCTTTTTCATGGTTTCCGACTGGGTAGCACCGAGGGCGAGCGAGCCGTCCCGCAGGGATTGCGGCACCGCATTGATGACGTCATCCGAGAGCGATGACACAAAAGGAATGATCATGATGCCCATCACACCGCCCGCGGCCAGTGCGCTCTGGGAAGATGCTTCAATACCCAGTGAAGCGGCCAGGTCACTGATAAAGGGTGCCACGGTCAGGGCCGCAAAGAAGCCATAAACTACGGTGGGGATGCCGGCCAGCATCTCAAGGAGCGGCTTGACGACGCTGCGCACCCGCTTGTTGGCATACTCGGACAGGTAAATGGCGGAGAGCAGCCCTACGGGAACCGCCACCAGCATGGCGATCGCCGAAATCAGCAGGGTACCGGTAAACAGCGGAATCATGCCGAACGCGCCTTCGGCCGCGACCTGATCCGCCCTCAACGCCGTTTGAGGACTCCAGCTGGTACCGAAGAAAAACTCGATAAAGGAGATCTTTTCGAAGAACCGGAAGGTTTCGAAGGCCACCGAGAAGATGATGCCCAGCGTCGTCAGGATCGCGAGGGCGGCACAGGCAAAGAACAGCCACTTGAGGATGGACTCCACCTGCTCCCGGGCATTGATCCTGGGACGGATGCGCAGCCAACCCAGGAAACCGGCCAGGACCGCCACCGAAATCACCAGCGCGGTCATCAGCATCCGGCTTTGGCCCCGCAACGCCTTCAGGCGTTCGGCTGCCTCCACAATCGGCGCTTCAACAAACCCGGGGGGCAAGGCACCGCTGGCCACATTGCTGATCTTGCTCAGCAGCAGGCTCGCACTGCCCTCATCGGCAGGAATCATCTCCGGCGGCAGTGAGCCGATCACCAGCACCTGAATAACCTTGCCCTGGAACGCCGCCCAGAGTGCCAGCACCACCAGGGCGGGAATGCCGCACCAGAGGGCTGCTCGGGCGCCATAATAAAATGGCAGGGACTTGAGATGACGAATCCCGCCCAGGGGCATCGCCAGCGCCCGGGACCGGGCATAGCCCAGGCCGTAAGCCACCACGGCCAGGACCAGGGTCAGTAGAAGGAGGTTGGCAGGTTGCATGAATTATCCTGTCTGACGCTTCAAATAGGCAACAAGTGTAAAGACTCAACACGAGTTTCGCACTTGGTGCTTTCTACGTGCGAAAGGGTGCGAGCCCGTGAGGACTCGCACCCTTGTCAGTTAGCCGGCTGTGTAACTGGCTTACATCAGCTCGTCTTTCTGCAGATTCGGCAAGTCGGCCGCCTTGTCCTGCAGGTTCATCAGAGCCTCACGCGGCGGAACGATCAGGCCGACGCTCTTCAGGTAGCCGTTCGGCCCCATAGCCGCCGGGCTGACGAACTCTTCAACGTACTCTGCCATACCCGGGATAACGCCAACGTGTGCCTTCTTCACGTAGAAGAACAGTGAGCGGGCCACCGGATACTCATCAGCGGCGATACCTTCAGCCGTCGGCACCTTACCGTTCAGGGTAGCCGCCTGCAGACGGTCAGCATTCTCTTCCAGGAAGCTGTAGCCGAAGACGCCGTACATACCTTCGTCGTCAATCAGCTTCTGCACGATCAGGTTGTCGTTCTCACCCGCTTCAATGAACGCTCCGTCTTCACGGATGCTCTGACACACGGCTTCCATGTCGTCTTCGCTCATGTCAGCAACGGCCGGCAGATCTTCACAGCCACCCTGCAAGGCCAGCTCGTTGAAGGAATCACGGGTACCGGAAGTCGGGGGCGGCCCCATCACGCGAATGGCAACGTTCGGCAGACCGGAATCGATCTCGCTCCAGGTCTTGTACGGGTTCGGGATCAGCTCCTTCTCGTTTTCCGGGTTCGGAACTTCCTTGCCCAAGGCCAGGAACAGCTGCTCCAGGGTGATATCTAGGTTGTCAGCTTTATTGGAGCTGGCGATCACGATGCCGTCAGAACCGATACGGAACTCGGTGATATCCTTGACGCCATTCTTCTGGCACAGGTCATACTCGGACGGCTTCATACGACGGGAAGCGTTGGTGATGTCCGGGTGCTGGGTACCGATACCCTGACAGAACAGCTTCATGCCGCCGCCGGAGCCAGTGGACTCCAGTTTCGGGGTGTTGTAGTCGGTCTTGGTCCCGAAACGCTCTGCCACAACGGTCGCGAACGGATAAACAGTAGAGGAACCTACGATGCTGATGGTATCGCGAGCCATTGCCGGTGCTGACATGGCTGCCACAGAGCCTGCCACAGCCGCGATAGCGAGAGCTTTGTTCAGTTTCATCACGTCAAGTCTCCATTATTTGGTTTGGACGTTGTGTCGGATGTGCTTTACCGATGAATGCATCCTAGGAGGTCTCTGTGACAACTTTGTTACAGCTCCTGAAATATAGCCATCATGTTGCAAATTTGCTTGCAGCACGCGTTCAGGCCATTAACATGCGGGGATAAAACAATTCCAGTACCAGTAAAGGCAGGCTCCATGACGGCTTTCGACGATGACAAACCGGTACCTCGGGGTGAACTTACGCTCCAGGTCATCCCTCTTCCCGCTGACACCAACGCCAATGGCGATGTCTTTGCCGGCTGGCTGGTGAAACAGATGGATCTTGCCGCCGCCACCATGGCAGGCCGCATTTCCCAGGGCCGCAATGCCACCGTGGCCATGGACCGGATGGAATTCCTGTCGCCGTTGCGGGTGGGTTCCCAGGTAGGCTGTTACTGCGAGCTGGTGGATATCGGGCGCAGCTCGATGAAAATCAATGTCGAAGTCTGGACACTGGACCGCACCGCAAAGAATCCCAGAAAGGTGACCGAGGGGCTGTTCGTCTACGTGGCCATCGATGAACACGGCCGGATACGGGAAGTCCCCGAGCAGAGCCTGTAACCGTCATCTCCAGCCCTGCAACAGACGAGCGTAGTTCAGCCGCTCCCAGGCTTTGGAATCAGGGGCATTGTCCAGCGACAGGGCACCACGGGCCTCGGCCACGGTCCGGTAGCCCATCGTTGACAGGCGCCGGTTCATGGCATCACTGATTCGGGCCAGGGCCTGCGGCCCTTCGGCCAACAGGGCAGACACTACCTGGACCACGGTGCCACCGGACAAGATGGCTTTCGCCGCGTCATCCCCGGTATGGACGCCGCCGGACACCGCCATTTCCAGGCCGGTGCGGTTGAACAGCGTGGCTACAGCATGCAGCCGGAGCGGCAGTTCCGCACTGCTGGACAGGACCAACTCCCGGCTCAGGGTCAGCGCGTCCAGATCCATATCCGGCTGATAGAACCGGTTGAACAGCACCAATCCATGTGCGCCCGCCGCTTCCACACCCGCCACAAAGGCAGGCAGCGCCGAGTAGAACGGCGACAGCTTGACGCTCACCGGAATCGACACCTGCCCGACCACCGAACGTACGACCTCCTGCTGACGCTGTTCCAGCGTCACGGCGGTTTCGGCGGGATCGGTTGCCAGGTCGTAGAGATTGAGCTCGATGGCATCGGCACCGGCATCCTGAAGTTCCCGGGCATGAAGGGTCCAGCCACCGGGTGAGATACCGTTCAGCGAGGCAATCACGGGAACATCCAGCGTGCTCCGGAGCCGCTCCAGGCGCTTGAGATAGCTGCCGGACCCCATTTCGAACACTTCGGATTCGGGGAAGAACGAGCGCGCCTCTGCGTCCATATTGATCCTTGAATCAATGAAACGGTGGGCGGCCATCTGTTCCGCCACCAGCTGCTCCTCAAACAGTGAATGCATCACCACGGCCCCGGCGCCCGCATCCACACACGCCCTCAGGGCACCCACATCATCGGTCAACGGGCTGGCGCCAACGACCAGGGGCGAGCGCAAGTCGAGCCCGAGCCAGCGTGTTGTCAGTTCAATCATGCTGTTCGCCCTCCCCCTGTCCGGATTCGGGATTGTCGTGGGGTTCAAAGTGAATGCCCGCCAACTGTTTGTAGAGTTCCCGCTGGTCCTGCGCCGCCTCCGTTGCGGCCGCCACCAGACGCTCATACCTTTCGGGGTCCCGCAGCTCCAGCATCCGGAAGCGGGCCTCCTCCTGCATGTAGGTCTTCATGGGCACCTTCTGTCGAACCGAATCCAGCTGCAGGGGCGGCAGGCCTTCTTCGATGCGCCGGGGATCGAAACGGTAGATGGGCCAGGCCCAGCTGTCCACCGCCCGCTTTTGCTGTGCCGGCGAATGCACCAAGTCGTAGCCGTGGGCAATGCAAGGACTGTGGGCGATGATCAGCGCCGGCCCGTCGAAACTTTCAGCCTCCTGCAGCGCTTTGGTGGTCTGGTTACTGTGGGACTGCATGGCGATCTGGGCGACGTAGACGTGGCCGTAGCTCATAGCCAGCAGCCCCAGATCCTTCTTCCGGGTTTCCTTGCCGGCGGCCGCAAACTTGGCAATCGCGCCCATGGGCGTGGCCTTGGATTGCTGGCCGCCGGTGTTGGAGTACACCTCGGTATCCAGTACCAGCAGCTTGAGGTTCTGGCCAGAGGCCAGGGCATGGTCCAGCCCGCCGTAGCCGATGTCATAGGCCCAGCCATCGCCCCCGATGACCCATACACTCTTGGGACACAACTCATCGGCCAGGCTTGCCAACTCCTGCATCTCCGCGCCCTGCTGGTCCTCCAGCCAGTCCCGCAAACGTGCAACCGCCTTCCGCCGGGCCGCCATGGCTACCTCGTCAAGGGTGGCGCAGGGGCCGGTCAGGCTATTGTATAGCCCCTGGGGCAGACGCTCCCGCATGCCCTCCAGCAGCTGTCGGGCCCGCCCCACCAACTTGTTCAATCCCAGACGCATGCCCAGGCCCAGCTCAGCCGCATCCTCGAACAGTGAATTGTTCCAGGTCGGCCCCCGGCCCTCGGCGTTCACCGTATACGGCGTCGTTGGCAGGTTGCCACCATAGATGGAGGAACATCCGGTGGCATTGGCAATCAGCAGCCGATCCCCCAACAGCTGGGTGAGCAAACGGATGTAGGGGGTCTCGCCGCAACCGGCGCAGGCACCGGAGTATTCGAACAAAGGGATCAACAGCGGCAGCGATTTGAAGTCCCTCGGAATACGGTCCCTGGGGACATCCGGCAAGCTGCGGAAGAACTTCAGGTTTTCCGCCTCGACTTCGCAATGCTCTGCCAGGGGCTGCATGTTGATCGCTTTTCGTTTGGGCCGGGTACGGTCTTTGGCGGGACACACTTCCACACACAGACCGCAGCCGGTGCAATCCTCCGGTGCCACCTGAAGCCGGTAATCCAGACCCTCGAGTTCCGGGGTCTGGGTTTCGGGAACGGCTTCGAACGTCTCCGGCCCGTTGCGCGCCGCCTCCGGCTCAAAGACCTTGGCGGTGATCGCGGTATGGGGGCAGATCATCGCGCAGAAATTGCACTGCACGCACAGATCGGACTCCCAGATCGGTATTTCCTGGGCGATGGAGCGCTTCTCGAACTGGCTGGTGCCGGTTGGCCAGCTGCCATCCGGTGGAAACGCACTGACCGGCAGGCGGTCGCCCTGGCCTTCCAGCAGCAGCCGGGTTACTTTCTGGACAAAATCCGGCGCATCCTCCGGTACCCGGGGTGGCCGGGTGCGGGTTGCCGTCACCTTGTCCGGTACCGGTACTTCATAGAGGTGAGCCAGGGCGGAATCCACCGCCTCGACGTTGCGGCGCACCACCTCCGGCCCGCGACGGCCCCAGGTCTCGCGAATGGAATCCTTGATCCGGGCGATGGCCTCGTCCTTCGGCAAAATGTCGGCCAGGGCAAAGAAGCACACCTGCATCACGGTATTGATGCGTCGCTCCAGCCCTGCCTTTTCAGCCACATCTGCGGCATCGATGACATACAGCCGGGCCTTGCGCTCCACCAACACCCGCTGGACTTCCACCG
This sequence comes from Marinobacter sp. C7, assembly GCF_022343555.1. GTDB lineage: Bacteria > Pseudomonadota > Gammaproteobacteria > Pseudomonadales > Oleiphilaceae > Marinobacter. The sequence continues at coordinate 68,844 of NZ_JAKQZH010000001.1, read as the reverse complement.
ACAACCGATCCCAGGCCTCATCCCTGGACCAGGGCACATTCAACAGTACCGTGGCGCCCTCGGCAGCATGCTCCAGGACGTCAAAGCGCTCGAGGAACTGGGGCGCATGAATGGCAACGAACTGAGCCTTGCGGATCTGATAACTGGAGCGGATCGGCAGAGGGCCAAACCGCAGATGGGAAACCGTGGTGGCCCCGGACTTCTTGGAGTCGTAGACGAAATGGCCCTGGGCGTAGAGGTCCGTACCCTCGCCCAGGATCTTGATGCTGGCCTTGTTACTGCTGACCGTGCCGTCAGCGCCGAGGCCGAAGAACAGGGCCCTGCGGGTCTTCGGGGATTCGATATCCAGCTCGCTGTCCACGTCCAGCGACAGCTGGGTGACATCGTCGCGAACACCCACGGTAAAGCGCGTCTTTGGCGCCCCGGCCTTCAACTCATCGAACACCGCACAGACCATGGCGGGCGTGAACTCCCGGGACGACAGGCCATAACGGCCACCGATCAACCGCGGCAAGGTCTGCCGCTCGCCCCGGCTCCAGGCTTCCATCAGAGCCCCGCTGACCTCCAGCAACAGCGGCTCGCCCTGGGCTCCGGGCTCCTTGGTCCGGTCCAGGACCGCCAGATGCTGCACGGTATCGGGCAGCGCCGCCAGGAAACGGTCGGTGGCAAAGGGTCGGAACAGGCGAACCTTGAGCACACCGACCTTCTCCCCCTCCTCGACCAGCCAGTCCACGGTTTCATGGGCGCACTCCGCCCCGGATCCCATCAGAATGACCACCCGCTCGGCCTCGGGATGCCCGACATAATCAAACGGCCGGTAGCGCCGTCCCGTGATCTCGGCGAACCGGTCCATCACCGCTTCCAGCTTGTCGGGGAAGGCTTGGTAAAACGGGTTCGTGGCCTCCCGGGACTGGAAAAAGGCGTCGGGATTCTGGGAGGTGCCCCGGACCACCGGCCGGTCCGGCGTCATTCGGCGCGCGCGATGGGCTTCGACCCCCTCATGGGACACCAGTGCCTGCAGCTCCTCATCGCTCAGGGCGGCAATCTTGGAGATCTCGTGGGACGTGCGGAAGCCATCGAAGAAATGCATCACCGGCACCCGGGCTTTCAGGGTGACGGCGTGACCAATGGCCGCCAGATCCTGAGCCTCCTGCACTGATCCGGACGCCAGCAGTGCAAAGCCGGTACCACGGGCGGTCATGACATCGGAATGATCGCAGAAGATCGACAGGGCGTGGGTAGCCACACTGCGGGCTGCAATATGCATGCAAAACGGCGAGAGTTCGCCGGCGATCTTGAACAGGTTGGGCAGCATCAACAGCAGCCCCTGGGAGGCGGTGAACGTCGTCACCAGCGAACCCGCCTGCAGGGCACCGTGCATTGCCCCCGCGGCACCCGCTTCCGACTGCATTTCGACCACGCTGGGTACCTGACCCCAGAGATTGGGCCGACCCAGGGCCGCCCAGTCGTCGGCATGTTCACCCATCACCGACGCCGGGGTGATCGGATAGATGGCAATGGTTTCACTCAGGCGATAGGCCACCGAGGCCACAGCTTCGTTGCCATCAAGGGTCTGGAACGCCATGGCCACGTCTCCCTGTCATAACCGTCCAACAGTCATGAGTCTAGGCAGGGCTGCCGATAGCCGCAAGCAGCCGGGCGAGAGACGGGCCGATCCGCGTTTGTTCAGTGGGCCATCAACTGATCCACAGCATCGGGCTTGTCGTGGACACCAAAGCGGTCGACGATGGTGGCGCTGGCCTCATTCAGGCCAACCACCTCGACATCCGCACCTTCCCTGCGGAACTTGACGACCACTTTGTCCAGTGCGGCTACGGCGGTGATGTCCCAGAAATGAGCCCGGCTCAGGTCGATAACGACGTTGTCGACCGCCTCCCTGAAGTCAAAGGAATCGATGAACTTCTCGGAGGAGCTGAAGAATACCTGCCCCACGACGTTGTAACGACGGGTATCGGATTCCTCGTCATACCCGGAGGTCACCAGCATGTAGTGCCCCACCTTGTTGGCGAAGAACAGCGCGGCAAGCAGTACCCCGGCAAGCACGCCGAAGGCGAGGTTGTGGGTCGCCACCACCACGATCACGGTAACCACCATCACGATATTGGTTGAGAGCGGGTGTTCCCGGAGATTTCTGATGGACTCCCAGCTGAAGGTACCGATCGATACCATGATCATCACGGCCACCAGCGCCGCCATGGGGATCTGGACCAGCCACTGGTCCAGTACCAGCACCAATACCAACAGGAACGCGCCTGCCGTGAAGGTCGAGAGCCGGGTGCGGCCGCCGGATTTGATATTGATAATGGACTGGCCGATCATCGCACAGCCGGCCATACCGCCGAGCAGCCCGGCACCAATGTTGGCAACGCCCTGGCCCTTGCACTCGCGGTTGCGGTCACTGGTGGTGTCGGTGAGGTCATCCACAATCGTCGCCGTCATCATGGACTCCAGCAGGCCGACCACCGCCAGCCCCAATGAGTAGGGCAGAATTATCATCAGCGTTTCAAGGTTCAGCGGCACATCCGGCCACAGGAACACCGGCAGGGTATCCGGCAACTCTCCCATGTCACCGACCGTGCGGATATCGAGGCCCATGATCATAGCAACAGCCGTCAGGGAAATGATGCATACCAGGGGTGACGGCAGGATTTTGCCAACCACCGGGACCAGCGGAAACAGGTAGATGATCGCCAGACCCGCGGCGGTCATGGCATAGACGTGCCAGGTGACACCGGTCAGCTCCGGGAGCTGGGCCATGAAGATCAGGATCGCCAATGCGTTTACAAACCCGGTCACCACCGAGCGGGAAACAAACCGCATCAGGGCGCCGAGCTTCAGGTAACCCGCAACGATCTGAAGCACTCCGGTGAGCAGCGTCGCCGCAAGCAGGTACTCAAGACCGTGTTCCTTGACCAGGGTAACCATCAGCAGCGCCATGGCGCCGGTAGCGGCCGAAATCATCCCGGGGCGCCCGCCCACGAAGGCAATCACCACCGCAATACAGAAGGAGGCATAAAGCCCCACTTTCGGGTCGACGCCGGCGATGATGGAGAAGGCGATCGCCTCCGGAACCAGGGCGAGCGCTACAACGATGCCGGCGAGCAGATCGCCCCGAACATTGGAGAACCAGTTGTTTCGTATACTGCTGAGCATATTCGTGTAATCCGATAAAAGGTTTCAAAAGCCGGGCAACAGACTCCAGGCTTGAGACCCAGGCCTTGCTGGACTGATCAAGGAAGAAGGGGGAACGCCTGAACGCTAGGGCGGAAGGATCGTCACAGTCTGGTTTCAGTATTTTCGATGAAAATCAGGTATCGGCCGAAAAATGAGGGCGCGAAGTCTATCAGAGCCGTCACGAAAAAGTAAGGTGCCCCTGGCCGGCATGGATCAAGGCATCGAACAGAGAGCGGTATTGTTCCGCCAGCACCGAGGCCCGCCAGGGCTCCGGCGGGCAGGCATGGGGCTGGCACCGGACAAGTCGCTCCAGGCAGTCTGCAGCGGCATGCGCTTCCGCGTCGGCATCCTGCTCGTGACTGGCGTAACGGCAGTCAGCCGGCACATACTCCCGGTAGGCAAGCCGGTCCGGAGCCAGGGGCACACAGCCTGACGCCATGGCTTCCAGCATCGACAGCCCCTGGAAATCGTGCAGAGCCGTCGAGATGACAATGTCCGCCTGACGAAGCAACCGCTCATAGTCACCCCGGCTTTCCAGGAACCCCCACTGCTCTATCCGGTCCCCGAACGCCTCACGGATCCGGGCGAATGCCGGCGGATGTCGCCTGAAACTCTCGCCGACAACGCTGAGGCGGAACGGAACCGCGCGTCTTTCGAGCACCTGCAGGAGCTTCCAGAGGCGATCCGGGCCCTTGTCGTACTCCCAACGATGGTTCCAGAGCAGGTGTGGCCGGGCCCAGTTCACGCCGTCCCGGGCATCGATGAACAAACGGTCCTCAATCGGCACCGGGATGACCCGGGATTTCTCGCGCAGACGGGTGATCAGTCCATTCGGTACTTCATCGGGCATCTTGTCGAGAAATTTCCGAACGCCATCAAGGAAGCTGTCCCGATTCCAGGCACTGTTGAAGGCCACACAATCCGCCGAAATCGCGCTGTACAGGTTCACCATCTGGGGATCAACGCTGGCTGGCTGCTTGCCGGAAACCGGAAACGCAAACTGGTTTTCATGCATATAGAGAAGGCAGGGAGTACCGGCCAGGTGCGGGTGAAAGCTTCGCAGCGAGGCCAGGTCCACCATGGAGGTGGCGATCACCAGGTCCCAAGGCTCCTGCAGACAGGGCTCATTCAACCAGCTCAACGGGTTGCCGCGAATGCGCCAGCGGAAAAACCTCGGCGGCAACGCCAGGGTTTGCCAGTGGTAATCGCCCAACAGGCCGGTGATCTGATGCCGCCAGCGTTTGTGGCTGGTCGCATCGTAGCCGGACAACAGCAGGATTCTGCAACTGCCCTCCGGGCTGTGTCGTTCCGATTCTGTCATTTCACCAGGTTACCGTCATTCACAGGGAGGGCCGCTGGCCGCCCCTGGCCAGGGACCAGAGCCCGAGCACGGGCCCGGGAACCAACAGCCAGGCCACCCAGACACCCAGCTGGCTCCAGAGCCCGCTGGTAAGCCAGATCGCCGGTAGCGTCAGACCGAACCCGACCGCGTTCATCACCGCCAGTGACGAACCCACCGACTCCTTCGGCGCAGTCGCGGCGGCCAGAGCGGAGAACTGGGGCGAGTCGGCAATCACGCTCAGGCCCCAGGCAAACAGGAGCACAATCAGAAGGATCGGTGGCAGCCCGCCCAGGACCGGGTAAAGCAGGCAGATGATACCTGACATCGTCAGCGCGCGCCGCGCCACCCATTCGCTACCCTTGCTGCGACTGAGCCGGCCACCGCCCACACAGCCCAGACCACCAATCCCGATCACGGCAAACGCCAGCCAGGGTATCAGGCCATCCCCTGCCCCCAGTCGCTGCAGCTCCCGACCAATCAATAAAGGCGTGAGCGTCCAGAACGCATAGAGTTCCCACATATGGCCGAAGTAACCGCCGGCCACCGCCCGGAACCGGGGGATCCGCAATGCCGCCAGCCCCTGACTCAAGGGAATCGGGCCGCCGCTTTTGGGCAGATGGGGACCATCGCCAAGCAGGAAGACCAAGCCCCCTCCCAACAGGGCCAGTACCGATGCCGCCAACAGGGGCAGTTCCCAGGGCATTCCGAGGGTCGCCCCCCGCATCAGGTGCGGCAGCGCCGTGCCCAGGGTGAGCATGCCCACCAGCCACGCCAGCGCTGCGCCAGCGTATTTCGGGGTCCAGGCGATCACCATTTTCATTCCGAGGGGATAAATGCCGGCCAGGCACAGCCCGGTGGCAAATCGCAGCATGAAATCCAGGGGTGGCTGGCCAGCCGCGAAAACAAATCCACCATTCACCAGCGCACCGAGCAGGCTGGCGACCGCAAAAATCCGGCTGGCACCGAACCGGTCCGCCAGGCCAGTCACCGCGATGGTCAGGGTACCAATGATGAAGCCGGCCTGAACCGCGAGGGTCAGCCGGCCCAGATCGGTTTCGGTCAGCCCCGACTGGGCCGCCAGAGACAACCAGACGCCATTGATGCTGAACCAGAGTGAGGTGCCGAACAGCTGGGCCAGCACAATCACAGGCAAAGGGGAACGCCGCAATAACTCGATCATTTTTCTTGTCTTTTTTCGGGATATCTTCGCAAGACTATAACGGCTGGGGTGCCGGATCACATCCTACTTTGGTGCCTGGCCACGGCACCGGGACAAGAGTCTTGATTCAGGTTTTTACTGCATCGCCCGGGTGGACCGACTGCCTCGCCGGCAGCCGCAGCGACAGCAGTGACGCCGTCGCGACGAGGGCAGCCGATATCCAGAGGCAGGCCTCCAGCCCCCAGGCCTGGTAGACCCAGCCCGACAGAATCGTGCCCAATAGCCGTCCTGCGGCATTGGACATGTAATAGAACCCCACATCCAGGGATACACCGTCGCCCCGGGCATAGCTGACGATCAGGTAGCTGTGCAGAGACGAGTTCACAGCGAACAGGACGCCAAACAATAGCAGGCCGCCGATCACCACGACCTGTGGCGACCACCCCGCCATCAGGCCGATCGCAATCGCTGCGGGAATCAGGGCCAGGGCCGCCGCCCAGAGTACCGCCGACCGTTTGCCTTCGGCATGGCCGGTGATGCGCGGGGCAATGGTCTGGATAAAGCCGTAGCCGATAATCCAGGTGGCCATGAACCCGCCCACTTTCCAGAAGTCCCAGCCGAAGACGGTGTGCAGGTATACCGGGAGGGCCACTACAAACCAGACATCCCGGGCGCCAAACAGGAACATGCGCGCGGCCGAGAGCACGTTGATCGCCCGGCTCTTGGACAGGATATCCGTGAACTTCGGTTTGGCCTTGCTCTTGCCCAGCTCCTGCTTGAGCAGGAACAGGCTGGCCAGCCACACGAGCCCGAGCGCCACCGCCATGAGCATCACCGCACCCTTGAAGCCGGCCGCCATAAGCAGCACGCCCCCGAGGAAGAATCCCACCCCCTTGAGCGTGTTCTTCGAACCGGTGAGGATGGCCACCCACTTGTACAGGGTACCCTGCTGTGCGTCCGGCACCAGCAACTTGATGCCGCTCTTGGCGGACATCTTGTTCAGGTCCTTGGCGATACCGGACAGCGCCTGCGCCGCCATCACCCAGGGCACTGTCAGCATCGCTGCCGGTACCGCCAGCATGGCGAGGGCAACGATCTGCAGGAAGAGCCCCAGATTCATGGTGCGATTCAGGCCCATTCGCGCGCCCAGGTAGCCGCCGACCAGGTTGGTCACCACCCCGAAGAATTCATAGAAGATGAACAACAGGGCGATTGCCAGCGGTGAATAACCGAGCTGATGGAAATGCAGTACCACCAGCATCCGCAGAGCACCGTCCGTGAGGGTGAATGCCCAGTAGTTGCCGGTGATGACCAGGTATTGGCGGATGGCCGTTGTCATATCAGACGGAACCCACCCGGCGCGCCAGTTCGGCGGTGCGGTTGGCATAGCCCCATTCGTTATCGTACCAGGCGTATATTTTCACTTGGGTACCGTTGACCACCATCGTGGACAGGGCGTCGACGATGGACGAGCGCGGGTCGGTCTTGTAGTCGATGGACACCAGCGGACGCTCCTCATAGCCGAGGATGCCTTTCAGCTCGCCTTCAGCCGCTTCCTTGAGGAGCTGGTTGACGGTTTCCTTGTCGGTGGGCTGATTCACCTCGAACACACAGTCTGTCAGTGAGGCATTGGTCAGGGGCACGCGCACGGCATGGCCATCGAGCCGGCCCTTCAGCTCCGGAAAAATCTCGATGATCGCCGTGGCCGAACCGGTGGTGGTTGGAATCAGGGAACTGCCACAGGCCCGGGCCCGGCGCAGATCCTTGTGGGGCGCATCGATGATGGTCTGGGTATTGGTCAGGCTGTGGATGGTGGTGATGGAGCCGTGCTTGATTCCCAGCTTCTGGTGAATCACCTTGACCACCGGCGCCAGGCAGTTGGTGGTGCAGGAGGCAGCGGTGACGATCCGGTCGTTGGCCGGGTCAAAAATGCCGTCATTCACACCCACCACGATGTTCTTGGCTCCCTCTTCCTTCACCGGCGCAGTGACCACCACACGCTTCACACCCTGGTCCAGGTAGGCTTTCAGGACACTGACCTTCCTGTTGACGCCACTGGCCTCGATCACCAGGTCGCACCCGGACCAGTCGGTCTCATTAATGCCCTTGTTATGGGTCACACGGATGTTCTGGCCTTCGATGACCATGTCCTTACCGTCTGGCGCAGCCTCATGGTTCCAACGGCCATGAACGCTGTCGAAATTCAGCAGATGCGCGAGTGTGCCGCTGTCTGCGCCCGGATCGTTGATGGCGACGAATTCCATGTCCGGCCACTCCCAGGCGGCCCGCAAGGCCAGGCGACCAATGCGTCCGAACCCGTTAATACCTACCTTGATCTTGCTCATGATGCGCTCCTGAAGAATCTGTTCCGTCCATTAAAACCGTGAACGGTTACAGGCACTGGACAGAGGGACGGCCTGCCATGGCCTGCAGCCGCGCACGCGGGTTTTCGATCAATCCGGCGTTGTTGTGGGCGGTTTCATCCAGCACGTGGTCCAGCCACCCGGGCAGATGGGAATCCAGGGAATAATACACCCACTGGCCGCGGCGTTCCGTTTCCAGAAGCCCGGCCGTGCGCAAGGTCGCCAGGTGCCGGCTCATCTTCGGCTGGGGAACACGGAAGGCTTCGGTGAGTTCGCAAACACACAGCTTCTGCCGATCACGAATCAACAATAAAGCGGCCAGCCGGAGCTCGTCACCGAGGGCCCGGAACACCGTGACCGGGTTGTAGTCCATCGGTTCCACGGCAGTTTTCTCCTGCAACAAAGTGATTAAGCCGATTCGTCGCCTCAACTCCCTGCGCGCCTCGACATTTCAATATATTCGATTTTACGCATATTCAAATTCCTGCATAATAGGCGCGTTTAATCGGCGAGTAAAATGTCATGTCAAACCACTCGGAAGTCAGTACTGCCGACAACATCGCCGGCGGTATGGGGATCTTTGAACGTTACCTGTCCATCTGGGTCGCCGCTGCCATTGTCGCCGGCGTGACACTGGGCCAACTGGCCCCCTCGGTGCCGGAAACCCTGTCCCGTTTTGAATACGCTCAGGTGTCCATCCCCATCGCCATCCTGATCTGGGCAATGATCTTCCCGATGATGGCGCAGATCGACTTCGGTGCGGTGGTGGGCGTACGCAAAGAACCCAGGGGACTGGCCATCACCACTACAGTGAACTGGCTGATCAAGCCATTCACCATGTTCGCCATTGCCTGGTTCTTCCTGACCGTGGTGTTCGAGCCCCTGATTGCGCCACAACTGGCCCGGGAATACCTGGCAGGTGCAATTCTGTTGGGCGCCGCACCCTGCACTGCCATGGTATTTGTCTGGAGTTATCTGACCCGCGGCGACGCCGCCTACACCCTGGTCCAGGTATCCCTCAATGACATCATCATGCTGTTTGCCTTCGCCCCCATTGTGGTGTTTCTGCTGGGCATTTCGGACATCGAGGTGCCCTGGGACACCGTCATTCTTTCGGTGGTGCTGTACATCGTGATTCCTCTGACCGCCGGCTACCTGACCCGCCGCACCCTGATAGCCCGTCATGGCCAGCAGTGGTACGACGAAGTATTCATGAAACGTCTGGGCCCCGTGACACCGGCCGCGCTGATTGTCACCCTGGTACTCCTGTTCGCCTTTCAGGGCGAGGTGATCCTGACCAACCCCCTGCACATCGTGCTGATTGCCGTGCCGCTGATTGTGCAGACCTTTCTGATCTTCTTCCTGGCCTACGGTTGGGCCCGGCTCTGGAAGGTGCGCCACTGTATCGCGGCGCCGGGTGCCATGATCGGCGCCAGCAACTTCTTCGAGCTGGCTGTCGCAGCGGCTATCGCCCTGTTCGGCCTGCAATCAGGGGCTGCTCTGGCAACGGTCGTGGGCGTGCTGGTAGAGGTGCCGCTGATGCTTGTTCTGGTGGGCATTGCCAACCGCACCCGGGACCGGTTCCCCGCCTGACATACGAATACCGGCCCCGGAGAACATGGCCCGGGGCACGGGCATCCATCGGGAAATCTGTTCAGCCAACCACCACCCTGCTACTATCGCGGCCAGATTTCTGAAGCACTGAACCAATCGGAACCCACAGAATGGACTTTTTCCAGGCCCTGTTCCTTGGCCTTCTCCAGGGACTGACTGAATTCCTGCCCATTTCCAGCTCTGCCCACCTGATCCTGACCCCGGCATTCTTCGGCTGGACCGATCAGGGTGTGGGTTTTGACCTGTCGGTGCATTTCGGCACGTTGCTCGCGGTGGTCCTGTATTTTCGGCGGGATGTCTTCGGCATCGCCCGGGACGGACTGATCTCCGTGACCCGACGCAGGATCGTCGGCCAGGGCGCGTTGGCCTGGTACCTGGTGATCGGCACCATCCCCGCGGGCCTGGCGGGCCTGGCCCTGCTGGATCTGATCGACAACGAATTGCGGGCGGTGGAAGTCATTTTCTTCACCACCCTGTTCTTCGGACTGCTGCTGGGCATCGCCGACTGGTTACCCAAGCGCCAGCGCACTCTGGACAAGCTCAACTGGAAAGATGCGGTCCTGGTGGGCATCGCCCAGGCCATGGCCCTGGTACCCGGCACCTCCCGCTCCGGCGTCACCATCACCGCGGGCCTCTTCCTGGGCATGACCCGGGAGACCGCGTCCCGGTTCTCGTTCCTGCTGGCCATTCCCATTATCGTGCTGGCCTCGGCGGTGAAGCTGCTGGAAGTAGCAACGTCGGATGTGATTGTGGACTGGAGCGGGTTCCTGATTGGTGGGGTGACCTCGTTCCTGATGGCGATTACGGCCATTCACTTCTTTCTGAAGTGGCTGAACACGGTGGGGATGTGGCCGTATGTGATCTACCGGATTGTGTTGGCGGGGGTGATTTACGCGGTGCTGATGTAGGCATTCAGGATGTGGGGAAGGCAGGTGCCGGCCAGGCCTTTCCAAAACACGCTCCTTGCGGCACGTCCATGTGACGCTTGAGCTCCGCCATCCATGGCTCCGCACAGTTTTGGAAAGGCCTGGCCGGCACCTGCCCCAAGCTCCGAGAAACATCAGGAGTGAACGTGGGGTCAGATGAAAGCTTTCATCAGACCCCTTTATTACCGCGGAGTCAGACGCAAGATCGGGGTCAGAAGAACGCTTTCTTCTGACCCCTTTTTCATACCGGAAAACCGGACCCGCCCTCAGCAAGCCTCCAGCGGCGCATAAGCCAGCACCAGCCACTTGGCGCCCTCATCAAAGTTCACCTGCACCCGGGTATGGTGTCCGCTGCCTTCGCAGTTCATCACAATGCCCTCACCAAACTTCGGATGCCGCACCCGCTGGCCGAGGCTGAAGCCCGCCTGCTGGGCGGAGTCCTGACTGAACAGGCTCTCGTTGGGGCGCTCAACCAGGGCCGGGCGAGTCACGGTGTTGCGCAGGCGGACTTCCTGCAGGCAGTCGCCGGGAATCTCGCGCACAAACCGGGACAGGGCGTGGAACTTCTCCTGGCCATACAACCGGCGGGACTCGGCGTAAGTGAGTACCAGCTTTTTCATGGCGCGGGTAATCCCGACGTACGCCAGGCGGCGCTCCTCTTCCATGCGCCCGGGCTCCTCCAATGACATGCTGTGGGGGAACAAGCCCTCCTCGACCCCGGCCATGAACACCAGCGGGAACTCCAGGCCCTTGGCGGAATGCAGAGTCATCAGCTGGACGCTGTCCTCATGGGCATCGGCCTGGGACTCGCCGGCATCCAGCGCGGCCTGGGCAATGAATTCCGCCAGCGGGTCCACGCCCTCTTCGACCTCGAAGTCCGACAGGGCGCTGACCAGTTCCTCCAGGTTTTCCACCCGGGCCTGGCCTTTCTCGCCCTTCTCGCTGGCGTGGTAGTCCTTCAGCCCGCTGACCTCGATCGCCTGCTTCATCAGGCCCTGCAGGGAGGCATGATCCACCATTTCGGACAGGCCGTTGATGATATCCAGGAACGACTGCAAGCCGGTTTTCGCCCGGCCCTTCACCTGACCGGCCGCCAGCAAGCGCTCGGCGGACTCCCACAGGGAAATACCCTGTTCGGTGGCATACTCACGCAACTCCGCCAGGCTCTTGGCACCGATACCCCGGGTGGGCACGTTCACCACCCGCTCGAAGGCGGCATCGTCCCGGTGGTAATGCACCAGGCGCAGGTAGGCCAAAGCGTTGCGAATTTCCTGGCGATCGTAGAAGCGCAAACCACCATAGACCCGGTACGGAATGCCCTGGCGCATGAGTGCTTCTTCCAGCACCCGGGACTGGGCATTAGAGCGGTAGAGGATCGCCGCTTCGCTGCGCAGGTTGCCCTCATCGACCCAGGCCGAGATGCTGTCGGCAATGTAGTTGGCCTCGTCCTGCTCGTTGAAGGCCGCGTACAGGCTGATCGGCTCGCCTTCGGGGCCATCGGTCCACAGCTCCTTGCCCAGACGCCCCTGGTTGTTGGCGATCACCGCGTTGGCCGCCTTCAGGATAGTCTGGGTGGAGCGGTAGTTCTGTTCCAGCCGCACCAGCCGGGCGTTGAGGAAATCCCGCTGGTACTGCTGGATGTTCTCGATCTTCGCCCCGCGCCAGCCATAGATGGACTGGTCGTCGTCGCCCACAATGGTCAAGGGCACCCGGTTGCTGGCCAGCACCTGCAGCCAGGCGTACTGGATGGTGTTGGTGTCCTGGAACTCGTCCACCAGCATGTGCTGGAAACGCTGCTGGTAGTGCGCCAGCAGCTCGGGCTTGTGCAGCCAGAGCTCATGGGAGCGCAGCAATAATTCGCCGAAATCCACCAGACCACCCTGCTGGCACAATTTCTCGTACTGGCGGTAGATCTTCAGCATGGTGGAGGTGAAGTGGTCGCCCGGGTTCTCCTGGATATGATCCGCCCGCAGGCCTTCATCCTTCTGGCTGTTGATGAACCACTGGGCCTGCTTCGGTGGCCAGCGACTCTCGTCGATCTGGTTCTCCCGCATCACCCGCTTGATCAGCCGCAGCTGGTCGTCGCTGTCCAGTACCTGGAAGTTCTCCGGCAGGCCGGCATCCTGCCAGTGCGCCCGCAACAGCCGGTGTGCAATGCCGTGAAATGTCCCGATCCACAGTCCCCGGGTGGGGATCTGCATCATCTGCTCTACCCGGTAGCGCATCTCCTTCGCCGCCTTGTTGGTGAAGGTCACGGCCAGGATGGCCGTGGGCGGCACCCGGTCCACCGTCATCAGCCAGGCAATCCGGTGCACCAGTACCCGGGTTTTGCCACTGCCAGCACCGGCCAGTACCAACAGGTGGTCATTCTGCGCGGTCACAGCTTCACGCTGGGCATCGTTCAGGGGATCGATGATGTGGGAGACGTCCATAGAGATTCGGTTCGCTACTGGTTAAATAAACAGGCTTGGGAGTATAACAGGAGATCACAGGGGTTGTCGGGGCTTGGGACAGCCCTCTTGAATTGGGAGGTGGTTGCACAAGTGAGGACCATCGGAAAAGCCCTCTCCGACAGTCAGAAAGAGCGCGGGGGAGGTTCCCCTTCAGGACTGTCTGTGGCCAGGGATGGCCACAGACAAGCGCACATGGATGTGCTCGTAGCGTGTCCTGAAGGGGAGCCTCCCCCGTGCGACAACTCGGAATCAGAGAGCTAACGGAGTCAGAAACCCCGCGGCACGGTTTGCGGTTCGACGAATTCGAACAAACCTTCGAGGCCACCCTCGCGGCCGATACCGGACGCCTTCATGCCACCGAACGGCGCTTCCGGGGTCGGGCCGGTGCCGGTATTCCAGCCGACGTGGCCGAACCGGAGGCCGGCGGCAACACGCTGGGCGCGCTCGGCATCAGCGGTGAAGACATAGGAGGCCAGGCCGAATTCGGTGTCATTACCGGCTTCGATGACTTCTTCTTCCGTGCGGAACAGGGCCATGGGCACCAGCGGACCGAAGGTTTCTTCCTGGTAGCAGCACATGTCGCGGTTGACGCCGAGGACTACCGTGGGCGGGAAGAACAGCCCGTCACCGAGCTCGCTCGGCTGCTTGCCGGCGACCAGGCTCGCGCCTTTTTCCAGGGCGTCATCCAGATGGCGCTTGACCTTGTCGAAGCCCTGTTTGTTGACCAGCGGGCCGATGTCGACACCGTCGTTCATGCCGTCGCCGACAGTCATCTTGTTGACCCGCTCTGCCAGCTTCTCGCCGAACGCGTCGGCCACTTTCTCGTGGACAAAGATACGGTTGGCGCACACACAGGTCTGGCCGCCACCCCGGAACTTGTTCGCGATCAGGTTATCAGCTGCGGCGTCCAGGTCGGCGTCCTCGAACACGATGAACGGTGCGTTGCCGCCCAGCTCCAGGGCCAGTTTCTTGACCTGATCGGCGGTATCGACAATCAGCTTGCGACCTACTTCGGTAGAACCGGTGAAGCTAAGCATGGGCACGTCCGGGCTTTCGCAAAGGACCTTGCCAATGACGCTCGCCTTGCCCATCACCAGGTTGACCATGCCATCCGGCAGGTCAAGTTTGTCCATCAGGCTGAACAGGGCAATCATGGTCAGCGGGGTTTCGCTGGCCGGCTTGATCACCGACGGGCAACCTGCCGCCAGGGCCGCCGACAGTTTCTTGGCGATCATGCCGATAGGGAAGTTCCACGGCGTGATCAGGCCAGTCACTCCGACCGGCCGGTAGTGCACGGTCCAGGTGCAGTCCTTGGGCTTCTCGGGGATGGTGTGGGCATCGAGGGCCTGGATGTGCTTGGCGCAGTAATCAAAGAAACCGGCGGCATAATCCACCTCACCCTGCGCCTCTTTCCAGGGTTTGCCATGTTCCATGCAGAGAATACGACCGATTTCCTCACGATTTTCCTTCAGGCTATCCCGAATATCTTCCAGCCATTGGCGGCGATTTTCGATGGAGTACGGACTGGTCAGTTTCAGGGCCGATTTCCCGGCCGCTACGGCAGCCTTCACATCCTCCTCCGGCATGGAGGGAACTTTCGCAATCACCTCGCCGGTGGCGGGGTTGTAGACATCGAAGGTGTTGCCCCCGGCGCTGTCCGTCCAGCGACCGCCGATGTAACCAGTGAGCTTCTCCAGCAAGGGTGACTCGATCATCTCGGCTCCTCTTCAGTGTTTGCGTGCGCCCCTGTGCGGGACAAGTTGCGTCTGTGGATGATGTCTTTCATAGTGGATCTTGAGTCTCAGCCTGTAAAGTCAACACCGGTTTTTTGACCAGGCTCCGACACTGCCTATACTCGGAGAATCCGAATCCAAGGAGGCCGGCTAATGAAAGCATTTTTCCATCCCTCGCAGGACCTGCACATTCCCAAGACGTATTTTACCCGGGGCCAGATGCGCCAGCCCCAGGAGGTGCCCGACCGCACCGGGCAGATGCTGCAAGGCCTGAAGGAAATGGGGGTACCGGTACTGCAACCGGCAGACCAGGGTGCCGGACCCATTTCCGCGGTCCACGACCTGGGCTACCTGCGGTTCCTGGAATCGGCGCACCGGCGCTGGATGGAAATGGGAGACTGGGGCGATGAGGTGATGTCGAACATTTTCGTCCGTTCCCCCAATGCCATGCGTGGCATTCTGGCCGAGGCGGCCTGCTACCTGGCCGACGGCAGCTGCCCGATTGGCGAGAACACCTGGAAGGCCGCCTACTGGTCAGCCCAGACCGCCCTGGGGGCGGCGGACGCCCTGATCGGCGGTGAACGGACTGCCTACGCAATCTGTCGACCACCGGGCCACCATGCCCGCAAGGACGCCGCCGGGGGCTTCTGTTACCTCAATAATGCCGCTATCGCCGCGGAACACATGAAGAGCCGGTACCCGAAAATCGCCATCCTGGATCCCGACATGCACCACGGCCAGGGCATCCAGGAAATCTTCTATGACCGCAGTGATGTCCTGTACATTTCCATTCATGGCGACCCCACCAACTTCTATCCGGTGGTGAGCGGCTTCGAGGACGAGCGCGGCGAGGGTGACGGCTACGGCTACAACATCAACATGCCCATGCCCCATGGCTCCAGCGAGGAGGATTTCTTCGCCAAAGTGGAGGAAGCCCTGGCGGCCATCCGGCTGTTCCAGCCCGATGCCCTGATCCTCACCCTGGGCTTCGATATCTACAAGAACGACCCCCAGGCCAAGGTCTCGGTATCCTCCGAGGGCTTCTGCCGGCTGAGCACCCAGCTCCGCCAACTGGGACTGCCCACGCTGGTGGTTCAGGAGGGCGGCTACGACCTTGAGGCCCTGAGCACCAACGTGCAGCAGTTCTTCAAGGGGCTCGAGGGCTGAGCCTCACCCGCTACGAGGCCGGGGCATAGACCTTGATGTTGTCGTGCCCCTCGGCTTTCAGGTGGCCGGCATGCATGCGGCTCATGGTGCCCCGGTCACAATACAGCAGGTACTGGCGGTTCTGTGGCAGTTCTTCGATCTGCTGGTTGAGTTCGTAGAACGGGATTTTCAGCACCTCGTTATTGGTCAGGTCCAGTGGCGAGCGCTCCTCCTCCGTCGGATGGCGGACATCGATGATGACGTCATTCACCGCCGGCGTTTCCACCAGTTCCACTTCTTCCGGCGTGACCGTGGTTTCCAGTAGCCGATTGACCGGCGTCTCGGTCCGTTCCTCAACGGCGCGGGCCAGGACTCCGGCATCCATATTTGCCTCGTCGGCTTCGACCCGATGCAGCTTGGCCCGGGTTGCCGGCTTCTGGGAAATCACGCCACAGTATTCCGGCATGTTTCGGGCGAAGGACTCGGTGCCGATTTCGTGGGCAATCCGAATGATCTCCTGCTTGTCCATGGCGATCAGCGGGCGCAGGACCACTTCGTCACTGGCCCGGTCTACCACGTTCAGGTTCGACAGAGTCTGGCTGGACACCTGGGCCACGGCATCCCCCATCACCAGGCCCGCGACGTTGAGGTCACGGGCAATCTCGGCCGCCGCCTTGAGCATCTGGCGTTTGAGCACCACACCCCAATGACGGTTGTTTACCGAGCGCATGATCTCCGCCACCACACCCTCGAAGGGCACGGAAATGAATTTGACGTTGTGGGAGGCCCCGTAACGCTCCCACAGGTAGTGCACCACCTGGCGGACGCCAACCTCATGGGCGGTCCCCCCAAGGTTGAAAAACAGGAAGTGGCTGCGCAGGCCGCGGCGCATCATCAGGTAGGCGGCCACGGACGAATCGTAGCCACCCGAGATCAGGGTCATCACGCTTTCAACGGAGCCCAGCGGGTAGCCGCCAAGCCCCTGATGCTTGCGTCGGGCAATGTGGAAACCATCCTCCTTGACCTCGACCCGCACCTCGACCTGGGGGGCTTTCAGGTCTACCCCGGCGGTATCGTAAGCCTGGCAAAGCGCGGCACCGACAGAGCGCTCGATATCAATGGATCGAAAATCGTGATTACCGATACGCTTGGCGCGGACAGCGAAAGTCTTGCCATCCAGCCGGCCGGCAAAGGAGGCCACCGCCTTTGCACCGATATCCTCCAGGGACTGCAAGGGGTAGACCGCAATTTCCTGGATGCTGGATATGCCCGGTATCCGCAGCAAGGCGTCAATCACCGGGCCATACAGCCCGCGATCATCGGGGACATCCACGTCCACCCGGTCCCAGCTGCCCTCCACCGCGATGTCGTGGTCAAGACGGGCCAGGAGCTTGCGAATGTTCTGGCGAAGCTGTTTCATCTGCTGCCGACGAACGGGCTTACTCTTGATGGCAACTTCCGGAGCGGGACGTATCAGTAATTTCATAGATCGGAGTTTTGTCGGATGGCGTATAAAGAGGAAAGCACTTAGTGTACCGTTTTGTCAGAGTGCCTCAAAATCCGGCATAGCCGAAACCTTCAGGAGCCCCACCTTTCAATGACAGAACCCACAATCAACGCCCTGGTCTCTCCGGAGGGCGCCCTAGAGATCCTCTCTAACCATGAAGTCAACCGGCTCAAGGACCGGAGCGAGGGTGGTCTGTACCAGTTGTTCCGACAATGCGCCCTGGCGGTGCTCAACACCGGCGTGGAAACCGACGACTGTAAGGCATTGATGGAAGCCCACGCCGATTTCGATGTGCGACTGGTGCCCCAGCCCCGCGGATTGAAGCTGGAACTGGTCAATGCGCCCGGCTACGCCTTTGTCGATGGCGAAATGCTGCGGGCGATCCGCGAGCACCTGTTCTCCGTGCTCCGGGACATCGTATACACCCACTCCATCCCCCAGACGATAGCCGGGTTCCGCCGGGACAATCCGGAAGACATCACCAACCTGGTGTTCCACATCCTGCGTAATGCCGGCGTGCTGGAAGCCGGGCGCCAGCCGGATATGGTCGTGTGCTGGGGCGGGCACTCCATCAGTCAGGCGGAGTACCAGTACAGCAAGGAAGTCGGTCACCAGCTGGGCCTGCGTGGCCTGAGCATCATCACCGGCTGCGGTCCCGGCGCCATGAAGGGACCGATGAAGGGCGCCACCATCGGCCACGCCAAACAGCGGGTAAGAAACGGCCGTTATGTAGGCATCACCGAGCCGGCAATCATCGGTGCCGAGGCACCGAACCCGATCGTCAACGAACTGATCATCATGCCCGACATCGAGAAGCGCCTGGAGGCCTTCGTTCGCTGTGGCCACGGTGTGATCGTGTTCCCCGGTGGCGTGGGTACCGCGGAGGAGATCCTGTACCTGCTCGGGATCCTGCTGCACCCGGATAACTCGGACCTGCCATTCCCGGTCATCTTCACCGGCGAGAAAGAGAATGCCGAGTACTTCGAGATGATCGACAAGTTTATCCGCAACGCTCTGGGTGACGAGGCAGCCGGCAAATACAAGATCATCATTGACGATCCGTCTCGCGTTGCCCAGGAGATGAGAAAGGGGATGAAGGAAGTCGAAACCTTCCGCCGGGCCATGCAGGACGCTTACTACTTCAACTGGATGCTGAAAATCGACCCGGTATTCCAGCTGCCGTTCGAGCCCAATCACGACAGCATGCGGTCACTGGAACTGCACCGGGACCAACCGGTCCACATGATTGCCGCCAACCTGCGCAAGGCGTTCAGCGGGATTGTCGCGGGGAATGTGAAGGAGAGCGGGATACGCCAGATTCAGGAGAAGGGACCGTTCGAGATTGCGGGTGACCCGTCCCTGATCAAACCACTGGAGGCCATGCTGGAACAGTTCGTTGCCCAGAACCGCATGAAGCTGCCGGGCCTTCAGGCCTACCAGCCCTGCTACCGGATTGTCAGTGGGGCTGCCTGAGCAGCCCCACTGACATCAGCACATCGGCCGGGTATTACTGACCACCGGCCGGCAGGCTGGCGTAGTAAGCCGCCAGATTGGCGATATCCTCATCGCTCAGGGCCGCAGCCTGGCCCTGCATGATGGCGGCCTGGCCACCGGAACGCTGCTTGTTCTTGTACGCCTTGAGTGCGGAAACCAGATACTGCTCGTTCTGGCCGGCCAGGTTCGGATAGGTCGGAATCTGGGCCATACCGTTCTGGCCATGGCACGCGGCACATACTGCGGCCTTGGCCTTACCCGCTTCGACATCGCCAGCGGCGCTCGCCAGGGTCGGTAGGGCAACGGCAGCGGACATCAATCCTGCAATCGCAAAGTTCTTGAATTTCATAGTTACTACCCTCTCATCGTTATCGGCGTGATAATGCCAACAGGTGCTATTAAAGGTCTGTTGTAATGCACTTATAGCACAGAGCGCCTCCCGCTCAAATGCGATAGGTCAAGGCGCTTTTTTCGACAATCGTCCCCTTTACCGGAGTCATCGGTTAGTGGGAGAGTACGACAATACACATTAGCCAGATTTCTGCTTTTATC
Organism: Marinobacter sp. C7; assembly: GCF_022343555.1. Classification (GTDB taxonomy): domain Bacteria; phylum Pseudomonadota; class Gammaproteobacteria; order Pseudomonadales; family Oleiphilaceae; genus Marinobacter. The sequence goes on along the minus strand of NZ_JAKQZH010000001.1, from coordinate 49,360 downwards.
CAGTCCGGAGACACGCCCATGTCGATAGAGGCCCAGGAACTCCCGTGCCGTGAAGGTTTTCTTGGTTTACTGACCCTGAACCACCCGGGGACCCTCAACGCCCTGAGCGAAGCCATGGTGGAGCAGGCCCAGGACACCCTGGATCGGTGGGCCAACGACGACAGGATCTGCCTGGTAATCCTGCAGGGTGCCGGTGACCGCGCCTTCTGTGCCGGCGGAAATATCCGTCTGCTCTATGAAGCCATGACAGGACACGGCGATCAGCAAGCCCCGGCCCGCTTTTTCACCAGGGAGTACCGGCTGGATTACACCCTGCACCGGTTTCCCAAGCCCGTGGTGGGCATCGGCCACGGCGTGGTCATGGGGGGCGGACTGGGTCTGCTGTCCGCGTGCCGATACCGGCTCGTGACGCCGGACCTCACCCTCGCCATGCCGGAGATCTCCATCGGACTGTTCCCGGATGTCGGCGCCAGCTGGTTCCTCAACCGCCTGCCAGGACGCCTGGGGCTGTTCATGGGGCTCACCGGCGCACGGCTGAACATTACCGATACCCTGAGGGTAGGGCTGGCTGATACGGCACTGTTGCCAGAGGATCGGGATACCCTGCTCACACGACTGCAGGAACAGCGCTGGACCGGAGAAGCGGCCGCCGATGACAACCGGCTGTTCCGGCTGCTGGACCAGATGCCGGCGCCGGATTACCGGGCACTGCCACAAAGCAATCTGGAACAGCACGAACAGACAATCGCACGCCTCAGCGCCGGCGAGGAGCTGCCGGCAGTGGTAGATCAACTGCTTGGATCCGACCTTGACAGTGACTGGTGGAACGCCTGTATCGGCAACCTGCGCGGCGGCTGTCCGGTCTCCGCCTGGCTGGTGTGGACCCAGCTCAAGAAAGCCCAGCAGATGTCCCTGAAAGATGTGTTCCGGATGGAGCTGGCCATGGCCCTCGAGTGCAGCCGGCGTCCGGATCTGCCCGAGGGTATCCGGGCCCGGATGGTGGACAGGGACCAGAACCCGGCCTGGTCCTACGCCACCGTGGCCGAAGTGCCGGAGACCGTTGTCGCCGCCCATTTTGAGCCGGAATGGGACGACGAGACCGATCCGATGCAGCTGCAGTGACCCGTCACCGGCGAGCGCCCGCCTGCACCAGCAACATTTCCAGATCCCGGCTGTTGATTGACCGGGCCCGGGTCAGGGCCGTACTGCCATCCTCCGCGCGGTATTTGACGTCCGCCCCGGCCGCCAACAGCATTTCTGCGGTCAGCAGATCGCCACTACCGACGATCTTCATCAGCAGGGACTCGCCGTCCTGGCTGACATTGACGTTTGCCCCCGCCGCCAACAGAACTTTCACCACTGACAGGTTGCCCTGTTCCGCAGCCCTGATCACCGGTGTATATCCCTGCTTATCCACCGCATTGACATCGGCCCCGGCCGAAAGCAGCAACTGGACGAGCCGACGGCTGCCATCACCGGCAGCAATCATCAGGGGCGTGGGCTCACCGGGCGAGACAAGGTCCGGGTCAGCGCCTTCGCTGAGCAGGTACCAGACAATCCGATCCCGGCCGGCGCGCACGGCCGCCATCAGGGGGGACCCGGTCTCGGTCAGGGTGTTCAGGGAATGCCCGGCCGCGGCCAGGGCGGCGACATCTTCAAGGTTACCGGCCGCAGCTGCGCGGATCATCGGAGTAGCGGTCCCGGTGGCGGTTTCCCGGGCCAGGTTGCTTGGCTCCTCCCGGGCTGCGCAGCCGGAGAGCAGGAACGGGACTACGAAAGACAGCGTTAGTGCGAGGAGGGTGCCGGATCCCTTGGCCATATCAACAATCTCTGTTTTTGAACGTAGGCCTATTCTGGGCAGCACCCGCCGGGAATTAAATCGAGCGGTTCACATCTCCGGTCCGTTTTGCAGAAGTTCACGGACCAGGATCCGGAGCCGGTCCTCACCGTCACGCTGGCCCCGGCACAGGCCGGCCTCCTGCACATCAGCCCAGGAGCGGCCCTGCAGCACCGCTGCCGTCCAGAGGGGCAGATCCCCCCCACTCCTCAGCCAATTCATGCACCCCGGCACCTGACACAGGTCCCGAAGCACCGGCAGGCAAAGGTCAAAACCTCTGTGCCCGTAGGCAAAGTTGGCCAGGTCACGCCGGTCATCACTGCTGAGGCTATGAACCGCCGGCAGGTCGTCAGTAATGGCCGCCAACAATTCGGCCGGCATGGCAGACCAGTGCCGCGGCACCAGAGTCAACCAGTGCCGGGCCAGTCGCCCCCTCAGGCGATCGACCAGCCCGGTACCCCGCTGAGTCGAACCGGTCAGCATCTGCAGCGGGTATTCGCCGCTGCTACTCTCACGGTGGAAACCGACGCGAACCACGTGCAACCCGCAGGACTGCCAGAAGGCCAGCAATTCCGGGCTACCACCAAAGCTGGTCCCCAGGTTATCCAGCGGCTGCCCTGAGACCCACGCCCGCGCGGCAGCCACCAGACGCTTGCCGACGCCACTGCGCCGGGCCGGACCCGCGACAGCAACCCGCACCACCCGGAGGATCTGCCCGATTGCGGCCTCCGGAAACCCGCTAAGGGAAGCCAGGGACTGGGCCAGCAGATGCCCACGGATACGACGCTGGCCCAGGCTGACCTTCTGCGCCAGCTCCTCGCTCAGACCACCTTCGATCGACGCCCAGAGCACCCCGACGATGCGGCCCTCGTGCCAGGCACACCAGCTTACGGTCGAGGGATCATCCAGCCACTGGCGAAGATCCGCCGGCGTGGTCCGGTAGTGGGCGTCGACCAGCAGACCGAACGCCTCTGCCAGCTCCGGCTCCGGCGCCTTGGCCGGATCCCAGCGCTCGATCCGGACGCTTTCGGCTGGCAGCCGGGCATCCTCCCGAACCATTCCGGAGGCGGATAACAGGAACAGGTCCGATGCCAGCGCCTCCAGGGGATCGCCCCGGGCCCAGCGCACCGGTTCGGTCAGGGTGACGGCTTGCCAGTGCGGCGTTCTGCGATCCAGCACCGAACGGAAGCGGATCGCAAAGCCGCGCCCTGCCCCTTCGTAACCATGGACGGTAGAGCAGAAGGCTACCCTGGGCCATCCCAAAAGGATGGCCTCGAGCATCTGGGGCGGGACGGCTGCCGCCTCATCGACGAGGACCACTTCGCCCGGTGGTCGTCGTTCAAGCAGTTGCTGCACCGGCATGAATATGAGCTCGGCTCCGGTCCGGGTGGTGAGGCTGTTGCCGTCGTCGGCTGTCACTTCACCCCCGAGGGTTTGCCGGGCATGGTGGAACAAGGCATCAACGCTTTCACGAGTCGGTGCCGTTACCAGAATACGCCCCCTGCCCTGCTGCAACAGCCTGCCCGCGGCAATGCCCATGGCAGCGGACTTGCCCCGGCCCCGGTCTGCAGTAACCACCAGCGGACGCCGGCGGCGGCCAAGGCCGAAATGGACCAGCTGATCGATCAGACTCTGTTGGTCCGGGGTGGTTGCGACGGTGAAGGGAGTGTCCGGCACTTGCAGTGAAGGCAGCGGTGTCTGCTCCGGACTCCGGACATCGACCCGAATCACCGCGGGATCGTTGCCGATCATGGTCGCCATGCGGCCTGCAAACCGGTGCTGCCGCGCATTGTCGAGGCCGGTACGCCGATAATCCGGATCCGGGAACCGGTCCCAATCGGCCAGCGGCGGCATCAGCCAGAACAGCAGCCCGCCGGCCTTGAGGGTGCCCATGATCGCTGCCAGGCCATCCGGTGGATTACCTTGCCATCCGTCCCAGACCACGACCGACAGTTCCCGGCCCAGCCAGCTCCGGGCTTTGGCAGGCGGCACCGGTGTAAGCCCGGTATCGGGACGGTCTTCCGGGGGGCCAGTCCAGATACCCGTTGCCGGATGCAACTCCGGCAGGAGTTGCTGCAGCCAGGCCAGTGCACTATCGCGGTCGCCTTCAACGAGGACAAGGCGCCGCTCCCCCAGCGCACTCAGGCGTTCCGCGAGTCGGGACCAGGCGTATAGTCCTGTGGGCCTGCCACTGGTAGTTCGGGTCATCAGCTGAGATCTACAGCGTGGGCCTTGAGGTTGTTCAGGGCGCAGATTTCGAGAGCCGCCTGGTGTGTGGCCCGCAGCCGGACTCTGGGGGCTGCATCGGCTTCGAATGCTTCCTGCCAGCGAGCGGCACAGAGGCACCAGCTGTCGCCGGCTTTGAGACCGGGGAAGCCAAACTCGGGTCTCGGGGTGCTGAGGTCGTTGCCGCGGGCTTTGGAAAACTCGAGGAAGTCGTCGGTGACGACAGCACAGACGGCGTGGATGCCCAGGTCATCGGGGCCGACGTTGCAACAGCCATCGCGGTAGAAGCCGGTTTCGGGGTCGGTGCCGCAGGTTTCCAGTTTTTCACCCAGCACATTGACGGATTCTGACATTTCCATGGTTCAAGCCTTTCAATCTGGTGGCGGTAAGTTGGAAAAGCCCCTTCCAAAACCCGCTCCTGGCGGCACATCCCTGTGGCGCTTGAGCTCCGCCATCCCTGGCTCCGCACAGTTTTGGAAGGGGCTTTCCCAACTCACCGGCAAACCTGTGAGTTATAGTCTGGTGTGCCTCAAAAACGAATCTCGATTATGCGGGACCGGTATCCGCACTACCAGTTGCCCAGTACAATACCGGCCATGCCGACCAACCCCCAAACTCCTGACACCTCGAACCTGCCGGATTTTCTGACCGATGAGCAGCGGGCGATCATTACTGCCGGCTACGAACATTCGGTGATTACTGCCGTGGCGGGCAGCGGCAAGACGTCGACGCTGGCCTGGCGGATCCGGTACCTGCTTGAGCAGGGCCACGATCCGGACCGGATGCTGGTGCTGATGTTCAACCGCAGTGCCCGGGTGGATTTCGGGCGAAAACTCCAGGAAGTGTGTCACCAATCCGGGCTGGCGTTGCCGGAGATCCGGACGTATCACGCCATGGGGTTGCGACTGTACAAGCGGTTTGTGCGGGAGGGTTACCTGCCCGGGTTTTCGGAGAAGATTCTGACCGAGCAGGAGATAAGTTTTCAGGCCTGGCAGCTGACACGGCGATTGGCACCGGAGGATCTGGCGGATGAGATCCGTCGCAACAAGAAGGATTTTGTGGAAACGGCTACCGGGTTTATCGATCTGGTGAAGACCACGCTGTCGCCGGCGGAGATTGTGTTCGAAGAATTGGGGTATTCGGACAAGCACAGGTACCTCATTGATCTGTTCCACGCCTTCGAGCAATGGCGCAAATCCCAGAGCCGGATCAGTTACGCCGATATGCTGTATGAACCGGTAATGGCGATTCACCAGAATCCGCCGCTGCAACGGCTGGTGGGCAACAAGATGGATCTGATTCTGGTAGATGAGTACCAGGACACAAACGAGATCCAGCACCTGCTGCTGCGCTATGTCGCCGGTGACCGCGCACGTGTGACGGTGGTTGGGGATCCGGACCAGACCATCTACGAATTCCGGGGCGCGAAGCCGGAGTTCATTCTCAAGCGGTTCAGTGACGAGTTCGAGAGTCCGTTGGAGCAGACGCTGAGCTATACCTTCCGCTACGGCCACCGGGTGGCGTTGCTGGCCAATCATCTGATCTGTCACAACACCGGGCGCAAGGATGTACTGTGCCACTCTCACCCGTCCACGCCGGATACCAGCGTTTACCTGCACCGGGTGGAGAGTGACAGCGACAAGGTTTTGCGGATTCTTGAAGGCCAGAACACCGGGGCGTTGTCGGAGACAGCGATCCTGTTCCGGGTCTGGAGCCAGAGTGTGCCGATAGAGCTGAAGTTGCTGGCCCGGCAGATTCCCTACCGGATAGATGCCGGAAAGGGCGCGCTGTTCAGTCGTGAGGTTCAGGCCATTACCGCGCTGCTTATGGTGGTGACGGGGAAGCTGGGTCAGATTCCGGATTCAGATCGGCTGGAACTGGCGCGGCTGTTGTTGCGGTTTCCCCATATCGGGCTGAAGGAGCCGGAGCTGGAGAATCTGGCGCAGTTCCTGGCCGGTTTCTCCGAGGCCTGGCATGAGCGGATTCTGGCCATGGATTTCGAGGCCCTGGCGCCCATGCCCGCCCGAAAGCTGCGCAAGCTGGGTGAGGTGCTGGGGCAGCTGGCCGGATTCAGGGGGCCGGTGGCGGGGCTGATCAGTGTCTATGCCGAGCACACCGACCTGTACGAAGGCATCCGCAGTCTGGCGCTGACCCATGAGAGCGCGGAGGAGCGGATCGATACCGTGCAAGGGTTCCGGCAGTATCTCAAGGGCCTCGATGTCGATGCAGAGGGCGCGCTGCAGCACCTGAAAACCCTGAAACAACAGGCTGGCGAGAACAAGGAAGGAGGCGTGCTGCTATCCACCATTCACCGCACCAAGGGGCTCGAATGGCCGGTCGTGATTATTCCCGGCCTGCAGGAAAAGTACCTGCCTTACTCTCCCAGATCGCACGATGATGCCCGGGCATTCCTGGAGAGCGAGCGCCGGCTGCTGTATGTGGCCATGACCCGGGCGAGGAAGGCGCTGCACCTGATCAGCCGGCCACTCAGTACTCGCCCGCACCTCGACGGTGACCAGGGGCCCAGTCGGTTTGTGGAGGAATGTTGTTTCGAGCTCTCGGAGGAGCTGGGACGGCACCTGGACTCGGGCGGCCGGTCCTCTTCCCCCGTCAGGCTGGGTGCTCCACTCACGCCGGTGAGCCAGCGTTACGCCCATCGGGAGGGCATTACCCTGGAGGGTGCGGCTCCCGCAGCAGAGGATCGACAGGCACCTGTCTGGCACTGCCAGCGGGTAAGCCATGCCATTTTCGGCGCCGGCAGCCTGGTCGGTGAGGATGAGAGTTCCTTCGAAGTCCGCTTCGACACGGGCGACACCCTCAATTTCAGTAAAAAGAGTGCTCATCTCTACTTCACCGTTTTGGCCTGATTCACCGCATCTGCCCGCCCCCTACGTCCGTAGAATTACGGAGGTAACGAAACGTATCAATTTTTGTCTTTTCGTACCTGCTGACCTAGCTTTCAGGCAACACCCTAATTTTCAAGAAAAAAGCAGCTGTAACAAAGACGAACGAACAGGAGGTTCAGTGTGAACATCATGCGTCCGATAGCTTTAGCCGCCCTCACCGCCAGCCTGGCCACACCGGCCCTGGCCGCGGAACGCCAGGAAACCATCTATATAAACCCATTCGCGGGGTTCCAGTATTTCGACGATAAGCGGGACCTGAGCGAAACCGGCACCTTCGGTCTCGGTGTGGAATACCGCTTTACTCCGCACTGGGCGCTCGAGGCGGTGTACTCCCGTGCCGACGCGGACCGCAAGTATGTCGACGGGGCTTCGGAATTCGATGAACTGCGGCTCGACGGACTTTATTATTTCGCCGGACAGGATGAAGCCTGGAATCCGTACCTCGCGTTGGGTGCCGGCCACGCCGACTTTGGCGAGGATGTCACAGCACCCCGAACTGCAGGCAGCAACCACGAGGAAACGCGGGTGAATGTCGGGGCCGGTGTACGTTACAACGTCAGCGACAGCATTTCCCTGCGCGGCGACCTGCGCGAGTTCCACGGTATTGACGAGAGCACCTTCGATACCATGGTCTCCCTCGGGATCAGCTTTGCGTTTCATCGTACGGTGGGTGAAGCAGCCCCGGCCGACAGTGACAACGACGGCGTGCCCGATACCCGGGACCAGTGTCCCGGCACAACCCCCGGCGCGGTGGTGGATGGTAGCGGCTGTGAACCGGATGCCGATATGGACAGTGTCGCCGATGCCCGGGATGCCTGTCCGAATACGCCCGAGGGCGCCGATGTTGATGCCCGTGGCTGTGAGCTGGACAACGACAATGACGGTGTTGTGAATAGCAGGGATGAGTGCCCGGACACCACCGCTGGCGCAGAGGTCGATGCCACCGGCTGTGAGGGTGTCACCGAGACGATCGAGACCTTCGAAATCGAGGTGAAATTCCCGACCAACAGTTCGGTCATCGGCGATGCCTATGACGATGAAATTCGTCGCGTGGCCGATTTCCTGAACGAGAATCCGGAAACCATTGTCGAGATCGCCGGTCACACCGACAGCATGGGTGACGCCGATTACAACCAGTTCCTTTCACAGCGTCGCGCGGAAGCCGTTGCAGCCCGCCTCACCGGCCCCCTGGGCGTTGACCCTGAAAGGGTGAACGCCATCGGTTACGGCGAGGAGGCGCCGATCGCCTCCAACGATACCGCCGCGGGCCGGGCGGAAAACCGTCGGGTCGAGGCGCGCATCCAGGTGCGTCGTTAAGGCCAGACCGGGATCGACGAAAGGCGCCTGCGGGCGCCTTTCTTTTTGGCGCGAGGAAACTCACTGATGGCCATAAGCAGATGAATCGCACTCGGTTCCTCACAGCCCTCTTGATAGCCTTTCCAGGGATGGTCCTCGCCGAGGTCTACCGCTGCGAAAACAACGGTTCTGTCACTTTCGCCGACCAACCCTGCGGCGATGATGCCAGGCCCATCGAGCTCAAGGACAACCGGATCGGCGGCCGTTTCAATCAGAACCTGCCCGAACCGGCCAAGGCAGACTCCCGACGCCAGGACCAGGAAGCCGAACAACCGGAGGCAGCTTCCACCTGCCGCTTCATCAACTCCACGGACCTTCGACGCTACCTGATCCGGGAACAGGTGGTCCGGGGCACGACCCGGGATCACGTACGGCGGGCGTTCGGCAATCCCCCGGAGGTGCATACCAGCCCCAAGGAGGTCTGGATTTACCAGACCCGCTACTACGGTGCGCTCTATGAATTGACCTATGTGTATTTCAGGGACGGCTGCGTGGAGCGGGTGGAGTATCGCAAGCCCTGACCGCATCCAGCAGCAGGTTACGGGGGGTCAGGGAGCGGTCGCAGAACGTACCCAGCCGCACCCGGTAGCCCTGCTCTTCAAGAAACACCGCATAGTCCAGCACCAGCCACAATTCCAGGGGCCGCCGGAACAGGTGGCGCAACAGTTCGTGGCGGCGGACCTGTCCGAATCGGTAGCGACCGGCGTCCAGCCAGGACCGCCAGTCCACCGACAGGGGCAACTCCAGCTGTTTTTTGGCCGCCGCCCATTGGCAGAAAGCCGCAAACCCCTCGTTCACCAGCCGGGGCGGATGGGAGGGAACCGGAAGGTATTCGTCACAACCGCGCAGATGCCGCTGGAGGGCATCAAAGCCGAGCCGCCACTGACTGACCAGTGCGGTCTGCGCCCGGACCCTGGCCGGGGCGGTGACGGTCTCCTGCACCGCCAGTCGTAACTCGTTCCGGGTCAGCTCAAGCGCGTCCGGGTGCCCGTTCGCCTTTGCCGACAGTGGCCTGTAACGCGTGGTCGACGTCAGGTGATAACAACAGGGTGACAAGCTCAGGCGCGGTGCGCCGGCCGCACTGCCGCGGCGCATCAGCTGACGATGAAGGTCGCCACAGGCGTGCAGCGCCACCCCATGGCAGCCCGTCGGCCAGGTGAGGTCATCTGCCATCACGTCCTGACAATTCAGGGTTACGGCATCGGCAAACCGGCGGGCGAGCCGGTTGCCGTCCTCCACCAGGGCAGGGTCCCACTCAAACCCCTGAACCGGTTCCGGGCATTGTCGCGCCAGCGTTCGGGACAGGTGGCCCTTGCCGCAGCACCAATCCAGCACCGGGCGACTCAACGGGATCACTGAGGCCGCGAAGGCCCCTGCCTGAAGCCGCTTGCGACCGGGCATGTCGGTGGCATCCACCTCGGGCAGAGTTGCGCGGGTCCGGAGCCCTGTCGAAGGAGCGAGCACCGGCACGTCGGTCCACTGGTCATAATCCGCCAGAGCAGGCAGCCAGTCACCGATTCGTCTGGCAAACTCGCTCAGGTGCTGTTCGTAATACTCGCACTCCTCATCACCGAGGGCTTCGAGCCAGGCCGACAGCTCCGGCCAGGAACGAGCCCATACCGGGGCCGGCTCCATGAACGGTGCCGGCCGCCAGAGATCCGCGTGGCTGGCAAGCCAGTCGTTCAGAGCCTGCCAGCGGGTGTAAAAAGATGTCGTCGGCTCGTGTAAACTCGCGGCCGGAGGAAATGTCATGCAACTGGCCTTTGTACTTGTCGAACCCAAGGTTCCGGAAAACGTCGGAGCAGCAGCCCGTGCCCTGTGTACCATGGGGTTCGGCGAACTGTGGCTGGTGAACTCGGACCTGCACACCCGCCCGGAAGCCCACTGGCTGGCCCACGGCAGCGATCATGTTCTCGATAACGCGCGCATTTTCCCTGATCTGGCTGCGGTGCGAAACTCCGTAGACCTGCTGATGGGCACCTCTGCCAAACCCCGTCACAACCGCCAGGATTGGCACCCTCCGGGGCGCTTGCGGTCCACGCTGTCGGACAAGGGCAATTCGGTCGCTACTGCAGCCCTGGTGTTCGGGCGCGAGGATCGGGGTCTGGCCAACGACGAACTGGCCCTGTGCGACCTGCTGACGGGGATACCCATGAAGGTGCCATACCCCTCTTTGAACCTGGCCCAGTCCGTCATGCTCTATGCCTGGGAGATGTCCGGGTTGTCCGTCAGCACTCCGGAGGAAACCAGCGATCCGGCCCCCGCCGAAGCCGGGCTCGGCGCCCTGCGGGAGCGTCTCGAACAATTGCTACCCAACGTTGGCACACCGCCGGAAGGCAAGCTCTCACATTGGGTATTTGAACGCCTGCCGCTGCTGTCGGAGCGGGATATCGGGTTCGTCCATACCCTCTGCGGCAACATCGAACGAACCCTCAGGAAGAAATAACCTACTCCTGGAAACGCCCGGGGCGGAAGGCATCCAGATTCACTGGCGGGGCCTCATTGTCGATCACCCGGGCAATGGCGTCGGCGCTGCCGGCGGACAGGGTCCAGCCAAAGGTGCCATGGCCGGTGTTCAGGTAAAGGTTCTCTCTCGGCCCCCGTCCGATGATGGCCGGCCCGTCCGGGGTCATCGGGCGGAACCCGGTCCAGGTCTCGGCCGCCTCCAGGTCGGCGCAGCCGGGATAGCGGGATTCCACCGACTTCCGGATCGTGGCGATGCGTGCCTCCGGAATGTCCCGATTGAAATCCGCCAGCTCCACGAATCCCGTTGCCCGCAAGCGATCGCCCAGCCGGGTGGAGACAACCTTGTAGTTGTCATCGTGGATGGTGCTGACAGGGGCATGCTCCGGATTCTTCAAAGGCACGGTAATGCTGTAGCCCTTGATCGGGTAGATGGGCAAATCCAGGCCGAGGGGGCGCACCAGCCCCGCTGACCAGCAGCCAGCACTGATGACAAACGCGTCCGCCTTGAGGATTTCGCGCTCACCGTCGGCGTTGCGCAGGGCAAGCGCATCGACCCGGTGTTCATCAGCGATCAGGTTATCCACTTCAACACCATAGCGGAACGTCACCCCCCGCTCCTCACAGGCGCCGGCCAGGGCCCGGGAAAACAGATGGCAGTCACCGGTGCCGTCGGTATCGTAACGGAGTGCCCCGTACAGCGGACCACCGCCAACCAGTCCCGGCTCCACCTCCCGAACCTGTTCCGGACTCAGGAGGCTCGACGGGATGCCGAGTTCGTTCAGCAGGTCATGCACAGCGTGATAGCTCTCCAGTGCTTCCGGCGTACTGGCCAGATGCAGAAGCCCTTTGTGATCACCGTCGAAGCTGAGCTCCAGCTCCTCCTCGAGCTTCAGAAATCGTTCCCGACTGTGAATCCCCAGACGCAGCATGGCACGGCGGTTCAGGCCAAACAGGCCCGGTGACCAGGCGTACCGGAGGGTAGCAAACATGAATTTCACCGCTTCCACCGAAGGCGGCAGTTGCAGCTTCAGGGGACCATCCTGCTTGAACAGCCAGGGCAATGCCTTGAACACCATCGCCGGATCTGCCCACGGATAGACCACACCGTAGGACCGCTGGGCGGCGTTACCCTTGCTGGTTTCGTTGCCCGCAATATCGTGGCGCTCCACCACGGTTACCTGATGCCCCCGACGATTCAGTTCCCACGCCGTCGTCACCCCGACGACACCACCGCCAACCACTACAATGTGCATGCACGCCTCCGCGTCCCGTTGCTTTAACTGACTCCATTACGCGCCAACAGGCGCCTGTACTCTGCCAGCACCTTTTCGTCTTCTGCCGGATAGTCCGGAGCCAGGTGCCGGAGCTGCTCCGCCAGTATCGCGGCCACAACCGCCCGGGCGTGGGGTTTACTGTCCCCGGGGACTACAAACCAGGGTGCATCCCGGGTGTGGGTGGCCGCTACTGCCTGTTCAGCAAAAGCCTCATAATCCGCCCGCCTGGCCCAGCCATCAATATCGGATTTATCGAATTTCCAGCGCTTGCGGGGCTTGTCCAGGCGCTTGAGCAGGCGCCGCCGATGCTCATCTTCGGACAGGTTCAGCCAGACTTTCAGAATGGTTGTCCCTTCCTGAACGAGGTGACGTTCGAAATTGCAGATCGACTGATAACGGTTCGCCCAGTGATAGCTCTCCGGGGCGTGGACCGGCCAGACCCGTTCCGCGATCACTGCCTCGTGATGGCTGCGGTTGAAGGCGACCATTTCACCCAGTCCCGGCAGGTAGGGCGTGACCCGCCAGAGGAAGTCGTGGCGCACCTCAGGGCCCTGCGGGCGACTGAACGACCAGGCGTGAAAGCCCGCGGGGTCGGCGTAGGTCGCCAGTGTCCGGATCAGGCTGTCCTTGCCGCTGGTGTCCGGGCCATGGACCACCAGCAACAGCGCCCGCTTCCGGTTGGCCCAGAGCCGACGCTGGTACTCACCGATCTCCTCCAGACTGGTTTCCAGTGCAGGCACCGAGTCTCCATCCTTCAGCCTGGTGAGGTAGTCCCCGAACCGGGGCTTGTCGGGGCCAAAGCACCAGGACCTGGCGAATGCCGATACCTCCATAACATCCTTCCCAATAGTCAGAGTCCGAAACAGGTTAACAATCGCACAAACTGGTAAACTTGCGGGATCAAGTTCCCAGAATAGCAGCCAGATTCAAGGTTGCGATGGAGTTCAGTCAACGCAATGAGCAAGAAACGTCGCGAGATTCCGGTTTTCGATCATCCGATCATCGAAACCCACTGCCACCTGGATTACCTCAAGGATCGTCCCCTGGCGGAAACCCTGGAGCAGAGCCAGAAGGTGAACATTGAACGCGTGATCACCATCGCGGTGTCACCAGAGAACCTGTCGACGGTCCGGGAACTGAGCCAGGTCGCACCCTGGGTCTATGGTACCCAGGGCATCCACCCGCACGAGGCAGAAACCTATACCGATGGGGTGGAAGAGGAAATTCGTGCCCACGCTACTGACGACAAGATCGTGGCGGTGGGTGAAATCGGTCTGGACTACTTCTACGACAACGCCGACCGGGACATACAACGAGACGTCTTCCGCCGTCAGCTTCAGATCGCCTGTGATACCGACCGCCCCGTGGTCATCCACAGCCGTGACGCCGATGAGGACACCATCACCATCCTCAAGGAATTCGAGAACACCCTGGCGCGCCGCGGCGTGATCCACAGCTTCACCTCCGGACCGGGCCTTGCCCGCTATGCCCTCGATCAGGGTTGGTGCCTGGGCTTCAACGGCATCACAACCTTCAACAAGGCAGAGAACGTGCGCGATATCGTACGCATGGCGCCCATTGGGCAGATCCTGCTGGAAACCGACGCTCCGTTCCTGACTCCGGTCCCCTACCGTGGCCGGGAAAATGCGCCGTTCTATTTGCCCTTTGTGGCCGAGAAGATCGCTGAGGTGAAGGAGTTGCCGCTGGATCAGGTGCTGGCGCAAACCTACATCAACAGCCTCAGGACCTTCTTCCCCGAGCAATGACCACAACCCTGTTCCAGATTCTCGGCGGACTGGCGCTTTTCCTGCTGGCCATGGAGATGATGACCGATGGCTTGAAGAATGCCGCCGGACGTCACCTTCGCCACCTGCTGGGAAGCTGGACCAGGACACCCCTCCGGGGTCTTGCGGCGGGTTTTCTGATCACCGGTGTCGTGCAGTCCTCCGGTGCCGTTACGGTCGCCACCATTGGCTTCGTGAACGCGGGCCTGCTTGGGCTCTCCCAGTCCCTGGGGGTGATCTTCGGGTCGAATATTGGCACCACCATGACCGCCTGGCTGGTGAGCCTGGTGGGCTTCGGTTTCAATATCGAGGCCTTTGCGCTGCCCCTGCTGGCCCTCGGCATGGGACTCAAGCTGGCCACCAATAACACCCGTAGCGAGGCCCTGGGCCAGGCATTGGCCGGCTTTGCCCTGTTTTTCCTGGGCCTGTCGATCCTGAAAACATCACTGGAATCACTGACCGTGGGAATCGACAGCCAGACCCTGATCGAGACGGGTTATGGATTGCCGATGTTCATCCTGACCGGCTTTCTGGCCACGGTACTGACCCAGTCCTCCAGTGCGGCCCTGGCCATTGTCCTCACTGCGGCCGCCGGTGGCCTGATCCCGTTGAACAGCGCCGCTGCCGCAGTGATCGGCGCCAACCTGGGCTCCACCTCCACCGCCGCCCTGTCTGCCCTCAAGGCCACCGCCAATGCCCGACGCCTGGCCATTGGTCACATTCTTTTCAATGCAGCAACCGGGGTCCTCGCCCTGCTTATCCTGCCGGTCATGCTCTGGATCGTGGCCCTGATGGCCCGCTGGCTTGAACTGGATGCCAACGTCGCCGTATCACTGGCCCTGTTCCACACGCTGTTCAATGTCCTCGGGGCACTGCTGATGCTGCCGTTCACGCCCCACTTTGCACGCTTCCTGGGACGGCTGTTCCGAAGCAAGGAAGAGGATAACGCCGAGCCCCGCCACCTGGACAACACCCTGGTGGCCACGCCGGAACTGGCGGTCGCTGCCGTGGATGCGGAGATGAAACGCCTGATTGGCCTGATCCGGGGATTGCTCAGGGTCTGTCTGGACCGGGAAGACCTGAAGCCGGCCCAGATCCAGCCCAAGGCGGACGCCTGCCGGAGCCTGAACACGGCCATCGTCGATTACGTCTCGAGAGTCCGGGCCGAAAAGATGCATCCCTCGACGGTGGATTCCCTGACCCTGAGCATCCGCACGTGCCGGTATCTGATGGAAGCCACCGATCTGGCAGCGGAACTGCTGAAGCTGAGAGCGGCCCAGGAACAGCAGCAAATGGCCCGCCTGTCTGAGTTACTGGAAAGGTACACCGGCAGCCTGAGGACCCTTATCTCGGCCGATGAGCCTGTCCCCGCCACTCTGGATGAAGCGGAGGCCATCTACCATCAGCTCAAATCGGAATTGCTGGCCATGATTGTCCGTCGTGAGCTCGCCACCACGGACGGCGAGCAGACCCTGGACACCCTCAGCTCGATCCGGCGCCTGGTTGATCAGTGGAACAAGGCGCTCGCCTGGCAGCCTGTTTCACAGTACCTGGCCCGGGGTCAGGAGTCCGCGCTGCCGAACCCGCAGTAACGGTTGCGCCCCTGCTGTTTGGCCTTGTACATGGCCTGATCGGCCTGGCGCAGTAGCTGGTCACCGTCCAGCTCCTCAGCCTGCGGGTAGAGGGTGTAACCAATACTCGCAGAGACCTTTACCAGACGCCCCGCCACCCGAACCGGCAACGCGACGGCATGCAGCAGCCGGGTGAGCAGACTTTCCAACACCTCGGGTTTTTCGATATTTACGACCAGCGCCGCAAATTCGTCCCCGCCAAGGCGGGCCAGCGTATCTTCTTCCCTCAACTCGGCCCGCATGCGAGCAGCCACTTCAACCAAAAGCTCGTCACCGGCCTTGTGGCCATAGGCATCGTTAACCGGTTTGAACTGGTCGAGGTCAATGTAGACCACGGCCAGCAGTTGCTCCTGGCGCCGGGCCTGGGCCATGACCTGCTGCATCCGGTCCGTGAACAGGACACGGTTCGGCAGGTGAGTCAGCGCGTCATAATGCGCCATGGTGCGAAGCTCCCGCTCCTGGAGCTTGAGCCGGGTGATGTCGGAAAAGATGCCCATGAAATGGCTGATCGCATCATGTTCATCCCGAACGCCACTGAGCGTCAGCGCCATGTTGAAGGGCTCACCATTGGCGCGCTTGCTGACAAACTCCCCGGACCAGAAGCCGTTTTTACGGGCGCCGGAGAACACTCCGGGACCCTCTTCCAGGGGCAACGGTGGCAGACCACCGATCGCACTGGCCCGGCTCCGACCGGTAATCTCCACGTACGCATCGTTGACATCGATGACCAGGCCATGGAGATCGGTAATGAAAATGGCTTCCCGGGCATGATCAAACACACTGGCAGCCAGGCGGAGGTGCTGCTCCGCCTCCTTGCGCCGGGTGATGTCGTACCAGGAACACAACACCCAGGGTTGTGAATCGTCTTTTTCACGGACCGGAGCAAGCGACATATCCACCCAGATCTGCGAACCGTCGGAGCGCAGGAAAGCCCATTCGACCTGCACCACCTCTCCCGCGCGCACCTGCCCCAGCAGTCTTTGCATTTTCTGCCGTGAAATAGACCCATCCGGCTGTGTCTGCGGCGAAAATGTCGCGATATCCTTGCCCAGGAGCGATTGGGGAACCGCAAACCCCAGCAACTCCAGGGCAGCACGATTGCTGTCCACAAAGGCGCCGTTGCGCAGCATCAGCATGGGCTGGGGCCAGCTCTGGATCAGCCGCCGAAGCCGTTGTTGCTCCACGGCCAGCTCCCGTTTTTTTCGTCCCAGCCAGAGCATGGCACCGGTCAACAGCAGCAAAAGGACCAGGATCGCGCTCAACCACCCCCAGTACTGACGAACCAGCTCCGACCAGCTCAGACTCGGCAGCTGGTCGTAGGGCTCAACCCGGAGCTCCCGGGCCAGGTATTCAACGGACTGGTAATCCGCCGGTGGCGCGAAGCCGGCAATACCGGCACTGCGCGCTGCCGGGAACTCACTCTCGATGGCGAACAGGGCCGATGCCACCCGACGGACAATATCGCTGTCCACATGGGGCAAGGCCGCGACCGGCCATTCCGGATACAGGCGGGTCGAGACAACGTAGGGAAAGCCGATAAGGTTCTGACGATTGAGGATTTTTATCCGGCTCAACAGCGACCCATCACCCTCGGCCAGTTCCTCAAGAATGCCGGTCCTGACAAAACCAACCTCTGCAGCCCCGGCGAGCACCGACCGTATTACCCGGTCGTGACTGCGAACCAGCTTTATCCGATTGTCCCTGAAGACATCAACGCCGGCCTCTTTCAGTTCCAGTGCCTGCGCCTGGAATC
This sequence comes from Marinobacter sp. C7, assembly GCF_022343555.1. Taxonomy (GTDB): domain Bacteria; phylum Pseudomonadota; class Gammaproteobacteria; order Pseudomonadales; family Oleiphilaceae; genus Marinobacter. Next base: position 32,127 of record NZ_JAKQZH010000001.1, on the reverse strand, counting down.
CGCCCAGGAAATGACGCCCCGGCGAAGCCACAGTCTTGCCATGAACATCCGCGAGGCTGGCGATCTCGTCCCGGTCTGCGGAGGTGAAGATCACCCCGCCAAGACTTGCCGTTTCAGCCTCCCCATACCTGCGAACCAGGGTTGCGAGTACGCCGGTCAGACTGCGCTCACTGCGGATCACCAGAAACTGGCTAGGGTTGGTGAGAAAGAAATCCAGCTGGTTCGAGGCCAGGGCCTTGCGCATCTGTTCCTGGTCGAGCACTTGCAGTTTCACCGGGATGCCGATCCTGCCAGTCAGATAATCGGCCAGTGGCTGGTATCGCTCGTACATAATGGGAGCCGGGCGATAGGCGTAAATCCCAAACCGCACTTCCTGAGAACCCTGAGCCAGCGTCGCTCCGGGTAACGCCAGGACCAGAAGGGCAAAGGCCAGGCTCGCGATAAGCCACCGCTTCACGCCACACTCCTGGGCAGGAATTCACTGTCGCAGAATCGATCCACCTCCAGCGCCCGAGGGATCAGGCCCTCCCGTTCCAGCATTCGGGAAAGATCCCGCGCGACCCGCTCGATCCGGCCGTTTTCTGCCAGATATCGCTGATTGGAAGCCAGATCCGGCAACATCACCGAAGCCAGTGCGGATCTGACGGCCGCCGGGGAGGTTCCCTGGCGGGTAGCGACCCGGTAGATCGAGTCCGCCTGGTTTCGCACCAGGTGCCGGAGGCCTGCGAAATGGGCCTCCAGCAGGTCCCGAACAGAACCCTGACCGAGGGCTGCGAATTTCCGCGTCACCACCAGTACGTCAAAGATTGTCTCGGGTAACTGACTGCTATCGAACAGTCGCACCCCGCCTAGGCCTACCATGGCTGACGCTGTCGGCTCATAACAGGCGACTGCATCCAGATCCCCCTGCTTCCAGGCCGCCACGTGCTCATCCATCGGCAAATCAACGATCGTGACCTCCCCCCTCTCAATTCCGGCTGTGGCCAGGAGATTCAGCAACAGGATACCGGAAACGCTCGACATTTCTGCCCCGATCCGACGCCCTCGCAGCGCATCAAGGGTTTCAATGTCCTTTTTCACCACCAGCACATCAGCGCCAACGGACACATTCGTCACCCCGACCACCAGCAGTTCCGTGCCGTCGACGTGTACCCGTATCGCTTCATCGAGGGTCAGGGCGGCACCATCAATGGCACCTGAACTCAGAAGTTCCATGGAGTCCAGTGCCGACTGCCCCTTTTGGAGGGTCACTGAAGAGGGCAACCAGCCGAACTCCTCGGCAAGGTAGAGTGGCTCGTAGCCAATCCAGGGATGAATCCCGAACCGTAACGGACGGCCAGCATCACAGCCACTGAGCCCCAGGGCGGCAAAACCGGCTGCCAGAGAAGCTCCAAGAAAGCGGCGGCGGTGCATCAGCGACTCCGAACCAGAAGGTTACGTTTTTTTCATATTATGGGAGGTTTTTATCTTAATCGCTTCCATAAACACGGTAAAACTCTGATTGTTGTCTGGCGGGACACCTAACCAAGGGAGAGGAACACGCCCATCAGCACAGGTGACAGGAATGAAAGCAGAAACCCTGAAGCAATGGCCACTGGCACGCACGCCAGACCACCGCTGCTTCGAATCACCGGCAGGGTGAAATCCATCGCGGTTGCGCCCCCGTAACCGATGGCCATCGCGGGACGGGTAGCAATCAGCAGGGGTATGATCGCCAGGGCGATGATCTCCCGAAGCACGTCGTTGAGAAAAGCCACACCGCCCCAGGCAGGCCCAAGGGCATCACCGATGACAATGCCGGACAGGGAATACCAGCCAAATCCCGACGCCATGGCCAGCACGTCGTGCCAGGGAAGCCCGAGCACCGGTATCAGCATCAGGCCGGCGACCAGAGAGCTGACCATGACCGACAGTGCCATGCCCAGCCCCTGCCGGTTCATCAGCAGCCTGTGCAGCGACAATCCGGCATTGCGCAACTGGAGGCCGATCAGCAGCAACAGGAACATCAATGCCCAGGTGGCGACCTGGTCGGTCATGGGCAGGGCCGGCAACAGGAAATAACCGGCAAGCAGTCCCGCGAGCACCGCCACCAGCGGCTTCAGCCCAGCCAGGAACAGCCGCCGATAACCTGGCCGCCCTTCGCTGTCATCACGCTCAACCTGCATCGGCTGCCAACGGTGACACAGCCACAGGCCGACCATATTCGCCAGGAACAGCACGACCACAAGGGCCATGACCTGCAGCGCCATGTTGGCCAATTGGGCCGCCAGCCCCTCCATCTGACCCAGCCCCAGGCCCAATAACGCGAGGATGAAATACACCAGGGTCTCGACGGTGTAATGAATGACCGTCATGACCCGGCGGTTGGTGAGGCGAATGGCAAATCCGAGAAATAGCGGTGCCAGTATCAGCAAGGCTCCGGTGAACATGGTGTCCTCAGGCTGGAATATCGGGAAAGCGCCCCGGACAGGACGCCGGGATGGCGGGAAAAGTCGGGCTCAGTGCAGTACGTGGCCCGAACGGTCCTGCACCAGCACCCAGGGCGCCACTACAACGGCCCAGAGCTCAGCATTACGGTCGTACCAGGTGCGGGCAACGTCGGGGGCCACCTCGCCTACCTGCCCTCTTTCCATCCATTGTTCGAACTGCGCCTTGTTATCGGCGGTCAACTCGGCGGCAACCTCCAGCAAGTCCAGTTCCGGCGCGACACGCACAACCTGACCCCGGGCATAGTAGGTCTGGAGCTCGTGCCAGTTGATGCGGGAGGTTTCGAGGTTCAGTTTGGCCTTGATGTCGTCTCGGGAGGATTCAGCCATGGGACCTTGTCTTCGTTCAACGGGTTGTCGGAAAGGGCGCCAGCTTACCTGAAAACGTGGGGCAAAACACGGGGGTGAAGATGGAGTCAGATCAGTCGATCTGATCCCCGGGGGAAGACGGGGTCAGATGAAAGCGTTCATCTGACCCCAACCTGACTCGACCTCGGGAATAAATCCGGGGTCAGAAGAAAGCCTTCTTCTGACCCCATTTTCACGCCTCAGGCGTTCTTCAGCATCTCCCGCACCACATAGTGCAGGATCCCCCCATGCCTGAAGTACACCGCCTCATTCGCGGTATCAATCCGTGATTTGAGCTCACAGCTGTCGGTGGAGCCGTCCTTGTACCTCACGGTCATCTTGAGGGTCTGGCCAGGCTTGATGTCGCCGGACAGTCCTTCAATGCTGATGGTCTCCTCGCCGGTGAGTTTGAGGCTCTTGCGGTCGACACCTTCCGGGAATTGCAGGGGCATCACACCCATGCCAATGAGGTTGGAACGGTGTATCCGCTCGTAGGATTCCGCCACCACGGCCTTCACACCAAGCAGGCGGGTACCCTTGGCAGCCCAGTCGCGGCTCGAACCGGTGCCGTATTCCTTGCCGGCAATGACCACCAGCGGCGTATCGTTTTCCTGATACTTCATCGCTGCATCGTAGATGGCCATTTGCTCACCGGTGGGCACGAATTTGGTGAAGCCACCTTCCACGCCATCAAGCATCTCGTTCCTGATGCGCACGTTGGCGAAGGTACCGCGCATCATCACCTCGTGGTTACCGCGCCGGGAGCCGTAGGAGTTGAAATCTTTCGGCTCCACACCATGCTCCTGCAGGTATTTGCCGGCAGGAGTGTCCGGCTTGAAGGAACCGGCCGGCGAAATGTGGTCGGTAGTCACCGAATCGCCCAGCAGCGCGAGGATGTTGGCATCGCGGATATCATCGATGGCATCGGGCTCTTCCCGCAGGCCCTCAAAGAAGGGCGGATGCTGGATGTAGGTGGACTTGTCGGACCACTCGTACACCTTGCTCTCGGGCACCTTGATGGACTTCCATGTCTCGTCGCCCTCAAAAACCTCGCCATATTCCTTGCGGAACATGTCCGTTCTCACCTTTTCCACCGCCTTCGCGATTTCTTCCTGGCTCGGCCACAGATCTTTCAGGTAGACCGGGTTGCCATCCTTGTCAGCCCCCAGCGAATCCCTGGTCAGGTCCACCCGGACGTTCCCCGCCAGGGCGTAAGCCACCACCAGCGGAGGTGAAGCGAGCCAGTTGGTTTTCACCAGCGGATGTACCCGGCCCTCGAAGTTGCGGTTGCCGGAGAGCACCGAGGCAACCGTCAGGTCGCCATCAGTAATGGCCTTTTCCACTTCCTCCGGTAGCGGACCGGAATTGCCGATACAGGTGGTGCAACCGTAACCCACCAGGTTGAAGCCCAGTTGGTCAAGATCGTCCTGCAGACCAGCCACCGCCAGGTAATCGGTAACCACCTTGGAACCCGGCGCCAGCGAGGTCTTGACCCAGGGCTTGGTGCTCAAGCCCTTTTCCACCGCCTTTTTCGCGATCAGGCCGGCGGCCATCATGACACTGGGATTGGAAGTATTGGTACAGGAGGTGATGGCGGCAATCACTACCGCGCCCGGGTCGAGCCGGCACTTCTCCCCGTTCATATGCAATGGCTGGCTGGCGGGGTGTTCGAAGTAGGCATCCTGCGCACCCACGGCAGTACCGCCACCCTCGGATTCCAGCTTCTCCTCCCGGGTCTCCGCGGGACCTTCAGCGGTTTCCATCAACAACTCGAACGAGGCTTTCATGTTCGTCAGCGCCACCCGGTCCTGGGGCCGCTTGGGGCCGGCCAGGCTGGCCTCGACATCGCCCATGTCCAATTCCAGGTTATCGGTGTATACCGGCTCGTGCCCGGGCTCGCGCCACAAGCCCTGCGCCTTGGCATAGGCTTCAACCAACTCGAGTTGGGCCTCGTCACGACCGCTCAGTCGCATATACGTGATGGTCTGCTCGTCGACCGGGAAAAAGCCGCAGGTGGCTCCGTATTCCGGAGCCATGTTGGCAATCGTCGCCCGATCTGCAACCGGCATGTCTTTCAGGCCATCACCGTAGAATTCGACGAATTTGCCCACCACGCCTTTCTTGCGCAGCATTTCCGTGACGGTCAGCACCAGGTCAGTCGCGGTGATGCCTTCCCGCAGCTTGCCGGTGATCTTGAAACCGATCACCTCCGGGATCAGCATGGAGACCGGCTGACCCAGCATGGCCGCTTCCGCCTCGATACCACCGACACCCCAACCCAGGATGCCCAGGCCGTTAATCATGGTGGTGTGGGAATCAGTGCCCACCAGGGTATCCGGATAGGCAATGGTCTTGCCTTCCACGTCTTTCTGCCAGACGGTCTTGCCCAGGTACTCCAGGTTGACCTGGTGACAGATACCGGTGCCCGGAGGCACCACCCGGAAATTGTCGAAGGCCTGCTGGCCCCAACGCAGGAACTCGTAGCGTTCCTGGTTGCGCTCCATCTCGATGGCAACGTTGTCCTTGAAGGCGGACGGATCACCGTATTTGTCCACCATCACCGAGTGGTCAATGACCAGGTCTACCGGCGACAGCGGATTGATCAGGGCCGGATCCTTGCCCGCATTCTTGACGGCCTCACGCATGGCTGCGAGATCGACCACGCCCGGCACTCCGGTAAAGTCCTGCATGAGTACACGAGCCGGACGGTACTGGATCTCGGTGTCGGACTTGCGGTCTTTCAGCCACTGCACCATGGCATCGATATGGGACCGGTCAACGGTGGTGCCGTCCTCGTTGCGCAACAGGTTCTCCATCAAGACCTTGAGGGAGAATGGCAGTCGGTTCAGATCACCCAGGGTTTCGGCTGCCTCTGGCAGGCTGTAGTAATGGAAGGTTTTGCCGCCTGCATCCAGGGCAGAGAGGGTATTCAGGCTGTCTTTGCCCAAACTTTCATTCGACATGTGATGCCTCCTTTTCGTCGTTATCCGAACATTCCGGAAGGCTTCTCGGGAGCCCTTTCATCATACTGCTCGTCTGATGTGCTCGCCGTCGGGCCAAACAGAGTGATGAAAAGGCACAGTGATGTGAAGTCACCTTTAACTATTGCAGCTATTGACAGGACTTCAACCGATGCCCGGTGAATGTTCGGGATCACCGCCGTGAATATCAGACCAAGGTCGATGTCGAAAGTTGCAGGGAGCTCAGGTCTGACGCTCACCGTACAGCTGGGCGTAGATACCCTCCCGGGCGATCAGTTCCTCATGGCGTCCTTCCTCGATGATCCGTCCATCCTCGAACACGCAGGCGCGGTCCGCCTGTTTCACGGCGCTGAGACGATGGGCGATGATCAGGGTGGTGCGCTGCCTGAGGAAACCCTCCAGATCCCGGTGCAGCTGGTACTCGGTCTCGGCATCCAGCGCCGAGGTGGCCTCGTCGAGAATCACCAGCGAGGGATCGGACAGCACCATGCGGGCAATGGCCAGACGCTGGCGCTGCCCGCCGGACAACCGCACGCCCTGCCGGCCGATCACCGTGTCCAGCTGCTCTGTCATGGCGGCCACCATGGTGTCGAGCTGGGCAATGCGTAACGCCTCCCACAACTCGGCATCCGCCTTGTCCCGGCCAAGGGTGAGATTCTGTCGTACGGTATCGTTGAACAAGGCGGGGTGTTGCAGCACGGTGGCCACATGTTCCCTCAACCTCGGCAGCCCGATTCGTTGCACCGGCACATCGCCGATCAGCACCTCTCCTTTCTGCGGCGTGTACATCCCCAGGATGATTTGCACCAGGGTGGACTTGCCACCACCGCTGGCGCCGACGACCGCCACTTTCTCACCGGGTTCCAGATGCAGGTTAATGCCACGCAACACCTGCTCGTCGCCATAACCAAAATGGATATTCTGCAGGGTAAGACTCACCGTATGGCGGCCACGGAACGGATCCTCCAGCGCCGGATAGCGCGGCTCCTCCTTCAGCTCCAGCAGACGGTTGATCCGCCCCAGGGCAGCATTGGCGGCAAACCAGGCGTACTGCATGTTCAGCATTTCCTGAACCGGCGTGAGCATGAACCAGAGGTAGCCGAAGATGGCGAACATCATCCCGATGCTCAGATCGCTGAACAGCACCGTGACCATCGCCGCGGCACGGAACACGTCCACACCGAACTGAAACAGGGCAAAGCTGGCACGGGTAGCCGCGTCGCTGCGCCACTGGAAACGGATGGCGTGATCCCGGACCACCCGCGCCCGGTCGATGAGCAGGCGCAGGTAGTGCTTCTCCCGATTCGCTGCCCTCAACTGGTGGATGGCATCGAGTGTTTCAGTCAGATCCCCCTGGAACTCCTCGTAGGCGCTGTTTTCCCGCCGCTTGAGCTCTTTCACCTGCTTGCCGATCAGAATGGTGGCGAAGATCACCAGCGGGTTGAACAGCAGAATCAGCAGCGCCAGTTGCCAGTGCACCCACAGCAATACGGCAGCGGTACCGATCACGGTCAGGCTGGCCACCAGAAACCGGCTGATGGTGGTGCCGAGAAACTGGTCCATGGTGTCCAGATCGGTGATGAAATGACTGCTGATGGCCCCTGAACCGCGGGTTTCGTATTCCGACATGGCCACACGCTGAAGCCGGCCCAGCAGGCGGGAGCGCATGCGGAACACCACGTCCTTGGATACTTTGGAGAATTCCCGGGATTGCAGCACATTGAAAAACAGCGCCGCCGACCGGAGCACGAGCGCCGCCAGCACCATCAGCGCGATGTAGACCACCGGCTGCTGCCAGTCGTTGGGCAGGATGGCGTCCATAACCGGAAGCACTGGCCCCTCTTCTTCAAGCAGGACCTCATCCACCAGCACCGGCAGCAACAGGGGCACTGGCACCGCCATGACCGTCGCCAGGATTGCCAGCAGGTTGGCGCGGACCAACCGCGGCTTGTGTTTGAGCGCAAGCAGGAAGATATCGCGCCAGCGGTAGGGCTGATGCCCGCCCGCGATCTCGACCGGCTGTTCCACGTTTTGGTGTTGCAAGACTCCTCCGGACCCGGAAAACCTTCCGTTCAATACGGACAACTTTTGTTGTCAGTCTACCTGTTAACCAGGTAGCTGCGCGGCCCTTTCAGTTCTGTCATCATGATCCGTCTTACTCTGACGGACCAGGAACCCGACCCGCTGTGAAACACGATTGTCATTACCACCCCGGCGACCCGGCCAAATGGCATTGCGGCGAATGCCAGATTCACTATTGCAGCCGCTGCATGCCCGATGCCGACATCCGCCATCGAAAGGCATTGTGTCCGCAATGCAGCAAAGCGATGCGCTACCTCGGCGCGGCCACCGAGGCGGTCCCGTTCTGGAACCGGATCGGTGCCTTCTTCCGCTACCCGTTCCACAGCGACCCGCTGATCGTTATTGCCATCTGCACCCTGGTGCCGGTGATCGCCCCGGCGAACCTCATCGGCATCCTCATCTGGATTGTGCTGGCGCTGGCCCTGTTCAAGTATACGTACGCCGTGATCAATCACACTGCCGAAGGGCACCTGAAACCTCCGCCTGTGGCCGTGGCCTTCACCGGCAGCGGTTTTGATATCGTGATCCTGCAATTGCTGGTGTTCGTGGTCATGGGGGCCCTGGTCGGGGCGGCAGCCATGCTCGGCGGGCCACTGCTGGGGATGCTGGCCATCGCCTTTGTGGTACTGGCCCTGCCCGCCAGTATCATGGTGCTGGCCATGGAGCGCTCGGTGGGTGCGGCGGTGAACCCGATGAATCTGGCCCAGATCATAGCGCGCATCGGAACGCCCTATTTCCTGCTCTACGGCTATCTGATCCTGCTCACCCTGGCCTCCGGCGCCGCCCAGGACTTCGCCCTGAATCACTTTCCCCTGTGGTTCTCGCAGCCCCTGGCCGGCTTCCTGAACAGTACCTTCACTCTGATCCTGTTCCACATGCTTGGTTACCTGCTGTTTCAGTACCAGGAGGAGCTGGGCTTTGCTGCGGATGTGCAAGACGGCGAAGCGTTTGCCCGGACGCAGAACCGCGACCGGAGCGCCCGGTTTGATGCTGACATCGACATGAACCTTAAGGACGGCAACTACGATCGGGTGCAGTCCATGCTCGGGGAGGCCCTGAAACGGGACCCGGACAACGCCCTGAGAGTCGGCCAGTTATTCAGGCTGCTGATGGCCCGCAGGGATATCCAGGAACTGCAGCGTCACCATCCGCGCTTCCTCAACTGGCTGGCCAACTGCAACGATGGCGAGACCATTGCCGAACTGCTCACCCTGCTGCAGGAGGCCGAGCCCACTTTCAGACTGGAGGATCCCGAACTGAGTGTGCGTTGCGCCAGCGCCATGTATCACCGCGGCCAGTTCAAGCCCGCGCTGCGCCTGCTCCAGGATTTTCACAAACGCTTCCCTGACAGTGACCAGCTGGCGCCGGCGTACCTGCTCGTGGCCCAGATTCTCGCCAACGGCCTGCAACAGTGGGAAAAAGCTACCGCCTTCCTGACGTTTATCCAGAAAAGATGCCCGAACCATCCGTTGCATGAACAGATCGGGACCTATCTGGCGCAGGCGGAGAAGCGGGAGCCACTGAAGGGGCCAAAGGCAAGCTTTGCGGTGACGGAGTGAAGTGTGAAGATGGGGTCAGATGAACGCCTTCATCTGACCCTGGAGTTCGCGAGAGCTTTGGGGGGTTGGCTTGAAGATGGGGTCAGATGAAAGCGTTCATCTGACCCCGGGTTAGCGAGACCTTGTCGAGGCTGGTTTGAGGCTGGGGTCGGAAGAACGCTTTCTTCTGACCCCGTTGTCACCGCCAGCCTCCGGACTCAGGTCAGCAACTGCCGATAATGCCGCGCCTTCGGCTCCATCTGCCGCTTCTCGAACTCACCCACCAGCAGCCGGCATGCCTCTGACGTCAGCAATTCATCGCCCGTCGCCCGCAACCGCTCGAAGGCTTTCTCGGCGGCCTTGAAGTTCTGCTGTTTCAGGCTGGTGAAAAGCACCCGGTTGTGGTCTTCGGCGGCCAGCGGCTGGAAGCGCTCGCCCTTGTTGAGATATTCCTCCCATACTTCAACCATCTGTTCCGGCTGGCGCCGGCTGAGGGCATCGTCCATCAGTTCCCGGGCGCGGTCACGGTATTCCGGCAGGTCCGGCCTCAGCTTGGCGAGCTGGTACAGGTGCTCGAGCACGATCGGCCGATCGGGGTAATGCTGGCGCAGTGCCTCAAATTGCCGTCGGGCCAGATCGAACTCCATCCGGCCCAGGCTCGCCATGGCCTGGGCGTAGCTGGTGGTGAACCGGGCATCCTGCTCGGCTGCCTCCGGTTCAAAGAACTCTTCCCGCACATGCAACCAGCTGCGCCCGAAGAGCCAGACCAGCCCCGCCCCGGCCACCAGGCCTCCGGCGTGGGCCATATAGGCAACACCGGTAGCACCGGCAAACCAGTAGTCATAGATTTCCTTGCCCAGCCAGACGGGCAGCATGGCAATAGCCGGAGCCCGGAAATAATTGAAGTACACACCGAGAAAATAGAAGAACCGGATCTTCTGTAACCCGTATATCGCGACGTACATGCCCATCAGCCCGGAAATGGACCCTGACGCCCCCACCAGAGGTAGCGGGCTTCCCACGGAGAAGGCTGTAAACACCAGACCGGATATGGCACCGCACACCAGATAGGCCACGAGGAAGCGCCCCGGCCCCAGCGCTTTTTCCACCGTGAAGCCGAGGAGGAACAGAAACAGCAGGTTACCGATGATGTGGCCCCAGCCACCGTGCAGGAACTGATAGGTAATCAGGGTATAGGGCTTGAGGTCCGCCGGCACCAGGCCCAGTTGCTGGGCGCTGAGCTGACTTATGAAATTCTGCTCGATGGCGGTCCGGTGCTCGAGCCAATAGGCGCGCTCCGCCGGGGCCCACAGGATATCGCGGCTTTCGAGCAGGTACTGGTAGAACTCGCGGTCCATCATCAGGCTGATGGCGACCCAGAAGCCGGCGCCTTCTCCCTGCAATTGCTGGAATTCCTGCAAGTCATAGACCCGTTCCTGTTCCCCCCGGAACCGGATTTGTCGTTGCAGATAGTCTTCATAGACCGGCGCCTCCAGCTCCTGGAGGTCGTGCGCCAGGTACTGCTCAACCGCCTGCTCGATCTTTTGACTGTCCCCTCCCTGATAAAACAGGAAAACCAGCAGGCACGCGAGCATCAACCCGAGGGTGACCAGGGGCGGGCGTTTCCAGTTAACGGCATTCTCAGCGGGGATAATCAGCATCGGCGGTCACAATTCATCATATTCTGTCCCTGAAAACCTGCTTTTGTACCACAGCCCTGCCCTCTTTTCCCGGTTAAATAGACCCTGAGGCGATGGTTACGACGGCTTAACTCCAGAAATGTGGACAGCCCCACAGATGGCAACGCCGGTACGAGACACTGTCACACCGGGGTCATATAAATGACATTAAATCGGTGGCAACCAGACGACGCACCGGCGTCCTATCGACCTTTCGCCAATTGCCGTTATTCCTGCCACCACTAATAGTGAGCGGGAATAACAACAAAAACCGGATACTGGAAGCAAGGATACTGCACATGACCGTACTCGTTTTGGACAACCCGGAACTGCTGGCCAGAGCGGCTCTGGCATCAGGTTTTGCGGCGGCGATGGCCACTCCCGAGGGGCAACGTCCACATCGGCTGAAATTTCACTTCGGCTTCAATAAACATGCTCTGGACCATGATGACCTGGCGATCATCCGCCAGCATGCGGCTTACCTCCGGCATTACCCGGGAGTAAAGGTGCGTATTCACGGCCATGCTGACAACTTCGGCACCGAAGACTACAACCGTTTCCTGTCCAGACTCCGGGCCAGCACCATAGCGCGGGTCCTGATCCGCGAAGGCGTTGCCGAGAACCAGATCCGGCTTGCACACTGGGGCTCCACGCGACCGCTGGCAACTCCCGAGGATCACGCCGCCAACCGGCGGGTGGAACTGGAATACCTGAGACAGGAAATGGCGCAGGCTCTCTAGCCGGGCTACGCCACTGCAGAACGGGCAACGGGGGCCGAGGCCCCCGCTTGCCCTGAGGCGATTCAGCCGCCGTAGACCTGCCAGACGTTCCAGAACAACAGCAATGCTGTCACAAGGATTGCCAGCCAGGTCAGGATGATGCCGATCATACGGGCGGGATGCGGGCCACCGTGGCCATTGATCATGCCCCAGGCGTGAAGGATACGCCCGACCACGAGGGCCATTCCGGTCCAGTACACGAAGCCGGCGGGAACGCCATTGAGCTCGGCAAGTCCCAGCATCAACAGGGCCAATGGCGCATATTCCACAAGGTTGGCATGGGCGCGAACCGCCGCCTCGAAATCCCGGTCATCGGTGACGCCCAGACCCTTGCGGTATTTCAACCGGAATTTGACCACCTGGGCCGAGAGCACCAACAGGAGCAAACCGATTACAGCGGCGTAGACACCGGTTACCGGGACAATCATGCTTAACCCTTCTTGATCTTGTTAACGATAGCCAGCAGCAGAACGGCGCCCACCGTCGCCGTTACCAGCCTCCCGACGGCGCCATGCGCGGACAACTGCAGAAGCCCGAACAGGAAACCACCAATAAACGACCCGACAATACCGATGCCAATGTTGGCCAGCACGCCGAAGCCACGCCCCTTCATGATCAGCCCGGCCAGCCAGCCGGCCACGCCACCAATAATCAGAAAGAAAATCAGGTTCATCGCTCGCCTCTCCCTGAGGATGCTTCAAGAAACGGTCAGTCCCCGCAAAGACTGCCCTGTTTATGCCGGTGCTTCAAGCACTTCCGGCCAGGGAGGCAGGCGTGATCTCGGCTATGGCTTCGGCCATCCGGGAGCGACACCGTTCGACGAGTTCCGGGACATCCTCGGGCTTCAGGCCACTGGTTTCGATCGGCGGCAGAATGCGGATAGCGACGGGCTCCCGGCGGCCGGATACACCACAGGTCTTGTCGGCGTATTCACTGGCACACACCATGGTAATCGGTGCGCCGGAAGCAATGGCCGCGTGGAAGGCCCCTTTCTTAAAACTGCCCAGGCCCTTGCCGTGGCTGCGGGTGCCCTCGGGGAATACCCAAAGACTCTTGCGGTCGTGGGCGATGGTGTCGCCCACCAGTTGCATCGCCGCTACCGCCTTTCTGGACCGGGAGCGATTGAGAATGACATTGCCACCGAGCCAGAACACCTGACCAAAGAACGGCAGCCAGACCAGAGAGGACTTTCCAACAGTGACAGTCCGGGGTGGCAGCAAATCGCCCATGACAAACAGGTCGTCATTGTGCTGATGGTTGGCGATGACAACCGTGGGACGGTCCCGGGGCATGTTTTCCTGGCCTTCGAGCGGTCGTTCCATGCCCAGGAAAAAGCGACCGACCCTTGCCACGCTCCACCCCAGCAAACGGTTGTTATCCGGATTGAACGGGCGGGCGAGGTACAGCACCAATGCGAACAAACAGATCAACGGCACACTCAGCCACGCCAACAGTTTTCTTAAAACACCCATGGAAACGACATCTCTGTTGCAGAAATCTGGCGCACAAGTGTACGCCAAGGTCATAGCCCTGCAACAGTATCAATTTGTTCCACCCGGTTAACCGGGGCCGGATCCTGACGCCGTGCCATCACCACATACCTCAGCGGTCCACCTGCCTCCAGTGCCTCGAACGGGTAACAGGTCACCAGCAAAAGCACATCCCGGGAGAGACGCTGGGTATCAATCTGCTCCCGGCGACTGTCCACTATCCGAAAGCTCTCAACCCGATAGTTCTGCCACTGACCATCCTGCCCCTGCAGTCGGATCTCGCTGCCCGCCTTCAGCTCATTCAGCTTCCGGAAGTGGGTATCCCGATGACCGGCAATGATGACAGGACCGTTATCCGATCCTGTACCAGCCACCCGTCCGGGCCCGAAGGCCAGGCTTTCGCCATGGGTTCCCTCCAGCACAATCATCGACCGGTCCAGGCCAGGCAGCGCCATCCTCGCCACCGGCCAGGTGTCTGCCCAGGGCCAGGGCCGGGTCTCGGTTCGCCGGGCCTGGCTCTCGGCCCAGGCAAGCGCCAACATCTCCTGCGCAACGACCGCCTTGACGGGAATCCACAGACCAAACACCAGCAGAGTCGCAGACGAACTGAGCAACAACAAAAGCAGCCGGTTCACAGCGCCACCCTCCCGCGCAGGAGCACCACCCCGGCGCTGAACATCAGTCCCACCAGCCCAAGGACAATCAGTAACGGTGACACAGTGGCGGTCTGGGGGTATCGCACCATTCCCGCTGAGGTTCCGGCCGGCAACAGGGTAGGCACACTGTCGGCGAGTAACGGACTATCCCCGGAACGCACCGGTGTACTGTCCACGGCGACAAAACTGGTGAATGGCGACAGCAGGTTATGGGCCATCGCAAGACGAATAATCCGCTCCTCGTCCGGCTGCTCACCGCCCACGCTGGCCCGGTCCAGCAAACCGTCAATCTTCGCCCGGGCCCAGCGCCGGTGCAGTCCAAGGCCCCCTGCAGACTGCCGGAGGTCCAGTCTGCGTTCCCAGCGTTTCCCATCCGGTGCAAGGCCGGCAACCGTGAGCTGGCCTTCGGCTGGCACACCACGGACGACCTGGATCAGAGGCTCGCCCAGGAACAGGTCTCCCGGTCGCTCGGGAAAGGCCTCCGCATTGGCACCAGGCCAATGCGCCTGTATGTCCGTCAGAACCGGGGCCTCCATCGCCGAGAAAAGTGCCTCCAACGGCGCCCCCAGGTCTGCCGGGTTGCTGATCGCGGTATAGCTACCCCGCCCCCATCGGGCGGCCTCCCGCATGAAGTGCATATTGGGGGCCGAGCCGATTCCGACCGTGAACAGGCGCTGATTGCCGAGCTCGCGCCGGATCTGACGGAACAGCGCCGCCTCATTCCCCACGGCACCGTCCGTGATGAACACCACCTGCCGGACACGTCCGGTCTGACGGCCATCCTCACGCGGATCGCCGCTTCCCAGCGCCATGGACAGGGCGGACGCCATCTCGGTGCCGCCCTCGGCCTGCAGCCGGCTGACGTAACGACGCGCACGAACGAGATTGTTGGCGCTGGCCGGCTCCGGTTGCATGAACAGGGCATGGGGCTGCGAATTGAACTGGATGATATTGAACCGGTCTTCAGGAGCGAGGGTATCCAGGCCGCGCCCCAAGGCCTGTCGGGCCTGGTGAATGGATTCGCCGGCCATGGACCCGGACGTATCGATGACGAACACCAGGTCCCTGGGCAGCTTCCGCCCGGGCGCGGCGCCGGGCACCACCATGGCCATCAGGTAATCCTCGCCCCCGAATTGCTCATGGAAAACCGCGGCTACCGGCGCCCGGCCCCGGACGGGCCGCCAGCGCAGCACAAAGTCCCGATTCATCAACACCGGCCCCTCCGACGGCGTCACCCGCATCACCTGGCCGTCTACCCGGGTCTCGAGGCCATGACTGGGACTGGTGACGTCCGCCAGCGGCAGGCCGGCATTCAGTGACACGCTGATACGGGCCCGGTGGCTGTCGGGAGCGACATCCGCCGGTTGGACCGTATACGGGCTGATGGCATCAGCATCCGGCACCTGCCTTGTCGCAACCGCCCAGCCGTCGTGCCAGCCCGAAACCTCACCCGTGGGCAGCAGTGGCCCGGGCATGTAGCGGGGCACCAGGGTGGTGGGCAGTCGAAGGGAGAACTGGCCATCCCGGTAATCCACTGGCTGCTGGTAGCGCAATTCCACGATGATGTCCTCGCCGGGGGGAATGTTGGCCACCCGGGAGGTAAACAGGTTCGGCCGTTGCTGCTCTACCATGGCCGCCTGCCGACCACTGTCCCGGGCCTTTCCGTAGTCCTCCCGGGCCAGCGCCCGCGGGCGCACTTCCCCCGTGATCGTCCGCTCGCCCACCGTCATGGTCAGGGCATGGACACTGGCCTTTTCCGGCAATGGAAACACAAAGCGGCCCTCACGCCAGTCGTCGCTGGTGTTGCGAAAACGACGAATGAGGCGGGTGTCGGCGATCAGACCACTGACGGTGACATCAAAGTCACTCTCAAGCACCAGGGCCGACTCCTGCCGGTTGCCCCGGCTATCGGTCAACTGCAGCAGCCCCGACTGGAGCTCATCGCCAACACTCGCCTCGACATACAGGGGCTGGACAAACAGTAACAACAGAAACGCCAGCCAGAGGGTGATACCCTCCATGAATCGCCGAAGCCTGATACGGTTTGCGATTTTTTCCGGCACTGGAAGTCTGAGCAGAGTGGTCGATAGCATCATCACAAGGTCCTTTCCTGATCAATTCCGTGGATGAACGCTATTTCACCACTCCGAAAGGTGAGGACCGTGGCAGAGTGCGACAATACGGCGGCGAATAATGATCAATTGTGGCAACCGCCCACTGGATCTTGTGCTGACCACTCGCCATGGTTAAATAGGACTTCACGCAGGCAAACGGTTGATGGCCATGAAGAAACACCTTGTTCTCATCGAAGACGAACCCGCGATCCGGGATAACTACCGGGCGGCCTTCGAGCGTCGTGGTTATCAGGTTTCAGCCTATGGCGACCGGGCATCGGCGTACCGTGTGATGCAACAGGACCTGCCCGATCTTGCCATTATTGATGTGGGTCTCGGAGACGAACCGGAAGGCGGCTTTCTGCTGTGCCAGGACCTCAGACGGCTCTCCATGACTCTCCCGATCATCTTTCTGACAGCCCGGGACAGCGATATCGACACGGTGCACGGTCTGCGGCTGGGCGCCGATGATTACGTCACCAAGGACATGAGCATTGATCATCTGCTGGCCCGGGTCACCGCGCTGTTGCGCAGGGCCGAGGCCTGGGCCGAGGCTTTACAGAAACCGGACGAGTTGCTCAGACGGGGCCGTCTGACCCTGAACGTGGACCGGATGACCGTGGCCTGGAACAACCAGCCCATTGACCTGACCGTCACCGAATTCTGGATGCTGCATTCACTGGTCCGGCATCCGGGCCACGTCCGCAGCCGGGATCAACTGATGGACGCGGCCAGCACGGTGCTTGACGACAACACCGTCACTTCGCACATCAAACGTATCCGCCGGAAATTCCTGCAGGTGGATGACCGGTTCGACGGCATCCAGACCGCCTACGGTATGGGCTATCGCTGGAATGCCCATGAGGTCTGACCCTTGAGCCTCAAGCGCCAGCTCCTTGTTGCCAGCCTGCTGATGCTGCTGATTCCCTGGGCGGGGCTGAAATTCGTGCTCGAACTGGATACGGCGCTGCGGGAACAGGCGATCCGACAACTGGACTCCCGCGCCGGCCAGCTCGCCGAGCTGGCCGGAGACCGGCTGCTGGGCGAGCCGGCCATCCCCGGCGACACGCCGGTCATCTATGTCGCACCCCTGACCCAGCCATTCACAGCAGACGGCTACGGTTCCGAATGGCCGGGCTATGATGACACCGTGGCATCCCAGCCCTGGCAGGACACCCGGATCGAAAACGGGCTGCAGCTCCAGTGGCAGGCAGCCAGCGACGGCCAATACCTTTATCTGCTGATCCGTCTAAGCGGGCGCCAATCCCGGTTTTTCAGCCCGGCGGCCTCGGGGCAACCCCACGATTACCTGAAACTCTGGCTGCAGGCACCGGCCACGGCGGTGGACCAGCAAACGGCCCGCCAGGCCTGGCTGATCCGGCCATCGGCACCCGGCGAACTCTACGGCCAGACCGACACCAAAGAGCCGCGCCCGGATTACCGCCTGAAAGGCGCATGGCAGGAACACGGTCGGGGCTGGCAGCTGGAGCTCCAGCTTCCGCAACCACCGGACAACAGCCGGCTGGGATTTGCCGCCTACCGGTATGAGGGAGCCACATTGGCAACCTCACTTGAGCCGTTGCCGATTCTGGTCGGCCGCCGCCCGGCGCTGGAACGTCGACTGCTGCAACAACTCGACCCGGGGCAGCAGGCCCGGATTGTCGAGCCGGCCGGCTGGGTGATTGCCGAAGCCCAAAAACGCGGCAGTGATGCCTCACCGGAATTCGACAGCCTCAGCCCCGTGCAAGTACTGGAACAAGTCAGTCTCAACGTCCTGCGTTACCTGATCCAGCTCTACCAGCCCGAGCCCGGCGTCCTCCCTGATCGGGCGCGCCAACTGGACACCAGCTCACTGCCGGAACAGGGGCTTTTCCGGCATCCGGATGACAGCCGGTGGCTGCTGGTCACCAAGCCGGTTTTCGGTGACCGGAGCCTCGTTCTGGAACAATCCCTTGATCAACTGCTGACGCTTTCGGGCTCCACCCTCGGCTCGGTGATCGCCCGCAGCACCCTGATCATTGTTGCCCTGACCCTGGTTCTGCTCGGTTACGCCAGCTGGCTGTCCTGGCGCATCGCCCGACTCCAGAGACTGGTCAGTAACACCGTGGACGAGGATGGCCGCATCACCGGCACCCTGCCCGCCTCCACCAACCGGGACGAGCTGGGGCAGCTGCAGGCCCATTTCGCCCAGATGGTGGAACGATTGCATGGCTACAACCGTTATCTCGAGAGTTTTTCCCGCCGACTGTCCCACGAGCTGAAAACACCGGTCGCCATCGTGCGCTCTTCGCTGGAGAACCTGGCCCACGCCGAATCCGAGGACGATCGCCAGCAGTACCTTGAACGCGCATCGGTCGCCACCGAACGCCTGCGCCAGATCCTCCACGGCATGAGCGAGGCGGCCCGACTGGAGCAAAGCTTCGACCAGGCCGACAAGGAACCCTTCGATCTGGCGGAAGTCGCGGCGCAGGCCACCGCTGCCTATCAGGCACTGGATAGCAGGCACGAGATCCGTTACACAGGCCCGGACCACGGCTGCCCCCTGACCGGATCACCGGAACATCTGGTGCAACTGCTGGACAAGCTGGTGGACAATGCCCGGGACTTCACGCCCGAGCAGGGCCTGATCGAAGTCTCGCTGGACCAGCAACCGGAGCACGTGGAGCTGTCGGTGTTCAATCAGGGCTCGGCCTTGCCGGAGACGGGTTCTGCTGACATCTTCGGTGCCTTCGTGTCCCATCGGGACGGTAACGGCGAGGGCCATCTGGGACAGGGTCTGCTGATCGTACGACTGATTGCCGAATACCATGGGGGGCGGGTAGAAGCAGCCAATGAAGCCCATGGTGGCATTGACGGAGTGCGTTTCCGGGTTATCATCCCGGTCAAGCCCAGATAAGCCCGGATTCGATTCTGCTGTGAGCACACGACTGGAACATCTCGACATCCATCCCCTGCGGGATGACCTGTACAACGAACTCCACTCGCGGCCCTTCCAGGTGCTGCCCACCCCGGCGAGGGTGACCCAGATGGCGATCCTGACCACCCCGGAGCAGCGCCGGGAACAGTTCCGCCACCTGCAGGAGCTCCACCGCCTGCTGGGCTATCCGGTCCCCGAGGAGGAAGTCGGCTGCTTCGAGCAGACCTTCGGCACCCTGAAGGTGCGTCGTGAGATGCACATGGAGTTCGCCTCCTACACCTTTACCAATCTGGCCGAAAGCAGTGCCGATCCGTTTACCGAAACCGGCATCACCCCGCTGCCGGCAGGCTGGCTGGAGCAGTTGTCGGGCACCGTGATTGCCGCTTTCCATGTAGACATTCGCCCGTCCTCCCACGATGCGGCCAGTGACCTGGCCTTCGTGCGCCAACATTTCGAAGGGTTGCGACTGGTGGGCAGCAGCCCCCAGGAAGGGGCCGCCAGGATCTGGGGAACCTTCAAGCTGCACAGTGACGGCTTTGGCCGCTTCATGGTCCAGAACCACCACATGTCCAACAGTCAGCTGGGGCGCCTCACCCAGCGCCTGATGGAAATCGAGACCTATCGGCTGATGTCGCTGCTGGCCCTGCCCGTGGCCCGGGAAATCACCCCGTCGCTGAATGACATGGACCAGAAACTGGCGGTGATCACCCAGGCTCTGGCCGACAACCAGGACGTGGACGAGCAGAGGCTGCTGGGTGAACTGAGCAACATCGCCGCCCGGATCGAGGCCTTCCGCGCCCATTCCACCTTCCGGTTCTCCGCCACCCGGGCCTACCACCGCCTGGTGCTGACCCGGCTGGAGGAGTTGCGGGAGGACGAGCTTTCCGGCCACCTGACGATGACGGAGTTCATGACCCGCCGGCTGACGCCGGCGGTGAAAACCTGCGAGGCGGTGAGCGAACGGGTGGAGGACCTGTCCCGGCGTGTGGACCGGGCCTCGGACATGATGCGCACCCGGGTGGAACTGGCCATCCAGAGCCAGAACCAGCAGCTGCTCAGCTCCATGGACCGCCGGTCACGCATCCAGCTGATGATGCAGCACACGGTGGAAGGCTTTTCCGTGGTGGCCATCTCCTACTACCTGATCGGCCTGCTGAAACTGGGGCTGGACGCGCTCTACGACAGTGGTGTGGTTTTCAACAAGACCCTGGTTCTGGGTATTGCCATACCGGTGGTCATGGCCCTGGTGTTCCTGGGCATCCGTCTCGTCCATCACCACTTCATCAAGATGGCCAGGCGCCAGTAGCCGCCTCAACGGAACCGGCGATCTCCGGCTACCTGCCGGAAAAACTGCTGGGCAGTCCGGCCGTTACGCACGCCTTTGCCGGTGGCAAAACGGATCGCCTCCAGGTGCAGGGCCTCCCGGTCCTGTACCTCGGGGAATAGGGCATCAATGGCCTGCAGGTAAACGTCCTTCGCGAACGGATAGAACGACAGCTGCAGGCCGAACCGGTCCGCCAGGGACACCTGCTCCTCGATCGCCTCCGCCGGATGCAGTTCGCCGTCCCGTACCTCGCTTTTGAGATTGTCGCTCATGAACTCCGGCATCAGGTGCCGGCGATTGGACGTGGCGTAGACCCGGACGTTTTCCGGCGGCAGCTCTAGAGAACCTTCCAGCACACTCTTCAGCGCCTTGTAACCGGATTCGCCGACATCGAAGCACAGGTCGTCACAGAAGATGACGAAGCGGAACGGCAAATCACAGATGTCATCGACGATCTCGGGCAGGTTCACCAGGTCGTCCTTGTCCACCTCGATCATACGCAGCCCCTGATCCCGATAGCGGTTCAACAGGGCCTTGATCAACGACGACTTGCCGGTGCCCCGGGAACCCCAGAGCAGTGCATTGTTGGAGGGCTCACCGGCCAGGAAGCGCTCGGTATTGCGGGCCAGGCCCTGCTTCTGCCGGTCGATGCCTTTGAGATCGTCCCAGCTGATCGGGTCCAGTCGCCGTATCGCTCGCAGACCCGAGCGGTGGCGGCGCCAGGTCGCCGCCGGAGTGTGTTGCCAGTCAAACTGCGTGGTGCTCATAAACCTTCTTTCCTATTTCGTAGTCAGTCAGGCTGTGGAACACTGACTGCCGACCTTGATCCATAACAGGAGACTTTACCGCAAATGGCCGTAAAATCCGTCGCTCTCGTGGCGCACGACAACAAGAAAAAGGAACTGGTGGAATGGGCCAACGAGAACCGGACCCGGCTCGCCCCCCTTCGCCTCTACGCCACCGGCACCACCGGCCGGCTATTACGGGAAAGTCTCGGGCGGGACGATCTCAACTGCCTGCTGAGCGGCCCGCTGGGCGGGGACCAGCAGATCGGTGCCAAGATAGCCGAAGGCGAGATTGACCTGTTGGTGTTTTTCTGGGATCCACTGGAACCCCAACCCCATGACCCGGACATCAAGGCCCTGCTGCGCATTGCCGCGCTCTGGAACATCCCGGTCGCCTGTAACCGCGCCACCGCAGAGTTCGTGCTGACCTCGGCCTACATGACCGATGACCAGCACCAGTCGCAAAAACCGGATTTTTCCGACTACACCGGCCGGGAGGTCAATCACTGACCCGGGGCTTGAATTCCGGCATCGGGGCTACTATCTGGTAATCAGACCCATTCCCCGAGGAGTTCCCGATGTCTGATCCACTCCAGATCAAGTGCCCCCATTGCCTGAGAACCAACCGCGTACCGGCAGCCAGACTGGGTGACAAGCCCAATTGTGGAGCCTGTAAGAAAGCGTTGCTGGGTGGCGATGTGGCCAACCTGGACGATATCTCCATGGCCAGTTTTACCGGCCAGTCCGACCTGCCCGTACTCGTCGATTTCTGGGCCAGCTGGTGTGGTCCATGCAAAGCCATGGCACCGGAGTTCGAACAGGCCGCCCGCAACTGGGCGGGCCAGGTTGCCTTCGCCAAGCTCAACACCGAACAGGCCCCGCAGGCGTCAAGTCAGCATGGTATCCGCAGCATCCCCACCCTGATCCTGTTCCGGGGTGGTCGCGAGATCGCCCGCAAGAGCGGCGCCATGCCCGCCGCCCAGCTTTCTGCCTGGCTCAAGAGCGAACTGGGCTGAAAAAGGATGGTCAGCCCCGGCCCCACGGGCAGCGATCCGGTGCTATGATGGCCTCAAAAAGGAGGAAAAAGCCATGGCACGAATCTACGAGGACAATTCCCTGTCGATTGGCAACACGCCGCTCGTCAAACTCAACCGCGTCAGTGACGGCGCCACCATCTGGGCCAAGATCGAGGGGCGCAACCCCGCCTACTCGGTAAAATGCCGGATCGGCGCTGCCATGATCTGGGACGCAGAGAAACGGGGCACGCTGAAACCCGGCATGACCATTGTCGAGCCCACCAGCGGTAACACCGGCATCGCACTGGCTTTCGTGGCGGCCGCCCGTGGCTACAAGCTAATCCTGACCATGCCGGCCTCCATGAGTCTGGAACGCCGCAAGGTGCTCAAGGCCCTGGGCGCCGAACTGGTGCTCACCGAACCGGCCAAGGGCATGCCCGGTGCCATCGCCAAGGCCGAGGAAATCTTTGCCTCTGATCCGGACAATCACTTCCTTCCCCAGCAATTCCAGAATCCGGCCAACCCCCGCATTCACGAGGACACCACCGGCCCGGAAATCTGGAACGACACCGACGGCGAAGTGGACATCTTCGTGGCCGGCGTGGGCACCGGCGGCACCCTGACGGGGGTCTCGCGCTATATCAAGGAAACCCGGGGCAAGAAGATCCTTTCGGTGGCCGTCGAACCGACTGACTCTCCGATCATTACCCAGACTCTGAACGGAGAGGAGCCCAAGCCGGCTCCCCACAAGATCCAGGGCATCGGCGCCGGCTTCGTGCCCAAGAACCTGGATCTGGATCTGGTAGATCAGGTGGAAGCGGTATCCAACGAAGAAGCCATGGACATGGCCCACCGGCTGATGCAGGAAGAAGGCATTCTGTGCGGGATTTCCTGCGGCGCTGCCGTGGTCGCCGCGATTCGCGTCAGCAAGCAACCGGAACACCGGGGCAAGAACATCGTGGTGGTGTTGCCGGATTCGGCAGAGCGGTACTTGTCCTCCGCGCTGTTTGCCGACCGGTTCGGTGAACTGGAGAACGTGCAGTAACAGACGAGACAGGGCGCAGCCGTTCCCTGGCCGCGCCCTGAAACCCGTTAGAACTGGTACTTGAGGCCAACCCGGCCGGTATCGAACTCCGGACCGTCATTGGTGACCTGGCCGTTGAAATCGTCCTCGTCCACATCAACGTTATAGCGGTTGTATTCGGCGAACGCCGTTAACTGTGGCGTAACCCGGAAATCCACGCCAGCGCCGACAAATGGGCTGACTTCATCGTAGGTCTCGCTCTCGTCAAACGCATCGACATCCAGTGCGGAGACGAACGCACCGGCCTTGCCGTAGACCCCGAAGCTGTCCGTCAGCGGCAACCGCCCGACCGCACTGAGCCCGGCGCCCTTAAGCTTGGCATCCACATCATCTTCGCCGAAGTTGCCGAAATCGATGTACTCCGCCTCAAGGGCAAAGAAGGGCGTAAACTGGTAGCCCAGCGCAACACCCAGCAGGTCGTTCTCATCCTCGAACTCACCGCCGTGGGACTTGTAACCACCGTAACTACCACTGATGTACGGTCCGGCAGGATCACGGCTGACACTCTCCTGGGCCCAGACCGCGGGGGCCGTGGCAACCGCTGCAGTCAGAACCGTGGCATACGCAAAACGTGCTTTATAGCTCATAGCGCGTCTCCCTTTGTGGTTGATTTCCTTTCGCCTTGACCGACAATCGCCTCGGGTAATTCGCGATTGCTTGGAACCACCGTATCGGGATTTGACGCTGCGGGGGGTTAAAACCGGACTAAGATTTATTCACCTTCCATCCATGGGATTCGCTGGCGTAATACACACTCGCCAGCGAACGCTTTTTCCGGCATGGGTTCTAATGCCTGTTTGCCAGTCCCATACAATTGGCATAAAACGTTGTTGTTGCGGGCCAGTCGGAGAAGATACCGATCACACCGACATCACGGGCCAGCACGTCAATCACCGTCATCATGTCGCCGTCATTGTTGATGGCATCCGAAACGGTCTGATAGTACCAGCCACCGCCGCTTGCCAACGGGCCACTGCGCTCCACTGTCCAGGCAATCATATCCAGTCCGGCAGCACTGGCATTCTCGGCATAGTCGGACGGGACAATTTGCCGGTGCCCATCCAGGCTCAGCATTTTCCAGAGTGCCGGTGCGAGAATATTAACGCCCATGGCCTTGAGGCTTTCCATATGGGCCAGAGAGCTGGTCTCCGGCGCAATGGGGGACTGGTCGAGGAACACCGCCTGTGCGCCGAAGAGAGGTGTGTGATTCACCCAATAAAGGACATCCTCAAGCAGGAAAGACTGCGGCCAGACCCGGTCCGGCCTTACCCCCGCCTCTTCATACTCACGAATCAGCTGACGGGCATAATCTTCCTGGGTGTAATCACCCTCAAACGGCATTTCCACCACAGGTGTCTTCAGCTCGGGAGCGAACTTCACCCCTAACGCCTTGAACAGCTCGATGCTCTCGCGATGAGACAATAACTGCCCCCGGCTGGCATACAGGTCCGTGCGCCAGTCCGCCGTGCCCCGCACATACTCTTCCGGTGTTGTTGCCATGGGGTCGTACGCATCCATCTTGCCCTTGAGGCTCTTGAATTCAGCCAGGGTGATATCGCTGGTCCGGCATTCTGCCCTGGCCGGCGTGCCGGTGACCGGGTCCGCGGGTACAAACGGCTGTGTGCACTTGGCATTCAGCTCGGGAACGGTGACGATGTTGGTGGTGGTGTGCAGATCATTCTGGGCGTGACGGCAAACCAGTTGGCGATCCCGGGTGAACGCGACATCGCACTCAACGATCCCCGCCCCCATCCTGGCGGCGGCAACATAGGATTCCACTGTATGCTCCGGAAACTGCAATGGCGCACCGCGGTGGCCGATGGAAAAATCCGTTCGTTTCATGTTCCGGATATCGCAGGCTTCCAGCCGATCCTTGAGTGGCCCCTCGTCCATGTCTGCCACCAGCCACTGGGGGCGCGGCCCAAGCTCGATGGTTTCGGGCGATTCCTTCCATTGCCCCAACCCCGGCGGCACCCAGGACTCAGACTGCCCCCCGGGCGACGCCTGAGTCTGGAACAACATCAACACGCCTGCCAGCAGGCCGGCATAAGTGCGCATCTTCATAACCAACTCCTTGTGACATGAATGGTACAGCAAGCCCAGTCTTCACAAGGAGCGTTACGTGCGGATGATGTTTTTTTGACCGATCAGAGACCGGAAATCAGCTGGCCAGTGATGCCTCGTACTCGCGAATCATCGAGTAAAGCTGATCCTTCAAATGCAGACGCTGTTTCTTCCTGTCCTCGAGGTATTCATCCGACGTGCTTTCCGCACCGCTTTCGATCCGATGAATCTCGTGGTCCAGCTCGTGATAGTCATCAAACAGCTTGGCAAAGTGCGAACTGCCTGTCTTGAGCATGTGGATGGCTTCGCGGGATTCGGGTAATTCGCGCACCAGGTCGTGTTTTTCGAGGGACATGTTTGGCTCCTGCCACAGGGAAATAATATTCTCATGATCAGTCTAGGAAACCCGGTACCGTGTCATCTTGACGTCGGTCAACATCGCCGTGTTGGAGCGTCACCGGGCTCGTTCTTTGTCCGAGAAGCCTGTGCCAATCCGGTCCCCGCGGCCATCGGGCAGCTCAATCCGCGTTGAGCCCAGCCGCAGGCACCGCATTACAACCGATCTCACACCATGGCACCGGCATTCAGGTTCGGCACGCTGTCCTGCATTCGGTCCCGTAGCTGATGCCACGGGAATTCCCGTATGGCATCGAGATGGGCCGGATAGCCTTCCCGCTCCCACCATTCCAGATCCAGCGCGGCCCAGTAATCTGCCGGGCGGCCCCGTTTGCCCGCGGCATCGTACTCGGCGGTGGTGGGATCAAGGTGCCGATACGGCTCGAGAGCTGGTATGTCTGGCAGCGGCTGACTCACATCCATATAACGTTGCAGCTCGTCCCAATGGGCATAGAGTTCGTGCTTGAGGGTCGAGTGAACCGACGCCACCGCCGTCTGCCAGCCACTGTAGCGGTGGCGAAGCTGCAGCTTGCAACTGGTGGGGCCTTTGGGATTCACGTGAAAGGAGATGTAGGGATCGAACTCGATAAAGGGCGCCTCAAAGGTTTCCTCCCGCCAGGTGCGGAACCGAACCATTCCGGTCGGGCGGAAAAAGCCGCAGCCCAGGTCCTTGACGATGAAGTCGGGGTGGCGTTCGAGGAACCAGGTGAAGGGGTAGCGGAAGAAGAGGTGAAGACAGACTATGGCAATTATTGGAAATGTGGCGTGAGTGAGCGCAGCCACAATCCCGGCCTGAATCGCTACAGCGAAGAAAGTGGCAATGGCACAGAACATCCAGAAACGAAACATAAATTGGTCTGCAAATCCACCCGCGAACATCAATAAAAGCTGCCACCGGGTTTTGATAAAGTCCGCAGGCATGACTCGATGAGTCCATTTGGGACCCGCCACATGCTTCGCCCCATTACCCTTGGATCTTTTCTGGTAAATCCTGACCGAGCCAGGTTTCAAGTGGATATCCAGCCCAGCGTAATGCCCCCAAGGCAGACGCTCTATAAAATCCCCTCCTTCCAACGCCTTGGAAAAACCGCCTGGATCTTCTAGTGGTTTCTGCTTCGGAATTGCACCGGATCGGAAAGCCTCATCGCCATACTCAACAGGTTGATGCGGCGAATTAATCTTGCCATTCGACATCCAGGTCCTCCATGGTATGAATCACTTTCCGAGTTGTGTATTTCTGTGTTTCTCGATGCCAGACATCCACACTGAAAGTAAGCGACAAACGCTTCACGCTATAGCGGGTAGTTAGCCGCTCATAACGCCCGTCGGGGCTCAAAGCCGACAACTGGGTGCCCGCGATAAGGAAGTCAATAGCCTGACGATCGGGGTCGTAGCGCTCTTCAATTCCCCGGCCAATTCGACCAGAACGGGTAGCCAGCGTCTCGGTTTGCCAGCCACCCGCCGGATTAGGGCCAAGGATTCGATACAGTTTCTGCTCAAAGACGATATCCAGTTCAATGTCGGCGGGCTCACCGGTGATCGCCAGGGCGGGACTGGCAAAGCTCAGGACACTCTGTGCATGGCCCTCCCATGCACTTAGTCCATGCCCATTCAGCCATTCGGACATGCGTTCGTTCTCAATCCTTCGAAGCGCCACAGGGGTCATCGCTTTGATGAGATCGATATAGGCGGTGCCTTCATCCTCGAGCGTCTCATCCCTATTTTCCGGGTCGCCCGAAAAGGGGCCTACCCGGAGCCATTGGCTGACGGCATCATCCTTGAGTCGATAGTAGACAGCTTCGCCCACGACATAGATGGCAAAGCCCAAGGCCGTAACATAACCAGACGCTACCGTGCCTCCCCAACTTCCAGCGACTGGCATCAAGCGCCCCAGTGCGGTTTGAACCGCTTTTACCGATGGTCGCTCAACAACGCGTCGGCCGGCCGGAGTTAATATCCGGGCTGCAATAATATCCGCGCTAGTCGACGTAGCCACACCAGCGGCCTGGACTAACTGTGCCATTCCAGTTCCCCAGCGGCGGTTTAAAGTCGAATTCACAGCGTCACTCAGGATCAATGCCGTGGTGAACATACCGGCCAACCAGCCGCCCGCTTCAACCCGACTACGCACAACAGAATTGGCAAAACGGTCGTTCGAACCAAATTGCTCTGCAAGACTGGTGAACCATCTAGCTTCCCTTTTCCATTTTGCGACTTCGAATTCAAGCCTCTGGGATTTATTTGGCAACAAAGCAATCAGTTGTGCAGCACTTACTCCCAGATCGGAAGCAGCACTGAGAAAGCCCATTACATTCCGGGAATTCGGCGCGTCCAGTGCGTCAAATGCCACCGCAAAATTCCACAAATCAAACATCACCAGAATCCCCGGCAACCCCACCGGGCTGGTGGTGCTCTGGTGCAGCCAGTGCCGCACTCTCTGGTCCTTGACCGCGCCATCAAAAGCATCGGCCTCCGCCAGCCTCAGGGACGCACCCACGGCGGCACCAGAGGTCAGGGTTTGACCACTTTCATCCACAACCTCAAGCACCACAAAAGCCCGG
Source organism: Marinobacter sp. C7 (assembly GCF_022343555.1). GTDB lineage: Bacteria > Pseudomonadota > Gammaproteobacteria > Pseudomonadales > Oleiphilaceae > Marinobacter. Next base: position 3,827 of record NZ_JAKQZH010000001.1, on the reverse strand, counting down.
CCCTCTTCCGCACCCTCCAGCTGAACCCGGGTGCGGCCCGGAATTGCCGCCTGTGCAAACCCTTCGAAGGCACCCCGGATCCGGGTGACCTCTGCAGAAAATGTGGCCCCTTTCTGCTGGAGTTCTTGCTGGACCGTGCTTAGCCACCACTGGGCGATGCCGCCAGCGATACCGGAGAAGGCATTGGCTGCTGATTTCGTCCCGGCAAGAATGGCCGTGGTCTCCGGCGCCCGACTCTCCAGCTGATGATCATGAATTTCCCGGACAACGTTAGCTTCCAGCACCCGTAAAGCCTGGCCTCGATCATCCAGGGCAGCAACCATCGCCTCCAGGGTTTCGGCAGTCGCGTTGCCCACCACACATGCCTGGGTGTTATTGGTGAATGGGAGCAACATCGCTCCTAACGGGTGCTCTCCGGAAGCGATACTGAGCGCCAGTACCTCAGCTTTCTGTCCTGCTTCTTGAGCCTCCTGGGGTAACAGCAACGGGTCAATGCGATCCGCCGGAAGAGACAGCACCTGAAGGAGGGGCAATGCCTGGTAGAAACCGGCCACGGCATTGCCGGACTCCAGTGCAAACAGGTCACGGATAACCGCGGTCAGATTCTCCGGATGCTCATTCTCCAGCAGGCGGACAAGCGCCGTCTGTGCCTCCTTCACAAACTCGCGGATCGCTTTGCGTTCGACGTCATACATGGTCCGACGGAGCCGGCCGTCCTCGCTGTCATCCAGCCGGTTATCGAACCAGCCACCGTCGATATAGAGCGGATTCTCGCGGCCGTCGGGCAGCACGCTGCGCCGGAAGTTGTTGTGGAACAGCTCGGCGGTGACACCAAAGGGGCGTTTCTTGACGTTATCCACCAGGGCCAGCAACAGCGCGAGGGAGCCATTGATCTGACTCACAAGATGACGTGCAGCCTGTAGAGGATCCCGTAAATGAAGGGTCAGAAGGTGACGATTCCGGAGGGATTCCAACGCGTCAGCACCTTCAGCGATTTCAGGCAAGGCGATGCCCCGGAGATGGTCATGGCGCCATTTCGGGAACAGGGTCGGAGTGTCAATAAAATAATCAACATCGACACTCGCTTCATCCGACTCGATGGCATCTCGTTGCACCACCAGTGCCTCCCGAGCCGCTGCGGTTTCCCGGCCTTCCACATCTCGCAACCAGTGGCCAGGGCAGGTGTGATCGCGTTCAATCACACTCTCCCTCGCGCGCATGGGCGGCAGGTCATCGAGCCGGCACCAATCGCTTCCCGGATGCCCCGGATAGCGTTTGAGGAATGCCCGGACGGCCCGGGCATCCCGGCATCGGTGATCACGAAGTGAACGATCCTCCTCAAGGGCGAGGACGTATTTCCACGACCACTGCGTTTCGCTGAACGCCAGTTGCACCTCATCCTGAACATCACGTCCAAGCAGGCGCGCGGGTATGTGGATGACGTCGATCTCCGGCCCGACCGGCGCCCGATGGTTCGTCCCCTCGAGATCACTCTCCCGGATCGATGCGAGATCAGTGTCGCGCATGACCGGTGCCCCATCAGGTACCGTCATGACGGAAAGCTCCCGCCACAGTCGGCCATGGAAAAACACGTAGATCCAGCCGCTGCGCATGGGCGCGGGGGTAGCCTCAGCAAAACCGCTAACGGGCCGGGGCCGTGTCAGCTCGCCGGCATCGCAGAACAGGGTTGGATGAACGGCAACCATCAGGTTGTCCTGGTACTGCCGTTGAGGAGGCCTCAAAGTCAGGGGGCCAATTTCATCATCTTCAATCACCGGAATAACGACCTTTTCCCGGTCACCCCGGAGTTCGAGCACAAGTGACCGCTTTCCGGCTGCTTCCAGATGACCCGCGAGGATGGGGCCCATTCGACCGCTGCGATCGGCGCAGGGCTCCATGGGAATCACGTTTACCTGCTCATCGGGCCGCTCCTGCAGGCAATAGTGATGGCCCGCCAGGGAGTGTTCTCCGGCCAGTTCAAGCCAGAAGGTCCGGGAGGGTGTACAGGGTGGTGCCTTGATGGCTGACATCATTGAAATTCCTTTTCTTCAGGCCCGCACTATCCTGAGCAGGCCGATCCTGACAATTATCCGGGAAGGCCGCGCACCGAGCCCAGAAGCCGTTCGAAGGAAGCATCCTGTGTATGACCGAGGCCACGAAAATCAGTGCTGGTACCTATCGTACCCGACCATTCGGTGACGCCTTCCCGATCAATACTCCACATCAGCAAATCACCTTTTCCAATCAGGCTGACGAGCTCTTCCGGCCGATGCTCAGCCAGCATCGCAAGAAAGCGGTTGTCGTAGGGGCGAAGGAAGCACGGCCCATACTGATCCAACTGAACCAGCAGACTTTGTCGGAAACCGGCCAGTGCCGTACCCGATTCCCGGTCGGACACGAGTACCAGCACGGCTTCATCCGCCGCCCATCTGCCAGCGGCGTCCTGCGCCAAAGCGCTGTCGAGAGTGGTGTCCACCACAATGGGGCCGGCGTCTCTGTCCTGTTCAAAAGGCGTTTGGTCAAACAGCCATAGCCAGTCCGGATCATCATCCAGGGTATAAATCTGGCGGAGCACCTCACCTTCTTCATAGCGGGCGGCGTCGATGATCAGCAGACAGCGGTGGTCCGAGGTAATGCCTTGCCACTCAAGGATATGCTGGAAACCCGGGGTCGCCTCATACATGTCAGGTACAGGGGCAGTTGCGGACATCACATGTGCCATCAAGCTTCTTCTGACAGAGTTGCTGCACAGGTGCCCGTTCCGATGCGGCCATCAGCAGCGCAGTCCTGTGGCTGGACGAGGGCGTCGCATCCGATCGCTGACTGACATTGGCACGCTGAGCAGGCGCCACGCTGACGCCATCATCGGTAACACGTCCCGGCAATGCCGGCACTCTCACCTGCTGCCCGCTGCCTTTACCCGCTGAGCCACCGGCATTCATCCTGATGCTCGCGCCCCCCAGGGCAACGCCAGCGGGATCGATCTTTACAAAGCTGCCCCCGGCTTTGAGCGTGATCTCAGCACCGGCCTCGATCACAGCTTTCTGACCGGCTTTGATGTGCACTTCCGTGCCGGATTCGGTGAGCCATGCACTCCCGGCTTTCAGGTGCAGGGTGCCAGAGACACTGAAACTGTGGTCTTTGCCCGTCTGTTCACGCTTTTCACCGTCCACGGTGTGATGGCCGCTGCCTTTGGTGTGGCTGAGGAGATCCTTCTCCACGGTCAGGTGACTGTCGTTGCGGATGACTTCGGTTCGGTTGTGCCCGGTGAGCAGGTCCAGGTCCTTCTGGGCATGGAGGTAGATCTGTTCCTGGTCGGCTTCGTCCTCAAAGCGCAGTTCGTTGCTGCCCTCGCCCTTGTGGGTGCTGGTTTTCAGGGTGGTGCGGGTCTTGTGCGCCGGCAACTCGTACGGTGGCTGATGGGTCGCGTGGTAGGTGCGTCCGGTGATGATGGGCTGGTCCGGGTCGCCGTCGAGGAAGCTCACGATGACCTCGTGGCCGATCCGGGGCAACGCCATAAAGCCATACTGGCCGCCGGCCCAGCCCTGGCTGACGCGGAGCCAGGCGCTGCTGTGTTCGTTGTTGCTTGCACTCGCCACCGCGCCTGGCCGCAGGTGCCGATCCCAGGGAAAACGGACTTTCACCCGACCGTGCGCATCGCAGTGGATTTCCTCGCCTTCCGGTCCGGTGACGATGGCGATCTGGGGGCCATCCATCAAAGGTTTGTGTGTGGTTGTTGGTCTCCAGGTCCGGTCGGCCGGCACCACGTTGAAGAAGTTGTGGTAGGTGGTCGGTTCACTCCCGCCCTCCTCTTCCAGGGCCTGGGG
>NZ_JAKQZH010000019.1 GCF_022343555.1 Marinobacter sp. C7 | reverse complement strand
CGTGATGACGCCAAAGGCTTCGCCACCTGATTCCAGGAACGCATCCGCGACGATACCCATGAGCCCCACTTTTCCGCCACCGTAAACCAAGTCGATGCCGCGGTCTACCGCGGTTTTCGCCAAGGTTTGAGCCGCTTGCGTGTACAGCGAGGAACTGCCGAGCGCCGAGCCCGTGAAAACGGTGACGCGTTGGAGGGTTGGGGCGTCGAAAAGCGAAGTCATGCGTTAAAGATTAGAGCAAGTCGCGCACTGCCTCGCGCTCGGCCTGCAATTCCTGAGCATTCGCGTCGATGCGGGCGCGCTGGAAATCGGAAATCTCCAGGCCTTCAACGATTTCCCACTCACCGTTGCGGGATACGGTTGGCAGACCGACAAAAATGCCCTCAGGAATGCCGTATGCACCGGTGGAAGGAATTGCCGCAGAGGACCACGCCTCGGTGCCCTGTACCCAATCGCGCATGTGATCAATCGCAGAGGATGCTGCAGAAGCTGCAGAAGACTTTCCACGGACCTCAATGATTTCAGCGCCACGGTTAGCCACGCGAGGAATGAACTCCTCCACATACCAATCGTGATCAACCAGGTCAGTGACCTTTTCTCCACCAACGGTTGCGTAGGTGATGTCTGGGAACTGGGTTGCGGAGTGATTTCCCCAGACCACAATGTTGTTAAATTCCGCAGATCCACGGCCAAGCTTGGTGGCCAGCTGGGAGATCGCACGGTTGTGATCAAGGCGCATCATTGCGTTGAAGCGGGATGCTGGAACATCTGGGGCCGCAGCTGAAGCAATCAACGCGTTGGTGTTCGCTGGGTTTCCAACAACTAGGACACGAATGTCATCTGCGGCGTTGTCATTGATAGC
>NZ_JAKQZH010000018.1 GCF_022343555.1 Marinobacter sp. C7 | reverse complement strand
GTGGGTCGTAAGCCTTCTTGTTTCCGACCTCGCCGTCGATCTTGAGAACGCCGTTGTAGTTCTCAAACATGTGGGAGACGATTGGGCGGGTGAATGCGTACTGGGTGTCAGTATCAACGTTCATCTTGATGACGCCGTAGGTCAGCGCCTCTTCGATCTTTTCCTTCTCGGAGCCTGAGCCACCGTGGAAGACGAAGTCGAATGGAAGTGCGTCGTCTGCAAGTCCAAGCTTCTTGCGTGCAACCTGCTGGCCCTCAAGGAGGACCTCTGGGCGCAGCTTGACGTTGCCTGGCTTGTAAACGCCGTGGACGTTACCGAAGGTAGCTGCTAGCAGGTAGCGGCCCTTCTCACCGGTGCCGATTGCATCGATGGTCTTCTCAAAGTCTTCTGGGGAGGTGTAGAGGTTTGCGCCAGCCTTAGCCTCAACGCCGTCTTCTTCGCCACCGACAACACCGATCTCAACTTCCAAGATGATGTTCGCTGCCTTGGCCTTAGCCAGCAGCTCCTGTGCGATTTCGAGGTTCTCGTCGATTGGGACAGCGGAACCATCCCACATGTGGGACTGGAACAGTGGAAGCTCGCCGCGGTCGACGCGCTCCTGGGAGATAGCCAGCAGTGGGCGGACGTACTCGTCCAGGACTTCCTTCTGGCAGTGGTCAGTGTGCAGAGCAACGTTGATGCCGTAGCTCTTTGCTGCCTCGTGGGCGAAGGCTGCAAGCGCAACTGCGCCCTTGACCTTGTTCTTTACTGCCAGGCCGGAACCGAACTCTGCACCACCGGTGGAGAACTGGATGATTCCGTCAGATTCAGCCTCTGCGAAGCCCTTGAGAGCTGCGTTGATGGTTTCCGAGGAGGTGCAGTTGATGGCTGGGAAGGCGAATCCGCCTTCCTTAGCACGATCGAGCATCTCGTTATAGACCTCGGGAGTTGCGATAGGC
>NZ_JAKQZH010000017.1 GCF_022343555.1 Marinobacter sp. C7 | reverse complement strand
AAAGAAAAATTTGAGCGTAGTAAACCGCACGTAAACGTGGGTACTATTGGTCACGTTGACCATGGTAAGACCACCCTGACCGCTGCTCTGACTCGTGTATGTCACGAAGTGTGGGGTACAGGTTCTGCCAGCGCGTTTGACCAGATCGATAACGCGCCGGAAGAGAAGGCTCGTGGTATTACTATCGCGACCTCTCACGTTGAGTACGATTCTCCGACCCGTCACTACGCGCACGTAGACTGCCCGGGCCACGCTGACTATGTTAAGAACATGATCACTGGTGCCGCGCAGATGGACGGCGCGATCCTGGTGTGTTCTGCAGCTGACGGCCCCATGCCGCAGACTCGTGAGCACATCCTGCTGTCCCGTCAGGTAGGCGTTCCGTTCATCGTTGTGTTCCTGAACAAGGCGGACATGGTCGATGACGAGGAGCTGCTGGAGCTGGTCGAGATGGAAGTTCGTGACCTGCTGAGCCAGTACGACTTCCCGGGTGACGACACTCCGATCGTTACTGGTTCCGCGCTGATGGCGCTGGAAGGCAAGGACGACAACGAGATGGGTACGACCGCTGTCAAGAAGCTGGTAGAGGCCCTGGACGAGTACATCCCTGAGCCGGAGCGTGCGATCGATCAGCCGTTCCTGATGCCGATCGAGGACGTATTCTCCATCTCCGGTCGTGGTACCGTTGTTACCGGTCGTGTTGAGCGTGGCATCATCAAGGTTGGTGACGAAGTGGAAATCGTTGGTATCCGTGATACCCAGAAGACCACTTGTACCGGTGTTGAGATGTTCCGCAAGCTGCTGGACGAAGGCCGTGCCGGTGAGAACGTTGGTGTTCTGCTGCGTGGTACCAAGCGTGACGACGTTGAGCGTGGTCAGGTTCTGGCGGTTCCGGGCTCCATCACTCCGCACACCAAGTTCGAGTGCGAAGTGTACGT
>NZ_JAKQZH010000016.1 GCF_022343555.1 Marinobacter sp. C7 | reverse complement strand
CGGCGTGCGCAGCGGCGAGGATATTCTGAAGGCGCTGGAAGCCGGCGCCGATTTCGTCTTCATCGGCCGCCCTTTCCTCTATGCTATCGGCGCCATGCGCGCTGCAGGGCCCGCCGCGCTTTTCGAGATGTTCGCAGCCGAACTCGAAGCTGCCATGGCCTTGACCGGTCGCCGTTCCCTCACCCTCACCGGCGCGTAACGGCAGCCGCCGGCAAGCGGCTTGTAAAGGTTCCGGCGAAGACCGGACTGCCGGCAGATTACCGCAGCACCGGCACCGGTCTTCGCCCCGATTGGCCCTAGCGCATCCAATAAGTTCGAGCGTCCTTTGTGCATCCGAATGGATGTACGGCGTCCTAGAGCCGGATCATGCCGGCGTCGACGTTGACGCACTGGCCGGTCATCCAGCCTGCGTCGTCGGAGACGAGGAAGGCCACGACCTTGGCGATATCGGTGGGCTGGCCCTTGCCGGGCATGGCCTGCAGCATTTCCACGAAACCGAAGCTCTCGGCATGCGGGCTCGCCTTGACGCCGTCGGATTCGATCAGGCCCGGCGTGACCGCGTTGACGCGGATGCCGTATTTGCCGACTTCGGTTGCGAGCGCGCGGGTGAAACCGATCACGCCGCCCTTGGCCGCCACATAGGCCGACATGTTTGGCGTACCGGCGTAAAAGGAGTTCGATGCCATGTTGAGCACCGTGCCCTTGCGGCCGGCGGCGCGCATCATGTCGGTCGCCTTGCGGCTGGCGATGAAGACGCTTGTCAGATTGGTGTCGATGATCTCGTCCCAGTATTTCTGCGGATAGACCTCAAAGGGTGCATTCTGATCGGCGGAGCCGTCCGGCTTGGAATCGATGCCGGCATTGTTGACGAGAATATGCGGCACACCCCAGTCGGCAATCACCTGATCGGTGGCCGCGGCAAGTTCGGCCTTGTCGGTGACGGAGGCCTCATAGACGCGGATATTATCTTC
>NZ_JAKQZH010000015.1 GCF_022343555.1 Marinobacter sp. C7 | reverse complement strand
GGAAATTGCAGATTACTTAATGAGGCCGTTGTACTTCAGGAAGTTAACAACAGGGAAGACAACAAGACCAAGAACGGAGGTAATGGTCAAAGCGTCAAATACCTTGCCCCAGGTCTCCAACCAACGTGGAACTTCTTCTCCGGAGTCATCGCGGGAAGAACCAAAGCCGTCGATTCCGTAGCCCTCTTGGTCGCCTTCGTACTCTTCGTTGTAGTCGTTCCAGGAAGAGCCTGAGGAACCGGAAGGAGAAGTGGTCTCGGTCTCTGCTGCAGGAGGAGTTTCGTCTTCCTGAGCGGTAGCAGCGGTAACGCCACCCAAGGTGATTGCAGCTGCAGAAACTAGTGCAATTGCAGTGTTGCGGAATTTACGCATGATGAAAAGCCTTTCAGTAAAGCTAAGCTATAGATGAAGATAGAGGTTAGGCGATTTAGCCCTTGATAACACCGGTGTAAACCAAGTAGTTGTAAGCGGGGAATACGATGACACCGAGAAGGGAAGCAATGCCACCCAAGACGGTTAGATCGTACATGTTCTTAGCCCACGCTGGGGTGTTTTCGTTATCGCGCTCGTGCTCTTCACCAAAGATGTCTTCACCTGTGACGGGCTGGTCTGCATCCCAGTCCTCACCTACGGCCGCTGCGCCACCGGAAGAAAGTGCTGAGAAGCCGGATGAGAGGTTTTGATCAGATTCTTCCGCAGTTGCCACGGTGGCGGAACCTACGGAAAGTGCAACTGCAGTAAGGCCTGCAACTGCCGCGGTACGGAAAGAACGCATGAGAATAGTCCTTCGGAAATAGTCGGGTTTCCACCCCCTAGTTGAAGGGGACGGAGGAATTATTAAATTTCCAGCGACTACGAACCAACGTCGTTTTTTCAGATGACTGCTAGCAAGTAGTGCATTCAATGATCTTGACCTTTAGCAGCCGGGCTCAAGTGAATTAGAGCTAGGCGACAGCAAGTCTTGATCAATGAATTTAG
>NZ_JAKQZH010000014.1 GCF_022343555.1 Marinobacter sp. C7 | reverse complement strand
CGAATATGAGAGCATCGAGGACGGTGAGGAATCGGCTTCGATCTATTTTATCAGCGACAAGGTGCAGCATGTTCTGCTCGGCGCGCGCGGCAATGTCGCGCTGAACTTTACGCCGACGCAAATTCCTCACTACACATTCACGCTGACAGGTCTTATCGGCACCATATCGGATCTCGGTGTCATGCCGGCGGTCACTCAGGTTGGCTGGCCGAAACCAGTGCCGGTTTCCAAGGCCAACACGACGATGTCCCTCCATGGCTGGAACGCGATCGCCGAAAGCCTTGCGCTCGACCTCGGCAATACCGTCACGCCGCGTTTCCTGATCGGCGATGAACTCGTTCTGATTTCCGACCGCTCTTCTACCGGTACAGCCGTTGTCGAGGCGAAGAGCCTTGCCGAAGTCAACTGGTTCGTCGCTGCCCAGGACCGCACGCGCGGCGAACTCTCGCTTGTCCATGGCAAGACTGCCGGCAACATCGTCGAGGTCGAAGAACCCGCTGTCGAGATCGGTAAGCCGACGCAGGGCCAGACCAACGGCATTGTCAATTACTCGCTGTCCCTCGCGGCTTGCCCGGTGGATGGGCTCGACGAGTTCAAGCTCACCATCAGCTAGGCCGCCTTCACAAGCGCCTCAACGAACCTTTGACGCCTTTTCGAAAGCAGGAAATCGACCATGAAATTCATCCTCTCCGACGTCAATCGCTACTGGTGGCCGGTCAAGGTCCGGATGCCCGACGCCGACAATCCGGGCAAGTTCGTCACCTATGAGCTGGAAGTCCTCTTCCAGGCCGAAACCCAGGACGAGGCGATCAAGCGTCTTGAGGAAAGCGAAGGCGTAACGACGGCTCGCGAGCAGATCGAACTGCAGCGCCGGCAACTGACCGATGTTGTCAGGGACTGGCGCTATGTCGAGACCGAGGACGGTCACGCCTTCACCTTCAATGCCGAGAACTTTCGGCGTGCCATCAACAAAAGCTGGTTCCGCCAGGCTCTCCTGCGTGCCTATTCGGAGTCGCTCGCCGGCGAAGAGGCCCGCCTGGGAAACTG
>NZ_JAKQZH010000013.1 GCF_022343555.1 Marinobacter sp. C7 | reverse complement strand
GGCGCCAAAGATTTAGAAGAACTGCTTCTGAATTTCGCGCAGGGTATTTGCGGAATGCTTGAAGCGTTCCATCTCGTGGTCGGTGATTTCTAGTTCGACAACGCGGCGGATGCCTCGGCGGTTCACCACAGCTGGGGTGCCGATGTAGATGTCTTCCTCACCGTATTCACCGTGGAGCAGTGCAGAGACTGGGACTGCAACGTCTTGGTTCTGCAGGATTGCGCGGGTGATGCGAGCAAGACCCATGCCGATGCCGTAGGAAGTGGAGCCCTTGGCGTCGATAATGTGATAGGCAGCGTCGCGGGTGTCTTCGAAAATTTTCTCTAGACGGCCCTCAAGCTCTGGGTCTTTGTCCAGCATTCGGCTAAGCGATACGCCTGCGATGGTCGCGGAGGACAGGACTGGAAGTTCAGTGTCGCCGTGTTCGCCGATGATGTAGGCGTGGACGGAGCTTGGTGCCACTTCGTAGAGTTCGCCCAGCATGTAGCGGAATCGAGCGGAGTCCAGGACAGTTCCGGAGCCGATCACGCGGTTCCATTCCAAGCCGGAGAATTTCCACACTGCGTAGGTCAGGATATCCACTGGGTTGGACGCCACGAGGAAGATGCCGTCGAATCCGCTGTCCATGACATCGCCGACGATGGATTTCATAATCTTGACGTTTTTGTCCACCAGCTGGAGGCGGGTCTCGCCTGGCTTTTGGGCTGCGCCGGCACAAATGACAACCATGGCTGCGTCTTCGCAGTCAGCGTAGGTGCCCTTGGTGACGCGGGTGCGGGAATCGGCCCACACAACACCATGGTTTAAGTCCATGACGTTGCCTTCGAGTTTCTTTTCATCGATGTCGATGATCGCAAGGTGATCTGCCATGCCCTGGTTGATCAGTGCGTATGCGTATGCAACTCCAACATCTCCTGCGCCAATGAGGACAATCTTGTTACCGACGGTTTCTTTCATTTTCGATCCCACTTCCTGATTTCCCTAACCGGACAACCCACAAAGCAGCTCAGAAAATCAGCAAGAGCTTGTGCCCGGATTCCTTTGTTACACCTTTAATTATGCCCGATTATGTCCGAAAATGTGGTCAGACCAAGTGTTATTTTTGTTGAAAAAATCACATTGTAAATCGAGCAAAACCAACCTATGCCCTGCAG
>NZ_JAKQZH010000012.1 GCF_022343555.1 Marinobacter sp. C7 | reverse complement strand
GTATGATTTTGCATCTGCTGCGAAATCTTTGTTTCCCCGCTAAAGTTGAGGACAGGTTGACACGGAGTTGACTCGACGAATTATCCAATGTGAGTAGGTTTGGTGCGTGAGTTGGAAAAATTCGCCATACTCGCCCTTGGGTTCTGTCAGCTCAAGAATTCTTGAGTGACCGATGCTCTGATTGACCTAACTGCTTGACACATTGCATTTCCTACAATCTTTAGAGGAGACACAACATGACCATTCGTGTTGGTATTAACGGATTTGGCCGTATCGGACGTAACTTCTTCCGCGCAGTTCTGGAGCGCAGCGACGATCTCGAGGTAGTTGCAGTCAACGACCTCACCGACAACAAGACCCTTTCCACCCTTCTCAAGTTCGACTCCATCATGGGCCGCCTTGGCCAGGAAGTTGAATACGACGATGACTCCATCACCGTTGGTGGCAAGCGCATCGCTGTTTACGCAGAGCGCGATCCAAAGAACCTGGACTGGGCTGCACACAACGTTGACATCGTGATCGAGTCCACCGGCTTCTTCACCGATGCAAACGCGGCTAAGGCTCACATCGAAGCAGGTGCCAAGAAGGTCATCATCTCCGCACCAGCAAGCAACGAAGACGCAACCTTCGTTTACGGTGTGAACCACGAGTCCTACGATCCTGAGAACCACAACGTGATCTCCGGCGCATCTTGCACCACCAACTGCCTCGCACCAATGGCAAAGGTCCTAAACGACAAGTTCGGCATCGAGAACGGCCTCATGACCACCGTTCACGCATACACTGGCGACCAGCGCCTGCACGATGCACCTCACCGCGACCTGCGTCGTGCACGTGCAGCAGCAGTCAACATCGTTCCTACCTCCACCGGTGCAGCTAAGGCTGTTGCTCTGGTTCTCCCAGAGCTCAAGGGCAAGCTTGACGGCTACGCACTTCGCGTTCCAGTTATCACCGGTTCCGCAACCGACCTGACCTTCAACACCAAGTCTGAGGTCACCGTTGAGTCCATCAACGCTGCAATCAAGGAAGCTGCAGTCGGCGAGTTCGGCGAGACCCTGGCTTACTCCGAAGAGCCACTGGTTTCCACCGACATCGTCCACGATTCCCACGGCTCCATCTTCGACGCTGGCCTGACCAAGGTCTCCGGCAACACCGTCAAGGTTGTTTCCTGGTACGACAACGAGTGGGGCTACACCTGCCAGCTCCTGCGTCTGACCGAGCTCGTAGCTTCCAAGCTCTAATTAGTTCACATCGCTAACGTGGGCGATCGATGCTCACGGTGATGTGTCATCCCAATAGCCCGGGGTGTGCCTCGGCGCACCCCGG
>NZ_JAKQZH010000011.1 GCF_022343555.1 Marinobacter sp. C7 | reverse complement strand
AGCGCTTTTATTTAGCCCTGAAAGCGTGGGAATGCGCTGCGACCTGCGTAGACGCCGGCGTCGCCAAGCAGCTGCTCGATGCGGAGAAGCTGGTTGTACTTTGCGACACGGTCGGAACGTGCTGGAGCACCAGTCTTGATCTGGCCACAGTTGAGTGCAACTGCGAGGTCAGCAATGGTGGTGTCCTCGGTCTCACCGGAACGGTGGGACATCATGGAGGTGTAGCCGGCGCGGTGAGCCATGTCGACAGCGTCGAAGGTCTCGGTGAGGGTACCGATCTGGTTCACCTTAACCAGGATGGAGTTGGCAGCCTTCTTAGCGATGCCCTCCTTCAGGCGCTCAGGGTTGGTGACGAAGAAGTCGTCGCCAACGATCTGAACCTTGTCGCCGATGGTTGCGGTGAGGTTGGTGTAACCCTCCCAGTCATCTTCCTGCAGTGGGTCCTCGATGGAGACGATTGGGTACGCGTCAACGAGCTCAGCGTAAACGTTTGCCATCTCAGCTGCGGAGTGCTGGCCACCTTCGAAGTGGTAGGTGCCGTCCTTGAAGAACTCAGAGGAAGCAACGTCCAGAGCAAGAGCGATGTCCTTGCCTGGGGTGAAGCCAGCCTTCTCGATTGCCTCAACGATAAGGTCAAGAGCCTCACGGGTGGAGCCGACGGAAGGAGCGAAGCCGCCCTCATCGCCAAGTCCGGTGGACAGGCCCTTTTCCTTGATGACGGACTTCAGTGCGTGGTAGACCTCCGCGCCGTTGCGGAGAGCCTCAGAGAAGGTCTCTGCACCGATTGGAGCGATCATGAATTCCTGAACGTCAACACCGGAGTCAGCGTGAGCGCCACCGTTGATGATGTTCATCATTGGAACTGGAAGAACGTGTGCGTTTGGTCCACCGATGTAGCGGAACAGTGGGAGGCCTGCGGAATCAGCAGCAGCCTTTGCAACAGCCATGGAAACACCAAGGATTGCGTTTGCACCCAGGCGGGACTTGTTGGCGGTGCCATCAAGCTTGATCATTGCTTCGTCGATGAGGCGCTGATCGTCAGCCTCTAGGCCAGCGAGCTCGTCGCCGATTTCTTCGTTGACGTTTTCAACTGCCTTCAAAACGCCCTTGCCCAGGTAGCGATCGCCACCGTCACGCAGCTCATGAGCCTCGTGGACGCCGGTGGATGCGCCGGATGGAACACCTGCGACACCGTGGGAACCGTCATCCAGGAAAACCTCTGCCTCGACGGTTGGGTTACCGCGGGAGTCGAGAATTTCGCGAGCGAATACGTGCATGATTTCAGCCACTGTGGCCTCCTATGCCAACTTGGGAGCTAACTAGAATTATTCACGTGATCAAATGTCTTCA
>NZ_JAKQZH010000109.1 GCF_022343555.1 Marinobacter sp. C7 | reverse complement strand
ACACCGCGGGCCTCCATGCCGGTGGCAAGCATGTGGCCGTGGTCACGATAGCTGGTGATGATCTGGTCACCATCCTTCAGCGCCATCTGCATGCCGACGACGACAGCTTCCTGGCCGATGTAAAGGTGACAGAAACCGCCGATGAAGCCCATGCCATAAAGCTGGCCGGCCTTCTCTTCGAAACGGCGAATCATCAGCATTTCGCGGAGCGCATGCATTTCCTGATCGCGATCGAACTCGACGATCCGGCTGTTATCTTCTTTTTTTGGGGTTTTCCGTGAAGCGGACGCTTGCGACGCCATCAAGGCCTCCTTTTGAAGGAAAGACGTGGAATTGGCAGTCACAATAGGCAGTTTTGTGCGGCACGGCAATGCTAGATTTACCGCAATTCAATGTTAATTATAGTATTGATATATATCACGAAAATTGCAGTTAACGTGATTTCGGTTTATTAGAGGTTTCTGTCAAAAATAACGATTTCGTCGGGCTTCAGGAGGTTC
>NZ_JAKQZH010000108.1 GCF_022343555.1 Marinobacter sp. C7 | reverse complement strand
AGGGACTTACGGGTCTGCTCGACGACGTACTCAACGTGGGTGCCAGCTTCACGGATTTCCAGTGGCTCACCAACGCAGACGATCGGGCTGATGCCGTTGGACAGAGCTGCCTTTGCCTTCGCAGCAACCAACTCATCAGACTCGTTGTGGTACTCGCGGCGCTCGGAGTGTCCAACGACAACCCAAGAGCAGTTCAACTTTGCCAGCATGCTTGCAGAAACTTCACCGGTGTACGCACCGGACTCGTGCTGGGAGACGTCCTGAGCACCGAAAGTGACCTCAAGCTTGTCGCCCTCAACGAGAGTCTGGACGGAGCGGATGTCAGTGAAAGGAACGGTGACTGCAACGTCAACCTTCTCGAAGTATTCCTTTGGAAGGGCGAATGCAAGCTTCTGAACAGTGCCGATTGCCTGCTGGTGATCCAGGTTCATCTTCCAGTTACCAGCGATAAGTGGCTTACGTGCCATGTGTGAAACACACCTTTCTTAAAAAAGTTTCCCG
>NZ_JAKQZH010000107.1 GCF_022343555.1 Marinobacter sp. C7 | reverse complement strand
ATATGCTTATGCCGCAGGTTTGCGGGTCGGGGAGGTTTGCGGACTTAGGGTCGAAGACATTGACAGCTCCCGAATGGTGATCCATGTCCGGCATGGCAAGGGCAGCAAGGCCCGATATGTCATGCTGTCAACCGGGCTACTCGGTATCCTGCGCAGCTATTGGCGTCTGGCGCGGCCAAAGTCGTTTCTGTTTCCGGGGCGCGATCCCGACAAGCCCATAGAGCCAACTGTTTTGAACGCCGCCTGCCGTTCCGCTGTCACAGCAACCGGTCTTTCAAAGCGCGTCACCGTGCACACTTTGCGGCATTCTTTCGCCACGCACCTTCTGGAGAAAGGCACGGATACAGTATTCGGCTTCAGTGCCACTGCGAAGGAAAAGCAGTTTTTGCGAACGGTAGCGTTCGCCCCAGCAAGGGCAACTACCGACATGCAGGTTCAAAAAAATGTCTAAAGCTTGGAACCTCAGCCTGACATCGCCTCATCGCACCAAACCGCACAGGTCTG
>NZ_JAKQZH010000106.1 GCF_022343555.1 Marinobacter sp. C7 | reverse complement strand
ATGCGTGGCTATCGCGCGCCTTAAGGCCCGCATGCCCTTCGGCTCGCCATAGCCCATGACGGCGCTGCGCGCGCCGCGCAATTGCCGGGCGGAAATGCGCGCCCAGTTGGTCATCGGAAAGGCGTCAAGCGCCGGCAGCGCGGTAATGAAGGCCCGGGCCTCATGCGGCAGCCAGTTGCGCCGTGCATAGGATGGTCCGGCATGGGTGATGGCATAGGAGAGCCGCGGCTTTTTCCCGGTTTTGGCAGGCTGAGGCGCACCCGACGCCGGGCGCTGGGCATCGAGCGCATCGCTGACGAAGGTTCCTGCGCCAACCCGCGACACCAGCATGCCCTCCAGGACGAGGCGCTCGATCGCATCGATCACCGTCGTTCGCGAGACGCCAAGCTCGCGGGCCAGAATGCGCGTTGCGGGCAGCGGGTCGCCGGCGCGAAGCCCACCCGACAGGATGATGTCGCGCAGCGCCATATAGAGCTGGACGCGGAGGCCCTTGCGGGAAGAACGGT
>NZ_JAKQZH010000010.1 GCF_022343555.1 Marinobacter sp. C7 | reverse complement strand
GTGACACGACCAGCGCCAACGGTGCGGGAGCCTTCGCGGATAGCGAAACGCAGGCCCTCGTCCATAGCGACAGGCTGGATCAGGGTGACGGACATGTCGACGTTGTCGCCAGGCATGACCATCTCGGTGCCCTCTGGAAGCTTCACAACACCGGTAACGTCGGTGGTGCGGAAGTAGAACTGAGGACGGTAGTTGTCGAAGAATGGGGTGTGGCGGCCACCTTCATCCTTGGCCAGAACGTAGACAGAGCCCTCGAACTCGGTGTGAGGGGTGTAAGCGCCTGGCTTAACGATAACCTGGCCACGCTCAACATCTTCGCGCTTGATACCACGGAGAAGCAGACCACAGTTGTCGCCAGCCTCAGCGGAGTCAAGAAGCTTACGGAACATCTCGATACCGGTAACGGTGGTGGAGGTGGACTTCTCCTTGATGCCGATGATGTCAACATCATCGTTCACGTTCAGGGTACCGCGCTCAACACGACCGGTAACAACGGTGCCACGACCGGTGATGGTGAAGATGTCCTCGATAGGCATGAGGAATGGCTTGTCGGTCTCACGAACTGGGTCAGGGATGTTGTCATCGCAAGCCTGCATGAGCTCAAGGATCTGCTTGCCCCACTTCTCGTCGCCCTCAAGAGCCTTCAGAGCGGAGATGTGAACAATTGGAGCCTCTTCGTCGTAGTCCTGCTCAGCAAGAAGTTCACGAACTTCCATCTCGACGAGCTCGATGATTTCCTCATCCTCAACCATGTCGCACTTGTTAAGAGCAACGAGGATGTAAGGAACGCCAACCTGGCGAGCAAGAAGAACGTGCTCACGGGTCTGAGGCATTGGGCCGTCGGTAGCAGCAACAACGAGGATTGCGCCGTCCATCTGAGCAGCGCCGGTAATCATGTTCTTGATGTAGTCGGCGTGGCCTGGAGCGTCAACGTGTGCGTAGTGGCGCTTTTCAGTCTGGTACTCAACGTGGGAGATGTTGATCGTGATGCCACGCTCCTTCTCCTCAGGAGCCTTATCGATGGAGTCGAAGGCGAAAGCCTCGTTGAGCTCAGGGTAAGTGTCAGCCAGAACCTTGGTGATAGCCGCGGTGGTGGTGGTCTTACCGTGGTCAACGTGACCGATGGTGCCGATGTTTACGTGGGGCTTGGTACGCTCGAACTTCGCCTTTGCCACTGTATGTCCTCCTGGACTTCGTGGTGGCTACGACTTTCGCAGCCACGAATTGGTTTTGCTTTCACTGTGATAAGCAGCCTGGAAGACTGAGCACACAGATCTAGCGCATTACAAAATGTGCCAGTTACTGAATCCTAAGGGCAACGGCGTTGATTTTCAAACTACCAGCTACCCTGTGGACATTCGCAGGG
>NZ_JAKQZH010000105.1 GCF_022343555.1 Marinobacter sp. C7 | reverse complement strand
CATCTGCAGCGAGCCTGTGCATAACCTCTGGAAAGTTCTGTGCGGGGATGGCTTTCTCCCCGTTTTCAACAAGCAGGCCGGATCGTCTTGCCGAAAACAGGACATGTGGAAAAACCGGAAGGCTTCCCACAGGCAAATCCGGGCGCCGTTCCGGCATCCCGGGTTGTCCAGTGTTATGAACAGGAGGCGAAGGACATCGTGGAAAACCGCAAAAACTTCTTCCACCTCCATCTGGTCTCTGATTCGACCGGGGAAACTTTGATCTCGGCCGGCCGCGCGGTTTCGGCGCAATTCGGCGGTTACGAGCCGATCGAGCACGTCTATCCGCTGATCCGCAGCCGCAAGCAGTTGCTGCCGGTGCTGCGCGCGATCGACGAAGCGCCGGGCATCGTGCTCTACACGCTGGTAAACGAGGAGCTTTCGGCACTGATCGACGAGATGTGCCGGGACATGGCGGTGCCCTGCGTCAACCTCCTGGAGCCTGTCGGCAAGGTGTTTCAGAGCTATC
>NZ_JAKQZH010000104.1 GCF_022343555.1 Marinobacter sp. C7 | reverse complement strand
AGTTGAATGAGAATTTTATCCAAGCTAATCACGTCCACTAACGTCGCTTGCGCTAACGCTCGTGTTGTTCAAATTACCAAAAACAGCCTCAGCTGTTTCAGTAAGAATTGACGGAAACCTTATATATGTTCGAACACTTTCATGTTCATACACACCTTAGACCGCGCATCACTGCGCAATGTCCAAGCAGTTTCCTTAAAACGTGACCGCTTCTAAGTCTCTTTCTCAGAATGCCCGAAAGCACCCCGAAACAAAGCCGCTCGCCACGTTTCTCTTTCCTCAATATTCAATTGTCCAAATAACTGACAGGCAATAAACCCGTCACAAATCATCCTTCGGCTCATCACTCTCAAGTTCAAAGCCTAACCAAGCATTCAAGCCTGTCGGTGATTTTCAAGAACCGTAAGCACCGCCTCAGCGCCGCCCCGTCGTTCGGTGAGGCGGCTTATAGACCCCACTTCCACAAACAGTCAACAACTACATTCAAAAAAAATGACGTTTTTATTAC
>NZ_JAKQZH010000103.1:258-509 GCF_022343555.1 Marinobacter sp. C7 | reverse complement strand
CCCGTAAGCGACGTAAACGAAGATCGGATCGACCTCGGACTGGTTGATGCTGAAATGGCCGAAGAGACGCAATGCCAGCGTCAGGGGGAAGGCGCTTGCCATCGGAGGAATGCGCCGTTCGCGATGCGATCGCGCATCACCGACGATGACGAGGGTGAATACGGCGTAGATGAAGGGGAGCGTCCATTCATTCAGGCGGCGTGTCAGTTCGGCTCGGTAAGCTGCTGGATTTTTTAGGTAATCAGGGTCAT
>NZ_JAKQZH010000103.1:0-248 GCF_022343555.1 Marinobacter sp. C7 | reverse complement strand
GAGGCTGCGGTCGCTGGCTCTCCGGCTGGTCTGGCCCTTGTCTGCTGTCAGCTCCGAGAGGTCGAAGCTGTAGGAATCGAACTGAACGATCGAGACCTCGCCCTCGGCATTTTCGCGCTGAACCTGGCCGTCCTTCATGATCAACTGGCTGCCGCTCTGATCGACGGCGCCCTCGGTCGCATAATAGATGTACGAGTTGTCCGGCTCGCGGTAATCGGCGACGAACAGGCCCTTCAGAACGCGGCCGG
>NZ_JAKQZH010000102.1 GCF_022343555.1 Marinobacter sp. C7 | reverse complement strand
TGGGCCTGATCCTGCCCTTCGAGGAGCGCGAAAACTCCATTCTCGGCTATCACAACCTGCCGAAATACGGAAAGGCCGGCGTGCTCGACCGACAGGCAATCCTCGATGATGCCAGGGAAAAGATCGAGAAATACGACATCCGCCCGCCAAACCCGACGCTGAAGACCGCCAATTTTTCCGGCGGCAACCAGCAGAAGATCGTGGTCGCCCGCGAAATCGAGCGCGACCCGGAAATCCTGCTCGTCGGTCAGCCGACCCGCGGCGTCGATATCGGCGCGATCGAGTTCATCCACCGCCGGATCATCGACATGCGCGACAGCGGCAAGGCGGTGCTACTGGTGTCGGTGGAACTCGATGAGATCCGTGCGCTTGCCGACCGCATCCTGGTGATGTTTGCAGGCGAGAATGTCGGCGAGGCCTCGCCGGAGACGGAAGAACAGAAACTCGGCCTGATGATGGCCGGCATAGCGTCCTGAGGTCGAAATGAGCGCAGCCAACACGCCCCTGCC
>NZ_JAKQZH010000101.1 GCF_022343555.1 Marinobacter sp. C7 | reverse complement strand
CCGCAGCTTCCGCAGAAGCAAAGGTCGGCACACTCCGCCACGACCCAATGGCAATGCTCCCATTCATTGGCTACAACGCTGGTGAATACCTGCAGAACTGGATTGACATGGGTAACAAGGGTGGCGACAAGATGCCATCCATCTTCCTGGTCAACTGGTTCCGCCGTGGCGAAGATGGACGCTTCCTGTGGCCTGGCTTCGGCGACAACTCTCGCGTTCTGAAGTGGGTCATCGACCGCATCGAAGGCCACGTTGGCGCAGACGAGACCGTTGTTGGACACACCGCTAAGGCCGAAGACCTCGACCTCGACGGCCTCGACACCCCAATTGAGGATGTCAAGGAAGCACTGACCGCTCCTGCAGAGCAGTGGGCAAACGACGTTGAAGACAACGCCGAGTACCTCACTTTCCTCGGACCACGTGTTCCTGCAGAGGTTCACAGCCAGTTCGATGCTCTGAAGGCCCGCATTTCAGCAGCTCACGCTTAAAGTTCACGCTTAAGAACTGCC
>NZ_JAKQZH010000100.1 GCF_022343555.1 Marinobacter sp. C7 | reverse complement strand
GTCGAAACGCGATGAAGTCTGCGACTGACAACGCTACGGAACTGGTCAAGGACCTGTCCCGTGTGGCCAACCAGGCACGTCAGGCACAGATCACCCAGGAAATCACAGAGATTGTTGGTGGCGCAGGCGCGCTCGCCGACAGCGGAGAAAGTGACTAATTATGACTACAGCTCTTGAAGAGCAGAACGCACAGCAGGCAGCCACTGCCGGCCGTGTCGTGCGTGTCATTGGTGCGGTCGTCGACGTGGAGTTTCCCCGCGGCGAGCTGCCAGCACTGTACAACGCACTTACTGTAGAGGTAACCCTCGAATCAGTTAAGAAGACCGTTGTTCTCGAGGTTGCTCAGCACCTCGGCGACAACCTCATCCGCACCATCGCTATGGCACCAACCGACGGACTTGTCCGCGGTGCTGCTGTAACCGATACTGCACGCCCAATTTCCGTACCAGTGGGCGATGTTGTTAAGGGCCACGTATTCAACGCTTTGGGCGACTGCCTAGACGACGGTTC
>NZ_JAKQZH010000099.1 GCF_022343555.1 Marinobacter sp. C7 | reverse complement strand
TGGTAGAAACGATGAGCGTTGATGTTGCCGGTCGCGGCACTGACGGAGAGATAGGCGCAGCCGGCGGCTTTGGCGAAATCGCGGGCACGGGCAATCAGATGCTGGCCCACACCGTGGTTGCGGTGGCCTTCGCGCACGAAGAGATGGTGGAGATCCATGCCGCGCTTGCCCTGCTGGGCACGGTAGAGCGGTGCCAGCATGGCGTAGCCGAGAAGCTCCGCTCCGGCATCGGCTACCAGCGCCGTCACCCACGGCGCGGGGCCGAAGAGATCGCGCTTGAGTCCCTCCTCGCTCGCCTCCGAGGTATCGCCGTGGAAGGCAGCGAGCATGCCGATCATTTCAACGAGTTGCGGAATATCGTTCGCGACCGCCTTCCTGATGGTCATCAGAGCGGGTCTTGGTAGCGAGATTTCATCCTGATCATCTATCATTGTCTTCGTCCCTTGGTCGTTTTCAGTGCCGCCGGGGACGTGACGTTTTCAACACCTTGCCGCCCCTGGCGACCGGTGTT
>NZ_JAKQZH010000098.1 GCF_022343555.1 Marinobacter sp. C7 | reverse complement strand
AAACTGTATAAGGCCTTGAATCTTGAGAATTTATATTGAGGAAGCAAGAGGAAGTGTCATGAGCAAAGTTGCAATGGTTACCGGTGGTGCACAAGGCATCGGTCGTGGAATTTCAGAGAAGCTGGCAGCAGATGGTTTCGATATTGCCGTAGCCGACCTGCCACAACAGGAAGAACAAGCTGCAGAGACCATCAAGTTGATTGAAGCTGCAGGTCAAAAGGCTGTATTCGTTGGATTAGATGTCACCGATAAGGCTAATTTCGACAGTGCAATTGATGAGGCAGCAGAGAAACTTGGCGGCTTCGATGTGCTAGTAAACAACGCCGGCATCGCACAAATTAAGCCACTTCTGGAAGTCACCGAAGAAGACCTAAAGCAGATCTACTCCGTGAACGTTTTTAGCGTATTTTTTGGTATTCAAGCAGCATCCCGAAAGTTCGATGAGCTTGGCGTAAAAGGCAAGATCATCAACGCTGCATCAATCGCTGCTATCCAAGGTTTCCCAATCTTGAGC
>NZ_JAKQZH010000097.1 GCF_022343555.1 Marinobacter sp. C7 | reverse complement strand
ATCGCCGTCTTCGGCGAAGGTGCGCGCGGGCGCCGGCGCCCGCCGGCCGAGCTCGAATCGCGGCTGATCGAGATTTCGACCTATCACCGCCTGGTCAGCAAGACCCGCGACAGCCTGACGACGCTGGCGCGCCTTGCCACGTATGTCCAGTCGCTCGGCCGTGTGCGCGACGACAAACAGACCAAGGATCTCTGCCGCATCGTTTCCCACGACATCCAGTCGCTGGCGGAGCATGCAAGCTTCGTGTCCTCCAACATTTCCCTCCTGCTCGATTCGGCGCTCGGACTCATCAACCTCGAGCAGAACAACATCATGAAACTGTTCTCGGTGGTTTCGGTGGTTTTTGCCCCGCCCATGCTGATTGCCGGCATCTATGGAATGAACTTTGACAAGATGCCCGAACTGCACTGGGCGATCGGCTATCCGGCAGCGCTGGTGGTGATGTTGGCGACAATGGTGCTGGCGATCTACTGGCTGCGCTCGCGCGGCTGGTTTTGAACCGGGAAAAATTGCCG
>NZ_JAKQZH010000096.1 GCF_022343555.1 Marinobacter sp. C7 | reverse complement strand
CGGTTGACCATGTCAGGCAGGCGCCCGTGCGGGCGCCTCCGCCGTCGCGCCCAGCGCCACGGGGCGGAGGCTGATGGCGGCAACCAGGCCGATGATTGCCGTCAGGCAGGCAAACATGAAGAGATGCGTGAAGGTGGCGCCGTAGCCGGCGATCGCCGCGTCATGGGCGGCGCCGGTGAGGGTGGAGATCGCTGCCGGCGTCACCTCGGAGAGCGGGCCGATGCCCGGCACGGGCGGCGCCGCGTTGAGCCCCTGCGCCAGGATGGCGCCATAAACAGAAATGGCCGATGCGCCGCCGATCATCCGCGACAGCGTCACCGTTCCGGTGGCCGCGCCGATATCGCCGCCGCGTGCGGCGTTCTGGACGCCGAGCACGGGGACCTGCTGGCCAAGCCCGATACCGAGACCCTGCATGCCCATGACCAGGGCAATGGCAAAGAGCGGTGCGCTCGTGGCGATCAGCGTCAGCGTCGCAAAGCAGCATGTGCTGATCGCAAGCCCGGCGATGGCGTAAG